>CAVSRB010000001.1:0-577252 GCA_963730305.1 uncultured Alphaproteobacteria bacterium
CTTTTGACAAAGCCAAATCTCCTCAAAACGGATCGAGGGTGAAAAAGCACCTTTCCAACTGAAAAAACGAGCCGAAACCGGTCAGGTAGGACCTTTGTAGACCACGGCAGGGCGTTGGCGAGGCGCGAAAACCGTGCCTTTGCGCCGACCTGGGGATTTACCCCGCCGTTTGGGTGCCTGAGCGGGGGTCCCAATCTGGCGAATAATGCGGCCAAAATCGCGCTGCACCATGGCTGGTGAGGGGAGCGGGTCTTTCATCTCGGGGAGCGAGCGCTCCCAAGGACGGGGCAAGCTGACCGCTTCCTGGCGAGCGACCCAGAGTTGCAGGTAAGCCAGGTGAACCAGCCACCACCAACATTCTTCCTGCTGGGTATCCGGGGTCTGAAAACTGGTCAGCAGCAAGCGCTGTTTGCCAAAGCGGAAGAAATGTTCCAGATCGTAGCGCTGGTTGTAAGCCTCGAAGATCTGCGTCAAGCTCGAGTTGGCGGCATTTCCGGCCCATGACGATCAGCCACATGGGTTGCTGGTAAGCCGGTTCGCCATCTGGGTTGAACAGACCAATGCGCACCAGGGTGAAAGGGTGCTGGTGCATCGGGAGGCGCACCGGTTTGCGCTCGCCGCGCATGAGCAGGTCATACCAGGCTTCGACGACTACCCGATAGACTCTTTCCCCGACGACTGGTAAAGGTGGTCTGCACCGCTTGGTCTGGAGGATGCCAGGTCTGCGGGTCGGGCAGCTTGAAGGGCTCGCCGAACCAGGTGGGATGGCCCTTGGCGCCAGGCGAATGGGGAGCAGCGGGTGGCCGGTAGAAGGTGCGGTTGGAACGCACCCGAGTGATGGTCACCAGGTTCTTCTGAGAGCGGTTGGCGTGCAGGTAGCCAGGTTTGGAGTAGCTGCTGTCCGCGACTTCAACGCACCACTGGCCGTAAAAAGGCAGCTCTTCATCGGCCAACAAGCTGCGCATTTGCTCTGCCCCAACCAGCTCTTTGTCCTGCCAGCTTGCCACCCGCCGGGTACTGAGCGGCACCACCCAGGTTTTCGCAGCCTGACAGGCTCGCTCGGGTAGACAGACCACATCCGAGTACTGATGCCCAATCGTGACCGGTTTGTTGCTCTTGAGCGGCATCGGCTGGTAGACATAACCGCGGTCTGGTAAGGTGACCGCATACGGACGAGCTCTGCGGGGTCACATCCACCCCCAGCAGCCAGAAGTCTCTCTCCTGGGGTGGGGGTAGATAGGGAGCTGCCAGTTGCGCCAGGCTTTTGCTCATCTCGTTGGGATCTTTAGTTTCCGGTAACTGAAACTACTCCAAAATCAACTTGGAGCAGATTGAACCTTAAAAATTCTATGGAAAAGCTCGAATAAGAGCCGGTTCAGGCTAATCCGGGCTGTTTTGAGCGCCTGTGACCGAGAACACCCTTGGGCAAATGAGCGGTAACCGACGACTTTCGTCGAATGCGACTTGGGATAGGAGGTTGCAAGTCTGAGAAAGTCGTTCTGCCCAGCCAACGGCGTAAGCGCCCCGGGGTGCCTTTGGGATGGCGATCCCAAAACCCGGTCGGGATGGGAGGCAAGGTTGCCGCCAGATAGGTCTGCATGGACCCGGCCAGCAAGGATAACTCGGGGAGGCGGTAGCAGCTCTCTTCTGCGGAGACAAACTGACGGTGAGCACCGACCATGTGCTTGGAAGCCAAGGGCAGCTGTTCAATGGGCCAGCGGTCGTGGTAGAAACCCCAGAAGTCAGCGCCACTCAGTTGCAGTGGGCAGGCCAACAGCCAGGGGGTTTCGAAACGAGGATCATAGACGGCAACCACCGTGAAGGTTTGATGCTCCACCGATGGCTTGCACTCCCTGAGCACCAGCTCATCCCAGAACTCAGCCCGAAATTCAAGACCGAGATGCTGCCAGGTTTCGACCCGGTCGGGAGGCGTGGCTGGGATCCGCTGGCCGTCGTAAGTGCGAGCCAGCGGACGCACCACCTCGCCATACTCGGCCGGACGACCGCCTTCGTACTCTGGCAGGAAATTGCGTCGGGCGGTGAAGTTGGTGGCCAAACGCAGAACAAAGCGCGCCAGACCGGCCTGAAAGAGCGTTTTGAGCTTGAAACCCGCATCCAGGACCGGCATTTCATCTTCAGCCAGGTTTTCTGCCAGCTGGCGCAGCAGGCGGGTTTGAAGAGCCGTTTTTGAGGGATCGCTCAAATCCGCTCGGATCAGGTCTGTCAGCAGTGCCATGCGCTGCTGACCAACCCGCCCTACTCGCCCAACCATGCCAAATACAACGGCCGGTAATGCCTTGTCGGCTGCGGCATGATAATGCTTGCTCTTGAGCCCTTGCAGCCTCGGTCGCCAGTAGGCGGTCAGGTCAACCGCCTGGGTGTAGTAACCGGCATAGCGAGCAGCTTGCCACTCGCCTTGGTCAGTTACATAGGCTCGCCAGGCTTCCAGCAGTGTTTCGGTCTGCCAGGCTCCATAGCGCATCGCGGCCCACGCCCGGCGTACCTCTTCATCCTGCAAACCGACCTTTTTGAGCGCCGGAAACAGGGCCCCGCGACTGGCGTGCAAAGCGCCGCTAATGAGCATCCATAGAAATTGGTAAAGTGCTAAATTCGTACCGATAGGCAGTTGCTCTACAACTGCCGTCAAAGTTTGTATGGTATGATTTTGGATGTCGATGGTCTCACCTCCTGGTTGGATTTCTGCATCCTTTTCATACCAGAGGTGAGACCTTTTTATCAAGTTTTAGCGGAAACTAAAGTGGGATCAAAGTCTGCGATAGCTTTGAACACCGAAGTATGCTCCCGCGGGAAGCAGGCTTCCAGGCTCAGTTCCACCACGGAGCGGGCCCGCGTATTGCTGCTCAGAGCATCGACCAAATTCATCGAGGCGTCGGCTCGTTTGGTAAAGTTCTGGTAAACTTGTTGCCGGAACTGCGCTAATTGAGCGGCATTTTCTTGAGCGATCATGCCTTCAGTTATACGCAGTTCTTCCTTTTTGTCAAATTTTATCTAAAGTCCAATTGTCTACCCGACCGGTTTTATCTTTCATATGGGCAGATGCGGCTCGACGGTGCTCTCCAAAGCGCTGGCCCGGTCGCCGCATGATCTCGTGATCAGTGAAGCCCCGCCGCATTACCTGATTTGGAAATTCTTGCAGGGGGATTGGCTCAAGCCGCTTGATTACAGTCAGGAGAATTTCACGATTTACAGGAATATCGTACTGGCGATGGGCCGCAGGCGATTATCAGACCAGTTGGCCCACTTCATCAAATACACTACGTACAACATCCTGCTAATCGAATTCATCCACGCTGTTTTTCCTGACGTACCCTGCCTCTTCCTGTATCGCGACCCAGCAGAAGTGATGGTGTCCTATCTCAGGAAAGGTACGGGCTGGTTCAGATTCAAAAACGCAGAGCTCGGAGCCTTTACGACGGGTTGCTCCATCGAAGAAACCAGGGCGATGAACCAAATGGCTTTCATCGAAAAATTCTTAATCCGGTTCATCTCAGCAGCTTTGAATGCCTCTGTTGAAGATTTGCATTTCCTCAACTACGATCAACTCACCCCGCGAAATTTTGAAGCAATTCTGAACGTTTTAACTACACCATATCTCCCGATCAAGTGGCTTTAATGCGGAGGCAATTCAACTTCTACTCCAGAGACGACAGCGATAACACCCTGTTCGTCCCAGACAAAGACGCCAAACAAAGCGAGATTACAACCGAGATTAGAAGCTGCGTTGAAGAAGAGCTTACCAGCTTGTACGATCAACTAGAACGGTCTGAAAAGAACCTGGCGAGTATTTGGTAACAGCGATACCGAGGAGCCCAGTACTAGGTCCGCCAATTTACTCACTGGGCGTCCTCCCAAGAGGCGTGAATGAAACGAGCCCCTGGATCCAGGGGCTCGCATGGGTTACATACTTTTCGATCTGTACAGCAGGCGCTACTCCGCCAGAGGGGGCCTCCGACCACCGGGGTCGGGATCATGTCTTCCAGGATCATCTCAAGGGCCATGGTGTGGCTGCAACGGCCGCGGGTTATAAAGAAGTCGCAGTCACATTCAAATTCTCCATCATGGAAACGGACGGTATGGGGGTTGTTGGCACCATCAAAGGTAACCGCAAACAATTTAAAGCGTATACGTTCACGTTCTTCAGCGTAGCGTTTCGCTTTTTCGATCTTACCGATCAACCCATAATCCATTTTATTTACTCTCCTTTTTTAGTGGATTGGAATTATCGAATAACGCTAACCCGCTATGAGGGGTTTCTCATCCCAAGATAGCCAAAGAGGACGCTTGTAAATGGTCAGAAAAAATAAAAAAAGGCTCGCGGAAAGACACGCGTGCCTTTCTATCCCCAACCGGAAATATTCCTTTGTTGCTCCTCTCGCATATTTCCTGATCCTCCTATATTCTGTAATCAGTATAAGCCGAGTCAAGAGGAAAGTCAACAGAGCGCGTGGGTAATTTAGCTTCTCTTTAAGGCTTGCGCCCCTGGGGGAGCCGAGGTGAGCCGGTCGAACGGCTTTAGACCAGCTCACCAACCCAAGGTCAATTCTTCTTCAATTCATCTTTGAGGATCATGCTGAGCACGATGCTCACCAGGCTGACAACCACGCCGCCGAGCAATGCAGCCCAGAAGTTATCCACGGTAAAGCCGACGCCAAAAGCATTGCCGATCAATCCGGACAGGTAAAAGAGCAGGGTGTTGATCAGCAGCGTGAACAGCCCCAAGGTGAGAATAATCAACGGGCAGGTCAAGATGGTCAGCAAGGGGCGCAGCAAGGCGTTGACCAGGCCGAAGATCAGGGCCAGCCAGATAAACGAGAGCCAGTTGGGGTTTTGGGCCACGACCCCGGGCACAAGGTAGATGGCGGCGTAGAGCGCCACCGTGTTGATCGCCCAGCGAATAATGAAACAATTCATCAGCGTTCTCCTTTCAGAATAAGACTTACGCGGTTGGTAGGAGGGGGAAACCATCCTAAATTCCCCAAATCAATTCTCGAACTGCACAACTTCTACAGTCTATCTCTTCTTTTCTAGCGCGGCCAGGCGGTCGGCGCGGCGGGTAGGCTCCGGCAGGCGATAGCCGCCGCTGCAGTCTAAGACCAGGCGGACGGCGGTGGGCAGATCGATGCGGTGCCCGACGGAAACGTACACAGGGCGGACGTTGCTGCGGGTGCGCACGGCCATGCCGATTACCTCTCCATCATCGAGCAGTTCGGCAGTGCTGCCCGCCTCCAACTCCAGCGGAGCGTGTTTTCCGACCAGCACGGACTTAGCGCAGCCGATGGTCGGTATGTCGAGCAGCACTCCCAGGTGGCAGGCCAGGCCCAACCGCCGCGGGTGCGCCAGTCCATGACCGTCTACTATTAATACGTCGGGAAGCCGGTCGAGTCGCGCCAGAGCCGCCAGGATTCCGGGAGCTTCCCGGAAAGAAAGCAGCCCGGGGATGTAGGGGAAGTTGAGCGGTTCGTGCGCGGCGGCCTGCTGCCGGGTTTCGAGCGTTTCAAGGTCCAGGACCACCGCGGCGACGACGATGCTCTCCCGGGTAAAAGCGGCGTCCACCCCGCCTACGGTCTGTAGCTGCTCCAGAGGCAGGGCTCGGACCATGACCTTTTCACGCAGCGTTTGCTGGATCCGGCGCGCCCTCCGCCGGCGATAGATCCCACCGGTGAGCGTGATGGAGGGATAAAGCCATGTCAATACGTGGAGAGACCGCCCGAATGCCGGGCCTGGTCCTCCGCCAGCCGGTAGAGCCAATAACCCAGCAGCGGCATGAGCAGCCCGAAAACGGTGACGACGACGATCTCGACCTCGATCGAGGCCAGTTCGGGAAAGCCCGGCGGGTAGCCCATCAACGTGGAGCGAAAGGCGTCCACGGCGTACGCCAGGGGAATCACCCGGGAGACCGCCCGCAGCACGGCAGGCAGCGCGCTAAAGGGGAAGAAATTGGCGCATACGACCAGGAAGGCGAACTGGAGCAGGTTGGCCATAGTCTCGGCGGTGCCCTTAATTCGCAAGGTGAGCGCGGCAAAGGCGAAACCGATCCCGAAGGTGCCCGACAGGCTCATGACCAGCAGATAAAGCCCAAGGCCGGGGTTCTCGAAAGGCAGCCGGCCGATCATGAAGGCCATCAGCGCGGCCCCGGCAATGCTGACCAGACCGGTCCACAGCAGGGTATTGGTGACGCGGGCAACCAGGCTGGCGAACTTACTGGCCGGGCTGAGGTAGAGCTGCTCCAGGGTGCCCTGCAGCTGTTCGTTGCGCACATTGTAGCCGATAGCCCACAAAGTATCGCTGAGGAAGAGGAACAATATGAAGCCGTATACGGCGACCCCGGCAGCCGCGCTGCTGAAGCCGGCGTCAACCTGCGTTCCCGTTGCGGAGGCGCGTGGGAAAAAAGTGCTGCCGCCCAGGGTGAAGATCGCCACGATCAGGAAGACCTGCCCAAAGGAAGCCACAAAATTCACCGGATAGCGCGCCATGACGATCAGTCTCTTTGCGCGCCATGGCCCAGAAGGCGTTCAGGTAGTTACGCGCAGCGCTGCCCATAGACCAGCCTCAAAACTGCCCGACGCCCTCGTTGCGCCGCAGATTGAGCTCCACCCGGCTGAACAACCAGTAACCGAAGAAAGGAGCGACCAGCAGGAAAACCCACAAGACAGCGAAGTCGAAGTACCACTCGCCAAAGAAGTAGCCAACCCCCAACAAGGAAGCGCGCACGCCGTTGGTCATCCAGGTCGGCGGGAAAAGCAAGGCCGCCGCTCTGAACACCGGGGGGAAAAAGGCGATCGGGAAAAAGACGCCCATCAAGAAGCTCACCCCCCACTGCATCACGTTGATCAGCGAATTGGCCTCCTTGACCTTGAGGATCACCGCGCCGAAGAGCAGGGTCATGCTGTAAAGCGGGACCAGACCCACCAGGATGAATAGAAATGCGATCAGGATATCGCCCTGAAAGGGGTTCACCCCCAGGATCGCGGAACCCAACAAATAAGCAACCACCGACGACAGCACGCCGCGCAGGCAGCTGTACACTGCGGTGCCGGCTGCCACCCAAATGCGGTGGGTCGGGGTGAGGTAGAGCGCTTCCAGGGTACCGGTCTCCTGCTCCCAACGCAGCCAGTTAGCGATATGCCAGAAGGCGTAGGAGACGATGGTGAAGGCGCTAGAGCCGATCAGCATGTATGCGACGTAGTTGTCGGTGCCGGTGTTCTGTTTGAAGACCTCCCCGGCGGAAGGGCCGGCGGTCGCCCGGCCGAGCAAGATGGGCATCGCCGCGAAAACAATGGGAATGACGATGTCCACGACGAGCTGGCCCGGGTAGCGGCTGATGTTGATCAGGCGCATGCGGGCGCTGGCCAGGACGATCGACGGGTATTTACGCCAGGCGGGAGAGAAAATCGTCATTTTCAGCGCAGCCGGGTGTCCTCTGCCAGGGTGCGGCCCGTCTTGGTGATAAAGACGTCCTCCAGGGTGACCTCTTCCGGAGAGATCTTGCGGATCACCGCGCCGGAGCCGGTCAGCGCGTTGATGATCTCGGGCAGGTAGTCGCGCTGGTTAGCGGTCACAATGGTAAGCAGGTCCCCGCCGTCTTGGGCCGTGCGGGTAGCCGTGCGTACCGCCGGCAAGCCCTGCACGGCGGTGAGCGCCTGGTTGGGGACGACGCCTTCTACGCGGGTGACCTGTTCGCGCTGGAGAGAGGCCTTCAATTCCGCCACCGTGCCTAAGGCCAGCAGCTCGCCGTGGTCGATGATCGCCACCCGGTCGCACAAGGTCTCGGCCTCGGACATGATGTGAGTCGTATAGATCACCGTCTTGCCCGCAGCGTTCAGGTCGCGAACGATGGCGCGCAGCTCGCTGGCCGACGGCACATCCAGGGTATTGGTCGGCTCGTCCAGCACCAGCAAGGGAGCATCGTTGACCAGGGCTTTGCCGAACGCCAGTTTCATCTTCTGCCCGGAGGAATACGTCTCGACGGTGCGATCGGCAATATCGTCCAGCTCCAGCAGGGTGAGGATCTGCTGCGCTCTGCGGCGACGTTCGGGCGGGGGCAGGTGGTACAAGGCGCCGAAATATTCCAGGTTCTCGCGCGCAGTCAGCTTCCAGTACAGGCCGCGCTCGCCCATCAACATACAACCAACGGTGGCGCGCACCTGGTTCTCCTGTCGCTGGACGTGATAATCATTTACCCAGACATCCCCCGAGCTGGGCAGCAGTAAAGTGGTCAGGATCTTGATTAACGTGGTCTTGCCGGCGCCGTTCGGCCCGAGCAGCCCGAAGATCTCCCCCGGTTCGACCTGCAGAGATACGCCTTTTAGCGCCTCGACGCTGCTCTTCTTCGAGCGGAAAATGCCCTGGCGCTGGCGGACGAGGTACTGCTTGGCGAGGTTCTCGATACGGACGGAACCCCTCACAGGTTTAGTTCCATCCAAACCAGCGTCTGGTGCAGTTTGAAGCCGACCTCTTCCAGTGACTGCGCCCCGCGGCCGGCCGGGTAATCCAGGGAGAAATTGCGCGCTCTCCCGATCACGCGGCAGACATGCGGCAGCAGCGCCCGGATGGCGGCGTCTTCGTAGCGCGGGGGCGCTGCCAACCACAGGCTGTCGGTGTAGCGGGAGAGCGATTGCCAGACCATGACGCCCAACAACCGCCCCTGGCTGGTGGCGGCGAACTGTTTGATCTGGGCGCCGGTGAACAGCCGGTGGAGGATGCCACGCAGCCCGGGGCGCAGCGCGCGGATGTCCAGGGGCAGGTGCCAGGTAACCACAGGGGGGTACGCGTGCCGCATCCAGATGAGCTGCTCGGGCCAATGCTGGGCGCGGCGTGGGCCGATCTCGACCGGCTCGGCAGCTTCTTCATCCAAAGCGCTGACCGGCCTCGATCTGCTCCAGTCGGTCTCCCAGGTCGATCGCCGGGCGCGCTCCTCGAAACCGAGCGAGCGATAAAGATGATCCGCCGGCTGGTTATCGGCGCGCACGTGCAGCCAGGCGGCGTGAGCGCCGCGCTTGCGAATGTGTTCGAGGGCGGTCTCGGTGAGCTGCCGGGCGATGCCGCGCTGGCGGTAAGCAGGATCGACAGCGACGTTGGCGATCAGAAATAACCGCTTTCCCTGGCTGGAAAAGGGGATCAGGCTCAAATTGCCAGCCAGGTATCCGTTCAACTCCCAGACGAAACCGGTCAACGGCATGGAAACGCGCCCGGCGACCGTTGCGGCCCAATGCAGGTAGCCCGGGTTGTCCGCGGCGGCGTGCATCTGCTGGATATAACGACGCCCTTCGGCGTCCAGGGTGTCGGCAAAACACAGCTCCACCAGGCGCGCGACGTCCCTCAGATCCCGGCGCACGTCAAAAGGCCGGATCTCGTGGGGAGAGGCATGAAAAGAACGGGTGATCGCGGTCATAACGGAAAGAGCTTCGGCAGTTTGCCGGACTTCAAGTTCTGATTTTACCGCACTGTATGCGGCTTTGACCACGGTTTAGGGAAGTGCCTTGGTTGGCGACGCCGGCCAATGCACATCCTCAACCAACTTCAATCGTTAAGAATTCTTCATAATATCTTTAAACAATTTTGTTATACTGGCAAAAGGTAGCCGGTATGCTGACAAAACCCACGATCCTGGTAGTCGACGACGACCGCAAGACGGTCGAGCTGATCTGCATGTACCTGGAAAAGGACGGTTATTTCGTCCTGCCCGCTTACGACGGGCGCCAGGCCCTTTACCTGGCGCGCAACAAGCAGCCCGGCCTGATCATCCTGGACTTGATGCTGCCACGCGTGGACGGCCTGGACGTGTGCCGCATCTTGCGGGCCGAATCCCGAGTCCCCATCATCATGCTCACCGCCAAGTCCACGGAGGACGATAAACTGGTCGGGCTGGACTTGGGCGCGGACGATTACGTCACCAAACCCTTCAGCCCGCGCGAGCTGGTCGCGCGGGTGCGGGCCGTGCTGCGGCGGGCCAACGCCCAGGAGGACAGCGGTCCGGCCGAAATCCGCTGTGGAGACCTAGTGGTGGACTTCGTCCGCCACGAAGCGCGCATCCAGGAAGAAGCCGTCCACCTGACCCCGAAAGAGTTCAGCATCCTGGAGACGTTGATCAAACAACCCGGGCGGGTCTTCTCCCGGCTGGAGCTGCTGGAAAACGCCTTTGGGTTCGATTATGGCGGTTTCGAGCGCACCGTTGACGTGCATGTGATGAACCTGCGCAAGAAGATCGAGACAGATCCCTCTGAACCTAAATTCATCCAAACCATTTACGGTTTGGGATATAAATTCGAGAATGAACAAGATCTTTAGCTCGCTGCGCTTCCGCCTGCTGGTGACTTTTGCCATCGTCGTTTCCGTGGCGGTCGGAACGGTGGCGGTTTTCGCCAGCCGGAGCACCACGACGGAATTCCGCCGATCGGTGCAGGTCATCCTGGACTACCCCAACCTAAACATTGACAGCAAGATCGCGACGATCAATAAGCACTTGAGCCAGCATTACGGTGAGCGGGACATCTGGGAGAGCCTGCAGGATTTGCTGGCGCGCATGGGGCAGACCAGCCATACACGCTTTGTGATGGCCGATCTGGACGGCAACGTGACCGCCGACTCGACCGGTGAATTTCTCAACTCCAGCATCAATACCGAACGTTCCAGACCCTTCGCGGCTTTTCTGATCGACGGCCGACCAATCCTGGCTTATCTCGTTCCATTGGAAACCAACACACTGGAGGCGGTGGAGACTCGTTTTACCGGTTCGGTAAATCGCTCGCTGATATTAGCCATCGGCGCAGCGGGCGCAGTCGCCTTTTTGCTGACCCTGCTGCTTTCCCGCAGCATCACCGGACCGATCACCAGCCTGACCAGGGCCGCCCAACGCATGGAGAAGGGCGACCTGAGCCAGCGGGTACCGGTGCAGACCGGCGGTGAAGTAGGTGAGCTGGCCAAGGCGTTCAACGCCATGGCCGATGGGCTGGAGCGGCTGGAACAGCTGCGCCGCAACATGGTCACCGACGTGGCCCACGAGCTGCGCACGCCGCTCTCCAACGTGCGCGGCTACCTGGAGGCGGTGAAGGACGGCGTGATCACCGCCACACCGGAGGTGATCGCCTCGCTGCACGAAGAAGCCATGCTGCTCAACCGCCTGGTGGACGACCTGCAGGAGCTGGCCCTGGCGGAAGCCGGGCAGCTTAAGCTGGAAACCCAATCTATCTCCCTGGCTGAAGTGACCGAAAAAGTCGTCCAGGTGATCGAACCCGCTGCAGAACAGAAAGGGTTGAAGGTAAGCGTGGAGTTCCCGCCCGCCCTGCCCGCGGTGGAAGCCGATCCGGAACGGCTGGGCCAGGTGCTGCGCAACCTGGTGGTCAACGCGCTGACCAACACGCCGGCGGGGGGCGCAATCCGGGTGAGCGCGAAAGTGGTTGGAGCCATGGTAGCCGTCAGCGTTCAGGATACCGGCAGCGGTATCGCCGCTGAACACCTGCCTTACGTGTTCGAGCGCTTCTACCGGGCAGACCGCTCGCGAACTCGCGCCACCGGCGGCGCCGGACTCGGACTGGCGATCGTCAAACAGCTGGTCGAGGCCCAAGGCGGAGGCGTATCGATAAGCAGCCAGGTCGGTCAAGGCACGACGGTCACGTTCACCCTGCCGCAGGGTAAAGAACCGCCTGCCGAGGGCGCGTTCCGTCGAGGCGCCTCCTGCGGCGGCGGCCCAACCTACCGCCCTCCCGCAGCGCTAGATGCAGCGAGAGCCTCCCATAACACGCTATCAATGGGTAGGCGATTGCCGTACCAGCTACGGACAGCGGGCTCGCGGCGGGTCCCGGAGGATCCTGCTTTGACTTTTGCAAAGCCGCTAAAAAACAAATCCCCGCGTTATTCTGCGCTTTTTCTGCGTCCTCTGCGTTTCAACTCGTTCAACCTCATATTGACCGTGACAACTACTGGACACTCGTCGAGTCGATCCAGCTTGCGCCTACCACGCTAAGGCTGTAAAATATCCAAACAAGTGTTCTGATTATCCGCAAACCTCCGAAAGCCTATGGCACTCGATTTCCAACAAATCCACGAGCAGGTGCGCGAGCTGGGCGAGAGAGCCCCGGTGCGCGAAAGAGCGCTGCGCGCCAAGCGCCAAGCGGCGCTGAGCCTGCTCGAAAACCATGCCCAGGAGTCCGCCGCGTTAACCGAGCGCGTCGACCTGATCGTACAAAATTACGACGGCGCCCTGCGCTGCGCCCGGCCGACCGGCGAGGCGCTGAATGGGCGCTTTCTGGCGCCGGCTCTCTCCGGACCGGTCACCATCCTGGCGGCAGATGGGTCGCAGATCGCGCCGGATCGCCATGCGGCGGTGGATTACTGTCTGATCAACGTGGGCGCGATCCAGATGACCACCGGCGCCTCGACTCCCCCACAGACCACGGTCAAATGCCAGCTGTTTTACGACGAGACGATGTACACCAGCGCAGGAGGAAAGATCACCGAAGCGCTGCTCGGGCTGCGGCGCGACCTGCGCGAACGAGAATTGCTCGCCGTGTTAGCCCAGGAGCTGCCCCCGCCGGTGATCACCCTGACGGACGGGCGCATGGAGCTGTGGGGCGCGGTGGATGCGGGCAGCGCCACCGAGTTCCAGCAAAGCCTGCGGGCTTATATCCAGGCCCTGGAGCGTTTAGGACAACTAGGCGCCATCTCCGCAGCTTACGTGGACAAACCCGGGGCGAGCCTGGTCGTCCGACTGCTCGAGATCGCTATGCTGGAGGAGCTCGAACTGCCCGAGGTGCGCAAGAAGGCGCCCCTGCGCGGCGTGGGCGACCTGGACCTTTTTCAAGATCTGCTCGAACCGGGCGAGCGTTCGGCTGTGTTCGCCCTGCAGTCGAAATCGGCAGCGGAATATCGCGACGAACTGGCGCTGCATTTCTTTTACCTTAACGTGGGGCGCGCCGGGAACCCGTCGCTTTCCCGCGTAGAGGTGCCAGCCTGGGTGGCCCAAAACCCGGAGATGCTGGACAAATTGCACGCCGCCCTGGTCGAACAGTGCCGCATCCTGGGCAGCCGCCCCTATCCCTACCTGCTGCACCGGGCGCATGAAGCCGCCGTGGTCAGCCGGGAGGAAAAAGCGCAGGTGGAGCAAATGATCGCCGGTGAGCTGCTGCGACGCGGCGTTCCGCTTGGGCGAGCTTCCAACAAACAATCCGCCAAAGACCTTCCCGGGAGGACGAGGTATCCAGGATGACGACGATCGAGATCGGAAGATTGCTGCGCGCCGGCACGACCGGCTTCGTGGTCGGCTGCCGGGTCAACCAAATCGAGGCGCCTTCGTTTGGCGCGCTGGTGCGCGTGCCGCTGGAGGCCGGCTACGAGATCTACGGGCTGATCTACGACATGCACATCGACGACGACGGGCTGGTCCGCCAGCTGGTTACCGCCGACCAGGTGGACGAGGCGATCATCGCCGACAACCGGGTCAACCGCAACGTACCGGTGGAGCTGAGCGTGCTGGCTGCCGGCTACCAGCAAGACGGGCGCATCTACCACCTGCTGCCGCCGCGGCCGCCGCTCAGCCTGGACGTGATCTACCTGTGCAGCGATGAAGAGATCTGCCGCTTCAGCGGCGAGGGGCGCTTCGGCTATTTCCGCCACGTGCTGCGGGCCAAGGACCTGCCGGTTGGGGAGCTGCTGGCCGCGCACCTGCAAAGCGCGCGCGCCGCCCAGACCGCCGCCGGGAATCCGGGCTGGAGCAGCGCAGCGATGAGAGAGCTGATCGCACTGCTGCGTTATGACTACGAGACGCTGATGGAGGTTTTGGGTGTTCTGGGTCAAACCCTTTGAGACTCAACACAAAGGACACAAAGCACTCGAAGGACACTAAGTGTTATTGGTATGAGTTCTGAAAAGCGAAAAATTGAACCATTAGAATCTGAGGTCGAGCGATCGTGAAAATTGTGTTGGATGCTGCCTTCAAAGTACACTCTGCTCTGGGTCCGGGTCTTCTGGAATCGAGTTGCTGCGTCGGGGACATATGCAATTAGCGAAAAGCGGCAGGCAGCTTAGAACCAGGTAGTGGTACCCATCAAATAGAAGAAGTTCATATTGAAGTCGGTATTGCGTTTGGATATGTTGGTGGATAATAGCGTCATTGTGGAAATAAAATCTGTGAAAAGTCTGAAATCTTTCCCGAAGATCGTTTATCACCTTTGATGCAAAAGCGGCTGGGCCTATTGCTATTCTCAATGCCCTGATCAAGATCGTTCGTAGATCAACTTATAAAATTTTGTGTTCTCGTGACCCTTCAATCATGTGTTAAAATAAATAATGGTAGAGCAGAACAAAGCCATTGGATATATCGTTGGCGGGGGGCTGCGGGAGAGCCTGCTTGCCCGGCTGACGGTGACGGCGGACCAGATCCAGGAGGGCGGGTTCGTGGTCATCGAGAGCGGCGACTGGCAGTTCTACGGCCTGGTCACCGACCTCAGGCTCGGCGCCAGCGACCCGCGCTTCGCAGACGAGCAGAGCGAAGAACGCCTGCCGGCCGAGTTGGCCCACCTGCTGCACGGGCAGACCTTGTTCACCGATCTCGAAGTGATGCCGGCTCTGATGCTGGAACGCGGGCCCGAGCTCGACAGCCCGGAATACGCCCGCTGGCGCCAGCAGATCGACCTGGGTCTGAAGGACGAACCGCGCCCGCTGCCGGTCAAGACCGTCCCGCCGCACCACGCCAAAGTGCGCCTGGCCGGGCCCGGCGACATCGCCGAGATCTTCGGCAAGGCCGAAGAGCAGGGCAATTTCGTAATCGGCGTAAACCCGCGAGCAGGGCCACCCGGTGTGCATCAACCTGGACAAGTTCGTGCAGCGCTCCTCCGGCGTGTTCGGCGCCACCGGCACGGGCAAATCCTTCCTGACGCGCATCGTGCTGGCCGGCCTGATCCAGTACAACCGGGCCTCCGTGCTGGTCTTCGACATGCACAATGAATACGGCCTGGATGACACCGCTTCGGATACCGGCGAGCGAGTGATCGGGCTGCGCACGAAGTTCCCGGCACGCGGATGCGCGTGGTCGGCCTGGGCCCTGGCGCGCAGCATTCGCGGCCAGACACCGGACTTCAACCTGGAGATCGCCGCACGGGATATCCAGCCCGAGGACATCGAACTGCTGACCCGCGAGCTCAACCTGAAGGAAACCACCCCCACCACCCTGGAAGCCCTGGTCGCCAGCTTCGGAGCGGAACAACTGGTTTGCGAAGTTCAAAGCGATGAAATCCGGCGCGGTGATCGAGGACGAAAACGGCAAGAAAGTACCCGCCCCGGACAGCGTGGCTGCCTGGGCAAACGCCCGCGGGGTCAACGTGATGGCCGCCGAAGGGCTGTACTCCAAACTCGGGCGCGTCTTCCGCCTGCCCTACGTGGTGGAGAATCCGGCCAGCGACGGCATCGGCGAGATCATCAAGGCGCTGGAAGCCGGTCAGCACGTGGTCGCTCTCCTTCGGCACGTTTCGAGAGCGACCTGGATTATCTGCTGGTGAGCAACCTGCTCACCCGGCGCATCCGCCAGGCCTGGGAGCAGAAGACCAACCAGCACCGTTCGCAGCCGGAACAAGAGGAAGAGCCGCGCCCGCTGGTGATCGTGGTGGAGGAGGCCCACAAGCTGCTCAATCGCGAGATGGCCGCCCAGACCACCTTCAGCACCATCGCCCGCGAGCTGCGCAAGTATTACGTGACCCTGCTGATCATCGACCAGCGCCCGTCGCAGATTTATGACGAAGTCATGTCCCAGTTGGGCACGCGCATTTCCGGCTGGCTGGGCGACGACGACGATATTCGCGCCGTGCTCTCCGGTTTGGCCGGGCGTGAAGCGCTGCGCGGCATGCTGGCCCACCTGCAGCCCAAGGAGGAAGTGCTGCTGCTGGGCTGGGGCGTGCCCATGCCGCTGCCGGTGCGCTCGCGGCGCTACGACGAGCGCTTCTGGGAGGAACTGCTGGGGAAGAAAGGCGGCAAGCGCAGCCAGGATGAGATCCTTGAAGGAGCTGGGGTTCTGAATAATCCACAGAGTGTGCAGATCCAAGATTAGATAGATTTGATTTTCACCACGAAGTACACAAAGGACTCCGCAGATTTATCTAAAACAAATTTGTGTCCTTAGCGCTTTTAGTCCTTAGTGTTGAGAATAATATGGAGTACGAAAAACTACAGAACGGTGAGCGGGTCCCGGTCATCGGGCTGGGCACCTGGTCCATCGGCGGGGGGATGTCGGCGAACCGCTCACGCGACGGGCAGATGCTCGACCTCCTGCGCGCCGCCCTGGACATGGGCTACCGGCACTTCGACACCGCCGAAATGTACGGGGACGGGCACACCGAAGAACTGCTCGGGCAGGCCATCAAAGGGCTGGACCGGGAAAAAGTCTTCATCACCACCAAGGTTTCCCCTTCCAACCTGCGCTATGCGGGCGTGATGAACGCTTTGGAAGGCAGCCTGCGACGCCTGGACACGAGCTACATCGACCTGTACCTGATCCACTGGCCCAGCCGTTCCATTCCACTCGAAGAGAGCTTCCGGGCGCTCAACCGGGCGGTCGAGCAGGGCAAAGTCAGGCGCCTGGGGGTGAGCAACTTCAGCTTAGGCGAGCTGGAACAATCGATCGCCCTGTCCGATACGCCGATCACCACCAACCAGGTCCCCTACAGCCTGACAAATCGGCGCTACGTCCGCAACGGCGTTCTGCAGTACTGCCAGGAAAACGGCATCCTGCTGACGGCTTATTCCCCGTTGAAAGGCGGCGTGCTTGGAAGCCCGATCGTGCGCGAGATCGCTCAACACCACCGCGCCACTCCGGCGCAAGTCGCGCTGAACTGGCTGGTGCGCCAATCCAAAGTGATCACCATCCCCCAATCCACCGATCCCGAACACCTGCGTGACAACCTGGAAGCCGTGGATCTGGAATTGGAGGCTGAGGAAGTAGAACGGCTGGACCAGCTGGCTTAACTTGGGATCATGAGAACACTGAAAAAGCATCCATTAACGGAAAAAATCTCATCGGACATCTTGATCGAAGCGATCCGCGTCGAATTGGCGCGCCCGGTGCGAAAAATCGTGCTAAGACCGAACCGTCCTTTTGAGACCACCTTCTATCCTGGGGATGAGGCCGCAGACAGACTTTCATGCAGGCGCATTCCTACATGGCAAGTTGTGCGGAGTCGCTTCGGTGATCCATGAATCGCCGCCTGGCCGAGATGACCCCGGCGCCTGGCGGCTCTGCGGGGTGGCTGTGCTGCAGGATTTCCGCTCCAAAGGGCTGGGTTCCCAGCTGGTCCAGACCTGTATAGACCAGGTCAAATGGCGTGCTGGCTCCCTGGTATGGTGCCGAGCGCGCAGCAAGGCGCTGGATTTTTACCGCCGGCTCGGCTTTCAGGCGCAGGGGGATGAGTTCTCAATCCCTGAAATCCGGCCCCCATTTCATAATGGCGCGCTCGATCACGATAAATGAGAGAAAGCGGTGAAACTTGGGGAGAATGTCCACTTCGAATGGGAGCAGTAAAATGAGGCTGGTCAATCGATCTACGGACGGGTTCAGGCCCCGGACTGGCAAGGCTTTTTCTTATTTTTGGGCGAGATCTGAAAGAAGGGCTAAGAGGAGGCAAGATGAGCACACTACTATTGGCCGCCAGCGCTGACGGCTTGGCGGTCATGCGAGCGGGAAGGAGAGGGCTGGCGTGAAATACGCCGGGGGCTCGATGAGTCAATACGTCACCAGCGTGATCGCCCGCGAAGGCGTGATCCTGGCGGGGACTAAGAACGGCGTGTACCGCTCCGACGATTTGGGAGCTTCCTGGCGGGAGGCCAGCCGGGGGTTGGACATCCGCCACGTTCGCTGGCTGGCCTACCACCCCGACGAATCGGATTTCGAGTACGCCGGCACCGAACCAGCCGGCATCTTCGTCTCGCACGACGGCGCGGAGAGCTGGCGAGGTTGCCCCGAAGTCGCCGAGCTGCGCCGGGAATTCGGCTGGTACCTGCCCTATTCCCCGGAGGCCGGCTGCGTGCGCGGCCTGGCGATTCACGGCGAGCATGCTTACGCCGCGGTTGAGGACGGCTGCGTGCTGGTCTCGCGGGATAAAGGCGAGACCTGGCAACTGGCTCCGGGGAGCCGCGGCCGCCCGGACCACAACCCGACGGAGGGCCGCGTGCATTCCGACGTACACTCGATCGCCGTGCACCCCTCCTCGGCGGAATTCGTGGCTGCGCCCACCGGCGGCGGCTTCTACCGCTCCATGGACGGCGGCGCGACCTGGACCCCACTCTACGAGCGCTGCTACGTCCGGGCGGTGTGGCTCGATCCGCAGGACCGGGACCACATGATCCTCGGCCCGGCGGACGGCGTCGATCGCAATGGGCGGATCGAGGAGACCACCGATGGCGGGCAGAGCTGGAACCTGGCTTCTCGAGGCATGGATGGGGTTCCCTGGCGCAGCTACATGGTGGAACGCTTCAGCCAGGTGGGCGATGAACTGCTGGCGGTGCTCTCCAACGGAGAATTGCACGCCCGCGGCTGGAGGCGCTCGTATGGCGTCGGGTCCTACCGTCGCTGAGCAGCGTGACGGCTGTAACCGCACTGGAAATTTGAAGGCGAGGTGAGCATGGAAAACCTGGCAGGGAAACGCGCCATTGTAACCGGCGGCGGAACCGGTATCGGTCAGGGCATCGCCCTGGCTTTCGCCGAAGCCGGGGTGCGGGTGATGATCTGCGGGCGCCGCAAGGCCCCGCTGGAAGCAACCGTCCGAACCATCGGCGAGCTGGGCGGCGAGGGGCGCTACACCCAGGCCGACGTATCGGTCGAAGGTGACGTCGCGCGCCTGGTCGAAGCGACCCAGCAGGCTTTTGGCGGCATTGACATCCTGGTGAACAACGCCGGGATCGGCGGGGGCGAACCGGTCCACAGGCACTCGGTCGAGAGCTGGGACCGCATCATGGCAGTCAACCTGCGCGGCCCATTCCTGATGGCCCGGGCGGTGCTGCCGGGTATGCGCGCCCAGGGTAGCGGGCACATCATCAACATCAGTTCCAGAATCGGGCATGGAGCACTACCCCGGCGATGGAGCCTACGGCGTGGGAAAACACGCCCTCAACGACCTGGGCGAATACATCCAGCGCGAGAACCAGGATCTGGGCATACGCGTGGACACTATCTGCCCGGGCATGGTAGTCACCGAGATGAGCGAGGGCTCTGCCGGGTTGGATGAGTCCAAATGCCTGTATCCCGAGGATATCGCCGACTTGGTTGTCTGGCTGGTGAGCCGCCGCCCGAACGTCAAGATCGGCCGGCCGATCCTGATCCAGACCATGGAGAACCCCTGGGAATGAGCGGCGACCTGCTAGAACGGGCGCGCCGGGAGGGCGCGCCGCTGATCGATGGAGAAACAGTGACGTTCCTGTGGGCCGGGGAGGAAGCGCCCCTCCTGGTGGCAGATTTCGGCGACTGGGAGTACGGCCCCATATCCCTGGAGCAGACTGCCCCCGGGATCTGGACCCACCGCGCCCGGTTCCCGAAGGACGCTTATCTCGAATACGGCTACATCGACCCGCAAAGCGAAGAACGCGTCCCGGATCCGTTAAATCCGCAAACCGTTCCCAACGGCTTGGGAGACATCAACCACTTCTTCTACATGCCGGAGGCGCGACCTTCTCCGCTTACCCGCCGGGCGCGGGGCATCCGCAAAGGAACGCTCACCCGGCATACCTTGCAGGCCGAATATATGCTGGTGGGGCACAGGCGCCGGTATATCTGTACCAGCCGCCTTCGGAGGAGCCCTGCCCGCTGGTCGTCGTTTACGACGGCAATGACTACCTGCGCCGGGGCAAACTGCTGCCGATCGTGGACAACCTGATCGCCCAAAAGCGCATCCAGCCCATTGCGCTGGCGATGATCGCCAACCATCCCCAGGCGCGCTCGGTAGAATACGGGAGCAACGACATGATCCTGGGAGTCGTGCTCACCCGGCTGATCCCGCTGGCCCAAAAGGAGTTAAACCTGCTTGATCCAGACGAGCATCCGGGAGCTTATACTGTGATGGGCGCCTCGATGAGCGGGATGATGGCGCTGTACAGCGGACTGCGGGCGCCTGACGTCTTCGGCCAGGTGCTGGCCCAATCCGGCGCTTATCGTATGGATAGCTTCGCCTTCGTAGTCAACGACCTGGCGCGCTACGCCCCCAAAGCGCCGGTGAGGGTCTGGATGGATGTGGGCGAGTTCGAATTCTTGCTCGAGGCCAACCGCGAGATGCACGCCCTGCTGTGCGAGCGCGGCTACCAGGTAGTTTACCGGGAATACCCCGGCGGGCACAACTACACTTCCTGGCGCAATGACCTGTGGCGGGGCCTGGAGGCATTGTTCGGCCCCGGGTCCGCGGGGGAGGGCGGTCCGAGCTCATGAAACTGGCCACGCTGTGCTACCTGCGCCGGGATGGGCAAACCTTGATGGTCCACCGCAACAAAAAAGAGAACGACATGCACGCCGGCAAATGGAACGGGTTGGGAGGCAAACTGGAGCCGGGCGAGACGCCCGAAGCCTGCGCCATCCGCGAGATACGCGAAGAGAGCGGCCTGGAGGCGAGAGACCCGCGGCTGCGCGGCTTGCTCACCTTTCCGGAGTTTGCAAACAACGAAGATTGGTACGCCTTCGTCTTCGAGGTTGACCAATTCGAGGGAGAACTGATCAACTCGCCCGAAGGCGACCTGCGCTGGGTGGATGATGATCAGGTGCTCGAGCTCAACCTGTGGGAGGGCGACCATATTTTCCTGCCCTGGCTGGAACAGGGTAAATTCTTCTCGGGCAAGTTCGTCTATCAAGACGGGCGCCTGCTGGAATACGAAGTTGTCTTCCACGAAGCCGGTCGATGAAGGCGCGCTTTGCCGGGTATGCGGTCTGCCCGCCTGATGCACCGCCCGATCGATGCTGCCCCGCCTGTTTCACATGGCCCGCACGTTTAACTACCGCCTGGGCGCTTACCTGCTTGGCCTCTTATTCGCCCGTATGAGTTTTGCCATCCCTGTCAAACGCTTGCGCGAGACCAATTCCCTGCTGGCTTTCCACCATCCCAAGCCGAGCTACCCGCTGCATATCTTGCTGGTGCCCAAACGCGCCGTCCGCAGCCTTAGCGATCTGGGCCCTCAAGACGGGGACTTCCTCAACGAGCTCTTCCAAACCGTGCAAAGCCTGGTGGCTGATTACAATCTGGAAGAGACCGGCTACCGGCTGATCGTCAACGGCGGAAAGTACCAGGAGATCCCCCACTTGCATTTCCACCTGATCGCCGAAAAAGAACAGGGCGAGTTTTGAAGGCTCGCCCTGTAAATTGCTGCGCTGAGAACAACCTGGGTTACTTCCTATAACTGCTATAAATTCCTAACACAATGTCAGCGTAATAATAACCTACATCTTTTGGACCGTAATATTTAAGCGCCTCGCGCATATCCCCGTACTTGTTGAACAAATTAGCCAGCATACCGGTGCCATACTTGACGTTGAAAGTTGGATCTTCGAGTTCGTCAATCGTCGGACGGCTGGAGAAACACGGGCCGTTGGGGCACATAAAGTTCGCTGCCAACCCATCCCGGGGCATTACCTGCATCAGGCCAACTGCCCCACTGCGGGAATAGGCGCTGGGATCGCCGCCGCTCTCCTGCCAGATCAGGGCTGCGATCAGATCCGGTTCCAGGTCGTGCTGTTTGGAGAATTTGGTGATCAGCTCGCACCACTGGCGGATTTCCTGCGGATAAGTCTCACTGACCTTGCATTTTGCCTTCGGCTTAACCTGTTGCCCGTCATCATCTCCGCTGGAAGCGTTTGCTTCTTCCTGGGCCTGCTGGGCAGCCTGGGATTCCCCCTGACCGCCCGTTGAGACGATCGGCATTGCGCTGTTGAACTCTGCGGAAGCGGACATACCCGCAGTAACCGTAAAAATGAAAAACGCCAGGATCAGGCTCGATAAGACTGCGCCGGGAAAAACGTATTGTTGGGCCGAACCCATGCGGGCCTCCAATTTGGGAACAAGGGTTGACGAGGTGGGCTAACTTGGTTAAAATAGCACAGATGTTCTATAATGTCAAGCCTGAAAGTGCCTCTTGACAAATCAGAACAAATGTTCTAATATAATTACAGCCATTGCAATGTTCTCGGCTGGTTCATCCAGCCCCCTTCAGCCAGGTTCCTGAATACTGATAGGACTTACGTACTCGTGTGAGCAAAAGGGGTGTTTGGGCAGGCTTCGCCCGCCCAAACACCCCCACTTCACCGGCGAACTGCGTAGCTCCTAACTCATTAAGAGTCGAACTTCACTTTTACAGGAGGCTTGATATGAACACGTCCAGCGTTCGCGGCCAGGGCCTGGATGCCCTGATGAACCGCTTCCGGCTGCAGCGTGGGTTGGCATTTGGAACGATCATCATTGCCGCGCTGCTCGCCTTTGAAATTTTCAATTACAGCACGACCGACTTTGCCCTCTCCGATCTCCTCGGTGAACTGGAATTCGCCGGAATACGCTGGGCGACGATCCTGGCAATCGCCTTTTGCGGCATCGACTTCGCGGGCATCGCCCGCCTGTTCACCCCCGAAGACGGCGCCGACGAACCCACCGAGATCTGGTATTTATTCGGAGCCTGGTTATTGGCTGCCACGATGAACGCCATGCTGACCTGGTGGGGCGTTTCAATCGCCATTCTGCAACATGAAACGCTGGGGAACGCGGTAGTGGCTCGCGAGACCCTGCTGCGTGTTGTGCCCATCTTCGTCGCCGTGATGGTCTGGCTGATCCGGGTGCTGATCATCGGCACCTTCTCTCTGGCAGGCGACCGGCTCTTCAGCCAGGCTGAAAAGGGTTTGAACCAGGGCCGGTTCTCCAGCTCCATGCGTTCCTTGAGCAACCGCAGCACAGCGCGGGCGAAAAGTACTGCCAAACCCCCCAGGACTTCTTACCGACCGGCACCCAAACCGACCCCGCAGCCCGAATCCACCTACAACCGCCCCGAACCCACTTACCACCCGGTTTCGATGAGTATGCGCCCGAACGGCAACGGAGACTCACACCGCAAGGGACGCAGGTAAAAGGATTGGGACGGGGCCCCCGCCCAACCATTCCCCGCCATGCTTATCCTCCTCCTTCTCAGAGAAAGGACGACCCCCGAGTTGCCGCCGGGGGTCGTCCGCTTTTAACGAGGCTTGCGCACTGGAAGGGAATTTAACTCTTCAGAGCATTGATCGCCTGCCAGAGGCAGCCAGACGCAGAACGTCGTACCGTGACCTTCCTGTGAATCAACCTCAATACGCCCGTCATGGTTGCGCACGATCCAGTAAGCGATGGATAGACCCAGTCCGAAACCCTTGCGATCGCGGGAGCGGGTGCGCGACTTTTCGCCGCGATAGAAACGTTCAAAGACATGGGGCAGGTCTTCCGCCGGAATGCCCGGACCGGTGTCGCTGACGGTCAGGCGCGCTTGCTCGCCGGCTTTGCCTACCCCAACCACTACCTCGCCGCCGGAGGGCGTGTAATTAACCGCGTTGCTGACCAGGTTCACCAGGACTTGCTTGAGGCGGTCCCGGTCACCACAAACCAGCACCTGGTCGATCTCGCCCAAACGCAGCTGCAAGCGATCGCCCGCCAGCACCCGCATCTGCTGCATCACTTCGAAGAGCAGGGTATCCAGCTCGACCACCCGCATATCCAGCGGGATCTTGCCGGATTCGGCCTGCGCCAGGAGCAGCAAGTCGCCCACCAGGCGAGTCAGGCGATCGACCTCGTTCTCGATGCTTTCCAACGATTCCTCGTCGGTATAACCCATGCGGCGCATCAGGTCGACGTTGCCCCGGATAACGGTGAGCGGGGTGCGCAGCTCGTGCCCCACGTCGGCCAGAAAGCGGCGCTGAGTGTTAAATAGGTTCTCCAGGCGCGCGAGGGTTTGGTTGAAGGCATGAATGAGCTGGCCAACCTCGTCATCCGGTTGGCCCTGGTAGAGGATGCGGCGCGAGAGGTCATCGGCGCGAGTGATCTGCAGAGCGGTTTCGGTAACCGCTTGCAGCGGAGCCATCGCCCGCCGGGTGCTCAGCCAGCCAGCCAGGCCGGCAACGAGCATCGAGCCAGCCGAACCGAGCACCAGGACGATCACCAGGGTGTTGCGGGTGGTGTCCACCGCGTTCAAACTGGTTGCGATCTGTATAGTGCTGACAAGCCGGTCGCTTAAAAATAACGGCACGGTGACGACGCGCAGATGGCGGTCCTGATTGAAAACTGTGCGGTAAACCGGGGTTGGAGATTGGAGCCCGCCGCTGTCCAGCGGACGGTCGAAGACGCCGGTATTGGTCGCCAGCAGGCGGTTATCCGGACTCCAGGCCTGCACGTACATGTTGGCGCTGAAATCCATAGAGGGCAGGGTAATGGCTGTGCGGTCGCGGCCCTGAACGATAGTGATATTGTTATAGATCTCGGACCAGGTCTGGCTCAGGGTCTCATCGATCTGGTCGATCAAAATGACGCTGACCAGGCCGTACACCGTCACCCCAAAAACGAGCAAAACCACGCCTAACAGCGTGGTATAGAGCAAGGCCAGGCGAACTCGCAGGGTCATTTACACCCGCTGGGGGTCAATCCGGCTCCCGCAAGACATAACCCATGCCGCGCACGGTGTGAATCAGGCGGGGCTCTTCCTCGGCTTCCAATTTCTGGCGCAGATAGCGGATATAGACCTCGATGATGTTGCTCTCGCCGCCAAAATCGTAGCCCCAGACGCGATCGAAGATCATGTCGCGGGTCAGCACCTGGCGGGGGTGGCGCATGAACAGCTCCAGCAGTTCATACTCCTTGGCGGTGAGCGAGATGGTGCGTTCGCCGCGCGCAGCCTGGCGCGTGCCGGTATCCAGGGATAGGTCGGCGAAGCGCAGAACCTGGGGGCGGCTGGGCTGGGCGCGGCGCAGCAGGGCGCGGATGCGGGCCAGCAACTCGTCCAGGTTGAAGGGTTTGACCATGTAATCATCGGCGCCCATATCCAGGCCGAGGACGCGGTCGTTGACCGTGTCTTTGGCCGTCAGGATCAGGATCGGCACCGGCCCCCCGGCGCGCAGGCGGCGGCAGACCTCCAGGCCATCGATGCCCGGCAGCATCAAGTCCAGCACCACCAGGTCAGGGGGATTGTCCCGGGCAAGCGCCAGGCCCGTCTGGCCATCCGGGGCAACGTCCACCTGGTAACCTTCGTACGCCAGGCCGCGGCGCAAGAATTTTAGAATTGCTTCATCGTCTTCGATGATCAAGATTCGCGGACTCATACTTACTCCTGTTTGATCTTCGATCACACGCTCACCTGCCTGCGCCACGTTCGGCGCTCTATCACCCCAAACACCCACTTTCTGCCCTCGAGTGCGCAAGTCCTATCTTAACAAATTGCGTTAAGAATATACCACAGGGAAGACAAAGGCAGAAGGCCACCTGCTGGGGTGGCCTTCGCCGTGTGCGGTTGTCCTGGTTGGCAGCCTAGTTGACTTCGACCACGGCGCCGGCAGCTTCGAGCTTGGATTTGGCGTCGTTGGCCGCTTCCTTGCCCACGGCTTCGAGCACTTTGCCGTCGGCCGTTTCGGCCATTTCCTTGGCCTCTTTGAGGCCCAAGCTGGTCAGCTGGCGGATAGCCTTGATGACCTCGATCTTCTTCGGGCCGGCTTCCTTGATGACCACGTCGAACTCGGTCTTCTCTTCTTCAGGCTCAGCGGCTGCGGCCGCAGGCGCGGCAGCCGCCATGGCGACCGGCGCAGCCGCGGAAACGCCCCACTTTTCCTCGAGCAGCTTGACCAGGTCAGCAGCCTCCAGTACGGAAAGCGAGCTCAGGTCATCAACCAATTTTTCCATCTTTACAGCCATTTTTACTTCTCCTTAATTCAATACGATGATTGTTGGTGTCGCGCAGTTTGCCTGCGCAACCCTTGTTATATTGATCGGTTCAGAATACTTACTCTCTCGCGGCGCTCAGGGCGGCCATGAAGAGAGTTTACCCGGCAGACGGAGCTTCTTCCTGCTCGGAATAGGCCTTGATCACGGACGCCAGCTGGCGGGCCGGCTCGGCCAACACGCGAGCCAGCTTGGTCGCCGGCGCCATCAAGGTGCCCAGCAGTTGGGCGCGCATCACCGGAAGCGGCGGCAGGTCGGCCAACGCCGTGACCTGTTCGCTGGCGATCGGCTGAGAATCGAGAAAGCCGCCCTTGATCTTCAGGAATTCAACGTCCTTGGAAAATTCCGTCATCGCCTTAGCCAACGAGGGGGCATCTTGAAACGCCACGCCGATAGCGGTCGTGCCGGTCAAGATCTGCTCATCGATGGAAAAGCCCTGTTCCTGGAAAGCGATCTTCGCCAGCGTGTTCTTAATCGCGTGGAATTCGCCTCCGGCATCCCGAACCTTGCTGCGCAGCTGGTCCATCTGGCTCATGTCCATGCCGATGTACTCGGCCAGGAATACAGCCTTGCTGGTTTGCAGCCATTCCTGGTATTGTTCAACCAGGTCCACCTTCTGCTTTTTAGAAATAGCCAATGGTACTCACCTCCTTCGAAAAGTATAGAAATTGCTGAACTTGCGATGTTTTTACTGGTGGTTGGGAGGGCCACGCCTGCCCAATCCCCACCCCCTTACCTTCACAGGGATCATCCATTAACAAAAAAGTCTTTGCCTGAAATACCGGGCAAAGACTACCCACGGTGGCGTGCTGCGGCGAGCGCATACGCACAGGGGACGTCTCCACCTCGGCAGGAAATTAAGCGCCTGGACCGGATCGCATCCGGGCTGCGCGCGCCTGCTTTCTCAGGCAGAGTGATTTGATCAGCTCATGTAAATCGTTTTCAGCGCGAACCTCCATCGCCTGGGCTTCCATCGGATCGATCTTGATGCCCGGACCCATGGTGGTGGCCAGGGTAACCCGGCGCATATACAAGCCTTTGGATGCCGGTGGGCGGGCGCGCTTGAGCGCGTCCATCAAAGCGGCCATGTTGTCATACAACTGCTCGGCCTTAAAAGAGACTTTGCCAATCGGGACATGCACGTTGGCGGTTTTGTCGGTACGGAATTCCACCCGGCCGGCTTTCGATTCCTCGATGACGCGCGGGATGTCGTCAGGGGGAACCACGGTGCCCGCCTTGGGATTGGGCATCAGCCCGCGCGGCCCAGGATGCGGCCTAAACGCCCGACCGTGCCCATCATGTCCGGGGTGGCGACGGCGACGTCGAAATCGGTCCAGCCGCCCTGGATCTTGTTGATGGTCTCATCATCGTCGGCGACGATATCGGCGCCGGCTTCACGGGCCAGGTTTGCGCCCTCGCCTTGGGCGAAGACCAGCACGCGCACCGACTTGCCCAATCCGTGCGGCATCACGACCACGTCGCGTACCTGCTGGTCGGCGTGACGGGTATCCACGCCCAGGCGGATGTGAACCTCGACGGTCGCATCGAAATTGGTGTAGGAAGTCTCTTTGGCTAACTCGATCGCTTCCATCGGGTCGTAATAATGGGCGCGGTCGATCTTTTCAAACGCTTCTCGGTACTTCTTACCTCGTTTTGACATCATTCCTCCTAGGTGGTCCAATCGGGCGCTGCTCGGCGCCCTCCCACAGGGGTCTATTCGACGACTTGGATGCCCATGTTGCGGGCGGTGCCTTCGATCTGCTTCATGGCGCCTTCGATATCGATGGCGTTCAGATCTTTCATCTTGATCTCGGCGATCTCGCGAACCTGCGCCCGGGTCACTTTACCGACCTTATCGCGCGGCGGCGTGGAAGAGCCCTTCTCTACCCCGGCGGCCTTCTTCAACAGCACCGCGGCCGGAGGGGTCTTGAGGATGAAAGTAAAGGACCCATCCTGGTAAATGCTGATCTCGGCCGGGAGGATCTCGCCGGGCCGGTTGGAGGTCCTGGCGTTGTATTCTTTGCAGAACTGCATCAGGTTGATGCCATGCCCTGCCAGGGCAGGACCGATCGGCGGCGCCGGGTTGGCCTTGCCGGCCTCAATTTGCAAACGAACCACTGCTTTTAACTTCTTTGCCACTTTTACTCTCCTTGCATCGGCTAGATGCCGTGGTCTTAGCGGGCGGCGGGTAACCACCCTCCCACAATTTCAACGTCCAGCGCGAGGATTTCGCGCTGGCGTAATGCTGCCATTGCTTTCCAGCTTCTGTCGGTCAGGTTTTCTCTACCTGCAGGAAATCCAGCTCAACCGGGGTTTCTCGGCCGAAGAAATTGACCATCACGCGCACTTTGGCGCGCTCCATATCGATCTCGGCGACGGTGCCGCGGAAATCGTTGAACGGGCCATCCACAATGCGGACGCGCTCGCCCGACTTGAAGGTGACTTTGATCCGCGGCGCTTCGGCCTCCATCCTGCGGATGATCTGGGAGACCTCGTCGGAGCGCAGCGGCGTTGGCTGCGTGCCCATACCGACAAACCCGGTCACACCGGGGGTATTGCGCACCACATACCAGGAACTCCTCGGTCATAACCATGTTGACCAGGATGTAGCCGGGGAAAACGCGGCGTTCCACCGTGCGCCGTTTGCCTTCTTTGACCTCGATCTCCTCTTCGGTGGGCACGACAATGTCGAAGATCATGTCCTTCATGCCCATGGTTTCGATGCGCTGCTCGAGGTTGTGGCGAACTTTATTCTCGTAACCGGAGTAGCAGTGCACCACGTACCAGGCGCGCCCGTCGAAACTCCTCATCCGCCAGCGCGCCTTCCTCCGCCTCAGGTTCCTCTGACAGGGAGAACTCCTCAGGCTCTTCTTCCTCGCTGGCAAGGATTTGGCTGACCTCTTCTGCGAAGGTCTGCGGTTCCGCGGGAGCAAATTCCTCTTCGGAAGTCGTCTCTTCCGAGACGACCTCCTCTGTGGAGGTATCCAGAATTTCCTGTTCTTCCTGTTCAGATAAATCCATCACATTTTCCTACCTACAAACGTACTGCAACTCGCCTGCTTTGCCGCTGTCTGTTCATCAATCTAAGCGGCGCCCAAGAGAAAGAGAAAGACACGCGAGAAAATGAAATCTAAAACGCCCAGGAAAGCGCCCATCGCAACGATCACGATGAGGACGACGATGGTCAAGTTAATCGCTTCCTGGCGAGTCGGCCAAGATACTTTACGCAGCTCTCCCGACGTCTCACGGAAGTAACGTTGAAGAAAATTCTCTTGATTACGGGCAAGTTTCTTGCTAGCTTTCGCCACTTAGGTCTCCTTAGGAGGCTCACCCACTGCCAGGGCGGGCCATCCTTTGTTCTTGTTACGGGCAAAACGCCGCCTCTAGGGACGGCGTTGCCCGCTGCTTAGGCAGGCCAGGTAGGACTCGAACCCACAACCGCTCGTTTTGGAGACGAGTGCTCTTCCAATTGAGCTACTGGCCTGTGAACGTAGTCCTGCAGGTTGCCGGTCAAGCCTCTGGCGACCAACTCGCCGCAGGACTTTAACTTACCTCGCTATTTCGTCTCTCGATGGAGAGTGTGCTGGCGACAACGAGGACAAAATTTATTCAATTCCAATCTGCCCGGATCGTTGCGGCGATTCTTTTCACTGGTGTAATTGCGTTCTCTACACTCCGTGCACTCCAGCGTGATCACCGGGCGAACGCCTTTCTTAGATGCCATGAGGTTCTTTCATTCACCGCGCAATTTCCGGCGCGATGCAACTCCTTTATTCTAATATCTTAGTAATCACGCCAGCGCCGACGGTCAGGCCGCCTTCGCGGATGGCGAACTTGGAGCCCTGCTCCAACGCCACCGGCACGATCAACTCCACTTCCAGGTTGACGTTATCTCCCGGCATGACCATCTCCACCCCTTCGGGCAGCTGGATGTTGCCGGTCACATCCATCGTCCGGATGAAAAACTGCGGCCGGTACCCGCTGAAGAAGGCCTTGTGCCGCCCCCCTTCTTCCTTCCTCAACACGTACACCTCGCTCATGAACTTGGTGTGCGGCGTGATGCTGCCCGGCTTGGCCACCACCATGCCCCGCTCCACCTCGTCCCGGTTGATGCCCCGCAGCAGCAAGCCCAGGTTGTCCCCGGCCTGCCCGGTGTCCAGCGTCTTGTGGAACATCTCCACCCCCGTCACCACCGAGTTGATCACCTCATCCTGCAGCCCGATGATCTCCACCGGCTCGCCCACCTTGATCACGCCCCGGTCCACCCGCCCGGTCACCACCGTGCCCCGCCCCTTGATCGAGAACACGTCTTCCACCGACATCATGAACGGCTTGTCCATCTCACGCTTCGGCTCCGGAATGTACTCGTCCACCACCCGCAGCAACTCCTTGATGCTGGCGTAGTCTTCATCATCCGTGTCGGTCGACTTGCTCTCCAGGGCCTGCAGCGCGCTGCCCCGCACGATCGGCACTTCGTCGCCCGGAAAATCATACTCGGTCAGCAACTCGCGCAACTCCAACTCCACCAACTCCAGCAACTCCGGGTCGTCCATCATGTCGATCTTGTTCAGATACACCACGATGGCCGGCACTTCCACCTGGCGGGCCAACAGCACGTGCTCGCGGGTCTGCGGCATCGGCCCGTCCGGCGCCGCCACCACCAGAATCGCCCCGTCTACCTGCGCCGCCCCCGTGATCATGTTCTTGATGTAGTCCCGGTGCCCCGGCATGTCCACGTGCGCATAGTGCCGGTTGTCCGTCTCGTATTCCACGTGCGCTATGTTGATCGTGATGCCCCGGTCTTTCTCTTCCGGCGCATTGTCGATCGAATCGAAGGCCCGAAACTCCCCGTGCCCTAACATCGAGCAGTATTTCGTGATCGCCGCCGTCAGCGTCGTCTTGCCGTGGTCGATGTGCCCCATCGTGCCCACGTTCATATGCGGCTTCGTCCGCTCAAATTTTTGCTTGCCCATGTGTACTTCTCCTTACGTAAAAAAGAATAATAATCTGCTGATATCATCCGGTCGAGAGCCCTCAATGGGATTTGAACCCATGACCTCGTTCTTACCAAGAACGCGCTCTACCGCCTGAGCTATGAGGGCTTTCGCTTACATGACTATAGGCTGACCCGCGAGCACCACACAGGTCAGCCTCAGTCCAAGTGGGCGGTGAAGGATTCGAACCTCCGAAGGCTTCTGCCAACTGATTTACAGTCAGTCCCCTTTGGCCACTTGGGTAACCGCCCGCTCGTTATGGATTGTAGATTTTTGACTGTAGACTGAAAAAGCCTGCAATCTACACTCAACAATCAGCAATCGGTAAGCCGACGATGGGAATCGAACCCATAACCTACCACTTACAAGGCGGTTGCTCTACCGTTGAGCTACGTCGGCGCGATCGAGAAGCCTGTCCCGAGGCGGAAGGATTATACCAGAGGCGGAGTTTCGCGACAAGGTTGCCCGACGCGCCCGAGATAAGTTTGCTTTAACACAAACCCGGCTACAACGGGGCAGGAGTCTATCAGGATTCCCAGCGCTCGTCAATAGCGCTTGCGCGCTCGCGCTCCGACCCCGGTAACCGCGCGCCTGCCAGGCCAGGTACAGCGCTACCGAGCCGGCTACGGCCGCGTTGAGCGAATCGATCGCGCCACGCATGGGCAACCGCAATAACAAATCGCAGGACTCCATCACCAGGCGGCGCATCCCCTGGCCCTCGTTGCCCACGACCAGGGCCAGCGGGCCGCCCAGGCGGATTTGCTCCGGAGGCTGCCCTTGGGAACCCCCCTCCAGACCGACGATCCACAGGTCCGCTTGCTTCAAATGAGCGATGGCCTGCGCCAGGTTCGCCTGAGCGATCAGCAGGTGTTCGCTGGCTCCTGAAGAAGCGCCGACCACTGCAGGCGTTACGGTCGCCGTGCGCCGGTGGGGCAGTAAGACCCCGTGCACACCCACGATCTCGGCGGTGCGCAGCAGCGTACCCAGGTTTTGGGGGTCCTGCAGGGTATCGAGGATCAACACCAGGGGCGGCTCGCCGCGCTGTTCGGCCCGGTCGAGGATGTCTTCCAGCTCGCAGTAAGGGTAGCCGCCAACTTGCAGTGCGACTCCCTGGTTATGGGGGTCCAGGGAGTCGAGCTGGGCGCGCGGCACGCGTTCGACGATGAGCTTGGATTGAGCGCCCAGGGCCAGGATCCCCTCCAGCCGCCCCGTGGTTTGCACCTCCTGGGCGACACGTAAGAGCAAACATTGGCGGCGGCGGGCTGCCAGCGTCTCGTAGACTGGGTTGCGCCCGGTGATCCATTCAGCCATCGGTTTTCAACCGTAAGGGCAAGCGGCTTACTCCCAACGCCAGCCGGTGCCGTCCTTACTGTCTTCCAGCACTACGCCCAATTCTCCCAGTTGGTCGCGAATCTGGTCGGAGAGCGCCCATAATTTCTGGCTGCGTAGTTGGTTGCGAATCTCGATCAGCAGTTCCACAAAGGGAGCCGCTTCCGCGCCGGAGGCCTCCGCCTTTTCCAGGCGCAGACCGAGCACCCCGGCGAGCTCCTTCAGCAAACCCTGCGCGGGGCTGAGCGTGGTTGAGTCCGCTCCGGCATCGCGAGCCTGGTTGATGGCGCGCACCAGCTCGAAAAGCTGTCCCAAAGCGGCGGCGGTGTTGAAATCGTCGTCCATGACCTCGACGAAGCCTGCGCGGGTCGCCTGCATCTGCCGGTTGAGCGCTTCGACGGCGTCTTCCGCCATCGCCTGCCCTTCGGATAGCGGCGGGCGCAGCGCCGAACGCAGGCGGTCCAGCGCGCGCTCCGCCTGGGCAATCACCTCGTCGTTGAAGGTGAGCGGGCTGCGATAGCTGGAATTGAGGATCACCATGCGCAGCACATCGGCTTCATGCTCGGCGAGAAACTGGTCGATGGTGATCAGGTTGCCCAGGGATTTGGACATCTTCTCGCCGGAGAGCTGCAGCATCCCGTTGTGCACCCAGTAGCGGGCAAAGGGCTTACCGGTCAGGCTCTCGGTTTGGGCGATCTCGTTTTCGTGGTGAGGAAAGATCAGATCGTTGCCGCCGCCGTGGATGTCTATCTGGGGATCCAAATGATAATAACTCATTGCCGAGCACTCGATATGCCAGCCGGGGCGACCGGGTCCCCAAGGGCTCTCCCAGGAGGGCTCGCCGGGTTTGGAGGCCTTCCATAAAGCGAAATCGATCGGGTCTTCTTTGCGCTCATCGACTTCTACGCGCGCCCCGGAGCGCATATCTTCTATGCGCCTCCCGGACAGCCTACCATAATCTTGATCGCGTGTTACGCGGAAATAAACATCGCCTTCCACTTCGTAGGCATAGCCTTTCTCGATCAGCTCGGAGACCATCGCGATGATGTGATCGATCTCGCGGGTAACTCGAGGGTAAACCGTGGCAGGGATAACGTTCAGATCCTCCAGGTGGTGCTGGTATTCGAGAATATAGCGTTCGGCCAATTTGATCGGATCGACGCCTTCGGCATTGGCGCGCTGGATGATCTTATCGTCCACGTCGGTGTAGTTCATCACGTGGCGGACCTGGTAGCCGCGAAACTCGAGGTAACGGCGGATGATATCGAAGACCAGCGTGGACATGGCGTGGCCAACGTGCGCCTTGTCATAAACCGTCGGGCCGCAGACGTACATCAACAAGACTGGGCGCAGACCAGCGTCGCCACGCCGTCCTCGATCCCGCCGGTGATGAAGATGATGCGTTCCTTCAGCAGCCGGGAGAAGATGTCGAACGCGCGCTCGCCGCGGTTGGTCTGCTCGACGACCATCGGGACCAGCGCATTCATGTACAGGTCGACGGGATCTCTCATGTAACTCCTCAGGGGGGCGGTCAGTCGGACCCCCAAGACATAATCCGCTTGGGCCCCGGTTGAAAGGTGCCGCGGCGCGTCGGACGTCGATTTATGACTTTTTCGCCTTGGCCTTGGTCGTCTTCGCGGCCTTGGCCGCCGGCTTCTTGGCGCTCGCCTTGTCGCCGGAAGACTTGCTGCTCGCCGATTTGCCCGACTTGGAGCCTGCCGACTTGTCGCTTGTCGACTTGCCGCTTGCCGACTTGCCCGCGGGCTTCTTCTCCTCGCCCTCGTCCTCCGGGACGGCGAGCAGCTCGTCGACGGTGATCTCCTTCTCGGTGGTCTTGACCAGCTCGAGGATGAAGTCGATCACCTTGTCCTCGTAGAGCGGCGCGCGCAGGCTTTCGCGCGCCTGCTGGTTCTTCTGGTAGAACTCCATCACCTCGCGCTCGCGGCCGGGATAGCGCTGCGCCTCGCCGACGATGGCGCGCGAGATCTCGTCCTGGCCGACCTGGATCTCGTTGCTGCTGCCGATCTCCGACAGGATCAGGCCGAGCCGGACCCGGCGTTCGGCGATGGTGCGGTACTCGGCCTTGAGGTCGTCGTCGGACTTGTCCTTCTCGTCCTCGTCGAGCTCGCCGCGCTTCTTGCGCTCCTCGAACTGCTGCCAGATCGCCTCGAACTCGGTGTCGACCATGCCCGGCGGCAGCTCGAAGTCGTGGCCCTCGGCGAGCGCGTCGAGCAGCTCGCGCTTGAGCCGGGTGCGCGCCATGGCGTTGTAGTTGTTCTCGATGTCGTCGCGGACCGCGGTCTTGAGCGCCGCGAGGTCGTCGAGGCCGAAGCTCTTGGCGAGCGCGTCGTCGATTTCGGCCGGCTTGGCCCGGCGGACCTCCTTGACCGTGACCGCGAACACCGCGTCCTTGCCGGCCAGGTGCTCGGCGCCGTAGTCGGCCGGGAAGGTGATCTTGACGTCCTTGGCGTCGCCGGCCTTGAGGCCGACGAGCTGGTCTTCGAAGCCCGGGATGAAGGTGTTGGAGCCGAGCTGGAGGTGGTGGCCCTCGGCGGCGCCGCCCTGGAAGGCCTCGCCGTCGATCTTGCCCTCGAAATCGATGACGACGACGTCGCCCTCGGCGGCGGCGTGGTCCTTCGGCGCCTCCTCGGTCTCCTGGCGGCCGGCCGCGAGCCGGCCGAGCGCGTCCTCGATCTCCTTGTCCTCGACCGGCACCTTGTACTTGGTCAGCTCGATCGACTTGAGGTCGTTGATCTCGAATTCGGGCAGGATCTCCAGCGACATGGTGTATTCGAGGTCTTCGCCGTCCTCGAACTTGTCGATCTCGATCTTCGGCTGCATCGCCGGGCGCAGGTCCTTCTCCGTGATCGCCTCGTTGGCGCTCTCGGCGACGGTCTGCTCCAGCACCTCGCCGAGCACGGACTTGCCGAACCGCTGCTTGAGGATGGCGTGCGGCACCTTGCCGGGGCGGAAGCCCGGGATGCGCACTTCCTTGCCGACCTCGGTCAGCTTCTGGTCGACCTTGGCGTCGATGTCGGCGGCGGCGACGACGACCTTGAATTCGCGCTTCAGGCCTTCGGCCGAGGTTTCGGTTACCTGCATCTCACGGTGTCCTGTTCTTCCCAAGCTGGCCGGCGCGGGGCCGGTCCGGTCCACTGTCCCGGTCCACGGTTCGGAATTGGGGTTGGTGCGGGCGGAGGGACTTGAACCCCCACGACTTTCGTCACTGGTACCTAAAACCAGCGCGTCTACCAGTTCCGCCACGCCCGCGCAGACCGGCGTGCCGGCCGCGACCGGCGCGAACGGTGTGTATAAGGCGGGACCGATGGGCGTTCAAGGGGCGCGGAAGGACCGCAGACGGGTGCCCCGAACGGCGCCGGCAGGCTCAGCGCGGCGAAACGGCGGCGCGCCCGCCCGACGCCTTGAGCGCCCGCAGGGCCGCCGCCGCGGCCTCGGCGTCTTCCAGCCCCTGCTTGCGGTTCAGCGGCAAGGGCTCCTTCAGGCCCGGCTGGGGCAGCACCTCGGGCGGGTAGACCGCGACCGGCGCGCCCTGCTTGCGGCCGAGGTGGAGGTCCTTCTCGTTGGTGCCGTCGGGCACGACGATCTCGTCGCCCTTCTTCTCCAGGTCGAGCCACCACTTGGTTTGCTTGTGCTGGCCGCCGAACCCGAGCTTGTCGTCGATCCAGATCAGGAAGCGGCGGGTCCAGGGCAGCTTGATCGCCGCCCACATGGCCAGCCGGTAGCCGAGGATGCCCTCCTTGTTCCACGGGCAGACCTTCATGCAGCGGCCGCAGGCCGAGCCCTTCAGGTTGGTGACCCGGTAGGTGGTGCATTTGCCGACGTCGGGCTTCCAGATCTCGTAGCCGTTGTAGAGCACCTTGTCGCCCCAGGAGATCGCCTGGGCCGGGCACTCGCGGGCGCACTTCCGGCACTTGTCGCAGAAGTCCTGGAGGCCGAAGTCGATCGGCTTGTCGGGGACCAGCGGCAGGTCGGTGGTGATGATCGCGGTCTTGTGGCGCGGGCCGATGAAGGGGTTGAGGATGACCTCGCCGATCCGGCTCAATTCGCCCAGGCCGGCGAGCAGCATCAGCGGCACCTGCTGGACGTCGCCGTCGGCGTTGGAATGGGCCTGCGCCTCGTAGCCGAGCCGGCGGATGTATTCGGCGACGATGGTGACCACCGTCGAGCCCTTGAGATAGGCGCGGTAGCTCTGGCCGCCGGAAATCCAGTCGTCGCCGGTCGAGGCCGCCATGGTCTCCCAGCCCTGGTCGATCGCGACGACCACGGCATACTTGTGCCGGGTCTTGATCTCGTTGCCCTTGGCGTCATGGGAATACCAGGCCCACTCGGGCATCTCGCAGACGCCGACGAAATCGGCGTCGAGGAAGTAGCACATCGACTTGATGTGCTCGGTCAGCTTCTGCGGGTCGTTGGGCACCGGCGCCTTGCTCTCGGCCGCCTCGCCGCGGTGGATCGGCACCTGCTTCCAGTGCAGCCGGCCGATCGCGGCGTTGAACGGCTGCTTGGTGACGAAGCGCTTGATCTCGGTCCCGGCCTTGGTCCCGAGGTCGCCCATGAAGGCGCGGACGAAGAAGTCGGCGCGCTTGGGCATCGCCTTGACCGCGTCGGTGATCAGCGTGGTCGGCCTGTCGACCCGCTTGATCTTCTCCATCGGATAAGCGCCGAGGTGCATCGGCCGGTTCTTGCGCGAGAAAACCCGCATGGTCGCCCCCCTGGTTAAGAGGGCGATTTAATATCATTTGATATTAAAAATCGCAACCGTGGAACCCGCGCGCAAACCGCCATGGCACCGAAGACGAAACGCAGCCGGTTCGTCGCCCCTACGCCATCGACGTCCCTACTCCATCGCTTCGGTGCCGGCGGTCAGCTTGGCGAGGATGCGGCCGAGGGCGCGGCGCTCGTCGGCGCTGAGCAGGGCCAGGATCTCGCGGTAGCGCTTGGTCGCCGCGGGCTCGATGGTGTCGAACAGGCGCTGGCCCTTGGCGGTCAGCGCCAGGGTCAGCCGGCGGCGGTCGCTCGTGTCGGGGGTCACGGCCAGGCTGCCGCTCTCCTGCAACCGGCGGACGGCGCGGTTGACCGCCATCTTCTCCAGGCCCCAGCGGCGGGTGATCGCGCCGGCGGTCGTGCCCGGCTGCTCCCTGACGCTGACCAGCACGCGCCATTCGGTCAGCGTCACCCCGTGGGGCGCGGTGACCTCGGTGGCGAAGGCGCGGCCGATTCGGTTGGAGACGACGTGGACCCCGGCGAGCAGGTAGCCGCTGCGCTCCTCCGGCCGCGCGTCGTCGCTCATCGCCGGCGGGCCCGGCTCCGGTCGAGGCAGGCGCGGGCGCAGGCGTCGAGGATCGCGTCGGCGTCGATCCGGTGGATCCGGTAGAGGTCGGCGATGTCGCCCGACTGGCCGAAATGCTCGACGCCGAGCGACTGGACCGCGTGGCCGCGGACGCCGCCGAGCCAGGACAGGGTCGCCGGGTGGCCGTCGAGCACGGTGACGAGGCCGGCGTCGGGCGCCAGCCGGTCGAGCAGCGTCTCGACGTGCGGCGCGTGCCCGCTCCGCCGTCGGCCCCGGTCTGGCGCGCGCGCTGGGCCGCCGACCAGCCGGCGTTGAGCCGGTCGGCCGAGGTCACCGCGAGCAGGCCGGCGCCGGGCACGTCGTCGACGATGGCCTCCCAGGCCGCCAGGGCCTCGGGCGCGACCGCGCCGGCAAACGCGATCGCCAGCTCGGCCCCGTCGGCCGGCTCGCGCAGCCAGTAGCCGCCGGCGATGACGGCGTCCCGAAGCGCATCGGTCATCGGCCGCTCGGGCTGGGCGATGCCGCGGGTCGACAGGCGCAGGTAGACCGAGCCGCCGTTGTGGTCGCGGTGCCAGCTCGACGGGCTGGCCGGGACCGAGCCGTCACGCTGCATGTAGTCGAAGCCCCATTCCATGATCGCGGCCAGCTCGTCGGCGTAGGCCGGCTCGAAGGCGGCCAGCCCGTCCTGGCTCATGCCGATCAGCGGCGTCGCGATCGACTGGTGCGCCCCGCCCTCGGGCGCCAGCGTGATCCCCGACGGGGTCGCCACCAGCATGAAGCGGGCGTCCTGGTAGCAGGCGTAGTTGAGCGCATCGAGGCCGCGGCTGATGAACGGGTCGTAGAGCGTGCCGATCGGCAGCAATCGCGTGCCGAACAGGCTGTGCGACAGGCCCATCGCGGCGAGCATGATGAACAGGTTGTTCTCGGCGATGCCGAGCTCGAAATGCTGGCCGCGCACCGACATCTTCCACTGCTGGGCCGAGACCACCTTCTCGTCCTTGAAGGTGTCGCCGCGGTCGCGCCGGTCGAACAGGCCGCGGCGGTTCACCCACGGGCCGAGGTTGGTGGAGACCGTCACGTCCGGCGAGGTGGTGACGATGTGGTCGGCGAGTGCGCTGTCGCCGCGGGCCAGGTCGTTGAGGATGCGGCCGAACGCCTCCTGGGTCGACGCTTTGGCGGCGGCCGGCGCCGCGATCGCCGGCACGGCCACGCGCGGGGCGTTGTGCCGCCGCGGGTATGCGCGCGCGAACGGCACGTCGTCGAGGAAGGCGCGCAGGGTGTCGGGCTCGGCGTCGAGGCCGGCGAACGGGTCCCATTCCGCGCCGTCGGGGATGTTCATGCTCTTCTTGAACCCGGCCATCTGGTCGGTGTTCATCAGGCCGGCGTGGTTGTCCTTGTGGCCGGCGAAGGGCAGCCCGAAGCCCTTGACCGTGTAGGCGATGAAGCAGGTCGGCTGGTCGTCGTCGATGCTGCGGAACAGCTCGCGCATCGCCGCCATGTCGTTGCCGGCGAGGTTGGTCATCAGCCGGTGCAGCGCGGCGTCGTCGTAGCCGTCGAGCAGCGCCTCGACGCCGGGCACGTCGCCGATGTCGGCGGTGATGTGGCTGCGCCAGCCCTTGATCTCGGCCTCGGCCGCCTCGCCCCGGGCGATCGAGCCGCCCTTGAAGCACAGTGCGGCGTAGAGCGAGTTGGGCGTGGTGTCGATCCAGTCGCGCAGGGCGTCGCCGCCCTTCTTGGCGAAGGCGGCTTCGAGCAGCTTGCCGTACTTGGCCGTGATCACCCGCCAGCCGAACGACTCGAACATGTCGTCGAAGCGGCCGTAGAGGTTGTCGCTGATCGTGCTGTCGAGGCTCTGGCGGTTGTAGTCGATCACCCACCAGGCGTTGCGCAGGCCGTGCTTCCAGCCCTCGAGCAGCGCCTCGTAGATGTTGCCCTCGTCCAGCTCGGCGTCGCCGGCGAGCGCGACCATGCGGCCGGGCCGCCCGCCCTCGGGCAGCATGTTCTTGACCGCGAGATACTCCTGCACCAGCGCGGCGAAGCTGGTCATCGCCACGCCGAGGCCGACCGAGCCGGTCGAGAAATCGACGTCGTCGGCGTCCTTGGTCCGCGACGGGTAGGACTGGGCGCCGCCGAAGCCGCGGAAATCGGCGAGCTTGTCGACCGTCTGGTGGCCCAGGAGGTACTGGATCGCGTGGAACACCGGGCTGGCGTGCGGCTTGACCGCGACCCGGTCGTTCGGCTCCAGGACATCGAAATAGAGCGCGCTCAGGATCGTCGCCGACGACGCGCACGACGCCTGGTGGCCGCCGACCTTGAGCCCGTCGCGCGCCTCGCGCAGGTGGTTGGCGTGGTGGATCATCCAGCTCGACAGCCAGAGCACCTTGCGCTCGAGCTGCTGGAGCAGGAACAGGTCGTTGGTTTGCTGTGCCTTGGGGGCGGCGCGCCCGGAGGTGGATGGCATCGTTCGCTCTCGCTGGGGACCGATCCGGAACTTATCCGGATCGGTCCGGCGAGTCAGCGGGTTTGCCCCACCCGTCCGTGCATGGACGGGCTGCTCAGTCGATCACGCGCTCGTCGTAGTTCTGGAAGAAGACCGGCAGCGAGAGGATGCGCGGCCCTTCCTTGTAGGTCGGCCAATGCGGCTTGCGCATCTCGATGTCGAACTTGACGTGAGGTACGCCCGCCGGATCGGAATAGACCGACTTGATCTCGGCCGTCTCGACCATCTGGTCCTTGCGCACCCTGCGGAACGTGCACCCGGCCCGGACGTATTCCATGGAGTGTCCGCGCTGAAAGAAGATCGAGGTCAGACGGCGGCTTCCACTGCTTTGTAGCATTTTTATTCCCCCCTGTTGCAGTGCGGCTTCCCACTCCGCACAGGGTTAAATATCTGTAAAGTGACGCTGCCTGTATAGTGAAAAAGATGGTTAATTTTCAAAAAGTTATGTGACAATCCTATGATTATAGTTAATGAATATGGTTAACGTTTTCCCTCGCCTTAATCTTTTTTGGACGCGCTATCATAAAGCGTTGATATGACAGGAATAATACGATCGGGGAGATCGTCGGCGATCAGGCCCGGTCCGGCCGCCGCAGCGGCCTCTCCGTGTATCCATACGCCGGCGCATGCTGCCGGGAAACCCTGGGTTTGCTGGCCGATGAGGGCCCCGATGACGCCCGACAGGACGTCCCCGGCGCCGGCGGTCGCCAGCCAGGCCGGCGCGTTGGCGTTTATTGCCGCGTAACTTGACGGGTCGGCGACAACGGTGTCGCCGCCCTTGAGCACGACTGTGGCGCCGACTTGCGCGGCGGCGGTGCGGGCCCGCGTGAGCTTGTCCCCCGAGCCGTCGAACAGGCGGGCGAATTCGCCCTCGTGCGGGGTCACGACGACCGGGCCACGGATCAGCCCGGCGAGCCGGTCGGCGGCGCCGGCAAAGGCGGTCAGCGCGTCGGCGTCGAGCACCGTCGGCAGGCCCGTGGCCAGCGCCGCCTCGACCAGCGCCGTCGCGTGCGCATCCGCGCCCAGGCCGGGGCCGGCGACCAGGGCGGTCACCTTGCGCGCGGCGACCAGGCCGGCGAGCGCGTCCGGTTCGGGCGTCGGCACCGCGAGCAGCGCCGCCGTACCGGCGAGATAGGCGTCGGCCTTGTCGGGCGGACAGGCGACCGTGACCATCCCCGCCCCGGCCCGCAGCGCCGCGCGGGCGGCGAGCCGGCCGGCGCCGGTCATGGCCGGGCCGCCGAAGACCAGCACGTGGCCGCGCCGGTACTTGTGGTCCTCGAGGCTCGGCCAGCGCAGCGCATCGAGCCACAGGTCGGGGTGGTTCTCGGCCTGCTGCGGGCCGATCGCTTCGAGCACGTCGTCCGGGATGCCGATATCGGCGACGACGGTTTCCCCCGCCAAGAGCCGCCCCGGCAGAAGCAGATGGCCCGGCTTCTTGCGAAAGAAGGTGACGGTCAGATCGGCCTGCGCCGCGGCGCCGAGCACGGCCCCGCTGTCGCCGTGGACGCCGCTCGGCACGTCGACCGCGATCACGGGCGCGGGCGACGCCTCGGCCGCCGCCAGCACCTCGGCGGCCATGCCGTCGACCGGCCGCGCGAGGCCCGCGCCGAACAGGGCGTCGACGATGAGTTCGGCGCCATCGAGCAGCGCCGGGGTCAGGGGATGGATGTCGTCGTGCCAGCGGTCGGCGGCCCAGGCGGCGTCGCCCGTGAGCGCCGCGCGGTCGCCGAGCAGGCCGACATGCACCGGCCAGCCCATTTCCGACAGATCGCGCGCCGCGACGAAGCCGTCGCCGCCGTTGTTGCCCGGTCCGGCCAGGACGACCACCCGGCGCGGGCTCCAGCGGTCGGCGATCGCCCGCGCGATCGCGGCCCCGGCGTTCGCCATCAGCTCGGTCCCGGGCGTGCCGGCCGCCATCGCCGCCCGGTCCGCCCGGTACATCTCTTCGACGCTCAGCAGGCAGTGCGCCGCCTCGGCCTGGTTCATCGTCGTGCCGCCCGTCCCCTGGTTGGCCTATCCGCTAGATCGGCCGTCCGCTGGTTGGATTTCGGTGCGGAGTCGGCACCGCCCGCGCGGCCTTGTCAATGCGGCACCGCGGCGGTTCGGGCCGCCGAGACCCTGCCCAATTCTTGCACCCGTGCCGCGCGCACCGTATGAAGCCGCTCCAACCCCACGGCGTGCCGCGCCGTCGCGCCGGCACCGCCCCGCATCCCGATCGAGGACAGAATGACCGCCGACCGCTACGCGAAATACGAAAGGCTGCAGTTCGACCGCCCGGCCGAGGGCGTGCTGCGGGTCACCATGATCAACCCGGACAGCGCGCGCAACTCGGCCGACGCCAAGATGCACAACGAGCTCGCTTACGTCTGGCGCGACATCGACCAGGACGAGGCGGTCGGCGCGGTCATCCTGCGCGGTGCCGAGGACGCCTTCTCGGCGGGGATGGAGTTCAAGGACATCGAGAACATCGTGTCCTCGCACGACTTCCGGATGCGCGTGTGGAAGGAAGCCCGCGACATCGTCTACAACGTGATCAACTGCGGCAAGCCGATCATCGCGGCGATGAACGGCCCCGCCGTCGGCGCCGGCCTGGCCGCCGCGATGGTCTGCGACATCACCATCGCGACCAAGACCGCGCGCATCGTCGACGGCCACACCCGGCTGGGCGTCGCCGCCGGCGACCATTCGGCGATCGTCTGGCCGCTCCTGTGCGGCATGGCCAAGGCCAAATACTACCTGCTGACCTGCGACGCGATCACCGGCGAGGAGGCCGAGCGGATCGGGCTGATCTCGCTGTGCGTCGAGGACGGCGAGCTGGAGGCCAAGAGCATCGCGGTGGCGAGCAAGCTGGCCAACGGCGCGCGGATCGCGATCTCGCACACCAAATACGCGCTCAACAACTGGCTGCGCATGATGGGCCCGAACTTCGACGCCTCGCTGGCGCTCGAATTCCTCGCCTGGGAGGGCCCCGAAGTGCGCGAGGGCCTCGACAGCTTCAAGGAGCGGCGTAAGCCGGACTTCCCGAAGAGCTCGCCGATCTAGGAACCTCCCCGATCCAGGGCCCCTGCCGAGCGGCGGTGGCCGGCCGCCGGGCGACGGTCGCGGCGCCGGCAAGCGCACCATCGCCGCTATTCCTGATTCCCGTTCCCAAGCGTACACTCCGGCCATGCCGGATACCCCGCAGCGCAGATTGGCGGCGATCGTGTCGACTGACGTCGTCGGCTACTCGCGCCTGATGGGCGCCAACGAGGCCGACACCCTCGAACGGATGAAGACGTACCGGCGCGAACTCTGGAATCCCTTGATCGCCAAGCATGGCGGGCGGGTCGTCGGCACCGCCGGGGATTCGCTGTTGATCGAGTATTCGAGCACGGTTTCGGCGGTGCAAAGCGCCATCGAGCTGCAGGAAGCCATGGCGGCGCGCGAGGCGGCGCAGCCCGACGACCGGAAGATGTTGCTGCGGATCGGGGTCAACATCGGCGAGGTCGTCGTCGATGGCGGCGACATCTTCGGCGACGGCGTGAACGTCGCCGCGCGTCTGCAGACGATGGCGTCGCCGGGCGGCATCTGCATTTCGGGCAAGGTCTACGAGGAGGTCGAGGGCAAGCTCGCCGCCGCCTTCGCGTCGGCCGGCGAGCATCAGGTCAAGAACATCGCCCGCCCGATCCAGATATGGCGGTGGTCGGCGCCGGAAGGCGCGGCCGGGTCCAGAGGGCTCGGCCGCCGCCAACGCACCCCAGCCCGCGCCCAACAAGCCGTCGATCGCGGTCCTGCCGTTCGCCAACATGTCCGGCGATCCGGAGCAGGACTATTTCGCCGACGGGCTGGCCGAGGACATCATCACGGAGCTGTCGCGGTTTCGATCCTTCTTCGTCGTCGCCCGCAATTCGAGCTTTGTCTACAAGGGCCGCGCCGTGGACGTCCGCACCGTGGGGAGCGAGCTCGGCGTGCGCTATGTCCTCGAGGGCGGCGTGCGCAAGAGCGGCGAGCGGCTGCGGATCACCGCACAGCTCATCGAGACGGCGACCGGCAACCACGTCTGGGCCGAGAAGTTCGACGGTCGCCTGGCCGACGTCTTCGATCTCCAGGACGAGATCACCGGCACGATCGTCGCCACCCTGTCCGGGCGCGTCGAGGCCTCGCAGGTGGAGCAGATCGTCCGCAAGCCGCCGAAGAACATGGCGGCCTATGAACTCGTGCTGGCCGCCAAGGTGCAACATCATCGCGCCACGAAGGACGACAACGTTGCCGCCCTGCAACTCGTGGAGCGCGCCATCGAAGTCGATCCCGGCTACGCCCAGGCCTACGCCTGGAAGGGCTGCCTCACCGGTCAGGCGGTGGCGCGCGGTTTCGTCGACGGCGATCCGCGCGCGCACCTCAGGCGCGCCTTCGACTGCGTCCAAAAGGGCCTGTCGCTCGACGAGAACGACATCGAATGCCACCGCGTGCTGTGCGAGGCCTTCATGGCGGAACGAAACCTCGACAAGGCCCGCACCCATCACGACCGCGCCTTCGCGCTCAATCCCAACGATCCGCGCATCGTCGCCCAGCGCGGCGAGCTGTTCACCTGGCTCGGCGAGGTGGAGAAGGCGGTCGAATGGCTGCAAACGGCGATGCGCCTGGACCCGTTCGGGGTGCGCGAGCGGTCGCACCTTCTTGGCCGGGCCTTGCTGGCCGCTCACCGCTATGCCGAAGCCGCCGACGCCTATCGCCAGTCCGCCTACCAGCACCGGCCCGAGCCGCATGCCGATCTGGCAGCCTCGCTGGCGCAGGCCGGCTGCACGGCGGAAGCCGCCACGGAGATCGCGGAAACGCTCCGGATCAAGCCGGACTTCTCTGCCTCGGCCTACGTCGGCAGCCTCGGATACGTTCGCGACATGGACCGCGAGCACCACCGCACGTCCCTGACCATGGCGGGTGCGCCCCTCTAGCCGAAATGCGCCTTCGCGTGTGCGCGCGTGCGGGATCCCGTCCTAAGCGAACGGGTCGGCCACCTTGGGCCAATAGGGCACCGCGACCCGCTTGAACGGGATGTTGGCGAAGTCCGGCGTGATCGCGCCGGGCGAGCTGACGTAGATCACCTCGCTGCCGATCGGCGAAAAGCCGGCGTGGAAATGCTGTGACGACTTGACGATCACGGCCTTCTTCGCCGCCAGGTCGATGCCGAACTGGGTGAAGGCGTCGGGGTTGAAGGTCTGGGAGCGGACCGAGATCAGCACGAGGTCGAGCCCCGCCGCCTCGACCCATACCGAATCGCCGATCGGCATCTCCGAGGTGCCGAAGCTCTGGCGCGCATTGTCGATGATCTTGCGCACGGTGACGGTCAGGTCGACCGGCGCGCCCGAGGTCGGGCCGCACTTGCCGCCGATTCGCAGGTCCAGGGTCGCGCCCTCGCCCGCCTCCTTGCAGAAGCGCACCGCGACCGGGTCCCAGAACAGGCCGAGCGCGATGTCGGTCATGCCCCGGTCGAGGACGTCGCGCAGGATGAAGGTGGCGTCGGCCGGTGCGCCGCCGCCGGCATTGTCCGAGACGTCGGCGACGATCACCGGCGCGGCGTTGGACGACGCCACCCGGGTCAGCCCGTCGTCGATCGACACGTAGTCGGGCGCTGTCCGGTCGCGCAGCGACCAGATCTCCTCGCCGAGCGCCTGTGCCGTCGCCGCTCCCTTGGCCGGGTCGGCGTCGGTGACCACGACCATCTTGGCGGTGGTGTCGGGCACGTCCGACCACGGGAAGCCGTGAGCGAAGGAAACCGACAGGATCCCAACCTCTTGTTCCGTATCCTTCAGCTTCTGGACGAACGTCGCCATCGGCTCGGCGGTGGTCGGCCAGACGTTGACCATGCGGCAGTCGTAGACCGACATCACCGGCCGGGTCCGCCCCTCGATCTTGCCGAGCAGCACGTCGAACAGCTCGGCCGCGCGCTCCTTGCCGTCGATGTGCGGGTATTCCTTGAAGGTGATCAGGGCGTCGGCCGCGCCGGTCATCGCTTCCGTGATCGAACAGTGCAGGTCGAGCTCGGCGCCGATCGCGGCGTCGGCCCCGGCGATGCCCCGCGCCCGGGTCAGGATGTCGCCCTCGCAGTCGAGATAGCCGTCGGCGACCATGGCGCCGTGCATGCAGATCAGCACCATGTCGACCGGCAGCGCGGCCTTGAGGTCGTCGAGCAGTTCGCCGCGCAGGCTTTCGTAGACTGCGCGGGTGGTCACCCCGGCCGGCTCGGCGAAGGCGGCGATGCTCTCGACCACCTCGAAGCCCTTGGCCTCGGCCGCCTTGCGCCAGACGTGCAGCGGCTCGCTGAACAGGTTCGGCGGGTGCGCGGTCGCGTCGCCGCGATAGAGCATGGTCTCTTCGAAGTTCGCCCAGCCGGTCGGCATCGGCGAGAAGGTGTTGGTCTCGGTCCCGAGGCAGGCGATGAAGACTTTGGTCACTCAGACGGTCTCCCGGTTCGGGTCGGGCTCCTGGTCGAGCCCGCTGGGGTCGCCGGCCAGCCGCGCGGCGAGATGGATGACGATGGTGGCCATGGCGAAGGGCACGGCGGCGGCGATCCAGGCCAGGGACAGGCCGACGGCGTCGGCCGTGCGGCCCATGCTGCGCGCGATGAAGCCGTCCGAGAGGTCCCAGCCGGCGCCGAACAGCGAGTAGTAGAGCACCGGCAGGACGAAGATCAGCACGGCGGCCGCGGCGGCCAGCGCCGTGCCGGTGACGATCGCCCGCCCCTTGCTCGCCGGGATGGTGACCAGGGCGGGGTCGAAACGGGTCTTGAACGCCAGCGTGGCGCCGAGCAGCCCGCCCCACACCATGGCGAAGCGGGTCAGCTCCTCGGTCCACGACGGCGGCTGGGCGAAGCCGTAGCGGGCGACCACCTGGATCGTCACGAACACGAGCATGGCGGCCAGGCAGGCGATCGCGCCCCACCGGCACAGCCAGTGGAGCGCGTCGCTTGTCCGGATGATCGCCCGGCGCATCGGGGTGCGTGTCCGCGGGCGGCTATTGCACCGCGGCGGCGGCGTCGGTCCAGATCTTGACCTGGGCCGGCGTCATCACGCCCTTGTCGTAGACCTTCTGCGACAGCTTGACGAACTCGGCCCGGGCCTTGGGCGTGAGCGTGGTGATCTTGATGCCCTTGCCGGTCGCCATCGCGCGCATCGCCGGGGTCGCCTTCTTGAGCCACGCCATGGTGCTGGCGTTCGCCGCGGCGACCGCGCCGTCGACGATCTTGCGGTCCTTGGCGCTCAAGCCCTGGTACCACTTCTCGGACGCGATCGCGATCCGCACCGGCACCGAGACGGCCGCGGCCGTGAAATACTTGATGAAGTCGGTGTGGCCGAACAGCACCGGCACGAAGACCGGGTTGAGGTAGCCGTCGGCGACCCCGGTCTGCAGCGCGTTGGGGACCTCCTTCCACGGCACGACCGTGCCCTTGGCGCCCCAGGCCTGGTAGAGCGCGATCTGCGACTTGTCGAGCGCGCGCATGCGCAGGCCCTTCATATCGGCGACGCTCTTGATCGGCCGCTTGGTGTTGAAGATGCCGGCGGGCGGGCCGAGGTGCAGGAAGGCGAGCAGGCGCACGCCCTTGGGCGTGATCTTGGCGTTGATCTGGTCGATCAGCTTGGCCTTGGCGACCGCCGCGTTGAACTGCGCGTTGCTCTTGAACAGGTAGGGCAGATAGGCGCCGAAGATCAGCGTATCGAGCTTGCCGGCGACCTGGAGCGCCGAGTTCGAGACCTCGAGCAGGCCCTGGCTGACCTGGTCGAGCCGCTCGGCCTCGCCGCCCAGCGCGCCGCGCTTGTACAGCTTGGCTTTCAGCCCCTTGGCGTTGAGGTCGTCCGAGAACGCCTTGGACCAGACGTAGGTGCCGCACAGCTTGGGGCTGGGCGGGCAGTCGAGGGCGATCTTGACCTCGGCCCGGGCTGCGCCGGTGCTCGCACCGAGCGCCAGCGCGACGCCGGCGATGCTGAGAGACAGTTTCCTCATGACAAACTCCTTCCCTGAAGTGTGTTTATCCGGTCGCGATTCCCGCGATCCGGGGCAGGAACAGAACGAGGCCGGGGCTGAACACCAGCACGACCAGCACGGCGATCTCGACCGCGACGAAGGGCAGGATCGCCCGCGCGAGCTGCCAGTAGCCCACCTTGGACACGGTCGAGACCACGACCAGGCAGCCGCCCAGAGGCGGCGAGATCAGGCCGATGCACAGGTTGAAGCAGAGCACGATGCCCAGGTGCACCGGGTCGATGCCCTGGGCGATCGCCGCCGGCGCCAGGATCGGCACCAGCAGGGTCAGGGCGACCGGGATGTCGAAGATCATCCCGGCGAACAGGAAGATCAGGTTGATCATCAAGAGGTAGTGGATGCCCGACAGCCCCGCGCTCTTGACCAGCGAGGCCAGGTAGTCGGGCCAGCCGAGCAGCCCGGCGAGGTAGCCGAGCACCGCGACCGCCGACAGGATCATGAAGATCGCGCCGGTCAGCGTCGCCGCGCGCTCGAACGATTCGCGCAGCATGGCCAGGTTGACGCCCTGGTAGAGGCTGCCGGCGGCGATCGCGGCCAGGACGGCGATCGCCGAAGCCTCGGTCGGCGTGGTCAGGCCGAAGACGATGCCGGCCAGGATGATCACCGGCAGGCTCAGCGCCGGCAGCGCCTTGATGAAGGACGGGATGAGCGGCGGGATCTCCTCTTCCCGGCCGCCGGGATGGTCGTCGCGGTAGGCGTAGAAGGCGTTGATCGCGAACAGCGCCATTGCCAGCAGCAGCCCCGGCACGATGCCGGCGATGAACAGCGCCGCCACCGAGGTCTGCATCAGCGCGCCGTAGATGATCAGGATGATCGAGGGCGGGATGATCGGCCCGATGATCGACGAGGCCGCGGTCACCGCGCCGGCATAGGTGGCGGTGTAGCCGCGCTCGCGCATCGCCGGCACCAGCGTGTTGGACAGCGCCGCGGCGTCGGCGACCGCCGAGCCGGAGATGCCGGCGAAGAACACCGAGGTCAGGATGTTGACGTGGCCGAGCCCGCCCTTGAGCCGTCCCATCAGCGCCATCGAGAAGTCGATCAGCACCTTGGTGATGCCCGACCGGTTCATGATCTCGCCGGTCAGGATGAACAGCGGCATGGCCAAGAGCGCGAAGACGTCGAGCTGGGCGAAGATGCGCTGCGGGATGATCGCCAGGTACTGGGGCCGGTCGGTGGCGACGTAGGTGAGCACCGCCCCGGCGCCGATCGCGTAGGCGATCGCGGTGCCCGCGAGGACGAACAGGAGAACGACGACGGCGGGCCAGGCGGTCATCGGGCGCCCTCCCCGCCGGCGCGCGCGGCGAGCCGTTCCAGGCCGCCGATCGCGACCTCGACATAGGCGTCGAAGCTGTCGTCGAGCGGGACGTCGACGCCGTTCTGCCAGCGGACCACGAAGGCCCGGTTCTCCAGCCCCGGCAGGTGGCGCGCGAGCGCGGGATACTCGGCCGGATCGACGCTGCGGAAGGCGTCGCGCACCTCCGCCTCCCACGCGGGCGAGCCGTCGGCGGGCGCCGACGCGAACTCGATGGTGACGAAGCCGGTCATCACCGCGATGACGACGTTGTAGGCGCGGCGCAGGTCGTCTCCCGCAAACCCGGCGGTCTCGAGCACGGTCAGGATCTGGTCGATCAGCTCGGGCCGCACGCCGCCGTTGGAGATCAGCTGCGCGCCGGCCAGCGGCACCGCGTTCGGATGCTCGCGCACGGCGCGGCGGTAGCGGTGGAGCAGCTGGCGGACCCAGTCGCGCCAGTCGTCGGACGGCTTCGCCGGCAGCACGTCGTGCATGGCGTGGTCGACGACGGCGGCGAGCAGCGCGTTGCGGTTGGGGATGTACCAGTAGATCGCGGTGGGATAGACGCCCAGCGCCCGGGCGAGCTTGCGGACGGTCAGGGCGTCGGCGCCCTCGCGGTCGACGATGGCCAGGGCGGCGTCGAGGATCCGCGTGCGGTCCAGCGCCGGACCGTCGTCGGCGGTCGCGCGCGGCGCGTGCGCGGTCTTCCGGGCCTGCACCCCTGCACCCTCCCCCGATCGTCCCGAACAAACGAACGGTCGCAGATTATTGAAGCCCCGGCAAGTTATATTGTACAGTGTACAAGAGCCGTCGGTGACGGCCATTGGGGGGCGAGCGAGGACTGGGCGATGACGACAGATGGAGGGGCGGCTCACGCGGCCCACGCGGCCCAGGTGGCCTTGCAGCAGGCGATGGCCGAGTACGCCGCGCGCAACCCGGAGAGCGCCGCGCAGTTCGAGCGGGCCTGCCGGTCGATGCCCGGCGGCAACACCCGCACCGTGCTCTACTTCGACCCCTTCCCGCTGTGTATCGTCCGCGGCGAGGGCTGCCGGTTGTGGGACGCCGACGGCCACGGCTACGTCGACCTGCTCGGCGAGTTCACCGCCGGCCTCTACGGCCATTCCGACCCGGTGATCCGCGCCGCGATCGACCGCGCGCTCGACGGCGGGCTCAACTTGTCGGGCCACAACGCGCTGGCGCCCAGGCTGGCGGCGGTAATCTGCGAGCGTTTCGCGTCGATCGACCGGGTCCGCTTCACCAATTCGGGGACCGAGGCCAACCTGATGGCGCTGGCCGCGGCGACCGCCGTCACCGGCCGGCGCCGCATCCTGGTGTTCGAGGGCGGCTACCACGGCAGCGTGCTGTCCTTCCCGCCGGGCGGCTCGCCGCTCAACGTGCCCCACGACTTCGTGGTCGCGCCCTACAACGATATCCAAGCCGCGCGGGCGGCGATCGAGGTGGCCGGCGGCGATCTGGCCGCGATCCTGGTCGAGCCGATGCAGGGGGCCGGCGGCTGCATCCCCGGCGATCCGGACTTCCTGGCGATGCTGCGCGCGGCGGCGAGCGATGCGGGCGCGCTGTTGATCTTCGACGAGGTGATGACCTCGCGGCTGTCGCCCGGCGGCCGCCAGGCCCTGCTCGGCATCACGCCGGACCTGACCACCCTGGGCAAGTACATCGGCGGCGGCCTGACCTTCGGCGCCTTCGGCGGCCGGGAGGACATCATGGCCCGGTTCGACCCGCGCCGGCCCGGCCACCTCGACCACCCCGGCACCTTCAACAACAACGTCGTGACCATGGCCGCCGGCCTCGCCGGCATGACCGAGCGGGCCACGCCCGAGGCGCTCGACGCGCTCAACCGGCGCGGCGACGCCCTGCGCGAGCGTCTCAACGCGCTCTTCGAAACGCGCGGCGCCCCCTACCATGTCACCGGCCTCGGCTCGGTCATGAACGTCCACGCCCATGGCGATCCGAAACGAGACGACGGAGGGCGGGCCGAGACGCTGAAGGCGCTGTTCTTCTTCGACATGCTGGCGCGCGGCTATTACTGCGCGCGGCGGGGCCTGATCGCCCTGTCGCTGCCGTTCGACGATGCCCTGGCCGACGGCCTGGTCGCGGCCGTCGAGGACTTCCTCGACGCCCGCGGCGCCCTGCTCGGCAATTCCGCGCCGGCGGCGGCGTAGCGTGGGCGGCGCTTTGGAAGGCCTCGCCGGCCGCATCCAGACCGTCACCGGCCCGATCGACCCGGCCAAGCTCGGTCCCACCCTGATGCACGAGCACCTGCTGATCGACCTCAACCCGCCGGGCACGCGCGACGGGGTCGAGGACGAGCCGGATATCGACCTGTGCACCTGCTCCAAGATCGCCTACGGCCAGCTCCGCTCGCGGCGCAACCTGCGGCTCGACGACGTCGACACGGCGGTCGCCGAGGTCGCCGAGATGCGCGACGCCGGCGGCGCGGCCATCGTCGACCTGACCTGCGGCGGCCTGGCGCCCGCTCCTGAAGCCTTGGTGCGCATCGCCGAGGCGACCGGGGTCGATATCGTCATGGGCTGCGGCCACTATGTCGACGAATACCAGGACCCGGCCAACCATGACCGCAGCGTCGACGACTTCGCCGCGGAAATGACCGAACAGGTCACCAAGGGCGCCTGGGGCACCGGCGTGCGCGCCGGCATCATCGGCGAGATCGGCTGCCAGAGCCCGTGGACGGAGCTGGAAAAGCGCGTGCTGCGCGGCGCCCTGATCGCCCAGGCGGAGACCGGCGCGGCGCTCAACATCCATCCCGGCCGGCATCCGGACCAGCCCCGGGAGGTGATGGACTTCATCCGCGCCGCCGGCCACCCGGCCGGGCGCGTGATCATCAGCCATATCGACCGGACGATCTTCGACGCCGACCGGCTGCTGCGGCTGGCCGACACCGGCTGCGTGATCGAGTTCGACCTGTTCGGCTGGGAGATCTCGCACTATCCGATGTCCGACATCGACATGCCCAACGACGCGGGCCGGCTGCAATGGGTCCGGCTGCTGATCGACCACGGCCACCTCGACCGGGTGCTGATCAGCCACGACATCTGCACGCGGACGCGGCTGACGCGGTATGGCGGCCATGGCTATCAGCATATCTTCGCCAACGTCCTGCCCCTGATGAAACGGCGCGGCTTCACCGACGCCGAGATCGACGCGATCCTGGTCGCCAACCCGCGGCGCCTGTTGACCTTTGTCTGACGCCGTCCTCGGTCTGACGCCTTCTTCGTTGCGGAAACGGTATCCGCAGAATTTTACTATTGTCAAATTTTTTGGCGAATTGGAAAATAGGGCATCGTCACCGATCGACGGACGCTGCCTTGGCATCGGATCGTAACCAGATTTTCGGGCGCCACGTCCGCGCCCTGCGCAAGGCGCGCAGCCTCACGCTGGTCGAGCTGGCCGGCGCGTCGGGGCTTGCCGCCTCGACGCTCTCGAAGGTCGAGAACGGCCACATCTCGCTGACCTACGACAACCTGATCCGGCTGGCCGACGGCCTCGGCGTCGACCTCGCCCACCTGGTCGACCCGGGCGGAGAGACCCAGCCGTCGCCGGGCGCGCCGCTGGCGCGGTTCACCGTCACGCGGTCCCAGGACCGGCCGCGCCTGCCGGTCGACGTCTACGCCTACGAGCCGCTCGTCGCCGGGCTGACCAGCAAGCTGATGGACCCGACCTTCGTGCGCGTTCGCGCGCGACAGGTCGAGGAGTTCCCCCGACTGGTCTCGCATCCCGGCGAAGAGCTCGTCTTCGTGCTGTCCGGGGCGATCGAGGTCCATACCGAGCATTACGCACCGACGCGGCTGGAGGCCGGCGACTGCGTCTATTTCGACGCCAGCATGGGCCATGCCTACGTGACCGTGTCCGAAGAAGATGCGACCATCCTGAACATCTGCGCCGGGGCGCACGGTTCGGAGCCGATCCTGGAAGCCGTCCGCAACGCGCGCAACGACCGATCTGGTCCAGACAGGCCCGCGATGGTCCCGGAGAAGGCCGAGGAGAAGGCATGACACTGACGCCCGAGGAATACGAAGCCCGCGACGCCATCGGCCTGGCCGAGCTGGTGCGATCCGGCCAGATCAGCGCGGCCGAGCTGTTCGAGACCTTCGTCGCCCGGGTCGACGCGCTCAATCCGGCGCTCAACGCGGTGATCGAGCCGGTCTTCGACCAGGCCCGCGCCGCCATCGCCGCGGGGCTGCCCGACGGGCCGTTCACCGGCGTGCCCTACCTGATCAAGAACCTGCACGCCGCCGCCAAGGGCACCGTGCTGTCGAGCGGCAGCCGCTTCGCCGCCGGCAACGTCTGCGACTTCGATACGGAGACGGTCGCCCGGTTGCGCCGCGCCGGCTTCGTCGTCGCCGGGCGGACCAATTCGCCCGAATTCGGCATGAACGCCTCGACCGAGCCGGCCTTCTACGGCCCGACCCACAATCCCTGGAAGCACGGCCATTCGGCGGGCGGCTCGTCGGGCGGGGCGGCCGCCGCGGTCGCCTCGGGCATGCTGCCGGCGACCCACGCCACCGATTCCGGCGGCTCGATCCGGATCCCGGCCGGCTGGTGCGGGCTGGTCGGCCTCAAGCCGACCCGCGGCCGCAACCCGACCGGGCCCAACCGCGGCAACGTCGCCGAAGGGGTCAGTCACGAACACGCGGTCAGCCGCTCGGTCCGCGACACGGCGGCGATCCTCGACGCCACCGCCGGGCCCGACGTGGGCGCGCCCTACTACGCCCCGCCGCCGTCGCGGCCGTTCCTCGACGAGGTCGGCGCCGACCCCGGCAAACTGAAGATCGCGCTGTGCACCGAGGCCTTTTCCGGCGCGCCGGTCGAGCCGGTGTGCAGGGAGGCCGCCGAAGCGACCGCCAAGCTGCTCGCCGACATGGGCCACCACGTCGAGGTCGCCGCGCCCTCGTTCGACGTCAAGAAGATGGGCGACGCGATGACCGTCTTCCTGCTGTGCGGCCTGACCGCCCAGGTCGAGACCCTGGCCGCCGCGCGCGGCCGGCCGCCCCAGGAAGACGAGTTCGAACCGGTGACCTGGCAGGCGCTGCAGAAGGCGCCGGGCTATCGCGGCATCGACTACGCCCACGCCGTGTCCGCCTTCAACGGCGAGGTCCGGGCGCTGGCCCGCTTCTTCCGCGACTACGACCTGCTGGTCACGCCGACCGCCGCCACGCCGGCGCCCAAGCTGGGCGTGATGTCGACCCAGGTCGACGACGCCATGGCCTTCATGACCATGGTCTATTCGCTGTGCCCGTTCACCTCGGCCTTCAACGGCACCGGCCAGCCGGCGATCAGCCTGCCGATGCACTGGACCGACGACGGCCTGCCGGTCGGTGTCCAGATCGTCGCCCGCTACGCCGAGGATGCGCTGTTGCTGCGGGTCGCCGCCCGGCTCGAAGAGGCGAAACCGTGGTTCGGCAAGCGCCCGCAGGCAGCGCCGGAGCCGGCGCTCGCCTGACCCGCCATTCGCCTGACCCGCCATTCGCCTGACCCGACGGTCGCCGCGAAGATCCCTCGATACGCCCGCTTCGCGGGCTACTCGGGATGAGGCGAACTATTTGGAATCCAATACATTCCTCATCCCGAGTAGCGTTGCGCAGCAACGCGTATCGAGGGACGTCAGGCGGCCAGCCGCTCGGTGATCTGCCGTTCGGCAGACGCGACCGCCTCGTCCCGCCGCTCCGGGCTGATCGCCAGACCCTCGGCACGGACGTACTCGACGTCGGTAATGCCGAAGAAGCCGAAGATCGTGCGCAGGTAGGGCTCCTGGAAATCGGCCGCGGCGCACGGCGTGCCGGTGCTGTAGTCGCCGCCGCGCGACGAGACGATGGTCACCTGCTTGCCGCCGGCGAGGCCCTCGGGGCCGGTTTCGGTGTAGCGGAAGGTCTTGCCGGCGACCGCGAGCCGGTCGATCCAGGCCTTGAGCTGGCTGGAGATCGAGAAATTATACATCGGCGCGCCGACCACGACGACGTCGGCGTCGAGGAACTCCGCCAGCGCCTGCTCGCTCGCCGACAGGTCGCCGGCCAGCTCGGCCGGGGCGTCCGCCCCGTTGCGCTGGACCGCGACCAGCGCGCCCGACAGGTGGTCCAGCGGCTCGGCGGCGAGGTCGCGGTAGGTCACGGTCAGGTCGGGGTGCTGCCGGCGCCATTGGTCGACGACCGCCGCGGTCAGCCGGCGCGACACCGAATTTTCACCCAGAATGCTCGAATCGACGTGCAGGAGTTTCATGTGAGGCTTCCGTTCCAATGGGTGGCGTGTTGACGCCAATGAACCTAATTTCGGAACGAAGCTGGATTAGATGCTGAATATTGAACTCATCGTTCTATCAATAGAACGAATTTACCTGGATCGAGCATGCAAGACCTCAACGACCTCGCCTATTTCGCCGCCGTCGTGACCCATCGCGGCTTCGCCCCGGCGGCGCGCGCGCTGAAGGTGCCAAAGTCCAAGCTGAGCCGCCGGGTCGCGCGGTTGGAGGCGGATCTCGGCGTCCGTTTGCTCGAACGCTCGACCCGCCGGTTCCGGGTCACGGATATCGGCCGCGAGCTCTACAGCCACTGCGAGACGATCCTCGCCGAAGCCGACGCGGCGGCCGACGTGGTCGCCCGGGCGCGGGCCGAGCCGGCCGGGCTGGTGCGGGTGAGCTGCCCGACCGCCTATCCGGCGACCATCATGGCGGCGATCCTGCCCGAGTTCCTGACCGCCTACCCGCTGGTGCGGATCCAGCTCGTCGCGACCAACCACCCGGTCGACCTGATCGAGGAGCGGGTCGACGTCGCTTTCCGCGTCCGCACACGGCTCGACGAGGACACCAGCCTGATGATGCGGAGCTTCGGCCACGGCACCGCCTATCTTGTGGCCAGCCCGGACTATGTCCGCTGGCACGGCGAGCCGGCGACGCCCGGCGATATCCCGCGCTTCGCGACCCTGTCGCATACCGAGGAGCCCGGCCCCGCCGCGTGGAGCCTGTCCGGTCCCGAGGGCGCGACGGTCACCGTGCGCCACGAGCCGCGGCTGGCGGCGACCGATTTCGCCCTGCTCGACCACGCCGCCTGCGCCGGCATGGGCATCGCCATGCTGCCCGACCACGTGAGCGATGCGAGCCTGCGCGCGGGCCGCCTGCACCGGGTGCTGCCCGAGTGGACGGGGCCGGAATCGACCATCCACATGGTCTTCACCGCCCGGCGCGGCCTGCTGCCCGCCGTGCGCGCCTTCATCGACCACGCCGCCGACGCCGTGCCCCGGGCGCTGAACCGCTGCCGCGCGATCGCCGCGGCCGAGGCGCTCCGCAGCGACGAGGTGCGCCCGACCGCGACGAACTAGGTGTTTATTCCTTGATTGTGGGGGCCGCCGTGGTCATCTTTCATCGACGGCCGTCGGCGCGCTGCCGCGGCAACGCCGACACATGATGACAAATGATGACATCCGATGACGTTTGGGGCGATCGGCGCGGCGGGCGCGGGTCCGACCTGACGCGACCTGACAAAACCTGACCTTTCGGTCCCCCCACCCGGGCCGCTGGTCTCGTCGATGATGACAAATGCCGACACATGATGACATTTGATGACAAGCGAACGGCACACCTAGACCGAGGGAGGAACGATGCGCGGACTGAAGGGCAAGGCGGTGGTGATCACGGGCGCGGCGGGCGGCTTCGGCCGGGCGCTGACCCGGCGGTTCGCCGAGGAAGGCTGCACGCTCGGCCTGCTCGACCTCGACGCCGAGGGCGCCGAGGAAGCGGCTGCGGCGGCCCGGGACCTGGGCGTTGAAGCGCATCCCTACGCGGTCGACATCACCGACTACGACGCGGTCGTCGCCGCGGTCGGCGCGTTCCACCAGGCCGCGGGCTCGGTCGACGTGCTGGTCAACAACGCCGGCTTCGACCAGTTCGCCTTCTTCCTCGATACCGATCCCGCGTTCTGGGACAAGGTGATCGCGATCAACCTCAAGGGGCCGATCCACCTGCACCACGCCTGCCTCAAGATCATGGCCGAGCAGAAATCGGGCCGGGTGATCAATATCGCCTCGGACGCGGGCCGGGTCGGCTCGTCGGGCGAATCGGTCTATTCGGCGTGCAAGGGCGGGATCATCGCCTTCACCAAGACGATGGCGCGCGAGATGGCGCGCTCGGGCGTGCTGGTCAACTGCGTCAGTCCGGGGCCGGCCGACACCGCCTTGTTCCACTCGTTCATCGGCGAGGGCGAGGCCGGCCAGAAGGTCCACGCCGCGCTCGAACGCTCGATCCCGCTGCGCCGGATCGCCCAGCCGGACGACCTGCCCGGGATGGTCGCGTTCCTGGCTTCGGACGACGCCGGCTACATCACCGGCCAGGTGATCAGCGTCTCCGGCGGCCTGACCATGGCCGGGTAGCGGAAGCGGATGTTATTGGAATCTGTGGGGAAAGTGGGGCGAGCGATGGGATTTGAACCCACGACCCCCTGGACCACAACCAGGTGCTCTAACCAACTGAGCTACGCCCGCCGCAAGCGCCCGCAATGGGGCGGAAGAGGCCTGTATCTACGCATTGCGCCGGGGCCGGTCAAGGACGACCCGACGATCGGGCGGCAACGCCGGGCCCGGCGCCCTACTCCCGGTCGAGCAGGGCCGGCTTGCCGCTGTCGACCAGGGTGACCACGCCGTCGCGCACGGCGCAGCGCGCCGCCTTCGAGGCGATGTCGAAGAAGCCGCCGACGGACCGGGGATCGCGCCGGTCGATCCGGCTGGTCCCGGTCAGGCGCACCTGCCGGCCGTCGCGCGCCTTGCTGTAGACCACGGTTGCGCCGAAGTAGCGCAGCTTGGGCAGGCGGATGCGCAGGGCGACGACGGTCTTGCCGCCGCGCCGGGTGACCCGGCGGGCGACGACAACCGGGTCGCCCTTGGCCGTGCCGAAGCCACGGTGGACCTTGCCGTCGCCGAGCGTGACGCCCCACTGGGTCAGCGGCGCGCCGAAGGTCTCGCAGTCGATGTCGGGATAGGGGCCGACCCAGAGCTCGAGATGGTCCTGGCGGACCCAGCTCCGGGCCGTGGTCCGGATGTGGCGGTCGACGACCGTGACCAGCAGGTCGCGCTTGCCGACGGCGAGGATGCGGATCACGGCGCCGTCCGGCGTGGGCGTGCCGTAGACGGTGTAGCCGGGCTTGGCCGATTCGCGGATGGTCAGCGCGCAGGACCCGAGGATCGGCGCGGTGTCGCCGGCCAGCGCCGGTGCCTCGGTCAGCCGCGGGATCAGCAGGCTCCGGTAGGTCGCCGCGGACGGGACGCAGCCCATCTCCTCGAACGGCTTGCCGCCGCGCTTGCACTGCTTGGGCCGCATCGCGCGGGTGCCTTGGAACCGGGTCCAGCTCCAGCGCGTGATCGAGAAGCCGGGCGCGAGGGTGTGCCAGGAGCAGGTGCGCTCGCCGAGCACCTTGAGCGGCACGAGCTGGATCGTGCGCGTGACGTCCCAGCGCCAGGCCGAGCCGCCGTTCTGGACGTGGACCAGCCGGTTGGCGGCGACCTTGAGCTGGTCGTCGCCGACCCCGGCGGCGCCGTAGCCGTCGTTGCACAGGAGCATGATCTTGCGCGCCTTCCGGCCAGGGCCGGTGCCGACCACCACCCACAGCTCGCGGCCCGTGGGTGGACAGGTCCCGGCGACCGATTTGTAGTCGCGCTTGACCGGAACGGCGAGCTCGACCACGCGGATCGGCAGGCCCTGCGCGGTGCGCCCGGCGGGATAGGTCTTGGCCACGGAGCAGCCCGGCCGTCCCTTGCACAGGCCGGCAAGCCCGGCCGGCGCCTGCGCCTGGGCGGCGACCGGCGTCAACGCCAGCAGCGATGCGGCGAGCAAGCCGGTTGTGATCCTCATTCGCCGCTGCCTCCTTGCTTCGCCGCCGGGAAGTTGTCGGCGGTGCGCGCGCGCCAGTCGCCGGCGATCATCACCTCCATCAGCGCGTCGATCTCGCGCGTCAGCGCGTCCTCGAGGCCGGCGCGGAAGCCGCCGATCACGGTGCGCTTCATCGCCGCGCGCGCCGCTGACGGATAGCCGGCGATCCGCTGCGCCAGGTCCTGCGCCGCCGCCAGCCCCGCGCCCGGCTCGGCGACCCGCGAGACCAGGCCGCGGCCGTGCAGGGTCTCGGCGTCGTAGCGGTCGCCCGAATAGAGGATGTCGTTGGCCGCCGGGCCGCCGGCCCATAGCGGCAGCAGGTACGTCATGCCGCCGCTGACGAACAGGCCGTGGGCCAGCTCCGGGAAGAAGCCCTTGGCGCCCTTCTCCCACACCGACAGGTCGCAGTTCATCGGCCAGGAGAAGGCGCCGCCGACGGCCCAGCCGGCGACCGCGGCGACCACCGGCGTCTCGCCCAACATGATGTGACGGGTGACGTCCTGCAGCGTCTCCAGGAAGCCGCGCAGGACGTCGAGGTCGCTGGTGTCCTGCTCCTGCTGCTCGACCAGGTCGTCGCCGGCGCAGAAGGCGCGGCCGGCGCCGGTCAGCACGATCGCGGCGACCCCGGCATCGGCTTGTGCCGCCGCGAGCGCCCCGTTGAGGTCGTCCATCAGCTCTTCGGTGATCGCGTTGAGCCGGTGCGGCCGGTTCAGCGTGATCGTCCGGACCGCGCCGTCGTCCTCGACCAGGACCGTGCCTGCCATCGCCGCCTCTCCCCTAGCGCCCGAAATAGGCGGTCATTCGCCGGATCGCCTCGTCCAGGGTCGCGTCCTCCTTGCAGAAGGAGAAGCGGGCGAAGTGGGTCGGCGGGTCGTCGCCGTAGAAGGCGCTGACCGGCACCGCGGTGACGCCGGCGTCGGTGGTCAAGGTCTTGCAGAAGTCGACGTCGCTGCCGTTGAAGCCGACCGAGCGGATGTCGACGGTGATGAAGTAGGTGCCGGCGCAGTCGATGATGTCGAAGCCGAGGTCGCGCAGGCCCGCGGCGAAGCGGTCGCGGCTGCGCTGCATCGACGCCGCCAGGCCCTCGAAATAGGCGTCGTCCTTGCCGAGCCCGTAGGCGGTCGCCCGCTGCAGGTTGGGCGGCGTGGTGAAGGTCAGATACTGGTGCGCCTTGGTGATCGGCGTCAGCATCTCGGCCGCCGCCGTGATGTAGCCGACCTTCCAGCCGGTCAGCGAGAAGGTCTTGCCCGCCGAGCCGATCCGCGCCGTGCGCGCGCGCATGCCCGGCAGGGTCATGATCGGGATGTGGCGGCGGTCGTCGAAGACGAGGTGTTCGTAGACCTCGTCGGCGACGACGTAGGCGTCATGGGCCTGGCACAGCTCGGCGATCAGGCCGAGCTCGGCTTCCGAGAACACCTTCGAGGCCGGGTTCATCGGGGTGTTGAGCAGGATCAGCTTGGTCCGGTCCGAGAAGGCGGCGCGCAGGGCGGCCTCGTCGAGCGTCCAGTCCGGCGGCTCGACCCGGACCAGCTTCGGCGTCGCCCCCGCCCGCCGGACGATCGGCAGGTAGGAATCGTAGAGCGGCTCGATCAGCACGACCTCGTCGCCGGGCTCGATCAGGCCGAACAGGCAGGCGGCCAGCGCCTCGGTCGCGCCCGAGGTGACCAGCGTCTCGCTCTGCCAGTCGACGTCGAGCCCGTAGAAGCGCTTGTTGTGGGTGGCGACCGCCTGGCGCAGCTCGGGCACGCCCATCATCGGCGGATACTGGTTGGGCCGGTCGTCGAGCGCCTCGTGCGCGGCGGCGCGCACGTCGTCGGGCCCGTTGCCGTCCGGGAAGCCCTGGCCGAGGTTGACCGACTGGTGCTCGATCGCCAGCCGCGACATCACCTCGAACACGGTCATGCCGTAGCCGGAAAGGACGCTGTTCCCCGTCTTCATGGCAGCGCTTTTACCACAGCCGCGCGCCCGCGCGAGCGGTCGGCGGGGGTCGTCTCATCGTGATCGGACAAGGATTTGAAGCCATGCTATCTTTGGTTGATTAAGTGACGATCTTGGTTAGTGGAGCGATCATGGCAGACCAGAGTTACGTGCAGCCCGGCCTGATCCTGGCGCGAGATGATGGCGGTACCGTCGAGCAGGTCAAGGCGCTTCAGCACGACCTGCGCGCGCTGGGCTACCTCCACCACGGCATCGACGGTGATTTCGGCTCGGGAACCGAACGCGCCGTGAAGGCGCTCCAGTACGACCTGCTCGAGAATGACGGCGGCGGCAACGACGGTGAGGCGCCCGTCGCGGTCACGGCCTATCGCCAGGGGCGCGACATTGCCGTGACCGGCCGCGTCGACCAAGATACCGCCGCCTGCATCGCCGCCATGATGGCCGATCCCCAGTTCCCCAAGCTGCCGCGTTCGGACACGCCGGCCCAGGACAACGCCGCGATAGTCGAGACCGTGCGGGCGCTGCGATCGGACCGGGTGCCGATCCCCTTCATGATCGCGATGTTCCGTCAGGAAAGCGGTCTGCGCCACTTTCGGGTGCCGACCCACCGGGACGACGACAGCTTCATCGTCGTCGGTCTCGATCGCAACAGGGACGCCCATCCGGAGGCGGTGACGTCGCGGGGCTACGGCCTTGGCCAGTATACCCTGTTCCATCATCCGCCGACGCCGCCGGAAGTGGGCCGCTACCTGCTCGATCCGCCGGCCAACCTCGCCGCCGCCGTCGACGAATACCGGACCAAGTTCGACGGCTTCATCACCGGGCCGACCGACGGGACCCGCGCTGACGACCGCATCGCCGAGCATGGCGACGCCCCGCTGCGCCCGTGCCGGTTCGAGCCGACCGACGCGCGCCATCTGCGCGATTGCCGCAACTGCGCCGTGGAGGCCGGGTCGACCGACATCGTGTCGGGCACGACGCCGCTCTACCCCGGTTCCGGGTCGGTCTATCAGCCGACCCCCAACTACGGCAGCGCTGACTATGCCGGCGTCCCGGTGCGCGCCAATTTCCATTGCGACTGGCCGTACGCCTCGCGGCGCTACAACGGCAGCGGCATCGGCTCGTACCACTATCAGGCGCGGATCCTGCGCAACCTGTTGCGCTGACCGGGGGGCCGGCGTGTCCGCTGGCCGCCGGCGCTAGTCAGCGGGAGATCGCGGGCGGATCAGCAGGAACACGGCCAGGGCGGCCAGCGTCATCGCCGCCATCGTGATCGGGAAGGCGCGGATCGGAAAGCTGTCATGGAGGGCCGCCACGAACAGGGTCCCCAGCGCGCCGCCGGCCATCTGGGCGAACCCGACCACCGACGAGGCCGTGCCCGCCAGCGCGCCGAACAGGCTGAGCGCGCCGGCGATCGCCATCGGCGCGAACACGCCGAGCCCGGTGATGTAGACCACCATGGTCGCGGTGATCGTGTAGCGATTGAAGGTGTCGATCCCGGGCAGGATCAGCATGACGATGCTGCCGATCGACAGCAGGCAGAGGCCGGCGATCGCGATCGCGTTCGACGAGACCACCCCCGCGAGCCGCCGGGTGACGATGCCGCCGAAGATGAAGCCGCTGGTCGTGATCGGCGGGTAGAGGCCGTATTCCGTCGGCGAGACGCCCAGATGCTCGACGAAGATGGCGGGCGAGCCGGCGAGGAAGCCGAACAGGCCGCCGAAGACGAGGGCGTTCGCCAGCGTGTAGCGGGTGAAGGCGAGCGAGCGGACGACGGTGCCGTAGCCGCGCATCGTGTCGCCCAGCCGCAGCCGCGCCAGCGGCATCCTGTTGGTCTCGGGCAGGCGGACGAGCGTGGTGACCAGCACCAGCAGGCCCAGCGCGCCGGCGGCGATGAACTGGGCCCGCCAGTCGAACACCGCCTGCAGCAGGCCGCCGATCAACGGCGTGAAGCCGGGCACCAGGGCGAAGAAGATCGCGACCACCGCCATCACCCGGGTGAGCTGGGCGCCGGCGAAGACGTCGCGGATGATCGCCCGGGCGACGACGACGCCCGAGCTGGCGCCGAGCGCCTGGAGGACACGGCCGCCGATCATCACGTCGATCGATCCCGCCGCTGCGCAGACGCCGGAGCCGACCAGGAAGATCGCCGTGCCGGCCAGCACCACCCGGCGGCGGCCCCAGCGGTCCGACAGCGGTCCGTAGCCGAGCTGCGCGACCGCGAAGACCATCAGGTAGCTGGTCAGGGTGAGCTGGACCATCGGCATCGTCGTCGCCAGGTCGCGCGCGATCGCGGCGAAGGACGGCAGGTAGATGCTGGTGGCGAACTGGCCCAGCGCCGACAGCAGGGTCAATAGCGCGATGTAGAAGACCGACGCGGGAATCAGCCCGTAGCCGGCGCCCGCCCCCGGCGGCGCGGCCGACGGATCGGGGCGCGTCTGTTCGCGTGTCATGGTATCTGGTCCGGGCCGGGGGCGGTGGCATCTGACGTGCGCCACGGGGATTGCGGGGACGGCGCCCCGCTGTCAAGGCGAAACGGTTTGCCGCACGTGGTTGACAGCGGCATAGTGCCGACCCCACGGTGAGGGCCCCATGCAGCACCCCTCCAGCCCGCAACTATCGCGCCGCACCGCGCGTCTCGGCACCGAGACGGCGTTCCAGGTGCTCGCCCGCGCCGAGGCGCTGCGCCGGACCGGGCGCGACGTCATCAACCTCGGCATCGGCCAGCCCGACTTCAAAACCCCGCCCCACATCGTCGAGGCGGCGCAGAAGGCGCTCGCCGACGGCCATCACGGCTACACCCCGGCCGGCGGCATCCCGGAGCTGCGCGAGGCGGTCGCCCGTGACATCGAGGCGCACCGGGGCGTTGCGGTCGACCCCGACCTGGTCCTCGTCATGCCGGGCGGCAAGCCGACCATGTTCTTCGCCATCCTGATGTTCGGCGAACCGGGCGCGGAGATCCTCTATCCCAACCCCGGCTTCCCGATCTACGAGTCGGTGATCGCCTATTCCGGCGCGACGCCGGTGCCGATCCGGCTGCGCGAGGCCAACGGCTTCGCCTTCGACCCGGACGAAGTGCTGGGCCAGATCACGCCGGCGACCCGGCTGATCATCCTCAACAGCCCGGGCAACCCGACCGGCGGCGTGGTGCCGCGCGAGACGCTCGACCGCTTCGTCGCCGGGCTCGAACGCCATCCGCACGTGGCGATCCTGAGCGACGAGATCTATTCGCGACTGCTGTTCGACGGCCACGAGCACGCCTCGATGCTGGCCTACGAATCGATCCGCGACCGGCTGATCCTGCTCGACGGCTGGTCGAAGACCTACGCCATGACCGGCTGGCGGCTCGGCTACGGCCTGTGGCCGCGCGCCTGGGTCGACGCAGCCGAGCGCCTGGCGATCAATTGTCACTCTTGTGTCAATGCGGCGACCCAATATGCGGGGATTGCGGCGCTCGACGGGCCGCAGGACGCGGTCGAGACGATGCGCAGCGCCTTCGAGGAACGGCGCGACATCATGGTCGACCTGCTCAACGCGGTGCCCGGCATCCGTTGCGCCACCCCGGGCGGCGCCTTCTACGCCTTTCCGAGCATCGAAGGCACCGGCCTCGGCGCCCGCGCGCTGCAGGACGCGCTGCTCGAAGAAGCCGGCGTGGCCACCGTGGCCGGCACCAGCTTCGGCGCCATGGGCGAGGGTTATCTGCGTTTTTCCTGCGCCAACAGCGCCGACAACATCCGCGCGGCCGTCGCCCGCGTCGCCGACCATCTGGCGAGCCAGGGCAAGGGGGCGAACGGGCCGTGAATCTGCTCACGATACCGGCACGCTGCCCGATTGGTGTTCAACACGCCGGCCCGATCGCGTGGCGAACCGGGTATGTTCCGGGAATCGCCGCCGCGGCTGGGCTGCAGGTGCCTGGCATGCAAATTGCTTATGTGCGATGCCGGAGCAGACAGAGACGGGCTTCGGCCCCGCGACCGCTGGCGAACCCTAGACCGAGGCAATGAATGAAGAAGATCGAAGCGATCATTAAGCCGTTCAAGCTGGACGAAGTGAAGGAGGCGCTCAGCGATCTCGGGCTGAAGGGCTTGACCGTCACCGAGGCCAAGGGCTTCGGCCGCCAGAAGGGTCACACCGAGCTGTACCGCGGCGCCGAATACGTCGTCGATTTCCTGCCCAAGGTGAAGATCGAGGTCATCCTCGAGGACACCATGGTCGAGCGGGCCGTCGAGGCGATCCAGCAGGCGGCCCATACCGGCCGGATCGGTGACGGAAAGATCTTTATCAGTCCGGTCGAGGACGCTATTCGCATCCGAACCGGCGAACGCGGCGACGAGGCGATCTAGCCGACAGTACGGGGTCAACCGGGGCGCTGCCCCACACACAGTCAAACTGAAATAGAGAGGACGGGAATCCGACTATGTCCGACGCCGAAAAAGTATTGAAGATGATCAAAGAGGAAGGCGTTCACTACGTCGACCTCCGTTTCACCGACCCGCGCGGCAAGTGGCAGCATACCGCGCAGACGGTCTCCACCATCGACGAGGAGAGCCTGGAAGAGGGCTTCATGTTCGACGGCTCGTCGATCGCGGGCTGGAAGTCGATCAACGAATCGGACATGACGCTGAAGCCCGACCTGTCGTCGGCCGTGCTGGACCCGTTCGCCCAGCAGAACAGCCTGATCCTCTTCTGTGACGTGCTCGAGCCGGCCACCGGCCAGAGCTACGACCGCTGCCCGCGCTCGATCGTCCAGCGCGCCGAGAGCTATGCGCGCTCGTCGGGCATCGCCGACACCGTCTTCTTCGGCCCCGAGGCCGAGTTCTTCGTGTTCGACGACGTCCGCTTCAACGTGTCGATGAACGAGGCTTCCTACCGGATCGACCAGGAGGAAGGCCCGTACAACACCGGCGCCGAGTATGAAGGCGGCAACCTCGGCCACCGTCCGGCGATCAAGGGCGGCTACTTCCCCGTCCCGCCTGTCGATTCGGCCTCGGACATGCGCGCCGAGATGGTCACGATGATCCAGCAGATGGGCGTCGAGACCGAGAAGCACCACCACGAGGTGGCGCCGTCGCAGCACGAGCTCGGCATCAAGTTCGACACCATCCTGAAGATGGCCGACGGCATGCAGATCTATAAGTACTGCGTCGCGATGGTCGCCCACACCTGGGGCAAGACCGCCACCTTCATGCCGAAGCCGGTGGTCGGCGACAACGGGTCGGGCATGCACTGCCACCAGTCGCTGTGGAAGGACGGCAAGCCGCTGTTCGCCGGCAACGGCTACGCGGACCTGTCCGAGACCTGCCTGTACTACATCGGCGGCATCCTGAAGCACGCCAAGGCCATCAACGCCTTCACCAACCCGTCGACCAACAGCTACAAGCGGCTGATCCCGGGCTTCGAGGCGCCGGTGCTGCTGGCCTACTCGGCGCGCAACCGCTCGGCTTCGTGCCGTATCCCCTACGTCGCGTCGCCCAAGGGCAAGCGCGTCGAGGTCCGGTTCCCCGACGCCACCGCCAACCCCTATCTCGGCTTCACCGCGATGCTGATGGCGGGCCTCGACGGCATCGAGAACAAGATCCATCCGGGCGACCCGATGGACAAGAACCTCTACGACCTGCCGCCGGAAGAGCTGAAGGACATCCCGACCGTGTGCGGCTCGCTGCGCGAGGCGCTCGACTCGCTCGACGCCGACCGCGACTTCCTCAAGAAGGGCGACGTGATGACCGACGACATGCTCGACGGTTACCTCGAGCTCAAGATGGAAGAGGTCTACAGGCTCGAGCACACGACCCATCCGGTCGAGTTCGCGATGTACTACAGCAGCTGAGCCTTCGGGCCGCTTGCGAAACGGAACGGGCCGCTCCCTCGGAGCGGCCCGTTCTTCTTTGCGCCCGCTTTTCTGTGCAGTGGCGGGGCACCGGCGCAGGCGGTCCCCTGCCCGGCTCGCGCTATCCCGCCGGGACGGGGCGCGGCTTGCGGTTCTCGTCGACCGCGACATAGGTGAACCGGCCTTCGGTCACCTTGACGTCCTCGGTACCGCCGCGGCGCTCGGCCCAGGCTTCGACGTGGACGCAGACCGACGAGCGGCCGACGCGGACGATGTCGGCGTAGCAGCTCACCATGTCGCCGACGAAGACCGGCAGGTGGAAGGTCATCGCCTCGATCGCCACGGTCACGGTGCGCCCGCCGGCGCGCTTGGCGGCGAATTCGCCGCCGGCGATGTCCATCTGGGACAACAGCCAGCCGCCGAAGATGTCGCCGGCGGGATTGGTGTCGGCCGGCATCGCCAGGGTGCGGATCGACAGCTCGCCCCGCGGGTCGGGGCGGTCATGGGTGGCGGTCATCGGTGCGGTGTTCCCCTCTTTGATCGGCGCCGGCGGTCAGCGCCGGGGCGCGCGGTCGCGCCGCTCCCGGCACTCCTTCAGGCGGAGCTTGACGAAGTCGCGCATCGCGAAGACCCAGCCGGTGCCGTCGACATACTCCTCGCCCTTGCCCTCGATGTGCGCGATCAGGTCGCTGAGCTGCGCGTTCTCGATGAAGCAGGTCATGTTGGCGGCGTCGAGACCGGCGAAATAGCCCTCCTTGAAGGCGTTCCAGATCGTGTCGCAGTAGCGGAAGGCCGCGCTCCGCTCGTTGGCCAGGCCGGGCTTGCAATAGGCCACGAACTGCTTGGTCTGCGGCTGGCCGTACCAGGAGATGCGCTGGGCGGCGGCGGTCCCGGCGCCGAGGCACAAGAGGGCCGCGAGCACGGCCGTGAGGACGGCCCTGCTACGGGACGAGAGCGGTCTTGTCATCGAGGGGCCCTCCACGAGGCTGGGTCTGGGGCTGCCGGTCGGACGACGGGTCGGACGATGGGTCGGACCACGGGTCGAACGACGGGTCGGTCACCGGGCAGGACGGTGGGACAATGTCCCGATTGTCTTAGCATGGTTCTCGGTCCGCCCCGGAAAGTGTCATTTCGTCCGGAAAGCGTCATTTCTTCAAGGTGACGGTTATGGTCCTGCCGCCGTAGCCGTTGAGGCTGTCGCGGGCCCGTACGGTGACCTTCCGGACGCCGGCCGGGATGCGCACGCCGTCCAGGCTGCGGGTGAACGGCTGCTCCTCGACGTGCGGATGGAGCAGTACCCGGGTGGCCAGCACCCGGCCTCCGGTGCGACGACCTGCCAGCGGTCGGCGTATTTCTTCCAGCCCGTCTCGGTCGACCGGATCGTGACGTCGAAGCGCCAGGTGCCGTTGGCCGCCCGGGTCGCCTTGACCGCGACGACGTTGGCGTCTCCCCGGGCGTTCCCCCGGCTATCCTTGGCCGCGGCGGCCGTCGGCGCCAGGGCGATGGCGAGCAGCAGGGCGAATGACCGCAACGAGCGCATTTCACTGGACCGTCTATCTCGAGTGGCCAAGATACGGGCTGAGGTGCTGGCATTCTGTCCGACCCGGGTCGCGGTGCCAAGGCTTGGCTGCGGGCCCATACCGTGTCGGAACGAAAGGCGAATTACGCAACATCTTGTAACGCCGGGGGAGAGGAATTAGGTTGGCGCGCAAATCGAAAGCCCAACGAAACGAGGAGTCCATGGCGGGCGCGCCGGATCTATTCGCCGAGGTCGATCCCAAGCCGGCCCGCTCCCGCGACACCGGCTACACCGCCAAGGACATCGAGGTTCTCGAAGGGCTCGAGCCGGTGCGCCGCCGCCCCGGCATGTATGTCGGCGGCACCGACGACCGCGCGCTGCACCACCTCGCCGCCGAGATCATCGACAACTCCATGGACGAGGTCGTCGCCGGCCACGCCAGCCGGGTCGAGATCGACCTGGCCGAGGACGGCATGTTGACGATCCGGGACAACGGCCGCGGGATGCCGGTCGACCCGCATCCGAAGTTCAAGAACAAGTCGGCCCTGGAGGTCATCCTCACCACCCTCCATTCCGGCGGCAAGTTCGGCGGCAAGGCCTACGCGACGTCGGGCGGCCTGCACGGCGTCGGCATCTCGGTGGTCAACGCGCTCACCGAGGAACTGGTCATCGAGGTCGCGCGCGACGGCGGGTTGTGGGAGCAGCACTACAGCCGCGGGGTCGCGACCTCGAAGCTCAAGAAGATGGGCTCGGTCCACAACCGCCGCGGCACCACCGTGCGCTTCCGGCCCGATCCCGAGATCTTCGGCAAGAACGCGGCGTTCCGGCCGGCGACGCTGTACCGGATGGCCAAGTCCAAGGCCTACCTGATCAGCGGGGTCGAGATCCGCTGGGCCTGCGCCGAGGCGCTGTTGTCCGAGGACGACTCGGTCCCCGCCAAGGACACGATCAGCTTCCCCGGCGGCATCGTCGACTACCTGGCCGAGGCGATCGGCGAGCGGCCGACCTATACGACGGCCTTCTTCGCGGGCGTGACGCCGTTCAACGGCGCCGGCCGGGTCGAATGGGCGGTCGCCTGGCCAGGCGACGAGAAGGGCTTCATCCATTCCTACGTCAATACCGTGCCGACGCCCCAGGGCGGCAGCCACGAACAGGGCCTGCGCACGGCGCTGACCCGGGCGCTGCGCACCCACGCCGAGCTGGTCGGGGTCAAGAAGGCCAGCCAGATCACGGCGGACGACGTGATGGAGGGGGCCTGCATCATGCTCTCGCTGTTCATCCCCGATCCGCAGTTCCAGGGCCAGACCAAGGAGCGCCTGGGCATGCCCGAGGCGGCGCGGATGGTCGAGAACGGGATCAAGGACCATTTCGACCACTTCCTGTCGGGCGACCCGGCCGGCGCCCGGCGCCTGCTCGACCACCTGATCGACAAGGCCGAGGAGCGCCAGCGGCGCAAGCAGCAGCGCGAGATGCAGCGCCAGAGCGCGACGCGCAAGCTGCGCCTGCCCGGCAAGCTGGCCGACTGTTCCAGCCGGGTCGCCGACGGCTCGGAGGTCTTCCTGGTCGAGGGCGATTCGGCGGGCGGCTCGGCCAAGCAGGCCCGCGACCGCGCCACCCAGGCCGTCCTGCCCCTGCGCGGCAAGATCCTCAACGTCGCCAGCGCCTCGGCCGACAAGCTGCGCGCCAACCAGGAACTCAACGACCTGATCCTGGCGCTCGGCTGCGGCACGGGCCGCAACTACGACCCCGACAAGCTGCGCTACGAGCGGGTCATCGTGATGACCGACGCCGACGTCGACGGCGCCCACATCGCGTCGCTCCTGCTGACCTTCTTCTACCGCGAGATGCCCCAGCTCATCCGCGACGGCCACCTCTACCTCGCCCTGCCCCCGCTCTACCGGCTCGCCCAGGGCGGCAAGGTCGCCTATGCCCGGGACGACGCCCACAAGGACCAGCTCATGAAGGACGAGTTCGCCGGGCGCGGCAAGGTCGAGATCAGCCGCTTCAAGGGTCTGGGCGAGATGCCGCCGGCGCAGCTCAAGGAAACCACGATGGCGCCGGCCAAGCGGACCCTGCTTCGGGTGACCATCCCCGCGGAATCCGACCCCCACGAAGCGGCCGACGCCGAGGTCACCGCCCAACTGGTCGAGAGCCTGATGGGCCGCAAGCCCGAGCTCCGCTTCCAGTTCATCCAGGAACGCGCCCGCTTCGTCGAAGCGGTCGACGTGTAGGCGGGGCGCGCCCGTGGTGACGCGCCTGCTTTCCTTTGCCTTGCTGTTATGGTTGCTCGGCGGTGTGGCGGCCCGCGCCGACGACGATCCCAACCGCAACGTTTCCTGCGTCAGCCGGCAAATCGGCGTGACCGACGCCCAGTTCCGGACCTGCTTCCTGCCGGTGCGGCCGGACCCGGGCCATGATCCCGACGGCCGGCGCCAGCGGGCCAACAAGGCCAAGCTGCTGCCCTGCCTGCAGAAGGCCAACCCGCGCCTGACCAACGACGCGCTCGACCGGGCCATGGATGCGTGCCGGCCCGAGGGCCCGATCCGGCACTGACCGGGCGGGCGCGGCGGTCGCTCCCAAACACTCGATCTGGTGCGGAATGCCCCTGGGCGAGTACAGGCCAAGGATAGGCTTGCGTTCCTCTCTTCGTTTTATTATCTCTTCTCTTGCCGATTATTGGGAGAGCGCCGCCACATTTTTTCCCAACTCTTGGGAAAATGTGGTTAATATAGCGCGTGCACAAATGCAGGGGTGCAACAAGATCATGATCAAGGTCACATCGCTTTTGTTGTTTCTGGCTCTCGCGCTCGGGATTGGCGTGAGCGTGTCGTCGTGCAATACGGTCGAGGGGGTGGGCCAGGATATCTCCGCCGCCGCGCGCGGCGTGAAGCGCTCGGTCTTCAAGTAGAACACACGCCCGCGCACAGGTTGGCGGCCGCCAGCCGGCTTACGGGCCGGTTGGCTCGGCTAGCCGGCTCAGGCTTTCGGTCGGCGGCGCGGCGCGCAGCGCCGAAACCCAGCGCTCGATGCGGCGCCGGTTCACCCCGAAGTCGGAATGGCCGACCTTGGCCCGGCTGTAGACCGCCAGCGCCGATCGGCCGTCGCCGGCCGGCACGACCTGCACCGAGACGTAATCCGGAAAGCGGAAGACGGCGGAACGCTGGACGAATTCGTACCGGTGCGCGGTCTCGTCCGCCGACAAGAGTTGCGTCCGTGGCTCGGCCAGCGCCGCTTTCTTGAGCGCCGCCGCGAGCGTGGCCGGATCGACCGGGAAGATCGGGCTCGTCGCATGCGGCGTGGCAACCGCGGTGAACCCCTCCGGCAACATCAGGAATTGGTTGGGCTTCGGCGTGAGCTTCAGCGTCTCGAAATCAACCGGCGTCATCGTTCGGCTCCTTCTGCCCGGCCTCGGTCTCGGCGCGCCTCAGGCGGTCAGCCAGGCGCGCAGGGCGTCGGTCGCCTGTTCCGGCCGCTCCATCGTCGACAGGTGGCCGCAATCCTCGATCACCACGAGATCCGCGTCCGGGATCAGCGCCGCCATCTCCTCGCTCGCGGCGGGCGGCGTCAGCGCGTCCTGCCGGCCGACCAGGACCAGGGTCGGCAGCGCGTAGCCGGCCAGGTGCGGACGGCTGTCGATGCGGCCGAGGATGGCGCGTTGCTGGCGCAGGAAGGCGTCCTTGCCGACCCGCTCCGCCATGTCCATGACCGCGCTGGTCAGCGCGTCGTCCTGCTGGCGGTCGGGGTGGATCAGCAGCGGCAACAGCCGCGGCGTCACGCCCTTGAAGCGGCCGAGCTCGGCCAGGTCGATGAGGCCGCGCCGTCGGCTGCGCTGCTCGGGCGTGTCGTCGCGCGCCGAGGTGTCCAGCAAGGCCAGGCGCAGCACCCGTTCCGGCGCCTGGCGCATGATCTCGTGTGCGACATAACCGCCCATCGAGAGGCCGGCCAGGGCGAAGCGCGCGGGCGCCGCGGCCAGCACCGCCCGGGCCATCGCGGCCGTCGAGTCGTCGCGGGTGACGTCGGCGACCGTCATGTCGGCGATATCGTCCAGATGCGCCAGTTGATGCGTCCACAGGGCGTGATCGCAGAGCAGGCCGGGGACCAGGACGAGGGGGATGCGGTCGGACATGGTTTCGCTTTTCGGCACCGGTCGGCCGGCCGAGTGTTGTTTTAAGGTTTGATGATCGTTGGCCGATCGGCGGCCGGAACGGTTGAATTCTCTAGGAATTGTCCAATCTATGCCATAACTGTATTGAGAACATACAGATATCCGAAACTCGAAACTGCGACCGAAGCTATAGATCCTCATGACATTTGACGAACTCGGGCTGAGCGAGGCGCTGCTGCGCGCCGTCGCCGAGGCCGGCTATACCGAACCGACACCGATTCAGGCGCAAGCCATCCCCAACGTACTGATGGGCCGGGACGTTCTCGGCACCGCCCAGACGGGCACGGGCAAGACGGCAAGCTTCACCTTGCCGATGATCGACATCCTCGAACGCGGCCGCGCCAAGGCGCGGATGCCGCGCTCGCTGATCCTCGAGCCGACCCGCGAGCTCGCGGCCCAGGTCGCCGAGAGCTTCGAGGTCTACGGCAAGCAGCACAAGCTGACCAAGGCGCTGCTGATCGGCGGCGAGAGCTTCGGCGACCAGGACAAGCTGATCGACCGCGGCGTCGACGTGCTGATCGCGACCCCGGGCCGTCTGCTCGACCATTTCGAGCGCGGCCGCATCCTGCTGCGCGACGTCAAGATCTTCGTCATCGACGAATCCGACCGGATGCTCGACATGGGCTTCATCCCGGACATCGAGCGCATCGCCAAGCTGCTGCCGCCGATCCGGCAGACGCTCCTGTTCTCGGCGACGATGCCGAAGGAGATCCGCCGGCTCGCCGACGCCTTCCTGACGAACCCGAAGGAGATCGCCGTTTCGCCGCCGGCGACGACCGCCGACACGATCTCCGATTTCGTCGTCAAGACCCGGGCGACCGACAAGCGCGAGACCCTGCGCAAGCTGCTGCGCTCGGAAGACATCAAGTCGGCGCTGGTCTTCTGCAACCGCAAGCGCGACGTCGACATCCTGACCAAGTCGTTGAAGCGCCACGGCTTCGACGTCGGCTCGCTGCACGGCGACATGCCCCAGGAGATGCGCGGCGACACGCTCGACGCCTTCCGCAAGGGCGAGATCGCGATCCTGGTCGCCAGCGACGTGGCCGCCCGCGGGCTCGACATCCCGGAAGTCTCGCACGTCTTCAATTTCGACGTGCCGCATCACTCGGACGACTATGTCCACCGCATCGGCCGGACCGGCCGCGCCGGACGCAAGGGCCGGGCCTTCACCCTGGCGCTGCCCGACGAAGGCAAGAACCTGGCGGCGATCGAGAAGCTGATCGGCCGCAAGATCGAGCCGATGAGCCTGGGTGGCGAGGCGCCGGCCGAGGACGCCGCGCCGGACGCGGACGAGGCCCCGCGCGAGGAGCGCCGCGGGCGTGGCCGTGGCCGCGGCAAGGCCGAAGCGGACAAGCCGAAGGCGCAAAAGGCCGAGAAAGAGCCGGCCCGCAGCGCCGACCGGGCGCCGAAGCGCGAACCGCGTGAATCGGACCGCCGCCGCAACGGCGAGCGCAAGCCGCCGGCCGTGTCCGACGAGCCCGTGGTCGGCCTGGGCGACCACGTCCCGGCCTTCCTCCAGCGGCCGGTCAAGCGCGCCTGAGCGGCAGCGCCGCGCCTCAGCGCAGCGCCAGGCCCAGCACCGCCTCCAGTTCCTCCAGCGCCGCCTCGGCCGACGATACCTTGATCGTCGTCATGCCGAGCGCCCGCGCCGGCTTCAGGTTGATCCCCAGGTCGTCGAGATAGACAGCCCGCTCCGGCGCGACGCCGAGGGCGTCGAGCGTATAGCCGTAGATCGCCGGGTCCGGCTTGCGCAGGCCCAGCTTGCTCGAACTCGACCACCAGGTCGAACAACGCGAACACCGCCGCCACGTCCGCGTCCGCGTCGTCGGCCGCCGCCGGCCCCGCCCCCATCGAGACCACGTTGTTGGTGATGCAGGCGCATTTGAGCCGTTCGGAACAGCGGCGCAGCGCCGTCACCATCGCCGGGCGCAACGCGCCGGCGAGCAGCGGGATCACCTCGCGCCCGTCGACGGCGTGGCCGAGCGCCGCGCTCTCCGCCTCGAACAGCCGGCCGAAGGTGTCCAGGTCGATCTCGTTGCGCTCGAATTGCGCCCAGGCGTTGGTGTCCGGATCGACGGCGTTGACGCGGCGCAGGAAGTCCCGCGGCAGGCCCCGTTCCGTCTCGAACCGATTGAACGCCTGGAACGGGCTTTCCGTCAGGACGCCGCCGAAATCCCACAGCACCGCTTCGATCATGCGCAGGCACACCTTGTTCGCGAATCCGATTGACGGCCGATAAATTTGCAATTACAAAATTTGCAAACGCAAATGCTAATCGGGAGGAAACGATGGAATTCGGCTATTTCACCCTCAGCGACAATCACTATCGCGGCAACACCCGCACCGCCAACCAGTTCATCACGGAGATCCGCGACCAGGCGGTCCTCGCCGACAAGCTAGGCTATCATTCGGCCTGGATCGGCGAGCACCATTTCGATTCCCTCGGCGTCAACTCCCGCCCGGACCTGGTGCTGGCCAGCATCATCGCCGAGACCAAGAACATCCGGCTCGCCCCGGCGGTCTCGGTGCTGCCGTTGCACCACCCGGTCCACGTCGCCGAGACCTGGGCGACGCTCGACCTGCTGTCGGGCGGCCGGGTCGACTTCGCCTGCGGCCGCGGCTACGACAAGAACGAATACATCCCGTTCGGCGCCGATTTCATGAAGTCGGCCGAGGTCTTCGAGGATGCGATCGACGTCATCCTCAAGGCCTGGAACTCGCCCGGCCCGTGGTCGCACGACAGCGCGAACTATCACATCCCGGAGATGGAGATCACGCCGAAGCCGGTTCAGGACCCGATCCCCTTCTACGTCGCGTCCTTCTCCAAGACGAGCTTGGACATGGCGGCGCGCAAGGGCCTCAACGTGATCTGGGCGCCGTTCGCCGCCGGCATGGTCTATGGCGGGCTCGACAAGGCCGCCGAAGCCTATCGGGCGGAATGCGCGAAGCACGGCACGCAGCCGGGCCGGATGATGTGCAGCTACTTCATCCACATCGGCGACACCGCCGAGGAACAGGCGCTCGGCGTCGACTGCCAGATGCGCTACTTCAAGGAATGCGCGCTGCGGGCCTTTCCCAAGAAAGGCGACGACCTGCCGCCGACGATGAAATACTTCCACCAGATCGTCGACATCCTCGAGGACATGGAAGGCAAGGATCTGACCGACAAATCGATCCTGCTCGGCTCGCCGCAGCAGATCGCCGACACGCTCAAGCGGGTCGAAGACGCCGGCATCGACGAGGTCATCCTCTACTTCAACATCGGCACCAAGCCGAGCGCGGTCGTCGAGGACCAGATGCACCGCTTCATGGACGAGATCGCGCCCCACTTCGAGGGCAAGCACAACCAGCGCCGGCAACAGCTCGCCGCCGAATAGCGGCGGGCGGCCGGGGCGCGTCGATCCGTTCGACGCCGCAAATTGACGCGCCGATCACTTTGCACCTACAAATTTTGTAAGCACAAATTCCGTACGGGAGGCGACCATGGAATTCGGCTACTTCACGCTCAGCGACAACCACTATCGCGACAGCAGCCGCAGCGCCAACCAGTTCATCACGGAAATCCGCGAGCAGGCGATCCTGGCCGACAAGCTGGGCTACAACTCCGCCTGGATCGGCGAGCATCATTTCAATTCCCTGGGCGTCAACTCGCGTCCCGACCTGGTGCTGGCCAGCATCATCCCGGAGACGAAGCACATCCGGATGGCCCCGGCGGTCTCGGTGCTGCCGCTTCACCATCCGGTCCACGTCGCCGAGACCTGGGCGACGCTCGACCTGCTGTCGGGCGGCCGGGTCGACTTCGCCTGCGGCCGCGGCTACGACCGCCGCGAATACGCGCCCTTCGGCGCCGACTTCATGAAATCGGCGGAGATCTTCGAGGACGAGATCGACGTCATCCTCAAGGCGTGGAACTCGCCCGGCCCGTGGTCGCACAAGAGCGAATTCTATGACATCCCGGAGATGGAGATCACGCCGAAGCCGGTCCAGAACCCGATCCCCTTCTACGTCGCGTCCTTCTCCAAGACGAGCCTCGACATGGCGGCGCGCAAGGGCCTCAACGTGATCTGGGCGCCGTTCGCCGCCGGCATGGTCTATGGCGGGCTCGACAAGGCCGCCCAGGCCTACAAGGAGGAGTGCGAGAAGCACGGCCACGCGCCGGGCCGGATGATGTGCAGCTATTTCATCTATCTCGGCGACGAGCCGGAGCAGCGCCAGTACGGCGCCGACCGCCAGATCGCCTATTTCCGGGAATGCTGCCTGCCCGCCTTCGCCAAGAAGGCCGAGGACCTGCCGCCGACGATGCAGTATTTCCTCAAGATCGTCGACATCCTCGGGAACATGGAGGCCGGCGACCTGACCGACAAGTCGATCCTGCTCGGCGGCACCCAGCAGATCGTCGACACGCTCAAGCAGGTCGAAGAAGCCGGCATGGCCGAGGTGATCCTCTACTTCAACGTCGGCAACAAGCCCCACGAGCTGGTCAAGGAGCAGATGCACCGGTTCATGGACGACGTTGCGCCCCACTTCGAGGGCATGCATAACCAACGCAGGGCGCAGATGGCCGCCGAATAGGCCGGTGGCGGCGCGCCCGGCGCCGCCATGGCGCCGTCGGCTCCCGGAGGTCCGATGAAGGACGCGTTCGACATCACCCGCTACCTGCCCTACCTGATCAATCGGGTGGGCGTGAGGATCGCGGGCTCATTCTCCGACGCGATTCGCGAGCACGGCATCACGCTGCAAATGTGGCGCGTGCTCGCCGCGCTCAACCACGACGACGGCTTGCGCATCGGCGCCCTGGCGGACTCGACCTCGATCGACGTCTCGACCCTGTCGCGGCTGGTCGGATCGATGCAGCGCCAGGGCCTGGTCGTGCGCCAGCGCGGCAGCGGCGGCGACGCTCGCGTCGTCACGGTCCACATGACCGACCGGGCCAAGTCGATCACCAGGGCGCTGATCCCGTTGGCGCAACGCTACGAAGCGGTGGCGCTGCGCGATTTCACGGCCGAGGAGATGGAAGCGCTCAAGGCGATGCTCATCCGCATCTACGACAATACCGAAGCGCTCGACCAGGTGCCCGACAGCGACGCGGCCTAACGCCGGCCGCGCGGCGGCGCAATTCCTAGCGCGCCTGCTTGGCCGCCTCCTTGAACGCCATTTCCATCGCTTCGCCCATCCGACTCGCGCCCATCAGGGTCGCGCCGCCGTCGACCGGCAACTGCGCGCCGGTGATGTAGGCGGCCATCGGCGAGGACAGGAACAGCGCCGCGTCGCCGATCTCGGCCTTGGTGCCGTAGCGGCGCAGCGGCGTGCCCCCGATCGCCTGCTGCTCGGCTTCGGGCGTCGGCGCCAGCCGCTTCATGCCCTCGGTATCCGCGATCGGGCCCGGGATGATGGCGTTGACCCGGACGCCGGCCGGCCCCCACTCGACCGCCAGCGCCCGCACCAGCATGTCGATCCCCGCCTTGGCCGCGCAGACGTGCGCCTGGTAGGCGTAGGGATGCACCGCCTGGGGCGCCGAGATCGCGATCAGCGACGCACCCGGCTTGGTCAGGTGGTCGTAGCCGGCGCGGAACACGTTGAAGGTGCCGAGCAGGTCGATGTCGATCACCGTCTTGAAGGCGTTGGCCGACATGCCCAGCGCCGGGGCGACGAAGTTGCCCGCCGCGCCGGAGATCAGCACGTCGATGTCGCCGAACGCATCGGCCGCCGCCTTGAGCGCCGCCGCGACCTGGTCGTACTGGCGGACGTCGGCGGGGGTGCCCATCGCGCCGCTGCCGTGGGCCAGCAGCGTGCCGACCGCGGCCTCGACCCGCTCGGGCGAGCGGCTGCAGATCGACACCCGCGCGCCCTGCTCCGCGAAGCGCTCGGCGATGCCGAGGTTGATCCCGCTCGACCCGCCCGCGACGAAGACGTGCTTGCCCTCGAAATCCGCGCCCGACAGCAATTCGCTCATGGTTGCCCCTCCCCGCTTCGAGACTCGGCGCACGGCGATTGACCGGCGGCGCGCCCCTTGGTCAGATGGTCCGGTTGCACGGACCGAGAATGTCAGAGTTCCGGGGCAAAACCCAGCGGCGCGACCGGGCTGGTGGCGGGAAGATCGGAGGAAACATGGCGAACGAAGCGATCGTCGAGCGGATCGTCGCGATCCGTGACCAGTGGCACACCAAGAAGCATCCCTTCTTCCAGAAGATGCTCGACGGCTCGCTGCCGTTGCGTGCGCTCGGCATCTACATGGCGCAGCACCTGAAGTTCGTCACCAAGGTGGTGCCGTCCTACGGCATCATGGTCTACCGGGCGCCGCCCGACGTGCGCAAGGCGATGGTCGAGAACCTGGCCGAGGAAGAGGGCATCCAGGCGATCCCCAAGGAGGGCCACGAGCCCCACGACCATTGGGACATGATCAACACCTTCTGCCGCGCGGCGGGGCTGAGCGACGCCGAGATCGCCGCGACCGAGCCGACCCCGGCCTGGTGGGGCCGCACCCTGCACTACCTCTACGTCACCCAGGAGGAGCCGATCGGCGTCGTGCTGGCGATGCAGGCGACCCAGGAGGGCCAGCAGGTCGCGCTGAACACCGAGATCACAATTCCGTCCTTCGCCAAGCACTACGGCTTCACCCGCGACGACCCCGAAATCGGCTTCTTCGTCGAGCACGCCGAGGCCGACCTCGAGCACAGCCGGCGCCAGCAGGAACTGGCGGCGAAGTATCTCGACACGCCGGAGCTTCAGGCGCGGGCGCTGGAGGTGTGCGAAGAGGCCGTGCGGCTACGCTGGGCCTCGATCTCGGACCTCTACCGCCTGCACGTTCTGGAAGAGGCGCCGCTCTTGCCGGAGGGGATCGCCGCCTGAAGGCGCGGGCCGACGGATGCCGTGGCACACCCAAGAAAGGATTGTTCATGAGCGCGACGCAATGGCCGCTTCGATCCAGTGCCTTCAATGGGCAAATTCATCGAAGTCTGGCCAAGGCCTATGTCGGCGCGGCGTCGATCGGCGAGGTCCTGGCCGTCGCCGGGCGGATTCGGGAAGACGATTGCGAAAGCTGGCGCACCGCGTGGTGGGAGCAAGCCGAACGCCTGCAACGGGAGGCCGAAGCCAGCGCCTTGCGCGGGTCCGCCGTCACCGCCAGCGCGGCCTACCTTCGCGCCTCGGAGGCGTTCCGCCAATCGAGTTTCTTCCATCGGTCCGACCTCGACGATCCGGCGCTTCAGGAGGCCTGGCCGCGGGCGCGGGATTGCTTCATGAAGGCAATGTCGACCGGGCCGATCCGGTGCGAGCCCGTGGCGATCCCGTTCGACGGCGGCACGATGTATGGCTACTACGTTCGGCCGGATGAAAGCCGGAACAGCCGTCCGGTCGTTGTCGCGCCCAGCGGCTATGATTCCACCGCTGAGGAGACCGTCATCGGCCTCGGGTTCCCGGCGCTCGCACGTGGTTTTGCCGTGTTGGCGTTCGACGGCCCAGGCCAGGGCAACACGCTCTACGATCGCGCGACCCGGAAATTCATGCGGCCCGACTACGAAGCGGTGCTGTCGGCGGTCGTCGACGTGGCTGTCCGCCAGCGGGACGCCGATCCGGCGCGCCTGGTCGGCCTCGGTTGGAGCTTTGCCGGGTTCCTGATGGCGCGCGGCGCGTGCGGCGAGGACCGGCTGGCGGCCCTCATCCTCGATCCCGGCCAATATGACATCGGCGGCGCTGTTCGGCAGATGCTTCCGGCGGCCCTCGCCGACCGAATCGACGAAGACAGCCCGGACGCGGAGAAGGCCTTCGAAGCCCTGCTCGACACGGAAGCCGGCAAATTGCTTTTCCTGCCCCGGATGGCGGCGCACGGGAAGACGTCCGTCCAAGCCTACTTGCGCCATCTCCAGGAATTCACCGTCGAGGGTTTGACCGACCGCATCGCCTGCCCCTGCCTGATCTGCGACAACGAGTCGGACGACACATCGACCAGTCAGGGCAAGCGCCTCGCCGACGCGCTCACGGCGCCGACGGAATTCGTCCGCTTCACCTTGGCCGAGGGCGCCGGCGGTCATTGCGAAGGAATGGGCCGGGAACGGTTCGACCAGGTCGCGTTCGACTGGATCGACAGGGTTCTGGGTTCGGCATAAGGCGACCGGGTGCGGTACGGCGCGCCGCGCTCGATCGGGATTCGTCGCGGCCGGCTGTTATGCCGGGGCGTCCACCTCCGCCACTCCGACCATCGTATCCCGGGTGACGATCGCGGCCAGCTTGTCCTCGCTCCACCCGTCGGTGCCCGCTGGGCGCTTGGGCAGCACGAGATAGCGCATGTCGGCGGTCGAATCGTGGACGCGGATCTCCCGGTCGTCGGCGATCCCGGTGCCGAACTCGTGCAGGACCGCGCGGGGCTCGCGCACGACCCGCGAGCGGTAGGCGAAGCTCTTGTACCAGTCGGGCGGCCGGCCGAGCACGAAGACCGGGTAGCAGGAGCACAGGGTGCAGACGATGACGTTGTGGACGTCCTCGGTGTTCTCGACCACGACGAGATCCGCCGCGATGACGTCGACGCCGAAATCGTCCTCGATCGCCTTGCGCCCGGACTTGAGCAGCCGGGCCTTGAAATCCGGATCGGTCCAGGCGCGGGCGACGATCCTGGCGCCCAGCGCCGGGCTGCGCTCGTCGATCTTCTCGATCATCCGGCGGACGTCGTCGGCGTCGAAAAATCCCTTTTCGATCAAGAGCTCGCGGGCGGCGTCGGCGAGGTGCTGGTAGGGCCCGTTCGGGTCGGCCTCGGCGATCGGGGCGTGATCGTCGTGGTCGTGGCCGTGGGCATGTTCGGGCGGGTCGTGGGGCATCAGGCGCCTCCCTGGGCCGGTTCGAGCCAGTGCTCGAAGATCTCGACCTCGATCTTGTCCTCGGGATTCCCGTCATACTCCGGCCAGACGTCGGCCTGCTCGAAGCGGACCCGGTAGAGCGGGATCACGTCGGCGGCGTAGTTGCCGAAGGCGAGCTGTTCGGGGTTGCGGTATTCGCCGCAGATCCGCTCGATCGCCCCGGTCTTGCCGCGGATGTAGAAGGGCGTGCGGATATGGCAGGGCGGCGTCGGATAGTCGGCGCGCACCATGACGGTCTCCCCGACGGTGAAGCGCGCGCTCATGCCGCCCCCTCCTCCGCCCTGGCCCGACGCGCGGCGACCGCCTCGGCCCGCGCCGTCAGCTCGGCGGCGTCGAGCACGCCCTTCTCGACCAGGATGTTGGTCAGCGAGGCGATCCAGCGCTCGTAATAGCTCAGCGAATCGTAGAGTTCCGGCGGCAGCTCCTCGATGCCGCGGCGCATCTCGTCGATGGTGATGATCGGCGGATCGCGCATCGACAGGAGCCGGACCATCGATTCGATCCGCTTCTCCCACAGGGCGATCTCGTGGGTGTCGGGCGAGACCGCGCCGCGGTCGAGGCCGCCCATGTCGTGATACTGGCGGAAGGGATCGTCGCTCATGGCGCGGAGTATGCCACGCCGTGGGCCAGACGGGAACTCGGCGTGACGGGAACTCAGCGGTGGGTGATCTCAACGCCCCTTGAATTGGGCGTCGCGCCGCTCGGTGAACGAGCGGACGCCCTCGGCGAAGTCCTCGGTCTTCAGGATCTCGGCGTTGATCCGGTGGAATTGCGCGACCGCGGCGTCCGCGCCGTCTTCCATCCCGGTCATGGCGTTGGCGCGGGTCGCCCGGACCGCCAGCGGCGCCTGCCGGGCGATGGTCTCGGCGATGGCCAGGGCGCGGGCGTCGGCCTCGCCGTCGGGCACGACCTCCTGGACGAAGCCCAGGCGCAGCGCGGTTTCGGCGTCGAAGCCGTCGCCGGTGAGCAGGTAGCGCATGGCGTTGCCCCACCCGGCCCGCTCGACGAAGCGGACGGTGGCGCCGCCGAAGGCCATCAGCCCGCGCTTGACCTCGATCTGGCCGAATTTGGTGCCCGCGGCGGCGACCACGATGTCGGCGGCGAGCATCAGCTCGATCCCGATCGTGTAGCAGTAGCCCTTGACCGCGCAGACCACCGGCTTGGTGCGCTTGGGCGGGTGCAGGTCGAGCGGATCGACCAGGCCGCTCGGGAACAGGTCGCGGTCGATCCTGAAGTCGGTGAGCTGGAGCCCGGCGGTGAAATTGTCGCCGACCGCGTAGAGGACCGCGCACCAGGCCTCGTCGTCGGCCTCGTAGGCGGTGAAGGCCTCGGACAGGCCGACACCCATCGCCGGGGTGAAGCCGTTGAGCTTCCTGGGCCGGTCGATGCCGATGCGGAACACCCGGCCCTGCCGGTCGGTCACGATCCGGCCCGCTTCCGGGGCCTCTCCCTGGTCAGTCATGATCGCCCCCTGTCGCTGATGGCGGTTACAGCCGCAGCACGCCGTGGTGCGGGTCGTCGATCGGCGCATTGAGGCTCGCCGAGATGGCGATGCCGAGCGCGTTGCGGGTGTCGACCGGGTCGAGGATGCCGTCGTCCCACAGCCGCGAGGTCGCGAAATAGGCGTCGGCTTCGCGCTCGTACTTGTCGAGGATCGGCTGGCGGATCGCCTCGATCTCGGCCGCGTCCGGTTCTTCGCCCTTGCGCTTCAATTGCTGGACGCGCAGCTCGGTCATCACGCCGGCGGCCTGTTCGGCGCCCATCACGCTGATCTGCGCGTTGGGCCAGGAGAACAGGAAGCGCCCGTCGTAGGCCCGCCCGCACATGCCGTAGTTGCCGGCGCCGAAGGAGCCGCCGACGATCACCGTGAACTTGGGCACCGACGCGCAGGCGACCATCATGATCATCTTGGCGCCGTCCTTGGTGATGCCCTGCTCCTCGTAATGCTTGCCGACCATGTAGCCGGTGATGTTCTGCAGGAACAGCAAGGGCGTGCGGTCTGTTCTCGCAGTGGGCGATGAAATGCGCGGCCTTGAGCGAGCTGTCGTTGAACAGCACGCCGTTGTTGCCGAGGATCCCGACCTTGTAGCCCCAGATGTTGCGCAAACCCGCAGACGAGCGTGGTGCCGTAGTCGGGCTGGTACTCGTGGAAGCGGCTGCCGTCGACCAGCCGCGCGATCAGCTCGCGCATGTCGAACTGGACCTTGCCGTCGGCCGGGATCAGGCCGTAGAGCTCCTGCGGGTCGTAGTAGGGCTCCTCCGGCTCGGCCTGGTCGATCGCGGTCTTGGGTCGCGGCGACAGGCTGCCGAGGATCTCGCGACGCGAGCGCCAGCGCCTCCTCCTCGGTGTCGGCGGCGTAGTCGGCGGTGCCGCTGATCCGCGTGTGGACGTCGGCGCCGCCCAGCTCCTCGTGGCTGACCACCTCGCCGGTCGCCGCCTTCACCAGCGGCGGGCCGCCCAGGAAGATGCCGCCGGTGCCGCGCTTGATGATGGCGTAGTCGCTGAGCGCCGGAACGTAGGCGCCGCCGGCGGTGCAATGGCCGAGCACGACCGCGATCTGGGGCACGCCCAGCTTGGCCAGGACGCACTGGTTCCGGAAGGTCCGGCCGCCGTAGTACTTGTCGGCGAACAGCTCCGACTGGAGCGGCAGGAAGCCGCCGGCGCTGTCGCAGAGGTGGATCACCGGCAGCCGGTTCTCGATCGCGATGTCGAGCGCGCGGACGATGCGGGTGACCGAGCGCGGATACACGCCCCGCCCTTCACGCTGGCGTCGTCGGCGCGGATCATCACCTCGCGGCCGGCGACCACGCCGATGCCGGTGACCACCGCGCGCGCCGGGCACCTCGCCGTCATACTCGTCGCAGGCGGCGAGCGTGGACAGCTCGAGGAAGGGCGAGCCGGGATCGAGCAGCTGTTCGATCCGCTCGCGCACGAAGCCCTTGCCCTGGCGCGCCAGCCGCTCGCGGTCGCGCGCCGGCCGCTCGTAGCGCACGGCCTGGTGCCGGGCCTCGAGCGCCGCGACGAGGCCGCGGTTGTGGGCCTCGTTCCGCTTGAACGGCTCCGATCGGGTGTCGAGCTGGCTGGCGATGCGGCGCATGGCGGTCCGGTCCGTGACGGTCGCGCGAATCAAGGCAGGTGGCGCCGGCTTTGGCAAGGATTGGCCGGTCGGGAGAATTTCTCGACGGGAGAGTGCACAGGAGTTCGGGAGATTGCCAAGACGCGACGCTGCCGGGCATAACCAGATCGGTACCCGCGGGAGGAAAGACGATGATCGACTATCAGGTCGACGCGGACGGCGTCGCCGTCATCACCTGGAACATCGAGGACCGGCCGGTCAACGTGATGAACGAGGAGACGGTCGCCGCCTTCGCCGCCGCGGTCGAGCGCGCGATCGGCGACAGCGCCGCCAAGGGCGTCGTCGTCGCCTCGGCCAAGGACGACTTCATCGCCGGCGCGGATATCGAGAAGTTCCTCGACGACCAGCCGCTCGACCAGATCCTCTCGCTCTCGGTGACGATGACGAAGATCACCCGCGGCATGGAGACCGGCGGCAAGCCGTTTTGCGCGGCGATCAACGGCCACGCGCTGGGCGGCGGCTTCGAGATCGCGCTCGCCTGCCACCACCGCATCGCGTCGGATAACGCCAAGACCCGCGTGGGCCTGCCCGAGGTCACGCTCGGCGTGCTGCCGGGCGCGGGCGGCACCCAGCGGATGAGCCGGATGCTGGGCATCCAGAAGAGCCTGGAGCTGCTGCTCGAAGGTCGCCGGCTGTCTGTCGAGGCCGCCCACAAGGCCGGGCTGGTCGACGCGGTGGTGCCCGCCGATGACCTGCTGGCCGCCGCCAAGCGCTGGGTGCTCGACAATCCCGACGCGCAGCAGCCATGGGACCGCAAGGGCTTCCGCGTCCCCGGCGGGGCCGGCCAGTCGCCGACCGGCCTGCAGGTGTTCCCGGCCGCCGTCGCCATGACCCGGGCCAAGACCTGGGGCAACTACCCGGCCCCGGCCGCGATCTTGTCCTGCGTCTACGAGGGGCTGCAGGTCGACATCGACACCGGGCTCAGGGTCGAGGCCAAGTATTTCGCCAACCTGCTGCGCGATCCGCGCACCAAGGCGATGATCAAGACGACCTTCTTCGACATGGGCGCGGCCAAGAAGCTCAAGGCCCGGCCGGCCGACGTGCCCAAGGCCCAATACGCCAGGATCGGCGTGCTCGGCGCCGGGATGATGGGCGCCGGCATCGCCTACGTCTCGGCGCGGGCCGGCATCGAGGTCGTGCTGCTCGACGAGACCCAGGAGAAGGCGCAGGCGGGCAAGGCGCGCTACGCCAGCCAGGTCGAGGCGCAGGTCGGCAAGGGCCGGATGAGCGCCGACGCCGGCACCGCCCTGCTCGGCCGGATCACGCCGACCGAATCCTACGACGACCTCGCCGGCTGCGAGCTGGTGATCGAGGCGGTGTTCGAGGACCGCGCCATCAAGGCGGAGGTCACGCGCAAGGCCGCCGCGGTGGTCGGCCCGGACGCGCTGATCGCGTCGAACACCTCGACCCTGCCGATTTCCGGGCTGGCCGAGGCCGTCGACAATCCCGCGGACTTCATCGGCCTGCACTTCTTCTCGCCGGTCGAGCGCATGCCGATGGTCGAGATCATCCTGGGCGAGAAGACCGGCGAGCCGGCGCTGGCCCGGGCGATGGACTACGTCCAGGCGATCGGCATGACCCCGATCGTCGTGCGCGACAGCCGCGGCTTCTTCACCAGCCGCGTGTTCGCCACCTACATCATGGAGGGCATGGCGCTGGTGAAGGAAGGCGTGAAGCCGGCGCTGATCGAGAACGCCGCCAAGATCGCCGGCATGCCGGTCGGCCCGCTCGAGGTGGTCGACGCCACCAGCCTCAAGCTGTCTTACGATATCCGCAAGCAGTGGAAGGCCGACCTCGGCGACGCCTACGTGGCGCACCCGGCCGACGCGGTGGTCGAGCTGATGGTCGAGCAGCTCGACCGGCCCGGCCGCAAGTGGGGCAAGGGCTTCTACGACTATCCGGCCGAGGGGCCGAAACGGCTGTGGCCGGGGCTGGCCGACCATTTCCCGCTCGCGGCCGAGCAGCCCGACGCCGACGCCGTCGCCAAGCGCCTGCTCAACATCCAGGCGCTGGAGGCGCTGCGCTGCGCCCAGGAGCAGATCGTCGGCAACGTCGACGCCAACATCGGCTCGATCCTCGGCTGGGGCTTCCCGGCGATCACCGGCGGGGTGATCTCCTACGTCGGCCTCAAGGGCGCCGACGGCTTCGCCGCCGAGTGCCGGGAACTGGCCGACGAGCTGGGCGACCGGTTCGCCCCGCCCGACGATATTGCAGGCCTGCTGGCGGCCTGAGCCGGCACTCAGTCCGACGCGGCGCGGGCGAGCGCCTTCTCGCGGATGCTGGTCAGGGTCGCCCGCGGCGTGCTCGCGTCGGGATCGACCCGCAGCTCGATCAGCGCGGGGACGCCTGCCTTGAGGGATCGCTCGAAGGCCGGCTCAAAATCCTCTGTTTTTTCTACGATTTCGCCGTGACCGCCATAGGCGCGGGCCAGCGCCGCGAAATCCGGGTTGGACAGCGGCGTCGCGCTGATCCGGCCGGGGTATTCGCGCTCCTGATGCATGCGGATGGTGCCGTACATGGCGTTGTTGACGACAATGATGACAATGTTCGCGCCGTATTGCGCGGCGGTCGCCAGCTCCTGTCCGTGCATCATGAAGCAGCCGTCGCCGGCCAGGGCGACGACGATCCGCTCCGGCTCGGCGAGCTTGGCCGCGATCGCGGCCGGGGTGCCGTAGCCCATCGTGCCCGAGGTCGGCCCGAGCAGGGTCCGGTACTGCTTCCACTGGTAATTCTTGTGGAACCAGCCGGTGTAGTTGCCCGCCCCCATCGCCACGATCGCGTCGTCGGGCAGCCGCGCGTTGAGCCAGGCGGCGATCTCGCCGATCTGGACCGCGCCCGGGATCGGTTCGGGCCGCATGTAGGCCAGGTAGGCGTCGCGTAGTGCCTGCCGCCGGCCGGCCCAGGCCGGCGTCTCCGGCGCCGACAGCTTCGCCGCCTCGGCCGCGAAATGCCTCATCCCGGCGTGGATGCCCAGGGTCGGCTGATAGACCCGGCCGAGCTCCTCGGCGTCGGGATAGACATGGACCAGCGGCTGGCGCGGCACCGGGACGTCGAGCAGGGTGTAGCCGCTGGTGGTCAGCTCGCCGAGACGGGCCCCGACCGCCAGGATCAGGTCCGACTCGCGGATGTACTCGGCCAGCGGCGGGTCGATGCCGAGGCCGGCGATGCCGACATACTGGTCGAGGCGGTTGTCGAAGTGGCTCTGCGCCCGGAACGACACCGCCACCGGCAGGTCGAAGCGCCGGGCGAAGTCCTGGAAGTCGGCGACCGCCTGCGCGTCCCAGTCGCCACCGCCGGTGATCGCGATCGGCTGCCGGGCCGAGGCGAGCCTGTCGGCGAGATGGGTCATGTCCGCGGCCGCGGGCGCCGGTACCGCCGCGTGATAGCGGCGCGCGTCCCCGGTCGCGGCGCGCTCGGTCAGCATGTCCTCCGGCAGGGCCAGAACCACCGGCCCGGGCCGCCCAGACGTCGCCGTATGGAAAGCCCTGCTGACATATTCCGGAATCCGGGCCGGATCGTCGATTTGCGCGACCCACTTGGCCATCTGGCCGAACATGTGGCGGAAGTCGATCTCCTGGAACGCCTCGCGGTCGAGCATCGAGCGGCCGACCTGGCCGATGAACAGGATCATCGGGGTCGAATCCTGGAAGCCGATATGGACCCCGGCGCTGGCGTTGGTCGCGCCCGGGCCGCGGGTGACGAAGCAGATGCCCGGCTCGCCGCGCAGCTTGCCGTGCGCCTCGGCCATCATCGCCGCCCCGCCCTCCTGCCGGCAGGTCACTACCTGGATGTCGGGCACGTCGTGGAACGCGTCGAGCGCGGCCAGGTAGCTCTCGCCGGGCACGCAGAACACCCGGTCGACGCCGTGGATGCGCAGCTGATCCACCAGGATCTGGCCGCCCGTGCGGAGGTTGCTGCCGTCGCGTCCCCCGGCCCCCTGTTCGTTCATCGATCGCTCCCGTCCCGATGGCTGACCTACCGCCGGCGCGCCGCGGCCGGCCCCAGCGGCTCTATACTACCCTTGGCGATACGGCGAAACGGCAGTGTCGCCCGGCGCCGCGTCCCCTTGCTCCCGGCCCGCGAATGGCCTACTTGGCAGCGCGACGCGCGGCCCCGACCCCGGTCGGCCGTAACATCGAGAACATGAGGGGAGAAGTGCAGCATGGCCAAGACCGGTCCGCTCAACGTCATCGCCGTCAGCGGCAGCCTTCGGCGCGATTCGTTCAACACCGCGGCGCTGCGGGCCTGCCTGGAGCTGGCGCCCGAGGACATGTCGATCGAGATCTTCGATCCGGCGCGGCTCGCCGCGTTCCCGCTGTTCAGCGAGGACATATCCGCCGCGGGGCTGCCCGAGCCGGTGGCGGACCTGTGCGGGCGGATCATGGCCGCCGACGGGCTGCTGATCGCGAATCCGGAATACCATCACTCGATCTCGTCGGTGACCAAGACCTGGATCGACTGGGTGTCGCGCTCGCCGGACAAGCCGTTCAACGCCAAGCCGATCGCCGTGGTCGGCGCGAGCACGGGGCCGCTGGGCGGTCCGTGGGGCCAGTACGTGGTGCGTCAGTGCTTCGTCCCGCTCGAGGGCATCGTGATGCCCCGGCCGGAAGTGTTCATAAAGTCCTCCAAGACGAAGTTCGACGAAACCGGTAAGCTCACCGACGCGGATACGGCGCAAGAGCTGACGGGTTTCCTCGCCGCCTTCGCGGACTGGATTCGCAAGGTCGGCTGACGGTCGCCGTCAAATTGCCGCAACTTGGGCAGAAACTGGGGATTTCCCGCCTTCGGGCCACGTAAATAGGGGAACACTGGGGAAGCCGGCGCACGCTTCAACGAACGCTAAGCGGCCGGCGCGCATCCTGACGGGGAATCCGGATTGGAACAGGATTGAAACGAGGGGACTTCATGTTGCCAACCTGCAAGACCTATCGGGGGGCCGCGTCGGCCCTGGTGATCGGCCTGGCGCTCGCGGCGGCCCAGCCTGCGGGCAGCGCCCTGGCCGAATCGTGGTCGGCCGACGCCTCGGTCGCCCTGAAGACGGGCGTCGAGGGCCTGGCGGACCACGCCCGGCGCGCCAGCGCCAAGGCGGAAGCCGAGGCGATCAAGGATTTCTACGAGAACCGCGACTACCAGCCGCTGTGGTACGACGGCGCCAAGCTCAGCGCCCGGGCCCGCGACCTGTTCGCGGCCCTGCGCCGGGTCGGCGAGCAGGGGCTCGACCCCAAGCAATACGGTATGCCGGGGCTCGCGGAGAAGGCCCAGGCGGCCGATCCGGCGGCGCGGGCGCGCATGGAGCTCAAGCTGACCCGCGTGCTGATCGAGTATGCCGGCGACCTGTCGGCCGGCAGCGTGCTGCCCAGCCGGACCGCGCCGGGAATGTTCCGGCGGCCGGAACGGCCCGATCCCAAGCGGATTCTGTCCGAGGCCGGGGACGCGGAGAACTTCGACCACTATCTGGCCGGCCTGGCGCCCAAATCGCGGCGCTACGTCCAGCTCAAGAAGGCGCTGGCCCGCTATCGGGCGATCGCGGCCAAGGGCGGCTGGCCGAAGGTCTCGACCGGGCCGACGCTCAAGCCGGGCATGAAGGATCCGCGCGTCGTCGAGGTGCGCAACCGGCTGCGTGTTACCGGCGACCTCACCAAGACCAGCCCCGACCCGATGGTGTTCGATGACATCCTCGAGGCGGCGGTCAAGCACTACCAGGACCGCAACGGCCTGACCGAGGACGGCGCCGTCGGCCGCAACACGGTGACGGCGATGAACGTGTCGGCCGCCCAGCGGGTGCGCCAGCTCGAGATCAACATGGAGCGGCGGCGGTGGATGCCGAACGCGCTCGGCAAAACCTACATCTGGGTCAATCTCGCCGACTTCTACCTCAAGGTCGTCAAGAACACCGAGACGATCTACACGGCGCGGCTGGTGGTCGGGAAGACCTTCACCAGCACGCCGATCTTCAGCGCCAAGCTGAAGTACATCCTGTTCAACCCGCGCTGGAACGTGCCCTACTCGATCGCGTCGAAGGAGATGCTGCCCAAGATCAAGAAGGATCCGGGCTATCTCAGCCGCAACAATTACGAACTGCTCGGGCCGAACGGCAAGACGATCGATCCCGGCAGCGTCGACTGGACCGACGTGTCGACGCGGAACTTCCGCTACTACATCCGCCAGCAGGCCGGTCCGGGCAACGCGCTGGGCGAGGTGGCGTTCATGTTCCCGAACAAATTCAACGTGTTCATCCACGACACCAACGCGCGCCATCTGTTCGGCCGCACGGTGCGGGCGTTCAGCCACGGCTGCATGCGGCTGCAGTATCCGCTCAAGCTCGCGGTCCTCTTGCTCAAGAGCAAGGAGGGCTGGACGATGGATCGCATCCGCAAGCTGATTGCAACCAAGAAGCCGACCTCGGTATATCTGCCCAAGCCGATACCGGTGCACGTGACCTACATCACCGCCTGGGCCGACCGGGATGGGACGGTGAACTTCCGGCGCGACATCTACAAACGGGATGCCGCGCTCATCAAGGCCCTGCGCCGCAGCTAGGGTCCAACCGGAAACGCGCCGCGCGTTTCCCGACAGGGGAGATTGGGATCGTTGTGCGACAGTGATCACGGGGATGCGCCGGTGGTGAGCCGCCGCACCCTTCTCATGGGGCTGGCCGGGACGGCCCTGGTAACCGCGACCGGGGTGCCGGCCGCGGCGGCGACTCCGGGCCGGACCCTTCAGTTCTTCCGCTACCATTCGGGCGAGAAGCTCACCGCGCCCTATTTCGCGCACCATCACTACCGCGACAATATTCTCGAGGAAATCAACAAGATCTGCCGCGACCTTCGGGAGAAAGAAGAGACGGCGATGGACGTCCACCTGCTGGACTACGTCTACGCCGTGGCCCACGCGGTCGATCCCAATCCGGTGGTCGAGATCATCTCGGCCTACCGCACGCCGAAGACCAACGCCTGGCTGCGCTCGAAGAGCACCAACGTCGCCAAGCACAGCTTGCACATGGAAGGCCGGGCCATGGATATCCGCATCCGCGGCCACGAGCCCGAGCAGGTGGCGGCGGTCGCGCGGAGCATGAAGCGCGGCGGCGTCGGCCTCTACATCAAGTCCGGCTTCGTCCACCTCGATACCGGCAGCCCGCGCTTCTGGGGGATCACCCCGCAACAGACCCGGCTGGCGCAGCTCGACGCGGCGGCCCACCGCCATCCGGCGAGCACGGCGCAGCTCGTCGCCAGTCCGCCGCGTCCCCTGGAGCATATTCCCACGGACCGGCGGCGCTTCGTCGGCCTCAGGCCGAGCCTGCGGCCGGACGCCAGTTCGCCGGCCGTCCGCACCCTGCCGACGATCCGGCCGCTGTAGCCGGCCGTCGACGGCCCGTCGCAGGCCCGCGCCTGGTTATCCACAGGCGCGGCCACGGCGGCTGCTTGACAGCCGTCGGGCCCGGCGATAATCGAAAGGCATCGTTCGGCTCCCCGATCCGGGGATTAAAAGGGAACGTGGTGCGGCGGTAACCACCGCCAACGCCACGGCTGCCCCCGCAACTGTAAGCGGCGAGCGGACGCGCATCGACGTCACTGGAAGCCATTCCGGGAAGACAGCGCGCTCCGCCCTGACCCGCGAGCCAGGAGACCTGCCGTCCGGTGTCATCCATCTGCCGGGCGGGTAGGACCGGGAGAGCGGGCAATCGAGCCCCGTCGTGATGACAGCCAGTCAACGGTCATCAACGGAGGCGTCCTGTGCCCGCAACCACTTCCACTCGCATCCTGTCCGGAATCCTGTGCCTGTCCGGCGCGCTGTTCGTCCGCGCCGGCGCCGCCGCCGCGGACGGCGCCGACGTCAAGGTCGCGCCAGAGACGGTCGTCAGCGCCGACCGCCTGCCGACCGATATCCGCAAGGTCGGCAGCGCCGTCTCCGTGCTCGACCAGCAGCAGATCCAGCAGCGCCAGCAGCTGTTCGGCAGCGAGCTGCTGCGCGACGTCCCGGGGCTCAGCGTCAGCCGTCAGGGCACTTTCGGCGACAACACCCAGATCCGCGTGCGCGGTGCCGAGGCCAACCACGTCCTGGTCCTGATCGACGGCATGAAGGTCAACGATCCGGCCAACGGCAACGAGTTCAACTTCGGCAACCTGCTCGGCCTCGGGCTGAGCCGGATCGAGGTGCTGCGCGGTCCGCAGAGCGGGCTCTACGGGCCCGACGCCCTGGCCGGCGTGATCAACATCGAGACGCCGCTGGGCAAGCCGGGCCTGTTCTTCGAGGGCTTCACCGAGACCGGCTCCTTCGCCACCGTCATCGGCGGCGGCCGGGTCAGCGGGGGCAACAAGAAGATCCGCTTCTCGCTGTTCGGCGTGCGCGCCCGGACCGCGGGCACCAACATCTCGCGGCCGACCTCCCTGCCCTTCGCCAACGAGGCCGACGACAGCAGCAACACGACGTTCCACGGCCGCATGCGCGCCTACGTCACCGACTGGCTGCAGCTCGACTTCGCCGGCCGCTACGTGAACTCGCGGGTCCAGTTCGACGCCGACACCAATTTCAACGGCCTGAACAACGACGCCAACCGGGTGACCAAGCGCGAGGCGGTCCAGGGCATCGCCAAGGCGAAGCTGTCCTTCCTCGACGGCCGCTGGCAGACGCTGTTCACGGTCGGCGGCCTGAAGACGGACAACGACAACTACAGCAACGGCGTCTTCCAGACTTCGCAATTCGGCGACCGGCTGAAATTGGCCGCGCAGACCGCCTACACCTTCTCGACGCCGACGATCGCCCGGGCCGAACACACCATCATCCTGGCGTTGGAACACGAGATCCAGCGCTTCAAGCAGAACGATCAGGCCTATGCGGGCGCCAGCGACCAGGATCGGCGGCGGCACCAGACCGGCTATGTCGCCGAATACCGGCTGGGCCTGTGGGACCGGCTGTTCCTGAGCGGCGTGGTCCGCTTCGACCAGCAGGACGAGTTCGACAACCAGGTCACCTGGCGCGGCACCGCGGCCTATCTGGTCCGCTCGACCCGCACCCGCTTCCACACCAGCATCGGCCGCGGCTTCAAGAACCCGACCTTTACCGAGCAGTACGGCTTCTTTCCCGGCACCTTCAAGGGCAACCCGAGCCTCACCACCGAGACGTCGACCGGTTGGGACGTCGGCGTCGAGCAGAAGCTGTTCGGGCCGAAGCTCAAGGCCGACGTGACCTTCTTCCAGAGCTGGCTGTCAAACGAGATCCAGACCTACGGCTTCGCGCCGTCGTCGGTGCGCAACCTGGCCGGCACCAGCCACCGCCACGGCATCGAGCTGTCGTTCACGGCCAGGCCGTTCCCGCAGTTCACGATCAAGGGCGCCTATACCTACCTGATCGCGCAGGAGGCCAACGGCACCCAGGAGATCCGGCGGCCGCGCCACTCGGGCAGCCTCAACTTCAACTACCGCTTCTACCACAAGCGGGCGAACGTCAACCTGGGCATCCAGTTCAACGGCCAGCAGCGGGACACGTGGTACCCGCCGGCGGGCGCGACCACCACGACCCTGGGCGGCTTCGTCCTGGTCAACGTCGCGGCCTCGTTCAAGGTGACCGACAATCTCGAGGTCTTCGGCCGCATCCACAATCTGCTAAACCAGCGCTATGAGGAAGTTTACTCCTTCCAGTCCCCGCGCATCGGCGCCTTCGCCGGTATCCGGATCAAGTTCGGCGCGCCGATGTAGGGGCCGCGCGGTGCGGCGGCCCGGCGGGCTGATGCCGGCCCGATTGGCGCTGTCCCGACTGGCGCTGTCCCGACTGGCGCTCGCGGGGCTCGCCGCGCTGGCCCTCGGCCCGGTCCCGGCGTCCGCGGCGGGACCGGCAGCGCGGCCGGCGCGGGTGGTGTCGCTGAGCGTGTGCGTCGACCAGGTGCTGATCCCGCTTGCCGATCCCGGCCAGGTCGCCTCGGTCACCTACCAGGCGGCGGAGCCGGCCTATTCCCGGGTCTGGCGCGCGGCCAAGCGCTACTACCTCAACCGCGGCACCGCCGAAGAAGTGATCCGGCTGCGCCCCGACCTCGTCTTCGCCGACCCGTTCAACGCGCGCGCGACGGTGCGTCTCTTGCGCCGGCTGGGGACGCGGGTGGTCAGTCTGCCGAATGCGACCACGATCCCCCAGATCGAGGCTTTCGTGCGCCGGGTGGCGGGCCTGCTCGGCCATCCCGAACGCGGCGCCGCCGCGATCGACCGGATGCGCCGGCGCCTGGCGGCGATTCCCGCGCCCGATCCGGCCCGCCGCCCGGTCCTGGTGATGGTGTGGTCGCGCGGCTACAGCCCCGGCGCCGGCACGGTCGCCGACACCGCGATCCGCGCGGCCGGCTTCCGCAACTTCACCGCCATGCACGGCGTCGTCGGCATGAAGCAACTCGCGCTGGAGACCCTGATCACCGCCCAGGTCGACGCGCTGGCGATCACCGGCACCGGCGATTCGGGCGCCTCGATCGCGACCGAATGGCTGCGCCATCCGGCCCTGGAGCGGCTGCGCGCGTCGGTGCCGAGCATCGTGCTGACCGGCAGCCTGCTGTCGTGCGGCACCCCGGCGATCACCGACGCCATCGAGCGGCTGGCGCGCCTGCGCTTGCGCGTCGAGCACCGAACCGGGGCCCGGTGACTGCTTCCCGCCACGCCTATGGCCGCGTCATTGCCGGTCTGAGCATCGGCGTGGTCGTCGTCGCCGTCCTGTCCCTGATGGTCGGCCCGGCGGCGATCGGCTTCTTCGACATCCTCAAGGGCCTGGTCGGCGACGGCAGCAGCACGGTGGTGCTGATCGCCACCGAGGTGCGCTTGCCGCGGACCCTGATGGGGCTGCTCGTCGGCGCGACCCTGGGCCTGTCCGGGGCGGCGCTGCAGGGCTACCTGCGCAATCCGCTGGCCGAACCCGGCTTGATCGGCGTCTCCGCCGGCGCGGCGCTGGGCGCCGTCCTCGCCCTCTATTACGGCTTGAGCGCGCTGGTCGCCTGGGCGGTGCCGATCGGCGGCATGGTCGGGGCCGGGATCGCCGTGCTGCTGGTCCAGCTGCTCGCCGGACGCGGCTCGACCACGCTGACCCTGATCCTCGCCGGCATCGCGGTGTCCAGCTTCGCCGGCGCGCTGACCTCGCTGGCGCTCAACCTCGCGCCGAGCCCCTACGCCATCGTCGAGATCGTGTTCTGGATGCTCGGCTCGATCACCGACCGCAGCCTGGAGCACGTCGCCCTGTCGGCCCCCTTCATGCTGATCGGCTGGGTGATCCTGTTGAGCCTGGGCCGCGCGCTCGACGCCATGGCGCTGGGCGAGGAAGCGGCGCAGAGCCTGGGCTTCGACCCGCTGAGCGTGCGCCGCCGGGTGATCGCCGGGACAGCGCTCGCGGTCGGTGCGGCGGTGTCGGTCTCGGGGATCATCGGCTTCGTCGGCCTGGTCGTGCCGCACATCCTGCGCCCGCTGGTCGACCACCGGCCGGGCCGGCTGCTGGTCGCCAGCGCGCTCGGTGGCGCCTTGCTCACCCTGCTCGCGGACATCCTGGTGCGAATCATCACGCCCAGCGGCGAGCTCAAGCTCGGCGTCGTCACCGCCATCGTCGGCGCGCCGGTCTTCCTCCACCTGGTCCTGCGCATGCGGCGGGTCGAGGCATGACCGCGCTCGCCGCCAGCTCGGTCTCGGTGACGCGCGGCGGACGCCGCGTGCTCGACGACGTCGGCTTCACCGCCGAGTCCGGCGCGCTGATCGGCGTGGTCGGCCCCAACGGCGCGGGCAAGACCACGCTGCTGCGCGCGCTCGCCGGCATCCAGCGCGAGCGCGCCGGGACGGTGTCCCTGTTCGACCGGCCGATCGAGGACTACCGGCCGCGGCCCCTCGCCCGGCGGCTCGCCTACATGCCCCAGCACGCGACCATCCACTGGGACCTGCCGGTCGAAGACGTGGTCATGCTCGGCCGCTCGCCGCACCTGCCGGCCTGGTCGCAGCCGGGCGCGGCCGACCGCGCGGTGGTGGCGCGGGTGATGGCGGCGCTGGAGATCGAGCCGCTGGCCCGGCGCTCGGCGCGGGCCCTGTCCGGCGGCGAACGCGCGCGGGTCCTGCTCGGCCGGGCGCTCGCCGGCGAGCCGGACATCCTGCTCGCCGACGAGCCCGTCGCCGGTCTCGACCCCTACCATTCGCTCGAAGTGATGGACCACCTGCTCGGCCTGGCCCGTGGCGGCGCGCTGGTCCTGGTCGTGCTCCACGACCTGTCGCTGGCGATGCGCTTCTGCGACCGGCTGATCCTGCTGGACGAGGGCCGGGTCGCCCACGACGGCGCGCCTGCCGAGACGCTCGACGACGACCGGCTGGCGGCGGTCTACCGGATCGAGGCGCTGCGCGCCACGCGGGACGGCAAGACCGCGATCCTGCCGTGGCGCCGGCTGGAGCCGCCCGCGTCTTAGGCGACCGGCTGGCGCAGCCCCTTCTTCTCCAGCCGCGGCAGCACCTCCTGGGCGAAGTACGGCAGTTCCTTGACGTAGTCGACGAAGGACAGGGTCGTGCCGGAGAAGCCCGCCGCGCTGATCGTCGCCAGCCCCTCGGCGACGTCGTCGGGCGAGCCGATCAGCGGGAACACGCCGTGGCCGCCGGCGAAGCGGTTGCGGAACAACTCGAACGCCTCCTTGGGGAACGACTGGGCGTGGACGCCCTGCAGGTCCATCAGCCTGTCGACCGCCGGCCAGTCGGCGTTCTCGTTGGCGTAGTACTCGTGATACTCCTCGGCCTCCTTCCTGGTCGGCCGGCAGACCACGTAGGCGGTCGTGAACACGCCGATGTCGCGGCCCTGCTCCTTGCCCAGCGCCTTGATCGCCTTGACGTCCTCCTTGCCCATTTCGGGGTCGATCAGGACCGTGAACAGGAAGTCGGCGTTGCGTGCCGCGAAGTTGCGGCCCTCGGCCGACGAGGCGGCGTTCATGATCGGCGGCAGCCCGTCATAGGGATGCGGATTGCCGTAGACGTCACGCAGGTGGAAATACGTGCCGTCCCAGTCGAACTTGTCGTCGCTGGTCCAGATCTTCTTGACCACGTCGAACCATTCCTGGCCGTAGGCGTAGCGGGTCTCGTGGTCATCGGCGAGCTCGATGCCGAACATGTCGTATTCCGGCTTGTTCCAGCCGCACACGACGTTGAGGCCGAACCGGCCCGAACTGATGTGGTCGATCGTCGCGAACTGCTTGGCGGCGACGATGGGATGGGTGAAGGCGGTGTGCGCGGTGGCGAAGACGCTGACCTGCTTGGTCGCCGCCAGCAGGCCGGCGCACCAGGTGATCGTCTCGAGCGTCGTGCCCTGGAAATCGGTCTCGCCGCCATAGCCGATCCAGCGGGCGATCGGCAGGATGAACTCGATCCCGACCTCGTCGGCGAGCAGGCCGAGCTTCAGGTTGTTCTCCCAGCTCGCGTCCCACCGCTCCGGGACCTTGGTGATCGCCATGCCCCCCGAGCAGTTGGGCGAAAAAAGCCCCAACTTCAGGGTGTTGTCGTTGAGCATCCGGTTGTTTGCGCTGGTCATGACCCGTCCCCGTCAATTGACGGCAGGGCTCGGCCAAACAGGCCCGAAACGCCTGCCGTGTGGTGCTTTTTTGATATTCGCGGAGGAATGGTGCTGAAAATGTTAGTAAAACGCAAGGCATTTTCATTTTAAATTTAGGTGCAGATGCTTTGCGAAACGCAACGCCCCTGATAGCCTTGCCCGGACGCGGCGCTGCAGCCGGACCGGTGGGCCGGGAGAGGAAACGAGACGATGGCAAGAGACGCCGAGGAGAAGCTGGCTGACGCGGGCCCGGCGGAGGGCAACGGCAACCTGCTCGACCGCCGCTGGCACTTGGGCCAGACCCCGCACGAGATCGCGATCGTGGAGCTGGAATACGCGCTGTTCCGGATCTACGAGTCGTTCGGCCGCTGGCAGCGCGAATGCCTCGCCGCGGTCTCGGGCCAGGAGCTCAGCACGTCCGACAACGCCGTGCTCCACATCATCCGGCTCAAGGACCGGCCCAAGGCGGTCACCGAGGTGGCGCAGCTGCTCAACCGCGACGACGTCGCCAACCTGCAATATTCGGTGCGCAAGCTGCTCGCCGCCGGGATGATCGAGAAGGTCACGGGCAACAAGCGCAAGGGCGTCCAGTACCGGACCACCAACAAGGGCCGGGAGGTGACCGAGATGTACGCCAAGCTGCGCCAGCGGGCGCTGATCGCGTTGACCGAGGCGGTCCCCGGCCTGGAGGCCCATGTCGACGAGGCGACCCGGACCCTCAACCTGATGAACGGCATCTACGAGCAGGCCGCCCACGTGACCCGGACCCACCGCCAGCCGATGGACGACTAGGTGAGCGTTTCAGCGGCGCGCGCATTGAAATTATTCCTATATCTGCCCATCTGAGAGCATTGTCGGCGAAGCCGAGCTTTCAGCCGCGCGTCGTGACGCGCGCCGTGAGCGACAGATGATGACAGATGATGACATCGGATGGCGGATCGAGCCATTCGGGCCGTCCGGGATGCAGGGGGGTAGCTCGAACAACCACTCTCCTCCCCGCCGCAGGGACGGAGAGCCGGGGAGTTCGGAGCGCGGCGAGTCGGCCTCCGAAAAGATAACCTATGATAACCGATGATACCCTTTGCGCGTTTTTCGCGCCGGATTGGTCAGGCGGCGCGGGCGCGGCGCAGTTGCTCGGTTTCCGTGGTGGTGACGGCGCCGGTGGCGGGATCGAGCACGACGCCGAACAGGTCGCGGACCTGATCGGCCGTGTAGTAGCCCCGCGCCACGTCGGCGGCGACCCGTTCGGGGTCGCGCGCCAGCGGGTCGCCGTAGCCGCCGCCGCCCGGCGTCTTGACGGTCACGCTGTCGCCCTCGCCGATCAGGATGTCCTGGTCCTTGGACAGGTGCGGCGGGTGGTAGGCCGCGCCGTCCTGCTCGACCACGACCTCGTTGACCCCGCCCGGTTGGCCGCCGAGCGCGCCCTGGGGCCCGGTCCGGCCGTGGTCCATGACGAAGGAGGCGCGCGCGGTGCCGCGGCGCAGCCGGACCCGGTATTCGACGCCGAAGCCGCCGCGCTGCTCCCCGGCCCCGCCCGAGCCCTCGTGGAGCGCGTAGCGCTCGATCAGCACCGGGTAGCGCTGCTCGATGATCTCGATCGGCGTGGTCTTGGAGATGCCGATGGTCGAGCAGCCGTTGGAAATGCCGTCGCCGTCGGTCGAGCCGCCGTAGCCGCCGCCGGAGATCAGGTACATGACGTAGGAGCGGTCTGTCTTGGGATCGTAGCCGCCGATGGCGAAGTTGCCGCTGGTGCCGGCCGGCGCGGCGAACAGCAGGTCGGGGATCGCCGGGGTCAGCGCCGCGAACACCGCCTCGGCGATGCGCTGGCTGACCTCCGCCGCGCATCCCGACACCGGCCGGGGATATTTGGCGTAGAGGAAGGTGCCCTCGGGATCCTTGATGTGGAGCGGCGCGAACGTCCCGGCGTTGATCGGCACCTCGGGGAAGATGTGCTTGATCGCCAGGTAGATCGACGAGCGCGTGGTCGCGATCACGCTGTTCATCGGCCCCTGGCAGGGCGGCGACGAGCCCGACATGTCGAAATGCAGGTCGCTGCCCGTCTTGGTGATGGTCATGGCGATGCGCAGCGGCTCGTCGACCACGCCGTCGCTGTCGACGAAGGCCTCGCCCGCGTAGGTGCCGTCCGGGATCTGGGCGATCTTGGCGCGCATCTGCTGCTCGGCGCGGGCGCGCAGCTCGCCGATCGCGGTCTCGACCGTGTCGCGGCCGTAGCGGTCGAGCAGCAGGGTCAGCCGCCGCTCGCCGACGGCCAGCGCCGCGGCCTGGGCCTTGATGTCGCCGATGCGCTGGTCCGCGATGCGGATGTTGGACAGGATGATGGACAGGATCTCCTCGTCCATCTCGCCTTCCTTGAACAGCTTGACCGGCGGCAGGCGCAGCCCTTCCTGCTCGACCTCGGTGGCGTTGGCCGAGAAGCCGCCGGGCACGGCGCCGCCGGTGTCCGGCCAGTGGCCGGTGTTGGCCAGCCAGGAGAACAATTCGCCCTTGTAGAAGAAGGGCTTGACGAAGCGCACGTCCATCAGGTGCGTGCCGCCGAGATAGGGGTCGTTGACGATGAACATGTCGCCGGGCGCGATCCGGTTGGCGCGGCGGATCACCTCCTGGGTGCCGAACTGCATGGTGCCGACGAAGACCGGCAGGCCCAGCTCGCCCTGGGCGATCAGCGCGCCGTCGTCGGCCGCGTAGATGCCGTCCGAGCGGTCGAGCGCCTCGGAGATGACCGGGCTGAAGGCGGCGCGGACGAAGGCCAGGTCCATCTCGTTGCAGACCTGGGTCAGGCCGTTCTGGATCACCGCCAGGGTGACCGGATCGAGGGCTGCGTTCACGGGGCATCTCCCACTGGGGTATCTCCCACGGAAACGATCAGGTTGCCGTCGCCGTCGACGGTGACGCGGTCGGCCGGCTCGATCACGATCGTGGTGTCCAGCTGCTCGATGATGGCCGGGCCGGCGATTTCGCGGCCGGCCGGGAACTGCTCGCGCCGGAAGATCGGGGTGTCGTGCCAGCCGGCCGGGAACCAGACCTTGCGCGCTCGCGAGCGCCGCGCCGTTGGCGTTCGTGGCGGCCGGCGCCAGCGCGTCCAGCGGCACCGCCCGGCGCTTGCCGATCACCGCGGTGTGCAGGTTGACCAGCACGGCCCGGATCTCCGGCAGGCTGACCTCGAAGCGGTTCCAGTATGCCTTCTCGAAGGCGTCCTGCAGGGCCTCGCGGCCGACGTCGGGCGCGGGCACCGGCACGGTCAGGATGTGGCTCTGGCCGGCGAACTGCATGTCGGCGCTGTGCAGCACGGCCAGCTCCTCGATCTCGACCCCCTCGCGCTCGATCACCGCCCGGCCCTCGGCGATCTGCTCTTCGAGGATCGTCCGCACCTGGGCCATGTCGACCGCGTCCAGCGGCGCGTTGACGGTGCGGACGTAGTCGTGGCGCACGTCGGCGACCAGGCAGCCCAGCGCGTTGGTGATCCCCGGCCGCGCCGGCACCAGCACGCGGGGAATGCCGAGCTCGGCAGCCAGGGCCGAGGCGTGCAGCGGTCCGGCGCCGCCGAAGGCGAACAGGGCGAAGTCGCGCGGGTCGTGGCCGCGCGACAGCGAGACCATGCGCAGGGCGCCGGCCATGCGGTCGTTGGCGATGCGCAGGACCGCGGCGGCCGCCTCCGTCCGCCGACATGCCCAGCGGCGAGCCGAGCTGGTCGGCGAAGGCGGCGCGGATGTCATCGAGCGAAACCGGGTTCTCGACGGCGAGCAGCGCCTCGGGATTGAGCCGGCCGAGCAAGAGGTTGGCGTCGGTGATGGTCGGCTTCGTGCCGCCCCGGCCGTAGCAGATCGGCCCCGGCGTCGACCCGGCGCTCTCCGGCCCGACCTGGAGGATGCCGGCGTCGTTGATCTGTGGCGATCGAGCCGCCGCCCGCGCCGATCGTGTGGACGTCGACCATCGGCACGTGGATCGGCATGGCGTATTCGAGCTCGAGCTCCGAGCTGACCTCGGGCACGCCGTCGCGGATCAGGCCGACGTCGCAGCTGGTCCCGCCCATGTCGTAGGTGATGACGTTGGGCAGGCCCGCCGAGCGCGCCGTGAAGGCCGCCGCCATGACCCCCGAGGCCGGCCCCGACATCACCGTGTTGACCGCCGCCTCGGCGACGATGGTCGACGAGACGGTGCCGCCGTTGCCCTGCATGACCAGCAGGTCGCGGGGATAGCCGCGCTCGGCCAATCCGTCGCGCAGCCGGGCGATGTAGCGGTCGAGCACGGGCTGGACCGAGGCGTTGACCGCCGCCGTCACGCCGCGCTCGTATTCGCGGTATTCCGACAGGATCTGGTGGCCGGCGGTGACGTAGGGCGTCGGCCATGTTTCGCGGGCGATCTCCGCGGCGCGCAGCTCGTGGGCCGGGTTGACGTAGGCGTGGAGGAAATGGATCACCAGCGCCTCGCAGCCGGCGTCAATCAAGCGCCTGGACCGCCGCCATTCAGCGCCGCCTCGTCGAGCGGCACCAGCACCTCGCCCTCGGCGTCCATCCGCTCTGGCACCTCCAAGCGCAGCTCGCGCGGGATCAGCGGCACGAACGTGCCCTTGAGGCCATAGGGCTTGGGCCGGGTCCGGCGGCCCAGCTCGAGCACGTCGCGGAAGCCTTCGGTCGTGATGAGACCGGTGCGCGCGATCTTGCGCTCGAGCATGGCGTTGGTCGTCGCCGTCGTGCCGTGGACGATCGACTTGACCTGGTCGAGCGAGATCCCGGTCTCCGCCAGCGCCGCCAGCACGCCGAAGGCCTGGTTCTCGACGGTCGTCGGCACCTTGGCGATGCGGATGTCGCCGCCGTCCTGGTTCATCAGGATCAGGTCGGTGAAGGTGCCGCCGACGTCGACGCCAACGACCGTTTCCATGGAGTGCGGAGTCGCCATGCGTGTCACGCGGCCCGACCCGGCGGCCTAGCGCAGCCCGTCTTCGCCCTTGATCTCGTCCGCCGCGAGGCCGCCGACCCGGTTGTGCACCCGGGGCCCGATCGCCATGACCAGGGCGTAGACGATCTCGTTGGCGCGGGGCGCGTCGGGCACGCCGACCTCCATCGCGTCGAAATGGCTGCGGACGTAGGCGGCGTTGATGTGACCGATCGGCACGTCGATCCGCGCGCCCATGCCGCCGACCTTCTTGCTCGACGGCACGATCGCCTTGGAATCGCCGAGCAGCTCGCGCATGGCGTAGCCGCCGGGCACGTGCCACAGCGCGCCATGTTCCAGCTCGCCGTTCTCGCCGACGATCGCGCCCTTGCCGTAAGCGTCGATCACCGCGGGATCGCCGCCGAGCGCGTCGATCAGCCGCCGGCTCATCTCCAGGCCGAGCGGCTTCAACGCATCCATCATCGGCTGGATGTCCGCCTCGTAGCGGCCCGCAAACGGGTTCTCGATCACCGCGATGCAGGCGGCCCGCCGCCGCGGTTGATCCGGCGCGGGGCCGCGCTCGTGCAGGATCTCCTCGGTCACGGTCACGTATTTGCGGACCTTGATTTCCACGCTCACACCTCCGTCATTGCTCTGTCACGCCGCGGCGGCCAGGCCGGCCGGGCCGGTTTCGATCCGGGTTTCGTCCTTCAAGGTCAGCCGCGCCGCCACGATCAGGCCGCTGCGGCGCATCCGTTGCGCCGTCCGCAGGCCGGCGTCGAGCGCGCTGGCTATCGTCGCGCGGTCGAGCGGCCCGACCGCGGTGGTCACCAGCCGGCCGCCCAGGTCGCTGTCGGGATCGAGCGTGTCGGCCGGTGCCCGGACGATGGTCGGGTGCTCCGCGTCGACCGCGTTGGCGATCAGGGTCGCCGCGACGTCGGCGGCGGCGGCGTTGCGCGCCAGCACCGTCACCGAATCGGCGATGCCGAGCGAGAAGCTGCGCCCCTGCCAGCCGCTGGTGGCGAGACCGCCGATGCCGTCGCCGGCGCCGATCTCGACCGTGCCGTCGAGCGCCGGGTCGCCATAGTCGAACACCATGCCGGCCCGGTAGGGTTCGTCCCCGCCGACCCACAGCGCGATATCGCCGCCATTGTTGACGTAAGCACGGGTCAGGCCGGGCCCCTCGACCATCGCGGCGAGCACATGGTCGGCGACCGCCCCGGCGACCGCGGCCATCGGCGTGACGAAGGTCAGGCCGTGCGGCAGGCAGGCGTCGCGCATGCGCCGCGCGATCGGGCCGTCCAGGGCGGGGCCGACCGCCTGGCGCAGCAACGCCAGCTCGGCGACGAGGCCGGGCAAGGCATTGGCGAAGGCGGTCCAGGCGCGCTCGAACGCTACGGCACGCGCGGCGTCGGGGCCGTCACCGTCGACGACCAGGTCGATCGGGCCGTGCTGGAAATGGGCCCGGCGGCCGTCGGGCAGGAGCTGCCCCACGGCTCCGGTGTCGGCGCGCCAGACCATGCTCACGCGCCCTCGCCCCTGGTCATCGGCGCGCCGGGCCACGGACCCGTCCGGTGCCAGCGCTCGACCTTGAGCCGGCCGGCGCCGCTCAGGTCCTCGGCGCGGCGGACCGCGTCCATATGACCGCCCAGCTCGCGATAGTCGTCGAGCCGCAGGGTGAACTCGATCGGCGCCACGATCGCCGGGGTCGGCACGTGGCCGAAGCTGTTCTCCGGCAGGGTGGTGACGTCGACCATCAGGGTGATCCCGCCGCCGGGCCAGACGTAGACCGGCGCGCCGCCGCAGGTGACCCGGGTCAGCGCGTCCTTGACCGAGCGGGTCAGCCGCACCGGGTTCTCGGTGACGCCCGCGCGCAGCGAGCCGCCCGCCCCGGCCATGAACAGCACCGTGGTCAGCGCCGGCTCGCAGTTCTCGCCGATCCGGTCGACGGTGAGCTGGAGCGCATCGGGCATCTCGGCCGGCACCGGCTTGAGGTCGTCATCGAGGACGAAATAGGCGGCGTCCTCGCCGGTGGTGCTGACCATCAGCAGGCGCAGGCCCGGACGGGCCTTCTTGGGATCGATCTTGTCGATGATCGTCAGCGGGTCGGTGATGTCGGTGCCGCCCCAGCCGGTGCCCGGCTCGGCGACCTGGAAATAGCGGCCCGGCGTCGACTTGCGGCCGCGCACCCGGATCCCCGCCAGCGGCATGCCGAGGAACTGCCCGGCCTGGTGCTCCGACAGGACGCCGGTGATGTGATCGTCGACGACGATGACCTCGTCGGCGTGGCCGAACCACTGCTTGGCGAAGATGCCGATGGTCGCCGAGCCGCAGCCGACCCGCATGCGGTCTTCCTGGTGGTCGTTGATGACCGGCGCCTTGCCTGCCTGCAGGGTCATCGACGCGCCGCCGTCGATGGTGAAGTCGACCGGCGCACCGCTGGCCAACTTCAGCATCATGTCGCAGGTGACCACGCCTTCCTTCTTCGAGCCGCCGGTCAGGTGGCGGACGCCGCCCAGCGCGAGCATCTGCGAGCCGTATTCGGCGGTGGTGACATGGCCGACCATCTCGCCGTCGACCCGGACCGGCGCGGTCTCGGGGCCGACATAGCGATCGGTGTCGATCTTCACCTTGAGGCCGCAGTAGCTGAAGATGCCCTCGGAGACGATGGTGACCATGTCGACGCCGCCGATCTCGCTGGCGACGATGAAGGGCGCGGGCTTGTAGTCGGGATAGGTCGTGCCCGAGCCGACCCCGGTGACGAAGGTCGGCGCGCCGGGGATCAGGCTGCCGTCCCATTCCTGGTCGGCAAAGGCGACCATGTCGCCGTCCTTCTCCGCGATCTGCTGGGTGACCAGGAACGGGTCGAGCCGGGTCAACACCCCGTCGACGTTGCCGTAGCGGTCGCAGGCGCCGGTCTTGCCCTCGCGGATCCGGCACAGCACCGGGCAGGCGTCGCAGGTGACGAGGTCTTGGGCCGCGCCGGCGGCGGGATTGGTGGTTCCTTCGGGCATGTCAGCCTCCCCAGCCCGCAGCCTTGAGCGCCGCGCGCACCCGCGACGGGATCGCCGGCGCGTCGCGCATGACCACGCCGGTGGCGTGACGGATCGCGCCGAAGATCGCCGGTGCGGTCGGGATCAGCGCCGGCTCGCCGATGCCCTTGGCGCCATAGGGGCCGAGCGGCTCGTTTTCCTCGATAATGATCGTCTCGATCGGCGGGATGTCGCCGAAGGTCGGGATCAGGTAGTCGTGCAGGTTCTCGGTGCGGCCGGGGATGTACTCCTCCATCAGCGCCAGGCCCAGGCCCTGGGCGATGCCGCCGTGGATCTGGCCCTCGACCAGGGTCGGGTTGACCGCCTTGCCGACGTCGTGGGCGGCGACGATCCGGGTCGCCTTGACCACGCCGAGCTCGGTATCGACCGACACCGCGGCGATCTGGGCGGCGAATCCGTAGGTCGCGTAAGGAACGCCCTGGCCGTTTTCGTCGAGCGGTGCGGTCGGCGGGTCGAAGGTGCCCTCCCCGGCCAGCACGTCGCCGCGCGCGTCGGCCGGCAGGTCGCCCAGGTCGAGGACGTGCTCGGCGCCGCCGTCCCTGAGGCGGATCACACCTCGATCGAGCGCTATTTCGGCATCCGGGCCGACGTTGGCGCGGCGCAGGATCTGGGCGCGCAGGTCCTCGCCGGCGAGCTGCACCGCCTTGCCCGAGACGAAGGTCTGGCGCGAGGCCGAGGACTTGCCGGCGTCGGCGGTCAGGTCGGTGTCGCCCATGATGACGCTTGAAGCCGTCGGCCGGGACGCCGAGCGCGTCGGCGGCGATCTGGACCATGATCGTGTTCGGCCCCTGCCCCATGTCGACCGCGCCGTTGTAGAGCGTCAACTTGCCGTCGCCGTCGATGCCGATGCGCATGGTCGAGGGGTTCGACATCGACGTGTTGCCGCAGCCGTACCACATGCAGCCGACCCCGACGCCGCGGCGCAGCGGGCCGTCGACCGCGCGGTTGAAGGCCTCGGCCTCGGCGCGCAACTCGGCCCAGCGCGGCTTCAACGCCTCCAGGCACGGCGCCATCCCGGCGCTCGCGTCCAGGACCTGGCCGGTCGCCGTCGGCTGACCGGCGCGCAGGGCGTTGATCAGGCGGAATTCCAGCGGGTCGAGGCCGCATTGGAGCGCGAGATCGTCGTAGAGCGCCTCGTGGGCGATCGCCGCCTGGGGCACGCCGAAGCCGCGGAAGGCGCCCGACGGCGGCGCGTTGGTGTGCAAGCGCCCGGCTGGTGTTGAGGACGTGGGGCACGACGAAGGGCCCGGTGGCGTGGACCGGCACCCGGTCGGCGACCGTCGGCCCCCATGAGGCGTAGGCGCCGGTGTCGAAGTCGCCGTGGAATTGGAAGGCGGTCAGCCGGCCGTCGGCGGTGCAGCCCGCCTTGGCCGTGATCGCGGCGGGATGGCGCTTGGTCGAGGCCGCCATGCTCTCCGGCCGGGTGTAGACGTAACGGACCGGCACGCCCAGCTTCCACGCCGCGATCGCCAGCAGCGGCTGGACCGACATGTCGAGCTTGCCGCCGAAGCCGCCGCCGCAGGCGGTCGGGATGACCCGGACCTGCGTCCTTGTCCAGGCCCATGACGTGGGCGATCTCGTCGCGGTCCATGTAGGGTGTCTGGGTCGAGACGGTGACCTCGAGCCGGTCGCCGACCCGGCGCGCCCAGCCGGCCTCGGGCTCGATATAGGCGTGCTCGACGAAGCGGGTCGTCCATTCGCCCTCGGCGACGAAGGCGGCCTCGGCGAAGCCCGCCTCGACGTCGCCCTTGCGGACGAAACCCTTGGTCAGCACGTTGCCCGGCTTGTCGTCGAGCACCAGCGGCGCGCCGTCTCGGGCCGCGGCCGCCGTGCCGACGACGGGGTCCTCGGGCGTCCACTCGATCGGCAGCGCATCGTCGGGGATCGCGGCCACCGTCTGGGCGTCGCCGACCAGGGCGACGACCGCCTCGCCGCGGTAGCGGACGCGGTCGACGGCCAGCACGGGCTGGTCCTTGCCGACCGGATAGATGCCATAGGCGTTGTTGCCGGGCACGTCGCGCCAGGTGAGGATCGCGGTGAGCCCCGGATATTGGCGCTCGACCGACCCGACGTCGCCCAGGGTGAAGCGCGCCCGGGCGTGCGGCGCGCGGACCGACCCGCAGGGTCAAGGCGTCGGCCGGCGCGGCATCGGCGCCGAACTTTTCGGTGCCGTTGACCTTGGCGACCCCGTCGGTGCGGGCGAGCCGGGCGCCGACCGCCCGGCCGTTGGCCGGCGCAACCGGCGCCGCTCCGGTGCCGGCGACGTCGAGCACGGCCTCGACGATCTTGCGATAGCCGGTGCAGCGGCACAGCACGCCGCCCAACGCGTCCATCACCTGCGCCTCCGACGGCGCGCTGTCCCGATCGAGCAGGTCGCGGGCGGCCATCAGCATGCCGGGCGTGCAGATGCCGCACTGGGCCGCGCCGTGGCGCAGGAAGGCGTCCTGCAGCGCGGACAGCGTGCCGTCCTCGGCGGTCAGCGCCTCGACCGTGGTGATCGTCCGGCCGGCCGCCTGGGCGACCGGCATCAGGCAGGCGCAGTGCTGCTTGCCGTCGACCAGCACGGTACAGGCGCCGCAGTCGCCGGCGTCGCAGCCGACCTTGGTCCCGGTCAGGCCGAGCTCGTTGCGCAGCACCTCGGCGAGCCGGGTCAGCGGGCCGGCATGGACCGAGACGGTCTTGCCGTTGACGGTCAGCTTCAAGGGCTGGACGGAGACATTCATGACGCCCCTCCGATCCGGGCTTCGAGCTCGGCGACCGCCCGGCGCACCAGCACGAGCGCCGAATCGCGGCGGTAGTCGCCGGAACCGCGGATGTCGTCGATCGGCGACAGCGCGGCGTCGATGTGGCCGGGTGTCACCCGCTCGCTCAAGGCGCCGTCGAGCGGCGCGCCGGCGAGATCCCGCTCCAGCGCGGCCAGCCGCCGGGCGACGGGCGAACAGGCGCCGACCGCGACGCCGATCCGGCCGACCGTGCCGTCTTCCGGTTCGAGCGTGACGGCGACCATGACGATCGAAATCACCAGATATTTGCGGCTGCCGAGCTTGAGGAAGGTCGAGACGGCGCCCTCGGCGCGCTTGGGCACACGGATCGCGGTGACCACCTCGTTCGGCCCGCGCACGGTGCTGCGGTTGCCGGTGACGAAGTCGGCCAGCGGCAGCAGGCGCCTACTCTCCGCCGACGCCAGCTCGACCGACGCGTCGAGGGCCAGCAGCGGCGGCACGCCGTCCGCCGCCGGCGACGCGTTGCACAGGTTGCCGACGATCGTCCCGGCATTCTGGATCTGGACGCCGCCGACCTCGCGCGCGGCCAGTTGCAGGCCGCGGAAGCAGGCCGGCAGGTCGGCGTCGACGACGTCGGTCCAAGTGGTCAGCGCGCCGATGCGCCAGTGGTCGCCGGCGTCGTCGATCCCGCGCAGGCCGTCGACGGCGGTGATGTCGAGGACGTCCTCGTCGATCGCGCGACCGACCCGGGCGGGGTAGAAATCGGTGCCGCCGGCGAGGATGACATAGGATTGGGCGCTCAAGGCATCGAGCGCCTCGTCGAGCGAAGCGGGGCGGAGATAGGTCCCCATGACGCTGGCGCCTCCCTGAAACGGTGCCAGATCAGTTTGTTTGTGTACGAATGAATTAGTCTAGCGCCGACGGACGCGCGCCGCAAGGGCTCAGCCGAGGCGGCGCAGCAGGTCCAGGAGGGTCTCGCGCTCCGTGTCGGAGAGCGGCGCCAGCGTCTCCGTTGTGGTCTTCTTGCCATCGGCGATCGACGCCGCGAGCAGGGCCTCGCCGTCGGGAGTCAGCCGCCACAAGGTACGCCGGCGGTCGCCGGGATCGTGGCTGCGCTGGATCAGGCCGCGGTCCTGAAGCCGGCCGATCACGCCCTTCATCGTCGCCGGGTCCATCGCGGTCAGCCGGCCGAGGCGGTTCTGCGAGACCTCGCCCTCGTCGGCGATCTTGGCGAGGGTGGCGAACTGGGTCGGGGTGAGCTGGTGGGCGGCGAAGTTGCCGACGAAGATCGAGGTCGCGCGCTGGTGGGCGCGGCGCAGGATGTGGCCGATCTGCTCCTCGAGCACGTAGCCCTTGGTGCGCGTGATCGCGTTCTTGTCCTGCTTCGTCGGTATCGGCACGTCGGTCATCGCGGCGTTCCGTCCCTGCCCCGGTTGCGGAAGCCTAGCATCGGCAGGAAAGGACGGCCACCGGGCGCTCAGTGCCGGAAATGGCGCTGGCCGGTGAAGACCATGGCCAGGTCGCGCTCGTCGGCGGCGGCGATCACCTCGACGTCGCGGACCGAGCCGCCCGGCTGGATCACCGCCGTGGCGCCCGCCTCGGCCGCGGCGATCAAGCCATCGGCGAAGGGGAAGAAGGCGTCCGACGCGACCACCGAGCCCTCGACCGGGTTGGCGTCCAACCCGGCCTCGCGCGCCGCCTGCTCGGCCTTCTGGACCGCGATCCGGGCCGAATCGACCCGGCTCATCTGGCCCGCGCCGATGCCGACCGTGGCGCCGTCCTTGGCGTAGACGATGGCGTTGGACTTGACGTGCTTGCAGATGGTGAAGGCGAACAGCAGGTCGGCGCGTTCCCGGTCGGTCGGCGCGCGCTTGGTCTTGACCTCCAGCTTGCCCTCGGTGACCGAGTTGTCCCGGCCCTGGACCAGGAAGCCGCCGGCGACCGAGCGGAAGGTGGGCGCCCGCGACGCCGGGTCCGGCATGCCGCCGGTGAGCAGCAGCCGCAGGTTCTTCTTGCCCGCCAGGATGCGCCGCGCGTCCGCGTCGGCGTCGGGCGCGATGATGACCTCGGAGAAGATCTGGACGAACCGCTCGGCTGCCGCGCCGTCGAGGGTGCGGTTGGCGGCGATGATGCCGCCGTAGGCGCTGATCGGGTCGCAGGCGAGCGCCGGGCCCCAGGCGTCGGCCAGCGAGCCGGCCATGGCGACGCCGCAGGGGTTGGCGTGCTTGATGATGGCGATCGCCGGATCGCCGAACTCGGCGACCAGGTCGAAGGCGGCGTCGGCGTCGTTGATGTTGTTGTAGCTGAGCTCCTTGCCCTGGATCTGCTCGGCGGTCGCGACCCCGGGCCGCTCGGTGCCGTCGGCGTAGAAGGCGGCCTCCTGGTGCGGGTTTTCGCCATAGCGGAGCAGCTGACGCCGCGCGCCGCCGAACACGATCCGCTCGGGCAGCGGGTCGCCGAGCGCCTCGGTGAACCAGCGGCCGATGGCGCCGTCATACGCGCCGGTCCGGGCGAAGGCGCGGGCGGCGAGCTGGCGGCGGAACTCGGCGCTGGTGCCGCCGTCGCGCGCGGTCATCTCCTCGATCAGCGGCTCGTAATCGGCCGGGTCGACGACCACCGCGACGTCGGCGTGGTTCTTGGCCGCGGCGCGGATCAGCGCCGGCCCGCCGATGTCGATGTTCTCGATGCAGGTCTCGAAGTCGGCGCCGGCCCGCACGGTCGCCTCGAACGGGTAGAGGTTGATCACGACCAGATCGATCGGCTCGATGCCGTGCTCGGCCATCGAGGCGCGGTGGCCGGCATTCTCGCGCTGGGCGAGGATGCCGCCGTGGATCTTGGGCTGCAGGGTCTTGACCCGGCCGTCCATCATCTCCGGGAAGCCCGTGTAGTCGGCGACCTCGACCACCGGCACGCCGGCGTCGCGCAGCGCCTTGGCCGAGCCCCCGGTCGAGAGGATTTCGACCTTTCGCTCGGCGAGGAACCGGCCCAACTCGGCCAGGCCGGTCTTGTCGGATACGGAAATGAGGGCACGGGCTATCGGAGCGGTATCGACCATCGATCCCTGTCGCAGGTTGGGGTGGCTGTTATTGGGCCGCCGCCTGCTGAACGGTCGCCGACGGCCGGTATTCGGGGACGAGGCGGCGTAACGCCTCGCGCACCCCCTCGGTGTGCCCTGCCCGGGCGTCTCTTTCAAGCCTGTCGATGGCCTGGGCCAGTAATTTGGCGTCCGCGGTGCGCGGCGCGGCGAGCAGGATGCCTTGCTGGCCGCTCTCGACCAGGCTCTCGGACTGGTGGAGCAGCTCCTCGGCCAGCTTCTCGCCGGGACGCAGGCCGACGAAGTCGATCTTGACGTCGACGTCGGGCTCGAGCCCGGCGAGGCGGATCATCTGGCGGGCCAGATCCTGGATGCGCACCGGCTCGCCCATGTCGAGCACGTAGATCTTGCCGTTGTGGGTGGGCTTGGCGGCGCCGATCGCCGACGCCATCAGCACCAGCTCGACCGCCTCGCGGATGGTCATGAAGTAGCGGGTCACGTCGGGATGGGTGACCGTCAGCGGGCCGCCGGCGGCGAGCTGCTGCTGGAACAGCGGCACGACCGAGCCGGTCGAGCCGAGCACGTTGCCGAAGCGCACGGTGACGAAGCGGAGGTCGTCCCGGCTGCCGGCGCCGGCGATGTCGAGCGCCTGGCAGTAGGATTCGGCGAGCCGCTTGGTCGCCCCCATCACGTTGCTCGGGTTGACCGCCTTGTCGGTCGAGATCTGCACCATCGCGCCGACCCCGGCCTTGCGGCAGGCGTCGGCGACGTTGCGGGTGCCGATCACGTTGGTCAGCGCGCCTTCGTCGGGGTGGAGCTCGACCATCGGCACGTGCTTGAGCGCGGCGGCATGGAACACCAGCTCGGGCCGTTCCTCGGCGAACAGGGCCTCGATCCGGCGCGCGTCGCGCACGTCGGCGAGGACCTCGCGGCTCGGCAGGTCAGCGTGTCGGCCGCGCAATTCGCGATCGATCTCATAGAGATGGAATTCGGAGTTATCGAGCAGGACGAGGCGCGCCGGGCCCAGGTCCGAGATCTGGCGGACCAGCTCGCTGCCGATCGAGCCGCCGGCGCCGGTGACCAGCACCCGCCGGCCTTCGATCAGCGTCCGCATGGCCGGCCGGTCGAGCACCGCCTGCGGCCGGCCGAGCAGGTCCTCGATCGCGATCGGGCGCAGCTCGACGGAATCCGACAGGCCCGAGCGCAGGTCGCCCGGCCGCTGGCTGCGCGCGAGGGTGATGCCGAGCGCCTCGGTGTCCTGGAACAGCTGCTTGAGGCTGTAGGTCGACAGCTTCTCCTTGGTCAGGATCACCTTGTGCGGCTTGTCGCGCTTGGCCGCCAGGTCGGCGACGACCCGGTCGAGCTCGGCCACCGTGCCCAGCACCTTGACCCCGTGGATGTGCCGCCCGACCCGCGGCTCGCGCTCGGCGAGGATGCCGACCGCCCGGTAAGGGCCGCCCGGCTGCTGGCGCATCGCGCGCAGGAACAGCTCGCACTCGTCGCCGGCCCCGATCAGCAGGACGGGAATGCGCTTGTCCTTCTCGCGGACGAAGATCGTGTCGAAGCGGCGGTCACGGACGACCCGGTAGACGATGCGCGGCCCGCCCAGCAGCGCCACCAGCACGAACCAGTTGATGAAGGGCTGCGACCGCGGGAAGCCCTCGAGCCGGGTAACCACGAACATGACCGGCAGGAAGATCAGGATCGTCAGGGTCACCGCCTTGACGATCGCGACCATGTCGTCGAGCGAGGCGTAGCGCCAGATGCCCCGGTACATGCCGCTGAAGATGAAGACCGTGCCGGCGACCACGGTGAACATGAGGACGCCCGGCAGCAGGTAGAGATCGGCGTAATAGGCGAAGGCGTCGCCCCCGACACGCAAGTAAAGCGCGATGCCGAAGGAAAGCGCAGCCATGACGACGTCGTGGCTCCACGCAACATAGGCGCGCGATGAGCGGATCAGCTTCGTCATGGTCGTTCGGCGGTGGCCACGGGCCGTTTGCCCACTTCGTCCAACATCTTGATTAGCGACGGCATCTATACTTCGCGACCCCGCCCCCGGCCAATCAAAACGACGCCCGCAAAGGTTAACGCGGGCGCGTCGACATCCAGCCCAACAGCGCCAATACGGCGACGCCCGCCCCGGCCAGGGCGACGATCGGCCAGCCCCGCGCGGACAGCCAGGCGAGCGCGATCAGGACAATGCCCGCAATCAATACGGCGGCGGCGACCCGGGCGTGGCTGCGGCCGGCCGCCACCGCGTTCTGATAGAAATGCGAGCGGTGCGCGTGCCAGATCCGCTCGCCCCGCAGCAGCCGCCGCACCAGGGTCACGGTCGCGTCGGCGAGGTAATAGAGCGGCAGGATCAGCGCCGCGGCCCACTGCCCGCTGAGCGCCAGGAACAGCAGCAGCCAGCCGAGCAGGAAGCCGAGCGGCACGCTGCCGACGTCGCCGAGGAAGATCTTGGCGGGGTGCCAGTTCCAGACCAGGAATCCGGCGACGGCGGCGGCGGCGACCACCGCCACCGGCCACACTGGCAACACCGCAGAGCCGGCCAGGCCGCCGGCGACGATCGCGACGCCGAGCCCGATCACCAGCGTCTCGGCGCCGGTGATGCCGTCGATGCCGTCCATGAAGTTGAACAGATTGATGAACCAGACCCAGGCGAGCCCGAGGACGACAGCGAGCGCCCAGGCCGGAACCCCGGCCGACGCCGCGTGCCACGGCCCGGGCAGGGCCCAGATGCCGCAGACCACGGCTGCGACCTGCGCCGCCAGCCGCGGCAGCGCGCCGAGGTTGCGGATATCGTCGATCCACGAGATCAAGGCCAGGCCGATCATCGGCGCGATTACCGGCCAGGTTCCGGCCGAAGCCGACGCCCTGCCGCGCCCATAGCACGACCAGGGCGACCACCAGCACCGTCGTCACCGCGATGCCGGCGCCGGTGGGGGTCGGCACCGCGTGGCTGCTGCGTTCGTTGGGCCGGTCGAGCACCTGGAGCCGGCGCAGGATGCGCAAGAGCAGGCCGGTGCCGGCGAGGACGGCCAGGAACGCGGCCGCCGCCGTCGCCAGGACGACGGCGAGGTCAGGCGATTTGAGGGCGTCTCCGGCGGTCACGCGCCGGGTTATAGAGCCCGGAAAGTCAGTTGGAAACCGTCGCCGCGCCGCTCAGCCCCAGCCGGTCGAGCTGGCGGGCGATCACCTTGTGCTCGTCGTAGAGCTCGAGCGCCCGGGCGCGCCCGGCGGCGCCCCAGCGTCCGCGCAACTCGGCGTCGCCGGCGAGCCGGTTCAGCGCCGCCGCCAGGGCGGACACGTCGCCGACCGGCACCAGCAGGCCGGTCTGTTCGGGCACGACCTCTTCCCGGGTGCCGCGGATATCGGTGCCGACCACCGGCAGACCCGTCATCATCGCCTCGATCACCGACCGGGGCATGCCTTCGCGGTGCGACGGCAGGGTGAAGACATCGGCGCCGCGCAAAATGTCGGGAACGTCATCGCGATAGCCGAGAAACTTGATGCGCGTTTTGAGGATCTCGTCCTGCTGGGCAGCCTCGACCGCCCGGTCGATCTCGGCGGCATGGTCGCTGGCCAGCCGCTCGCCGACGATCCACAGGGTGGCGTCGACCGAACGCATCGCCTCGATCAGCTCGGGATAGCCCTTCTCCGCGACCAGCCGGCCGATCATGACGATGACGACGCGGTCGGACGGCGTGTCCAGCGCGGTGCGGATACGCTGCCGAATGGCGCCGTCGGCATCCGTATGGAACCGAGCGGGATCGACGCCGTTGCCGATCGCCTCGATGATATCGCCCCGGATCAGCCGTGCGCGCCGGGCGAAGGCGGCATCCTCCTCGGCCTGGGTGAACAGCACGTCGGTGACCCGCCCGGCGAGCCACTCCAGCAGCACGAACAGCCGCCGCTTCCACCAGGCCATGCGCTCGTGGAAATAGAAGCCATGCGCCGTGTAGACGACGGTCGGCACGCGCGCGCGCCACGCCGCCGCCCGGCCGACCAGCGCGGCGACCGGGGTGTGGACGTGGACGATGTCGAACCGTTCGCGGCGAAACAGTTTGACCAGAGTGCGATAGCTGCCGAAATGGCGAAACAGGTTGAAGGAGCGATCGATCCGCACCGGCGCGACGCGGATGCCCTCGGCACGGACCTTGTCGGCCAGCGGGCCGTCGCCGCAGATGCCGACCACCTCGTGCCCGGCGTCGCGGGTCGCGCGCATCAGCGGCAACAGGAAGTGGTAGAGGGTGAAGTCGACGGCGCAGAGCTGGGCGACCTTCATCGACCCGATATCCGCAATGGTTCGCCTGACAGCATGCCGCCTCCCCGGCCCGGTCATCATGGTCCGGGTGCGCGCCGTTTAGCATAGCCGGGCGTAGCGACGAAGGGGCCTTTGCCGACGCGGGCTAGTGCTCCTGCTCGCGCAGGTGACCGATCTGGGCGGCGAGGTCGATCGCGCCCATCATGTCCTTGAGCGTGATCATGCCGACCAGCTTGCCGTGGCGGGTGACCAGCAACCGGCCCTCCCCCGTCTTCTGCAGTGCGCGCAGGGCGTTGACCGCCGGTTGGGCGGCGTCGATCGTGTTTTCGGCGCTGGCGGGCGCCATGATCGCCTGGACTTCGAGCAGGTCCCACCTCTCGGCCGGCGTCTCCCGGACCTGGCGCATCCCGACCAGGCCGAGCGCGCGGTCGTCCTCGGCGACGGGGTAGCCGCTGTGGTGGTAGCGGTAGACATAGTCCTCGATGAAGCGGGTCACCGTCAGGCCGGGCGGCACCGTGACCAGGGACTCGGTCATGAAGTGCGACACCGGCTTGCCGCCCAGGAAGTGCAGCGATTCCTGGCGGAACTCCTCGGATCGCGCGGCGCCGCGCAGGAACATGCCGATGACGAACCACCACAGCCCGCCGACCAGGTTGCCATAGACGAACAGGGTGACGCCGCCGAGCACCATCAGCAGGACGCCGAAGCCCGCCCCGACCCGCGAGGCGGTGTGGGTCGCCGACGCCATGTCGCCGCGCCGTCCCCACAGGATCGCCCGGAACACCCGGCCGCCGTCGAGCGGAAAGGCGGGCAGCATGTTGAACAGGGCGAGGACGAAGTTGATGACGGCGAGATACATGGCCACGCCGGTGACGGTGACCGGCAGGCTGGCCGACTTGGCGCCCATGGCGATCAGGAAGAACAGGCCGGCCAAGAGCAGGCTCGCGATCGGTCCGGCGATCGCCATCAGCAGCTCCGACCGCGCGTTGGGCGGCTCCTTCTCCATCTCGGCGACGCCGCCGAAGATGAACAGGGTGATGCCGCCGATCGGCAGGCCGTGCCGCCGCGCGACCAGCGCATGGGAGAACTCGTGGATCAGGATCGAGACGAACAGGCCGGCGGCGGCGACCACGGCCATCGTCCAGTAGGCCGCCCGACCCAGGCCCGGGTAGGACTGCGGGAAGGCGCCGGCGGCCAGGGTCCAGACGATCAGCAGGACGAGGACCAGCCAGGACAGGTCGATCCGGACCGAAAAGCCCAGGATCTTCATCAGTTCAATGCGTCGGCCGAACATCCCCGCCTCCGCGCCGCCGGTTGATCGCCGCTTGTTTCATGCTCCTACAGATAGTCGCCCCGCGCCTCGGATGACAGGCGATTGTTGCGTGGCGCGGCGATGTGTGCTGATCGGTAGCGGCACCGCGCAATCGAGGGAGGACCGGGCCATGGCCGCACACCGCATCGACGTTCACCACCACATCCTGCCGCCGGCCTGGGTCGACACGGTCAGCGGCGAGCGCATCGCCGCCCTGATCCTCTCCAACAAGACGCCGGAATGGACGCCGAAATGTCGGTCGACGTCATGGACCGTCACGGCATCGCCACCGCGATCACCTCGATCTCCGCGCCCGGCCTGTGGTTCGGCGACACGCAAGAGACCATCCAGCTCTGCCGGTCCTGCAACGACTACGCCGCGGGGATCCGCACCGACCATCCCGGCCGCTTCGGCATGTTCGCCAACCTGCCCCTGCCCGACGTCGACGCCAGCCTGAAGGAGATCGAGCGCGGGCTGGACGAGCTCGGCGCCGAGGGCATCGGGCTCTTGACCTCCTACGGCGACCGCTATCCGGGCGACCCGGCCTTCGCGCCCGTGTTCGACGAATTGAACCGGCGCGGCGCGGTGGTCTACTTCCACCCGACCAACGCGCCATGCAGCACCTGCCTGCCGGAAATCCCGCCGGCGACGCTCGACTTCCCGTTCGACACGACGCGGGCGATCACCAGCCTCCTGTTCAGCGGCACCTTCACCCGCTGCCGCAACATCAAGTGGATCTTCTCCCACGCCGGCGGCACGGTGCCGTTCCTCGCCGAGCGCATCGGCCGGCTGGTCATGCGCCCCGGTTTCAAGGAGAAGGTGCCCGACGGCGTGATTCCGGAGCTGGCGCGGCTCTACTACGACACCGCGCTGTCGGCCAACTGGTTCGCCTTCCGCAGCCTGTTCGAGCTGGTCACCCCGGATCACGTCCTGTTCGGCAGCGACTACCCGTTCGCGCCCGAGCCGACCCTGACCGCGAGCGTCAAGAGCCTGGAGACGATGGGGCTGGAGCCGGAGGTGCTGCGCGGCATCGAGCGGGAGAACGCGCTGATGCTGTTCCCCAAGCTGGCCACCGCCTAACCACCCAGCATCAGTAGTCGTAGCGCCATTTGAGGCCGAGCCGGCTGCTGCCGTCCCGGCCGACCTTGGATTCGACCGAGAGGTTCTTGAACACTTCGACCTCGACGCCGACCGCCGCGCTGTCCTCGGTCAGGCCCTGCTCGATCTTCACCAGCACCCGGTCGCTGACATACTTGCCGAACACGGCGCGGGGCGAGCCGTTGGTGGTGTTGAAATCGATGATGTCGAGCCCGGCGGCGCGCCGGATGCGGTCCGGCAGGCTGGTCGCCCCGCCGGTCGGCCCGAACAGGACCGCCGCGCCGGCGGCCAGCCGCAGCGCCTCGTTGGTGCCCAGTTCGCCGACATTCTTGCCGAACATGATCCGCGACAGCACCTCGTCGCGCGGCAGGCTGGGCTCCGAGCCGATGACGAATTTCGGCTGCTTGGCGGTGCCCCGCACCGTGACGGTCGCCTTGACGTCGCCGCTGGTCGCCTCGGCGACCAGGTTGATGCGCGGGTTGCTCAGGTCGCGGTCGGCGAAGCGGACCGTGCCCTCGCGGAAGGTGAAGCGCTTGCCGAGCAGGTCGAGATGGCCGCGAACCGTGCGCAGCGAGCCGCTTATCTGGGGATTGTCGGCCATGCCGCGGATCGTCAGGTCGCCCTGGACCTCCGCGAACACGCCGCGGCCGCGGACGAATAGCCGGCGCGGCACGCTGACCCCGATATCGAGCCGGATCTTGGGCGTCACCGTCGCCACGCGCTTGTTCACGGCGCGCTTCAGGTCCGGCGGCGTGTGGACCTCGATGACGTCGAGCACCGTGATCTCGGTCGGCAGACGGTCGGGAATTGCGATCTCGCCCTCGTTGACCGTGACCTTGCCACGCGCCGCCATATCGCCCTGGCGGCCGGCGACCTTGATCTGCCCGCTCACCGTCATCCGGATATCGTCGCGCGCGATCGCGCGCAGGCGGTCGGCGGTGACCGTAACGTCGAACGGGTTGCCGTGCGCGGCGTCGAGCGTGACGTGTCCGGTCGCCGAGATCTTGCCGTCGCGCCCGTCGGTGGCGGCGGCGCGGGCGATCTCGATGCGCCGCCCGGCGCCGCGGACCAGCACGTTGATGTCGCGCAGGTCGAGCCCCGAGATGGCGGCGACGAAGCGGCCGTTCTTGAGCTCGAGCGTGCCGCGCGCCTGGGGAGACGCGGCCGAGCCGGTGACGGTCAGGTCGGCCGTGACCTCGCCCGACATCCGGTAGTTCACCAGCAGCCCGGAGTCCGACAGCGTCTTGAGGTTCGCGCGCCCCTGGATGCGCGCGTCGACCGGCCCGTAGCGCGGCAGCGACAGCTTGAAGCGCAGGTCGTCGTTGTCGGTGCGGCCGTTGAGCCGGCCCTCGACCCGGAGCAGTCCGGGCGACCAACGCCCCTTCGCCTGCAGGTCGAGCGCCGCCGAGGCCGGGGCGCGCCGCCGGCGCAGGCCGCGCCCGGTGACGTCGAAGGCGACCCCGAAGGCCCCGTTTCGACCATAGAGGCGGGCCGTGCCCGAGAGCGCGCCCCGAGAAATCTGCGTCACGCCGGCCTGCTGGAGCAGCCGCGCCGGCAGCGCGTCGGCGGTCACCTGCCCCGCGATCGCGCCGTTCCGGGTCGTCAGGCGCAAAGTCACCGTGCCGCCGGCCAGCGCGATCCGGGCGGGGCCGACAATCGTCTCGGCGCCGCGCAGACGGATCGCCGCCGGGCGCGCCAGGCGGAAGGCCAGCTTGGCGTAGCGGCCCTGGAAGCGGGCGACGGTGACGGTCATCGCGCCGGGCCGACCCCGGAAGGCGCCGCTTAGCGAGGCCTTGAGCTTCTGGCGCCGGAGCATCGCGCTCAACCGGGCGGCGAAGCTGCCCCGGCCGCCCGGGCGCAAGGCCGCGCGCGCATGGTCGATCGTGACCGTCCCGGTGCCGACCGCAGAGGCGACCAGGGTGGCGGCATAGGCGTCGAAATCGGCCACATTGGTGGTGCGGGCCTTCAACCGGGCCCGGCCGACGCTATAGCGCGACCCGTTCGAGCGAATGACGAGGCGATAGGCGCTGAGATCGGCGGCGGCGACCTGCCGGCCGTTGCGGCCGTCCAGCGACACCGTGCCCCGCACGCGGCCGCTGCCGCGCATCCCGGCGAGGCCGAGCAACGGGTCGAGCCTGCGCAGATCGAGCGTCAGCCGGCCCTTGGCGGTCCGCTCGCCGCCGCGCCAGGTGATCGCGCCGCGGATCGCGGCCGGCGTTGAGGCGCCCGTCGATGTCGTCGAGCGCGATGGCCTTGTCCGTCGACCTCAGACGGGCGCTGAGGCGGCCGGTCAGGTCACCGCCGGTCAGGCGCAGGGCGAACGTGGCTTGCGGTGCACGGGTCACGTCCCCGGCGTCGACGGTTGCCGAGACGGTGCCCAGCCGGACCCGGCCGACCGTGATCGACGTGCCGTCGAGCCGGCCTTTCAGGGCGACGGCGGCGCCCTGCTGCCGCACCGTGGCGTCGAGCGCGAGCGAGCCGGCCAACGTCTGGCCGATCGCCTGGCCGACGGGCGCCAGTTGGTCGACCCGGGCCTTGAGCTGGATGCCCTTCGGATCGTTCGGGGCGAGGCGGCCGTCGCCGACGATCGAGACGTTGGCGGTCTTGACGTCGAGAGCCTTGAGATCGATCCGGTCGCCGTCCCGGGTCGCGTCGACGCGGAACTTGACCGCCCCGGCCACCAGGGCGTCGACCCAGCCGACCCCGGTCTTGAGCGAGGCTGCCTCGCCGTTGACGTCGACGGCGAGCTTCTTCAGCGCCTGGTCGAGCGAAAGGCTGCCGGTCAGTTTGGCGTCGCGCAGGAGGCGGCCGGGCAGCAGGGCGTCCGGGAGGGTCCCGGTCAGGGCGATCCGGCCGTCGGCCTTGATCGGCGTCAGGCGGTCGAGGTTGCCCGCGGCGGTCAGCTTGGCCGCACCGACAGAAGCCGCCAGCTTGACGTCGCGCGCCGTGTTCTTTTCGAGGTCGACATCGCCGGTCAGCTTGAGGGCGAGCGCGTCGAGGCGGTCCTGGCCGCCGTCGTCGCGCGCGAGCCAGGCGTCGGCGGTGGTGAGGTCGAGGGCGAGCCGACGCGCGCTCGGCTGGGTGCTGCCGGCGATCGGGTCGAGGCGCAGGGTCAGGCTTGCCTTCTTGGCCGAAAGCCTGGACAGGCGCAGCGCGTCGGCGGCGACGTCGAGCTGGACCGTCGGCCGGCTCGCCTGGCCGCGCAGGGCCGCCTTCACCCTGCCCTTGCCGCGCAGCGGGAAGCCGACCAGCGGTTCGATCGCCGCGAAGTCGTCGAGCCGGGCGTCGAGGTCGAGGCTGAACCGGTTGGTCGCCGGCTCGATCCAGCCCGAGCCCTTGAGGCTGGCTTTCGGGCTGTCGATCGCCAGGGTCTCGACCGCGATGCGGTCGCCGTAGGCCGCGACCAGCCGGATCGACACGTCGGTGCCCAGCCCGGCGAACTGCCGACCGATCAGCGCCGAGCCGCCCCGCCCGGTGATGGTCGCCCGGGTGACCTTGGCGTCCGTCTTGACCCCGATATCGAGCTTGAGATCGCCGGAACGGCCCGCGGTCAGGTCGAACCGGCCGTGCCAGTCGCGCATCGGCGCGTCGCCCTTGATCGTCAGCGCCAGCGCGTCGGTCGGCGGCAGCCCGAGCAGGCCGCCGACCAGCCCGCTCTCCGGGTCCTTGAGGTCGACGTCGACCTTGAGGCGTCGCGCCTTGCCGTCGCTGTGCAGCCGGGCGACGACGTGCCCCTCTGGCGCGGTGCCGCCCTTGCGCACGATACGCAGGTCGAGGTCGAGCTTCTGCCGGTCGCGCGGCGCGATCAGCCGACCCTCGACGTCGAAGCGCCCCGCCCGGCCGAACACCGCCTTCTCCAGCACGACGTTCTCGATCTTCAGCTTCTCGAAACGGATGTCGACCGGCTGGCCGACGTCGAGCTTGAGGAAGGACAGGTCGAGCGGCGCGGCGTTGGCCGGCGGCTTGGCCGGCGCCCGCTTGAGCACGACGTCGCGGATCAGCAGCGAATCGACCCGGACGTTGCGGGAGAACAGCGAGGTCGGCGTCCAGTCGAGCCGGATCAGGCCGACCGTGGCGAACAGGCCCTTCTTGTCCCGGACCGTGACGCCGCGCAGCGTGATCGTGCTGAGCAGGTCGCCGGTCACCGAGCGGGCCGCGAAGGTCAGCCCCGTCGCCTTGCTGATCTGGTCGATCAGCAGCCGCGAGATGACCCCGACACGGCCGGAATCCTTGTCCTGGGCCGCGGCCGGACCGGCGGATGCGAACACGGCCGACAGGGCTAGCAGGAAGCCGACGAGGGCGGCGGTGACCCGCGAACGGCGGCCTTGGGGGCGCACGTCCCTCGATACGGCCGCGCTCTCGCGCGCCCTACTCGGGATGAGGACCAGGGGAGCATGCGGGATGAGGACCCTAGGCAACCCGCATGCCTCCTGTCCTCATCCCGAGTAGCCTGCGCAGCAGGCGTATCGAGGGACGCCTGATGCCGACGATGCCGGCCGCGCTTCTCGTGCAAGGGTCGTGCGACGTTCATCAGAAGGCCTGCCCGATGCTGATGTAGACGTGGATCACCGAATCGCCGCTGCGGCGGTTCAGCGGCGTGGCGAGGTCGAGGCGCAGCAGGCCGATCGGGCTCTTGTAGCGGACGCCGACCCCGGCGCCCCAGCGGAACGGGTCGTTGAAGTCGGGCGACAGATGGCGGAAGACGTTGCCGCCCTCGACGAACAGCACCCCGCCCCAGGTCTTGGTGATGCGCAGCCGGGCCTCGAGCCCGAACTCGAGCGCCGACTTGCCGCCGATCGGGTTGTTGGCGGAATCGAGCGGACCGACCCGCTGGTAGCCGAAGCCCCGGATCGAGTTGCCGCCGCCGGCGTAGATCCGCTTGTTGGGCGGCAGGGCGGCCCGATTCTCGCCGATCACCGCGCTGAGCCGGGTCCAGCCCGCCAGGGTGAAGCGCTTGCCGCCGAGCGGCGACCAGTAGCCGTTGGCCCGCCCGATCGCCCGCGCGAAGGTCAGACCGGAGCCCGTGTAGGGCGCGATCGAGGCGGTCAGCCAGTAGCCGCGGGTCGGGTCCAGCTTGTTGTCGCGCTTGTCGTAGTCGACGGCCGCCTTGGCGCCGAACAGGGTGAAGTATTCGCGCTTCGGGCCGACCGTGAAGGACGACCAGTCGGCGATCGGGCCCGCCTTGACCGTCAGGCGGTCGCTGAACCAGCGGCGCGCGATCGCGACCGAGGCGACCGCCTCGCGGCCGTCATAGGCCGGCGTGTTGAGTTCCTGGTAGCGCGCGTCGCCGAGCAGGTCCTGCGGGCCGTCGAAGATGTCGGGCTTCTTGAACAGCAGCTTGCCGCCATAGGCGGCCCGGGTGCCGCCGATCCGGATCGACAGCCGTTCGGCGCCGCCGAACAGGTTGCGGTGGAGCCATTCGACCTCGCCGCCCGGACCGAGCGAGGTGTCGAAATAGCCCGTGACCGCGATGCTGTGGCGCTTGCGCTCGGCGACCTCGACCAGCATCGGGGTCTCCCCGTTCGGGCCGATCTGCGATCGATCGGGGGTGATCCGCACCGAGGAGAACACGCCGAGCCCGAACAGCGCCTGGCGCGTGTCGCGGAGCGGCTTGGTCCGGTAGGGCGCGTCGCGCTTCCAGCCGAGGCGGCGCCGGATCAGGCCGCGGTCGACACCCGGCGCGCCCTTGATCGTGGTCTTGCCGAAGCGCACCCGCCGGCCCCGGTCGACGGACACCTCGACCCGCATCGTGCGGGCGGCGTGATCGACCACGACCCGCCGGTTGACCACCTTGGCGAAGGGATACGCCTTGTCGGCGAGCAGCAGGAGCAGCGCCGTCTGCGCCTTGACCACCGGCGCGGCGCGGGCGCGCTGGCCGAGCTTGATGCCGAGCTTGTCGAGCGGCACCGCGGGCGCGCCGGAGCGCTGCCACTTGATCGTATAGGCGGTCAGCCGGTAGGCGGGGCCGCGGGTGACCTTGAGGATCACCTTGACCGGCTTGGCGGTCTCCTTGAGGTCGAACGAGACCCGGCCGGCGTAGTAGCCCTCGCTGCGCAGGAACTTGGCGATGCGTGCCTGGTCCTCGCGCGCCCGGTCCTCGAGCACGAAGATCGAATGCGGCGGCTTGTCCCGCTGGTCGACCAATTGGCTGAGCTCGCGGACCTGGTCCCTGAGCTTCTTGTCGGCCTTGAGCCCGTCGATCTCGACGGTGTAGCGGACGCGCGCCTCCTTGGTCTCCTCGGCCCACGACGTATGGCCCGAGGCCCAGGCCGCCGCCGCAACCGCGCAGATGGAGATGACCTTGTGGCTGGGGCGCGGCATGAAGCGGGGAAGGATTCCGGTTCCTCGTGGTTCGGGGACGCGCGCGGGTTGCCGGCCGGGGAGGGCCAGCACCGAGCGGCTGCGGATCGGGCGATGCGCGGCGAATGACGCCGCAGCAAAGACGGGAAATGTGGCAGCTTATCGGCTGCTCTGTCCGGGAGGCTAACGCGGGGCGCCGGGTGGAGTTGACTCCGCTGCGGTCTTCGCCGTGATCCGGCCCGTAACTGCAAGGAAGATGGCGACCCCGGCAGGATTCGAACCTGCGACCATCGGCTTAGAAGGCCGGTGCTCTATCCAGCTGAGCTACGGGGCCGTATCGGTCGAGTGATAGCACAGAAGTGATAGCACAGATCGGTGCGGGGCTGAACGCGGCCGGAGCCCGATCGCCAGGCCACTTCACGGTCAGCTGGCGCGGTCCCAGCGGAAGTTGCTGGCGTAGCTCTTCGGCTTGATCCGGCGTTCGTGCGGGTCGCGGACGGCGACGTCGATACCGTGGCGCTTGCAGAAGGCCAGCGCCTCCTCGCGGTCGGCGAAGCGCAGCTTGACCTGCTGGGTGGTGTCGGCCGAGCTGGTCCAGCCCATCAGCGGGTCCTGGGTCCGTCTCGCCGTCGGCTCGAATTCCAGCACCCAGCGCTTGACGTTGCCGCGGCCGGACTGCATCGCCGTCTTGGCCGGCTTGTAGAGACGCGCCTTCATGGTTCCGATCGCTACCTGTTGCCCCGGTTGAGCTTGGCAAGTTCGGCACTGGTCGGGGCGGACGGATTCGAACCGCCGGCATCCAGCTCCCAAAGCTGGCGCTCTACCAGGCTGAGCTACGCCCCGCAACTGCCGGTGAGATACACGACCGCCCCGGCCCCGGCAAGGTCGACAGCCCCGCCGTTCGATACCATGTTGGCGCCCTCCCCGTTCCCGATCCGGAGACGCCGCCATGTCCGCCCGCACCCTCGGCCTGCCCGCCGACCTCCGCGCCTACCTGCTCGCCAACGGCGTGCGCGAGCCCGAGGCGGCGCGCGGCCTGCGCGAGGCAATCGGCCGGCTGGAGCAGAGCGGCTGGGAGAGCTCGCCCGAGCAGGCCCAGCTGATGACCATCCTCGCCGAGATCCTGGGCGCGCGGCGCTTCCTCGAGGTCGGCACCTTCGCCGGCTACTGCACCCTGTGGATGGCGTTGGCCCTGCCCGACGACGGCGAGGTGGTGACCTGCGACCTCGACGACCAGTTCCCCTCGGTCGGCCGCCCGTTCTGGGAGCAGGCCGGCGTCGCCGACAAGATCACGCTCCGCACCGGCCCTGCGCTGGACACGCTCGACGCCCTGATCGCCGAGGGCCGGGCAGGCAGCTTCGACATGGCCTTCGTCGACGCCGACAAGCGCCCCTACCCCGACTATTACGAGCGCTGCCTGACCCTGGTCCGCACCGGCGGCCTGGTCATGCTCGACAACGTGCTGTGGAGCGGCAACGTCATAGATCCGGCCGACACCCGCAAGAACACGGCGGCGATCCGCCGGGTCAACGAGCTGGTCGCGTCCGACGACCGGGTCCACGTCTCGATGGTCCCGGTCGGCGACGGCTTCACCATCGCGCGGAAGGTGGTCTAGGCGGTGCGAATACCGGCCGGCTCCGTCGGCCGGCGGAAGATGCGCACAGGTTATCATCGGTTATCTTTGGTTATCACTTGGCAGACAAGACGGCTGCAAATTGATTGCTGGCAGCCATCCGTCCACATCGGTGCGTTCCTCGCTTTCAACAGCCTAGCTCTGCCCTCCCCGTCATCCCGAGCGAAGCCGAGGGATCTTGCGTCCACCGCAAGGGTATCGCCCATGCAGGCAAGATTTCTCCGCTCCGCCCCTCCGGGGCTCCGGTCGAAATGACGGGCGAAGAGGGCGTGCGCGGATGATGTTCTTGAATAGTTCTAATATGGGCTTCGGGTGGCGGCGCCGCAAGACGCCTGTTCTTACGCAGCCGCCCGTCCGATCGCCGCCAAGACCCGCACCTCGTCGCGGATCGGGCCGGGCCGAGGCGGGTCGGCCAGGGTCGTCAGCCAGGCCTCGGGCGGGTTGCGACCGCGCGAGTGCGACCAGGCGATGTCGCGCAGCAGCGCTTCGGCCGCCGGCGGCAGCCGGTCCGGGTCGGTCGTGGCCGGCCAGTTCCGCCCAGATGCCGGTCCAGCAGCGGCCGACCGCATAGGGATTGTAGCCCCCGCCGCCGAGCACCAGCAGCCGCGGCGCCAGCGTCTTGAGATGCCGCACGGTGCGCCAGTGGCAGCCGTTGGACAGGGCGAGCCGGCTCATCGGGTCGTCGTCGAGCGAATCGGCGCCGGCCTGCAGGACGATCGCATCGGGGCGGAAACCCGCGATCAGCGGCAACACCGCCGCGTCCAGCAGATAGTCGAACTCGGCGTCGTTGAAGCCTTCGGGCACCGGGAAATTGTACCGATTGTTCCCCGGATCGCTGTCCAGCCCGGTGCCCGGCCAGCGGCCGTGCTCGTGGATCGAGATGGTCAGCACCCGCGGGTCGTCGACGAAGGCGTCCTCGACCCCGTCGCCGTGGTGGGCGTCGATGTCGAGGTACGCGATCCGGCCGAGCCCGTGGTCGAGGAAGGCGAGGATGCCGAGCACCGGGTCGTTGAAGTAGCAGAAGCCGCTGGCCCGCGCCGGCCGGCCGTGGTGGGTGCCGCCGGCCGGGCTGTAGACGATGCCCCCATCGCCAGGCGGACAGTCGACAAGCAATTCGGCGGCGTGCAGCGTCGCGCCGCAGGCGGTCGCCGGCCGGCGGAAGATCTCGCCGAACACCGGATTGCCGTTGACGCCGAGGCCATGGCGCGCCCGATACTCGTCGGTGGTGGACTGGCTGGCCTCGCAGGCCTGGACGGCGGCGACGTAGTCGGGCTCGTGGTAGCGCGCGAGCTGGCCCGGGGTCGCGACCGGGCTGTCGATGTAGATCGCGTCGGGCAGCCAGCCGAGCGCGCGGCACAGGTCGATGACGAGCGAAACCCGCGGGATCGCGAGCGGATGCTTGCCGCCATAGCGCGACCGCCGATAGATCTCGCTGCCGATGAAGCGCGGCGTTCCGAGCATGGCGGGCATGATCGCCGCTCGCGGCCGGCCCGGCAACAGCCGCGTCTTCTCCCCTTGTCTTCGTTCCGGCTGCCCGTCATATTCCCGTCACCTCACTGGGGGGAGCCGATACCCGGCTGAGAGGTCCCAGCGCTGCGGCGCAAAGGTGGACGACCCCTGGAACCTGATCCGGTTAACGCCGGCGTAGGGATCAGTGATCATGACCTTTGCCCCCGGGGCGCCCCGCCCCCCATCCATCGGAAGAAGCCCGACGCCGCCGGGACCAGGCCCCGTCGAGGCCGCGCGATGAGCGTCGTGCGCGGCATCGTCATCCTGATCGGGGTCGTGATCGCCTGGTACCTGGTGGTCACGCTGACGGGCACGCCGTCGTTCATCCTGCCGCCGCCCGGCGCGGTCGCCGCGTCGCTGTGGAACGACTTCGACCTGCTCGCCGCCAACGCCGGGGTGACCATCGCCGAGATCCTGCTCGGCATGGCCTGCGGCCTGGCGGTCGGCTGCGGCACCGCGCTGGCGATGATGGCCAGCCGCCACGTCCGCGACTGGATGCTGCCCGTGCTGGTCGCCAGCCAGGCGGTGCCGGTCTATGCGTTGGCGCCGGTGCTGGTGCTGTGGTTCGGCTTCGGCATCTGGCCCAAGGTCGTGATGGCGACGCTGATCATCTATTTCCCGGTCACCGCCGCCTTCTTCGACGGGTTGCGCAACACCGACCAGGGCTGGCTGAACCTGGCCCGCTCGATGGGCGCCTCGCCTTGGAAGACGCTGCGTTTCGTCCGCCTGCCCGCCGCCATGCCCGCGCTCGCCTCGGGCATCCGCATCGCCGCGGCGACCGCGCCGATCGGGGCGATCGTCGGCGAGTGGGTCGGCGCCAGCGCCGGGCTCGCCCATGTCATGAACCTGTCCAAGGCCCAGGCCGAGGAGCCGCGCATGTTCGCGGCCCTGGTCGTGATCTCGGCGCTGGCCATCGCCCTCTACTTCACCATCGACTGGTCGCTGCGCAAGGCGATCCCCTGGCACCACACCACGACGGCAAGCTGACCGCCGCCCACCGCAGACCGAAGGATATCCGCATGCGCTTCGCGCCCGCCGCCCCCAGATTTGCCGTCCCCGTTCTCGCCGCCTTGGCCCTCGCCGCCACGTTCGCCGGGGCCACGACCGCGGCCCGCGCCGCCGACAAATTCACCATCCTGCTCGACTGGTACATCAACCCCGACCACGGCCCGATCATCGTGGCCAAGGCGCTCGGCTACTTCAAACAGGCCGGGCTGGACGCCGAGATCATCGCGCCGTCCGATCCCAACGACCCGCCCCGGCTGGTCGCGGCCAAGAAGGGCGACGTCGCGGTGTCCTACCAGCCCCAGCTCCACATCTTCGCCGGCAAGGGGCTGCCGCTGGTGCGCGTCGGCACCCTGGTGGCGACGCCGCTGACCACGCTGATGGTCCTGCGCAACGGGCCGATCAAGCGGATCGAGGACCTCAAGGGCAAGCGCATCGGCTATTCGGTGGGCGGCTTCGAGACCGCGCTGATGACCGCGATGCTGGCCAAGCACGGCCTCAAGCTGTCCGACGTCACCCGGATCAACGTCAACTTCGCGCTCACCCAGTCGCTGATGTCGGGCACGGTCGATGCGGTGATCGGCGCCTATCGCAACGTCGAGCTCAACCAGCTCGCCATCCAGGGCCATCCCGGCCGCCCCTTCTATGTCGAGGAACACGGCGTGCCGCCCTATGACGAGCTGATCTACGTGGTCCACCGCGACCGGCTCGGCGACCCCAAGATCAAGGCCTTCATCGGCGCGGTCGAGCGCGGCGTGCAATACGTGGTCAACTATCCCAAGAAGGCCTGGGCGCTGTTCATCAAGGGTCGCGAGAAGGAGCTCGACACCGAGCTCAACCGCCGCGCCTGGCGCGACACCCTGCCCCGCTTCGCCCTGCGCCCGGCGGCGCTCGACGTCGGCCGCTACAAGCGCTTCGCCGCCTTCCTGAAGGCCAACCATGTGGTCGAGAAGACCCCGCCGGTGAAGACCTACGCCGTGGATTTGGGCCAGTGAAGGGAGAGGACGTGAAGGGAGAGGACGCGTGAGCGAGCCTGCCCACGACCGACCATTCTCGGAGGCGCTGCGCGCCGGCGCGGCGCCCTGCTGGCGGGCCGCCGTCGAGCACCGCTTCGTCAGCGCCCTGGCCGACGACAGCCTGCCCGATCCGGTCTACGCGGCCTACCTGCGCCAGGACTATGCCTTCCTCGGCAACCTGGTGTCGCTGGTCGGCGCGGCGGTCGCCCATGCCCCGGCGATGCCCGCCAAGGCGCGGCTGTCGGGTTTCCTCGGCGTGCTGACCGGACCGGAGAACGACTATTTCGAGCGCTCCTTCGCCGCGCTCGGCGTGCCGATGCGAGGATCCGCAGGCGATCGCGCGCGGGCCGGTCACCGAGCGCTTCGGCAATTTGATGGAAGCCGTGATCCGGGACGGCGACTATGCCGGTATCCTCGCGGTGCTGGTCCCGGCCGAATGGAGCTATCTCGCCTGGGCGCAGGCGGTCGCCGACAGGCCGCGGCCGGGGCGCTTCTACCTCGCCGAATGGATCGACCTGCACGTCGATCCCGGCTTCGCCGACTTCGTCGGCTGGCTGCGCGGCGAACTCGACGCCACCGGCGACCACGCGGATGCCGCGGCGCGGGCGCGGCTCCAGCAACTATTTCGCGATACGATGGAATTGGAAGCCGCCTTCTACGATCAGGCCTTCGCCCTCGCCGGGGAATAAACGCCGCGTTCGGGTCGGTTCGGCTTGCTTCCGCCCCGAGGGATGGTAATTTCGCCCGGCCTCGGGCCGGGCCCCGGGGTCGAACCCGTCGTCACGGGCTTCGCACGTCACCGACACCGTCAAGCAACGCATAGGGGGAACGTGCTGCGAGCGATCAGCTTGTTCTGCGTTCTATTCGCGACGTGGCTCCTGCTCTCGGGCCACGGCGAGCCGTTGCTGATCGGCCTCGGCGCGGGGTCGTGCCTGGTCGTCGTGCTGATCGCGCGGCGCATGGAGATCATCGACCACGAGGGCCATCCCTTCCAGCTCACCACCTGGCGCGTGCCGCTGTTCTGGGCGTGGCTGTTCTGGGAGATCCTCAAGGCCGCCTGGGACGTGTCGCGGCGCTGCGTCAGCCCCGGTCCGCCGATCGACCCGCGCGTGATCCGCGTGCCCGTCAGCCAGAAGACCGACCTGGGCATGGTCACCTACGCCAATTCGATCACCCTGACGCCGGGCACGATCTCGATGCGCACCTTCCGCAACGAGATCGAGGTCCACGCCCTGACCGGCGGCGCCGCCGACGACCTCGAGAGCGGAGCGATGGACCGCTTCGTCACCAAGGTGGAGGGGCTGCAGTGAGCATGTTCACGGCCGCGATCATCGGCGTGGTGGTGACCATGGCGATCGCCCTGGCCCGGGCGGTGATCGGCCCGACCATCTACGACCGCATCCTGGCGGTGAACAGCTTCGGCACGGTGACCGTGCTGGCGATCGCGGTGTTCGGCTTCCTGATGGGGCGGCCGGAATTCCTCGACATCGCCCTGATCTACGCGCTGATCAACTTCGTCGGCACCATCGCCGTGCTCAAGTTCCTGCGCTACGGCGACCTGGCGCGCGCCTCCTCGCAGCAGGAGGAGGACATCTGATGGATATCGGCGCGACCATCGTCGATCTGGCGAGCTGGGCGTTGCTGGTGGCCGGCGCGCTGTTCTGCATCGCCGGCGGGGTCGGCATCCTGCGCTTCCCCGACGTCTACACGCGCGCCCACGCGGCCGGCGTAATCGACACCGCGGGCGCCGGGTTGATCCTGATCGGGCTGATGCTCCAGGCCGGGGCCACGCTGATCACGGTCAAGCTGGTGATCATCCTGTTCTTCCTGTTCTTCACCGGCCCGACCGCGACCCACGCGCTGGTCCGCGCGGCGGTTTCGGGCGGCCAGAAGCCGGTGACCGGGCCGGTCTCGGACCGGGACTAGGCGATGGTCGAAGCGCTCAACATCGTCATGCTCGCCGGCCTCGCGGTCACCGCGATCGCCATCGCCCGGCTGCGCAACCTGTTCGCGGTGACCATGCTGAGCGGGATCTACAGCCTGCTCTCCGCCGGCATCTTCGTGCTGCTCGACGCGGTCGACGTCGCCTTCACCGAGGCGGCGGTGGGCGCCGGGATCACCACGGTGCTGTTCCTCGGCACCCTGATCCTGACCGACCGCGAGGCCAAGCCGCGCCAGTTCCGCTGGCAGGCGACCGCGCCGCTGGCGCTGGTCGTGCTGATGGGCATCGGCCTGATCTACGCCACCTTCGACCCCCAGATGCCGCGATTCGGCGATGCCAACGCGCCGGGCAACAAACGGCTGGTGCCGGAGTTCCTGGCCGAACTCGGTGAAGCAGACCGGCAAGGACAAGCCGACCGTGGTCGGCATCCCCAACGTGGTCACCACCACCCTGGCCAGCTACCGCGGCTATGACACCTTGGGCGAGACGGTGGTGATCTTCACGGCCGGGACCGCCGTCCTGATCCTGCTCGGCACCGCCCGCCGCCGGCGCGAGGACGAAGAGGAGGACGAGGCCGCCGCCGGGTCGGGCGACAAGCCCGGCAAGGACTCCGGGACGGCGGGGTCATGAGGAACCACGTCATCCTGCGGGTCATCGCCAAGCTGTTGATCCCGTTCATCATCCTGTTCGCGCTCTACGTCCAGTTCCACGGCGACTTCGGCCCCGGCGGCGGCTTCCAGGCCGGGGTCATCTTCGCCGTCGCCTTCATCCTCTATGCGCTGATCTTCGGCCTGGAGAACGCGCGCAAGGTGGCGCCGCCCGCCGTGATCCGCTCGGCGATCGCGATCGGCGTGCTGATCTACGCCGGCACCGGCGTCGTCACCTTGCTGATGGGCGGCAAGTTCCTCGACTACTCGGTGCTGCTCCACGACCCGGGCCACGGCCAGCACTGGGGCATCTTCGCGGTCGAGTCCGGCGTCGGCATCACCGTGGCGTCGGTGATGATCATGATCTTCTTCATCTTCGCCGGACGCCAGCGCAGCGATGCGGGCGCCGCGCCCGAGGACGGCGGATCGTGATGGAGCTGATCGTCGGCCTCTACAACTACTGGATCGTCATCATCCTGATGATGGCCGGCTTCTACATCGTGATGTCGCGGCAGAACCTGATCAAGTCCCTGATCGGGCTCAATATCTTCCAGACCTCGGTGTTCATCCTCTACATCAGCATGGGCAAGGTGAAGGGCGGCACCGCGCCGATCCTCGACCCGTCGATCAAGGTCTATACCAACCCCCTGCCCCACGTGCTGATCCTCACCGCGATCGTGGTCGGCGTCGCCACCGCGGCGCTCGGCCTCGCCCTCGTCGTCCGCATGAAGGAGGCCTACGGCACCATCGAGGAGGACGAGATCAACCGCATGGACGACGCCACCTGATGCTCGCCCACCTGCCGATCCTCCAGGTGATCCTGCCGCTGATCGCCGCGCCGGTCTGCGTGCTGCTGCGGCGCACGAGCCTGGTCTGGACGCTGGCCATGGCGGTCTGCGTGCTGACCTTCGCGATCGCGGTCACGCTGCTGGTCAAGGTGCTCGATACCGGCACGATTCGCTACGCGCTCGGCGACTGGCTGGCGCCATGGGGCATCGTCTACGTCATCGACAAGCTCAACGCCTTCATCCTGGTGATCGTCTCGTCGGTGGCGCTGGTCGCGATGCCCTTCGCGCTGCGCAGCGCGCCGTCGGAGATCGAGCCCGAGCGGCTCTACCTGTTCTACACGATGTTCCTGTTGTGCCTCGCCGGCCTGCTCGGCATCACGATCACCGGCGACGCCTTCAACCTGTTCGTTTTCCTGGAGATTTCGTCGCTCTCCTCCTACACGCTGATCAGCCTGGGGCGCGACCGCAAGGCGCTGCACGCCTCCTTCCAGTACCTGATCATGGGCACGATCGGGGCGACCTTCTACCTGATCGGCGTCGGCCTGCTCTACATGCTGACCGGCACGCTCAACATGGCCGACCTCGCCGCCCGGCTGGTGCCGATGCTCAATTCGCGGATCACGCTGGCGGCCTTCGGCTTCATCATCGTCGGCCTCGGGCTGAAGATGGCGATGTTCCCGCTCCACCTGTGGCTGCCCAACGCCTATACCCATGCGCCGTCGTCGGTCAGCGTGTTCCTGGCGGGCACGGCGACCAAGGTGTCGCTCTACGTCCTGATCCGCTTCCTCTACGGCATCTTCGGCTACGGCTTCTCCTTCGTCCACGAGCCGACCTCGATCCTGATCCTGATCGTCGCCGTGGCCGGCATCGTGATCTGCTCGGTGGTCGCGATCTACCAGCAGAACGTCAAGCGCATCCTCGCCTATTCGAGCGTCGCCCAGATCGGCTACATGCTGCTCGGCATCGGCTTCGCGACCGCGATGGGCCTGCAGGCGTCGCTGCTGCACATGTTCAACCACGCCCTGATCAAGGCGGGCCTGTTCCTGGCGCTCGGCTGCATCGCGTTCCGGGTCGGCACGCTCAGGCTCGAGCATCTGGGCGGGATCGCCCGGCGCATGCCCTGGACCATGGCCGCCTTCGTGATCTGCGGGCTGAGCCTGATCGGCGTGCCGCTGACCGCCGGCTTCATCTCCAAGTGGTACCTCGTGCTGGCGGCGCTGGAGAAGGGCTGGTGGCCGGTCGCGGTGCTGATCGTGGCGACCTCGCTGCTGGCGCTGGTCTACATCTGGCGGGTGATCGAGGTCGCCTACTTCAAGCCCGAGCCCCAGCGCCCGGGCGGCGCCGCGGCGATCCGTGAGGCCCCGTTGATCCTGCTGATCCCGACCTGGGTGGTGACCGTCGCCAACGTCTATTTCGGCATCGACACCCACGCCAGCGTCGGCATCGCCGGGGCGATCGCCAAGCAACTGACGGGCGCCGGGTCATGAGCGACCAGACCCTCCTCGCCCTGACCCTCGCGATCCCGATGGTCGGCGCGCTGCTGATCGCGATGTCGGCCGGCCGGCCGAACCAGCGCGAGACCGTGACCATCGTGACCGCGCTCGCCCTGTTCGCCGCCGTCGTCGCCCTGTCGGTCAGCGTGTTCGGCGGGGCGCGGCCGGCGCTGCACCTGGCCGAGCCGGTGCCCGGGCTGGCGATCGCGCTGGCGATCGAGCCGCTCGGCATGCTGTTCGCGCTGGTCGCGAGCTTCCTGTGGATCGTCACCTCGATCTACGCGATCGGCTACATGCGCGCCCACCACGAGGCGCACCAGACCCGCTTCTACGCCTTCTTCGCGATCGCGCTCGCCAGCGCCATGGGCGTCGCCTTCGCCGCCAACCTGTTCACGATGTTCGTGTTCTACGAGGCGCTGACGCTGTCGACCTACCCGCTGGTCACCCATTCGGGCACCCAGGAGGCGCGCCGGGCCGGCCGGGTCTATCTCGGCATCCTGCTGACCACCTCGATCGGCTTCCTCTTGTTCGCGATCATCTGGACCTGGGGCATCGCCGGCACGCTCGACTTCAAGGCCGGCGGCATCTTCCCCAAGGACACCTCGAAGCCGGTGATGGCGATCCTGCTGGCGCTGTTCGTGTTCGGCATCGGCAAGGCCGCGGTGATGCCGTTCCACCGCTGGCTGCCCGCGGCGATGGTCGCGCCCGCGCCGGTCAGCGCCCTGCTGCACGCGGTCGCCGTGGTCAAGGCCGGCGTCTTCGCGGTGCTCAAGATTTCGGTCTACGTCTTCGGCTTCGACGCCCTGACCTTCGCCGATCCCGGGCGATGGCTGGCCTATGTCGCGGCGGCGACCATCCTGATCGCCTCGCTGATCGCGATGCGCCAGGACAATCTCAAGCGCCGGCTCGCCTATTCGACGGTCAGCCAGCTCTCCTACATCGTGCTCGGCGCCATGCTCGCCAACCCGCTGGGCGCGATCGGCGCGGCGCTGCACATCGTCATGCACGCCTTCGGCAAGATCACGCTGTTCTTCTGCGCCGGCGCCATCGACGTGGCGCTGCACAAGACCGAGATCAGCGACATGCGCGGCATCGGCCGGGCGATGCCGTTCACGATGGCCGCCTTCTTCCTCGCCAGCCTGAGCATCATCGGCCTGCCCCCGCTCGGCGGCATGTGGAGCAAGTGGTATCTCGGCCTCGGCACGCTCCAGGCCGGCGACGTCTTCCTGCTCGCCGTGCTGATGCTCAGCTCGATCCTGAACGTCGCCTACCTGCTGCCGATCCCGGTGCGCGCCTTCTTCGCCAAGCCGGACCCGGAGGCCGGCGGGGAGGCGCCGCCGACCGAGCTCAAGGAAGCGCCGATCCCGTGCCTGATCGCCATGGGCATCACCGCTACCGGCTGCATCGCCCTGTTCTTCTATCCCGAGCCCTTCTTCCGCCTGGCCCGCCTGATGGTCGGCCTCTGAGGACCCCGCCATGGATGAAAAGCCGCGCTTTCTGGACAATTTCGAGAATGTCAGGTTGCTGGTCCGCATCTTCGTCGGGATCTGCATCGGCGTGTTCGCGCTCGACCTGGTCTACGAGCCGCACGCGGAGCATCCCTGGGAGAACCTGTTCGGCTTCTACTGCATCTTCGGCTTCCTCGCCTGCGTCGCCCTGGTTCTGGGCGCCAAGGAGATGCGCAAGGTGTTGATGCGGCGGGAAGATTACTATGACGACTAGCGTGCCTCCCGCGCTGATCTTCTTCGCCGGCGCGGCGCTGGTCGCGCTGCTGCGCGGGCGGCTGCAGCTCGTGGTCGCGCTGGCCGTGCCGATCGTCGGCGCGCTCAACATGATCGGCATCGAGCACGGCACGTATTTCCAGTTCTCGGTCGCCGGCTATTCGCTGACGGTGATGCGGGTCGACAAGCTCAGCCTGCTGTTCGGCTACCTGTTCCACCTCGCCGCCTTCATCGGCATCATCTTCGCGCTCAACGTCCGCGACACCACCCAGCGGGTCAGCTCGCTGCTCTACGCCGGCGCGGCGCTGGGCGCGGTGTTCGCCGGCGACCTGATCACCCTGTTCATCTTCTGGGAGCTGCTGGCGCTCACCTCGGTGTTCCTGATCTGGGCGCGGCGGACGCCGCGGGCGCTGCGCGCGGGCACGCGCTACCTGGTGATCCAGATCGTCGCCGGCCTCACCCTGCTCGCCGGCACGCTGATCTATATCTCCCAGGGCGGCTCGATCGCCTTCGACAAGATCGGCCTGGGCGGCCTCGGCCCGTGGCTGATCTTCCTCGCCTTCGGCCTCAAGGCCGGCTTCCCGCTGCTGCACAACTGGCTGACCGACGCCTATCCCGAGGCGACGCCGACCGGCACCGTGTTCCTCTCCGCCTTCACCACCAAGGTCGCGATCTACGCGCTGGCCCGCTCGTTCCCGGGCACCGAGTTGCTGATCTACGTCGGCGCGGCGATGACCGCCTTCCCGATCTTCTACGCGGTGATCGAGAACGACCTGCGCCGGGTGCTCTGCTACTCGATGATCAACCAGCTCGGCTTCATGGTCGTCGGCATCGGCCTGGGCACCGACCTGGGCCTCAACGGCGCAGTCAGCCACGCCTTCAACGACGTGATCTTCAAGGGCCTGTTGTTCATGTCGATGGGCGCGGTCCTGCACATGACCAAGAAGATCAACGGCTCGGACCTGGGCGGGCTCTACAAGACCATGCCGATCACCACGACCCTGTGCATCGTCGGTGCGGCCTCGATCTCGGCCTTCCCGCTGTTCTCGGGCTTCGTCTCGAAATCGATGGTGATGGCCTCGCTGCTCCACGAGGGCTACGGCTGGGTGTGGCTGGTGCTGCTGTTCGCCTCCGCGGGCGTGTTCCACCACGCCGGCATCAAGATCCCGTTCTTCGCCTTCTTCTCCCACAACTCGGGCATCCGGGTGAAGGATCCGCCGCTCAACATGCTGATCGCGATGGGCATCGCCGCGGTGATCTGCATCTTCAACGGGGTCTATCCGTGGGTGCTCTACAGCCACCTGCCGTGGGCGGTCGACTATTCGCCCTACACGGCGAGCCACGTCATCACCCAGACCCAGCTGCTGTTCTTCTCGGCGCTCGCCTTCATCTGGCTGAAGATGTCGCGCCTCTATCCGCCCGAGCTGCCGTCGATCAACATCGACGCCGAGTGGACCTACCGCTGGCTCGGTCCGCGCGCCGTCCGCGGTGTGTCGGCGCTGCTGGTCGCAATCGACCGGGCGATCCGCCGGCTGGCGCTCGACCGGCTCGACCGCTTCATCGCCGGCGTCTTCCGCCACCACGGGCCGAGCGGCATCCTGGCGCGCACCTGGGACACCTCGGGCATGGCGGCCTGGGTGGTGATCCTGCTGGCGGTGTATTTCCTGGTGTCGTTCGTCTAGCCGCCTAGCCGCCCAGGAACAGCCGGCCGACCTCCGGGTCGGCGAGCAGCGCGTCGCCCGACCCGGCCTTGGCGAGCTGGCCCGAGACCAGGACGTAGCCGATGTCGGCGAACTCCAGGCCCTTCTTGGCGTTCTGCTCGACCATGACGATCGTCTTGCCCTCGCTGCGCTGGAGGTCGTCGAGGATATCGAACACCATGTCGATGAAGCGCGGTTCGAGCCCGATCGACGGCTCGTCGACCAGCAGCACGGCGGGATCCATGACCAGCGCGCGCGAGATCTCCAACAGCCGCCGCTCGCCGCCGGATAGCACCTTGGCCGGCTGCTTGGCCCGCTCGCGCAGGCGGGAATACTTCTCGAACACCCGCTCCGCGGCGGCGCGCGCATCGGCCGGCCGCTCCATCAGGTAGCCGCCCATCAGCAGGTTCTCCTCGACGGTCATGTCGGGGAACACCGAGTTGTCCTGCAGGATGTAGGCGATGCCGTTCTTGAGCTTGTCGTTGGGTCCGACCCGGGTGACGTCGGCGCCCGCGGCCCGGATGCTGCCCGAGAAGATGTTGGTGAAGCCGTAGATCGAATGCAGCACGGTCGACTTGCCCGCGCCGTTGGGGCCGATCAGGCACAACGACTGGCCGGCGCCGACCCGCAGGCTGAAGTCGTGCAGGATCTCCATCCGGCCGTAACCGGCGACCAGGTTGTCGATCTTGAGTGCCTCCTCGCCCGGCACCAGCGCGTCGAGCTCGGCCACCGGCGGCGCCTCGGCCGCCAGCTTCTGCGCCTCGCGCTGGACGTCGTCGACCGAGATGACCGTGTCGACCGAGCCGAGGCCATAGCCGGTGGTGGTCTTGGCATTCTGCTCATCGCTCCCGGCGGCCATCAATGCGCCCCCAGATAGGCGTCGATGACGCGCTGGTCGTTCTGGATCGCCTCCGGCAGGCCCTCGGCGAGCAGTTCGCCGTGGGCGAGGCAGTAGATGCGCTCGGCCAGGTTCATGATCACGCGCATGTTGTGCTCGATCACCAGGAGCGTGATGCCGAGCTGCTCGTTGGCGCGCTTCAGGCGATCGATCAGGCCGTTGATCAGGGTCGGATTGATGCCCGCGGTCGGCTCGTCGAGCAGCAGCAGCTTGGGCTCGTTCATCAGCGCCATGGCGAATTCGAGCAGCTTCTGCTGGCCGAAGGACAAATCGCCCCCGCGCAAGTGGCGCTTCGAATAGAGGCCGACGAATTCGAGCAGCTCCTCGGCCCGTTCGGCGACGGCGCCGTCGAAGCGGCGGAACATGCCGATCACGCCCTCGCCGCGATAGGGCAGGCTCGCCGCCATGTTCTGCATGCAGGTCATCTTGCCGTAGATCCGGGTCTGCTGGAACGTGCGCAGCAGGCCCAGCCGGGCGATATTCGGGACCCGGAGCGAGGAGATCTCGCGGCCGAGGAAGCGGATCGAGCCGTCGTCGATCGGGTGGAAGCCGACGATCGAGTTGAACAGGGTCGTCTTGCCCGAGCCGTTGGGGCCGATCAGGCCGACGATCTCGCCCTCGCGGACCTCGAGCGATATCTCGTGGTTGGCGACGACGCCGCCGAACGCCTTGGAGCAGTCGCGGACCTCGAGCATCGCGGTCATTCCGCCGGCTCCCCTGCGGTCCCGGAAGCGGCGGCGGGCGCCGGCTCGACCCGTTCGCCGAACCAGTGCGGGAAGCGTTCGCGGAACCAGCCGACGATGCCCTCTGGGAAGAACACCACGATGACCACGACCAGCAGGCCGAGCGCGATGTACTGCAGGCCCAGCAGGTAGGTCCAGAACAGCTCCTTGAAGGTGTGGAACAGCAGCGCGCCGATCAGCGGGCCCCAGAAGGTGCCCTTGCCGCCCAGGACGACCATCAGCACCATCCAGACGCCGTAGCTGGCGCCGGAGAAGGCCGTATCGCGCGGGTCGATGAACTGGAAGAAATTGCCCGCGATCCCGCCGGCGATGGCGAGGAAGAAGCCGGAGATCGCCCAGGCGATGGTCTTGTAGCGCGTGGTGTGGATGCCCATCGCCTCGGCCTTGTCCTCGTCGTCGCGGATGGCGTTGAGCGCCAGGCCGAACCGGCGCGAATAGAGCCATTGCAGGACGAGGAAGGTCACGCCGGCGAGCACGAAGCACATGAAGTAGAACCACAGCTTGCGCGACTCCAAATCGCCCGGATAGGGCGGCGGCACCATGCCCGAGCCGCCGCCGATGAGGTCCCAGCCGCTCGCCATCTCGGCGAAGAAGATGCCGAGCGCCAAGGTGCCGATGGCGAAATAGTGGCCGCGCAGGCCGAGGATGCCGGAGCCGATCAGCGCCGCGGACAAGAAGCCGGCGACCCCGGCCGCGGCCAGCCCGATCGCCAGACCGGTGAAATACTGGCCGTGGGTCAAGGCCAGGTTCGCCCCGCCCTTGGCCGCGGTATAGGCGGCGACGTCGGTATAGAGGCCGACCTGTATGACCGCGGTCGTATACATGCCGATACCGAAGAACACGACGTTGCCGAAGGAGTTGTAGCCCATCTGGCCGCCCATCGTGTCCCAGGTGTAGGACAGGATGACCATGATCCAAAACAGGGTCATCTGGCTGATCAGCGACGCCTCGACGAAGGGCGCGGCCGTGCCGATAACGGCCAGCCCGGCCAGGATCACAAAGGTCAAGCGCGTGAAGCGGGGCTTCTGGATGCGGGCCCCAGCAGCGGCGGCAGCGGCGGCGGTGCTCATCGCAGATACTGCCGCTGGAAGCCGAGCCGGATCTGGCGGTACATCACGATCAGCACGAGCATGCCGAAAACGAAGGCGAGCTGGTATTCGAGGCCGAAGACGAAGCTCGCGATCTGCTCGGCCGCGCCGAGCGACAGGCCCGCGACGATGACGCCGGCCAGGTTGCCCAGCCCGGCGACGATCACCACCAGGAAGCCGCGGATGGTGAAGGCGAGCCCGCCATAGGCCTGGATCGTGAAGATCATCGCCACCAGCGCCCCGGCCGCGCCGCAGATCGCGGCGTTGAGCGCATAGGTGCGGGCGTAGACCGCCTCGGTGTCGATGCCCATGATCCGCGCCGCCCGGGCGTTCTGGGCAGTCGCCCGGATCGCCTGGCCGGAGCGTGCGTTGCGCATGTAGATCACCAGCGCGACGCCGATCACCATCGACAGGCCGAAGGCGACCAGCTTGATCTGTTCGAGCGTGATGCCGCCGTCGAGCAGGGACCAGGTGCCGAGCCCGTGGCGGGCGATCTCGACGTCGGCCGAGAAGACCTCGTTCATCGTCTGGGACATGAAGATCGAGATGCCGAAGGTCGCCAGGATCGAGGTGAACAGGTCGCGATCGACGATGCGGGCGATCACCACCGAATAGAGCCCGCCGAACAGGATGAAGTTGATCAGCACCGAGACGAGCAGGTAGCTCACCGCCATGTTGACCAGGAGGCCGATGCCGGAATTGTCGGCGATCGCGACGAAGATGAAGGAATGCGGGCTGCCGAGCGCGAAGCCGCCGGTCGCGATCGCGAACCAGACCCGGTCGACCACGACCATTATCACGGTCAGTCCGACGATGTTGGCGACGGCCTTCCACGGCCGGTCGTAGAGCGTGCGGGCCAGCGCGGTGCGGGCGAAGCCGCCGCCGATCAGGTAGAGCAGCGCGAAGGCCACCGGCACCGCGAACAGCGGGTTGATCCCCCATTTCGAGAAGTAGAAGGCGACGAAGCCGCCCAGGATGACGAACTCGCCCTGGCAGATGTTGATGATGTTCATCACGCCCCAGACCAGCGCCATGCCGTAGGCGACGAGCACGAAGATCGCGCCGATCAGCACGCCGTTGATCGCCAGGTCGACCAGCGCGACCGGGTTCTGGAGCAGGAGGATGAGATTGTCGATCATGGCCGTGAGCCCGCCCCCCGGGTCGTCACGCGTGGCGCGGCACAGGCCCGGGGCCGTCCGCGAACGGGAGCCGGCCGGTCACGGCGCCACCGGGGGCAGCGCCGTGACACGGGTTCAAGCCGGCGTCGAAACGTGCGCTGCGACTAGCGGCGGCTCCACGGCGGGGTCGGGTGACGGATCTTGGACGACGCCCACTTGGTCGGCGCCACCACCTTGTACTTGCCGTCCTGGACCTGGAACAGGACCATCGGCTTGGCGGTGTTCTTGCCCGTCTTGTCGAACTTGATGTTGCCGTAGAAGGTCTGCATGTCGGTCGCGGCGAGCGCGTCGCGCACCTTGGCGTCGTCGAACGAGTTGGCCCGCTCGAAGGCGCGCGCGTAGACCAGCACCGCGGCGGCCGATTCGGCCGACTGGTAGGGCGGCGCATAGCCGTACTTCTTCTTGAACGTCGCTGCGAAGTCGGCGGCCGAGCCGAACACGTCGTCCTTGTAGGTCAGGGTCGGCGCCCACTGGGACGCGCACAGCGTGTATTCGGCCTTCTTGCCGTACTTCTTGATGATCTGGGCCGAGTCGCAATGGGTCATCGCCAGCATCGGCACGTTGACCTTCATCGCGGCGAGCTGGCGGATCGCCAAGGCGGCGCCCTTGGAGTGGCCCGAGACGACCAGCAGGTCCGGCTTCTTCAGCTTGACCTTGCGCAGGGTCGCGGTCATGTCGTTGAGGTCGGGCGGCAGCTTGTCGTCGATGACGATCTTCATGCCGTATTTCTTGGCATCGGTGATCACGCCCGAACGCACGTCCTGGCTGAAGGGATCGTTCTCGAACGCCAGGGCGATCTTCATGTCGCTCGGCTTCTTGCCCATCGCCTGGGCGCGCTCGGCCAACAGCGTGATGGCGCTGGCCAGGTACTGCTCCGAGGTCGACAGCACGGCGAACAGGTACTTGTAGCCCTTGGTGAACAGCGAGCGCGACGCGCCGTTCGCCTCGACCATCGGGATCTTGTACTTCTCGGTGACCGGCGCGATCGCCTTGGTCAGGCCGGAGCTGTACGGGCCGAGCAGCAACTTGACGCCGTCCTGGTTGATCAGCCGCTCGGCGAGCTGGGCGCCGCGGGCCGGGGTCGATTCGTCGTCGTAGTAGACAACCTTGAGCTTGTAGGTCTTGCCGCCGACCTTGACGCCGCCCTTGGCGTTGATCAGCTCGACGGCGAGGTCGTAGCCGTTGATCGTGTGCTTGCCGTTGGTCGAATACTTGCCGGTCTTCGACACGGCGGCGCCCAGGATGATGGTGTCGCCGACGACCTTGGCCTGGACCGGCGCGCTGACCGCCACGGCCGCTGCCGCGAAGGCCGCGGCACCCGCATACAGACTGTGGGTGAGTTTCATGTATTCCTCCCTAATGCAATTGCCCCTTGTGCGTTGCGTACTGCAACCAGAGCCGTGCAGGGAGAGTGGCGGCTTGCGGCGGTTTTGTCAAAACTAACCAGCGCGTGCGCCGGTCGCCTCGATCGGTCTTGCCCGCGGCCGCCGCCGGGTCTACGGTCCGGCCATCCATCCAGAGGAGTTGCCTATGGAGATTAAGGGGGAATACCGGATCCCGGCGCCCCGCGAGACGGTATGGCAGGCGCTCAACGACCCGGATGTGCTCCGCGAGTGCATCCCGGGCTGCGAAGCGCTGGAGAAGGTTTCCGATACCCAGCTCACGGCGACGGTCAAGGCCAAGGTCGGCCCGGTCAGCGCGAAGTTCACCGGCGAGGTCACCCTGGAGGACCTCAACCCGCCCGAGGGCTACCGAATCGTCGGCGAGGGCAAGGGCGGCGTCGCCGGCTTCGCCAAGGGCGGCGCGGTCGTCCACCTGGCGGAGGACGGCAGCGACACCGTGCTGACCTATGACGCCGACGCCAAGGTCGGCGGCAAGCTCGCGCAGATCGGCTCGCGGCTGATCCAGGGCACCGCCCGCAAGCTGGCCGACCAGTTCTTCCGCAACTTCGCGGAAAAGGTCGCGCCGGGCAGCACCCAGGGCGAAGATGCCGCCTGACGAATCGGCAGAACAACCGGTGGTCGCGGGCCGTACCGGCCTGCCCGACTGGGCCTGGGCGACGCTGCTGACGGTGGCGATCGTTGCGGCCCTGATTGTGATCGGCCGCGCGACATTCGTCGCTTGACCGGTCCATATGCACGCTTAGACTGAGCCGCAGCGAACGTCCTCGCTCGCCGGCACCCAAACAACAGCAAGTATTCCGGCGTTCAAATCGGGAGAATATCCAAGATGACAGCAACCGTTTCCTTGACGGTGAATGGCAAAGCCGTCTCCGCGGAGGTTGAGCCTCGCACGCTTCTGGTTCAGCTTTTGCGCGAAGTTCTCGGCCTGACCGGGACGCATGTCGGATGCGACACCAGCCAGTGCGGGGCGTGCGTCGTCCACGTCGACGGCACCTCGGTCAAGAGCTGCACGCTACTCGCGGTCCAGGCCGAAGGCGCCGACGTCACCACGATCGAGGGCCTCGCCGACGGCGACACCCTGCACCCGATGCAGCAGGCGTTCCACGAGAACCACGGCCTCCAGTGCGGCTTCTGCACGCCCGGCATGATCATGAGCGCGATCGACCTGGCCAAGCGCAATCCGGACCCCTCCGAGAAGGAGATCCGCGAGTGGCTCGAAGGCAATCTGTGCCGGTGCACGGGTTACCACAACATCGTCAAGTCGATTAAGGCCGGCGCCCAAGCCATGAATGGCTGAACAACAATCGCCGTCCTCACTAGGGAGGAAGATCAATGTCAGCGACTGGAATCGGTGCCAGCATTCCGCGTCGTGAAGACCGTCGCTTCATCAGCGGTCATGGCAATTATGTCGACGACGTGAACCGTTCCGGGCAGGTCTACGCCCACTTCGTCCGTTCGCCCCATCCCCATGCCGAGATCAAGAATATCGACACGTCGGCCGCCGCAGGCGCCGAGGGTGTCGTCGCCGTCCTGACCGGCGCGGACGTCGCCGCCGACGGCCTCGGCGGCCTGCCGGTCGGCTGGGGCATCACCAGCCAGGACGGCTCGCCGATGGTCGAGCCGCCGTGGCCGATCCTGGCCCAGGAGCGCGTCCGCTACGTCGGCGACGCCGTCGCGGTCGTCATCGCCGCGACCCGCAACCAGGCCAAGGACGCGGCCGAGCTGGTCAGCGTCGACTACGCCCCCCTGCCCGCCATCATCGCCACCGGCGACGCGGTCAAGGACGGCTCCCCGCAGGTGTGGGACGACGCCAAGCACAATATCTGCTTCGACTGGGGCTTCGGCGACGCCGCGGCGACCGACGAGGCTTTCTCCAAGGCGGCCCACGTCACCACGATCGAGCTGGTCAACCAGCGCCTGATCCCCAACGCGATGGAGCCGCGCTCGGCGGTCGCCGAGTTCGACGGCTCCACCGGCGATCTGACGCTGTGGTGCACCAGCCAGGGCGCCCACGCCGTCCGCCTGCTGCTCGGCGCCTTCGTGCTGCAGCAGCCCGAGCACAAGTTCCGGGTGATCTCGCCCGACGTCGGCGGCGGCTTCGGCTCGAAGATCTATCCCTACGCCGAGTATGCGGTGGCCTGCTGGGCCGCGCGCAAGCTGGGCGTGCCGGTCAAGTGGACGGCGGAACGGTCGAAGTCGTTCCTGACCGACGCCCATGGCCGCGACCACGTCACCAAGGCCGAGCTGGCCATGGACGGCGACGGCAAGTTCCTCGGCCTGCGGGTCGGCACCATCGCCAACATGGGCGCGTATCTGTCGGCCTTCGCGCCGCTGATCCCGACCTACCTCTACGCCACCCTGTTCGCGGGCCAGTACACCACCCCGGCGATCTTCGCCGAGGTCAAGGCGGTGTTCACCAACACCACCCCCGTCGACGCCTATCGCGGCGCCGGCCGGCCCGAGGCGACCTTCATGCTCGAGCGTCTGATCGACGCCGCGGCCAAGGAGGTCGGCGTCGACCCGGTCGAGATCCGCCGGCGCAACTTCATCGCGCCCGACGCCTTCCCGTACCAGACCCCGGTCGCCCTGCTCTACGATTCGGGCAACTACGGCGGCGCGCTCGACAAGGCGCTGGAGGTGTCGGACTACGCGGGTTTCGCGGCGCGCAAGAAGGAGTCCGAGGCCAAGGGCAAGCTCCGCGGTATCGGCATCTCGACGCCGATCGAGGCGACCGGCGCCGCGCCGTCGGCGATCGCCGGCCAGCTCGGCGCCCGCGCCGGATTGTACGAATCGGCGGAGATCCGCTTCAACGCCACCGGCAACGTCACGGTGTTCTCGGGCTCGCATTCGCACGGCCAGGGCCACGCCACGACCTTCGCCCAGGTGGTCTCCGACAAGCTCGGCGTGCCGATCGAGAATGTCGAGATCGTCGAGGGCGACACCGGCCGCATCCAGATGGGCATGGGCACCTTCGGCTCGCGCTCGCTGTCGGTCGGCGGCAGCGCCATCGTCAAGGCGTCGGAGAAGATCGTCGAGAAGGGCAAGAAGATCGCCGCCCACCTGCTCGAGGCGTCGGTCGACGACATCGAGTTCGCCGGCGGCAACTTCTCGGTCAAGGGCACCGACAAGGCGGTCAACATCGCCGAGGTCGCCTTCACCGCCTACGTGCCGCACAACTACCCGCACTTCACCGGCGATCCGGAGGCGGACAAGAACGCGCTGGAGCCGGGGCTGGACGAGCAGGCCTTCTTCGACCCGCTCAACTTCAACTTCCCCTATGGAGCCTACGTCTGCGAGGTGGAGGTCGATCCGGACACCGGCGTGACCGAGATCCAACGCTTCACCGCGATCGACGACGTCGGCAACGTCATCAACCCGCTGATCGTCCACGGCCAGATCCAGGGCGGCGTCGTCCAGGGCATCGGCCAGGCGCTGCTGGAGAACGGGGTCTACGATGCCGAATCCGGCCAGCTCCTGACCGGCTCCTACATGGACTACACGATGCCGCGCGCGGACGACGTGCCCAACATCGACAGCGACCTGACCATCACGCCCTGCCCGTTCAACCCGCTGGGTGTGAAGGGCTGCGGCGAGATGGGCACGATCGGCTCGCCGCCCGCGGTCATCAACGCGATCATCGACGCGCTGTCGGGGTACGGCGTCCGCCACCTCGACATGCCGGCAACACCACAACGGGTCTGGAGCGCCATCCAGGGCGCGGCCGCCGCCGCTTAACGGGAGAGAGGTTCGATGTACAATTTCGAATACAGCAAGGCGACCAGCGTCGACGCGGCTGCGGACGCCATCAAGAAGGACGAGGACGCCAAGCTCGTCGCCGGCGGCATGACGCTGATCCCGACGCTCAAGCAGCGTCTGGCCCAGCCGTCGGCCCTGATCGACCTGGGCGGCGTCGAGGCGCTGAAGGGCATCACCGTGTCGGGCGACACCGTCACGATCGGCGCGATGACCACGCACGACGCCGTGGCCAACTCGGCCGAGGTCGCCAAGGCGATCCCGGCGCTGGCCCATCTCGCCGGCCTGATCGGCGACCCGGCGGTGCGCAACCGCGGCACCATCGGCGGCTCGATCTCGAACAACGACCCGGCGGCCGACTACCCGGCAGCCCTGGTCGGGCTCGGCGCGACGGTCAAGACCACCAGCCGGGAGATCGCGGCCGACGACTTCTTCGTCGACCTGTTCGAGACCGCGCTGGAGGACGGCGAGATCGTCACCTCGGTCAGCTTCCCGGTGCCGGAGAAGGCGGGCTACATGAAGTTCCCGAACCCGGCGTCGCGCTATGCCGTGGTCGGCGTGTTCGTCGCCAAGACCAAGGACGGCGTCCGCGTCGCGGTCACCGGCGCCGGGCCGTGCGCGTTCCGGGTGCCGGAGATGGAGGCGGCGCTGTCGGCCAACTGGTCGCCGGACGCGGTCGCCGACATCAAGGTCTCCGACGACGGGCTCAATTCCGACATCCACGCCAGCGCCGAATACCGGGCCCACCTGGTCACGGTGATGGCCAAGCGCGCCGTCGCCGCGGCGGGATAGGGCGGAATCGCCCATTTCCATCGCGGGCCTAGAGCCCATATAGAGTTGCGGGCGGGTCACCTGATCCGCCCGAACCTTTATGACGGTCGGACAGCGGCCGTCCCGAAACCCGACCCGACCGAGTTGCCATGACCGACCAGACGCCCAAGGACCAGAAGCCGCTCCCCGAAACAGTCGACACCGCGCTAGACCTGTTGTCGGCCGGCGATTACGTCGCCGACCGCTCGCTCGCCACCGCGATCTTCCTGGCGCTGAAGCTGGGCCGGCCGCTGTTCCTCGAGGGCGAGGCCGGCGTCGGCAAGACCGAGATCGCCAAGGTGCTGTCCGACACGCTGGGCCGCGACCTGATCCGGCTGCAGTGCTACGAGGGCCTGGACGTCGCCAACGCCGTCTACGAGTGGAACTATTCCCGCCAGATGATCGAGATCCGGCTGGCCGAGGCGGCGGGCGACACCGACCGCGGCGGCGCTGGGCGACGACATCTTCGCCGAGGAATTCCTGATCAAGCGTCCGCTGCTGCGCGCGCTGGAGCCCCATCTGGGCGGCCCGCCGGTGCTGCTGATCGACGAGCTCGACCGCACCGACGAGCCGTTCGAGGCCTTCCTGCTGGAGGTGCTGTCGGACTTCCAGGTGACGATCCCGGAGATCGGCGCGGTCAAGGCCGCCGAGCCGCCGATCGTCATCATCACGTCGAACCGCACGCGCGAGATCCACGACGCGCTCAAGCGCCGCTGCTTCTACTACTGGGTCGACTATCCGGACGCCGAGCGCGAGCTGGAGATCCTCCACCGCAAGGTGCCGGGCGTCGGCGAGGGGCTGGCGCGCGAGGTCGTCGCCTTCGTCCAGGATCTGCGCAAGCAGGATCTGTTCAAGCTGCCCGGCGTCGCCGAGACGATCGACTGGGCCCACGCCCTGGTCCAGCTCGACGTGGTCGCGCTCGACCCCGAGACGATCAACTCGACGCTGGGCGTCCTGCTCAAGTACCAGGACGACATCGCCAAGATCCGCGACAGCGAGGCGATCGGCATCCTCGAGCAGATCCGCAGCGAGGTCGCCCTGGCGTCGCGGGCCCAGGCGGCGTCCTGACCCGGCGCAAACGCCCAGCCCGGTCCCTCCGCCCCGCACGACCCGACATGACCGCGTCCGACGACCCGCTTCCAGAAGACACGCTCCCGGACTTGCCGGCAGGCATGGTGGCCGGCTGTCGGAGAACATCATGCATTTCGCCCGCGTCCTGCGCGCCGCCGGCCTGCCGGTCGGGCCGGGCCACGTCATCCACGCGCTGCAGGCGGTCGAGGCGGTCGGCGTCGACCGGCGCACCGACTTCTACTGGACGCTCCACGCCGTCTTCGTGAACCGGCGCGACCAGCGCGAGATCTTCGACCAGGCCTTCCACGTCTTCTGGCGCAACCCGAAGATGCTCGAACGCATGATGAGCGTGATCCTGCCCCAGATGGACCTGCCGCCCGACGAAGAGCAGCAGGAGATGGCCCGCCGCCTGGCCGAGGCGCTCAAGGGCATGGCCGAGGGCGACAAGGAAAAGGAGCCGGACGAGACCGAGACCGAGCTCGACGCGGTGATGACCTGGACCGCCCAGGAGGTCCTCAAGCGCAAGGACTTCGAGAAGATGTCGAACGCCGAGCTGGAGCAGGCCAAGGCCGCCCTGCGCCGCCTGCGCCTGCCGATCAGCAAGGTGCCCACCCGCCGCTTCCGCCCCCACGCCCAGGGCCGGCGCATCGACATGCGCAAGACCCTGCGCAACAGCCTGCGCGGCGGCGGCCGGACCATCGAGATCGCCCGGCGCAAGCGCCAGACCCGCCGGCCGCCGCTGGTCATCCTGTGCGACATCTCCGGCTCGATGAGCCGCTATTCGCGGATGCTGCTGCACTTCCTCCACGCGGTCACCAACGACCGCGACCGCGTCTACACCTTCCTGTTCGGCACGCGGCTGACCAACGTCACCCGCTATCTGCAAATACCGCGACATCGACGTGGCGCTGGAGAAGGTCGGCGAGGCGGCGAGCGACTGGTAGGGCGGCACCCGGATCGGCGCCTCCCTGCACGAGTTCAATCGCTGGTGGTCGCGCCGCGTGCTCGGCCAGGGCGCGATCGTGCTGCTGATCACCGACGGGCTCGACCGCGAGGCCGCGAAGGGCCTCGACCGCGAGATCGACCGCCTGCACCGGAGCTGCCGGCGGCTGATCTGGCTGAACCCGCTCTTGCGCTACGACGGATTCGAGCCAAAATCCACCGGCATCAGGGCGATCCTGCCGCACGTCGACGATTTCCGCCCCGTCCACAATCTGGACAGCCTCGAGCAGCTGGCCGAGGCGTTGAGCGACGTGGGGCACCGCCAGGAGAGGAGCGTGACCAAATGGCTACCGACGCTTCAATGATCGACACCGACGACGTGCTTGCGCAGGCCAAGCAGTGGCGCGAGGCCGGCAAGGGCGTCGCCATCGCGACCGTCGTCACCACCTGGGGCTCGTCGCCGCGCCCCGTGGGCAGCCAGCTCGCCGTCAGCGACGACCAGGAGATGATCGGCTCGGTCTCGGGCGGCTGCATCGAGGGCGCGGTGGTGACCGAGGCCCAGCAGGTGATCGGCTCGGGCGCGCCCAAGCTGCTCGATTTCGGCGTTTCCGACGAACAGGCCTGGGAGGTCGGCCTGGCCTGCGGCGGCAAGGTCCAGGTCTTCGTCGAGAAGCTGGACTGAGCCGTGAAGCGCGCCACCCTCGACGCCCTGCTCGTCGCTGCGGGCCGACAAGATCCCCGGCGTCCTGGTCACCGACCTGGCGACCGGGGCGCAGGCCCTGCTGCGCGACGGCGCGCTCGAGGGCGAGTGACCCTCGACGCCGAGGGCGAGGACGCCGCGCGCACCGCCCTGCGCGAGGACCGCAGCCGGACCGTCGAGATCGGCGGCCGGCAGCTCTTCTTCCAGGTCTACAACCCGCCGCTGCGGCTGTTCGTGGTCGGCGCGGTCCACATCTCCCAGGCGCTGGCGCCGATGGCGGCGATGCTCGGCTATGACGTCACCATCGTCGACCCGCGCGAGTCCTTCGCCACCGAGGCGCGGTTCCCGGGCGTGGCGATGACCCACGACTGGCCCGACGACGCCCTCGCCGCCTTCCACGCCCGACCGCCGCTCGGCGATCGTCACCCTGACCCACGACCCCAAGCTGGACGACCCGGCGCTGGAAGGCGCGCTGCGCTCGCCCGCCTTCTATATCGGCGCGCTGGGCAGCCGGAAGACCCACGGCCTGCGCCTCGACCGGCTGCGCCAGGCGGGCTTCTCCGACGCCGAGCTGGCCCGCATCAACGGCCCGATCGGGCTCGCCATCGGCGCCAAGTCGCCGGCCGAGATCGCCCTGGCGATCATGGCCCAGGTGACCGCGACCCTGCGCCAGGGCCCCGACGCCGCCGCCAAGCCGGCTCCATGAAATTCGGCCCGGTCCCGACCGACGCGGCGGCCGGCGCGGTTCTCGCCCATTCGCTCCGGGTCGGCAGCGGCCGGATCGCCAAGGGCACGGTGCTGACCGAGGCCGACGCCGCGGCGCTCGCCGAGGCCGGCTACGCCGAGGTCGTGGTCGCCCGGCTGGAAACCGGCGATATCGGGGAAGACGCCGCGGCCGAACGGCTGGCGCAACGACTCGCCGGCCAGAACACCGCCGCCGGCCGTCCCGGCACCGGCCGCTGCAACCTTCACGCCACCGACCGCGGCCTGCTGGTCGTCGACGCGGCCGCGGTCGCCGGCGTCAACGGCGTCGACGAGGCGATCACCCTGGCCACCCTGCGCCCCTACGCCATGGTCGAGGCGCGCCAGCTCGTCGCCACGGTCAAGATCATCAACTTCGCGGTGCCGGGCAGCCGGATCGAGCAGATCGAAGCCGGCCTGGCCCGCTCCGGCCCGATCCTCCGCGTTGCGCCGTTCCGCGCCATGCGCGCCGGGCTGATCCAGACCCGGGTCAAGGGCAGCAAGGCGTCGCTGTTCGACAAGGCGGTCGACATCACCCGCGGCCGCATGGCGCGGATCGGCGCAAGCCTGGGCCCCAGCACGGTCTGCGACCACACGACCGAGGCGATCACCGCCGCGATCCGGGAGATGGCGGAACAGGTCGACCTGCTGCTGCTGATCGGGGCGTCGGCGATCATGGACCGGCGCGACGTGATCCCCAGCGCGCTCCTCGCCGCCGGCGGCCACATCGAGCGCCTGGGCATGCCGGTCGATCCCGGCAACCTGACCCTGCTCGGCAGTCTCGGCGACGTGGCGGTGGTCGCCATGCCCGGCTCGGCCCGCTCGCCCCGGCTGCACGGCACCGACTGGATCCTCGAGCGGATCGCCGCCGACATCGCGGTCACCGGCGCCGACATCGCCGGCATGGGGGTCGGCGGCCTGCTGCTGGAGATCCCGAGCCGCCCCGCCCCGCGCGACAGGGCCAAGCGCCCGGACGGACCGACGGTCGCCGCCATCGTGCTCGCCGCCGGCCGGTCGAGCCGGATGGGCGGCGCCAACAAGCTCCTGGAGCCGATCGACGGCGCGCCGATGATCCGGCGGACGGTCGAGGCGGTCGGCGCCAGCAAGGCGTCGCCGGTGCTGGTCGTCACCGGCCGCGACGAGGCGGCGATCGCCGATGCGCTCGACGGCTTGCCCGTCACCATCGTCCACAACCCGGACTATGCACAGGGGCTGAGCACGTCGCTCAAGGCCGGCGTCGAGGCCCTGCCCGCGGACGTCGACGCCGCGGCGATCTGCCTGGGCGACATGCCGGCGCTCGATCCGGCGACCCTCGACGCGATGATCGAGGTCTTCGCCTACGAGGAGAACGGCGAGATCGTGGTGCCGACCCGCGACGGCCGGCGCGGCAATCCAGTGCTGTGGTCGCGCCGCTTCTTCCCGGAGATGGCGGCGGTCAGCGGCGACCGCGGCGCCCGAACCCTGCTCACGCGCTACGCCGCGGTGATCGCCGAGGTCGACGTCGACGACCCCGGCATCCTGCTCGACCTCGACACCCCGGACGCGATCGACACCTACCGTCGCGACAACGTCGGTCGCAACGCGGGCTGATCCGGCTAAGATGAGCCCCGGGACGACACCCGCGCGGGGGCCGGAGAGACAGCATGGTGCGTAGAGTCAGACTGTGGACGGGACTGGTCCTGTTCGTCTTCGTGACCACGCACCTGGTCAACCACGCGCTGCTGCTGATCTCGATCGACGCGGCCAACGAGGGCCGCGAGGTGTTCATCGCGGTCTGGCGCAACCCGGTCGGCACCACGATCCTGCTGGCGAGCCTGCTGACCCATATGGGGCTCGCCTTCTGGGCGCTCTACGCCCGGCGGACCTTGCGCATGCACCCGTGGGAGGCGATCCAGCTCGTCCTCGGCTTCGCCATTCCCTTCCAGCTCATTCCGCACGTCATCGGCACCGCCTTCATCGCCCAGGAATTCGGGACCGTCGACAACTACTTCTACATGATGTGGGTGATGTGGCTCGCCTCGCCGATCGACGGCATCCTGCAGATCGTCGTCCTCGCCGTCGCCTGGGTGCACGGCACGATCGGCCTGCACTTCTGGATGCGCCTCAAGCCCTGGTACCGCGGCTGGGCCCCGGTGCTGCTCTCGGTCGCGGTCGCATTGCCCCTGCTGGCCGTGCTCGGGGTCAACCAGGGCGGCCGGGAGATCCTGGCCATCGCCCAGAGCCGATCGGCGCTGAGCGACCTGATCGCCGGGTTCAAGCTGCCCAACGGCGCCGAGTACGACCTGGCGCTGTCGCTGATCCACGGTCTCCAGTGGGCCATGTTCGGGCTGATCCTGCTGACTGTCGGCGCCAGGGTGGCGCGGAGCTGGCTCCAGCGCGTCCGCGGCGTGGTGCGCCTCTCCTACCCGGCCGGCCGCATCGTCGAGGCGCTGCCGGGCATGACAGTGCTCGAGGCGAGCCGGCTCGCCGGCGTCCCCCACGCCTCGGTCTGCGGCGGCCGGGGGCGGTGCTCGACCTGCCGGGTCCGGGTCAGCGACGGGGCGGAATATCTCGACCCGCCCAGCGCCGAGGAGCAGAAGGTGCTGGACCGGGTCGGCGCGCCGCCCAACGTTCGGCTGGCCTGCCAGATCCGGCCGACCAAGCCGCTCCACGTCACGCCGCTGCTGCCGGCCACGGCGACCCCGCGCCACGCCTATGCCCAGGCCTCGCACCTGCACGGCGAGGACCGCGAGATCGCGATCCTGTTCGCCGACCTGCGCGCCTTCACCAAGTTCTCCGAAGGCAAGCTGCCCTACGACGTCGTCTTCGTGCTCAACCGCTATTTCGCGGCCATGGGCCAGGCGGTGACCAGTGCCGGCGGCCACCTCGACAAGTTCATCGGCGACGGGGTGATGGCGCTGTTCGGTATCGGCAAGGACCCGACCCGCGCCTGCCGCGAGGCGCTGACCGGGGCGCGCAACATGGCGCTGCGCCTCGCCGACCTCAATGCCGCCCTGGAGCACGACCTGGAGGAGCCGCTCAGGATCGGGGTCGGCATCCATTTCGGCCCGGCGATCATCGGCGAGATGGGCTACGGCCGGGCGACGACCCTGACCGCGATCGGCGATTCGGTGAATACGGCCAGCCGCCTGGAGGCGATGACCAAGGAACTCGGCGTCCAGCTCGTGGTGTCACACGACGTCGAGACCCACGCCGGGATCGACCTGAGCGGCTATCGCGAGGAGACGGTCAAGATCCGCGGCCGACAGGGGGTGATGCAGGTGCGCGCGATCGAGGATGCGGCCACGTTGCCCGCGCTGGGCGACGGCAATGCCGGGCGGGCGGCGGCAAGAACGCCGCCCGCGGACGCGGCCGAAGACGCGCCGGCCTGACGCCCTACCGGGTCAGCTCCCCTTCTTGCGCACCTTGGCGATGGCCGCCGCGAGGGTGTCGCGTTCCGCGCAGCCGCGCGGGCACAGCTTCTGCAGCTTGGCGAGCTGGGACCGGGCGCCCTTCATGTTGCCGGTGCGCAGGTAGAGCTCGCCGAGATACTCGTTGGCGCCGCGGTGGTCGGGATTGATCGAGAGCGCGCGGCGGTAATAGACCAGCGAGGTCTTGTAGTCGCCGATCTGGCGGTAGCTGTAGCCGAGATAGTTGAGCGCATCGACGTTCTTCGGCTCCATCGACACGATCTTCTTGAGCATGCCGATCGCCCGCGTGTACTCGCGCGCCTTCACCGCCTTCTCGGCCTGGGTGTAGCCGTTGTTCTTCGACATGGTGCCGTCGTTCGACTTGCCCATCGCCAGGGCCGAGGTCGCCAGCGCGGCGGTCAAGGCGGCGGCGATGACCGATGTCGCGAAAAGTCTCATGGTACGCGCTCCTGTTCTTGGCGGCGCCTCGTTCCGGCGCGTTTCTCCGTCCTCGAGGCGGTCGAGGGCTTTACGGGTGAATCGCGACCGAATCGTGGCAATCACGGTGAATTTACCGCCCCGGACGGCACCGCGCCAGCGCCCAGCGTCCAATCGGCGGACGGCCGGGCTCAGTGACCGTAGTAGGCATAGCCGAGCGCGATCAGCGCCGCGGTGAGCAGCAGCAACCCGCCGATCAGCCGGCGGACCAGGCGCTCGCGGTTGGGATCGGGATGCGCGGCCGGCGGGTGCGCCGGCGCTTGGACCGGGGGCGGCGGCGCGGCGGTCCGCCGGCGGTTGGAGATCAGCAGGCCGATCGCGATGCCGACCAGCAGGAACAGGATCGCCAGGAACAGGATGCGGATCATGGGCCTGTGTCAGTCCATCTGTTCGGTGCGGCCGGTCGCGGCAGCGGCGCGGTCGGCGTCGATCTCGGCTTCGAGTACCGCGATCCGGGCGTCCAGGTCGAGACGGTCGAGCGCCGCGCCGCGCTCGTCGACGGCCCGGAACAGGGCGTCGAGACGGCCCAGGGTGGCGTCGACCCGCGCCAGCATGGCGGGATCGGCCCGCCCGTGCCGCTCCGCGTCGGCGACGCGCTGCGCCAGATCGAGCACCTGCGCCAGGTAGTTGCCGAGCGGCTTGCGATAGAGCGCGAAGCCCGACGGATCGCCACGCAACCGCGCGACCATCGCCTCGGCGCGGCGGGCGATGGCGCCGAGCCGGTCGGCAATGGTCGCGCTCGCCAGGGCGCCGCGCAGGCGATCGATAGCGGCGATCCGCTCGCGCGCGGCGTCGAGCTGGCGTTTCTGGCCGGATGTCAGCGGCGTGCGTCGGTCGCCGCCCGCCCCGGCGGGCGCCGGCTCCCACAGCAATTGGACGCCCGCCCACACCAGCGCGCCGACGATCGCCGACACCAGTGGGTCGATGCCCAGCGCCAGGGCGCAGATCAGGAGCGCCGCCGCCCCGGCGACCGGCGCTCCGAGCAACTTCAGCAAATCGGCCACCTCCAGGCGGTTCCGGCCCACCCGCGCGGACCTGGGACATCAGGCTAGCCGCCCGGACGACCGGCGGCAAATCAAGCCCGAAGCTGAACCGCGGATGAACGGCGGTCTCAGGATCGGTTCAGGATGACGACGCCACGATACGGGTCAGGCTGGGGCTCCGGCGTTCGGGGCCCACTGCCCAATGAGTCCGCGGATCACCCCGTGTCTCAGCTCCCCATCGATCCGCGGAGGTCTGCGGCCGGTCCCCAGGGCCGGCCGTTCGGCTTTTCGGGGGCATTTTCAGCACCTTGCGGGGGGATTTTGTTAACACTTGCTGCGTATGACTCGACAAAGCGAAAAAGGCTCAGGTCGGGGATGAGCTGGAGAGGAATCATTGCAGGCCTGATCTTGGCCTTCGCCGGCACGACCGCCGGCGCCGACACCCTGGACACCGGCCGCACGGCCTATATGCAGGGCGAATACGCCCGCGCCTTCGAAATCCTGAAACCGCTCGCCGAGAAGGGCGACGCAACCGCCGCCTACATCATCGGCCGACAGTACCAGCTGGGCCAGGGCACGGCCCGCGACCTGGGCGAAGCCTGGTACTGGTACCGGCGCGCCGAGGCCAAGGGCAACGTCGAGGCGGCGCTGTTCCGCCACCTTTTGGTCAGCAAGTGGAAGATCTCGGCCGCCGACCGCGCCCGCGGCGAGGCCAAGTACGCCGCCTTCAAGCATCCCGCCCGTGCCGCGGTTGCCCGCGCCCCAGTTGCCCGCGCCCCAGCTGCCCGCGCTCCAGTCGCCCGCATCACGATGCGGCCGTCGCCCAAGCCGACCCTGGCCGTCGCACCGCCGCCGACCGACCCGAAGACGGAGACGGTCAGCCAGCTGCCGCGCGTCCGGATCGCGCCGATCCCGCAGCCGTCGACCAAGAAGGACACCGAACCCGAGGTCGCGACCAACCCGCCGGCCAAGCAGCCCGTCACCGCGCGTCGTCCCGAGACCTGCGCCGGGTGCGGCACCAACAACGACGATACCGATCCGTACCTGCCCGACCGCGAGCCGCAAACCGCGCGCCGACCGCAGGTGTTCCGCGGCAACGACTGGAACGAGCGCAACGGCAGCGAACCGGCGATCGCCCCGTCGCCCCAAGTCCCGACCTGGCGCGAGACGCCGGCCTACAACGCGCCGCCGCCGGCGGTGCGCTATCGTGCGCCGGGCTACTGGCGCTACCGTGCCTGGAACCGGCCCAACTGGCGCGCCTGGGCCCGCTGGCGCCGGTTCGGGCCCGGCCGCTTCGTGCGGCGCCGGGGATTCCGGCGCTGGGGGCGGTACTAGGCCCACCCCGTCGCACCAACCCGTCACGCGGCCGCCGCGCACCTGTGACGGCCGTCATCGCCGCGCCGTCCGATCACGGCTATACCGGTTGCCGAATTTGGACACCTTCATTGTGGCAATGGACCGCGCCGGGGTAACCTGACGGCCCGGACGGTCCGGAACCCGCGTTCGGAGACGCGACATGGCCGGCAAACAGCGCAACGCCCTGCCGATCGGCGACCAGCTGCAGAACTACCGGGTCGAGGACGTCCTCGGCTCGGGCGGGTTCGGCATCACCTACGTCGCGGTCGAGGCGGTCACCGAGCGCAAGGTCGCGATCAAGGAATTCCTGCCGTCCAACATCGCGGTCCGCGACCGCGACAGCCGCTCGGTCCATCCGATCAGCGAGAGCGACCGCGAGGACTACGACTGGGGCCTGGAGCGCTTCCGCCAGGAAGCCAAGGTGCTGATCACCCTCGAGCACCGCAACATCGTCCCCGTGCTCAACTATTTCGAGGCCAACGGCACCGGCTACCTGGTCATGGCCTACCAGGACGGCAAGAGCCTGGGTGCGCTGTTGAAGCGCGACATGACGCTGAGCCAGGCGGAGATCGACGAGATCCTGCTGCCGATCGTCGACGGCGTCCGGGCGATCCACGCCGCCGGCTTCCTGCACCGCGACATCAAGCCGGACAACATCTTCGTCCGCTCCGACGGCGTGCCGGTGATCATCGACTTCGGCTCGGCGCGGCTGGCGCTGGGCGCGCATACCAAGAGCCTGACCACGATCGTCTCCGAGGGCTACGCGCCGTTCGAGCAGTATCAGAGCGACGGCCACCAGGGCCCGTGGACCGACATCTACGCGATCGGCGCGACCCTCTACCGCTGCGTCACCGGCCGCCGCCCGGTCGAGGCGCCGGCGCGCGTCGCCGCCGTGGTCAAGGGCAAGCCCGATCCGCTCGAGCCCGCGACGCAGGCCGCCAGCGGCGACTACAGCCCGGGCCTGCTCGACGCCATCGACAAGGCGCTCCTGGTCGACGAGAGCGCGCGGCCCCAGGACATCGACGCCTTCTCGGCGCTGCTCGCCGGCGGCGGTGCGCATCCGGCCGCCCAGGCGCCCGCCGGATCGACCACGGTGCTGGTCGGCGGCGTCGCGCCACAAACCAGTCACGACACCCTGGCGCCGCCCGCGGCCCCGGCGCCGACGGCGTCTCCCGCTTCCGAGACCGTGCCGGCCCCTCCCCGCCCCCGCAATCGCCACCGCTTGGCCTGGGCGGCCGCGATCGTCGCGGCCCTCGTGGCCGGCGGCGCGAGCGCCTATGTCGCCGTCGAGCGGCCGTGGAGCTCCGGCACCACGGGTGTCGAGACCCAGGCGTTGCTGGAGAAGCAGCAGCGCGCGGCCGAGCTGAAGCGCAAGGCCGAAGCCGAAGCCGCGCGCAAGCAGGCCGAAGCGGAGGCCAAGCGCAAGGCCGAAGCCGAAGCGCGTCAAAAGGCGGAAGCCGAAGCCAAGCGAAAGGCCGAGGCGGAAGCCGCCCGACAGCGCGCCGAGGCCGAGGCGCGGCGCAAGGCTGACGCCGAGCAAGCCCGCAAACAAGCCGCCGCCGAGGCCGAGCGCAAGCGCGCCGAAGCCGAACGCAAGGCCCAGGCGGAAGCGGCGCGCAAGCGGGCGGAAGCGGAAGCCCGCCGCAAGGCGGAACTGGAGGCGCGCCGCAAGGCGGCCGCGGAGGCCCGCCAGCGCGCCGAGGCCGAAGCGCGTCGGCAAGCCCAAGCCCAGGCCGAGGCCGCCCGCAAGCGCGCGGCGGCGGAAGCCCGCCGCAAGGCCGAGGCGAATACGGCCCAGAAGCGCGCGCAGCTCGAGGCCCGGCGCAAGCAGCTCGCCGAAGCCCGCCGCCAGGCGCAGGAGAAGCGGCGCAAGGCGCTGGAGGAGCAGCGGCGCAAGCAGCTCGCCTCGCGCACGCCGGCCGCCGCCCAGTACCTGCCCGGCCGCCGTCTCAACTACCGGATCGAGACCGGCCGCGGCCAGGAATTCTATGAATTCGCGGTCACCTTCAAGGCCGGCGGCGCGCTCTACATGGACTGCGGCTACTTCAACACGCGGGGACAGCCGCGAACCTGCCGGGAATACACCGGCGGCCCCGGTCGCTGGACCCTGAGCGGCAACACCCTGTGCCTCGCCTACCGCTATGGCCGGGCCTGCTTCACCCTGGTCCGGCGCGGCAACGGCTACGCCCTCGCGCCGCACAATCGCGACGTTCGCATCCGGGCGTTCCGGTAAGAATTTTCAGGGGCTCGGCGAGCCGCACCGAATCGGGCGACGCGGCAACGTGCCGTCAGGCTCGACGACGCTCAGGATTTCGACGGGGAAGCCCGCTTCCTTCCAGCCGTAGATGCCGCCGCGCAGGCTGATCGGCTCGCCGCGGCCGGCGGCGCGAAGCTGCTCCGCTGCCGCCAGCGACCGGCGCCCGAAGGCGCACATCATCACCAGCTTGGTCTGAGGCAGGCGCGGGAACCGCGCGGCGTCGAAATAGGACATCGGGAAGTAGAGCGCGCCGGGGATCCGCTCGTCCTCGATCTCCTCGTGCTCGCGCACGTCGACCAGGACGGCCTCGCCGCGGGCGAGCCAGTCGTGGACCTCGGCCGGACTGGCCTCGGGAATCGTGGGCTGCGCAGCCGCGGGCACCTCGACCCTGTCGAGCACCGCCGTGCTATCGATCACGTCCACAACCCTGTCCACGTCCGGATACCTTCGGATGGCGTTTCAATGCGTGCTTGTGGATATATATCACACAATGAATTCGTCAATCAGAAATATATACAGATTTAAAATGTTGTATATGTGCGTGTTGGTTCTGGGGGTGGCGACCGGCCATGGGAAGGCGGGCTTCGGCGCGCCTTTTCGCCCGCCGCGACCAGCTTGCGTCGCGCCTATGCGTGACACAGATTGTTCCGAGGCGAGTTTAGAGGCGTTGCCTTGACGTTGCTGGGGACCTTGAAGGGCTTGTTATTTCCTGCGCGTTCGGCCGCACCGGAGCCGAAATCCGGAGGCGTTGGACGCAGCCGACAGCGCGGACGCGCCCATCAGCTCGGACAGCGATACACTCAACGCGCAGCTTGGCCTTGGCCCGTCGACAGAATCCATTGATCGCCCGAGGATTGCGACGGCCCGCAATCCGCACAAGATCTACTATTCGGCAGCCGATATCTACCGGGACCCACGACTGGAGACCGAGGAGAAGATCAGGCTATTGGAGAAGTGGATTACGATCTCCGACCGGCGGTATTCGGAGACGCGCAACATCGAGCACCTGAACGAAGTGCGCGCCACGCACAACATTCTGTCGTTCCTGCGACAGCATCGCGACAACCTCTGAGACGCGCCCGGGGGACAGAGACGGCCAGGAGCGAAAGCCGGACCCGACGCGACCGGTCACCGCACGGCCGGCCGCGTACAGCGGTCGCTTTCCGAAGATGCGCCGGTCGCGGCTCTCGACGTGCCGGCGGGCGGGAACCAAGGCATTGAAGATCGATGGCGACCCCAACGGGATTCGAACCCGTGTTTTCACCTTGAAAGGGTGACGTCCTAGGCCTGACTAGACGATGGGGTCATGGGCGCTCGCGCCGATATCGGTTGCGACGGTGCCGCGGTCCGTCACCTACTCACCCAGGCCGGCAAAATCAAGCCTCTTGCACCATCCGGCCTAATCGAGCCGCGCCGGGGCGGCGTCCTCGACGATGAACTGGACGTCGTTGCGGCCGCGCCAGGTGTCGCGCCGGAGCTTGCCGGCGATATGCAGGCGCTGGCCGGTGCCCTGGCGCAGCACGCCGCCCAGCGGCTCGGTGGCGGCGCGGAAGGCGATCGCCTTGAGCCGGCCGCCGGCGTCGCCGGACAGGGCGCAGCGCAGGTGCGATTCGCCGACCAGGTCGACGAAGGCGACGCGCGCGCCCTTGAGCACCAGCAGCGGCTCCGGATTGCCGACGCCGAAGGGCGCCAGCCGCTCCAGCTGTTCCGCGAACTCGAGGGTGGCGCCGTCGACGGTCAGCGCGCCGTCGACCTTGAGGGTCGGGGTCCGGGTGGCGTCGTCGACCGCCGCGCGCAGCCGCTCGTTGAGGAAAGCCGCCAAGGCCCCCACCCCGTCGGCGGCGACGGTGAAGCCGGCCGCCATCTTGTGGCCGCCGCCGTTGATCAGCAGGCCGGACTGGCGCGCGGCGATCACCGCGGCGCCGAGATCGACCCCGGACACCGACCGGGCCGAGCCCTTGCCGGTGCCGTCGACCAGCGCGACCACCGCCGTCGGCCGGCCGAACCGCTCGACCAGGCGCGAGGCGACGATGCCGATCACGCCGGGGTGCCAGTCCGCGCCGCTGACGACGATCACGGCGTCGCCCCGGTCCGCGGCGACCTGGGCCTGGCGGACGGCGGCGGCGAGTACCTCGGCCTCGATCGTCTGGCGTTCGGCGTTGAAAGCGTCGAGGCGCGCCGCCAGCTCGCGGCCGACCTGCGGATCGGCCGTGGTCAGCAGGCGCGCGCCCATATCCGCCTCGCCGACCCGGCCGCCGGCGTTGACCCGGGGGCCGAGCAGGAAGCCGGCATGATAGGTGTTGGGGGCGCCCTCGGCCCGGGCGACGTCGGCCAGGGCGGCCAGACCCGGGTTGGCCCGCGCGGCCATCCGCTTGAGCCCCTGGGCGACGAAGGCCCGGTTCAGCCCGGTCAGGGGGACCACGTCGCACACGGTGCCGAGCGCGACCAGGTCGAGCCAGGCGAGCAGATCGGGCTCCCCGCCCCCGGCGAAGCGGCCGCGGCGGCGGAGCTCGCGGTTGACCGCGACGACCAGCAGGAAGGCGACGCCGACGGCGGCGAGCTGCTTGAGCGGGCTGTCCTCGTCGAGCCGGTTGGGATTGACCACGGCGACCGCCGGCGGCAACGCCGGCTCGGCGACGTGATGGTCGACCACGATGACCTCGAGCCCGGCGTCGCGCGCCGCGGCCAGCGGCTCGTGGGCGGTGATGCCGCAGTCGACGGTGACGACCAGCGCGACCCCCTCGGCGTGGAGTTGGAGCAGCGCCGCGGCGTTGGGGCCGTAGCCCTCCTTGATCCGGTCGGGCACGTAGATGCGCAGCGGATGGCCGAGCGCGGTGAAATAGCGCTGCAGCAGCGCCGCCGAGGTCGCGCCGTCGACGTCGTAGTCGCCGAACACCGCGATCGTCTCGCCCGCTTCGACCGCGTCGGCGAGCCGCGCCGCCGCGGCGTCCATGTCCTTCAGGTGCGAGGGATCGGGCAGCGCCCGGCGCAGCGTCGGGTCGAGGAAGTCGGGCGTCTCGTCGACGCCGATGCCGCGGCCGGCCAGGATCCGGGCGACGATGTCGGGCAGCGAGAAGCGCTGGGCCAGCGCCAGCGCCAGCCGCTCGTCGCTGGGCCGCAACTGCCAGCGGCGCCCCGTCGCCGAGGCCTCGACCTCCAGAAAGCTGTCTGTGACGGTGGCGTCCAACCGGTCCGCCGTTCCCCTTAGATCTGCTTGCGCTGGAAGTTGTGCTGCGCCTCGATCAACCGGACCGTGCCGGTCTTCGAGCGCATCACGATGGAATGGGTCTTGGCGCCGTGCGAGAAGCGGCGCACGCCGCGCAGCATCGAGCCGTCGGTGACCCCGGTCGCCGCGAACATCACGTCGCCCTGGGCCATGTCGCGCAGGTCGTAGACCCGGTCGAAGTCGGTGATGCCCCATTTGCGGGCGCGCTGGCGCTCGTCGTCGTTGCGGAACAACAGCCGGCCCTGCATCTGGCCGCCGATGGAACGCAGCGCGGCCGCCGCCAGCACGCCCTCCGGGGCGCCGCCGCTGCCGATGTAGATGTCGACCCCGCTGCCCGGCATCGAGGTGGCGATGACCCCGCTGACGTCGCCGTCGGAGATCAGCTTGATCCGGGCGCCCGCCTCGCGGACCTTGGCGATCAGCTCGGTGTGGCGCGGCCGGTCGAGGATGCAGGCGACGATGTCCTCGATCTCGGTGTTCTTGGCCTTGGCCAGCGCGGCCAGGTTCTCCTTGGGTTCGGCGTCGATGCTGACCAGGTCGTCGGGCAGGCCGCCGCCGATCGCGATCTTGTCCATGTAGACGTCGGGCGCGTTGAGGAAGTTGCCCGCCTCGGCCATGGCGATGACGGCGAGCGCGTTCTCGGTGCCCTTGGCGGTGATCGTGGTGCCTTCGAGCGGGTCGAGCGCGATGTCGACCTTGGGCCCGCCGGCGCCCACCTTCTCGCCGATGAACAGCATCGGCGCCTGGTCGCGCTCGCCCTCGCCGATGACGACGGTGCCGTCGATGTTGAGCACGTTGAGCGCCTTGCGCATGGCGTCGACGGCGGCCTGGTCGGCCGCCTTCTCGTCGCCCCGCCCCATCAGGCGCGAGGCGGCGAGCGCCGCCGCCTCGGTCACGCGGACCGCTTCCAGCGCCAGATTTCGGTCGAGGACGTCCCCTTCGGCCATCAATTCCCCCTATTATTCCATTTGTTCGATGCGAATGACGCAGGGCTCTTCCATCACGGATTGTAGCGCCCCGATGCGCGCCATCGCACGTCCCATCGATTCCTCGATCGTGTCGTGCGTGGTCAGCACGACAGGCACCGCCGCCTCGCGCGACCGCGAGCGTTGGATGACCGCTTCGAGCGACACCCGCTCGTCGCGCAGCGCGGCCGAGATGTCGGCGATCACGCCCGGCTCGTCGCGCACCATCAGGCGCACGTAGTAGGACCCGACATGCTGGCCCAGCGCCGCCTGCTCGAGCGGCTGGAGCTGGTCGGCCGGCACCCCGAAGGTCGGCGACAGGCGGCCGCGCGCGATGTCGACGATGTCGGCGGCCACGGCCGAGGCCGTCGGCCCCGCGCCCGCCCCGCGGCCCTCGTAGGTGGTATCCGCGGCGGCGCTGCCGACGATGCGGACCGCGTTGTAGACGCCCTCGACCGTGCCCAGCGCCGAATCGCGCGGCACCATGCAGGGGTGGACGCGCTGCTCGATGCCCCGGTCCGTGCGCCGGGCGATGCCGAGCAGCTTGATCCGGAAGCCCAGCTCGTCGGCATAGGCGATGTCGAGCGGCGAGATCGTGCGGATGCCCTCGATCGCGACGCCGTCGAAGTCGATCCGGGTGCCGAAGGCCAGCGCGGTCAGGATCGCCAGCTTGTGGGCCGCGTCGATGCCGTCGACGTCGAAGCTGGGATCCGCCTCGGCGTAGCCCAGCGCCTGCGCCTCGGTCAGCACGTCCTCGAACGCCTTGCCGGTCTGGCGCATGGTGCTGAGGATGTAGTTGCAGGTGCCGTTGAGGATGCCGGAGACGTGGTCGATCCGGTTCCCGGACAGGCCCTCGCGCAGCGCCTTGACGATCGGGATGCCGCCGGCGACGGCGGCCTCGTAGCCGATCGCGACGCCCTGGTCCTCGGCCTGCAGCGCCAGCGCCGTGCCGTGCTCGGCGAGCAGGGCCTTGTTGGCGGTGACGACGTGGCGGCCGCCGTCCAGCGCCGCCTGGCACACCGCCTTGGCCGGCCCGTCCGCGCCGCCGATCAGCTCGACGATGACGTCGGCGTCGGCGTCGCGGGCCATGGCGACGGCGTCGTCGTACCAGTCGACGGCGGTGAGATCGACGCCGCGGTCGCGCCCCCGGTCGCGCGCCGACACCGCGGTCACCGCGATCGGCCGGCCGCACCGCGCCGCCAGCAGCGCCGCGTCGTCGCGCAGCAATCGCAACAGGCCGGCGCCGACCGTGCCGATGCCGGCGACGGCGATCTTCAGCGGGGCGCTCAAGAGGCTGCGACCCGCTTCTTCGCGGCTTGTGCCTGATCCGGCAGGTTGGCGCCGTGGGACGCCATGAAGCTCTTGATGTTGCGCACCGCCTGGCGAATGCGCTGCTCGTTCTCGACCAGCGCCACGCGCAGGAAGCCCTCGCCGTGCTCGCCGAAGCCGGCGCCCGGCGACACCGCGACCTTGGCCTCCTCCAGCAGCGCCTTGGCGAAAGCCATCGAGCCCATTTCCTTGAACTGCCCCGGCACCGGCACCCAGGCGAACATCGACGCCTCCGGACTGGGCACGTCCCAGCCGACCGAGGCGAGCCCGGAGACGAGCACGTCGCGCCGCTTGCGGTACATCCGGCGCGCCTCCTCGACGCAGTCCTGCGGGCCGTTCAGCGCCGCCGTCGCCGCGACCTGGATCGGCGTGAAGGCGCCATAGTCGACGTAGGACTTCACATGGGTGAGCGCGCCGATCAGGCGCTTGCTGCCGACCGCGTAGCCCATGCGCCAGCCCGGCATCGAGTAGGTCTTGGACAGCGACTGGAACTCGATCGCGATGTCGCGCGCGCCCTTGACCTGGAGCACCGAGGGCGGCGGCGTGTCGCCGAAGTAGATCTCGGAATAGGCCAGGTCGGAGATGATGAACAGCTCGTTGCGCCGGCAGAAGTCGACGATCTCCTCGTAGAAGCCGAGGTCGACCACCTGGGCGGTCGGGTTCGACGGGAAGTTGACGATCACCGCCAGCGGCCGCGGCACCGCGTGGTGCACCGCGCGTTCGAGCTCGTGCAGATAGTCGTGGTCGGGCGTCAGCGGCAGGTGCCAGCACCGTCGCGCCCGCGATGATGAAGGCATAGGCGTGGATCGGATAGGTCGGGTTCGGCGCGATGACGACGTCGCCCGGCGCCGCGATCGCCTGGGCCAGGTTGACCAGGCCCTCCTTCGAGCCGATCGTGACCACGGCCTCGGTCTCGGGATCGATCGAGACGTTGAAGCGCCGTTCGTAGAAGGCCGAGATCGCCCGGCGCAGCCCCGGAATGCCCTTCGAGGACGAATAGCGGTGGGTGCGCGGATTGCGCACCGCCTCGACCAGCTTGTCGACGATGTGCGCAGGCGTCGCGCTGTCCGGGTTGCCCATGCCGAAATCGATGATGTCCTCGCCGGCGGCGCGGGCGCGGTGCTTCATCGCGTTCACTTCCGCGAACAGGTACGGCGGAAGCCGCTTCAGTCGGTAGAATTCCTCGTACATCGCGTCGGTCGCGTCCGTCACTTCCGCTTCGGAACCTGCGCCCCCGAAATATAGACGTCGGCCCGGTGCCGCGCCGACACCGCGCCGCTGATCCTGAGCTTGGACCCGGACATGCCCAGGTTGATCAGGCCGTTGGCCACGGCGCGGGCGCGGGCCAGGGCCTCGGCCTTGGTCGGGCCGCGCCCGATCACGGTGATCGTGCCCTTGGTCACGCCCTGGAGCTGCGCGACTCGCACGATCTTGGCGCCGCTGCCCGCCGGCAGGGCGTTCGAGCCCTTGTCGAACGAGATCGTCGTGACCAGGCCGCTGCGCACGATGCGCACGCCGTCGACCTTGGCCGGTTCGCGCCGGGCGACACGCGCGGCGGAACCCGGATCGATCACCTCGGGGCGCACGTTGCGGCGGCTGGTCGTCTTGTCCGCCGGCTCGTTCTCGCCCGGCGCGGGACCGTCGACGTGGCGGGCGTTCTTGCGGTCGGCGAGCAGGCCTTCCTGGATGCGCATGCGCTGCCGCTCGGTGGTGGTGTCCGGCTTCTTCTCGGGCACGGTGGCCAGGCTCGGATACGGCTTCTTGTCGCCCGGCGGCGGCTGGGTCTTCGCGTCGTCCTTGCTGCCGCCGAACAGCGCACAGCTCCCGAGCGCCAAGGCGATCAGCATGACCCCGGCGAGGCGCGACCCCCGAATGATTGACGGTGGCATCATGGTCGTTTCGATCCCTTCATCTCCTGCGGCCGATATGCTCCGGCGCGGCAGGAAACGTCCTCTTCCCTGCGGTGGCGGCGACAATGCGTCATCGCCAGCCTCTTTGCAATCGAAGCCCCTCTCCTTACATTGCAGCGCGTCGAATGACCGGACATTGCAGCGCGTCGAATGACCGGCCCGCGCCGGGCTTCGATACGCTCCGTCGCGTCTGGTGTATACGTGCCGACGGAGCGGAAAACGCCTCCTTATAGAGGATCGCGAAATGGGCAAGCAACAGAGCACGAACGGCGGTGAAGCCGAGGCCGCCCGCATGGCGGAGATCGCCGAACGCTCACAGCGCATCCTCCAGGCCTTCCTCGAGCGGCAGGAGAAGGAGGGCGCCGGCCCGCTCGACCCGCTCAACGTCACCGGGGCCTTCCTCGAGCTGACCACCAAGATGATGCAGGACCCGATGGCGCTGTGGGAGATGCAGACGCGCTATTGGCAGGACTACATGGACCTGTGGACCCGGTCGACGCGGCGCTTCCTGGGCGAGGAAGTCGAGCCGGCGATCGAGCCCGACCAGGGCGACCGCCGCTTCAAGGACTCGCTGTGGACCGAGAACGCGGCCTTCGACTTCATCAAGCAGTCCTACCTGATGACGTCGCGCTACATCTGCGACGCGGTCGGCTCGGTCGAGGGGCTCGACGAGAAGAGCGCCCACAAGATCGACTTCTATACCAAGCAGTTCATCGACGCGATGGCGCCGACCAATTTCGCGGCGACCAACCCCGAAGTGCTCAAGGCGACGTTCGACAGCAAGGGCGAGAACCTGGTCAAGGGCCTGCAGAACCTGCTCGACGACCTCGAGCGCGGCAAGGGCCGGCTGGCGATCACGATGACCGACCAGGACGCCTTCGAGGTCGGCGGCAACATCGCGGTCACCCCGGGCAAGGTCGTCTACCAGAACGACCTGATCCAGCTCCTGCAGTACGAGCCGACCACCGAGAAGGTGTTCACCCGGCCGCTGCTGATCGCCCCGCCCTGGATCAACAAGTTCTACATCCTCGACCTGCGCCCCGATAACTCGTTCATCAAGTGGGCGACGGCGCAGGGCCACACCGTCTTCGTCATCTCCTGGGTCAACCCGGACGCGCGGCTCGCGGAGAAGACGTTCGAGGACTACATGACCGAGGGCCTGATCGCGTCCATGGCGGCGATCGAGCAGGCCACCGGACAGAAGCAGATCAACCTGATCGGCTATTGCCTCGGCGGCACGCTGACCGCGGCGACGCTGGCCTTCATGTCGGTCGCCGGTCTGGCCGACCGGGTCAAGAGCGTGACCTACTTCACCACCCTGGTCGACTTCGAGAATTCCGGCGACCTCCAGGTCTTCATCGACGAGGAGCAGCTCAAGCACCTCGAAGCGAACATGAACAAGCGCGGCTATCTCGAAGGCTCGGAGATGGCGACGACCTTCAACATGCTGCGCGCCAACGACCTGATCTGGTCCTTCGTCATCAACAACTACCTGCTCGGCAAGGACCCGTTCCCGTTCGACCTGCTCTACTGGAATTCGGATTCGACCCGGATGCCGGCGGCAATGCACAGCTTCTACCTGCGTAAGATGTATCAGGAGAACCGGCTGATGCAGCCGGGCGGGATCACGCTCAAAGGTGTTCCGATCGACATCGAGCAGATCAAGACGCCGACCTTCATCCTGTCGACCAAGGAAGATCATATCGCGCCCTGGCGGGCGACCTATTCGGTGACCCAGAAATACCAGGGCCCGGTGCGCTTCTGCCTGTCCGGCTCGGGTCACATCGCCGGCGTGGTCAACCCCGAGGGCTCGACCAAATACGGCTACTGGACCAACACCAAGACGCCGGCCGATCCCGAGGCGTGGTTCGCCAAGGCGACCCAGCATCCCGGCTCGTGGTGGCCCGAATGGGGCAAGTGGGTCGCCCGCCACGGCGGTCCGAAGATCCCGGCGCGCAAGCCCGGCGACGGCAAGCTCAAGCCGATCGAGGACGCGCCGGGCAGCTACGTCAAGATCAAGGCGGGGCACTGATCGATGGCTCACCCGCGCAGCATCGCGGTCCTCGCGGCAGCCTTCCTGATCGCGGCGCTGCCGGCGCTGGCCCCCGCGCCCGTGCGGGCGGAGAGCGGGATCGCCGAGGGCATCCTCGGCGAGTGGGAGGCGAAACCCTTCATCTGGCACATCGAGAAGGTCAGGGGCTGCCGCTATCACCAGTTCATCACGGTCGAGCGCCAGATCGCGCCGGGCCGCTTCGCCGGCCGCTACCGGGCGCGGACGACCTGCGCGACGCGGTCCTGGGACCTGCACGGCAGGATCACGCTGACCGTATCGGGTGACACCGTCACCATCAGCGGCGATCCGCGCCGCTGGATCGTCGAGACCGTGCACTACCGCTCGCCCTCGCGCATGGTGGGCAAGGACGCCCGCGGCCACCCGATGATCTACGTCCGGCCCAAGGGGCTGCCGACCTCCTGAGCGGCGGCGGGCGCCGCAGCAACGAAAGGACTGGATCGCCGAGATGCTTCCGAACGGACGCCGGACAATAGCGCGTTCGCTCGCCATGGCGCTGGGCACCGTGATCGCGGGGAGCGGTCCCGGCGTACTGGCGGAAACGGCCCGGCCGACGATCCTGGGCGACTGGACGCTCCTGCCCATCACCTACAAGAGCTGCGTCGGGCACCAGGATCTGCGGGTGCGCCCGGGACCTGCGCCGGGACACTATCGCGGCACCGCGACGACCTATTGGCGCTGCCCGGGCCGGGGCTCGGCGGTGTATCGGGCGGTCGTCACGATATCCGTCGCCGGCGACCGGGTCACGATCGGCTCGGCGAAACCGGGCTGGATCGTCGAGACGCTGCGATACGTTCGGCCGCGCCGCATGGAAGGGCATGCGGCGCACGGCAAGTTCCACCTGATCTACGTCCGGCCCAAGGCCCCGCCCACCTCTTGAGTGGGCACCGGGGCGCGTCGGTGCCGGACCGTCAGATCATCTGGCGGCCGCCGTTGATGTGAATGGTCTGGCCGGTCATGAAGCGCGATTTGTCGCCGAGCAGGAACAGGATCGGGCCGACGATGTCGTCGACCACGGCGATCCGGCCCAGCGGGATCGTCTCCATGATCCGCTCGTGGCCAAGCTCCGCGAGCATGTCCTTGGCGTTGGATTCGTCGCCGCCCCGCCCGGTGCCGCCGCGCAGGAAGGCGGTGTCGACCGCCGCGGGCGCGATCGTGTTGGCGCGGATCGTCGGCGCGTTCTCCTTGGCCAGACCCTTGGCCAGGGCGATCACGCCGGCCTTCGACGCCGAATAGGCGGCCGTGTTGCGCTCGACCAGGGTCGCCAGCCCTGACGCCGTGAACACCATGGCCCCGCCGCCGGCCTTGCGCATCATCGGCAGCGCCGCGCGGGCGGCCAGGAAGGAAGAGCGCAGGTTGACGTTGAGGATGTCGTCGATCTCCGCCATCGACAGATCGTCGATATGGCGGTCGGAGGTCATGTAGCCCGGCAGGTGGACGAGGCCGTCCGCTTCGCCGTCCCACTGGTCGCCCAAGGCCTTGAACGCCGCGTTGGTCTCGTCCTCCGAATGGGCGTCGAACGGGATGGCGACCACGCCGGGAGGCGTGCCGTGCCGCTCCAGCGACTGGGGCAGGTCGAGCACCGCCACGCGCAGGCCCTGGGCCAGCGCGACCTCGACCAGGCGCCGGCCGATGCCGCCGCAGCCGCCGGTGACGGCAAGGCGGAAGCCGGGCTGCGGCCCCAGCCGCGAGAAGTCGGGTTCGGACAGGCTGCCGGTCATGATCTGGTTTCCTCCCTCTTGGTCTGGTTCTCTATGGCCCAGATCGGACGCATACCGCTCTAGCCGTCCAGGCCGGCGATCGCCTGGCGGTGCGACTGGGCATATTCGGCGTAGAGGCGCGGGCCGCTGTGCATGTTCTTCAGCTCGCCCTCGGTCAGGTCGCGGAAATAGCTGGCCGGCGCGCCGGTCCAGAGCTGTCCCGAGGGAACGCGCTTGCCCGGCGTGACCAGCGACCCGGCGCCGACCATGGCGCCGGCCTCGACCACCGCGCCGTCCATCACGCAGGCGCGCATGCCGATCATCGCGCCGTCCTCGATCGTGCAGGCGTGGATCACGCACATGTGCCCGATCAGGACGTGGTCGCCGATGATCGTCGGGAAGGTCTTGTGGTCGACGTGGATGACCGAGTTGTCCTGCAGGTTCGAACCCGTGCCGATGCGGATGTGGTTGACGTCGCCGCGCACCGTGCAGCCGTACCAGATCGAGCTGCGCGGCCCGATCTCGACGTCGCCGATCACGGTGGCGTTGGGCGCGATGAAGGCGTCCTCGGCGATCTTCGGGCGTATGGCCGCCGAAGGGAATGATAAGCGGGCTCACGGGGACTCCTCTACGGGAACATCGGCGCCTGTTCGAGGCCCATGGTCTCGGGCAGGCCGAACATCAGGTTGAGGTTCTGGACCGCCTGGCCGCTCGACCCCTTGACCAGGTTGTCGAGGGTCGAGACCAGGATCGCGCGCCCCGGGATCCGGTCCTCGTAGACCTGCAGCAGGACGTGGTTGGAGCCGCGCACGTGCCGGGTCGCCGGGGCCATGCCCTGGGGCGCGAGCCGGACGAAGGGCTCGTCGGCGTAGCGCGCGGCCAGCGCGGCGCGGACGTCGTTGGCGGTGGTGCCGTTGGCGAGCTTGACGTAGGTGGTCAGCAGCTCGCCCCGGTTCATCGGCATCAGGTGCGGGGTGAAGTTGACCAAGAGGTCGCGCCCGGCGGCGACCGACAGCTCCTGTTCGATCTCCGGCGCGTGGCGGTGGCTGGCGACGCCGTAGGGGTGGATGCCCTCGGCGACCTCGCAGAACAGGGTCGATTCCTTGAGCCCCCGCCCTGCCCCCGACGTGCCGGACTTGGCGTCGATGACGATGTCGTCGGCGTCGACCAGGTCCGCCGCCGACCACCGGCAGCAGCAGCAGCAGCGCCGCGGTCGGGTAGCAGCCCGGACAGGCGACCAGCCGCGTCCCGGCGATGGCGTCGCGGTAATACTCGGTCAGGCCATAGACCGCCTCGCCCTGGAGCGCCGGCGCGCGGTGCTCGTGGCCGTACCATTCGGCGTAGGTGTCCATGTTGCGCAGCCGGAAGTCGGCCGACATGTCGACCACCTTGAGCCGCTCGGGCAGCGCCGCGATGATCTCCTGGGTGGTGCCGTGCGGCAGGCCGCAGACGACCACGTCGCAGTCGTCCCAGTCCGCGTCCTCGACCTTGACCAGGTCGGGCAGCGCATAGCCGCCGAGATGCGGGAACACGCTCTCCATCGGCTTGCCGGCGTGGCGGTCGGCGGTCATCAGGGTGATGCGCGTGCGCGGGTGCGTCACCAGAAGGCGCACCAGATCCGCGCCGGTGTAGCCGCTGGCGCCGAGGACGCCGACCCGAATGTCGTCTTGCTTGTTTCCCATCACTCACCTATTCACCCGCCACAGGGGAAGCCCATCCACCCGTCGGGGCCCCCGTCATAATGCCTTTCACTCCGTCCGGGAACCGTCATGGCGCGTCACGGCGAAACCTTCTCCGTCCCCACTTCGGTGGCCCGGCTGGCCAACACCTGCCGCATGGCGCTGCCCGGCCAGGGTTGGAAGATCATGCACGACAACGGCTGGGCCTTCCTGATCAAGGAACGGCTCGACCTGGTCGGCATGCTGATGACCTATCCGGTCAAGTTCGCGATCTTCCTGCGCGAGGACGAGGACACCAAGAACACCAACGTCGAGCTCAAGGGCGCGACCTTCGGCTTCGGCCCCCTGCCCAAGGGCAAGCTGCGCAAGAAGGCCTTGGAGCTGCGCGCCCTGATCGAGGGGATGGTCGAGCAGCGTTGACGCCTCCCGGTCAAGGTCGCCAAGTATCGGCGCAATAGCTAGGTCTCGGCGGACGCGGCGTCCACCATGCGGACGCCGAACGCATAGCTCGTCTTCCGGCCCCTCTTGGGGTCGCCAATCCGCCTCACGCACAATATCGTTCGACCGAACCGATTACCTGCACGGGTCGTCGCGGAGCCGCCCATCACCCGCACGGAGAGGCGAATGATAAAGCCCTGGATCTTCGAGTTCCTGAATACGCCGACAGGGCCTGGCGAGGATATCCTGCCGGCGTCGGCCAGCGCCGTGTTCGAGCGCGGCATGGCGGCCTGGACCCGCATGGAGGCGCTGGACTACGAGGGTCTGTTCTTCAGCGAGCACCACTTCGGCCTCTCCTACAGCGCCGCGCCCAACCTGCTGATCGCCGCCGTCGCGCAACGCACCAAGCGGATGCGGCTGGGGACCATGGGCATGGTCCTGCCCTTCTACCAGCCGTGGCGCGTCCTCGAGGAGATCGCCATGCTCGACCACCTCACCGGCGGCCGGCTGGAGATCGGCTGCGCGGCCGGCATCCCCCAGGAGCTGATGCAGGTCGGCCTCGACCCGGGCGAGGCGCGCGAGCGCTTCAACGAGGCGCTGGACATCATCGACGCCGGCCTGCTCTCGCCGGTGATCTCGCATCACGGCAAATATTGGGACTTCACCGACCTGAAGATCCTGCCGCGGCCGGTACAGCAGCCGGCGCCGCCCAAGTGGACGACCGTGGTCAGCACCGGGTCGGCGGCGAAATCGGCCGGGCGCGGCTCGAAGATCTGCACCGGCTTCGAGTCGATCGCGCGCATCACCGAGATCTTCGACGCCTACCGCAGCGAAGCCGACAGGCTAGGCGTCGACGGCGGGCCGGACAATTTCGGCCTGCGGCGCAAGGTCTCGATCGCGCCCAGCGAGGCCGAGGCGCTCGAGGCCAACGAACGATCGAAGGCGGAATTGGCGCGGGTGGTCGCCGGCGATCCCCGGATCGGCACGCAGAAATCGGAGCTGATCGACGCGCCCCGCAAGGACGGCGGCTTCAGCATCGACGAGGCCGAGTTCATCGCCGGCACGCCCGCGCAGGTCGCCGAACAGATCATCGACCAGTGCCGGGCCGTCGGCGCCGGTCATTTCCTCGCGGTCATCGGCCGCGGCAGCGAGGACGCGATGGCGGAGCTGGTCACGCTGTTCGGCGAAGAGGTCAACCCGATCCTGCGGCGGGCCTGAACGAACGAGGCGGCCCTCCGCAGGAAGGCCGCCTCGCCCATCGAAAAAATCGGTCTTTGGTGCCTAGCGCTTCGAGAACTGGAAGCTGCGGCGCGCCTTGGCCCGGCCGTACTTCTTGCGCTCGACCACGCGCGAGTCGCGGGTCAGGAAGCCGCCCTTCTTGAGCACCGGCCGCAGGCCCGGCTCGTAGTTGACCAGCGCCTTGGAGATGCCGTGGCGCACGGCGCCCGCCTGGCCCGACAGCCCGCCGCCGGAGACGGTGGCGATCACGTCGAACTGGTCCTTGCGCTCGGCGACGTCGAACGGCTGGTTCAGCACCATGCGCAGGGTCGGACGCGCGAAATAGGTCTCGAGCTCCTTGCCGTTGACCTGGATGCGGCCGCTGCCCGGCTTGATCCAGACGCGGGCGACCGCGTCCTTGCGCTTGCCGGTGGCGTAGGCGCGGCCCTGGGGATCGATCTTGGGCTCGGGCGCCGCCTCGGGCTCGGCCGAGACCGGCATGACCTCGGCGAGGGTCGCCGCCTGCTGCTCGATCTGGGTCTTGATTTCGTTGTCGTTGTCGCTCATGCGGGCACTCGCTTGTTCTTCGGGTTCATCGCGGCGACGTCGAGCACCTCGGGCTGCTGCGCCTCGTGCGGATGCTCGGTGCCCGCGTAGACGCGGAGATTGCTGAACTGCTGGCGGCCGAGCGGACCCGACGGGATCATGCGCTGCACCGCCTTGAGGATCACCCGCTCGGGATGGGCGCCGTCGAGGATCTTGTCCGCCGTCCGCTCCTTGATCCCGCCCGGATAGCCGGTGTGCCAGTAGTATTTCTTGTCGGTCCGCTTGCGGCCCGTCAGCTTGACCTTCTCCGCGTTGATCACGATGACGTTGTCACCGCAGTCCATGTGGGGCGTGAAGGTCGTCTTGTGCTTGCCGCGGAGAAGGTCGGCGATGACCACCGCCAGGCGGCCGACGACGAGGTCTTCCGCGTCGATCAGCCACCACTTCTTCTCGATGTCCGACGGCTTTGCCGTATAGGTTTTCATCGTCACTGTCCGTCATCAAGAAATGCGCGAGCCCAGGGGGCCGCGCATCCGTTCAACCGGCGCGCAATATGCGGCTCTGAATTGAAAAGTCAACGGGAAAAAGAGATATAAGCCAATACGTTATGGTTAGGGTATTATTTTACCGCATACTTGCGGTGCTGGGATCGATCTGAGGGCGATAGCCCCGGGCGAGGACGGCGATGGTGGCCGGCGGGGTGAGCGGGATGACGTCTCCGCGGGGAATCGCTCGCGGCTCGGAATACCCGCCCGGCGACCACCGCCACAGCCGGCCGCCATCGAGCAACCAGGCGATATCCGGCCGATCCGGGAACGCCACGAAGACGCCATCGGGCAGGCCCGCCAATCCCCGTCGACACGCGCGCTCGTCGGGTCCCGCCACCCTTTGCCTGTGCAGAACCGCGTCGATGTCGCCGGCGCGCAGCGTGCTCGGGTCCTGCCCGGTTGCCTCGCCCCACAGCGTCCGGTAGCGCAGATAGTCGGGCCGCCGGCATTCGGCGCACGGGCGGTGGCCGGCGGCGAGTGCGGTCGCCTCGTCGAGGAAGAACAGCTCGGTGTAGCGGCCCGGCGCCATCAGCGGACGGCGGCGGCCCTTGAACGAGAGCCGGCAGATCAGCCACGCCGTGGTGGTCCAGCGCCGCCGGGTCAGGGTCCGGTGATCGTCGTGCAGGCAGCCCCTGTTGCCCATCCAGGCGCCGCGGGCCGGGGTCGCGACGATCGACCCGAACGGCGTCACCCGGTTTTGCAGCGGCACGGTGTCAGGCCCCCTCGGCCGACGCCCCGTTCGGCGGGATCGCGTAGCTGCCGACCACGTGGGCGACCGGCGGCTCATCGAGGTCGGTGAACACCTCGACCCGGCACATCGCGATGCGCTTGCCCGGCTTGACGATACGGGCGTCCGCCCAGACGACGTCGCCGACCGGCCGGCGCAGGAAATGCATGGTCATGTCGGAGGTCACCGACTTGCGGCCGGTCGGATAGGCCGACATCACCGCCGCGTACATCGCGATGTCGGCGACCGCCATCACGATCGGGCCCGACACCGACCCGCCCTCGCGCAGGAACTCGGGCCGGACGTCGAGCCGGAACCGGGCGAAGCCGTGCTCGAGCTCGACCACGTGCCCGCCCAGCCAGACGCCGAACCACATCCGGTCGTTGGTCCGCTGCTCGAACTCCTCGATGGTAATCAGCGGCTGGGTCACGCGGCACGTCCTGGATCGGTGAGCGGGCACGGGCTTGTCATGTGCGCAGGCACCGGTTTAGGTAGCCTGCAACCTCCGGCGCATCCACAATTTTCGGAAGGGAGAACGATGGCAACCCTCGACGGCAAGATCGCCTGGATAACCGGCGCCGGAAGCGGCATCGGCGAAAGCGCCGCCCGCGCCCTCGCGGAAGACGGCGCGACGGTGGTTCTGACCGGCCGCCGGGCCGAACCGCTCGACGCCGTCGCCGCGGCGATCCATGACGCGGGCGGCAGCGCCGAGGTCGCGACCGCCGACGTCGCCGACGCGGCGGCAATCGCCGCGGTCGGCGCCGATATCGTCGCGCGGCACGGCCGGGTCGACATCCTGGTCAACAGCGCCGGGCTCAACGCCGTCAACCGCCACTGGGACGACCTCACGACCGATGCCTGGGACCAGGTCGTCGCCGTCAACCTCAGCGGCGCCTTCTACGCGATCCACGCGGTCCTGCCCCGGATGCGGGAACAGCAGGACGGGCTGATCGTCAACATCGCCTCGTGGGCCGGCAAGTTCGACACCCTGCTGACCGGCCCGGCCTACAACGCGTCCAAGCACGCCATGGTCGCGATGAACGCCCAGCTCAACATGGAGGAAGGCAAGCACGGCATCCGCGCCTGCGCGATCTCGCCCGGCGAGGTCAACACGCCGATCCTCGACAAGCGGCCGATCCCGGTGCCCGACGCGGAGAAGGCGCGGATGCTCCAGGCCGAGGACCTGGGCGCGACCATCCGCTTCGTCGCCACCATGCACCCGCGCGTCTGCCTCAACGAGATCGTGATCAGTCCGACCTGGAACCGGTTCTACCTGGCCCAGGCGCCGGGCTGACACCGCCTGTTCCCACACCGCCGCCGAGCCCCTATCCTCGGGGTGCGGACCGCGAACCGGAGCGACCGACATGACCGCCCCCACGACCAAGCCCGATACCGCACCGGCCGAGACCAACGAGCCGGTGCTGCTGCGCGATGCGGCCGACGGCATCGCCACGCTGACCCTCAACCGGCCGCGCGCCTACAACGCCCTGTCCGAGGAACTGATCGACGCGCTCCAGGACGCGCTCGACGAGATCGCCCGCGACAAGGACGTCCGCGTGGTGATCCTGGGCGCCGCCGGCAAGGCCTTCTGCGCGGGCCACGACTTGAAGGAGATGCGGGCGACGCCCGACGCCAGCTACTACCGCGCGCTGTTCGCCAAGTGCAGCCGGCTGATGACCTCGATCGTCGCCCTGCCCCAGCCGGTGATCGCGCGGGTCCACGGCATCGCCACGGCCGCCGGCTGTCAGTTGGTCGCCACCTGCGACCTCGCCGTCGCCGCCGACGACGCCCGCTTCGCCACCAACGGCATCTCCAACGGCCTGTTCTGCTCGACCCCGTCGGTGGCGCTGTCGCGCAACGTCGCGCCCAAGCAGGCCTTCGAGATGCTGTTCACCGGCGAATTCGTCGACGCCGAGACGGCGCGGTCGATCGGCCTGGTCAACCGGGTCGTGCCCGAGGCCGAGCTGGCCCAGGGCGCGCTCGGCGCTGGCCCGCTCGATCGCCGAGAAGTCGCCGGTCACCCTGCGCAGCGGCAAGGCGATGTTCTACAAGCAGCTCGGCATGGACCTCGACGACGCCTACGCCTTCGCCGCCGAGAACATGGCCTGCGACATGATGAGCGCCGACGCCGGCGAGGGCATCGACGCCTTCATCGAGAAGCGCAAGCCGGTGTGGAAGGGCGAGTAGTCAAAAAGGCGGAATGGCGGCGCTTCGCGCCTTGACGGCCGCCCGGCCCCGCACCCACTGTGCCGCCATGAACCACGACACCTACACCGACGACTTCATCAAGGGCGTGCTCGGCTCGGCCCGCACCATCGCCATGGTCGGGGCCAGCGCCAACTGGAACCGGCCCAGCTACTTCGTCATGAAATACCTGCAGCAGAAGGGCTTCCGGGTGATCCCGGTCAATCCCCGCGAGGCCGGCCAGGAGATCCTCGGGGAGACGGTCTACGCCGAGCTCAAGGACGTGCCCGACAAGGTCGACATGGTCGACATCTTCCGCAATTCCGAGGCCGCCGGGCCGATCACCGACGAGGCGATCGAGATCGGCGCCACGTCGGTGTGGATGCAGATCGGCGTGCGCAACGAGGCGGCCGCCGAACGGGCCGAGAAGGCCGGGCTCAAGGTGGTGATGAACCGCTGCCCCAAGATCGAGTATTCCCGCCTCCACGGCGAGCTGAGCTGGGGCGGCTTCAATTCGCGCGTGATCTCGAGCAAGCGCCGGAAGATCTAGCGGCGACAGTCCGGCCGCCGAAGAACAACCTCCAAAGGGAATGGAAATGTCCGACGAACAAACTCCAGGCTTCGACACTCTCGCCGTCCACGCCGGCGGCGCGCCCGACCCGGCGACCGGCGCCCGCCAGACGCCGATCTACCAGACCACCTCCTACGTCTTCGACGACGCCGACCACGCCGCGGCGCTGTTCAACCTGCAGCAGCCGGGCTTCATCTACTCGCGGCTGACCAATCCGACCGTCTCGGTGCTGGAGGAGCGCATCGCCGCGCTCGAGGGCGGCGTCGGCGCCACCGCGACCGCCTCGGGCCACGCCGCGCAGATCCTGGCGCTGTTCCCGCTGATGAGCCCCGGCGCGGAGGTGATCGCCTCCAAGAAGCTCTATGGCGGCTCGCTCAACCAGATGGGCCACAGCTACAAGAAGTTCGGCTGGAACGCCGTCTTCGTCGATCCCGAAGACCCCGACAACTTCCGCAAGGCGCTGACCGACGACACGCGGGCGATCTTCATCGAGAACCTCGCCAACCCGGGCGGCGTGGTCGTCGACATCGAGGCGGTCGCCAAGATCGCCCACGAGGCCGCCGTGCCGCTGATCGTCGACAGCACCATGGCCAGCCCCTACCTCAACCGGCCGATGGAATGGGGCGCCGACATCGTGGTCCACTCGACCACCAAGTTCCTGAGCGGCAACGGCAGCGCCGTCGGCGGCGCGGTGGTCGATTCGGCGCGGTTCGACTGGCTCGCCCACCGCGACAAGTATCCGAGCATGGCCCGGCCCGCGCCCGAGTACCACGGGCTGACCTTCGCCGAGACCTTCGGGGAGCTGGCCTACACCGTCTACGGCCACGCCGTCGGCCTGCGCGACCTGGGCGCGAGCCAGAGCCCGATGAACGCCTGGATCACGCTCCAGGGCATCGAGACCCTGGGTCTGCGCATGCAGCGGCACTGCGACAACGCGCTCGCGGTCGCCCGGTTCCTCGAAGCCCACCCGCAGGTCGCCTGGGTCTCCTATGCCGGCCTCGATTCGAGCCCGTTCCAGGCGCTCGCCCGCAAGTACATGCCGAACGGCGCCGGCGCGGTGTTCACCTTCGGGGTGACCGGCGGCTACGAGATGGGCATCAAGGTGGTCGAGAATGTCGAGCTGTTCAGCCACCTCGCCAACATCGGCGACACCCGCTCGCTGATCATCCACCCGGCCTCGACCACACACCGCCAGCTCACCGAGGAGCAGCTCGCCGCCGCGGGCGCCGGGGCCGACGTGATCCGATTGTCGATCGGGATCGAGACCGCCGACGACATCATCGCCGACCTCGACCAGGCCCTGACCCGCGCCGCCGGCTAGCAGATCGGGTCATTCATCCGGGTAGCTGGCGACCTCGATCAGGTTGCCGTCCGGATCGCGGAAGTAGACCGACATGATCGGCCCGGTCGCCCCGGTGCGGGCGATCGGGCCCGCTTCCACGGCAACGCCTTCACGCGCGAGACACGCGACGACGGCGTCGGGCGGCAACGCGGTGATCAGGCATAGATCCGCGCTGCCCGGCGTGGGCATCGCGGCCTTGGGCTCGAACTCGGCGCCGGCCTGGTGCAGGTTGATCTTGTGGCGGCCGAAATGGAGCGCGGTCCGGCCGTCGCCGAAGGTCTTCGCGGCCATGCCGAGCACCCGGGAATAGAAATCCACCGTCGCCGCGATGTCGCGGACCGTCAGCACCAGGTGGTCGATGCGGTCGATCGCGATCATCGCGCCGCTCAGGCGACCGTCGGCGGCGCTTCGGCCGTCTCGTCCATGATCCATTGCAGGAAGGCCGGATTGCCGCCCTCGATCGGCAGCGCGACGACGCAGGGGCAGCTATAGGAATGGAGTTCCAGCACCCGCTCGGTCAGCGCATCGACCAGATCGGCGCGGGTCTTGGCGATCAGGACGACCTCGTCGTCGTGCCGGGCCTGGCCTTCCCACCAGTAGATCGAGGTCATGCCCGGCAGCACGTTGGCGCAGGCGGCGAGCCGTTCCTCGACCAGGGTGCGGCCGAGCACTTTCGCCTCTTCCTCGGAGCCGGCGGTCATATAGATCAGGCACGCGTCCATGGCCTCCTCCACGATCCGGATCGACTTCGCCCGCGGGATACACTAGCCTCGCGTCAAAGGCCAACCGCAAAGGCTGGCCACAGTCGGCGACAGACCGGCGATGCGAGGGACGAGCAATGACGGTACAGCCGCGGGCGCCGGCGGGGCCGCACGAGCCCGTTGTCGAACGGGCGACACCGCAACAGCTGGCCTGGCTCCGGCGCGGACTGGACCAGCCCGGCGGCAAGCTGCCGCTGTTCGACACCAACGGCAAGCGGGTGTCGAGCCGGACGGTCAAGAGTTGCGTCCGGGCCGGCTGGGCCGAGCCGTGGTTCGCCAATCCGATCAAGCCCGACTGGGAAGTGTGCAAGCTGACGGACCGAGGCCGCCTCGTCGCCGCCAACGGCATCGGCGCCTGAGCGGCCGGCCCGCGACCGGTCGATACTAGGCCGACGCGGCGGCGACCGGGTCGGCCCAGGCGGTATCGAAACTGACGTCGATGTCGCGCAGCCCGGCCACCGTCGGGCAGCCGATCTGGGCCAGGCAGCGGTCGAGTTCGTCGCGCAGGAAGTCGACCGCCTTGGTCGCGCCCTGCCTGGCCCGCCGCCGCGGCGCCGTAGAGCGTCGCCCGGCCGACGAAGACGTAGTCCGCGCCCAGCGCGAGCGCCTTGGCGATGTCGGGGCCGCGCCGCACGCCGCTGTCGAGGCACAAGACGAGCTTGTCGCCGACCGCCGACCGGATCGCCGGCAGCACCTCGATCGGCGCCGGCGCCGCGTCGAGCTGGCGGCCGCCATGGTTCGAGATGACGATGCCGTCGACGCCGTGCTCGACCGCCAGCAGGGCATCGGCGACCGACTGGATCCCCTTGATCAGCAAAGGCTTCTTCCACGCCTTGCGGATACCGTCGATCATCGCCCAGCTGACCGATCCGGTGAGCTGGGACGAGATGTAGCCCGCCAGGGTCGCGACCTTGGCGCCGGGCTTCGAATAGGGCTTGAGGTTCTCGAAGTTGGGCATGCCGTTGCGCAGCAGTTGGAGCGCCCAGCCGGGGTGGGTCGCGCCGTCGAGCGCCAGGCCGACACTCGGCCGCAGCGGCAGCATGAAGCCGTTGCGGAGGTCGCGCTCGCGCTTGGCGGAGACCGGCACGTCGACGGTGACCATCAGCGCGTGCGCGCCGGCCGCGTCCGCCCGGCGGACCAGGTCCTCGCGGGCGCCCTCCTCCTTCGGCATGTAGAGCTGGAACCAGGCGTGCTCGGGCGCGACCTGCCCGATCGTCTCGATCGAGGTCGTGCCGGCCGTGCTCAGCACGAAGGGCACGTCCGCGGCCACCGCGGTGCGCGCCAGCGCGCTGTCGGCGTCGGGCCAGGCGAGGTTGGACAGGCCGGTGGGCCCGATCCCGAACGGCAGGGCGTAGCGGCGGCCGAACAGGGTCGTCGACAGGTCGCGGGTGCCGATGTCGACCAGGTAGCGCGGGACGATCCGGACCCGCTCGAAGGCGGCCCGGTTGTGGGCCATGCCGCGCTCGTCCTCGACCGCGCCGTCGATATAGTCGAACACGATGCGCGGCAGCCGCCGCTTGGCGATGAGCCTCAGGTCCGCAATATTCTGTGCACGCGAAATGCGCATCCCCTACTCCGATCGTAATTCTGCTGCGCCCGCCCCGGGGCAGCCCCTGGATTACAGGAAGGCGCGAGAGAGCGCCACCGGCTGAACCGGTGGTCGAAGATGCATCCGGCGTAACGCTGCGCGAAGGCGGCCGGGCTAGCTCGAAGCCTTGCCGTTCTGGTCCCGCAGCAGGTCCCGGATCTCGGTGAGCAGCTGCACGTCCTCGGGCGGCGCGGCCGGCTCTTCCGGCTTCTCCTCCTGCTTGCGCTTGAGCTGGTTCATCGCCTTGATCACCAGGAACAGGGCGAAGGCGACGATGACGAACTCGATGATCGTGTTGACGAATACGCCAACATTCATCGTGACCGGCTTCGGACCGGTCTGCAGCGTGATCACGATGCTCGAAAAGTCCGAGCCGCCAAGGAGCATGCCGACCGGCGGCATGATCACGTCCTTGACCAGGGACGCCACGATCTTGCCGAAGGCGACGCCAAGGATGATGCCGACGGCCATGTCGATGACATTGCCGCGCATCGCGAATTCTTTGAATTCCTTGAGCATGTTTCCCCCTCATGTCGTCTTGCCCGCGCCGTGCGCGCGTGCCACCGCTCAACGTTCAGACGTTAGCGGGACGAAGTCCAGCACAACCGACGCGCACACCGCGGCGGCGGTGTATTTCGGCGATCAGGGTGGGGAAATGGTCGGAGCGGCGGGATTCGAACCCACGACCTCCTGCGCCCCATGCAGGCGCGCTACCAAGCTGCGCTACGCTCCGACAATAAGCCCCGACGCGCCCTACGGTCAGGCCCGTGGGCCGAGGCGCGGGCACTCTATCCCCGCGGTCGGGGGCTGACAACCGGCTTCGCGCGTGGCCTACCCGTCCGGTGACCGCAAGCGGTCGCGAAGCTGCTCGAGCTCGCGGATCGCCGTCCCGATCGCCGCCCGCGACCCCTCGTCGAGGCCGCCGCGCCCGCCGGTTTCGAGCACGTGCAGGACCGTGTCGGGCGAGACCGTATCGTCGAACCCCTGGAGGCCCGGGTCGGACATGGCCTGTTCGGAAACGGACTGTTCGGAAACGGACTGTTCGGACCGGGCCGGCTCGGACAGGGCCGGCTCAGACGGCGCCGGCTCGGCCGCGGGCGGCTCTGCCTCGGCCGGTTCCTCGCCGGCATCCGCCGTGCCCGCCCCTTCGCGCAACAGCTTCTGGACGCCCTTGATGGTGTAGCCGTCGTCGTAGAGCCAGTTCCGCACCCGGCGGATCAGGTCGACGTCCTCGGGTCGGTAGTAGCGGCGGCCGCCGCCGCGCTTCAGCGGCTTGATCTGGGCGAATTTGGTCTCCCAGAAGCGCAGCACGTGCTGCGGCACGTCGACGTCGTCGGCGACCTCGCTGATCGTCCGGAAGGCATCCGCCGATTTACCGTCGCGTCGCGCCACGTCGTCGCCTGCTCCCGCCCGCCGTCGGCCGGCTGCTGCCTATTCGGCCGGCTGGGCCGCTTCCGCGCCGTTGAGGCGCTCCTTGAGGATGTTGGAGGGCCGGAAGATCAGCACCCGCCGCGGCAGGATCGGAACCTCTTCCCCGGTCTTGGGGTTGCGGCCCTTGCGCTCGCCCTTGTGGCGCACCATGAAGCTGCCGAAGGAGGAAATCTTGACGTTCTCGCCCTGGATCAGGGCATCGCAAATCTCTTCCAGCACGTGCTCGACCAGCTTGGCCGAATCGTTCCTCGACAGACCGATTTCCTGGTAGACCGCGTCGCCCAGATCGGCCCTCGTCACTGTATTTCCCGCCATCATTGTCCCCCCAAAGCGGCTTTCGAACCGTAGTCACCGGCTCGGAAACGGTCAAGTAGCGGAACCGCGCCGACCGCCGATCCCCACCTCACCAACGCACCACGCTCGCGCCCCACGACAGGCCGCCGCCGATCGCCTCCAGGACGACCAGGTCGCCCTTCTTGATACGGCCGTCCTTGACGCCCGCATCGAGCGCCAGCGGGATCGACGCCGCCGAGGTATTGGCGTGCTCCTCGACCGTCAGCACGATCCGCTCGGACGAGATCCCGAGCTTCTTGGCCGTGCTGTCGATGATCCGCTTGTTGGCCTGGTGCGGCACGAACCAGTCGACGTCCTCGGCGGTCAGGCCGTTGGCGGCGAGCGCCTCGTTGACCGAATCGGCCAGCTTGTTGACCGCGTGCTTGAACACCTCGGGGCCGAGCATGCGGACGTGGCCGGTGGTGCCGGTCGACGACGGCCCGCCGTCGACGTAGAGCAGGTCGTAGTAGCGCCCGTCCGAGTGCAGATGCGTCGACAGCACGCCGCGGTCGCCGTTGCCGATCGCCGCGTCGTCCCGGGTCAGGATCACCGCCCCGGCGCCGTCGCCGAACAGGACGCAGGTCGAGCGGTCGTTCCAGTCGAGCAGGCGGGTGAAGGTCTCGGCGCCGATCACCAGGGCGTTCTCGGCCTGGCCCAGCTTGATCGCGTTGTCGGCGACGCTGAGCGCGTAGATGAAGCCCGAACACACCGCCTGGACGTCGAAGGCCGCGCCGCGGGTCACGCCGAGCTCGGCCTGGACCCGGGTCGCCGTCGCCGGAAAGGTCGAATCCGGCGTCGTCGTGGCGAGCACGATCAGGTCGAGGTCGTCGGCGCCGACGCCGGCCTCGCTCATCGCGATCCGGCTGGCGGCGAGCGCCAGGTCGGAGGTCAGCTCGTCGTCGCGCGCGACGTGGCGGCGGCGGATGCCGGTACGCGCATAGATCCACGCGTCGGAGGTCTCGACGCGGCTCGACAGGTCGTCATTCGTGACGACTTGCTCCGGCAGGTAAGCGCCAATGCCGGTGATGACGGCGCGGTGGAGGACCGTCATCCGGCAGCGGCGGCTTGCTGGTCGGTGTGTGCGGGGTGGTTGAACTCGGCGGCCATGCGCTCGATGAAGCCGTTGGCCGCCATGTCGACCGCGACGCCGATCGCCGTCGCGAAGCCGAGCGCGTCGGAGCTGCCGTGGCTCTTCACCGCGATGCCGTTGAGGCCGACGAAGACGGCGCCGTTGTAGCGGCGCGGATCGAGCCGGGCGCGCAGCTTGCGCAGCGCCGGCCGCGCCAGCAGATAGCCCAGCCCGGCGAGGACCGAGCTCTTGAACGACTGGCGCAGGAACTCGCTGACCAGCCGCGCGGTGCCCTCGGCGCTCTTCAGCGCGATGTTGCCGCTGAAGCCGTCGGCGACGACCACGTCGACCGTGCCGGCCGCGATGTCGTCGCCCTCGATGAAGCCGTGGAAGTTGATCGGATAGCCGCGCAGGATCGACGCCGCGGCGCGCAGCTCGTCGTGGCCCTTCATCTCTTCCGAGCCGACGTTGAGCAGGCCGACGGTCGGCTGGAGCGAGCCGAGCACGGTGCGGGCGAACAGCTCGCCCATCACCGAGAACTGGACCAGGTTGTCGGCGGTGCACTCGATGTTGGCGCCGAGGTCGAGCATCACGCTCTCGCCGCGCAGGGTCGGGAAGAAGGACGCCATCGCCGGCCGGTCGATCCCCGGCAGCGTGCGCAGCACGACCTTGGCCATCGCCATCAGCGCGCCGGTGTTGCCCGCCGAGACGACGCCGTGGGCGCGGCCGTCGCGGACCGCCTCGATCGCCTTGCGCATGCTGGTGTTCTTGCCCGAGCGCAGGGCCACGGACGGCTTGTCCTGGTCGCCGACGAAGTCGGGCGTGTCGACGATCGTCGCCGCCTTGCGCAGGCGCGCCATGCGCTTGAGCAGCGGCGCGAGCTTGCCCTCGGGCCCGAACAGCAGGAACTGGACGTTCGGGAACCGCTTACGGGCGATGTTGGCGCCGCGGAGTACGGCGCGGGGTGCATTGTCTCCCCCCATCGCATCCAGGGCGATGATTACGCTCGTGCTCAAGGAATCTGCCCGTTTGCCTCGCCGCAAAACGCCGCCCGAACGCGGCATGGTCAGGCCGCTTCGACCTCGGCGACCTCACGATCGTCATAATAGCCACAGGCCTGGCAAACGTGGTGCGGGCGCTTGATCTCGCCGCAATTCGGGCACTCCATCGTCGACGGCGTCGACAAGGAATCGTGCGCACGCCGCATATTGCGACGCGAACGGGATACTTTTTTCCTGGGAACGGCCATAAGTCTTGCTCGCTGAAATTGCCCCGCTCTCTTGGGTCCGGGGCTTCGGGATTTGGGGTTACTTAGCGAAATTCCTAGCGGCGGACAAGCCACATTGCCTTGTATTTCTGGCACTTCATCGGCGATTACCGAATCAGGTCGCGAATGTGGCGCAACGGATTATCGGTTTCCTCTTCGGGATCGGTCTGCGCGACGGGTCCGGCGGCCGTCGCGGCGGGCGAATGCGGAAACGGATCCAACGCCAGCAGGAGCTGCTGGGCGACCAGCTCGCCACAGTCGATCGCGCCGCCGTCGACCGGCTCGGGCGAATCCTCGTCCTCCAGCCCAACGTCGAGCTCGTCGCCCGGACCGACCCGCGGCGCGTCGGTGAAGTAGAGCGTGAAGCTGTCCTCGACCGCCTGGTCGAAGGGGTCGAGCGTGACCACGCAGATCCGGCGTACGGTCGCGCGCAGCGTGCCGTCGGCGCGGATCACGGCACCGGGCTGGCGGGTCAGGGTGACCGTGCCGTCGAGGTCGACGATCGCCGGCAGGTCGAACCGGCGCGCCAGCGCGGCGCACTCGGGCTCGGTCGCGACGATCTCCTGGATCACCGGCTCGAGGCCGAGCGCCGTCAGCGGCACCGGCCGGCTCAGTTCGTTGGCGGTCTTGTCCATGTCGGGCGCGGGATCAGGCCTGCGCGGCCGGCGCCGGGAAGAGCGCGTCGCCGGCGGCAGCAATCTCGGCGTAGCCACACGCGTCCAACCGCCGCACCGCGTCGGCGACATAGCGGGCCGCGGCGTCGATCGCCGTCGGCGCGACCGTGCCGCCGCCGTAGAGGTTGCGCTGGAGGACCGTCTCGAGCGGCTCGTCGCCGGACAGCGCCCGGCCATAGGCCTCGGCCCGGCCGAGGAAGCCCTTGGCCATGGTCTTGACGCTGCGTCCCAGCGACGTGTCGCTGACGCCGATCTCGCGAAGATTGTGTTCCATGTCGGCAAACATGGTGTCGAACAGGGCCTGGGCCAAGTCCTGGCCTTCCCGGCCGGCCCGCGCCAGGCGGCGGCAGATCAGGGCGACGTGCAGGCTCAGCAGGTCGAACCGGCCCTCGACCGTATCGGGCACGCCCATCGCCGCATAGAATTCCGGTTGCCGCGCCTGCTCCACCGCGCGGTCATAGACGGCCTGGGCGGTCCGGAAGCGCGCCCGGCGCTGCGCCGACAGCAGCCTGAGCAGCGGGTCTATCCACTTCATTTTGCGTCCTTTTTCCCGCGCGTCGGAGCAGTTGACAGAATCCGGGTCCGGTGACAGTCTCGCGCGTGCCGGCCCGGTGCCGGGATCGTTTACCGAGTTGCGTCCGCGACGGCAATCAACGATCCGCCGCCGGGCGCCGTATTCAAAGAGATGACGCCCCAGATGACGACACGACGCTTCAAATCAGGCCGGATGCTGCTCGCGGCCGCGGCCATCGCGCTCGCGGCGGGCGCGTGCACGCCGATGGTCGATCTGCGCGGCAACCACGCCGAGCGGGACGACCTGCGAACCATCCAGATCGGCGTCACCAGCAAGCAGGAGGTCGCCCGCAAGCTCGGCTCGCCCTCCAACATCTCGCCCTTCGACAAGAACGCCTGGTACTACATCAGCAAGCGCGAAGAGCATTTCGCCTTCTTCAAGCCGGACGTCAAGCAGCAGCAGGTCGTCGAGATCCGCTTCAACGACGAGGGCGTCGTCACCGGGATCAAGCGCTACGGCCTGGCCGACGCGCGCAACGTCGACGTGGTCAGCCGCGTCACCAAGAGCCGCGGCGGCGAGCCGAGCATGCTGCGCAGCCTGTGGGACACGGTCACCCGCTCGCGGGTCAATAAGAAGAAGAAGAACACTTTCGGGCTGTAGTCACGGCCACGCGGCTTCGCCGCACGCGCCGGAAAGAAAAAACGCCCCGAACCGAGCGGTCCGGGGCGTTTCTCTTTGTCCGGCGTGCGGGCCGGGTCAGTGCGCCAGGATCGCCAGCAGCAGCAGCGCCACGATGTTGGTGATCTTGATCATCGGGTTGACCGCCGGGCCCGCGGTGTCCTTGTAGGGATCGCCGACGGTATCGCCGGTCACCGCCGCCTTGTGGGCTTCCGAGCCCTTGCCGCCGTGATGGCCGTCCTCGATGAACTTCTTGGCGTTGTCCCAGGCGCCACCGCCCGCGGTCATCGAGATCGCGACGAACAGGCCCGTGACGATGACGCCGAGCAGCATGGCGCCGAGCGCCGACAGCGCCGCCGACTTGCCGCCGATCAGCCAGATCACCAGGAACAGGAAGATCGGCGACAGCACCGGGAGCATGGACGGAATGACCATCTCCTTGATCGCCGCCTTGGTCAGCAGGTCGACGCACTTGCCGTATTCCGGCTTCGCCTCGCCTTCCATGATGCCCTTGATCTCGCGGAACTGGCGGCGCACCTCGTTGACCACCGAGCCCGCCGCGCGGCCGACCGCGGTCATGCCCATCGCGCCGAAGAGGTACGGCAGCAGGCCGCCGAAGATCAGGCCGACGACCACGAAGGGATTGGACAGCGAGAAGTTGACCGTGACGTCCTTGAAGAAGGCCGAGCCGGCGTTCTTGAAGTAGCTGATGTCCTGGGTATAGGCCGCGAACAGGACCAGCGCGCCGAGGCCCGCCGAACCGATCGCATAGCCCTTGGTCACCGCCTTGGTCGTGTTGCCGACCGCGTCGAGCGCGTCGGTGGTGTTGCGCACCTCCGGTTCAAGATCGGCCATCTCGGCGATGCCGCCCGCGTTGTCGGTGACGGGGCCGTAGGCATCGAGCGCGACGACCATGCCGGCCAGCGCCAGCATCGCGGTCACCGCGATCGCGATGCCGAACAGGCCCGCCAGCAGGTACGTGGCGATGATCGCGGCGATGATGATGATCGCGGGAACCGCAGTCGCCTCGAGCGAGACGGCGAGGCCCTGGATCACGTTGGTGGCATGGCCGGTGGTCGAGGCCTGGGCCACCGACTGCACCGGACGATACTCGGTGCCGGTGTAGAACTCGGTGATCCAGATCAGCAGGCCGGTGACGACCAGGCCGATCACGGCGCAGATGAACAGCGACCAGCCGAAGAAGTGGGCGCCGCCTGCGGTCATCGGTGTGTCGAAGCCGATCACCCACCAGGTCACGAAGGCGATGCCGATCAGCGACAACAGCGCCGCGGCGATGAAGCCCTTGTAGAGCGCGCCCATGATGTTGTTGCTCGCGCCCAGGCGGACGAAATAGGTGCCGATGATCGAGGTGATGATGCACACGCCGCCGATCGCCAACGGATAGAGCACGCCGCCGGTCAGGTTGAAGATGTGCGCGAGGACCATGGTCGCGACCACGGTCACGGCGTAGGTCTCGAACAGGTCCGCGGCCATGCCGGCGCAGTCGCCGACATTGTCGCCGACGTTGTCCGCGATCACCGCCGGGTTGCGCGGATCGTCCTCGGGGATGCCCGCTTCGACCTTGCCGACCAGGTCGGCGCCGACGTCGGCGCCCTTGGTGAAGATGCCGCCGCCGAGACGGGCGAAGATCGAGATCAGCGAGGCGCCGAAGCCGAGCGCGACCAGCGCGTCGACCAGCATCCGCGGCTCGACCTTGAGCACCTCCGTGAGGATGACGTAGTAGCCGGAGACGGCCAGCAGGGCCAGGCCCGCGACCAGCATGCCGGTCACCGCGCCCGCCTCGAAGGCGATCCGCAGGCCCTGCGCCAGCCCCTTGCGGGCGGCCTCGGCCGTGCGGACGTTGGCCCGGACCGACACGTTCATGCCGATGTAGCCCGTCGCGCCCGAGAGCACGGCGCCGATCAGGTAACCGATGCCGACCCAGATGCCGAGCAGCACCGAGACGATGATGAAGATGACGATGCCGACCCCGGCAATGGTCAGGTACTGCCGGTTCAGATAGGCCTTGGCACCTTCCTGGATGGCGGCGGCGATCTCCTGCATCCGCTCGTTGCCGGGGCTCGCGGAGAGCACGGCCCGGCTGGTGAAGATGCCGTATAGGACGGCGAGAATCGCGCAGGCGAGCGCGAAATAAGGAACGTAGGCCATCGACAATCTGCCTCTTGGGTTTGCGTAAGCATGCGGAAACCGCGGCGCCGCGTAATCGGGCCGAAGAACGGTCGATCAGACTAATCCGAAGCCGCCGGACTCTCCCCTATACCCCCTTGCGGGCGCGGCGAAATGTGGCCGAAACATGCCAGAAAGGATTTTCGCGTGCAACATGACTGTGACCATGCGCGCAACGCATGGCCGGCGCGCCGTTTGTCGCGGCGACGGCCGGTCAAAAATGGCGATAGCCCGTCCGGGTCACCGTGACCGAGGCGCCGTGTGCATCGAGTACCCGCACGCCGCGGCCCGCCTCGATCGAGCCGATGGCGGTAACCCCGACGCCGCATCGCTCGGCGACCGCGGCGATCCGGTCTGCAGCCTCTTGCGGGGCGGTGAACAGCAGCTCGTAGTCGTCGCCCGCCGCCAGCGCGTCGAGCCGGTCGTAGCCTGCGCACCGGCCCGCCGCCGCCGACAGCGGCACCGCGTCGAGCGCGATCGCCGCGCCGCACCCGGACACCGCACAAATATGGCCCAGGTCGGCGATCAGCCCGTCCGAGACGTCGATCGCGGCCGTGGCCAGGCCGACCAGGGCCGGCCCCAGGCCCGTGCGCGGCTCGGGCACCCGATAGCGGGCGACCAGCGCGTCGCGGTCGCCCGCCTCGGCCGTCGCCCGACCGGTCAACACCGCCAGACCGGCCCCGGCGTCGCCGATCGTCCCGGAAACGAAGACCCGGTCGCCGGCTTGCGCGCCGCCGCGGGTCAGCGCCCTGCCCTGCGCCACCTCGCCGAACGCGGTCACCGCGATGGTGACCGGCCCGGGCGTCGACACCGTGTCGCCGCCGACCAGGGTGACGCCGAACCGGCGCTGGTCCTCGCCCAACGCCCCGGCGAACCCCTCCAGCCAGGCCTCGTCGATCCGCGCCGACAGGGCGAGGGCGAGGTTGTAGTAGCGCGGCGCGGCGCCCATCGCGGCCAGGTCGGACAGGTTGACCCGGAGCGCCTTGCGCGCGACGTCGCCGGCCGGGTCGTCGGGGCGGAAATGGACGCCTTCGACCAGGGCGTCGTTGGTGACGACCAGATCGAAGCCCGCGCGCGGCGCCAGCACCGCGGCGTCGTCGGTCAGGCCGAGCGCGCCGGCGCAACCGGCCGCGAGCGGCGCGAAATGCCGGGCGATGATCTCGAATTCGCCGGGAACCGACATGGCGCGGTCCGGCCTCAGGGGGCCGGCGGCTCGGTTCCCGCGGCGGGCGCCTCGAACTCCTCGGGGCGCAGCACGTGCGCCAGCCGGTCGAGGATGCCGTTGACGAAGCCCGGCTCGCGCCCCTCGAAGAAGGCGTTGGCGACGTCGACATACTCGGTGATGACCACCCGGGCGGGGATGTCGCTGCGGCTGTACAGCTCGTAGGCGCCGGCGCGCAGCGTGGCGCACAGCACCCGGTCCATGCGGTCGAGCGACCAGCCCTCGGACAGCGACGAGCCGATCATCCGGTCGAGCGTCTCGCGGGCCTCGCTGGCGCCGCGCACGACGCTGACGAAATGGCGCTGGTCGGCGGCGCCCAGGCGCGGCCCGTTGCGCTTCGGGTCGAGCCGGTAGCGCAGGAATTCCGCCATCACGGCCTCGGCCGAAGTGTCGGTCACGTCGATCTGGTAGAGCGCCTGGACGGCGGCGAGCCGCGAGGCGCTGCGGCGGCCGGCGCCGTTGGATCGGCGGCCACCCCGGGTCGGCTGGAGTTGCTGTGGCATCGACGCTCAGGTCATCGTGAAGCGGCGCTTGAGCTCGATCATGCGCAGGCAGGCGACGACCGCGTCGCGGCCCTTGTCGCGCTGCTGGGGATCGGCTCGGGCGACGGCCTGGGCATGGTTCTCGACCGTGAGGATGCCGTAGCCGATCGCCGCGTGCTTGTGCAGCGCCAGCTCTTGCAGGCCGCGGGCGCTCTCACCGCAGACATAGTCGTAGTGAGTGGTCTCGCCACGGATGACGCAGCCCAGCGCGACGAAGCCGTCGTAACGGTCGAGCGCCATGTTGATCACCGCGGGCACCTCGAAGGTGCCGGGCACTTCGAGCCGCTCCCAGGTCACCCCGGCCTCGTCGAGCGCGGCGACCGCGCCGGCGACCAGCATGTCGCTGATATCCTCGTAGAACCGCGATTCGACGATCAGGACGTGCGGGCTGCGACCGCTCATCGCGAGGCCACCGGGATCGAGCGACGTTCGGCCAGGTGCAGGTCGTAGCCCTCGAGGCCGACGATCGTGCGGTTGCTGTTGGTCAGCAGGATCATGTTGCGGACGCCGAGGTCGAGCAGGATCTGCGCGCCGACGCCATAGTCCCGGAGCGAATGGATCTCGCCGGCTTCCTGCGACGGGATCGGCAGGCCGGCCTCGCGGTCGGCGCGCTCCATGACGTCGTCCGACAGCGACCGGGCCCAGGGCTCGCGGATCAGCACGACGACGCCGCGCCCGGCTTCGGCGATCATCTCCATGCTCTTCTGCAGCTCGCCGATATGATCGTCCTTGGAATCGCCGAGCAGGTCGCGGAACACGTTGAGCCGGTGCATGCGGACCAGGGTCGGCGCGTCGGACCGGATCTCGCCCTTGACCAGCGCCAAATGCTCGGCATAGGCGGCGCGGTTGACGTAGACATAGGTCTTGAACTGCCCGCCGAAGCGGCTCTCGAAGGTCGTCTTGGCGATCTGCTCGACGATGCGGTCGTGGCGCCGGCGATAGGCGATCAGGTCGGCGATCGTCGCGATCTTGAGGTTGTGGCGCTGAGAGAAGGAAATCAGGTCGGGCAGCCGCGCCATGGTGCCGTCCTGGTTCATGATCTCGCAGATCACGCCAGACGGGTTGAGCCCGGCCAGCCGCGCGATGTCGACCGCGGCCTCGGTGTGGCCGGTGCGCACCAGCACGCCGCCGTCGCGGGCGACCAGCGGGAAGACGTGGCCCGGCACGACGATGTCGTCGCGCCCCTTGGTCGGATCGATGGCGACGGCGACCGTGTGGGCGCGGTCGGCGGCGGATATCCCCGTGGTCACCCCTTCGGCCGCCTCGATCGAGACGGTGAAGGCGGTGCCCTGGTTCTCGCGATTGTGGCGCGGCATCAGCTCGAGGCCGAGCTCGCTGGTCCGCTGGCGCGGCAGGGCCAGGCAGATCAGCCCGCGGCCGTGCAGGGCCATGAAGTTGATCACGTCCGGCGTCGCCATCTGCGCCGGGATCACGAGATCGCCCTCGTTCTCCCGGTCCTCGTCGTCGACCAGGATGAACATGCGGCCGTTGCGGGCCTCGTCGATGATCTCGTCGATCGACGACAGGTAGGCGAGGTCGTCCTCGCTGCGCTCTTCCGAAGGCGCCGTCACCGTCTTGAAGCGCCGGATGTTGTCCGTCATCGTGCCGTTTCCATTGCGTCGCGCATGCGCCCAACGTAGCGCGCCAGTATGTCCACTTCCAGATTTACCGTGTCGCCTTCCTCGAGCGCGCCGAAGGTCGTCATTTCCTGGGTGTGGCGGATGATATTGACCTCGAAGCGGGTTTCGTCATCCCCGTCGGCGACGCCGTTGACGGTCAGCGACACGCCGTCCAACGCGACCGAGCCCTTCTCGGCGATGTAGGGGGCGAGGTCCGGCGGCACCGCGATGGCGAACCGGGTGCTGCCGTCGACCGTCTCGCGCGACCGGATCGTGGCCACGGCGTCGACGTGGCCGGTGACGATGTGGCCGCCGAGCTCCTGGCCAACCGCCAGCGCGCGCTCCAGGTTGATCGGCCGGCCCTCGGTCCAGCGGCCCATGGTCGTGCGCGCCAGCGTCTCCGCCGACGCCTCGACCGCGAACCAGCCCGGTCCCTTGTCGGTCACGGTCAAGCACGGGCCGGAACAGGCGATCGACGCGCCCAGCTCGATCTCGTCGGTGTCGTAGGCCGTCTCGATCTCGAGACGGGTGTCGGCGCCGGCGCGCCGCGTGATCGCGCGCACCAGCCCGAGGTCGGTGATGATTCCGGTGAACATCCGCTAACCTACCGGGCCGTGACCCAGCTTTCCACCACGTCGCCGCCCAACTGCCAGCGCCGGGCAAGGGTGAAACGCGGCGCGCCCGACAACCCGGCGAGGCCCAGGTCGGCCACGCCGGCCAGACCGTCGTCGCCGATCGCCACCCCGGCACGGAACCAGTAGAGCCGGTCGACCAGGCCGTCGCGCAGGAAAGACGCAGCGACGTGGCCGCCCCCCTCGACCAGGACGCGGGTCACGCCGCGCTCGGCCAGCGCGGCCAGGACGGCGGACGGATCGGGCCGCCAATGGTCGCTGCGCGAGACCGTGATGACCTCGACCGCCGCGGACAGCCCCTTGGGGACAGCGGCCCCCTCGCCCAGCATCAGCCAGACCGGGACGTCGCCCGCGGTCTTGGCCAGCTTGCCATCGGCAGGGAAGCGGCCATCGCTGTCGAGGACGACGCGTACCGCCGGCCGCACGTCGCCGCCCGGCAACCGGCAGGTCAGCTCGGGATCGTCGGCCAGCGCGGTGCCGATGCCGACCAAAACGGCGTCGTGGCGCAGCCGCAGTCCGTGCGCGAAATCGCGCGCCAGCGGCCCGGTGATCCACTTGCTCTCGCCGCCCGACGTCGCGATGCGGCCGTCCAGGCTGGAGGCGAGCTTGAGCGTGACCGCCGGCCGGCCGCGGGTGACGCGCGAAACGAATCCCTGGGCCACCTCCGCCGCGGCGTCGGCGGCGACGCCCTCGATCACTTCGACACCGGCTTCGCGCAGCCGCCGGAGTCCCGATCCGGAGACCCGCGGGTCCGGGTCGACCCCGCCGACGACGACGCGACTGACCCCCGCGTCGATCAGCGCGTCGACGCAGGGCGGCGTCTGGCCATGGTGGCTGCACGGTTCGAGCGAGACGTAGGCGGTCGCGCCGCGGGCTGCGGCGCCGGCGCGGGCCAGCGCTTCGGTCTCGGCATGGGGCCGGCCGCCCGGTTGGGTCCAGCCGCGGCCGACGACCTGGCCGTCGCGGACCAGCACGCAGCCGACCGCGGGATTGGGCCAGGCGTTGCCCAGCCCGCGACGGGCCAGGCCGATGGCGGCGGTCATATGGTCCAGGTCTGCGCGCGCGGGATCAGTCGTCGACGTCGACACGCTCGACGCCGCCGAGGCTGCCGAGGAATTCCTCGAAATCCTTGGCCTCCCGGAAATTCTTGTAGACCGAGGCGAAGCGCACGTAGGCGACCTGGTCGAGGCCGGCGAGCGCTTCCATCACCAGCTCGCCGATGTGCTTGGACGGGATCTCGGTCTCGCCCGAGCTCTCCAGCCGCCGGGTGATCGAGTTGACGATGCGTTCGATCCGCTCCTCGTCGATCGGCCGCTTGCGCACCGCGATCGACAGCGACCGGAACAGCTTGTCCCGGTCGAACGGCACCCGCTGGCCGTTGGCCTTGACCACCACCAGGTCGCGGAGCTGGACCCGCTCGAAGGTGGTGAAACGCGAGCCGCAGGCGGGGCAGAAGCGCCGGCGCCGAATGGCAGAGCCGTCCTCGGTCGGCCGTGAGTCCTTGACCTGGGTGTCTTCACTTCCGCAGAACGGACAACGCATCCTTCCCCCCTACCCCAGTCCGATCAGAGATCGGGATACACCGGAAAGCGCCGGCACAGCTCGGTGACGCCCTCCCGGGCAGCCGCCTCGGCCGCCGAATTGTCGTCGGGATTGTCGACCAGGCCGTCGAGCACGTCGCCCATCAGCTCGCCGACCGTCTCGAACTCCTTGATGCCGAAGCCCCGCGTGGTCCCGGCCGGGCTGCCGACCCGGACCCCCGAGGTCACGGTCGGGTTCTCGGGATCGTTGGGCACGGCGTTCTTGTTGCAGGTCATCAGCGCCCGCTCGAGGCTCGCCTCGGTGACCTTGCCGGTGAGCCCCTTGGGCCGCAGGTCGACCAGCGCCAGATGGGTGTCGGTGCCGCCCGAGACGATGTCGAGGCCGCGGCGCTGGAGCGTCTGGGCCAGGATCTTGGCGTTGTCGACGACCGCCTGGGCGTAGGAGCGGAAGTCCGGCTGCAGCGCTTCGCCCAGGGCCACCGCCTTGGCCGCGATCTGGTGCATCAGCGGCCCGCCCTGAGTGCCCGGGAACACCGCCGAGTTGAGCTTCTTGCCCATGTCCGGGTCGTCGCTGAGGATCATGCCGCCGCGCGGGCCGCGCAGGGTCTTGTGGGTCGTCGTGGTGACGATATGCGCGTGGGGCAGCGGGCTGGGATGGACGCCGGCGGCGACCAGCCCGGCGAAATGGGCCATGTCGACCATCAGCACGGCCCCGACCTTGTCGGCGATCTGGCGGAAGCGCGCGAAGTCGATGATCCGCGGATAGGCCGAGCCGCCCGCGATGATCAGCTTGGGCCGGTGCTCCTCGGCCAGCGCCTCGACCTGGTCGTAGTCGATCAGGTGGGTATCGGCGGTCACGCCGTACTGGACGGCGTGGAACCACTTGCCGGACATGTTGAACGGCGCGCCGTGGCTCAAGTGGCCGCCGGAGGCGAGCGCCATGCCCATGATCGTGTCGCCCGGCTTGACCACGGCCATCATCGCCTCGGCGTTGGCCTGGGCGCCGGCGTGCGGCTGGACGTTGGCGAAGGCGCAGCCGAACAGTTTCTTGGCGCGCTCGATCGCGAGGCTCTCGGCGACGTCGACGAATTCGCAACCGGCATAGTAGCGGCGACCGGGATAGCCCTCGGCATACTTGTTGGTCAGCACGGTACCCTGGGCCTCGAGCACGGCGCGCGAGACGATGTTCTCGGACGCGATCAGCTCGATCTGGTCCTGCTGCCGGCCGAGCTCGCCGCGGATCGCCCGGTAGATCTCGGGATCCTTGTCCTGCAACGATTCACCGAAGAATTGGTCGCTCAGGGTCTCGAGGGACGCTGTTCCGGTGGCTGTCATAGAGAAACGCTCTCCTTTCGGATCATGCAAAGTCGTCGATCTTGGCGATCCGGCGCGCGTGCCGGCCGCCCTCGAATTCGGTGGCCAGGAAGGTCCTGACGCAGTCCTTCGCGACCTCGACGCCGATCAGGCGGGCGCCGAGCGCCAGCACGTTCGCGTCGTTGTGCTGGCGCGCCAGGCGGGCCGACACGGTGTCGTGGCACACCGCCGCGCGGACGCCGGGATGGCGGTTCGCGGCCATGCTGATGCCGATGCCCGTGCCGCACACGATCACGCCCAGGTCGGCGGCGCCGTCGGTGATCGCCCGGGCCGCCTTGTGGCCGAAATCGGGGTAGTCGACGCTGTCGGGACCGTTGGTCCCGAGGTCGACCAGGTCGTAGCCGAGCGACGCGATCTCCTCCGCCAGCACCGACTTCAACTCGAAACCGGCGTGGTCCGCCGCGATCGCCACGGTGCCTTTTCCGGTGCCTTTTCTATTGTCGGTGGCGCTGGACGCCATGATCGTCCCTGGTGCTGGCCGTCGGCTCGAGGGTCCAGCTTCTACCATATATGGCGCGCGAAGCACGGAAAAACACAACCGGGGTTCCGCACGGCATTGTTCGACGGCGCGCCCCGGTTCGGGGCGCCAGAACCCGCAGAAACCCGCGGTTTCGACAAGTAATCAAAGACGAACCAAGAACAAATAGGAATATATCTGGTATCTGAATGCCGTTCTAAACACCATATCGGGGATTATGGGAATTGAATTAACCATGGCTATAATATCCAGCAAAAATCGACAGTAATACGTTTTCTACTCTGAATTGACTTGAAATGGATTATGTGCAATCTCTCACAATGCTGTAATGGACGTACAAAATGTCCAAACAGTCAAGCCCATAGGGCAGCAAGCCTTAAAGCAAAAAAGGATGCGGGGAATGAGTAACGAAAGCCAGGATCGCATATCCGATGAGGATATGCTCCGAATGACTGCTGACGTGGTTTCGGCCTACGTCGGCAACAACACCTTACCACCTACCCAGATTCCGGACGTGATCAAGACGGTCTACGGTTCGCTGACCAACTTGAGCGAGGAGCGCAAGCTCAACGACGCACCGAAGCCGGCCGTGCCGGTCCGTCGGTCCGTCACGCCGGAATACATCGTCTGTCTGGAAGATGGCAAAAAGCTCAAGATGCTGAAGCGCCATCTGCGCACCAACTACAACATGTCGCCCGAAGAGTATCGGGCGAAGTGGAGCCTTCCGGCAGACTATCCCATGGTTGCGCCCAACTACGCCCGTCAGCGGTCCGAATTCGCCAAGCGCATCGGCTTGGGCCGCCGCAGCCCGGGTTCTCCGGCGGCGCACGCCACCAACTAGACCAACAAATCGCGCAAAAAATTCCGGCGCGCCGGCGCAAGCCAGCGCGCCGAATTTATTTGCGGCAGGCAGAGAAAAGGCCCGGCGGCATCCGCCACCGGGCCCTTTGCTCGTGTCGGGCGTGACGGCTACTTGGCGTAGTCGTACTTGCCGTCGTGCCAGACGTACCAGACGTAGCCCGGCGCGGTGACGTCGCCCTTCTTGTCGAAGCCGATCTTGCCGAGCACCGTGCTGAACTGCTGGGTGCGCAGCGCCTTCACCACCTTGGCGAGGTCGGTCGACTTGGCGTCGGTGACGGCCTGGGCCCAGGCCTGGACGGCGCCGTAGGTGTAGAGCGTGTAGCCCTCGGGCTCGTAGTTCTGCTTCTTGAACTCGGCCACGACCGGCGCGGCGGCGGCGTTCTTGCGCGGATCCGGGCTGAAGGTCATCAGCGTGCCCTCGCCCGCCTTGCCGGCGATCTTCCAGAACTCGTCGGTGACCAGCGCGTCACCGGACACGAGCTGCGGCTTGTAGCCCATCTCGTTGGCCTGGCGGATCATCAGCGCGCCCTCGGTGTGGTAGCCGCCGAGGTAGAACACGTCGATGCCGGCCGCCTTCATCTTCGAGACCAGCGCGGTGTAGTCCTTTTCACCGGCGGTATAGGCCTCGATCATCGCCGGCTTGCCGCCCAGCTTCTTGTAGTTGGCCAGGGTCTGTTCCATCAGGCCCTTGCCGTAAGCGGTCTTGTCGTTGAGGAAGGCGACCTTCTTGCCCTTGAACTTGGTGGCGAGGAGCTTGCCGGCGACGACGCCCTGCTGGTCGTCACGGCCGCAGACGCGGAACACGTTCGGGCCGCCCTCGTCGGTCAGCTTCGGATTGGTCGAGGCCGGCGAGATCTGCAGGATGCGGCCGGCGGTGTAGACCTTGGACGCCGGGATCGACGAGCCGGAGCAGAAGTGGCCGGCGACGAAGACGACCTTCTGGCTGACCAGCTTCTTGGCGACCGCGACCGCCTGCTTCGGATCGCAGGCGTCGTCGCCGACGATCAGGCGGATCTTCTGGCCGAGGACACCGCCCTTGGCGTTGATGTCCTTCACGGCCTGTTCGGCGCCGCGCTTCATCTGCTCGCCGAAGGAGGCGTACTGGCCGGTGATCGGGCCGACAACGGCGATCAAGAGATCGGCCCGAGCCGTGCCGACCGAGAGGGCCGTTACCGCCGCAGCGGCAACGAGCGAAAGGCTGAATTTCTTCATCGGTGACTCACTCCCTGATTGCGGAACGCCTCCCGGCCCGGCAGGCCGGGGAAATTCCGGATTGCACGGCGCACGCCCCCGCGCACGCCCTTGTTGCGACTGTAGCACGCATAAAAACCGCCGGAAACCGCGGATTACACGCTACCGATCGGATGATCGCTCGCGCCAGGAGAACAATCCGGAGCGCTCGTACAGCCACGGATACTGCCCGGTCATCTTGCGCGCCCGGGTGACGCGGTAGGCACCGACCTCGATCAGGGTGATCACCGCGGTGTCGATCAGGTAGCCGGTGACCGACAGCCCGTTGCCGTCGAACAGGCCCCAGATCAGGAACCGGTCGACGAAGCCGAGCAGCAGGCCGTAGGGATAGGCGTGCCACAGCGGGCGCCAGGTCGACGCCAGCGCCTGCCCGGTCATGAAGGCCGCGCCGGCGAGCAGCACGAGGGTGACGCCGATGGTCACCAGGATCGAGGGAACGCCGAGAATCTCAAGCATGCCGCGCCCCTATTGCCCGCCTTCGAGATAGGCCGAGCGGACCTCGGCGTTGGCGAGCAGCTCGCGCCCCGTGCCCGACATCACGATCCGGCCGTTGGCCATGACGTAGCCGCGGTGGGCGAGCCGCAGCGCGTGGTAGGCGTTCTGCTCGACCAGGAACACGGTCATCCCGTCGGCGTTGATCTCCCGGATCACCTCGAAGATCTGCTTGACCACCATCGGCGCCAGCCCGAGCGACGGCTCGTCGAGCAAGAGCAGGCGCGGCCGGCTCATCAGCGCGCGGCCGATCGCCAGCATCTGCTGCTCGCCGCCCGACAGGGTGCCGCCGCGCTGCTCGGCGCGCTCCTTGAGGATCGGGAACATCGCGAAGACCCGCTCCTCGTCGGCGGCGAAATGGGCCGGGTCGGCGGTGGTCGCGCCGAGCTGGAGGTTCTCGCGCACGGTCATGCGCGGGAAGATACGCCGGCCCTCGGGCGACTGCGCCACGCCCATGCGCACGATCTCGTAGGTCTGACGGGCGGTGATGTCCTCGCCGTCGAAGACGATCCGGCCGCGCGCCGCCCGCGGGTCGCCGCAGATGGTCATCAACAGGGTCGACTTGCCCGCGCCGTTGGCGCCGATCAGGGTGACGATCTCGCCCTGGCCGACCTCGACATCGACGCCGCGCAGCGCCTGGATCCGTCCATAGAAGGTCTCGACGCCCTCGATCGACAGCATCGCGCTCATGCCGGCCGTTCCCCGTCACCGGGAGTGCCTCGTCGCCCTCGCCGAGGTCCTGCTGGATGATCTCCGGCAGATCCTCGTCCTCCTCCTCGCCGAGATAGGCGCGGATCACCGCCGGGTCGTTGCGCACGAACTCGGGGTTGCCGTCGGAGATCTTCTTGCCGTGATCGAGCACGACGATGTGGTCCGAGATCTCCATCACGACGCTCATGTCGTGCTCGATCAGCAGGAGCCCGATCTTGTGCTCGTCCTGGATGAAGTTCAGCAGGTCGTTGAGGGCGTGCGATTCGCGCGGGTTGAGGCCGGCCGCCGGCTCGTCGAGGCAGAGCAGGACCGGCTCGGTGCACATCGCCCGCGCGATCTCGAGCCGGCGCTGCCCGCCATAGGGCAGGCTGCCGGCAGTGTCGTCGGCGCGGTCGACCAGTTCGACCTTGTCCAGCCAGTAGCGCGCCAGGTCGACCGCTTCCGCCTCGGCCTTCTTGTAGCCGAACCCGAACAGGCCGCGCACGGTGTAGCCCGACGCGCGCATCAGCTTGTTGTGCTGGGCGACGATCAGGTTCTCCAGCACGGTCATCTTGGGGAACAGGCGGATGTTCTGGAAGGTTCGGGCGACCCCGGCGTCGCGTGCGATCCGGAAGCCCTCCATCCGCTCGAGCAGCCATTCGGTGCTGCCCTTGGCGAGGTGCAGGCGCCCGACGGTCGGCTTGTAGAACCCGGTCAGACAGTTGAACACCGTCGTCTTGCCGGCGCCGTTGGGGCCGATGATCGCGGTGATCTCGGCGTCCGCGGCGGCGAAGGAGACGTCGTCGACCGCGACCAGACCACCGAAGCGCATCGTCAGGTGCTCGACCGCCAGCAGCGTGCTCATCGGCCCGCCTCCGCCGCCTCGGCGGACGCCTCGCTCTTGCGTCGTCTTCGTCGCTTGTGCAGCAGGATCGTCGGCTCACGGTGGGCCAGCAGGCCGCGCGGCCGCCACAGCATGATGATCACCATGGTCGCGCCGAAGAACAGCATGCGGTACTGCTGCAGCTCGCGGAACAGCTCGGGCAGGCCGACCAGGACGAAGGCCGCGACCACGACGCCGATCTGGCTGCCGAAGCCGCCGAGCACGACGATCGCCAGGATCACCGCCGATTCGATGAAGGTGAAGCTCTCCGGGCTGACGAAGGTCTGGCGGGTGGCGAAGAACGATCCGGCGAAGCCGCCGAACATGGCGCCGAGCCCGAAGGCGGTCAGCTTGGTGTTGGTCGGGTTGATGCCGAGCGAGCGGCACGCGATCTCGTCCTCGCGCAGCGCCTCCCACGCCCGCCCGACCGGCAGCTTGCGGATCCGCAGGGTGAAGAAGTTGGTGATCAGCGCCATCACCAGGATGAGGTAGAACAGGAAGGTCGTGGTATCGGTCTGGTTGAAGGCCCAGCCGACCCACTGGTGGAACTCCGTCGTGTTCTGGAGCGTCTCGTTGTTCATCACCGGCTGGGTCGAGTAGCCGAACACGGACGGCGGCGGGATGTTGGAGATGCCGTCGGGCCCCTTGGTCAGGCTGTAGAAGTTGAGCAGCACGACCCGGATCATCTCGCCGAAGCCCAGGGTGACGATGGCGAGATAGTCGCCGCGCAGGCGCAGCACCGGAAAGCCCAGGGTGACGCCGGCCGACGCCGCCATGATCCCGGCGATCGGCAGGCACAGCCAGAAGCTGATGCCCTGATGGACGCCGAGCGCCGCCAGCACCGGCGAATCGGGCGACGCCAGCAACGCGAAGGAATAGGCGCCGACCGCGTAGAAGGCGACGTAGCCGAGGTCGAGCAGGCCGGCCAGGCCGACCACGATGTTCAGCCCCCAGCCCAGCATCACGTAGGTCAGCACCAGCACGCCGATATCGAGGTGCTGGAGGGTGACGAACGGCAGGAACGGGAACACCGCCGCGAACACGAACAGCGCGATGCCGATATAGCCCGAGGACCGCTGCACGCGGGCGCTGACCCGGTCCATGAAGGTCTCGTCTTCGTCGCCGACCGGGGCGGCGTCGCCGTCCGCGCGGGCGGTCGCTCTGGCGCTTTCGCGCGCTGCCGACGCGACCTGCTGCCGATGCCGGATGAGTGCGACGATGCCGAACGCGAACGCGGCGATGGTCAGCATCCACTGAACGATCGCCGCCTGGAACGGCAGATAGGCCTTCAGCGCAACGCCGGCCGGACCGAACAGTGTCTGCGACAACAGCCCGACCAGCAGCAGGACGGTGACCGGCAGCGCGGTGGCGGCGACCACCAGCGGCCGGCCTTGACGCGCCAGGATCAGCCATCCGCGCCCGATCACGGCGGCGATGATCGCCGACACCACGTCGAACAGACGGGTCTCCAGCGCGATGCCGCCCGGGATGTCCTTGATGTGGAAGCCGACCATGGTGATCGTCAGCGCACCGACGATCAGCGCGGTGGCCGCGAGTTCCTTGACGATCGACCGTCCGTCCTGTGCCGCAGCCGCCACGATCAGACCTTCTCGATGTCCGGCTTGCCGAGCAGGCCGGTCGGCCGGAAGATCAGCACCAGGACGAGGATGGTGAAGGTCGCGACGTCCTTGTATTCGAGGTTGAAGTAGCCGGCGAAGAAGACCTCGATCAGCCCGATCAGGATGCCGCCCAGCATCGCGCCGGGCAGCGAGCCGATGCCGCCGAGCACGGCCGCGGTGAACGCCTTGATCCCGGTCAGGAAGCCGACGAAGAAGTCGGTCGCGCCGTAGCGGAGCATGAAGATCAGCCCGGCGACCGCGGCCAGCGCCGCGCCGATGACGAAGGTCAGCGAGATCGTGCGGTCGACGTTGACGCCGAGCAGCGCCGCCATGCCGCGGTCCTGCTCGCAGGCGCGCTGGGCGCGGCCCAGCGCCGTGCGCGTGATCAGGTAGGTGAACACGATCATCAGCACGATGGTCAGGCTGATGATCAGCATCTGCAGGTAGCTGAGCGAGATGACGTAGGGCTGGCCGGCCTGGTTCTGGGTGTGGACCAGCTCGATCCCGCCGGAGACCATGGGCTTGAGCGGCTTGTTGCGCGCGCCCTGGAGCAGCTGGACGTAGTTCTGCAGGAAGATCGACATGCCGATCGCGGTGATCAGCGCGGCCAGCCGCGGCGAGCCGCGCAGCGGGCGATAGGCGACCCGCTCCAGGGTCCAGCCGTAGAAGGCGGTGAAGACCATCGCCACGATCAGCACGATCACGATCGCCAGCGGCGCCCAGCCGATGCCGAGCAGGCCCAGGAGCAGGAAGGCGATCAGAGAGACGAAGGTGCCGATCATGAAGATTTCGCCATGGGCGAAATTGATCATGCCGATGATGCCGTAGACCATCGTGTAGCCGATCGCGACGAGCCCGTAGATCGCACCCAGGGTCACGCCGTTGATCAGCTGATCGAGGAAGTAGGCGACGTAATACATCCTCGCACCGCCTGACGGATTTCGGGTCGTGCCGGCCGGACGGCCGACGGCCTGAAGACGCGCCACGCTCCGGGACCCGGGATACGACGCCCGGGGCGCGGCGGTGCCCTAAGTTAGACAGAGGTTCCGCGAGCGCTCAACCGAATTGTGGCCGATCCGTGACGGTCGCCGCCGAAACAGGCGATCGAATCAGAAATTCTCGACCCAAGGGCGCAGCTCGACCTCCCAGGTCCAGGCGCTGCGGTGCTGGCGGTGGATATGGAGGTAGGTCTGGGCGATGGCGTCGGGATCGAGCATGCCGTCCTCCCCCCGCCCCGCCGCGCGCGGGTCGTTCTCCCGCTCGATGCCGCCGTCGATGACGAAGTGGGCGACGTGGATGTTCTTCGGCGCCAGCTCGCGCGCCATGCTCTGGGCCAGGCCGCGCAGCCCGAACTTGCCCATCGCGAACGGCGCCGACTGGGCGTAGCCCTTGACGCTCGCCGAGGCGCCGGTGAACTGGATCGACCCCGCGCCGCGCTCGAGCATCAGCCGGGCAGCCGCCTGGCCGACCAGGAAGCCGCCGTAGCAGCTGACCATCAGCGCCTGGCGCACGGCGTCGCGATCGAGCTCGGCGATCGGGCCGCGGGCCCGGGCGCTGGGATTGTAGACGACGATGTCGGGCGTGCCGATGGCGGCGACGGTGTCCGCGAACAGCCGGTCGACGGACTCGGCGTCGGCCGCGTCGCAGGCGAAGGCGGAGCCGCCGATCTCGCTCGCCAGCGGCGCCAGCTTGCCGGCGTCGCGCGCGGCGACCGCCACCCGCATGCCGTCGCCGGCGAAGAGCCGCGCCAGCGACGCGCTGAGCCCCGCGCCCGCGCCGACGATCAAAGCCGATTCGCTCATGCCTGCCTCCCCTGTCCCCTCGTCTACTCGGTCGTTCCCAGCTTGGACGCCAGCGACGCCTCCAGGAATTCGTCGATGTCGCCGTCGAGCACACCCTGGGCGTTGCCCTTCTCGACCCCGGTCCGCAGGTCCTTGACCATCTGGTAGGGGTGCAGCACGTAGGAGCGGATCTGGTGGCCCCAGCCGATGTCGGTCTTCTCCTCGTGCTCGGCCTGGGCCGCCTCCTCGCGCTTCTGCAGCTCGTGCTCGTAGAGCCGCGCGCGCATCATCGCCATCGCCTGGGCGCGGTTGCGGTGCTGCGAGCGGTCGTTCTGGCACTGGACGACGATGCCGGTCGGCAGATGGGTCAGCCGGACCGCGCTATCGGTCTTGTTGACGTGCTGGCCGCCCGCCCCCGAGGCCCGGTAGGTGTCGACGCGCAGGTCGGAATCGTTGATCTCGACCTCGATGGTCTCGTCGACCTCGGGATAGACCCAGACCGAGGCGAAGCTGGTGTGGCGCCGGGCGGCGGAGTCGTAGGGCGAGATCCGGACCAGCCGGTGCACGCCGCTCTCGGTCTTGAGCCAGCCATAGGCGTTGTCGCCGATCACGCGGACCGTGGACGATTTGATGCCCGCCTCTTCGCCGGGGCTCTCTTCCAGCCATTCCAGCTTGAAGCCGTGGTCGTCGGCCCAGCGCGCATACATGCGCATCAGCATCTCGGCCCAGTCCTGGGACTCGGTGCCGCCGGCGCCGGCGTGGACCTCGACGAAGCAGTTGTTGGCGTCGGCCTCGCCCGACAGCAGGCTTTCGAGCTGCTTCTTGGCGGTCACCGTGCGCAGAGCGACCAGGGCCTTCTCGACCTCGGCGACGGTGTCGGCGTCGTCCTCGGCCTCGGCCAGTTCGATCAGCTCCAGATTGTCGGAGAGCTCCTGCTCGATCGCCCGGAACTCGGTGAGCTGGCGGTCGACACGCGTGCGCTCGCGCATCAGCGCCTGCGCCTTCTCGGCGTCCTGCCAGAGGTCCGGGTCTTCGGCCGCGCTGTTCAGCTCGGCGAGACGTTTCTCCGCGGCGTCCGGGTCAAAGATGCCTCCTCAGCAGTCCGATCGACTGCTCGATTTCATCGACCACGCTCTGGAGTTCGCTGTTCATCCTGCCTCTGCCCCTTGGCGCCGGGTCCCGGTCACCCCGGCCCCAGTCGTCGTGCCCCCTGGCGCCGTACGCCGGCCACGCCTGCCCTGTGGCCCATGTGGCGGCCCGTTGTCAACTGCACGGTGTTCCGGAAACGACGGCCGGCGTCGGGCCGGCCGCGGGCCGGGCGGCGGCTACCGCCCGTACATGTTGACGTCGTTCTCGTAGCGCTTGACCCACGACTTGACGCGCGAATCGTTGCGGTCGCGGTAGCTGCGCACGACGTCGGGCTCGCGGTCGTCGTCCTTGTTGGGATCGGCCTCGAAGGCGAAGTAGCCGTTCTTGTCCGGCGTGTAGGCGGCCGTCGCGGTCGGCTCGTGGCCCGGCTTGAAATACTCGGTGATCGTCCGGCCGAACTTGCTCGGCAGACCGCTGTACAGGCCGACCTGCATCGCGACCAGCCCCGGCGGGCGGGGGAAATGCTGGACCGGCTTGCCGGCGAGCGCGAGCTGCATGAAGGTCTTGAAGATCGGCGCGGCGGTGCGGCCGCCCTGCTCGATCCGGCTGAGCGAGAAGCGGTGGTCGTAGCCGACCCAGACCGCCACCACCAGGTCGGGCGAATAGCCGACGAACCAGGCGTCGACCCAGTCGTTGGTGGTGCCGGTCTTGCCGGCGATCGGCCGGTTCAGCGCCGAGACCACGATGCCGGTGCCGCGCTGGACCACGCCGCGCAGCATCTGGGTGAGCTGGTAGGCGCTCTGCCGGCTGACCAGCCGCTCGCGCTCGTCGCGCAGCTTCGGCATGGTCTGGCCGTCCCAGTGCGGGGCGGCGCAGGCCTCGCACAGGCGGTGCGCCGAGCGGAACACGGTGTGGCCGGTGCGGTCCTGGATGCGGTCGATCAGGGTCGGCTTCACCCGCTTGCCGCCGTTGGCGATGATGCCATAGGCCGCCGCCATCTTGAGCGGGGTGGTCTCGTAGGCGCCAAGCGCCATCGACATCACCGGGCGGACGCCGCGGAACACCCCCAGCCGCTCGGCCAGCGCCGCGACCTTCTCCAGCCCGACGCGCAGCGACAGGCGCACCGCCATGACGTTGCGCGACAGCTCGAGCCCGCGGCGCATCGTCGTCGGGCCGTAGAACTTGCCGCCGTAGTTGCGCGGCGTGTAGGTGTCGCCGTTGTCGGTCTTGAGCGTCGTCGGCGCGTCGCGGACCAGGGTCGACGGCGTGAAGCCGTTCTCCAGCGCGGTCAGGTAGACGAAGGGCTTGAACGCCGAGCCCGGCTGGCGCTGCGCCTGGGTCGCCGTGTTGTACTGGCTGACCTTGAAGCTGTAGCCACCGACCATCGCCTTGACGCGGCCGGTGTGCGGGTCGAGCGCGACCAGCGCGCCGCTGACGTTGGGCACCTGGCGCAGGGTGTAGGTATCGGGCGGATAGGGCTTGCCGCGGGGCGCGCTGGTCACGTGCTCGACCAGGATCACGTCGCCTTCCTTGAGCACCTGCGAGACGCGCCCGACCCAGGGCCCGATCGCCATCAGCGCGTAGATGCCCGACGGATAGCGCACCCGGCCCTGCTTGCGGGCCCAGAGCAGCTCGATCAGGGGAATTTCGCCGGTGCTGCCGTCTTCGAGGCCGATCGTCGCCTTCTTCGCCTCGACCTTGAGGACGACGGCCATCGGCCACTTGCCCCGGCCCGGCGGGGCCTTCACCGCGTCCAGCTTCTCCTGCCAGTTCTTCCGCCAGCCCTTGCCGACCAGCTTGTTCAGGTTCGCCAACGGACCGCGGTAGCCGTGACGGCGGTCGAAGGCGACCAGGCCGCGCTGGAGCGCGATCTGGGCGTAGCGCTGGAGCGTCGGATCGAGACTGGTGCGGACGGTGAAGCCGCCCCGCTCCAGCGTCGCCTTGCCATAGCGCGCGACCAGCGCGCGGCGCACCTCCTCGACGAAATACTCGGCGTTGGGATGGACGCGCGGCTTGGGCAGGTGGAGGGTGAGCGGCTCGTTCTTCGCCTGCGTCGCCTGCTTCGGCGTGATGTAGCCGTCCTCGCGCATGCGGTCGATGACGTAGTCGCGGCGTTCGAGCGCGAGCAGCGAGTTGTGCAGCGGGTTGGTCGCGCTCGGCGCCTTGGGCAGGGCCGCGAGCATCGCGGCCTCGGCGATGGTCAGCTCGGACAGCGACTTGCCGAAATAGGTCTGGGCCGCCGCGGCGACGCCGTAGGACCGGTTGCCGAGGTAGATCTCGTTCAGATACAGCTCGAGGATCTTGTCCTTCGACAGGGCCTCCTCGATGCGCAGCGCGAGCACGATCTCCTTGACCTTGCGGTCGACGGTGCGGTCGGAGGTGAGCAGGAAGGTCTTGGCGACCTGCTGGGTGATGGTCGAGCCGCCGATCACGCGGCCGCGCGGGCCGGCGCCGATATTGGTCGCCGCCGCGCGTATCATGGCGACCGGATCGACGCCGCCGTGTTCGTAGAAGCGCTGGTCCTCGGCCGCGACGAAGGCATGGACGACGCGCTTGGGTATGCGCGAGATCGGGACGAAGACGCGGTTGATGCCGAATTCGCCGATCAGCCGGCCGTCGGTGGCGTAGACGCGCGAGGCGACCGGCGGGCGGTACTTGACCAGGTCCTCGATGCCGGGAAGCTGCAGCAGCTCGCGCGGCATCTTGGCGTCTTCGGCCGGAGCCGGCACCTTCGCGTCTTCGGCGGACGCCGGCGCCACCAACGGGCCCGCCGCCAGCAACAGCAGCGGCACGCCGGCCAGAATCGGCCGCAAGCCCTTACTCGACCAGATCATTTCGCCCCCACCGCGAGAAGACCGAGCATGTCCCCACCATTGTGACCGAACCGCCAGTCGGCGTGCTCTTCGCCGCCATTGTGCCAGACCCTGTATCTTGGGTGTTACCCCGTTTATTCCATAGTGTAGCGGTTGGATATTTCACGTCCTTTAACCAGATCAATACTCTTCGCCCGGGATCGCCTCGAACTTTTTGTCGCCGCCGCCCGGCTGGATGCCGTCGGGGCTGAAGGCGCTGCGGTTGGTCGGCTCGCGGCCGGGCTTGAAATACTCGGTGATCACCCGCTTGCCTTCCTTGGTCGGCAGGCCGGTATCCAGGCTGACCCGGGCCGCGATCAGGCCCTTGGGCACGCGGAACGGCACCGGCGGCTTGTCGCCGATCGCCTTGATCATGAAGTCGCGGAACACCGGCGCCGCGGTGCGCCCGCCCTCTTCGCCGTAGCCCAGCGAGACCGGCTTGTCGAAGCCGACCCAGACCGCCACCACGAGATCCGGCGAGAAGCCGACGAACCAGGCATCGACCGCGTCGTTGGTGGTCCCGGTCTTGCCGGCGAGCGGCCGCTTGACCGCCAGCACGCGCCGTCCGGTGCCGCGCTGGACCACGCCCTCCATCAGGGTGACGAGCTGGAACGCGCTTTGCGCGCTGAACATCTGCTCGCGCTTGTCGGGCAGCACCGGCATGTCCTGGTGCTCCCACTTCACGTCCTTGCAGGCCGGGCATTCGCGGGTGTCGTGTCGGTAGACGGTCCGGCCGTGGCGGTCCTGGATGCGGTCGATCAGCGTGGGCGTGACCCGCTTGCCGCCGTTGACGATCATCGAATAGGCGGTCGCCAGCTTCAGCGGCGTCGTCTCGTAGGCGCCGAGCGCCATGGCCATGACCGGCTCGGGGTGGTCGAGCACGCCCAGCCGGGTCGCCATCTCGGCGACCTTCTCGAGGCCGACCCGCTCGGCCAGCCGGATCGTCATCACGTTGCGCGACAGTTCCAGGCCGCGGCGCATCGTCGTGGGGCCGTAGAACTTGCCCGACGAATTGCGCGGCTTGTACTTGCGGCCGTTGGACATCTTGACCACGACGGGCGCGTCGAGGATCAGCGTCGACGGCGTGAAGCCGTTCTCCAGCGCGGTCAGGTAGACGACCGGCTTGAAGGCCGAGCCGGGCTGGCGCATCGCCTGGGTGGCGTTGTTGAACTGGCTGATCCAGAAGCTGAAGCCGCCTTTCATCGCCAGCACCCGGCCGGTATGCGGATCCATCGCGATGATCGCGCCCGTCGCGATCGGGATCTGGCGCAGGGTATAGGTGCCGTCGGGATATTCCTTGCCCTTGCGGTCCTTGGTCACCGGTTCGACCAGGACGACGTCGCCCAGCTTGAGGACGTCGCCGGGCTTGTGGATGCGCGGGCCGGTCGCGTCGTGGATGATGATCCCGGAGGCGCGCTTGCGGTCGCCCTGCTTGCGGGCCCAGGTCAGCTCCTTGAGCGGAATCGTGCCGCGCTTGCCGTCCTTGAAGCCGATCTTGGCTTCCTTCTTGTCGAGGTCGAGGACGACGGCCAGCTTCCAGTGGCCGTAGCCGGCGGGCGGATCGACCTTGGCCAGCTTCTGCTTCCAGCCGCTGGCCCAGGCGTCGCCGTACTTGTCGCTGAGGCTGGTGACCGGCCCCCGGTAGCCGTGGCGCCGGTCATAGGCGACGATACCGTCGTGCAGCGCCTTGTCGGCGTAGCCCTGCAGCTCCGGATCGAGGGTCGAGCGCACGTTGAAGCCGCCGAGCTTGAGCTTCGCCTCGCCGTACTTGGCGAGCAGGATGCGGCGCACCTCCTCGACGAAATATTCGCTGCCGCTGCTGATGTATTTCTTCTTGTGGACGACCTTGATCGGCGTCGCCAGCGCCTGCTTGGCCTGGGCGTCGGTGATGTAGCCGTCGCTGAGCATGCGCTTGATCACGTAGTCGCGCCGCCGCTTGGCTTCCTTGGGGTTGCGCAGCGGGTTATAGCGGCTGGGCGCCTGCGGCAGGCCGCCGAGCAGCGCCGCCTCGGCGACCGTCAACTCGTTCAGCGCCTTGCCGAAATAGACCTGCGCCGCGGCGCCGACGCCATAGGCGCGGTTGCCGAGGTTGATCTCGTTCAGATAGAGCTCGAGGATCTGGTCCTTGGTCAGGACCTGCTCGATGCGCAACGACAGGATGATCTCCTTGACCTTGCGCTCGAGCGTCTTGTCCGCCGACAACAGGAAGTTCTTGGCGACCTGCTGGGTGATGGTCGATCCGCCGACCATCCTGCCGCTGCCGCCGATATTCGAGACCGTGATCCAGGCGGCGCGGACCATGCCGAGCAGGTCGACGCCGTTGTGGACGTAAAAGCGCTGGTCCTCGGCCGAGATGAAGGCGTGGATGACGCGCTTGGGAATGCGGTTGATCGGAACGAAAACGCGCTTCTCGGACGCGAACTCGCCGATCAGCTTGCCGTTGCCCGCGTAGACCCGGCTGACGATCGGCGGCTCGTAGTCGGCCAGCTTGTCGAAGTTGGGGAGCTGCTTGCCGTAGGCCCAGAAGATGACGAACACCGCGGCGAGCCCGGTGATCACCAGCACCGACACGCCGCTGACCGCGCGCAGCGTCCAGCGGCCGATGAAGGCCAGTGCGCCGCCGCGCTTCCGGGGGGCTTCCGGGAGGTCGTCGCGGTCTTCGGTCTCGGCCGCCGCTTCGGTCATCGATACTCCGCTTCGCTTCCCATTCGATCGGCCGCCGTGCTCCCCGCACCAAAGCCGGCCGGACCCCGCGCAATGCCCAACGCCGCAGCATGCCCCCAAGCGGCGCGGTTACTGTTTGTATGGCTCTTTGCCGGCCGTCATCCCCCGGCCGTCGCCCTTCCGAGGCTCTTTTTATTTCCGCCGCGTCCGCCCGCTCGCCGCGGTTTGCGGCGGGCGCCGGCGTCCGGCGAAGAATCGGTCGATCGCGCGCACCATGGCCGCCGCGACCCGGCGGTGATGCGCAGGATCACGCAACTTCGACTCATCGGCCCGGTTCGTCAAGACGCCAAGTTCGACCAGGATCGAGGGCACCTCGGGCGCCTTCAGGACGGCGAAACCGGCGGACCGGTGCGGCTTGGGCAGCAGGGCGGTGACCTTGCGCCCCTCCTTGACGACGAGCTCCGCTATGCGCAGCGACCGGGTCATCGTCTCGCGCCGCACCAGGTCGATCAGGATGCCGCTGACCGGATCGCTCTTGTCCTCGAGATTGACCCCGGCGATGAGGTCGGCGCGGTTCTCCCGATGCGCCATCGCCGCGGCGATCCGGTCCGAAGCCCGCGCCGACAGCGTGTAGACCGACAGGCCGTGCATCCGGTGGTAGGGATTGGAATCGGCGTGAACCGAAACGAACAGGTCGGCGCGCGCCTCGCGCGCGATCTCGTAGCGCCGGCGCAGCGGCAGGAAGGTGTCGTCGTCGCGGGTCAGGCGGACCCGGAAGCGCTTGGTGGCGAGCAGCGCCCGGCGCAGGGTCCTGGCGAAGCGCAGCGCGACCACCTTCTCGCGCAGCCCCCACGGGCTGATCGCGCCGGTGTCCTGGCCGCCGTGGCCCGGGTCGATGACCACCAGCCTGCCGTTCGGCGGCCCCGCGATCACGGTGCCCCGGCCGCCCGGCGTCTTCGCCCCGCGTTTGCGACCGGACGTGTCGCCGTCCTTGCGCGTCGCTTTCGCGGTCTGGCGCTTTGCCGCGGCGTTGCGCTTGCGCGCGGCGTGCAGGCGCTCGAAGGCGTCCTTGCTGATCCGCTCGAGGTCGACCACCAGCCGCCACGACCGGCCCTTGCGCGGGCGCAGCGCGAACGTCTTCTGCACCTTCGCCGGGCCCCGCAGCATCCCGACGATCCGCGCCTCCTGCTCGCCCGGCTCGAAACGCAGCGACGACAATAGGCCGGCGTCGAGCCGGACGGTCGGCGACAGGCGCCAGTCGACCGGCTCGAGCTCGAGGATCAGGCGGTAGGGTGCGCCGACGGTGGCGGCGCGAAAGCGCACCGCGCCGGTCAGGGTCAGGGTCAGCCGGGTGAAGCCGCGGTGGTTGCCGACGCGGACCCCGGTCACCGCGATCTCGGCCCGGGCGGGTGTCGCCGTTGCCACGGCGGCGACCGCGCACAGGGCCGCGGCTGGCAGCGCCCGGCGCCATCGCCCCACCCCGAACAGGCCCCCGAGACCCCGCATGACGCCAGCCACCATTTCTAGCACTGTTGCGTGGATTTTATTTTCAATACTCATACAGGCTAAGGACTCTGCCTGTTCCCTAAATCTCGGTCAAGAATTGACTAAGACAAACACATTGAGAACGGCGCGAAATCGCCGTTCCGATATTGAGGGGCCCGAACGCACGGCATCGAGGCGGCAATTCTAGATTGTCCGGCTCGCGAACACGCACTATGTTGTGGCTGCCGCGGTTCGTTTCCGTCCCTGGTCGGGCGGAAACGGCGCTACGGCCGGTGCAGGGCAGCCACCGCTTGATTTGTGAGGGCGCCACGCCGGACCCGAAGCGTTAGGGCCGATACGGCTGTGCAGTGAATTCGAAGCCGACGGACTGGATTTTTACCGGATCCGCGGGACGCCGCGAAGGAACGTCCAAGAGACGTCCAGGTTTCGCTGGCGATGACGCGGTGATCGGGGGCCGCACCCGGCGCAAGGCCGGGTGACATTGCCATGAAGCATGCAGGACGCCCATCCTGCAGAAATTCCGTTTGTCGGTTTCGCCAACAATGGCCCGTGGCGGCATCCCGCCCCGCCGGCCCTGGAGAAATCGATGGCAAAACGCATGCTGATTGACGCGACCCACCCCGAAGAGACGCGGGTGGTCGTGATGAGTGGTAACCGCCTCGAAGAGTTCGATTTCGAGACGGAGACCAAGAAGCAGCTCAAGGGCAACATCTACCTCGCCAAGGTCACCCGGGTCGAACCGTCGCTGCAGGCGGCGTTCGTCGACTACGGCGGCAACCGCCACGGGTTCCTGGCGTTCAGCGAGGTCCACCCCGACTACTACCGCATCCCGATCGCGGATCGCGAGGAGCTGATCAAGGCCGAGCAGGAAGCCGCCGCCGAAGACGACGAGCCCGACGAGCGCGGCGAAGCCGCCGCGGCGGACGAGGAAGCGCCGACCAATGGCGACGCCGAACCGGCAGCCGGGGACGCGGACGACGAGGAGAGCGACGGCCAGCCGGCCAACGCGGCGGTCGAGACGCTCGACGACGAAGAAGAAGACGATTTCGAGCAGATCGAGCGGCGCAAGCGCGCGTCGCACCGGCGCTACCGCATCCAGGAAGTGATCTCACGCCGGCAGATCCTGCTGGTCCAGGTCACCAAGGAGGAGCGCGGCACCAAGGGCGCGGCGCTGACCACCTACATCTCGCTGGCGGGCCGCTACTGCGTGCTGATGCCCAACACGCCCAAGGGCGGCGGCATCTCGCGCAAGATCAACAACGTGCCGGACCGCAAGCGGCTCAAGAGCATCCTCGACGAGCTCAAGATCCCCGAGGGCATGGCGGTCATCGTCCGAACCGCCGGGGCGCAGCGCACCAAGGCCGAGATCCGGCGCGACTACGACTACCTGATCAAGCTGTGGGACGACATTCGCGAGAAGACGCTGAGCTCGACCGCGCCGTCGCTGGTCCACGAGGAAGCCAACCTGATCAAGCGCTCGATGCGCGACCTCTACGCCAAGGACATCGACGAGATCCTGGTCGAGGGCGAGGAAGGCTACCGCGCGGCCAAGGACTTCATGAAGACCCTGACGCCGAGCCACGCCAAGAAGGTCCAGAGCTACAAGGACCAGGGCATCCCCCTGTTCCAGCGCTACCAGATCGAAGGCCAGATCGACAACATCCACAGCCCGACCGTCCAGCTCAAGTCGGGCGGCTACATCGTCATGAACTCGACCGAGGCGCTGGTCGCGATCGACGTCAACTCGGGCCGCTCGACCCGCGAGCGCAACATCGAGGAGACGGCCTACCGCACCAACCTCGAAGCCGCCGACGAAGTGGCGCGCCAGCTCCGCCTGCGCGACCTCGCCGGTCTGATCGTGATCGACTTCATCGACATGGAGGACTACCGCAACCGGCACAATGTCGAGCGGCGGCTCAAGGAGGCGATGCGCAGCGACCGCGCCCGCATCCAGATCGGCCGGATCAGCGCCTTCGGCCTGCTCGAGATGTCGCGTCAGCGGCTCAGGCCGAGCGTGCTCGAGGCCAGTTCCTCGATCTGCAAGCATTGCGGCGGCTCGGGCGTGGTCCGCTCGACCGAATTGACCGCGCTCAGCGTGCTGCGCGCCGTCGAGGAGGAAGGCACCCGCCATCGCGCCGACGAGATCACGGTCTACGTGCCCACCGAGGTCGCGCTCTACATGCTCAACCAGAAGCGCGACATGCTGGCGGGGATCGAGGAGCGCTATTCGTTCCGGGTCGTCGTCGCCAACGACGACAGCCTGATCCCGCCCGACCACCGGATCGAGGTCACCGCGGCCCGCGGCGACGCCGACGAGGCCGAGGTCGCCGCCAGCGCGGAAGTGGCCGACGACGGCAGCAAGCGGCGGCGCAGCCGGCGCGGCGGCCGCCGCCGCAAGGGTGGCGACGAGGAGGCGACCGAGACAGCCGATCGCGGCGAGCAGCGGGCCGAACCACGCGCCGAGCAACCCGCCGAGCAACGCGCCGAGGGCGACGACGAGGAAAAGGACGGCGAGCGCAAGAGCCGCCGCCGGGGCCGTCGGGGCGGACGCCGGCGGCGCCGGGACCGCGAGGACGGCGCGAGCGAGGCGACGCCCGCCACGGCCGACGAGCAGGCCGACGACTTGCTCGAGGCGGCCGCCGGGGCTGTGGATGCCCTCGAAGCGGTAGCCGAGGCGACGGATGACGCCGCGCCTCCACGGGCCGAGGGCGAGGCCGAGGCCGCACCGGCCGAAGGCGGCGACGAGGAGCGGAAGGAAGCGAAGCCGCGCCGCCGCCGGGCTTCCCGCAAGGCGGCCGCCGCGAAGGACGACGCCGTCGCGGAAACCCCAACGGAGGAAGCGCCCGTCGAGGAGCCCCCGGTCGAGGAGGCTGAGGCCGGCAACGCGGAGGCCGCCGAGGAAAAGCCCAAGCCCCGCCGCCGCCGGGCCGCGACCTCGCGCCGGAAGACGGCCAAGTCGGAAGAGGCCAAGTCGGAAGAGGCCAAGTCGGACGAGGCCAAGTCGGACGAGGCCAAGGCGGACGACGGCGCGACGGCCGACGACCGCGCCCGAGGCGGCGGTCACCGCCTCCGAGCCGGCCCCGGAACCCGAGCCGGCGGCGGAGCCCGCATCGGCGGCGGAACCTGTTGTCCGCGGCACGAACGGCGACGGCCACGCGAGCGCGGAAACGGCGCCCGAGCCCGGCAAAGCCGAGCCGGAGGAGACCAAGAAGCCGGCGCGCAAGCGCACCGGTTGGTGGTCGCTGGGGCGCTAAGGGCGGCCCCCTGCCCCGGCTCGTCGAGGCGTGACGCGGCGCTACGCGCCGCGCCAGCCCTGGAGCCGGCGCACCGCCTCCTCGATGTCCGCGGTGGCCGCGCAATAGGAGAAGCGCATCTGGGTGTGGCCGCGCGTCGGGTCGAAGTCGACCCCCGGCGTGGTCGCGACCCCGGTTTCGGCGAGCATCCGCTGGCAGAACCGCTCCGCGTCGTTGGTGCGCTCGGCGATGTCGGCATAGAGGTAGAAGGCGCCGTCGGCCGGCGCCAGCCGGTCGAAGCCCGCCTTGGGCAGCCCGTCCAGGAGAATTTCCCGGTTGCGCGCGTAGACGGCGACGTTGGCTTCGAGCTCGTCGTGGCTGTCGAAGGCGGCGACCGCGGCGAACTGGCTCAGCGACGGCGCCGAGACGAACAGGTTCTGCGCCAGGCACTCGACCGGCCGCAGCAGGTCCGGCGGCAGGATCATCCAGCCGATGCGCCAGCCGGTCATCGAGAAATACTTGGAGAAGCTGTTGATGATCACGGCGTCGGGGTCGAGCCCGGCGACGGTTGCCGCCGGCGCGCCGTAGACGATGCCGTGATAGATCTCGTCGGAGATGAAGCGGATGCCGCGGGCGCGGCAATAGTCCGAGATCGCGACCAGGTGGTCGGGGTCGAGCATGGTCCCGGTCGGGTTCGACGGGCTGGCGACGATCAGGCCGTCGAGCGGCCCCGCCGCCTCGAGCAGCTCGACCGAGGGCTGGTAGCGCGTCGCCTCGGTGCCGGGCAGCGCCACCGGCTCGATGCCGAAGGCGTGCAGGATGTTCTTGTAACAGGGATAGCACGGCTCGACGAGCGCGACCCGGTCGCCGGGGTCGAAGGCGGCGAGGAAGCTCAGCACGAAGCCCGCCGACGAGCCGGTCGTCACCACGATCCGCTCGGGCGGCACCTCGACCCCGTACCAGGCGCGATAGTGCCCGGCGATCCGCTCGCGCAGCGGCGCGATGCCGAGCGCGTCGGTGTAGCCGAGCTTCTCGGCGTCGAGCGCGGCCCGCGCCGCCTCGATCACGGGTGCGGGCGCGCCGGTGCCGGGCTGGCCGACCTCCAGGTGAATCACATCCCCGCGAGCCGCCTGGCGCTCATTGGCAGCCCGCAGCACATCCATTACGATGAACGGTGGGATCTGACCGCGGCTCGCAACCTTCAAGGTCACCACTATTTCTCCATATTCGTGTCGGATAGGGGTTTGACGTGCGGCGCGCCGCGGCCCGAGGAAAGGCTCGGAATGCGCGCGAATTGGCGACGACCGACGTGTTGACGACGACCAACGTGCCGGAGCGGCTTATCTGATGACACGCCTGATGGCAATGCTGCTGGCCCTGGTGCCGTTGACCGCGGCGCCCGTGGTCGCGCACGCGCAGCGCCCCAGCCTGCCGCTGATCCGCGACGCCGAGATCGAGCACATCCTGCGCACCTATTCCGCCCCGATCTTCGCCGCCGCCGGCATCCCGGCCGACCGCGTCAAGGTCCACATCGTCAACGACCCCCGGATCAACGCCTTCGTCGCCGGCGGCCGGCACATGTTCATCAATACCGGCCTCTTGATGCAGGCCAAGGACCCGAGCGTGATCATCGGCGTGATGGCCCACGAAACCGGCCACATCGTCAACAACCACCTGATCCGGCTGCGCGCCGCGATCGAAGAGGCGCAGGTCCGCCAGATCATCACCTTCATCCTGGCCGGCGCCGCCGCGGTGGCGGCGCGCGACGGCCGCGCCGGCGCCGCGGTCGCGAGCCTCGGCCAGCGGATCACGGCGGGCACCCTGTTCCACTACTCCCAGGGCATGGAGAGCGAGGCCGACGATTTCGCCTTCCGGATCCTCGACCGCATGCACATCACCTCCAAGGGCCTGGAGAGCCTGCTCGAGGGGCTGAGCCACCAGGAGGCGCTGCTCAGCTCGATGCAGGACCCCTACCTGCGCAGCCACCCGCTGACCCCGGAGCGGCTCCAGGAGGTGCGCAACCACATGGCGCATTCGCCCTACACCAACACGCCGATCCCCAAGCGCCTGATGGTCATGCACGCCCGGATGCGCGCCAAGCTGCGCGGCTTCATCCTGCCGCCCGAGCAGGTGCGCTCGATCTATGCCGGTAAGGAGAAGACCGCCGAGGCGCGCTACGCGCTGGCGGTCGCTTACCATCGCGACGGGCGCACCGACCGCGCGCTCGCCCTGATCGACAGCCTGATCCACGAAGCGCCGCACGACGCCTACTACAACGAGCTCAAGGGCCAGATCCTGATGGAGAGCGCCCGCATCCCCCAGGCCGTCGACGCCTACCGGATCGCGGTGAAGCTGGCGCCCAACGAGCCCCTGATCCATGCCGAATACGCCCACGCGCTGCTGCAGACGCACACCGAGGCCCACAACCGCGAAGCGGTCACCAACCTGATCTACGCGACCCGGCGCGATTCGACCTTCCCGCTGGGGTGGCGCCTGCTCGCCGTCGCCTACGGCCGGCTCCGCGAGATCGGAAAGGCTTCCGTTGCGCTCGCCGAATACTATCTATTGGTGGGCAACAAGCGGGAAGTCCGCCTGAACATCCAGCGGGCGGAGCGCCACCTGCACCGGGGCTCGCCGGCGTGGCGGCGCATCCAGGACATCAAGTCGACCGTCGGCTATGCTCAACGCCGGCGCGGGCTGTTCGACCGCCGCCGGCGCGACCCGAATGACGAAGACAACAGGGATCGGAAGACCCGATGAAACTGATGACGAAGACTCTTGCCGCGACGGCCATCGCCGGAATGGTCGCAGTGCTCGCCGGGCCGGTGGCAGCGGCCGACAGCAAGGAAGCGCTCAGCCCGGCGCAGAAGGCCGAGGTCCAGAAGCTGATCCGCGAAACGCTGATCAAGCATCCGGAGATCATCGTCCAGGCGGTCCAGGAGCTGCGCCGCCGCCAAGAGGCGGCGAAGGCCGCGGCGCTCAAGGTCAAGCTCGCCCAGAAGCGGACCGAGCTGCTCGCCAGCCCGGAGGACCCGGTCGTCGGCAACCCCAAGGGCAACGTCACGATCGTCGAGTTCTTCGACTACAACTGCGTCTACTGCCGCCGGGTCAAGAGCGCCCTCGACGGCGTGGTCGCCAAGGACGGCAAGATCCGGCTGGTCTACAAGGAATTCCCGATCCTCGGCCCGGGCTCCGAGTTCGCGTCGCGCGCCGCGATCGCGTCGATGCGCCAGGGCAAGTACGAGAAGTTCCACAACGCGATGTTCGCCTTCCGCGGCCGTCTCCAGGCACCGCAGGTGATGGCGATCGCCAAGGCCGTCGGCCTCGATATCGAGAAGCTCAAGACCGACATGAAGAGCGCGGCGGTCACCGCGTTGATCAAGAAGAACCACGCGCTGGCGCAGACGCTGGGCATCACCGGCACGCCGGCCTTCGTGATCGGCAACGAGTTGGTTCCCGGCGCGGTCCCGGCCGACGAGATAACCCAGCACGTCTCGTCCGCCCGGGCGCTGTGCAAGAAGGAGGACAGCAAGGTCTGCTGACCCGCGGCCAGGCATTCCGATCTGACGAGAAGGCGGGCGCGAGCCCGCCTTTTCTCTTGTGCATCGCAAAAGGCGCCCCGTTTGCATTGCTTGCGACCCGCCGATAGGATCGTTGGTTCGGGGAGTGGCGCGCAGCGGCCTGCTGTGCGCTCGTCGATGAGGGGGTGGGCGCGTTCCTGCACCGCGCTCGTCTGGCCATGGCCGTCTTGCGTTTCTCGTCCCGGACGATTCCGGAGAAGGACCGCGTCGCCGTCATCCAGGACGTCTGGGCGCCGGTCACCAAGGTCGACATCGCGCCGGCGGACCGGCGGGCCTTCGACGTCGACGCCACCGCCCATATCCTGCCCTCGCTGTCGATCGGATGGGGACGGTTCGCCTCGTACCGGGCCACGCGGACCCGCGCGCTGGCCGCCGACAGCAGCGACGACATCGTCTTCTGCCTGCTGACCGACACGCCCTGGGTCGCCAGCCAGGACGGCAAGGAGTCGACCGTCTGCGGCGCCGGCGAATTCTTCGTCAACGTCAGTGACGCCCCCGCCAACGCCTGGCTGCCCGCGAGGTCGAACCAGCTCCTCAACGTCTCGATCCCCCGGGACGTTCTCGCGCCGTCGGTCGAGGACCTGGATTCCGTTTCCAAGACGGTCCTGCCGGCGACCCCCGCGGCGCGGCTGTTCAAGGCCTATGTGCTGGCATTGGTCGGCGTCCTCGAATCGCTGTCGCCCGAAGACGTGGCCCGCACCCAGAGCCACGTTCAGGACCTGGCCGTCATGGCCCTCGGCGCCAGACGCGACGCCGGCGAAGTCGCCCGCAAGCGCGGCGTGCGCGCGGCGCGCCTGCAGGCGGTCAAGGCCGACATCGCCGCGAACCTCGCCCATCCCGACTTCTCGATGGCCTGGATCGCGCGGCGCCATCGCATCTCACCGCGCTACCTGCGCGAGCTGTTCGGCACCGCGGGCACGAGCTTCAGCGACTACACGCTGGATCGCCGGCTCGCCCATGCCCGCCAGCTGCTGGGCGAAAGCGGGCTGGCGGACGCCAGGATCAGCACGATCGCGCTCGAAAGCGGCTTCGGCGACCTGTCCTACTTCAACCGCACCTTCCGCCAGAAGTTCGGCATGACGCCGACCGAGGCGCGCACCGCGTTGCGGGTGCGTACCAAAGACCGCAGCTGATCCCGACCGGCGGCGCAGCCCGTCGCGTCGACCGCCGCACAGTCCCGGCGCTGAGTCCAAGCCAACCCGACCCGCCGTCGCGCATTGTTGCCCGAACAGACGATCGTCCTCGGACCATCCATCACGTCCCGGGTCGACCGCTCGTCAACAGACCCGAACACCGGGCTCTAAACGGGGGACCTCGACATGCCGGGACGGCTCTCACTGCTCGTTCTGTTGGCCGTATCGATCGTATCCGGCCACGGCTCGACCACCATGGCACAGGCCAAGACCTACGGATCCGTCACCTTCGCGCGCGAACGGTTCACGGTCGACAATCCGCAGGACGAGGCGCTCGCACGAAAGGCGATCGACGCCGCGGAAGCGGCGGTGAAGGCCTGTGACAGCAAGGCCTACGACGCAGCGCTCAGTCTCTTGGGTGGCCGGATCATCGACTTGAGCGACAAGGTCGTAAAGGCGCTGGAGAAGATCGAAGACATCAAGGCGAGAAGACCCGGTCGCAGGCTGAGGCGGACGGACGTCCGCGACATCGAGCTCGAGAAGGACAAGAAGTACTGGGCCAAGGCCAGGGAGGACGCCCTGGAGGAGATCCAGACGAGGATGATCGAAAAGAAGCGGTACCTGTTCGCCCGCTGCGAACACGACAAGTTCATTCGGGAAGCGAAGGAACGCGGACTGATCGTCGAGCCCTTGATCGCCTTCGGGCTCGGCAACGACACCGCCAGGGGCAACTACCGCAGCACCGGCGCCCAGGCGCTCTTCCGCGGCAGCGCCGTCAACAAGGCGCAGTCGGCGCTGATGGCCGGCGCCGACATCTTGGTGCCGCTGTCGGCCATCATCGGCGACGATCCGCTTTCGCGCGCCACGGCGGGCCAATTCCTGACCATGGCCGCGCCCCTGATCGGCCTCGGCCTGCGCTCCGGGCTGCTGTTCCAGAACGACAAGGTCACCTACGACATCGTCCGCCACGGCGCGGACGGCCGGGTCCGGCTGTCCGAGCGCGAGCTCGCCAATGTCGGCCTCTACGTCATGTTCGGCCTGCCGATTTCGATTCGCATCCGCCGGCGCCCGCAGCGCGGCGACGCCGCCTCGTCGACACAGCTCGCCGCGTTGGACCAGGTCGCCGCGCTCCCTGCGCTGCCGTCGCGCCTGTCCTTCCTGCTCTATGGCGGGGTCGGGCCGACCTTCACCAACACCAAGATCGACATGCGCTCCAACAAGGTGCCCGGGGGCGGCGTCTTCACCAGCACCTCGAAGACTTCCTGGGACACCGGCCTGGGCGTCGTCGCCGGCATCCGCGCCGCGCTGTGCCGGGCCTGCGCCTTCGGCCATCCGCTCAGGCTCGGCTTCGAGTGGCAGGGCCGCTGGATGCCCGAGCGCAACGTGGCGACGTCCTCGCCGACCTTCGGCTTCACCGAATCGGGCCGGGTCCACAGCCGCTTCTCCCAGGAGTTCATGCTCACCCTGTCGGTGCCGTTCACCATCGGCCTGCACTGAGCGGCGAGTCCGGCGACCACGGCCCGCGCCGGAACGCCGGCGCGGGCGATCTTCGCGCACGCTTGAAAGGAAAAAATTCAGCCCCACATGCAGGCTTGGACCAGCGCCGGCGGAACCTGTCGCGACCTTACGACCGGAGCCCGCGTCGCAACGCGCGGCGGGCGGCGTGGAGAAATCCCGCCCCAACCGGCCGGCGCGCGGCCGTATCGCCACGATTCCTCGGCGCCGCGCTGCGCCCCGCGCTCGGCATGACGGTGCGGCCCGGAGCGAGCAATACGCGGGTCCGGCCGATGATGACAAATGATGACATACGATGACATCGCACCGAATCTCCGCCGACGGATGTAAACCGGCAAAAACGGCGCTGCGCCCGGATTTCCCGAAGCGATGCTGACAAATGTTTACATCTTGCGGGAGCCGGAGCCACCCGGCGGCTGCTGACAGATGACGACAAATGGTTACAGTCGGGCCATGCCGTCGTCACCCGCCCCCGCCCCGCCCGCCGCAACCGTGCTCGACCTGATCGGCAACACGCCGATGGTCGAGGTCACCCATCTGGACACCGGGCCGTGCCGGCTGTTCCTCAAGCTCGAGAGCCAGAACCCGGGCGGCTCGATCAAGGACCGGATCGGCCTGTCGATGATCGAGGCGGCGGAGGCATCCGGGGAGCTGCCGCCCGGGGGCACCATCGTCGAGGCGACGGCAGGCAACACCGGGCTGGGCCTGGCCCTGGTCGCCGCCCAGAAGGGCTACCGGCTGATCATCGTCGTCCCCGACAAGATGAGCCAGGAGAAGATCTTCCACCTGAAGGCGCTGGGCGCCGAGGTCCACCTGACCCGCTCGGACGTCACCAAGGGCCACCCGGACTACTACCAGGACGTCGCCGAGCGGATGGCCGGCGAGATCCCCGGCGCCTGGTGGGCCAACCAGTTCGGCAACCCGGCCAACCCCGCCGCCCACGAGACCGGCACGGGCCCCGAGGTCTGGGCCCAGATGGACGCGGCCGTCGACGCCGTGGTCTGCGGCGTCGGCTCGGGCGGCACGATCACCGGGCTCGGCCGCTTCTTCGCCCGGGTCTCGCCGGCGACCGAGATGATCCTCGCCGACCCCGAAGGGTCCGTCCTCGCCGGCTACATCGAGACCGGCACGCTCGACCGGCAAGTCGGGAGCTGGCTGGTCGAGGGCATCGGCGAGGATTTCATCCCGCCGGTCGCCGACCTGAGCCTGGTCCGCCGCGCCTACACGATCCCCGACGGCGAGGCGTTCGCGACGGTCCGCGCGCTGCTGGCGCGCGAGGGCATCCTCGCCGGCTCGTCGACCGGCACCCTGGTCGCCGCCGCGCTGCGCTACTGCCGCGAACAGAGCGAGCCGAAGCGCGTCGTCTCCTTCGTCTGCGACAGCGGCAACAAGTACCTGTCCAAGATGTTCAACGACTATTGGATGATCGACCAGGGCTTCGCCGCCCTGCCGCGGCGCGGCGACCTCTCGGACCTGATCGCCCGCCGCCACGCCGAGCACGCCACCGTCACCGTCGGTCCCGACGAGACCCTGCTCGCCGCGCTGGGCCGGATGAAGCTCTACGACGTCTCGCAGCTCCCGGTGATCGACGCCGACGACCGCATCGCCGGGCTGATCGACGAATCGGACATCCTGCTCCGCGTCATCGACGACGAGCGCCGCTTCACCGACACCGTCGGCTCGGCGATGTCGACCCGGCTGGAGACGGTCCCGCCCGATGCCGATATCCGTTCGCTGTTGCCCATCTTCGAGGCCGGGCGCGTCGCCATCGTCATGGCCGGCGGCCGGTTCCTCGGCCTGATCACCCGGATCGACCTGCTCAACTACCTGCGCCGGAGGATGCGTTGACCCGCAAGACCGACAACCTCGCCTTCGCGACCCGTGCGATCCACGCCGGCCAGTCGCCCGACCCGTCGACCGGCGCGATCATGCAGCCGATCTACGCGACCTCGACCTACGTCCAGGACAGCCCGGGCGTTCACAAGGGCTACGAATACTCGCGCAGCCAGAACCCGACGCGGATGGCCTACGAGCGCTGCGTCGCCGACCTCGAGGGCGGCGCCCACGGCTACGCCTTCGCGTCGGGCATGGCGGCGACGGCGACCGTGCTGGAGCTGGTCGACAGCGGCGCCCACGTGGTCGCGGCCGACGACCTCTACGGCGGCACCCGGCGGCTGTTCAGCCGGGTGCGCGAACGCTCGGCCGGCCTGCGCTTCACCTATGCAGATCTGACCCGGCCCGGCGCGCTGGCCGCGGCGCTGGAGCCCGATACGGCGATGATCTGGATCGAATCGCCGACCAACCCCCTGCTCCGCCTCGCCGACCTGGCCGAGGCCGCCCGCATCGGCCGCGAACGCGGCATCCTCACCGTGGTCGACAACACCTTCGCGACACCCTGGGTGCAGCGGCCGCTGGAGCTGGGCATCGACGTGGTCGTCCATTCGGCGACCAAGTATCTCAACGGCCATTCCGACGTGGTCGGCGGGATCGTCGCGATCGGCGACGACGACGGCCTCGCCGAGCGCCTGGGCTTCCTGCAGAATTCGGTCGGCGCCATCGCGGGCCCGTTCGATGCCTTCCTGGCCCTTCGCGGCCTCAAGACTCTGGCCCTGCGCATGGAACGCCATTGCCAGAGCGCGATGCGCATCGCCACCTGGCTGGAGAACCACCCCAAGGTCGAGCGGGTCCACTATCCGGGGCTCGAAAGCCACCCGCAGCACGCGTTGGCCAAGCGCCAGATGGCGGCCTACGGCGGCATGGTCACGGCCATCCTCGCGGGCGGGCTGGACGAGGCCCGGCGGTTCCTCGAACGCTGCTCGCTGTTCGCGCTGGCCGAGAGCCTGGGCGGGGTCGAGAGCCTGATCGAGCATCCCGCGATCATGACCCACGCCTCGGTGCCCGCGGCGGTGCGGGCCGAGCTCGGGATCAGCGATTCGCTGGTCCGGCTGTCGGTCGGGATCGAGGACTACCGACGACCTGATCGCCGACCTGGACGCGGCCCTGTCGGCGATTTGAGCAGATCTTGTCCGGTGAATCGACTTGCCAAAACCTCACCCGACGTCGTTCCCGCGCAGGCGGGAACCCAGTCTCTCGGAGCTTGCGCTGGGCCCCCGCCTTCGCGGGGGCGACGAAGATGAGATAACCGCGCGGGTCGGTAGTGCGTGCCGGCGTGGCTACTCCGCCGGCGCGCGCCCGTCCCATGTCGCCCTTGTCCGCCCCCTTGGGCAGGTAATCGCGCCAGCGGCCCTCGACCTCGTCGGCCAGGCCCCGGCGCAGGCCGAGCGCGAAGGCGGTCTCGGCGACCAGGAAGACCGGGGCGATGAAGATCTGGATCAGGTTGTCGACCAGGGCCGGCTTGCGCCCCTCGAAGGCGTGGCCGACCAGCTGGATGATCCAGCCGACGACGAACAGCAGGCCGAAGGTGATCCACACGGCCGCCGATCCCTGGCCCGGCAGCCAGCCGGCGAGCCACAGGGCGGGCAGGAACAGGACGCTGGTCGCGATCCCGAACGGCGGGTCGGACGCGATCCAGAACAGCATGACGAGGCCCGCGAACACGGTCGCCAGCGACACGGTGTACCAGCCGAGGTCGGCGAAAGGCACGAGCGCCATGGGCAAGAGCAGCGAGACGGCGATCATCGGCACGCCGAAGAAGTGCGTCGCCTTGTTGCGCGGATCGCGGTGGTACGAGGTGTACATGGCGATCTGCTCGACGAAGAAGCGATGCATGGGAGCCTCCTCTCCAGGCCGGCCGCCCTCGCTCCCGCCGATTTCGCCCAGTCTTCCGTCAGGCGCCGGCGGCGATGCGGCCGTATTTCCCGCCATAATAGAGCAAAGGCTCGCCGTCTGTCCTGCGGGTAAAGTTCTCGACCTTGCCGACGATGATGATGTGGTCGCCGGCTTCGTGGATGTCCTGGGTCGAGCATTCGAAGATCGCCAGGGCGTTGGCGAAGCTGGGGCAGCCGACGCCGCAGAAGTCGTAGGAGACCTCGTTCCACTTGTCCTCCGACGCGCGCGCGAAGTGGGAGGAGATGTCCTCCTGCTCGGCGCTGAGCACGTTGACGGCGAAGTGGGTGCTCTTCTGGAAGTGCGCGAAGGAGTAGCTCCGGCGATCGAGGCAGAACAGGATCAGGGGCGGATCGAGCGAGACCGAGCTGAACGAGTTGGCGGTCAGCCCGACCGGCGTGCCGTCCTCGGTCATCGTGGTCACGATCGTGACCCCGGTCGCGAACGCGCCCAGCGCGTTGCGGAACTCTTTCTGGTCGAAACTCATCCGGTTCCCCACTCCTGCCCACTGATTGCCCATATGCGGCGCCGTCATAGCGCGGCGCGCCCGTCGCGGTCAAAGCGACCGGCCGATAATCTCGCGCATGATCTCGTTGGTGCCGGCGTAGATGCGGTGGACGCGGGCGTCGGCCCACGCCCGCGCGATCCAGGTGTCCCACATGTAGCCCATGCCGCCGTGGAGCTGCAGGCAATCGTCGAGGACGCGGTCCTGCAGCTCGGTGGTCCACAGCTTGGCCATCGCCGCGGTCTCGGGGTCGAGCCAGCCGGCGGCATGCTCGGCGATGCAGCGGTCGACGAACTCGCGGCCGACCCGGACCTGGGTGGCGGCGTCGGCGAGCTTGAAGCGGCTGTTCTGGAAGTCGATGATCCGCTTGCCGAACGCCTTGCGCTCCTTGACGTAGTCGACCGTGGTCTCGAGCGCGGCCTCGCAGATCGCCATCGCCCGCACGGCGACGATCAGGCGCTCCTGGACCAGCCCGCTCATCAGCAGGCGCCAGCCCTCGTTCTCCTCGCCCAGCCGGTTGGCCACCGGGACGCGGACGTCCTCGAGGTAGAGCACCGCGGTGTCCTGGGCCTTGTTGCCGATCTTCTTGAGGTTCTTGCTCTTGACGTAGCCGGGCGCGTCGGTGTCGACGATCAGCAGGGAGACGCCCTTGGCGCCAAGCGACGGATCGGTCTTGACCACCAACAGGATCAGGTCGCCGATGATGCCGTTGGTGATGAAGGTCTTGGAGCCGTTGACGACATAGTGGTCGCCGTCACGCACCGCGCTGGTGCGCACCGCCTGCAGGTCGCTGCCGGTATCCGGTTCGGTCATCCCGATCGAGGCGATCTTCTCGCCGGTCGCCATGGCGGTCAGATAGCGCGCCTTCTGGTCCTCGGTGCCGAACTTGGTCAGGAACGGCGCGACGATATAGGAATGCAGGTCCCACGCCGGCGCCGCCAGGCCGTAGCGGCCCAGCTCCTCGATCACCACCGCGTCATAGAGGAAGCCGGCCTCCGCCCCGCCATAGGCCTCGGGGATGCTGGTGCCGAGGATGCCCTGCTCGCCCGCGCGCAGCCAGATCGAGCGCGGCGTCACCCCTGCTTCCTCCCACTCGGCGTAGTGGGGCACGACCTCGGCTTCGAGGAAGCGCCGCACCGAATCGCGGAAGATCTCATGCTCGGGCTCGAACAGGGTGCGCGCGAAACGCGGCGCTGCGGCGCCGCGCGCCGGCTCGGACTGGTCCGTCATGTCGGGGATGCTCCGCCTCGTGGCCGGTGGGCCGGATGTCGGGCCCTGTCATGCCAACGACCGCCCCGCCCTGGCAAGCCCGGAGAGGGCAAGGCGGCCTTGCGCCCACCGTATTGTGCCTTGAATTCCCCCTGCCCTATGCCACACAATCGTCACCGGCCGGTCCGCAGGCGGACCACGGCCGCACGGCGGCGGGGGCCGGACGAACGCAAAGCGCACGCGACCGCGCGCTTTGCCTTCGAACGGTTCAAAGGGGCCGGGCCCGACATTCGCACGGCCCGAGCGGACTGATACGCAGATAGATGACGACCCAGACCGCCAAGCTGCCGCGCTTCTTCTATCGGATGCCGCCGCGTCCGTGCCCCTATCTGCCGGGCCGGACCGAGCAGAACATCTTCACCGAGCTGGCCGGTCCCAACACCACGCAACTCTATGACGCGCTGACCCAGGCGGGCTTCCGCCGCTCCCACAACGTCGCCTACCGGCCGGCCTGTCCCGGCTGCCAGGCCTGCGTCCCGGTCCGCGTCGTCGCCCGCGACTTCAAGGTCAGCGCCTCGATGCGGCGGATCCTGCGGCGCAACGACGACCTGATCCAGGCCGAGGTCCGGGCCCGCGCCACCGCCGAGCAGTTCCGCCTGTTCAATCGCTACGTCGCCTCGCGCCACGGCGACGGCGAGATGGCGGGGATGTCCTTCGCCGACTACATGGCGATGGTCCAGGACAGCCCGCTACGCACCTTCCTGTCGGAGCACCGCTCGGCCGACGGCGACCTGATCGGCGCCTGCCTGGTCGACCGGCTGAGCGACGGGTTGTCGGCCGTCTACAGCTTCTTCGAGCCGGCCCAGGCGGAGCGAAGCCTGGGTTCGCTGATGATCCTCAAGCTGATCGAGCGGACGATCGAGCTCGACCTGCCCTATCTCTACCTCGGCTACTGGATCGGCGGCAGCCAGAAGATGGCCTACAAGTGGCGGTTCCGTCCGCTCGAAGGCCTCGGCGCCGACGGCTGGAGCCTGCTCGACCACGGCCAGACGGGCTGATCCCGCGCGGACCGTCGGGTCGGTTGCGCCCCCACCGCGAGCCCCTATAATCCGGCGGCACCTGCGGGCCACGCCACACCACGACGACGGCGCGCCGCCGGCAGGCATTGATCGGCCGCGCCGAGCGGACCACATCATCGGTTCGCGCCAAACCGAACACCGTCCAAACCGAACACTGTGAGGCACCCCCCATGCAACGTCGTTCCTTTCTCAAAGGCGCGGCGGGCGGGGGCGCGGCCATCGCCGCGGCGGCCTTCCCAAAACCGGCGATTTCCCAGGGTATCCGGCGGCTCACCATGGTGACGTCCTGGCCGGGCGGCTTTCCGGGCCTCGGCACGTCCGCCCTGACCTTCGCCGACACGCTGTTCAGCGCTTCCGACGGCCGCATCCAGGTCTCCGTCCTGCCCGGCGGCAAGACCGTCCACGCCCTCAAATGCAACGACGCCGTCCAGCAGGGCCTCGCCGACCTCTACCATTCGGCGGACTTCTATTATGCGGGCAAGGCGACGGCTTACACCTTCTTCACCGCGGTCCCGTTCGGCCTGAGCGCCGACGGCGTCGCCGCCTGGATCTATCACGGCGGCGGCCAGAAGCTGTGGGACGAGGTCGGCGCCCAGTTCGGCGTCAAGCACCTGTTCGGCGGCACCACCGGCCGCCAAATGGCCGGCTGGTTCAAGAAGCCGATCCAGAAGGCTGCCGATTTCAAGGGCCTGAAGATGGGCATCGCCGGCCTGGGCGGCGGCATCCTGACCGCCCTCGGCGGCCTGCCGCAGCTGCTCGCCGTCGCGGAGATCGAGCCGGCGCTCAAGGCCGGCAACATCGACGCCGCGGAGTGGGCGGGCCCGTGGAACGACCTTGCCCTCGGCCTGTACAAGAGCGCCAAGACCTACCACTACCCCGGCTTCCAGCAGCCCGGGGCCGCGCTGTCGATCGGCATATCGGCCAAACTCTGGGACGGATTGTCGAGGGCCGACCGGACGTTGTTCGAAGCGGCCGCGGGGCTCGCCAGCACCTGGACCCAGGCGCAGTTCGACGCCAACAATCCGCCCGCGTTGAAGAAGCTCGCCGACGAGCTCGACGTGAGCCTCGTCAAGCTGCCGGATCCGGTCTACGCCAGGATCGGCGAGGTCGCGCAGGACGTCATCGCCACCGCCGGCGCCGCCGACCCGCTGGCCAAGAAGGTGCACGACAGCTACATGGCCTTCCGCAAGGCCGCGGCCCCATGGACCGAGCTGTCGGAAGGGGCCTATCTCGGCAACCGCTCCCTGATCAAGTTCTGAACCGCGGCGCCGCGGCGACAAGGGCGCCTCGCCGGATGCTCCCTGCTGCTGCACGCAGCGCGTGATCATCGCCCCGTCCGACCGGCGACCGATGGGCCGCCTTCCCGGCCCACTTGTGTTGCCTACACATTCCAACCGTCTATAATTGCGCTATGCGGGTATCGAACGGCCGAACTGAGCACTAAGTCGAAGACGGTCGATATCTGTTGTGGAGGACCTGCACCGGATTCAATTTCCGCACTGCGGACACCTCCGCGAGCCCTAGGGAGAAACTCGTCTAGCAGTGTGAGGATTATTCATGAAACGCCGTAAATTCCTGTCTGGCGCTGCAGCAGCGACCGGCGCCGCCGCCGTCGCCGCAGCCAGCTCCTTCCCGAAGCCGGCCCTCGCGCAGAAGCGCATCACCGCCGTCATGGTCAGCACCTGGCCGCGCGACTTCCCGGGCCTGGGCACCGGCGCCCAGCGCTTCGCCAAGAACCTGCAAGCCGCCACCGATGGGCGGATCAAGGTCGAATACTATGCCGCCGGTGAGCGCGTCGGCGCCTTCGCGGCCTTCGACGAGGTCGCGTCGGGCAAGGCCCAGATGTACCACGGCGCCGACTACTACTGGAAAGGCAAGAACCCCGCCTGGGGCTACTTCACCGCCGTTCCCTTCGGGCTGACCTACACCGAGATGAACGCCTGGATCCGCTTCATGGGCGGCCAGGAGCTGTGGGACAAGCTCGCCGGCCAGTTCGGCCTCAAGAACATCATGTGCGGCAACACCGGTTCTCAGATGGGCGGCTGGTTCCGCAAGGAGATGAACTCGCCGGCCGACTTCAAGGGCCTGAAGATGCGCATGCCGGGTCTCGGCGGCGACGTCCTCGCCAAGCTCGGCGCCTCGCCGGTCTCGCTGCCCGGCGGCCAGATCTACGAGAACCTGGTCTCCGGCGCGATCGACGCGACCGAGTGGGTGGGTCCGTGGAACGACCGCTTCATGAAGTTCTACGAAGCCGCCAAGTATTATTACTATCCGGGCTATCACGAGCCCGGCTCGATGCTCGCGCTGGGCATGAACAAGTCCTGGTGGAGCAAGCTGTCGAAGACCGACCAGCTGATCATCGACCAGGTGGCCTCGGCCGAGAACGACGTCATGATGGCCGAGTTCAACGCCAAGAACGGCGACGCGCTGAAGTCGCTGATCAAGGACCACGGCGTCAAGCTGAAGAAGTTCAACGACGACATCTACGACGCGTTCGGCAAGGCGTCGGAGGAGGTCTTCGCCGGCGTGCGCGCGCACAGCGCGTTCGCGAAGTCGGTTGACGACAGCTTCCGCAAGGCGCGCAAAGAGCTCGGCGCGTGGATGAAGATCTCCGATCAGGCCTACCTCGAGCAGCGCAACCGCGTCCTTGGTATCTGACGGTTCGCGGAGACAAGGTGTCAGGAGGTGAGGCATCCGCCCTCACCTCCTGATTTCCCCTACCCGGTCCGATCGAGCCTCTTCGGCTGGCGGGCCTCTCCCCGTATCATTGCGCCGATGAGCCAATGAGCCATTCCGAGTCACCGGCTGCCGGCACCGGTGCGCCCGACGCGCGCCGTCTGCTCGAGATCGAAGCGCACGGCGCCATGCCCGTGGTGCTGCGCATTTTTGCGCTCTCCGTCATGGCTGTGGGCTTCATCTTCGTCGCCAACGCCTATTGCGTGTTCTGGCTGGATTGGCCGGGCTTCGCTGCGCTGTTCGGGCAGCTCGGCCTGCTCGGTTTCGACGCGCCGCCGAAGCCGCTCGGCAGCGGCATCATCTTCGTCGTGATCCTGGCCCTGTTCTACGTCGTGCCGATCCTCGCGATCGTCCGCTACGTCATCAAGACGCGCCGGCGCTCGCTCCACCACGACGCCGAGACACTGTCGTCGATCGCGGCCTACATCGCACGGGCGGCCTTCTGGTCGGTCCTGCTGATCGGCGCGGTGGACAGCGTCATCTCCTTCCTGCGGGTCGAGGGCTTCCTGCCCGACGTCGTCGGCACGACCTTCGCCCAGGATCTCGGCCGGTCGGTGTTCCGCGGCGAGTTCTTTCATTTGCCGCTGATCGCCATCGGCCTCGTCATCGCCTTCTTCTCCCGCTCGCTCGGCTTCGTCTGGCTGGCCGTGCTGGTCGTCTTCGCCGAGCTGCTCATCGTCATCCTGCGCTTCATCTTTTCCTACGAGCAGGCCTTCCTCGCCGATCTCGTCCGGTTCTGGTATGCGGCCCTGTTCCTGTTCTCCAGCGCCTACACCCTGCTGCACGAAGGCCACGTGCGCGTCGACGTGCTCTACACGAGCTTCAGCGAACGCAAGAAGGCGTGGAGCAACACCATCGGCGCACTCATCCTCGGCTTGCCGGTGTGCTGGGTCATCCTGACCATGGGCCTGACCAACAAGTTCTCGGCGATCAGCTCGCCGCTGCTGAATTTCGAGGTGTCGCAGAGCGCCTACGGCCTCTACATCAAATACCTGCTGGCCGGCTTCCTGCTGGTCTACGCGCTGAGCATGATGGCCCAATTCCTGAGCGCCTTCCTCAACAGCACCGGCACGCTGCTGCACGAGGCCGACGCCGAGCCGGCCGCACCGGCGGAACTCGATGTCTAGCGACCGGCGCCGGAGAGGTTAGACCATGGAAATCGTCTTCCTCATCGTGCTCGTTGGGCTGATGGCGACCGCTCTGGCCTCCGGCTACCCGGTCGCCTTCGCCCTGCCCGGCTCGGCGATCCTGACCATCCTGATCGCGTCGATCTCGGGCTACATCGTCACCGGCGACGTCACCAGCTACTTCTCGCACGGCGGGCCGACCGAATGGCTCAACGCGGGCGTCACCAACTTCCGCGGCGTCTACTGGGACCCGGACCGCGACACCCTGATCGCGATCCCGCTGTTCGTGTTCATGGGGATCATGCTCGAGCGGTCGAAGATCGCCGAGGACCTGCTGGTCACGATGGCGCAGATGTTCGGGCGGATCCCCGGCGGCCTGGGCATCTCGGTGGTCGTGGTCGGCGCCTTGCTGGCGGCGACGACCGGCATCGTCGGCGCGACGGTCATCGCGATGGGCCTGATCTCGCTGCCGGTGATGCTGCAGAACAAGTACAGCAAGGCGCTCGCGACCGGCACGATCAGCGCCTCGGGTACGCTGGGCCAGATCATCCCGCCGTCGATCGTGCTGATCATCCTGGCCGACCAGCTCTCCAGCGCGACCGATCACGCGCTCAACCTGCGCAAGGCCGAATACAAGCTCGGCACCGGCTCGTCGCTGCTGCCCAGCGACTTCGGGCTGACCTCGGCCAGCGCCGGCGACATGTTCCTCGGGGCCCTGCTACCCGGCCTCATCCTGGTCGGCCTCTATATCGCCTTCATCCTCGCCACCGCGCTGATCCGCCCGAAGATGGCGCCGCCGGTCCATCGCGAAGGCAGCTTCGACCTCGCCTTCCTGCGCCGGGTCTTCCTGGTCCTGATCCCGCCGCTGACCCTGATCTTCATCGTCCTGGGGTCGATCCTGCTCGGCATCGCCACCGTCAACCAGGCGGGCGCGATCGGCGCCACCGGCGCGACGATCATGGCCGGCTACCGCCTGAAGGACGGGCAACGGGGCGCCTATTATCCGGCAATCATGGCGATTCTCTCGATCGCCGCGTTGGTCGTGATCCTCAACAACTTCACGATCAACGTCAAAAACATCCAGACCTCGCAGGATGCCCTCGGCGTGGCGCTGGCGGCGATCGCGGTCGCGTTCCTGCTGGTTTCGATCGTGTGGAGCGCGTGGCGGGTCCTCAAGATCAACCAGACCCTGCGCTACGTCATGGTCGAGACCGCCAAGACCTCGTCGCTGGTCTTCATCATCCTGATGGGCGCCGCCATGCTGACGGCGGCGTTCCGCGCCTTCGGCGGCGAGGATCTGGTGCGCGATTTCCTGACCGGTCTGCCCGGCGGTTTCATCGCCAAGTTCGCGCTGGTCATGGCGGTCATCTTCGTCCTCGGCTTCTTCCTCGACTTCATCGAGATCGCCGTGGTCGTGGTGCCGATCATCGCGCCGATCCTGCTGTCCGACCCGACGGCGAACGTCACCGCCGTGTGGCTCGGCGTGATGATCGGGGTCAACATGCAGACCTCGTTCCTCACGCCGCCGTTCGGCTTCGCCCTGTTCTACCTGCGCGGCGTCGCGCCAGCGTCGGTGAAGACGACCGACATCTACCGGGGCGTCATTCCCTTCATCGCGCTCCAGCTGTGCGCGCTCGGCATCGTCTGGGTCGATCCGCCCCTGGTCAACTATCTGCCCAACCGCGTCTATCTCGGCTCGGAGACGGCGCCGCCGCCGCGCAACCCGCGCCTGCAGAAATGCATCGAGAAGCGCACCTTCGTCCTCCTCGACGAACAAGGCGACGCGATCCGCGCGGCGATCGCCAAGGCGGCGGGGATGGACATGAGCGTGTTGCCGGAATCACGCCGCGACGCCCTCAGCTACGCGTTCAAGCAGGCCCGCGCCACCTTCGATGCGGTCGCAGCGGTGCGCGCCGCGAAGGCCGCGCTCGATGCCTACATCCCGGGCTACAGACCGATGCATCGCAAGGTGCGCGCGATCAATCACGAGCTCCGGACCCTCGATTCGAAGATCTCCGACGAGCAGCAGGCGCTGCGCCGGCTGACCGACACCGACAGCACGCCCAAGGCCACCATCGCCGCCGCCGAGCGCCGGATCGCGAGCCTCAAGGCCGAGCGCAGCCGGGTCGCCGCCCGAATACCGGCGGACTGGAAGGCGGCCCGGCGCAAGTATGTCCAGCTCGCGCACACGGAACGGTTGGCACGGCTGAAATACCGGCGAACGGTCGACAACGCCTACCAGCCGATCCTCGAGACCAAGAAGCTGATCGCCGACGCGGACAAGCTCGCGCGCGAGCGCAAGGCGATGGAGTCGCTCGGCAGCCAGATCGCCGCCGGCGATCCGGCCAAGGTCAGCGCAGCGGCGCTGCGCATCGAGCGCACCCTGCGCACGGTCGCCGGCACCGACGACATCCGCTCGCAACTGAGCCGGGTCCGGCGTGCCCTGCGGGGAAGCTCACCCAATCGCAAACGGGCCCAGACGAGCTTCGACAAAGCGATGAAGAGCTTCACCACCGAGGTCGAGTGGCGGACCAAGGCCAGGACGACCATCCTGCCCCCGTTGAACGCCTACGACGACGCGATCAAGGGCACGATCGGCGTGCGCCTGCAGCCACGGCTGACGTCCGACCAGGCCGACGACGTCGCCGCCTGCCTGTCGGTCCACCGGGACATCTCGCTGAACTTCTAGGCCGGCGCGGTCTTTCGCGGCCGACGGCGATGGCGGTGGCGGTGCGCTAGAAGCGGCTGCCGCGCGGGAAGCCGTGCGGCGGCAGGCGGCCGGCCTGGCTGCGGCGACCGATCCACTCCTTCAGTTCGTCGCGGGTAAAGGTGCGTACCCGCGATCCGGTCTGGCATTCGAGCCCGGCGTCGAGCGCGAACACCTTGACGTCGGACAGGCCGCCGTCCTTGTAGCGTTGCAGGATCACGCCGCGGCCCCGGGTCATCTCCGGCAACTCGTCCAGTGGGAAGATCAACAGCTTGCGATTGTCGCCAAGCACGGCGACGTGATCGCCGTCGACCGGCGTGCACACCGCGCCCTCGCCGCTGCCACCCAGGTTGAGGACCTGCTTGCCGTTCCGGGTCTGGGCGACGACGTCGGCCTCGGCGACGACGAAGCCGCGGCCGTCGGCCGACGCCACCAGCAGCTTGCGGTCGGGCTGGTGGACGAACAGCGCGACGATGTCGGCGTCGTTGCCGAGGTCGAGCGACAGGCGGACCGGCTCGCCGTGGCCGCGCCCGCGGGGCAGCTTGTCGACCGGCAGGGTGTAGAAGCGGCCGTCGGTGGCGAACAGGATCAGCTTGTCGGTGGTCTGGGCGTGGATGACGAAGCGTTCGCGGTCGCCTTCCTTGTATTTCTGGGCCGACGTGTCGGTGACGTGGCCCTTGATCGCCCGGATCCAGCCCTTCTCCGAGCACAGCACGGTCACCGGCTCGCGCTCGACGAAGGCCTCGAAGTCGATCACCTCGGCGTCGGGCGCCTCCTCGTGGCCGGTCCGGCGCCGGCCCAGCTCGGTGTCCTTGCCGAACCGCTTCTTGATCTCGCCGATCTGCTCGGCGATCCGCTTCCATTGGCGGTCCTCGTCGGCGAGCAGGCCCTGGAGGTCGGCCTTCTCCGCTTCGAGCGCCTTGAGCTCCTTGCGGATCTCGATCTCCTCGAGCTTGCGCAGGGCGCGCAGCCGCATGTTGAGGATCGCCTCGGCCTGAACGTCGGTCAGGCCCCAGCGCGCCATCATCTCCGCCTTGGGCTCGTCCTCCTCGCGGATGATCCGGATCACCTCGTCGAGGTTGACGTAGGCGATGATGTAGCCCTCGAGGATTTCGAGCCGGCGGTCGATCTTGGCCAGCCGGTGCTCGGTGCGCCGGATCAGGACGACCTGGCGATGGTCGAGGAAGGCGCGCAGCACCTCGCGCAGGCTCATCACCCGCGGCGTCTGGTCGGCGTCGAGCACGTTCATGTTGAGCCCGAAGCGCGACTCGAGATCGGTCGTCCGGAAGAGCGATTCCATCAGCACGGCCGGGTCGACGTTGCGGCTGCGCGGCTCGAGCACCAGGCGGATGTCCTCCGCCGACTCGTCGCGGATGTCGCCCAAGAGCGGCAGGCGCTTTTCCTGCATCAGCTCGGCGATCTTCTCGATCAGCCGCGACTTCTGGACCTGGTAGGGGATCTCGGTGACGATGATCTGGTAGCCGCCGCCCTTGAGCTTCTCGACCTCCCAGCGGGCGCGCACGCGGATGCTGCCGCGGCCGGTGGCATAGGCCTGGACCAGGGTCTCCTGGCTCTCGACGAGCACCCCGCCGGTCGGGAAAGTCCGGGCCGGGCATCAGGGCGACCAGCTTGTCGACGGTCGCGTTGGGATGCTTGATCAGGTGGAGCGCGGCGTCGCAGATCTCGCCGGCATTGTGCGGCGGGATGTTGGTCGCCATGCCGACCGCGATGCCGGCGGCGCCGTTGGCGAGCAGGTTCGGGAACGCCGCGGGCAGGACGACCGGCTCCTCGCCCTCGCCGTCATAGGTCTCGCGGAAGTCGACGGCGTCCTCGTCGATGCCGTCGAGCAGCGCCTCGGCGACGGCGGTCAGCCGCGCCTCGGTGTAGCGCATGGCCGCGGCGTTATCGCCGTCGATGTTGCCGAAGTTGCCCTGGCCGTCGACCAGCGGGTAGCGCACGGCGAAGTCCTGGGCCAGGCGCACCATGGCGTCGTAGATCGCCTGGTCGCCGTGCGGGTGGTACTTGCCGATCACGTCGCCGACGACGCGGGCGCATTTCTTGAAGCCCGACGCCGGATCGAGCTTGAGCTCGCGCATGGCGTAGAGCAGCCGGCGGTGGACCGGCTTCAGCCCGTCGCGCACGTCGGGCAGCGAGCGGGACATGATCGTCGACAGCGCGTAGGACAGATAGCGCTCGCCCAGCGCATCGGCGAGCGGCGTGTCGCGGACTTCGGCGGCTACGGGTTTGTCTGCCATGCTCTCCCCCTTGTGACAGCAGATATAGTCGTATCCGCCCCCTGCACGTCAAGAAATTGGGGTTTGGGCACGCGATTCCGCATCGAGGCGGTCGATGAGACGCTGCCGGGCCGCCGGCACCACGCGCCCTTCGGGGGCGAACACGCGGGTCTCAAGGAAGTAGCCGGTGAGCCGGAGGCCGGCGCGGACCTCCTCGACGGTCGCCGTCGCCCCGCCGATCAGGAACGGCGGCAACGCCAGCAAACGGTCGCGGTAGGGCTCGCCCGCCGACAACGACACCGCCCGTCCCGACTTGGGCGAGACGTAGGCGAGCGCATCGTTGCGCCCGGTGGCCGCGCATTGCGACAGGTCGAGGCCGTAGCCCAGCTCCGCGAGCACGCCAAGCTCCCAGCGGACGTAGGCCGCGTGCCAGTCGCCCGCTTCGATCGCGTCGAGCACGATCAGGAAGCCGCTATAGACCGCCGGGTGCGTCTCACGCTCGGGCAGCGCCGCCTCGGCGACCGCGCACAACGACGACAGCGCCGCCAACTTGACCGGATCGTCGAGCAGCGCCGCCGCCCGGCTCTCCGCCAATTCGCAGCTATAGTATCCGAGATGGTCGGCGAGCCGGGCCCGCCAGGTCGCCGAGACCGTGTTGCCGGGCAGGTAGACCCCGCGGGACCGCTTGCCCGTGCCGCCGCGCACCAGGCCGGCGTGCCGACCGTGCCGCTCGGTCAGGAGCTGGACGATCAGCGAGCCTTCGCCATGCTTCCGCGCCGAGAGGATGACCCCGTGATCCGACCATTCCATCGCCGGACCTTACGGCGTCACGCGCCGAAATCCAGTCCCCAGTCGCGATAGCGCGCCGGATCGTCCTGCCACTTCTCGCGGACCTTGACGAACAGGAACAGGTGGACCGGCCGGTCGAGCAATTCGGTGAGCTCCTCGCGCGCCGCGGCCCCGACGCGCTTGATCATATCCCCCCGCTTGCCCAGCACGATCGCCTTCTGGCTGTCGCGCTCGACGTAGATGGTCTGCTCGAGGCGGACGCTGCCGTCCTTGCGCTCCTGCCACTGCTCGGTCTCGACGGTGAGCGCGTAGGGCAGCTCCTGGTGCAGGTTCAGGTAGAGCTTCTCCCGCGTGATCTCGGCGGCGAGCAGCCGGTCGGACATGTCGGACAGCTGGTCGGTCGGGAACAGGAACGGGCCCTCGGGCACCCGGCGGGCCAAGTCGGTGCGCAAGTCGTCGACCCCGTCGCCGGTCAGCGCCGAGATCATGAACGTGTCGGAGAAGCGGCCCTCGTCGTTGAGCCGCGCCGCGATGCCGAGCAGGTCGGCGCGCCGGACGCGGTCGATCTTGTTGAGCAACAGCAGGCCGGTGCGCTCCGATCCCGCCAGGCCCTCGACGATACGCCTGGTTTCCGGATCGGTATGGCCGCGGTTGCGCTCCGCGTCGACCAGCACGGCGACGATATCCGCATCGGCCGCGCTCTGCCACGCCGCCGCGACCATGGCCCGGTCCAGCCGCTTGCCCGGCGTGAAGATGCCCGGCGTGTCGACCAGCACGACCTGGCTGGCGCCGACCATCATCACGCCCATCACCCGGGTCCGCGTGGTCTGCACCTTCGGGGAGACGATCGAGATTTTGGCGCCGGTCAGGGCGTTGACGAGGGTGGACTTGCCGGCGTTGGGCGCGCCCAGGATCGCGACGAAGCCGCAGCGGGTCGGTGTGGTGTCGTCCGGCGAGTGGTCGGGAGCGGGATCGGGTGTCCCGGCGTTACTCATCCTCGGTCACGGGCATCCGATGGGTGCGAACGATGCGCAGCAGGCGCTGGGCGGCGCCCTGCTCGGCGGTCCGCTTGGACCGGCCCTTGGCCTTCATGCGCGGCAGGCCGCGGACGTCGCACTGGACCTCGAACATCGGATCGTGGTCCGGCCCCGTCCGTTCGACCGTGGAATAGACCGGCAGCGGCAAACCGCGCGACTGCGCCCATTCCTGCAAGGCGGTCTTGGGATCCTTGGGCGGCTGGACGACCTCGTCGACGATCGCGGCCCAGTTGCCGTGGATCATCCGCGCCGCCGCGTCGAGGCCGCCGTCCTGGTAGATCGCGCCGATCACCGCCTCGCAGCAGTCGGCGAGGGTCTGCGGATTGTCGCGGCCGCCCGAATCGGCCTCGCTCTGGGCCATGACGATATATTCGCCCAGCCCGATCGCGCGGGCGACGCGGGTCAGGGTCTCGGACCGCACCAGCGCGGTGTGCCGGCGCGCCAGCGCGCCGACCTTCTCGTCGGGGAAGCGCTTGAGCAGCAGGTTCGAGACGACCAGGCCGAGGACCCGGTCGCCGAGGAACTCGAGCCGCTCGAAATTCCGCTTCCCGCGTCCCTCGCCGGACGTCGCGCTCGGGTGGGTCAGCGCCTCCTCGAGCAGCTCCGGCCGCGAGAAAGCGTGTCCGAGCGATACGTAGAGCTTGGCAAAACGGCGTTCGACGATACTCACATTACCTGATCCCTTGGAAGATTCGGTTCCAGCGAATTGCGCTGGGCCACTTCCATACCTCCCAAATCCTTGCCGTACCGTTGACCGACAGGAAAAGAAATTGCGCCTTGCCGATCAAATTCTCGGCCGGGACCGGGCCGACGCTGGGAAAACGGCTGTCGCGCGAATTGTCCCGATTGTCGCCCATCATGAAGTAATGGCCGGCGGGAACCACATAAGTCCGCGTGTTGTCGCTGTCCGGCTCGTTGTCGCTGCACTCCCAGATCAGGAACGACCGGCCGCTGGGCAGGACCTGGCGGTACAGCTTGGCCGGCTGGTCGACGCCGCTGACCGGGTCGCGGCATTCGCGGCCGATCTCGCGGTCGTAGCCCGGATAGATGGTGCCGTTGACGTCCGGCCGCTTGAGCGGGCCGACCCGCTTGATCCGGGTGCCGTTGATGTAGAGCCGCCCGCCTTCGACCTTGATCCGGTCCCCGGGCAGGCCGATCACCCGCTTGATGAAGTCGACCTTGGTGTCGGTCGGCTTGCGGAAGACGACCACGTCGCCGCGCTCAGGGTGCCCGTTGGGAATACGCCCGGAGAACAGGTTGGGGCTGAACGGGAAGGAATAGCGGCTGTATCCATAAGAATATTTCGAAACGAACAGATAGTCGCCGATCCGGAGGCCGGGCAGCATCGAGCCGGACGGAATATTGAACGGCTCGAACAGGAAGGTCCGCACCACCAGCGCGATCAGGATCGCGTAGAAGACGGTCTTGAAGGCGCCGCCGGAGGATTCCTTCGCCTTCGCCTTCTTGGCCTCCCGCGCGTCGGCACGCTTTTGATCGGAACTCACCTGATTGTCCCCTTTTTCTCTGGAGTGGCGGCTGCATCATAACGGCTGACGCGAGGCCAACCTATCGTCAACCGGGCCTTCGGCGGCGCGGTCATGCCGCCGCCTCGGGCAGGGCGGAAATGATCACGATGACCTGCGCGATCGGCGGCTCGTCGGTGATCGACACGTCGATCTGCGGCACCATGCCGTCGGGCATGATCTCGGCCAGCCGCCGGGCCGCGCCGCCGGTCAGCGCCATCGTCGGCTTGCCGCCAGGCAGGTTGACCACGCCCATGTCGCGCCAGAACACGCCGCGGCGGAAGCCGGTGCCGAGCGCCTTGGAACAGGCCTCCTTGGCCGCGAACCGCTTGGCGTAGCTGGCCGCGCGATTCCGCCGGCGATCCGATTTGGCCTGCTCGATCTCGGTGAAGCAGCGCTCGATGAAGCGCTCGCCGAAGCGGTCGAGCGTCCGCTCGACCCGGCGGATGTCGATCAGGTCGCTGCCGATGCCGACGATCATCCCGCGAACCGTTCAGGCACTGCGCGCCCCGCTCACCTCGGCGCGCGCCTTGTCCATCAGCGCTCGCATGCGCCGGATCGCGCTCTCCAGCCCGCCGAAGATCGCCTCGCCGATCAGGAAATGGCCGATGTTGAGCTCGACGACGGTCTCGATCGCCGCCACATCGCCGACGGTATCGAAGGTCAGGCCGTGCCCCGCGTGACATTCCAGGCCCAGTTCCTCGGCGATCCGGGCTGCCTCCTGCAACCGCTCCAGCTCCCGCTGGCGCGCCGCGCCGTCCCCGGTCAGCGCCGCCTCGCAGAACGCCCCGGCGTGGAGCTCGACGACCGGCGCGCCGAGCGCCACGGCGGCTTCGACCGCGCGCCGGTCGGGCTCGATGAACAGCGACACCCGGATGCCGGCGCTGGACAGCGCGCCGACGAAGGGCACCAGGCGATTGTGGCTGCGGACCACTTCGAGCCCGCCCTCGGTCGTCCGCTCCTGGCGCTTCTCGGGCACGATGCAGGCCGCATGCGGCTTGTGGCGCAGGGCGATCGCCAGCATCTCGTCGGTCGCCGCCATCTCCAGGTTGAGCGGCACGTCGATGCCCTCGACAAGCCGGGCGATATCGTCGTCGGAAATGTGGCGCCGGTCCTCGCGCAGATGCGCGGTGATGCCGTCGGCGCCGGCCTTGACCGCGGCCAGCGCGGCGCGCACGGGATCGGGATGGGCCCCGCCCCGCGCGTTTCGGATCGTCGCCACGTGGTCGATGTTGACCCCGAGGCGCAAATAGCGGCTCGATTTCATGTCGCGTTTCCTCCCCGCCCCCTATCCGCGGGCGCGTTCGACCGAGCTTATCAGAGGGCTCGCCCGCAACGCTGCGATGATTTCGGTCAGATGGCGGACATCGTCAACCTGAACGTCCACCAGCATTTCGAAGAAATCGGTCGATCGGTTGACGATCTTGAGGTTGGAAATGTTGGCGTCGTTCTTGCCGATCACGGTCGACAGGTCGCCCAGGCTGCCCGGTTCGTTGGAGAGCATGACCTTGAGCCGGCCGATGTGCGGCTCCTCGATGGCGTCGAGGTTCCAGCTCAGGTCGAGCCAGCGTTCCGGCGTCTCGGCGAAGCTGTCCAGGGTCTCGCAGTCGATGGTGTGGACGGTGACGCCCTTGCCGGTGGTGACAATGCCGACAATCCGCTCGCCCGGCAGCGGGTGGCAGCAGCGGGCATAGTGCAGCGCCATGCCCGGGATCAGGCCCTTGATGCTGACGCCGCCCTCGGCGGCGCCCAGGCTGCCCGACGTCTCCTTCTGGCGCCGGCGCGGGCGCGTCAGAGCCGCGCCATTTGCTCGCTGCGGCTTGCGCTCCGGCGGGAAGACCGCGTCCAACACCTCGCGGCCGGTCAGGTGGCCGGCGCCGACCCGCACGAACACCTCTTCCGGGCTCTCGAGCTGGAGCGCCTCGGCCGCCTTGTCGATCGCCTTGTTGGTGACGCGGTGGTGGTCCTGGCGAAAGGCCTTTTCGAGGATCGCCTTGCCGAGGTCGTAATATTGCTGGCGCTGGAGGATGCGCACGAAACGCCGGACCCGTGCCCGCGCCTTGCCGGTGACGACGAAGCGCTCCCACTCCGGCGACGGCGTCTGCGCCCGCGACGTGACGATCTCGACCTGGTCGCCGTTGTGCAGCACGGTGCGCAGCGGCACCATCCGGCCGTTGACCTTGGCGCCGACGCAGCGATCGCCGACCTCGGAATGGACCGCGTAGGCGAAATCGACCGGGGTCGCCTCGCTCGGCAGCGCGATCAGGTCGCCCTTGGGCGTGAAGCAGAAGACCTGGTCCTGGAACATCTCCAGCTTGGTGTGTTCCAGGAATTCCTCGGGTTCCGAGGCGTGTTCGAGGATGTCGAGCAGCTCGCGAATCCAGCGGTATTGGGTGCCGTCGCGGTGCTGGCCGGTGCCGGCCTTGCCGTTCCCCGATTTGCCGTTCCCCGCCTTGACGTGGCCGCTCTCCTTGTAATGCCAGTGCGCGGCGACGCCGAATTCGGCGACCTCGTGCATCTCGTTGGTGCGGATCTGGATCTCGATGCGCTGGCGCTCCGGCCCGAATACGCTGGTGTGCAGCGAGCGGTAGCCATTGGGCTTGGGCACGCTGATGTAGTCCTTGAAGCGCGTCGGCACGACCGGATACTTGGCGTGGATGGTGCCCAGCGCCCGGTAGCAGTCCTGGATGTTCTTGACCACGACCCGGAAGGCCATGATGTCCGAGAGCTGCTCGAACTCGACCGCCTTGCGCTGCATCTTCAGCCAGATCGAATAGGGCGTCTTCTCGCGGCCGGAGACGGTCGCCCGGATATCCGCCTCTTCCATCGTGGTGCCGAGCTCGTCGAGGATCATCGGCACGAGGTTGCCGCCCTGCGCGCGCAGGTAGTCCAGGCGCCGGATGATCGAGGCGCGCGCGTCGGGGTTCAGCTCCTCGAAGGCGAGGTCGAGCAGCTCCTCCTGGAAGTCGCGCATGCCGATGCGCTCGGCGAGCGGGGCATAGATCTCCGCCGTCTCCCGCGCGATGCGGCGGCGCTTGTCCGGGTCGTTGATGAACTTGAGCGTCCGCATGTTGTGGACGCGGTCGGCCAGCTTGACCAAGAGGACGCGCAGGTCCTCCGACATCGCCAGCAACAGCTTGCGGAAGTTCTCCGCCTGGCGGGCTTCGGCCGATTCGGCCTCGGCCGACTGGATCTCGATGCGCGACAGCTTGGTGACGCCGTCGACCAGCTTGGCGATCTCCCGGCCGAACAGCCGTTCGATGTCCTCGAGGGTGGATTCGGTGTCCTCGACCGTGTCGTGGAGCAGCGCGGTGATGATCGACGCGCTGTCGAGCCGGTAGCGGGTCAGGATGCCCGCGACCTCGATCGGATGGGAGAAATAGGGGTCGCCGCTGGCCCGCACCTGCGAGCCGTGCGCCTTCATCGAATAGACGTAGGCGCGGTTGATCGCCTCCTCGTCCGCGCTCGGATCGTAGGAGCGGACCTTCTCGACCAGTTCGTATTGCCGCATCATGGGCGCCTCACTGCACCCATGACCGAGGGGACGCGCCGCGTCGGGGCGTCTATCCGGCGGTCGTTCCGCGGAAGAGTGCGCCCATCGCGGACCAGGTCATTCCTCCTCGTCCGCCGCCGGTGTCTCGCCCTCGGCTTCGCCGCTTTCCGCTTCTTCGCCTTCGGTCTCGGCGTCCGCGCTGGCGGCGGCCTTCTGCTCCTCGGCGGCGCCGGGGCCGAGGATGGTCGCGTCCGCCTGGAGCGATTCCATCGCCTCGGCGTCCTCTTCGAGGTCGTCGCTCGGATGGTGCTTCTGCAGGCCCAGGATCAGGCTCTCCTGCAGGGTGTCGAGGGTCACCGTGTCCTCGGCGATCTCACGCAGGGCGACGACGGGGTTCTTGTCGTTGTCGCGATCGAGGGTCTCGACCGCCCCGGACGAGATGTCGCGCGCCCGCTGCGCCGCGTACATCACGAGGTTGAATCGATTTGGCACCTTGAGGACGCAGTCCTCAACCGTCACACGAGCCATAAGGCCGTCTCCCGATTAAGCGGAAAATGTTCATGGTTATATATTTGCGACCGGCCCCAGAAGCAAGGCGGCGCACGATTTTCCTAGAGCCGAATTGTCGCGTGGTCTTGGCCGCGCGGCGGCTAGTCCAGCGGCGCGATCGGCGGCTGGTCGCCCGACGCCGCGATCAGCTCGGACACCGATCGTCGACTGACCGGGTGGCGCCAGTCCGGCGCGACGTCGGCGAGCGGGCACAGCACGAACAGCCGGGCGTGGGCGCGGGGATGGGGCAGGACCAGGCCGTCGGCCCCGTTCCGGACCACGCCGTGATAGTCGATCAGGTCGAGATCCAGCGTCCGCGCCGCGTTGCGGACGGTGCGCACCCGCCCGGCGGCGCGCTCCACGGCGTGCAGGGCGGTCAGCAGGGCGCGCGGATCGAGCGTGGTCTCCACCGCCGCGACCCCGTTGACGAAGTCGGGCTGGTCGGACGGTGGATCGGGCGGCGTCCGGTACCAGCGCGACACCGCCACCGGGTGGACGCCGGCCGCATCGAGCCGCGCCAGCGCCCGCTCGCAGGTCTCCCTCGGCGGCGCGCCGTCGGGGCCCGGCAGGTTCGCACCCAGCGCGATCAGGATCATCGCGACAAACGCTCGGCTGAGACGCCTCACAGCCCTTGCCCCCCGCGGAAAACCGGCATAGTTAACCGCCATCCGAGTACCGGTACCTGCCTTCTTCCGCTTTCGGCACGCCGGATTGTTATTCTTCGAATCATTAAGGACCCTCCCGATGCCCCCAGCCAATCTCAACATTTACAGCGAGGAACGCGTCGCGATCTTCATCGACGGCTCGAATCTCTACGCCGCGGCGCGCGCGCTGAATTTCGATATCGACTACAAGCGGCTGCTCGAATTCTTCTCGTCCCGCGCCCGGCTCGTCCGGGCTTTCTATTACACGGCGCTGATCGAGGATCAGGAATATTCCCCGATCCGGCCGCTGGTCGATTGGCTCGACTACAACGGCTACACCATGGTCACCAAGCCGACCAAGGAATTCACCGATTCCCAAGGGCGGCGCAAGATCAAGGGCAACATGGACATCGAGCTCGCCATCGACGTGATGGAGATGGCCGAGCGGCTCGACCACATCGTCCTGTTCTCCGGCGACGGCGACTTCCGCCGGCTGGTCGAGGCGGTCCAGCGCAAGGGCGTGCGGGTCACCGTCGCCAGCACGATCAAGTCCCAGCCCCCGATGGTCGCCGACGAGCTGCGCCGGCAGGCCGACATCTTCCTGGAGCTCTCCGACCTCGCCGACGACATCGCCCGCGACCCGCGCGACCGGCCGCCGCGCCGCGAACGGTTCGACGAGAACGAGGACGGCGACGTGCTCGAGGACGAGGACGACGACGTCTACGAGCCCGCGTAGACGTATCCCCGAAACGTCGCCGTGGCGCCCGCGCCCGAGCAACCCGGCCGCGACTGCGGGCTGTGCCCCCGGCTGGTCGGCTTTCGCCTCGACAATCGCCGGACGGAGCCGGACTGGCACAACGCCCCCGTCCCGTCCTTCGGCGCGCTCGACGCGCGGCTGCTGATCGTCGGCCTCGCCCCGGGCCTGCGCGGAGCCAACCGCACCGGCCGGCCGTTCACCGGCGACTATGCCGGCGACCTGCTCTACGCCACCCTGCTCAAGTTCGGCTTCGCCCGCGGCGACTACGACCGCCGCGCCGACGACGGCCTCGCCCTCGCCGACTGCCGGATCACCAACGCCGTACGCTGCGTGCCGCCGGAGAACAAGCCGACCGGCCCCGAGATCAACGCCTGCCGGCCTTTCCTGGCGGCGGAGATCGCGGCGATGCCCCGGCTCCGGACGATCCTGGCGCTCGGCGCGGTCGCCCACACCGCCGCGCTGCGGACCCTGGGCGCGACCGTCGCCCGCCACAAGTTCGGCCACGGCGCCTGGCACGACCTGGGCGGCGACCGCCCGGCGCTCGTCGACAGCTACCATTGCTCCCGCTACAACACCAATACGGGCAAGCTGACGACGCCGATGTTCGAGCAGGTCTTCGCCGCCGTCCGGGAACGCCTGCCCGCAGCCTGATCCGGGCACGCTTCACCGGCACCATCCGCCCCTCGCCGACACCCGATCTCGCGGACCCCCGCGCCGCCATCGAGCGGCCGCCCCCGGACGCGTCTTGACATCCGAATATATTTTATATCTAAAATATTGAGACTTAAAATAAACGGGAATATCGGACCATGTGGAAGCCGCCGGAACGGATCAAATACGAACCCGCCACTGGCCACTGGCCGACCGCGGCGGAAGCCGAGAATTCCCTGCTGTTTAGCCCGGTCGAGGTCGGTCCGATCACGCTCGAGCAGCGCACCTGGGTGCCCGCGATGGTGCCGTGGCGCGCCACCGAGGACGGCTTCGTCAGCGACGACGTGCTCGAATGGTATGAGCGCTTCGCCGAGGGCCGGCCCGGCGCGATCGTGATCGAGGCGACCGGCATCCGCGACATCCCGAGCGGCCCGCTGCTGCGCATCGGCGACGACCGCTTCGTCCCGGGCCTGAAGGAGCTCGCCGACACGGTCCACCGCGCCAGCGAGGGCCACACCCGGCTGTTCATCCAGTGCATCGACTTCATGGCGATCCGCCGCCGCCCGGACCCGGCCAAGTATTTCGAGCGCTTCCTGCGGATCACCGACGAGCATCGCGCCAAGCTGGGCGCCGAGGACTGGCCGGAAGAGCAGGTCCGGGCCCATCTCGCCGGCCTGCCCGACGAGGCGCTCGACACGATCCTCGACGCGCGCGAGCTCGAATCCCTGCGCATGGGCTATCGCGAGCGGGTCACCGACACCCACCTGCCCCATATCCGCGACCTGCCCCAGGTCATGCCCGAGCTGTTCGCCCAGGCGGCGCGCCGCGCCCGCGAGGCCGGCATCGACGGGGTCGAGCTGCACTACGCCCACGCCTATACGATGGCCTCCTTCCTCTCGCGCACCAACAATCGCGACGACGGCTACGGCGGCTCGCCCGAGAACCGCGTCCGGCTGCCGCTCGAAGTGTTCAAAGCGGTCCGCGCCGAGGTCGGCGACGACTACCCGGTCGGCTGCCGCTTCCTCGCCGACGAATGCATCGACGGCGGCTCGACGGTCGAGGACACCGCCTACTACGGGGTCGAGTTCGCCCGCGCCGGCATGGATTTCCTGTCGCTGTCGCGCGGCGGCCGGTTCGAGGACGCCCAGCAGCCCCACGTCGGCGAGGCCGCCTACCCCTACACCGGGCGCAGCGGCTACGAGTGCATGCCGGCCTATATCTCCGACGAGAAGGGCCCGTTCGGCCGCAACGTCGAGCCGGCCACCGCCATCCGCAAGGCGATCCGCGACGCTGGCTTCGAGACCCCGGTCGCCGTCGCGGGCGGCGTCCACGACTTCGAGTTCGCCGAGGAAATGTTGAAGACCGGCGCCGCCGATATCGTCGGCTCGGCGCGCCAGTCGCTGGCCGACCCCGACTGGTTCCTCAAGATACGCACCGGCCACGGCGACGCCGTGCGGATCTGCGAGTACACCAACTACTGCGAAGGGCTCGACCAGAAGCACAAGATGGTCACCTGCAAGCTGTGGGATCGGCTCGACCTCGACGAACCGGGCGTCAGCATGACCCCCGACGGCAAGCGCCGGACCACCCCGCCCGCGTGGAAGGAAGCCCCGTAGCGCCGCGATCCGATCCGGCGCCGCCTCGGACGGCGCGGTGGGCAAACGCGCAAGGGTTATCATCGGTTATCTTTGGTTAGCTTCCGCCGGCCGGAAGCCCGACGATCTGGGGATTGAAAGGAACAATTAGAGAACATATACTGCAGATGGTGACGGCCGAGCGCGGATCAAGCCTTCGCCTCATCGCCAAACCGCCATGGAGAAGGCCATGACCTCGGATGCCAAGCCGACCGTCGCGACCGTCATCCCGACCCTGCGCTACCGCGACGCCCCCGCCGCCATCGACTGGCTGTGCAATGCCTTCGGCTTCGAGAAGCACCTCGTCGTGCCCGGCGAGAACGGCACCATCGCCCACGCCCAGCTCACCTTCGGCAACGGCATGATCATGCTCGGCTCGGTCGCCGACACCGAATTCGGACGCAACATGGCCCAACCCGACGAGCTTGGCGGCCGCGGCACCCAGTCGGCCTACATCGTCGTCGCCGACCCCGACGCCCACTACGCCCGCGCCAAGGCCACCGGGGCCGAGATCGTGCTGGAGATCGCCGACCAGGACTACGGCGGCCGGCTCTATTCCTGCCGCGACCCGGAGGGGCATCTGTGGAATTTCGGGAGCTACGATCCCTGGGAAGGGTGAGGTCCCCTCGATACGCGCACTTTGTGCGCTACTCGGGATGAGGGCCTTTAATGTCATGCTTTTGGGGCCTCATCCCGAGTAGCTCGCGCAGCGAGCGTATCGAGGGACCGACCCCACGCAACAACCCCTACCCCAGATCGCGGATCAGCCGCTCCTTCTGGCGCTGCCAGTCGCGCTTCTTCTCGGCTTCGCGCTTGTCGTAGTGCTTCTTGCCGCGCGCCAGGCCGAGGTCGACCTTGGCGATGCCGCGCTCGTTGAAGTAGATCGACAGCGGTACCAGGGTCACGCCCTGTTCCTGGATCGCGCCCAGCAGCTTGTCGATCTCGCGGCCATGGAGCAGCAGTTTGCGAGGCCGGCGGGTCTCGTGGTTGTTGTAGCTCCCCGCGCTGTATTCCGGGATGTAGGCGTTGAACAGCCAGATCACCCCGTTCATCTCGCCGGCATAGGCCTCCGAGATGTTACCCTTGCCCTCGCGCAGGCTCTTGACCTCGGTGCCGGCGAGCATGATCCCCGCCTCGAGGCTGTCCTCGATCGTGTAGTTGTGGCGCGCCTTGCGGTTCTGCGCCACCACCCGATGGGCATGCTGCTTCTGCTTGGTCATGGAGAGCCATATGGGACCGCGGCGGCGGTTCGCCTACTCCGCCGCCGCCTTGGCGCCGTCCCACAGGCCGACGTGGCGCAACGCGCCCTCGACCGTGCGCTTGGAGCTGTCCGCGATCTCGCACAGCGGCAGGCGCATGTCGGCGCTCGACAGGCCCATCAGGCTGGCGGCGTATTTGACAGGACCGGGGCTGGCCTCGCAGAACAGGGCGTCATGGAGCGGGAACAGCAACTCGTTGATCCGCTTGGCTTCGGCGAAGTCGCCGGCCTGCCAGGCATCGTGCATCTCCGCGCACAGCCGCGGCGCGATGTTGGCGGTGACCGAGATACAGCCGTCGCCCGACTGCGCCAGCAGCGCCAGCGCGGTGGCGTCCTCGCCCGACAGGATCGCGAAGTCCGGGCCGGTCGCGAGCCGCGTCGCCAGCGGCCGCTCGAGCTTGGCCGTGGCGTCCTTGACGCCGACGACGTTGGGCAGCGCAGCCAGCTTCGCCATGGTCTCGACGGTCATGTCGATCACCGAGCGCGGCGGGATGTTGTAGATCACGATCGGCAGGTCGACGGCGTCGTTGATCGCCTTGTAATGGCGATAGAGCCCTTCCTGGGTCGGCTTGTTGTAGTAGGGCGTGACCACGAGCTGGCCGTCGGCGCCGACCGCCTTGGCGTGCTTGGCCAGCGCCAGCGCCTCGGCCGTGTTGTTCGAGCCGGTGCCGGCGATCACCGGCACGCGGCCGGCCGCGGCCTCCACGCACAACTGCACGACCAGCTTGTGCTCGTCGTGGGACAGGGTCGGCGATTCGCCGGTGGTCCCGACCGGGACCAGGCCGTCGGTGCCTTCTTCAATTTGCCATTCGACGAGACGCTGGAAGGCGTCCCGGTCGACCTCGCCGTTGCGGAACGGCGTGATCAGGGCGACAATCGACCCCTTGAACATGGCGATGTCTCCGGGTTTCAAGGATTTCGTCACCATACCGCTGCCATTATCCATCGGCAAGTAACGGACCCAGGGCTACACGGTAGGAAGATCGGTTGCAAACATTGACGAAATTGGGAACGCGCCTTCGATCCGTACCGGCCATCCTGTTGCCGGTCGTCCTCGGCGCGTCGGTGGCCTCGACCGCCCCGGCAGCGACCCCGCCGAGCAAGCAGCAACTGTCGGCGGCGCAGGCCGTCCTGCACGCGCTGCAGGAAAAGAAGTGGTTCATCGCCAAGACCCAGCTCGCCACCCTCACCCACCCGGCGCTCAAGGCCCTGGTCCACTGGCGCATCTACCAGCGGCGCGACTCCGACGCGCGCTTCGCCGACATCGCCAATTTCTATCTCGCCCATCCCGACTGGCCGCTGATCCCCAGCGTGCGCCGCTGGTACGAGGACGAAAGCAAGTCGGCCCCGGCCAAGATCATCCTTCGCTGGTACCGCCGGTTCCCGCCGATCACCGCCGCCGGCTGCTCGACCTTCGTCTCGGCGCTGACGCCGGTGTCGCGCAAGGAGGCCCAGGAAGCGGCCGAACGCTGCTGGATCATCCTGCCGATGACCGCGCAGGAGGAGAACGCCTTCGCCGGCGTGCACGGCAGCCTGCTCAGCGCGGGCGTGTTCGCCGAGCGGATCCGGCAGCTCCTGCGGCGCGGCCAGCTCAAGGACGCCGAACGGCTCGCCCGGTCCGGCCGCAAGATATCCGACACCGACATGAAGCTGCTCGAGCTGCGCCTGCAGCTCCAGCAGAAGAACCCGCGCAAGAACCAGGCGGCGACCCTGCGCGCCCTGCGCGCCGTGCCCAAGAAGCTCCGCAACGACCCCGACCTGCTGTTCGACGAGATCCGCTGGCAGCGCCAGCGCGGCGCCCCTGCGGTCGCCGAGAAGCGGCTCAAGGCCGCGCCGGACCGCCCGGTCTTCGCGCGCCGCTGGTGGGTCGAGCGCAGCATCGCGGTGCACCGGCTGATGCGCGCCGGCCGCTGGCGCCACGCCTACAGGCTCGTCTCGGCGCATCAGCAATGGGTCTCCGGCGCGCCGACCGAGCCGGAGATGCTCGCCGGCTGGATCGCGCTGCGCCACCTCAAGGACACCATGCGCGCCAACCTGCACTTCCAGCGCGTCTACCTGTTCGCGCGCGACCGCCGCAACCGGGCCGCCGCCGCCTACTGGCTGGGACGGACCGCGAGCGCCGAGCGCAAGAAGGCGGCGGCCGAGGGCTGGTACCGGATCGCCGCCGCCGAGGTCGAGACCTTCTACGGCCAGATCGCCCTGATAACGCTCAAGGCCGGACGCTACACCATCCCCGCGCCGCCGCCGATCCCGCCCCGGCGCAAGGCCGCGTTCGACAACCGCCTGCTGGTCCAGGCCACGCGCCTGCTGCACCCGCTCGAACTCGACTACGCGACCCGGCCGTTCCTGATCCGCATCATCTCGACCTCCCGGTCGGCGATCGGCCTGCGCCTGGCCGCGGGCCTGGCCAAGGAGCTGGGCGAGACCGGCCTGTCGGTGCGCGCCGCCCGCTACGCCCTGCGCCGCGGCCCGGTCGAGCTCGACCTCGCCTTTCCGCGCGCGGAGCTGCCCGATGGGATCGGCGTCCAGGGCGCGCTGGTCTACGCCATCATCCGGCAGGAGAGCGAGTTCAACGCCAAGGCCAAGAGCGCCGCCGGCGCCCGCGGCCTGATGCAGCTCCTGCCCGGCACCGCCAAAAGGCTCGCCAAGGCGAAGAAAATTCCCTTCGACGCGGACAAGCTGACCGAGGATCCGACGTACAATATTCGACTGGGCGCGGCCCTGCTGGAGAAGCTGCTCAGGAAGTACGACGGCTCGATCGTGCTGGCCGTCGCCGCCTACAACGCCGGGCCGACGCGGGTCGACCGCTGGATCTCGCGTCACGGCAACCCGAAGCGCCGCGGGATCGATGCGCTCGACTGGATCGTGCGCATTCCCTATGGCGAGACCCGGGACTACGTCCAGAAGGTGCTGACCAACTACCTGATCTATCGGTCGATATCCGGGGCGACCAAGCTCGAGGCCAACGCCGAAGCGGCGTGGACCGCCAATCCCAAGGACAACTGACGGCGCACTGCACGGTCCGGACCCGATTTCGCAGGGGGTGACGCGAAGATTTTGGGGGCAAGGTGAACAGGACGAGAGCCGTGGGCATCAGGGCATCGCGTCTGGTGCGGCATATCGTGATCGCCGGCTGCGCCGCACTGACGCTGGGGTCGCCGGCGCTGGCCCGGGCCGCAGACGGCCCGGTTCCCTTCTCCGACGCCGACACCGAACACGTCGCCAAGGCGTTCGACGCGGTACGCAACGGCGATCCCGCCACCGCGTTGAAGCTGCGCGGCGCCGTCGGCGACCCGCTCGCCCGGCGCACGATCACCTGGTTCCTCTATCTCCAGGGCTACCCGGCCGGCAGCTTCGCCGACATCACCCGGTTCCAGCGCGACCACGCCGACTGGCCGGTATTCTACAAGTTCGATCAAGCGACCGAACGGGCGATCACGGCCCGCACCGACGCCGCCGCGGTCGAGGCCTGGTTCGTCCGCAAGCCGCCGCGCACCTTCCAGGGCCTGCGCAACGCCTACGCCGTGCTGGTGCACGACGGCCGGGTCAAGGCCGCACACGACCTGGTGCGACGGAGCTGGACCAGCATCCTCTTCGACCACGGCGACCAGCGATCGGTCTTCCAGGCGTTCAAGTCGACCCTGCGCGACCCGGACCATTACGACCGCGTGTCCGGCCTGCTGCGCCGCGGCAAGGTCCGCTACGCCCAGGCGGCGATGGCGCTGGCCGGCCTCGACGGCGGCTACCGCGCGGCGATCGCCGCGCGGCTGCAGATGATCTCCAAGCGCGCCCGGCGCAACGTCGCGCTGGTGCTCAAGGCGATCGCCAAGGTGCCGGAGACGCTGCGCCGGGACGACGACTTCCGGTTGGCGCTGCTGCGCTGGAACCGGCGCATCGGCCGCGACGCGGCGGTCGTGCACCTGCTCGACGCCGCGCCGGCCCAACCGGCCCATCCCAAGCGCTGGTGGCGCGAACGCGAGGCCGCGATCCGCGACGCCATCGGCAAGCGGGACTACAAGCTCGCCTACCACCTGGCCGCCGGCCACCACCAGGCCGGCGCCGACGACGAGATCCGCGCCGAGTTCCTGGCCGGCTTCATCGCGTTGCGTCTGGTTCGCGCGCCCCGGAAGGCCGTCGCCCACTTCAAGCGCGGCCTGGCGCTGGCCCAGAGCGCCTGGGACATCGCTCAGATGACCTACTGGCGGGGCCGCACCGCCGAGGCGCTCGGCGACACCGTGACCGCGCGCGCCTATTACGAGGACGCCGCCCGCTACGGCAACACGATCTACGGCCAGCTCGCCACCAAGCGGCTCGGCTGGGCGTGGATCAGGCTGGTGACGCCGGACGGCGAGAAGCCCGACCCCGCATTCTTGAAGGACAGCCTGTTGCGCGTCGCCGCCCTGCTCGACCGCATCGACGAGAAGCGGCTGGCCTACACCTTCGCGATCCGGGTGATGCAGCGGCGCGCCCGCACCGCGGCGCAACAGCGCTACATGGTGCGCTGGATGACCGCCACGTTCGGCCTCGGCGACAAGAAGCTCAAGACCACCGTCCGGGTCTCGAAATACGCGCAATATCAAGGCTTTCCGCTGGCCTTCGACGGCTATCCGACGATCGACCTGCCCGCCGCCAACGTCGCCGAGCCGGCGCTGGTCTACGCGCTGATCCGCCAGGAGAGCGAATTCCACGCCGCGGCGCGGAGCTGGGTCGGCGCCCGCGGCCTGATGCAGCTGATGTATTTCACCGCCCGGCACGAGGCGCGCGACCTCAAGATCCGCTATTCGCTGCGCCGGCTGACCACCGACCCGGCCTACAACCTCCGCCTCGGCACGGCGCACGTCCAGCGCCTGCTGGAGAAGTACGCCGGCGCCTATCCACTGGTGCTGGCCGCCTACAACGCCGGCGCCGGCCGCGTCGACCGCTGGCTGGACCGCCACGGCGACCCGCGCACCGATGCCAAGCGCGACTGGATCGACTGGATCGAGATGATCCCGTTCAACGAGACCCGCAACTACGTCAAGCGGGTGCTCGAGGCCGTCCCGGTCTACCGGATCCGGCTGCACGACAGCTTCGACGCCCGCAAGCTCACCACCTACTGGACCGCGCCCAAGCGCGACCAGAAGCGCGACTGCGCCTGGCTCGCCGCCCGCCATCCGCCGCCGCCGCAGGTGGCGGACACCAACGACACCGCGCCGTCGCCGGCCGTCTTGGTGCCGACCCTGCCCACGGTGATCCGCGGCAACCGCAAGAAGGCGGCCAAGCGTGAGAAGATGAACCCGTCGGGCCTCGACCTCGTGCTGCGCCGGCCGCGCGACAACATCCCGGGCAAGCCGGATTGCGCTCAAGACTAGCTCGCGCCGAATTGGGTTGAGCTTTCCGGCGCCTTGCGGGCACGATGCCGCGCGTCTCAGGTGCGCCGTCGCGCGCCGCCCACTGATCCCCGCGAGCGAGCCATGACCGCCACCCTCGACAATATCGAAGCCTGCGTCTTCGACGCCTACGGCACCCTGTTCGACTTCAACTCGGCGGCGGCGCGCTGTCGCGACGCGCTGGGCGACAAGGCCGACGCGCTCTCGGCGATGTGGCGCGACAAGCAGCTCCAGTACACCTGGCTGCGCAGCCTGATGGGGCAGTACGAGCCGTTCTGGACCGTCACCGGCGACGCCCTCGACTACGCCATGGAGACGCTCGGCATCGACGACCGGGCGCTGCGCAATCGCCTGATGGACTGCTACCTGCACATCGATGCGTTCGAGGAGGTCGAGGGCGTCCTGGCCGCGCTCAAGGGCGCGGGCCTGAAGACGGCCATCCTGTCCAACGGCTCGCCCGAGATGCTCGACGGCGGCATCCGGCATTCCGGCATCGGCGACCTGCTCGACGGCGCCTATTCGGTCGACGAGGTCGGCATCTACAAGCCGGACCCGAGCGTCTACCAGCTCGCCGTCAAGCACCTCAAGATCCCGCCCGAGCGGATCAGCTTCCAGTCGTCCAACGCCTGGGACGCCAACGGCGCGGCGGCGTTCGGGTTCAAGGTCGTGTGGATCAACCGCTACGGCCAGCGGCGCGAGAGCCTGCCGTCGCAACCCGACATCGAGCTGAACAGCCTGACCGCCTATCCGGGCGTGCTCGGCCTGTGAGCGAGGCCGCGGCGTTCACCGAGCGGCGCTACACGTCGCAGGACGGCCTGTCGCTCTATTTCCGGGACTACGGCGATCCGGGGTCGAACCGCGCGCCCGGTGCTGTGCCTGCCGGGCCTGACCCGCAACTCCAAGGACTTCGCGGCGCTGGCCGGACGGTTGGCGGCCGAGCGGCGGGTCGTCTGCCCCGACCTGCGCGGGCGGGGCCGATCCGACTACGACCCCAAGCCGGCCAACTACCAGCCGACCACCTACATCAACGACCTCCGCCACCTGATCGCGGTGTGCGGCCTGCACGGGCTGGTCGTCGTCGGCACGTCGCTGGGCGGGCTGTTGTCGATGGGCCTGGGCGTCGCCGTGCCGAGCGCGCTCGCCGGGGTCGTGCTCAACGACGTCGGCCCCGAGATCACCCCGGCCGCGGCCGAGGAGATCTTCGACTACGTCTCGCACGACCAGCCGCAGAGCGACTTCGAGGGCGCCGTCGCGGCCGCGCGGCAGCGGTTCGCCGCGTTCGACGCCTGGAGCGACGACGATCTGCGCGACGTCGCCGAAGCGACCTACCGGCTCGGCGAGGACGGCGTCTGGCATTTCGATTGGGACACCCGCCTGGCCGAACCGCTGCGCCGCGGCTCTGAAAGCCACGACCTGTGGGCGCTGTTCGGCGCCCTGCGCAACGTCCCGGTCCTGGCGATCCGGGGCGCCAAGTCGGACCTGCTGTCCGAAGACGGCTTCGCCGCGATGGCCGCCGGCCACCCGGACCTGGCAACGGCCGTGGTCGAGGGCGTCGGCCACGCGCCGCGCCTGACCGAGCCCGCCGCCGCCGCCGCCATCGACGCCTTCCTCGCCCGGCTGGACGCCGACCATGGCGCTTGAGCCGCCGGCCTTCGCCGACATCGTCGACGCCGCCGCGGGACTGCGCGGCCGGTCGGTGGTAACGCCGTTGATCCGCTCCGCCGCGCTCGACGCCGCCGTGGGCGCGCGGGTGGCGGTCAAGGCCGAGACGCTGCAGGTCTCGGGATCGTTCAAGTATCGGGGCGCCTTCACCGCGATCGCCCGCCTGCCCGAGGCGCAGCGCCGCCGGGGCGTGGTCGCCTATTCCTCGGGCAACCACGCCAAGGCGGTGGCGACGGCGGCGCGCGACTTCGGCTGTCCGGCGACCATCGTGATGCCGACCGACGCCCCGGCGGCGAAGGTCGCAGGCACCCGGGCGGCCGGCGCGGAAATCGTCACCTACGACCGCCGGACCGACGACCGCGAAGCCATCGCCCGGCGGATCGCCGAGGAGACCGGACGGCCGATCATCCACCCCTACGACCATCCCGACACCATCGCCGGTCAGGGCACGGTCGGCAGCGAGATCGCCGACCAGTGCCGCCAACTGGGCCTGGCGCCGGACGCGGTCCTGGTGCCGTGCAGCGGCGGCGGGCTGATCGCCGGTATCGCGCTGGCGCTGGAAGCGAAGCTGCCGGCTGCGCGCTGCTGGGCGGTCGAGCCTGAGGCCTATGACGACACGCGGCGGTCGCTCGACGCCGGTGAGCGGCGCGATGTCCCCACGTCGGGCACGTCGATCTGCGATTCCCTGCAGTCACCCATGCCCGGGGAATTGACCTTCGCGGTCAACCGGCGGCTGCTCGCGGGCGCGCTGACGGTATCGGACGCCGAGGTGCTCGGCGCCATGCGGTTCGCCTTCGAGGAACTGAAGCTGGTGGTGGAGCCCGGCGGCGCAGTGGCGCTCGCCGCCCTGCTCACCGGTGCGCTCGACGAGATGCCCGGCAAGCGCCCGGCCGAGATCGTGGTGGTCTGCTCGGGCGCGAATGTCGATCCGGCGATGGTCGGCCGGGCCCTGTCCGCGCCACCCGTGTCCGCGCCATCCCTGTCTGAGCCACCCGTACCGGCGTCACCCACGGCCTAGCCGGCCGCGGGTCGACCGCGCGGTCGCGCCGATCTAGCTCGCCGCGGCCTTGGGGCCGCCGGTGCCGGAGACCTCCGACAAGAGCGGCTTGTTGGCGGCTGCGGGCTGAGACGGCGCGGGCTCCGACGCGACCGGCTGGACCGGCGCGACCTGCTCGGCCGGCATGCCGCCGCGGCGCGCCGACTTGCCCTCGAACTGGGCGCCGCTCTCGATCGACAGCACGTCGTGGGCGACGTCGCCGCGGACGTGCGCGCTGCGCGCGATGACCACGGTGCGCGCGTTGATCTCGCCGTTCAGCGTGCCGCTGACGTGGACCTCGTCGGCGGTGATCGAGCCGTCGACCACGCCGTTGTCGCCGATCGTCAGGCTCCGCGCCTCGATGTCGCCGTCGACGCGGCCGTCGATCTGGACGTCGCCGTCGCAGGTCAGGTTGCCGGTGACATGCAACCCTTCGCTGATGATCGACGGCATCGCCGCGGCCTTCGGCGCCGCCTTCGGCTTGGGAGCCGGGACGTCGGCGGGTTTCGAGGTCACGCTCGCTTCCGGTTGCTTCGGCTTCGGCTGCTCTTTGGACTTGTCCCTTGAGAACACTTCGGACCTCTTTTCAAAAGGTTACCAGGTGACGCTCCGCGTGGAGCGGTATTTACCCATGCTCACGCGACAAATTCAAAGAATAATTCACAACATATTGAAATATTTAACAATACTGTCGCAGTACCCTAACCTTTGAAGATGTATTTGCCGGCGGTGATGAATTTCATCGGGTTGTGCGGCCGGCCTTCGAAGATCACTTCGTAGTGGACGTGGGGGCCGGTGCTGCGGCCGGTGGTGCCGAGCAGGCCGATCTTGTCGCGGAAGCCGACCTTCTGCCCCTTGGTCACCAGCATCTTCTTGAGATGCGCGTAACGCGTGCGCACGCCCATGCCGTGGTCGATCTCGATCATCCAGCCGTAGCCGCCGCGCCAGCCCGCGAACACCACCGTGCCCCGGGCGGTGCTGAGCACCGGCGTGTTGATCAGGTAGGCGAAGTCGAGCCCGTTGTGGCGCGATATCTTGCCGGTGATCGGGTCGCGGCGCGTGCCGAAGCCGCTCGATTTCCGGTAGTGGTCGAGGGGCGCGATCAGGGGCAGGCTGGCCATCACCCGCTGCAGCTTCCGCCAGCGGTCGAGCAGCCGCTCGAGCCGCGCCGCCTGGACGGCGAAGGCGTCGCTCGGGTCGGCCGACGCGACGAGCGTATTCTCGGGCCCGCCCTTGCCGTCCTTGGTCAGGCCGCGGACCAGCTTGTCGGGGTCGAGGCCGGTCATGGCGATGACCTTCTCGATCTCCTCGATGCGGTGGGCGGTCTTGGTGTCCAGTTCGGCCAGCAGCTTGCCCTTGGCGGCGAGCTGCCGCTTCATGGCGTCGAGACGCTCCTCGAGGCCTTCCTGCTTGCGGGACAGCACCAGCTTGTCCCGCATCAGGCGGCTGACCGTCCTGGCAGCCGGCCCGACCGCCGCCGTCGCCTGGTCGTCCTTGGTCCAGCCGAGTGTCGGCGCCACGCTCTGCGGCTGGAAGGCGCCCTGCGGCCGCGTCTGGCGCATGCGCGCCTCGGCGATGACGGCGTCCTTGTCGCGCAGCACCCGGTCGTAGGTCACGAAGTAGAAGGTGGCGAATGCCGACCACAGGAGGGCGGCGGTAACCACGAGAAAGGCGCTAATCTGTGCTTTTTGCGTCAGGCGGAAGTAATTCACCCGCCCGTGGGCCCTGTAGTGAAACTCGCGCTCCGGAAACAGATTCAAGAAGCGCGCGTAAAGGTCCCTGATCCTCTTCATCACCCGTCCCAATGCCCGTTACCCCAATCTCCGCATCCACGCAGGCGGAGACTCGACCCCGATCGCCCTTGTCTCGGGCAATGGCCAACACCGGCTCTTGTCCGGCACGCGCCCGGTCTTTTATTCCTCCCGTGGCGCCGGCCAGCGAACGTCAAGCGTCCGCTTCTGTTTACGTAAGGTCGCGAGTATGCCTCCATTCTGGATACCATTGCCGGACCGCCGGAACAACGAAGAATGTCCGCCGACGAAGCCTTGCGGGAAGCGTCGGCGGGCCGTTCTGCGTATGGGGAAAACCCCGACCCGGAGGCCGCGCAACCGTCATGGAGGCCCTGCGCGGCGAAGAACCCGAACCATCGGCGAGGTTTGCGACCAGAAAGTGACCGGCATCGGGCGGATCGAAGGCTTTTCGCAGCTGCGACAAACTGAGGCCGGACAGCCTGTACGCATCGGGTCCATGTTCCCACGCGATTGGTCCCCGCCCCCGCTTCGACTAGCCTCTACCCGATGAATGGCCCCGAAACCCAAGCCGTGACGGCCGCGCCCGCGCCGCCGGAAGCGACCCCTGCGCCGGGCGCACCGAGCGGTGCGGCCCTGCCGCGCCTGATCGTCCTGGTCAGCAACGTCGGCATCGGCCTGATGGCGATGACCATCTGCATTCCGTCGATGCCGAGCTGGGAAGCGGTGTTCGGGACGACCACCGCCGACGTCCAGCTCACCTACAGCGCCTACCTGCTCGCCTTCGCGTCGATGCAGCTGTTGTGCGGGCCGCTGTCGGACCGGTTCGGGCGACGGCCGGTGATCCTGGGCGGGCTGGTGACCGTCGTCGCCGGCAGCGTGCTGGCCGCGCTGGCGCCGACGATCGAGGTGCTGATCGCCGCCCGGGCGATCCAGGCCGGCGGCGCCACCGCGGGCATGGTCGTCGGCCGCGCCCTGGTCCAGGACATGTTCGGCGGCACGGACCGCACGCGGGTGCTGGCCTATATGGGCATCGTGATGGGCGCGGCCCCGCCGCTTTTCGTGCTGCTGGGCGGCTACCTCCATACCTATGTCGGCTGGCAGGCGACCTTCGTCTTCGTCGCCGCGGCCGCGGCCCTGCTGCTGGCCGCCTCGGCGGTCGTGCTGCCCCGCACCCCCAGGCGAGCGGCGGCGGACGCGGGCCGCCGGGGCATCCTGTCGGTCTACGCCATGCTGCTGCGCAACCCGACCTTCGTCATGTACGCCCTGGCGATCGCCGGCTGCTCGGCCGCCTTCTACGTCTATCTCGCCGGCACGCCCGCGGTGCTCAACCGGCTCGGGGTCGGCCCCGAAGCGGTCGGCTGGTACCTGCTGTTCTGTACCGGCGCGTATGTCGTCGGCAACTTCCTGACCTCCCGCATCGTCAACAAGGTCGGCGAGCGCAGCCTGCTTGGCATCGGCGAGACGGCGGCGCTGGCCGGGCCGGTGGCCGCGCTGGCGATCGGCCTGACCGGCAACGACTCGGCGGTCGTCTTCCTGCTGCCGCTGATCCTGATGGGCTTCGGCCACGGCATGGTCATGCCGACCTCGCTGACCGGCGTGATCGGCCAGCACCCCGAACACGCCGGCGCGGCCGCCGCGATCTCGGGCTCGATGCAGCAGGCCTTCGGCGCGATCGCCGCCTACGCCCTCGGCCTGTTCGCGATGATCACCCAGGCGTCGATGGCGCTGACCCTGGTCGCGGTGTCGCTGATCGCCGCGGTGGCGGTCGCCCTGCTGCTGTTGCGCTACGCCAGGGCCTAGGCGCACCGCCCCTTCTTCGACGAGGATCGATCGCGATGAGCCAAGGCAAGCCGTTCGTCCACCGCACCCAGGTCCGCTTCTCGCAGACCGACCCGGCGGGCTACGTGTTCTATCCGCGCTTCTTCGAGATGTTCCAGGCGGCGGTCGAGGACTGGTTCTACGAGGAGCTGGAGATCGACTATGCCGACATGTTCCGCGGCGGCCGGGGCCTGCCGACGGCCCACACCGAATGCGACTTCATCAACCCCTGCCGGCTCGGCGACCTGCTCGAGCTGACCGTGCTGCTGGAGAAGATCGGCAAGAGCTCGATCACGATCCGCTTCGTCGGCCGCGTCGGCGAAACCCTGTGCCTGAAGGCGCTGTCCGTGCTGGTCCTGATCGACACCGGCGACGGCAAGCCGCGCGAGATCGCGTCGGACGTGCGCGGCCCGCTCGAGGCCTACGCCCGCGCCACGGCGGACCAGGTGGACTGAACGGACGGACTGACGGAGCGAACCCGGCGGCCGGTCAATCGCCCATCAGCTTGGGCAGCCACAGCGCGATGTCGGGGACGGCGATGATCAGCGCCAGGCCGACGAGGCTGGCGATGACGAAGGGCCACACGCCGGCGAAGATCGCCCACAGGCTGACGTCGTCGAGCACGGTCTTGACCACGAACACGTTCATGCCGATCGGCGGGGTGATCAGGCCGATCTCGACCACCACGATCGCGACGATGCCGAACCAGACCAGGTCGACGCCCATCGGCGTCAGCACCGCCGCGAAGATCGGCACGGTCAGCAGCAGCATCGCCAGGCTGTCGAACACGCAGCCGAGCACCAGGTAGATCACGCACATCGCGATCACCACGCCCACCGCCGGGGCGTTCAGCGACTCGATGAACGTCACCATCGCGGCGGTCAGGCCGGCGAGATTGACGAAGTTGGAGAAGACCAGCGCGCCGAAGGCGACGAAGAAGATCATCCCCGCGGTCACGCCCGCCTCGATCAGCGAGTCGACGAAGGCCGACCATGGCATCCGCCGCCGCGCGATCGCGAACAGGAGCGAGCCCATCGCGCCGATCCCCGCCGCCTCGGTCGGCGTGAAGATGCCCAGATAGATGCCGCCCAGCACCAGCACGAACAGGGCGACGACGGCCCAGACGCGCCCGAGCAGGCGCCAGCGGCGGGCCCACGGGATACGCTCGCCGCGAGGGCCCAGCGCCGGCTTGACCATGCAGACCAACTGGATCGCCCCCATGTAGGCCACGATCAGCAGGATGCCGGGGATGACGCCGGCGATGAACAGCTTGCCGATGTCGGTCTCGGTCAGGATGCCGTAGATCACCATCGGCACGCTGGGCGGGATCAGGATGCCGAGCGTGCCGCCCGCGGCCACCGAGCCGGCGGCGAGACTGTCGGAGTAGCCGTAGCGCCGCATCGACGGCATCGCCACCTTGGCCATGGTCGCCGCCGTCGCCAGGGAGCTGCCCGACACCGCCGCGAAGGCGCCGCAGGCCGCGATCGTCGCCATCGCCAGGCCACCCCGGCGATGGCCCAGCCAGGCGTTGGTCGCGTCGTAGAGGTCCTCGGACAACTGGGCGCGGTGGATGAAGGTGCCCATCAGGATGAACAGCGGCAACACGGAGAAGCCGTAGTTCATGACTGAGGTCCATGATCTGCTGGCCCGACATCTCGATCGCGGGACCGAGGCCGTCGCGCACGTAGGCGAAACCGCCCAGGCCGACGATCAGCAGCGAGAAGCCGAGCGGCACACCCAGGAAGCAGATCACGAACAGGATTGCGAAACCGACCAGCGACTCGATCATTGCCCGGTCCCGGCCGTCAATTCGCGGCGCGCAGCGTGGCGCCGACGCCCCGGCGCAGGTAGTGCCACAGGATCGCGACCTGGATGCCCACCGCGACCAGCGACAGGCCGCACATGACGTAGGCGATCGGGAAGATGCGCCACTCCAGGAAGCCCGTGACCTGCCGGCTGGCGTGCAGCGACAGGGCCTGGCGCCACATCAGGAAGGCGATCAGCAAGAGCGAGGCGATGCTGACCACCATGACGCAGATGCGCTGGATCACGCCGCGCCGGCCGACGAAGAACTTGTCGAAGATCGACACCACGATATGACCCTCGGCCCAGGTCACCATCGGCAGCGACGTGAAGATCAGGAAGGCGAGCATGAACTGGATGATCTCGAAGCCGCCCGGAATCGGCGCGCTGAACAGGTAGCGCATGAACACGTCGACGAAGATCAGCGCCATCATCGCGAACACCACCAGCGCGATCAGCGCCCGCAAGCTGCGGCTCAGGAAGGCCGGGATCTCGACCTCGCCCCGCGTCGGGTCCTTGACCAGTTCGGCTTCAGACATCGGACGAACGCGCCGCCGTCACAACGATGACAGTATCGCCGACACCGCGGCGACCGCCTCCGCCTGGTGCGGCAACAACGGGTCCGCGCTCCCGTCTGGCGGGAGGAAGGGATCGACGACGTCGGTGCGGAACCCGGAGAGGCATTCGAGGACGGCGAGGGCGTGGAATGGAACGGTGTGGAGACTGTACCCACCCTCATGAAGCATTGCGAGCCGTCCGCTGCAAGTCTCGTGTGCCTGCAATTTCACTATTTGGGCCATGCGCCGGAAGCTGGCACTGGTCAGGCTCATGCGGGCGAGCGGGTCATGCATGCCGGCGTCGAAGCCGCAGGGCACGATGATCAGGTCGGGCCGGAACCGTTGCAGCGCGGGCACCACCACCTGTTCGAGCGCCGCGACATAGGCCGCCTCGCCGCTGCCCGCGGGCAGCGGGATGTTGATGTTGAAGCCGCGGCCCGGGCCCTCGCCGACGTCGGTGGCCGGGCCGGAGCCGGGCGGGAACACGCCGTCCTGGTGCAGCGACACGGCGAGCACCCGCGGATCCTCCCAGAAGATCGCCTGGGTGCCGTTGCCGTGGTGCGCGTCCCAGTCGACGATCGCGACCCGGTCGAGCCCGCGCGCCTCGAGCGCGTGCAGCGCGGCGATGGCGGCGTTGCCGAACACGCAGAAGCCCTTGCCCTCGCCCGGTTCGGCGTGATGGCCGGGCGGCCGGATCAGGGCGTAGGCGTTCTCGACCGTGCCGTCGATCACGGCGTCGACCGCCGCGATCGACCCGCCCGCCGCAAGCGCCGCGATCTCGTAGCCGTTCTTGCCGATATGCGTGGTCGCGCGCGCGGCGATGTTGCCCCCGCCGCGCTCGCTGACCTCGCGGATGTAGGCGATGTAGTCGGCTGTGTGGGCGCGGCCGATCTCCGCCTCGGTCGCCGGCCGCGCCGGGATGGCGGCGAGCTGCGCCGTCAGGCCGCTGGCGTCGAGCAGGTTCTTGATCCGCCGCTTGCCCTCGGCGCTCTCGAGATGCGGGGTCGGTTCGACCCAGGGGCTCGGCGGGCCGAACTGGTTCCCCGAATCGTGCCACATGTAGCGCTCGTCCCAGACCAGTCCCGTGGTCATCTGCACTCCCCGCTCGTTGGGAAACCCGGTCCGGACCGGACCGGCGCCAGGGCCGATCCGGTCCGGGACGCCGGTTCAGGTGGCTATTTGCCGGCCGCGACTGCCTTGGCGGTCGACTGATAGAAGGCGAGCGCGGCCTTGCCGTCGACGCCGAGCTTCGTGGCCTGGGCGACCCAGGCCGCCTGCATCGGCGACCACGCCTTGCGGACCGCGGCGGCGAACGGGCCCTTCGCCTCGATGATCGTCCGGCCCGTGGCGCGGAACTTGGCGTAGGCATTCTTCTCCCAGGTGTCCATCGCCGCAATGCCGCGTGCGAAGGTTTCACCGGAGACGCTCATCACGCCCTTCTGGTCGGCGGGCGACAGCGAGTCCCAGCTCTTCCGGTTCATGATCATCGAAAAGGTCGGCGTGAAGATCGCGCCCGGGAAGACGGTGCAGGACTTGGCGAACTTCGCCACCTTGAAGCCCTGGGCGTCGAACATGGCGATGCCGGTGAAGCCGTCGACCGTGCCCTTGGAGATCAGCGGATACATCCGCACCGCCGGGCCGGGCACGATGGTGACGCCGATCGCGCTCAGCGCCTTGGCGGAATAGCCGGGCAACGACCACATCTTGAGCTTCTGCATGTCGGCCACCGAGTTCATCGGGCCCTTCAGACTGCAGGAGATGCCGCCCGGATTGCTGGCGAAGCCGAGCAGCTTGACGCCCGGGAACTGGTTCTTCGACTTGAAGAACTTCTGATAGGTGCGCCACAGCGCGACCGAGTTGGCCTCGGCGGTGGTGAACATCAGCGGCAGCATGCTGACCTGGATCAGCGGCGCGGTCTTCTGCAGGAAGCCGTTGAAGGTATGGGCGACGTCGACCACGCTCTTGCGCACCGCGTCGTACAGCCGCGGCGGCGGCGCGGCCGGGCTGGGCAGCACCTTGACCGTGACCCGGCCCTTGGTCGCCTTGGCGACGTTCTTGGCCCAGCCGCCGACGATCTGAACGTTGTAGGGATGCTTGGGCCCGCCGATGATGCTGTAGACCAGCTCCTTGGCGTCGGCGGTGGCGGAGAATGTGACAGCCGACGCGACCGCGACGGCGATTCCCAGAGTCAGGCTACGGCTACGTCCCATGGTGAACTCTCCCTGTTGAGATGAATGAACGATGGCTAGCGCCCGTCGACGGTCTCCAGTGCCGTCGTGATGGCGTCGAGCGCCGCATCGACATGCTCGCGCTGGAACACCAGCGGCGGCGAAATGATCATCTTGTTGCCCTGGATGCGCAGCATCGCGCCCTGCTCGCGGCAGACCCGCTGGACCTCCAGGCAGAACGGGTCGCCCGGCGCGTAGGGCTCCTTGGTCGCCTTGTCGCGCACGAACTCGATGCCGAGCATCAGGCCGCAGCCGCGCACGTCGCCGACCGACGCGTAGCGGTCGCGGATGTCTTCGAGGCCGGCCAGGAAATAGGCGCCCTGCTCGGCCGCGTTGGCCGGCAGGTCCTCGCCCTCGACGATGTCGAGGTTGGCCAGCGCCGCGGCGCAGGCGACGGGGTGCCCGGAATAGGTATAGCCGTGCATGATCGCGGCGAGCGGGTGGTCGCGCTCCCAGGCCTTGGCGACCCGGGCGTTGACCGCCGTGGCGCCAAGCGGGACGTAGCCCGAGTTGATGCCCTTGGCGAGGCACATGATGTCCGGCTTCACGCCCCAGTGACGGCTGCCGAACATGGTGCCCGTGCGGCCGAAGCCGGTGACGATCTCGTCGGCGATCAACAGGATGTCGTACTTGTCGCAGACCTCGCGCAGCCGCGGCCAGAAGTTGGGCGGCGGCACGATCAGCCCGCCCGCGCCCTGCACCGGCTCGGCGATGAAGGCGGCGACGGTCTCGGCGCCCTGGTTCTCGATCTCGCGCGCGAGCATGGCGGCGCAGATCTCGCCCAGCTCCTCGTGATCGTCGGTGAAGGGGCTGCGGTAGAGATAGGGGCTGTCGACCTGGAGGAAGCCCTGGAGCAGCGGCTCGTAGGCCAGCCGCCACATCGGGTTGCCGCTCGCCGACATGCCGCCGAAGTGGACGCCGTGATAGCCGTTCTTGAGCGAGAAGACCTTGGTCTTGGTGCCGCGGCCCTCGAGCTTCCAATACTGGCGCGCCAGCTTGAGCGCGGTTTCGACCGCGTCCGAACCGCCTGACGAGAACATCACCTTGACCATGTCCTCGGGCGCCAGCATCTCGGTCAGCTTCGCCGACAGCGCGATCGACGGCGGGTTCGAGGTGTTCGTGAAGGTGCCGTAGTAGGCGATCTTGTCGAGCTGGTCGGCGATCGCCTTTTTGATCTCGGGCCGGTTGTGGCCGACGTTGACGTTCCACAGGCCGGCCGTGCAGTCGAGCAGCCGGTTGCCGTCGATGTCCTTGATGTGGACCCCGTCCGCCTCCGCGATGATCAGCGGCGGCTCCTTGGCCGAGGCCTTGGGGTCGGCCATCGGGTGCCAGATATGGCGCGCGTTCTGCTCGATGACGAAGTTGGCGTCCCGCGTCTGCACGTTCCGATCTCCCGCATCATCCGGCATCGCTTTTCCCTCATTTGTTGATATATTATCAACATTGTTGTTATATTCGAAATATGATGCGCCAAGCCATTCTTTCTGTCAATGAAGGTTCATATGAAGACGCTGCGTAAGGCCCTCGCCGTCCTCAAACAGCTCGCAGCCGCCGGGGCTCCGCTGGGCGTCACCGAGCTCAGCGCGGCGACCGGCCTCGACAAGGCGATCGTCCATCGGGCGCTGAAGACCTTCGTCGACGAGAAGCTCGTGGCGCAGGACCCGGGATCGCGGAAGTACCAGATCGGCCCCGGCTGGCTGCAGATGGCCGGGCTGCACCTGGCCCAGATCCAGCCGGCCGAGGTCGCCAAGCCGCATCTCATGCGGCTGTGGGCGGACACCAACGAGACGATCAACCTGTCGGTGCAGCACGACCTCGAGGTCATGCGTGTGCTCGCCTTCGAGAGCCGGATGAATGTGCGGGTGTCGGCGCGGGTCGGCGAGGTGGCGCCGCTGCATTGCACCGCGGCGGGCAAGGTCTTCCTGGCTTTCGGGCCGGCGACCTTGCTCGAACAGGCGATCGCGGCCGGTCTCGAGCAACGCCAGCCCAAGGCGATCACCGATCCCGACCGGCTACGCGAAGAGATCGCGCTGGTACGCCGGCGCCGCTACGGCACCGACATCGAGGAATCGGACCTGGACTACTCGGCGATCGGGGCGCCGGTGATCGACCACGACGGCCGCTGCGTCGCCGCCCTGGCGATCGCGATGCCGGTCCGGCGCTTTCAGACGGTCGACGTCGACCACCTCGTCGGCCAGCTCATCGACTGCGCCGAGGCGGTTTCGAACGAACTGGGCGGACGCCTGCCTCCAGCGCGCTAGACCGGCAGATGCAGCGACGGGCGCGCGTGTCCAGGCGCGCCCGCCGTGCCGGCTCAAGCCGCCTTGTCGAGCTTGAAGTCGTAATCGAGCAGCCACTGGCCGTCGGGCATGGCCGCCTTCTCCTTGTCGGCCGCCGGCAACGGCACATAGTCGACCACCAGCGAATCCTTCACCCCGAACACCGTGTCGGTCTCCAGATACTCGTCGCCGCGGGTGTAGAGCTCGGTGGTGACGGTCGAGTGGCCGTCGGCCGAGACGATGAAGTGGAGGTGCGCCGGGCGCATGTTGTGACGGCCCATCTTGCGCAGCATCTCCCCCACCGGCCCGTCGACCGGGATCGGATAGCCCGCCGGCTTGACCGTCTTGAACCAGTAGCTGCCGTCGGCGGCGCTGCGGAAGCGGCCGCGCAGGTTCATGTCCGGCTGGTCCGGGTCCTGCTCCTCGTACATGCCGCTCGGCGCCGCCTGCCAGACGTCGAGCACCGCGCCTTCGATCGGCGTGCCGTCCTGCGACAGCACGTGGCCTCGGATCAGCGCCTCCTCGCCCTCCACGGGGCCGGAGATGTCGTCGCCATGCTCGAAGAAGGGCGCATTCGCGCGATAGAACGGGCCGAGCACGCTGCTCTCGGTCGAGCCCGGCTCCTTGCGGTTGGTGATGGCGTCGACCAGCATCGACACGCCGAGCGTGTCCGACAGCAGGATGAATTCCTGGCGCTTGTCGTCGCACATCTGGCCGGTCCGGGTCAGGAAGTCGATCGCGACGCCCCACTCGCTCATCGTGATCTCGGCGTCGCGGACGAAGTCGTGCAGGTGCTGGATCAGCTTCGACATGATCTCCTTGAACCGCGCGTCGTCGACGCCGTCGAGCCGCTCGATCGCGATCTGGGTGATGTTGTCCTCGGAAAAATCGATGGCCATGGGGCTGCCTTCTCCCTTGCTCGGCGTGTGCTTCGGTCGGTGACGGGTGGCGACGACCGGCGCCGGAGCACCGACCGCATCTTGGGTTGGGTTGATCGCCACCATTGTGTGCGCTCGGGCGCCGGGCCGTCCAGACCCCTGCGCGGAAAAGACGGGCGCCGGCCGCCACTGAGCCAAAGAAAAAGGGCCGGAACAGCGGTTCCGGCCCCTTGCCCGAGTGGCGCGTCAGGCGCTCAAAGCCACCACTGGAGCACGTAGTCGTAGGGCCCCTCGCGGTTGACGAGGTCGACCCGCTGCAGGGCGATCTTGTAGCCCTCCGGCGTCTTCTTCAGGAAGTGCCGGTACTTGCCGGTGAAGTTGCGCACCTGGTAGCGGAAATACTCCGCGCAGTGGAACCGCGAGCGGACGATGACGTCGCCGTTGGGCTCCTCCTTCTCGACGATCACGTTCGAGACCACGTGGCACAGGCGGTTGTGCGGGCTCTGGCTGTGCGCCTGCGGATGGTTGTTGCGCCGGATCCGCATCTTCATGATGTCGTGGTTTTCCCAGAAGATGTTCGGCACGCCTTCGCCGTCCTCCTGCTCCTCCCGGGCCGGCATCCAGTAGTGGCCGTCCTCGGTGAACAGGGCGAGCCAGTCGTCCCACTCCCCTTCGTCGAGGATTTCCGCCTGGCGGTAGAGGAACCGCTCGACCGCGAGCTGGGTCTCGACCGAGACGTCGGTGAGGCCATAGCGGTCGCTCTCGACCAGTTTCAGAGCTGCCTCTCCCATGGCGTCAGGCCTCCTTCCCGTTGGCGGTCATGTATTTCTTCCAGGCCTGCATCATGTGGCGAAGCGGCAACTCGCTCATCGACGCGGGCGCCGAATGCCAGATGCCGTCCTCGACATAGTCGCGACCGTAGTCGCGGTGCAGGCTGACCCAGTCGCCGCCATCGGATTCGAGACCCTCCTGGCATTTCCACCAGTTGAACAGGTCGTCGGCGTTGACCATCGTCGACGGCGAATTGACCAGGTAGTAGTAGCCCAGCGACCGCTGGTAGATCGCCTCGTTGGCGCCCTTCAGCCGGAAATGCCAGATCTCGGTCAGCGTCTTGTTCGGGCCGAGCGGCCGGATCGTCCGCAGCTGCTGCAGCGGCGGCTGGACCGACAGGCAGGGATAGACCAGCACGTGGTGCAGGTTGACGCCGAGGATCTCCTCGGCCTTCTCCTCGCCATAGGCCTCGTACATCCGCTTGACGTACTCGTTGGTGTCCGGGTCGGTCGGCCGCAGGCCCATGTAGCCTTCCAGGGTGGCGTGGCCGTTGGGGTAGCCGACCGTGCCGAACTTGGTCCAGCCGTCGTAGCCGATCCGCTTGAAGTCCGACAGGAAGCCGTAGGCCATCGGCGGTTCGTGGCCCTCTTTCTTGATGTCGGACTCGACGGTCAGCGCGGCGTGGCCGGTCGATTCGTGGGTCACGCCGGGATGCGAGGAGTCGAGCTGGTTTTCCAGGAAGATCTTCCAGTTCGACTGCTGGATCATGCGGAAGCAGTCGCCGACGACCTCGGTCTCCTTGCCCGGCGCGCGGTCGACGAGCTGATCGAGGGCGAGCTTGGAGCCCGCGAGGTGGTCCTCCAGCGACGGCCCGTCCTCGGACAGCGAGGCGAACCAGAAGCCCCGGTAGTTGTCGGCCCGCGGCGCCTTCTTCATGTGGAACTGCGGGTCGTTGATGTCGAACCTGGTGTCGTCGTAGCCGTTGATCGCCGGGATGCCGTTCAGCTTGCCGTCGAGGTGGAACATCCAGGCGTGATACGAGCAGCGCAGGCCGCGCTTGGCATTGCCCGACCAGGCCGAACAGACCTTCGCGCCGCGGTGCGGGCAGCGATTGTAGAGGACGTGGATCTCGCCGTTGTTGTCCCGGGTCATGACCATCGGCTGACGGCCGACCTGGGCGAGGTAGTAGTCGCCCGGGTTCTTCACCTGGCTCTCATGGCCGATGTAGACCCAGAGCTTCTCGAAGATCCGCTCCATCTCCAGGTCGAAGATGTCGGGATCGACATAGGCCTTGCGGTGAACCCGGTCGGGTTCCACCAGTTTCGCGATTTCCTCGCTGGTCCAGTTCATTGCCACCCTCCGTCGCCGGGTTGCTGCCGGCGGTCCGTTCTTCCGATTGAAATCGCACGCGCGCGCCGGCCCGGACGGGCGCGGCGTGGTTGCCGATACGGTAGTCGAATGGCTTTCGGGAAACCGCGCTATCCCCGGCCTGCGGGAAATAGCCCGATGTTGCAGAAACCTGCTCAGCCGCGCTGCGACAGGGTCTCCGAGGGCAGCTCGCCGAAGCGTTCGCGATAGGCCTTGGCGAACTTGGAGAGGTGGTTGAAGCCGCAGCTCAGCGCGACGTCGGTGACCGACGTCCCCGCCCCGCCCCGCTGCAGGGCCGCGCGGGCACGGTCGAGCCGGACACTGCGCAGATAGGCCATCGGCGACTGGCCGCAGTGGCGCCGGAAGCCCTCGTAGAGGCTGCGGACGCTGACCCCGGCGGCGGCGACGATGTCTTCCAGGGCGATCGCCCCGTCGCTGCCGGCGTGGATGAAATCGATCGCGCGCTTGACGTAGGCGGGCTTCGGCGCCGCGGGCGCTTCGATCAGGTGCGAATAGTTGTTGGGCAGCGTCTCGAGCAGGAGCTGGATCAGCAGCCGTTCGGCGCTGTGCGCCGCGTTGCGGCCGACAAAGGCCAGGCTGCCCTGGTCGAGGTCGTTGTAGATCAGCTTGGCGACGTTCGCGAGGCTCGCCGTCCAGGCGTCGATCGGCCGCGGGTGCAAATCGAACTGCACCGGCGGGCCCACCGGCCGGCGGATCATCTCCGCCAGCGCCGCCTCCAGGGTGGGCTGGGGGATCTTGACGAAGAGCTGCCGGCCGTCGCTGCACCAGCGCTTGATGTGCGGCGCGCTGGCGTTGCAGACGTAGATGTTGCCGGACGAGAACGGCAGCGACTCGCCGTCGACGTTCAGCTCGGCCCGGCCGAACAGGTTGAGCTCGAACAGGAAGATGCCGGGCAGCTCCGGCACGTGGATCCGCGCGTCGCCGCCATACATGCTGTAGGACAATTCGTGCAACGAGAGGGAGCCGCAGCCGGCGTGGCGGTGCCGGAACATCGGCGCCCGGTCGTCGCGCCGGTGCTCCAGCGCGTGCGGCGACAGGCGGGCCGCCATGTGGGCGCGGGACCGTTCGACGTCGTCGGACTCGAAGACGGGGCTCCACAGGTCCCCGCCGCCGCCAACGGATATGCCCGGCTCACCCGCCATCATCGCTGTCCTTTCACCCCGACGAAGGCCATCATCGTTCGATATTAGCACCGATCCCCTCGGTCCGACACCTGTCCGGGAAACGAGCGCAGCGGCCGCGTCTGGGGCGATCGTGGCGTCGCCATCCCGACATGCGCTATCCGCATTGCGCGGAGACTAGCCTGCCCGTGCAGAAATCGCGCGCGGCATCGCCGAAAACACGGGTCGTCGCGGCTCAGGCGCCCGATTTCCGCGGCGCGTTGCGCAGCTCGCCCGCCTTCTTCAGGTCCTGCACCGCACGGTCGGTCACGCCCAGCGCGCGCCAGATGCGCGCCCGGGTCACGAAATTGCGCGGCGAGCGCGGGTTGATCTCGATCGCCCGGTCGGCGTCGGCGAGCGCCTTGCGTGGCTGCTTGAGCGCGAGATAGGCCTGCGCGCGGGCGATCAGCGCCGGGAAGAAGTCGTTGCGCAGCGCGATCGACTGCGAATAGTCGTCGATGGCGCCCTTGTAATTATGCAGATCCGCCTTGGCGTTGCCGCGGTTGTAGTAGGCGAAGGCGTATTTCGGGTTGAGCTCGATCGCCTTGTCGAACGCCGCGACCGCTTCCTTCTGCTGCTTCAGGCCGCGGTGGGCGATGCCGAGGTTGTTGTATTTCTTGGCGTCGTTGGGATCGAGCTTGATCGCCTGCTTGAAGTCCGCCAGCGCCGCCTTGTGGTTGCCGAGCCGGCCGTGGACGATGCCGCGGCTGTTGAAGGCGTCGGCGTCGCTCGGGGTCAGCTCGGTCACCTTCGAGTAATCCGCGATCGCGTCCTTGAAGCGGTTCGAGCGTTCGTTGGCGAGGCCGCGGTTGTAGTAGGCGCTGGCATATTTCGGGTCGAGCTCGATCGCCTTGTCGTAGTCGGCGATCGCCTGCTTGGACTGGTTGGCGTTGTCGAGCGCCAGGCCGCGGCCGTTATAGGCGCTGGATATCTTGGGGTTGCTCTCGATCGCGGCGGTGAAATCGGCGATGGCGCGCTTGTATTGGTGCAGCCGGATCAGCGCATAGCCCCGGTTGTTGTGGGCGATGGTCTTCTCGCGATCGGTCGTGCCCTTCGCTTCGATCAGCCGCGTGCAGGCCTCGACGGCCTTATCGGGTTCGTTGGGTCGGGCGCAGGCGGTTCGGTCGGGCAGCCGGTCCGTGGGAGTCGTCGTGTCCGATCCGGTGGCGCAGGCGCCCAGCAGCAGGGCCAGCGCCAGCACGGGAACGCTCATGACGGGAACACGGCTGCGGGCCCCGGTGATTGACACGAAACACCGTCTCCGTCCCGCCGTTGTCGCCCTGGTCACGATTTCCTCTCCCGGTTTGGATGTGGGTCGTCGAATGCTCGATCGAGCGTTAACCATCGATATCGCGACGCGGGCCGGATGACAATGAAAACGGCGGCCGATTCTCATCGGCCGCCGTATCGGGGTCGGTGGGGAGGTCGCGCCGCGGCGCGATGAAGCCCCTAGTAGTAGGGATAGAAGCCCCGGCGGCAGTGGCGGAACCACAGGAAGCGCGCGCGCGGATTGCCGTAGCGGAAGCCGAGGATGTACAGCCGGCGGCAGATGCGGCGGTGGCGATAGCCGTGGTGGTAGCCGCCGAAGCGGATGCCGCCGAAGATGCCACCGAGGTGGATCGAGATGCTCGCGGCGGGCACGAGCGGCGCCGGCGCGGCGGAAGCGGTGGAGGCGATGCCGGCGGTCCCGAGGGTGACACCAGCGGCGATGGCAAGGGCGATAAGCTTGGTCTTCATGGTCCTGTTCCTTTCGATTTGGTCTTTTCGACCGGTTCTGTTCCAGCGGGTACGGGATCGCTCCCGTTGTTGCGGGGAAAGGAATAGCCCAAGGCCCCTGAACCCAGTCTGAGCGCAGCATTCAGCCGCCGTTCAGGCAGCCGAAGGCCGACGGGAACCCGAAAGAAACGAGGAAAGTCCGGTGTTTGCCGGCAGTTCGGCGGGCGGGATCAGCCGGCCGCTTCGGCCTCGGCGAAGGCGCGGACGATGGCGTCGATGTCCGCGTCGGGCATCAGCCCGAAGGATTCGGCCCGGGCCGACCGGGTACCCTTGACGAAACCGTCGACCAGCTTCTGCAGCGCCGGGTCGGGCGCCCAGGTGATCGCGCCGACGGACCGGCCGTCGCCGACGCGGGCGACCGCCGCCGCCAGGTCGCCGGCGGACGCGTCGATGCTCGACAGCAGCACGGTGCGCTCGGCGCCGAGCGTCGCCGGCGGCAGCTCGTGCAGCCGGATCAGCGCATCGACCACGCGGCCCACCGAGATGCAGGCCATCCGGCTCCCGGGCTCGACCGGGCATTCGTAATCGTTGCCCCGCCACAGCTCGCGGATGATCGAGCTGGTCCAGGTCGAGGCGGCGGCGTTGGGCGGGGTCGGCCGCACCAGCACGGTCGGCAGCCGCGCGCCGCGGCCGTCGAGATAACCCTTGCGGGTGTAGTCGGCGATCAGCAACTCGCCGATCCGCTTCTGGGCGCCATAGGAGAGCTGCGGCCGCGCCGGGGTATCGTCGGTGACCAGGTCGGGCAGCGCGCCGCCGTAGACACCGATCGACGAGGCGAACACGATCCGGGGGACACAGCCGAGCGCGGCGCCCGACGCGCGCAGCGCCTCCAGCACGTGGCGCGTGCCGTCGAGGTTGACGCGGTAGCCGAGCTCGAAATCCGCTTCCGCCCCGGCACTGACCACCGCGGCCAGATGGAACACGCTCGCGGTATCCGCGCCGATCACGTCGCGGACCGCGTCGGCGTCGGCGACACTGCCGACGACGCTGCGAACCCGGTCGTCGCCGGCGGACGCCGCCGCCTCGACGTCGAACAGGACCAGCTCGCTGATCGTGGCATCGTCCCCCGACGGGCCGGTCAGCTGGCCGCGTCGCAGCAATTCCTTGGCCAGCGCCTGCCCGATGAACCCGGCGCCGCCGGTGATGACGACCTTCATGCTCCCCTCCCCGGTTACGGCGCGACTACCGGCGCCGCGCGAACAGGCGGGCGATGTAGCGCTTGGCCGCGTCGCCGAGCAGGTCGCGCTCGAGCCGCTTCGGATCGCGGAAGAAGGCCACCGAAGCGCCGCGGTCGAGCAGGATGGTGCCGGCAAGGCGCTGCCCACCCGCCGCCGTGAAGATGTTGGTGCCGTAGAACAGCCGCTTGCCGTGCGCCGCCCGGCCCATCAGGGCCAGGCAATAGAGATATTGGAGATTGTCGCGCCGGGCCTGGCGCGAGGTCAGCACGACCACGTTGGTCCGCCGCCAGTCCTTGCCGAGCGCCTTGCGCCACCGCCGCATCAGGGCGTCGAGGCCGTCGAGCTGCGCCCGCGCCGCCAGCGCCGCCGACGCGAGCACCGGCCTGCCCATCGCCCTGGCATAGGCCCTCAGCCGTCGGGCGGAGATCACCTTCTTGTCCAGCGCCTCGTCGATCAGTTTCAGCGAGGCCGCAACGATGCGCCGGTGCAGCTTGAGCGCGGCCTTGGTCCAGTTGGGCCGGTTCGCCAGGCTGTCCGCGCCGGCGACGACCTTGGCGCGATAGTCCCGAAGCGTCGCGAGGAAGGTCGCGTCGAGCGGCTTGTCGACCCGCGCCTGGAACCAGACGTAGAGCGCCAGCGGGACGTGCGCGATCGCCTTGGCCTCGTGATAGATGGCGGGCGTGAAGTGCGCCTTCTGCATCTTGCCGTGGCGCCACATGATCAGGTCGTCGAAGGCGACCACGATCACCGGCCCGCCCCGCGCGAGCAACGCCGCCCGCTCGCCGGTGTAGGCTTTAAGGAAGCTCTTGTTCAGGGTCACCAGCGGGTCCGGGTCGGCGGCCCGCGCCGCATTGCCCGGCAGGCCCACACCGGCAACCACCAGCGCCGCGGCGACCGCCGCCACCAGTTTCGGATATCGCATGCCCCCGCTCCTTCACGCCCCTTGCTCACGACCCACGCTCACGACCCGAGCTGGGGCCGATCAGACGCGATCGGGGCGGAGACTTCAAGCGTTCAGCGCGGGAGCCACGCGGCGCGGTCGACGCCGGGCCGGGACGCGATCTCGCGGACCAGCTTCTGGCGGATGCCGACGGCGAAGGCCTCGAAATTCTTGACCACCATGACGAAGGCGCCGGGCCCGCCGATCACCTTGGTCCGATAGTGCACGTCGACCGGCTCCTCCGGCCAGGGCGGCCGGCTCGGCCGGTCGTTGAGGATGGCGAGGCCGTTGATGGTGATCCCGGCGCGGACCGCGTCGTCGCGCGCCGCCGCCGACGGCCGGCCGCGGTTGTTGGGGCCGTCGCCGGAGATGTCGATCACCTTTCGCGTCGCCTCGACGTCGCTGCTCGCGAACAGGGATACCGAGAAGTCGATCGCACCGCTGACCGAGGTCGCGTCGAAATAGCGCCGGGGCGCGGCCGTCAGCGCCTTGACGAAGCGCCCGGCGGCGGCGGCGCCGTCGATCACCGACCAGCCGACCAGCACGGCCTGCTGGCCCGACGACGACCATTCGACGTAGGTCAGGGCGATGCGCCGGTACTCGCCCGAGGTGATCGCCTTGATCACGTCGGGGTGCGACAGCGCCCGGGCGTAGCCGGTGCGCTGCAGGTTGTATTCGTAGGCGTCGATGCTGCGCGAGACGTCGACCGCGAGCACCAGGGCGAGATCGACCTTGGTCGCGGCCCACGGCCGCGGCGCCCCGGCGACCGCCAGGCAGGCGGCAAGACAGACGGCAGTCAACCACGAACGCGGCGTCATCCCCCGGCCTCATCCTGGCGTCACGGAACTCCCTTCAAGATAGGGAGACGCGATCCGGATTGGGAGAGACCCGCCGCCCGCTCCCGCAAATTTGAGCGCCGGCGGCCGTCCCCTGGCCCCGGGTCTACACGCCGGTGGCGAAGCGCGACATGATGACGATGATGCCGACCTGCATCAGCCCCTGGGACGCGATCACGAACACGTAGAAGCGCATCAACCGGCCGATCCGCGCCGGGTCTGGCGCCGGCTTGCGCAGCTCGAAATAGACCCGGATGTTGGTCGGCAGCAGGATGCCGAGGCCTTGTACCGTGAGGATCACGAGGACCGCCACCGCGGCGATCACCCACCACAGCTGCGGATAGCCCAGGTCGAAATAGCCGAGCTGCTCGGCCAGGAACCAGCCCGAGGTGCCGCCGACGATCGCCAGGGTCGGCATCAGGAACAGCATCTTGGGCATCAGGCGCAGGATCACCGCCTTGCGCGCGTCCGGGCCGAGCCGCCGCATTACCGGCCCGACCACGAAGCCCATGAACAGGTCGATCCCGGTCCACAACACGGCGGTGAAAACGTGGACCGTGTTCAGGAACCAGCGGTCGCCGGACAGGATCGCCACCACCAGGACCACGACCGCGCCGAGCGCCCAGACGAGATTGAAGAAATTGATCCGGGGCGCATCGCCCGGAAACGCAGCGTCGACAACCGTTTCGGTCATATCCGTCTTTCGCGAATAACTATCATTCCAGATTTTGTCACATTCGGAGGCTATCTATCGAGTCCAGCAGACGCTGAATACGCACCATCTTGAATGCCAGCGCGGTGCGCATTCGATCCATCCTCGGCGCCGATGCCGTCGTCCACGACGACCGGCCGCGCCGGCCGACGGAGCCGAACCGGGCTCCTCTCGTCGGACAATTCAGCGACCACACCATGCATTCGAAGCCGGATCGACTGCAATCCGCGAGCAAAGGAGTGTGACCATGCTTTATTGGGCCCTCGTCTTTTTCGTCGTCGCCATCGTCGCAGCCGTCTTCGGTTTCGGCGGCATCGCGGCAGGCGCCGCGGCGATCGCGAAGATCCTGTTCTTCATCTTCGTCATCCTGTTCGTCCTGTCGCTGATCTTCGGCGTCCGAGGCCGGCGGCCATAGCCGGCGGCGTGGCGGCCGTACGCGCTTAACCTGCGTTATGGCGGCCGCCGGTCCGGCGTGATGCCCTTCCGCTCACCGTCGAATTGCCGACACCCACCGAACAAGACCAAGGAGGTAATTGTGGCAACGCGAGAACCCAACAGTGAAGCATCGGTCGAAGACCTCAAGGATCAGATCGCCTCGCTTCGACACGATCTCGGCGACGTCACCCAGACGTTGAAGCAGATGGCCAACGGCGAGTTGCACGGCGCCACCGCCAGGGCCAAGGCGGCCGCCGGCCGCGCCACCGATGCGGCGCGCTCCGCCGCGCACGCCGCCAAGGACGAGGCCGAGGAGATCGTGTCGGGCAGCCGGCGTGCGATCGCGGACCGGCCCCTCACCGCCGCCGCGGTCGCGGCCGCCGTCGGCTTCCTGGCTGGCGCGCTCTACAGCCGTCGATGACTCTGGCCGCCAAGCTCGTCTGGGCTTTCCTACGGGATCTGGTGCGCGACCTCGGCGTGCACTGGCTCCGCTCGATGGTCCTGCGTTTGGTCCTGGCGACGCTCGCGCTCGTGGCGATGGTCGCGGCGATCGGCGTGCTGCTGGGACAGGCGCATGCCGTCTTGAGCGCAGCGATCGGGCCCCTCTATGCCAGCCTCGCGGTCGCCGCCTTCCTGGGCGTCGCCGCCGCCGGTCTCTACCTCGCCAATCGCCTGGTGCGCCGGCGCGCGATCCGGCGACAGGAAGACGCCAAGGCGCTCGCGCTATCGACGGTGTCTCTGATCAGGGCCGCCGCCGGCAAGGACGCGCTGCCGATCATGACCGTCGCCCTGCTCGCCGGCTTCATGGTCGGCAATCGAGCGGGCGGGTCGCCGCCCGACGACCGGTCGGCTGCGGCAAGTTAGACGCGCGCCGACGGCGCCTCGGGTTCGGACGAATTAGGGACAGGTGACCCGAGGCGCGGCGCCCGCCGGTGCCGCCCCCCGCCGCGATATCGCTCATGGCGGCGTATTCGCGGCTTGTCAAAATTCCGGATTCGGTTCCATCCTATCGTGTTCCGTCTTGACGAGTCGGCGCTTGATCCAGCGCAACGCCCGTCGACGGGGTTGAACGATAACGTGTCTCGTAGAGAGACCCCTATTCATGGAGACCCGGAAATGCCGTTCTCTCGTGTTGTCAGACGCGTGGGTACCGCGCTGCTCGCCTTTTCGTTCCTGTCCGTGGCGGCGCCGGCCGCGCACGCGCAGTGTTACGCGCCCTATTGCTGGGGTGCGATCGCCATCAACACCCATACCGGCCAGTGGGGCTGGTCGGTCAACCACGGCACCCAGGGCGAGGCCCGGGCCGCCGCCAACGCCCGCTGCGGGTACCGGTGCAACCGCGTGCTGTCGTTCCGGAACACCTGCGGCGCCTACGCCACGCCGGCGACCCTGTCCGGCGGCTACGGCTGGGCCACCCGCTACAACCGCTACGCCGCGGAGGCCGAAGCGCTGCGCCAGTGCCGCCTCTACAATCCCGGCCAGGGCTGCAGAGTCCGGGTCTGGGCCTGTACCTCTCGGCAATGAGCCGCAGCGGACCGCGAATGCCGTAGAAAGCACAAGGGCTTGGCCGACGGCCAAGCCCTTGTCTTAACTGGTAGCGGGGGAGGGACTTAAACCCCCTGCCCTTCGTCAGGATAAATGGGTCAGCCGGGTCGGTTTCCTAACGGAGGCTCTGGCTCATCCTGGTTGATGTTATGCGGCGCTGAGCTGGTGTGCCAGTCGCCGCTGCTCGATGGTGCGTTTCTTGATCCTCCTTCGCTTTTTGATGATGGCTCGATCCCGTCCGAAGTAGACGTCGGCGGGGGTCAGGTTGCCCAGGCTCTCGTGGTATCGCCGGTGGTTGTAGTGATCGACGAAGGTGCCGATCTGCGCTTCCAGGTCACCGGGCAGGTAGTAGTTCTCGAGCAGGACGCGGTTCTTGAGCGTCTGGTGCCAGCGTTCGATCTTCCCCTGCGTCTGGGGATGGTTGGGCGCGCCGCGGATGTGGACGATATCCCGATCGCCGAGCCATTCGGCCAGCTCTCCAGCGATGTAGGACGAGCCGTTGTCGCTGAGCAGCCGCGGCCGATGGACGACCCTGGCAGTGTCACAGCCTGATGCCGCGAGCGCCAGGGTCAGCGTGTCGGTGACGTCGCTGGCCCTCATTGTCGTGCACAGCTTCCAGGCGATGACGTAGCGGGAGAAGTCGTCGAGGATGGTCGAGAGGTAGAACCAGCCCCAGCCGATCACTTTGAGATAGGTGAAGTCGGTCTGCCACAGCTGGTTCGGGCCTGTCGTCTGAACCTTGAACGCCTCGGCCGCCTTGATCACGACGAAGGCCGGGCTGGTGATTAGGTCGTGGGCCTTCAGATAGCCGGTAGACGCTGGCTTCCGAGACGAAGTAGCCCCTGGCATCGGTGAAGGTCACCGCGAGTTCCCGCGGCGACAACTCCGGTCTTTCTAGGGCCAGCTCGATGACCTGGTGGCGGACCTCGTCGGGGATGCGGTTCCACACCCGCCCCGGGCCGGAGGTGCGATCCTCGAGCCCGGCTTCGCCGAAGGCCCTATAGCGGTCGTACCATCGGTAAAAGGTCGTGCGTCGGAATGCCGAGCTTGTCCAGGGTCCGCCGGACCGGCAGATGGGAGCGCTCGACCAGCCGGATGATCTCCAGCTTCTCGGAGGCGGGGTATCTCATGCGTCGTCGCCCCCATCCCCGGTCATGCTTTTTTTGAGCAGCCGGTTCTCCAGGGTCAGATCGGCGACCAACTTCCTTCAGGGCCCGCATCTCGCCACGCAGATCCTGGACCTCGGCGTCGAGGCCTGGCGGGCCGTGTCCCCGGCCAGGCGCTTCTTGCCGGCCTCGAGGAACTCCTTCGACCAACTGTAGTACAGGCTCTCGGCTATGCCTCCCCGGCGGCATAGCCCGGCGAGGCTCTCCTCGCCGCGCAGGCCTTCCAGGACAATGCGGATCTTCTCCTCAGCCGAATACTGCTTGCGCGTCCGGCGCCGGATGTCCCGGACAACCTTCTCGGCCGGCTCCTTCGAGCTCACGGATTTCTGTCTCATCTTCGTTCCCTTCGGTCACTACGATGAGCCAGAAATCCTCCGTTACGCAAACCCCTAATCTGTCCCATAGGCGCTGACGTCAGACACTCTTGAGACTTGGACATGATTATTCAATAAATCCACTTTTCGTATGATCATCTATCATAAGAACAAAGAAATTGACCGAGATAGCCCTGTTCCAAGTCGCTCGACCCTTTCCTCATTTGCAAGTGGCAGAACGGCTTCTATTTGTTCGTCGACAGCTGAGCGAATAAGAGGCAACGCACCATCGAGATGCTTGGGCATCTAGCGGGTAAGAGCGAACATAATTATCATGCATCCGACGACCTCTTTTTACTATCCAATTTGGATAATTTCATTAGGATTTTCACGAAAAAGCATTTGCCAATGAGACTTACTAATCACAATTTTATTAAGTTACTTTTAACCTTGTCTTGGCAAATATTGACCAGCTACTTGACAACATTCTTAATAGGGCACTTTGAACTCTCCAATCGCTCAACAACGGCCATACCTGAGAAGGAAATTTGGCGCGGCGCTTCGCTCCTTGCTGGCTTCTATTCACGTTACACACCCTCTCCTCATCGCCATGTCCTTCCTAGCAACGCTGGGCAGGCCAGCTCACAGCGTTACGCTTAAAGAGACTGTATCCAGCGCCCTATCGACACATCCGAAGATTTCCGCAGCCAAGGCCCGCGCACGTACGGCGAAGGAAAGGATAAAGATTGAGCGTGGGAACCTGTTCCCGTCAATTGACGTTGAGGGGTCAACCGGCGGGCAGCGATATCGAACTCCGACGATCCGCAGTTTGCGCAGCCGGAGCAAGTCGACCCTGTTTCGAAACGAAGTCTCCGTTGTCCTCAAACAGCTTGCCTTTGACGGCTTCCGAACGGTCAATTTGGTGCGCCGGGCTAATGCCTTAGCACAGGCGGCCAAGATTTCAAGTCGAGCAAGAACGGTTAACAATCGCATTGACGGCGATCGCTGCCCATCTGGATTTCCTACGTAATCGTGCGTTGGTCATGCTCGCCCGCCGCAACATTCTCAACCACCTTTCGACCCTTAATGCAGTCCGCACGATCGCGTCCCGAGGCAACGCGACCCGGGCGGACATCGCCCAAGCAAGATCCAGATTGGAGGCGGCTCGCGCTCAACTCGCTCAACGTACGGGCGCATTGCTGGACGCGGAAGCCCGCTATATCGAAACCGTTGGGCGAAGACCGACAATGCTCGCCGATCCCGGCTTGTCGAGGGCAAAGCGGGCTATCAAGCTGCAAAGTGCGCTGGCGCGCGGCAACAAGAACAATCCGAGCATCGCGGCGGCCCGGAATCGCGTAATGGCAAGTCGCTTTGGTGCGAAGTCCACCAAAGGTCTGTTGATGCCCCGTGTAAATCTCGAACTATCCGCGACGAGCGGCGACAACATCGATGGAACGCGCGGAAACACGTCGGATCTTCGTGCCCTCGTAGTACTTCGATGGAATTTGTATCGCGGTGGCGCCGATACTGCCAGAAGGCGGCAAGCCAAATTCGATCTCGATGCCGCTCGATCCGATGAGCGGGATGCACGACGACTTGTTCGTCAGCGTATCCGCCAGGCGCATGCGGCCCTGGTTTCCAACCAGCAGAGACGGATCAAGGCCGCCAGACAGGTTGCCGCTGCGCGTCAGGTTCTGTCTTACTATCGTGACCAATTCCGTCTCGGACAACGCAGCCTCGTCGACCTGCTTGACGCTCAGAACGAGGTCTTCACAGCGCAAGAAGTGCTGCTCGATGCACGATACACCATCTTGTTCAATTATTATGCCCTATTGGCCGCGACCGGTGAGCTGCTGACAACCCTTGGTAATAGCGCGAATCAACGAAGGCATATCTCACGCTGGCGCGCGAGACGCAGCGACGTCACGCTAGTGGCAAAGAGTAGCGAACTCGGATCCTACGTTGCGGCGCCACCCGGCCCTTATGGCCCGGCCCAGACTGCGGCCGCCTCGGCTCACTACTTCTGCCAAGCGACAGGAAGGCCAGCCGCTCGAGAATGTTCGTCCGCCAAGACGGCCCTAATCTTTTTCTCTAAAGGCGCGCCGAAAGCTCGTGACGATCGGCTCTGCCAAATAGTCAAAGGGTGTGCGCGATCCGGTTAGGATCATCACTTCCGCGGGCATGCCTGGATAGAGCAATTGCCCATGGGTCAACTCGCTTGGCTTCTTTTTCAGCTCGACCCTCAGCAGGTAATATGACGCCCCCGATTTTTCGTCCGACAACCGGTCCGCCGATACCCACGCGACCTGTCCTTCCAGGGGAAGGAAGTGGCGCGCACCATATGGCGTCAGACGGACTTGCGCCTTGAGCCCCTTGGTAACCACGTCAATGTCGTTGGGATCAAGCCGTGCCTCAACATACAATGGTTCGTCACTAGGCACGACGGTCAAGATTGCGTCTCCCGGCTTGATTACCCCTCCTACGGTATGGACCTTGAGCCCGACAACTGTTCCGGCCAGTGGCGCGCGTATCTTGGACCGCACGACAACATCACGCGCTGCGCGCAACTCCTCTCGGTGTTGTGCTACCTTGCCGATTAGCTCGGCTTTGCGGCGGTAGAGTTCCAAGACGCGTGGTTTCGCGACAAGGCCCTTCTTCAGGAGGCTTTCGACGTCGACGATCTCTTCATTGATGTATTTGAGCCGGGTCAGTTCCGATTTAATTGTCGCCTCTAGCAACCCGATCTTGGAACGCGCTTTGGTCTGGTCCAGTTCGACCAGAACCTGTCCGGCTCTCACCTTCTGTCCTTCGCGAACGCGGATCGCCTTGATGATACCACCTTCAAGATGCTGGATCGTCTTTCGGTTCGTATCGACGCTGACGACGCCCCGCGCAATGGCCGCACTTTCAAGTGGCGTGAACGCACCCCAGGCTCCGAGACTCCCGAAGAACACGAGTAGAACCGCGCTTCCAAACAGCGCCGCTCCTTTCAGCGGCGGGCCTGCCCTATCCATCTTGCGCGAGAAGCGTTCCGCGTCGGTCATCTCATTGCGCTCGTTCCATCGGGGCTACATTCCGCTGCGCGCTCGCCGGCATCAGCCTGGTGAATATCTCATCACGCGGGCCGAACATGTCGATCCGGCCTTCCTTCATGACGAGGATCTTGTCGACCTGTCGCAGGATGCTGGGACGATGCGCGATGACGACGGTCGTGGCCATCGCTTCGTCGAGCCGTTTGAATACTTCGACCAGAACGCTCTCGCCTTCCTGGTCTAAATTGGCGTTAGGCTCGTCCAGTACGACGAAGCGCGGAGAGCCGTAGACGGCCCGGGCCAGAGCGATGCGCTGACGCTGTCCGCCCGACAGGGACATGCCGTTGGGGCCGATCTCTGTTTCGTATCCGTTCGGCAGCCTGAGGATGAGCTCATGAACGCCAGCGAGGCGGGCGGCTTCGATTACGGCATCGGTGTCACCTTGATCGAGCCGTGCAATGTTCTCTCTGACCGTCCCTCCGAACAGTTCCACATCCTGTGGCAGATAGCCCACATACTTGCCGCGTTTGTCGGAGTCCCAGGTCGTCAGGTCCGTGTGGTCCAGACGTACCGCCCCGATTTGCGGCTTTAGAGTACCAACCAGGAGACGCGCCAAGGTGCTCTTGCCGCACGCTGAGGGACCGATCAGGCCAAGGCTCTCACCGGCCTGTAGCTCGAATGCGATGTTCTTCAAGAATGGTTGTCTCTCGCCGGGGAAGGCGAAGCTCGCTCCCTCGACCTCAACATGGCCCCGCGGCATTGGCAACTGCATTGCGTCCTTGGATTCGACGCCCTTGAAAAGCGCCTTTATCCGGTCATAAGCCGATCGGGCCGCCACTGCCGTTCGCCAGGAAGAAATAATCTGCTCGATCGGCGCGAGCGCCCGGCTCATGAGGATCGACGCGGCGATCATCCCGCCCGGGGTAAGTTCCGCGCCAAGAACAAGCCATGCGCCGAACCCCAGAACCGCAATTTGCAACAGCATGCGAAAGAACTTGGACGAAGAGGCGATGAAACCGCTGGCACGACTAGCGTGCGCCTGCTCCATCAGCGCATCGTCATTCATCTTGTCCCAGCGCTCCGTGGCACTCGAAAGCATGCCCATGGCCTCGACCGCGTCCGCGTGCCTGGCGACGATGTCGGCATGGCTGGTGGCCTGCGCGGACGCCCGCGAAGCGCGTTCGAGGGAACGACGTGTACTCCAATCGTTGACGAGCGCGAGGAAGAAGAGAAACATCGCGCCGCCTGTAGCAACCCAGCCGAGCAACGGGTGCAACAAGAAAATCACCACCAGAAAGATCGGCGTCCACGGCGCGTCCATGATCGGGAAAATGGACGGTCCGGTTAGAAAGCTGCGAATCGCTTGAACATCGCGCACGGACCGCACGGACACCGCTCTGTCAGCGAGCGCGGTGGCGACTGAGACCTTGAGCGCCGAACCCGACAGATTGTGATCGAACCACGTACCGACTTGGATCATGACCCGGCCGCGCGCGATATCGAGCGCCCACATCGCCAGGAAAGCCGCGACGGCGGCCGCGGTCAGATAGATGAGCGTGTCGATGCTCCGGCTGGTCAGGACGCGATCATAAACCTGCAACATGTAGAGGGGCGCAGTCAGCATCAACGCATTGATTGCGAACGAAAAAAGCACCGCGACCCAAAGACCACGGCGGGATCTTCTCACGATCGTGCGGAGTGCTGGTCGCTTCCTATAGGGGGTGCCCATCCCTTTTCTCGCTTGTCACCCAAGAGGCGTCCCGTCCACTGCGCATACCCCCAACGGCCGAGCCAGGTTGTCACGCGCTCTCGGGCTGATCCTCGCTGGTCGCCGCGTCTTGAGAATCAAAGCCGCTTTCGGGCCGTTGTTGAGTAATCACCCCCGCACTGACTAGTTCCTGCACTAGATTGTTCATCGACTGGACCATGCGCAGGAAGCCTTGAGGCGACATGATCAAACGATGCGTCAATTCGGGTTCGCCTGCCTGATTCTGGTCGTCGAGAATATTCGTCGCGCTAACCAAATCGACCCTCACGACACCGCCGGAGAAGCGCGCACGACCGACCCCATCGACGAATATTTCGGGTGTCTTGTTATGTGCCAATTCTTCCTCTAGCGATCGAAACAGCCGCACAATCAACCAGCCGCGTTTACCGGATTTCTCCAAGACATTTGCGCCTCCACTCCCACGACGAACCCAACGCCCTCACGATGGCGAACTGAAGATGAAGTCGTCGGCGTGCAAGTCCGTTGATGCAACGCCCAAGAGCGTGACATGGCCGGAGCTGCCGGCATCCACGTGGCCAAGATCAATGACTGTGTTGCCCGAATCGTCCGTCGCCGCGGCTTGGACTTCGGCCAGGTTCGAGAACCCGAACACCGAGAGATCGATCACATCATTGCTGCCCGCGCCGGCATCGAAGCCGTCGATAGTATGATCGCCAGTCGTGTTGCTGTTGAAGTCGAATAGGTCGTCGCCCTGGTCAGCAATGAGGGTGGCATCGGCGTTGCCGATATGGAAACTGTCGTTGCCGTGGGCGCCGCGGTATTGGACCCCGTCTGTCAGGTCAGACGTCGTGATCTCGTCGTTGTAGTTGCCGCCGTTGACCTCGAAGTCGCCGCCCAGGTTCTGGAATGTCACGCCGGAGAAATCGAGCGTGTCGTTGCCGCCCGTGCCCTGGACCTCGACGTTGCTGTGGTTGCCGCCGTCGATGATGTCGACACCGTTGACGAAGCCCGACGCCAGGCCGATCACCGTGTTGTCGGCCTCGGTCAGGATGGTCGCCGTCTGGTCGCCGTCGTTGCCGGTGAAGCTGTCGGCGCCGTTGTTCGTCCCCGAATACAGGAAGGTGGCGTCCGGCGTCGCCGATGTGGAACGTGTCGTTGCCGTGCGCGCCGCGGTAACTGACCGCGCTCATGTTCGACGTCGTGATCTCGTCGTTGTAGTTGCCGCCGTTGACCTCGAAGTCGCCGCCCAGGTTCTGGAATGTCACGCCGGAGAAATCGAGCGTGTCGTTGCCGCCCGTGCCCTGGACCTCGACGTTGCTGTGGTTGCCGCCGTCGATGATGTCGACACCGTTGACGAAGCCCGACGCCAGGCCGATCACCGTGTTGTCGGCCCCGGTCAGGATGGTCGCCGTCTGGTCGCCGTCGTTGCCGGTGAAGCTGTCGGCGCCGTTGTTCGTCCCCGAATACAGGAAGGTGGCGTCCGCGTCGCCGATGTGGAACGTGTCGTTGCCGTGCGCGCCGCGGTAACTGACCGCGCTCATGTTCGACGTCGTGATCTCGTCGTTGTAGTTGCCGCCGTTGACCTCGAAGTCGCCGCCCAGGTTCTGGAATGTCACGCCGGAGAAATCGAGCGTGTCGTTGCCGCCCGTGCCCTGGACCTCGACGTTGCTGTGGTTGCCGCCGTCGATGATGTCGACACCGTTGGCGAAGCCCGACGCCAGGCCGATCACCGTGTTGTCGGCCCCGGCCAGGATGGTCGCCGTCTGGTCGCCGTCGTTGCCGGTGAAGCTGTCGGCGCCGTTGTTCGTCCCCGAATACAGGAAGGTGGCGTCGGCGTCGCCGATGTGGAACGTGTCGTTGCCGTGCGCGCCGCGGTAACTGACCGCGCTCATGTTCGACGTCGTGATCTCGTCGTTGTAGTTGCCGCCGTTGACCTCGAAGTCGCCGCCCAGGTTCTGGAATGTCACGCCGGAGAAATCGAGCGTGTCGTTGCCGCCCGTGCCCTGGACCTCGACGTTGCTGTGGTTGCCGCCGTCGATGATGTCGACGCCGTTGGCGAAGCCCGACGCCAGGCCGATCACCGTGCCGTCGGTCTCGGCCAGGATGGTCGCCGTCTGGTCGCCGTCGTTGCCGGTGAAGCTGTCGGCGCCGTTGTTCGTCCCCGAATACAGGAAGGTGGCGTCGGCGTCGCCGATGTGGAACGTGTCGTTGCCGTGCGCGCCGCGGTAACTGACCGCGCTCATGTTCGACGTCGTGATCTCGTCGTTGTAGTTGCCGCCGTTGACCTCGAAGTCGCCGCCCAGGTTCTGGAACGTCACACCGGAGAAGTCGAGCGTGTCGTTGCCGCCCGTGCCCTGGACCTGAACGCCAGTCTTGTTCAGGGCATCGATGATCTCCACCCCGTTGGCGAAGCCCGACGCCAGCCCGATTACCGTATTGTCGCTGGCCGCGACGATGGTGTCGGTGCCGGTGCCACCGTCGACTATGTCCGAGCCGTTGTTCGAGCCGATATAGACGAAGAAGTCATTTCCAGCGTTGCCGCTCAGGTCATCGTTGCCATGAGCGCCGATGATAATGTCGTTGCCGCCACCGCCATCGATCGTGTCGTTGTAGTTGTTGCCGAAGATCAGGTCGCGCGCACTCGTCGGTGGCGGATTTCCCGTCACCCCGCCCGTGACCGTTGTCGGCGTGATCGTGTCGTCTCCGCCCGTGCCAATGATGACGTTATCGAACGGCGCCGCGAACATGCCGATCTGGACGAGCGCCTCGGCCAATTCGAAGTTGATCGCGGAGAAGCCCAGTGTCGCGAAATTGTAGACGGTGCCTGGTGTGCTCGCGAAGTGGACCTGATAGGCAGCGATATCCGCCAAGATGGCCGAATTCTGTGCCTGCGCCGTCGTCAGGGTGATCTGCAGCTTGTCGTTGCCTGCCCCGCCGTCATAAAGCATGCCGTCGGTGTCCTGGCTCGAGAGAGCCGTGGCCACCACGTCATTGCCGCCCGCCGCATCGACCTCGGCGATATCGGTCAGCGCCGTGGTCGAGAAGTTCAGGGTGTGGCTCGAGTTGCTGTCCCGGATGATCGTGTCGCCCAAGCCGACGAAGGCGTCGACGCCGTTGGCGTAGCCGTTGACACCGATCACCGTGCCGGCCTCTTCGGCGACCGCGGTCGTGGCGCCGCTGCCATTGTGGAACGTGTCGTAGCCGTTGTTGGCGACGAGTCGTAGCGCCAGGTCGTCGACATGTCGCCGGCGTTCAGCGTGTCGTTGCCCGACCCGCCCCGGTAGTTGCCGTCGTCCACGTTCGACGCCGTCACCACGTCGTTGCCGCCGGCCGCATCGATCTCGGCGATGTCGGTCAGGGCCGTGGTCGAGAAGTTCAGGGTGTGGCTCGAGTTGCTGTCCCGGATGATCGTGTCGCCCAAGCCGACGAAGGCGTCGACGCCGTTGGCGTAGCCGTTGACACCGATCACCGTGCCGGCCTCGTTCGGCGACCGCGGTCGTGGCGCCGCTGCCATTGTGGAAGGTGTCGTAGCCGTTGTTCGACAAGTCGTAGCGCCAGGTCGTCGACATGTCGCCGGCGTTCAGCGTGTCGTTGCCCGACCCGCCCCGGTAGTTGCCGTCGTCCACGTTCGACGCCGTCACCACGTCGTTGCCGCCGGCCGCATCGATCTCGGCGATGTCGGTCAGGGTCGTGGCCGAGAAGTCCAGGGTGTGGCTCGAGTTGCTGTCCCGGATGATCGTGTCAGCCGTGCTGTAACCCACGAAGGCGTCGACGCCGTTGGCGTAGCCGTTGACACCGATCACCGTGCCGGCCTCTTCGGCGACCGCGGTCGTGGCGCCGCTGCCGTTGTGGAACGTGTCGTAGCCGTTGTTCGACGCAGTCGTAGCGCCAGGTCGTCGACATGTCGCCGGCGTTCAGCGTGTCGTTGCCCGACCCGCCCCGGTAGTTGCCGTCGTCCACGTTCGACGCCGTCACCACGTCGTTGCCGCCGGCCGCATCGACCTCGGCGATGTCGGTCAGCGCCGTGGTCGAGAAGTTCAGGGTGTGGCTCGAGTTGCTGTCCCGGATGATCGTGTCGCCCAAGCCGACGAAGGCGTCGACGCCGTTGGCGTAGCCGTTGACACCGATCACCGTGCCGGCCTCTTCGGCGACCGCGGTCGTGGCGCCGCTGCCATTGTGGAACGTGTCGTAGCCGTTGTTCGACGAGTCGTAGCGCCAGGTCGTCGACATGTCGCCGGCGTTCAGCGTGTCGTTGCCCGACCCGCCCCGGTAGTTGCCGTCGTCCACGTTCGACGCCGTCACCACGTCGTTGCCGCCGGCCGCATCGATCTCGGCGATGTCGGTCAGCGCCGTGGTCGAGAAGTTCAGGGTGTGGCTCGAGTTGCTGTCCCGGATGATCGTGTCAGCCGTGCTGTAACCCACGAAGGCGTCGACGCCGTTGGCGTAACCGTTGACACCGATCACCGTGTCGGCAGCACAAGCATCCGCAATATTGTTGCCCGGTCCGGTGACGAAGGTGTCGAAGCCATTCGCTCCCAGGTTCCCCACGTAAAGGTACTTGTTGTTGCCGCCACCGCCATCCAGCGTGTCGTTGCCGCTGCCGCCGATCAGGATGTCGTCGCCGTCTTTGCCAATCAGCGTGTCGTTGCCGCCCTTGCCGACGATCAGCCAATCATCGCTCGTGTCGGTCATGACCTCGAGCGTCTGGCTCGAGTTGGTGCCGATCAGGGAGTGGTCGAAGTCCAGCACACAATCGCCGAAGACCACGGCCTTGGAGGCGCTTTCGAAATTCTGGACGGTGAAGCCGCCCAGGGTCGTGAAGGTGAAAGGCTGATTGCCCGGGAAGCCGCCGAGGAAAGTGTCGACCTCGGCGAGGATCGTCGCGTTCCCGGCTTCTGCGAGGGTCAGGGCGATTTGGACGCTGTCCGTCCCCGAGCCGCCGTCATAGACCAAGAAAGGGACGTCCGTGCGGTCGGTGGAGGTGGTCACCACGTCGTTGCCGCCCGCCGCGTCGATCTCGGCGATGTTGGTCAGCGCCGTGGTCGAGAAGTCCAGGGTATGGCTCGAGTTGCTGTCCCGGATGATCGTGTCACCCGAGGAATCGCCAACGAAGGCGTCGACGCCGTTGGCGTAGCCGTTGACACCGATCACCGTGCCCCCGGACCCAGCCTGCGCCTCGGAGTTGCCCGAGCCGTTGGTGAACGTGTCGTAGCCGTTGTTGGTGCCGTCGTAGAGCCAGGACGTGGCCGTCGAGCCGGCGTTGAGCGTGTCGTCGCCCGACCCGCCCCGGTAGCTGCCGTCGTTCACGTTCGACGCCGTCACCACGTCGTTGCCGCCCGCCGCGTCGATCTCGGCGATGTTGGTCAGCGCTGTGGTCGAGAAGTCCAGGGTATGGCTCGAGTTGCTGTCCCGGATGATCGTGTCACCCGAGGAATCGCCAACGAAGGCGTCGACGCCGTTGGCGTAGCCGTTGACACCGATCACCGTGCCCCCGGACCCAGCCTGCGCCTCGGAGTTGCCCGAGCCGTTGGTGAACGTGTCGTAGCCGTTGTTGGTGCCGTCGTAGAGCCAGGACGTGGCCGTCGAGCCGGCGTTGAGCGTGTCGTCGCCCGACCCGCCCCGGTAGCTGCCGTCGTTCACGTTCGACGCCGTCACCACGTCGTTGCCGCCCGCCGCGTCGATCTCGGCGATGTTGGTCAGCGCCGTGGTCGAGAAGTCCAGGGTATGGCTCGAGTTGCTGTCCCGGATGATCGTGTCACCCGAGGAATCGCCAACGAAGGCGTCGACGCCGTTGGCGTAGCCGTTGACACCGATCACCGTGCCCCCGGACCCAGCCTGCGCCTCGGAGTTGCCCGAGCCGTTGGTGAACGTGTCGTAGCCGTTGTTGGTGCCGTCGTAGAGCCAGGACGTGGCCGTCGAGCCGGCGTTGAGCGTGTCGTCGCCCGACCCGCCCCGGTAGCTGCCGTCGTTCACGTTCGACGCCGTCACCACGTCGTTGCCGCCCGCCGCGTCGATCTCGGCGATGTTGGTCAGCGCTGTGGTCGAGAAGTCCAGGGTATGGCTCGAGTTGCTGTCCCGGATGATCGTGTCACCCGAGGAATTGCCAACGAAGGCGTCGACGCCGTTGGCGTAGCCGTTGACACCGATCACCGTGCCCCCGGACTCAGCCTGCGCCTCGGAGTTGCCCGAGCCGTTGGTGAACGTGTCGTAGCCGTTGTTGGTGCCGTCGTAGAGCCAGGACGTGGCCGTCGAGCCGGCGTTGAGCGTGTCGTCGCCCGACCCGCCCCGGTAGCTGCCGTCGTTCACGTTCGACGCCGTCACCACGTCGTTGCCGCCCGCCGCGTCGATCTCGGCGATGTTGGTCAGCGCTGTGGTCGAGAAGTCCAGGGTATGGCTCGAGTTGCTGTCCCGGATGATCGTGTCACCCGAGGAATCGCCAACGAAGGCGTCGACGCCGTTGGCGTAGCCGTTGACACCGATCACCGTGCCCCCGGACCCAGCCTGCGCCTCGGAGTTGCCCGAGCCGTTGGTGAACGTGTCGTAGCCGTTGTTGGTGCCGTCGTAGAGGAAGGTGACGTCCAGGTTACCGGCCTTGAGCATGTCGTTGCCCGACCCGCCGGTGACCGTGATCGAGCCCACGTTCGAAGCGACTGTCAAGCCGATGAGATCGACAGTGTCGTTGCCGCCTAGGGCGTAGATTTCGAGGTCGTCGCCGGCATAGGTGCCGTCGTTCGTGGAGCCCGTGACCTTGAAATAGCCAGCGCCATAATCCTCGACGACGATGTTGTCGGACCCGTTCGTCCCGTTAATCACCACGGTCATATCGCCCCCTCCCTCGCCGAAGGCCGCCAATGGGCCCCAGTATTTGACGTGAGGAGGATCCGTCCAAAACGGAAGATCGGGCCGCTTCCCGAATATGGTGGGACCAGGCCAACCGCCAAACGACGAGTGCCCCCGAGGCTCCCACCAACCCGTCAGACCGGACGACCCTCCCCGATTCACGAAGCCGAAATTAACGATATCGCCAAACATGACGGTAAGGCTAACCGGTCCGATACTGTGAGTCGTACCCCGTAATGGTTAGGTTGCAGAGGTGAAAACTGACCGGTACGGATAATTGCGCTATCAAATTATCTCGGCGCACGACCGAGCATTCAGTGTCTTTCTTTTGGCCGTAGAGCAAGGGGCACTTATTCCGTAACTCCTCCGTCGCGCCTGTATTACGGAGCTTGAAATGTCAAGCAAGAGCCTAAAAAGTTGGTTGATTTTGCTGAAACCTCCCGTTCATATTTTCTTATTCTATTCCCCGTATTGGGCAAATACTTCTATTTTAGTTTCCGTGGGGAGCCTAATTATCAGTTCCAGCGCTCGCTACGGTATAAGCACCAATTACGATACGGGCTGATGGGCGCTTGTTCGCCATGCCACCAATGCGGATTTCCGGCGACCAGTGTCCATGTGGTAACTGGCAGCAAAAGAGGCTCAGTTCAAATAGAACCAAGCCCGTGATGCTCTCCAGGATCCGGAGCTAGGGCCCACTAACTCATGGCCTTAGTCCGCCCGCTGGGCCCCCTCGATCCTTGAGAACAAATTCGTCCTAGGCTCCGTACTCAATTCGGGGATTCCGCTTTCTGTGTGGTCGTGATTCAAGCTTCCAAACGGAAGGAGGCTTGAATGTCCGGTCTTTACCGGCTGAGCGATGCGGAGTGGGCTCGCATCGAGCCCTTGTTGCCCCGTGGCCGTCGCGGGGCTCGCCGGGTGGACGACCGACGGATCATCAGCGGCATCGTCCACATGCTGTGGTCGGGCGCGCGGTGGCGGGATTGTCCGCCCGCCTACGGTCCCTACACGACGGTCTACAACCGGTTCAACCGGTGGAGCCGGCAAGGCGTGTGGTACGCGATCTTCGAGGCGCTGACCGGTCACAGCGGCGTCTACGGGAGCGTCGCGATCGACAGCACCCAACATCAAGGTGCACCGCCCGGCGGCCGGCGGAAAAGGGGGCCTTCCGCCAGGCGATAGGCCGCTCGCGTGGCGGGCGCACGAGCAAGCTCCACGGCTTGACCGACGAGGTCGGCCGGCCGCGCGTGCTCTTGCTCTCGCCAGGCAACATCAACGACATCGCCATGGCCGAGCCCCTCCTGAGTGCGGCCGGCCCCATCACCCGCCTGATCGCTGACCGCGGATACGATGCCAACCACCTTCGTCGTCTGCTCGCCGAGCGTGGCGCCGAGGCCGTGATCCCCTCGACCGCCTCGCGCAAGGCGCCCATACCCTATGACGCTACCGCCTATCGCGCCCGCAACCTCGTCGAACGCCTGTGGTGCCGACTCAAGGACTGGAGACGCATCGCAACCCGCTACGACAAGCTCGCAAGGAACTTCCTCAGTGCCGCACTCATCGCAGCAACTGTCATCTACTGGCTCAATTGAGTCCGGACCATAGGCCAAAGATCAACCTTGCCGAGGAGAAAAGAGCCAAGCAATGGTAAGCCAACTGTTACCTTGAGGGGTTGGGCGGCACCTTACGAAAGCCTCTCTGCCACCCAACCCCTTGATTTTATTGGTAGCGGGGGAGGGACTTGAACCCCCGACACGCGGATTATGATTCCGCTGCTCTAACCAACTGAGCTACCCCGCCACGGATCGGTCACGCCGAGCGTGCGGATATATAGGAAACCACGCGCGCCGGAGCAATCCGGAATGCGGGGGGAAATCCGGTCGGTCCGTCGCACCCGCTCCGCCTGTCCCCACCCCGTCCATCCCCGCTCCGCCCTTCGCTTCGCTCCGCCCGCCGCGCCACGTCGGCCGAAGACATTGCCTCGCGGCGACCGCCGACCAATATCGCCGACAGCCTGCCGCCAACCCCGGAGCCGCCAATGAAGCCGACCGACCAGCAGACCATCCTGATCACCGGCGCCACCGACGGCATCGGCAAGGGAACCGCGATGGCCCTGGCGGCCGACGGCGCGCGATTGCTGCTCCACGGCCGCGACGACGAACGACTGGCGGCGACCCGCGACGAGATCGCCCGGGCCACCGGCAACGACCGGCTCGAGACCTACCGTGCCGACTTCGCGGCGCTCGACGAGGTCCGCGGCCTCGCCACGGCGGTCTCGGCCGCCCACGACCGCCTCGACGTGCTGATCAACAATGCCGGCGTGGGCCGGGGCCGCGGCGACCGGCGCGAGCAGAGCGGCGACGGCCACGAGCTGCGCTTCCAGGTCAACTACCTCGCGCCCTTCCTGCTCCAGTCCCTGTTGCTCCCCCTCCTCCGCAATGCGGCCCCCGCCCGCATCGTCAACGTCGCCTCGATCGGCCAGGCCGAGATCGACTTCGACGACCCGATGCTGGAGCGCGGCTACAGCGGCATGCAGGCCTATTGCCAGAGCAAGCTCGCGCTGATCATGGCGAGCATCGAGCTGGCGGCGAAGCTCGACCCCGCCGAGGTGACGGTCAACGCGCTCCACCCCGGCACCCTGCTCAACACCAAGATGGTCCGCGAGGGCTGGGGCCAGGCGATGGGCCCGGTCGAGGACGGCATCGAGGCAGAGGTCTACCTGGCGACCTCCGGCGCGCTCGACGGCGTCACCGGGGAATATTTCGACCGCCTGCAGAAGAGCCGGGCCAAGGACCAGGCCTACGATCCGGACGCGCGCGCCCGGCTATGGGCGCTGAGCGAACAGTGGGTCGGGCTGAGCTAGTCCGACGCCTGTCCGGCGCGCTTACGCCGCGTCCCGTCCGATCCAGCCGCCGCCGAGCACCCGGTCGCCGTCGTAGAACACCGCCGCCTGGCCCGGCGCCACGCCATATTGCGGTTCTTGGAAGCACACGCGGACCCGGTCGCCGTCCAGCGGTTCGAGAGTCGCCCCGACCGGCGCGCTGGCCGAGCGGATCTTGGCGGTGACCGGCCGGCCGGCCTCGGGCGCGGCGCCCTCCCCCAGCCAATTGACCTCGGTGACGGTCAGCGCCGAGCGCGCCAGGGCGTCCCTGGGGCCGACGACCACGTGGCGCGCCGCCGGGTCGAGCCGGACGACGTAGAGCGGCGCCTCGGTGCCGCCGATGGCGAGCCCGCGGCGCTGGCCGATGGTGAAGTGGATGATGCCGTCATGCCGGCCGAGCACGCGGCCGTCCAGGTCGACGATGTCGCCGGGGTCGGCCGCGCCCGGCCGCAGCTTCTCGACCACGGTGGCGTAGGAGCCGTCGGGCACGAAGCAGATGTCCTGGCTGTCCGGCTTGTCCGCCACCGCCAGCCCCAGGTCGTCGGCCAGCGCGCGGGTCTCCGCCTTGGCCATGCCGCCGAGCGGGAAGCGCAGGAAGGCCAGTTGTTCCCGGGTCGTGGCGAACAGGAAATAGCTCTGGTCCTTGGCCGGGTCGACGGCGCGGTGCAGCTCGGGGCCGTCCGCGCCCTCGGTCCGGCGGACGTAGTGGCCGGTCGCCAGCGCGTCGGCGCCCAGGTCGCGCGCCGTGGCGAACAGGTCGCGGAACTTGACCGTCTGGTTGCAGCGCACGCAGGGGATCGGCGTCTCGCCGCGCAGGTAGGCGTCGGCGAAGTCGTCGATCACCGCGTCGCGGAACCGGTCCTCGTAGTCGAGCACGTAGTGCGGGAAGCCGACCGTCTCGGCGACCCGGCGGGCGTCGTAGATGTCCTGGCCGGCGCAGCAGGCGCCCTTGCGCGCCACCGCCGCGCCGTGGTCGTAGAGCTGGAGCGTGACGCCGACGACGTCGTAGCCCTGGGCGTGCAGCATCGCCGCGGTCGCCGAGCTGTCGACGCCGCCGGACATGGCCACCACGACGCGGGTGCGCGCCGGCGGCTTGTCGATCCCCAGGCTGTTCATGCCGGCCAATATAGGGTCGCCCGGCGGCGCAGCAATCGCCCGGCCGAAACATCCGGGCCGATAGCCGGACCTAGCCGGTCAGCAGCGCCTCGATCCGTTCGAGCGGGCCGCGGTCGCGGACGATGCCCATCGGCGTGCTGAAATGCCCGCCCTTGTGCAGGAAGACGTTGGCCGCCGGCACGCCCCACGCCTCGACCTGCTCGCGCACGCCCGCCGCCGGGGTCACCTCGTCCTCGGCGCCGAGCACGGCGACGATCTGATCGCCGGGGATCGCGAGTTGGTCGCCCGGGTCGGTCAGGCCCTTGAACCGGGCCAGCTTGTCCGGCGTCCAGCCGGCCCCTGTCAGCGCGTCGGTCAGGCCGGTGCGTCGGGCCAGTGCGCTGTCGAACGGCAGGCGGCTGAGCTGGTGGGTGAAGGTGATCAGCGCGGCCATGTCCGGCCGCATCCTGTCTGGCCAGTGGCCGCTGTGGGTGGCGACCATCAGCGACGACAGCGCCCCCATGCTCGCGCCGCCGATGCCGACCCGGCGCGACCCGCGCCCGCGCGCCCAGTCGATCAGCACGGCGAACTCCTGCGCCTGCGCCGTCAACAGGTCGATCGCGCCGACCGGGGCGCGGGCCAGGAAGGGCTCGCCGCTGAAATAGCCCGGCGCCCGGCGCCGGCCGTGCCAGGGCGCCTCGACCTCGATCACCCGGATGCCCTCGCGGGTCAGGGCGGCGACGTCGTCGAGCGAGTAGTCGAGCTGGTCGAACTCGACGCCGATGCCGTTGCCGAAGATGAAGGTCGGCGCGTCGCCCATCCCTTCCCGCTCGTGGACCCGGGCCCAGGCGTCGCCCCCGATCCGCGCCGACGGGCTGGGGAAGCGCAGCCAGTAGTCGTGGCCGACGTCGGTCGCCATCCGCCGCGATTCGGTGACCACGGGCATCGTCTCGGGCGGGGCGAAGGGCTCCCACGGCCGCGCCAGGGCAGCGCCGTAGGCGGCCTCGGTCTCGGCCGGGGTCGCCACCTCGAAGCGCACCGCCGGAACGGTGTAGCGGAGATAAAGCCAGACGAAGCGGAAGCGCTGCATCAGCAGCGCCTGGGCCGCGCGAATCCGGCGCTGCTCGATCTCGGCGAGCACCGGCGGCGAACGCCGGTCGCGGCCGAAGAAGGCGCGCCGCCAGTCGTCGTCGGCCGCCGCCGCGCGCACCCGCGCACGCTCCGCCGAGCGCAGGATGCTGGCGATGTGGCGCCGATTGGCCGGGCCGACGTCCTCGGGCAGCGGCACCCCGGCGATGAAGGCCTCGACCGCGTCGTCGGCCCCGTCCGCCGCCAGCGCCGCCGCCCACAGCCGGGACAGCGGCAGGTAGATCTCGGCGATACCCCACAGGGTCGGGCGGTCGACCCACGGCCCGGTGAAGACCGCCCCCAGCGGTCCGCGCAAACCGCGGCGCGCCAGGGCGTCGGGCCGCAGCGCGGCGCGCAGCCGCTGGATCGTGATCTGCGTCTGGCTGGGAGCGTCGTTCATCGGCGCTATCCTAGCGGTCGATTGCGACATGACGCCATGCGGCGTGGACGCGCGTTGGACGTTGGGGCGCCGCCACCTATTTGATAGGTTGGAACACGCACAACGCGGCAAGCATGAGCTGAACGATGGCCGAATGGACTGAGACCTTCAAGGGCGCGATCGCCACCAGCGAATACGACCCCAACGCCTACATGAACACGCAGGCCTATGTGTCGCGCTTCGACCAGGCGACCTGGTTCCTGCTGTCGACGATCGGCATCACGCCGCGCAAGTCGCGCGAGTTCGGGCGGCGCATCGCCGTGATCCGGCAGAGCCTGCAGTTCGTTCACGAGCTGCGCGGCGGCGAGTTGATCGACATCCGCAGCGGCTTCGTCTCGGTCGGGCACAAGCATCTGCGCTTCGTTCACCGGATGGCCGACGTCGAGAATGGCCAGCTCGTCGCGACCAGCGACTGCACGGCGGTCTCCGTGGACCTCAAGACCGACAAATCGGTCGAGCTGTCGACCGAGCTGACCGAGCGGGCCAAGAACCTGCTGGTGACCATCAACGACGCCGAGCGGGTCGACATCGACGCGCAGGTCTGATCCAACCCCTTTCGACAAGCACAACCGTGGCCAAAGACCTCTACCAGGTGTTGGGCGTCGTCCGCGACGCGTCCGCCGCCGAGATCAAGAAGAAATACCGGGCGCTCGCCAAGGAGCATCACCCCGATCTGCATCCGGGCGACACCGCCGCCGAGCAGCGTTTCAAGGAGATCTCGCAGGCCTACGCCATCCTCGGCGACAAGGACAAGCGCGGCCAATACGACCGCGGCGAGATCGACGAGAGCGGCGCCGAGCGGCCCGAGCAGCACTTCTACCGCCAATACGCCGACGCGGACGCGTCCGGCAAATACCATGGCGCCGAGGGCTTCGGCGGGGCCGACGACCTGGGCGACATCCTCGACGGCCTGTTCGGCGGCCGCGGCCGGGGCGGCGCGCGCCACTACCGGGTCCGCGGCGGCGACGTGCGCTACCATATGAGCGTCGACTTCCTGGAGGCGGTCAACGGCGCCAAGAAGCGGGTGACCATGCCCGACGGCCGCACCCTCGACATCTCGATCCCCGCGGGCTTCCGCGATGGCCAGCAGCTTCGCCTCAAGGGCCAGGGCCAGCCGGGCGTGGGCGGCGCGGAAGCCGGCGACGCCTACGTCACCATCGCGGTCGAGCCGCACGCCTTCTTCGAGCGCCGCGGCGACGACATCCACGTCACCGTGCCGGTGACCCTCAAGGAGGCGGCGCTCGGGGCCAAGGTCAAGGTGCCGACCGTGACCGGCCCGGTGACACTGACGGTGCCGGCCCATTCCAACACCGGCGCGGTGCTGCGCCTGCGCGGCAAGGGCGTCAAGCGCAAGGGCGCCACCGGCGACCAGCTCGTCCGGCTCGAGGTGGTGCTGCCCGAGCAACCGGACCCGGCGCTGGACGAATTCCTGGAGTCGTGGACGGGCGGCGACACCGACCCGCGCAGGAAGCTGGGGGTGTGAGATGATCAGCGAGCAGGAACTGATCCGCCAGGTCCAGGGCCTCACCGTCACCGAGCTGCGCTTCTGCCTCGAGCGCGGCTGGGTCGCGCCGTCTGCCGGCGATGCGGGCGCCGGCTACCTCGAGATCGACGTCGCGCGGGTCCGGCTGATCCGCGAGCTGCGCCACGACCTCGCCATCGACGACGAGGCCATCCCGCTGCTGCTGTCGCTGATGGACCGGGTCCACAGCCTGCGGCGCGAGCTGCGCGTGCTCGCCGAAGCCGTCGCCGAGCTGCCCGCGCCGATGCGCGACCAGGTCGCCGCCGCGGTCGACGCGCGCCTGTCCGCGGCCGACACCGAAGACTGAAGCTCCCGAGACTAGGCGCCGACGCGCGTGCGCGCGACGCGGGCCCCAATGACGATCTCGTGGCCATATCATATGCGTATTGATTATATACATGCATAGCACTACCCTGGCTTCCCACCCTCAAGGAGGCTCCGCCATGGCTCTCGACTGGCCCTTGGTGTCCCGCTTCACCACGCCGGAGGACAGCGTCGGCTACCTGCTCTGGCAGGTGCTCCACATCTGGCAGCGCCAGGCTTCCGAGGGGCTGTCGGCGATCGGGCTGACCCACATGCAGTTCACCCTGCTCGCCGGAATCGGCTGGCTGGCGCGCCACGGCGACGCGCCGACCCAGGCCGGCGTCGCCGCCCATTGCCAGGTCGACGCCATGACCGTGTCCCAGGTCGTCCGCAAGCTGGAGGCCAAGGGCCTGGTGACGCGGACCGACCACCCCGACGACACCCGCGCCAAGGCGCTGCGCCTGACCGACGCCGGCATGGCTGCGCTCAAGGCCGCCCTGCCGACGATCGAGCGCATGGACGACGCCTTCTTCGACCCCGCCGACCGGGCGCGGCTGACCGCCGAGCTGATGCGCCTGTATCGCGCCCACCGCAACGGCGCCCGCCCCGCCGAGGCCGCGGCATGAGCCGGGCGCGCACCGACGGTGCGGCGGCAAACGGAACGGACCCCCTGTTCCTGCGCAATCATTGGTACGTCGCCGCCTGGTCCGACGAGGTCGGCCGCGAGCCGCTGGGCCGCGTGCTGCTCGGCGACTATCTGGTGCTCTACCGGGCCGAGGACGGCACCGCGGTCGCGCTCGAGAACCGCTGCGCCCACCGCAACCTGCCGCTGTCCGAGGGCAACCTGGTCGGCGACAGCCTCGAATGCGCCTATCACGGCATGGTCTTCGACGCCGACGGCCGCTGCTCGCACCTGCCTGGAGCCGAGACCCCGCCCTCGTGGGCCTGCGTGCGCGCCTATCCCGTGATCGAGCGGCGCGGCTGGGTGATGGTCTGGATGGGCGACCCTGCGCTGGCCGATCCCGCGCTGGCGCCCGACCACCATGTCCGCCTCGACGATCCGGACTGGATCGCGATCAAGGGCTATTGCGACGCCCAGTGCGGCTACCGGCTGATCCTCGACAACCTCCTCGACCTGTCGCATTTGGCTTACGTCCACGCCTCGACCACCGGCAACCGGGCGCTCGCCGAGCAGGCGACGATCTCGGCCGAAACCGTGGGCGACGGCGTCCGGGTGACCCGATGGATGTCCGACGTGCCGCCGGCCCGGGCGCTGATCGACTACGCCGGCTACGACCAGCCCATCGACCGCTGGCAGTACAGCGAGTTCATCCCGCCGAGCTACATCTACGTCAACAACGGCACCGAGGCCGCGGGAGCGGGCGTCAGCTCCGAAGACCGTCGGGTCAGCCAGGGCAAGTGGGGCTTCGTCGTCTATCACGCGCTGACCCCGGCGTCGGACCGCGCGACCCACCAGTTCTGGGCCATGTGCCTCCCCCGCGCCTTCGTGCCCGAGGACCAGTGGGAGACCTTCGAGGCCCAGATGCGCAACATCCCGATCGAGGACCTGCTGGTCTACGAGGCCCAGCAGAAGGCGATCGACCTCGACCCGGCCGCGAACGGCGACGTCCGGCCGCTGGGCATGATCGACGCCGACCAGGGCCTGTTCGCCATGCGCAAGATCCTCCAGCGCCTGCACGCCGCCGAGCGCCGCGCCGCCGGCTGACCTCGACACAATCGCCGCACACATCCCTGACGGAGACGAAAGATGCCGCTCTCGCCGACCGCCGACTATGCCAGCCTCAAGGGCCGCGTCGCCATCATCACCGGCGGCGGCCAGGGGCTCGGCCGGTCCTACGCCCACCACCTCGCCGCCCAGGGCGCGATCCCGGTGATCGCCGAATATAACGAGGCGGCCGGCGCCGCGGTGGCCAAGGAGGTCGAGGACGGCGGCGGCACCGCGCTCGCCATCGCCACCGACGTCGGCGACCAGGGCTCGGTCGAGGCGATGGTCGGCGCCGCGCGCGAGCGGTTCGGCCGGGTCGACATCCTGATCAATAACGCCGCGGTGTTCTCCAAGATCACCATGGCGCCGTTCTGGGAGCTGCCGGTCGACGAGTGGCAGCGGGCGATGCAGGTCAACATCACCGGCGCCTTTTTCTGCGCCCGCGCCGTCGTGCCCGCGATGCAGGAGGCCAACTGGGGCCGCATCCTCAACATCTCCTCGGGCACGCCCTATCTCGGCCTGCCCAACTATCTCCACTACATCACGTCCAAGTCGGCGGTGGTCGCGATGAGCCGGTCGATGGCGCGCGAGCTCGGGCCGTGGAACGTCACCGTCAACACCTTCATCCCCGGGGTGACCAAGACCGAGGTCGAGCGGCCGTCGGTCACCGACGAGAAGTTCGCCCAGTACACCCAGATGCAGTGCCTCAAGCGGATGAGCACGCCCGGAGGACATGGCCAAGGTGGTGCTGTTCCTGTGCTCCGACGACGCCGGCTGGATCACGGGCCAGACCATCCTGTCCGACGGCGGGCTCAATTTCATCTAGCCGCGCCCCGGACGCTCCCACCTTTGCGCCACCTTCATCGTCACCCCCGCGCAGGCGGGGGTCCAGCAAGCCGCCCAAAGCCTGGATGCCCGCCTGCGCGGGCATGACGGTCAGGGGGCTCAGCCCCAGACCAGTTCCCGCTCGATCGCGTAGTCGCGCAGCAAGCCGTTGATCTCGCCTTCCATTGCGGCCCGGTCGGCGGCGCCGGCGACGTGGATGCGCGCCTTGATCACGCCGACGTCGTCGAGCCCCTCGACCCGGATCGCCACGCCGTTAATCGCCAGCGGCGCCAGGACCGCGCCGAACCGGCGCTCCACCGCCAACGCCCGCAGCGCCGGCTTGTAGATCTTGCCGACCCCGGTCGCCGGCATCGCGTCGAGGACCACGACCGCCTTGGGCAGGGCCGGCCGTTCGTGGATGCGTTGCGCGAGGAAATCGAGCATCTCGGCCTCGGTCAGCGACGCGCCCGGCTTCAATGTGACGAACAGCAGCGGCAGCTCGCCGGCATAGGCGTCGGGCTCGCCGACGGCCGCGCACAGCACGACGGCGGGGTGCTCGGCGGCGATCTCCTCGATTACCGCCGGGTCGATGTTGTGGGCGCCGCGGACGATGATGTCCTTGGCCCGGCCGGTGATGTGGATCAGCCCGGCCTCGTCGAGGAAGCCCAGGTCGCCGGTGATCAGCCAGCCGTCGTCGCGGAACACGCCGGCGTTGCGCGCCGGGTCGGTGTAGCCGGCGGCGACGTTCGGCCCGCGCACCACGAACACGCCGGTCTCGCCGGGGCCGCAATCGCGCGCGAAGCTCTCGCCGTCGGCGCCGAGCGCGACCGCCTTGACCTCGACATAGGGTAGCCGCCAGCCGACCGTGTTGCCGACCCGCGGCGAATGGTACGGCGCGAGCGCGATCAGCGAGCCGCTCTCGGTCATGCCGTAGCCGTTGCGCACCGCCTTGCCGATGTCCTGCTCGAAGGCCACCGCCAGCTCGGTCGGCAGCGGCGTGCCGCCCGAGAACACCGCCCGCGCGGTCGAGATGTCGGCGTCGCCGACCGGCGTCGCGAGCTGGGTCGCCATCGTCGTCGGCACGCCGCACATCACGGTCACGCCGAGCGTTTCGACCCAGCGCCAGAAGTTGGCCATGAAGGCGGCGTTGCGGAAGCCGGTGCGGGTCGGCAGGACCAGGTTGGCGCCGTGGTAGAAATAGCTCGCGCCGTGGACCAGCGAGCCGGCGACGTGGAACAGCGGAAAGCCGTTGACCGAGGTGTCGCCGGGGCCGACGTCGAAGAACAGGCCGGCGGCCCAGCAGCAGTGGATCTGGTTGCCGTGCGCGTGCCGCACCAGCTTGGGCGCGCCGGTCGTCCCGCCGGTGTGGAAATAGGCGGCGATCGACGCGCGGTCGAGCGGCCGGTCGACGCTCAGCCGGTCGCCGGGCTGGGCCGCGAGCGCTTCGTTGAAATCGAGGCTGCCGGTGCCGTCGCCGGGCGCGTCCCCGACGTGGAGCACGGTTTCGATCCCCGGCGCCCGGGCCAGGATCTCGGGCACTTGGTCCCAGATCGGCAGCTCGGGATCCGGGCCCAGCGCGACCAGCACCTTGGCGCCCGCGCTGGTCAGCAGCTCGGCGATATGGTCGGGCCGGAGCATGTAGTTGACCGGACAGGCCCGCCCCGCCGCCTCGGCCCCCCACAGGGCGAAATGGCCCTCGGGGATGTTGGGCAGCAGCAGGCCGACCGCATCGTCGGGCCCGACGCCCAAGCTCGCGAACAGGTTGGCGGCCTGGCGAATGCGAGCGTAGAAATCGCTGTAGCTGTACCGCACCGGCGCCACGGCCGGGTCGGGCGACGGCAGGTAGGTCAGCGCCGGCGCATCGCCGAACCGCTCGGCCGAGAGCCGGAACATGTCGAGCATGCTCGTCGGCTCGACCCAGTGATCGTAGGGCCGTGCTTCGATGGCCTCGATATCGCCGAGGCCCCGGATCGGATCGGGGCGATGGCTCACAGTTTCCTCCCGGGCCTTTTTCGACCTGATACCCGGATTCGCGGGGCTTGGCCACGCCCGGCGAAAATATCGAAGAGGTTATCCTTGGTTATCTTCGGTTATCGCCCGTGTGTCGGAAGCCGGCGGTCTTCCTCCCTCACCCTGGGGAGAGGGAGGGGCCCGTTGCGCAGCAACGGGAGGGTGAGGGGGCGGGCGTCCGATGATAAGACCCCCGAGGGAGAGGGTTAGTCGCGCCCGCGCATGTCATCATTCGTCATCGTTTGTCAGCATTGGTCGTCTTTCGGGCGTCACCCCCGCGCAGGCGGGGGTCCAGCGTGCCGGCGCCAGCCTGGATGCCCGCCTGCGCGGGCATGACGGAAATGGGGACGGGTCGAGGGCCAGGATTGCTGGCGGTTGACGCGCCGTCGGGTGCGCCGTCCTACCGAGCGCCAATATCGCTACTTGGCGCCCAAGCCTGTCGTTTCAAGGAATAAATTCAGAGGTCGGCCAGGATCGGCAAGCGGCCCCTACCCCGCCGCGTCGAGCCCCATCTGCCAGAAGTCGGCCTCGAGCCGGCAGGCCTCGGCGAAGATGGTGCGGATACGCGGATAGCGCGCGTCGGCGCCGCGCGCGGTCGCACAGTCTGTCGAGCTGGCCGACGGCGGCCCGGGCGACCTGCTGGTATTCGTCGCCGGAATACATCGCGATCCAGGCATCGTAGGGATTGCCCTCGCGCCGGGTCGCCGGATCGGCGGCGAGCCGCGCGCCGATCTCGCCGTAGCCGGCGACGCAGGGGATCAGGGCGACGTGGAGGTCGAGCGCGTCGCCGCGCAGGCCCGTTTCCAGCACGTAGCGCGTGTAGGCCATGCAGGCGTTGTCCTCGGCCGCCGCCTCCATCGCCGCCGGGTCGAGGCCCCAGCCCGCGCAATAGTCGACGTGCAGCGCCATCTCGACGCCGACCAGCGCGGTCAGGGTCTCGGCCGCGGCGCGGATGTCGTCCAGGGTATCGGCCTTGTAGGCGGCCAGCGCGTAGGCGCGGGCGAAATGGATCAGGAACTTGTAGTCCTGGACCAGGTAGTGGCGGAAGGCGGCCTCGGGCAGGCTGCCGTCGGCCAGCGCGCGCACGAAGGGATGGTCGACGTAGGCGGCCCAGTCGGCACCGTCGTCGGCCTTGAGGCGGTTGTAGAGGGTGCCCGCGTAGAGGGACATGGAAGCGGCTGGCGTCCCGGAACCGGCCGCTACAGCAGCATGTTCCGGACTTCCTTCGGCAGCGACACGACCAGCCCGTCGAGCTCCTCGGTCATCGCGATCTGGCAGCCCAGCCGCGAACGCTTGGTCAGGCCGAAAGCGAGGTCGAGCATGTCCTCCTCGTCCTCGGAGGCGGGCGGCAGCTTGTCGTACCAGGCGGCATCGACGATGACGTGGCAGGTCGAGCAGGCCATCGCGCCCTCGCACGCGCCCTCGACGTCGAGGCCGTGGTCGCGCGCGGCCTCCATCACCGAGGTGCCGGCGGGCACGTCGAGCTCCCGCTGGGTGCCGTCGCGTTCGATGAAGGTGATCCGTGGCATGGCATTCAACCGCGCGCCGCGCGCGGTCCTCCCCCAAAGGCCGTCTTGCGATGGAGACGTTATACTCGACCCGGACGCGGCTCAGACGTGAAACGATTCGCCGCAGCCGCAGCGTCCCTTTTCGTTCGGATTGATGAACTCGAAGCGGGACGAGAACTTGTCCTCGACATAGTCCATCTCGCTGCCGAGCAGGAACATGGTCGCCTTGGGCTCGATGAAGATGCGCACGCCCTTGTCCTCGACCACGTCCTCGAACTTGCCCTGCTCCTTGGCGTATTCGACGAAATAGCTCATGCCGGAGCAGCCCTGCTCCTTGACGCCCACGCGGACGCCGAGCACGGGCTCGTCGGACTGTTCGATCAGGGCCTTGACCCGTTCGGCGGCCCGGTCGGTCAGGGTGATGACTTGCGGCATCATGGCGTCGTTACCTCTGGCCTTTAACTAGTTTCGCGCACACGTTTTTCCAGTCCCCTCGGGCTTAAAAGCCCAGGATCATGCGGGCGTCCTCGGTCATCTGCTCCGGGGTCCAGGGCGGGTTCCACGTCAGGGTGACCTGGACGGTGCCGACGCCGTCGACATTGGCGACGGTCTGGGCGACCTGGGCCGGCATCTGGCCGGCGACCGGACAGGCCGGCGTGGTCAAGCGTCATCAGGATGCCGACGTCGCCGTTTTCCCTCTGGTCGATGTCGTAGATCAGCCCGAGGTCGTAGAGATTGACCGGGATCTCCGGGTCGAACACGGTCCTGAGCGCCTCGATCATGGCGTCCTTGGACGCCTTGTCCTCGCCCTCGGCGAGCGGCGAGCCGGCGGAGGCGGTCGCGCCCTCCTCCGCGGCGGCCGGATCGTAGGGCGCGTTCATGTCGATCATGTCATGCTGCATCAGGCGGCTCCCTGGGCCGGTACGGGCCGCGCCCCGGCCAGCTTCTGGAGATGCTTGAGCATCGCCATCATGCCGACCTGGCGCTGGGTGGTCAGCGCGCCGAGATTGAGCCGGCGCACGTGGTCGAGGGTGATCTGGGCCAGCTCTTCGCGGGTCAGGCCGCTGAAGGCGTCGGTCATCATCGCCACCAGCCCGGTGACGATGGCGGCGTCGCTGGTGCCCTGGAAATAGTGGCGGCCGTCGCGCTCCTCGTGGGTGATCCAGACCCTGGACATGCAGCCGTGCATCAGGTGGGCGTCGTCCTTGGCCTCTTCGGGGAAGGGCTTGTCCTTGTGCTTCTTGGCGATGTCGAGGATGTACTCGAAGCGCATGTCGTCATCGAGCATCTCGAGCGCTTCGGCGTATTCCTCGTAGCGGTCCAGGTCGGCCATCCCTACCCCAGCATGTCCTTGGCCTTGCGGATGCCGGCGGCGAGCGCCTCGACCTCCGCATGGGTGTTGTAGACGGCCATCGAGGCGCGCACCGTCGAATCGACCCCCATCCGCGCCATCAGCGGCTCGGCGCAGTGGTGGCCGACGCGCACGGCGACCCCCTGGCGGTCGAGCACGGTGGCGACGTCGAGCGAATGGACGCCGTCGAGGACGAAGGAGACGATCGCGGCCTTGTCCGGCGTCGTGCCGATCAGGCGCAGGCCCTCGATCTTGCCGAGCTCGTCCATGGCGTGGTCGCGCAACGCGGCCTCGTGGGCGGCGATCCGGTCTTGGCCGAGGGCGCGGACCCAGTCGATCGCGGCGCCCAGCCCAACCGCCTGGGCGATCGGCGGCGTGCCCGCCTCGAACCGGTGCGGCGGCGCGGCGAAGGTGGTCTTCTCGAAGCTGACCGTGTCGATCATGTCGCCGCCGCCCTGCCACGGCGGCATGGCGTCGAGGATCTCGGCCTTGGCCCACAGCACGCCGATGCCGCTGGGGCCGTAGAGCTTGTGGCCGGTGAAGGCGTAGAAGTCGCAGCCGATCGCCTGGACGTCGACCGGCGCGTGGACGATCGCCTGGGCGCCGTCGAGCAGCACCGGGATGCCGCGGGCGTGGGCGATCTCGGTGACGCGCCTGGCCGGGACGACGGTGCCGAGCACGTTCGAGCAATGGGTGATCGAGACCAGCTTGGTCCGGTCGGTCAGCAGCGCCTCGAAGGCGTCGAGGTCGAGCGCGCCGGCGTCGGTGATCGGCGCGACCTTGAGGACGATGCCGGTGCGTTCGCGCAGGAGCTGCCACGGCACGATGTTGGCGTGGTGCTCCATCGCCGAGACCACCACCTCGTCGCCTTCCCCGAGCATCGACCCGGCGTAGGCATTGGCCACCAGGTTGAGCGCCTCGGTGACGTTGCGGGTGAAGACGATCTCCTCGCGGCTCGGCGCGTTGATGAAGGCGGCGACCGTGTCGCGCACGCCTTCGTAGGCCTCGGTCGCCACGCCGCTCAGGTAGTGGGCGCCGCGATGGACGTTGGCGTAGTCGTGCTCGTAGAAGCGCGACACCGCGTCGATCACCTGGCGCGGCTTCTGGGCGCTGGCGCCGCTGTCGAGGAAGACCAGCGGCTTGCCGTAGACCTGGCGGGACAGGATCGGGAACTCGGCGCGCACGGCCTCCACGTCGAGCGTGTCACGGTCGAGATCGAGGGCGGCTTCGCTCATCGCGCGCCTCCGGTCCCGCCCGCTTCGTTTCCCCGGGCCATCCAGCGGGCCACGTTCTGCTCCAGCGGCATGCGCATGCCGGCGAGCGCGATGCCGTCGATGACCTCGTTGAGGAAGGCCTCGACCAGCAGGCGCCGGGCCTGGGCCTCGGGCACGCCGCGCGAGCGCAGGTAGAACATGGCGTCGTCGTCGAGCTCGCCGGCGGTGGCGCCGTGGCTGCATTTGACGTCGTCGGCGTAGATCACCAGCTCCGGCTTGGAATTGATCTGGGCCTTGTCGGACAGCAAGAGCGCCCGGTTCATCTGGTGGCCGTCGATCTTCTGCGAATCCGGCCGGACCACGATCTTGCCCTGGAACACGCCCGACGCCTCGTCGTCCAACACGCCCTTGTAGAGCTCGTGGCTGTTGGTCTCGGGCGCGGCGTGGTCGATCACCGTGGTGTTGTCGCAATGCTGGCGGCCGCGCATCAGGTAGGCGCCGTGCAGGCGGCAGTGCGCGCCGGGCTCGGCCAGGGTCACCCGGATCTCGTTGCGCGACAGCAGCCCGCCCACGGCGAAGACGAAGCTGTCGAACATGGCGCCGCGGCCGACGTGAGCGTTGGTCGCGGCGATGTGGAACGCCTCGCGCGCTTCGTCCTGGACCTTGCAGTGGCGCACGATCGAGCCGTCGCCGGCGACGATCTCGGTGACCACGTTGGCGAAATAGGCTCCCAGGCACAGGCCGACGTGATGCTCGATCACGGTCGCCCGGCTGTCCGCGCCGGCGACGATCAGGTTGCGCGGGTGATAGAGCGGCGGGGTCGACCCGCCGGTGCCGACCGACAGGATCTCGACCGGCTGCTCCAGCACGACGCCGTCGGCGAGGTGCAGGACGAAACCGTCGGCCATGAAGGCGGTGTTGAGCGCCGTCAGCGGCTGGTCGGCCAGCGGGCTCTCGCTGCCGAGCGCGTCGCGCAGCAGCTCGGGCCGCTCCGCCGCCGCCTCGGCGAAGCCCATCAGGGTCGCGCCGTCGGGCAGACCGGCCACGGTCGACAGGTCGCGGCGCAGCCGGCCGTTGACCAGGACCAGGCGGCAGGACGAGTCGCGGCCGAACACCAGCGCCGGGAGCTGCCCGGCGTCGAGCGCGGCGTCCGGCGCGTGCCAGTCGAATTCGGCGCGGGTCAGCGGCGCGAGGCTGGTGTAGCGCCAGTCCTCGACCTTGTGGGTCGGGAAGCCGCGCTGCCGGAACGCCGCGGCGCCGTCGTCGCGCAGGCCGGCGAGCCAGTCGGTGGCCGCGCCGGGCAGGTCCGGCTTCAACGCGTCGTAGGGCTTGAGGAAGGCCCGGCTGGCGTCGTCGGGGATGGTCTGGACGGTCATGTCGCCCGCTCCGTCAGGCCGCCGCCTGCTCGACGTACCCGGCGTAGCCCTTCTCCTCGAGCTCGAGCGCCAGCTCCTTGCCGCCGGAACGGACGATCCGGCCGCCGGCCAGGATGTGGACGTGGTCGGGCACGATGTAGTCGAGCAGCCGCTGGTAGTGGGTGATGACCAGCATCGAGCGGTCCGGCCCGCGCAGGGCGTTGACCCCCTCGGCGACGACTTTGAGCGCGTCGATGTCGAGGCCGCTGTCGGTCTCGTCGAGCACGGCCAGCCTGGGTTCGAGCACGGCCATCTGCAGGATCTCGTTGCGCTTCTTCTCGCCGCCGGAGAAGCCGACGTTGACCGCGCGCTTGAGCATCTCGTCGGTCATGTTGAGCGTCTTGGCCTTCTCGCGCACGTATTTGAGGAAGGCCATGGCGTCGAGCTCCTCCTCGCCGCGCTGCTTGCGGACGCCGTTCACCGCGTGCTTGAGGAAGGTCATGTTGGTCACGCCCGGGATCTCGACCGGGTACTGGAAGGCCAGGAACAGGCCCTTGGCGGCGCGCTCCTCCGGCGCCAGGTCGATCAGGCTCTCGCCCTCGTAGAGCACGTCGCCCTTGGTCACCGCGTAGCCGTCGCGGCCGGCGAGCACGTAGCTGAGCGTGCTCTTGCCCGAGCCGTTCGGGCCCATGATCGCGTGCACCTCACCCGCGCCGAGCGACAGGTCGACCCCCTTGAGGATCTCCTTGCCGTCGACCGTGGCGTGCAGGTCTTTGATTTCCAACATAGCTGGCGTCATTGCTTGCTTTCACATCCTGCCGTAAGGGCCGTTTTCAAACCGGCCCGTCGTCGGTGCGGGCGGGTTGCAAACCCGCCCCTACGAACCTCTTGCTGCCTAGCCAACGCTGCCTTCAAGGCTGATGCCGACGAGTTTCTGGGCCTCGACGGCGAACTCCATCGGCAGGTGCTGGAGGACGTCGCGGCAGAAGCCGTTGACGATCAGCGCCACCGCGTCCTCCTCGCCGATGCCGCGCTGGCGGCAGTAGAACAGCTGGTCGTCGCTGATCTTCGACGTGGTCGCCTCGTGCTCGACCTTGGCGGTGCGGTTCTTGCTCTCGATGTACGGCACCGTATGGGCGCCGCACTTGTCGCCGATCAGCAGCGAATCGCACTGGGTATAGTTGCGCGCGCCGGTGGCCCGCGGCCCGATGCGGACCAGCCCGCGATAGGTCTGCTCCGCCTTGCCGGCCGAGATGCCCTTGGAGATGATCCGCGAGCTGGTGTTCTTGCCCAGATGGATCATCTTGGTGCCGGTGTCGGCCTGCTGGGCGTTGTTGGTGATCGCCACCGAGTAGAACTCGCCGACCGAATTGTCGCCCTGGAGGATGCAGGACGGGTACTTCCAGGTGATCGCCGAGCCGGTCTCGACCTGGGTCCAGGAGATCTTCGAGTTGCGGCCGCGGCAGGCGCCCCGCTTGGTGACGAAGTTGTAGATGCCGCCCTTGCCGTCCTCGTCGCCCGGGTACCAGTTCTGGACGGTCGAATACTTGATCTCGGCGTCGTCGAGCGTGACCAGCTCGACCACGGCCGCGTGCAACTGGTGCTCGTCGCGCTGGGGCGCGGTGCAGCCCTCCAGGTAGCTGACGTAGCTGCCCTCGTCGGCGACGATCAGGGTGCGCTCGAACTGGCCGGTGTCCCGCGCGTTGATGCGGAAATAGGTCGACAGCTCCATCGGGCAGCGCACGCCCTTGGGGATGTAGACGAAGGACCCGTCGGAGAACACCGCGCTGTTGAGAGTCGCGTAGAAGTTATCCGTGTAAGGCACCACGGTGCCGATATATTTCCGGACCAGATCGGGGTGGTTCTGGAGCGCCTCGGAGATCGAGCAGAAAATGATGCCCTGATCTTCGAGCTGTTTCTTGTAAGTCGTTGTCACCGATACGGAATCGAACACCGCATCGACCGCCACACCGGCCAGGATCTTCTGCTCCTCGAGCGGGATGCCGAGCTTGGAGTAGGTCTCCAGCAGCTTGGGGTCGACCTCGTCGAGGCTCTTGGGCCGATCGTCGTCGCTCTTGGGCGCGGCGTAGTAGTAGGAATCCTGGAAGTCGATCGGCGGATAGTGGACGTTGGCCCATTCCGGCGTCTCCATCGTCAGCCAGTGACGATAGGCGCGCAGGCGCCACTCCAGCATCCAGTCCGGCTCGCCCTTCTTGGCCGAGATGAAGCGGACGGTATCCTCGCTCAGCCCCTTGGGGGCCGTCTCCATCTCGATCTCGGTCTCGAAGCCGTACTTGTACTTGCCGAGGTCGCGGACCTGTTCGACGGTCTGCGCGTTGAGTGCCATATCGGGTCTCTCCCTAACCCTGAAGCGCCGAGGCCGACCGCGGGCGCGGCGCCTCCAGCGGAACGCCGAAGACCGTCGTCGGCGAGGCCATGTCGGCCAGCGAGACGCCCTTGAGCGCGTCGTGGATCGCGCCGTTGACCCGGTCCCAGTTGCCGCGGACGGGGCACAGCCGCTCGACGTCGCAGTCGCCTTCGGCGCCGTCGACGCACGCGGTCAGCGACACCGGCCCTTCCAGCGCGTCGATGATCTCGAGCATCGAGATCACGTCGGGCGCGCGGGCGAGCGTGTAACCGCCGTTGACGCCACGGTGCGAGGCCAGCACGCCGCCCCGGGTCAGCTCCTTCAGGAGCTTGGCCACGGTCGGCTGCGGTACGTTCGAAGTCCTGCGACAGCTGCGGCGCGGTGACGAGCTTGTCCGGCTCGCGCGCCATCTGGGTCAGCACGACCACCGCGTAGTCGGTCAGCCGGTTCAGCTTGAGCATGATTCGATCCCATCGTTTCCGGGCGATTCCCAAACAGGACCGCGCCGGTACGGTTTAACTAGCGAAATCGACGGGGAAATCAAAACTCAAACGGTACTGATTTGGCGCCAAATGACGCAGGCCGGGCCTGGCCGGCCGTGGCGCGGCGCCTCGACCGCTACATGTTGACCTTGATGATGACGAACCAGCGCTTGACGTAAGGGTCGATCCGGCGCGGCTGGTGCGCGTAGACGTAACCGTTCTCGTCGGTCAGCAGGGTGCGCTTGCGCACCGAGTTGGTCAGGTTGCCGCCGATCACCTCGACATGGCGGAAGCCGCGCTTGACCACGACGTCGCAATGGGCGGCGTAGCGCCGGTTGATGTGGTCGTAGTCGATGCCCGAGGTCAGCGAATTGCACACCATGTCACCGGGCCGGGGGGCATATTCGTTCAGCCGGTAGCCGACGATGGGGGCGTTGAGCAGCCCCTTCTTGCGGTTCTCGATCGCCCGGGCGATGTAGGTGGTGTGGGTGCCCGAATAGGGAAAGCGCTTCCGCGCGCCGGCATCCTTCATCACGTAGGAGATGAACGCGCCCGACCAGCCGATCCGGCGGGTGTCGCGCACGTTCCGGTGCAGTGCCGTCTTCCAGTAATACTGCACCCGCTCGCGGTAGCCCGGCTCGTATTCGAGATGGGCCCGGCCGAGGCTCGGCAGCCGGTAGCGCCACTGGGCGCCGCCAAAGAAACGCCATTCGCGCGAGACCACGGCGACCAGCCGGGTGCGCACGTCGGATCCGCGCCCGTTGGGGTCCGGCTTCTCGGTCGGCACGCTCTTGACCGCGGCCGTGGACGGCTCGTCCCGATTCATGCCCGGCAGCAGGGCCAGCAGGCGCCTGGCCAGGCCCTTCGATTTCTGTGCGGCCGGCTTGGGGGCCGCCGCGCGCGGCGGGTCCATGTCGCGATAGGCGCAGCCGCTGACGGCGAAGCCCGCCAGCAAGATCAGCGAAACCACGGCCGCAACCCGGCGCGCCGGCGTCCTACCCTGCCCCATCGAGCCCCCTTGTCCCTTCGTCGAACGCGCCGGTCGTCGCCGACTGCAGATCAGTTGGTGGGTGTATTCCGTCTACGGATACGGCCGCAACCCGGATTTCGTTGCCCGCCGCGGGCCGGCCCCTTTGTCACACCGCCCGGCGGCGCCGGGTCGTCGCGCCGCGCCACGGCGCCGGGTCGTCACGCCGCGCGGCGGCGGGCGCAGACCTCGCCCAGAACGGCGACGAAGCGGTCGATGTCTGCGGGCTGGGTGGTCCAGCCCAGGCTGACCCGGATCGCCGAGCGCGCCGCCTCGGTGTCGACGCCCATCGCCGCCAGCACGTGGGAGACCGTCACCTTGCCCGACGAGCAGGCCGACCCGGCGCTGATCGCCACGCCGGCGAGGTCGAAGGCCATCATCAGGGTGTCGGCGGCCATGCCGGGGACGCTGAGCATGCTGGTGTTGGGCAGGCGCGGCGCGGCGCCGCCGTGGACGACGATGTCGTTGGCCAGCGCCCGCGCCTCGCGTTCGAGCCGGTCGCGCAGCCCGGCCAGCGCCGCGGCGTGATCGAGGTCGCGCAGGGCGGCAGCGGCCGCCGCGCCGAAGCCGGCGATGCCGGGCACGTTCTCGGTGCCCGAGCGCTGGCGCCGCTCCTGGCCGCCGCCGCGCCACAGCGGCTCGACCGTCACGGGCTCCTTGAGGATGAGCGCGCCGACGCCCTGGGGACCGCCCAGCTTGTGCGCCGACAGGGTCAGCATGTCGACCGCGTCCCAGACGGGCTTCAGCGCGATCTTGCCCGCGGCCTGGACCGCGTCGGTATGCAGCCAGGCGTCGCGCCCGGCCAGGCGCTCGCGCACCGCGGCGATCGGCTGGATCACGCCGGTCTCGTTGTTGGCGGCCATCACCGAGACCAGCGCCGGCCCGCTCGCCTCGAGCGCCGCGTCGAGGGCGTCGAGGTCGATCACCCCGTCCGCGTCGACCGGCACCAGCGCGCCGTCGAAGGCGTTGTTCAGGACGGCCGGATGTTCGGCCTCGGAGACGACCGCGGTCCGGCCGGGGCAGCCGCGCAGGACGATGGCGTCCGCCTCGGTGCCGCCGCTGGTGAAGAAGACCTGCGCCGGCTTGGCGCCGACCAGCGCGGCGACCTGCTCGCGGGCGTCCTCGACCAGGCGCCGGGCGGCACGGCCGAAGCCGTGGGTCGACGACGGGTTGCCGACGGTGTCGAGCGCCGCCGCGACCGCTTCCTTGGCCTCGGGGCGGACCGGGGTCGTCGCGTTGTGGTCGAGATAGACGGGCGGAGCGGTTTCGGCGCCGTTCATCGGGCTAACGAAGCATCGAGCCAGGCGGTCCGGGCCCGCGGCGCTAGGCGCAGTTCTGCCGGCGCGGCCGGGTCGGTGCCTCCTCCGCGTCCTTCTCGGACAGGCGGCTTTCCAGCTCGTCGATCCGTTCGGCCATGGTCGCGATCTGCGAGCGCATGGTCTCCAGCGCCGGCACCAGCGGGTCGGGGATGTCGCCCGGCGTGCCGTAGGCGACGAAGGCGTCGGCCTTGGACTTGTCCTTGGGCATCACCGCGCGGGCCGGGATGCCGGTCACCGTGACCCCCGGCGAGACGTCGCGGACGACGACCGCGTTGGCGCCCACGCGCGCGTTGCGGCCGACCGTGATCGGCCCGAGGATCTGCGCGCCGGCGCCGACGATGACGCCGTCGTCGAGGGTCGGGTGGCGCTTGACGTCGCGCTGCTTGTGGGAATCGATCGCCGGCGCGGTGCCGCCCAGGGTGACGCCGTGATAGAGGGTGACGTCGTCGCCGATCTCCGCGGTCTCGCCGACGACCACGCCCATGCCGTGGTCGATGAAGAAGCGGCGGCCGATCTTGGCGCCCGGATGGATCTCGATGCCGGTCCAGAACCGGCCCCACTGGGAGATCCAGCGGCCGAGCAGACGCATGTGGTGCCGCCACAGCCAGCTCGACAGGCGGTAGAACACCATCGCGTGGAAGCTGGGATAGTTGAGGATCACCTCGAGGGGCGATCGGGCGGCCGGATCGCGCGCCATGATCCCCCGGATTTCCTCCCGCAGCCGTGTGAACATGGCACGTTTCCCTTGATAATTGCCGCGTATCGCCACATATCAACGCGTGCTCCGGCCCTGACCGGTGCGGATCGAGCCGAGATCGATCTTACCAGCATGGCCACGAAGCATTAAATAATTAGGTACCGATTCCGTTCAAGGACGCGGCGGCGTCTGACCGAAGCACGCCGGCGAACCGTGGTCTTTACCGCGCCGCCTGACCTTGACGACAAGCCGTTATCTGCAGCGAGGAGCCCCGATGCCCGAGACCATCTTCCCCGGCCCAGACGGCCGGCTCGAAGGCCGCTATCAGCATGGCAAGGGCCCCAACCCGCCGATCGCGCTGTTCCTGCACCCCCATCCGCAGCATGGCGGGACGATGAACAACAAGATCGTCTACCGCATGTTCCACATCTTCGCCCGGCGCGGCTTCTCGTGCCTGCGCTTCAACTTCCGCGGCGTCGGCCGCTCGCAGGGCGTCTACGACCGTGGCGAGGGCGAGTTGTCGGATGCGGCGGCGGCGCTCGACTGGCTGCAGACCCACAACGAGAACGCGACCCAGTGCTGGATCGGCGGCTACTCCTTCGGCGCCTGGATCGGCATGCAGCTGTTGATGCGCCGGCCGGAGATCAACGGCTTCATCTCGATCGCCCCGCCGGCCAACATGTACGATTTCTCGTTCCTGGCGCCCTGCCCGTCGTCGGGCATCATCGTCCACGGCGACCGCGACGAGCTGGTGCCCGAGCCGTCGGTCAAGAAGCTGGTCGACAAGCTGTCGGCCCAGCGCGGCATCACCATCGACTACCGGCTGCTGCCCGGCGCGGACCATTTCTTCGAGGAGCAGATCGACGACATGGTCGGCCATATCGAGGACTATGTCGACGAGGCCCTGGCCCAGCCGGTCAAGCGGGTGATCGGCGGCCGGCGGTAGGCGCGGCTTCCCTTCAAAGACCCAGCCCGCCTTCGACCGTCGCACGATACGTTCGCTGCGCGGACGTATCGAGGGACCTAGTCCCGCCCCGCCCGCATCACCACCCCGCCCGGACACGGCGCGTCCACGCCGGTCGTCGTCGGCAGGCTCAACGGCAGACCGTCGAGCGAGCGTACCGCCAGCCAGGCGAAGGCCTGGGCCTCGAGCGCATCGCCGTCCCACCCGACCGCCTCGACCGGATCGACCGGGGCCTCCAGAGCATCCGCCAGCGCGTCCATGATCGCGCCGTTGTGGCGGCCGCCCCCCGTCACCAGCCAGCGCGCGGCCGGCGACGGAAAATGCTCGGCCGCGCGGACGACCGCGCCGACCGAGACCGCCACCAGGGTCGCCGCCCCGTCGGCCGCCGACAGCGCTTCGACGGCGGACAGGTCGAAGCTGTTGCGGTCCAGGCTCTTGGGCGGCGGCGCGGCGAAATAGGGCACGGCCAGCATGGCCGCCACCGCACCCGCGTCGACCCGCCCCGACCGCGCCAGCCGGCCGTCGGCGTCGTAGTCGGCGCCGGCGTGGCGCTGGACCCAGTCGTCGATCAGCGCGTTGCCCGGCCCGGTGTCGAAGGCCAGGATCGCCGCCGCGTCGGGCGGGTCGGCGCCGACGTCGAAGCCCGGGCCGATCCAGGTGACGTTGGCGACCCCGCCGATGTTGAGGACGGCCAGGGGCTTGTCGAGGCCGGCCGCAAGCGCGGCGTGGTAGAGCGGCGCGAAGGGCGCGCCCTGCCCGCCCCGCGCCACGTCGGTGGCGCGGAAGTCCGAGACCACGTCGATGCCGGTCGCCGCGGCCAGCGCCGCGGCGTCGCCGATCTGGACCGTGCGCCCCGCGCCGGGGTCGTGGAACAGCGTGTGGCCGTGCATGCCGATCACGTCGACCGTGCTCGCCGCGACACCTTCCTGCGCCAACAGGGCGTCGACGGCCTGGCGATGCGTCTCGGTGATCGCGGCGACCAGCTCGGCCGGCGCGGCCGTGTTGCCCAGCGCCGCCGCCAGGTCGCGGCGCAGCGCCGGCGGATAGGGCAAGGTCAGGCTGCCGCCGCGCTCGATCGCGGTGGCGCCGTCGGTTCGGATCAGCGCCGCGTCGACCCCGTCCATCGACGTGCCGCTCATCAGGCCGACGGCCGTGCGCAACCCCATCCGCTGACATCCGTCCCCCAATGCCGCGAAGCCAACCCTTGGTCGGCCCGCGGCCGATGTGCTAAATGCCCGGACCTTCCTCCCACGGCTTCACGCGCGGCGGCACCCAGGCGATGAGCAGCTATCAAATCCGATTTTCTCCGCGTGCTGCAAGAGCGCGGCTACATCCACCAGTGCACCGACGACGCGGCGCTGGACGCGCGCGGCCGCCGGGGGCATCGTGACCGCCTACATCGGCTTCGACGCCACCGCGGACAGCCTGCACGTCGGCAGCCTGCTGCAGATCATGCTGCTGCGCTGGCTCCAGCAGACCGGCCACCGGCCGATCGTGCTGATGGGCGGCGGCACCACCAAGGTCGGCGACCCGTCGGGCAAGGACGAGATCGCGCCAGCTGCTGACCGACGAGCAGATCGACGCCAACATCGCCGGCATCCGCACGGTGTTCGAGCAGCTTCCTGACCTTCGGCGACGGCCCGACCGACGCGATCATGGTCAACAACGCCGACTGGCTCGACAAGCTCGAATACATCCCGTTCCTGCGCGACGTCGGCCGGCACTTCACGATCAACCGCATGCTGACCTTCGATTCGGTCAAGCTGCGGCTCGACCGCGAGCAGCCGCTGACCTTCCTCGAATTCAACTACATGATCCTCCAGGCCTACGACTTCGTCGAGCTGGCCCGGCGCCACGACTGCGTCACTGCAGATGGGCGGCTCGGACCAGTGGGGCAACATCGTCAACGGCGTCGAGCTGGGCCGCCGGGTCGAGCAGCGCGAGCTGTTCGGCCTGACCTCGCCGCTGATCACCACCGCCTCGGGCGCCAAGATGGGCAAGACGGCGCAAGGCGCGGTCTGGCTCAACGAGGACCGGCTGTCGCCCTACGACTACTGGCAGTTCTGGCGCAACACCGAGGACGGCGACGTCGGCCGCTTCCTGCGCCTGTTCACCGAGCTGCCGCTGGACGAGATCGCGCGGCTCGAGGCGCTCGGCGGGCGCCGAGATCAACGAGGCCAAGAAGATCCTGGCGACCGAGGCGACCGCCATGTGTCCACGGCCGCGAGGCCGCCGACCACGCCGCCGAGACCGCCCGCCAGACCTTCGAGGAAGGTGCGCTCGGAGAAGACCTGCCCGTGGTCGAGGTGCCGCGCGCCGAGCTCGAGGCCGGCATCGCCGCCTTCGAGCTGTTCCACCGCGCCGGCCTGGCGGCGAGCGACGGCGAGGCGCGGCGGCTGATCAAGGGCGGCGGCGGCAAGATCAACGACGCCCCCGCGCCCGGCGAGACCCACCCGGTCTCGCTCGACGACCTGTCCGGCGACGGCGTCATCAAGCTGTCGGCCGGCAAGAAGCGGCACGTGCTGGTGAAAGCGGTCTAGCCCCTCTAGCGCTGGTAGCGCCTGTCCCGCTTGGGAGTTTCGGGCGCCTTCGGCTTCTCGTCCTCGGGCCGCGGCGCCTGGTTGCCGATGTCGAACAGCTTGCGCAGCACCCCCGGGGTCAGCATCGACAGCGGATTGACCGAGATCTTGGGGTTCTTCAACGGCCCGCTGACCGAATAGCGCACGGCGAGGATGCCACCGCCCTTCTCGCCGACGAACACCCGGCCGATCAGCGGCACCTTGCCGATCACGCTATTGAGCGAATAGAGCGGGATCACCGTGCCGTTCAGGTTGGCCGTGTCCTTGTTGAGATCGATCGCGCCGGCGAAGATGAAGCCGACCTGGGAGCCGACCGCCCGCGCGTCGCGGAGATAGAGGATGCCGTCGATCACGCGGAAGCGGGCCTTGAATTGCCGGAATTCGATGCCCTTGTCCGACGACGCCCAGTTGGCCAGCCCCTGCTGCGAGGCGAGCGCGAGCAGCCGCGCCATGGTCGGCGCCTTCGAGACGCGGAAATCATTGATCACCGCGTGCCCGATCAGCCCCTTCGTCTTGCTGCCCGCAACGCTGGACCCGTCGATCTGGAGCTGGCCGCCGCGGATCTCGTTGACGATGTTGAGCGCGCGCAAGGCCGCACCGGCGTCGGCCGCCCGCGCCTTGAGACTCCGTCCCTTCGGGTTGGCGGCATAGTTGACGGAGAACGGCGCCGCCTTGGCCCCGACCTGCCCGTGGACCGTGATCGCGCGCCACCGGGTTCCGTCATAGCGGAGCTTGCCCTTGACGTTGGAGACGTAGCGGCCGGGGGCGAAATAGGCGCGGCCAACGGTCGCGACGACCTGCGTCGGCGGCACCGGCTTGTTCTTGTCGGGTGGCGCGTCGGCCGCCTTGAGCAGCGGGCGCAGGTCGAGCGCCTTGCCGGCGAGCGTCACCGTCTTGGCGCCCTTGGCGGTGCCCTTGATGGTCGCCGTCAGGTCGGTAAGACCGGCGACCAGGCGGTTGATGCGGAGCTCCTTGATCGTCGCCCCGTCGCCGTAGAACTGCGCCCGGCCCTCCGCCCGGATCACCGGCGCCTTGAGCGCGAAGCTCGGCACCGCAACGACGCGCTGGTTCTTCAGCTCGATGCGCGAGTGTCCCGTCGCCGGCATGCCCGCGGGCTTCTCGATCGACAGGATCGGCACGACGAAGCGCGCCCGCTTGAAATCGTAGGTGCCGGTGATCGTGTTGCGGCCGTCGTCATAGCCCTTGATCTTGAGCTTGGCGCCGAACTTCCCGGTCATGATGTGGCGGATGTCGAGGCCGCTGCGGGCCAACACCTCGGGATCGAACACGGATTCGATATCGAAGGCCCGGCGCGGCCCCTTGGTCGCGCCGAACGCCTCGTGCCAGTCGATCTTCGCATGCTCGCCGCCGAGAGTGGCCTTGCCGGTCATGCGCATGCCTTTTTTGTCGACGCGCAGGGCGAAGTTGCCGTCGCCGACGTCGAGCCCGAACAGGCCCTTGCGCCAGACCAGCTTGGCGATCCGCGCCCGGGCGGAAATGTCGACGTCGTTGATGGTCAGCGTCTTGAGCAGGCGCATGCCGACCTTGAGCGTCGCCGTCGCCCGGCCCTTGATCGCCGGCGGGCTGACGCCGAGCTTCTCGGCGAACTTGAGCGGCGGGCGGTCGAGCACGGTGAGGATGCTCGACATCGGCCCCTTCAGGCGGCTGGTCACCGCCAGGGCCTGCTTGGGATGGTCGAAGCCGGTGATCTCGACCCGCGTCCGTCCGACGTCGATGCCGGCGGTGCGCCCCCCGCCGATGTCGAAGGTCATGCGCTTGCTGTCGAACCGCGCCTTGCCGTGGACGCCGGTCACGGCCGGGAGATGCTTGTAGTAGACGACCCGGAGGCCCTTGAAGCCGAAGTCACCGTCGACCTTGTCGACCGATATCGGCGCCGCCGGGTCGGCGGTCTTGCGCAGCCGCACCGCCACCCGCACCCCGTCGATCGTCCCCTTGCGGATGTTGGTGGTCACCCACCTCTTGGTCTTGCTCTCGAAGCCGTCGGGCCACAGTCGCCGCAGCCCGGTCGCCGGAAAGCGGCTGACCGCGACGTCGCCGGCGAAGCCGAAGTCGCGCGCGCTGCCCTTGAACACGCCCTTGGCGGTGAGCTTGGCGATGCCGAGGTCGGCGTGGAAGGTGTTGATCGTCAGGATCCGGCCGTCGCCGGTCAACTCGCCGACCAGCTTGACCATCTTGACCGGCAGCGGATGCTTGTAGATGCCCGGCATGTTGATGACGCCGGCGGCGCCGGTGAAGTTGAGCGACGCGTGGCGCACCCGGCCGTCGCCGGTGATGTCGAGCGTGCCGACCCCGGACAGTGGCACGTTGACCCAGGTCAGCGCCGCCATCGCGCCGCGCGCGCTGGCGAACAGGGCCGGGTCGAGCCCCTTGAAGCGCAGCCGGAGCTGTGATTCCCGGGTCGACCGGTCGTAGGATGCCCGGGCGGCGAAATGGACCAGCTTCTGGTTGATCGCCAGATCGAAGCTCAGGGTCCCGCTGATGCCCTTGGTGTCGCGGTCGAGCTGGGCGTTCAGGTTGCTCGTCTCCCACGACCGCCCGAGCGTCGGGTCGGTGATCGTCAGCGTGCCGTCGACGATCTCGATCGCCTGGAGCGCGCCGATCGTTCCCTTGCCGCTGGGCCGGTTGGCCAGCGCCTTGAAGAAGCGCGGCCCGATCGGGTCGGCGCCCGCGTCGCGCCTGGCCAGGCCGAGGGCGAGCCGCCCGTTGGGGCCGCGCTCGAGGCGGATATGCGGCTTGTACAGCTCGATGCGCGTGACCGAGAAGCGGCCACCGAGCAGCGAGCCGATGCGGAGCTGGACCGACAGCCGTGGAAAGCGCGCCAGCGCCGTGCCGTCGCGGCGGACCGCGGCGACGTCGGTGACCTGGACCCGGATGCCCTTGGACCAGCCTTCCCAGGCGATGCGCGTCGCCTTGGAGTGGATGCGGAAGGCGCCGTCGGCGGGCACCAGCGCCGCCTCGATGCGCGGCGAGAGGAAACTGGCGTCGATCGGACCGGTCCACAGCGCCACCGCCAGCGCGGCGACGGCGAGCGCCAGCACCGCGACGATCCCGGCGCCGGCCCAGGCGGCGATCTTCAGGCTCTTGCGGAGCACCGTTGCAGCGTCCTATCCATCGACCCAGGTAGTTGGTATCGGTAGTTGGTATCCCACACCGCGCCCCAGAACCGGAAGGCCGTACCTGCACCGAATGACCCAGGCGTCGACCTCTGCAACCCCACAGTCGCCTCCGCCGGCTGGCCGACCGGACCAGCTCGAACTGGGCATGGAGAAATGGCGGGAAGCTGCCGACCGGTGCCCGGACATGGCCCTCGGCGCGGCGGCCAAAGCCTTGCTCGACGAGGAACGCGGCCACGCCATTCTTGCCGCTGTCTTCGGCAATAGCCCGTTTCTGACTCGGTGTCTATTGAGCGACGTGGCCTTCTCCCTTGATGTCGTGACGAAGCCGCCGGATTCAACCCTGGCGGCCGCGCTCGACGCGCTCGGACAGGCCACCGCCGGGGCGTCCGACACGGCGGCGCTGAACCGGGCGTTACGCATCGCCCGCCAGCGGGTCGCCCTGGTCACCGCGGTCGCCGACCTCACCGCCGCCTGGCCGCTGGAAGCCGTCACCGCGGCGCTGAGCGGCTTCGCCGACCGGGCCGTCGGGCTCGCCGCCACCCACCATCTTCGCGCGGCGGCGGCGAACGGCGCGTTAACGCTCGACGCCGACGACCCGTTGGGCCGCAGCGGCCTGTTCTTCCTCGGTCTCGGCAAGCTGGGCGCCAACGAGCTCAACTATTCCAGCGACATAGACTTTGCCGTCTTTTACGACCCCGAGCGCGTTCCCGCCCCCGATCCGGACCGGGTGCGGCAGATCCTGGTGCGCCTGACCCAGGCGGTGGTCGCCTCGCTCCAGGACCACACCGCCGACGGCTACGTCTTCCGCACCGACCTGCGGCTGCGGCCCGATCCCAATTCGACGCCCCTGGCGATCTCGACCCTGGCGGCCGAGACCTACTACGAGAGCATGGGCCAGAACTGGGAGCGCGCGGCGATGATCAAGGCCCGGGTGATCGCCGGCGACGCCGACGCCGGCGCCGACTTCCTGGCCATGCTGCGGCCGTTCGTGTGGCGGCGGAACCTCGACTTCGCGGCGATCCAGGACGTCCATTCGATCAAGCGCCAGATCAACGCCCACCACGGCGGCGCGGCGATCGCCGTGGCCGGCCACAACCTCAAGCTCGGCCGCGGCGGCATCCGCGAGGTCGAGTTCTTCGCCCAGACCCAGCAGCTCATCTTCGGCGGCCGCGACCCCGAGCTGCGCCGGCCGGCGACCTGCGACGCCCTGCGCGCGCTGGCCGCCGCCGGGCGCATCGACGACACGACCGCCGACACGCTGATCGGCGCCTACCGCTTCCTGCGCACGGTCGAGCACCGGTTGCAGATGATCGACGACCGGCAGACCCACAGCCTGCCCGAGGACCCGGCGGCGCTCGAGGCCTTCGCCCGTTTCGCCGGCTATCCCGACACCGAGGCCTTCAGCGCGGCCCTGCTCGGCCACCTGCACGCGGTCGAGGACCACTACGCCGACCTGTTCGAGGAGGCGCCGAGCCTGTCCGGCGCCGGCAACCTCGTCTTCACCGGCGGCGAGCACGACCCGGACACGCTCGGTACGCTGGCCAAGCTCGGCTATACCGACCCGGAGACCGTCTCGACGCTGATCCGCGGCTGGCACCACGGCCGCTACGCCGCGACGCGCAGCCGGCGGGCGCGCGAGATCCTGACCGAGCTGGTGCCGACCCTGGTCGAGGAGCTGGCGCGCACCGCCAACCCGGACGTCGCCTTTCGCCGCTTCGACGAGTTCCTGCAGGGACTGCCGGCCGGGGTGCAGTTGTTCTCGCTGTTCCACGCCAACCCCGAGCTGCTGCGCCTGGTCGCGGAGATCATGGGCACCGCGCCGCGCCTGGCCGCGCATCTCAGCCGCCAGCCGGCGCTGTTCGACGCGGTGATCGCCGGCGAGTTCTTCGACCCGCTGCCCGAGCGCGCCGCGCTCGCCGAGGATCTCGCGATCGTGACCGGCCGGGCGCGGGATTTCGAGGACACGCTCGACATCGTGCGGCGCTGGACCGCCGACCGCCGCTTCTGCATCGACGCCCAGTTCCTGCGCGGCACGATCGACGCCGAGGCCGCCGGCGCGGCGCATTCCGACGTCGCCGACGTCGCGGTCGCGACCCTGCTGCCGGCGACCCAGGCCGAGTTCGCCCGCCGCCACGGGCAGATTCCCGGCGGCGCGTTCTGCATCCTCGCGCTGGGCAAGCTCGGTGGCCGGGAGCTGAGCGCGACGTCGGACCTCGACCTGGTGTTCGTCTACCGCGCCCCCGAGGACGCCGAGGAATCGGACGGCGCCCGGCCGCTGGCGGTCAGCCACTTCTACGCCCGCTTCGCCCAGCGCTATCTCAATGCGCTGACCGCGCCGACCTCGGCCGGGCCGCTGTTCGACGTCGACATGCGGCTGCGGCCGGCCGGCGCCCAGGGCCCGCTGGCCTCCAGCCTGGCCGCGTTCCGCGACTATCTCGCCGACAAGGCCTGGACCTGGGAGCAGATGGCGATGACCCGCGCCCGCTTCGTCGCCGGCGATCCGGACCTGGGCGACGCGGTGATGGCGGCGGTCCACGACCGGCTGACCGCGCCGCGCGATCCCGACGCGCTGCTGCGGGCGGTCGCCAAGATGCGCCACCGCATCGCCGACACCCACCGGGCGCCGAGCCTGTGGCAGGTCAAGCACGTCCGCGGCGGCCTGGTCGACGTCGAGTTCATCGCCCAGTATCTCGAGCTGCGCCACGCCGCCGAGCACCCCGACGTGCTGTCGGCCAACACCGCCGACGCCTTCACCCGGCTGCGCGACGCCGGGCTGCTCGATCCGGCGGTGGCCGACCGGCTGGCCGACGCCGCGCGCCTGTGGCAGCGCATCCAGGCGATGCTGCGGCTGTCGGTCGCCGACCGGTTCACCCCGGAGACCGCGACCGAAGGCCTGCGCGCCGCGCTCGCCCGCGCCGCCGGGGCGGACGACTTCGATACCCTGCTCGCCCGCATGGAGACGGTTGCGGCCGCGGTCACGGCCGCCTATGACGCCCTGATCGAGGATCCCGCCCAGGCGCTGCCGCCCGAAGACGCGGCCGGAGCCGGCACGGACAGCGAACCCGAAACGATCGTGGAGGATGACGATGAGCGTTGACGTCGGCGACAAGGCCCCGGCCTTCGACATGCCCACCGACGGCGGCGGCCGGATCAAGCTGGCCGACCTCAAGGGCCGCAAGGTCGTGCTCTATTTCTATCCGCAGCGACGACACCCCCGGCTGCACCACCGAGGCCTGCGGCTTCCGCGACGCCATGCCCGACTTCTCCAAGATCGACGCCGCCATCGTCGGCGTCTCCAAGGACACGGTCGCCAAGCACGACAAGTTCAAGGCCAAGTACGACCTGCCCTTCACCCTGGCCTCGGACGAGGACGGCTCGGTCTGCGAAGCCTACGGCGTGTGGCAGCTCAAGAAGTTCATGGGCCGCGAATTGATGGGCATCGTCCGCTCGACCTTCCTGATCGACGAGAAGGGCGTGATCGAAGCCGTCTGGCGCAAGGTCAGGGTCAAGGACCACGTCGACGAGGTGCTGGCGGCGGCGCGGGGGGCTTAGGGCAGCCCCTACAACCGCCCGATCGCCCGGCGCATGTACGCCTCGTCATAGGCCGGCAGGGTCTCCAGCTTGCCGAAGCCGGTGGTCGCGTACCACACCGAGAAGGCGAGCATCGCCTCGGCGTCCGGCGCGTCGACCAGGTCGACGAAGTCGTAATGGCCCTGGGTGTAGTAGACCGCCTCCAACGCGATGCCGAGCTCGTCGAGCTTGGCCTTGGCGCTGTCGGTGCGGTCTTCCTGCTTGCCGAGCCAGTCGGCGCTCAGGCTGCCGAGCAGGACGAACTTCATCGCAACCTCCCCGTGCAGGGCGTGCCGGCGGAAATCGTTCTGGCGACGACGCAGTGTAGCACGGCGGGCGCCGCTTGTGTGCGCCAAGTCCCCGCGATACGCCGCGTTCCACCGGGAATCGCCGCGGCGTGCTAGGGTCGCCGCCGTTCCACCACCACAGCCACGGGGCCATGACCGATCCATCCGCCGCCGTCGCCCGCGCCGCGACCTTGACCGACCTCGCCGCGGCCGTGCTCGGCACCGGCGACGCCCGGGCCAAGGCGGCGGCGAGCCACGCCGCGGCAACGCGATGGCGGGCCGAGGCGCTGCCGCTGGGCGGATCGCCGATGCCCGATCGCCCCGCCCGGCCGGCCCGGCCCGAGCTCAAGGCGCCACGCGACATGCCCAAGCGCCGCCAAGGCCGTGGCCCGGCGGCGCGGGTCGCCCTGCTCCACGCCATCGCCCATATCGAGCTCAACGCCATCGACCTGGCCTGGGACCTCGCCGGACGCTTCGCCGGCGCCGGGCTGCCGCGCGCCTTCTTCGACGACTGGGTCCGGGTCGGCGACGAGGAGGCGCGGCACTTCTCCCTGCTCGCCGGCCGGCTCGCCGACTTCGGCGCGGCCTATGGCGACCTGCCCGCCCATGACGGCCTGTGGCAGGCGGCGGAGGAGACGGCGCACGACCTGCTCGCCCGGCTCGCGGTGGTGCCGCTGGTGCTCGAAGCGCGCGGCCTCGACGTCACCCCGGCGATGATCGCGCGCCTGCGCGCGTTCGGCGACGGTGACAGCGCCGACGTGCTCGACGTCATCTACCGCGACGAGATCGGCCACGTCGCCGCCGGCAAGCGCTGGTTCGACGCGGTCTGCGCGACGCGCGGCCTCGATCCGGCGGCGGCATGGCGCGATCTCGTGCGGCGCCATTTCCGCGGCGCGGTCAAGCCGCCGTTCAATGACGAGGCGCGCGCGGCCGCCGGGCTGACCCCCGCCGACTACCGCGACCTGTAGCCCGAGTGGCCGGCCGCGGCCGCGCCGTGCCGGCCGCGACCTATTGACCCACTGGCTCTCGATGTGCGATGGCGTGATATTGCGGCCCAGCGCGTTGTTGCGCTGCACCACCGTCTTTGACCTTCGCCACCGTCGCCTGGGATGCACGTCTATCTTCCGATCGCCGAGGTCTCGATCAACGTGTTCCTGCTCGTTGGTCTCGGGCTCGGGGTCGGCTTCATATCGGGCCTGTTCGGCGTCGGCGGCGGCTTCCTGATCACGCCGCTGCTGATCTTCATCGGCATCCCCCCGACCGTGGCGGTGGCGACCTCGGCCAACCAGATCGTCGCAACGTCGGTTTCCGGCGTCATCGCGCATTGGCGACGCGGCACCGTCGACTTCAAGATGGGAACGGTGCTGCTGGTCAGCGGCTTCATCGGCTCGTGGGGCGGCGTCGAGCTGTTCGGCTACCTGCGCACGATCGGCCAGATCGACCTGGTCATCCAGCTGTCCTACGTCTTCTTCCTCGGCACCATCGGCCTGTTGATGCTGATCGAGAGCGCCCGCGCGCTGTGGCGCGCGCGCGGCGGCCGGTCGGTCCGGCGCAAGCTGCACCAGCACTACTGGGTCCACCGCTGGCCGCTGCGCCTGCGCTTCCGCCGCTCGACCCTGTACATCAGCGCCATCCCGCCCTTCATGATCGGGCTGCTGGTCGGCCTGCTCGGCGCCATGATGGGCGTCGGCGGCGGCTTCCTGATGGTCCCCGCGATGATCTATCTGCTCGGCATGCCGACCATGGTCGTCGTCGGCACGTCGCTGTTCCAGAGCATCTTCGTCGCCACCAACGTCACCTTCCTGCAGGCGGTGCAGAACCAGACCGTCGACATCGTCCTCGCCCTGGTGCTGGTCGCCGGCAGCGTCGTCGGCGCGCAGTGGGGCTCCCGCATGGGCCAGTACCTGCGCGGCGAGCAGCTCCGCGGGCTGCTGGCCTTGATCGTCCTCGCCGTGGTCGGCAAGCTGGTCTTCGACCTCGTGGTCACGCCGACCGACCTGTTCTCGATCGGCACGCCGGGACGGCATTGACGCCCGGTTCCCGACCTCACTTCCCGGCGCCGCGGCCCGCGGCGCCTCATTTCCATCGGCGGAGGCTGTGCCCGTGACCTCATCGACCTCGACGACCACGACCGTTCCCGTCTGGGACCTGTTCGTCCGGTTCTTCCACTGGACCGTCGTGATCGGCTTCTTCATCGCCTACTTCACCGAGGGCGAGGGCGACGTCGAGCTGATCCACGTCTGGGCAGGCTACGTCGTCGCCGCGCTGGTCGTCCTGCGCATCCTCTGGGGCTTCGTCGGCCCCAGGCACGCGCGCTTCGCCGACTTCGTCACCGGCCCGGGCACCGGGCTGCGCTACCTGCTCTCGCTCGCCGCCTTCCGCGCCAAGCGCTACGTCGGCCACAGTCCGGCCGGTGGCTGGATGGTGCTGATGCTGCTGGTCGGCCTCTTGGCGACCACCGCCGCCGGCATGGCGACCTACGGCGAGCGCGGCCACGGCCCGCTGGCGCCGCTGTTCGAAAAGACGGCCACGACCGCGACCAAGGCAGCGTCGATATCACTCGTGCCCGCCGCCCGCGCCGACGAGGAGCACGAGCGCCGTCCGGGGCGCCGTCGGAGCCAGTTCAAGGGGCTCCACGAGCTGTTCGGCAACATCGTGCTGTTCCTGATCATCCTCCACGTCGCGGGCGTCGTCCTGGCCAGCGTCGCCCACCGGGAAAATCTCGCGCGGTCCATGATCACCGGACGCAAACGGCGCTGACACCGGGCCCGCGCCGCCAACCCCGTGCCGATCGCGCGTCCACGCTTGAACTGAAATTTATTTTAGACCTAAAATAATTTTCGGCTTATACCGGTTCCCGAATTCGCCCCGGATCAGGTCCGGGGCGTCATGGGTGACGTCCTGCGATACGGCCGCTGCGCGGACGACTCGGGATGGGGGATGTTCGCGTCGCTGACCATATCCTCATGCCGAGCAGCGATGCGCTAGCGTCGCGTATCGGGGGGCCGAGCCCGTGAGCCGCACCCGCAATATGGTGCAGGACCGCCAGAACCCGGAGAGAGACATGAACGTCGCCCTGCCGCCGGACCAGATCAAGAAGGTCCCGCAGAACGATCACCCGCCCTTCAAGTGGGACGACCCCTTCCTGATCGAGGACCAGCTCGACGAGGAAGAGCGGATGATGCGCGACGCGGCGTATCAGTACTGCCAGGACAAGCTGATGCCGCGCGTCCTCGAGGCCAACCGCCACGAGAAGTTCGACCGCGAGATCCTGCGCGAGATGGGCGCGCTCGGCTTCCTCGGCTGCACCATCCCCGAGGAATACGGCTGCGCCGGCACCAGCTACGTCGTCTACGGCCTGATCGCCCGCGAGGTCGAGCGCGTCGATTCGGGCTACCGCTCGGCGATGAGCGTGCAGTCCTCGCTGGTCATGCACCCGATCTACGCCTACGGCACCGAGGAGCAGCGCAAGAAGTACCTGCCCAAGCTGGCCACCGGCGAGTGGATCGGCTGCTTCGGCCTGACCGAGCCCGACCACGGCTCCGACCCCGGCGGCATGAAGACCCGCGCCAAGAAGGTCGACGGCGGCTGCGTGCTCAACGGCGCCAAGATGTGGATCTCCAACTCGCCGATCGCCGACGTCTTCGTGGTCTGGGCCAAGACCGAGGACGGCGTCATCCGCGGCTTCATGCTCGAGAAGGGCATGAAGGGGCTGAGCGCGCCCAAGATCGAGGGCAAGTTCTCGCTGCGCGCCTCGATCACCGGCGAGATCGTCATGGACAACGTCGTGGTGCCGGAAGAGAACCTGCTGCCCAACGTCGCCGGGCCTGGCCGGGCCGTTCGGCTGCCTCAACCGCGCCCGCTTCGGCATCGCCTGGGGCGCGCTGGGCGCCGCCGAGTTCTGCTGGCACGCGGCGCGCCAGTACACGCTCGACCGCAAGCAGTTCGGCAGGCCGCTCGCCGCCAACCAGCTGATCCAGAAGAAGCTCGCCGACATGCAGACCGAGATCACGCTCGGCCTGCAGGCCTGCCTGCGCGTCGGCCGGCTGTTCGACGAGGGCAAGGTCGCGCCCGAGGCGATCTCGCTGATCAAGCGCAACTCCTGCGGCAAGGCGCTCGACATCGCGCGCATGGCCCGCGACATGCACGGCGGCAACGGCATCGTCGACGAGTTCCACGTCATCCGCCACGTGATGAACCTGGAGACCGTCAACACCTACGAGGGCACCCACGACATCCACGCGCTGATCCTGGGCCGGGCGATCACCGGAATCCAAGCCTTCGCATAACCGAGCCGACCCGCACGATGGCCCCCGCCCGCACCGCCGGCCGCCGACACGGCCCGCGCCTGCTGGCGGGGGCGGTCGCGGCCGGGTTGGCGTCGGCGGGCGGCGCGGATGCCGCCACGGCCTGGGAACTGACCTACCAGTCGCCCCAACGCGGCCTGCGCGAGATCTACGACAACGCCGAACAGAAGATCGTCTCGCGGTCGGCGAAGCGGATCGATACCTGGTGCATCTATGACAAGCGCGGCACCCTGCTGCGCCGGACGCTGACCTACGACGCCTTCTTCGTCATCGAGCGGACCCGGTTCCGGCCGGCGCGGCAGGACCAGGACAGCCCGCGCCGCTACCGCGCCAAGGTCTACCTGCCCGACGGCTCGATCTGGCCGCTGACCGCCGGCAAGAGCATCCGCTTCGTCATCACCGTGCTCGGCGCGCCCGGCAAGTCGTTGCGCGTCGAGGGCCGGATGTCGGTGGTCGGCCGGCGCACGGTTCGTGTCGGCGGCACGCCGCTGCCGGCCGTGATCGTGCGGATGATGGCGCAGCAGTGGTACGAGGCCTATCCGGTCGGCGCATCGACCACCGACTACGCCTATTTCCCCAAGTTCCGGAACGCGATCGTGATCCGCGACGTCCGCCACGATCCCGACCGCCGCGTCCCCTGGCCCGGCGTCACGCGCATCGAGGGCCGCAGCGGCGCGAGCATCCGCCGCCTGAACCAGAGCGACTGCGGCCCGCGGACGGCCTGACCGGCCACAATCCCCATTCCGCCACCGGGCGAAGCCGTTGGTCGCCGATCACCGGGTGGCGTTTGACATATATGTTGATATCAAGCTATATGCCCATATGGACACCGACCTGCCGCTCGACGTCACCCACGAGGTGCGCGACACCTGCCTGTGCCTGCATCTGCAGCGCGCCGCACGGGTGGTGGCGCGGATCTTCGACGACGCCTTCCGCCCGCTCGGCCTGACCAACGGCCAGTTCTCGCTGCTGATGTCGCTCAACCGGCCCGATCCGCCGCGGATCGGCGACGTCGCGCCCCTGCTGGCGATGGACCGGACGACCCTGACCGCCGCGCTCAAGCCGCTCGAACGCCGCGGCCTGGTCGACGTGCTGGTCGACCCCCAGGACCGGCGCGGCCGTCGTTTGCGACTGACCGAGGCGGGCCGCGACCTGCTGGTCAGGGCGGTGCCGATCTGGCGCCGCACCCATGCCGAGATCGACCGGCGCCTCGGCCAGCGTCCCGACCGGCGTCCCGACGGGCGTCCCGACGGGGGCGACCCCGATCGCCTGCGCGCCGATTTGCGCGCCCTGGCCTGAGCCCAACCCCGAACCCACGAGAGGAAACCCGATGCGCGTGAGCCCCTACCTGTTCATGGACGGCAAGTGCGAGGAAGCCTTCACCTTCTACGCCGACCTGCTCGGCGCCAAGATCGACGCGATGATGCGCTACGAGGGCTCGCCGGCCGCCGAGCACGTCGGAAAAGACTGGCACGGCAAGATCATGCACGCCTGCATGAGCATCGGCGACCAGATGCTGATGGCCTCCGACGCGCCGCCGGGCAACACGAAAGCGCCGCAGGGCTTCTCGGTCTCGATCCACGTCGACGAGCCGGCCGAGGCGGAGCGCGTCTTCGCCGGCCTGGCGGACGGCGGCACCGTGACCATGCCGATGGAGCAGACCTTCTGGGCGCGCCGGTTCGGCATGGTGACCGACCGCTTCGGCACGCCCTGGATGGTCAACTGCGCCGACGCCGAAGCGGGGAGCTGAGCGATGGCTTATGTCGACGGCTTCGTCCTGGCGGTGCCGACCGCCAACCGCGACGCCTTCAAGGAAATGGCCGAGAAGGCCGCACCCGTGTTCAAGGACTACGGCGCGCTCGCGATCGCGGAATGCTGGGGCGATGACGTGCCCGACGGCAAGGTCACCTCCTTCCCGATGGCGGTCAAGTGCAAGGCGGACGAGACCGTGGTCTTCGCCTGGATCGTGTGGCCATCGCGCGCGGTGCGCGACGAGGGCATGAAGAAAGTGATGGCCGACCCGCGGAGCAACCCCGGCGACACGCCGATGCCCTTCGACGGCCAGCGCATGATCTTCGGCGGCTTCGAGGTGATCGTGGAGGCCTGACGCGATCAGTGATCGGCGGCCTGGAACGCCTTCTCGTGGCCCGTCTCGTAGGCCAGCCCCTCGGCGGTCAGGATCACGGCGCCCGTCGCGCTCGGCCGCACCAAGCCCTTGCGCTCCAGCGCGGTCCACACCGCCGCGTTGAACAGCCCGCTCGCCGCCTTGCGGGGCACCGAATAGGGGCCGACGTGGAAATGGTTGCCGTGCGGGTCGGGCAGCGCGTGCAAGGTGACCTCACCGCTGGCCTCGTGGCGCTCTGCGGCGTCGCTCTCCCGGGCCAGCACCTGGGCAAGGGCCAGCGTGCGCAGTTGCAGGGCGTTGAGGCGCTGCGGGTTCTTCTTGGGCGGCATCGGCGGCGCTCGACAGGTTTCGACCGCCTCCAACTGCACCGGGGCGGCCGTTCTTGTCCAGTCCGGAGCGCGAATCGCGCGGCGCAAATTTTTTTGGGGGTGTGACGGCCGTCACAGTCCGGGGCGCGCGGCTATGGCACAACAGCATCAACACATCGGTTCCCCCGACCCCTCCTCTCCCCCCGATGTGTTGCACCTGACCCGCGACGCCCCGCCGTTCTCCCCCGGCGGGGCGTTTCGCGTCCGGGCTGTCGGAACGCCGCCGCGCAGGGCCCTGTTGCAGCGCCGCAATCCCGCCCAGATTGCTGCCGATGCTGCCGGGCTCAGGCGTATCTTGGAGGCCGAGCATGAAGCGTCTCTTGAGTGCCTTGCCGCTGACCGCGGTGGCGATCCTGGTGATCGCCCCGGGACCCGCCGCCGCCCAGGTGTTCGACACCCAGCACGGCAAGCTGCGCGTCGTCACCGTGGCCAAGGGCCTGGTCCATCCGTGGAGCGTCGCCTTCCTGCCCGACGGCCGGATGCTGGTCACCGAGCGGCCCGGCCGGCTGCGCTACGTCTCCAAGGACGGCCGCCTGTCGGCGCCGATCGCCGGGCTGCCCCCGGTCTGGGCGCGCGGCCAGGGCGGCCTGCTCGACGTCGTCCTCGATCCCGGCTTCGCAAACAACAAGCTGATCTATTTCTCCTACGCCGAGCCCGGCCCCGGCGGTGCGGGCACCGCGGTGGCGCGGGCGCGACTCGACGGCAGCCGGCTGACCGGCGTGAAGGTGCTGTTCCGCCAGGTGCCCAAGGCCAACACCGGCTTCCACTTCGGCTCGCGGCTGGTGATCGACCGCGCCGGCCACCTGTTCATCACCATCGGCGAGCGCGGCCAGCGCGAGCGCGCCCAGGACCCGTCGGTCAATAGAGGCCAGGTCATCCGGATCAACCGCGACGGCTCGATCCCCAGGGACAATCCGTTCGTCGGCCGCAAGGGCTACCGCCCCGAGATCTGGTCCTACGGCCACCGCAACCCGCAGGGCGCGGCGCTCAACCCGAGGACCGGCAAGCTGTGGACGGTCGAGCACGGCGCGCGCGGCGGCGACGAGGTCAACATCCCCGAAGCCGGCAAGAACTACGGCTGGCCGGTGATCGCCTACGGCCGCCACTATTCCGGCGCCAAGATCGGGGTCGGCACCCACAAGGCCGGCATGGAGCAGCCGATCTACTACTGGGACCCGTCGATCGCGCCGTCGGGCATGGCCTTCTACACCGGCGACAAGTTCCCGGCCTGGAAGGGAAATCTCCTGGTCGGCGCGCTCGCCTACCGGCTGGTCGCCCGGCTGACGCTCGACGGCGACAAGGTGGTCAAGGAGGAGCGCATCCTCGACAAGCTCGGCGAACGCATCCGCGACGTCCGCCAGGGCCCCGACGGCTACGTCTACCTGCTGACCGACGCCGAGGACGGCCGGTTGCTGCGGCTCGAACCGGTCGGTGACTGGACGGGATGACGCGCCGGCGCCCGCCTACTTCTTCGGCGGCGCGTCGTCGGGCGGCGCGGTGCGGGCGTCGAGCTCGCTGGCGCGGGCCTCGGTGATGCCGATCTTGCAGTCGGCGTCGGCGAAGGCGGCGCTGTCGCCCTTGGCGGCGCCGGCGCGGTCCCAGGCGCACTGGGCGTCGCGGAACTTGCGCCAGGCGTCGTTGGCGGCCGCATAGAGCGGCTTGGCCGCATCCGACAGCGTGCCGACCAGCTTGGCCTCGGCCGCCTTCAGCCGGGCCTCCTGGCGGGCCAGTTCGGTCTTGGCGCAGGCGAGCGAGGCGGCCGGGCCCTTGGCCCCGTTGAGGCACGACTCATAGGGCGATTGTTCCTGCGCGACGGCCGGCGCAGCGGCAACGGTTGCGGCCACCAAGGCCGACAGGATGATGGAACGCGGCATCGCGCGGCCCCCCTCGGAGACAATGGGAACGAAACGTCGAAAGGCTATACGCGACCGATGGCGGAATGATGGCCGCCGTGGACGGCTCAGGAATGGCCGCACTGGTGGTTGACGCAGATCTTGGCGCTGTCGTCCTTGGACAAGGGATCGCCGGTCAGCCCGCAGCGGTGCTGCGGCTCGCCGTCGCGCTCCGCGGCGTTCTTGCAGAAATGGGTGCATTCCTTGCAGACGCCGAAGGCGCCGCCCGCCTCGCCGTCGTTCAGGCCGACGACGAGCCGCTGCAGGAAGTCGCGCGCGGCCGGCAGCTCGTCGATCTGGTCACCGGCCAGCCGCTCGAGCCGCTTCATCGGGTCGCGGCACAGGATCTCCTTGCCGCCCGGCGTGATCTCGAGCAGGACCGCGCGGCGGTCACGGTCGTGGGGCACGCGAACGACCAGCCCTTTGGCCTCGAGCGCCTTGATCGTCTGCGAGACGGTGCCCTTGGTCGTACCGAGATAGTCGGCCAGCGCCGACGGCGTGCGGGAGCGGCGGTTGGCCCGCCCGAAATAGCGCAACGCCTCCCATTGGGCCGGGTTCAGCCCCTCGGCGAACTGCAGGCAGTGCAAGGTCCGCCCCAGCCTGTTGATGAGCCCGGTGACACGCGTCGCCATGTCGCCCGCGGGCATGCCGCCCCCCGTGGAAGGGTCCGAAATCAGATGCTCCATCCCGATGCGCCAGCCCTGTCGTTCGCGCTTTTGTTATCGAGCCGATATAGTAGCGACTCGATAAAACTCTTGCAAATTCATAGCGGGATAAATATTTTCGAACTCGACAAGAGTTCAAGTGATCCCCCCGGTGGCAGCCGCGAAAAGCGCCCACCGAGCGCCCAGCAAGCGCCCCTTTGGGGGGACCCAAGCGAAAAGTGAAGAAGATGGCATATTCAGACACAGCACTGACCGAACGCAGCAACCGGCGCTACATATCCGCGACCATGGATGCGCCGGTGCTCGAGCGCGACTACGAGGCGGATCTCGCCAAGCGCTGGACCGAGAAGCGCGACGAGCGCGCGATGCACGAGATCATCGAGGCGCACGCGCGCCTCGTCGTCCGCATCGCCGCGGGCTTCCGGTCGAGCGGCCTGCCGATGGCCGACCTGATCCAGGAAGGCAACATCGGCCTGATGGAGGCGGTCGAGCGCTTCGACTACGAGCGCGAGGTCCGCTTCTCGACCTACGCGTCGTGGTGGATCGTCGCCTCGATCCAGAACTACATCCTGCGCAACTCCTCGATCGTGCGCGCCGCGACCACGCCCAAGCAGCGCCGGCTGTTCTTCAACCTGCGCCGGCTGCGGGCCCAGCTCGCATCGAGCTACGACGGCCACCTGACCATGGACGAGCGCCAGGCGATCGCCGACAAGCTCGACGTGACCGTGGCCGACGTCGAGCGGATGGAGACCCACCTGTCGCGTCCCGACCAGTCGCTCAACGCGATGATCGGCATGGAGGACGACGGCACCGAGTTCCAGGACCTGCTCGCCGACGACGCGCCCAACCCCGAGGATCTCGCCTCGACCGACAGCGGCCGCCGCACCCGGCGGGCCTGGATCAAGGACGCGCTCGACCGATTGACCCCGCGCGAGCGGCGGATCATCGTCTCGCGCTTCCTCGAGGACCGCAAGATCACGCTCGCCGAGATCGGCGAGGAGTTCGGCGTCTCCAAGGAACGCATCCGCCAGATCGAGAGCCGCGCGCTGCAGAAGATGCAGGCCAGCATGTCCGAGATGGACGGCAGGCCGACGGATCTGTTCGAGGGCTGATTTCGGCGGGCGACTGCCGGAGACAAACCGTAGGGGCGGGTTTCAAACCCGCCCCTTTTTGTATGCGGCCGTGCCGTCTCGACCCAGGATGTTGAACCCATGCCGAGATGCGGCGACCGTGCACCGGCCACCAATGCCGTCATTCCCGCGCAGGCGGGAATCCAGAACATTGGCGAAGGACTGGATGCCCGCCTGCGCAGGCATGACGGCTGAACGATGGCAGAAGCGGGTGTGTCACCCGCTCTGTAACGGGTTCGCGCCGCGACGGAGAGGAAGCCGGTGCGAAGCGGGTCACAGACCCGCTCCGGCCAAGTCCTGAGCAGGCATACCCTGCGCTCCGCTTGCCGGTTGAAATGCAGGAAAAAATTCCGATATCGACCGGACGGCGATCCCCCGGTGGATCCCAGAACCTGGCTATTCCTCACCCGTGGCCCCCGGCAATGCACCGACCTGACATAACCCTACATCCCCGCACCCCCGCCGGCCCGAGCCGTCAGGGCCAAGGCGACCGACCCTTACTTTTCGTTACCGCCGCAGGCCCCCCCCGGCAGGAGGGGTGTGCCGTCCGCCCGGCCAGGGCGTTCCAGCCGGGAGACGATAACCCTTGCTAACCAATGATAACCGTCGCGACGTTGCCGCCGCCCCGCCCTCACGCCCCCTTCGGCAGCAACGGCAGCGCCATCCGCACCAGCCGCGGCATCGCCATCGGGCGCACCAGCCGCTCGTCGTAGCGGGCCATGCGGCGGTCGTTCTCCGACAGGCACAGCTTCAGGAAACCCTTGAGGGTCAGCTTCTCGTCGTTGCTGACGAAATGCCGGCCCTCGATGGTCATCGAGCTGTTGTTGCGGCCGTCGTCCGAGCCCACGGGCTCGTCGCCGGCGAGGCCGCCGCTGGCGAATTTCATCCGGTTCCACGCGCGGCTGGCCAGCGCCACGAAGCGCTTGGCGGCGAAGGCCGGGCGCAGCGGCAGCGGCGCGTTGGCCTGGCGATAGACCGCCCAGTTGACGAAGAACAGGATGTGGCGCGCCTCCTCCTGGATCACCGGCTCGAACACCTCGATCAGCTCGGGCGGGAAGAAGCCGCTGTCCTGGGCCAGCCGGAACAGGCCGAAGGCGAAGAAGGAATCGAAGCATTCGCCGTAGCCGGTGCACAGATAGCGCCACTCCTTGCGCTTGGGCGGCTCGAAGCTCTCGTCCGGTTCGATCTCGATGCCGTAGAACCGGATCATGTTCTCCAGCACCTCCTTGTGGCGGCGCTCCTCGAAGGCGTTGAGGGCGATCGCCTCGCGGATCAGCGGGTCGTCGGTGGCGTCGGCGATCACCTGCATCGCCTTCGAGGTGTGCAGCTCGGTCTCGACCGCGATGTCCCAGAACGGCAGGCCGGTCAGCCGGGCCAGCGCGTCCGGCGCCAGCACCGGCCACTCGATCACCGCCGGCTTGTAGGGATCGTAGGTGTCGAGCAGCAGGCGGCAGAACAGCTCCTTGTGCTGGTCCGAACCGGGCCGCACCCGTCCTTCCGTCGGCCAGCGCCAGGGCGCCGGCCCGATTTCGAGACTGTCCTCGCTCAACCCATGCCTCCCGACGGCATTCCACCGAACCGGACGGGCGCGCGCCGCCGGTCCCAGGGGTCCATTAGCACGGGTCGATTAGCATGGAACGCCCGGCGATTCGACCAATTTGCCGGGGCGCGCCGGTGCGACTTTTCTGCTCCGCCAAATCCGCCTAGGATCGGGGAACCAACCGGGGAGGAAGAGATGGGACCGACAACCAAGAAACTTGCCATGCTCGCCGTCGCGCTGCCCGTGGTGGTGGCCCTGACGGCCTGCGGGGACGACGACAAGGTCGCCGCCGTCCAAAAGCAGGTGACCGCGCTGAACAGCCGCGTCGCCGCGATGGAGAAGAGCCTCAAGAGCCTGACCGACGGGGTCGCCAAGGTCGACGCCGGCCTGAAGACGGCCCAGAAGAGCGCCAGCGAGAGCGAGGCGATGGCCAAGAAGGCGACCATCACCGCCGAGGCCGCCGCAAAGACGATCAACAACAACCTGACCGACGTCCGCTCGACGCTCAAGGACGTCGGCGCCAAGCTGAACGGCCTCGAGAAGCAGGTCGGCGCCGACATCGCCAAGGTGTCGGCCAAGGCCGACAAGCCGAACGCGGCGCTGGTCAAGCGGCTCGACGCGCTCGAGAAGCGCAACGCGGCGCTGGAGAAGCGCAACCAGGCGCTGGCGCGGCAGATCAGGGCGCTGAGCGCCAAGAAAGAGAACTGAGGCGCCGCATCGCGCCGATCGCGCCCGGCCCGCCGCTATGACCGAGGACGCCGGGCAAGATACCGAGGACGACGCCGGGAACGACGTCTGGGCCGCCTACTATCGGGAGACCCAGTCGCGCCCGCCGCGGGCGACCTTGCTGTTCGCGCTCGACCGCTTCGAGGCGGAGGACGGCCCGCGGCCGCGCTTCGCGGTCGACCTCGGCTGCGGCGCCGGCCGCGACACGGTCGAGATCCTGCGGCGCGGCTGGCGGGTGCTGGCGATCGACGCCCAGCAGGACGCGATCGACCAGTTGACCGAGCGGGTCGGCGGCCTGCCCGGCGCCGCCGAGCGGCTCGACTGTCGCGTGCAATCCTTCGCCGATCCCGGCCTCGCGCTGCCGTCGGCGGACCTGGTCAACGCCAGCTTCACCCTGCCCGGCTGCCCGCCCGACCGGTTCCCGGCGCTGTGGGCGACGATCGCCGGCGCCCTGCCGCCGGGCGGCCGCTTCGCGGGCCAGCTCTACGGCGACCGCGACAGCTGGACGACCAAGCATCCGGGCATGACCTTCCTGTCCCGGGCCGATGTGGAACGGCTGCTGGCGGAATTCGAGGCCGAAATGTTCGAGGAGGAGGAGACCGACAGCGTCACCCCCCGCGGCGAGGCGAAGCACTGGCATATCTTCCACATCGTCGCGCGAAAATCCCGACTGGCGGCCTGAAGGCCGCGGTATTCCGACACTCACCCGCCGGCCGGCATACCGGCCAACAAGCTTGACAGACCGGCATGGAAACCGACGATTGAATTGGCGAAGGTTGGGCGTCCTTGTCGAGCCGGTCTTTAGGGAGTGAGGGAATGAAGCGTCTTCTTGCCGTAACACTGATGGCGATGAGCCTTTACGTGACCTCGGGCGGCACGGCCGAGGCGAGCTGCTACTCGCCCAATTGCTGGGGCGCGATTGCGATCGGACCCCGCAATGGCGCCTGGGCCTATGTCACCAATTGGCCGACGGCCAACATCGCTCGCCAGCGCGTGGCCGTGAAGTGCGGCGGCCGCTGCGATCGGGCCATAACCTTCCGGAACGGATGCGGCGCCTACGCCATTCCGAGCACGCGCGGCGGCGGCTACGGCTGGGCGATCCGCTACGCCCGCTCCGCGGCACAGCAGGCCGCCCTCTACAATTGCCGCCGGACCAACCCTGGCCGTGGGTGCCACGTCGCGGTGTGGGCTTGCACCTCGCGGACGCGCTAGCAGACATACTGCATAGCGAGATTGCCGGCCCTCCAACCGGAGGGCCCGCTCTCTTTCCGGGCTGCCGTCAGAGCTTGTACGGCGCCAGCCAGGCGTCGTGGACGTTGCAGACGCTGACCGCGTAGACGACATCCTCGGCGCTGAAGACGTCGACCGTCGAGACGGGATCGTCGCGCCACGGGTTGAACCGGGTGTCGGCGATCACCTTGAAGTTCCGGTCGAGCACCAGGTGTTTGACGATGTAGTGCTTGAATCCGTCCTGAGGATGCTTGGTCCTTATCGTCAGGACGCTGCCCTTCCGCGCCACCACCGGCACATGGCCGGCGGCCTTGCCCTTCCAGCGGCCCTGCTCCGCCTCGGTGTAGTAGAGCCCGCCCGCCAGGGGCGTCGCCAGCGCGTCGTCCGGCTTGTCCTTGGCCAGCACGATACGCGGGAAAAAGACCGTTCCGCCGGCGCCCACCGTCGTGGCGAGCACCGACCGAAGCATGGCGCGACGATCCACGGCTTATCCTCCTTGTCCGTCCGGGTCGGAGCGACATTGTGCCACGACCGGCCGCCGCCAGCCAGTCGAGGCGCCCGAAAGCCGATCGCCCAACATGAACGGCGGCTGAACCGCAGGCTCAGCATCGGTTCAGCCCCGCTGCGGCATGATCGCCACGCTGACAACGACCTGATCCCGATCCCTGACCGGCGCGTCCCGTCCCATCCCCCGATGCCCCCCGCGTCGTTCAGGTCAAGGCCGGCCCTGCAGGATCTCTCCCCCACCTGCAGCGGCCGGCCCCTCCCCCTAGTCCCTCCGCACCCTCGCCTCTATAGTCGCCGCCGAAACGGCCGCGTCCGCGGCCCGCCGCCATACGGGCGACCGGATACATGGGGGATCGGATACTTGGGGGACCGGATGATCACGCTCTACAATCACTACCTGTCGGTCTGCGTTCAGAAGGTGCGCCTCGCCATGAGCGAGAAGGGCCTCGACTGGGAGGACCGCAACATCGACCTGATGCGCGGCGAGCAGGTCTCGCCCGAGTATCTCAGGATCAACCCGAAGGGCGTCGTGCCCGCCATCGTCCACGACGGCCAGACGGTGATCGAATTGACCATCATCCTGGAATATCTCGACGACGCCTTCCCCGACCATCCGCTGCGCCCGGCGGCGCCGATCGAGCGCGCCCGGATGCGGGTCTGGACCAAGATCCCGGACGACGGCCTTCACGCCGCCTGCGGCACGGTCTCCTACGCCGCCGCCTTCGGCGCGCAGGTCGTCGCCGTCCACGGCGAGGCGGAACTGGAGGCGCGACTGGCCAAGCTGCCCGACCGCGCCCGCGCGGCGCGCCAGCGGGAGCTCTACGAGAAGGGCATGGACGCGTCCTTCATGCCCGACCATGTCCGGCTGCACGACAAGGTGCTCGGCGAGATGGAGGCGCGGCTGGCCGACCACGACTGGCTGGCCGGGTCCGACTTCAGCCTCGCCGAATGCGCGCTGCTGCCCTACCTCTGGCGGCTCGAGCGGCTCAACCTGGCGGGCATGTGGGCCGAGCGGCCCCACGTCACCGACTGGTTCGCTCGCTGCAAGGCCCGGCCGAGCTGGGACCGCGCGATGGAGGCCTATCAGCAGCTCGACGACGACGACTACGACGACGATCTGAAATCGAAGGGCATCGACCTGTGGCCCAAGGTCAAGGCGATGCTGGCGGCCTGATCCGGCCGGGGCTGCGAAAACCACCACGGAACGCTACCGGAGTATTGGGAGCGCGGCCGGAATAGCTAGGGCTCCGCGCCGGCGCGATCGCCGGCACGATCCGTGCGCGCGGCTTCGGGAGATCGCCCCGAACCGGCGCTGCGTCCTCGGCCCGGGCGCGGGGACCGGGCCCGTCCGAACATGAGAACGCCCGTGCGGCCCAGGCCGCACGGGCGCCTGTCAGATTCCCGTCCGAGGGGAACCGACGTTCATGTTCGTTAGTCGGCCAACTGCAGGTTGACCGCTTTGGGTCCGCGCGCGTCGGGCTGGATCTCGAAGGTGACCTTCTGACCCTCGGAGAGCGTGCCGAGGCCGGAACGCTCGATGGCCGAGATGTGCACGAAGACGTCCTTCGAGCCATCCTCCGGCGTGATGAAGCCGTAGCCCTTGGTGGTGTTGAAGAACTTTACGGTACCAGTGGTCATGCTCGCTGCACTCACTTCTACTCAGGTTAATGTCGCCGCTCCCCCCAATGGCTCAGGCGGCGCGACCGCGAAAGCCCCCAACCCGAGGGCCGTAACGGAACTACCATCGACGCCAGGAGGGCGCTTCGCACAACCAGCCGGTACCCCGCCGGGGTCCCGGGTGCAGTCGCAGAGAGGTCGCCAGCAGGCGGCTCTGGGCCGTCAACCGCGCTATATGAAGCGGGATTGTGGCGAAAGCAAGAACTGAGGTGGGGTCCGGCCGTCGTCGGGAAGCGCCGAATCGGGCGGCGCTCCCCCGTCGTCACCGCCTGGCGGCGCCGGTCAGTCGGCCGGCTGCAGGTTGACCGCCTTCGGGCCGCGCGCGTCGGGCTGGACCTCGAAGCTGATCTTTTGGCCCTCGGCGAGGTGCGCCATGCCGGCCTTCTCGACCGCCGTGATGTGGACGAAGACGTCTTTCGAGCCGTCGTCGGGGGTGATGAAGCCGAAGCCGCGGGTGGTGTTGAAGAACTTGACGGTACCGGTGGTCATACTGGCTCACTTCTCGATCGTTGGTGATCGCCGGCCCGAACGCCGGGCGCGGCGGGGTCCGCTCCAGCAGGGGGCGGCGAACGGAACTCGGCTGCAATCGGGAGACGCTTCGAGAGACCGCCCCTGGCCCCGCGCGGTGGCGGAAGTGGCGCGACCGCAAGAAGATCGACCCGAGCGCGGCGAAGAACCGCCACGACCGTAAATCGCATCAATCGACCTAAAACTCAAGCACAAGGCGAGCCACCTAAACCGCCGATGAACGGCGACCTCAGCATCGGTTCAGCGTGACCCTGGCACTGTCCGCCTGCCTCGCCGGGTTCCTTCCCCCCGGCCGGCACCAGGAACAGGACACCAACCAAGGAACTCGACCCATGCGCAAGACCCTCATCGCCGTCGCCTTCGCCGGCGCCGCCCTCGCCCCCGCCGCGGCGGTCACCGTCGCCGCCACCGTCGCCCCCACCGTGGCCGAAGCCGCGCCCCGCAACCACCTCGTCCAGAACCGGCGCCTGCAGGTCCAGCGGCCGCCGCTGGTCCGCCGGCCCAATTTCGAGCTCGCCCGGCGCTGCGTCTGGCCGCGCGTCTCGATCCGCCTGGAGATGCGCCGGCTGCGCCACGCCGGCTACCGGAACATCCACTATGTCGGCCGCCGGGTCTTCCGGCCGCGCTGCGCGTTGTTCGTCGAGTTCAACGCCTGCCGGGGCCTGACCCGCTACCGGGTGATCGTCCGCTACATCCGCTTCCAGCGCTTCGTCATCGCGCTGAACCGGGGCCGGTGCCTGCCGCGCTTCCGCGGGCCGACCCGCTTCCACCGCTCGTAGGCCGCCCCTGAACCGCAGCCTCAACCGCAGCCGTCCAGTGCCGCCGCCGGGTCCGCCCGGCGGCGGTTCTCGTGCGGCGGTGCTAGTTCAGCTCGATGCCGAGCTGCTTGACGACATAGTCGTCGCGGTCCTCGGTGACGCCGTCGGAGCTGAACTGGGTCGCCGGGAACACGCAGGTCTTGGTATCGCGGCCGATCAGCACCGAGACCTTGACCTTGCCGCCGTTGCCGACCGCCAGGTAGCAGCCCAGGAAGCCGTGCAGCATCAGCACCCCGCCGTTGGCCTTCTCGACCTGGGGCAGGGTCATGCCCGGATGGACGCCGCTGGGCGCGTGCCAGCGCGCGCCCGACACCAGCACCGTGGTCGGCCGCCCCTTGGACCAGCAGACCGACAGGTCCCAGCCGTCACCCTTGACGAAACTCATCACCGGATCGGCCTCGCCGAAGCAGGGGCTGTCCATCACCTCCTCGTGGGTGACCTTGGCGCCGGGGAACAGCCGCGCGAGCTGGGCCTTGGTCGCCGTCTTGGTCAGCGGGCCGACCCGCTGGCCGGGCACCACGGCGAAGTCGTTGGCGGCCGCCGCCGGCGTCGCCTGCACGACGGCGGCGAAGGCGATCCCGACGATGAACAGAACGGCGCGTGTCATCTTGCTCTCCCTACCCCTCACCCCAGCTCGAAGCTGGTCACCCCGAAGATCCGCTCCCACGGCAGCGCGGGGGGCGGGCCGAAATACTGGCGCCGGCAGGAGAAGGCCTCGGTCATGCCGTAGCGCGCGGCGAGCGCCAGCGCGGCCTCGTTGTTGCGCGGCGTGTCGAGATAGACCGTCTCGCCCCGGGCGTGGGCGGCGAGGCCGCGGAACACCAGGTCGGCGGCGGTCGCGGTCTCGGCGAACAGCGGGCCGATCTTGAAGCCGCCGGCGACGCACGGCCGGATCACCCCGACCGCCGCCAGCGCGCCGTCGTCGGCGAGCAGCGCCAGCCCGCGCCCGCCCGGCGGGTCGATCCAGCGGCGCAGGAAATCCCAGCGCGGCGCGCCGAAATGGGCCATGTCGTAGGCGGCGACCAGGTCGAAGGGCAGCTCGGTCAGGGCGACCAGGTTGGCCTCGGGCATCGCCGCGGCGACCGTCCCCTCGTGCCGGGTCTGGCGGTGGGAGATCTCGAACCCGCCCTCGGCGTAGAAATCGCTCATGTTCTCGACCGCATCCATGCCGATGCAGCCGCCGGGATCGAGCCGGTCGCGCAGCAGGTCGCGCCGCGCGTACCACAGCTCCCGCCCGATCCCCGCGCCGCGCAGGTCGGGCCGGACGATGAACAGGCCCATGAAGCCGTAGTCGGGCGAATAGCGCACGATCGCGCCGGTGCCGACCACCTGGCCGTCGCGCTCGGCGGCGACGAAGCCGTGCGGATCGGCCGCCCAGAAGGCGTCGCCGTCGATCCGCCCCGGGTTCCAGCCCTCCGTCCGCGCCCAGTCGAGCGAGAGGTCGAGCTCCTGCCGGGACATCGGGCGGATGGTCACCGCGGGCCCGGGTTGGCCCCGGGAGTCGGTGCGCGTCTCCGACGCGCGCCGGTGGCGGGCCTGCGGCTCCGTCGTTTGCGATTTATCTCCTGACGGCATCACTCGGTCCCCCCGGTTGGCAGGCAGGTTGGCAGGCAGGTTGGCAGGCAGGTTGGCGGGCGGGTTGGAAGCCTGCCCCGACGGCCGCGCGGCCGTCGAAAAACGCGACTAGGGTATCATCGGTTATCAATGGTTATCTTTTCCTGTGCAACCGCGCGTTTGTATGTCGGCCGATGTAAACAATTGTCATCATTCGTCGGCCTCCACCACATCGTCATTCCGACCGGAGCCCGCCGCGCAGCGGCGGGTGGAGCGGAGGAATCTTGCCGAAGCCGGCCGGAACCGCGGCGGGGGCGGCAAGATCCCTCGGCTTCGCTCGGGATGACGGGTGGGGTGCGGCCCCGTCGGCATCTGCAAACATCGGCCAATGTAAACATTCGTCATCATTCGTCGGCCTCCACCACGATCGTCATTCCGACCGGAGCCCGCCGCGCAGCGGCGGGTGGAGCGGAGGAATCTTGCCGAAGCCGGCCGGAACCGCGGCGGAGGCGGCAAGATCCCTCGGCTTCGCTCGGGATGACGGGCGGGGTGCGGCCCCGTCGGCATCTGCAGACGTCGGCATCTGCAAACGTCGGCATATGTAAACATTCGTCATCATTCGTCGGCCTCCACCAGATCGTCATTCCGACCGGAGCCCGCCGCGCAGCGGCGGGTGGAGCGGAGGAATCTTGCCGAAGCCGGCCGGAACCGCGGCGGGGGCGGCAAGATCCCTCGGCTTCGCTCGGGATGACGGGCGGGGTGCGGCCCCGTCGGCATCTGCAGACGTCGGCATCTGCAAACATCGGCAGTGTAAACAATCGTCATCATTCGTCGGCCTCCACCACGATCGTCATTCCGACCGGAGCCCGCCGCGCAGCGGCGGGTGGAGCGGAGGAATCTTGCCGAAGCCGGCCGGAACCGCGGCGGGGGCGGCAAGATCCCTCGGCTTCGCTCGGGATGACGGGCGGGGTGCGGCCCCGTCGGCGTCTGCAGACGTCGGCATCTGCAACATCGGCATCTGCGAAGCATCGGCACGTGTAAACGAATGTCATCATTTGTCGGCATCGGCCCCTGGCGGCCCCGGCCAGCGGCGGCCGGACACGCCATCTTAGGAATATTATCAAGAACGCCGCGGATTTCAAGCGGGCCGTGCCCCCTCACCCGCCGCGGCGCCGACGCCCCCGGTGAGACCTCGCCGTCATCGCGCTGGCCCGGCCGGGCGATGGCGTGGCATGGTGCGGCGGCGGGCGCCGGTTGGGGCGCCCCGCCTCGCCCGTCCAATCCGGAGCCTCCCCGTCGATGATTTCCTACCTCCAGGCGATCGCGCTCGGCCTGTTGCAGGGCTTCTCCGAGCTGTTCCCGATCTCGAGCCTCGGCCACACCGTGATCCTGCCGGCGGTGCTGCACTGGCGGGTCGACCGGGCGACCGACGGCTTCGTCGCCTTCGTCGTGCTGACCCACCTCGCCACCGCCCTGGTCCTGCTCGGCTTCTTCTGGCGCGACTGGGTCGCGATCGTGACCGGCATCTTCCGGGCGCTCAGGCTGCGCGAGATCCGGCGCGACGACACCTACGCCCGGCTCGGCTGGCTCCTGATCGTCTCGACCGTCCCCGCGGGGCTGCTCGGCCTGTTGTTCGAGCACAAGCTGCAGGCGCTGTTCGGCGACGCCTGGGTGGCGGCGGCGGCGCTCGGCCTCAACGGCATCGCCCTGCTCCTGGTCGAGCGGCTGCGCCGGCGCGCCGAGGAGGGCCCGCACGACGACGCCAAGCTGGCCGCGCTGTCCTGGCGCCAGGCGATCGCCATCGGCGTCGCCCAGTGCCTGGCGCTGATCCCCGGCTTCTCGCGCACCGGCATGTCGATGGCGGGCGGCCTGGGCAGCGGCCTGTCGCACGAGAACGCGGTCCGCTACGCCTTCCTGCTGGCGACCCCGATCATCCTCGCCGCCGCCGTGCTCAAGCTGCCGGACCTGTTCCACGGCAGCGGCGCCGGGCTCGGCCAGGCCGTGGTCGGCGCGCTGTGCGCGGCGGTCACCGCCTATTTCTCGGTCCGCTTCCTGGTGCGCTATTTCGAGACCCGGACGCTGACCCCGTTCGCGCTCTACTGCGCCGGCGCCGGCCTCGCCGCGCTGGTCTACCTCACCGCCGCCGGCTAACCCCCGCCGGGCGCATCGGGTCCGTCAGCGCCGCGCCTGGTCGTCGTCGGGGCGCGGAAAGCGCGGGCCGAGGCGGAACCAGGCGACGGCGAACAGGCCCAGGGCGACGATCATCAGGCCGAGCCCGTGCTTGTAGTGGATGTGGACCGAGCCCGCCTGGTAGCCGGGCAGGACCCGGGCCAGCGCCTCGGCCGGGGTGATCCAGTAGTAGACCGCGAGCGCCAGGAACACCGCGCCCGCCGCCGCCAGGACCGTGCTCTGAAGCCGCTTCATCGCCTCGCCCTCCGCATGATCGTTCCCAAGGTCGCGAGCCAAGTCCAGCCCGCGTCCCAGGCTCGACGGGGGTGATGCCGCAGATCGGCGCGGGAGGCAACGGCCGAGGCGCGCCACCCGGTCCCCGCTAGCCGGCCGCGCGCTTGGGTCGAAAGACGCCGTCGGTGTACACTCCGTCGTCGCCGCGCCGCGGGTTCCGCAGCCGGCTTCAGGAGACGTCATGCCCTGGGACCCCAATCCGAATCCCTTCCCCGCCTTCGAGATCGAGCCGATCGCGGACTTCCGGTTCCACGACGAGCTGCGCTTCGTCCGCCACCGCCACGCGCCCGCCACGGCGCCGGACAGCTGGTGGCAGCTCTCGGCCGACTTCCGGGTCTCGATGATCCTGCGCGAGCGCGGCGCGCCGCCGGACCAGGCCTTCGTCCACGAGATCACCGCGCCGCGCGGCATGTACACCGACCTCTCCTCGGTACCCCAGAGCCTATGGAGCATCGTCGGCCCGATCGGCCGCCACCTCGAGGCCAGCATCGTCCACGACTATCTCTACATGGCCTGGACCGACTTCCGCCCGCTCGACCAGCCCAGCCGCCAGGACCGCCAGTTCGCCGACGACGTCCTGCTCGCCGGCATGCTGGCGACCGAGGGCATGGACCCGGAGCTGGCGCGCGACACGATCTACCGCACGGTGCGGCTGGCCGGGTGGTGGGTGTTCAAGGAGAAGGATTATCGGCTGAGTGAGCGGATGGAGGTTTGGTTGGGGGACCTCTGAAACCGCAGCGCCCGGGTTAGGCGCAGGGAGCACGGTGCGCATCTTCGATGCGCACCGAGGGCGAAGCGCGCGGCTCGGTGCCGGTGGAGTGGACTCAAGGAAACCGCAGGCCCGGGATGGCCCCGGGAAGCGGGGCTGATCTTCGATGCGCGCAGAAGCGGGTGTGTCACCCGCTTCGCAATGGGATTTCATCCCACAACCAATGAAGCCGTAACAAAGCAGGTCGCAGACCTGCTCTTACAAAAGACCACAGGCGTGTTCCGGCCAAAGTCCGAAAATCATCTTTGGCCAAATCCCAAAAATTACATTAATAACAATAAGTTAGCACACACCGTCCAAGGTAATTCCAAAAAATCCTACCAAATTTGCAGAAAAATCACATATACAGTCACATAGTCAGACACAAGGCTCAATCATGATACTCCGCTTTGGCGTAGCCAACCACAAATCAATCAAGAACTATCAGGAGATCAGCTTTGTCGCATCCTCCCTTCGCGACACATCAACCGATCTTCTTCGCTACCGAAAAATATCTGTCCTACCCACACTCGCCGTCTACGGCGCAAACGCGTCCGGAAAGTCAAATCTCCTCGATGCCCTAGACGAAATTCAGCGCCACATCCTTCAATCTCAAACACACTTATCTCGAAATCAATCCATTCCGCAACAGCCTTTCAAGAGCAACCCAAAGAAGCGAATTCAATCCAAGACTACTTTTGATATCGATTTTGTATTAGACGATACGCGATATCACTACGGCTTCGAGTTTGACAAAACCAAGTACCTGAAAGAGTGGCTATACGCCTACCCTAAAGCTAAGCGACAAGTTTTGTTTTATAGGACAATTCCACTAAATCCGAAGACGACCTTTACTTCGGCCCCAATTTCTATGGTGGCACAACAAAGATATACAGTTCTAAGGCCCAATTCACTAATTCTTTCTACAATGTCGCAAATCGACCACGAACAATTATCTCCGATTTATAACTTCTTCCGTAAGGATCGCTTTAGGATAGTACTTGACATCGATATAAACTATGCTTCTATAATCAAAGCATTTCAAGAGAAGGATTTTGCTCCACCGCCTTAAAGTTCTTGCGCAGAGCGGATATCGGCATTGCCAATGCCAAATAAGTGAAGCAAAAGATCCTAACAAATACCGTGAAATGTATGATGACCTTATGAAAGTTTTTGAAAAGCATGCAAAGGTTGAAGACGACACAACTAAAATAGAAACAAGTCCACCCGATCATCCTTAAGGAGCTGAGTTTTGTTCATAAAGGCCACAGAAATGAATTTTCATTACCACTGACACATGAAAGTCGAGGAACATTACGCTATACATCCCTTATTATTCCCATTTTGGAGGCGATACGTCGCAAATCATTACTTGGCGTTGATGAAGCTCATTCAAGCCTCCACCCGATATTGTCTGGAGAACCGTGGCTTTGTATAACTCCAAGAAATCGAATTCCCATCGGAGCCAGCTTATATTCACAACTCATGATACAAATTTGCTAAATCATACACTACTTCGCCGTGATCAAGTTTGGTTTTGTGAAAAAGATAATGCTGGCTGCTCACACTTTTATTCATTGAGTGACTTCAGCATACGCTCCGGCGATAACTACGAGAAAGGATATCTTCAAGGTCGATTTGGCGCCATACCGTATGTCGGCCATTTTGAAGATTTAGTTTCTGAGGAATGAGTTATGGCGCGCGGAACAAGAGACCTTCCTAAAGCTTTAGAATTGGCTAGACAAAGAAAGATAAATATGCACCAAAAAAGATAATTGTGGTCTGTGAAGGGTTAAATACAGAACCAGAATATTTCATTAGCTTGAAAAATGAATATGCAGGCCCCCTTCTAAAACTGGAGATTGTCGGTGGTCAGGGATCCCCAAGCAAGATTGTCGAATTGGCAAAAGAAAGGCAAATTGATCAACAACGATTAGCTCGGAAATCTGGCGACTCATTTGAGAAAGAGTATGAAGTTTGGGCCGTTTTTGATAAGGACGATTTCAGGATTTTTGACTCTGCAATAGCTAGCGCAAGAAAGTCACCTATAGAGGTCGCATATTCCAATCCTTGCTTTGAATTCTGGGCAGTTCTTCATTTTCAAGACTACAATGCTCCATTGCATCGAAAGAAATTGTGTTCCCTCCTGAAGGAGCTGGTACAGCACGCTATTCTCCAAGCAAGAGAAAGACCCTGGATTTTGATTCGATGAAACTAGAGGTCGGCGCCGCTCAAAAGCGTGCACGCTGGTTGCTGAAGCGTCGGCGCGAGGAAGGCATTGTGAGAGGAAATCCGTCAACGACGGTTCATTGCTTGGTGGATTCAATTTTGAAAATTTCCAAGACCTAGGTGGCAGTTCACATATTCCGCCGATACTGCCCCCCCACCTCGAACAGCGCCTGCGTAATCTCCCCCAGCGAGCACACCCGCACCGCATCCATCAGCACCGCGAACACATTCCCGTCCTCGCGCACCGTGTCCTGAAGCCGCTTCAGCATCGCCGGCGCCTCCGCCTGCGTGCGCCGCGTGGAAGGCCGCCAGCCGGTCCAACTGCCCCTGCTTCTCCGCCTCGGTCCCGCGCGCCAGCTCCAGCGTCACCTCGCCCCACTCCCCGGCGTCGGGGTTCACGTAGGTGTTGACGCCGACGATCGGCAGGCTGCCGTCGTGCTTCAGGGTCTCGTAGTGGAGGCTCTCCTCCTGGATCAGGCCGCGCTGGTAGCCGAGCTCCATCGCGCCGAGGACGCCGCCGCGCTCGGCGATGCGGTCGAACTCGGCGAGCACGGCCTCCTCGACCAGGTCGGTCAGCTCCTCGAGGACGAACGAGCCCTGGTTGGGGTTCTCGTTCTTGGCCAGGCCCCATTCCTTGTTGATGATGAGCTGGATCGCCATCGCCCGGCGCACGCTCTCCTCGCTCGGCGTGGTGATCGCCTCGTCGTAGGCGTTGGTGTGCAGGCTGTTGGTGTTGTCGTAGGTCGAGATCAGCGCCTGGAGCGTGGTGCGGATGTCGTTGAAGGAATATTCCTGGGCGTGGAGCGAGCGGCCCGAGGTCTGGGAGTGGAACTTGAGCTTCTGCGCCCGCTCGCCGGCGCCGTACTTCTCGCGCATGACCACGGCCCAGATGCGCCGGGCGACGCGGCCGAGCACGGCGTATTCCGGGTCCATGCCGTAGGAGAAGAAGAAGGAGAGGTTGGGCGCGAAGTCGTCGATCTTCATGCCCCGCGCCAGGTAGGCCTCGACGTAGGTGAAGCCGTTGGAGAGGGTCAGCGCCAACTGGGTGATCGGGTTCGCGCCGGCCTCGGCGATGTGGTAGCCGGAGATCGACACCGAGTAGAAGTTGCGCACGTCGTGGGCGACGAAATACTCCTGGATGTCGCCCATCACCTTCAGCGAGAACTCGGTCGAGAACAGGCAGGTGTTCTGGCCCATGTCCTCCTTGAGGATGTCGGCCTGGACCGTGCCGCGGACGGTCGACAGCGTGCGCGCGCGGATCGCGGCGGCCTCTTCCGCTGACGGCTTGCGGCCGTTCTCTTCCTCGAACACGTCCAGTTGCTGGTCGATCGCGGTGTTGAGGAACATCGCCAGGATGGTCGGCGCCGGGCCGTTGATGGTCATCGACACCGAGGTCGACGGGCTGCACAGGTCGAAGCCGCCGTAGAGCACCTTCATGTCGTCGAGGGTGGCGATCGAGACGCCGGACGTGCCGACCTTGCCCCAGATGTCGGGGCGGCGATCGGGGTCGTGGCCGTAGAGGGTGACCGAATCGAACGCCGTCGACAGGCGCTTGGCCGGCATCCCCTCCGAGAGGAGCTTGAAGCGGCGGTTGGTGCGCGCGGGGTCGCCCTCGCCGGCGAACATGCGGGTCGGGTCCTCGCCCTCGCGCTTGAAGGCGAAGACGCCGCCGGTGAAGGGATAGCTGCCGGGCAGGTTCTCGCGCAGCCGCCAGCGCAGGATCTCGCCGTCGTCCTCCCACCGGGGCAGGGCCACGCGCGGCACCTTGGTCCCGGACAGCGAGACGCGCTTCAGGTCGTATTTGATCTCCCGGTCGCGGATCTGCACGGCGTATTCGTCGCCGGCATAGTCCTCGCGCAGCCCCGGCCAGTCGTCGAGCAGCGCCCGGCAGCGCGGGTCGAGCGCGCGATCGCGGTCGTGGATCAGGTCGGTCAGCGCGTCGGGCGCGTCCTCCTCCAGCATGGCCTTGGCGGCGCGCAGCTGCTGGCGCTCGCGGGCGAGCCTGGCCTGCGCCTCCGCCCAGGCGTGGTAGTGGCGCACGGTCTCGGAGATCTCGGCGAGGTAGCGCTGGCGCTCGGGCGGGACGATGGCGCGCTCGGCCGACGAGGCGCGGGTCTTGGACGCCGGCCAGCCGCTCTCCCACGCCGCCAGGCCCTTCGCCTTGAAGGCGGCGAGCAGGCCCTGGTAGAGCGCGGTCACGCCGTCGTCGTTGAAGCGGCTGGCGATGGTGCCGAAGACGGGCATGTCCTCGGGCTTCTGGTCGAAGACCTCGCGGTTGCGCTGGACCTGCTTGGCGACGTCGCGCAGGGCGTCGTGGCCGCCCTTGCGGTCGAACTTGTTGACCGCGACCACGTCGGCGAGGTCGAGCATGTCGATCTTCTCGAGCTGGCTGGCCGCGCCGAACTCCGGGGTCATGACGTAGAGGGTCAGGTCGACCAGCGGCACGATCGCCGCGTCGCCCTGGCCGATGCCCGAGGTCTCGACGATGACCAGGTCGTAGCCCGCCGCCTTGGCCGCGGCGATCGCCTCGGGCAGCGCCTCGGCGATCTCCTTGCCGCTGGTGCGCGTCGCCAGCGAGCGCATGTAGACGCCGGGCTTGTCGATGGCGTTCATGCGGATGCGGTCGCCGAGCAGCGCGCCGCCGGTGCGCCGCCGGGTCGGGTCGACCGCGATCAGGGCGATGGTCAGCTCCGGGTGATCGAGCCGGAAGCGCTGGACGATCTCGTCGGTCAGCGACGACTTGCCCGCCCCGCCGGTGCCCGGTGATGCCCAGCACGGGCACCGTCCGGGTCTCGGCCCGCGCCTCGATCTCGGCCATCAGCGCGGGATCGAGCGTCCCCGCCTCGATCGCCGACAGCACGCGCGCCAGCACCCCGGTATGCGCGGTGTCGAGCGCTTTCAAATCCTTCGGCGCCTGGGCCGCGAGATCGACGTCCGCCCGGCTCATCATGTCGGCGATCATGCCGGTCAGGCCCAGGGTCTGGCCGTCGTAGGGGCTGTAGATGCGCTCGACGCCGTAGTCGTGCAATTCCCGCATCTCGGCCGGCACGATGGTGCCGCCGCCGCCGCCGAACACCTTGATGTGCCCCGCGCCGCGCTGTTTCAGCAGGTCGACCATGTACTTGAAGAACTCGACGTGGCCGCCCTGGTAGGACGACACCGCGATGCCGTGGGCGTCCTCCTCGATCGCGGCGGTGACGACCTCGTCGACCGAGCGGTTGTGGCCCAGGTGGATGACCTCGGCCCCCTGCGCCTGCAGCACCCGGCGCATCACGTTGATCGCCGCGTCGTGGCCGTCGAACAGCGCCGCCGCGGTGACGAAGCGCAGCCGGTTCTTGGGCGCGGGCGGCTCCGGCGGCTTCGGCGGCGTCTGTTTCGCTTTCGGCTTGTCGGCTACGGGCGCGTCGTCGGGCAACTCTCACCTCCGGGCCACGGGGATGGCGCGCCCGCGGGCAAAGCGTGGGCGCGCACCCTTGGCAGGAATTTACGTCATCCGGCGCCGCCGGGCCACCGTGGGATGGCGGCGCGACCGGCGTCGTGAACGCGCGCGGAGTGTGCGCGACGTTTACGTAAACGTCAACTGATCGAAGGCATGCGCGCCCCGCCGCCGGCCCGGTTCAGGCGCCGGCAGCCAGACCGGCGAGCGCGCGCCGGGCGCCGCTGCGCTCGAACAGCCGGGCGTTGGGGATCTGGCCGGCGGGGTCTTCGCTGTACTCCGGCTTCAGCCGGTCCAGGAAGAACATCGGGACCGCCGCCTTGCTCTTGATCTCCACGGCGCCGCGGGCGGTCGCCTCGAAATAGGGCTCGACGTGGCGGAACACCGGCTCCGACACGTTGATCCGCCCGGCCTCGCCCTGCGCCTCCATCTGCTGGGCCACGTTCACGGCGTCGCCCCAGATGTCGTAGGTGAAGCGGCGGCGGCCGACGACGCCGGCGATCACCGGCCCGGTATGCAGGCCGATGCGGACCTCGAAGAAGGGCAGACGCAGGCGTTCGCGCTCCCGGCGATAGGCGTCGACGACCTGGCGAACCGCCAGGGCGGCGAGGCAGGCGTTGAGAACGTGGCTGCGGTCCAGCTCGGGCGCCCCCGCCACGGCCAGATAGGCGTCGCCGATGGTCTTGAGCTTCTCGACCCCATAGTCGAGGACGGCGTCGTCGAAGCCGGCGAAATACTTGTCGAGGATGCCGATCAGGGTCGCCGGCTCGGCCCGCTCGGTGAAGCCGGTGAAGCCCTCGACGTCGGCGAACAGGATGGTCACCGCCGGGTAGAAGCGCGGCTGGACCTTGCCGTTCGCCTGCAGCTCGTCCGCGATCGCCTCGGGCAGGATGCGATGCAGCAGCGAATCGGCGCGCGCCTTCTCGGCGGCGAGCGCCTTGTGCGCCTCGTCCAGCTCGCGCATCGCCTCGTCGAGCTCGATCATCCGGCGCCGGTGTTCGAGCAGGCCGACGAGCTGATGGCCCAGCCGCCGCAGCGTTTCCTGCTGCTCGAAGCTGAGCTCGCGCGGCACGAAGTCCATCACGCAGATCGTGCCGATCGAATAGCCTTCGGGCGTCACCAGCGGCATCGAGCAGTAGAAGCGGAAATTCGGCTCGCCGACGACGAAGGGAAAGTCGCGGAAGCGCTCGTCGGCGGCGAGGTCCGGCGACAACACCAGATCGGCGCCGCAGATCGTCACCGAACAGAAAGCGATCTCGCGGGGACAGCTGTCGAACATGTCGGGCGGGAGCCCGTACTTGGACTTGAACCAGAACCGGTCGTCCTCGATGAAGCTGACATAGGCGACCGGACAGCCGCAGACCTGCGCCGCCACCTCGCCGATCTCGTCGAACGCGATGTCCGGCGCCGAATCCATGATTCTGTAGCTGCGAAGCGCGACGTTGCGGTCGGCCTCGTGTTCCGGTGTCGGATACGCCATTCGTGCCCCCGCGTCGCGATGGCCGGCACCAGGCGAGCTTTACCCCCCAAAGTCAACCATCCGGCGGTAGCAGAAGCCGGCGATCACGGAACGGCGGCCCCTGTGACGCCCGTCACTGTCCGGCCCGACCCCGTCTGCCACCCTGCAGGTCTCGAACCGACGAGACCGATGGGATGGACATGAGACAATCGAAAGAACGGGACGTCGCGCCGGCCGCCCGGACCCAGCAGGGCGTCGCCACGGACGCCCTGGTCGCCGCCGTCGCCGGCGGCGCGTTGCTGGTGGCGGCGCTGTTGGGGCCGATGCTGTTCTAGGGCCCGGAAACGGCGCGCTTCGAGCCCCGCTTTCAGGAGATTGGCCGCTATCGGGTCGGGCGAAGCGCGCGGCCAGGTCTTCGCGGGTGTCCGATCGCCGATACAGCAGCCGTGTCGACGGTATGCTGTTCGCCAGCACCCGGCCGCGCGCTTCGCCGACTGCAAAGCGGCCATTTGCTCGACAGCGGGGCTCGAAGCGCGCCGTTTCCGAAGGGCTCGCAGCGCGCCGTTTCCGCCGGCCGGATATCCCTCTATCCTGCCGGGCATGGCCCTCGCCTACTATCTCGGCGCCGCGGTGGCGGAGATCGCGGGTTGCTTCGCCTTCTGGGCGTGGCTGCGGCTCGACCGCTCGCCCTGGTGGCTGCTGCCCGGCCTGGTCAGCCTGACGCTGTTCGCCTTCCTGCTGACCCGGGTCGACGTCGGCTTCGCCGGCCGCGCCTACGCCGCCTACGGCGGCATCTACATCTTCGCCTCGCTGGGCTGGCTGTGGGCGGTCGAGCGCGTCGTGCCCGACCGCTGGGACGTGGTCGGCGTCACCCTGGCCGTCGGCGGGACGCTGGTGATCCTGTTGGCGCCCCACCGCTGAAGCGCCGCGCGCTTAGAGCTTTTCCAGTTCCTCCAAGTCCTTTGGCTTGTCCGGAGCCTTCGGCGCCGGGGTCGCCGGCGGCGGCGTGGCCTTCGGCGGCTGGGCCGGCAGCCGGTCGCCGGGCGGCTTGGTGTCCGGGGGCACGGTGTCCGGCTGGTTGTCGTCGTCCGACGGCGGCGCGCCGCTGTAGACCGTGAAGTGCGCCTCGCCGACCTTGCGTTCGGTGCCCTGCCAGACCTCGACCCGGTAGCTGCCCACCGCCCAGTTGTTGGGCACGCGCGCGCCCCAGCCGGCGGCGAGCAGCGCCGTCCGCCAGCTCGAGCGCACGACCGCCCGGTCGAGGATGACGGCGCCGTTGTAGGCGCCGTTCGCCTTGAAGAAGCGGAACTCGAACATCGGGTAGAAGTCGCCGTTGCCGTAGTTCAGGTTGCGGCCGGTTACCTCGACGTAGATGTAGCGCGTCGTCGCCCGGTCGAACCGGGTCGTGTACTGCCGCTGCGCCGCCGGCGGCGGCCGGGAGGCGCCCTCGAACAGCCGCACCCGGGTGAAGGTGAAGCGGGGATTGTCGGGATTGACCCGGGCGTCGTCGTAGATCAGGAACTGCCGCCGCGCGAACAGGCTGCCGTCGACCAGGATGTCGACCTTGTACTTGCCCGGCGCCCAGCGGCCCGGCGTGCGATAGCCCTTGCCGTGGCTGATCCAGGCGTTCGACCAGCCCGACCGGACCAGGAAATTCTGCTGCGACGTGCCCAGCAGGCTGCCGTTCGGGCGGTACCAGCGGGCGACCACCGTGTAGGTGTGGTCGCGGACCTGGTAGAGCTTGTTGTGGACCGTGATCTCCCAGTAGACGAACCGCGTGCTGCTGCGGGGCAGCAGGCTCACATAGCGGCGCTGGCCCTTGGCCGCGGGCTGGTAGCCGCTCTCGTAGAAGTGGATCAGGCGGAGGTCGATATCCCTCGCCTGCGCCGTCGCCGGCAGCACGGCCGCGGCCGATACGACCGCTATCAGAATCGCCCGGATCATCATCGCCTCGTCCCCCGCTGCAGGTCTGCCCGCGCCGCCTGCGGCTTCGACCGGACGGCCGCGGCGGCTCGCCAAATCTTCGGCGGCGCGGCCGGGCCCGTCAACTCGGCGCGTGCAGGGCCGCCTTGACCGGTCCCCGGAAGTCGAATAGAGCCTAGGAACGCCGCGACAAAAGGCCGCGAAGTCCAGTCAGCGAGCGCCGCGGCGAGGCTGTTTCACGCGCCAAGCCATGGGAGATCCAATGACGAATCCAACGAAATCCGCGCGGCGTCAGCGCCGCGTTCTGGCCCTGGGCGCCGCCGCGCTCGCCAGCGCCGCCCTGTTCGCGGCACCGGGCCAGGCCGCCGAGAAGGTCACCTACCTGTTCCCGGCGCCGCCCTTCCTGCCCGCCTTCGGACCGATCCAGGTCGCCAAGAGCAAGGGTTACTTCAAGGCCGCCGGCCTCGAGGTCGTGTTCCAGCGCGGCAAGGGCGGCATCGACGTCGCCAAGCAGGTCGGCGTCGGCAACGCCGAGCTCGGCGGCATCCTCGCCGACGGCCCGATCATCGTCCGGCCCAACGGCGTGCCGATCAAGACCATCGGCGTGTTCGGCGGCCACGGCTTCATGCAGATCGTCGCCCGCGCCGACGCCAAGATCAACGGGCCGAAGGACCTCAAGGGCAAGAAGGTCTCGGTGATGTCGCTGCAGGACACCACCTACTACGTGCTCCAGGGCGCGCTCGCCAGCGTCGGGCTGAAGAAGTCCGACCTGACCATCGAGCCGGCCGGCCCCGCCGGCGTGTGGAAGCTGGTCGCCAACGGCAACACCGTCGCCTGCGCCTGCGTGCCGGACTGGATCCCGCCGATCCAGGCCGCCGGCGTCAAGGTCAAGATCATGCCCGCCGACGAATACTTCCCGTCGATGGCCCAGGCGATCGGCGCCTCGGACAAGATCATCAAGGAACGGCCCGCGATGGTCGGCAAGTTCGTCCAGGCCGCCATGCACGGCATGAAGGACATCATGGACGACCCCAAGGCCGCCGCGAAGGCCTTCGTCGCCGTGGTGCCGATGTGGAAGGGCAAGGAAGGGTATATCGAGCGGGTGTTCGCCTACTACGCCAAGCTCGTCTACCCGGGCCAGAAGAAGCTGGGCGAGGTCAACGCCGAGCGGATGAAGAAGGTCCAGGCCTTCTACGTCAAGGCCGGCATCGCGCGGAAAGCGGTGCCGCTCAACGAGCTCTACACCAACCAGTTCATCAAGTAGCTGGCTTCCAAGTCTGGGGACGAAGCGGGCCGCTTCCGCAAGGGGGCGGCCCGTTTTCTTGCCGGGCGGCGGTTCGGAAGGCTCTCGCCCGTATCATTCGGTTTTGCTAGGGTCCCGCCCATGACCGAGACCAAGAAGCCGAAAGCGGGCGCGGCCCGCCAGGCCGTCCCCGTCGCCGGCGGCACGCCGGGCGCGTGGCCGCGGGTGCGCATGCGCCGCAACCGGCGTTACGACTGGTCGCGCCGGCTGGTGCGCGAGAACGTGCTGACGCCCGACGACTTCATCTGGCCGGTGTTCGTCATCGACGGCAAGGGCGCGCGCGAGCCGGTCGCCTCGATGCCCGGCGTCGAGCGGTTGAGCGTCGATCTACTAGTAGATGCGGTCGGCGCGGCCAAGGGGCTCGGCATCCCGGCGGTGGCGCTGTTCCCGATGACCCCGCCCGAAGCCAAGAACGCCGAAGGCACCGAGGCGCTCAATCCCGACAACCTGGTGTGCCGCGCGATCCGCGCGATCAAGGACGCCCATCCGGACATCGGCGTGGTCTGCGACGTCGCGCTGGACCCCTATACCGACCACGGCCACGACGGCGTGATCCGCGACGGCTACGTCGTCAACGACGAGACCGTGGCGATCCTCACCGAGCAGGCGCTGGTCCAGGCCCGCGCCGGCTGCGACGTGATCGCGCCGTCGGACATGATGGACGGCCGGGTCGGCGCGATCCGCGAGGCGCTCGACGCCGAGGGCTTCGACGCGGTCCAGATCATGGCCTATGCCGCCAAATACGCCTCGGCCTTCTACGGCCCGTTCCGCGACGCGGTCGGCTCGGCGACCGCGCTGGTCGGCGACAAGAAGACCTACCAGATGGACCCGGCCAACTCGGACGAGGCGCTGCGCGAGGTCGCGCTCGACATCGCCGAGGGCGCCGACATGGTCATGGTCAAGCCGGGCATGCCCTATCTCGACATCGTCCGCCGGGTGAAGGACGAATTCGGCGTGCCGACCTACGCCTACCAGGTGTCCGGCGAGTACGCGATGCTGCGCGGCGCGATCGACAACGGCTGGCTCGACGGCGACCGGGTGGTGCTCGAGGCGCTGATGGCCTTCAAGCGCGCCGGCGCCGACGGCGTGCTGACCTATTTCGCGGTCGAGGCGGCCAAGCGGCTCAACGGGTAAGTCGGCGCACCATGCGATGACGCCGCCGCCTAGCGCCGCCGCCGCCGGGTCCGAAATGGAGCGCCGCCAGGCGTCCATTGTCGCCGCCGACGTCGCCGCCTACACCGCCCACATGGAAGCCGACGAGGAAGGCACGCTGCACCGCCTGCGGACGCTGCGCGACGGGCTGATCCTGCCGGCGATCAACGGCCACCACGGCCGCCTGGTCAAGCAGGTCGGCGACGGCTTCCTCGCCGAATTCGGCGAGGTCCTCGACGCCCTCGACGGCGCCGTCACCATCCAGCGCCACGCCATCGAGCCGGCGCAGCGGCCCGGCGATCCGACGACCCTGCGCCTGCGCATCGGCCTGTCGGTCGGCGAGGTGCTGATCGAGAACGACGACGTCTACGGCGAGACGGTCAACCTCGCCGCCCGGCTCGAACAGCTCGCGCCGCCGGGTGGCATCCTGGTCAACCAGGCGGTGGTCGACCGCGCCGGCAGCCGCGCCGGCGTCGCCTTCGAGGATTGGGGCGAGCGCAAGATGAAGAACGTCTCGCGCCCGGTCCGCGTCTTCGCGGTCGCCGGCCTGGGCGACTACGCCCCGCCCCAGACCGTCGAGAGCGTGCCGACGGGCGACGACGGCGAACGGCCCTCGGTCGCCGTGCTGCCGTTCAAGAACCTGACCGGGCGGCGCGAGGACGAGGCCATCGCCGATGGCGTCGCCGAGGAGATCATCACCGCGCTGTCCAAGTTCCGCTGGGTCTTCGTGATCGCGCGCTATTCCAGCTTCGCCTACAAGGGCCGGGCGCTCGACGTGAAGCAGGTCGCGACCGAGCTCGGCGTCCGCTACGTCCTCGAAGGCAGCTACAACCAGGTCGGCGACCGGGTCCGGGTCCACGCCCAGCTGATCGACGCCGCCACCGGCCGGCAGATCTGGGCCGAGCGCTACGACCACCGGATGGCCGACCTGTTCGGCATGCTCGACGCGCTGTCGGCCCAGGTCGTCCAGGCGCTGGAGCCGGAGATCGTCCATTCCGAGCGCGAGCGCCACCGCAGCGCCTCGCCGGAGGCGCTCAGCGCCTGGCAGCTGTTCGTCCGCGCCCAGGACATGGTCAGCCGGGTCTCGCGCCACCACCACGCCGAGGCGCGGGCGCTGCTCCAGGCCGCGGTCGAGCGCGATCCGACGAGCGCGCAGGCCCACGCCGGACTGGCAATGACCTACATGTGGGACCTGCTCTATGGCTGGAGCGACGACCCGCAGGCCGGGATGCAACAGGCGCTGGGCGAGGCCCGCCGCGCGATCCAGCTCGATGCCGAGGACAGCTGGGCCTACATGGTCCGCGGCTGCTGCCGGATGGTGCTGCGCCAGCACGAGGACGCGATCGCCGACCTGCGCCACGCCGTTTCGCTCGACCCCAACTTCTCCTTCGCCCACGCCGCCCTGGCCCACGCCTATGCCTTCAGCGGCGACTACGGCGCGGCGCTGGCCGAAGCGGCCTACGCCGAAAGGCTGAGCCCGCGCGATCCGATGGCGGCGATCTGGCTGACCGGCCGCAGCTACGCCTACTTCGCGCTGGGCCGCCACGCCGAATCGCTGGCGGCCGCCCGCGCCTCCGCCGACCTCAACCCCGACTTCCCAAGCGCCCTCCGCCTGATCGCCGCCAACGAGGCCGTGCTCGGCCGACCCGAGGCCGCCCGCGCCGCGATCGACGCCCTGTTGGCCGCATTGCCGGGCAACACGATCACGGCGACCGTCGCCGGCCTGCCGATCCGCGACGACGATATGCGGGCGCGCTATGCCGACGCCCTGCGCCAGGCCGGGCTGCCGGACTGACGGCGCGCGCAGCCGCGTCGGGCCCGTGGCGCGGTCGACGGGGTGAGCTGCCCGCGGCGCTCGCGCGCCGCTCAGAAGTCCAGCTTGTCCTGGATCGCCGCGATGCCCGCACGGGCGCAACCGTCGTCCGCCTTGCCGCCCGGACCGCCCGAGACGCCGACCCCGCCCACCATCGAGCCAGCCGACTGGACCGGCACGCCGCCGCCAAGCAGCAGCGCGCCGCGGATGAAGCGGATGCCGGAATTGGCCGTTCCGGCCTTGGTGGTACCGGCCAGCGCCAGCGTGTCGGTGCGGAAGCTGACCGCCGTCCACGCCTTGCGGCGCGCCGTCTCGACTGTGTGCGGCCCGGCGAGGCTGTCGCGAATCGCCACCTGGATCTGGCCGAAGCGGTCGACCACGACGACGGCGACCTGATAGCCCCGCTTGCGGCAGTCCGCCAAGGTCGGCCTGCGCCAGCTCGAGCGCCAGGCCGGGCTTCATGACCTTGAACGCGAGGAAGGCCGAATTCGGCCCGGGCCGGTTGCGCCGGCAGACTGGTTGCGGCGGCCAGGGCGATCCCGGCCACGATCGCGAGCACGGCAGCAGGCTTGTTCATATCGTCCTCCCTGGTTCGGTCACGTGCATCACCACGCGATGCCACACGATAGCCCAATGCCGACGCTGCGATAAGCGGTCGCGGCCGGTGATCGGCCCGCGGCCCGACCGTGCCGGGACTAGAAGAACGACCGGACGTCCGTCCCCGCTTCCTTGCGCTGGGCGACATAGTCTGCGAAGGCGTCGAGCAGGCGCGACGGCTCCCACTCGACCAGTCCCTTTTGGTAGCAGGGCAGCGCCTCGATCCGCGCCTTCCAGCGCGACAGGTTGGGATAGCGCTCGAACGGCCAGTCCATCAGCGCCATGCGGTGGATGTTGGGCATCCAGGCGACGTCGGCGAGGGTCAGCCGGCCGCCGACCAGCCAGTCGGCGTCGGCCAGCGCCGTATCGAGCTCCCGGAAGCCTTCGTCCGTGCGCGCCACCGCGGCGGCGACCTTCTCGCGCGGGAAGCCCTCCGGGGAATTGAATTCCTGCTGGAACGCGACCAGGGCCTCGTTGCGGTGGCCGGCGACGAAGGCGGCGAGCTTCTCCGGCGGCCGCTTGTGGGTCGGCTGGAACAGGAACTCGTGGGACAGCAGCTTCAAATCGCCCTGGGCGGCGTCGGCCTTGGCCAGCCAGTCCGCCATTTCCGCCTCTTCCCCGGGATCCTCGGGACGCATCGGCGGCGCCGGCGCGCGCCGGTCGAGATGGTCGATGATGTCGATCGATTCGATCAGCACCGTGCCGTCGTCGACCATCGCCGGCACCAGCCCCTTGGGATTGATCGCCTGGTAGGCGGCGCCCGCGTGCTCGCCCGCGGCCAGGTCGACCACGTGGCTCTCCCAGTCGAGCCCCTTCTCCGCGAGGACGATGCGGACCCGCTGCGAGCAGCTCGACAGGCCGCCGTGCCAGACGTGGAGGCCGCTCAGGTCCTTGAGCGACGGGTCTTCGGGTTCGATGATCGGCACGGGCGTCTCCCTTCGGCGTGGTTGGCGGCGCCACTATACAGGAACCGGCCGCGCCGGCAGGCCGCGAGCGTCCGGCTGTCCGCATCGCGCCCCGGCCGATGAAAAGGCGATTTTCGCGCGCGCCGATGCTGCTAAACTCGGCCGGTCACGGACGTCGCGGGGAGGACGTCCGGATACCGGCCGTACAGTCTGGATCGGAAATCGTCCACCGGGCATTTGGCATGGCGAAAGGCGCGTCACGAGGCGGCACCACGCTCGATCCCCACGGCGCGCGCGCGGATAACCCCGCGCCAGCGCGCGTCGCGGGCCGCCCACGTCTTCAAGGCGCTGACCCGGCAACATCACGAGGGTGTCGGCGACCTGCTCCGGCCGATGGTGCCCGCCGACGCGGTCATCCTCGACGTCGGCGCGCACGCGGGCCAGTACACCAAGCTGTTCGCGAAGATGGCCCCCGATGGCCGCGTCTTCGCCTTCGAGCCGGCCGCCTACGCCCGCGGCATCCTGCGGACGGTCGTCCGCTGGCACCGTCTGCGCAACGTCACCGTCGTCGCCAGCGGCCTGTCCGACGCCCCCGGTCACGCCGCCATCACGACGCCCCTGAAGGCCAGCGGCAGCGTCGGCTTCGGGCTGGCGCACCTCGGCGAGGAGACCCGCTTCGAGCGCTTCATCCGCGAGGATATCCCGGTCACGACGCTGGACGATTTCGTCGACGCCAACGCGCTGACCCGGCTCGATCTGGTGAAGATCGACGTCGAAGGCTGGGAGATCCGCATCCTGCGGCACGCCACGCGCGCGATCGAGCGGCATCGGCCGATGGTCCTGGTCGAGCTGGTCCAGGAGATCATGGACCGCAGCGGCTGCCAGGTATCCGAGGCGTGGTCGATCTTTCGGCCGAGGGGATACACCAGCTTCAAGGTCACCCAGGACAACCGCCTGGAGGCGTGCGACGGCTACGCGGGCCCGGCGGACTACCTGTTCCTGCCCGAGCGCCCCGGTGCGCCGAAATGACGATTTGCCCGCGCGCCGATGCTGGTCCATCTTGGGACCGGAGGCGTCATGGGGGAGGTTGTCAGGGCATGAGCCGTTCGGTCACCGTCGCGCGGGATCGCTCCCGACGTCCTGATGGTCGCGCGGGTGCGGGTCTTCGCGCGGGCCTGGCCGCGGCGCTGGTCCTCGGCGCGCTGGCCGGCGGGGCCGTGCCGGCCGCGGCCCAGTCGCGCGACGCGCTGGCCCGCCACTTCAAGGCCTATCTCTCGTCGCTGACCTATTCGACCTTCCTGGCGGAGAAGGTGCTCGCCTACGACCGGGCGATGCCGCCGCGCTGCAACAACCGCCAGATCACCGGCGACCGGCGGCTGTTCTCGGTAACCGAGCTGCCCGCCTTCATCAAGACGCGCAAGGTGCCCGTCGCCGGCCGCTGGGCCGAGCGGGTCCAGGTCGAGCGCTGCGGCCGCAAGGTCTGGCACAACGTCTATCTGCGCGCGACCAAGAAGCGCGGCCTGCATGCCGTGGTCGGCTTCCCCGGCCACTCGCTGGCGGGCCTCAACCTGCAGCTCCGCGCCGGCCGCGCCTTCCTGAAGCGGGCGCGCAAGGTCGCGCCCAAGTGCAAGCGGTTCGACATCATCAACACCCGCGTCGCCAAGCGGCCGCCGAACCGGACCGGCGCCTGGATCGAGATGTGGACCGCCTGGGTCTGCGGCCGGACGGTGACCCGGCCGATCCGCTTCGTGCCCCGGGGCAAGCGGGTCGTGGTCGACGTGGAATAAAGATCGATGTGGAAAACATCGACGTGGAATAGAGAAAAGGCCCCTCCCCGTCCCGGACGGATCCGGTGCGGGAAAGGGGCCAGTGGTTCAGGAGGGAAGGAACGAGGGAAGCGCGGGTCAGGCGGCCTTCTTCTCGAGCGCGCCCTTCAGGTAGTTGAGCATCGTGTCCGCGTCCGAGACCTCGAACGGGTCGGTCGGGCACTCGTCGTCGAAGCCCGGCTCGACGAACATCTTCTTGATCTCGCCGTCGTCGATGAAGGCCGAGTAGCGCCACGAGCGCATGCCGAAGCCGAGGTTATCCTTGGACACCAGCATGCCCATCTTGCGGGTGAAGGTGCCCGAGCCGTCGGGCAGCAGCTTGACCTTCTCGACGCCCTGGTGCTTGCCCCACTGGAACATCACGAAGGCGTCGTTCACCGACAGGCAGATCACCTCGTCGACGCCGAGCGCCTTGAACTCGTCGTAGAGCGCCTCGTAGCGCGGCAGGTGGGTCGTCGAGCAGGTCGGCGTGAACGCGCCCGGCAGGGCGAACAGCACGACCTTCTTGCCCTTGAAGATGTCGTCGGACGTCTGGTCCTCCCAACGATAGGGATTGGGACCCTCGACCGACTCGTCGCGGACGCGGGTCTTGAAGGTGACGTTCGGAACACGCATGTGAAACTTCCTTTCTTCCGGTGTGCCCTCTGGCGCGGCGACCCGTGTCCTGGCTGCCCCAACTGGGGCTTTCCCAACTGGGGCTTTCCCAACTGGGGCTGCATCGATCGGGTCCTGCCCGATCGCGCTGGTACCGTAGGGTCGCCACATCATTCTTTAGAATGCTTCTAATATTTAGAGGCATTCCAGGGTATTTCAAGGGATTTTTGGGGGCCGACGGGCTTCACGTCGGATTAGCGCGAATCCACCCATATTATTGAAAGAATGGGCTTTTCTCAGGCGGTAAGCGTCGTGCGCCGGAGGAAATCGAGCCACAGACGGTCGTGCCAGGGCATCGGCGCGCGATCGTGGAAGCCGACGTGGCCGCCGCGGGCGCTGATAACCGCGGTCAGCGCGGGATTGCCGGACCAATCGAAGTCGCGGTAGGCGGCCGGGTCGATCCATGGGTCGTCGAGGGCGTGGACCACCAGGGTCGGCGTGCGGATCGCCCCGAGCCAGGGCAGCGCCGAGCTGCGCGCGTAATAGTCCATCGCCGAGGCGAAGCCGTAGCGCGGCGCGACATAGGCGTCGTCGAACTCGACCATGGTCCGCGATTGCCGGATCGGCGCGCGGTACTCCGCCGGCAGGTCCCGCGCGGCCAGGGTGTCGCCCTGGAGCCGGGTCATCAGGTAGCGCAGGTAGACCCAGTTGCGGCGCCGGTGGAAATGCCGGCTGGTCGCCGCCAGGTCGATCGGCGCCGAGATCGAGGCGGCGGCCCGGAACGGGCTGCCCGCCCCCGCCTCGCCCAGATACTTGAGCAGCATGTTGCCGCCGAGCGAATAGCCGACCGCCGCCATGCCGTTGGCGGTCAGCGCGTCGGGAAGCTGCGCCAGCACCGCGGCGAAATCGGCGGTGCGGCCGGCGTGGTACTGCTCCGTGCAGCGCCCCAGGGTCGGCCCCGCCCCGCGCAGGTTGAGCCGCAGCACCGGATAGCCGCGCGCGAGCAGGTGCTGGGCGGTGATCAGGACGTGGAAGCTGTCGTAGCAGCCGGTCAGGCCGTGGATCAGCACCACCAGCGGCCGGTCCCCCGGGTCGGCGGGCATGCTCAGCATGCCGTGCAGGGCGTCGCCGCTGCCGTCGGGCATCGGGAACCACAGTTCCTCGTGCCGGCCGGCCAGCGGCGGCCGCGGCCGCACCAGGATGTTGCGCACGGTCTGCAGGTCGCCGGTCAGCCACGGCGCGCGCGGCCGGAACGGCGCGGCCGGTGCTGCGAAGCCTTGCGGCGGTGACGGATGCGAATCGGGCATCGGGCTCTGTGTCCTCCTACGGGATACCTACGCAACGCCCGCCGGTTTGCAACCGCGACGGAGCGGCGCGGTCGGAAACCCATTAACGCGCCCGACGGTTCGCGCTATGACGGGCATCCGGTTCGCCGCAGCCAGGACCACCAGGGTCGGCATCGGCGCGGCACAACCCGCGGGGGCGGCATGCGCAAGATCATCAAGTGGACCTTCCGGGCCGTGTTCGGCCTGATCCTGCTGGTCGTGATCGCGGGCGGCGTGCTGTTCTTCTGGCTGCGCACCTCGCAGCCGCGGCTCGACGGCCGGGTCGCCGTCGCCGGGCTGTCCAAACCGGTCACCATCGTCCGCGACAAGCGCGGCATTCCCCACATCACCGCCGCCAACCAGCGCGACGCGGTGTTCGCGCTCGGCTACGTCCACGCCCAGGACCGGCTGTTCCAGATGGAGATGCAGCGGCGCATCGGCCAGGGACGGCTCGCCGAGATCGTCGGCAGCCCCGGCCTGCGCATCGACCGCTTCGTCCGCACCCTGGGCCTCTACCGCCGCGCCAAGGCGAGCCTCGCCTATATCTCGCCCCAGGGCCGCGCCCTGCTCCAGGCCTACGCCGACGGCGTCAACGCGTGGGTGCGCACGCGCAAGGGGCCGATGCCGCCGGAGTTCACCCTGCTCGACATCGACTTCGAGCCGTGGAAGCCGGCGGATTCGCTGGTCTGGGGCAAGACCATGGCGATCCAGCTGTCGGGCAACTGGCGCAACGAGCTGTTGCGCCTGCGCCTGATGAAGGTCGCCGGGCCCCAGGCGATCGCCGTCCTGTTCCCGCCCTATCCCGGCGACGGCCCGGTCACGATCAAGAAGACGGAGACCGGCCTGCTGCGCGGGCTGCAGCTCGACCGGACCTGGGCCGCCCTGCCCCACGAGATGATCTCCACGGGCGCCTCGAACGAATGGGTCATCGCCGGCTCGAAGACCAAGAGCGGCAAGCCGATCCTCGCCAACGACCCGCATCTCGGCCTGTCCGCGCCGATCCTGTGGTACCTGGTCCGGATCGACGCGCCCGGGCTGACCCTCGCCGGCGCCTCGGTGCCCGGCAACCCGGCGCTGGTCATCGGCCACAACGGCCACATCGCCTGGGGCGTGACCACCACCTACATCGACAGCGACGACCTGTTCATCGAGAAGGTCGACCCCAAGGACCCGACCAAATACCTGACGCCGGACGGGCCCAAGCCGTTCGTCACCCGCAAGGAGGTCATCAAGGTCCGCTTCGGCGACGACGTCACCCTGACCGTGCGCGAGACCCGCCACGGCCCGGTGCTGCCGGCGACGCCGCAGCCCGGCCGGAAGCAGGCCCCGGCCAGCGAGGTGCTGGCGCTGTCGGCGCCCTGGCTGAGCTCAAAGGACACCACCGGCGACGCCCTGCTCGGCCTGGCCCATGCGCACAACTGGGACGACTTCCGCAACGCCCTGCGCCGCTTCATCGGGCCGCTGCAGAACTTCGTCTACGCCGACACCGCCGGCAACATCGGCTACTACGTCCCCGGCCTGATCCCGATCCGCAAGAAGGGCCACGGCTTCCTGCCCGCGCCGGGCTGGACCGGCGAGCAGGACTGGGACGGCTTCATCCCCTTCGACAAGCTGCCCCACGCCTACAACCCGCCCGGCGGCGTCATCGTCAACGCCAACAGCAAGATCGTCGGCAAGGAATATCCCTACTTCCTGTCGCGCGAATGGGGCGACCACTACCGCGCGGCCCGGATCACCGCGCTGTTGGCCAAGACCGACAAGCACACGCCCCAGACGATCGCCGCGATCCAGGCCGACGTGCTGTCGCTGATGGCCCGCGACCTGCTGCCGTTGATGATGACGTTCAAGCCGGCCAACGACGGCGCGCGCGCGGCGCTCGACCGGCTGCGCAAGTGGGACGGCGAGATGCGCCTGGACAAGGGCGAGCCGCTGATCTTCATCGCCTGGCTGGCCGAGCTGAACCGCCGCCTCTACGCCGACGAGCTCGGCCAGATGGGCCGGCGCTTCGCCACCCTGCGCGGCGATGTGGTCAAGAACATCCTGGTCAACCACCGCGACTGGTGCGACGACCGCACCACCCCGGCCAAGGAGAGCTGCAATGCCATCCTGGCGGCGAGCCTCGACGCCGCGCTCAAGATGCTGCGCGACCGCTGGGGCGACGATCCGGCGCTGTGGCGCTGGGGCGACGCCCACTACGCCAAGTTCGACCACCCGATCTTCAACCTGATCCCGGTGCTCAACCGCCTGACCGGCCTGCGCATCGCCAATAGCGGCGGGCCGCACACGGTCAACAAGGCGGGGATGAACGTGCGCGACAAGTCGGCGCCCTTCGCCGACCGGCACGGACCCGGCTTCCGCGGCATCTACCTGTTCGACAACCTCGACAAGTCGCTGTTCACGATGGCGACCGGGGCGTCGGGCAACCCCTATTCGCCGTTCTACGACAACCTGCTGACCGCCTGGCGCGACGTGCGCCACTGGACGCTGGCGCCGTTGACCGCCGCCGACCGCAAGGCCGCGGTCGGCACCCTGGTGCTGACCCCGAAAGCCACGCAATGACCGTCAGCCTCGCCGACATCGAGGCCGCCGCGGCGCGGATCGCCGGCGCGGTCCGGCGCACGCCGTTCGAATTGTCGCGGACCCTGTCGGAAATCTGCGGCGCGACCGTGCGGCTCAAGTTCGAGAACCTGCAATATACCGGCTCGTTCAAGGAGCGCGGCGCGCTCAACAAGCTGCTCTCGCTCGACGACGCGGCGCGCCGGGCCGGGGTGATCGCGGTGTCGGCCGGCAACCACGCCCAGGGGGTCGCCTACCACGCCCAGCGGCTCGGCGTCCCGGCGACCATCGTGATGCCGCGCGAGACGCCCTTCACCAAGGTGCGCCACACCGAGGCCTTCGGCGCCACCGTCGAGCTGTTCGGCGACGACCTGAGCCAGGCCGCCGCCCACGCCCGGACGCTGCAGCAAGAGCGCGGGCTGACCTGGATCCATCCCTATGACGACGCCGCGATCGTCGCCGGCCAGGGCACCCTCGGCATCGAGATGCTCGCCGACGACCCGTCGCTCGACATGCTCGTGGTCCCGGTCGGCGGCGGCGGGCTGATCGCCGGCATCGCCACCGCGGCCAAGGCGATCCAGCCGGAGATCGAGGTCGTCGGCGTGGAATCCGAGCTCTATCCGGCGATGAGCCAGGTTCTCCACGGCGAGGCGCCGTCGGCCGGCGGCACGACGATCGCCGAGGGCATCGCGGTCAAGCAGCCCGGCGAGCTCACCCGCGCGATCATCGCCGAGACGGTCGCCGACATCCTGCTGGTCGCCGAGGATGCGCTCGAGCGGGCCGTGCTGATGCTGATCGAGATCGAGAAGACGGTCGCCGAGGGCGCCGGCGCCGCGGCGCTGGCCGCGCTGCTGCAGTATCCCGACCGCTTCGCCGGCAAGCGGGTCGGGCTGGTGGTCTCCGGCGGCAACATCGATTCGCGCCTGCTGTCGGCGATCCTGATGCGCGGGCTGGTCCGCTCCGGCCGGCTGGTGCGGCTGCGCATCGACATCAGCGACGCGCCCGGCCTGCTGGGCAAGGTCGCCCAGATCATCGGCGACGCCGGCGGCAACATCGTCGAGGTCTATCACCAGCGGCTGTTCCACAACGTGCCGCTCAAGATGGCCGAGCTCGACGTCGTCGTGGAGACCCGCGACCCCGGCCACGTCCAGCGCATCCTCGACGCCATCCGCGCCGCCGGCCACGAGGCCCACCTGCTGAGCAGCGAATCCGGGGCCGAGATCGCCTGACCCGGCCGCCCCGCCGCGGCGCGGCCCCTTGCGCGGTTCGGGCCGATCGCCCAAATAGGTGGGAACGAGAAAAGCACTGCCGAAGGGGCGCCCAATGCCGAATCGCAAGACCACCTGGATCTGCGTCGCCGACGCCGGCCACCTGAGGATCCTCCAGTCGACCGGTCCGGGCACGCCGATCGAGCGGCTGGTCGCCGAAGAGCATCATCGCGACCGCGACAAGGACTTCGCCGACCGCCCCGGCCGCGCCTTCGAGAGCGCCGACGGCACCCGCCACGCGATGGAGGCGCACCAGGACCCGGTCCGCCGCGACAAGCGCGACGCCGCGACCGAGGTCGCCAAGCGGCTGTCCGACCACGCCCAGAAGCACGATTTCGAGCGCCTGATCCTGATCGCGCCGCCCCAGTTCATGGGCGACCTGCGCAAGCACCTGTCGCCGGCCGCCGCCGCCGCGGTGATCGCCGAGGTCGACAAGGACCTGACCCAGGAGACCGACGCCGCGATCCGCGACCGGTTGGCGGATATCGCACCGGTCTAGGCGGGCATGGCGCCTGTCGAAGCGGACGTAGCGCCCGACGTAGCGCCCGTCTTCCCATCCTTCGAGACGCGCCTATCGGCGCTCCTCAGGATGAAGGACGCGGTGCGACCTAGGCCATCAGCTTCATCCTGAGGAGGTCGCGCAGCGGCCGTCTCGAAGGATGGGATGACGGGCCAAAGACGGAAAGACGCAGCCCTATTTCCCGCCCCGGAACCCCGTCGCCACCAGATACATTTCCGGCGATTCCTTGCGGCTCGCCTCCGGCTTGACGTGGCGGACCTTGTCGAACAGCGCCTTCACTCGGTCGAGCACCTCGCCGGCGGCGCCGCCCTGGAACACCTTGGCGATCAGCGCCCCGCCGGGGGCCAGGACGGCCTCGGCGAAGGCGACGGTCTCCTCGACCAGGGCGACGATGCGCAAATGGTCGGTCGCCTTGTGGCCGGTGGTCGACGGCGACAGGTCGCTGAGCACGAGGTCGGCCGGCCCGCCGAGCGCCTCGCGCACCGCCGCCTGGGTCGCCGCCTCCATGAAGTCGCCGACCAGCACGGTCGCGCCCGGCACCGGGTCCATCTCCAGCTGGTCGAGCGCGACCACCTTGCCCTGGCCGTCCCCGGCGCGGGTACGGACGACCGCGATCTGGGTCCAACCGCCCGGCGCGGCGCCGAGGTCGACCACGCGCTGGCCCGGCTTGAGCAGCCGCAGCTTGTCGTCGAGCTCGATCAGCTTGAAGGCGGCGCGGGAGCGGTAGCCGCGCGCCTGCGCCTCGGCGACATAGGGGTCGTTGAGCTGGCGGCGCAGCCAGGCGGTCGAGGACGTCTTGCGCCCGCGGGCCGTCTTGACCCGCACGCTCTCCGGCCGCCGCCCGCCGCCACGGCTCTTGCCCCTGCTCGGTTTCGGCGGCATCGGCTCAGTGGGCGGCGGCGCGGGTTTCGACGCCGTGGCCATCCTGCGCCATCAGGCCGAGCAGGATGCCCTCGCGCAGGCCGCGGTCGGCGACGCGCATGCGGCCGACCGGCCACTTGCGGCACATCGCCTCCAGGATCGCCGCGCCGGCGACGACCAGGTCGGCGCGGTCAGGGCCGATGCAGCCGATCCGGGCGCGGCCGCGCAGGTCGAGCGCGGCCAGCTCGCGGCTGATCCGGGCGATGTCGGAGAAGCGGATGGTGCAGCCGTCGACGCGCGAGCGGACGTAGCGCTTGAGGCCCATGTGGACGCTGGCCAGCGTGGTCACCGTGCCCGAGGTGCCGATCATCTGGACCGTGCCGGCGCGGGCCAGTTCCGCGATGCCGTGCTCGGCCTCGAAATCGCCGAGCCGGCCGAGGACGTCGTCGACCATTTCCTCATACAGGTCGGGCGTGAACCGGTCGCCGCCGTAGCGCTCGGTGAAGCTGACCACGCCCAGCGGCAGCGACAGCACGCCGACCTGGGCGCCGACCTTGAGACGGGTCGTCCCTGGCCGCGCCGCGGCGCCAGATCACCTCGCTCGACCCGCCGCCGATGTCGATGACCAGGGCGTTGGGCACGCGCCGGTCGAGCAGCGGCGCGCAGCCGGCGATCGCCAGCCGGGCTTCCTCGGCGGTGTTGATGATCTCGAGCTCGAGGCCGGTGGCCGACGCGACCCGCTCGACGAACTCGTTGCAGTTGGCCGCCTTGCGGCAGGCCTCGGTGGCGACGTGGCGGGCGCGCAGGGTGCGGTGGCGGCGGATCTTGGCGGCGCAGACGTTGAGCGCCTCGATGGTGCGCTCGATCGCGCCCTCGGACAGGCGGCCGGAGCTGGCCACGCCCTCGCCCAGGCGGACGATGCGCGAGAAGGCGTCGACGACGCGGAAGCCCCGCGGCGACGGCTCGGCGATCAGCAGGCGGCAGTTGTTGGTGCCCAGGTCCACGGCCGCGTAGGCAGTCCCCGGGGCGGCTCCCGTCGCCCGCCGCCCATTCGCCGTCTGCCTGTGTTTGAACGCCGACTCCGCCATGCCGGAAGGCTAGCCGGATCGGCCGGACATTGCAATTTGGCGACACGTCCCGTAAGCCCGGCCGGACCCTTGCGATCGGCGCGCGGAACCCTATTATCTGGACCATGCGGCCGGGCCGTGATACCCACCGCGCCCGGCGCCCGATCCCACGGGCCGCGCCCCCTCTGCCGGGGCCCCTCTGCTGGGGGATAGTTTAACGGTAGAACGACGGGTTCTGGCCCCGTTAGTCCAGGTTCGAATCCTGGTCCCCCAGCCACTAGCGTTTCTTGCGCGCGAGGCGCGCTAGAAAAGCTGTGTCCCCGCGCAGGCGGGGACCTCCCGACACCACACATCTCCCGCACGGCCAGGCTCGAACCGGGCTCGAACACGCCGACAATGGTCGACGCCAAGGCCTGCGTATGGACGAGCCGGGCCCGCGGTCGCGGCAGCCCCGCCTACTGGGTGAAGCGATCGCACCCCTGTTCGCAGGTCGCGCGGCGCAGGCGGCAGTCCCGTCGCTCGGCCTCGCTGCGGGCGGCGGCCTGGCATTGGCGGAAATATACTTCGCAATTCATCAGGCACATGCTCATGCCGTAGGCGAGCCGGGTTTGCGACTGGAGCCACGCCGACGCATCGGCCGGGCTTCCTGTCGTCAGGGGCGTCGAAGCAGTCGCGGCGCTCGGGATAAGCGCGACGAGAACGGCGAAGATGAAAACGGCGCGCATGGTCGACCTCGATCGTGGGATTCCTGGGCGGACAGTAGCGAGCGACCGCCGGCCGGGAAAAACAATTGATCGTGTACGGCCGGGACCGCCGCTATCGGCGACCGGAGCCCCGAGACTGACCGGCACCGGGGCGGGCCGGCGGGCGTTCCCGCCGGCCCGAACACGGCTATCGGACGACGATCACCGCGGCCCGGTTGGCGCGCAGGCGCACGCCCTTGCGGGTCGGCTGCAGCGGCTCGTGCTCGCCGGCGGCGCGGGTCGCGATCCGGCGCGGATTGACGCCCGCCTTCACCAGCAGGTCGCGCACGGTCTTGGCGCGCTTGTCGGACAGCGTGACGTTGTAGCCTTCCTTGCCGGAGGTATCGGTGTGGCCGATGACCTCGAAGGAGACGTAGCGGCACTTCCAGTTGCGGACGATCTGGCGGATCGTATCCTTGGTGTCCTCGTTGCCCCAGATCTTGTTGTAGCCGAAGTAGACGATGTAGCGCCGCGGCCGCGGGGTCGGGGTGTTCCACGGCGGATTGACGTATTCGATGGTCATGCCTTCGAAGGCCGCGCCGAGGTTCAGACCCTTCGACGATGCCGCCAGGTCCATCCGGACCCCGTTGTTGCGGTTCTCGAGGGTGACCTGGCTGCCGCCGACGATGACCGTCGATTCACCCTGGAAGACCGAGTAGCGGCCCGCCAGGTCGGACAGGTGCCGCATGTTGCGGACGACGCCGGTCGCGGTGACCTCGGAGACGCCGACCTTGATGCCCACGCCGAAGCTGCTGACCTTGATCGGATAGGTGCATTTCTCGCCCAGGTTCGGCAGCGTCAGGACGCCTTTGCCCTTCTGCCCGCCGACCAGCAGCGACACCGACGTCGTCTTGATCGTGATGTGGGGCAGGTTTCGATTCTGGGCGATAGCCGCCCCGCAAACTCCGACAGACCCTGCAAGGGATAGGGCGATCACCTTGGCGAATTTCGTCACGAAAAGCTCCTCCTGCTGACGTCGCCTCACCGTGCGACCGTGGGTTGATGAGCGCGGTCTAGTACCCGCGAGGTTACGAATTGGCTAACATAAGCGGAGACGAATGCGGCGCCGCGAAGGCATCCGTTTGGGCGAATTGGTCGCCCTCGCCACGGCCGCGTCATGTCCGCCGTGCCACCGTCCCGCCGTCGGTTCGGGTCGCGTGACGCCGTCGCGTGCGGTCCGGTATCCGGCGCAAACTAAGGACTTCCCGGCACGACGACAACCGTCCGTCCGTTGTGCCGGCGTCACGTGACAAATCTGTAACGGGCTTTTCATGTCGGCCGGGCGCATGCTTGCGGTGTCTGCCAGCAAGGGCAAGAAGGAGGCAGACTGTCTAGGGAGGGAAACTGGCCCTCCGGCTGACAAGGCTGGAGGGCCCTTGTTCGGGCGCCGCCCGGCGGCGCCCCTCCCCGCCTCTCCCGCCCAGCCGCGCCGCCCCACCTCGCTCTCGTCCCCTCCGCGCCGGCGTCCGCGCTAGCCCGTGCGCCCGCACGCTGCGTCAATTCGTGCGATGGTTGCGGGAAAGCGGGCCAGCCTATATTTAAACAAAGTCGAATATGACGTTTTGGGGGAAACGCCGATGCAAGGGGCCGCGCGATGAGCAATCCGCCGCTATTCATGGTCCTCGTCTCGGGCGAGCACGAAAAGATCCAGATGGCGGGCATGATGGCGTCGGTCGCGGCCGTCTCCGAGCGCCCGGTCCAGGTCTTCGTCAGCATGAACGCGATCTACGCCTTCCGGAAGGATGCGGACGCCGACGCGCGCTACCAGGGCGGCGAATTCTCCAAGCTGATGAAGGAGAAGAACGCGCCCGACGCGGTCACCCTGTTCGAACAGGGCAAGATGCTGGGCGAGATGAAGATCCACCCCTGCTCGATGGCGATGGACATCACCGGCTGGTCCGAGGCGGACCTGGTCGAGGACCTGTTCGACGAGCCGCTCGGCCTGACCAAGTTCCTCGCCGACGCCGAGACCGGCCAGCTCGTGGTCCTGTGAGCGCGGCGGGGGAAAGACGATGAGCCAACGCAAGACCATCGACGCCCGCGGCGCCTTCTGCCCGGGCCCGCTGATGGAGCTGATCGCGGCGCTCAAGCTGGTCGAGATCGGCGACGAGATCGAGGTCCTGTCCACCGACAAGGGCTCGGCGAACGACATCCCCGCCTGGGTGGAGAAGGTCAAGCACGAGCTGGTGAGCTCCGAGGAGCAGGACGGTCAATGGAGCATCGTGGTGCGCAAGGCGAAGTAGCGGTTTCACACGTCCGGGCCGGAGAGCGCGGGCGGTCGAAGGGAGAGAAACGATGACCAAGAAAGTGCTGATCGTCGGTGGCGGCCTGGCCGGCACCATCGTCGCCAACGGCCTGTGCCGCCAGCTCGAACACGAGATCCGCGGCAACGAGGTCAGCCTCACCATGCTGGGCGCCTCCGATACCCACATGTACCAGCCGGGACTGCTCTACGTGCCCTTCGGCCGCATCCGCGAGAAGGAGCTGTTCCGCGAACAGCGCAAGGTGCTCGACCGGCGGGTGACCTTCCACGTCGACCCGGCCACCAACATCGACTGCGACAAGCAGGAGGTGACCACCCAGTCGGGCAAGAGCTTCGGCTACGACTACCTGGTCATCGCCACCGGCTCGCGCATCCGCCCCGACCAGGTCCCCGGCATGGCCGAGGGCGCGCACTGGTTCTACGACCTCGATGGCGCGCGCAAGATGCGCGAGGCGCTCGACGCCTTCGAGGGCGGCAAGGTCGTGGTCAACGTCAACGCCCCGCACAAGTGCCCGGTCGCGCCGCTCGAGATCACCTTCATGCTGCGCGACTACTTCCAGGCCAAGGGCATCTGGGACAAGTGCGAGCTCACCTACACCTACCCGATCGGCCGGCTCCACGCGCTCGAGCCGGTCGCGGTGTGGACCCAGCCCGAGTTCGACAAGGCTGGGATCAAGTACGAGACCTTCTTCAACACCAAGGAGGTCGACCCGGAGAAGAAGACGATCAGCTCCGAGGAAGAGGTCACGCTCGACTACGACCTCTTGGTCACGATCCCGCCCCACTCCGGCGCCGAGGTCATCACCGACTCCAAGCTGGGCGACGGCGGCTGGGTGCCGACCGAGAAGGAGACCCTGTTCCGCGAGGGCTCGACCAACGTCTTCGTGGTCGGCGACACCACCAACATCCCGATCTCGAAGGCCGGCTCGACCGCGCATTTCGAGGCCGACACCATCATCGACAACCTGACCTCGCTGCTGACCGAGGGCCGCATGGCCCGCAAGTACGACGGCAAGGTGTTCTGCTTCGTCGAGACCGGCCTGAACAACGGCACCTACGTCTGGTTCAACTACACCACGCCGCCCAACCCGGGCCCGCCGTCGCAGATGATCCACTGGTTCAAGCTCGCCTACAACCGGCTCTACTGGCTGTCGGCGCGGGGCCTGCTGTAGGCGGGGGCGGTCATGACCGAAGCGACGACCCAACCCGCGCTGAGCAACGAGCCGCCGATGAACGAGGCGGAGCGGCTGGCGCTCGCCGTGCGCGAGGCGCTGACCGATTCGATGGTCGAGCGGCTGTCGGTGACCGGCGCCAACGCGCTGGAACTGGTCGACCGGCTCAACAACTCCGAGACCCGCGACGCGGTCCACGGCGTCATCGACCGGCTGGTCGAGCTGCACAAGATCGGCGCGCTGCAGACCCTGTTCGACATGGTCGCGCTGATGCACGCGATGCGCTCGGCCTCGACCGACAACATCGTCGAGCGGCTGTTCGGCTTCGCCGAGCACATCCTCAACACCGTGGGCACCGAGGACATGGCCCGGCTGGCCGACAACGTCCGCCAGTCGATGGACGACGCCGCCACCGAAACGGCGGCCCAGCCCGCCAAGGGCGGCGTGTTCTCGACCCTCTCGCTGTTGTCGAAGCCGGAATCGCAGCGCAGCCTGCAGTTCCTCCTCGCCTTCGGCGAGAAGCTGCGCCAGTCGCAGGGCGCCGGCGGCTCATAGACGTCCAACGATTCGTCCGACGATCTGCCCCCTCCCCCTCTTCGGAGGGGGAGGCCGGGGTAGTCGCGCCGTCTTCGAAAGCCGCGTGATGCGCGGCGCCCACAGGCACCTGTCAGATCCGTCGACAGCCGCTTGTCGACGGCGGATGCCGAACGGCGCCTCACCCCCTTCTGGCCTCCCCCCTGAAGAGGGAGAGGAAATCACATCGGGCCGGTGTTCACGCGCGCTTTCGTTGCGGCCTTTAGCGATTTGGCAACCAAGGCCGGCCTAGTCAGGACCTCCGGCGCGCGGCCCCCGCGCGACAACAGGAGGACCGGCGATGAGCGACCGACGCGTGGCCAAGCGCGGCGTCCAGGTCTTGGACGACCCGCGGCTGAACAAGGGCACCGCCTTCACCGAGGCGGAACGGGAGAAACTGGGCCTGATCGGGCTGTTGCCCGAGGTGGTCGAGAGCGAGGACCGCCAGCTCGAACGGGTGCTCGACCATCTCGGCCACAAGCCCAACGACCTCGAGCGCTACATCTACCTGATCGGCCTGCTCGACCGGAACGAGACCCTGTTCTATCGCGTGCTGATGTCGGACCCGGCGCGGTTCCTGCCGATCGTCTACGACCCGACCGTCGGCGAGGCCTGCCTCAAGTTCGGCCACATCTTCCGCCGGCCGCGCGGCATCTACCTGTCGCTCAACCACAAGGGCCGGGTGAAGGAGATCCTGCGCGGATGGCCGGTGAAGGACGTCCGCTTCATCTGCATCTCGACCGGCGGCCGCATCCTCGGCCTCGGCGACCTCGGCGCCAACGGCATGGGCATCCCGATCGGCAAGCTGCAGCTCTACACCGCCTGCGCCGGCGTGCCGCCGGACGCGCTGCTGCCCGTGCTGATGGACGTCGGCACCAACAACCAGAGCCTGATCAACGACCCGCTCTACCTGGGCCTGCGCCAGCCGCGGCCCTCGGTCGAGGAGCTGGACGACTTCGTCGAAGAATTCGTCGAGGCGGTGCAGGAAGTGTTCCCGCGCTGCTGCATCCATTTCGAGGACTGGACCGGCACCGACGCCGTCCGCCTGCTCGCCCGCTACCGCGATAAGGTCTGCTGCTACAACGACGACATCCAGGGCACCGCCGGCGTGGCGCTCGCCGGGCTGTACAGCAGCCTGCGCGTGACCGGCGGCAAGCTGTCAAGGACCAGCGCGTCCTGTTCCTCGGCGCCGGCTCGGCCGGCATCGGCATCGCCAACCTGATCGCTTCGGCGATGGAACTGGAAGGCCTGTCGGCCGAGGACGCGCGCCAGCGGATCTCGCTGTTCGACATCAACGGCCTGCTGGAGCCGTCGCGCACCGATCTGTTCGACTTCCAGACGCCCTACGCCCACCCCCACGCGCCCGAGACCGACCTGGTCAAGGCGATCGAATCACTCAAGCCGACCATCCTGATCGGGGTCAGCACCAAGGGCCGGGCGTTCAGCCAGCAAGTCGTCGAGGCGATGGCGCGGCTCAACGAGCGGCCGGTGATCTTCGCGCTGTCGAACCCGACCGATCACGCCGAATGCACCGCCGAGCAGGCCTACCGCTGGTCCAAGGGCAAGGCCCTGTTCGCCGCCGGGGTGCCGTTCCCGCCGGTGCAGGTCGACGGCCGCACCTTCGTCCCCGGCCAGGGCAACAACCTCTACGTCTTCCCGGCGATCGGGCTGGCGGCCTACGCCACCCAGGCGTCGCGGATCACCGACGAGATGTTCATCGCCGCCGCCCAGGGCGTCGCCGACCTGGTCACCCAGCAGCAGCTCGAGACGGGCCTGCTCTACCCGCCGCAGACCGATATCCTGAAGACCGAGATCGCGGTGGCGGCCAAGGTCGCCGAGGTGATCTTCGACCGCGGCCTGGCACGCGTGAAGCGGCCCAAGGACATGGACGCCTTCATCGGCGACCACGTCTACGAGCCGACCTATCCGACCCTGGCCGGATAGAGCGGGAGGCTCAGCCGAAGCGGTAGGCGGAGACGGCCTTGCCGAACATGCGGTCGCTGTAGACCCGCCGGCCGGCGTCGCCGTCGGCGGCCCCGGCGGCGACCATCAGCGGCAGCAGGTGCTCCTCGCGCGGATGGCAGGCGCGGGCGGCCGGCGCGGTCTCCCAGGCGGTCAGCCCGGCGGCGCGGGCGGCCGGGTCGCCGGCCTCGACGGTCTCGGTCAGCCAGGCGTCGAACCGCTCGGAGTCCGTGGCCACGCCGGGATCGTTCGAGAAGATGCCGCGCATGTTGTGATAGGACAGGCCGCTGCCGACGATCAGGACGTCCTCGTCGCGCAGCGGCGCCAGCGCCCGGCCCAGCGCCAGGTGTCCCGCCGGATCGAGGTCGTGGCGCAGCGAGAGCTGGACCAGCGGCACGTCGGCCTGCGGATAGATCAGCATGAACGGGATGAAGACGCCGTGGTCGTAGCCGCGTTCGGCCTCGCTATCCGTCTCGATCCCCGCCTCCGCCAGCACGGCGCGCACCCGCGCCGCGATCTCGGGCGATCCGGGCGCCGGATAGGTCAGCCGGTAGGTGTGCTCGGGAAAGCCGTAATAGTCGAACAGCAGCGGCGGACCGGGCGCGACGTTGACGGTCGGCTTCACCTCCTCCCAGTGCGCCGAGATCACCAGCACGGCCTTGGGCCGGCGGCCGACCGCGGCGTCGAAACCCTCCAGGAACGAAGTCAGCCCGTCCCACACGCCCGGCGCGCCGATCTGCGCGGCGTCCATGAACGGCCATGGCCCGCCGCCGTGGGAGAGGAAATAGGTCGGTAGACGCTCGGGTACGGTCATCGCGTGCCTTGAAGATGGTCGTCGGGGCGTCGCGCCCCTGTCCGGAAAGATGTGGGCCGGATCCCGGATCGGCAAGGCGCACGCCGTTCCGGCGGCGCAACGCCATCCCGCCCGTCGTGCAGGCGCCGTGCCACGTCAGGCTGCGGCGCAGCCCCGCACCCGGTCGGCCAGCGCCAGCGGGTCGGCCGGCGCCGCGTCGCCGCGCCAGTAGACCATCTGGTCCGGGCCGATCAGCGCGAGGTCGCGGCCGTAGAGGTCGCGCGCCGCCGGATCGTCGACCGCCAGCACGGCCAGCGGCACCCCGCGGGCGTCGAACGCCTGCTGGATCGCCGTCACCGCGCCCTCCCCGCCGCCAAGGCGGAGCAAGGTGAACTCCGTGCCGAGCCGGTCGAACAGCGCCGTCTCGCCGTCCAGCCAGAAATGGGGGGCACGGTGGCCCGGCCGCGCGGTCGGCTCGTAGGTATTGGCGGTATCGGGTGGGGCCGGGGTGCCGTCGTCGACGATCAGCGGCGAGTTCTCGTAGCGGAAGCCGAGGTGGATGCCCGGAATCAGGAATTCGTAGCGGGCGTGGTCGACCAGCTTGGCGCCGATCTCGGCGCGTTCCTGCGCCGCGGCCGCGGTGTCGGCCTCGAAATCGGCGCTGACCGTGGTGCCGCCGACCGAATCGGCGAAGCGCTTGGACCAGTCGAGATTGCGCCCGCCGATCGCCTTGCGGTCGGTCTCGTAACTGTCGAGCAGGTGCGGGCCGGCCCAGCCCTGCGCCACCGCAGCCAGCTTCCAGGCCAGGTTGACCGCGTCGTCGATGCCGGTGTTCATGCCCAGCCCGCCGGTCGGCGTGAACAGGTGGACCGCGTCCCCGGCGAGCCACACCCGCCCCTTGCCGTAGTGCTGGGCCAGCAGCCGGTAGCCCGCGGTCCAGGGCACGAAGGAGATGACCTCGCGCAGCGCCGGGCCGCCCAGCGCCTTCTCGACCATCTCGCGCACGTAGGCCTCGTCGAGCGGCCGCTCCTGGGGCAGCTGGATCTGCCAGACGTAGCGCTCGTCGCCGTCGATCGCGCAGCACACGGCGCGGATCTCCGGGGTGACGATCCAGTATTGCCAGGACCGGGTCGGCCAGGTCATGCCGGCGGCCGGCGCCTGGCGGACGAAGACCGAGACCATCGAGCCGCCGAAGAACGGGCGGACGACCCCGGCATCGCCCTCCAGCTCGATGCCCAGCGCCTTGCGCACCCGGCTGCCGCCGCCGTCGCAGCCGACCAGGTAGTCGGCCTCGAAGAGCCTGCTCGCGACCGGTCGCGACCTCGACCGCCCGCGCCTCGACCCGGTCGCCGTGGTCGGTGAAATCCTCGAACCGCCAGCCGAAGCGGACGTCGATCGCCGGGAAGTCGGCCAGCCGGTCGAACAGCGCCTGCTCGAGGAAGAGTTGCGAGCCGCGATTGGCGGGCTCGGGCCCCGGCCACGGCCCTTCCCCGCGCGTCGTCTCGTCCAGCGCCTCGCCCCAGCTCGCCATGTGCATCCGGCCGAGCTCGTGGCCGGAGAAGCGGGTGAAATAGGTGACGTCGCAGGGATAGTCGCGCGGCAGCGCCATGGTGCGGAACCGGTCGGCGACGCCGAGCCGGCGCAGGTGCTCCATCGAGCGCGGGCTGGTCGCGTTGGCCTTGGGCCACTCGGTCGGCCCGGGCCGGTCGTTGAGCAGGACGCAGCGGATGCCCCGCCGACCGAGCTCGAGCGCGATGATCATGCCGACCGGCCCGCCCCCGGCGATCATCGCGAAGGGGCGGCCGCCCGTTTCCGACCGTGACGTCATCGGCTCAGCGGTCCCGCGGCCGGCAGGCCCGCCCAACGGCAGAACGATCCGAATTTCATGCTTCCCCCCGTATCGCCGGGGGAATTGCGGCTCACCCCCAGACGTCTGCGGCGACTTCGACGACGCGGGCGAGCTTGGCGCGCTGGTCGTCCTCGGTCAACGGATTGCCACGGATCGAGCTTGCAAAGCCGCATTGCGGGCTGAGCCGGAGCTGGTCGAGCGGCGCGAATTGCGCGGCCTCGCCGATCCGGCGCTTGAGCATATCGGCGTCCTCCAACACCGGCGTCTTGGTCGAGACCAGGCCGAGCACGACCGCCTTGTCGCCCTTGGGCAGCAGGCGCAGCGGCTCGAACCCGCCGGCCCGCTCGGTGTCGTATTCGAGGAAATAGCCGTCGACGTCGATCTGGTTGAACAGAACGTCGGCGACCGCGTCGTAGCCGCCCTTTGCCGCCCAGTTGCCCTCGCGGTTGCCGCGGCACTGGTGCATCGTAACGGTCATGCCCGCGGGCCGGTCCGCGAGCACGGCGTTGATCCGGCGGGCATAGTCGCGCAGCAGCTCGTCGGGGTCATGGCCCCAGCCGCGCACGGTCGCCCGGTGGGTGTCGTCGCACAGGAAGGCGATCGAGGTGTCGTCGAGCTGGACGTAGCGCGCGCCGGCCGCGCCGAGCGCCGCGATCTCCTGCCGGTAGGCCGCGGTCAGGTCGGCCCAGAATTGTTCGACATCGTCATAGTGGCCTTCGCGGATACCCGCGTCGCCGCCGCCATACATGTGCAAGAGGATCGGCGCCGGCAGCGTGACCTTGGGCGTCAGGCGCGTGGCGTCGCGCAGGAATTCGAAGGCGCGGACGACCGAGCTCTCCCGCCAGCGGATCGGGCCGTTGACCCAGAAGCGCGAGAACGGCGCCTCGCTGCCGTCCTTCATCTTCCAGGTGAAGTCGGTGGTGCCGGTGCGGTGGGCCGAGGTGCCCTCCCAGCCCAGCAGCAGCTCGAGCCACCAGCTCCGCCGCCGGAACTCGCCGTCGGTGGCCACCTTCAGCCCCACGGATTCCTGCATCGCGACCACGTCGCGGATGCAGGCGTCCTCGACCGCCCGCAGCGCGGCATTGTCGTGCGGGCCGAGATGCTCACCGGCGGTCTGGACGCCAAGGAACCGCTCGCGGGCGTCCTTCAGGGCCGCGGGACGCAGCAGGCTGCCGACGTGATCGGCATGGAACGGTGGCGGCATGGCGGCTCCTCGATGACCGGGCGCAAGGCCGGCACCCTACCGTCGTGTCGCCGGGGAGGGCAAATGCGTTGGGCTGCACGCAAGGCCCGCCCGACGCATGGAGACTCGGGCGGATCGGGATGACCCGGCGTTACCGCCCGACCAGACCGATCAGCGGCATCCCGATCCGCCCGCAGGGGCAGTCGTAGGGCCGGTCGGACAGCCGCGCCCGGTCGCCGGTGCGGTAGCGGATGACGGGCGAGGCCTCCTTGTCGAGGGTCGTCACCACGATCTCACCCACCTCGCCAGGGGCGATCGGCTGCAAAGTGTCCGGGTCGAGCAGTTCGGTGATGATCGTGTCCTCGTTGATCAGATGCAACTCGCCCCGGTCGTGGGAATGGGCGCAGGCGACCGCGAGGACCGGCCCGCCCGCCTCGGTCCGGCCGTAGACCGCGTGGCCCGCGAACCCGCTCGGCAGGACAGCGTCGAGGGCGTGGCGATCGGCTGGCGCCGCTGCCGGCCCGGCGAGCGCGGCGCGGCGCAGGCGCCAGTCCTTGTCCCGGGATCGATGCCCTGCTCGGCGGCCAGGCGCGCCAGCTCGACGAGCCACGCCGGCGTCGCCGCGGCGAAATCCCACGCCTGGTCGCGCAGCCACTGGACGACCAGTTCCCCCCGCCCGGGCCCGACCGGGAAGCAGGTCGCGCCCAGCGCGCGGCAGCCCGCTTCGTAGGCCCAGCCGTCGAGGCACAGGCCGTAGTCGTGACTCTGATAGGCGCGGTCGCCGCGGCGCAGGCCGGCGCAGTGGAGCAGCCGGGCGACCTGCGCCGGCAAGGTCTGGTGAAAGTCACGGGCGGTGAAGCCGAACATCACCGGCGGCCCCGCCGTCTCCGCCGTGGCGAAGACGCGCTCGACCTGGAATTCCTGCGCCGTCAGCATCGGCAGCGGATAGCGCTCGTGCAGTTGCTCGACGGTGAGCATCGGCGCGTTGGCGAGTCCCTGCGGGTCGGCGAGGTCGCGCGGGTTCTGGCCGGCGGCGCGGAAATGCGCCGACCATTCGAGCGAGCCGGACAGCCGCTTGCCCAACCGGACCAGCTTGTCGCGCTGGATCGCCAGGATCGCGTCGCGATCGAGGAATTCGATCTCGGGATGGAATGCCGGTTCCGGCGCCGCCATGGCTCGCGTACCGCGCCCGTTGTCGCCCGTCTGGAAACGCCGACCAGAATAGCCGGTCAGGGCGCCCCGGTGTTGACCGGCGCCTCGGCCGGCGCGTTGCGCCGCTCGCCGGTGAGCACGGCGGCGATGCCGTTCAGGATCGCCTCCTTCGACGTGCCCGGCGTGAACACGGCCGATGCGCCCATGCCCTTCAATTCCTCGACCATCTCCGGGGTCAAGACGCCGCCGACGACGAGCTTGGGATCGACGCCCTTCTCGGCCAGGGCGCCCAGCACCCGGCCCGACAGGAACACCGGCTCGCCGCCCAGGAAGCTCAGGCCGACGATGTCGGGCTGCTCCTCGGCGCAGGCGGCGGCGATCCGCTCCGGCGTGTTGTAGAGCCCCATGTTGATGACCTCGTGGCCGACGTCGGACAACCAGCGCTCGACGACGGTGATGCCCATGTCGTGCGCGTCGGCGCCGACCTTCGCGATCAGGATGCGTGCCATGCCCGTTTCCTCCCGTTTCTCGCCGTTTCCAGCCGCCTACAGCGGCAGTTCGTGGCCGATCGCCTGGCGGAACGCCTCGCCGACCTCGCCGAGGGTGCAGCGGGCGTCGACCGCGGCGAACACGCTCGGCATGACATTGGCGTCGCTCGCCGCCGCCTGCCGGACCCCGTCGAGCGCGGCCTCGACCGCGGCCTGGTCCCGGTTCGCCCGGTAGTCGCGGATATAGGCGATGCGGCCCTCCATCATCGCGCGGTCGACGCGGAAGAAGCTCATCTCCGGCGTCTTGTCGTCCTCGTCGGCAAAGCAGTTGACCCCGACCACGGGCAGGTCGCCGTCGTTGACCCGGTCGTAATGCTCGAACCGGGCGTTGCGGATCGCGTCCTCGATGTAGCGCGCCTTGAACAGCTCGAGGTAGCCGCCGTTGGCGCGCATCTCGTCCATCAGCGCCAGGATCTCGGCTTCGAGCCGGTCGGTCAGCTCCTCGACGAAATAGGAGCCGCCGAGCGGGTCGACCGTCTTGGTGACGTTGGTCTCGTAGCCGATCACCTGCTGGGTGCGGATCGACAGCGTGTGCGACTCCTCGGTCGGCAGCGCGTAGGCCTCGTCGTAGGACGTGGTGTGGATCGACTGGGCGCCGCCGAGCACCGCGGCCAGGGTCTGGACGCCGGCGCGGACGATGTTGTTGAGCGGCTGCTGGGCGGTCAGCGGCAGCGCCGCGGTCTGGATCGCGGTGCGGAACCAGCACGAGCGGTCGTTCTTCGCCCCGTAGGTCTCGCGCAAGAGCCGCGCCCAGATCCGCCGCATCGCGCGCAGCTTGGCGACCTCCTCGAAGAAGTCGAGGTGGGCGGCGGTGAAGAAGGCCATGCGCGGGGCGAAGGCGTCGACGTCGATGCCGCGCGCCAGCAGACCCTCGATATGCTCGCAGGCGACCATCATCGCGAAGGCCGCCTCCTGGATCGCGTTCACGCCGGTCTCGCGGATGTTGTAGGCGTTGACGTTGACCAGGTTCCACTTGGGCAGGGTGCCCGCGCAATATTCCATCACGTCGAGGCCGACCCGGTGGGTGAACTCGATCGGATAGAAGGTGGTGTTGGACTGGTAGGTCGGGCCGACCAGCTGGGTGAAGGCGCAGTTCATGATCGTGCCGATCAGCTTGTCGACCGGCGTGCCCCGCGCCTGCGCCAGGCGGACGTAGGTGGCGACGATGAAGGCCGAGGCCGGCGGCTGGCAGATCAGGGTCGAGCTGACCTTGTCCAGGGGGATGCCCTCGTAGAGCTCGGCGACGTCCTCCGCCGTGGCCACCGAGGTGCCGACCGTGCCGACGTCGCCCTCGGCGAGCGGGTGGTCCGGGTCGATCGCCAGCTTGGTCGGCACGTCGTAGTCGACGTTCAGCCCGGTCATGCCCTGGCGCAAGCAGGAACAGGAGCCGGTCGTTCGACGCCTTGGGCGTGCCGTAGCCGGACTGCTGGCGCCGGGTCCAGAAGCGCTTGCGGTACATCTCCGGGTGGATGCCGCGGGTGAACGGGTATTCGCCCGGCCGCTCCGCGGTGCCGTCCTGCGGCCCGTAGACCGGGTCGAGCTCGATGCCCGACAGGGTCTTGAAGTCGCGCGGGCGCTCGCCCTCCAGATAGCGGTCGAAGACCTTGGAATCGCTCATGCTTTCCTCCCTGCCCCGTTGGCCGCGACGCTCAGGCCGTCGCACAGGATCGTTTCGATTTCGCCGACCAGCGCCGCGGGCGGCACCGGCCCGCCCGGGTCGTACCAGCGGTCGAGCGTGTTGAGCGCGCCCAACAGCGTGAAGGCCGCCACCGACGGATCGATCGGCCGGAACGCGCCCTCGACGCTGCCCGTCGGTGATGACACCGCGGATCAGGTCGAGATAGGCCCGCTCCAGCGCGACCACCCGCGCGCGCTCGGCCGGCGGCAGCGCCATGCGGTCGCGGTTGAGCACGATCAGGTTGTCCGGGTGCGAGCGGAAGAAGTCGGCGTGGTTGCGGATCAGCGCGGCCAGTCGGGCCCGCGGCGTGGCCGCCTCGCCCAGCGCCTGGCGCGCGCCGGCCAGGATGGTCTCGATCGAGAAGGTGCAGATCCGCTCGAGCAGATCCTCCTTCTCGCGGATGTGATAGTAGAGCCCGGCCTTGGTCAGCTTGGCCCGCGCCGCCACCTCGCGGATCGAGGTCGCGGCGAAACCGTTGCGCGCGAACAGTTCCGCGGCGGCGTCCAGCACCTGGTCGTGACGGGTCGGTCGGGCCATGGCACGGGTATAAACTTAACCGACCGGACGGTCAAGTAATGGGGTGGCGAACAGGGCGGGATTGCCGCCCTGCCCGGCCTTGCGCCGTTATTTGGCGCTGAGTTTGGCCGCCTGTGCGTGGAAGTATGCCATCACCGCGGCGCCATCGATGCCCATCTTGGCCATCGACGCGATGTAGCGCCGTTCGAGCCCGGCGTTGATCTTGCGCACGGCGGCGACGACCGGCGCGGGCGCGGTGACAATCTTCGTCCCGGCCTTGAGCGCGGTCGCCCGCCCCCGGGCGTTGAGCCGGTTCCAGCCCTCGCCGGCCATGCGGGCGTAGTTCTCGCCCATGAACGGCGCCATCGCCGTCTTGTCGGCGACGGGCAACCCGTCCCACTTCTTCTTGTTGAGGATCAGGTAGAAGCTCGCGCTGTAGAGCCCGCCCGGGACCTCGGTCGCGAACGGCACCAGCCGGGTGATCCGGAAGCTGGTCACCGATTCCCACGGGAAGGTGATACCGTCGACCACGCCGGTGGCGAGCAGCTCGTAGGCCTTGGTCACCGGCTGGCGCACCGAGACGCCGCCCATGCCCCGCACCATCGCGAGCGGGACCGGCCCGCCGGTGCGGATCTTCATGCCCTTGAGGTCGGCCGGCTTCATGATGTGCCTGGTGCGCATGTAGAAGTGGCCCGGCCCGTGGGTGTTCAGCCCGACCAGCTTGACGCCGGCATAGAAGCCCTTGCCCGCGAAGAACTTGTCGTGGGTGCGCTGGAGCGCGATCGAGGTCGCCACCGCGTCGTCACCGAGGAAGGCGAAGCTGGAGAAATCATAAGCCGCGAACCGCTTGCCCAGGTAGCCGTGGACCAGGAAGGTCGCGTCGGCCTGGCCGGTGCGCACCGCGTCGTGGTGGCCGCGCGGCGAGGCTACCGGCTTGGGCAGCTTGTTGAACCTGACCCGGCCGCCGGTCGCCTTCTCGACCCCGGCGATCCACGGCAGGTAGATCGCCTTGTTGACCGGGTGCGACCACGGCACGAAGGACGACCAGTTGAACACGGTTTCGGCCCGCGCGCCCGGCGCGGCGCCGGCAACGGCGGCCATGGTCATGACGGCCACGGCACCGGCCACGATCGCAATGCGTTTCATCGCTTCCCTCCCTGATTAGTCCAACCTTTGACTTTAATTGCGTGCTTTTGACCGCACGCTTCTCGAATTCGGTCTCCGCTATTCCGCCGCGGCCGCCTGTGTTGCGGCGCGTTTCGCCAGCAGCTTCTCGGACAGCGCCGGCCCCCGCCCCGGCTCGGACCAGGGGCAGACCTCGAGGCAGACGGCGCAGCCGTGGGTGTGGGTGAAGTACGGGATGCACTTGTCGAAATCGACGTACCACTTCTTCACGCCGCGGACCCATTGCTTCTCGTCGAAGATCGCGCCGGGCGGGCAGTCCGTGGTGCAGCGCCGGCACGTCGCGCACAGGTCGTCGACGCCGATGTCGACCGGCCCGTCGACCGCCATCGGCAGGTCGGTCAGCACCAGGGTCAGCCGGAAGTTGGACCCGTGCTCCATCGAGATCATCGAGCCGTGCTTGCCCAATTGGCCCAGCCCGGCCTGGATCGCCATCGGAATCTGCATGATGTCCTCGCCGATCCCGTAGGCCTCGGCCTGCCAGCCGAGCGTGCGGATATACTTGGCGAGCTTGTTGGCGAGCTGGTTGCCCTTGCGGTAGGTGCGCATGACCTCGGTCGCACCGCGCTTGTAGGGCACGTGCAGCATCTCCTCCCGGTCCATCGCATGGCCCAGGCAGATCGCGTATTTGTACGGGAAGGAGACGTGGGCCGGCTGGCTGTCCTCGTCGTAGTGGGTGACCCCGACCAGGTCGATGCCGATCTCCTTCGCCCTGGCCTTGACCTGGTCGGCCATCGCCTTGGGGTCGTCGACCGCGATCGGCTCGCCCTCGACCGGACCGGCCGCGTTGCGGCGCTCCCACCAGGCCTTGAGGTTCTCCCAGAACATCGGCCACGGGTTGGTCAGGTTGAAGAAGATGTCCATCGCCGCCCAGTCGATGTCGTCGCGGCCCGCCCCCCGGCCGGTGTTGTGGAACACCTGATCGGGCCGGAAATGCTCGCGGACGCCCAGCCCGTTGATCTCGTTGCCCGAGCGCTTGGGCATCACCTTGTACCCGAAGGGATAGTCGGGTGGCGGCGGGGTGCGCTTGAGCTTGGTCATCGCCCGCCCCCCATGATCTCGTCGAGGTAGAGCACCCGCCCCTCGCGCGCCGCCTGGCGCTTGGCGCGGCGCAGCTTGCCGCCGACCGTCAGCCACAGCCAGAAGATGCGCATGAGGTACTTGAACACGAACCAGTCGCGCCTCAGGCGCTTGCCCAGGCCGCGTTCGTAAAGGCGGAACTGCTTTTCGCTGGTCGTTTGCTGGCGCGCCATGCTAACTCCCCGCCGAGCGTTAATATATGCAAATGCATTGAAATGCTACGCTTGAACCGGCGGACCGTCAATGCCAGACGTGCCGCCCGCCAATCGGCCCCCATCGGCGCAAGGATCGCACGTGGCCAAGAGAGACCAGACGCTGCACGACCGGCTCCTGCCCTACCTGCTGGCGCGGGCAAGCCACATCATCAGCGCGGAGTTCTACGACAACCTGCGCCGGCGGGGCGTCCCGGTGCGCCGCTGGCGGCTGCTGGGCATGCTGTGGGACAGCAAGGACGGCCTGACCATCGGCGAGCTGTCGGAAGGCATCCTGGTCGAGCAGTCGTCGACGACCCGGCTGGTCGATCGGGCCGTGGCCGAGGGACTGGTGCGCAAGCGCGCGGGCGCGACCGACAAGCGCAAGGTCGTGGTCACGATCACCGAGGAGGGCCGCGCCTACATCGCCGACCTGGTCGAGGAGGCGCAGCGGGTCAACGCCGGCCTGGCGGCGTCCTACGATCCGGACAAGACGGCGGCGCTGATGGACGCCCTGCGCGACCTGATCGATCACTTCGAGGCGCGGCGCGGCGACTAGCCGCGCCGAACGCCGGCTACTTGCCGATCGTGATCCTGGAGACCGGCTTGCCGTCGCGGACGCTGACGTAGCGCTTCGGGCCCTGGCGGTAGACCTCGGAGCAGGTCTCGCCCTTGCCCGGGTCGTCGTAGCGGAAGCAGAGCTGGTTGCCGGTGATCCGCCACGTGCCGAAGGTGATGCGGTCGCCCTTGACCCACTTCACCCGCTTGTCGGGCGTCAGCCACACCACGTTGATGGTATCGGTGTCGATGTTGCGGGCGGTCAGTTCGTACCCGACCAGGTGGCGGTGGATCGAGGCGCCGTTCATCCGCTCGCCGGCGATCACCTCGGTCGAGGTGTTCTTGGCCGGAACGGGCGTTGCGGTCGTGCGCATCGCCTCGTCGTCGGGGCCGCTCGCGCAGGCGCCGGCCAACAGGCCCAGCGTCAGGATCGCCGCGGTCGTCTTGGTCAAGCTGTGCATCGCGTACTCACTCGAAATGGCGTCGCTGCCCCGCAATCCGGCGCGGCGCTCCCGTTTTAACGGGAAAGTCCCGCTCTTGTCGAACCTCGCGCGGACAAAGGGGCGGCGGTCTCAACCGCCGGCCGCGCCTAGCCGGCGCAGGACACGCAGCGGGCGGCGGTCGGATCGATGGCGAGCCGCTTGGCCGGGATCGGCTCGCCGCAGCCGACGCAATAGCCGTAATCGCCCTCGTCGAGGCGCTTGAGCGCGGCCTCGATCTGCGCCCCGCGCCCGCGGCGGCGGCCGTCGACGGCCTGGGCCATCGCCTGGACCTGCATCGCGTCCATCCGCGACAGGCGGCCGACGCTCTGCTGGTCGAGCTCGACCGGTTTGCGCTCGTCCGCCGAATCGTCGCTTCGGGCGCGCAGGCTCGCCAGCTCCGCCTCGAGCGTGCGGCGAATCTCCTCCAGGTCGAGGTCCGATCGGTCAGACATGGGCGTCTCCGGTGGCCATCCCATGACAATGGGTCGTCGGACCGCCGTTGCCAACCGTCCGCCGGTGCCCAGCGGTGGCGTGTCGTGGCGGCGGCGCGCGACCCGAACATAGGTGAATGCGTGGATGCGCCCGCCGTGGCCCCGTCGGGAGCTCACGACGGAGAGGCGACCATGGACCGGACCAGCTTCCTGGCGGTCGGCGACGGCCACGAGATCTATTTCGAACATCACGGCGACCGTGACCGCCCCTGCTTCCTCTACCTCCACGGCGGCCCCGGCGGCGGCATCCGCGACGACGAACGCGACCTGCTGCTCGACGGCGCCGGCCAGGCGGTCCTGTTCGACCAGCGCGGCGCGGGCCGCAGCCGCTGCCCGGACGCGCTGGCCGGCAACACGACCCGGGATCTCGTCGCGGACATCGAGGCGCTGCGCGGGGAGATCGGGGTCGACCGCTGGACGCTGTTCGGCGGCAGCTGGGGCAGCACCCTCGCGCTGGCCTACGCCATCGCCCATCCCGACCGCGTCCGCGCCATGATCCTGTGGGGCATCTTCCTGTGCCGGCGGCGCGAACTGGACTGGTTCTACGAGGACGGCGCCAACCACCTCTATCCCGACGAATTCGAGCGGTTCCGCGCCGCCGCCGAGGCCGGCGACGAGCCCCTGGTCGACGCCTACCACCGCCTGCTCAACGATCCGGACCGGCGCCGGGCGACGGCGGCCGCGCGGGCCTGGGCCCGCTGGGAAGCGGTCAATTCCTTCCTCATCCCCACCGAGGAGCGGATCGAGACGATGACCCGGCCCGAGCAGGCGCTGCCGATGGCGCGGCTGGAGACCCACTATTTCACCAACGGCGCCTTCTTCGACCGCGACGGCTACCTGCTCGACGAAGCCGGCCGGCTCGCGGACATCCCGGCGATCATCATTCAGGGCCGCTACGACACCATCTGTCCGCCGGTGTCGGCCTGGGAGCTGCACCGCGCCTTGCCGAAATCCCGTCTGGAGATCGTCGTCGACGCGGCCCACGATTCCAGCGAGCCGGGCAACCGCGCGGCGCTGGCCGAGGCGGTCGCCACGGTCGCGCAGGACTGAGTTGCAGCCCCCGCGCGGCCCGACGACTGGCCCGGGGCTGCGCCCGTGGCCATAATGAAGCCCACGGTGGTGGCAAGCATGGGCGAGGTAGGCCGGATGACAGGACGGGTGGTCTCGGAGTTCACGATCCCGGCGCGCGAGGGCCGCGCCTTCGTCGTCGAGAAGGGGCAGGTGCTGCGCATCCACCAGGTCACCGGCGGCCAGGTCGGCGACTGCGTCTTCTTCAACGCCAACGATTACAAGGAGATGTTCCACGTCGGCCAGAGCTGGTCGATCAACGTGATCTGCGGCACCGGCACCGCCAAGCGCTTCAAGTATTTCTATTCCAAGCCGCCGCGCGAGAACGTCATGCTCAGCGTCGTCGAGGACACCTACGGCGACCACTGGGGCAACTGCGGCGGCCGCTGCTCGACCCGGCTCTACGAGCTGCGCGACAGCCTCGCCGCCGGCACCCACCGCTCGTGCCAGGAGAACCTGACCGAGGCGCTGGCGCCGTACGGGCTGACCGGCGACGACATCATCGACATCTTCAACGTGTTCATGGTCGCCGACCTGCACCCCGACGGCTCGTTCACGATCAAGCCGACCACTGTCGGGCCCGACGACTATCTCGACCTGCGCGCCGAGATGGACGTGCTCGCCGCGATCTCCGCCTGCCCGGCCGACACCTCGCCGACCAACGGCGGCAAGTCGAACCCGCTGGGGATCAAGATCTTCGAGGGATAGCGGGCGACGGACGAAGCCCCCGACGGGCTGAAGCCGCCGGAGACTTCCTCCTCTGTGCGGCGGAAGCGGGAGTCCGACGGGCCGGCGAAATTCGCTGCCGGCCGCGGCCCCAGCATGCGGCGGGATCAAGCCAGTATCCCGCGCCGAAACCGCGCAATCCCTCGCCGCGCCGCGGGACGGGCGCTATGTTTCCGGTAGCGCCGCACCGCCACGACGAGCCGTCCATGCCCGACACCAGCCTGACCGAGACCAATTCGCCGATCGTCGCGACCTATCGCGAGCGCACGCCGACGTCGGCCACGCTGCACGAGCGGGCCCGCCACGTCCTGCCCGGCGGCCTCGCCCACGACACCCGCTTCATGAAGCCCTGGCCGATCTACGTCGACCGCGCCGCGGGCTCGAAGAAGTGGGACGCCGACGGCCACGAATACGTCGACTACATGGGCGGCCATGGCGCGCTCCTGCTCGGCCACGGCGACCCGGCGGTGACCGCCGCCGCCCACGCCCAGCTCGATCGCGGCACCCACTACGGCTCGTGCCACGCGCTCGAGGCCGAGTGGGCCGAGCTGATCTGCGCCCTGGTGCCCTCGGCCGAGAAGGTCCGCTTCACCGCGTCCGGCACCGAGGCGACCCTGCTCGCCGTCCGCCTCGCCCGCGCGGTCACGGGCCGGTCCAAGATCGTCCACTTCTCGACCCACTTCCACGGCTGGCACGACCACATGGCCGCCGGCTACATGGACCATTTCGACGGTTCCGCCCCCCGCGGGGTCCAGCCGGAGGTCGCGGCCGACGTGCTGCCCGCGCGCACCGACCGGCCCGACGATGTCCGCGCGCTGCTGGAAGGCCGCGACGACATCGCCGCGGTGTTCCTGGAGCCGACCGGGGCGAGCTGGGGCCGGGTGCCGGTCGACCCCGGCTTCGTCGCCATGCTGCGCGAGGTCACCGCCGCCAAGGGCATCCTGCTGATCTTCGACGAGGTCATCAGCGGCTTCCGGGTCGGCCCGACCTGCGCCCAGGGCGAGCTCGGCATCACGCCGGACATGACCACGCTCGCCAAGATCGCCGCGGGCGGCCTGCCCGGCGGCATCCTCGCCGGCAAGGCCGCCTATTTCGACCTGCTCGACTTCGAGGCGATGGCGGCGGCGGGCGCCGAGAAGGTGCTCCATTTCGGCACCTTCAACGCCAATCCGCTGTCGGCGGCGGCGGGCATCGCCGCGCTCGAGGTGATCCGCGACACCGACGCCTGCGACCGCGCCAGCGCCTATGCCGACCGGCTGCGCGCGGCGATGACCGACGTGCTCGCCGAGGAAGGCGTCGCCTGGGCGATGTACGGCGAGTATTCGGGCTTCCACCTGTTCACCAACCCCGCGCGCCGGGACTGCGACCCGCGCGCCTTCGACCCGCTGACGGCGGACATCTTCGAGCTCAAGGAAAACGCGCCGGCGGTCGGCAAGCTGCGGCTGGGCATGCTCAACCACGGCGTCGACATCAACGGCTGGCCGGGCGGGCTGACCTCGGCGGTCCACACCGAGGCCGACCTCGACCAGACCGTCTCGGCGTTCCGCGCGACGATCCGCGACCTCAAGGACGAGGGCGACCTGGCGGACTGGACCTGAGCACGGCGGATGACCCAACGAGTGGGGATGCGATGACGGTTGCCTGGCTGCTGATGTACGAGGGATCCTGCGACGACCCGGCGGCGCTCGCCGACGCCTTCGTCGAGCGCTTCGGCGACGCCCTGGGCGCCCTGCCCGGCGCCGAATCCGTCGACGTCTACGCCGCCGCCAACTCCCACGATCCGCTGCTCGGCGAGGAGATCGGGCCGGTCCTGCTGGTCCGGGCGCGCTTCGCGGACGTCGCGGCCGCCGAGACGCGGGCTGGCGCCGGCCGCCGACCTCGACCTCGCCGCCTTCGACGGACCGCCGGCCTTCGAGGGCCGGGTCCGTCACGAGCTGATGACCGAGGACCGCTACCCGGTCGAGAGCGACGCGACCATGGGCGGGCCGCACGGCGCGGTCAGCTATTTCGTGATCTACGACGGCCCGGCCGAAGACGACGCGGCCTTCCGCGCCTACTACCACGCCAACCACCCGCCGATCCTCGGCCGGCTGCCCGGCGTGCGCTCGACCGTGCTGGGCACGCCGGCCGACTGGCGCGACCCGCTCGGCATCGAGCCGGCCGGCCACATGCACCTGTGCGACATCTCCTTCGAGTTCGAAGGCCGCGCTCAACGCGGCGCTGGCGTCGTCGGTCCGCACGGAGCTGCGCGAGGATTTCGGCCACTTCCCGCCCTTCGAGGGCGCGGTCGTCCACCAGGCGATGGTCCGCCGGCCGCTCTGATTGGCGGCGGCCCTTGAGAGCGGTGCGGCCGTGACAAATTTCCTAGTTTCGGCTCCCTTTGGCGGATACGGGCGGGTTTGAAACCCGCCCCTACGACTATTGGGAAGCCCGGTGGCGCTGAATTGTCGGTGCCAGTTGCCGATTCTTGTCGATCATCGTGAGACGGCTGTAGGGGCGGGTTTTCAACCCGCCCGCAAACCCGGGAGCGAGGGCCGGATTAGGCCAGGAATCGCGAATGACCAAGGCTTACCGGCGCACGCGCGGCGCATCGGTCCGGCGGGGCCTTGCGCACATCGGAAGATAACCAAGAACAACCGATGACAACCTTTTGGCAGCGTTCGACGCGCCGCTCGCCCTACTCCGCCGCCACCACGTCGTCGAAGGCGAAGACCCGGTCGGAGACGCGCCAGTCGGTCTGCGGGTCGTCCGGCGGCACCGCGGCGATCAGCGCCTTGGTGTAGTCGTGCTGCGGGCTGGTGAAGATGGTCTCGGTGTCGCCCGCCTCGACCACCTCGCCGCGGTACATGACCATCACCCGCGGGCACAGGTAGCGGACCACCGACAGGTCGTGGCTGATGAACACCAGCGAGACCGACCGGCTCTCGCGCAGGTCGAGCAGCAGGTTGAGGATCTGCGCCTGGACCGAGACGTCGAGGCCCGAGACGATCTCGTCGGCGACCAGGATCTTGGGCGTGGCGCACAGGGCGCGGGCGATGTTGACCCGCTGGCGCTGGCCGCCGGAGAGCTGCGAGGGGTAGCGTTCGATCGTGTCCGGGGCCAGGCCGGTGTCGCGCAGCAGCTGTTTCGCGCGCTCCAGCCGCTCCGGCCAGGGGACGTTCTGGTTGCGCCCCTCCATCGCCTGGGTGACCAGCCGCGAGATCCGCCGGCGCGGGTTGAGCGCCGACGCGGGGTCCTGGAACACCATCTGGATCTGCTCGATCCGCGCCGCGGCGTTGGCCCCGAACGGCCCGGTCATGTCGTTCTCTTCGATCAGGATCTTGCCCTCGGTGGGCGTCTCCAGGCCCATCAGCAGCTTGGCGAAGGTCGACTTGCCGCTGCCGCTCTCGCCGACGATGCCGACGAACTCGCCGGGATAGACCGTCAGCGAGACGTCCTTGACCGCCTCGATCCGCCGGTGCGACAGGCCCAGGCCCGGCTCGCGCACCTGGAACACCTTGGAGACCCCCTGCACTTCGAGGATCGGCCGCAGGTGTTCCCCGGCCGCGACGGCGCGCACCTCGGCCGGCGGCGCCACGATCGCGCTGGTGCCGGCGACACATCCCTGGGACGCCCGCACCCAATGGCCCGGCGCCACCTCGGCCATCGCCGGACGCGCCGCCGAACAGGCGCCGTCGCCGACCGGGCAGCGCGGCGCGAAGCGGCAGCCGGGCAGCCCGGCGAAGGCCGACAGGCCGGGCATGTGGTCGGGCAGCGAGATGAGCTGCCGCCGCGGGCCGCTCAGCGTCGGATTGCACTGCTGGAGACTGTGGGTATAGGGGTGGCGCGGGTTGCCGAACACCTCCCTGGCCGGGCCGCGCTCGACGATCTCGCCGGCATACATGACCATGATCTCGTCGCAGACCTGGGCGGCCAGCCGCAGGTCGTGGGTGACGAACATGACCGAGGTCTTGTGCTTCTCCCGCATCGCCGCGATCAGCTGCATGATCCGCGCCTGGGTGATGACGTCGAGCGCCGTGGTCGGCTCGTCGGCGATGAGCAGCGGCGGCTCGCCGGCGAAGGCCATCGCGATCAGCACCCGCTGGCACATGCCGCCGGAGAGCTGGTGCGGATAGCGGCGCAGCAGCCCTTCCGGGTTGGGCAGCTGGACGTCGGCGAGGTTGCGGATCGCGACCGCGCGCCGCTCGGCGCGGCCGCGCACGCCCAGGCGGCGCAGGTGCTCGTCGAACTGCGAGCCGACGGTGCGCACCGGGTTGAGCGAGGTCAGCGGGTGCTGCGGGATGAAGGCGATGTCCTTGCCGAGCAGGGCGTTGCGTCGGCGGGCGCCGAGGCCGACCAGCTCGCGGCCCTGGAACTGCAGCGAGCCCTCGGCGACGGCGAAGCCGGGCGGCAGCATCTGGGCGATCAGCCGGCCGATCATCGACTTGCCGGCGCCCGATTCGCCGACCACGCCCAGGGTCGTGCCCTCGGCGATCTCGAAATCGATGTCGCGCAGGACCTCGACCGACTGGCCGGCGGCCCTGGCGGTGACGGTGACGCCGCGGGCTTGGAGCAGGCTCATCCCGCCTCCTGCTGGCGCAGCTTGGGATCGAGGGTCCGGCGCAGGCCGTCGCCGAGCAGGTTGAAGCCGAGCACGGTGATCACGATCATCGCGATCGGCAGCAGGGTGCCCCAGGCCGACTGGTACATGTACTGGCGGGAATCGGCGATCATCACGCCCCAGGCGGGAATGTTGGATTCGACGCTCATGCCGACGAAGCTCAGGATCGCCTCGACGATCACGGCGATGCCCATCTCCAGGCTGATCAGGGTGATGATCAGCGGCAGCACCGCCGGCAGCACTTCGCGGACGATGGTGCGATAGTGGCTGAACCCGACCAGCCGCGCCGCGTGGATGTAGTCCTGGCGGCGCACGACCAGCACCTCGGAGCGCACGACCCGGCAGAAGCGCGTCCAGTCGACCAGGACGATCGCCAGGATCACGTTGCCCAGGCCGACGCCGAAGCCGACGATCAGGATCAGCGACAGGACCACCGGCGGGAACGACATCCACAGGTCGACCGCGCGGGAGATGAACCAGTCGATCAAGCCGCCGAAATAGCCGGAGATCAGCGCCAGGATGGTGCCGAGGATCATCGCGCCCAACGCCGCGACGACCGCGACGATCATCGCCACCCGGGCGCCGTAGATCAGCCGCGAGAGCGTGTCGCGGCCCAAATTGTCGGTGCCGAGCAGGTGTTCCGGCTGGCCGCCGTCGACCCAGGCCGGCGGCAGGAGCTGGGTGAGCAGGTCCTGGTTGTTGGGGTCGTGGGGCGCGATCAGCGGCGCGAACAGCGCGCAGACCAGGATGACCAGGACGATGCCGCCGCCGATCAGCACCCGGCCCGAGCGCAACGGCCGCGGCAGCACGCGCCGGCGCGGCCGGCCCGGTGTCGTGGCGGTGGAGGTCGCGGCCGCGGTCATCGCGCCCGCCTCAGCTTGGGATTGAGCATGACATAGGCCACGTCGACCAGGAGGTTGATGGTCAGCACGGCGAGCGCGTAGACCAGCGCCGTGCCCTGGATGATCGGCAGGTCGGTGTTGCGCACCGCCTCGACCATCATGTTGCCGAGCCCGGGATAGGAGTAGATCACCTCGACCAGGAGCGTGCCGCCGAACAGGAAGCTGAACTGGACGCCCATCAGGGTCAGGGTCGGCAGGAAGGCGTTCTTGAAGGCGTGGCGCATGATCACCCGGCGCTCCGGGATGCCGCGCAGCCGGGCCATGGTGATGTAGTCCTCGTTGATCACCTCGAGCAGGCTCGAGCGCAGCACCCGCATGACCAGCGGCGCCGTGCCCAGCGCCAGGGCGACCGAGGGCAGGATCATGAATTCGAGCGCCGCGAACAGGGTGTCGAACCGGCCGGTCAGGATGCAGTCGAGCAGCAGGAACCCGGTCACGTGCGGCGCCGTGGTGTCCGGCGGCAGCCGTCCCGAGAAGGGCAGCAGATCGAAGATCACGCCGAACAGCAGGATCAGGAACAGGCCCCACAGGAAGTCGGGGATCGACATCATCAGGGTGCTCGACAGGTCGGCCGCCTGCTCGCCGGGCGTGCCGCGCAGCCGGAACATCACCATGCCGCCGGCGATGCCGATGACGGTGGCCAGGGCCGCGGCGATCACCGCCAGCTCGATCGTCGCCGGCAGCGACTGGCCGATCAGCTTGAGCACCGGCTGGCCGAACGCGATCGAGCGGCCGAAGTTGCCGTGCAACAGGTGGCCCAGCCAGATCAGGTATTGCTGCATGATGGGCAGGTCGAGGCCCATCTCCTTGCGCATCGCCTCGATGTCGGCCTTGGTCGCGTTGGGCGGCACGGCCATCGCGAGCGGGTCGGCCGGGATCAGCCGCAGCACGACGAAGACCAGCAGCGACACGAGCAGGATCAGCGGTATCGCCACCAGAATGCGGCGGCCGACGATGCCCAGGATCTCGGAACTCAACGCGAAGCTCCCCTGTTCGAAGCCTTACCCGGGAACGAAAGAGACGCGCCAACGCCTACGCGTGGCGCGCCTCCCTCTAACTCCGCCGAACTTCCGGCCGGATCGCGCCGCTCGCGCGGCGCGGCCCGGCCGCGGTCCGGTCTGTTACTTCCACGACCAGGTCTGCGGCAGCACCCAGCCGTTGGCGTACCGGACCACGTTCAGGTTGGACTTGTAAACCTGCGTGGTGACGGCCTGCAGCAGCGGGATGGTGGCCCCCTGCTCCGTCGCGTACTTCTCCACCGCCTTGTAGCCGGCGATGCGCTTGTCGTAGTTGACGACGGAGAACAGCTTCATCACCCGGCCGCCGACGTCCATGCCCTTCCAGGCCGAGAACGGCAGCTTGGGATGCAGCAGGTAGCCGGTGAACATCTCCGGGTCGCCGGTCGCGTTGTCCCAGGTGTAGAGGGTCGCTTCCGGCAGCTTGTTGCCGCGGTTCAGCTCGAAATACTTGGCCTGCTCGATGACCTCGATCTTGGCGTTGATGCCGACCTTCTTCCACATCGCCGCGATCGCGCGGGCCATGTCGTAGTCGCTCGGGAACACGCCGTTGTAGGTCGCCATGCCGATCGTGATCGGCTTCTTGGGCCCGTAGCCGGCCTTGGCGAGCAGCGCCATCGCCTTCTTCGGGTCATAGGGCATGTTGAAGCCCTTGATGTAGCCGGGCGTGCCCGGAGGCGCGACGACCGACAGCGGCACCGCCTTGCCGCCATAGAAGGCCTTCGACAGGGCCATCTTGTTGATCGCGTAGTGCGCGGCCAGGCGGATGTTCTTGTCCTTGAACGCCCCGTCGCTGCGGATCTGCAGCAGGATGACGCGGGAGATCGGGAAGATCACGCCGGTCAGGCCCTTGCGCTTGTTGAGCCGCTGCGCCTCACGCACCGGCACGTCCGGCGCGAAGTCGACCCGGCCCGACTGGACCGCCGCGACGCGCGCCGACGGGTCCTTGATGATCTGAATGGTGACCTTCTTGATCTTGGGCTTGGGGCCCCAATACTTGTCGAAGGCCTCGAGCACGATGCGCGAGTTGCGCTGGTAGTCGACCAGCTTGTAGGGGCCGCTGCCGATCGGCTTGGCCGCGAAGCCCTCGACGCCGACCTTCTCGATGTAATGCTTCGGCACGATGTAGTTGGCGAGGAACGCCATCCACTGGATCGCGGTCGGCATCGGCTTGCTGAGCTTGATGACAGCCTCGGTCGGCGACTTGATCTCGACGTCGGTGACGTTGCGCCAGACCCGCACGAAGTCGATCTTGTGGCCGGCCTTCTTGCGGCCGATGAACGTGTATTTGACGTCCGCGGTGGTGACCTTCACGCCGTCGTGCCAATAGGCGTTGTCACGCAGCACGATCGCGATCGACTTGCCGTCGGCCGACAGCTTGGCCGACTTGAACAGCCCCGGGATGATCTTCAGGTCGGGCGCCTGGGTCATCGGCTGGTCGAAAATCATCTTGTAGATCGACTGCAGGCCCGGGTTGGTCCGACGCATCGGGTCCCAGGTCTGGGGGTCGGCCTGCCAGGCGATGACGACGCTGTCCTTCGCCGCGTGCGCGGTCGAAATCGGCGCGGCCAACAGGACCAGGCCGGTCCCCGCCATGAAGAGGCGGCGGGTCAGTGAGGGAACGCGGTTCATTGGATGTCCTCCGCAGTTGGTATGTCGCAGTTGGTATTTTGGTGAGCCGTGCCTGCTACTCGTTTGTTTGATTGGTTTTGTTCACATTCAAACAAAGTAGCAAAATCGCAATTTGCTATCAATCGGACCCACACCTATGTGATCGGGCCGCTCAGCGGGCTTTCCAGTCGCCGGCCTGCTCGAAGGCGTCGGACGCCCGGTAGAGCGTGGATTCGTCCCAGTGCCGGCCGATCAGCATCATGCCGACCGGCAGCCCGTCGCGCATCGCGCAGGGCACGTTCAGCGCCGGGTGGCCGGTGCAATCGAACGGCGCGGTGTTGACGATCGGCACGAAGCCGGGCGACATCGCCTCCTCCCGCGTCGGGTTCTCCGGCGGCAGCGGCGGCGCCTTGACCGGCGTCGTCGGCATCAGCAGCAGGTCGACGTCGGCGAGCGCGCCGTCATAGTCGGCGCGCAGCCGCCGGCTGAGGTTCTGCGCCTTGGCGTAGTAGCGCCCGCCATAGGCCTCGCGCATGTATTCGGCGCAGAGCACGCCCAGCTTGAGGATCTCGGAGAACATGTCGGACCGGTCGCGCCACGGCGCTTGGGCCGCCATCAGGCCGGTGAGGTAGAGCCCCCGCCAGTTGTCGCCCATGCCCGTTGCCGGCCAAGACCTGGGCGTAGGTGCCCTCGACCGCGATCGGCACCCACACCGACATGGCGTCGCGGTGGAACGGGATCGAGATCTCGCGGACCTCGGCCCCGAGCGTGGCGAACACCTCGGCGGCCGCGCGCACCGCGGCGTCGACGTCGGCCTCGCTGTCGGCGTGGCCGAAGCCCTCCTTGACCACGCCGATCTTCATCCCCTGCACGCCCTGGCCCAGCGCCTTGGTGTAGCGGTCGGCCTTGACCGTCCCCTGGGGCGACACCTGGCGCGGGTCGAGGCCGTCGGCGCCGGCGAGAACCTCCAGGAACAGCGCGTTGTCGGCGGTGGTCCGGGTCATCGGCCCGAGATGGTCGAGGGTCATCTCGACCGGGAAGGCGCCGGTATAGGGCACCAGGCCGTGGGTCGGCTTCAGCCCGACCAGGCCGCAGAAGGCGCTGGGCTCGCGCACCGAGCCGCCCTGGTCGCTGCCGATCGCCAGGTCGACCGCGCCCGACGCCACCAGCGCCGCGCAGCCCGACGACGAGCCGCCGGTCGTGTGCGCCGGATTGTAAGGGTTGCGCGTGGTCGCGACGGCGTTGGTGTGGCTGCCGCCCGAGAAGCAGAAATATTCGCAGTTCGCCTTGCCGAGGATGGTCGCGCCGGCGTCGAGCGTGCGCGTCACCACGGTGGCGTCGACGTTGGGCACGAAGCCTTCCAGCGTCGACGCGCCGTTCATCATCGGCAGCGCCGGCGATGCAGATATTGTCCTTGATGGCGACGGTCTTGCCCTTGAGCTTGCCGCGGCTGGCGCCGTCGATCCGCGACTTGACGTACCACGCCTCCAGCGGGTCCTCGTCGGGGCCGGGCCGACGGCCCGGCGTGCGCGGATAGGCGACCTCGGGCACGTAGTCGGGCATCCGGTCGACGGCGCCGTAATAGGCCGTCACCGTATCGCCGACCATCCCGGTGAATTCGGCGATATCCGCCGCATCGAGCGACAGGCCCGCCCGGGCCGCCGCGGCGGCGATCTGGTCCGCCGTCGGTCGCTTCGCCGTCATCCGCACCCCTCCCCAGGTGTCATCGCGTCGCCGTCGCCGGTATTGTTCGACGTCTAACGGTTTCTGTCAAAGCCTCGTGACGATCGCGCATCCACGATCAGCCCAACGCGGGGCCGAGCGTCTGCCAGTCGACCGAGGCCTCGAAGGCCTGGGCGGCGCGGTAGAGGGTCGGCTCGTCCCAGTGCTTGGCGATCATCTGCATGCCGACCGGACGTTCGTCGCTGAGGCCGCACGGGACGTTCAGCGCCGGGTGGCCGGTGAGGTCGAACGGGCAGGTGTTCCCGATCATGTCCCAGCTGTGCTTCATGATCACCTCGAAGGGCGCGTCGGCGGGCGGGATCCGCGTCGTCTTGTGGACGGTCGTCGGCATCACCAGCACGTCGGCCTCGGCCAGCGCGGCGTCGTAGGCCGCGCCCAGCGGCCGCCGGAGGTTCTGGGCCTTGGCGTAGTGGACGCCCTTGAACTCGCTGTGCAGGTACTGGGCCAGGATCATCGTCGTCGCCACCGTCGGCGCGATGTCGTTGGCGCGTTCGGGCCAGCTCGACAGGGCGCGGATCAGCGACGGCAGGTAGACCCCGGCGGTGCCGCCGCCGAAACCGTAGCCGACCATCAGCGTGTTGAACTCGGCGCCCGCCGAGACCGCGCCCCAGATCGGCAGGCCGTGCGCATGCCAGGGGATCGACACCTCGGTGACCGTCGCGCCCAGCGCCTCGAACCGCTTCGCCGCCTGGCGGACCAGGTCGTCGACGTCGGGCTCGGACTCGGGCAGGCCGAAGCCCTCGCGGACGACGGCGATGCGCAGGCCCTTGGCCCCCTTGTCGAGCTGCGGGCCGATCTTGCGCGGCTTCGAGCCGACCTGGCGGGCGTCATAGCCGTCGGGTCCGGCCAGGGCGTCGACGAACAAAGCGTTCTCGGCGACGGTCCTGGTCATCGGCCCGGTATGGTCGATCGAATATTCGATGCCCATGATCCCGGTATAGGGGATCAGCCCCCAGGTCGGCTTGACCCCGACGATGCCCGAAAAGGCGCAGGGAATGCGGATCGAGCCGGCCTGGTCGGTGCCCATCGCCATGTCGACCTCGCCGGCCGAGACCAGCGCCGCGTTGCCGGTCGACGAGCCGCCCGGGGTGTAGCCGGGGTTGCGCGGGTTCTGGACCGGCCCGGTCGCGCTGGTCGAGCTGCCGCCGGCCTGGGAGAGGTATTCGCACACCGCCTTGCCGACGATCTCGGCGCCGGCGTCGAGCAGCCGGGTGACCACCGAGGCGTCGATCTCGGGCACGTAGCCCTCGAGCACCGAGGCGCCGTTCATCATCGGCACCCCGGCCACGCAGGTGTTGTCCTTGACCGCGACCCGCTTGCCCTTGAGCGGCCCGCGCTTGGCGCCCTTGATGTCGGTCTTCACGTACCAGGCGCCGAGCGGGTTCTCCTCCGGCCCCGGCCGGTAGCCGGGCGTGCGCGGATACTTGACCGGCGGCAGGTCGTCCGGGAGCTGTTCGACCAGATCGAAGCCCTCGCTCAACTGCGAGACGAGGCCGTGCAGGTCGTCGATCTGGGCGTCGGTCATCTCGAAGCCCAGAGCGGCGGCGTTGCGGCGTAGGTCGGTCGGGGTCGGCTTGCGAAACATGGCGTCGCTCCGGTTTCGGGTGGGACGGCGCGCCCGGACGGGCGGACGGATTCGGCCCGGTCGCGGCGCGGCACGGCGGGCTGGGGCGGATTAGACAGCCATGGCGGGGGCCGAAGTCAATCCCAACGGTATTGATCAACCGTTCGAAAAAGACCACCATGCGGACCAACGATAACAACTGACTGGCACACCGATACGGTCGCCGCTGACGGACGGCCAGGTCGCGATCAGGGAGGATAGAATGATTTCGAGACGTTCGATGATGATGGCGTCGGCGTTCGCCGTCGCGATGTCCGTACAACCGGCGCTTGCAGCGGATTCGGTCAAGATCGGCCTGATCGAGCCCTATTCCGGGCCGATCGCCGCGGTCGGGACCGACGAACTGCAGCAGTGGAAGTTCATCGTCGCCGACATCAACAAGCGTGGCGGTGTCCTTGGCGGCCGACCGCTGGAGGTCGTCCCGCTCGACAACGCCATGCAGGCGGAGCGCACGATCCAGCAGCTCAAGAGCGCGATCGATCAGGGCATCCGGATCGTCTCCCAGGGCGTCGGCTCGAACCACGCCATCAACATCATCAAGTTCCTGAACAAGTGGAACGCGCGCAACCCGAAGAAGTCGGTCATCTATCTCAACAACGCGGCGATCACGACCGCGTTCACCAACCGGCTGTGCTCGTTCTGGCACTTCCGCTTCGACGCCAACGTCGACCAGAAGGTGGCGGCGCTGGTCACGGGCATGAAGAACGACCCCAAGGTCAAGAAGGTCTACCTGCTCAACCAGAACTACGCCTACGGCAAGTCGTTCCAGCGCGCGGCCCGGCGGCTGCTCAAGCAGCGCGCGCCCAAGGTCAAGATCGTCGGTGACGAGTTGATCGTGCCGTTCGGCAAGGTCCAGGACTTCACGCCCTACATCGCCAAGATCAAGAGCGCCGGCGCCGACACCATCCTGACCGGCAACTGGGGCCCCGACCTCGCCCGCTTCGTCAAGGCTGCGGCCGCTTCGGGCCTCGGCGTCCAGTTCTATACCATCTACGGCGGCATCACGAGCTCGGTCGCCGGCTACGGTCCGAAGAACGGCATCGCGGTCAAGATCAAGCAGGTCGGCGAGCAGCACGAGAACATGCCGGTGCCGCCGGTCGTCGCGCGGTTGAGCAAGGAATACCGAGCCAAGTACGGCAAGAGCTGGTACAGCGACCGTTACCGGATGCTGCTGGAAATGCTGGTCAAGGCGATCAACAAGGCCGGCGCGGTCGATCCGGTCAAGATCGGCTATGCGCTCGAAGGCATGACGCTCGACAACGGCCCGATGGGCGTGGCGACCATGCGCGCCAAGGACCACCAGATCATCTTCCCCCTCTACGTGTCGGAGATCACGCCGCACGCCAAGGTCCACTTCATCTACAACCACAAGGACTTCGGCATCGGCTGGCGGACGACCACGGTCGCCTCGGTCAAGGACGTGACCCTGCCGACGACGTGCAAGATGAAGCGTCCGAAGCGGCCCTAGCCGCTTCGACACCCACCTGATCGGTAGACCGGGCGGCGCAACCGCCGTCCGGTCGCCGCCGCACACGGGCATCGCGACGAAAGTCGCGCGCGAGGGGGAGCGGTCCGAGCGTGGAAGCGGTAATCTTCAGCATCTTCAACGGCGTCCTCTACGGCATGCTCCTGTTCATGCTGTCGAGCGGGCTGACCCTCATCTTCAGCATGATGGGCATCCTCAACTTCGCCCACGCCGCCTTCTTCATGCTCGGCGCCTATTTCGCCTTCTACGTCAGCAACGGCCTGACCGGCGTGATCGCGCCGCTGATCGGCGGCAGCGCCGGTCAGCTCGTCGCCTTCCTGGTCGCGCTGGTGGTCGCGCCGATCCTGGTCGGCGTCGTCGGCGGTCTGGTCCAGCGCTACGGCCTGCGCTTCGTGCACCGCTTCGGCCACGTGGCCGAGCTGTTGTTCACCTTCGGCCTGTTCATCCTGATCGAGGAGCTGGTCCAGATGTTCTTCGGCAAGGTGCCGAAGAACTACCAGGTGCCGGACCTGCTCAACTTCGCCGCCTTCGCCTGGCGCGGGCTCGACTACAACTTCTACCGGCTGTTCATGCTGGTGGTCTCGGTCGGCATCTTCGCCGGGCTGCTCTACCTGATGACGCGGACGCGGGTCGGCCTGATCATCCGGGCCGCGCTGACCCACCCGAACATGACCGCCCAGCTCGGCCATGACGTGCCGCGGGTGTTCATGTGGACCTTCGGCGCCGGTTGCGCCCTGGCCGGGGTCGCCGGCGTGATCGGCGGCAACGTGCTGGGCACCGAGCCGGGCATGGCGGTCCAGCTCGGCCCGATCGTCTTCGTCGTGATCGTCATCGGCGGCCTCGGCTCGCTCGGCGGCGCGCTGATCGCCTCGCTGTTCATCGGCATCCTCAACGACCTGTCGGTGTCGCTCGACATCAAGTTCCACGGCCTGTTCGCCGCGCTGGGCGTCGACGTCGACTCCGCCCAGGGCGTGATGAACGACCTGGTCAACCTGTCGACGGCCAAGCTCGCGCCGGTGCTGCCGTACCTGCTCCTGGTCCTGGTGCTGATCTTCCGGCCGCGCGGCCTGTTCGGCCAGCGGGACGTGTGATGGCCGACGCCGCGCAGACCGAGCCGGCCGGCCGCTCGGCGCTCGCCACCGGCCTTCGCCGCTACGCCATCTGGCTGATCGCGATCGCGATCGCCATCGTGCTGCCCTGGCTGCTGCCCGGCGGCGCCGCGCGCACGGTGATCAGCCAGATGGGCGTCGCCATCATCTTCGCCCTCTCCTACAACATGCTGCTCGGCCAGGGTGGCATGCTCTCGTTCGGCCACGCCGTCTATTTCGGCCTCGCCGGCTTCTGCGTCGTCCACATCATCGAGGGCATCCAGGGCGACACGATCCCGCCGATCCCGCTGTGGCTGATGCCGTTGATCGGCGGTTTCTTCGGCATGTTGTTCGGCCTGGTGATCGGCTACGTGTCGACCCGCCGCGCGGGCACCATCTTCGCCATGATCTCGCTCGGCTTCGGCGAGATGGTCACCGCCATGGTGCTGATCATCGTCGCCTTCTTCGGCGGCGAGGAAGGCCTCCAGACCAACCGAGCCTATAGCGTCGATTTCTTCGGCCTGGTCGACTGGACCAAGGACATCCAGGTCTACTACCTGATCGCGGCCTGGGCGGTGATCGCGACGATCGCGATGTACGCGATCACCCGGACCCCGCTCGGGCGCATCTCCAACGCCGTCCGCGACAATCCGGAGCGGGTCGCCTTCGTCGGCTACAACACCCAGCGGGTGCGCTGGATCGTGTTCACCCTGGCCGGGCTGTTCGCCGGCGTCGCCGGCGCGCTGCACTCGATCAGCTTCGAGCAGGCCGGCTTCGGCATGGTCAACCTCAACCGGTCGGGCGCGGTGCTGATCATGGCCTTCATCGGCGGCGCCGGCCATTTCGCCGGTCCGATCATCGGCGCCGTGCTGATCACCGGGCTGGAGAAGGTGATCACCGACGTCAGCCAGGCCTGGCCGGTCTATCTCGGCCTGTTCTTCATGATCGTGATCATGTTCTCGCCGGGCGGGATCGCCGGCATCATCCAGTTCGCACGAGCGGATCTGGCGGGTCGACTGGCGGCTGCTGCGGACGCTGACCGTGCCCTATGCCCGGGCGATCGGCGCGTCGCTGATCGCCCTCGTCGGCGCGGTCTCGCTGATCGAGCTGACCCACACCGCGACCTCCGCCGAGGCGTCGACGTCCAAGGTGAGCCTGTTCTGGATCGTCGTCGACAACACCGACCCGTGGCCGTGGATCGTCGCCGTGGCGATCCTGGCGGCGGGCGGCTGGCTGTGCCGACTGACCTACCCGGCGGTCCGCGACGCCTACGACAGCGCCATGAAGACCGCCACCGACCGGGTGCTGAAATGACCGCCGCGCTGGAACTGACCGGGGTCCAGAAGAGCTTCGGCCCGGCCCAGATCATCCGCGGCGTCGACCTGTCGGTCGCCGACGGCGAGAGCCACGCGATCATCGGCCCCAACGGCGCCGGCAAGTCGACCCTGTTCAACCTGATCAGCGGCCGCTACGAGCTGTCCGCCGGCACCATCCGCCTGCACGGCCGCGACATCTCCAACCTGCCGCCGCACGCGATCAACCGGGCCGGGCTGGCGCGCAGCTTCCAGGTCACCAACATCTTCCCGCAGATGACCGTGTTCGAGAACGTCCGCTGCGGCATGCTGTGGGCGGCGGGCGAGAAATACTCCTTCTGGCATTCGATCGCGCGGCGCACGCGGATCACCGAGGCGGTCGAGCAGCTGCTCGACGAGCACCGGCCTGCTGGCCAAGCGGGACTTCCCGGCGGTGCTGCTGCCCTACGCCGACCAGCGCGCGCTCGAGCTCGCGATCACGCTGGCGAGCGGCGCCGACGTGGTGCTGCTGGACGAGCCCACCGCCGGCATGAGCCACAGCGAGACCCACCAGGCGGTCGCCCTGATCAAGCGGATCACCAAGGGCAAGACGCTGGTCATCGTCGAGCACGACATGGGCGTCGTCTTCGACATCGCCGACCGCATCTCGGTGCTGGTCTACGGCGAGATCATCGCCACCGACACGCCGGCCAACGTCCGCCAGAACCCGCAGGTCCAGGAAGCCTATCTGGGGACCCCCACCACCGAGGCCGTCACCGAGGCCGCCCCCGGGGAGGCCCCATGAGCGCCCTGCTCGACGTCCGGGACCTGCACGCCTACTACGGCAAGAGCCACATCCTGCGCGGGGTCGGCTTCCACGTCGGCGAGGGCGAGATCGTCAGCCTGCTCGGCCGCAACGGCGTCGGCCGCACGACCACGATCAAGGCGATCATGGGCGAGGTGCCGCCGCAGGGCTCGATCGCCTTCAAGGGCCAGGAGATCGCCGGGCGCAAGCCGCACGAGATCGCCCGGCTCGGCCTCGGCCACGTGCCGGAGAACCGGGACATCTTCCCCACCCTGACGACGCGGGAGAACCTGCTGCTCGGGGTCAAGGACACCAAGGTCGCCGGCCGCTGGTCGATGGAGGACATGTTCGAGCTGTTCCCCAACCTGCGCGAGCGCGCCGACATCCCCGGCGGCTCGCTGTCGGGCGGCGAGCAGCAGATGCTGACCATGTGCCGGACGCTGATGGGCGACCCCGACCTGATCATGATCGACGAGCCGACCGAGGGGCTGGCGCCCAAGATGACCGAGCAGGTCGCCGCCCTGCTCGAGGAGATCGCGCGGCGCCGGGTGGCGATCCTGCTGGTCGAGCAGAAGCTGACCATCGCGCTCAAGATCTCGCACCGGGTCTACGTCATGGGCCACGGCGAGATCGTGTTCGAGGGCACGCCGGAGACCTTCGAGGCCGACGACACCATCCGCAAGGAGTGGCTCGAGGTCTGAGGGCCCGGCCTACCGGCGGCGCGTCAGTTGCGGGACAGCGGCCGGGTCAGCGGGCTGGGTCGCCTGAGTTCGTGGTGGAGCCGGCCGATGCTCGCGGGATGGCACGGCGCCGCCGACGGGTCCCGATGGCTGGTCGAGCCATAGGCGACCTGGTTGCGGCCGTTGCGCTTGGCGGAATAGAGCGCGGCGTCCGCCCGGGCGATGATCTCCTCCAGGGTCGTCGTGTTCTGCTGGAAGTCGGCCACCCCGACGCTGACGGTGACCGATATCGCGCCGTCACCGGTGTCGATCCGCTCCGCCTCGACCTTCTGCCGCAGCCGCTCGCAAAGCTGGAGCGCCGGCGCGAGCTGCGTCTCGGGCAGCAGCAGGACGAACTCCTCGCCGCCGAAGCGCGCGAACAGGTCGCTCTGGCGGACGCTCGACTTGACGACGTCGGCGAGCATGACGATGCAGCGGTCGCCGACGTTGTGCCCATAGGTGTCGTTGACCTGCTTGAAGTGGTCGAGGTCGAACATCGCCACCGTCAGCGGCTTGTCGTAGCGCGCCGAGCGGTAGATCTCCTCGTTCGCCTTCTCCAGGAAGGCCCGGCGGTTGAGCGTGCCGGTCAGGCTGTCGGTCGCGGCCAGCGACTGGAGCTCCGCCTCGAGCTCCTTCTGCACCGAGATGTCGCGGACGCTCGAGCGGAAGCCCTGCGACCGGCCCTCCTTGTCGTAGATCGGGTTCGAGACGGCGGCGACCCAGCGCACCGAGCCGTCCTTGCAGACGATCCGGAATTCCAGGTCGCCCTCGCTCGGAGAGGTGATCGCGTAGGACATCGCCGTCTTGACCCGCCCGGCGTCGTCCGGGTGGATCAGGTCGGAGGTCAGGCCGGGGTCGCGGTCGAAATCGTCGACCGAATAGCCGGTGACGCGCTGGACGCTGGGATTGGTCCAGACCGCACGCCCCTGCGCGTCGAACCAGATCTCCCAGGCGTAGGAATAGTCGGCGATGATCTGGAACCGTTCCTCGTTGCGCCGCCGCTCGTCGAGCGTCTCGCGCAGCGAGTGCGCCAGCGCCTCGTTCTGGCTGGCCAGATCGGTGGTGTAGCGCAGCTTCGCCGCCGCGATCCGGCCGGTGCGGAACAGGATGAAGCCGAACAGGATGATGATCGCCGCCATCGCCTTGTCGACCGGCCCGGCGCCGAGCAGGAAGAACAGCGCGAGCGGGAACAGGGTCGGGAACAGATAGGCGATCAGGTAGGGCTTGTGATAGCCGTTGGCGGCGACGCCCGCGGCCATCCCGGCGATCGCGAGCATGACCGCGGCCGCCTGGACGTTGGTCAGGCCATAGAACATCGACAGCCCGCAGAGGCCCCAGAGGATGCCGAGATAGGCCGCCGAGACGACGTTGATCGTCAGCCAGGTCTCGATCCTGAACCGCTGGGGACGCTGCTTGATCGCGGTGATGAAGAAATAGCGCTGGGCGAGGCCGATCAGCATCGCCGCGGTCCAGCCGAGCACCAGCGACGTCGGGACGGCGCTGTCGGCCAGGGCGAAGACGACGACCGAGGCGAAACCGAAATTGTGCAGCAGGCCGCCGCGGGTGTTGTTGATCAGCAGGTCGAACCGCGCCTCGTCGAAGCGGGCGTCGCTCTGGCGTTGCAGCCGCGCGTCATGCTCGGCACCGTCGACGCGCTCCGGCGCCTCGATCGGGGCTTTCGGCGCTTCTTCCGCAGCTGACATGATCGGTCGGTTCATCGCCGCACACGCGAGCCGGCGATCGACGTGCCCGAAGGCCACCGAAACGGCACGGCTCTATTGATTACACCCTCTAGTCTTGCGATCCTTTTCAGGATCACAACAGATTATTTTCTATTATACTTTCCAAACTCTTAAGCGGGAAAAATAATATGGAGAGTCGCCGCCAGCGCTCGCCGCGCGGCGGCGCGGACGCCGGGTCTTGCCGAGGCGGCCCGGCGGGCTAACCCAGCAGCGTCTCGCGCAGCTCGAACTTCTGGACCTTGCCGAGCGACGTGCGCGGCAGCGGGCCGTCGAGGAAGACCACGTCGCGCGGGTGCTTGTAGCGGGCGAGCCGGCCCTCGAACAGGCCGAGCACCGTTTCGCGGGTCAATGTCACGCCCGGCTTGGGCACGACGCAGGCGACCGGGACCTCGCCCCACTTGTCGTCGGGCCGGCCGATCACCGCGAACTCGGCGATGTCGGCGCAGTCGGCGAGGACGTTCTCCAGCTCGGCCGGATAGATGTTCTCGCCGCCGGACACGATCATGTCCTTCTTGCGGTCGTCGATATAGTAGAAGCCGTCGGCGTCGCGGTGGCCGACGTCGCCGCTGTGGTACCAGCCGTCGCTGAACACCTCGGCCGTCGCGGCCTCGTTACCCCAGTAGCCGGACATGATGTTGGGGCCGCGCAGCCAGATCTCGCCGGAGTTGCCGGGCGCCAGGTCGTGGCCATCGTCGTCCACGATGCGCGCCTCGCAGTGGGCGACCGGCTTGCCGGTCGAGCCGACCTTGCGCCGGGCGTCGCCGACCGACAGGGCGATCGCGATCGGGCAGCTCTCGGTCATGCCGTAGACCTGGGTCACCGGGATGCCGCGGTCGTGCCACGGCTTGATCATCGCCTCGGGCACCGTCGACGAGCCGGTGCAGACCTGGCGCAGGCTCGACAGGTCGGCGTCGGCGAAGTTGGGATGGGACAAGAGCGCCAGGCTCGCCGCCGGCACCGAGAGATAGAGCGTCGGCCGGCTCGCGGCGATTTCCGCGAGCACCTGTTCCGGGTCGAAGCGGCGGTGGATGGTCACGGTCGCGCCGGCGTGGATCGCCGGCGTGGTCTGGATGTTCATGCCGCCGACGTGGAACATCGGCAGCGCCGTCAGCACGTGGTCGTTGGCGGTCATCTCGAACACCGCCATGCCGTTGACCGCGTTGTAGAACAGCGCCTCCTGGCTGATCACCGCCCCCTTGGGCGCGCCGGTCGTGCCCGAGGTGTAGACGATCTTGACCGGCGTGCGCAGCTCGCGCTTGGCGTCCGGCGACACCGGCGCGGCCGCGCCGACCAGCGCGTCGTAGCCGATCCAGTCGCCCTGTTGCAGGGGCGCCGCCACCTCGCCGTAGGCGACCATCTTCAGATCCGGGAACTGGGCCGCCAGCTCGGCGGCGTGGGCGTGGTACTCGGGCTCGGCGAGCAGCGCCATCGGCCCGCAATCGCGGATCATGTAGGCATGCTCGGCCGGGGTCAGGCGCCAGTTGAGCGGCACGACGATGGCGCCGATGCGCGCGCAGGCGAACAGGAGCTCGAGCAGCTCGGGCGAGTTGAGGCCGAGATGGGCGACCCGGTCGCCGTCGCCGACGCCGAGCCCGTCACGCAGCGCCCCGGCGAGCCGCCCGACCCGCGCCTCCATCTCGGCGTAGCTGATCTCCCGTCCCTCGAAGCGGACCGCGATGCGGTCCGCCGACCAGTCCGCCCGGTGGGCGATCCAGTTCGAAATATCCATCGGCGCTGCTGTCCCTCCCCGGTCCGGCGCGTTGGGCGCGCTCGGCGTGTTACAGTTGTTCGAGTGGCTCGACCTCGCCCGGATCCTGCACGCTTTCGCGCCCCAGCCGCTCCATGCAGATCTCCGGCGTCCACGGCAGCATCAGCGAGCCGCAGCGGCTGTCGCGATAATAGCGCTCGAGCGGGTACTTCTTGAAGATGGTGCGGCCGCCGCACGTCCGGATCGCCAGCCGGCAGATGTCGTTGGCGCCCTCCATCACCGTGATCTGCGAGCAGTAGGCGCGCAGGCGGTCGGGCTTGGACGGGTTGTAGCGGGCCTCCTTGATGACCCGGTAGAACAGCGCCTTGGACTGCTCCAGCTTGACCCGCATCTCGGCGATCGACATCTGCTTGGCCGGCGACAGCCGCGCCTCGCCGCCCTTGGGCGGGCCGCCCTCGATGTTGCCGACCAGATAGTTGATGGTGAAGTCGAACGCCGCCTGGGACAGGCCCAGATAGGTCGGGCACAGGGTCGTGAACATGTGCGGCCAGTAGCGGGCGCCGTGATAGTACATCCCGGTCGGCAGGACCATGTTGTCCTCGGGCACGAACACGTCCTTGAAGGTGATCGTCTTCGACACCGTGCCGCGCATGCCCAGCACGTCCCATTCGCCGGAGATCGTGACCCCGTCGGAATCGGCCGGCACCGCCAGGTACATGGTGTCCTCGGCGCTCTGGACCTCGTCGGGGCCCTTGTCCTCGGTGCACAGCAGTCCGTAGTAGTGAGCCGCGCCCGACAGGCTGGCGAAATGCTTGACGCCGTTGACGATCCAGCCGCCGTCGGTGCGCTGGGCGGTGGTGCCGAAGGGCGACTTGCCCGCCGCCGCGGCCGTGTTCGGCTCCGAGAAGGGCTGGGCGAAGATCGAACCGCCGTCGATGACCTTCTCGTAGATCATCGCCCGGCGCTTCTCGTGGGTCTTGCGCACCTCGTCCGACATCGGCATGTCGTCGGCCATCTGGTTCGACCACAACAGCGTCGCCGCGTGCATGTTGAAGGTCAGCGCGGTGGTCCCGCACCAGCGGCCGAGCTCCGCCGAGACCATGCAATAGGTCTCGAAGTCGGCGCCGAGCCCGCCGAAGCGCTCCGGGATGGTCAGGCCGAGGAAGCCGGCCTCGCGCAGGTCGTCGTAGTTCTCGAACGGGAACGCGCCCTCGCGGTCGTATTTCTCCGCGCGGGGGGCGAACTTCTCCTGGCCCAGGGCACGCGCCTTGAGGACGAGCTCGCGCTGCTTGGGGGTGGGGTCGGGGTGCAGGCGGCCGAGTTCGAATTGCATCGGTCGGGTCTCCTCAGTCGAGGGAAGTCAGGAAGTCGACCAGGACGGCGTTGAACGCCGCCGGGTCCTCGAAATTGGCGAGATGGCCGAGGCCGGGCAGGCAGCGATAGGTCGCGCCGGGGATCTTCGCGGCCATCCGCTCCATCATCCGCGGCGGCGACAGGGCGTCGGTCTCGCCGGCCAGCACCAGGGTCGGGCAGGCGATCTTCTCCAGCGCGTCGCGCCGGTTGAAGGTGACGATGCATCGGAGCGACGCGCGGTACACGTCCGACGGGATCGCCGCCATGCTCCGCGCGGCCTGCGCCCTCACCGCGTCCGACGTCGCCGGGCCGAACATGCCGCCGACCACCGCCATCGCGATGTCCCCCGGCGTCTTGCCGGCGTCGAGCGGCGCCAGCCGCTCGGCCAGGAACTTCTCCTTGAAGCTGTCGTCCTGGCCGCCGAAGGCCGGCGCCGTCGCGAACAGCACCAGGCCGGAAACGCGCCCGGGATAGCGGGCGGCGACCTCCTGGGCGACCATCCCGCCCATCGAGTGGCCGAGCAGGACCGCGCGCTCGATCCCTTCGGCGTCGAGCATCGCCACGACCGCGGCGGCGAGGGTCTCGAAGGTCATTTCCGCCAGCGGCTCGGAGCCGCCGTTGCCCGGCATGTTCCAGGCCAGCCCGCGCCAGCCGGCGGGCAGCGCCGCGAGCTGGGCGTCGAAATTGTCCTTGTCGCCGCCGAGGCCGTGCAGGAAGACGATCGCCCGGTCGCCGGACCCGGCGGTCTTGCCGGCCGTCTTGTAAGTCGGGACCGTCACGCCAGCGGTCCCTGCAAGACGCCCTTGTCGACCGTGACGGTGCCGTCGACGGTCACCGTGCAGTTGCGGAACGGCAGGTCGAAATGGCCCAGCGTATGGCGGCCGGCGACCTCGTTGGCCCCGGTCGAGTAGACGAAGTTGCCGGCGAAGGCGCGCAGCTCGGTGCCGTTGAAGTCGTTGCGGCCGTACATCTGCATCGCGTCCCAGCGCGCCGCCGGATTCATGCCCCAGCCGACATGGCTGACCGCATAGGCTTCCTTGTCGCCCCAGGCGGCGATGTAGGAGCGGAACAGGTCGGCATCGAGGCCGTCGCCGACGACCTCGGTGACGTAGTCGTTCTCGATCACCAGCGTGACCGGCGTTTCCATGTAGCGCTTGAAGGTCAGGTTGACGTCGCCCGGCGCCATCACCAGCGTGCCGTTGACGCTGTTGGACGGCGGGAAGCACAGGCACAGGCCGCCGGGCCAGTGGGTCATCGTCCCGGCCCGCTTGGTGTAGCCCCAGCCGCCGCCGGCGACCGCGCCGTCGATGTTGATCGTGAGGTCGGTGCCCGCGGGCGAGGTGACGGTCATGGTCTTGCCGTCGCGCAGCATCTTGATGCCGGCCTTGACCTTGGGCTCGAGCGCGGGATCGGGCGCCAGCCGCTCCAGCGCCTCGGGATGCTCGTTCGAGATCATCAGGCCGCGCGTGCCCATCTTGAGGATTTCCGGCAGCTCGGGCGCGTGCAGCATGCCCTCGACGGTGAGGTCGACGAACATCGCGGTGTTGCCGAGCGCCTGGATCACCGGCTTGAGGTTCTGGACCACGTCGGTCGCGCCGGTCGAGCGGATCGGCACGCCGACCGTCTGCGGCGGCGTCGGCAGGACGACGTGGAAGGCCTTGGCGCCGACCCGCTGCAGGGCGAGCTCGGCGAGATGGACGTTGATCGGCCGGGACTGGGTCTCAGACAGGATCGCGACCACGTCGCCCTCCTGCAGCTCGCACATGTTGAAGACGTTGGCGAAGCAGTCGATCCACTTGCCCTCGATCCGCTCCTGAAGCATGGCCCGTCCTCCGGATTGGGTGAGATGGCGGCGCCTGTCATGTGCGGCGCACAGCCGAAAGAATGAACTGGTCCGATGCTGGTACCACAAATTTTTTCATATGAAAAGTCATATGAAATATTATACAATTGGTGCATGTCAGCGAAGACCCGCCAACGCCCCTCGACCCCCGCGCCGGCCCCGACCGGCCGGTTCGTCGAGGATTACCTGCTCTACCTGCTGGCGCGGGCGAGCCACCAGGCCAGCGACCAGTTCCACGCGCTCGCCAAGGCCCGCGGGGTCAGCCCGGTCGAATGGCGGGTGCTGTCCTTCCTGTCCGACGGGCCGTCGACCATCGGCGAGCTGGCCGCCGTCACCCTCTTGCAGCAGCCGACCCTGACCAAGGTGGTCGACCGGATGCAGCGCGACGGGCTGGTCTCGCGCCGGCCGGAGCCGACCGACGGCCGCCGGGTCCGGGTCGAGGTCACGGAACGCGGCAGGGCGCTGGTCGCCGACCTGATCCCCCTCGCCCAGAGCCACGAGCACCAGGTGCTCGACGGCTACGCCCCGGCCGAGGCGCGCGCGCTCAAGACCGCGCTCAAGACGCTGATCGAGCGCACCGGCCGGACGCGCCCGCCCGGCTGAGGCCCCCGCCGGTGCGAGCGCGCCGGCTTTCGTGGTAGGGTCGCCGCCGCGCCCCCTTGGGGGCCATGTTTCCCGGCGGTTCAGGCACGGCTGCGATGACCATCCTGCCCCGCATCGACTACGGCACGAGCGGCTATTCCGACAAGGTCGCCCGGCGGCTGCGCGCGTTCAACCTCACAGCCTGGACCGCGGCCACGGTGGCCGCCGCCTTCGCGATCTACCTGGCGGTGCTCGATTTCGGCCACTTCCACCTGCTGGTCGCCCTGAATACCGCCGACGCCGTGTTCTGGGCGGCGACGCCGCTGTTGCACCGGTTCGGCCCGATGGTCGCGACCGTGACCTTCGGCGCCAGCGTCTACGCCTCGAACCTCGCGGTGACCGCCCTGCTCGGCACCGATTCGGGCGTCCAGCTCTACTACATGCCGGTCGCGGCGCTGGCCGTCGTGTTCATCGGCTTCGAGCGGATCGTGCTGTCCGGCGTCTTCGTCGCCATCGCCGCCGGGCTCCAAATGGTTGCCCACTTCTGGCTGCCGGACCGGTCGAGCCTGATCGCGGTCGAACCCTGGCTCGCCGACGGCACCTATATCGTCTCGGTCGCTGCCGTGTTCGGGCTCCTGTTCGCGATCGTCTTCTACGGGCTGCGCCAGACCGCCCGCGCCGAAGCCGCCGCCGAGCGCGAATACGCCCGGTCCGAGGGGCTGCTGGTCAACATCCTGCCGTCGGCGGTCGCCGAGCGGCTCAAGGCCGGCCGGGAGACCATCATCGCCGACAATTTCGACGCGGCGTCGATCCTGTTCGTCGACCTGGTCGGCTTCACCACCCGCGCTTCCCACGTGGCGCCGTCCGAGCTGGTCGTTTTCCTCAACGGCGTGTTCAGCCGGTTCGACGGCCTGGTCGCGAAATACGGGCTGGAGAAGATCAAGACGATCGGCGACGCCTACATGGTGGCATCCGGCATCCCCGAGCCCCGCGCCGACCACGCCGACGCGGTCGCCGACCTGGCGCTCGACATGATGGCCGAGGCCGCCGAGCTGCGCGATCCCGAAGGCAACCCGGTCGCCTTCCGCATCGGCATCGGCTCGGGCCCGGTCGTCGCCGGCGTCGTCGGCACCCGCAAGTTCGCCTACGACGTCTGGGGCGACACGGTGAACGTCGCCGCGCGGATGGAAAGTCAGGGCGAGGCCGGCCGCATCCAGATCAGCGACGACACCCACGCGCTGCTGTCCCCCCGCTTCCGCTGCGCGGAACGCGGGGTGATCGAGGTCCGTGGACGCGGGCCGTTGAAGACGTGGTTCCTGGTCGGGCGGGAGAGCACCGCCGCGTAGCGTCGAACAGGTTGCCCGTCATCCCATCCTTCGAGACGCCGCTTCGCGGCTCCTCAGGATGAAGGCGGTGTTCTTGGCGTGCCGCGAAGCTTCATCCTGAGGAGCCACGGCCGACAGGCCGGGGCGTCTCGAAGGATGGGAGGACGGGCTCGATTGCCGGTGCCCCGCCCTACCCCGTCTGCGCCGGGGCCGTCTTGTCGCCGGCGGCAGCCTTGTAGGGCCCCTGGACCTTGCCGGGCGTCTCGCCCTGGGGCGCCTTGCCGCTCGGCGGGGTCGGGACGTAGTGGGCCGGCCGGCCCTCGCCGCGGGCGTGGCGCAGCTTGGCCTGCTCGACCGTCTCCAAGAGCGAGCCCGCCGCCACCGCGGCCTTGCGGTCGACCGGGAACGGCTCCATCAGGTCGCCCGGCGGCATCATGCTGGCGTGGTAGTAGGCCATCTTCTGCTTGGCCGGGTCGACCTCACGGTCGGGGTCGATGTCGCGCTGGTTCGTGCCCACGCGGGGCTCGACCGTCACGTCGTCGATGATCTCGTGGTCGAACCACCACTTCTTGACCGGGTTGCGCTTGCCGTTGCCGAGCTTGTCGTCGAGCCAGGTCGCGATCGGCACCATCATCGGCTTCAAGAACATCGCATTGACGCCGAGCCAGCTCGCCATCCGGGTCAAGAGCGGGCCGTCGAGGTCGACCACCTTGTTGAGCGGGCAGGTCTTCATGCAGCGCCCGCACGCCGCGCCCTTGGAATTGGTCAGGCGGTAGCGGGTGCAGCGCTCGGCGTCGGGCTTCCACAGCTCGTAGCCGTTGAACATGATCTTGTCGCCGAACGGGATCGCGTCGCACGGGCACTCGCGCGCGCATTTCAGGCAGTTGTTGCAGAAATACTGGAGGCCGAAGTCGATCGGCTTGTCGGGTTCGAGCGGCATGTCGGTGGTCAGCACCACCGACTTGAAGCGCGGGCCGACGAAGGGATTGAGGACGAGCTCGCCGATCCGGCTCATCTCGCCCAGGCCCGCCCACAGGATCAGCGGGATGTGGAGCACGTCGCTGTCGGCATTGGTCTGCGAGCGGGCCGGATAGCCCTCCTGGCGGATCACGTCGCCCATGATGCCGGCGATCTCCGCGCCGCGCAGGTAGCCGCGCATCGACTGGGTGCCGGAGATCCAGTCGTCGCCGCTCGCCCCCTCCATGGTGTCGTAGCCCTGGTCGATCAGCATGACCACGGCGTACTTGTGCTTGGGCTCGATCGGGAAGCCGTCGGCGCCGTGGGAATACCAGGCGTAGTTCGGGATCTCGCAGATGCCGGTCAGGTCCGCGCCCATATGGTAGGACAGCGCCTTGAGCGCCTTGGCGTTGGCCGCCGGGTCGGCCCAGTTGGCCTTGCGCGCGGTGTCGACGTCGCCGTCCTGCATCGGCACCATCGAGCGGATCACGCCCAGGAGGCTCTTCGAGGACGGGTGCTTGAAGGAGAAGCGGAACCGCTCGGCCTTGGCCTTGTCGCCCAGATCGCCCTGAAGCGCCCGGTCGAAGAAGGCGGCGCGCTTGGGTACGCGCGGCACCTCGTCGTCGAGGATCAGCGTGGTCGGCCGGTCGACCCGCTTGACCTGCTCCATCGGATAGGCGCTCTCGTGCGACGGCCGGCGGGCGCGCCGGCGCCGCTCGCGGCCCGAGCGCGCGCCGTTCTGGCCGAACCAGTAGCGCAGCCCCTTGGCCTTCATGGCCGACCGGGCCAACGGCGCGTCGGTCGCCAGCGCGTACTCGGTCGAGACCACCGCCAGCGAGAAGCCGTCGCCGACGTAAGGATTGACCAGCCGGTCACCGTCGCGAATGGCGAGGCCCGCCAGCACCGCCAGCCTCTCGGCGTCGAGCAGGTGGTGGCCGGGCACGTCGGCGCGGGCGTCGAAGCCCATCGTCCGGATGTGCCGGGCCAGCACCAGCGCGTTCTCCGCCGCGCGCATGTCGGAAACCTCGCGCACCGCCGGGGCGACCCAGGCATGGGCCGGATTGTCCGGATCGGGCATGCGCCCGTCCTCGATCAGCAGGACGACCGCGTGGCTGTGGGGCCGGGTCTCGGCGCCGTCCAGCCAGGCGCTGTCGGGGATTTCGCAGATGCCGACCTGGGCGGTGTCCATGAAATAGCACAGGCCCTTCACGTCGACGGCGCGGCGCGCGACGTCGTCGGGCACCGGCGCGCGGGCCGCCGCGACCTCCTGCTCGGCCTGGCTGGCGAACAGGTCGCGATACTTGCGCGCGGCAATCGACAGGCTGCCCGACGGGGCGCCCGAGGGGTCTCCCTGCGCCGCCCGCGGCCGCTCGATCTCGGCCCGTCCGGCGGCGGCGTCGCGCGGCAAGGTTTCGAGCGGGAATGGCCCCAGATGGTAGGGCCTGGATTCGGATCGCGCTCGTAAGAACATGCTTCCTCCCAAGGTGTGGCGCCGGTCGTCCCGCCGGTCGCAACGCTGGGCGTCACGCCCGGCGGTCGCCGGATATTGGCTGCACCAGTTTACCTGTCATACCGCGATTGCGACCCACTCGCCACTCGCTCGGCCCGTGAGGCGCCTAGCCGAGGGCGACGAAGACCTCGCCGTCGCGGACCTCGACCCGGAAGGTTTCGAGCGGGTCCTCGACCGGCCCGTCGACCGGCGCGCCCGTGGTCACGTCGAACCGGCCCTGGTGGATCGGGCAGAGGATGTGACAGCCGTCGAGGAAGCCGCTGGAGAGACGGGCGAAGGCGTGGGTGCACTCGTCGGCGGTGGCGTAGATCGCGCCGTCGACGCTGTAGAGGCAGATCGCCTTGCCGTTGACCTTCACGCCCAGCGGCTCGTCCGGGTCGATCTCGTCGACCGACGCCGCGCGGTGCCATTCGTCACTCATCCCTCATCCCGTGTCTGTTGGTCCGGTGCCGCGCGGCCGTCGAGGATCCAGCCGAATTTGCGCCGCGCCTCGCGCTGCTCCGCCGCCGACGGCGCGTTGACCTGCGGAAAGGCGTCGCGCCAGTGGTAGGGCCGGCAGGCGTCGATGATCGCGCGCGAGTTGGTGGTGTCCCCCGCCTCCTTGCGCCACGGCGGGATCGACGGATCGAGGCCGGTCGACCAGGCGCCGCGGATGAAGTCGATCGAGGTCGCGGGATCGGAGCGGGTCACCGTGGCCCACATCAGCTCCTCGAGGTTGCTCGGATCGACGTCATCGTCGACGACGATAACATATTTCCCGGCATAGGCGCCGACGTGGCACATCGCGGCGATGTGGCCGGCCTGCTTGGCGTGGCCGGGATAGCGCTGCTTGATCGAGACGCCGAGCAGCATCCGGCTGTTGCCGACCTCGTGCGCCCAGGCGGCGGTGACGTCGGGCACGCCGGCCTGCGCGATGTTGGCGCGCAACAGCGCCGAGCGGGTGATCGCGCGGTAGCGGCACATCTCGTCGGGCGGCCGCTGGGGCGGGCAGCCGAGCAGGATCGGGTCGTCGCGGTGGTAGATCGCGCGGATGTGGATCACCGGCTCGTCCTTGCCGCCGGCATAATGGCCGGTCCACTCGCCGAACGGCCCTTCGGGGCGGCGCTCGTGGGGATCGACGAAGCCTTCGAGCACGACCTCGGCGTCGGCCGGGAACGGCAGGCCGGTGTGCTTGCCCTCGACGACCCGGACCGGCGCGCCGCGCAGACCGCCGACGATGTCGTACTCGCACAGGTCGTCGGGCATCTCCGAGCAGGCGGTGAGGAACGTCATCGGGTCGCCGCCGAGCACGATGGCGACCGGCATCGCCTCGCCGCGCTCGAAGTAGCGGTCGCGCTGGACCCGGCCCTGCTTGCCCGGCGAGATGTGGCTGCCGACGGTACGGGCGTCGTGGACCATGACCCGGTAGGTGCCGAGGTTGAGCCGGCCGCTGTCCGGGTCGCGGGTGACCTGGAAGCAGCCGGTGCCGACGTAGCGGCCGCCGTCGTCGGGGTGCCACAGCGGCGCCGGGAACCGGGTGACGTCGAGGTCGTCGCCCTCGATCACGTTGTCGAGCACCGGCCCCGTCTCGACCCGGACCGGGGGCACGAGCGGCCGCTCGCCCTGCTGCATCGAGTGGAAGGCCTCGCTCAGCTCGATCTTGGAATAGTCGCTCGGGAAACCCAGCGTCATGTTGCGCCGGCGGCCGCCGAAGAAGTTGACCAGCACGCGCGAGCCGGGCAGCGCCCCCGGGATGTCCTCGAACACGCACGCAGTTGGCGCCCTCGTCACGCATGACCAGGCCGGCGGCCTGGCCCATGTCGCGGTCGGTGCTCGCCCCGCTCACCCGCGAGACTTCGCCCAGCGTCTCGGCCTCGGCCAGCCAGCCGCGCAGGTCGGTGTAGCGGAAGTCCGGCCGGTCGCGGCCCTGGGCGTTGGAGCCGGCAGGCGTCATATCGATCATGGCGTTGTCCCCGGCGCCGGCACGGCGAGCCGCTCAGGCGCCGCCCACCGCCGCCTGCCAGATCGCGTCGACCCGGCTCTCCGTCTCCGGGATCTTCACCACCCGGTCCATGACGTCGAGGCCGAGCGGCACGGTGCAGTCGACGCCCATGAACGGCCGCACGTTGAGCGGCAGCTCGTCGTAGCCGTCGTAGGCGCCGAGCCGGGTCCGGCCGCCCAGGGTGCCCTGGGCCAGCGGATCGATGATCATGCCGACCACGTTGGAGACCACGACCAGGTCGCGGTCGGCCATGAAGCGGTGGGCCAGCGCCCAGTCGCGCTCGTGCGGATTGCGGATGTCGACGTCGTCGTCATAGACGAAGACGTGCTTGCAGAAGCCCATCAGCGCCGTATAGGCGCGCATCATCGCCATCCGCGGCTCGCCCACCCGGGTCTTCTTGATCGACAGGTGCACGGTGAAGCCGCAGCCCGCCGCGGGATCGACGAACACGTCCCTCAGGTTGGGCATCACCATCTGCACGTCGCGGAACACCCTCACCGAGCGGAAGAAGGCCGCCATGTTGTTGCACTCGTTGAGCGGCTGGCCGATGTGGACGTGCTGGTAGATCGGGTTCTTGCGCATGGTGATCGCGGTGACTTCGAACACCGGCCGGCGGCGCGGCTCGTCGTAGAAGCCGTTGAACGAGGCGTAGCGGCCCTGCTGGTCGAAGGCGAAGGGCTTGAACACGCCCTCGACGACGATCTCGGCGTTGGCGGGCACGTCGACGTCGATGGTCTCGCATTTCACCATCTCGATCGGCCGGCCGACCATGCCGCCGATGAAGGCGAAGTCGTCGGTCTTGTGGGGCAGCGCCGGGTTGGCGCCGGTCAGCAGGAACTCGGGCCGGACGCCGAGGACGAAGGCCATCGGATAGGCCTTGCCCTTGTCGGCGTCCCACTCGGATTCGGGGTCGCCGACCTCGGCGCCCCAGTGCTCGGCGATGCTCTGGGCGTCGCCGGTGAGGCGGAACACCCAGACCGTGCCGACGTTGGTCCCCTGGACCTCGAACCGGTGGTAGGACAGGTTGTGGCTGTCCGGCGTCGGCTTGGAGCAGGCCAGGCTGCCGATGAAGCGGCCCTCGACGAAGTTCTTGCCGCCGGACCCGTCCGCGGGATTGGTGCGCAGGATCGGCAACATGTTGAGATCGACGTCGTCGCCGGTGAGGATGACCTCCTTGCACGGCGCCTGGTCCTTCTCGACCCGCACCGGCGGGATGGCGCCGCCCTGCAGCACCTTGCCCATGCGCTGGGCGATCGCCGGGACCGCGCCCTCCACGGGCACGTCGAAGGTCGAGGCGATCCGGCTGTAGGAGCAGCCGCCGACCGTATTCGCCAGCACCGGGATGTCGAACCCCTTGGGGTTCTCGAACAACAGCGCCTTGTCGAGGTGGTTGTAGTCGGCGCGGGCGATGAAGGCGCCCATGTCGTCGAGCGTGTCGACCTCCTCCTTGATGCGCAGGAGCTGGCCCTTGGCCTCCATGTCGTCGAGAAAGTCGCGAATGCCGATGTCGCCCACGGCGTCCCCCCTGAAATGTTTCTTGTTGTCGCCGCGGATGCGGCGCGAGGGATGCTATCGGGCGGTCCGTGCACCAACAATTTCGGAGTTGGTGCCGAAAATACCGACGGAATTACCGTTAGTTCCTGAGACTATTTTTCGGCGGCGGCGCGGGCGGCCAGGGTCTCCTCGACCAGCATCTCGACCAGCCCGGTATCGTCCATGATCGCCTTGGCCTCGTCCCAGTAGGCCTGCCAGACCCGGATCGTGCGCGGCGTCGGCAGCACGATCTTGACCCGGTGGTCGGACGCCGCCGGCTTGATCTGGGCGTAGCCGAGCTCGACCGAATCGTCGATCAGCTGGCGCGCCTTGGTGTAGGAGCAGGGCATCTGGCTGATCAGGTTGGACAGCCGGGTCGCGCGCGCGTCGGGATCGGCGTCGGCGGTCGCCGCGTACCAGTTGTCCATCATGATCAACATGGCGATATAGAGCTCGAAGCGCGCGAACCAGAAGCGCATCTCGGGGTCGTAGCGCGCGGAAACCTCGAGCTGGCTGCGCGCCAACGCCAGCCGGGTCGCCGCGAAGGCGCCGTAGATGCTGTCGCGCCGCTGGCCGCGTCGTTCCATGACGGTTGCCGGTGCGGTTGCGGGTGCGGGCGTCGTCGGCCGGCGGGTCAGGCCGCCTTCTTCTCGGCGCGGCGGCGGGCCTTTTCCTCGGTCCAGACCGAGAGCTCGTCGTGGGCGGAGGCGTGCTTCTTCTCGATATAGTCGCCCTTCTCCTCGGTCAGCTCATGGGTCAGTTCGAGCCGATAGCCGTTGGGATCGAAGAAATAGATCGACTTGATGAAGCCGTGGTCGGTCACGCCGACGACGTCGATGCCGTTGGCCTCCAGCCGCGCCTTGGCCTGTTCGACCTCCTGCACGCTGTCCATGTGCAGCGCGATGTGGTTGACCCAGGCCGGCGTGTTCGGCGACGGATCGGCGCCCTGGTCGTCGCCGAGGTCGAAGAAGGCGATACAGGACGTGTCGCGCATCTGGAAGAAGACGTGGACGTAGGGGCAGTATTCGCCCGTCGACGGCACGTTGTCCGCCTTGATCACGTGGACCAGCGGCAGGCCCAGGATGTCCTCGTAGAAATGCCGGGTCTCCTCGGCGTCGCGGCACTTGTAGGCCCAGTGGTGCAGCCGCTGGATCGGCGGCATCTCGGGAATGTTCGACTTGGTCATGGCGTCTTTCCTCCGAGGAATCCCCGGCAAATTAGGCCGCCGCGGCCCGGCGATCAACGCCGCACGCGCCCGGCGGACGCGATCCGCCCCCGGTTTCAGCAGCCGAAATGCCGCAATCAGCGATATTGCGGAGACCGGCCACTTGCCGCTAAACAGCCTGCAGTCAAATAAAACCTAGGGAGGTAAGTATGAAATCGGCGACTCTAACCGCCGCATCGCTGGCCATGGTCGCGGCGATGGCCACGCCCGCCGGCGCCGTCGAGCTCCGGATCTCGAGCTGGGCGCCGCCGACCCACCACATCAACGCCAACGTCTTCCCGACCTGGGGCAAGTGCATCCAGGACGGGACCAAGGGCGCCGTCACCTACAAGATCGAATACGGCCTGGCCCCGCCGCCGGCGCAGTTCAGCGTCGTGCGCAAGGGCATCGCCGACGCGACCTGGATCTTCCACGGCTACAACGCCGGCCGCTACGTCGGCACCAAGGTCGTCGAGATCCCGGGCCTGGGCACCGGCGCCGAGGCCGCCTCGGTCGCCTACTGGCGGACCTACGTCAAGTATCTCGCCCCGCTCAACGAGCACCGCGGCGTGAAACTGGTCGCCCTGATGTCGCACGGCCCGGCCGTGCTCCAGACCCGCCGGCCGATCACCAGCCTGTCGCAGCTCAAGGGCATGAAGATCCGCCTGCCGGGCGGCGTCGGCTCCTCGGTGTTCGAGGCGCTCGGCGCGGTTTCGGTCAAGGTGCCGGCGCCGAAGGTCTACGAGGTGCTGTCGACCGGCGTCGCCGACGGCGCGACCATGCCGATCGAGGTCCAGAAGAGCCTGAAGCTGGCCGAGGTGGTGAAGAACATCATCGTCATGCCCGGCGGCTTCTACTACGGCTCCTTCGCGATCATCATGAACCCGAAGAAGTACGCCAGCCTGTCCAAGTCGCAGCAGGCCGCGGTCGACAAGTGTTCCTACGAGCACCTGTCGATGGTCGCCGGCAAGTCCTGGGACGGCGCTGACGTCGCCGGTCGCGCCGCCGCCAAGGCCGCGGGCAACAAGATCATGACCGCGACCCCGGCGATGCAGAAGGTGTTCGCGCCGATCGCCAAGAAGGTGACGCTGGCCTGGTACGCCGAAGCGAAGAAGCGGGGCCTGAAGAACCCCGCAGGCGGCCCTCGCCTATCTCCGCGCCCAGGCACGCGCCTACAAGTAAGCGCTCCGGGGCGTTCCAACCCATGAGCCAGAACCCGTCCGCCCACCAGGGCACGCGGTTCCGGGCGGGACTGTCGGTCGGATGGCTGACGGTCCCGCTCGACGTCTTCGCCGGCCTGGTGCTGTCGGCGATGGTGCTGCTCAATTGCGTCGACGTGATCGGGCGCGACCTGTTCGACAGCCCGGTCACCGGCACCACCGAGCTGACCCGGCTGATGATCCCGTTCATCGTGTTCGCGGCGCTGCCGATCGTGAGCTATCGCGAAGAGCATATCTCGGTCGACCTGATCGACCTGGTCTATCCGGCCAAGGGCATCAACCCGCGGCAGTTCATGCTCAACCTGATCACGATGATCCTGATGGCGGGCGTCGCCTACCAGCTCTACCTCGGCGCGCTCGACGCCAAGGAATACACCGACATGACCGAAGACCTGCGCATCGGTCTTTGGAACGTCTACTACTTCATCAGCGCAATGGCGGCGATCACCACCGTCCTGCTCGCGCTCAACCTTGTCCGCTACGTGCGCAAGAACGGGCCGATGTCGCCCGAACGACGCGACGGCGATCAACCCCACGTGGGCTTCGGCGCCTAGCGCCGGGCCGCGCTCCCGCGCCGGAGGATTCCCTGGCATGACCGTCGCCCTCGTCGGCTTTGCCGCCCTGTTGCTGCTGATCTTCATGCGCATGCCGATCGCCATCGCGATGGGCCTGGTGGGCTTTGCCGGATTCTGGTTCCTCGAAGGCTTCGACATCTCGGCGGCCAACGCCACCGTGGTGATCCAGACGGCGACGACCAACTACGAGCTCGCCGTCGTGCCGATGTTCATCCTGATGGGCAACCTGGTCGCCAAGGCGGGGCTGTCGCGGGAGCTCTACGACGCCTCCCACGCCTTCCTCGGCCACCGCCGCGGCGGGCTGGCGATGGCGACCATCGTCGCCTGCGGCGGCTTCAGCGCGATCTGCGGCTCGTCGCTGGCGACCGCCGCGACCATGTCCAAGGTCGCGATGCCGTCGATGCGGCAGTACGGCTACGCCGACAGCCTGGCGACCGCCTCGATCGCGTCGGGCGGCACGCTCGGCATCCTGATCCCGCCGTCGGTCATCCTGGTGATCTACGGCATCATGACCGAGACCAGCATCCGCGACCTGTTCGCGGCGGGCTTCCTGCCCGGCCTGCTCGGCGTCAGCTTCTACCTGGTCGCGGTCCAGTGGGTGGTCATGCGCAACCCGGAGACCGGCCCGCGCGCCGACCGGTACGGCTGGGCCGCCCGCTGGGAGACGCTGACCAAGGTGGTCTGGACCGTCATCCTGTTCGTCGGCGTGATGGGCGGCATCTATACCGGCGCCTTCACGCCCAACGAGGCGGCCGGCATCGGCGCGCTGGGCGCCTTCCTGATCGCGCTGTGCCGCGGCGCGCTGACGCCCCTGGCGCCCGAGGGCCTGGGCCCGATCACCGCCATCACGACCAGCCTGCTGCGCGGGCGCCGGCCGGACCCGGCCAAGACCGGCGCGCTGGGCCGCTTCCTGGGATCGCTGATCGCCTTCTGGCGGATGGACTGGACGGCGATGCGGTCGATCTTCACCGACACGGTGCGCACCACGGCGACCCTGTTCATCGTGCTGATCGGCGCGCTGATCTTCTCGAACTTCGTCACCCGGGCCGGCCTGCCGACCGGCTTGAGCCACCTGATCAGCAACACCGGCCTCGACGCCTATTTCGTGATCCTGATCATCGTGCTGATCTACATCGTGCTCGGCTGCATCTTCGAGAGCCTGTCGATGCTGCTGCTGACGATCCCGGTCTTCTTCCCGGTGGTCAAGACGCTCGCCGGCGACCTCGGCATCGAGCCGCGCTACATTCTGGTCTGGTTCGGCATCATCGCCGTCGTGGTCACCGAGATCAGCCTGATCACGCCGCCGATCGGCCTCAACGTGTTCGTGCTGTCGGGCGTGCTCCACGACGTCAAGACGACGACCATCTTCAAGGGCGTCACCCCGTTCTGGGTGGCGGACATCTTCCGGCTGACCGTGCTGATCGTGGCCCCCGCGATCTCGCTGGTGCTGCCGCGATTGCTCTACGGATAGCGGGCGCCGCGCGGCGCGCGCACGCGACGACGACAACCAGGAGGAATGCTTCATGAGCGGTGACCGCATCGAGATGACCCCCGCCCTCTACGCCTATCTCGATTCGGTGTCGTCGCGCGAGGACCCGGCGCTGGCGGCGCTGCGCGAGGAGACGATGTCGGACCCCCGGCACAATTTCCAGGTCTCGCCGATGCAGGGCCAGTTCATGCAGCTCCTGGTCCGCGCGCTCGGCGCCAAGCGGATCGTCGAGGTCGGCGTCTACACCGGCTACAGCTCGCTCGCGATGGCGCTGGCGATGCCCGCCGACGGCCAGCTCTGGTGCTTCGATTTGAGCGAGGAATGGTCGGCGATGGGCAAGCGCCACTGGGCCAAGGCCGGCGTCGCCGACCGCATCGACTTCCGGCTGGGCACCGGCGAGGAGGGCCTGAAAGGCCTGATCGCGGAGGGCCACAGCGGCACCATCGACCTCGCCTTCATCGACGCCGACAAGCCGAACTACCCGATCTACTGGGACCTGGCCCACACGCTGCTGCGCCCCAACGGCGTCGTCATCGCCGACAATACGCTCTACCAGGCGGCCGTGCCCCACGACCTCGACGACGACCAGCTCGCCGCCAAGTGGGCCGACAAGACGCCCGAGCACCGCGAGCTGCTGATCAACTACACCCACGGCGTCCGCGCCTTCAACGAGAAGGTCCGCGACGACCACCGCTTCGACATCGCGATGGTGCCGGTCGGCGACGGCATGACCTTCGGCCTGAAGCGGTAGCCCGCGCCGGGCCCGCGCCAGGAGGACGCCGGCATGACCGAGACCCTGGTCACGTTCCGCTCGCCCGACGGCACCGAGATCGGCTGCGGCCGGACCGGCGACGGCCCGCCGCTGGTGATCGTCCACGGCACCTCGGGCACGCGCGGCCGCTGGCCGCCGATCCTGCCGTATCTCGAGCCCCATCACAGCGTCTACACCATGGACCGGCGCGGTCGCGGCGCCAGCGGCGACACCCTGCCCTACGCCTTCGCGCGCGAATTCGAGGACGTCGCCGCGGTGGTCGACGGCATCGCCGCCGAGAGCGGTGGGGGGACCGGCGGCCCGGTCGACCTGTTCGGCCATTCCTACGGCGCGGTCTGCTCGCTGGAGGCGGCCCTGCGCGCCAGGCACCTGCGCCGGCTGGTGATCTACGAGCCGCCGCTGCCGCTGCACAAGCCGATGATCCCGCCCGAGCCGCTGGCCGCGATCGCGGCGGCGACCGAGGCCGGCGACCGCGAGGCGATCGTCACCACCTTCGTGACGCAGGTGGTGCGCGTCCCGCCCGAGGAGCTGGCCATGTTGCGCCGGTCGCCGAGCTGGGCCGAGCGGATCGAGGCCGCGCACACGATCCATCGCGAGCTGCGCGCGCTCGACGACGACTACACGCTCGATCTCGACCGGTTCCGCGCGATCGAGGTGCCGACCCTGCTGCTGCTCGGCAGCGAGAGCCCGCCGTTCCTCAAGGACGCCACCCACGCGCTCGCCGGGGTGCTGCCCAACGCCCGGCTGCACGTGATCGAGGGCCAGGCCCACAACGCGCCCGACGGCGTACCCGAGGAATTCTCGCGCCTGATCGTGGACTTCCTGGCGGGCGGAGACGCCTGAACCCGGTCTAGCTGACCGGCCCCACGCGGTGCTCGGCGCGGCGCAGCAGCGCCTTGTGCAGCTCCTCGATGACCAGCAGCAAGAGCGCGACGCCGAGCAGCGCCAGCCAGCTTTGCAGCGACACCGGCTGGAGCTGCAGCACGTCGCTGATCCCCGGCATGTAGGTCGCGCCGATGTGGACCGCCTGGGCCAGCGGCACCGCGAGCACCAGGAAGGGGTTGGCGAAGAAACGGATCTGGAAGATCGAGCGCGTCTCCGACCGGCTGCTCAGCGCGTGGATGTTGCCGAACAGCACCATCAGCATCAGGGTCAGGTTGCGCGCCTCGGGCTCGGGCGTCCGCTGTACCAGCAGGTACCAGTAGGTCGCGAAGGCGAGCAGCCCCATCACCGAGCCGGTGATCACGACATGCTCGACGATGCGCCGCTCGAAGACCGGCTCTTTGGTCTTGCGCGGCGGCCGGGCCAGCTCCTGCCCTTCCGCGGGCTCGAACGCCAGGGCGACGTCCTGCAGGCCGTTGGCGATCAGGTTGAGCCACAGGAGCTGGATCGCCGTCATCGGCATCGGCAGGCCGGCGATCGCCGTGCAGAAGAACAAGAGCAGCGCCGAGAAGCCGGTCGCGATCAACAGCGCGATGACCTTGCGGATGTTGTTGTAGACCACCCGCCCCTGCTCGATGCCGTCGACGATCGAGGCGAAATTGTCGTCGGTGATGATCAGGTCGGCGGTCTCGCGAGCGACGTCCGAGCCGCGCTTGCCCATGGCGACGCCGACGTTGGCGCGGCGCAGCGCCGGGGCGTCGTTGACCCCGTCGCCGGTCACCGCGACGAAGTGGCCGGCGCGGATGAAGGCGGCGACGATCTGCTCCTTCTGGGTCGGCTCGATCCGGGCGAACACCCGCGCCGGCTGGACCAGCGCGTCGAGCGCGGCGTCGCCCTGGGCGGTCGCCTCGGCGATCATCGGCCCGGTCACCACCGGGTCGCCCGGCGCGATCAGGCCGAGGTCGCGGGCGATCGCCGCGGCGGTGCGGGGATGGTCGCCGGTGACCATGGCGACGCCGACGCCGCTGCCGCGGCAGCGCTCGACCGACTCGCGCGCCTCGGGCCGGACCGGGTCGATCATCGCCGCCATGCCCAGGAACACCATGTCCTCGAGCTGCTGTTCGGCGCCGGTATGGCCGGCGGCCCGGCGGGCCAGCGCGATGATCCGATAGCCCTGGTCGGCAAGCGCGTGGAATTCGGTCTCGATCCCGGCGCGGTCGATCGGCATTCGGGCCGTCGCGCGTGTCCATCTCGGTGCACAGCGCCAGGATCTTCTCGGGGCTGCCCTTGACGTAGAGGTGGGGCTCGTCGCCGCGCAGGTTGAGGCTGCCGCTGAACGCGCGCTGCGATTCGTAGGGGATCAGCTCGAGCCGGGCCTGCCGGGTGCGGATCTCCGACAGCGACAGGCCGAGCTTCTTGGCCATGACCAGGAAGGCGACGTCGACGATATCGCCCTGCCACGCCCACTCGCCGCCGGCATAGTCGAGGTCGCTCTCGTTGGCGAGCACGCCGGTGATGCACAGCTCGACCAGCCGCTCGTGGGCCTCGCCCTCGATCGCGCCCGGCGCCACGCCCTCGCCGGTGACGTTGAAGCGCTCGCCGTCGGGCAGCAGGATGCGCCGGATGGTCAGCTCGTTGACCGTCAGGGTGCCGGTCTTGTCGGAGCAGATGAAGGTGCAGGAGCCGAGCGCCTCGACCGCGATCAGCTTGCGGATGATGACCCGGCACTTGGCCATCCGCCGCATGCCGATCGCCAGCGCCACGGTCAGCGCCGCCGGCAGGCCCTCGGGGATGGTCGAGACGGCCAGGCCGATCGCCATCATCACCATGTCGCGCGAGCTGTAGTCGCCCGACAGCGTCATCAGCGCGACCAGGGCCAGGATCGCCAGGATGATCGCGCCGGCGACGCTGTAGGTGAACCGGCGGATGCGGATCATCAGCGGCGGCTCGGACAGCCGCGCCCGGCCGACGTGGCTCGCGATCCGGCCGATCTGGGTCGACAGGCCGGTGGCGGTGACGACGCCCTTGCCGCGGCCGTGGGTGACGATGCTGCCGGCGAAGCAGCGGTCGAACCGCTCCGACATCGGCGCGTCCTCGGCGACCGCGATCTCGGCGTTCTTGGTCACCGCCAGCGATTCGCCGGTCAGCATCGATTCGTCGATCGCCAGGCTCTGGGTCGAGGTCAGCCGCAGGTCGGCGGGCACCTTGTCGCCGGAATAGAGCAGCACGGCGTCGCCGGGCACGATCTGCTCGATGTCGATGCGCTGGGCCATGCCGTCGCGGATGACGTGGGCCGCGCCGCGCACCATGTCGCGCAGCGCCGAGGCCGATTTCTGGGCCGAGAATTCCTGCGCCGTGCCGATCGCGGCGTTGAGGACCAGCACGAACAGCACGAACACCGCGCTGGGCACCTGGCCGACGGCGAACGACACCGCCGCGGCGATCAGCAGGATGTAGATGAACGGGCTGAGGAACTGGCGCAGGAAGATCAGGACCAGGCCGGGCGCTTTGGGCGCCGGCAGCCGGTTCGGCCCCGTCTCCGCCAGGCGCCGCGCGGCCTCCTGGCTGGTCAGGCCCTCGCGCGCGGTGGGATCGGTGGTGCCGGCGAGCGTCATCTCTGCCGCCATGCGACCATAGGGGGATCAGGCGGGCAAGGGGCGCCGATGTCTCACCCGAACGCCTCGCGGTAGGCGAACAGGGCCGGCGTGCCGCCGGTGTGGATGAACAGGACCGGCCGGTCCGGGGCGAAGGCGCCGGACTGGACCATGCCGATCAGCCCGGCCATCGCCTTGCCGCTGTAGACCGGGTCGAGGATCAGCGCCTCCTGGCGCGCCGCCAGCTCGACCGCCGCGCGCATGGCCTCGGTCACCGCGCCGTAGGACGCACCGGCATAGCCCGGTTCGACGAAGGCGTGGGCGTCGAGGTCGCCCAGGTCGGCCTCCAGCGTCTCGGCGAGGTCGGCCGCCAGCGCGATCACGTCCCGGCGCAGCCGCTCCGGCTCCGCCTCGATGTCGATGCCGATCGCGGTGGTCTGCGGCGCGTAGAGGCGGAAGCCGCCGAGGAAGCCGGCCTGGGTGCCGGCGCTGCCCGAGGCGAACACGGCGGCCTGGAAGTCGACGCCCAGATCCTTCGCCTGCGCGGCGATCTCGCGCGCGGCGCGGACGCAGCCCAACGTGCCGGTCACGTTGGAGCCGCCATAGGGGATGATGAAGGGCGCCCGCCCCTGCCGGCGCAGGGTCTCCGCCACCTCCGGCAGCACCACGTTGCGGTCGATCCGGTCGAATTCGTGGAACTCGACGCTGGCGCCGAGCAGCCGGTCGAGCAGGATGTTGCCGGTCGCCTCGTAGTCGTCCTCGATATCCGGCACCCGGCCGGTGAGCAGGACGAGGTGGCAGCCCATGCCGAGCTTGGCCGCCGCCGCCGCGGTCTGGCGGACGTGGTTGGACTGGACCACGCCGGCGGTGATCACCGTGTCGGCGCCGGCCTCCCGGGCCTCGGCCATCAGGTATTCCAGCTTGCGCGTCTTGTTGCCGCCGAAGGCCAGGCCGGTGGCGTCGTCGCGCTTGACCCACAGGGGCGGGCCGCCGAGCGCCGCGCTCAGCCGCGGCATCGGCTCCAGCGGGGTCGGCAGGTGGGCGAGTTGGACCCGGGGGAAGCTGTCGATGTCGCGCGCCATGGTGCCCCCGATGCCGTTCGCTACTTGAAGATGCCGCCGAGCAGGCCGCGGGCGATGCGGCGGCCGACCTGGCTGCCCATGCTGCGCACCATGCTCTTGGCGAAGGCCTCGCCGAGGCCCTGGCGGCGGCCGGTCGAGCCGAAGATCTGGTCGAACACGCTGCGGTCCGGCTCCGGCTTGTCCTTCGACCGGGTGTTGTCCGCCTTGGCGTCGTCCCGCATCTTTTCCTCGGTGCGCTTGGCCAGCATCTCGAAGGCGCTCTCGCGGTCGACCGCCTGATCGTACTTCGACGCGACCGGGCTGGCCGCCATCACCGCCGCCCGCTCGTCGGCGGTGATCGCGCCGAGCCGCGAGACCGGCGGTCGGATCAGCGTGCGCTGGACCGGCGTCGGCGCGCCGTCGTCGTCGAGCACCGAGACCAGCGCCTCGCCGACCCCCAGCTCGGTGATGGCCTGGCCGATGTCCTCCGTTCCGTTGGCGCGGAAGGTCTCGGCGGCGGCCTGGACGGCGCGCTGGTCGCGCTGGGTGAAGGCGCGCAGCGCGTGCTGGACCCGGTTGCCGAGCTGGCCCGCCACCTCGGCCGGCACGTCGAGCGGGTTCTGGGTGACGAAGAACACGGCGACGCCCTTGGAGCGGATCAGCCGGACCACCTGCTCGATCTTGTCGACCAGCGCCTTGGGCGCGTCGTCGAACAGCAGGTGCGCCTCGTCGAAGAAGAAGGCCAGCCTGGGCTTGTCCGGATCGCCGATCTCGGGCAGCCCCTCGAACAGCTCGGACAACAGCCACAGCAACCCGGTGGAATAGAGCCGCGGGTTGTTGATCAGCTTCTCGGCGGCGAGCACGTTGACGATGCCGCGGCCGGTCATGTCGGTGCGCATCAGGTCTTCGAGCGCCAGCATCGGCTCGCCGAAGAAATGGTCGGCGCCGCTCTGCTCCAAGACCAGCAGCGCCCGCTGGATCGCCGCCACGCTGGCGCTGGACACCCGGCCGTACTGGCGGCCGACCTCGTCGCGGTTCTCGTCGAGCCAGGCGAGCAGCGCCCTGAGATCACGCAGGTCGAGCAGCAGCAGGCCCTGGTCGTCGGCGACCTTGAACGCGACGTAGAGGACGGCTTCCTGGACCTCGCTCAGCCCCAACAGCCGCGCGAACAGCAGCGGCCCCATGTCGGAGACCGTCGCCCGCAGCGGATGGCCGCGCTCGCCGTAGACGTCCCAGAACACCACCGGCTCGGCGGCATAGGGCAGCGGCGCGAGGCCGAGCAATTCGGCCCGCTCCTCGACCTTGGCGTGGCCGCCGCCCGGCCGCGCCAGCCCGGCGAGGTCGCCCTTCACGTCCGCGACCACGCTGGGCACGCCGAGCGCCGACAGGGCCTCGACGATCACCCGCAGGGTGACGGTCTTGCCGGTGCCGGTGGCGCCCGCGATCAGGCCGTGCCGGTTGAGCATCGCCGGGTCGAGCGCGACGGACGCCGTTCCCGCCCTGCCCAGATAGATGCCGTCTGTGGCCATATCGTCTCCTGCCGTTGCCGCCGATGTAGCACGCCGCCGGACCGACCGGAAGCGGCACGCGTGCGGCGGAAACCTATATGGACAGCCACGCCCAGACGGCGTAGCGTTCGGCCGCGACGTGGGTGGGTGACGTGGGAGTGTCTTGCTGATGAATCGATTCCGGGCGCTGAAATTCGTTCTGTTGGGGGTGGCCTTCGCCGGCGTGGCGGCGGCCCCCGCATCGGCCATGACGGTGTGCAAGCGAACCGTGATGTCGCGCTTCGAGCCGGAGGCCAAGCGCAACGTGACGGTGTGCGCGACGTCGTCGCTGTCGACCACCAAGAACTACAATTTCGGGCCCGACCAGGCGGTCAATTCCAATCCCAAGACGGCGTGGGTCGAGGGCGACCGCGGCGACGGCCAGGGCAACTGGATCGAGCTGCGCTTCGACGACGTCCGCCCGGTCCGCTACATCGGCATCGAGAACGGCTTCGGCAAGACCGTCGACTTCGAACCGCTGGATGCAGCTCAACCGGGTCAAGGACGCCCTGATCGAGACCTCGGACGGGCTGCTGGAGCGGGTTCACCTCAAGGACACCGACCGGACCCAGTATATCGACCTCGGCCGCGACACCCAGCCCACCTGGATCCGCCTGACCCTGCTGTCGGTCTACCCGGGCAGCAAGTGGCAGGACACCGCGCTGACCGAGTTCTGGGCGATGCCCAGCAGCTTCAAGCCGTACAGCCACGATATCGTCCGCCGCGGCGTCCGCCCGACCGAGACCCCGCCGGTCAAGACGCCCTGACGCGCAGACGCTCCGGTATCGACGAAAAAAGGGCGGCCGAGGGTATCGGCCGCCCTTTTTCGTAACCGTTTCCCGCCGCGGTTAGTTCCGCTTGGCGCGGAAGGTGCCGTGGCAGCCGCCGCAGCCCGACTTGGCCATCTTGACGAACTGCGCGGCCATCTTCGCCTTGTCGTTGGTCGCCGCGACCTGGGCGAGCGCGACCGCCTCGGTCCGCAGGTGCATGGCGGCGGCCTCGAACTTGGTCCAGTCGGTCCAGATGTTGGCCTTGGCGCGCGTCTTGCCGGTGCCCGAACCCTTCGGGAAAGCATAGTGGATGACCGGCGCCAACTTGGCGATCGCCCCGGCCTGCATGGCGACCATCTTGCCGTTGCCGGCGCCCAGCGCGGCCTTGATCGCGCCCATGTGGGCGCCGATCGAATCCATCATCGCCTGGCGCAGCGCGATCGCCTCGCCCGGCTCCAGCGCCTGCGACGGCGCGGTGGTCCCGACCAGGGCGCCCATCGCGACTCCCGCTACAAGCCCAAGCTTCAGCCCCTTCTTCATGCAATCCTCCTCGCTTCGGAATAGGACCGCGCCCGCCGGTCCCGGCCGTGACGCTCGAACGCGAGTTTAACGTCTACAGTTGGGCAACGGTGTGACAATCGCCGCCGCGCACGAAAGTTTGAAAAACCTACGAACCGGAACATCATTGTCGCCGGATTTTTGACAATGTACCAAGACCCATGGACCGGCTCCAAAGCATGGGCGTGTTCGCGCGCGTGGTCGAGGCGGCGAGCTTCTCCGCCGCGGCCCGCCAGCTCGGCCTGTCGCGCGCCGCGGTCAGCAAGCGCATCATCCAGCTCGAGGCCGACCTGGGCGTGCGCCTGCTCAACCGGACGACGCGGCGGGTGCTGCCCACGGAGATCGGCCGCGCCTATTACGACGCCTGCATCCGGACCCTGGCCGCCGCCGGCGAGGCGGAAGCGATGGTCCGCCAACTCCACGCCGAGCCGCGGGGCACGCTGCGGATCAACGCACCGCAATCCTTCGGCACCCTGCACCTGGGCCCGGCCATCGCCGCCTTCGCCGGGCGCTACCCCGACCTCGCGATCAGCCTGACGCTCAACGACCGGGTCGTCAGCCTGGCCGACGAGAATTTCGACGTCGCGCTCAGGATCGCGCGCGAGATACCGGCCAACCTGGTCGCCCACCGGCTGGCGCCGGTCCGGATCGTGCTGTGCGCCGCGCCGTCCTACCTGGCGGCGCACGGCGAACCGGAGAGTGTCGCCGACCTCGCCCACCACAAGTGTCTTCACTACAGCTACATGGCGTCGGGCGAGACCTGGCCGTTCTACGACGACGCCGGCGAGCAGTCGGTGCGGATCCACAGCGACTTCACCGCCAACAACGGCGACGTCCTGCTCGACGCGGCGGTCGCCGGGCTCGGCATCACCAGCCTGCCCACCTTCATGAGCTGGCGGGCCCTCGCCGCGGGGACGGTCGTGCCGGTGCTGCCGCAGATGACGGTGCCGCCGCTCTCCCTGTTCGCCGTCCACGAGCGCGGACCGGTGCCCTCGGCCAAGGTCCGCCTGCTGATCGCCTTCCTGGCGGAGCAGTTCGGCCCCGAACCCTACTGGGACGAGCCGGTCGATCACCGCACCGGGCCCGACGGTCCCGATGCGGCGGAGCGCCGATTGACATCGGCGGCGGGTTCCTGAACAACGCTCCCCGACCAACCGGCCCGCCCCGTCGGCGCGTGCCCACCGGCGCCCCCGATCCCCGTGCGAGGTGACATGCAGCCCATCGCATCCGTCTGCGTCTATTGCGGCGCTCGCTTCGGCGACGACCCGGCCTATCGCGCCGCGGCCGAGGCGCTGGGCGTGGGCCTCGCCGGACGCGGGCTGGAGCTGGTCTTCGGCGGCGGCAACATCGGCCTGATGGGCGTGCTGGCGGACGCCGCGCGGGCCGCCGGCGGCAAGGTCACCGGGATCATCCCGCGCGACCTGCAGCGCCGCGAGATCGGCGGCGACAGCCAGGACGAGCTGGTCATCGTCGAGAACATGCACGAGCGCAAGATGATGATGGCCCGGCTGGCCGACGCCTTCGTGGTCCTGCCCGGCGGGCTCGGCACCCTCGACGAGACCTTCGAGATCGTCACCTGGCGCCAGCTCGGCTTCCACGACAAGCCGATCGTCATCGCCGATATCGGCGGCTACTGGGGCTCGATGCGCACCACGGTGGAGTCGATCGTCGCCCACGGCTTCGCCGACCCGGTCGACGGCGTGTTGCTCGAATGGGTCGACGACATCCCGGGCGTGTTCGCCGCCCTGGAGCGCGCCGCGCCGCCGTCGCGCCCGCTCGATACGCGGTCGCTCTAGCAGGCGCCGCGCCGACGCCGCCGGCCGAGGCTAGTGCTTCCCGGCGCGTTTCTCTTTGTTGTCCTCGTGCACGCCGTAGACGTAGGCGCCCGCGGCGGTGCCCGCGACGACCGCGGCGCAGCCCGTGGTCAGGCTGGCATAGCCCAGCAGCAGGACGATCAGGACGAGACGCTTCATGTCGGAACCCCGTATTGTCGTATCCCCACTATGATGGTTACGGCGAATGGTGGCAATTTCGCGACCGGGATGCTTGCACGCCCGGTATGCGGTGGTATTTTCCGCCGTCCGCAGCAACACCCTCGGCATCACCCCCCATCGGCCCCACGTCCGGCCGGTCCTTCATCGACACGAACGATTCGGAATTCGAGAGACCATTCATGAGCAAAATCAAGGTCGCCAACCCCGTCGTCGAGCTCGACGGCGACGAGATGACCCGCATCATCTGGCAGTTCATCAAGGACAAGCTGATTCTGCCGTATCTGGACGTGGATCTTAAATACTACGATCTGAGCATCGAGAAGCGCGACGAGACCGACGACCAGATCACGGTCGACGCGGCCAACGCGATCAAGCAGTACGGCGTCGGCGTCAAGTGCGCGACGATCACGCCGGACGAGGCCCGGGTCGAGGAATTCGGCCTCAAGAAGATGTGGAAGTCGCCCAACGGCACGATCCGCAACATCCTCGGCGGCACCGTCTTCCGCGAGCCGATCATCTGCCAGAACGTGCCGCGGCTGGTGCCGGGCTGGACCCAGCCGATCATCATCGGCCGCCACGCCTTCGGCGACCAGTACCGCGCCACCGACTTCGTCGTGCCCGGCAAGGGCAAGCTGACCCTGAAATGGGAAGGCGAGGACGGCAACAAGATCGAAGAGGAGGTCTACGACTTCCCCGGCGGCGGCGTCGCCATGGCGATGTACAACCTCGACGACTCGATCCGCGACTTCGCCCGCGCCTCGCTGAACTACGGCCTCAACCGCCACTATCCGGTCTACCTGTCGACCAAGAACACGATCATGAAGGCCTATGACGGGCGCTTCAAGGACCTGTTCCAGGAGATCTTCGAGACCGAGTTCGAGGACAAGTTCAAGGACGCCGGCATCACCTACGAGCACCGGCTGATCGACGACATGGTCGCCGCGGCGATGAAATGGGCCGGCGGCTTCGTCTGGGCGTGCAAGAACTACGACGGCGACGTCCAGTCCGACACCGTCGCCCAGGGCTTCGGCTCGCTCGGCCTGATGACCTCGGTGCTGATGACCGCCGACGGCAAGACGGTCGAGGCCGAGGCCGCCCACGGCACGGTCACCCGCCACTACCGCATGCACCAGCAGGGCAAGGAGACGTCGACCAACCCGATCGCGTCGATCTTCGCCTGGACCCGCGGCCTCAAGTTCCGCGGCGAGATGGACGGCACGCCCGAGGTGAGCAAGTTCGCCGAGACGCTGGAGCAGGTCTGCGTCGAGACGGTCGAGTCCGGCGCCATGACCAAGGACCTGGCGCTCTTGATCGGCCCGGACCAGAAGTGGCTGACCACCAACGGCTTCCTGGAGGCGCTGGACGCGGGCCTGCAGGCGAAGATGGTCGGGCTAACGCCCCCAGGCGCGGGCCGGCGCCCCGCCCGCTCGTCAGGCACCCGTTGCGTCATTCCCGCGAAGGCGGGAATCCAGCCTTCCGCCAGCGTTTCTGGATGCCCGCCTTCGCGGGCATGACGCGACCGTCTGCGTCGGCCGAAGGGGGTGAGGCACCCGCCCCCACCTGCGCCGAGGGCCTTCTGCTGGCCTGTCGACCTCGTGACGCGTCACCCTGACGGAGCACCGCGCGCCGCTGAGGCCACAGCCTACCTAGTGCCCCAGCTCCTTCATCGCCTCGTCCAGCCCGCCCAGGGTCAGCTCGTACATGCGGTTCTCGAACAAATCCGAGATCATCCCGACCGAGGGCGTGTACTGCCAGTGGCGCTTGGGCACCGGGTTGAGCCAGACCGAGTGCGGGAAGGTCTCGGCGATGCGGCGCAGCCAGACCTCGCCCGGCCTCCTCGTTCCAGAACTCGACCGAGCCGCCGGGCATGGCGATCTCGTAGGGGCTCATCGAGGCGTCGCCGATGAAGAGCACCTTGTAGTCCGAGCCGTAGGTGTGGAGCACGTCCCAGGTGCTCTCCGGGTCCGCGTGCCGGCGCTTGTTGTCGCGCCAGACGTACTTCGTAGAGGCAGTTGTGGAAGTAATAGTATTCGAGGTGCTTGAACTCGGTCCGCGCCGCCGAGAACAGCTCCTCGCAGACCTTGACGTGGGGGCTCATCGAGCCGCCGACGTCGAAGAACAGCAGCACCTTCACCGCGTTGTGCCGCTCCGGCACCATCTTGATGTCGAGCCAGCCCTGCTTGGCGGTCGAGTGGATGGTGTCGGGCAGGTCGAGCTCCTCGGCCGCGCCCTCGCGGGCGAAGCGGCGCAGGCGGCGTAGCGCGACCTTGATGTTGCGGGTGCCGAGCTCGAGCGAATCGTCGAGATTCTTGAACTCGCGCTTGTCCCAGACCTTGACCGCCGAGAAGTTGCGGTTGCCGTCCTGGCCGATGCGCACGCCCTCGGGATTGTAGCCGTAGGCGCCGTAGGGCGACTTGCCGGCGGTGCCGATCCACTTGTTGCCGCCCTGGTGGCGGCCCTTCTGCTCCTCGAGGCGCTTCTTGAGCTCCTCCATGAGCTTCTCCCAGCCGCCCATGGCCTCGATCTCGGCCTTCTCCTCCTCGGACAGGTGGAGCTCGGCCATCTTGCGCAGCCACTCCTCGGGGATGTTGTGGACGTCGAACAGCTCGGAGAGCATCTCCAGGCCCTTGAAGACGTGGCCGAAGACCCGGTCGAAGCGGTCGAGATGGCGCTCGTCCTTCACCAGCGCCGCGCGCGACAGGTAGTAGAAGTCGTCGACCTTGTATTCGGCCAGCCCGCGTTTGATCGCCTCCAGGAGCATCAGATACTCCTTGAGCGAGACCGGCACGTTGGCCTTGCGCAGTTCGAGGAAGAAGTTGGTGAACATCAGATCGTCGAACCGGCGACGGCCTTACAACTCGACAAGTCCCACGCGGCGCTCGATCCGATCGAGCCGCTCTGCCATACGGTCGAATTGAGCGCTGTGGCGTGCCAATGTCACCTGGACCTGTGCCTGTCCCGCCTCCAGATCGCCGATACGATGCGTCAACTCGCCGACGCGTTCGGAAAGGCGGTCGACCACGCCCCGGATGTGGCGCAGGTGTTCAAGAATCAGGTTCTCGGTCTCTTCGGTCATCTGGGGTCAATATACTCCTGTCCGCGCAAAGCGACAAACGCACGACCTTCATTCCTCAGTTCTTCTGCCGGCGCGCCATGAAGATCAGGCGCTCGAACTGGTGGACGTCCTGCTCGTTCTTGACCAGCGCGCCGTAGAGCGGCGGCAGGACGGTCTTCATGTCGTCGCTCTTGAGCGCCTCGGGCGGGATGTCCTCGACCACCAAGCAGCTTGATCCAGTCGAGCAGCTCCGACGTGCTCGGCTTCTTCTTCAGGCCCGGCACCTCGCGGATGTCGTAGAAGACCCGCAGCGCCTCGCGCAGCAGCGCCTTCTTCAGGCCGGGATGGTGGACCTCGACGATGTCGGTCATCGTCTCCGCGTCGGGGAAGCGGATGTAGTGGAAGAAGCAGCGGCGCAGGAAGGCGTCCGGCAGCTCCTTCTCGTTGTTCGAGGTGATGATCACCGTCGGCCGCGCCTCGGCCTTGATGGTCTCGCCCGTCTCGTAGACGTGGAACTCCATCCGGTCGAGCTCGAGCAGCAGGTCGTTCGGGAACTCGATGTCGGCCTTGTCGATCTCGTCGATCAGCAGGATCGGCGGCTGGTCGGCCTCGAACGCCTCCCACAGCTTGCCGCGCTTGATGTAGTTGGAGATGTCGTGGACCCGGTCGTCGCCGAGCTGCGAGTCGCGCAGCCGCGCGACGGCGTCGTACTCGTACAGGCCCTGCTGCGCCTTGGTGGTCGACTTGATGTGCCACTCGATCAGCGGCCGGCCCAGCGACCGCGCCACCTCCTGCGCCAGAACGGTCTTGCCCGTGCCCGGCTCGCCCTTGATCAGCAGCGGCCGCTCCAGCGCGACCGCGGCGTTGACCGCGACCATCAGGTCTTCGGTCGCCACATAGGTGTCGGTGCCGGTGAAACGTGTCTGGTCGGTCATGATGCCTCGGTCGTGATATCGGTCGCAGGCGGGCGGCCCCGCGCGGTCCAAACCAAGGTAGGCGTTGCGGTTGCGCGAAACAAGCGGCGCAGCGCCTCAGGCGCCGGGGTCCGCCCCGGGGCCTTTCTCGGGCGCCGGATCGTCCGCGCCGGGATGGGCGCCGGGCATGCCCCGGTCGATCCAGCGCCGCACCGTGCGGACCACCGCCCCCATGTGATAGGCGCCGGCCGCGGGCGGATAGGCGTAGTCGCGGCCGACCGGACAGGCCCGCCGGGCGAGGCAGCCGCGTTGCGCGCAGTTGGCGCCGGCCGGACCCTCGACGTGGCTGACGCAGGCGACGGGATCGAAATGGTCGGGCTGGAACGCGTCCGCCGGACAGGCCCGGAGGCAGGGCTTCTTGGCGCAGGTGTCGCACGGGCTGGCCGCCGTCGGCGCCGCCGGCAGGGGGAGCCGGTCGGCGAACAGGAAGGCGCCGCGATAGACGTGCCACAGGCCGTAGTCCGGGTGGATCAGCAGGTTGATCGGCGCGCTGTGGACCGGGCCGGCGCGCTTGGCCCAGCGCATGATCGGCGGATAGGGCCGGCGGGTCGGGAACACCACCTCGGCGCCGACCGCCGCGGCCGCCCGGTCGAGGTGGCCGTCGACCCAGCGGTCGAGCGGGTGGTCGCCCGCCATCGACGGGTTGGCGGCGGTGAAGGCGTCCCACAGGGCGCCGCCGGCGTTGCCGACCAGGATCACGGTCTGGGCGGGCCGGCCGTCGGCGAGCGGCGGCACCGCATCGTCGGGCACGGGGTGGAAGCCGCCGCGCACGAACAGGCCGGTGCCGGCGAGCAGGCCGTCGATGGTCGCGGCGGGATCGGTTGGGGCGTCGGTCATGCCCGCCCGTCTAGCACGGCGGGACGGCGGCGTCAGTCCCGTTCCGGCGTCAGTCCCGTTCCGGAGTCGGGCCGCGTTGCGAGCGCCGCTCGGCGACGGCCTCGACCGCCTCGCGCAGGCCGGGGTTCTCGTCGGCCAGGCGGCGGAAATCGCGGGCCTCCAGGCCGAGCAGCCGGCATTCGCCGACCGTGCGCACCGTCGCCGTGCGTTCGGTCGACCGCAACAGGGCGATCTCGCCGAAATACTGGCCGGCGCCGAGCCGCACCGGCTCGGGCTCGACGACCACCTCGACCTCGCCGGACATGATGAAATACATCGCGTCGGCCGGCTCGCCCTTGCGCACGACGGCGGTATCGGCCGGCATGATCTGCGGCTTGAGCAGGCGGGCGATCGCCGCCACCCGGCTGGCGTCGAGCGTGGCGAACAGCGGCACCCGGGCGACCGCCTGCCAGGTGACCAGGAAGTCGCGCTTGCGGATCTCGGTGGCGAAGCCGGTCGCGAGGATACCGGCGGGGACGGCGAAGGACGCCAAGCCCATGATCATCACCACGCCGCCGATGACCCGCCCGGCGGTGGTGACCGGCACCATGTCGCCATAGCCGACCGACGCGATGGTGACGATGCCCCACCACATCGTCGCCGGGATCGACGAGAAGACCGTCGGCTGGGCGTCGCGCTCGATCAGGTACATCACGCCCGAGATCATCACGAGCAGGATCAGCATGACCATCAGCGCGGCGCCGAGCGGCCGCGCCTCGCTGCGCACGACCGCGCCGACCAGGGTCAGCGACGGCGCGTAGCGGGCCAGCTTGCACAGCACGAAGAGCGAGGCGACGGCGGCCCAGTCCGGCGGCACGACGCCGGCGACCCCGGCCACCCAGGGCAGGAAGCCGGCGAGGTCGGCCACGCCCAGGAACGAGACGGCATAGGTGAGACGCAGGCGCAGCGCCGGCACGGCCGGGTCGAACTCGGGCGCGGTCCACAGGCGCAGGCCGTACTCCACTGCGAACAGCAGCGCCATGGCCGCGCGGACCGCGGCGTCCGTCGTCATCTCCGCCGGGTCGAGCCCGTGAACCGTGCCGACGAACACCGTGGCGACCGAGATCAGCACCGCCGCGATGATGCCGATGCGCGCCAGCCGCCGGCCGACATTGCTTTCGCCGCCCTTTTCGAGATGGAACCACACCGTCTGCCGCACCGAGCCGGCCATGCGGAACTCCCCTGCCCGATGTCCCCGCACGCGGGAACGCCTGATACCGGCGCCATCCTAGCGCCGGCGCCGACCCGAGCGTGAGTCATCACACCGTCGCATCCCCGCGCCGCGCGGCGATTGATGGATGGCCGTACCCGATCGTATTGTTCTACGAGCGGTCGTCACCGGCCGCCTTATTCTACCGAGGGGAAATCGTCATCATGCGAATCGCTTCCATTGCCGGCGCCGGGGCGCTGGCCCTGTCCGCCGCGGCGTTCGGCCTGGGCGGCTGCACCGCGACGACCGGTTTCGGAGAGACGGCCGGCCCGCCGGTCGGCACGGTGTTCAGCTTCAAGCAGGTCAAGGGCCCCCCCGGCACGCCGCTGCTGAGTTTCCGGCACACGGTCGTATCGGTGAAGGGCCATACCGCGGTGTATCGCGTCAGCGACGAATCGCGCAATCCGACCAATGACACGGTGCGGCTCTACCGCGGCATCTTCTCCTACGCCTACTGGCGTCCGGGCAAGGGCTGGGTCGAATACAAGTTCGACCGCGCGGCGGTCGCGCCGCTGTGGCCGCTCAAGGTCGGCAACAAGGTCAGCTTCCCGGTCACGTTCGGCTACGCCGAAGCGAAGACCGTGGCGGAGGGCAAGGCGAAGTGGAAGGCGGCCGAGAAAGGCCGCATCACCTTCGAGGTCCGCCGCAAGGAACGGGTGACCGTGCGGGCGGGAACCTTCGATACCTTCGTGATCCACCGGCTCCGGGTCTTTACCCGGATCGCGCCGCCGCACCGGTCGCTGGCCGTCGAGCGGGTCAGCTGGTACGCGCCCAAGCTGGGCTACGTGGTCAAGCAGACGGCACAGGACATGCGGGTGTCGCGCGGCGGACGGCTGACGCCGATGCGCCCGATCACGGTCATCGAGCTGCAGCGGATCGACCGGCCCGGCCGGCAGTAGGCAGGCGCCGGTAATAGGCAGGGGCCGGCACTAGGCAGGCGCCGGCAACCTGGCGCGCTACTCCGCCGCCTGGGACGCCGTCGCCGAGAGCGCCGCCTCGATCGCGCTCAGCGCCGCTTCGGCGCCGGCCGGGTCCGGGCCGCCGGCCTGGGCCATGTCGGGCCGGCCGCCGCCACCCTTGCCGCCGAGCTTCTCGGAGCCGACCCGAACCAGGTCGACCGCGTCGAAGCGGCCGGTCAGGTCGTCGGTGACGCCGACGACGATCGACGCCTTGCCGTCGGACGCCGTGGTCAGCGCGACGATGCCCGAGCCGATCTTCTTCTTCATGGCGTCGGCCATCGGCTTGAGGTCGCGCGGCGGCACCCCGTCGAACGCCTTGGCGGCATAGCGGACGCCGGCGATCTCCTTGAACTCCGGCCCGTCGGCCGCGGCGCCGCCGCCCGACGCCATCGCCTTGCGCGCCTCGGCGAGCTCGCGTTCGAGCTTCTTGCGCTCCTCGACCAGCGCCGCGATCCGCTCGGGCACGGCGCCCGGGGCGACGCGCAGCGCGCCGGCGGCGGTCTGCAGCGCGGCCTCCTCGGCGCGGACGTGGGCCTCGGCCGCGGCGCCGGTCAGCACCTCGATCCGGCGCACGCCGGCCGCCACCGCGCTCTCGGAGACGATCTTGAACAGGCCGATGTCGCCGGTGCGGCGGACGTGGGTGCCGCCGCACAGCTCGGTCGAATAGAAGGGCTTGTCGGCGTCGGGTCCCATCGAGACGACCCGGACCTCGTCGCCGTATTTCTCGCCGAACAGGGCCAACGCGCCGGCCTCGACCGCGTCGTCGGGCGTCATCAGCCGGGTGACGACCTCGCCGTTGGCGCGGATGCGGGCGTTGACGTCGTCCTCGACCGCGGCGATCTGCTCTTGCGTCAGCGGCTTGGTGTGGGAGAAGTCGAAACGCATCCGGCCGGCCTCGACCGCCGAGCCCTTCTGGGTGACGTGGTCGCCGAGCACGCGGCGCAGCGCCTCGTGCGCGAGGTGGGTGACCGAATGGTTGGCGCGCGTGCGCGTGCGCCGGTCGTGGTCGATGTCGAGCACGACGGTGTCGCCGACCGCGATCGAGCCCTTGGCGAGCGTGCCCAGGTGGACGTGCAGCAGCTCGGCGCGCTTGACCGTGGTGCGGACCTCGATGCGCGCGCCGCCGCCCGGCGTCTCGATCACGCCGGTATCGCCGGCCTGGCCGCCGCTCTCGGCATAGAAGGGCGTCTGGTTGACCAGGATCGCGACCTCGGCGCCCTGCTCCGCCCGTTCGACCTCCTTGCCGTCGACCAGGATCGCGGTCACCTGGCCCTCGGCGCGCTCGCTGTCGTAGCCGAGGAACTCGGTCGCGCCGACCCGGTCGCGCAGCTCGAACCAGACCCGCTCCTCGGCCTGCTCGCCCGAGCCGGCCCAGGCCGCGCGCGCCTCGGCGCGCTGGCGATCCATCGCCGCCTCGAAGCCGGCGACGTCGACCTCCAGGTTCTGACCGCGCAGCACGTCCTGGGTCAGGTCGAGGGGGAAGCCGTAGGTGTCGTAGAGCTTGAACGCGACGTCGCCGGCCAGCTTCTGGCCGCTGCCGAGCTTGGCGGTCTCGTCCTCGAGCTGGCGCAGGCCGCGCTCGAGGGTGGCCTTGAACCGGTTCTCCTCGAGGTTCAGCGTCTCGGTGATCAGCGCCTCGGCGCGCTCGAGCTCGGGATAGGCCTGGCCCATCTTGCGGACCAGCGGGTGGACCAGCCGCCACATCAGCGGCTCGGTCGCGCCGACCAGGTGGGCGTGGCGCATCGCCCGGCGCATGATCCGGCGCAGGACGTAGCCGCGGCCCTCGTTCGACGGCAGCACGCCGTCGGCGATCAGGAAGGCGCTGGCGCGCAGGTGGTCGGCGATCGCCTTGAAGCTGGGCCGGTCGGGCCCGTCGGGATCGCCGCCGGTCAGGCTCGCGGCCCCTTCCATCAGCGGTCGCAAGAGGTCGGTATCGTAGTTGTCGTGCTTGCCCTGGAGGACGGCCGCCAGCCGCTCCAGGCCCATGCCGGTGTCGATCGACGGCTTGGGCAGGTCCTCGCGCGTGTCGGCGTCGACCTGCTCGTACTGCATGAAGACGAGGTTCCAGACCTCGATGAAGCGGTCGCCGTCCTCGTCCGGGCTGCCGGGCGGGCCGCCGGGCACGTCGGGGCCGTGGTCGTAGAAGATCTCCGAGCAGGGGCCGCACGGCCCGGTCTCGCCCATCGACCAGAAATTGTCCGCGGTGCCGATGCGGATGACGCGGTCCTCGGGCAGGCCGGCGATCTTGCGCCACAGGTCGTAGGCGTCGTCGTCGTCGGCATAGACCGTCGCCACCAGCCGGTCGGCGGGCAGGCCGTATTCCTCGGTGATCAGCTTCCAGGCCAGCTCGATCGCCAGCTCCTTGAAGTAGTCGCCGAAGGAGAAGTTGCCGAGCATCTCGAAGAAGGTGTGGTGCCGCGCGGTGTAGCCGACATTCTCGAGGTCGTTGTGCTTGCCGCCGGCGCGCACGCATTTCTGGGCGGTCGACGGCGCGCTTGTAGGGCCGCGTCTCGGCGCCGGTGAAGACGTTCTTGAACGGCACCATGCCGGCGTTGGTGAACATCAACGTCGGGTCGTTGCGCGGCACCAGCGGCCCCGACGCGACGGGCTCGTGCCCGTTGCGCTGGAAGAAGTCGATGAAGGCCGCCCGAATGTCGTTTCCTGTAGCCATGCGCCGAATTTAGGGTGTCGAAAGTCCGAATGAAAGCGGGCGCAGCCCCGCCGCGCCCGCTTTTAAACGCAATTCGGCGGCAGGGAAACTGCCGCCGAATTCGGGCGCTGCCGCCCGGATGGAAATGCCGTGTCCGCTAGTCGGCCTCGGGCTCGACCGGCGGCGCCTCGACGCTGTCGTCTTCCTCGTCGGTGGCGGCGTTGATCTCGAGCTTGGCGGCGAGCAGGCCCGCGCTTTCCAGGATGCCTTGCTTGACCTTGGCGGCGATGTCCGGGTTGTCGCGCAGGAAGCCCTTGGCGTTCTCGCGGCCCTGGCCGATCCGCTGGTCCTCGAAGGAGAACCAGGCGCCCGACTTCTCGACGATGCCGGCGGCGACGCCCATGTCGATCAGCTCGCCGGTCTGGGAGATGCCCTCGCCGTACATGATGTCGAACTCGACCACCTTGAACGGCGGCGCCATCTTGTTCTTGACCACCTTGACCTTGGTCTGGTTGCCGACGACCTGGTCGCGGTCCTTGATCTGGCCGATGCGGCGGATGTCGAGCCGGACCGACGAGTAGAACTTCAGCGCGTTGCCGCCGGTCGTGGTCTCGGGGTTGCCGAACATCACGCCGATCTTCATGCGGATCTGGTTGATGAAGACGACCAGGCAGTGCGAGCGCGAGATCGAGCTGGTCAGCTTGCGCAGCGCCTGGCTCATCAGCCGGGCCTGCAGGCCGACATGGGTGTCGCCCATCTCGCCCTCGAGCTCGGCCCGCGGCACCAGGGCGGCGACCGAGTCGACCACCAGCACGTCGACCGCGCCGGAGCGGACCAGCGTGTCGGTGATCTCCAGCGCCTGCTCGCCGGCGTCGGGCTGGGAGATCAAGAGGTCGTCGAGGTTCACGCCCAGCTTCTTGGCGTAGGTCGGGTCGAGCGCGTGCTCGGCGTCGACGAAGGCGCAGGTGCCGCCGGCCTTCTGCGCTTCGGCGATGACGTGCAGCGCCAGCGTGGTCTTGCCCGAGCTCTCCGGCCCGTAGATCTCGACGATGCGGCCCTTGGGCAGGCCGCCGATGCCGAGCGCGATGTCGAGGCTGAGCGAGCCGGTCGGCACGACCTCGACGTCGACCACCCGGTCCTGGCCCATCTTCATGATCGAGCCCTTGCCGAAGGCCCGTTCGATCTGGCTGAGCGCCGAGTTCGAGTGCTTTCTGTCGGTCCATGTCTTTCGTTTCGACCAGTCTGAGCGCCGCCTGGGACATCGTGAACCTCTCTTATTCCATAGGGTCTGGCGCGTTGCAATGCGCCCTGAAAGAAGTGATTGGAAGAGTACTTGTTTTGTTCCAGTTCCGCAAGTGTTCTAATTCTGTTTCCGTAATTTTCCCGCTTTGATAGGCTGGCCGGCGTCATCGGACCGGTGGCGCCCCGGCCCCGGCCGCTCTATTCTCGCCTCGCCCGCCATGAATCTCGTCCAAGCAAACCATCGCGATCCGCCGCTCGCCGACGTCGGCCCGGTCCTGGCCGAGGTATTCGGCTTCGACGGCCTGCGCCCGGGCCAGGACGCCGCGATCGAGGCGGTGCTGGCCGGGCGCAACGTGCTCGCGGTGATGCCGACCGGCGCGGGCAAGTCGCTGTGCTACCAGCTCCCGGCCCTGGTCCTGGGCGGGCTCACCGTCGTGGTCTCCCCGCTGCTCGCCCTGATGCGCGACCAGGTCGCCGCGCTCAAGCTCAACGGCATCGCCGCGGCGACGATCAATTCCGATATCGGCCGGGCCGAGAACGTCGCGACCTGGCGCGCGGTCCAGGCCGGCGAGATCCGCCTGCTCTACCTCTCGCCCGAGCGGCTGATGACCGGGGCGATGCTCCAGGCGCTCGCCGGGCTCGACGTCCGCCTGATCGCGATCGACGAGGCCCACTGCATCTCCCAATGGGGCCCCGCCTTCCGCCCCGAATACGAGGCGCTGTCGGCGCTGCGCGAGCGTTTCCCCGGGGTGCCGATCATCGGGCTGACCGCGACCGCCGACCCGGCGACCCGCGAGGACATCGCCGCCAAGATCTTCGACAGCGACGCCGAGGTCATCGTCACCGGCTTCGACCGGCCCAACCTGTCGCTTGGCGTCACGCTCAAGAACAGCTGGAAGAAGCAGACCGCCGACTTCGTCGACGCCCGCAAGGGCCAGTCCGGCATCGTCTACTGCCTGTCGCGGCGCAAGACCGAGGAGGTCGCGGCGATGTTGCGCGACCACGGCCACAACGCGCTCGCCTTCCACGCCGGCATGGAGGCCGACGCCAAGGAGGCGGTCCAGAACCGCTTCATGACCGAGCCGGGCCTGGTCATCGTCGCCACGGTCGCCTTCGGCATGGGCATCGACAAGCCCGACATCCGCTACGTCCTCCACACCGACCTGCCGGCCAGCCCCGAGGCCTACTACCAGGAGATCGGCCGCGCCGGGCGCGACGGCGAGCCGGCCGACACGATGCTGCTCTACGGCCTCGACGACATCCGCATGCGCCGGGTCTTCATCGAGCAGGAGGACAGCGGCCCCGACCGCAAGCGGCGCGAGCACAAGCGGCTCGACTCCCTGATCGCCTATTGCGAGGCGCCCGAGTGCCGGCGGCGGGTGCTCTTGCGCTATTTCGGCGAGGAATCGGACCCCTGCGGCAACTGCGACGTCTGCCGCGACCCGGTCGAGACCCAGGACGGCACCACCGAGGCGCGCAAGGTGCTGTCGGCGGTCCACCGCACCGGCCAGCGCTTCGGCGCCGCCCACGTCATCGCCGTGCTGCGCGGCGCGGAGTCCGACAAGATCACCCAGTTCGGCCACGACCGGCTGCCCACCTACGGCGTCGGCGCCGACCGCTCCCAGCGCGAATGGCAGGGCATCATCCGCCAGATGGTCGCCGCCGGGCTGCTCGAGATCGACATCTCCGGCTACGGCGGGCTGCGCGCGACGCCGACCGGCACCGCGCTGATGAAGGGCGACGGCGCGTTCCGCTTCCGCCCCGACCGGATATCGAAGGAACCGGCGGGCAAGCGGTCGCGCGCCGCCGCCGCGGCCGAGAGCCTCGATCCGGAGGCCGCCCGCCTGCTCCAGCGGCTCAAGGCGCTGCGCCTCGACCTCGCCCGCGAGCGCGGCGTACCCGCCTACGTCGTGTTCTCCGACAAGACGCTGATCGACATGGCGTCCCGCCGGCCGGCCACGGTCGAGCAGTTCGGCGAGGTCTTCGGCGTCGGCGCCGCCAAGCTCGAGGAATTCGCCGAGCCCTTCCTGGCCGCGATCGCCGAGGACGCGGCGGCGTAGGGCTGCGGCAGGCGGTCCCTCGATACGGCCGCGCTAACGCGCGCCCTACTCGGGATGAGGCACAAATTTCATCGACCTCATCCCGAGTAGCGCGCGGAGCGCGCGTATCGAGGGACGTTGCGCCACGGGCCGATCCCCCCGATCATGCGGCCAGCCAGAAACCCGGGGAGAGACGCGCCGGCATGCTCAAGCTGTTCGATTTCCGCAATTCCGTCTGCTGCCAGAAGGCGCGGATCGCGCTGTCGGCCAAGGGGCTCGACTGGGAGGAGATCGAGGTCGACCTGTTCAAGAGCGAGCAGTACGACCCCGAGTATCTCAAGCTCAATCCGCGCGGCGTGGTGCCGACCCTGGTCCACGACGGCCGGGCGGTGCCCGAATCGACGCTGATCTGCGAATATCTCGACGAGACCTTCCCCGAGCCGCCGCTCGCCCCGGCCGACCCGTGGGCGCGCGCCCGGATGCGCTACTGGAGCAAGCTGGTCGACGAGGGCCTGCACGAGGGCGTCACCGAGATCAGCTTCTCGGCCATGTTCCGCGAGCGGATGAAGAACATGCCCGAGGAACTGCGCGAATTGCGCTTCCGCAACATCGGCGACCCGCGCCGGCGCGACCGCTTCAAGTCGACCTACGAATTGGGCGCGCAGTCACCCTTCGTGCTCTACGCCGTCGCCGCCTACGAGAAGGCCTTCGCGCTGATGGAGGAGACCCTGGCCGACGGGCGGCAATGGCTCGCCGGCGACGCGCCCAGCCTCGCCGACATCGCGCTGATGCCCTACACCGCCCGGCTCGACTATCTCGGCCTGATCGGCGTGTGGATCGACGACCGGCCCGACATCCAGGCCTGGTGGGCCCGGGCGCGCGACTGGCCGGCGTTCAGGGCGGGCCTGAGCGACCGGCTGACCGAGGCCGAGATCGCCGACATGGCCGAGCACGGCCCCAAGATCCGCGCGGATCTGGCGGCGCACCGGGCGGGTTTGTGAGTTCGTCGGCAGCAGGTTCCCCTCACCCTCCCAAAGCCTGACGGCTTTGGGCCCCTCCCTCTCCCCGAGGGAGAGGGGCTTCCGGGGGCTTCAGCCAAGATGACACCTCTCCCTCGGGAGAGGTCGGCCGCGCAGCGGCCGGGTGAGGGGCCGCCCGCCCTCAGGCGGCCCGCGTGGTCATCACGTCCTTCACCAGGCCGGCGAGCTGGCTCAGGTTGAACGGCTTGGGCAGGAAGTAGACGTCCTCGGACTGGTCGATCTTCTCGCGGAAGGCGTCCTCGGCGTAGCCCGAGATGCAGATGATCTTCATGTGCGGCCAGCGCTGCTGGACCTCGTTGATCAGCGCCGTGCCGTCCATGTCGGGCATCATGATGTCGGTGACCAGCACGTCGATCTCCGGCCCCTTGCCGCCCATCAGCGTGTTGAACGCGGTCTGGCCGGTCGATTCCTCGACCACCTGGTAGCCCTTGTTGCGCAGCGCGCGGGCGGAGAACTGGCGGACCGCCTCCTCGTCCTCGACCAGCATGACCGTGCCGACGCCGGTCAGGTCGCGGCCCAGGTTCTCCATGCCGCCGCGGGCCAGGCTGACCTCGCCGGTCTCCTCGCCCGCCTGCGGCTCGTAGGCCGGCAGGAAGATCGAGAACTTGGTGCCCTTGCCGACCTCGCTCTCGACGAAGACGTGGCCGCCGGTCTGCTTGACGATGCCGTAGACGGTCGACAGGCCGAGCCCGGTCCCCTCGCCCTGCCGCTTGGTCGAGAAGAAGGGATCGAAGATGCGGTTGACGTGCTCCTGCTCGATGCCGGTGCCCTGGTCGATCACCTCGAGCAGGATGTAGGCGCCCGCCGGCAGCGTCTCCGCGCCGTAGCGGACCTCCTGGGAGATGCGCACGTTGTTGGTGCAGATCTCGACCGTGCCGCCGTCGGGCATCGCGTCGCGCGCGTTGACCACCAGGTTGACGATGACCTGCTCGAACTGGCCCTGGTCGACGCGCACCCGGCCGAGGTCGCGCCCGTGGGTGAGCTTGAGCTGGATGTTGGTGCCGACCAGCCGGCGCAAGAGGTGCGACAGGTCGGTGAGCACGTCGGTGATGCTCAGCACCTTGGGCTTGAGCGTCTGCTGGCGCGAGAAGGCGAGCAGCTGGCGGACCAGGTCGGCGGCGCGGTTGGCGTTCTGCTTGATCTGGGTGATGTCGGCGAAGCTCTGCTCGCCCGGCCGGTGGCGCATCAGCAACAGATCGCAATAGCCGATCATCGCCGTCAGCAGGTTGTTGAAGTCGTGGGCGACGCCGCCGGCGAGCTGGCCGATCGCCTGCATCTTCTGCGAGTGGGCGACCTGGGTCTCGAGCTGGCGCTGCTCCGACAGATCGAGGCACTGGACGATGACGCCGGCGTCCTCGTCCTGCTCGGTGCCGAACCGGCTGAGATAGATCGACAGCACCGAGCCCTGCTGCAGCCGCGCCCGGACCTCGAGCGCCAGGCCCGACACCTGGCCCTGCAGCACCTGCTCGAAGCGGCCGCGGAAGTCCTCCTGGGCGTCGTCGGCGAGCAGGTCGCCGAAGGCGGCGCCCTCGAACTCCGGCCCCTCGGCGCCGAGCATGGTGCGCAGCGCCGGGTTGATCTCGCGGATGTGGCCCTCGAAGTCGAGCACCGCGACGCCGACCGGCAAATCGGCCAGCAGGCTTTCGATCTTCGCCCGGGTCTGCTGCAGCGTGCGCTGCCACAGCCGCTCGGGGGTCAGGTCGCGGACGATCGACCGGGTGCGCAGGCCCGCCGGGCCGGTCTCGACCCGCTGGATGATCTGGACCGGGAACTGGCGGCCGCGCATGTCGCGCATCACCGCCTCGCCCTCGCCGGCGCCGGTGTCGCCGCCGAACGGGTCGTAGGGCACGCCGAGCGGGCCGTCGGTGATCAGGTGATTGGGCAGGTAGATCTTGCCGTCGGCCAGGTCGCGCGGCGTGACGCCGAGCCAGTTGGCCAGCGTCTCGTTCATGTAGACGAAGCGGCCGGCCTCATCGACCGAGTAGAAGCCGATCGGCGCGTTCTCCAGGAAATCGGCGAAGGTGCGCTGCTCGGCGCGCAGGTGCTCGATCAGGCTGTTGTCGGGCGGCGGCTCGTCGGCCCAGATCACGAAATGGCCGGGATGGCCCTCGATCGGCACGGCCTCGATCCGGCGCCACTCCGACGCGCCGGTCGGCTCGCGCAGCTCGAACTCGGCCTGGGCGCGGATGCCGGTGACGGCGAGGTTGCAGATGCGGTCGAGCTCCTGCAGGCCGGTCCGGTTGCCGCCGAGCGCGGCGCGGATCGCGTCCAGCCCCTCGGCGCGCTGGCGGCGGAACAGCGTCGCGAAGGCGGTGTTGGCGTGGACCAGCCGGCCGTCGGGGTCGAACACCGCGCGCGGCTGGCCGACCGAATCGAGCGCGTCGCGGATCAGCCGCTCGCGCATCGGCACGTGGCCGCGCCCGGCGCCGGCGCGCCAGGCCGCGCGCAGCGTGATCGAGAAGATCAGGGCGGCCGCCGCGCCGAAGATGATCGTCGACGCCAGGGTGCGCGCCCAGGCCGACCCGGCGCCGGTGAGCAGGAAGTGGTTGGTCGCCAGCGCGATCGCCAGCAGGACGAAGCTGTAGAAGGCGGCGCGGAAGACCGGTCCGCGGCGGAACCGGTTGCGCGACGGACGCGACCGCTTCTTGTTCTTGGGCGGCTCGGGCGCCGCGGCGGGTTCGATCGGTGCAGGGGCCGGCGCCGGAGCCGCGACCTCGGGGGCCGGCGTCACGACCGTGTCGGCCCGGGGCGCGGGCGGCCGCGGGGGTTGCCGTCCGGCGTCTTCCGCCGTCGGATCTTCCCTGGCGCGTCGCCTGATCTCGTCGATGACCGAATGGGTCGACACGAACCGCCCCTCGTCTCCGCACTCCCCGCGGTCGTCCGCCGGTGCTCACCACCGGACGGACGGAGACCATTATCGGGTCAAACGGAGTTGTGCGCCAGTTTGGTTAACGAATCGTCAAATCGCACCGTGCCGCGGCCGGTCCCGCTCAGGACCGGGACACCTCCAGCGTCACCTGCCCCAGCGTGAACTTGGCGCCCGGTTCGAGGATCGTCGTCTTGCCCGGCTCGATCTTGGCGCCCTCGATCACCGTGCCGAATGCGGATTCGAGGTCCTCGATGGCGAGCTTGCCGTCGACCAGCTTGAGCCGGGCGTGGCGGCGGGAGACGCTGCCGTCGCCGATGATCTTGGAGGCCTGGCTCTTGCTGCGCCCGACGATGAGGCCGCCATCGGCGCCGGCCGTCGCGGCCTTGAGCTCCTCGTCCCCGACATGCAGGCGGATGACGTGGCCCTCGGCGTCGAAACCCGACAGGACCCAGCCCGGCTCCGCCTGGGTGGTGCCCCCGGTCGGCACCGGCGCGGCGACCGGCGGCGCGCCCGGCTTCATCGTCGCCTCGCCCGGACCGGACCGGCTGCCCTTGCGCCGGACCCAGGCGCTGTAGGATTCGACCACCTTGACGATCTCGCGGGTCGTGTTCTTGCGGAAGATCGCCAGGCCCAGGGCCGTCATCGCCAGGATCGAGAACACCCCGATCAGGATGTAGGTCCACAGCGGGATGCCGCCGGGAGTCTCCGGCACGCAGACGTCCGAGGTGATCGTTACCGGGATCCGGGCCAGCGCCGGCTCGGCCTTCAGCGCGTTGACCAGGTTGATCGAGTGCGGCGAGTAGAAGTGGCCGGCGATCGCCGCGCCGATGGCGCGGGTGTGGCCCTCCTTGTCGCGGATCACCTTGAAGATCGACGCGGCGACGAAGGTGTTGACGCCGATGACCTGGTTGCATTCGTTGAACAGCGGACCGCCCGAGTTGCCCGGGTTGACCTGCGCGCTGTGCTGGATCACCGGGCGCAGCTTGGCGTTCGGGCCGCTCGCGTTGCCGACCTTGCCGACGATGCCGCGGGTCTCGGTCGTGATCAGCATGGCGTCGCCCTGCATGGCGCGGTCGGCCGCGCCGGGGAAGCCGACCGCGTAGACGGTGTCGCCCTTGCTGGGCGACTTTTCCGGCGGCACCGCCGACAGCGTGACGGGCGGGCGTTTGAGCCCGGGCACCTTGACCACGGCGAGGTCGAGCGCCTGCGAGCGCCATATCACCTCGGTCCGGCGCAGCGTCTTCCAGCTGCCGTCGGGGACCAGCATGATCAGCGTGTAGCCGTCGGGCACCTTGTGGCCGCCCAGATTGACGACGTGGAAGTTGGTGACGATGTATTCCGGCGCGATGACGAAACCGCTGCCGTGACCGAAGGCGCGCAGCTTTCCGGTCTTGGTCTCGCGCGCCGCCCACTGGACGCGGACGACGCTGGAGTCGACCTTCTTGATATCGAATGCAAGGGCGACACCCGGCCCGCCGGCGCTCGCCACGACAAGCAGGAGACCTGCCAAAAACAGCCTTTTCACGACCTGTCGTCCCCCTCTACACGCCGTCGTCAGGGCGCCGGCAATTCCTTGAGCTCGAACGTGACGTCACCGAGCGTCACCCGCGCCCCGACGTCCAGTTTCACCGCATTGTATGGCGTTAGCGCCTCGCCGTTAACTGTCGTTCCGTAGGTCGAGCTGAGATCCTCGATGCCGAGGCTGCCCTCGACGTCGACCAGCCGGGCGTGGCGGCGCGAGACGCTGCCGTCGCTCAACACCTTGTTCGACAGCGAGTGGCTGCGCCCCAGGATCAGCCCCTGCTCCGGCCCGCGGGTGGCGCGGATCAGCTCGGTCCGGCCGACGGTGACGCGGACCGTGCCGCCGGCCGCGTCGGTGCCTTCGAACACCCAGCCGCCCTCGCTGTCGATCGGCGGCGCGGCGGCGGTCGGCGCATGGGGATGCCGCCCGGCCTGCGCGGTCGGCGTGCCGGTCGGCCCCGACAGCGCGTCGCGGCCCTGCGGGCTGGCCGAACCGCCGCGCCGCCGGATCCACTGGCTGTAGCTCTCGACCACCCGCACCACCTCGCGCGGGCCGCGCTTGCGCACCATCGCCAGGATCATCGAGGCCATCGCCAGCAGCGAGACCAGCACCAGCGCGACATACATGGCGACCGGCGTGCCCGAATCGGGCACGCAGACGGCCGGCGACGACTTGAAGCGGACGCTGCGCAGCGACGGCTGGGTGGTCAGGATCTCGATCAGCGAGGCGACGTGCGGCGAGTAGTAGACGCCGGAGACCGCCGAGCCCCGCGCGATGGTCTGGCCGCCGGGCTTGTGCACGATCCGGAAGGTCGAGGTCGCGGCGAAGGTGTTGACCGCGATGACCTGGCCGCATTCGTTGAACAGCGGCCCGCCCGAGTTGCCCAGGTTGATGTCGGCGCTGTGCTGGACGATCATCCGCTCGGCGCCGTGCTGCGAGCCCCGGCCGAGCGTGACCTTGCTGACGGTGCCCTCGGTGATCGTCGATTCGAGCGCCGCCTGGCTGCCGGTGACGTCGCCGGCGCCGGGGAAGCCGATGGCGTAGACCTTCTCCCCCTTCTCGGGCGAGACCAGCGGCTTGACGTTGGCGAGGACGACCGGCGGGCGATGCAGGCCGGGCACGTGCAGGATGGCGAGGTCGTACTTCTCCGACGACCACACCACGGTCGCCGGCAGGCGCTTGTCCCAGCTGCCGTCGGGGACGAAGAGCTGGAGCGCCTTGACCCCCTCGGGCAGGTTCTTCTGGACGTTGACGACGTGGCGGTTGGTGACGATGTAGCCGTCGCTGTTGAGCACGAAGCCGGTGCCGTGCGCGCCCGGGATCTTCTTGCCCTTGTACTCGAACACGTGCTGGACGCGGACGACGCTGCGGTCGACGGCCTTGAGGTCGAGCTTGTCGGAGCAGCCGGTCAGGGTCAGCGCGGCGACGAACGCCACCCAGACAAGTAGAACAGCCCGGTGCAACAGGGCACCGGGCCGGTCGAACGGCACGGGCGCGGGCGCCGTGCCCGTCACCACCGCCCTGCCCCGCTGCCGAAATCCTCTCCCGTCCGCGCCCGCATCGCCTATTCGGCCTTCTTCGGCGCGTCGGTCGGCTGATGGAGGCGGGTCTTCGGCGCCGAGGAGCCGGGGCGCAGCACCTCCGGCTTGGCCGCGTCGTCGGCGGGCGGCGCCGTCTTGTTCGGTTCGGCCGGCGTGGCCGGCTTGGGGGCCGCATGGCTCTGGGACGGCGCCGTGTCCGGCTTCACCACGTCAGGCTTCGCCGAATCCGGCTTCACCAAGTCCGGCTTCACCAAGTCCGGCTTCACCGCGTCCGGCTTCACCAAGTCCGGTTTCGTCGAGTCCGGTTTGGCCGGCGCCGGCGCGGCGGGCTGGCGCTCGGCCTTGGGCGCCGGCGTGGCCTGCGGGGTGGCCGGCGGGGTGGCCGGCGGGGTGGCCCGCGGAGTGGTCGGCGTCGCCGGCGGCGTCGACGGCGCGCTGTGGTCCGACGGCTGCCGCGTCGCCTCGCGCTTGGCGTTCGGGACCGCCGCCTTGGGCGTGGTCGCGCCCGGCGCGGGCGTCGCCCGGCGCGACGCGTCCTTCTTCACGTCCGGCTTCTTGTCCATCCCGGTGTCGGGGATCCGCGGGACGATGTGCGGCTTGTCCGGCGTTCGCTCCATGTCCGACGGGGTCGTGGCCGCATAGGGCTCGGCCTCCCACGGCCGCACCACCGCGGCCGCCGCGCCGACCGCCAGGACGCCGACGAACAGGAACGCGAAGACCAACCGGCCGCCGCCCGACTTGCGCTTTACCGCGGCCCGGGCCGCCTCGGGCGCCACGGCGGCGGCCGCCGCCGGTACGGCCAGCCGGGTCGGCGCTTCGCTCGCGGCCGTCGATCGTCGGTCGTCGCCGCGGCCACCGCCGGGCCGTCGACGCGGACCAGGGCGAGCGAGATGTTGTCGCTGTGCTTGCCGGCGCGCTCGAACGCCAGCGCGGCCATCGCCTCGGGCTGCTTGTCGAAGCCCTTCTCGCCCAGCGCCGCGGCCATCTCGTCGGGCTTGACCATCTCCCACAGCCCGTCCGAGCAGAGCACGTAGCTGTCGCCGGAGCGGGCCTCGTCGCTGCCGAAATCGGGCTCGGGATCGGTGTCGCCGCCGAGGCTCTGGGTCAGCCGGTTCTGGTCGGGATGGGTGCCCATCTCCTCTTCGGTGATCTTGCCCATGTCGAGCAGCATCTGGACCACCGAATGGTCGCGGGTGCGGCCGAGCAAGGCGCCGTCGCGAAAGCGATAGAGCCGGCTGTCGCCGACATGCGCCCAGGTGGCGGCGCCGTCGCGCAGATGGAGCAGCACGCAGGTGCTGCGCGGCGACAGGTTCTGTTTCTCGCCGGCGGCGTTGATCGCCTCGTGGGCGGCCTGGCACACCCGCGCCAGCAGGTCACGCGGCTCGGCGCCGGGCTCGGTGTCCCGCCAGACCCGCTCGGCCGTCTCGACGACCGTGCGCGACGCCAGGCTGCCGCCGGCGTGGCCGCCCATGCCGTCGGCCAGCACGACCAGGCATTCGTCGCCGTCGGGGCGCTGGAAGACGGCGACGGCGTCCTGCTGCTCGTCACGGCCGCCCAGATGGTCCGTATACGCGGTGTCGATCTTCATTCCGCACTGCCGCTCATCGTTCCTGTCGGTGGCGAAAGCTAATACGGATTCTCGGCCGTTCGTGTGTCACGACGCGGGCGGTCGCTGCCGGGCCCGATAGTGAGCGATCCCGTGTGATTTGACAATTCCGGGCGTCGGACGGGGCGAAGCGCCGGCCCGCTACCGTTCCCAGTCCTGCACGGGCGGGGTATCGACCCGGGTGAACGGGGTCACCACGATCACGGTGGCGTTGTCCTGGCCGCGGCGACCCTTGGCCTCGACCGCGTCGACCAGCTGGCGCGCCAGGGTCAGGGCGTCGAGGTCGGCCGCCAGGATGTCGGCGATCTCGTCCTCCGACAGGGTCTGCAGGCCATCGCTGGCGAGCACGAACTTGTCGCCGTCGCGCAGGCGGACCGGCGTCTCGCGGATATCGCGCTGCGGGATCGGCTCGCCGATCAGGGCCGAGCGCAGGGCGTTGCGCTGGGGGTGGCGGGCGGCCTCCTCCGGGGTCAGCTCGCCGCGGCTGACGCTCATCGCGATCACCGGGGCCATCGAGTGGTCGGCGTTGAGCTGGGTGATCACGCCGTCGCGGTAGCGCCAGAAGGGCGAATTGCCGACCGAGACCCAGACGATGCCCTCCTCGACGAACTGGACGCCGACCAGGGTGCAGCCCATGCCCTTGAGCCGGCTGTCGCGCTGGCTGTCGTTGCGAATCTTGAGGTTGCTGGCTTCGAGCGCCTGCTCCAGGCGGTCGGTGACGTCGCCGTCGGTGTGGGTATAGGCGTCGATGAACTGGCGCACGGCCACCTGGCTGGCGTGCGCGCCGCCATTGTGCCCACCCATGCCGTCCGCCAGAACCAGCAGCAGCGCTCGCGGAGACGAATCGGTCGGGTCCAGTTCGTTGACGCAACCGAAGTCGTCTTCCTGGTACGGGCGCTGCCCCTGGATCTGAAGGGCGGCGAACTGCCGCCCCGGTATCATTGATCCTGCCAGTCGAAGTCCGGTCCGCAGAACGGCACGAACCGGAGCTTGGTCCGGCCCAGCGAGATCGTCTCGCCGCCCTTCACCTCGACCGGCACCATGACCAGCTCGTCGTCGACGTGGGTCAGGTTCCGGCCGCCGCCCTGCTGGACGTAGAACTTGCGGTGCCGGCCGTCGTAGGTGACGACGGCGTGGTTCTCGCGCGAGATCTGCTCGTCGCCGTAGTCGAGGCAGATCTGCTCGCCCGGCGCCCGGCCGAGCCGGTTGTTGCCGTAGCCGACCGGCAGCGCGGCGCCGCGCCCGGGCCCCTCGACCACGACCAGCCAGCCGACCACGGGATCGGACACGGTGCCGTCACCGCCGAGCTCGACGTCGGGCGGGGCGTCGGGGCCGGCCGCCGAACGCTGCGGGCGGTAGACCTGGGTCACGTCGCCGGCGTCGCCCGAGCTCCGCGCCTTGACCGGCTCCTTGGCCGGTTCCTTGGCCGGCTGGGGCGGCTCCGTGGCCGCCGAGACCGGCTTGGCGGCGATCGGCGGCGGATCGGGGGCCTTGTCCGGCCCCGCGGACCCGGTGATGGCAGTTTCTTCGTCGTCGGGCATGGGCGCACCCTTGGGTGAAGCGTTGTCGGCGATATGCGTTACGACGGCGTCGGCATCGTCGTCGACGCCCGCGATCCGGTCGCGGATCGACTTGCGCGGCACCTTCCGGGTGGCGCCGTCGTCGGCGTCGTCCCCGGCCGGCTGAATCGTCTTGCCGTCAGGACCCTTTCGCATCGTCATACTCCTCCTGGCGCGGCGCCATGCCGGAACCCGTCACGCGGCGGCGCACGATCGCCTTGGCTGTTCGGGACTACAGAAAACACTCCATTTGCGTCGCCGCCGCAAGTCCGCTCCACCATGCTAGCCGGCGATCTTCCACTGGTTGCCGAGGAAGCAGGCCATGCCGACGCCACGGCGGGTGACGCCGTGGGTCGTCAGCGTCTGCTGGAACTGGCGGCAGAAGGTGCCGTCCGGCCGCTGGACCGCCCGCAGCACCGTGAGCGTCCCCGAGTTGCCGCTGCGCGAGTTGCGCCAGCGGCTGGTCGAGCCCTTGATGCCGGTGCTCAGCGCCGAGATGAACACGCGGCGGACGAAGAAGCAGTCGGTGGCATGGCCGTACTTGCCGTTGAGGGCGGGCAGAGAGTCCGGGCAGCTGATGCCGCCGTTGTTGAGGTTGGCGGTCTCGGTCCGCTTGCGCTCTTCCTCTTCGCGGCGCTTGCGCTCCTCTTCGGCGCGCTGCCGGGCCTCTTCCTCGCGCTTGCGGCGGTCCGCCTCGCGCTGCGCCTCCTCGCGCTTGAGCCGCTCGGCCTCGGCCTTGCGCTTCTCTTCGTCGGCCTTGCGCTGGGCCTCCGCCTCGGCCTTGCGCTTCGCGTCTGCCTCGCGCTTGAGGCGCTCGGCCTCGGCGCGTCGCTTGGCGTCCGCTTCGGCCTTGCGACGGGCCTCCTCCGCCTTGCGCTTGGCCGCCGCGTCGGCGTCGGCCTTGCGTTTGGCCTCGGCCTCCGCTTCAGCCTTGCGCTTGGCTTCCGCCTCGGCCTTGCGCTTCGCCTCCGCTTCGGCTTTGCGCTTGGCTTCCGCCTCGGCCTTGCGGCGGGCGAGGTCCGGGTCCTCGGTCTTGACCTGCTTGGTGCCGGTGCTGGTCGAATTGTCGGTCGACAGGAAGTCCTTGAGGCCGCCGCTCTCCTTGAGCACGAAATAGCCCGCGCCGGCGCCGACGGTCATCAGGAACAGCACCGCGACCGCGATCACCGCGACCCGGACCGCGCTGCCCGACTTCTGGCGCGGCGGCGGCCCGGTGACCGGCTGGCGGCCGTCGAACGGCCCTTGCTGGCCGGCCAGCCCGGTCGGCCCCGAGGTCGGCCCCGCGGTCGGACCAGAGGTCGGCCCCGGCTGGGTGGCGACGCCCGTCTGCTGCGCCGACGGCGGCACCGCGCCCGCGAACATGGTCGCGCTCTGGTCGACCGCCGGGACGGCCCCGTCGTCCGCGAAGGCCGGCGTGCGCCCGATCAGCATGTCGCGCCACTCGGTCGTGGACTGCGGCCGGTCCTCCTCCTCGACCATCAGCGCGCGGTCGATGGCGGCGAGGAACAGCGGGCTGAACCGGCCCTTGCCCACCTCGCGCGCCGAGGAAATCGGGTCGTTCTTGACCCGCGCCGGCGCCTCCGGCGGGATCCGCCCGGCGACGGCCTGGTAGAGGATCGCGGCGAGCGCGTAGATGTCGGTCCACGGGCCCTGGTTGCCGTCGGCGAAATACTGCTCGAGCGGCGCGTAACCGGGCGTGACGATGCTGGTCAGGCTCTGGCTCTTGCGGCCGACCGCGGCGCGGGCGGCGCCGAAGTCGAGCAGCACCGGGGTGCCGTCCTGGCGGATGTAGATGTTGCCGGGCTTGACGTCGCGGTGCAGGTAGCCGGCCTTGTGGACCTCGGCGAGGCCGTTGAGGATCGGCTCGACCAGCTGGAGCAGGTCCTCCTCGGTGAACTCGCCGCGGTGCTTGCGCATCAGGGCGGCGAGGCTCTCGCCCTCCTGATACTCCATCACCATGTAGGCGGTGCCGTTGGCCTTGAAGAAGCGGAACACCGGCACGATCGACGGGTGGCGGAACAGGGCGAGGGTCTGCGCTTCCTTCATGAAGCGCTCGAGGCCCCACTCGTAGTCGTCGGAATCGGCGGAAGACCGCGGCCGCACCGTCTCGGCGCCCTGCCGGACGGCGAACTCGGCCGGCAGGTATTCCTTGATCGCGACGTCCTTGTTCAGGTTCTCGTCGTAGGCGAGATAGGTGATCCCGAACCCGCCGTGACCGAGCACCGACTTGATCGTGTACTCGTACAGCTTGTAGCCGGTCGGCAGCGCGTTGAAATGTTCTTCCGTCATCGATCTTGTCAGCCGCCTGCGGTCGCTTCCGACCGCGCCCCCGGGCCCGAGTGCCTGCCTACCTCAACCGCGAATGCTCAAACGAATATTCGGCGATACTCGCCAGCGTCCGCGTCACGTCAAAAGTACGGGCACCGTTGACGAATAATCCCTCTTTGGCTTGGGTAACATAACGGGGGTGGAAACGAAAGTGACCGCCGTCACCGCCGGCCCGCGCCCGTCTTCGCCCGGCGGTAGCGGATTCGCAGCCCGGCCTCGCCCGGCTCGACCGTGACGCCGTCGGCGCGGACCTCGACGGCCACCCCGAGCCCGGTCGGCAGCACGGCAAAGGCCGTCGTGCGGTAGGCCGCGCGGACCGCGAGCGCCGGATCGGCCGTGGTCGCCACCAGCAGCGTCGTCCCGACGACCGGATCGACCAGCCGAAACACGCTGCCGCCGCGCAGGCCGGGCACGACGACGACCGTCTCGTCCAGGGTCGACCGGCGGCGGGCCAGCGAAGCCCCTGGCTGCGGCCGATCCCGGTCGGCATCGACGAAGGTGAAATGCCAGGCCGTTCCCTGGCGCGACGCCAGCAGCCGGCGGCCCGCCTGCCGGTGCGTGCGCAGCGCCACCGCGCCGCGCAGGCGGCTGATCTCCAGATCGGCGAACCGGCGGCCGGCGGCGATCGACGCCGCGGGCAGGCGCGACAGCGCCTCGCCGGTGGCGATGACGATCCAGACGTGCCGGCCGTAGGCGAAGGCGGCGGCCGGCGCGCGCTTGTCGAGCGCGATCACCAGCTCGGGCCCGGCGGCGGAAATCCCGGCGGCGATGGTGCCGGTCGCGATGGGGCGGGTCTTGACGGGGCGGTTCTTAACGGGGCGGGTCGCGGTGGGGCCGGTCGTCGTGGGTTTGGCGCCGGGCGGCCGGATCGCCCCCGGCTCGACGGCGCGGACCTCCGACGTCCTCATCTCCCCGGGATCGACGGGCACGGCGGCGCCCAGCGGCGTCGCCGTACAGATCAGCAGGCCGGCGGCCGACAACAGGCCGGCCGTGCCGCGCGTCACACTATCGATGTCGATCCGCCGTTCCATTCGCCTGGTCGCCGTCGCCGGCGAAGCTGTTGCATCCCGACCGCGCCCGGACCTGCGCGCCCGGACTTGCGCACCCGAATCTGGGGGCGCCGCCCGGCGCTCAGTCGTCGCGCTGGGTGCGTTCCATGCGCTCGTGGCGTTCCTGCGCCTCGAGGCTGAGCGTCGCGATCGGCCGGGCTTCGAGCCGCCGGATGCTGATCGGCTCGTCGGTCTCCTCGCAATAGCCGTAGGTGCCGTCCTCGATCCGGCGGATCGCCGCGTCGATCTTGGAGATCAGCTTGCGCTGACGGTCCCGGGTGCGCAACTCGAGGCCGCGGTCCGTCTCCAGGGTCGCGCGGTCGGCGAGGTCCGGCTCGTGCAGGCTTTCCTCCTGCAGCGTCTGGAGCGTTTCGCCCGCTTCGCGAAGAATCTCGCCGCGCCAGAACAGAAGCTTCTGCCGGAAATAGGCGCGCATCACGGGATTCATGAAAGGCTCTTCGTCCGTCGGCCGATAATCAGGCGGCACCAGGGGCCTTCCTTCGTTCATCGCATCACCGCGCCGGTCAAAAAGTCGCCGGACTATATGGAGATCGCCCCAGCCGGGCAAGCGCGAATTCGGCCCGAAAACGAGGCTGTTCAAGCGACCGAGAGAATTGCCGCCGCCGCCGCCGCAAACCATTCCTTAACCGCTGGTGTTAGCGGTTTTTTAAACGCAACCCGATATACAGGCGTCATTGCGGATGACGTGTGACCACGCAACACAGCGAGCAATGACGCAAGAACCCAACCAGCACCGGCCGACTCACATCATCGGTCCAGACGGCGAGCCGCTGACGCTCGCCGATCTTCCGTCGCCGACCACGCGGCGGTGGGTGATCCGACGCAAGGCCAAGGTCGTCGCGGCTGTCCGCGGCGGGCTGCTGAGCCTCGACGAGGCGTGCCGCCGGTATCACCTGTCGGTCGAGGAGTTCCTGTCCTGGCAGCGGATGATCGAGCGCCACGGCCTGCCCGGTCTGCGCGTCACCCGGATCCAGCAGTACCGAAGCTCGGACGCCTACCGCGACACCGGGCCGAACGGCGAGCTGCGCGACGCCGGCATCGACGTGCTGCCGTCCGACTATTCCAACAGGAACCGGTCGCGGGACGACTGATCCCCTCCTCTTTCGATGATGACGAGAACGGCCGCTTCCTTCGAAGCGGCCGATTTCTTTTCGAGCGCAGCCGGGCGAGCCGGCGCCGGGGCGAGACGACCGGCGGGACGCAACGCGCGTCCCGCCGGCACGGTCAGCAATCCGGCACGGAAAATTCGATGATCAGCGTCCGAGGATTTCGGACGGTACGGCGGTCTGTCCGCTGACGCCGCCGTTCTCCAGCATCCGCAGCACGCGGACGCTGGCGTTGACGTCGGCACGAGCCTCTTCCATCTGGCGGTCGATCTGGTCGAGCGATTCCTGGAGATGGGCGCGCCGCTGCGACCGTTCCACATCCTCGTTCGAGACCGTCTCGCCAAACGCCTTCAGCTGGCGCTCGAGCGTCGCGCGCAACCGCGCCAGGCTCGAAAAGTGCTGAAGCTTCTCGTTCAACTCCCACCGATGACTGCTGAGTAGTCTTGGTGCCACCCGAACTCATGATCGATCCTCGTCTTGCGACCCGAACGGCCGACCCACGGCCGTCTCGGTGTCTTTCCCTCTCCTCAGGCTTGGATGGGTCGCGGCAATCGCGCCCACCCTTGTCCGAGCATTGGACCAGAGGTCAGGTTGACAACGCGTTAAAAGAAACTGGATGTTTTCAGAGCAACGTTTTATTAACCATTGGAGTATACTTTCGTCGATGTTCACCGGGGCGAATTCAATATTCGCGGTTGAGGCAACAGCCTTTGAGAATGGTGTGAGATATGCGGGTTTTACTTGTCGAAGACGACTCTGCCACGGCCAAGAGCATCGAGATGATGCTCCGTTCCGAGGGTTATGTCTGTGACTCGACGGATCTGGGGGAAGATGGGCTCGAAATCGGGAAGCTGTACGATTACGACATCATCATTCTCGATCTGCTGCTTCCGGACATCGATGGCTACGAGGTGCTGCGCCGGCTGCGCGCGGCCCAGATCAAGACGCCGATCCTGATCCTGTCGGGGCTCTCCGAGCTCGACGCCAAGATCAAGGGTCTGGGCTTCGGCGCCGACGATTACCTGACCAAGCCGTTCGACAAGCGCGAGCTGATCGCGCGCATCCAGGCGATCGTGCGGCGGTCCAAGGGCCACTCCCAGTCGATCATCAAGACCGGCAAGCTGACGGTCAATCTCGACACGCGCACGGCCGAGGTCGAGGGCCAGCCGCTCCACCTGACCGGCAAGGAATACGGCATCCTCGAGCTGCTCTCCCTGCGCAAGGGCACGACGCTGACCAAGGAGATGTTCCTCAATCATCTCTACGGCGGCATCGACGAGCCCGAGCTCAAGATCATCGACGTGTTCATCTGCAAGCTGCGCAAGAAGCTGACCAACGCGTGCGGCGAGAACTACATCCACACCATCTGGGGGCGCGGCTACGTGCTGCGCGAGCCGACCGACGGCGAGGAAACCGTCACGGCCGACGAGGACGCCGCCTGACCGGCAGCGTCCTATGGGGGAACCGAGGGCGGGTCCGCACGGATCCGCCCTTTTCTTTTGTCCGGCCACGGGCATCGGCGGGCGGGTTTGAAACCCGCCCCTACGATATGGGCCCCGCCGATATGACCGTGCGTGCTCGTTGATTGATGGGTGATCGGCCGCCCTGCTGCCGGGCGACGAAAGCAATCCCGATCTCAGGGGCGGGTTTCAAACCCGCCCGCGACGACGGCCCGGATACCCGCCCTATTCGAAGCCGGAGAGCGTGGCGCGGATCGCGACCATCTCGTCCTGGGGCGAATCGGCGCTGACCGTGCCGCCGCAATATTCGGCGAGGCGAGCCGCGAAATGGCCCTGGGCGCTGCGCGGGGTCAATTCGTCGATCGTCGCCTCGCCCATCAGCGCGGCGAGCACGGTCGGCTCGACGCGCGCGCCGGTCCCCGCGGCGGTGACCGTCAGGCGCAGCTCGGACCCGTCGGGCTCGATGAAGATCTCGACCTCGCCGCCGCGCGGCAGGCATTCGCCGCCGAGATGGGTCATGATCAGCAGCAGCTTGAGGATCTGGTCGCCGAACGGCCAGTCGCCCGCCAGCTCCTCCTCGGGCCAGACCAGCGTGCTCTTCGGGCCGATCACCGACGGGGTCAACAGGTCGCGCACCTGGCGCATGGTCTTGATCGCCCCGGCGGCGTAGCCGAAGGCGACCCGGAAATACTGGATGCGCTCGGCGACCTGGGCGGCGCTGGTGCGGACCAGGTCCATCGCCTCGCTGTCCAGCCCGCCGTCGCCCTCCGCGGCCAGTTCGAGGCCGTTGTTGACCGCGCCGACCGGCCCCACCAGGTCGTGACAGACCCGGGAGTGGAGAAGCTGAACGACTCGCATGTCCAGTGTTACGCTCATGGGGTCCGTTTCCTGCTACCTTGGGCCTGCGACGCTTACCGCATTGAATCGCCGCACAATGGTTAAGAAAAGGTTAACTGTCGAGCCATGACCACGACGCTGGCCCCCGGCGACTGGGTTCGCCACCCCACCGAAGCCGCCTGGGGCCTGGGCCAGGTCCAGTCCGTGATCGGCGACCGGGTGACGGTGAATTTCGAGCATGCCGGCAAGAAGCTGATCAACGCCGAGGTCATCCATCTGGTCCCCGCGCGCGACGAAACGGATTGAGCCGCCCTACCCGCCCGCGGCGATCAGCCGCTCGGCCTCGGCCAGGTCGTCGGGCCGGTTGGCGTTGAAGAAGGGATCGAGCGGCTCGGTGTCGAAGTCGGCCACCGCGCGCCGGTAGTCCGCGGTCCAGATATCGACCTTGCGCACGCCCGCCGCCATCGCCGCGCGCAGGTCGTCGCGCAGGCGCACCGGCCACAGCCCGAACACCGGCTGGTCGCGGCCGCCCGAGCGGGCGCAGGCCAGGTCGGCGCCCTCGGCCGCGACCGCCGCGCGCAGCCGCGCGACCAGGTCGAGCGGCAGGAACGGCGCGTCGGTGGCGAAGCTCGCGACCCAGGGACAATCGGGCGCGTTGGCCGCGGCCCAGTCGAGCGCCGTCAGCACGCCGGCGAGCGGGCCGGCGAAGCCCTCGATCACGTCGGCGACCACCGGCAGGCCGAAGGCGGCGAAGCGCGCCGGATCGCCGTTGGCGTTGAGGATCAGGCGCGGCGACCTGGGGCTCGACCCGCTCGATGATGCGCGCGAGGATCGGCCGGCCGCCGAGCTCGCGCAGGCACTTGTCGCCGCCGCCCATGCGCATCGACAGGCCGCCCGCCAGCAAGACGCCGATCGTGTCGCGGGTCGCATCTCTGATCGCGTCTCTGATCGCGTCTGGGGCCGGATCGCTCATCACCCTGTCTTCGCCCAGCCGGCCGCGGGGCGCAAGTCCCGCAGGCCGGGACCGCGGCGGCCGGCTTTACGGCGGCCCGAATCTCCTCTACGCCACCTCCGGCCCTCACGTGAACGCCGACCGCCATTGCCGACTGCCAATGCCGACCGCCGCCCGTCCATGACCGATCCCGCCCGCAAACGCATCGTCTTCATCGGCGGCCTGCACCGCAGCGGCACCACCCTGCTCGCCCGCCTGCTCGGCAAGCACCCCGACGCCAGCGGCTTCTTCGACACCGGCGCGACGATGGACGAGGGCCAGAACCTGCAGGACGTCTATCCCGGCGACCACGCCTTCGGCGGGCCCGGCCTGTTCGCCTTCGAGGCCGGCGCGCACCTGACCGAGGACAGCCCGCTCGCCGCCGCCGAGCCGCGCGCCCGGCTGCTCGGCCAGTGGGCCCGGCACTGGGACCTGGACAAGGACGTGCTGGTCGAGAAGACGCCGTCGAACATCGTCAAGGCGCGGTACTTGCGCGCGATCGCGCCGGACAGCGTCTTCGTCTTCATCATGCGCCACCCGGTCGTGGTCGCGCTGGCGACCCAGCGCTGGAGCACCGTATCGCTGCCGGTGATGATCGAGCACTGGTTCCGCGCCCACCGGATCATGTTCGACGACCTGAGCGGGCTCGACCGCTGGATGGTGCTGAAATACGAGGCGCTGGTCGCCGACCCCCAGGGGACGTTCGACCGGGTCTGCGCCCTGGCCGGGCTCGACCCCGCGCCGGTCGCCGAGCCGGTGCGCCGGGCGGTCAACCGCAAGTACGAGACGCTGCTCAAGCAGGGCGGCAAGGCGGCGGCGCTCCACGACGAGCAGCCGTCGGGCTGGGTCACCCATTTCCGCCAGCAGCAGTGGCGCAAGCTGCGCCGGGCCCTGCGCCGGCGCGGCTACTCGATCGACCACCTGCCGGTCGAGGCGCGCTATCTCGGCGAGCTGTTCGGCGACCGGATCGCCGCGGCAGGCTATAGCCTGGACGACTTCGACGCCTTCGAGCGCCCGGTGATCCAGGCGGGGGACGACCTGCCCCGCCTTCTGAAGCGGGCGGGTCGAGACCGTCCCTCGGATACGGCCTGCGCGGCTGGCGCGGCCTACTCGGGATGAGGACGTGGTCTTCGCAACCAGCTCTCGCCGATGCCGAGCAGGTCGCGTCGGCGGCCGATACCGAGGGACGCTACGCCTATTCCTCGCCGACCGCGCCGAACGACACCGAGCCGCCCGCCGCGGCGGCGCGCGGCCGCCAGCGGCCCTGCTCGACCTGGGTCAGGAAATCGAGCAGCTGGGCGTTGAACGCCGCCGGCTCCTCCAGGTTGATGCAGTGGCCGGTGCGCGGCACCACCCACAGCCCGGCCGTGGGCATGATCCGCTTGAGCCACAGCGAGGCGTCGAGGCACGGCTCGTCCTCGTCGCCGACGGCGATCAGGGTCGGGACGGCGATGGCGCGGATCTCGTCTTCCAGATCATAAAGCGACGGCCGCGTCGCCTGGTAGCCGCGCAGGGTGTTGGCCGAGCCCTTGGCCGAATGCTCGGCCAGGTGCGCCTTGAACGCCGCCCAGCCGCGCGGGTCCTTGGCCTTGAACTGGATGCGGGTCGGCCCCTCGGCCATCGCCTCGGCCATCGCCGGCGAGCCGGCGGTCTCGAAGCCGTCGGCGGCGGCCCGCGAATCGCGGATGAAGGTCTCGCGCGCCGCCCCCTTGGGCGCACCCGACCCGGCCCCGGCGATCGGTCAGCGAGCGCGCCCGGTCCGGGTGGCGAATGCCGAAATGCAGGGTCGCGAAGCCGCCCATCGACAGGCCCGACCACATGGGCCTTGTCGATACCGAGATGGTCGAGCACGGCGGCGACGTCGTCGGCCTGCCGGTCCTGGCCGTAGTCGGCGGGATCGTCGGGCACGTCGGACGGCGTGTAGCCGCGCGCGTTGTAGGCGACGCAGCGGTAGCGCCGGGCGAAGAAGCGCAGCTGCGCCTCCCAGCTGCGGTGGTCGCCGCCGAACTCGTGGACGAAGACCAGCGGGTCGCCCTCTCCCGCTTCCTCGTAGTAGAGCTTGACCCCGTCGGCGTCGGCGTAGGGCATGGCCCCTCCCCGTCTTTCCAGTCCTTGGCGGCGAGGTCGGGCGCCGGCGAGAAGCGTTGTGATCGCTGCCCGGAGCGGGCCTGCGCCCAGCGGCGACCGAGGAATCCCCGCCGCTGCACGGCCCCGTTGCGGAGCGAGCTCGAGAACCCGCTCCTGCCAAACGGCGCGAGCCCCGCCCCCGGCCGTCATCCGAGCAGAGCCGAGGTCTGCCCCCGCCGCCGTGATCCCGAGGGCGGATGCGAGATTTCTCCGCTCCGCCCCGGTGGGGCTCCGGTCGAAATGACGACATGGGATAGCGCATCCGAGCCGTTACCCGCAAGAGCGCGCGCCCCGCCCCAGCCGTCATTCCGAGCGAAGCCGAGGAATCTTGCCCCCGCAGCCGTGATCTCGACGGCGGAGGCGAGATTTCTCCGCTCCGCCCCTGCGGGGCTCCGGTCGAAATGACGACAGGGGTAGCGCCCCCGCGGACGTTCGGCAGGAGCAGGCGTCAACCTCAGCCGTCATACCCAGCCGTCATTCCGAGCGAAGCCGAGGAATCTTGCCCCCGCAGCCGTGATCTCGACGGCGGAGGCGAGATTTCTCCGCTCCGCCCCTGCGGGGCTCCGGTCGAAATGACGGCAGGGAGTGGGTGGATGACCTTGAACATATTCCCATTTCTCCCCATATCAGAATAAAATCCTGTTCCAGACGAGGAGTCACCCCCATGCCCACCATGCTCTCCCCCCGGCAGGAGGCCTTCTGCCGCCATTACGCCGTCTCGGGCAACGCCGCGGCGGCGGCGCGGAAGGCCGGCTACGCCGAGGCCTGCGCCCGCCAGCAGGGCTACGAGAACCTGCAGAAGCCCTTCGTGCTGATCCGGCTCGACGAGATCCGCCACGGCTTCGCCGAGACCGCGGCGCGCGAAGCCGCGATCCTGCTCGCCCGGCTCGAACGCATCTGGCGGTCGGCCGACGCCGACGACGACCTGTTCGCCATGCTCCAGACCGTCGCGATGCAGGCCAAGCTGTCGGGGCTGACCGGCGACGCCGACACCAAGCTGCGGCTGTGGGGGCCCGACGGCCAGGCCGGGCCGCTCGAACGCGCGGCGGCGCGCGCCGGGGACGACGCGGCCCTGGCCGTGGCCCGCGCCGCCGCGCCACGCGACCCGGCGCGCGAGGACCGGCGCGACGCCGCGCCGGACACGGTGTTCGAGCCCGACATTGAGCCGCCGGACGCGCACCTGCCCGACCCGCCGCCCGGCGTCACCGTGGCGGAGATGGCCCGGCGCGGGCGCTGGATCGACGCCGACGGCCGCGAGATCCGTCTGGTGACCGAAGAGGACGAGAAGGCGGCGGCCCGCTTCTATGGCCTGGCCGAGGATGACGCCGCGGGCGGCGCGGCGGAGGCCGACGGCGCGACGGCCGCCGGCGACAGGACCGCACAGGACGCGTCCCCGGACCTGCCTGACGGAACCTTACACGCCGGGCCCCCTCCCCGGCGCGCGCCCACCCGCGCCAGAAGCGGCGACGGCCCACGCATTCCGCCCCACGGCGACGCCGGCGGGGCCGGCCGGCGACCTGACGGAACCTTACATCCCGAGGCCCCCGCCGCCCGCGCCGCCCGCGCCGCCGCGGGGGCGGCGGAATGACCGGGGCGGCGGGATGATCGCGCCGGCGGACCTGACGGAACCTTACATCCGGCGCCCACCCCAAATGCCGCGGCCGGACCGCGGTGTCGGGACCGCTATGCGCGGTGCGCCGCCAGTTGGGTGTTCAATGCCGGCGCGCGGCATCGAACGCTGCCGGCTCGGCAGAACATGGCGTGCGCGGCCGACCTTGTCCTGCCGAGCAAGAGCCTTCCGATGGCGGGCCCCGGAGCGAAATGCCTCGCCTGCGGCGCACCCCGCCTTGTCGTCCCGATACCCGGGTTGGTCCTCACGCCGCGCGCGTCGGCGCTGCCCTTGCGGCGGACCTTGGCCGGCTCCTCGGCCACCGTCTCCGGGTCGGCGTCGAAGACGATGCGGTGCTCGCCGGCGAGCGCGACGAAGCGGCGGCCGCGGGCGCGGCCGATCAGGGTCAGGTCGGCCTGTTTCGCCAGCTCGACGCCCCAGGCGGTGAAGCCCGAGCGCGAGACCAGGATCGGGATGCGCATCTGGACGCACTTGATGACCATCTCGCTGGTGAGCCGGCCGGTGGTGTAGAAGATCTTGTGTTCCGGCCCGACGCCCTCGAGGAACATGTAGCCGGCGATCTTGTCGACGGCGTTGTGGCGGCCGACGTCCTCCATGTAGACCAGCGGCCGGTCTTCCTCGCACAGCACGCAGCCGTGGATCGCGCCGGCGTCGAGGTAGAGGCTCGGCGTGGTGTTGATCGCCTTGGTCAGGGCGTAGAGCCAGGAGGTGTGGAGCTTGGCGTCGGGCGGCAGCTCGATGGTCTCGAACGCCTCCATCACGTCGCCGAAGACGGTGCCCTGGGCGCAGCCCGAGGTGCGCACCTTCTTCTTCAGCTTCTCCTCGTAGTTCGTCTGCCGCTTGGTGCGGACGACGACGACGTCGACGTCCTCGTCATGGTCGATCGCCATGATTTCGTCGTCGGGGCGCAGCATATTCTGGTTGAGCAGGTAGCCGACCGCCAGGTAATCCGGGTGGTCGCCGATCGTCATCATGGTGACGATCTCCTGCCCGTTGAGGTAGAGAGTAAGCGGGCGTTCGACGACGACGGTGGTTTCGACGCGGGCGCCTTCGTGATCCAGGCCGGTGACCCGGCGCGTCAGGCGCGGGTCGGCCGGGTCGGGTTTGACCAGATAGCCGGGTTTGGCATGATCGTCGGGCATGGCCCGAATATGCGGCGCGGCGCGGCCGACGGCAAGCCAAGGTGCCGCAGGTCGAGGCACCAGGCCGAGGTGCCAGGCCGAGGCGCCAGGCCGAGGGAGGGACGAAGCGGTGATTGCTGCGACGATCGGGGTCCGGCACCGGCACGGCCGGCCGGCCCGCCCGTTCGCCCGTGCGGCGCTGGCGGCGGCGGCGGCCGTGGCGCTGCTGGTCGGCGCGGCGACGCCGGCGACCGCCGCCGAGCCCGACGGCGCCAAGACGACGAAGACCGCCCCCGGCGACGCCCAAACCGGCGACGCCCGCTTCGAAACCGCCCGCGGCCAAACCGCCGGCGCCCAAGGCAGCCAAAGACGAACCGGCCAAGCCCAAGCCCGATACGGCAAAGCCCGCCACGCCCAAGCCGGCCACGCCAAAGCCCCCGCCGGCCGACACCGTGCGGATCGTGATGCCGCGGGCGCTGATCGCCAACGGGCTGAGCGCCAAGCTGGTCGACGGCTACCGCACGGCGCACAAGGTCACCGTCACCGTCATCCCGCGCAAGACCGGGCTGGGCTTCGCGCCGCTGCTCGACGGCAAGGCCGAGCTGGCGATCACCGACGACGTCGCCGCCGAGCGCCGCTTCGTCGCCGACAAGCACGGCATCAAGCGGCACAACCTGATGTATACCGAGCTGCTGGTCGTCGGGCCCAAGACGGACCCGGCCGACGTCAACGGCATGATCAGCGTGATCGAGGCGTTCAAGGCGCTCGCCGCGTCGTCGTCGAGCTTCCTCGGCCGCGGCGACGGCAGCGGCCTGGCCCTGGCCGAGCGCCGCTTCTGGACCGAAGCGGGCCTGGCGCCGGATCCCGAAGACGACCGCTGGTACAGGGTCACCCGCACCGACATGCGCACCACGCTGGTCCGCGCCGCCAAGGCCGCCGCCTACACCCTGACCGACCGGGCGAGCTGGCTGGCGCTGCCCGACACCGCCAAGCTGATGCCGATGGTGGCCGACGACCCCCGCCTCCAGCTCCGCTACGGCGTCGTCGTCGCCAACCCGGCCGGGCACAAGGGCCTCAACGCCGCCGCCGCGTCGGCCTTCGCCGCCTGGCTGGCGGGCAAGGAGGCGCAGAAGATCATCGAAGGCTTCAAGATCGGCGACGAGACCCCCTACATCCCCGAATCGGGTCTGCAACGCTGACCCGCGCCGCGCCGACCGGCCTTGCCGACGGGCGGCCGGGCGACTAGTTCGTGTATAGGCAAACCAGCGACATTTCGATGCTCCGACCCGACCCGAACCAGACCGCGCCCCTGATCGACCCGTTCCAGCGGGCGATCAGCTATCTGCGCGTCTCGGTGACCGACCGCTGCGACTTCCGCTGCGTCTATTGCATGGCCGAGGACATGACCTTCCTGCCCAAGGCCGACGTGCTGTCGCTGGAGGAGCTCGACCGGCTGTGCAGCGCCTTCGTCGGCCTCGGCGTGCGCAAGCTGCGGCTGACCGGCGGCGAGCCGCTGGTCCGGCGCGACATCATGTGGCTGATCGAGCGGCTCGGCCGCCACCTGGACACGGGCGCGCTCGACGAGCTGACCTTGACCACCAACGGCAGCCAGCTCGGCCGCTTTGCGCAGCAGCTCTTCGACGCCGGCGTGCGTCGGATCAACGTCTCGATCGACACGCTCGACCCGGCGAAGTTCAAGGAGATCACCCGCTGGGGCCGGCTCGACCAGGTGCTGGCGGGACTGGACGCGGCCAAGGCCGCCGGGCTGCAGGTCAAGATCAACGCGGTCGCGCTGCGCGGGGTCAACGAGGACGAGATCGAGCGGATGGTCGAGTGGTGCGGGACGCAAGGCTTCGACCTGACCTTCATCGAGGTCATGCCGCTGGGCGAGATCGGCGGCGACGTCGGCTCGGCCAACCGGGTCGACCAGTACCTGCCGCTGTCGATGGTCCGCGCGCGGCTGAAGGAGCGCTGGACGCTCGACGACAGCGACCACCGCACCGGCGGTCCGGCGCGCTACGTGACCCTGCGCGAGACCGGCCAGCGGGTCGGCTTCATCACGCCGCTGACCCACAATTTCTGCGAATCCTGCAACCGCGTGCGGCTGACCTGCACGGGCACCCTGTTCATGTGCCTGGGCCAGGAGGACGCCGCCGACCTGCGCGCGCCGCTGCGCGAGAGCGACGACGACGCCTTGCTGGTCCAGGCGATCCGCGAGGCGATCACGCGCAAGCCCAAGGGCCACGACTTCGTCATCGACCGCCGCCGCAAGAGCCCCGGCGGTCCCCCGCCACATGAGCGTCACCGGCGGCTAGCCGCCGGTTCCGGCTTTTTTCACGTCTATTTGCACTTGCCCCGGCAGCGTCGGCGCACCCGTCGGCCGTTGTTGCCGTTGTTGCCATTCGTGTGCCCGATCGCCAGTCCCACGCCCGGATTCTGGGACGCGCCGCGCACCGACCGCAGGAAGGCGCCGATCGCCGCCGGCCCGCGCAGGAAGCCGAGGCCGCGCGCCTTCGACTGACCGGTGAAGGTGTCGGCGAACTTGGCCAGGTTGGTGTCGCTCGAGGTCGTGCTGTCGCTATTGGCGGTGTTGTCGCCGGTCTTGTTGGTCTTGGTCTGGAATTTCTGCTTGGCCTGGAACAGCCTTGGCCGGTTGGGCCCCGGCAGCCCCGGCGGGCCGTTGCCCGGCTTCGCCGGCGGCTGCGTGTTGAGGTCGTTCAGCATCCGCCCGAGCGCCTGGACGTTGTAGCGCCTCGGCACTGACGGGATCGCCCCGGCCTTGGGGACGAACACACCGAAGCCCGAGCGATAGACCACGACCTGCCGCCCGCCGCTGGTGACGATGATCCGGCTCGCCTTCAGCCCCACGTTGTTGTGGCGCCCGGGCCCGGCCAGGATGACCAGGGTGTTGGTGCCGTTGGTCTGGCCGACGATGGCGGTGCCGCGAATGCCGATGGTCGCCGCCGGCAGCTTGATCGTGACCGCCTCCGGCTTGGCCTGGGCGATCGCGCCGGACACGAAGCGGAACGTGCCCTTGACGATCCGCGCCGAGATGCTGCCGGTCTGCTTCGCCGGGTTGTAGACGAACTTGTCGATCACCATCGCCGCGTCCGGGCCGATGGTGAAGGTCGTCCGGTCGAGCAGCATGATCTGCAGGCCGGAGCGCGACCCGGTGGTGATTCGGTCGCCGAGATAGATCGGATCGCCGGTCTCGACCTGCTTGCCGACCGTGCGCGGCGTGCCGGCCGATGCCGCCAGCGCGACCTTGCCGCGCACCGCGCCGGCAACGCCCGCCTTGTCGCCGGTATCCGCCTGGACCGTCCCCGAAAAGGCGAGCGCGCCGGCGACCAGGGCCGCTGCCGCGCCTGTCATCTTCTTCGCGTTCATCGCTCTCACCTCGTTTGTCACTTCACTATACGCCGGAATCGCCGGAACGGTGCGTCATTGGTTGGCGGTAATCGTCAGCCCCAGCATGAAGCGCCAGTTGCTGTAGGTGTAGTTGGTCACGTTCGACAGCGCGCGGGTGTATTCCACGCCCGCGGTTATGGTCGCCCGCCGCGTGATCGAGAGCAGCGTCGGGCTCGGCACGATCGCACTCACCGGCACGCCGAAGGTCGCACCGGTGATGATCCGATGCTGGTGGCGGCGCTGGCCGCCGTCGTTCGGATCGCCGGCGTCATAGAACTCGTACTCCCACGCCAGGCGCGACACGAGGAACATGCCCCGCTCGAGCACCCACTGGTGCGCGATCTGCTGACGGGTTCCCCAATAGCGGTAGAAGTCGACGCCCGCCGACTTGCGCACGCCGACCGACCGGAAGGTGAGCTGCATGTCGCTGCTCAAGGCGTAGGTCGCGGTCAGCCCGCCCCGATATTCCGCGCCGCTGCGCAGGTGCTCGATCGGCTGCTCGCTGAGATCGTCGAAGTTGTCGGCCACCGCGCTGCCGAACAGGCTGAACCGCAGCTTGCGGTTGACCGGGAAGCGCACGCGCAGGCCGCCGCCGACGCTGCGGTAGTATTGCTGGTGCGAGAGCAGGACGTAGCCCGCCGATACCCACGGCTCTACCGTCACCGGGTTGAAGTCGAGGATCAGCCGCAGCTCGCCGTCGAGGCCCGAGCTGGTCAGTTGGTCGAGGCGCATCTGCTCGTTGTGCAGCCCGCGCACCCAGCCGACCAGCCGGTGCTGGCGCTGGAAGCCGAGGTCGTGCTCGAAGCCCACCCGAACCTGACCGATGAAGGACGTGTCGGGCACCGCTCGATCGGTGCCGAACAGGCGGAGCCGTCCGGTGTCGGTGTCGATCAGCTGCGACGAGGGCGAGCTGTTGCGGTTGGTGTCGTAGGCGTAGGCGCCGCTGACCACGATCGAGAGATTGGTCGCCTTCGACCGCCGCTTGAGCTCGTTGACATAGTCGACCAGCTCGGCGCGCACCCCCGGCGGCAGCTTCGTGGCCAGGAGCTGCTCGAAGACCCGCTGCGCCTCGACCAGGTTGTCCAGCCGGTAGAGCACGATGGCGTAGAGGATGCGGACGTCGCGGTTGTTCGGCACGACCAGCAGGATGCGCTCGAGCGTCGACGACGCGCCGATGATGTCGCCGTCCCGGATCTGGGTGCGTGCGAAGGCCAGGTTGAGCGCGATGTCGTCGGGCCGCTTGAGCACCTCCTGATAGGTGACCCGGCGTCCCTGAATGAATCGCTGGTCCCGCGACCGGCGGGCCGCGTCGATGTTGCGCTCGAAGGTCTGGCGTTCCTGGTTGGCGCGGCGCAGCTCGGTCTGGGCGTCGCGCGTCGTCTGCGCGAGGGCCCTCTCTCCGCCCGTCGGGAAGCAGCCACGCCCACGCTACGGCGAGGGCGATGAACGCCCCTCGCGGCCACCATCCAGCCATTGTCCGCCCCACCCCTCATCAACGGACCGATTTAATCGTTATTGTAAACCAATCGCCACCGAATCCCAGGCACTGTTCCAGGATGCAGAATCCTGCATATTCTGACGCGATCGAAGGGACGGCATCAAAACTGTCGATCACCATGCCAGGTGATGCGCACTCAAGGGTGAGCGATGCCTTTCCCCTGCCGAACCTACTGGCCAGCGCTAGTGGTGATGCGGGAGGTGGAAATTGTGGTGACGGAAATGCCGGTTCCGGAACCGAAAGCTTATCCGGTGGCTGCGCCGGCGATGATGCCGTGCGTGATGGCGGCTGTGGTGCCACCGGCGGGAAAACCGGTGGTGGCGGCCATGGCGCCACCGACGGGCGTACCGGTAGTGGCCTCCAATGAGGCGATGATACCGGAAGCCGAATTGCGACAATGTCAGCCTGAACGATGAATAATGACCCAGCGAGCGGCCAATGGTCACGATCGCGAACTGTGTCCGATGGCGGCCGGGTAGACGATAGCTCACCAGCAGGCGAGCCGGACGCCCGAAGTGGCCGCCCACGAGAATGCGGACCACCGTGAGCTTGAGCAGTCGGCTGTGGCCATGATGGCCTTGGCCGCCAACACGCAGGAAGATCACCAGCGTCCGGTGATGGTGCCCATGACCGAGCCAGCGAAGAATGCCGACGCCGCGGACCACGCGGTGCCGGCGGTGTTGGCGATGCTTGCGATCGTTCTGCGTGGTCGAATTGTCGGTCGAATTGTCGTTCGACTGATCGCTCAGCGAAATCCAGAACGTATTGACGGTCGATTGCTGGTTCGCGTTGGTGGAGCCCTGCTGCGTCCCCTGCCCGGTGAAGTTCTGGAAGAAGTTGGCGAAGGAATTCGATCCCGGTCCCGCGCCCGGTGCGATCTGATCGAGCGAATTGGTTTCCTGCGAACCGGGTCGCGAGAACAGATCGTGCAGCAGTCGCGCAAGGGCCCGCAGGCTGTAACGGCGGGGCCGCGACGGCCCGGCGCCGAGCCGGGCGATGAACGTGCCGAAACCGGCCCGGAAGATGACCACGCGCCGGCCGCCGGCCGTGATGATTATCCGGCTCGCCGGGCGGCCGACGTTGTTGCGCCGGCCCGGGCCGGCGAGGATGACGGTGAGACTGCGCCCGTTGGTATGCCCGATGACCGTGGTGCCGCGAACGCCGATGGTCGCGACGGGCGTCTTGATCACCACGCCCGCCGGATTATTCCGCTCGATCGTGCCCGACACGAACCGAAATGTACCCTTGAGGATACGCGCCGACATGTTCCCGGACCTGCTCTTGGGGTCGTAGACGAACTTGTCGATCGCCATCTCGGCGTCGGGGCCGATCGTGAAGGTCGTCTGGTCGAGCAGCATGATCTGCAGGCCGGACTTGCTGCCGGTCTTGATCCGGTCGCCCAGGTAGATCGGGTCGCCACTCGCAACCTTGCGCCCGATGGTGGGCTTGGTGCTGCTGTACGAGGCTTGATTTACCGTACCGCGCACCGCGCCGGCGACACCGGCCTTGTCGCCGATTTTGGCGCGGGCTGGACGGGCGTCGACCATGACCATACCCGCGGCGGCGACCGCGATGGCGAGCACGACAACTTTGATCGGGCCACCACGTCGCATCGCCGTCATCGCTCCGCGCGGATGGTGAAGCCAATCATGAAACGCCAGTTGCTGCTCGTGTAGTTGGTGATGTTCGACGAATTCGCGCGTGTAATCGACGCCGGCGACGAGCGTCGTCCGCCGGGTGACGCCGAGAACCTGCTTGAAGGGCAGAATCAGGGACAACGGCACCCCCAGGGTCGTTCCGCCCCGGAAGCGATGTTGTCGTCGCCGCATTGCGCTTTCGGTGAGTTTGGGACCGTCGTACTGCTCGTACTCCCAGGCGAACTGCGACAGCAGAAACATCCCCCGGCCCAACAGATATTCGTGCTCGACACGCAAACGCGTGCCCGTGAACCTGAAAAAATCGGCGATCGCAGTCTTGCGAACGAAGATCGAGCTGACCGTGATGCGCATGTCGGCACGCAGCGCATAGGAGACGGACAGCCCCGCCCGATACTCCGCGCCGCTGCGCTGCCGTTCGTCCGGAGCCTCGCTGAGACCGTCGTATTTCTGGGCGACGGCCGTCCCGAAAAGGCTGACGCTCACCTTGTTCGAGAACAAGGCGGAGGCGCGCAAGCCACCGCCCACGCTGCGGTAGTAGAGCTGATGGGAGAGCAGCGCGTAACTCGAGGTCACGTAGGGCTCGATCGTGTACGGATTGAAATCGAGCACCAGGCCCGTCCGGCCGTCGAGCCCCGACAGCGTCAGCTCGTCCAGCCGCGCCTGATCGCTGTGGACCGCCCGGAGGCTGCTGACCAAGCGATGCTGGCGCTGGAAACCGAGATCGTGCTCCCAGTCGACGCGGAGCTGGCCCTGGTAGGATGAATTGGGAACCGCGCGGTCGCTGCCGAACAGGCGGACCCGGCCAAACTGCGTATCGAGGGCGTTCGAGGATGGGGAACTGTTGCGGTTGGTGTCGTAAACGTACGCGTTCTGGGTCGTAATAACGAAATTGTCGCGCCGCTTGCGCCGCTTGATCTCGCTCAGATAGTCGCTCAGTTCGGCGCGCAAGTCGTCCGACAGCGGCAGCGATAGCACCCGTGCGAGCTCGGTTTCCGCCTCGTTCAGGTTGTCGAGCCGATACAGGACGATGGCGTACAGGATGTGGACGTCCACGTTGGTCGGCACGACCAGAAGGATTCGCTCCAGCGTGGCGGACGCGCCGATGAAGTTTCCGTCGCGGATCTGGGTGCGGGCGAACGCCGAGGTTGAGGGCGACGTTGTCGGGATCGCGCAACACCTCGTCGTAACTGACGTCGCGGCCTTTGATGAACCGCAACTCGCGCGATTTCCGGACCGCCTCGGTGTTGCGCTTGAGCGGCGCCTGCTGGTTGTCGACGCGGCGTAGTTCGGTCTGCGGATCGGGGGGGGACGCGGCGTAGGTCGCCGGGGAAAAGGCAACAAGAACCCCACAGGCGCACTGGCACACGGCAGCCAACACCCCCATGGATGGCCAGGAACGACCCACTGGTCCGTTACCCCTCATGTCGCGTCATTTTTCTTTTTATTTGTATATCTTAGCGCATGTCCCCACTGCGGGCACGTGGATTCGTGACGGACCGGCCACGCCGCGGCGAATAGGGCCCGAGCGCACGGCCGAGGGCGGGTCGAGCGCAACATCGTCAGATCGACGCGGGACGGTCCCTCCGGCAGGAGCCAGCTCACCGCGTCGGCGTCTCCCCTTCCCAATAGCAGCCCGATCCGCCAAGCTGCCGCCCCGGAGCCCAGCCAGGCGAAGCGATGTCCCGTCTCCTGCCCGTGATCATGCGCCTGCTGCCGGCCGCCGTCCTGGTCGGCGCCGTGATCCTGCGCGTGATCGACCCGCCGATCCTGCAGCAGGTCCGCAACCTCACCTTCGACGTCTACCAGCGGCTGTCGCCGCGCGATCCGGGCGGCGCCAATGCGCTGGTCCAGATCATCGATATCGACGAGGAATCCCTCGAGAAGCTGGGCCAGTGGCCGTGGCCGCGCAACGTCGTCGCGGCGATGCTCGACAAGCTCTACGGCAACGGCGCGATCCTGGCGGCGTTCGACATCGTCTTCGCCGAGCCCGACCGGCTGTCGCCGCGGCGCGTCCTGGCGTCGTGGCCCGACACACCCGAGATCGTCGCCCTGCGCGACAAGCTGAAGACCCTGCCCGACACCGACGCCACCCTCGCCGCGGCGATGAAGCGGGGTCGGACGATCGGCAGCTTCATCCTGACCCACAACAAGTCCGCCGCCCTGCCCAAGCCGCCGGTCGGCTTCGCCCATGCCGGCTACGACCCTCGGCCCTTCCTGTTCGCTTTCTCCGGCGCGACCAAGAACCTGCCGATGTTCGAGAAGGCCTTCGTCGGCTACGGCGCGGTCAACTGGCTGCCGGACCACGATCAGGTGGTGCGGTCCGTGCCGATCCTGCTGCGCGTCGCCAAGCACATCTATCCGTCGCTGTCGGCGGAGGTGCTGCGGGTCGCCCAGGGAGCGTCGACCTACCTGATCCGGACCACGTCCGGCAGCGGCGAGACCTCCTTCGGGTCGCAGACCGGCATCACGGCGATCAAGATCGGCAACGCCGTGATCCCGACCGACGCCAACGGCCGCATGATCGTTCACTTCGCGCCCCAGAACAAAAAGCGCTACATCCCGGCCTGGAAGCTGCTCGCCGGCCAGGTGCCGCGCGCGCGGATCCAGAACCATATCTTCCTGATCGGCACCAGCGCCGCGGGCCTGCAAGACCTGCGGGCGACCCCGCTCCAGGCCGGCGTGCCGGGCGTCGAGGTCCACGCCCAGGCGATCGAGCAGGTCATCGCCGGCAAGTATCTGGTACGGCCCGACTTCTCCGACGGTATCGAGGTGCTGATGCTCGCCGTCATCGGCCTCGCGATCGTGCTGCTGTTCCCGCGGGTCGGCGCGATCTGGGGACTGGTCGTGTTCGTGCCGTTGATCGCGATCATGTTCGGTGCCGGCTGGTACACCTTCGCGCGATTTGGCTGGGAGTTCGACAGTACCTATCCGGGGCTGGCGGTCCTGCTGGTCTTGCTGACCACGACGCTGATGACCTACCTGATGACCGAGCGGCAGCGGAACCAGGTGCGCAGCGCCTTCGGCATGTACCTGTCGCCCGACCTGGTCGAGCGGCTCGCCGAGGACCCGAGCCGGCTCCAGCTCGGCGGCGAGGTCCGCGAGATGTCGATCCTGTTCTCCGACGTGCGCGGCTTCACCGGCATCTCCGAGCGGTTCGACGCGGCCGGGCTGACCGCCTTCATGAACGCCTACCTGACGTCGATGACCGACGCCGTGCTGGCGCGCCAGGGCACGGTCGACAAGTATATCGGCGACGCCATCATGGCCTTCTGGAACGCCCCGCTCGACGACGCCGAGCATGCCCGCCACGCCTGCGCCTGCGCGCTCGACATGGTCGCGCGGCTGGAGACCTTGAACACGGAGATCGAGATCCCGAAGCGCGAGGACGAGGACCGCCCGCCCCCGCTCGCCTTCGGCATCGGCATCAACACCGGCCAGTGCAGCGTCGGCAATTTCGGCTCGCGCCAGCGCTTCGACTATTCGGTGCTGGGCGACGAGGTCAATCTGGCGTCGCGGCTGGAAGGCCTGTGCCGGCTCTACGACGTCGCCGTGATCGTCAGCGCCCACACCGCCAGCCACGTCGAGGACCACGCCGTGATCGAGCTCGACCGGGTCGTGGTCAAGGGCAAGACCCAGGCGGTCGCGATCTTCACGATCCTGGGCGACCCGGCCCACGCCGCCACGCCGGCCTTCGCCGAGCTGTCCGCCGCCCACGCGGCGATGCTCGACGCCTTCCGCGGCCAGGACTGGGACGGGGCGGAGCGCGCCCTGGACCGGTGCGCCGCCTGCGGCGTCGAGCGGCTGACCGGCCTCTACGCGCTCTACCGGGAGCGGATCGCCGAATACCGCAAGACGCCGCCCGGGCCCGACTGGGACGGCGTTTACGTCGCCACCGAGAAGTGACGCGCGCCGCCGGCTGAGCGCGCCCGTGCACCGGCCGCATGGCCGCCATCGGCGGCGGCGGCTCTGGCGCACCGGGCGGCCCCCGCTATACTGCCGGCCGGACCCGGACCGAGCAGGGCTTCATGACCATCCGCTTCGCCTTCATCGCCGACGAGACGCCGGACGCCCAGGCCGCCCTGGCCGAGCTGTCGGCGGGGTACGAGCCCGTGCCGGTCGAGGACGCCGAGGTCATCGTCGCGCTCGGCGGCGACGGCTTCATGCTGGAGACGCTGCACGACACCCTGCAGCGCCGCGTCGCCGTCTACGGCATGAACCGCGGCACGGTCGGCTTCCTGATGAACGAGTACACGTCCGACGGGCTGGTCGAGCGGCTGACCCGCGCCGAGCGGGTCGACGTCCACCCGCTGACCATGACCGCGCGCACCGTCGCCGGCGACCTCCACGAGGGCATCGCCATCAACGAGGTCTCGCTGTTGCGCGAGCGCCACCAGACCGCGCGCATCCGCATCCTGGTCGACGGCATCGAGCGGCTCGCCGAGTTGGTCTGCGACGGCGTCCTGGTCGCCACCCCGGCCGGCAGCACCGCCTACAACCTGTCGGCCCACGGCCCGATCATCCCGATGGGCGCGCCGCTCCTGGCGCTGACCCCGATCAGCGCGTTCCGGCCACGCCGCTGGCGCGGCGCGCTGCTGCCCGACACCGCCACCGTGACCTTCGAGATCAAGGAGCCGGCCAAGCGGCCGGTCAGCGCGGTCGCCGATTTGCTGGAGGTGCGCGACGTGGTCGAGGTCGTGGTCCGCAGCGAGCCGGCGCTGACCGCCTCGCTCCTGTTCGACGCCGAGCACAATCTCGAAGAGCGCATCCTGAGCGAGCAGTTCATGCCGTGAGCGTGGGGGCCGACCGTTCCGATCGCCGCGAGCCCCGCTGGCTGACCATCCTGTTGATCCTGCTCACGCTGGCGCTGGGCAGCGCCGGCGGCTTCGTCTTCAACCTGTTCAAGCTGCCGGTCGCCTGGATGATCGGCGCCATGTGCACGGTCATGGTCGCCACCCTGCTGGGCGCGCCGATGCGGTCGAGCCAGCTGATCCGCCAGCCGATGGCCGCGGTGCTCGGCGTGCTGGTCGGCAGCGCCTTCACCCCGGCGATGGCGGCGCGCATTCCCGGCTGGTGGCCGACCCTCCTGGCGCTGGCCGCCTACGTACTGATCACCAGCAGCATCCTGTTCGTCTATTTCCGCCGGCTGCTCGGCCTCGACAACGTCACCGCCTTCTGCGCGGCGACGCCCGGCGGCCTCAACCAGATGACCATCCTGTCGATGGAGCTGGGCGGCGACGAGCGGGTGGTCGCGCTCAGCCAGGGGGCGCGCATCCTGCTGGTGGTGCTGATCATCCCGTTCGCCTTCGTCGCGCTCGGCCTCTACGACCCCGCCACCCGGCCGCCGCTGGGCGCCTCGCTGGCCGGCTATCCGCCCGGCACGCTGGCCATACTGGTGGCGTGCGGCGTGGTCGGCTACGGCGGCGCCTGGCTGTTGCGCGTCCCGGCGGCGTCGGTGACCGGGCCGATGGTGGTCAGCGCCGGGGTCCATCTGCTCGGCTGGAGCGGCGCCGGCCCGCCGGGCGAGCTGATCGCCGCCGCCCAGGTCGTGATCGGCGCGGCGGTCGGCGCGCGCTTCGCCGGGGTCGCGCTGCGCCGGATCGCGCGGATCGTCGCCAATGCCATCGGCGCGACGGTTATCATGATCGCGATCACCGTCGCCTTCTCGGTGACGCTCTACGAGGTCGTCGACGTGCCGTTGTCGGCGCTGATCCTGGCCTTCTCGCCCGGCGGCATCGCGGAGATGAGCCTGATCGCGCTGGCGATGGGCATCGAGGTCGCCTTCGTCGCGACCCACCATTTCATCCGCATCACGCTGATCGTGATCGCCGGCACGGCCTTCTTCCGCCAGCGGCGGTCCGGCACCGTGCCGGCATCCGCCGAGGGCGAAGCCGCGCCCGGCGAGTGACCCAGCACCGCCCCATCGCCCCGGACGAATCAACTCGAGCCCGGCAGGTCCGACGACGAAAAGCGGCGCCGGCGCGTCTTGATCGAGGCGCGCGCATTGCGGTCACGCGACCCTAAATATCGTGCTATAAGTCTTATTACCTACTAGAATTGCCCCTACACGGGCTCGTAGCCGGAGATCAGCGCCCCATGCCCCCGATTTCCCCCTTCACGATCTTCGTGATCGTCGTCGTCGTCCTCGCCCTCCTGCTGCTGCTGGCGGGCGTCAAGACGGTCTCGCAAGGCTCGGAATACACGGTCGAGCGGTTCGGCCGCTACACCCGGACGCTCAGGCCCGGCCTCCACCTGATCATCCCGATCATCGACCGCATCGGGTCCAAGATCAACGTGATGGAGAACGTGCTCGACGTGCCGTCGCAGGAGGTCATCACCCGCGACAACGCCATGGTCACGGTCGACGGGGTGGTCTTCTTCCAGGTGCTCGACGCGGCGCGGTCGTCCTACGAGGTCAACGACCTCGAGCGCGCCATCCTCAACCTGACCATGACCAACATCCGTACGGTGATGGGCTCGATGGACCTCGACGAGCTGTTGTCCAACCGCGACATCATCAACGCCAAGCTGCTCAAGGTCATCGACGAGGCGACCGAGCCCTGGGGGGTCAAGGTCACCCGCGTCGAGATCAAGGACATCACGCCGCCCCAGGACCTGGTCGACGCGATGGCCCGGCAGATGAAGGCCGAGCGCGAGAAGCGCGCCGCGATCCTGGAGGCCGAGGGCTTCAAGGAGGCCGCGATCCGCCGATCGGAGGGCGAGAAGCAGGGCAACATCCTCCAGGCCGAGGGCCGGCGCGAGGCCGCCTTCCGCGACGCCGAGGCGCGCGAGCGCGAGGCCGAGGCCGAAGCCCGGGCGACCAAGATGGTCTCCGAGGCGATCGCGGCCGGCAACGTCCAGGCGATCAACTATTTCGTCGCCCAGAAATACGTCGAGACGCTGGGCCAGTTCGCCGCTTCGCCGAACCAGAAGATCCTGTTCCTGCCGGTCGAGGCGTCGTCGATCATCGGCGCGCTCGGCGGCATCGCCGAGATCGCCAAGGACGCCTTCCCCAAGGACGGCGGCGAAGGCCCGGCCGGCGGCGGTAGCGGATCGCCGCGACGGTCGTCCACGCCGCGCAGCGCCTGACCGCGCGCGACCGCGGAGCATCACGTCATGGAAGCGTCCTGGCTGACGCAGATCGAGTTCTGGCACTGGTGGGCGGCGGGCGTCGTGCTGGCGTCGCTGGAGATCCTGTTGCCCGGCACCGTCCTGCTCTGGATGGGCGTGTCGGCGGCGGTGACCGGGGTGGTCAAGCTGGTGCTGCCCGGGCTCGGCTGGGAGTATCAGCTCCTGATCTTCGCCGTGCTGTCGGTGGTCACGGTGATCTTCTCGCTGATGTTCCTGCGCCGCCACCCGCTCGAGAGCGACGAGCCGAACCTGAACCAGCGCGGCCGGCAGTTGATCGGCCGGGTGCTGACCCTCGACGACCCGATCGTCGACGGCACCGGCCGGGTGCATGTCGGCGACACGCTATGGCGCGTGTCGGGCGACGACTACCTGCGCGGCACCAAGGTCAAGGTGGTCGACGTCCAGGGCACGACGCTGATCGTCGAGAAGATCTAGGCCAACCAGCCCCGCGCCCGCCGGCTCAGCGCCGGTTGGTGTTGTAGACGTCGCAATCGTTGCTGCAGACGCTGTATTCGAGCCGACAGTCGCGCCGGTCGTCCGCATTGCGCGCTCGCTGCTCGCACCTGTCGCGCGCCTCCTGGCAGCGTCCCTCGCAGGTGGCGTTCCGCAGGCCCCGGCCTTTCAGGAAATCGAGAATCTGCGCAACCTGGACCGGCTGCCGGGCGCGGCCGTCGGTGGCGGCCGGCGCCGGCGTCGCGACCGACATGGCCGCCGCGAGGACCGCGCTGGCGACGAGAGCTTTGGGGATCGGGAATGTCATCGGGTCTCCGGTGTCGGCTTGACGGGGAGCGCGGCGCGCTCCCGACGGGTCGCTCCTAATTTCGGGTCGTGCAGCTCGTCAGACAAGACGAATATCGCGCCGAGCAGGACGACCGGCACGACGCGGTCCGGCAGTTCGACGTGCAATTGCTGTAGCGGCTCTGACAGCGATAGGTGCACGATCCACTGTCGGCGACCTGGCCATAGGGGGCCAGCAGCCGGTCCAGACGTTGCGTGGCGTTCCCGGCGGCGGCCGGAGACGCCCCTATCGCGACCAGCGCCGCCGCAAAGATCAATGCCCGCATTCCTTCCTCCCGTCCTATGCCGCGGCCCGGGGCCGCAGGTCGAACGCGGCCGCGAGCAACTCGTAGCTGCGCAGCCGCGCCGCGAAATCGTAGCAAATCGATACTATCACAAGTTCGTCGACGCCGAAGTCCGCCGCCAGCGCCTCGAGCTGGGCGCGGACCTGGTCGGGCGTTCCGACCACCTGGCGGCGGCGGTTGCGCTCGACCCGCGCTTGCTCGGCCTGGGTCCAGCCCAGCGCCGCCGCAGCCGCCTCCTCGACCGAGGGCACCGGCCCGATCTCACCGCGGTCGAGGCGCAGCCGCCACAGGTCGCGGCTCAACGCCAGCTCGCGCGCCGCTTCCTCGGTATCGGCGCACAGCACGAACACCCCGACGTTGGCCCGCGGCTCGGGGACGGCATCCGACGGCCGGAAGTCCGAGAAGTAGCGGTGGACCGCGTCGAGACCCCGATACTCGCTGATGAAGTGGGCGAAGCTGAAGGCGAGCCCGAAATGGGCGGCGAGCTGGGCGCTCTGGTCCGACGAGCCGAGCAGCCACATCTCCGGCGCGCCCGCCCCCGCCGGCATCGCCTTGATGTCTCGGAACGGGTGTTCCGGGTCGAGGCGCCCGGTCAGGTAGCCGCGCAGATCCGCGACCTGCTGCGGAAAATGCTCCATCGCCATCATCGCGCCGTCGCCCGCCGCCGACTTGACGTTGAGCGCGATAGCCGTGCGCCGGTCGGCGCCGGGCGCGCGGCCGACGCCGAGGTCGATCCGGCCCGGGAACAGGGTCTCGAGCATGCGGAAGTTCTCGGCGACCTTGAGCGCGCTGTAGTGCGGCAGCATCACCCCGCCGGCGCCGACCCGCATCGTCTCGGTCGCCGCCGCCACCCGGGTGACCAGCACCTCGGGGGTCGAGCCCGCCAGGCCCGGCGCGTTGTGGTGCTCGGCCAGCCAGTAGCGGTGATAGCCGAGCCGCTCGCACGCCCGGGCCAGCGCGATCGTCTCGCGGACCGCGTCGGCCGCACTGCCGCCGGCGCGCACCGGCGACTGGTCGAGGACCGAGAGGCGAAGGCTCATCGCGTCACCGGCCGCACGGCGGGCAGCGCGACGCGCAGGAATAGCCGCACTGGGCACTGCAATTGCTCGGCCGCACCGTTTGGACGCAGCTCCGTTCGCAGTCGGCGCGGCTGCTCGCGCAGGTGGCCTGGCAGCTCGCCTGACGGCCGGGCGGCAGCCGCGAGCAGGCGTAGTAGCAGCTGCGATACTTGTAGGCGCACCCGGCCGCCGCCGTGCATCCCGACGTGCGCGCCGAGGACCGGCTGCGGCAGATGGCGAGACAGTTGGCCCGCTGCGCCGCGCAGGCGGCGAGGCAGCGGTTGCGCGCCGCGCAGTTGGCCTGGGCGACGGTCAGCGGCAGCGGCGACGCCTGGACCGTTGGCGCCCCGCCGGCCGCGAAGGCGGCGAGCAGCGCCGCGACGAGCCCCGCCGCGGCGGCGATCCACCCGCCCGGTCGCCGGCTCCGGTTCATGCGCCGCTAGGCCGATTTCGCCTGGGGCGGTGTCTTCTCCTCGACCGGCCCGCCGGCTTCCTTCCAGGCGGTGAAGCCGCCGTGGATATGGGCCACCGGGGTCACGCCCATGTCCTGGACGGTCTTGGCCGCGAGCGCCGACCGCCAGCCGGCCGCGCAGAAGAACACCAGCTTCTTGCCCGAGGAGAAGATCTCCTTGTGGTAGGGGCTGTCCGGGTCGACCCAGAATTCGAGCATGCCGCGCGGCGCGTGATAGGCGCCCGGCACCGCGCCCTCGCGCCACAACTCGCGGATGTCGCGCAGGTCGATGAGCTGGATCTGGGGATCGCCGGCGGCGGCGATCGCCTCCTCGACCGTCAAGGTCTCGACCGCGGCATAGGCCTCGTCGACGAGTTGCTTGTACCCCTTCTTCAAGGCCATCCTGTCGTCTCCTCTTTCGCGTTGAACGGGAATCTTGACGGCCGGCGGCCCCGCGTCAACCGCTTCGCGCGGCACGCAATGCAGCCATCCGGCAGCCGGTCCGGTCCGCGCCCGGCGTCTTGACCAAGGGGGTGGATTGTTGCGGATTCGGGACCGTCGAGCCGTTACTATCCCGGCATGACAAGGGACCCGCGTCAGCCGCTTCCGGCAGGGACCCGCATCGCCAGCTACCGGATCGACAGCGTCCTGGGCGCGGGCGGCGCGGCGATCACCTATGCCGCGACCAACATGGTCGTGAACCGGCGGGTCGCGATCAAGGAATACCTGCCGATCGGCCTGGCCCAGCGGGGCGACGACGGGGTCGACGTCAGCGCGATCCCCGGCCGCATCGAGGAGTTCGGCAAGGGCCTGGGCCGCTTCGTCGACGAGGCGCGCGCGCTGGCCGGCTTCCGCCACCCCGCGGTCGCCCCGATCGAGCACTATATCCAGGCGCACGGCACCGCCTACGTCGTCATGCCCTACGTCGAGGGCGAGACCCTGGCCGCCCGCCTGCGCGCCCGCGGGCCGATGACCCCGGCCGAGGTCGACGCGCTGCTGCCGCCGCTGCTCGACGCGCTGGCCGCCGTGCACGAGGCGGGGCTGGTCCACGGCGACCTCAAGCCCGGCAACGTCATCCTGCAGGCGCCCGACCGGCCGGTGCTGATCGACTTCGGCTCGGCCCGCCAGGCCGGCGACGCCGCGCACGCGCATGGCTCGCCCGGCTACGCCGCGCCCGAGATCTACAAGCGACGGGCGCGGGCGACCCCGGCCAGCGACGTCTACGCGCTGGGCGCCGTGCTCTACCGCGCGCTGACCGGCGGGCCGCCGCCCGCCGCGCCGGACCGGCTGCACGACGACACCATCGCATCGGTGGCCGACGCCGGGCTGCGCCAGGTGCGGCTGCCGCTGCTCGACGCGATCGACCGGGCGCTGGCGCTGGAGCCCGCCAAGCGGCCGGCGACGATCGCCGCCTTCCGCGCCCTGCTCGGCCGCGACCCGGCCCACGTCGCCCAGGCTCGCGTCACCCGGTCCCGCGCCCGGCCCCGACCGCAGGGCGCCGGCTGGGCGGGCGTGGCGACGGCGGTGGTCATGGCCGCCGTGCTGATCGTGGCCACCACCACCGACCTGTCGCACGACACCATCGGCCGCCGATCGCTGCCGCCGGTGGCGGTCCACGCGATCCCCGACGCGCCCAAGCCGCCCGTCCGCTTCCGCGACTGCCCGGACTGCCCGCTGATGCAGACGGTGCCCGGCAAGCGCATCGCGGTGGCGCTGGCGCCGGTGACGCGCAAGGCGTTCGGCGCCTTCGTCGCCGGCACCGGCCACAGCCTGCCCGGCGGCTGCGTCACGGGCGACGGGGTCGACGGCTGGCGGCGCGACCTCGCCCTCGACTGGCGCAAGGGCGCGGCGGACGCGCCGGTCGCCTGCGTGAGCTGGCGCGACGCCCGCGCCTATGCCGAATGGCTGGCGGCGCGCACCGGCGCCGGCTACCGCCTGGCCAAGGCGGCGGAGATCGCGACGCTGGTCGCCCGGCAGCCCGACCACCCCGCGCCGCTCGCCCAGCGGCTCGACCGGATCGCGCCGGGCGCCGGGCCGAAGACGCCGGCGGCCGCGACCGCCCCGGCGGACCCGATCGCCGAGTGGACCGCCGACTGCTGGGCCCGGGGCGACGGCGCCAGCCTCTATTGCCCGCTGCGCACCGTGGTCGGCTGGCGCGACCGCGCCGGCAACCGGATCCGCACCGGCCTGCCCGCCGGCCTGCGCCACCGCGACGTCGGTTTCCGCGTCGTCCGCGACGCCGCCGGCACCGGCGAATAGCCGCGTCCCGCAACTCACCGTTTCCTTGCGCGCAAATCCGACTAAGGTACGGCGCAACCGACAGGCACGGGCAGACGGGTACGGGAGGCTTTGAATGGCAGGCAGGCTCGAGGGTCGCGTCGCGCTGGTGGTCGGCGCCGGGTCGAGCGGACCAGGCTGGGGCAACGGCAAGGCCGCGGCGGTCCTCTACGCGCTCGAAGGCGCCAAGATCTTCGCCGTCGACGTCAACAAGGCCGCCGCCGAGGAGACCGCCTCGATCATCCGGGGCGAGAAGCTGCCCTGCGAGACCTACGCCTGCGACGTGTCCAAGAGCCGACCAGGTCGCGTCGATGGTCAAGGCGTGCACCGCCGCCTTCGGCCGCATCGACATCCTCCACAACAACGTCGGCATCGTCGTCGCCAAGCCCACCGTCGAGGTGACCGAGGAGGAGTGGGACAAGGTCAACGCGGTCAACCTGAAGGGCCTGTTCCTGACCTGCAAGCACGCCCTGCCGGTGATGGAGAAGAACGAGTTCCGGCTCGACGCGACCGGCCGCAAGATCGGCCGCGGCGTGATCGTCAACGTCTCGTCGATCGCCGGCATCCGCTGGTCGGGCGTGCCCTACATCACCTATTCGACCACCAAGGGCGCGGTGATCCCGTTCACCCGCTCGATCGCGCTCGAATACGCCCAGCGCGGCATCCGCGCCAACGCCATCCTGCCCGGCCTGATGAACACGCCGATGATCGTCGAGCCGCTGAAAGACGCCTACGCCGGTGGCGATATCGACAAGATGATCGAGACCCGCGACGCCCAGTGCCCGACCGGCTACATGGGCGACGCCTGGGACGTGGCCCACACGGCGCTGTTCCTGGCCTCGGACGACTCGCGCTACGTCACCGGGACGGAGATCGTCGTCGACGGCGGGATCACGGCGAAGTTCGCCTGACCCGCGCACGCGGCAATTAGCCTCCCGAGCCTAGCCCTGCCCGCCTCCGCTGGTGTAAGGAGGAAGGCAACGAATCCGCGCCCAGGGAGGATTGCGCAATGACCGATACGGTCGCCACCATCATGGACTATCCGCTCACCCTCAATCACTTCCTCGAGCGGATGAACACCATCTTTCCGCACGTCGAGGTGGTCAGCCGCCATCCGGACAAGTCGATCGAGCGGCGCAGCTATGCCGACATCTACCGGCGCGCGCGCCACCTCGCCGCGGCGCTGGGCGCCGCCGGCATCAAGAAGGGCGAGCGGGTGGCGACCCTGTGCTGGAACCACGCGACCCACCTGGAGTGCTACTACGGCATCCCGGCGGCCGGCGCGGTCATGCACACCCTCAACCTGCGGCTGAGCCCCCACGACATCGGCTTCATCGCCAACCATGCCGAGGACAAGCTGCTGATCGTCGACGACGTGCTGCTGCCGCTCTACGACCAGTTCAAGGAGGCGCTGCCCAAGCACCGGCTGGTGGTGGTGCCCTACGGCGGCAACGTGCCCGACGGCATGGAGAACTACGAGGACTTCATCCACAGCGTCGAGGGCCCGTTCGACTACGTCCCGCTCGACGAGCACGACGGCTGCGCCATGTGCTACACCTCGGGCACGACCGGCGACCCCAAGGGCGTGATCTATTCCCACCGCGGCATGGTGCTGCATTCGGTGGTCTCCGCCCAGCCCGACATGATGGGCCTGAGCCAGCGCGATTCGATCCTGCCGGTGGTGCCGATGTTCCACGCCAACGCCTGGGGCCTGCCCTACACGGCGACGGCGGTCGGCGCCAAGCTGGTCTTCCCCGGCCCGCACATGGACGCCGAGAGCCTGTTGGAGCTGTTCGAGACCGAGAAGGTCACCTTCTCCGGCGGCGTGCCGACGATCTGGCTCGCCATCATCCAGGCGCTCGAGGCCGAGCCCAAGCGCTGGAACCTGGTCGAGGGCGTGCGCACGGTGGTCGGCGGCTCGGCCGCGCCGCCGTCGCTGATCGACCGGTTCGAGGCCTTCGGCATCAAGGTGCTGCACGCCTGGGGCATGACCGAGATGTCGCCGCTCGGCACCGTCGCCACGGTCAAGGCCAACCTGGAGAACCAGGCCAAGCGCTACCGCGCCACCCAGGGCTACGCCGCCCCGCTGGTCGACCTGCGCGCGACCGACGACAACGGCGAGCAGGTGCCGTGGGACGGCGAGAGCATGGGCGAGCTGGAGGTGCGCGGGCCGTGGGTCGCCAGCCGCTACCACGACAACCCCGGCGCCGCCGACCGCTGGACCGCCGACGGCTGGTTCAAGACCGGCGACATCGTCACCATCGACCCCGAGGGCTACGTCCAGATCACCGACCGCTCGAAGGACGTCATCAAGTCCGGCGGCGAATGGATCAGCTCGGTCGACCTCGAGAACGCGATCATGGGCCACCCGGCGGTGGCCGAGGCGGCGGTGATCGCCCTGCCCCATCCGAAATGGGACGAGCGGCCGCTGGCCTGCGTCGTGCTCAAGCAGGGCGCGAGCCTGACCCAGGACGAGCTCAACGAGCACCTCTCCGCCGATTTCGCCAAGTGGCAGCTTCCCGACGCGCTGATCATCGTCGACGAGATCCCGAAGACCTCGACCGGCAAGTTCCAGAAGGTCGCGCTGCGCAATCAATTCAAGGACTGGTCGTGGGATGAGGGACGACAGGCGAGCTGACGCGCCGCTGCCGGGCGTGACCCGCCCGCTCTACACCGAGGCGCAGATCCGCGAGCGGGTCGAGACGCTGTCGCACGACATCGCGCGGCGGCTCGGCGACGAGTTCGTCATCGTCAGCATCCTCAACGGCGCGTTCCTGTTCACCGCCGACCTGGTCCGCGCCCTGGGCCGGCGCGGCTGCCGGCCGCGGGTCGAGTTCATCACGCTCAAGAGCTACGGCGACGGCACGCAGAGCTCCGGCGACGTCCGGCTGGTCGGCATCCTGCCCGAGCAGATCGAGGGCATGCCGGTGCTGCTGATCGACGACGTGCTCGACAGCGGCCGGACCCTGATGACGGCCTCGTCCCTGCTCGCCGACCGCGGCGCCGGCCCGGTGTCGACCTGCGTGCTGCTCGACAAGCCGGCGCGGCGCGAGGTGCCGGTCACGCCCGATTTCGCGGGCTTCGCGGTCGACGACGTGTTCGTGGTCGGCTACGGCATCGACTATGCCGAACGCTACCGCTACCTGCCCTATCTCGGCTACGTCGAGGCTGGCCCGTAGGCGCCGACGACACGCGCCCCGCGCATTTCTGCCCGACATTGGGGCAACGGCCTTGCCGCTTCGGTTGTTCCTGTTATGATCTCGGCAAGCCTTGCGGGAGAGTCACATGCGGTTCGCAGCCCTGGCAGTGACTGTAGCGCTGCTGGCCGGACCGGCGGTGGCGCAGAAAAAGGTCGAGCAATTCGTGACGGGCAACTGGCGCGGCCAGGCCTATTTCGACGGTTCGGGCGTGTTCACCTCCTGCTCGATGTACGCCAAGTATCGCAGCGGTATTTCGCTCTATTTCGGGCTGACCCGGAAGGGACGCTTCCGCATCGGCTTCTGGAAGGCCGACTGGGCCTTGGCAGAGGGCAGCCGGCACGCCGTCGCCATCTATGTCGACCGGCGGCGGATCTTCCGGGGCACGGCCACGGTGGTGTCCTTTCGGAACGCCAGTATGGTGCGCGTGGACCTGCCGCTGTCGGCCGCCTTGATCAACCGGTTCCGCGGCGGTTACGTCCTCCACGTCGACGGGAGCCGCGGGCGGATCGGCTTCTCGCTGTCCGGCTCCAGCGCGGCGCTCTACAAGCTGATCACCTGCGTCACCTCGCATATCAAGAATGCGGTACGCATGAAGCCCCGGCCGCCCGCGACGTCGGACAACCCGTTCGGCGGCCCCACCGCGCGCGCGCCGTCGCAGACCCCCGACACCGCGCCGTCGCCCGAATCGGATCGGGTCCGCGCCGTAACCCTGATCGCCAACGTGCTGGCGCGGGCGGCGGTCGCCGGGTACAGGATCGTGCCGGTCGACGACGTGCCCAAACGCTGGCGGCGGTTCCACGCGGTGTGGCGGTCGGGCCGGACGCTCGGCCTCGTCCGCCTCTACCGCAACGTCTCGAAGAGCAAGGGCCGGGCGATCTATTCGGCGACCGCCGGTGACGACTACGACCAATGCAAGGGCGCCTATCAGTCCGGCGTCAAGCGCGGCGACGCCGAGGGCCGGACGATCACCTTCTTCAGCCGCTGCACGGGCGCCAAGGACTGGTCGATCTTCTACGTGATCGTCGGCCCCGACAAGGCGGGCATCACCTATCTCGTCGGGCTATTGAGCCCGGACAAGAACGAGCCGCTCGACCTGGGCGTCCGGGTGCGGCGGGCACTGACCGAAATCGTCCTCAAGCAGCCGGCCGGGAAGGACAAGAAACCGGAGACATTTCAGCAATGAGCCGCTTCGCCGTCCTGACCTTTGGCATGTTGCTTTGCGCCTGCACGGCGGCCGGCGGGAAGCTCCCGCCCGGCGCGACCGCGCCCCAACGGTACGACCGATCGTTCCAATGGTTCGGGGTCGCGTCCTACCTGCGTAACTGCCACGGCCGAACCTCGTCCCGCGGCGCCCTGTGGGCGTCAATGGCGGCGAGCATCGGTGCGCTCCACTATCTGCGGAACGCCGCCCGGTCGTCGACCTCCGACGAAGAGGCCCGCCGGCGCGCATCGGCGATGATGGACCGCGGGTACCAGGGAAATTACGGCGACTACCGGCCACGGGCGTCGTGCAAGCGGACGACGACCGCCCTCGCCGCATACTACAGGCGTCTGGATCAGCGGACGAAGGACCTCGTGGTGCGCCTCGCCGCAACGCTCCTGAAGACGGATCGGCCGGGCCGATTGGTGCTCGCCAGAGGCAACACGCGGCGACCCGCCACCCGGCGCGGCTACGCCTCCCCGGCGCGGCGCTTCCGACGCGCCACCCTCAAGCCGTCCGAACAGCAGCTCCCGATCGGCGAATAGCGGGGTCAGTCCTCCGCGACCAGCCCCGCCGCCTCGATCCCGGCGATGGCGCAGGTGGCGTCGTTGTCCGAGGTGTCGCCGCTGACGCCGACACCGCCGACGACGTTGCCGTCGGCGTCCTTGGCCAGCACGCCTCCGGGCACCGGCACCAGCTTGCCGCCCGAGGCGCCGATCAGCGCCTGCATGAACATCGGCCGCTCGTCGCCGAGCTTGCCCAGTGCGCGCGACGACCGGCCCATGCCGACCGCGCCGTGCGCCTTGCCGAAGGCGACGTTGAAGCGCAGCGGCCCGCCGCCCTCCTTGGCGTAGGCGATCAGGTGGCCGCCGTCGTCGAGCACGGCCACGGTGAGCGGGTTGAGCTTCATCTCGTGGCCCTTGTCGAGGGCGGTGTTGAGGATGGTCGTCGCCAGGTCGAGTGTCATCTTGGTCATGCGTTCCCCCTATCGCGCGGATCTGCCGGCACCGGCCGGGTCGCGCCGATCATAGCGGCGCGCACGCCGTTGCCAACCGCGCGCGCCGCCGGGCGAGCGCATGGCTGGCCCCCGTTACGTCGGCCCCCGGATTTGCTATGATGCCGCCCGGTTCAACAAGGCCCGCCCGGCACTTCCCGGACGGCCGCCAATCCGCGAGAGAACATGAGCGCTTCGACCGCCCAGCAGGCCAAGGCCGAGGCCCTGCGCCGCCTCCACCACGGCGACACGCCCCTGGTGCTCGCCAACGTGTGGGACGTGCCCACGGCGCGCATCGTCGAGGCGGCCGGCTTCCCGGCGATCGCCACGTCGAGCGCGGGCGTCGCCTGGACCTTGGGCTATCCCGACGGCCAGCGGGTCAGCCGCAACGAGATGGTCGAGGTCGTCGCCGGCATCGCCAACGCGGTCGCGCTGCCGGTCACCGCCGACCTGGAGAACGGCTACGGCGCCGACGCCGAGGCCGTGACCAAGACCATCGAGGGCCTGATCGCCGCCGGCGGCGTGGGCCTCAACCTCGAAGACAGCGACGGCCACACGGGACACACCGTCTATGGCTTCGACCACGCCGTCGCCCAGGTGCGCACGGCCCGCGAGGCCGCAACGGCCGGCGGCATCGACGTGGTGATCAACGCGCGCACCGACGTGTTCTTCCCGACCAACAAGGGGTTCGACGACCGGGCGGCGGAGGCGATCCGGCGCGGCAACGCCTTCCTGGAAGCCGGCGCCGACTGCGTGTTCATCCCCTTCATCGCCAAGCCCGACCTGATCGCCACGCTGGTCAAGGAGATCGACGGCCCGGTCAACATCCTGGCCGGCCCCGGCCTGCCCTCGATCAAGCAGCTCGGCGAGATGGGCGTCGCGCGGGTCAGCATCGGCGGCGCCTTCTCGCGCATGGCCTACGCCGCCGTCCGCCGCGCCGCCGAGGAGCTGCGCGACGCCGGCACCTACGGCTTCATGGACGGCGACATCCCGCATGTGGAGCTGAATGCCCTGCTCGACGGGTAGGCATACTCTTGAATGTTTTCCTAGCCGCTCTCATATAGCAAGCGGGCCCGACCTGGTCGCATCGTCCAAGCGCGGCGCTGCCAATTGCTGACGGCGCATGGCACAGGCGCCTGATGAAGGCGTCGCCCTCCGCTTTGCCCGACGGTCCGATCATGCCCTCGCAACATCCAACGCGTCATCCCGAGCGGAGCCGAGGGATCTTGCACAAGGCCGCGGGAGACCCGGACGGAACGGGCAAGATTGCGCCGCTCCACCTTCGCGGGGCGGGAGGTTCCGGTCGAAATGGCGACTAATGTCGACACACGACAGCAAGGAGATGGGACAGGAAGATAACCTTTGATAACCGATGATAACCGTCGCGCGTTTCCGCGCCGCCCTAGCCGCCCTCGACGAGCCGCTTGACCAGCTCGCGCTTCATCACCTTGCGGGTCGCCGTCGCCGGCATCTCGTCGATGATCTCCAGCCGCTCGGGCCAGCGCAGCTTGGCGACGCCGTGCGCGGCCAGGTGCCCGGTCATGTCCTCGAAGGTGAAGGTCGCGCCGGGCTGCAGCGTGACGAACAGGCAGGCGCGCTCGCCGTAGACCGGGTCGGGCATCGGCACGATCGCGGCCTGGACCACGGCCTCGTGCTCGACCAGCGCGTATTCGATCTCGGACGGGTTGATCTTGATGCCGCCGCGGTTGATCACGTCCTTCACCCGGCCGGTGATGCGGACGTAGCCGTCGGCGTCGATCACGGCGAGGTCGCCGGTGCGGAACCAGCCGTCGGCGGTGAAGGCGTCGGCATTCGCCGCGTCGTTGCCGACGTAGCCGGGGAAGATCGAGAAGCCGCGGATCTGGAGCTGGCCCTCGGTATCGGCCGGCAGCGGCGCGTCGCCGTCGTCCGCGACCCGCGCCGCCAGGCCCGGCGTCGGCAGGCCGATGGTCGAATGGCGCCGCTCGGCGGGCGCGTCGCACGGCACGAAGATGGTCATCAGCAACTCGGTCATGCCGAACAGCTGGCTCACCTTGGCGTTGCCCAGTGCGGCCTCCCAGCCGCGGGCGAGCTCCGGCGGCACCAGCGCGCCGCCGAGATAGACCGTGCGCATCGAGGTCAGGTCGTGGCCGCGATGGAGCCCTTCCTTGAGGATGCTGGCGACGTGGGCGGGCGCACCGAACATCATCGTCGCCCGGTGGCGCTCGATCGACTCGATCAGGGCGTCGGGCGTGAACGCCGGCATCAGCACGGCGGTCGCGCCGGCGACCAGGGTCGCGGTCAGGGCCCCCAGGCCGAAGATGTGGGTATAGGGCGCCGCCGCCAGCACCGCATCGCCCGCGACCATGCCGAGGACCGGGATCGCCTGGTGGTTGTTGGCCAGCGCCAATTCGTGGTCGCGCAGCACCGCCTTGGGCGCGGCCGACGTGCCCGAGGTGAAGGCGAGGACGAGCGGGTCCTCGGGCCCCGGCGGGTCGGCGATCGCATCGTCCGGCCCGGCAGCGAGCGCGAACAGCGAATGGGTCCCTGCCGGCGCGCGGTCGGCGGCGACGATGACGGTTTCGAGCGTCTCGACCGACCGGGTCAGCCCGAGCATCGTCGCCGGCGCGTCGTAGTTGGACGCCGCCGGACCGCAGATCACCGCCCTGGCGCCGCCGTGACGGAGCAGCGGTTCGATCTCGCCGCCCCGGTAGGGCGTGTGCAGGGTCGAGGCGACCGCGCCGAGCCGGGCCAGGCCGTAGAAGGCGAGCAGGAAGGCGATGGAGTTGGGAAGCTGGAGGCCGACCACGTCGCCCCGGCCGATGCCGAGCCCCCTCAGACCGTTGGCCAGGCGCAGCGTTCGGTCGCGCAACGCGCGGTAGGTGATCTCGCCGTCGGGGCCGACCGCGGCGAGCCGGTCGGGCCTCTCGGCGGCGCACCGGTCGATCCAGTCGTTGACCGTATCGGCGCGCCACGATCCCTCGGCGCGGTAGCGCTCCTTGTCGGCGTCGGAAACCCGAGGCGCGTCGCCGATGCCGCTCATCCCGCCCGCCCGTTCACGCGCTCTTGCGGCAGTCCGCGTCCCGCGCCTCGGTGCCGGCCGCGACCAGCCCCTTGCGCGCCAGGAAGGCCAGCGTCTTGTCGGCGACGACATCGGGGGCTTCGAGCTGCATCAAATGGCTCGTCCCCGGCACGATCTCGACCTCGAAGCCGAACCTCTCGCCCATGTAGGGCAGCACCTTGGACGGCGACTTCGCCCCCGGCGCGTCGGGATCGCTCGACAGCACCAGGATGCGGTCACGATAGGCCTCCAGCGCCGGCAGCTTGCCCCACAGGGTCGAATTGGCGTTCGAGGCGTAGAGCGCCGATTCGAGCGCCTTGGGGCAGGCCAGCGTCCAGCCGCCGCGCTCCCGATCCGGGCGCAGGATCGACCGGGCGATCAGCTCGTGGGTGCCCGGCGCCCAGCCGGCCAGGCTGCGGGTCGACCGGAACGCCTCGGCCAGCACCGAGGGATCGTCGAAATGGTCGGGCCGCTCGGCCGCCCACCTCGCCATCATGTGCTCGAACACGACCGCCTGCTCGCGCAGCGGTTCGCCCTCCCCCGGCATCACCGGCGGGTCATAGAGGACCAGCGCGTCCCAGTGCCAGCCATGGGCGTGGGCGTGGTGCAGGCTCGTCAGCGCCGAGGCCGAGTGGTACAGGCCCGCCGTCGGCTTGGCGCCGAACATCAGCGGCACCTCGGCCCTGAGCACCTCCCAATCGGCGACGAAGCCGTCGTAATTGTGCTTGTCCGGGTCGTGGGGAGGGTTTTCGCCGTGGTTGCGCAGGTCGTGGAGGATGACCTCGAAGCCGTCCAGGAAATGCCGCCAGAAGGCGTAGTAACCCTCGATGGCGAAGCCGTTGCCGTGGCTGAACATCAGGCGCGGGCCATCGGGATTGCCGAGCTGGCGCACCTTGATGACGGCGCCGTCGGTGCTGCGGAGGTCGACCGTGCGGCGCGGGCGCGGCGGATCGAGGGTCACGGGGGAAGTCATTGCTGCGGGACGTCTCCTGGACAAGTCGGCGGGTCGCGTCGGCGGGGCGCGCCGGGGGGTCGCGTCGAGGGGTCAGATCGGGGGCAATGCGCGCAAGGCGTAGAATGCCTGGCGCACCGCGTCAAAGATTTCGGCCGTGCCGAGCGCCTTCATCCAGTCGTGCCACTGGAAGCTGGCGATGACCACCCAGTCGGCGAGCTGGTTCTCCGGCAGGGTCTGGGCCCACTTGGCCAGGCCCTGGGCGTTGAAAAGGGCCTCCATGACGACTCCGACCACGAGCACGACGGTGACCGCGTGCACCGGCTCGGCGTGCATGCCGTGGGTCAGGTCGAGCTCGCTCTTGTGTCGGGCGTAGGGGTCTTCCGACACGCGGCGGCGGCTGTGCTTGGATCGCGCCATCACGGTCTCCTAGAACTGGAAATAGATGAAAGGCGCCGCATCATCGAGCCCGAAAGCGTCGGTGACGACGATGACCAGGGCGCAGAACAGCGCGCGGACGATCAGCGGACGGGCCGAGAACACGCCCTCGGCGTAGCCCAGCGTCTCCCGCGGAGCGAAGTGGATCATCAGCCCGAAGGCGACCAGGATCAGGTTGAGCGGCGTGACCAGTTCGAGCGGCGCCGACCAGTTGGCGAAGCCGGCGATGTAGGTCGCCGCGTCGCTCATCGTCCGCGCCCGGAAGAAGATCCAGGCCAGGCAGACGAAATTGAACACCAGGAACACCGACAGCAGGTGCGAGCGGGTCCAGCCGACGACCCGGCCGGCGCCGCCCAGCGCCCGCTCGACCCCCAGCCCGCCGCCGTGGAGCGCGCCCCAGATCATGAATTTCCATGCCGCGCCGTGCCACAGCCCGCCGAGCAGCATCGTGATCATCAGGTTGACGTAGGTCCTGACCCGCCCCTTCCGGTTGCCGCCGAGCGGGATGTAGAGGTAGTCGCGCAGCCAGCTCGACAGCGAGATGTGCCAGCGCCGCCAGAAGTCGCTGAGCGACACCGCGCGGTAGGGCTGGTCGAAGTTGCGCGGGAAGGTGTAGCCGAGCAGCGCCGCGACGCCGATGGCGATGTCGCTGTAGGCGCTGAAGTCGCAGTAGATCTGGACGGCGTAGCCCCAGACCCCCAGCAACAGGTCGACGGCGCCGTAGCGGGCCGGGTCGAAGAAGGCCTTGTCGGCCAGGTCGATGGCGATGTAGCTGGCCAGGATCTGCTTCTTGAACAGGCCCCACAGGATCAGCAGCAGCCCCATGCCGGCCAGCACGCGGTTGGGATCGGGCCGGCGGTCGAGCTGGGGGATGAAGTCGGACGCCCGCACGATCGGGCCGGCGACGAGCTGCGGGAAGAAGGAGATGTAGAGCATGACGTCGACGAGGTCGCGGCGCGCCTCGATCTTCTCGCGGTAGACGTCGATGACGTAGGAGATCCCCTGGAAGGTGAAGAAGGAGATGCCGACCGGCAGGATGATCTCCAGGAACGGCAGGTCGCGCTGCCAGCCGACCTGGTGGAGCACGTTATCCAGCGATTCGAGGAAGAAGTCGTAATACTTGAAGAAGCCGAGAATGCCCAAGTCGAGGAACACGGCGATCCCGACCGCCCACTTCTTGGTCGCCCGCCGGTCGGTCGCCACCACGATCCGGGCGGCGACGTGGTTGATCACCGTGCTGAGGAAGAGCAGCCCGGTGAAGCGCCAGTCCCAATAGCCGTAGAAGACGTAGCTCGCCGCCGTCAGGAAATACTTGCGCCACGCCATCCGGTCGATCAGCGACCAACTGACGGCGAAGACGACGATGAAGAAGATCAGGAAGTTGAGGGTCGGAAAGAGCATCCAGGGCGGGGCGTCGCTGCGGCCAGCAAAATGACCACAATCATGCGCCGAACGCCAGCGTCATCCGGCGTTCCCGGCGATGCGGACGCGACAAATTCCGGAAGCGGCGCCGGCGGCTAGAAGTGGCGCATCAGGCTCTGGTAGAAGGCCTCGGCGCTGACGTCATAGCCGCGGGTCGTCATGTGGACGCGGTCGGAATAGGCCAGCGGCGGATCCTGCCGGCTCCAGCGGTCGAGACCGCACCGGCCCATCACCTTGGACCAGTCCCAGTAGTAGGCGCCGAGCTCGCGGGCGACGCGGCGCTGGATCTCGCGGACCTTCTCGAGCGTCGGCGGCTCGTGCCAGTAGCACAGACGGTCGCTGCGGCGCGCGAGCAGCTTGAGGTAGTCTTCCTTGTCGCTCGACCGGAGCTTGCGGCATTCGTACTTGTCGCGGCGGCGCGCGCTGCGCCCGCACCAGGACGGCAGCATGGCCGCGTCCGGCGCGCCGAGGATCACGAACGAGGCGTGGGGTGCCACGCTCTTGAGGAAGGTCAGGCGGGCCCGGAAGTCCCGCTCGTACTCGGCCGGCCGGAGCCGATAGTTGAAGCCCTCGTTGGTGCCGTAGGCGACGATCACCAGCGCCGGGTCGAGATGGCGGAACTGCCAGCGCACGATCTTCCGGCTCCAGCGTTCGATGACGTTGACCGTCTCGCCGCCGACGCCATGGCTGACATAGGCGATGCCGCCGTTGCGCTTGGCGTAGAGCGACACCGACAACAGGTCGATCTCGCCGTTGCCGGCGGGGGAAATCCTGAGCTTCCGGCCGCCCGAGGGAATCTTGAAGATGACCCGCGCCGGGGCCCGCTTCTTCGACTCGGTCACCACCGTGCTGATCCGCTTGCCGTCGACGACGACGTCGAACGAGCCGCCATGCGGGCGCCGCACGAACTCGACCTCGACGAAGCGGAAGGACTTGGTGCCCTTGGGCTCGAGGACGACCTCGTCCTCGGGGTCGAAGCCGCGCAGCGCGTAGCCGACGATCCCCATCAGGGCGTGGCCGACCGAGCGCCGGCTGCTCTCGACGTCCCAGCCGAGCGTCTGCATGACGTGGGTCTGGGACGGCCGGTAGTAGCGGTAGACCCGGCCCGGCGCGAGCATGCCGCGGCCCGCGTCGCCGAAGCGGCGCTGCAGGCGCGCCCGCAGGTAGCCGCTGAAGCGGTCGCCGGCGGTGTGGCTGTCGCCGAGCTGGACGATGGTCAGGCGGTGCTTTTCGCGGTTGTGCTCGAGCGTCCGCAACGCCTTGTAGAACTTGGCGAGGGCGCGGTGCATCGACGAGCCGAACAGGCCGCTGCCGGTGACGCTGCGGCCCTCCTCGCGCCAGCGCTTGCGCGCCTCCTCGATGCGGCGGCGGATCAGCGCCTCCTGAGCGCGCTCCTCGGCGCGCCGATCGCGGGTGAAGCTGTCGATGGCGTGCTTGTTCTTGCGGGCCAGCCGGTCGCGCGGCTTGACCGTCACCTTCCCGGCCGCGAGCGCGGCACCATCCGCGATCGACACGGTCTGGACGGCGGCGAAGGTGACGAATCCCAATGCAGCGAGCGTAACGCCCCCGATCGTCTTCCTCATTCCCCCTACTCAGGTAACAAGTTGGGTTGCTTCTGCCTGATAACCGTCAATACGTGCTGGGCGACCCGATCATACCCCAGAAAGGAAAAATGAATTCCATCGTTGGCTCGGAACCGGTGGCGACGCCCCTTGGCGTCGCTGAAGAAGGCGTCGTAGACGCCCTTGTCGTTCGAGGTCACGTCCCAGGTCGAGATGTAGGTCGCGCCGTCCCGGCGCGCGACCTCTTCGTATAGCTGGTTCAGATACTGGGAGTCCCTGGCGACCGTCGGGTTGCGCATGATCGGCAGGCCGACCCAGTAGGTCGGAATCTTGGCCTCCTCGAGCGCTTTGGCGAAACGCTCGAGCCGTTCCTTGTAATACTGCGCCCACTCGTTGGTGCGGAACCGGATCAACCCCTTGCCCCGCGCGACCATGCGCTGCCGGTCGTTGGCGCCGACCTGCACGATGAAGGCGTCGATCTTGTACTGGTGGAGCAGCTGAACCAGGTGTGCCTGGTAGTTGTAGGCGGTGAAGCCGCTCGACACCTTGGACGCCCTGACCACCTTGACCGAATGGTTGCGCGCGTACTCGCGATAGATGGCCGCCCACAGCCCGTCCGCGAGCGAGTCGCCGAAGACGACGATGGTGATCGGCTTGTGTTTGGCGAGCGCCGTCTTCGGCTGGGCGGCAGACGGTGCGGCGCCGGCGATGGAAAGGGCGGCAACGGCGCAAACGAATGCTCCCAGCACGCGGGCCCGGTTGGCGGCGCGCGTGAAAATCCACGACATCATCGATGATAGCTCCCCTGTCGTCGCGTTGTGGCGGGCTGCAGTGCCGATGATGCCTTCGCATCTGCGGCGATGCAACCGGGTCCCCCAACAACATTGAGAAAAGCCCGACGATGGAGCGGCGAAATCAGTAAGCCGCCAATTGGTAGAGTATGTTCAAAATATATGCACGCTTTAACCAATTATTAGAAAAATAACGCCGGTAAGTATTTGTTAAGCATATTTCGAAACGCGACGTTTACTTTGCCTGGAAGATATTTGGCACCGAATTGATGCTTCTATCGACAACGATAAACAACGGTGTAGGCGGTGCCAAAGCTATATCTCGTTACCGGCGGTGCGGGCTTCATCGGCTCGCATTTGTGCGACGCGCTGATCGATGAAGGCAACGAGGTCCGGGTGCTCGACGATCTGTCGACCGGGCTCCCCCACAACCTGCCGCCGAAGGCGGAGCTGATCGTCGGCGACGTCGCCGACCAAGACGTCGTTGCGGCGACGGCCGACGGCGTCGACGGCATCTTCCACCTCGCCGCGATCGCGTCGGTCGCCCGGTCGGTCGAAGCCTGGCTCGACACCCACCGCGCCAACCTCGACGGCACGATCAACGTGTTCGACGCCGCGCGCATCGCCCGTCCCGGCGGGCCGGTCCCGGTCGTCTTCGCCTCGTCCGCCGCGATCTACGGCGACAACGGCGCCCTGCCCCTGATCGAAACAGCGGCGCTCAACCCGCTCACGCCTTATGGCGCCGACAAGGCGGGGTCGGAGCTGCACGGCAAGGCGGCGTGGTCGACCTTCGGCGTGCCCAACACCGGCATGCGCTTCTTCAATGTTTACGGCCCGCGGCAGGATCCCAACTCGCCCTACTCCGGCGTCATCTCGATCTTCGCCGAGCGCCTGCTCTCGGGCAATCCGCTGCACATCTTCGGCGACGGCGGCCAGACCCGGGACTTCATCTACGTCGAGGACGTGGTCGCCGCGCTCAGGGCCGCCATGAAGAACTGTGCCCGGGGCACCGCGATCTACAATGTCTGCACCGGCATGCCGACGTCGGTGAACACGCTGGTCGAGACACTGGAACGGGTCACCGGCAAGCACGCCTTCATCCAGCACGACCCGCGGCGGTCGGGCGACATCCAGCATTCGTGCGGCGACCCGTCGCACATGGTGCGCGAGCTGGGCGTCTCCGCCCGAACCCCGCTCAACGTCGGTCTGGCCCACCTGATCGACTGGCAACGCCGGCTGGCCGCGGCGGCCTGAACCTCCGGAAAGGCGACGCGCCATGACGAATCCGCTCCGGAACCGACCGGCACCAGGTCTCGGGAAGCTGACGGCCGCCCTGTTCGCCGGTGCGCTCGCCCTGGCCCCGTCCGCCGTCTCCGCGACGCCGAAATGGGTGGTCGTCTACACCGACAAGGTGCCGATCGATGCGCTGGTCCCGTACCACACGATCGTGCTCGACAGCCGCTACCACCCGCGCCTGCAGCCGCTGATCGACCGCAACAAGTCGCTGCTCGGCTACCTCAGCCTCGGCGAGGTCGAGAAATACCGTCCCTACTACAAGCAGCTCGAGAAGGAAGGCATCCTGCTCGGCGTCAACCAGAACTGGCCCGACAGCCGCTACGTCGACCTGCGCGACCCGCGCTGGACCCGCCGCGTGATCGAAGAGCTGATCCCGGCCATCCTGCACAAGGGCTTCAACGGTCTCTTCCTCGACACGCTCGACGATGCCGGGCAGCTCGAACGGCAGGACCCGGTCAAATACAAGGGCATGACCGCCGCCGCTGTCAGTCTGGTCAAGACCATCCGGCAGAACTATCCGCAGATCGTCATCATGATGAACCGGGGCTACGACATCCTGCCCCAGGTTGCCCGCGACATCGACATCGTCCTCGGCGAGTCGGTCTTCGCCGACTACAACTTCAAGACAAAGACCTATCAGCGCGTCCCCGACGCGCAATACCGGCAGCAGGTCAAGCTGCTCAAGGCCGCCAAGGCCGAGGCGCCCAAGCTGAAGGTCTTCACGCTCGACTATTGGCGACCCAAGGATAGCAAGGGCATCCGGCGGATCTACCGCGCCCAGCGGCAGAACGGCTTCATGCCCTACGTCTCGACCGTGAGGCTGCAGCGCGTCATCCACGAGCCGCGCGAGACGAGCCGCAAATGAAGCGCCTGCTCACCCTGATCGTCGCGCTGCTGGTCTCGGTCTATGTGGCGAAGGACGCCCGCTCCGAGCCCAAGGAGATGCATCGCCTGATCGTCGCGCTGTACGACGGCAAGGAGATCAAGAGCCCCGAATTCACGCGCATCCACTCGATCGCGACGATGCCGCTCAACCATCTGGGCCTGATCGTCCAGCAATACGACGTGCGCAAGGGCCTGCCCCCCGACGACGTGCTCAAGAAGGCGTACGGCGTCTTCACCTGGTTCCTGTCGCCGGCTTTCAAGGACCCCGGCCCCTATCTGCGCTGGGCCAACAAGCAGATCGACGCCGGCAAGCGCTTCGTCGTGTTCGGACATCCCGGCGTCGAGCGGTCGCAACTCCACTCCACCCTCGACCGGCGCCAGTTCGATCTGCTGATGCGCCGGATCGGCGTCAACTGGGAAGACGGCTGGGTCGGCCTCACCTACGACACCCGGATCGTCCGCGTCGATCGCCGGCTCTACGAATTCGAGCGCAAGCTGCCGCTGATCCTGCCCGCCTATCCGCTGGTCACGCCGTCGAGCGCGAAGGTCCGCAGCCTTCTGGTGGTGACCGACAAGTCCAGCGGCCGCACCAGCCATCTCGCGGTCATCGGCGAAAAAGGCGGCTTCGTCGCCCCCGACTACGCCGTGTTCCTGAACGAGCGCGACGGCGAATCCCGGCGCGCCTGGTATCTCAATCCCTTCGAGTTCTTCCGGCTCGCCTTCAAGACCGAGGACCTGCCCAAACCGGATACGACCACCCTGTCCGGCCGGCGCGTCTACTACAGCCACATCGACGGCGACGCCTGGCACAACATCTCCTCTGTCGAGGCCTATATCGGCAAGCACGTGCCCTCGGCGCAGGTCGCCTACGAGCAGGTCTTCAAGGGCTATCCGGACCTGCCGGTCACGGTCGGCGCGGTGACCGGCGACATCGACCCCGACTGGTACGGCGGCAAGAAGGCGATCGAGCTCGCCCGCAAGATATACGCCCTGCCCAACGTCGAGGCGGGAACCCATACCCACAGCCATCCGTTCGCGTGGGAATTCTTCCACAAGTTGCCGCCGTCGGCCGAAATCCCCTACCTGAAGCTCTATCCCATAAGGCCGGGGAAGACGCTTGCCCAATCGGTCTGGGATCCCGAGGCCGTCACCCGCAGCCGCCTTTTCGCGAAGAAGCGGTTCAAGCCAAAGGCGAACGCGCCCTACAAGCTCGACACGCACTACTATTCGCGGCCCCGCGCCTACGCGGTGAAGAAGTTCGACCTCAAGGACGAGCTCATCGGCTCGATCCAATACCTGGAGAAGAACATCCTGCCGCCGGGCAAGAAGGTCATGGTCGTCCAGTGGTCCGGCGATACCGACCCGTGGGCCGCGGCCGTCGCCATGACCCGCCGCGCCGGCGTGCGCAACATCAATGGCGGCGACCCCCGCATGGACGGCAATTTCAAGAGCTACGCCTGGGTTTCGGGGCTCGCCCGGCGCGTCGGCGACCAGTGGCAGGTCTATAGCTCGGGGGCGAACGAGAACATCTACACCCACGAATGGTCGGAACACTATGCCGCATGGCGCGGCGTCATCGACACCTTCCGCAATACCAAGTCGCCGATCCGGATCAAGCCGATCAACACCTACTACCACTTCTACACCTACGAGCGGAGCGACGCCTTCAACGCGCTCAAGATCGTGCTCAACTGGGTTCGCAAGCAGAAGATCGCGCCGGTCACGACCAGCCGGTTCGCGTCGATGGTGGACGGCTTCCTGTCGACCAGGTTCATCCGCCTCGGCAAGGACCGCTGGCGGATCGAGGACCGCGACGGCATCGAGACGATCCGTTTCGACAAGGCGACCCTCAAGGCCGTCGACTTCGACCGCTCGACCGGCGTGATCGGCCAGCGCTGGCACCAGGGCAGCCTGTACGTGGCGCTCGACGCCAACGTCAAGGCGCCGGTCATCGCGATCCGGGAGATCGACGACGCGGCCCGGCGCAAGCAGGCCGACCGCCCCTATCTGATCGACGCCCGCTGGTCGGTGCGCGGCCTGGCCTGGACGGACAAGGCCTTCCGGTTCCGCGCGCGCGGCTTCGGCGACGGCGCCTTCCGCTGGCGGGTCCGGGCACCGGGCCTGTACCGGATCGTCGCCACCACCCAGGACGGCAACTCCGAGACGCTGACCGCGAAGACCGGGACCAACGTGCTGACCTTCCGCCTCAAGACGGTCGACACCAAGCCGAGGGTATTCAAGGTCGAACGCATCGGGGAAGCGTCGTGAGGGTCCGCTACTACCTGATTGCGCTGATCCTTGCGGCGGCCGGATACGGCATCGGGTCGATGCTGCTGCCGCGGGGCGGCGAGCTCGCCCTCGTCTACTACAAGGCCGGCCGCTACGAAGCCGCGCGCAAGATCCTGGACAAGGAATTGACCGCCGGCGAGCTGACCGCGTCGAACATCCACTACGCCGCCAACACCTATCTGCGCCTGGGCGAGACCGATCGGGCGACGGCCCTGGTCGAGCGCTACCTCCGCAATCACCCCGACGACATCGCCGGCCGCCGCATGCTGGGCCGGCTCTATCAGGAAGCGGGCAAGCCGTCGCTTTACGTCCACAATCTCGAGCTGATCGAGAAGCTCGATCCGTCCCCCAAGACGCGGGTCCTGCTCAAGGATCTCTACTACGAACAGGGCATGTACCAGCGCTGGGCGCGCATGCTCAAACGGGTGGTCGACGACGGTAACGGCGCACCCAAGGACTATTTCGACCTGGCCCAGTTGCTGGCCTCGAAGGGCAAGAAGAAGGAGGCGGTCCGCTACCTCGTGGCGATGCGCGGCCGGGCGCCCAAGGCGTTCGGCCTCAACCAATTCGCCCTGCTCGCCATCCTCAACATGGACCTGGGCAACGAGAAAGCCGCGATCGCCGCCGCGCGCGACTACCTCAAGTCCAAGACCGAGCCCAGTGCGGCGCTCTATTTCGCGGACATGTTCCAGCGCCGCGGCCACGTCGACGCCGCGCTCGGCCTGCTCCTGCCCTATGCCGCCCAGGCCGCAACCAATGACGAACTGCTACGCGCGCTGACCACGCTCGAGGTCGCGTCGGGCCACGCGGACCGTGCACTCAAGCGTCTGCGCGAGCTCGACGAGCACAACCAGCTCAAACCGGACGAGTTGAACCTGCTGATCCTCGCGGCGCTCTCGGCGCGGGACTGGACCCAAGCCAAGGAGGCCTTCGACCGCGCCAACGTGGCGCAACTTCCGCACGACACCGTGCTGCAGATGGTCAACGAGGCCGCCAGCCGCGAGGACGAAGCCTTCGGCCGCCTCGTCAACGAGCGCGTGTCCGATGCGTTCAAGCGGACGAACCCGGTCTCGGCCGCCCGCATCGCCCTGCTCATCGGCGATCGTCAAGCGGCCGAACGCTGGGCCAACCTCGCCGACGACAGCAGGGTGCTGACCAACCGGGAGCGATTGAACCTGATCGCGATCTTCGTCGCCCTGCACCAAACCCAGCGGGCCGAGCGGCACCTCCGCGCGGTCGCGCGCGGCGGTGCGGTGCCGGACTACCAGCTCGTCCGGCTGGCCGTGCTGATGCGCAAATTCGGGATGACGCGCGAAGGAACCCGGCTGTTCGATCGGCTGTCGGCGACTCGGAAATCGCCGTGGCTGTCCGCCGGCCGGTTGATCCTGACGTGGCAGCGCAACGACCCGGTTACCAAGCTCGACTTCCTCGACAAGCTGGGCACCAACGGCAAGGGCCCCCGCGACTTGCTGATCGCCATCTACAACGCCGCGATCGACGCCAAGCTCTATCGCCTCGCGGTGCCGGCGGCCGCGCGGTTGGTCGCCCTCAACAACAGCCTCCAAAACCGGATCTGGGAAGCCCGGGCGCTGGCGCTCGCCGGGCAAGCCAAGCGCGCTTTCGCCCTGCTCCGCCCGTTGTTGAAGGACAATCTGGAAGCGCGCCAGATCTACGCCGAAGCCGTGCTCGGCGCGCTCAAGTCGGGGACCATCAAGCCGCAGGAAGCCAAGGCCTTCCTGAGCGGTTACCTCGACAATTCGCGCGTGCCGCTGCAGCAGCGGAAATACATGGTCTACGACCTGGTCGCGTTGAAGGCCTACGACATCGTGCTGCCGGTCATGCGCAAGCTGGCTGCGGCACAGCCCGCCACCTTCACCAACCTCTATCTCGACGCGCTGGTGCAGGCGAAGCAGAAGAAGGAATTCGCCGCCGCGATCGACCGCGCCGTCGCCCGGGCGACGGCCGTCCCCGAGCTGAAGAGCCTCGCGAACCTGGCCTTCCAGGAAAACCTGCAGGTGACGGCCCGCAAGGCCTACCTGAAGGTCCAGCGCCAACGCCCGAACGATCCGCAAGCGCTGAAGTATCTCGGCCTGATCGCTTTCTACACCGACGACAACGCCACGGCGCGCCGGCTGCTGACCCGCTACCTCGCGACCGGCGTCGACGACTACAAGGCCGATTTCGCCCTCGGCGAGGTCATCACCAAGTTCTCGGACTGGCGACAGCGCCACGCCGTATTTCCGGCGCGCCCTGGCCAAGATCCTGAAGATCAAGTCGCCGACCATCGACGACCTGAAAATGAAGGCCCAATTGCTCCATCGCAACGGCCGGTTCGAGGCGGCGATCAAGACCTACGAGCGCCTGCTCCGCCTGCGGCCGCGCGACGTGAAGCTGCGCAACCAGTATATCGACTTCCTGATCGCGATCGGACGGTACGACCGCGCGCGACAGCTGGAGCAGCGCAGCTAAGTCCCTTCAAGGGTTCAGCGAAGGACATTCGCATCCAACTCTTGAGCATACCTTGGAGCGGGACTTCCACCGCAAGCGCTTTAATTTGTCCAACATTTTAATTGATTAGAGTTTTGCTTAATTCTTCTTGTCGGATTATTTTATCCTCATGGGTCGGAACGAAGTGGACAGCCGAAGGATCGAGCGGGCGCAGGGCAATTCCGGCGACCAGGCCAAGGCGCACGCGCCGAACAGGGACTTCCTGGGCCGGCTGCTTGGCGTCCGCGTCTCTGCTCTGGTCGAGATCGCGCTATTCCTCGTCGGCGCGCTGCTGATCGATCACTTCTTCGCCGCGGGCAATCGCTTCGCCGGCGTTGAGCCCCACCCCTTCTGGATCATCGTCCTGCTGATCAGCGTCCAGTATGGCACCAACGAGGGGATCGTCGCCGCGATCGCCTCGTCCGCGGCGCTGCTCGCCTGGAACCTGCCGCCGCAGACGATCGACCAGGAATTCTATACCTACCTGTTCCGGGTCGCCTTCAACCCGATGCTGTGGTGCACGACCGCGATCGTCGTCGGCGAGCTGCGCATGCGCTACGCCCGGCGCGAACGCGAACTGACGGAATTGCTGGCCGACGCCGAGCATCGCGAGGAGACCATCGCCCTCGCCTATCAGGAGCTGATCGCGGCGCACGAGCGGCTCGAGGTGCTCGGTCGCCTCGGACCTGACCACCGTGCTCACCCTCTACCGCGCGTCGAAGCGGCCTGCAGAACCTGTCGGCGGAGGAGGTGCTGAACGGCGCGGCGGATATGGTCGCGACGGTTATCAGCGCCCGGAAATATTCGATCTACCGCCTGAAGGACGGCAAGCTCGAACTGGCACTCAGCCGCGGCTGGAAGCGAACCGACCGGTACCAGACCGAGTTCAGTCTCACGACCGGCTGTTCCAGACGGTGGTCGCCAGGCAGGTCCCGATCGTGATCACGGAGCCGGCCGAGCAGCAGATCCTTGCCGGCGAAGGGTTGCTCGCCGGGCCGATCCTCGACGAGGACAGGGCGAGGTCCTGGGCATGCTCAAGGTCGAGGAGATGTCGTTCGCGGACCTGAACTTCAACGCGATCGAGAACTTCAAGATGCTGTGCGAGCTGATGGGGACGGCGCTGGCCAACGCCCGCCGGTTCGAGTTCATCTCCTCGGAGAGCATCGTCTCCGGCCTGTCGATGCTCTACTCCGACGCCTACTACTCGCGCCAGACGGCGTTCCTGGCGGCGCTAGCGCGGCGGCTCAACTTCCCGGTCTCGGTCATGCGGATCACCGTCCTCAATCCGGACGACCTCGACCCGGCGGAGAAGGCGCGGCTGCCGCGCGCTGGTCCGCGACTGCACACTGCACATCCTGCGGTCGACCGACCTCGCCTTCGAGTTTCGGTCCATGCAGTGGCAGTACGTCATCGTCCTGCCCAACACGCCGATGAGCAACATGCGCATCGTCAGCGAGAAGTACCGGCTGGCGCTGGAGAAGGGCCTACGGGGGACGGACGTCCGGCTCGAGATCGACATGGAGCCGCTGGTCGACGCCAGCGAGCTCCGCGACGTCGAGGAGGCCGAGCCGGAGACCGGCAACACGATGGCCGACTACACCCGCGAGACCCAGTTCCTGATCGCCCTGTCACGGCGCGACGGGCTTCCCGGTGTGCGGGCCTGCGGCTCTCGGTGGTGATGACCGTCGACCTGCCCGACGTCGCCCGCCAGGAGCTGTCGACTCGGCGCTGATGGCGATCCTCCGCCTGTCGCTGTCCGAAGCCGACCTGGTCTTCAACCTGGAGCCGATGGGCCAGGTCATCGCCGTGCTGCTGCCCGGCGTGGCCCTGCCCGACGCGCGCCGCAAGGCGAGCCAGATCAAGGCCGCCCTGTCCGAGCGACTGCGCCCGCTCGGGAATTCGGTCAAGGCGGAGATCACCGTGCGCGAAATCGTCTCCGGGCAGCGGCCCGCGGCGCGGCGGGCCGCGCCGGCGAAGCCCAACGAACGGGTCACCGAAGTCGACGGCACCCCCTGCAGCCCTGCCCCCACCCGGCCGGGCGATGACGACGCGGCGCGCGCGCGGGCGGTCGAAGAGGCCGGGCGCCAGTGAACGCCGCCGCACCCGCCATTCCTGCGCCGCCACCCCGGGGCCCGCCCCCCCGGCGCCCGCCAAGGACGCGCTCCCGCCGGCGACGCACCGCGTCGACTGGCCCTACGTCGCGATGACCTTCGCGATACTCGTCGGCGACACGCTGCTGCTCGCGGGGCTCTACGTCATCGCGGCGCTCGCACCGTTGTTGCTGCTGCTCCACCTCGCCCTGTGCACCGCCGCCGGCCTCTGGGTCTACCGGCGCTGGCTGCGCGGGATCGACTATTCGCTGCCGCTGGTCCTGGTGACGTTGACCGTCTTCATCGGGCCGATCGCGCCGGCCGTCCTGCTCTGGCGTCCATCCCTATTTCCTGTTCGCGCGCAGCCGCGCCACGCCGTTCGACGAATGGTACCGGTCGCTGTTCCCCGAGGAGCAGCAGCGGCTGCCCGAACGGCTCTACGACTTCGATCATCCGGCACGAGGTGCCGGGGAGCCACGCCTCGTCGGTGGTGTCCTTCATGGACGTCATCCGCCACGGCGGTGCCCGCCAGAAGTTCGCGGTGATCTCGTTGATCGCGCGCATGCCTTCCGCCCGGCCTTCACCCCCGTCCTCAAGGTAGCGCTCAACGACGAGGCCAACGAGATCCGGGTGCAAGCGGCAACCGCCATCGCCAAGCTGACCGACGAGAACCTGGAGCGGATGCAGAAGCTCGAGGACAAGGCGGCGACCGCGCCGACCGACCTCGAGACGATGGAACAGCTCGCCCGCGCATACGATGACTTCTCCTACTCGGGCATCCTCGACGCCACTCACGAGCACTCGACCCGCAGCCGGGCCCTCGACCTGTGGCTCAAGGTCGCCGACGCCAAGCCGGACCATCCGGTCGCGCCGATGGCGGTGGCCCGCCTGCTGATGCGGCTCGAACGCTACGACTCGGCGGCGAACTGGATGGAGCGCGCCATCGCCGAGAAGCGCGCCTCGCCGCAGATGCTGGTCTGGTACATGGAATGCCTGTTCCGGCAGGGCCGGCTCGACGAACTGCGCGTGTTCGCCCAGGCGCGCGGCGAGCATATCGAGGACGATCGGCCGATCTCGGCCAAGGTGCTTTCTGCCGTGCGGCTATGGCGCGCGGCATCCGACGAGACGGTGGGCGCCCATGCGTGAGCTGCTCCCCGAACACCTGCCGACGACGATCCGCCGGGGTCGCGGCAAGGGCAAGCGCCGACCGGTCAAGACGCGGGCCCGCCGAGGCCGACGTCTGCCTGATCCTGGAGGCGACCTATCCCTATGTCTCGGGCGGCGTCTCGTCATGGGTGCACGACCTGGTGACCTCGCTGAGCGACATGACCTTCGCCCTGGTCTGTCTGCAGACCAAGAACATGGACCGCGAGCACAAATACGAGGTGCCGCCGAACGTCGTCGACATCACCGACGTCTATCTCCACGAAATGCCGGCGGGCCGGCCGTTCTTCCACCCGAACAAGCGCTTCTACCGGGACCTCAAGGAACCATTGGTGGCGATCCAGGCCGGCGGCGGGCTGGGCGACATCCAGACCCTGCTCGACGTGCTGGCGCCCCACCGCAAGGCCCTGGGCGAGGAGAGCCTGATCCACTCGACCCAGGTCTGGCAGATGCTCCAGGAAATGTATCGCGAGACCCAGCCGACCTCGCCGTTCCTCGAGTATTTCTGGACCTGGCGAGGGCTCTACGGCCCGCTCTTCTCGGTACTCCTGGCGCCGCTGCCCAAGTGCCGCGTCTACCACACGGTCTCGACCGGCTACGCCGGCGCCATGGCCGCGCGCGCGGCGATCGAGACCGGGCGTCCGGCGATCGTCACCGAGCACGGCATCTATACCAACGAGCGACGGATCGAGATCACGCTGGCCGACTGGATCTACGAGAGCGAGCGCGGAACGCTCAGCCTGGATATGTCCCTGCCGACGCTCAAGGACATGTGGAAGAACAGCTTCCTGACCTATTCCAGCGCCTGCTACGACGCCTGCACCTCGATCTACACGATCTACGACGGCAACCAGCGACTCCAGCTCGCCGACGGCGCCGACCCCGCCAAGATGGCGGTCATCCCCAACGGCATCGACCTCGACCGCTTCGCCAACCTGGAACGCAGCGCCGACAACCCGCGCCCCACCGTCGCCCTGGTCGGCCGCGTCGTGACGATCAAGGACATCAAGACCTTCATCCGCGCCTGCGGCCAGCTCCAGACCCAGATCCTCGACCTGCAGGCCTGGATCATGGGGCCGACCGACGAGGAGGAGGACTACTACCAGGAATGCCTCGACCTGGTCCGCCAGGAAGGGTCTCGAATTCGGTGGTCAGCTTCACCGGCAGGGTCAACCTGGTCGACTATTTCCCCCACATCGACGTGGTCGCCCTGACCAGCATCAGCGAGGGCCAGCCGCTGGTCCTGTTGGAAGCCGGCGCGGCCGGCATCCCCTGCGTCGCGACCGACGTCGGCGCATGCTGGGAGCTCATCATGGGCCGCTCGGACGAGGAGCCCCAGCTCGGCCCCGGCGGCGTGGTGACCACGCTGTCGAGCCCCGCGGCCACCGCCGACGGCATCCGCCGCCTGCTGCAGGATCGCGACTTCTACACCCAATGCAGCGTGGCGATGCGGGAACGCACACGGCGCTACTACAACAAGCGCGACATGGTCGATGCCTACCGCGCGGTCTATCGCGACCACATGGCGCTGGCCGACCGCATCCCCGTGCCGGAGGCCGCCTGATGGCGGGCATCGGCTTCGCCCTGCGCCGTTTGAGCCGACGCGGCGACCTGCTCGGCATCGTCCAGGCCTATGCCCATTCCGCGGCCGCCTCGACCGGCCCGTGGCTGTTCACCATCCTGTGCCTGGCGGCGCTCACCGTCGTCGCCCTGCCCTACGTCGGCAGCCTGGGGGTCACCACCTTCCGGGTGATCGTCACCTACAATTTCGCCTTCTCGCTGGTGTTTACCGGCCCGATCGTCCGGGTCGTCACCCGCTGTCTCGCCGATCAGATCTACGAGCAGGACGTCAAGGACGCGCCGGGGATGCTGATCGGCGCCCTGCTGCTGGGGCTGATCGTCCAGGCGCCGTTCGCGGTCGGCTTCTATTTCTTCTATATCGACCTGCCGGTCGCGACCCAGGTCCATGCGGTGGTCAACTATTTCCTGACTGCGTCGCTGTGGATCGTCGGCGTCTACCTCACGGCGCTGAAGGTCTACATCGCAGTCAGCGCGACCTTCGGCGTCGGCCTCGCCCTCGCCTTCGGTCTGTCGGTGCTCGGCGCCCAGCTCGGCTCACTCGACGGCATGCTGATGGGGTTCAACGCCGGTCTCGCGGTGATCCTGTTCGCCCTGGTCGCCCGCACCTTCGCCGAATACCCCTATCCGCCGCGCCGGATCTTCGCCTGGGTCAGGCATTTCCGAGGCTACTGGTCGCTCGCCGTGTCCGGTCTGCTCTACAACATGGCGATCTGGATCGACAAATGGGTGATGTGGTTCGCGCCCGAGCGCCAGACGCTACCGAGCGGCTTCATCCACTACGGCATCTACGACGGCGCGATGTTCCTGGCCTTCCTGTCGATCGTGCCGTCGATGGCGACCTTCGTGCTCAACCTGGAGACGGGTTTCTACGAGCGCTACATGCGCTTCTACCGCGACATCCAGCACCATGCGACGCTCGACCGCATTCTCAGCAACCACCGGGCGATCCTGGCGGAGCTACTGTCCGGCATCCGCAACCTGATCGTCTTCCAGGCGACGGTCTCGCTGCTGTGCATCGTCTTCGCGCCCGAGATCTTCGACCTGCTCGGCATCAACTACCTGTGGCTCGGCATCTTCCGGTTCGGCGTCCTCGGCGCCTTCTTCCACACGCTGTTCCTGGTGCTGACCATCATCCTGTCCTATTTCGACCTGCGCGGACGGGTCCTGGCGCTCAACGTCATCCTGCTGACGACCAATTTCGGGTTCACCTACATCGCGATGCAACAGGGGTTCTCCGATTACGGCTACGGCTATTTCGCGGCAGCCCTGTTCAGCTTCCTGCTGGGCGCACTGATCACGTTCCGCGAGTTGTTCCGGGTGCCGTACCACGCCTTCGTGACCCACCCGGCGGCCGACTGACCCGGCTTTGCCGGCAGTTGACGCACGTCAAGGACCGGCGCCGGGCGCGACGGTATCAAGCCGGCACGCTCGGTCGTGCCAGAGAGGGAAGGACATGGACGCCAAGGACATCATGACCGCCGAAGTCGCGACGGTTGCCCCCGACACCTCCGTCCGCGAGATCGCCGCGCTGCTTCTCGAGCGCCGAATCAGCGCGGCGCCGGTGGTCGACACCGCCGGCAAGCTGCTCGGCATCGTCAGCGAAGGCGACCTGATGCGCCGGCAGGACATCGGCACAGCCGGGCGCCGATCCTGGTGGCTCGACCTGATCAGCTCGCCCGAAGCGCGCGCCGCCGACTACGTCAAGTCGCACGGCGCCAAGGCGGCCGACGTGATGACGCCGGACGTCGTCACCGTCACCGCCGACACGCCGATCGGCAAGATCGCCGAAACGCTGGAGCGCAACCATATCAAGCGCGTGCCCGTGGTCACCGACGGCAAGCTGGTGGGCATCGTCAGCCGCGCCGACCTGCTTCGGGCCCTGGTCGCCCAGAAGGAGCACGTCACCTTCCAGCAGGACACCAGCGACGCCGGGATCCGGGAAGCGATCTGGGCGGAGGTCACCGCCAACGCCGGCGTCGCCAGCCAGCACATGCATGTCGTGGTGACGCAGGGCACGGCCCATCTGTGGGGCGCGGTGCCGAGCGAGGCGGAGAAGCGGGCGGCGGAGATGGCGGCGGAAGCGGTCCCCGGCGTCAAGGCGGTCGAGAACCACCTGAACATCCTGCCCACCACGGTCGCAGCGGGCGGAATCTGAGCGGCGGGTCCGCCGCTCGTCAGTTCTTCTTAATCTTGTCCTCCGCCCGCGCCCGGCGGGCCTGGTCGCGCCGGCTCGCGAGCTGCCGACGAAAATAGGTCAATTGCGTCGGCGTGCCGAGCAGCACGGGGATCGTCTTGACGAACGGCGAGATGTCGCCGAAATCGCGCGTCCTGGTCGTACCCGGCTTGGAAAAATAGTGCTTGAGGCCGGCGAACAGGTCGTCTGCCTTGTGCGGGAAGATGCGGACGCAGCCGTGCGACGCGTACCGGCCGGGGCTCCCGTACATGTTGGTCGAATGGATCAGGTACGGCGACACCGTGCCGCTGCCCCATTTCGGCCCGTAGCCGACCAGATAGTCGCGGCTGGTCAGGTCGATCCCGCCCAGGCCGAAGGCGGTGTTCAGGCCGCGCGGCTGCCGACACGGCTCCGTCGCCCACTTGGTCGCGCACGGGTACCAGCGCGGCGCGTGAATATAGCGCGACGTGTACATGATCCCGGTGGGCGTCGCGAAGCTGCGGTAGAAATTGCCGGGCGCCGCCAGCGACGTGAAGATCCGCGTACGCTCGCCCGACTTGCCGATCTGGTAGACGTCGAGCCGCGGCACGCGGGCTTTGACGACCTCGATCACCAGATCCATCTCGCCGCGCTTGACGAACCAGTTCTTGGGGATCGTCACCGCGAAGGAGTGCGTGCCGTCGCTGTTCAATTCCTTCAGGATCTTGGCGATACGGTCGACCATGCGGTCGACGTAGATGCCGAACGGCCAGATCTCGGGATGACGCTCGCGGATCTGCGCGATGAACTTGTCCCGCACGAGGCCGTGGAAGTGCTTGTCGACCCTGGCGACCAGGGCACGACCGAAGGCCGTCTTCCGGCCGTAGCGTGGCCAGATCAGCCGCTGGATGAACGCCTTCTCCAGCTTGGATTGCGTGGTCAGGTCCTTCTTGGTGAAGCGGACGGTCACGCGCCGGCTGCCGCCGCCGAAGAAACTGCCGAACAACCCGGTCGACGTGTCGCCGGAGATGTCGTAGTCGGCCGCCAGACTGATCTGCGGCAGCGCGATCACCGCCGCTGCTAAGCCGACGACGGCACTTCTGGCTGCAATGCGCATGGAACGAGCCCCCTCACGATCCGCCTTGCGCAACCTTGTCCCCGACGCTGCGCTTCGGCCCCAGACTGAATTCGGCGCTGTCCGCCGATTCCGGGATGGATTGCGACAACCGTAACCAGCCTCACCGGGCGGGGCAAGACGGCATCACGGGATCGTGGTCGGCGCGACCGGCCGGCTAGGGCATCGCCACCGCGGGGTCTCGGCACCGCTCCGCGGCGATCTCGGCGAAGGCGGCCGTGGCGGGCGACGGCGTCCGGCCGGCCGGTTGCACCAGATCGATGTCGCGCGTGACCGGCGGGCCGTCGATGGCGCAGGTCGCCACCCGGTACCGGCGGCCGACCAACCGGGCATAGGATGGCAGCACGGCGACGCCGAGCCCGGCTTCGACCATGGCGATCGCCGTGGCGATCTGGACGACTTCGTAGGCCGGTTCGGCCGTCAGCCCGGCGGCGCCGATCGAGCGATCGACCAGAACGCGGATGCCGCTGTCCCGGGTCAGCGCGATCAACGGAGCGGCGGCGACGTCGCGCCAGCGGACCGGGCCGCCGCCGGCCAACGAATGCCCGGCGGGCACGAACAGGGTCAGCGCATCCGACATCAGCGTCGTGCGCGCCAGCCCCTCCTCCGCCGCCGCGAAGGTCCCGATCCCGCAGTCGACGTCGCCGTCGATGACCCGCGCCACGATCTGGTCGGTGGAGACGTCGCGCAGGATCACCCGGATGCCCGGATACCGCTCCAGGAACGCCGCGATGATTCCGGGCATCATGGTTGCGGCGAGCAAGGGCGGCGCGGCAACGGCGAGGCGGCCGCGACGGCGCGCGGCGATCGCACCGATATCGGCGACCGACCGGTCCAGGCTCGCCAGCAGCCGTTGGACCCGGGCCTCGAACTCGCGGCCGGCCTCGGTCAGGTCGACCCGGCGGGTGGTGCGGTGGAACAGCCGGATATCGAGCTCGCGCTCGAGCTCCCGGATCAGGCCGGAGGTGGCCGACTGGGTCAGGTGGAGCTTGTCGCCCGCCCGCGTAAAGCTGCCGGCCTCGGCGACCGCGACGAAGGCGCGGAGTTGCTTGAGCGTTATATTCATTTCTATTTCCGATTAAATCATAAGAAAAAGCCGATTGTATAATGAATAAGGCTCTGCTCGAATCGGCGCTCGAGTTCCCGTCACCGCCGTCGACCCCATATTCGATGACGCTTCAGCCCCGCCGCGCCGACATCCGTGCACCCGATCCCAACCGGGCGGTCGGGCAGTCGCGGCCCCGCGTAGAAGACGCCCGCCTCGTCACCGGGCGCGGACGCTTCACCGATGACGTGCAGGCCGCCGGCGTCCTCCACATCGCGTTCGTGCGCAGCACGGCCGCCCATGCCCGGCTGGTGTCGGTCGATACGGTGGCTGCGGCGGCGACGCCGGGCGTGCACGCCGTCTTCACCGGCGCGGACGTGCGGTCGCTCGGCGATCTGCCGGTCAATCCCCTGATCGAGAACGTCCGCCCGCCGCGCTTTCCGATCCTCGCGATCGACACGGTGAACGCGGTCGGGGAGCCGATCGCCGCCGTCGTCGCCGAGACGAACGCGGCCGCCATCGCTGCTGCGGAACTGGTCGACGTCGGGTACGAAACGCTTCCGCCGGTGCCCGACCATGGCGGGCCCGAAGATCAGCCGCCGCTATCCCCCGCCCTCCCCGACAACCGCGCCTTCGACCTGTCCCTGTCCGCCGGCGACGCCGAGGCGGCCTTCGCCGCCGCGGCCGCCATTGTCACGGCGCGGATCGAACACGCGCGGGTCGCGCCCACGACCTTGGAGCCGCGGGCGGTCCACGCCGCCTATGACGCCGACGACGATACCCTGACGATCTGGCTGTCCAGCCAGGCGCCGCAGCGGGCCCGGCGCGACATCGCCGCCATCATCGGCCTCGCAGCAGAGCGCATCCGCCTGATCGCGCCGGACGTCGGCGGCGCCTTCGGCATGAAGGGCTCGATCTATCCCGAGGACGCGTTCACCGCCTGGGCCGCGCTGACCCTGCGCCGGTCGGTGAAGTGGACGGCGAGCCGCGGCGAAGACCTGCTGGCGGCGACCCACGGCCGCGGCCTGGCCACCGAAGCGGAAGCCGCCGTCGCGCCGGACGGCCGGATCACCGGCCTGCGCGCCCGCATCCGCGCGCCGCTCGGCCATTGGCTGCCGTTCAGCGGCGTCGTCTCCGCGCGCAACGCCGCGCGCATCCTGCCGGGCCCCTACGACGTGCCGGCGGTCGACATCACCGCCGAAGGCTTCGTCACCACCGCGGCGCCGGTCGGCATCTATCGCGGCGCCGGCCGGCCGGAGGCGGCAGCCCTGATGGAACGCCTGATCGACGAGGCCGCCCGCGCCACCGGGCTGGATCCGGTCGAGGTCCGGCGGCGCAACCTGATCGCCGCGGACCGCCTCCCCTTTCGGACGCCGACGGGCGAAACGCTGGACTCCGGCGACTATGCCGCCGTCCTCGACCGCGCCTGCGCCGTCGCGGACTATCCCGCCCTGCTCGACCGCCGGACACGGCAACGACAACGAGGCGAGCTGGCCGGTGTCGGCGTCGCCTTCTACGTCGAGCCCTGCGGCGTCGGCTGGGAGAGCGGCCGGGTGCGGGTCGAGACCGACGGCCGGATCACCGCGGCGACCGGCTCCTCCGCCCAGGGACAAGGCCGCGAGACCACCTTCGCGCAGATCGTCGCCGACACGCTGTGCGTCCCGCCCGACCGGGTCGACGTCGTCCACGGCGACACCGCCGCGGTGCCGGACGCCATTGGCGCGCTGGCCAGCCGCAGCACCGGTATCGGCGGCAGCGCGATCCTGCGCGCCGCCGAGGCCGTGCGGGAACAGGCGACGGCGCTGGCCGCCCGGCTGCTCCAGGCGTCGCCGGACGCGATTGCGCTCGATCAAGGCGGCTTCCGGGTGAGCGCGCAGGATGGGCCGTCGGTGGACTGGACGGCGCTGGCCCGGGCGGCCGACGAGGGCGGCGGCGAGGGCGACGGCGAGCGGCTGGAAGCCGACGTCCGTTTCGAGGCGTCTGGGGAGAGTTGGGCGTATGGCTGCTGCATCGCGACGATGACGATCGACCCCGAAACGGCCGTGCCGCAGGTCGAACAAATCGTCTGGGTCGACGACGCCGGCGTGATCGTCAACCCGCGCCTGGCCGACGACCAGCTGGTCGGCGGCCTCGCCCAGGGATTGGGGCAAGCAATGATGGAACGGATCGTTTATGACGAAGACGGGCAGCTCGTGACCGGGTCGTTGATGGACTATGCCGTGCCGCGCGCGGCGGACGTTCCGCCGGTCGTCCTCGACCGGATCGAGACGCCGGCGCTGACCAACCCGCTCGGCGCCAAGGGCGTCGGCGAAGCGGGCTGCATCGGCGTGCCGGCGGCGATCCTGAACGCGGCGATCGACGCCCTGTCGCCGCTGGGAGTGCGTCATCTCGACCTGCCGCTCACCAGCGAGCAGATCTGGCTGGCCATCAGGGCCGCAAGGAACGAGGATCGAAAGCGATGAAGTACCGCAAGTCAGAAGCCAAGGAATACGCCCGCGAGCACCTGCGCGGGCTGTGGGCGGCGACCCTGACGCCGTTCAAGCCCGACGACCTCAGCCTCGACGAGGCCGGCTTCCGCCGCAACTTCCGGCACTGGGTCGACGACCTCAACCTCGGCGGCCTGTTCGTCACCGGCAAGCAGGGCGAGTTCTTCTCGATGTCGCTCGAGGAGCGCAAGCGTAGCTTCGAGATCGCGGTCGAGGAATGCGGCGACAAGGCCGGCACGATCCTGTCGACCTCGGACGAGAACCTGGACACGGTGATCGACCTGTCCCGCCACGCCCAGGCGATCGGCGCGGACTACGTCATCGTCCACAGCCCGCCGCTCTACTTCCACACCAAGGTCGACGACATCCTCTACGAGTATTATCGCCACCTCAGCGAAATCCTGGATATCGGCATCGCGATCTGGCACCAGCCCGACTACGGCTACGTCATGGAGCCGGAGCTGTGCGCCCGCATCGCCGAGCTGCCCAACATCGTCGCCATCAAATACAGCGTCGACCGCGAGCGCTATGCCGCGCTGACCCGCCTGGCCGGCGACAAGCTGATCGTCAGCACCTCGTCGGAGGACCACTGGCTCGAAAACATCGTCGAGCTCGGCTGGCAAGTCTACCTGTGTTCGACCCCGCCCTACCTGATGCAGACGGCGACGGACCAGCGGATGCGCGAATACACCGAGCTGGCCATGGCCGGCGAGGTCGACAAGGCGCGCGCGGTGCGCGACAGCCTCGACCCGGTGCGCAAGGCGCTGAAGGGGACCCGCCCGGCGGACAAGCCCCAGGCCCAGCAGAAATACTGGCAGGACCTGATCGGCCAGGTCGGCGGCCCGGTCCGCCGGCCTCTCCTCGCCCTGACCGAGGCGGAGAAGGCCACCATCAAGAGCGCGGTCGACGCCTGCGGGCTCGATCTCGGGAACAGCAAGGCCTCGGCGGCCTGAACGGCACGAAATTCGGGCCAGACCACGTCCGGGGGAAAGGAAACACCGATGCGTGAGATAAACCATTTCATCAACGGCCGGCAGGCCGGCGGCGACCGCTTCGCCGAGGTCTTCAATCCGGCGACCGGCGAGGCCGAGGCCAAGGTCGCGCTGGGCGATGCGGCGACCGTCGAACAGGCGGTGCGCGCGGCGGCCGACGCGCTCCCCGGCTGGGCCGCGACCCCGCCGCTGCAGCGCGCCCGGGTGATGTTCCGCTTCAAGGCGCTGCTCGAGGAGCATGCCGACGAGCTGGGCGAGATCATCACCGCCGAGCACGGCAAGGTGCTCGCCGACGCCAAGGGCTCGCTGACCCGCGGCATCGAGGTGGTCGAGTTCGCCTGCGGCATCCCGCACCTGCTCAAGGGCGAGTTCACCGAGAATGTCGGCACCAACGTCGACAGCTATTCGGTGCGCCAGCCGGTCGGCATCTGCGCCGGCATCACGCCGTTCAACTTCCCGGTGATGGTGCCGCTGTGGATGTTCCCGATCTCGATCGCCTGCGGCAACACCTTCATCCTCAAGCCGTCGGAGAAGACCCCCTCGGCGGCGCTGCGCATGGCCGAGCTGCTCAGCGAGGCCGGCCTGCCCGACGGCGTGTTCAACGTCGTCAACGGCGAGCGGGACGCGGTCGAGGCGCTGCTCGACCACCCGCAGGTCTCCGCGGTCAGCTTCGTCGGCTCGACCCCGGTGGCCCAGTCGATCTATTCGACCGCCGCGGCCAACGGCAAGCGTGTCCAGGCCTTGGGTGGCGCCAAGAACCACATGATCGTGATGCCCGACGCCGACCTCGACCAGGCGGCCGACGCGCTGATGGGCGCCGCCTTCGGCTCGGCCGGCGAGCGCTGCATGGCGGTGTCGGTCGCGGTCGCCGTGGGCGGCGCCGCCGAGCCCCTGCGCGAGCGGCTGGTGCCCCGGATGCAGAAGCTCAAGGTCGGCCCCGGCACCGACCCCGATTCGGAGATGGGACCGCTGGTCACCAAGGCGCACTACGACAAGGTGCGCGGCTATGTCGACATCGGCGCCGAGGAAGGCGCGGAACTGGTCGTCGACGGCCGGGACCTGAGCCTGCAGGGCTACGAGGACGGCTACTTTCTCGGCCCGTGCCTGTTCGACAACGTGGCCCCGGACATGCGCATCTACCGCGAGGAGATCTTCGGCCCGGTGCTGTCGATGGTGCGCGTGCCGGACTTCGATTCCGCCCTCGACCTCGTCAACGGCCACGAGTTCGGCAATGGCAACGCCATTTTCACCCGCGACGGCGACGCCGCGCGCACCTTCGCGTCGCGGACGCTGACCGGCATGGTCGGCATCAACGTGCCGATCCCGGTGCCGATGGCCTTCCATTCATTCGGCGGCTGGCGGCGGTCGCTGTTCGGCGACCTGCACATGCACGGCATGGACGGCGTCCGCTTCTACACCCGACTCAAGACCGTCACCTCGCGCTGGCCCACGGGCATCCGGGCCGGCGCCGACTTCATCATGCCGACGATGAGCTGACGCGTCGGGCCATCCACGGGAGACCAGCATGAAATTCGACCAGCCCTTCGACCTCGACGCCTGGATCGAGAAGAACCGCGACCAGCTCAAGCCGCCGGTCAGCAACAAGCTGCTGTTCGAACAGCCCGGCATGATCGCCCAGATCATCGGCGGCCCGAACACCCGGGTCGATTTCCACGACGATCCGGTCCAGGAGTTCTTCTACCAGCTCCGCGGCGACATGATCCTCAAGGTATACCAGGACGGCGACATCCACGACGTCCGCATCAACGAGGGCGACGTGTTCATGCTGCCGGCCCACGTGCCGCACTCGCCGCAGCGGCCGATGCCGGGCTCGATCGGGCTGGTGATCGAATCGCCCCGCGTCGCCGGCATGCTCGACGGCTTCGAGTGGTACTGCTTCGAGTGCAAGAACCGGGTCCACCGGGTCGAGGTGCCGGTCAGCGACATCGTCAAGGATCTGCCCCCGCTCTACGAGGCGTTCCACGAGGACAAACAGGCGCGGACCTGCAAGAACTGCGGCGCCGTCCACCCGGGCAACAGCGCCCCGCCGGACGGCTGGGTCGTCATCGACTGACCGGCCGCCCGCCGGCTAACCTGCGAGTTCGCCGACCGGCAGCGACGCGCGGGAGATGACCGTGCGGATGGCGAAGCTCGACTGGATGCGCGCGACCCCCGGCAGCCGGGCCAGCACGCCCCGGTGGAGCCGTTCGTAGTCCTCCGCATCCCGGACGGCGACGCGGAGCAGGTAGTCGGCCATGCCCGACATCAGGTAGCACTCCACAACTTCCGCCTGGTGCGCGATCGCGGCCTCGAAGGCTTCGAGATAATCGTCGGTCTGCCGTTCGAGCGTGATCTGCACGACGACCGTCGTCGGCCGACCGAGCGCCGCGGCGTCGACCAGCGCGGTGTAGCCCTCGATGACGCCTGCCCGCTCCAGCATCTGCACGCGACGCAGGCACGCCGACGGCGACAGCCCGGCCTTTTCGGCCAAGCTGTTGTTGGTGATCCGCCCGTCGTCCTGAAGCGCCGCCAGGATACGATAATCGATCGAATCGAGCATCATTCGAATATTCTACGAAGTTTCTGCAACTTTGATAACTTTAATTGCGACAAATGACAATTCCATAAACATCTTCGCAAGCACTTTCTCCGCGAATCATCCTATCCTCCCTCTATCAAGACGCGGTGCGTAACGCCTGTCTGAAGGAGGACGGAATGCGGATCGGTATCCCCAAGGAAATCAAGACTCACGAGTGCCGGGTCAGCGCCACGCCGGCAGCGGTTCAGGAGATGGTCGCCCACGGCCACGCGGTGGTCGTCCAGGCCGGCGCCGGCGCCGGCAGCGGCTTCACCGACGGCGACTACACCGCCGCCGGGGCGCGGATCGCCGAGACGGCCGAGGCCGTGTTCGGCGAGGCCGAGCTGATCGTCAAGGTCAAGGAGCCGCAGCCCGACGAATGCCGGATGCTGCGCGACGACCAGATCCTATTCACCTATCTCCACCTCGCTGCGGACCCGTTGCAGGCCGAGCTGCTGTGCCAGAGCGGCTGCACCGCGATCGCCTACGAGACGGTCACCGACGACGCTGGCCACCTGCCGCTGCTGGCGCCGATGTCGGAGATCGCCGGGCGGATGTCCGTCCAGGTCGGCGCCGCGTCGCTGGAGAACACCCACGGCGGCCGCGGCATGCTGCTCGGCGGCGTGCCGGGCGCCCTGCCCGCGCGCGTCGTCGTCATCGGCGGCGGCGTGGTCGGCTACAACGCCGCCAGCATGGCCACGGGCCTCGGCGCCGACGTCACCATCCTCGACAAGTCGGTCGACCGGCTGCGCCGGCTCGACGAGATCTTCCAGGGCCGGCTCAAGACCTGCTACGCGACCCTGAGCGCCACCGAGGAGCTGGTCCGCGAGGCCGACCTGGTGATCGGCGCGGTGCTGATCCCGGGCGCCGCCGCGCCCAAGCTGATCCGGCGGCCGCAGCTCGCGGGCATGAAGCCGGGCGCGGTGCTGGTCGACGTCGCCATCGACCAGGGCGGCTGCTTCGAGACCAGCCGCGCGACGACCCACGACGACCCGACCTATATCGTCGACGGCATCGTCCACTACTGCGTCGCCAACATGCCGGGCGCGGTCGCCCGCACCTCGACCGCGGCGCTGGGCAACGCCACCCTGCCCTTCGTCCTCGCCATCGCGGACAAGGGCTGGCGGCAGGCGGTCGCGGACGACCCGCACCTGGCCGGCGGCGTCAATATCGAGGGCGGCAAGATCGTCCACGGCGCGGTCGCCGAAGCGCTCGACGCGACGCCGCGGCAGGCGGCCTAAGCAGAGTTCCACCCGGAGGGGCCGGCGCTCAGTCGAGCCCGGCCGCCTCCCGCACGATCGCGTTCAACAGATGGTCGACGGCGCCCAGCGCCTTCGTGGACGCCGGCGCGCCGACGAGCGTGGGCCGGCGGTAGCCGATGTGGACGGTCTTGGGGTCGGCGGCGGTCGTGTAGACGACGACGATGTAGGGACAGAACAGGATGTTGCGGGCGTCCGCCTCCATCATCCGCCGCGAATAGACCGCCGAGCAGAACTGGAAGCCTTCGGCCTTGTCGTAGACCCGGCGCTTGGCGCCGACCGCCTTGGCCGTCCGGTCGAGCATCGCCCCGATATGCGAAACGTGGTCGACGACGAGCCCGCGGTTGGTGATCGCGTCGGACAGGTCCTGCCGCACCTGGTCGTAGGGCGCCTTCACCGCATAGAGGCGGAACGGGCCCGCCTCGGCCGCGCGGGCGACGGGCGCCGCCATTGCGGCCACGGAAACCAGGGCCGCGACCAGCAGCGCCAGTCTCGTTCCCCTCGATCCGGTTGCGGTCATCGCATCCTCCTTCGCGGCGCGCCTGGCCGGCGCGGCGTGGCCGTTAGTTCGCCTTCGCCGCCAGCCGAGCCTTTACATAGGCGCGGAACCTGGTCGCCTTGAACGCCTCCGTCTTCACATACTCGAAGAACATCCGGAAATACTTCGGCGGCAGGTAGCCGGGCATGCGGGCGACTTCGGCGTCCTTGCCCGCCTTGCCCGCGGGCACCTGCTTGGCGAAGAACAGCACCGTCGGCGTGAAGCGGACCTTGTACTTCTTGGCGAACTGCTTTTCGGTCAGCTCCTTGCCGTCGAAATCGGTCACCTTGCGCGCGCCCCACAGGTCGAGCTGGACGACCTCGAAATTGGCGCGGACGTAGTCGGTGATCGTGCGGTCGGCGAAGTTGACCAGATGGAGCTCGCGGCAATAGGGGCAGCCCTTCTGCTCGAAGATGACGACGAGGCGCTTGCCCTTCTTGCGCGCCTCGCCCAGGTCCTCGCGCATATCGAGGAAGCTCTGCAGAAACCACGGCTGGACATAGAGGCCGCCGTCACCGAGCGCGGGCGCGCTGCTCTTGGTCTCGGCACTCGCCGGGGCAGCCACCCAGGCCGGCCGCCAACGGCGCCAGCATCAGCGCCGCCAACAGCCCGATCCGTTTGCTTCGCCATCCGTGCATCTGCCTCTCCCCGCGTTCCTGGAGCCGTGCAATCTGTATTATATTCGCATATCGCAATATGATGGCGTCAATTCGATTGCGCGGCCCGACCCAACCGCAGGAACACAAGATGCGCCCACACCTATCGACGTGTCTCCGTCGCCACCGTAAGGCGGCGCTCGGCGCCCTGGCCGCGGCGACGATCACGCTCTCGGGCATGGCCGCCCGAGCGGAACCGGTCGCGATCCAATATGGCGCGCTGAAGCTCAACGGCAACCTCGCGCTGGCGGCCAACAAGCGGATGGCCGACGGCGTCCTGCTGATGGTCCACGGCACGATGGCGCACGCCCGCATGGAGACGATCAGGACACTCCAGGCGGGGCTCGGGTCGCGCGGGATCAGCTCGCTCGCCATCACCCTGTCGCTCGGCGAGAGCGACCGGCGCGGCATGTTCCCGTGCGACCACGTCCAGCGCCACAAACAGACCGACGCCCTGCCCGAGATCGCCGCCTGGTACCGGTGGCTGAAGGCGAAGGGCGCCGGCAAGATCGCCCTCTTCGGCCATTCCCGTGGCGGCAATCAGGCGGTCCGTTATGCCGTCAAGCAGCCGGCGGGCAGCCCTCGCCGCCGTCGTCGCCCTGGCGCCGTCGACCTGGACCGCGGCGGGCGCCGACCGGCGCTACAGGCAACGGTTCCATCGCGACCGGCGCGCGGACGTCGCGGCGGCGCGCGCCAAGGGAAAGGCGATCCTGTCCGGGCATCCCTTCCTCAACTGCCCGAGCACCCGGGTCGCGGCCGACAGCTTCGTCGCCTACTACGCCGACGATCCGAAGATGAACACGCCGACCCTGCTGACCGGCATCAAGGTGCCGACGCTGGTCATCGCCGGCAGCGCGGGTTCCTTTCCCACCGGTGGTTTCAGCGCCGGCCTCGCGATTCTGCTGTCGAAAACCATTACGCGGCCGATTGCCCTGCTGAGCGAGGCCGTCTCGGCAGTGGGCGCGGGCCACCTGGATGTGGCCGTGCCGGTCCGATCCCGGGACGAATCGGGACACCTGGCCGCGCGTTTCAACAACATGGTGCAACAGTTGAACGAGCTGAACCAGGCGCTCCAGATCGCCGCCACGGTGGACAAACTCACCGGGGCCGCGAACCGGGGTCGGATCGAGGAGGAACTGCAGGCCGAGATGGAGCGTTCCACACGTTATAACACCCCCTTGGCGCTGATCCTCTTCGACCTCGACCATTTCAAGCAGGTCAACGACCACCACGGCCACCTGGCCGGGGACATGGTCCTGAAAACCGTGGCCGCCGTGGTGCGGCAGGTCACCCGGACCAACGATATCCTGGGGCGCTGGGGCGGCGAGGAGTTCCTGCTCCTGGCGCCTGCAACCAACCAGGCCCAGGCTACCCACCTGGCGGAAAAGATCCGCCAGAGCATCGCCTGCAGCCCCATCGAGGGGATGGACCAGGTCACCGTCAGCTGCGGCGTGGCCCAACTGCTGCCGGGAGATCGCGAGGTGGATCTGATCAAACGGGCGGACGATGCCCTCTATCGTGCCAAGCGCCTGGGACGAAATCGGGTCGAGACCGGCCAGCCGGCCTGACGCCGGGTGCGGCCGGCCCGGCCTCCCCTTGCGAAACGCCTACGGGGCGGACCAGTCTGGTCCGCCCCGTAGGCGTTTTTGCGCCCGTCCCGGCGATTCAGGACCCTTCCGGCACCGATCCGGTGCGCCCCGGCTCCGCGGCATCGGCCCCCCCTTGCCGAGGGGCGCTGCCCCGGTCCCGGAACTGGCTGACGTAGAGGCGGTAGTAGGCGCCTTCCAGCGCAAGAAGTTCGGCGTGGGTTCCCTGCTCGACGATCCGCCCCCGGTCGATCACGATCACCTGATCGGCGGTGGCGATGGTGGAGAGGCGGTGGGCGATGACGAAGCTGGTACGCCCCTGCATCAGCTGCTGCAGGGCCTTCTGGATCTGCGCTTCGGTGCGGGTGTCGACGGAGCTGGTCGCCTCGTCGAGGATGAGGATGGCCGGATCCGCGAGGATCGCCCGGGCGATGGTGACCAGTTGGCGCTGCCCCTCGGAGAGGTTGCCGCCGCGCTCCGACAGAACCGTGTCGTAGCCGTGGGGAAGCCGGCGGACGAAGCCGTCGGCGTGAGCGAGTTTGGCGGCGACCACAACCTCCGCGTCGCTGGCGTCCAGGCGCCCGTAGCGGATATTCTCCAGAACCGACTCGCTAAAGAGAAAGGACTGCTGCAACACCACTCCGAGCTGGCGCCGCAGGCTCTCCCGGGTGACGCTGCGGATGTCGACGCCGTCGATGCGGATCGTCCCCTGCTGCGGCTCGTAGAAGCGCGACAGCAGGTTGACGATGGTGGTTTTGCCGGCGCCGGTGTGGCCGACCAGGGCGATGCGCTCGCCGGGCCGGGCATGGAGGGAGATCTCCTGCAGCACCGGGGTGCCCGGGACGTAGGCGAAATCGAGGCCGTCGAACTCCACCTCCCCGGCCACCCGGGGCAGCTCCGGCGCGCCTGGGGGATCGAGCTGCTCGGAGACGGTATCGAGGAGCTGGAAAATCCGCTCGGCCCCGGCCAGCGCGCCCTGCACCTGGTTATAGAGGTTGCCGAGCTGGCGCAGCGGTTCGGCGAAGCGCCGCGAGTAGGTGATGAAGGCGGCGATGGTGCCGATTGACACCAGCCCCTTGATCGCCAGGTAGCCCCCCAGTCCGCAGAGGACGGCGACGTTCAGGTTGGAGAGGATACCCATCATCGGCATCACCAGCAGCGCCAGGGTCATGGCCTGAACCCCGACCGATCGCACTGCCTCGTTGGCGGCGTCGAAACGGCCCAGCACCTGCTCCTGCTGGCCGAAGGCGAGCACCACCCGCTGGCCGCTGTAGGTCTCCTCGAGAACGGCGTTGAGCGTCCCGAGCCGCGCCTGGTAGCCGCGAAAAGCGGAGCGGGTTTTGCGCCCCACGGTCCCGACCAGGCCGAGCATCAGCGGAAAAGCGAGCATCGAGCCGAGGGCGAGCCAGGGGCTGAGGACGAAGATGATGCCGAGGATGCCCGCCAGGGTCAAAACGCCGGTGAAGAGCTGGGCCGCGTTGTCGGTAAGGACCCGGCTGATGGCGTCCATGTCGTTGGTCAGCCGGCTCATCAGCTCCCCCTGGCGGCGCTCGTCGAAAAAGCGCAGCGGGAAGCCCTGCAGGTGGCCAAAGAGATCCCGGCGCAGATCGCGCATCGCCTGCTGGGAAAGGCCGGCGAGGAGCCACCCCTGGAGCAGCTGCGCCGCCGCCGAAAGGGCGTAGGCGCCGAGCATCAGCAGGGTCATGTGCAGGAGGACCGGGAGATTCCGTCCGACAAGCTGGTCGATGGCCCGGCCCATGAGGTAGGGCCCGGCCAGGGCCAGGGCGGTGCCGAGAGTGGCAATCAGCGCCACCAGGGCGATGACTCCGCGCTGGGGATAGAGGTAGGCCGCCAGGCGGCGCAGCGCCCCCCGCGCATCCTGCGCCCGCTCGGTGCTGTGCCCTCCGGCCCCCCGCCCGCCCGGGCCGGGCAGGCCGCTCAGCGGCGCCGCCGGCGGCCGCCGTCCCGACGCCTCAGCCATGCTCTTTCTCCCCTGCAGCGGCTGGCTCCCCCAACTGGGAGCGGTAGATCTCCCGGTAGACGGCGCTCTCCTCCAGCAACCGGCGATGGCTGCCGATGGCGCTGACCCGGCCCTGGTCGAGGACGACGATCTTGTCCGCAAGGAGCACGGTGCTGATGCGCTGGGCGACGATGAAGCGGGTGGTGGCGTTTCGCGAGGCGGCGATCAGCGCATCGAGGGCGTCCTGCAGCCGCACCTCGGTCTCGATGTCGAGGGCGCTGGTCGAATCGTCGAGGATCAGCACCTTGGGCCGCACCAAAAGCGCGCGGGCGATGGCGAGGCGCTGGCGCTGGCCGCCGGAGAGGGTCACGCCGCGCTGGCCGACCGGGGTCGCGTATCCCTGGGGGAGTTCGGCGATGAAGGCGTCGGCCTGGGCCGCCTTCGCCGCGGCGGCCACCTCGTCGTCGCTGGCTTCCTGGCGTCCGTAGCGGATGTTGTCGGCGACGCTGCCGGAGAAGAGGACCGCCTCCTGCAGGGCGATGCCGACGACGCGGCGCAGTGCGGCCGGGTCGAGGTCACGCACGTCGATGCCGTCGATGGTGATGCGCCCGGCGCTGACGTCGTAGAAGCGGGGGATAAGGTGGATCAGGGTCGACTTGCCGGCGCCGGTGGCGCCGACGATGGCCACCGTCTCCCCGGGCTCGGCGACAAAGGAAATCTCCTCCAGCACCGGTTCGGAACTCTCACCGGGGTAGCTGAAGGAGACCGCCTCGAAGGCGATCCGCCCCCGGGGCTGCTCGAGGCGCAGGGGATCGGCCCGGAGCGGCTGCACCTCGGCGTCGAGGACTTCGAGGATGCGGCGCGCCGAGGCGTCCGCCGCCGCGATGGGACCGACCATGGCGGATAGCATGAGGATCGGAAAGAGGGCGAAGGAGAGGTAGTTGATGGCGGCCACCACCTGGCCGACGCTCATGCCGCCGGCCAATGCCGTCTTGCCGCCGAGCCAGACCGCGGCGACTACCGCCAGGTTGAGCAGCAGCAGCATGATCGGGGAGAAGACCGCCAGCAGCCGGGCGACCCCGATCGTCCCCGCCGTCAGCTCCTCGTTGGCCGCGCCGAAGCGGGACGCCTCGTGGTCGCCGCGGACGAAAGCCTTGACCACCCGCACCCCCGCCAGGTTCTCCTGGAGGACCACGTTGAGCCGGTCGAGGCGCTGCTGCACGGCCATGAACATCGGCTGCGCCCGGCGGCCGAAGAGCCAGACCAGCACGACGATGAGGGGGATGGCAACGGCCATGATCCAGGCCAGCCGGGGGCTGGTGAGAACCAGCAGGACGATGGCGCCGACCGCCCAGATCGGCGCCCGGGTGAGAATCCGCAGCGAGAGCATGACGATCATCTGCACCGCGTTGACGTCGCTGGTGGAGCGGACGATAAGCTTGCCGGTCTGCAGGGTGTCGAGGTTGGCGAAGGAGAAGGTCTGCACCTTGCGGATCAGGGCGCTGCGCAGGTCGGCGCCGAAGTTCATGGCGACGCTCACCGAGAGATAGTTGTTGGCGATGGCGAATAAGGCGGAGAGGAGCGCCGCGCCGGCCATCCACAGGGCGGTGGTGACGACCACGCGGAGATCGTGCGCGGCGATCCCCTGGTCAATGATCCGCTGGGTGAGGTGGGGGATGAGCAGGTCGGCGGCGACCATGGCGAAAAGGAGCAGCAGAGCGACCGCAGAGGGGAGCTTGTAGGGGCGCAGGAACCCGTAGAGACGCCGCAGGGACTTCATAGTTCCCCCTCCCCGGCCGTCACCTGCGCCAGGTAGGCCCGCACCTTGAGCAGCGAGGTGCGCAGCGCCGCCTGCTCCGCTTCGCTCAGCACCGAGCCCATCTCGCGGTCGAAATCGCGCAGCGAAGCCCGGGCGTCCTGGTGCAGGTCCCGCGCCTTTTCAGTCAAATAGACGCGGACGACGCGCTGGTCCTCGTCGTCCCGGCGCCGTTCGATCCAGCCGTCTCGCTCCATCCGCTGCAGGGTGTTGCTCGCCGTGGGCGGGGTGATCTGCAGTGCCGCGGCCAGGTCCCGCTGGGAGATGCCGTCCGTGTGCCAGAGGTGAAAAAGAAGCATCCCCTGGGCGTGATGCAGGCCGAGGCGCTCCAGCCGCAGCCGGCGGCGGTTGCCAGCCAGGCGGCAGACCTGGGCGAGGAGTTGGCCGAGGGTAGCCTCATGGGCATGTTCAGGCGACAGGGCCATTTAACCTCCAGAATGTTAGCCTTCGAATGGTTAGCATGCTAATTCATATTCCATCAACCTACTTCCTGTCAAGGCGAGATGCAGCGTCTTCTCCAGTTGTTTTTCGATGATCGGAAGCGAAGGAAATGCTCCTGCACGTGGCATTTTCGGGGAAACTACCCTGGTGACGGCTGTGCGCAGAACTCTGCTGTCAAACCAGGTCGGCCCCAAAAAACCGCAAACACAGAACAAAAATTTCCGCGAAAATTCCAGGTACAGCTCGATTTTTGCCAACTCAATAGGGGTTTCGAAGACCGGCTCTCCCCGCCACCGCCGAGCTCCGCTCTTCCCACCCCAAGCGCGGCTTCAAGCCCCGCAAACAACAAAGCGCCGGGAGAAAATCCCGGCGCATCCATTGTTGCCCGGCTCGCCGCGAACCCATGAGTACTGGAGCGAACCGTTTCCTTTCAACCTGCCATGCGCTCGCCGCTAGGCGTGATGATGGCTGCCTCCCTCGTGTATCCCTTTGCTCAGCGGCATAGTGACCAGCGCCAGGGCGGCGACCACGATACCGACGATCCAGGAGTTCACCGCGTTGCTGAACTTGCCTGTGTAGCTGAAAATCCAGGGCAGGAAGAACAACAGAACGCCGAGGAAGAAGTTCCACCACTCCGCGGTACGGTTCTCAGCCCGGGCCAGGGCCCACGCGGAAAAGACCACGAGTGCAATGCCCATCAACACCAGAACGATGGTGCTGGAGGTGCTGGCGACCGTCCCCAAAACCCAAGGGGACACGATCAGCCACATGCCGAGCAGCAGGTTGATCAGGTCGATGACACGTTTCGATCCTGTCACAATCTGTCACCTCCTTACGGGGTCCGTATTGGAACTTTTCATTCCGGCCCCTTCTGGTTTATTTTACCACCGGACGGTCTGACGCTGCAGCTCGGGAAGTCGCGTCTTCGGGCGCTCCGATTTCAATCAGGGGAGGGTGGATCGAGCAGTCCGGGAGGGTTTTTTTGCGACACCGGCGCGGCTTGGTTTTAACAGCCTGGAGAGACCATCCCCGCTGTCGCCGCCGGAGCAACGGTCAGCGCCCCTCTGTACTGTCAGCCAGCAAATACGTGCATTCCGAGGCCTGCTAGGCGTTGACTGGTTTGTCACGATGGAGCGTCCTGTGCCTCGTGGATTTTTGTTGACGCCCGTCGCTGAACCGGGTAGGCAGGAAGATATGCGCGTAAACCTGCGGTGATTCCGGGGGTCGGGTTAGCCCCTGGCCTGGTCGGATACCGCGAACCCCTCAGAGCAGCCATGACTTGCCCAAAATGCGGCTATGAAAATCCAGCGGAGCGGAAGGATTGCCTGCGCTGCGGAGTGATCTTTGCCAGGGTTCACCAGGAAACGGCCCTGCCCTCGGAAGCCCCGGCGGGCGTGACCGTTTCGGAGGAACGCAGCACTTTGCGGGAGTTGCTCCTCGCCGTTCCCGAAGAGACCAACAGCCTGTTGCTCCTGGGCCGGGCGGCCCTTCTCCTGGGGATGGTCCTTTGGGGCGGGCGGCTGATCTTCGCCGGCATCGAGAGCAACGCCGCGGGACAAAGCCTGCTGCACCTGGTCAACCTCCCCTTCCACGAGGCCGGCCACGTCATCTTTCGCCCCTTCGGGAGCTTTATCCATTCCCTCGGCGGCACCCTCGGCCAACTGCTGATCCCGCTCGTGTGCCTTGGCGTGCTGCTGCTGAAAACCCGTGACCCCTTTGGCGCGGCGGCCTGTTTCTGGTGGTTCGGGGAAAACTTTCTCGATATCGCCCCCTACATCAATGACGCCCGGGCGGGGCGGCTCCCTTTGGTCGGGGGAAACTTCGGCTCTTCATCCCCCTACGGCTTTCACGACTGGGAGTATCTGCTGACCGAAAGCGGTTTGCTGCGCCAGGACCATCTGCTGGCCGGGGCGGCCTTTGCGCTCGGGATCGCGATCATGGTTGGAGCGGTCGCCTGGGCGGCCGCGCTCCTCTACCGGCAGTACCGGCGCTAAGGAGCAACGGGGAACCGGCGCCGTTGGCACCGGTCCCCTTCAATCCGCCACCTCCCGCCGCCAGATGCAGCGTCCATCCCGATAGACCTCCCGCACCCGGTGAAAGGGCACGCGGCGCGCCTCGCCGCTGCCGTCATAGAGTTCGAAGGCGAAATGGTCGTCGGCGGGGAAATGCAGCGCGGCAAAGGGGACCTGGACGATCCGGTCCGCGACCCGGTCGTAATAGCCGATCGCGAAATCGGCCGCGGCGAAGGCCGGATCCCAGCGGATGCGGTGGAGCAGATCCTGAACCGGCTGCATTCCCCTTCCTCCCTTGGCAGGCGGCACCCTTCCATCTTACCAGCGCAGGCAAAGGGGCATCGATACTCCCGGGAAGATCAGGCGACCTCCGCCACGGTGTAGGCCTTGCTGTTCCCGCCCTGTTCCACCTCGATCTCGTCGTCGCAGACCCGGCCGAGCAGCGCCCGTCCCGAGGGGCGACTCCGGGGTGATGACGATGCACTCGGCCTCCCCCTCGCCCACCTTCAATCCCCCCGCGTCCGGCCCGACGAAGACCCGCATGCAGCGCGGCCGTCCTGCGCCTCCAGGGTGACCAGGGCGGTCAGGCGGATCGGCATCTTCGCGTCGAAGGGGCGCAGGACCAGGGCGCGGTAGCGCTCCAGCGCGCGGCGGATCTGCGCGGCGCGGTTGGCCTGCCCCTGGGCCACGTAGGAGGCCTCCAGGGCGGTGGTGTCGTACTTGTTGTCGGGAATGCACTCCTCGTGGGTGGCCGCCTGCGTGGGCCTGCCTGGCCGCGGCGGTGAGGGTGGCGAGGTCGGCGGCGAGGGCCGCGACGATGCGGTGCAGGAGCTCTTTTTTGGTCATGGGAACCAGGGGGGTTGGCTGGGTTTTGGAAGTGAATGGGACAGGCAACCTGGCGCAGTACGCCAGGCAGCCGGTCCCTGATCAGAACTTGGCGTGGCCCGGGGTGCGCGGAAAGGGGATGACGTCGCGGATGTTCTCCATGCCGGTGACGTACATCAGCAGGCGCTCGAAGCCGAGGCCGAAACCGGCGTGGGGCAGCTCCCCCAGCGGCGGATGTCGAGGTACCACCACAGGCTCTCGGGGTCGATGCCGACCGCGGCCATCCGGGCGTCGAGAACGTCGAGGCGCTCCTCGCGCTGGCTGCCGCCGATGATCTCGCCGACCCGCGGGACCAGCAGGTCCATGGCCGCCACGGTCTGCCGTCGTCGTTGCGGCGCATGTAGAAGGCCTTGATCGCTTCGGGTAGTCGGTGACGAAGACCGGGCCGCCGACGATGCTCCTCGGTCAGGTAGCGTTCGTGCTCGGACTGCAGGTCGCGCCCCCAGGCGACGGGATACTCGAAACTGCGGCCGGAGGCCTCCAGGGCCCCGACCGCCTCGGTGTAGGTCATGGTGGCGAAACTCGGCGGCGGCCAGTGTCTCGAGCCTGGCGATCAGCCCCTTCTCGATGCGCTGGTCGAAGAAGGCCAGGTCCTCGCCGCAGTGCTCCAGGGCGTAGCGGACCAGGTAGCGCAGAAAGTCCTCGGCCAGGGCGCAGTCGGCGGCGAGGTCGGCAAAGGCCATCTCCGGCTCGATCATCCAGAACTCGGCGGCGTGGCGGCTGGTGTTGGAGTTCTCGGCGCGGAAGGTCGGGCCGAAGGTGTAGATGTCGGCGAAGGCGGTGGCGAAGAGCTCCCCCTCGAGCTGGCCGGAGACGGTCAGGCCGGCCTTCTCGCCGAAGAAGTCGCCGCTCAAGTCGACTCGCGCCATCTTCAGCGGCGGGCTCTTGGCGTCGAGGGTGGTGACGCGGAACAGCTCGCCGGCCCCCTCGCAGTCGCTGGCGGTGATGATCGGCGTCTGCACGTAGAGGAAGCCGCGCTCCTGGAAGAAGCGGTGGACGGCGAAGGCCAGCGCGCTGCGCATGCGGAAGACGGCGCCGAAGGTGTTGGTGCGCGGCCGCAGGTGGGCGATGCTGCGCAGGAATTCGAGGCTGTGGCGCTTCTTCTGCAGCGGGTAGTCGCCGTCGGCCTCGCCGAGGACCGTCACTTCCCGGGCGTGCAGCTCCCAGGTCTGGCCGGCGGCCGGGGAGGGGACCAGGTCGCCCGGTCACCGCCAGGCAGGCACCGGTGCCGAGGCGGGCGATGCGCTCGAAATCGGGCAGTTCCGGCGCCGCCACCACCTGCAGCGAGGCGAAGCAACTGCCGTCGTTGAGCTCGATGAAGGCAACCTCCTTGCCGCGGCGCACCGTTCGGGCCCACCCCTTGACGCAGATCCCGGTTCCCGGGGCGATGGCCGCCAGGGCCTCGCCAACTCGCATCCGTCCCATGATTTGTCGTTCCGCCATGCTTGCCTCCCTGCTCCCGGACCCGAATTCTCAGCGCTGGCGGCAACCGCCAGCGGGAAGCATTATCAACCATTGCCGAACAGAGTGCAACACCGCCGCCAGCGCGCCTTGTCTGGCACAAAATCCCTGATATCCTCAACGGGTAGCTGCATTGTCAACCGTGCAGGGGGAGACGCTCATGGCACCGGACCGGTTTTCCATCCCCGATCAGCGCATCCCCGAATTGCTGCAACGGAAGATCGTCTCCTACACCCTGATCTATACCCTGGCGGCCCTGCTGCTGGTCGCCGCCATCAGCCTCTTCCCTCTCGTCAACCAGCTCAAGAATACCGAGGAAAACAACCTGCATGCCACGGCCCGAATTCGCGCCGTGGCCATCGGCGAATACGTTAACCGCATCACCGACATCGCCGGGCAAATCGCCAGTCGCAGCGCCATTCGCAGCAAACTGGCCGCCTACAACCAGGGGCAGGTTACCCTGGCCGAACTCGAGCGATTTTCCCGTCCCAAGCTGGAGGATGCCCTGCACGGCTCGGACGAAACCCTGGGCATCACCCGGCTGACGGCCGCCGGCCAGGTGGCAACCCAAGTCGGCGTGCCGATTCCCCTGGAGCCATCCTTCCTGCCGCCTGCCGACAGCACCAGGTGGTGATCCACGACCCGGTCGTTCTTCAGGGAACCCTGGCCGTGGTCGCCGGAGCGCCGATCCTCGACCCCGACGGCACCCGGCTGGGCACGGACCTGATCGCCTTTGACACCACCGCGCTGCAAAAGATCGTGCGGGCCCCCGACGGCCTGGGGAAAACCGGCGTCTGCCTGCTCGGCAGCGCCACCGGCAAGCAAGGGGTTATTTTTTTCCCGGGCCGAAGCGGCCAGCCGGAGGGCTTCAATCAGCCGCCCGGCTCCGCCGACCAGAGGCGGGCGCTGCTGCGGGCCGCCCGGGGAGAGAAAGGTCAGATCCGGGTCCGGGAGGGTGAAGAGCAATCCCTGCTGGTTTTTTCACCCGTCCCCGCAAGCCGGTGGGTGCTGCTGCTGGACATGGACCGGCAGGAACTCTTTGCGCAAGTCAACCAGGAACTCTGGTCGGTAGGGATGGTGGTTCTGCTGCTCGCCCTGTGTGGCGGCGCGGGAATTTTTTTCCTATTGCGTCCCCTTACGGCCCGGCTGCTGGCTTACTCGAATGACATGACCGACCTGAATCTCGCCCTGCAACAGGAAGTCAACGACCGTATCCGGGCGGAACAAGGCTTGCGTCGAAGCGAACAGGAATGGGAACAGACCTTCGAAGCAATTGCCGATGCCGTGGCCATCATCGACCGGTCCGGCAAGGTGTTGAAGATGAACCGCGCCGCACTCGCCTATCAGAAATCCGTCGGCGAAGACATCAGCGACATAACGACCTGCCGCATTTTCAGCGGCCTGGACCGACACGAAGGGGACTGTCCCTTTGACCGGCTCCTGCTTACCAGGCAGCCAGAGCACTGCGAACTGCACCACGCAGCGAGCGATAAAGATTTCCAGGTCTCGGTCTACCCGATGCTCGACGAACAGGGAGAGGTGCGCGCCGCAGTGCACATCGCCCACGACGTTACCCGGCAAAGACAGATGGAGCGACATAAGGACGAAATGGTCTCCTCGGTCAGCCACGAAATGCGTACCCCTCTCACCGCCATGCTCGGTTATGTCGAGTTCATGCTGGAGAACGAGGTCGCCCCCGAACAGCAGCAGGAGTACCTGCAAACTGTTTACCGGGAGACCCAACGCCTGAACGAACTGATCAGCAACTTTCTGGACCTGCAGCGACTCCAGGATGACCTCGAGAACTACCAGATGGAACCCCTCACCGTGGAAGGACTGCTGCAGGATGCAGCCCGACTCTTTGCCGTCGCCTCCGGCAAGCACGCCCTGGTGGTGATGTGTCCGGCCGACCTGCCGCCGGTACGCGGCGACGAACGCCGCCTCGGCCAGGTGTTGAAGAACCTCATCGTCAACGCGATTCGCTATTCCCCTGGCGGGGGGAAAATTACCCTGGGCGCAACGGAGGGGACAAAGGAGATTACGGTCTGGGTAAAGGATGAAGGGATGGGAATCCCGCCTGAGGCCGTGGGAAAAATCTTTTCCCGCTTCTACCGGGTGGATAACAGCGACCGCCGCATCCCGGGAGGAATCGGCCTCGGCCTGGCCCTGGTGCGGGAGATGGTTCGGGCCCACGGGGGGAGGGTGTGGGCGGAGAGTACCCTGGGCGAAGGGAGCACCTTCTTCTTTACCCTGCCCATAGCGGAAACAGTGTGATCGGTTAAGGTCAACCGACCGCGAAGCCAAGTCGTTCTGCCATTAATCCTTTTTACCTCGCAGTCACCGTCCATTGAAGAACACCTCACGCTTTTTCGTCGTTCTCCCCCGGTTCGAGGCTGGAGAAGGCTGATCGCTGCAAGGCGGCCAGTGCCTGCACTCCCTGGAGGGCACCGACCTTTGATTTGAGCCATGGAAAAGCCCCCTGTTTTCCTGGGCAGGGAAGTGGGGAGATTTTTCGCAATGGACCAAGACGGGCAATTGGATTCAGCTGTGCTCGCGGGTCTTGAGGAAGTCGATCTGCGGCCACTGCTCCTGAACGTAGCCGAGGCGCCACTCGCTGGCGGCGAGGTAGGTCAGGTTCCCCTCGGCGTCATGCGCCAGGTTGCCCTGGTTCTTCTTCTCGAACTCGGCGAGCAGCTTCTTGTCCTCGCACTCGATCCAGCGCGCGGTGGCGAAATCGATCCCCTCGTAGAGGGCGTCGACGCCGTACTCGTTCTTGAGCCGGGCCATGGTGACGTCGAACTGCAGCACGCCGACCGCGCCGAGGATGTAGTCGTTCCCCATCACCGGCCGGAAGACCTGCACCGCCCCTTCTTCGGAGAGCTGCACCAGCCCTTTTTCCAGTTGCTTGGTCTTAAGCGGATTCTTCAGCCGCACGCGGCGGAAATGCTCGGGAGCGAAGTTGGGGATGCCGGTGAACTTGAGCGGCTCCTTGTCGGAAAAGGTGTCGCCGATCTTGATCGTGCCGTGGTTGTGGATGCCGATGATGTCGCCGGGCCAGGCCTCCTCGACGTGGGCCCGATCCTGGGCCATGAAGATGGTGGCGTTGGCGATGGCGATCTCCTTGCCGATGCGGTGGTGCCTGACCTTCATGCCGCGGGTGAACTGCCCGGAACAGATGCGCAAAAAGGCGATGCGGTCGCGGTGGGCCGGGTCCATGTTCGCCTGGATTTTGAAGACGAAGCCGGAGAAGGACTCCTCCAGCGGTGAAACCTCGCGGGTCAGGGTCGACCGCGGACCGGGCGCCGGGGCCAGGTCGACCAGGGCATCGAGGAGCTCCTCGATGCCGAAGTTGTTGATGCCGCTGCCGAAGAAGACCGGAGTCTGGTTCCCCTTGAGGTACTCGCTAAGTTCGAAGGGATTGGCCGCCCCCTCCAGCAGCTCGATGTCGCCGCGCAGCTCATCGGCCTGGCTGCCGAGCAGTTCGTCCAGCTGGGGATCGCTCAGGTCCTTGATGACGATGGCTTCGTGGTGACGGGTCTCGCCGCCGGGGCTGAACAGGCGCAGTTCCTTGCGGTAGAGGTTGTAGACCCCGCGAAAGCGCTTGCCCATGCCGATCGGCCAGGACATGGGGGTGCACTCGATCTGCAGCTTCTCCTCGATGTCGGAAAGGAGCTCCAACGGCTCGCGCCCCTCGCGGTCGAGCTTGTTGATGAAGGTGATGACCGGGGTGTTGCGCATCCGGCAGACCTCCATCAGCTTCTCGGTCTGCGCCTCGACCCCCTTGGCGGAGTCGATGACCATCAGCGCCGAGTCGACGGCGGTCAGCACCCGGTAGGTGTCCTCGGAGAAGTCCTGGTGGCCCGGGGTGTCGAGCAGGTTGATCTCGCAGCCGCGGTGGCCGAACTTCATCACCGAGGTGGTCACCGAGATGCCGCGCTCCTGCTCGATGCTCATCCAGTCGCTGGTGGCATGGCGGGCCGCCTTGCGCGACTTGACCGCGCCGGCCATCTGGATGGCACCGCCGAACAGCAGCAGTTTTTCGGTCAGGGTGGTCTTGCCTGCGTCGGGGTGGCTGATGATGCCGAAGGTGCGACGGATGGCGACTTCCTGTTGCAGTTGCTTGCTCACGTGGACTATGGTCTCTTTCTGCGTAGAATAAAAAGCGGGCCGAACAGCCGGCCCGTGGGGATAATGCGGGATAATACCCCATCCGCCGGTGCGGGTCAATCCCGCCCAGCATCCCGTCCAAGGAGCCCTGCATGGCAAAACACCTGGTCCTGGCCGGCGCCGGCCACGCCCACCTGGAGCTGCTGGCCCACCTCGGCGAGATCACCGGCCGCGGCCACCGGGTCACGGTGGTCAGCGCCGACGCCTGGCACTACTATTCGGGGATGGGGCCGGGCCTGCTCGGGGGTCATTACCGGCCGGAGCAGATTCGCTTCCCGGTGCGGGCGCTGACCGAGCGGGGCGGAGGACACTTCCTGGAGCAGCGCCTGACGGCGATTCGGCCCGAACTGCGACGGCTGCAGCTGGCCGACGGCGGCGAGCTGGACTACGACCTGCTCTGCTGCAACCTCGGCAGCGAGGTCCCGGCCCCCTTCCCCGTCGCCGCCGGCAGTCGTGTCGTCGCCGCCAAGCCGATTGTCAATCTCGTCGCCCTGCGCGACGAGCTGCTGCAACGGCCGGCGCAAACCCCGCTGCGGCTGCTGGTGATCGGCGGTGGCCCGAGCGGGGTCGAGCTGGCCGGCAACCTCTGGCGCCTGGCAGCCACCACCGGCGCCACGGCCACCGTCACCCTGGCCGCGGGCGGGCAGTTGCTGGAGGATTTCCCGGATCGGGTCGTTGGCCTGGTGCGACGTTCCCTGGAGACGCGGGGGATTATTCTCGCGGAAGGCAGCCGGGTGGCGGATCTGACGGAATCCCAGGCCCGACTGGAGGACGGGCGGCGGCTCGATTTCGATCTGGCGCTGCTGGCCACCGGGGTGCGGCCGCCCAGCCTCTTCGCCGCGGCAGGCCTGGCCACCGGCCCGGGCGGAGGGCTGCTGGTCGACAGCCGGCTACGGTCCGTATCCCACCCGGAGGTCTTCGGCGGCGGCGACTGCATCGACTTCGCCCCACAACCGCTGGCCCGGGTCGGGGTCTACGCGGTGCGCCAGGGGCCGCTGCTGCGCCGCAACCTGCTGGCCGCCCTGGAGGGGGAACCGCTGGAGGAATTCTCCCCGCAACCGGCCTTTCTGCAGATCTTCAATCTCGGCGACGGCCGAGGCGTCGCCTGCCGCGGCAGCATCGCCTGGCACGGCCGCAGCGCTTTCTGGCTGAAGGATTTCATCGACCGGCGTTTCATGGCCCGCTACCGGCGATGGCCGAAACGCGTGGCAGCCCGTTGAAAGGGACTATTCGGGAGGCGCCAGGGGCAGGGTAACGATCACCGTGGTCCCTTTGCCGGGCTGGCTTTCGATGCGCAATTCGCCGCCGTGGGCCTCGACGATATGCTTGGCGATGCTCATGCCGAGGCCGGTACCGCGGGCAGCGGTATCGGAGGAGTCGGCCCGGTAGAAGCGTTCGAAGACCCGCACCGCCTGCTCGGCGGTCATACCGATCCCCTGGTCGCTGACCCGCACCGAACAGTGGCGGCCGTCGCTGCCGGCCACCACCCGCACCGTCCCTCCTTCCGGCGAATATTTGACGGCGTTGCTGAGCAGGTTCTCGATCACCTGCTCGATGCGGCCGGCATCGCCGAGCAGTTCCAGGTCCTCCGCCACCACCTCCAACTCGAAACGGTGGGGCGTTCCTTGCTGGCGATATTCGCCAACCACCCGTTCGAGCAAGTCGGTCAGGGAAAAGAGTGCCAATTGCAGGGGAATGGACTGGCCGGCCTCGATCCGGCTGATATCGAGCAGATCGTCAACCAGCCGCGCCAGGGCCAAGGCCTTGAGGTGCAGCAGACCGATGAACTCCTGCTGCTGGGCCAGAGAAAAGGTCTCCGGGGGGATCGAAGCCAGCAGCTCCGAGTACCCGACGATGGTGGTCAATGGGGTGTGCAGTTCGTGGGCAGCCATGGCCAGAAACTCGCTCTTCATCCGCTCCACCTCCCGTTCCCGGGATACGTCCTGGACCAGGAGGACCATTCCCCCGTCCTCACCGTCGGCCTGGGGACCCGGCCGAAGCGGGGAAATCCGCCCCTGGAAGACCTGGGGCCGCGGCCGGCCGGCGGTCGGCAGTTCGAAATCGAACTGCCCCGGGGTTGCGCCGGATTGAACCAGGGCACAGATCCGGTCGCGCAGCAGGGGCAACTGCAGGACTTCGCACAGGGAACGGCCGTAGGCCGAGGCGGACAGGCCGAGCAGGGCCGTGGCGGCAGGATTGAACAGGCGGATGGTCCCCTTGCCATCGAGAACCAGCAGGCCGTCTTCGACCGAGGTAAGGACGGCATCGAGCTTCTCCTTGGCCGCCCGCGTCTCGTCGAGGGCTTCGGCCAGGGCCACCTGCGCCAGGGATCGTTCGGCGATCTCGTCGTGCAGCTGCCGGTTGGCCTCCAGCAGTTCGCCGGTCCGCTTGGCCACCCGACCCTCGAGCCGCTCGTTGGCCTGGCGCAGGGCCTCCTCGGCCGCCACCCGCGCCGTAGACAGCTCCCCGGCCTTGTGCAACAGGACGATGACCAGGCTGAGAAAACCGGTACTGAGCAGCGCCAGCAACCAGTTGGAATGCCGGGCCAGGGCGGCGAGCTTGGCACGGTGGGCGGTAATATCGTAGTAAGTTTCAACGGCGCCGAGAAATTTCCCCGCGGCCATGATGGGCACGTAGGTTTCGACGACGTCGGCGTTGAGCTTCTGATGTTCGGCACTGTAGCCGTTCTTCACCACCACCTTGGAGAAGAGCTGTCCGCTGGCCACGATATTGCGAAAGTAGGGCTGGTTGTTGACGGTGCCGACTTCGCTTTTGACGGTGGAATAGAGAATGGTCCCGGAGGGGCCGAAAACCCGCAGTTTGAGGAGCAGCACATCACTCTGCAGACGGCGAACCTCAAGGTCGATCTGGGGCGGAAGGTGACCCGGGGCCAGTTCCTGTCGATCGAGGTTGAAGGTTCGCACCAGGTCGCGGGTGAAGCGCCTGGCATCATCCTCGGTCTCTTCGACCAACAGTTGGCGATAAGAGGGCTGGATGAAGGCGAACTCATAGAGGGGCAGGACGACGCCCATGAGCAGGGACAGGAGCAGGAATTTGCGCAGCAACTTGTCTTTGAGCACCTGATCCCTCCGGGCGAAAGCATGCCGGGCCGGACTTGCCGGCTGTTGTGAAGTTTACTTTTTCTGTATCATTAAGCAAACTTGATTTCACCTTCGCCTCCGGCGACCTCGTGGAGTGATGACATGCAACTGCACCGTTCGAGCGGCATCCTGCTGCACCCGAGTTCCCTGCCCGGTCCCTTCGCCATCGGCACCCTGGGGCAGGAAGCCGAGGAATTTCTCGATTTTCTGGCCGCCGCGGGCCAATCGATCTGGCAGGTTCTCCCCCTCGGACCGACCGGCTACGGCGACTCCCCCTACAGTGCCTACAGCGCCTTTGCCGGCAATCCCCTGCTGGTCTGTCCGCGGCGACTGGCGGCGGCCGGCGACCTGGATCCCGGTGCCATCGAGGAAACCGGCGGTGCCGAAGTCGACTACGCCCTGGCGCATCGTCAATCCCGAGCACTGTTGCATCAGGCCGCCGCCCACTTCTTCGCCCACGGCGACAGCGGCCGGAAGCAGGCCTACGGCGAATTCTGCCAGCGCCAGGCCTTCTGGCTCCACGACTACGCGATCTTCCAGGCCCTGCGGCAGCATTTCGGGGGGCGCCCCTGGTACCAGTGGGAGACGCCGCTGCGCCACCGCCGGGAAGAGGCGCTGCGCCACTGGGGGGAACGCCTGAGCACTGAAATCGAGCGGGAAAAATACGCCCAGTTCGTCTTTTTCGACCAGTGGTTCGCGCTGCGCGCCGCCGCCAACCGGCGCGGGGTGCGCATTCTCGGCGACATGCCGATCTTCGTCGCCCTTGATTCCGCGGACGTCTGGGCCAACAGCGGCGAGTTCCGGCTCGATGAGGAGTTGCAGCCGACAGTGGTCGCCGGCGTACCGCCGGACTACTTCAGCGTCACCGGCCAGCGCTGGGGAAATCCCCTCTACGACTGGCAGCGGATGGCGGAAAACGGCTTCTCCTGGTGGGTTTCCCGCCTGCGCTGGGCCCTGGAGCAGACCGACCTGGTGCGCATTGACCATTTCCGCGGTTTCGAAGCCTGCTGGGAAATTCCCGCCGCCGAACCGACCGCGGTCCACGGACGCTGGCAGCAGGTTCCCGGGGCCGCCCTGTTCCGGCGCTTCGGCGAAATCTTCGGCGAGGTGCCGGTGATCGCCGAGGACCTCGGCGTCATCACCCCCGAGGTCGAGGCTCTGCGGGACGCTCTCGGCCTGCCGGGGATGAAGATTCTGCAATTCGCCTTCGGTTCCGGCCCCGACAATCCTTACCTGCCGCACAATCTCCCCCGCCACAGCGTGGTCTACACCGGGACCCACGACAACGACACCACCCTCGGCTGGTGGCAGCAACTCCCCGACGACGAACGCCAGGCAGTCCGGGAGTATCTCGGCCACGCGGACCCAGACATGCCCTGGGACCTGCTCCGCCTCGCCCTGGCCAGCGTCGCCGAACTGGCCGTCCTTCCGGCCCAGGACCTGCTCGGCCTCCCCGGCTCCGGCGCGCATGAACCGCCCCGGCCATCCCTCCGGCAACTGGACCTGGCGCTGCCCGCCCGGGGCCTTGACGCCGGAGTTGGCCATGCGGCTCGCCCGCCTGGTCCACTGCTACGGCCGTGATCCCGGGGGGCGCAAATAGCCTTGTACCGTCTCCCACAGCTGTGTTAAGGTACCAAGCTGTGTGTGCAGCGCCAAGCAGGTGCTGCCCGAGGACGTCAATTCGGGCCGACATAGGCCCGCCAACCCTGTTGGAGGAATGCTCGTGAAAAACGCTCTGACCCTTTTGGTGGCCGGTCTGATGGCCCTGAGCCTGGCTGTTGGCTGCAAGAACGAGACTCCCAAAACCGCCGAAAAGACTCCCAGCCGGCCGCCAAGGCCGAAGCCCCGGCCGCCAAGGCCAAGACCGGCAAAGTCATCGAAACTATGAACTCGGGCGGATACACCTATGTCCAGGTCGATACTGGCAGCGAAAAGTTCTGGGCGGCCGCTCCCGAATTCAAAGTCAAGGTCGGTGACCCCGTAGTCGTCCCGGAGGGGATGGCTATGGCCAACTACCACAGCAAGACCCTCAACCGCGACTTCGACCTGGTCTACTTCGTCAACAACATCGTCGTCGGCGGCGCCGAAGCCGTGACCACCGGCTCGAAAATGCCCGAGGATCACCCGGTCGCCAACGAACGGACCAAGGCCGATGCGAGCAATGTCGACCTCAAGGGGATCAAGAAAGCCGAAGGCGGCGAGACCGTTGCCGACATCTTCACCAACAAGAAGGAGCTGGCCGGTAAGGAAGTCAAGATTCGCGGCAAGGTTGTCAAGTTCAGCCCCGAGATCATGGGCAAGAACTGGATTCATCTGCAGGACGGCACCGGCAAAACCGGCAGCAACGACCTGACGGTCACCACCAAGGTCGCCGCCAAGGTTGGCGATACCGTCCTGGTCACCGGCAAGGTCACTGCCGACAAGGACTTCGGTTACGGCTACAAATACGACGTGATCATCGAGGACGCCAAGGTCGTCGTCGAGTAATCGCAGCGATATTCTCCAGAGTAAAAAGGCCCCCGAACCCGGGGGCCTTTTTGCGTTTGGCGGATGTAAGTAAAATCTGTGAACGGGCCGGGTTGACACCCTTTCCGGGAGCGCTATTCTATCAGTAAGAGTTGAAAATCATTTATTTTTATCGAAGGGAGCCTGCAAGATGTCGGATTACAAAAAGATTCTCGTCGTCAGCCGCATGACCCAGTATTGCCGCGAAGCCGTGGAGCAGGGCGTTTCGCTGGCGCGCAAGTACGGCAGCGAACTCTTCGTCATCCACGTGGTTCACAATCCCTTCGGCTACGAGGGCTGGAACCTGCCCATGGTCTCGCTGGAGAAGGATTACCAGCGGCTGCTGGCGGAGGCCAAGGAGGACCTCGACCAGCTGGTCAAGGAAGCCCGGGCCGAGGGGCTGTCGGTGACGGTGATGATCCGGGAAGGGGAGCCGACCAAGGAGGTGGTGGCGGCGGTCAAGGCCAATGACATCGATTTGATGATCATGCTCGCCCATGAGGAGGGGCGGATCGAGCACTTCCTCTTCGGCCGCAGCAACGACGACCTGGTACGGCGGATGCCCTGTTCGGTCCTGCTGGTCAAGAAGGAGCCGGAAGCGATCGACTGAACCGGGGCCGCCGGCAACGAAGATGGAATCGCGGGAGCGGGGTCAGGTACCCCGCTCCTTGGCGTTCAGGGCTTCGAAAATGGCCCGGGCCGTTCGCTCGGGCAGGCCGGGAACGGCGCACAACGCCTCCAGGGTGGCGGCACGGACCTTTTTCAGGCTGCCGAAATGCCGCAGCAACAGCCGCCGCCGCTCCGGCCCGACTCCGGGAATCTCCTCCAGGATCGAGGAGAGGGCGGTCTTGCCGCGCAGCTTGCGATGATGACTGATGGCAAAACGATGGGCCTCGTCGCGCAGCCGTTCAAGCAGAAACAGGGCCGGGGAGCCCTGGCGCAGCAGGACCGGGTTCTTGCGCCCCGGGAGGAAGAAGCGTTCCTCGCTGCGTTCGACGGCGGCGCCGCGCACGTTGGCCAAGACCCGGCTTTTGGCGATGCCGGCCAGGTCGATTTCGCCCTCCAGGCCGAGCCCGGCGAGCACCGCCGCCACCGCCGAGAGCTGCCCCTTGCCGCCGTCGACGAGAATGAAATCGGGCAGGGCGCCTTCCGCCTGACCCCGGCGCAGGCGCCGCTCCAGGACCTCGGCCAGGGCGGCGAAATCGTTGCTGCCGGCGACGCTGCGCACCCGGAAGTGGCGGTATTCGCCGGCGGCCGGCTCGCCGTCGACGACCACCGCCATGCTGCCGACCGTCAACTGCCCCTGGACGTTGGAGATATCGAAGCACTCCATGCGCCGCGGCAAGCGCGTGAGATGCAGACGTTCCTGGATCTCGGCCAGCACCCGGTCCCGGGCTTCGCGGCGGCTGCCCCGCTCGCGGAAGGATTCGGCGGCGTTTCGTTCCGCCAGTTCGACCAACTGGCGTTTCTCCCCCCGCTGCGGGGCGCTGACCGTCACCTTGCGCCCCTTGCGTTCGCTGAGCCATTCGGCCAGGGCCGGGGCATCCTCGGGGAGAAACGGCAGCAGCAGCTGCCCGGGGATCAGCACCTCCCGACCGTAGAACTCCTGGAGGAAGGACGAGAGCAGTTCCCCTTCGTCGAGGCGCCACTCTAGTCCGTACTGGCGCCGCCCGATCAGTTGCCCCTCGCGCACGAACAGGAGCACCATCTCCACCTCGCCCCCCTCCCGGTGCAGCCCTACCACGTCCTGGTCGCCGCCGCCGGGGGCGACCACCTTCTGTTTCTCCACCGTCTGGGCGATGGCCGCGAGCTGGTCGCGCAGCCGCGCCGCCTCTTCGAAGCGCAGTTCGGTTGCGGCCTGTTGCATCCGTGTGCGCAGCAGCCCGGTGACCTCCCGCTCGCGCCCGGAGAGGAGGTCGACGACACCGCGGACCAGCACCTCGTATTCGGCGACGGAAATGCGGCCGTGGCAGGGGGCACTGCACTGGCCGATCTGGTAGAAGAGGCAGGGCCGGCCGCGGCGGCGGCAGGTGGCGAGGGGGTAGTGGCGCAGCGGGAAGATCCGGTAGAGTTCTTTGAGGGTCTCCCGCACCGCCCCGGCAGAGGAATAGGGCCCGAAATAGAGGGCGCCGTCCTTGCGGACCTTACGCACCACCTGCAGGGTCGGAAACTCTTCGTGGGGATCGAGGCGCAGCGAGACGTAGGTCTTGTCGTCACGGAGGTTGATATTGTAGCGAGGGCGATGCTGCTTGATCAGGGTGTTTTCAAGGATCAGGGCTTCCTTCTCGGTGTCGGTGACGATGGTCTCGATCCGGGCCAGGCGCCCAAGCAGGAACCGGACCTGGGCCCGTTCGTCCCGGCCGGAAACGTAGTTGCGCAGCCGCGCCCGCAGATTTTTGGCCTTGCCGACGTAGATCACCGTCCCGGCGGCGTCGTACATCAGGTAGACGCCGCAGAGGGTCGGGTAGCGACTGACATCGAAGGCATCGTTCATCGCTCGATTCGCTCCAGAGCCTTTACTTCCGCCCCTGAACCCAAGCAAAAAGCCAGGGGCTCTCCCTGGCTCGACCAAACCCGCTGGCGGCTACCGGTCAACGGGTCGCCAGACCGTTTCGACTGGCCTGCGACCCTGGCGGCAGGAGGAAACGGAGGCAGGCTCCAAGGACTCGAAAAAACCACCGCAAGCGCTCCAGGGCCGAGGATAGCAGTGCGCCCAAAGCCTGTCAACCGACCCTCCCGGGCCTTGTCCCCGCCCTCGCCTGCGTTATACTTGGCACCAGTGCGGACCGGACGATGCCGGCTGCGTTCTCCCCTCGGCCAAGGAGGTTGCCGTGTTCCGTATTTTATTTTTCGCTCTGCTTATGAGCCTGCCCTTCACCGCCCAGGCCGCCTTCGACCCGGCCCTGCTGGAACAGATCGGGAACCACTACCGGACGTTCCAGAAGGGACTCGAGACCTATGCCGTGACAGTTAACACCGACAAGGTCGGCGAAATGATCACCCGGATGACGGCCGACCTGCCCAGCGACGTCCCCCGGCCGGAAACACCGCTTTTGACCAAGTACTGGTCGCGGGCCGTCGGCGCCAGCGTGGTGGTAGCCAGCGGTCACAACCTGTTGCCGACCATGCGTGAAATGGTCGACCGCTTTTCCCGGGAGTATGCCGTCGACCTCCCCCTGAACCTGCTTCCTGCCGACCAGGCCGGGCAACGGGCGGCCCTGTTTCGCCAGGGGGCCTTGACCGTCACCGAAACCCATCTCGACCACAGCCGCCGCCTCGACGTGGCCCTGCACTTCGCCGCCCCCGTCGACCTGAACGGGGCCTTCTTCGGCCGCTCCCTGCCGGTGCCGCAGCACAACGTCAAGGATCTCAACTTCGACCTCGATCCCGACCGGGGCGTGCTCTATCAGGTCGACTTCGTCACCGCCGACAACCAGCGCATCACCCTCGAAATCCGCAATCAGACCCATGGCGACCGGGAGTTGCCCACCGAGCTGCGGGTGACCTCCCCCGACGGCCGCATCGACGATCGGTTGCAGACCGTCATGGGCGAGGCGCAGGGCTACTGGCTGCCGCTGCGCCAAATCCGGAGCACCAACCGCCCGGGGCGCAAGGAGACGGTCACCGTCACCTTCACCGACTACCGCCTCAACCTGCCCCTCCCGCCCGAGGTGCTGCGCCTGCTCGGCCCCGGGTGAACCACCGCCGGCGCTGCGATTTCTCTGGCCAGCTCTCCGCGGAATGATTATAATTCCGTTCTATTGATTCCCCTGGAGGGTCGGCGTTGAATCCGCTCTGGAGCAACATCTTTCGCAAAAATCCGGCCGAGGAATCCCTCGGCGGTTTTCTCGGCACGGTCCCGGTTTTCGCCGGGCTGGTGGGCCGGGACCTGACTTTTCTGGAAAACCTGGTCCACCTGCGCCATTACCAGCCCCAGGAGGGCGTCTTCGCCGCCGGCGACCCGGGATCGGGCATGTACGTGATCCGTTCCGGCCGGGTCCAGATCTTCCTGCCCCACACGGACGGCCGGGAGGAAGAGCTGGCCCAGCTCGGCCCCGGCGACTTCTTCGGCGAGACGACTTTGACCGCCCCGGCGATGCGCAGCGCCTCGGTCCGGGCGCTGGAGCACACCGATCTGGTCGGCCTGTTCCGGGCCGATCTGATGGAATTGGCCAGCAAGCATCCGGCCATCGCCAACCGGCTCCTGTTCGGCCTGACCCGGGTGGTCAGCGAGCGGCTCCAGGCCGCCGGACAGGAGATTTCCCGACTGCGGGCCCAGACTGCCAACCTGGATACCGAGCACAGCACCTCTTTGGCCGACGCCGAATCATGAAGCCCTCCGACCTGTTCCAGCGCCAGCGTCAGGGCCGGATCCCCTACCTCCTCTTCTACCTGAGCATGACCGCGGCGATCGCCAGCGGCCTCGCCATCTACTTTTCCGCCTCCACCGTTCTGGCCCTGCTCCGCAGCGCCACCGTAGGGCTCTTCCTGCCGCTGCTGCTGGCCCTGGTGCTGAGTTTCCTGCTGCAGCCGGCGGTCGAGTTCATCGAGCGCGAGGAGATCAGCCGCTCCACGGCCATCCTGATCGTCTACCTGCTGCTGGCCCTGGCCGGCTTTCTGCTGATGAGTTTCTTCATCCCCCAGTGGCAGCAGACCTGGGGCTCGCTGCAGGACGACCTGCCCCGCTACATGGCCCGGCTGGTCACCTTCCTCAATGAGCTGCAGGCGAACCTCCTCGACCAGCTGCCCCTGATCGAGCATTACGACCTGGCCGGCCAGGCGCGCCACAGCGTCGAACAGTTCGTCGCCCAACTGCTGGTCCAGTCGCCGCGCCAGGTGCTGCGGCTCGGCAGCCTGATGCTGCTGGTACCGCTGTTCACCTTCTTTTTCCTGCGCGACAGCCGCAAGATCATGCGGGCCTTCATCGGCCTCGCCCCCAACCGCTATTTCGAGATGGCCCATGATCTCAGCGCCCTGGTCACGCGCCAGCTCTCCCATTTCATCCGCGGCCGCCTGCTCGAAGCGGCGATCATCGGTTTGGTGGTGACCCTCGGCCTCTCCCTCACCGATATCCGCTACGCCCTTTTCCTCGGCGTCTTTGCCGGGGTGACCAACCTGGTCCCCTACATCGGCCCGCTGATCGGCATGGTTCCGGGCCTGCTGATCGCCCTCGTCGACCTGGGCATGGGCGCCCAGTTCTGGTGGATACTCATCGTCTACTTTGTCATCGCCCAGGTGATCGTCGACAACTTCCTGCTGATCCCGATCCTGATTTCCCGGGTCTCCAACCTTCACCCCCTCTGGGTCATCATCGCCATCGTCACCGGCGGCAAACTGTACGGGGTGCTGGGGATGATCATCGGGGTGCCGATTGCCAGCATCATCAAGATCGCCATCATCGAGATCCGCCAGTACCGCCGGGCCTTTGCCCTGCCCGATGCGGTGGCCGAGGGGGAACGTCATCCCTGACCGGCTGCGCCCGGCCCCGACTTGACAGTCGTCCTTCGGTTACCGCATAATTCCTTAATTTTCCCCAAGATTCTTATCAGGTCATGAGCCGACACCCGTTCAAGTTCGTCAACAACCTGAAGCTACGCTGGAAGCTGCTGGTCGTGGTCCTGCCGCTGGTGGTCATTCCGATCATCATCGTCGGCAGCGTGGTCGGGTACATCTCGGCGCACCAGGCCTACCGCGGCATCACCCAGACCAGCAAGGACGATCTCGACCACATGGCGGTCTTCACCCTCGACCTGCTCAATTCCCACTACCAGCAGTTCCAGGTCTACAAGCAGGACAAGCAGGAAGACTTCAAGAAGGATCTCGCCACCCTGGCAGACATCGCCTACAGCCTGGTGGAGGCCGAGGAGCGCCAGGTACCGCAACGGCAGCATCACCCGCAAGGCGGCGGAACAGGAGGCGAAGAAGGCCCTCAAGCGAGGTCAGCGTCGGCGAAACCGGCTACATCTACGCCTTGACCAGCAAGGGGGTGCTGAAGGTCCACATCGCCCGCGAGGGGGAGAACATCTACGACCAGCAGGACGAGAACGGCCGTTACTTCATCCGCGAGATGATCCACGAAGCGATGCGCGCGCCGTCCGACCGGGTGCTGTTCATCACCTACCCCTGGCGCAACGCCAAGCTCGGCGACAAGGTGCCGCGCATGAAGATCGCCGCCTACCGCTACTTCAAGCCCTGGGACTGGGTCATCGCCGCCGGCGGCTACCTCAGCGAGACCTATGACGATACGGCCTTCGAACGCCGCTCCTTCGAGGAGCTGAAGGCCAAGATCAAGAGCAAGAAGGTCGGCAGGACCGGCTACATCTACTGCATGGACAGCAAGGGGACCTTCACCATTCACCCCGACGAGGAAGGGAAGAACTTCTTCGACGCCAAGGACAGACCGGCCACGCCCTTCATCGCCGAGATGTGTCGAGAAAAAGCAGGGCTGGATCCGCTACCCCTGGCAGAACCCCGGCGACCCCAAGCCGCGCATGAAGATCGTGCGCTACGTCTACTTCGAACCCTGGGACTGGATCGTCGCCGTCGGTTCCTACGAGGACGAGTTCTACCAGGAGGCCAACGCTGATCAAGGGGCGGACCCTGGCGAGCATGCTGGTGCTGATCATCGCCGCCAGCCTGGTGGCCATCATCCTGGTTTCCTTGCCTCCAAGATCCTGACCGACCCGATCCACCACATGATCGAAGTCATCCGCCGGGTCAAGCAGGGGCGGCTCGATCAGCAGGTGGAGATCGAGAGCAACGACGAACTGGGGGAACTGGCGGCGACCTTCAACCGCATGACCGAGATCATCCGCCGCAACCAGGAGATGGAGGCGACCCTGGCCCAGCAGGGGAAGATGGCCTCGCTCGGGGTTCTCTCCTCGGGGGTGGCCCACGAGATCAACAACCCCCTCGGGGTGATCCTTGGTTACGCCGGGTACCTGGAAGGGAAGAATCGAAGAGGATGACCCGCACTTACCGGTACATCCATGAAATCAAGCGCGAGAGCAAGCGCTGCAAGAAGATCGTCCAGGACCTGCTCAGCTATGCCCGGACCCCGAAGCCGGATCTCGAAGAGACCGACCTCAACGAACTGCTCGAGCCAGATCAGTCGATTTTGCCGCCAATCACACCGACCTGCACCATGTCACCATCGCCCGGGAGTTTGCCCCCGACCTGCCGCCGGATCCTGGTCGACGGCGACCAGCTGCGCCAGGTGGCGATCAACCTGATTCTCAATGCCGGCGCGGCGATGCACCGAGGGCGGTACCCTGACCGTCCGCACCGTCCGCGACGAGAACGAGCGGTGATCATCTGACTTTCGCCGACAACGGTGCCGGCATTCCGGAGGAAAACCTGGAGAAGATCTTCGAACCCTTTTTCACCACCAAGGCCCGCGGCACCGGCCTGGGCCTGGCGATCACCCGGCAGATCGTCGAACTGCACCAGGGCCAGATCGCCATGGAAAGCACCGTCGGCGATCGGCACCACGATCACTCGTCCTGCCCGTCGATCGCGACGATTACTGACGCGGCGCCAGCAGCGACAGGATGCCCATGGCCCAGAAACGAATCCTGCTGATCGACAACGAAGAGGGGCTCTGCCGGATGATGGAGGCGGTCCTGCGCGACCACGACTACGCCGTCAGGGCCTATACCCGCTCCTTCGAGGCGATGGACGAGTTCGAGCCGGCGACCTGGGACCTGGTCATCACCGACATCAAAATGCCCGGCATGGACGGCATGGAGGTCCTGCAGCGGATCAAGGAGCGGGCGCCCGGACGCTGCCGGTGATCATGATCACCGCCTATCGCCACGGTGGAGATGTCGATCCAGGCCCTGCGCAAGGGGGCCTACGACATGCTGACCAAGCCCTTCGAACCGGAGGAACTGCTCTACCGGGTCAAAAACGCCCTCACCCACACCCAGCTGCTGGAGGAAAACCGCGAGCTGCGCGACGAACTGGCCGGGAAGTTCCGTTTCGACAAGATCATCGGCGCCTCCGCCGGCCTCAAGGCGGTGCTGGAGAAGGCGGCCAAGGTGGCGGTGCGCGACACCTCGGTGCTGATCACCGGGGAATCGGGGACCGGCAAGGAACTGATCGCCCAGGCGCATCCACTACAACTCGCCGCGCAAGCGAGAAGCGGTTCGTCGCCATCAACTGCGGAGCGTTGCCCGAATCGCTGCTGGAGAGCGAGCTGTTCGGCTACAAGAAGGGTGCCTTTACCGGAGCCACCGCAGAATCGCCAGGGGCTGCTCGAAGCCGCCGACGGCGGCACCCTGTTCCTCGACGAGGTCGGCAACCTGCCGATGAACGTCCAGAAGACCCTGCTGCGCTTTCTCCAGGAGCACGAGTTTCTGCGCATCGGCGAGACCACGCCCGACCAAGGTCGACGTCCGCCTGATCTCGGCGACCAACGCCGACCTGCAGGAGGAGGTCAAGGACGGGCAGCTTCCGCGAGGATCTCTACTACCGGCTCAATGTCGTCAACCTGCATCTGCCGCCGCTGCGGGAGCGCCGCGAGGACATTCCCCTGCTGGCCGGTCATTTCATCCGCCAGCAGAATGAAAAGTTCGGCACCTCCGTCAGCGGCCTCTCCACCGAGGCGGCGCAGGCGGCCGTCGACTTTGCCTGGCCCGGCAACATCCGCCAGCTGCAGAACGTCATCGAAGCCTGCATGACCATCGAGAGCGGCGACACCATCAGCCTGCAGGTCCTGCAGCAGTTCATCGACATCGAAGCGGAGGAGTCCGCAAGCGACGAGGAGGAAGACGGGTATGCCGGGGCCCTGGCCCGTTTCGAAACCGAGTATCTGAGGGGACTGCTGCTGCGCACGGGCGGCAATGTCGAGGCCGCGGCCAGGGAAGCCGGCATGAACATGGCTACCATCTACCGCAAGCTGAAGAAGTACGAAATCCGCAAGGAAGACTACAGCTGAACTTATTCGCATTTCTGCAAATTTCAAAATATTGTTTTGCAGCTCTGCAAAGCACCCCTTATCCACCCCAAAATAACAACACAACAAATTGTTTTTATTGCCAAACAAGTTCTGACACGGCTTTTTCCTTCCGACCACATCAAGCCCTCTGACCGCAACCAAGATCACCCCATTTCGCATTCCTGCAAAATTTTTTACCCGCCAAGCCGACTGTATACAGTCTCACAGCCGCAGGATAACATGCCGTTTTAAAAGGATTTTTCAGGAAAATCGGCCGCGCCGCAAACATTGGTATACAGGTTGCTCTAAACGTATACCGTTACTCCTTGGGTCCGAAAAGAGGCCGCAGCCGTTGAGGGACGGCCCGGCCTCACCCAACCCGCACCAGGCCGCCAACATCTTCGGATGGAGTCCTTATGAAAAAAGGGGTCGTCTGTCCCTTTTACGGAAAAAGCGATGACCTGTGCGATGTCGGCTGCAGCTACATCAGTCCGCACGACGTTAATACGATCATCAAGTACTGTTCATCGCACCATGACGACTGCATGAAATATCAGGAACTGGCCGAACGTTACCCGGTCCTGCTCCAGGCGGCGCAGGGAAGATCGGGGCCGGCAGAAGCCTCGCCCGAGGGGAACGCCTCCCGGCCCACAGGCCCCCCGGAAGTGAAGCCGTTCCGTATCAAATGGCCCTTGCCTTACCTACTGCATCACGTATCCGCCTTTCACAGGCAAACATTCAACCCGCACAAGGAGGTCACCACCATGGCAAACCAGAACGTTCAGGCCAGCAGCTCCGCCCTCTCCCTGCATGACACCACCGCCAACCCCGCGCCCCTGGGTCTGCTCGGCTTCGGCATGACCACCGTGCTGCTGAACCTGCACAATGCCGGTTTCTTCGGCCTCGACGCCATGATCCTCGGCATGGGGATCTTCTACGGCGGCCTCGGCCAGATCCTGGTCGGGGTCATGGAGTGGAAGAAGAACAACACCTTCGGCGCCACCGCCTTCACCTCCTACGGCCTGTTCTGGCTCTCCCTGGTGGCCCTGATCGTGCTGCCCAAGACCGGTTTCGGAGCCGCTCCCCAGGCCTCGGCCATGACCGCCTACCTGGGCATGTGGGGACTGTTCAGCGCGGTTCTGTTCATCGGCACCTTCCGCCTCAACAAGGCGCTGGTCTTCGTCTTCGGCTCGCTGACCATCCTCTTCGCCCTGCTCGTCGCCGCCGAGGCGACCGGCAACCCGATGATCAAGCACATCGCCGGCTACGAAGGCATCGTCTGCGGCCTCTCGGCCATTTACACCGGCTTGGCCCAGGTCATGAACGAAGTCTACGGCCGCATCGTGGCGCCTCTGGGCAACCTGTCCAAGTCCCACTGACCGCAGACTCTCGCCTCCGGGCGCAGAGCTTCGACGCAATGCCCGCATGTCCGGGAGGCCGCAAGGCCTCCCGGACATACCCGCACCAGGTTACGGCACGACCGTCCGTGCCGCCTCGCATCTTCGGAGACCCCTTGTGCACGCTAATCTAGGCCAACATCTGACCCTGCTCGGGCTGTGCTCCCTGGCCTTTACCCTGGTCATGGTCGCCATCGGCAAGTTCCCCGCCACGGTCCTGCCCCAGTTTCTCGCCACCAGCATCATCTTCCTGGTCGCCGGCCGGCGCCTGCGCCCCGCCCCCGAGGAAGAACAGCCCGCGTGCCGGCGGCGGCGCTACGAGGCCGACTGGCCCTGGCTTGCCAGCCTGCTGAACTGGACCTGTGCCCTGCTGCTGCTCGCCACCCTGGCTATTGCCCTGGCCAAGCCGGTCGGCGTCTCCTTCGGCGATGCCATCCACTACACCAAGGCGCATGAGCACTTCTTCGCCGGCGCCATCCCCTAGCCGAGACCGGCTGCCGCAGCTCCGCGCCGTACCGCCTCCCCGCCTCCGCGACCACGGCAGCCTTTGTCGCCCCGGCCACTGACCGACCTTGACAGGGTTTTAACCACTGGTTAATTTTGGCCCGTATTGCATCCGCGCCCGAAGTCTCGACCGGCTTCGTTAAGACACCCGCCGGGGAACAGGCGATGAACGCCAAGATGAGCCAGCACCTGACCCTGCTCGGCCTGTGCGCCATGATCTTCTACGGCGCCATGCTCGCCACCGGCACCCTCTCCTTTGAAGTCATGCCCCAATTCGTGGTCTCGGCGCTGATGTTCCTCACCTCGGGACGCCTGCTGCACCACAGCGCGAAAGTACGCAGCGACGAGGAGGAGAAGGAAGCGCAAGTGCCGCGGACTGCAAGCGGGACCGACTGGCCCTGGCTGACCGCCCTGCTCAACTGGAGCGCGGCGCTGTTGATCCTGGCCGTTTTCGCCATCATCATCCTGAAACCGGCGGGGGTCAGCTTCGCCGAAGCCCTGCGCTGCTCCCGCGCCCCCGAGGGCTTCTTTTCCTCCGCCATCCCCTGAATCCCCTTCGCCTTCGCGCCTCGTTCCCGGCATCCTGCTTTCAGCGCCGGGCGAACGCGAGCCGCCCCCATGTTGTCGTGGCTCGCGCCAAACAGCGCCCGAAATCCGAAGCCAGGCTCCCGCCTCCCGGCCCGGGGGAAGGCCCGAACAGGACCACAAAAAATGGCCGCCCGGAAGTGTCCGGACGGCCGCATTATTGCTGGAATATCAACTGGATTTCAGGCGCGGGAAACGAAACGGCATTCCCGGGTGTCGACCTTGATCGTCTCCCCCGATTCCAGGTAGCCGGGGACCTGCAGGCGCAGGCCGGTCTCGAGCACCGCCTCCTTGGTCTGGGCGGTGGCGGTGGCGTTCTTGATCGCCGGCGCGGTCTCGGTGACGGTCAGTTCGACCACCATCGGCGGATCGACGCTCACCACCTGCCCCTGGAAGACGCCGAGCTGGACATCGGCCCCTTCGAGGAGGAAGCCCTGGATCGGCTCGAACAGCTCGCTGCCCGAGTTCGTACTGCTCGTAGTTCTCCAGGTCCATGAAGACGCCGCCGTCGCCGGAGGGATAGAGGAACTGCCCTTGCGCCGCTCGAAATCGGCCTCGTCCAGCCTTGTCCCCGGCCTTGAAGGTCTTCTCCAGGACCTGGCCGGTGAGCAGGTTGCGGTACTTGGTCTTGACCAGGGTGTTGCCGCCCCGGGCCGAAGGGGACTGGGTGGTATGGTCGAGCATCAGGCAGGGGGCGCCGTCGAGCTTGATGACGAGCCCGCGCTTGAAGTCGGCGGTGGTGATCATGACTGGCTCCTTGCAGGGAATGGATAGTGGCGACGGCGCGACTCTATCACAACTCAGGGCCGGAAACAATCGGCAGTGCGCGAATTTTTCCATGACAAGCCGGGTCAGGTTGTGGTTAAATGCGGCGTTTCGCGGTCTGAATTCATCCCCCTTTGCTTCCATAGCACCCCGTCACCAAGGAGAAGGCTCCATGTACACCTGCGCCGACCTGAAAAAGGGTCTCAAGCTGATGATCGACGGCGAGCCGCACGTCATCGTCCAGTTCGATTTCACCAAGCCCGGCAAGGGCCAGGCCCTCTACAAGTGCAAGCTGCGCAACATGATCACCGGCAGCCTCTTCGACCGCACCTACCGCTCCGGCGAAACCTTCGAGCCGGCCGCCCTCGAGGACCGCGACATGCAGTACCTCTACCAGGACGAGACGGGCTACGTCTTCATGGACAGCAAGAATTACGAGCAGGTCACCCTTCTCCGAGGAGACCCTCGGCGACGACCGGCTGCTGCTCAAGGACAACATGGAGGTCGACATCCTGATGTTCAACGGCGGCGGGGCATCGGCATCACCCTCCCCAACTTCGTCAACCTGCGCGTCACCCAGGCCGACCCCTGGGTCAAGGGTGACACCGCCGCCGGCAACAACAAGCCGGCCACCGTCGAGACCGGCTACACCCTGGCCGTGCCTTCCTTCGTCGAGGAGGGAGACCTGATCCAGATCGACACCCGCACCGGCGAGTACGTCACCCGGGTAAAGGAATAAAAGGCTCGTCCCTCACCCCAGTCCCACTTCCAAAGGCAAGGGTTCAGAACGCCATGGAACCCAACTGGGCCCTCGCCCGAAAACGCCATCTCGAACAGCGGGCCCGGATCGTGCAGACGATCCGGGCCTTCTTCGTCGACGGCGGCTACCTGGAGGTGGAGACGCCGCACCGCTGCCCGGCAACGCCCCGGAGGCGCACATCGACGCGGTGGCGGCCGAGCGGACGGTTTCTCCACACCTCCCCCGAGCTGTGCATGAAGCGGCTGCTGGCGGCCGGCTATCCGCGCCTCTTCCAGCTCTGCCGCTGCTGGCGGCAGGAGGAGCGGGGTGCCCGGCACCTGCCCGAATTCACCATGCTCGAATGGTACCGGGCCGGGGCGCGACTACCAGGCCCTGATGGCCGAGTGCGAGGCGCTGGTGAGCGCCCTGGTGCCCGACGGGCGCCTCTCTGGCAGGGGCAGACGATCGACCTGACCCCGCCCTGGGAGCGGCTGACGGTGGCCGAGGCCTTCGCCCGCCATGCTCGATGTCGACCTCGACGAGGCCCTGGCCGACGGACCGTTTCGACGAGGTCGATCGCCTTTGAGGTCGAGCCGCACCTGGGCGCAGCGCGGCCGACCTTCCTCATCGAGTACCCCGCCGAGCCTGCGCCGCCCTGGCCCGCACAAAGCCGGGCAATCCGGCTGTCGCCGAGCGCTTCGAGCTCTACATCGCCGGGCTGGAGCTGGCCAACGCCTTCTCCGAGCTGACCGACCCGGCGGAGCAGCGCGCGCCGCTTCGACGCCGAGGAGGCTGCCCGCCGGGCCGCCGGAAAGGCCCCCTACCCGATGCCGGAAAAATTCCTCGGCCGAACTCGGCGGGCCATGCCGAGAACGCCGCCGGCATCGCCCTCGGCGTCGACCGCCTGGTGATGCTGCTGACCGATGCCGCGACCATCGACGAGGTGGTGGCCTTCTGCCCCGAGGACCTTTAGCGACGGGGCGACGCTTAGCGGTTGAGTTTTCCCCGGCAACTGGTGTAAAAAATCAGAGACCCCTTTCGCCTCCCCGAACGCCGCGTGACCACCATCATGTCCATGCCCAGCGAACGAACCCTGCTCAGCGCCTGTCGCCTCCTCTTCGGCGACGAGATCGAGTTGTGCCGGGAATTCCTCATCTACCTGCAGCCCGAAGGGGCCAAGGCCGCCTACCGGGCCCGCGCCAAGGAACAGCACCCCGACCGGTTCGCCGCACACCCCGCCGAGGTCCGCCGGCGGCAGAGCGAACGGTTCCAGGAGCTGACCCGGGCCTACCACCTGCTGCGAAATTATTTCCTGCAGCGGGAAACCGCCCTGCGCAGCGGGGTGCAGCGCAGCAGCGGCTACCAGCCGACAGCCAACGCCGGCCCGGCGTCCCGGGGCGGCTATCCGCACCCGCGGGTTCCCGCCGTCCCCCTCGAATTCGGGCTGTTTCTCTTCCACCGCGGCAAGATCACCTACCAGGAACTGATTGCCGCCCTGCTCTGGCAGCGCCGCCAGCGCCCCAAGCATCGGCAGCATCGCCCAGCGCTGGGGCTGGCTCGACGAGGCGAAGATCAACCGCGTGCTCCAGGACCGGGGCCCCTTCCGCCGCTTCGGCGGCCGCGCGGTGACCCTCGGCTACCTGACCCCGACCCAGGTCCAGGTGCTGGTGCGCTACCAGCAGTCCCTGCACCGCCGGCTGGGCGAGTACTTCGTCGAGCAGGGGATCATCGCCGCCCAGGATCTGGAGCAACTGGCCAGCGAGCACCTGGAACACAACCGGTGCTGTGCCTCCCGGGACCGGGCGCACAGCTGCCGGGCCGCCGGCGGCTCCTGATTCCCCCGCCTCGGGCCGACGGCCCGCAACCGCACTCCCGCAACCCTCCGCCCCCGCTCATCCGGCCACCGGCCGGCTCCCCCCCGTCTCCGGCACCAGCAGCCACAGCAGCAGTGCAGCCAGCCCCGCCAGGCCGGCCCCGGTACCAAAGGCCGCCGCGACGCCGAAGCGTTGCCAGAGCCAGCCGAAGATCAGGCTGGCCGGCAGGCGCGCCGAGGCCGAGGGCGCAGTTGTACCAGCCGAAAGCGGCACCGCGCTGCTCCGGCGCGGCGAAGTCGGCGAAGAGGGCCTTCTCCGTCCCCTCGGTAAACCCGTAGTAGAGGCCGTAGACGGCGAAGAGCGCCCAGATCTGCCACTCGCTGCCGGCCCGGGCGAAACCGAGGTAGGCCAGGGCATAGACCCCCCAGCCGGCGAGGATCATGCCGCGCCGGCCGACCCGGTCGGAGAGGGAACCCAGGGGGAAGACCGAGCACATCTTGACCACGTGGAAGAAAGCCCACAAGCAGGGGGAGGCGCGTGGCGGCGACACCGAGGCTGCCGGCGCGCAGCAGCAGGAAGGCGTCGGTGGAGTTGCCGAGGGTGAAGAGGAACAGGATCAGCAGGTAGCGGCGCATGGGGCCGCGGGGGAGGTCGCCAAGGAAGCTGCCCTTGGCCCGCAGAAAGGTCTCGGCGGTGACCGCCTCGCGCACCTTGAGGACAATCAGCAGCACCGCCAGCAGGCCCGGGATCGCCGCCAGGGCGAAGATCAGTCGCAGATCCTTGGTCCAGCCTGCCAACAGCGCGGTCGCGATGAGGGGCCCGACCAGGGCCCCGGCGTGGTCCATGGCGCGGTGGAAGCCGTAGGCACGGCCGCGCAGCTGCGGCGCCACCGAGTCGGCAATCAAGGCGTCCCGCGGCGAGGAGCGGATCCCCTTACCGACGCGGTCGGAGAAACGGATGCCGAGGACCGCCAGCGGTCCGGTGGCGATCGCTACCAGCGGCCGGGCCACGGCGGAGAGGCCGTAGCCGGCCAGCACCAAGCGCTTGCGCCGCCGCACCCGGTCGGACCAGATTCCCGAGGCGAGTTTGAGCAGCGCCGCCGTCGACTCGGCCACCCCCTCGATGACCCCGAGAAAGGCCGGCCCCGCTCCCAGCACCGAGGTGAGAAAGAGCGGCAGCAGGGGATAGATCATCTCGCTGGAGACGTCAGTAAAAAAGCTGACCAGGCCGAGGATCAGAACGTTGCCGGTGATGCCGCTGAACATGGAGCCCTCCGCAACCGACCTAACAGGAAAGGCTTCTCACACCCGCTCCCTGCGGTCGCTCGAGCACACGGAGAGCACGGAGAAAAGCCCAGGCCAGATCCTCTGCCTTTGGACCTGACCACCCCGAATCGCCAAGACGCCATAGGCTAAAGCAAGAATTTTGGGAGGCCGATCCGGCAGAAGAGCGCCATCCGGGGCTTCAAAAAGAGTTGCCTTTAGGGGGCCTCGGTGACCTCTGTGTCTCTAGTGAGCAAAGCGAACGAGTGTGAGCCGCCTTTTCGGTTTCACCCCCGCCCCGCCAGGTAACTCTGAATCTCCTCCAGAAACTCCGCGCCGTACTTCTGCAGCTTGAGCTTGCCGACGCCGTTGATGGCCAGAAGCGCCTTGGGATCCTCGGGAAGGTAGGCGGCCATTTCGGCCAGGGTGGCGTCGCCGAAGATGACGTAGGGAGGGACGCCGGCGTCGTCGGCCAGGCGCTTGCGCAGCGTCCGCAGGTTCTCGAACAGCGCCTCGTCGTAGGTCAGCTCCCCGGCCGCCCTGCGCGGCGCTTTCTTTGCCGCCGCCACCTTGAGCCGCGGTTTGGCCAGGGTCAGGGTCTGCTCGCCGCGCAGCAGCGGCCGCGCCGCCTCGGTCAGTTTCAGGACCGAGTAGTTGGCGACGTCCTGGCGCAGGTAGCCGAGATGGATGAGTTGGCGAATCAGTCCGCTCCAGGCCTCCGCCGGGTGCTCGGCGCCGATGCCGTAGGTGGAGAGCCGATCGTGTCCCAGTTCCTGGATGCGCTGGGACTGGGCGCCGCGCAGCACCTCGACGACGTGGCCGACGCCGAAGCGCTGGCCGACCCGGTAGACGCAGGAGAGGGCCTTCTGGGCGTCGACGGTGGCGTCGTAGGTCTCGGGCGGGCTCACGCAGACGTCGCAGTTGCCGCAGTCTGCGGCCAGATGCTCGCCGAAGTAGCCGAGCAGCACCCGCCGCCGGCAGTTCTGGGCCTCGGCGAAACCGACCATGGCATTGAGCTTGTGCAGCTCGACCCGTTTCTGCTCCGGGTTGCCCCCCTGCTCGATGAGGCCGCGGACGATGGCCACGTCGCCGTAGCCGAACAGCAGCAGCGCCTCGCTCGGCAGGCCGTCGCGCCCGGCGCGGCCGGTCTCCTGGTAGTAGCTCTCGATGTTCTTGGGCAGATCGTAGTGGACGACGAAGCGCACGTTGGGCTTGTCGATCCCCATGCCGAAGGCGACGGTGGCCACCACGATCTGCAGATCGTCGCGCAAAAACGCCTCCTGCACCCGCTTGCGCTCGGCGTCGGGGAGCCCGGCGTGGTAGGGGGCGGCCTTCAGGCCCGTCGCCGCCAGCTTCGCCGCCACCTCCTCGACCCGCTTGCGCGACAGGGCGTAGACGATTCCCGCCTCGCCGCGCCGCCCCTTCAGGAAAGCCTGGAGCTGGGCGAAGGGCTTCTGCTTGTCGACCACGTTGTAGCGGATGTTGGGCCGGTCGAAGCCGGCGACGAAGACCCTGGCGTGGCGCAGCTGCAGCCGGGCGAGGATGTCGGCGCGGGTCTGGGGGTCGGCGGTGGCGGTCAGGGCGAGCAGCGGCACGCCGGGGAAGTGCTGGCGCAGCCGCCCGAGCTGGACGTACTCGGGGCGGAAGTCGTGCCCCCACTGGGAGACGCAGTGGGCCTCGTCGATGGCGAACAGGGCGATGGGCATCCCGGCCAGACGCGCCAGGAACTCCTCGCTCATCAGCCGCTCCGGGGCGAGGTAGAGCAGGTCGAGTTCGCCGCCGTGGAGCTGGGCCAGAACCTGGCGCGCCTCGGCGGCCGCAAGGGAGGAGTTGTAGAAGGCGGCGCGCACGCCGTTGGCGACCAGCGCGTCGACCTGGTCCTTCATCAGCGAGATCAGCGGCGAGACGACGATCCCCACGCCGGGGCGGCACAGGGCCGGAATCTGGTAGCAGAGGGACTTGCCGCCGCCGGTCGGCATCAGCACGAAGGCGTCTTCGCCGCCGACCAGGGTGGCGACGATCTCCTCCTGGTAGGGACGAAAGGCGCTGTAGCCGAAGACGGACTGCAGGATTTCGGCCGGTTGCGGCTGGTTCATTGCCCCTCCTGGAAAACGCTAGGCAGAACTGAAATGAGAGGTCCCATAGGTCCTATTTGTCTCATAGGTCCTATAGGACTGATGGGACATATGGGACCTAGGATCTTCAGGCTACGTCGTTGGGATACGTGACCCGCTCGCCATCCGGCGTGCGCAGCACGACGGTATCCCCCAGGGACTCGACGGTCTCCGGCAGCAGCGGCACCTTCCCCTTGCCGCCCGGGAGGTCGATGACGTAGTGGGGGATGGCCAGCCCCGAGAAGCGGCCGCGCAGGGTGCGCAGGATGTCGAGACCGGTCTCGACCCGGGTGCGGAAATGGCCGGTGCCGGCGACCAGGTCCATCTGGTGGAGATAGTAGGGGCGCACCCGGATCCGCAACAGGCCGCGCAGCAGCTCGGCCATGGTCGCCGCGCCGTCGTTGACCCCGCGCAAGCAGCACCGTCTGGTTGCCGAGCGGGACCCCGGCGTCGGCGAGGCGGCGGCAGGCCTCGGCCGCCTCGGGGGTGAGCTCCCGCGGGATGGTTGAAATGGGTATTGAGATAGAGCGGGGTGATGGCGGCGCAAGACCGTGCAGAGGCCGCGGTGATGCGCTCGGGGAGGGTCACCGGCACCCGGCTGCCGATGCGGATCATCTCCACGTGGGGGATGTGCGCCAGCCGCCCGAGGACCTCGCCGAGGAGCAGGTCGGACAACAGCAGCGGATCGCCGCCGGAGAGGAGCGACGTCGCGCACCGCCGGGGTGCGCTCGATGTAGTCGATGCCGTCGAAGAGGTCGCCGAAGGAGAGCTGCATCGCCGCGCAGCCGACCTTGCGCTTGCGGGTGCAGAAGCGGCAGTAGAGGGCGCAACTGGTCCCCGGCCAGAAGCAGCACCCGGTCGGGGTAGCGGTGGACCACCGCCGGGGACCGGCGAGAGCTCCTCCTCGGCCAGCGGGTCGTCGCCAAGACCGTCCGCCGTCGAGCTCCCGCGGATCGGGGACGCACTGGCGCCAGAGCGGGATCGCCGGCCTCGCAGACAGCCCCAGGTAGTGGGGGGTGATGCGCAGGGGATAGCGCGCCGCCACCGGCGCCAGCGGCGCCGGATCGAGACCGAAGCGGGCGGCGAGACGGCGGGGTCGGTGAGGCTGTCGTTAAGACTTTGCTGCCAGGGGTCCATGGAAGACCATGAAAAGCTCACGCTTCGCATGCGTCGGACAGGTCCGACGCGTCGACAAAACAGGCGACTCTAGCACGCCGCCCCCTCGAAGTCGACCCGGCCCCGCGAAGAAGAGGGCATGATTGGAGGTGAACCAGGGCGGGGTGCGCTGGACGATGCGCGCGGATTTTCGGCGAGGCGAGCAGGCGCCCTTAGAAAGCGCCGGGCGGCGGCCCGTCCCCAGCTGTCCGTCGGCGTAAAGGGCGGTAGAGGCCGAGGGGTTCCTCCTGCCATTCGGCGCCGGGGAGCGCGCCGGCGCAGAGTCGGCGTCCCGCGGCAGGTTCATGATCGCCAGGTTGAGAAAATCGATGTGCGTGGGCGTGCGCTTCGAGAAAGGCCAGGGTCGCCTCGGCGTCGGCCGCAGTCTCCTGCGGAGTGCCGAGCAGGACGTAGACGTAGCTGGCGATGCCGGCGCGCGTTGAGGTTGGCCAGGATGCGCGCCGCGGTGTCAGGTCGGTCCCCTTCTGCAGGCGATCGAGGACCGCCTGGGAGCCGCTCTCCAGGCCGAGCTGCAGCATGCGGCAGCCGGCGGCGGCCAGGCCCCGGGCCAGCGCCGGCTCGGCGAGGGGCGCCTCGAAGCGCACGAAACCGTGCCAGGCAGAGGCCGGCCAGGTCGCCGCCGCGCCGGCCAGGGCCTGCAGCGCCGCCGGCGGCAGGGCATTGTCGGTGAAATGGAAGCGGCGCACCCCGGTCGCCGCCGCCAGCTGCCGCAGCAGGCGTCGGCAGCTGTGCCGCCGGGTAGGCCCGGTAGGGCTGGGTCGGGGTTGCCGCTTCCGGGCAGAAACGGCAGCGCGCCCAGTAACAGCCGCGGCTGGCGGTGAGCTGCAGCACCGGTTCCGGGGAGAGGTAGTCGCCCGGGGATGGCGAAGCTGTAGTCGGGGACGAAGGCACGTTTGCGGCGTCATCGAGCAGCAGCGCTGTTGGCGGCCGTCTCGCCGGCGGCGAGAGCGGCGAGGCTGACCTCGCCGGGCCCGCCACCAGGTAGTCGAAGGGGAAAAGCGCCCGCCGCGCGCTGCCGCAGCGGCTCCGCCCAGGAGCTGATCAGCCCGCCGCCGGCCGACCAGCAGCGACCCCGGGCAGCGCCCGGCGCAGCAACCCGGCGAGCTCGAAGGCGGGCAGCGCCTGGTGGCGGTAGTTGACCACAGGGCGATGCAGCGCGGCCGCGGGCGAGGACCTGCGGCAGCAGCGCCTGCTCGAAGTAGTCGCGAAACAGGGTGCGCGCCCGTCGCCGGCCGCCAGCCGTTCCAGATCCGCTGGGGCGAAGGGGGAGAGGCCGGCGTGGACGTAGTCGCCGAGGCTCAGCCGTTCCCGGTCGGTCCCCACAGCGCCAGGGCCCGGTTCAGATCCTCGACGGCGCTGCGATAGCGGGCGAAGGAGTCCGCCGCCGCGGGCGAACGCAGCAGCGCCAGAGCGCGGGGGACGTGGGCATGGCCCGGCGCAGCGCCGTCGGCGGCGCCGGGCCGGCCGCGGCCGCCAGGCGGCCCGGGTCGAGAAGCCAGAGGCAGGCGCCGAGATTGGCGTCGATGGCCTCGGCGGTCCGGCCCTGGCGCGCAGATGGCCGAGCAGGACCGCCGTCGCCAGGGGGGGATCGGCCGGCTTGGCGGTCGGCGGATGGATGAGCAGGATATCCAAGGCGTCGCTGGGGGACCCGGGGTCAGGAGGTTCTGCCTCGCCCCGCGCAGGTGAAAGGTGAAATGGGCCAGGACCAGGATGCCGCCATCGCGCAGCAGGGCGAGCCAGGCCGGCGTCGGCGTGCCGCTGCCAAAGCAGCCGCAGTCGATCTGCAGCCCGCGCAGGACCCCGGAGAGGATGGCGCCGATGAAGACCACGGTGAGCAGGGCCAGCAGCACGCTGGCGGCGCGGACCTTGCGGTCGAGCAGCAGCAGTAAGCCGGCGAGGATCTCGACATAGGGGAGGGTTGCCGCCACCAGGTAGTTCAGGCTGTAGGGGAGCAGCTGATAGGCGGCGATGTCGCGGGCGAAGGCGGTCACGTCCGCCGCCTTGAGCAGTCCGGCATAGAGGAAGAGGCCGCCGAGGGCGAGGCGGCAACCATGGTAGGCGAGACGTTTGCCGTTCATGGCGTCGTCCCCTTGGTCACCGGCAGGCCGGCGTCCTGCCAGCCCGGCAAGCCCCCCTCGAACACCTGGACCAGGCCGTAACCGGCTCGGCAGCAGTTTGACCCCGAGGTCGAAGGAATCGGGGCAGCCGTAGCCGTTGCAGTAGGTCACCAGCGGCCGCGAGCGGGGGACCCGGGCCAGAAAGGCCGCGCTATCCTGAGCGAAATCGGCCAGCGGCAGCGAGACGGCGCCGGGGATGTGCCCCTGGCGTAGAGTTCGGGGATGCGGGCGTCGACGACGAGGCTGCCGGCGGCGATGGCCGGCGCAGCCCGGCCAGATCGACCGGGACCGGAAACGGCCCCTCCTCGGTCGCGGTGGCGGCGGATTGAAGCGGCGGCAGCCGGCCGCCGAAGGCATCGATGATCAGCCGGTAATTGACCGACATTCCGATCAACACCCCGACGGCGAAGATGACCACCGCCTCAAGCAGAATGCGTTTAAATCCCCGTACATCAAGGCCTCACTCGTCCGGCGACTCGATCAGTTCCGGGGCCAGCGAACCCAGCATCTCGCGCATGCGCAGGGTTTCCCGTTCCAGGGTCTCGATGCGCCGGTAGCAGCCGAGCAGTTCGCTGCTCAGTTCCTCCAGCTGCAGGGCCTGGTGGGTGAAACGGATTTCCAGTTCGTTCAGGCGTTCGGCATGGCTCACGGCGGCTCTCCTTTTCGGACCTGCGCTACACTAGCAGAAGCGGCTGGCCGGTGCAATCCGTGGCCGCCCGCCCGGAGTCGGCCGATAAAAAAGGCCCGCGCGGGCGGGCCTTAAAGAAACACGAAGGGTTTGGCAGCGATCAGGCGACGCTGACCTCCCGGGTGGCCTCCCAGACGCCGTGCAGGTTGCAGCGGGCGAAGGCGCGCAGGGTCACCTTGGGCAGACCGTGGGGCATCATCACCTGGGCCTTCAGCACCGGTTTGGTGGTGACCGCGGTCAGGCTCAGACGGCCAGGAAGACGTAGTTGGCGTACAGGTCGATCCACTCGATAAAATGCCCCGGCTCGTTGGGATGGGCCAAAAGCTTGCCGATTTCGACGGTGACCTCGGCGGCCTCGCCGGCCTTGAGCTGGCCGGGGCGGTGATAACCGGGGTATGTTTTTTCTCGAGATCGGTGAGATTGGCGGGGTCCTTGGGTTGATTGACCTGGCAGAAGAAGCTGGTTTCCTGGCTAATGGGGATGCAATCCTTTCTCGGTGACGGTGAAATGGACTCGGGGCCTGCCGTGGGCAGACGGTAGTTAGGTTTCCACGTTCGATTTTCGGATGCAAGCCTTTTATGACCGATTCGGTCTCTCTTTCCTTTCCCCGGCGTTTGCAATCTCGATCGAAACAGGTATTATTTGCCGACATATAGACCGCCCGGCACGGGCCCCTGTTATCGTGCTGTTATCGATCGGTCCAGCCCGATTTAATCCAACCTTTCCATCCACGGTTTTGGCATGATCACACTGCTTCGCATCCTGCTTTGCTGCAGCCTGTTCCTCCCTGCCGGCACGGCCCTGGCAGTCAAGGTGCCGCTGTCACAG
>CAVSRB010000002.1:0-145000 GCA_963730305.1 uncultured Alphaproteobacteria bacterium
GTTCAAATCCCCTCGGCTCCACCAATTTTCTCAATGACTTAGATGTATGTGCCTGGCTTTAAGGAAGCGCATCGGTAAGCATATAGTAAGCACTGGAGCAGAATGGCCCATTCTCAAGCCAATAGCGATTTCTGCCTGTCTGGCCACTCGTAGCGCTCGGAATGTTCGCTTTTGCCGCTAGGCTGCACATCGTTGAACCACTCGTCCATGGCCCTACATAGCGCTAGGTCGTCTCCAGCGTGGCTGATTCAGACCACGAAGATGACTTCATTAATGAGTGGCAGAGGTCGTGGATCGAAGAACTGTCCAAGTTCCCTTGGTACCCGCTCGCGCCAGAAATCCAGGAAGAGTTGATAGCCATGCTCGGCGTGACCGACCCGGACACGGCCAGAAGTGTGATCGGCGGCATCCACAGGTGCCTCTACAACCTGGAAATCCACGTCAAAGAGGCGGAGCTAAAGGTCAGCCCGACATCCGAGCGAGACCGAGCGAGCGCATACCTCTCGGCCATCGAAAAATTGCTCGAGAAAAGCAAGACGCTCACAGGCGAGACCTACTGGTGGATCGTCGACGAAGCCGAAGGCGCTGAACAGCCCTTCGCCTATGGAGATTTTCTCGAACAGGCAGATAAGGTGGCACGCATCCTCCGCGACTATGTCGACTCCTATGAGGTGCCTCGCGGACGCCAACCGAACCTGCCCTTACAGGAAGCCATGATCGACTTGTCGACCGGCTACGAACATTACAGCGGGCGACAGGTGGATTGGCCCCATCGGTCGACGAGCAAGTCGGGCTCGATCCAAGGTGAGGTCCAGGGCGACTTCTTTCACTTCTTCGCCCGCGTCGTCAGGCTCGTGAAAAACTTCACGGATTCGGAGATCGAATCGACGATAACCGCGGCGCTCAAGAGTCGGAAAAAATCGGGCAGAAAGTAGCGATTTAATCAGCGGGTGATGCAAGAGGCAGCTACGTAGACTCGGGTCATCTCAATCAACGAACCAAGGAGATGATCAATGAGTACCCCGATCAAAGCCCCTTCACCTGCCACCGACTGGATGGGGCCCAACTTCCTCGATTGTCTGATCGACGAGCACGTCGCAGCCGACTTTCTCGGCTACTCGCGAAAGACGCTTCAGTCATGGCGCGTCAGGGGAGGCGGCCCCTCGTTCGTGCGCGTCAATGGGCGCTCGATTCGATATCGCCGCCGTGACCTGATCGCCTGGGTCGAGGCCCGCCTCGTCTCTTCCACCTCCCAGTCAAACTAGGAGGGCGTCATGGCAAAAAGTAGAAGAAATCGAACCGCTAACGGCGGTGGCCGCAATGGCTTCGACCGCCGTGAAGTGACGGTTTTCCTCGAGCTGCTGGCACAGGCCTATACCGACTATCGTTCGCCTCAGGACGTGGCCCGTATAGTTCAGTGCTACACAACGATAATCAACAAGCCCTTCCCTCGTTGGCGTGATCTGAACGAGCAGGAGAAGTTCATTCTCATAGCTCTCACGGGAGCCCGGAAGGGAGTCAACCACAGCCTGACCTTCAACATCTCTGACCAACAGCGAATTGACTGGGAAGACGAATTCGGAAACATCACTGACGGCTTCAAGCGGGAGGTGTTGCATCCGGCGTGCCGAGTCTTCCGCGGCGAGGTGAACTACTGGCTGGCGGTGGAGCCGCATGTCTCTCGGGGCATTCGTGCGAAGCACTACGTCGACACCCCGGCCAGCCCGAGACGCTTCGACGTTCACATGGCCATCGCCATCGACGTGGATGAGGACGGCGTTCCGAACACACCCGAGCTCAAGCGATTTCAGCGTGCGATATGGAAGCGTGCTGAACACCTGGCCGGCGATCGAAGCGACTACGCCTACCCGCTGTTCCTGGTCGGCGGGATGGCACGTATGAAGCACGTCTACGACACCGTCGGCTGGCAGCGCTATTGCTTCAAGTTCATGCGTCACACGGTACAGCTCCACGCCGATGTGGTCGGGCCCAAGCCCTGGGGAGCATCCAACGACCTGCGATCCAGTGCCGGTAAGCTATATAGCCAGGTAAGAGGGATCGCACGCGACGGTCAGCCTGATCCGGCCTACGTCGCCAGGGTTGCCAGTTCCATCAGTGGAGGCATGGATCCCTTGATGGCCTGTTGCGTGATCTTCCCGGAGTTCTACGCCGATTCGGCAAGCGTCGGGCCGCATTTGGTCAAGTAGTAAGCGGCCGACTGTTCGGCCGACCCCTGGTCGTCACCGCGTCTGGCATGCTGCGATGGATCAATGGTGTCATGAGCCAATCGCACCATTGCGATATCCCAGCATGCCGGCGGTGCCTTTTTCCCGCTCGTCCAATCGCACCAGCCGAACACGCCCTTGGGCCAGCAACGAGTGCTGAGCGCAACGCGGGTTTGCTACCACGTCGTTGTGGAGCCCTGTGAGCACGCTTCACGCTTGCCGATGCATAACTCGTGCTTTCGGCTTTCTCTGGCGATCCAGGGGCTTCTGAGCGCCCCTGCGATGACGATCCAGATCGGCGCTTAAGCATATAGACCGCGGCATTCCGCGTCCGCCCCTAACGACTACGTCGCTACGGCCAAGCAAGAGGCGTTGGGCAGCAATAACCTCTTCGGTCTGCCGCCAACCTCCGGCTCGAATGATTTGCTGGAAGCGGGTCGATCGGCGCCTGTGTCGCGGCGTCTACGACAACATGGTGCTATTGCCATTTGGCATATATATGTATATATAGTGCCAAATAGAGAAGTATAGAGACCCATGCAGCTTCAGCCTGTCGATACACAGCCCTCGGATTTCGTGCCCGCGCCGATAACCGACGCGGAGGCGGCAGCCATGTTCAGGGCCGCGCTCAACCTGTTCGGCCACTGGGGCGTAACCGACGAGCAGGCGGCCATCCTGCTCGACCTGACGGTGAGGACGTATCGCCGTTGGAAGGCGGAGGGGCCGGGCCGCTTCTCACGCGACGGGAAGGCTCGCCTGTCCAACCTCATGGGCATCCACAAGGCACTGCGGATCATCTTCCGTGAGCCCCAGCGGACCTACGCCTGGATCAAGGCGCCCAACGACGCGTTCGGGGGGCGGAGCGCGCTCGACGTGATGCTTGGCGGCGAGCTGACCGACCTCATGCGCGTGCGACGGTATCTCGACGCGGAGCGCGGGGCCTGGTGATCGAGCCCGGCGACATCCCGGTGTCGCAAGTCGAGTGGCGGCCGGCGGTGAGGATCATCCGAAGCCTCTATCCGCCGATCGACCTCTTCGAGGACATCGCCGATCCGGCCGACTGGGCGCTCTTGATCTCTGCCGAGCAGAAGACCAACCCGCGGCTCATGGAGACGATCGGCAATCTCGACCTGGTGCCGCCCGAGCGAAGGGTCGGCGGGCAGGGCGCCAGTTATCTCATGGCGCCATTCACCCATGTGAGCATGGACCGGCCCAGCCGCTTCAGTGACGGTTCATACGGCGTGCTCTACGCCGGCGATCGGTTCGAGGTCGCCGTGCTGGAAACGGCGCATCATCATGCACGCTTCATGTCGCGGACGGACGAACCCAAAGGCTGGACATCGCAATTTCGCGAAATCCTGCTCGATGTAGCGGGCAGGCTACATGATCTGCGTGGCGACGAGCCGGCCTTCGCCGAGATCCTGGCCCCGGACGACTATGGCGCCGCACAGACACTCGGACGTGCGCTGCGAAACACCGGCGCCGATGGTGCCGTCTGGCCAAGCGTCCGATGCCGGGACGGGGAGTGCGTCGGATTGTTCTATCCCGACCTCGCCTCCGGTCCGATGCAAGGGCGGCATCTCGACTATCATTGGGACGGGGAACGGGTCGACTTGTGCCGCGATGCCGGCTCCGGCGAGGTCTATCGGATCGTGGAATGATCAGAGACGACACCTGCCTTTGCGTGGCGGCTGCAGTTGTTCTGACGAGTACGGCTTCTTTTCCGCGGGTGTGACAGCTGTCGATCGTTTCCTTCGCGCGACAGCGCGTTAGCTGATCAAGTGCGTCAGAAACTGACGTATTGGGCACTTAGCATCCTCGCAAAATATCACCTCGAGGATGGCAGATGACGGGGCGGCCCCAAACCCAACTAAGTCGGAGTTTCGAGCTCGGCGACCAGGCGTTGATTGAGACTGTCGGCGGACGACAGACCATCTATGGACGTTGGAACAGGTTGTTTGGCGTTTGGCACAGGCCAGGGACCGATCTCCCGGCCAGTCGCTCAATTCCCCACTGGCCACTGTTCGGCGAAGATGGCTGCCTGATCCTCGACGATGAGATGCTCGTCGACAGGTTCGAGAGCTTGGCCGCGCCTTCTCCGGAACCGACCGTTGTGAGGTCGCGCAAGTATGAGGCGAAGCGTGAAGCCCGGGACGGCGTCAGAGCTTTCATCGACTATGCCGCGGAAATCCCTCAAAACGCAAAGTCGACCGTCGCTGGCCTTGGCAGCTATCAGTGGCGTGCGCTGGACGCGATATCGCGAGATCTTCGCTTCCTCGATCTGCTGTGTCCGGCGCGTGACAACAGCCGGCTCATGCTTTCTCTCGCCTGCTGGTGGGTAACGCGCGAGCAGGACGCAAGCCCGGGCGTCGCTCGCGCCGTCGATAGCGCAATTCTCATGGGCGATGGTCGAAACTTCTTGAGGAAATGGTTCCCCGCTCATGGAGCCGAAATTGCTTCGGCCATCGCTCGCGTGGACGAGAATCTCGAGCTCCTCGGCGATATCATCGCCTGTATCACCAACATCGCCTCGGATCCTCGGCGCATGCGGATTTGTATCCATCTGCCTCGTGTGACTTTGCCGATCGCGGAATATCTGCAGCTTGCCAGGGACGAGTTCGTCCATCCGAAGGTGGCATTCGCTTTGGCTGAGCTGCCGGACGACGAAGCGAGAGAATATGCTGACTTCCTCTGGTTCGGCCTTCAACAGGTGACAGGCACAACGGCTGGGCGGATTCGGGAGATGTTGAGATCTGTCGATGGTTGCTCCGGGCTTCGCCGAGCAATCCTTCGTGCGCGATCTCTGATTGGGAGTGTCCGCTTCCCCGATCCGCCGCTGGAAGCCACACCGCCACTTTTCCCGATCACGTCGTCAGCCCAGCTGATCGCCGAAAGCGAAAATATGAGGCACTGCGCCCGAGACTACGTTGACCGTATTTCGGACGGTCAGATGTATTTCTATCATTGGGACGGTGAACACCAGGCGACCGTTGCAGTGTCTTATGTTGGCAGCTCATGGGCACTCCATGACCTACGTGGATTAGCGAACGCCGATGTGCGGATCGACACTCTCCGGCAAATCCTGGGATGTCTCGGGCTGCCGAAATCGAGGTTGGGATCGCCAACTCCTGACGGCCTTGATCCCTCATCCCAGCAGGCGCATACATCACTTCGCGCGCAGGATATGGCAGACCCTGTCCTTCACAACTTCAGCTAATTGCCGCACGATCAGCGCATGGCGTTCGAGAAGGCCAAGACACTGCTCGACTTGGCACTGCGCTTGCAGGGCACTGCCGAGGGACTATCGCTCGACGATATCTGTTCCGAGTATGGCGTCTCTCGTCGCACTGCGGAGCGGTTGCGCGATGCCGTGGAAGAACTCTTCCCGGCTGTTGAGGAGGTTGATACCGGGGAAAGAACCAAGCGCTGGCGCCTGCGATCACAGACGATCAAGGACCTAATCTCGATCGATAGCAGCGAGTTGGCGGCGCTCGAAGCGGGCCGCCGGCTGCTTGAACGCAGCGATCGAGAAGAGGAAGTCACGGCGCTTGACCGGGTGGCTGTCAAACTTCGCGGGATGATGGCGCCATCAACAATCCGGCTCATTGAGCCTGACCTGGAACTCCTCACGGAGGTCGAAGGCCTCGCAATGCGTCCCGGCCCGCGCCCGAAAATCGATCCGTCGCTTCTGACCCGCTTGCGGCATGCAATGCTTGCTGGCCACCGATCCGCATTCGGTACCGCGGACAGGAATCAGGCGCCGTCGCCTGGCACAAGGTATGCCCATATGGCCTGCTGTATGGGACTTGGCCTTACCTTGTCGCCTTCAGCCTAAACCCGGAGGTTTTCGACTATCGGCTGTTCCGGCTCTCGAACATCGTCGAGATCGAGGACACGGGCGAGACCTTCGAGCGACACACTGACTTCTCTCTCGAGGACTATGCAAAGCGCTCGTTCGGTGTCTTTCAGGAAGAGCCTTTCGACGTGGTCTGGCGGTTCAAGCCGGAGGTTGCCGATGAAGCACGGAAGTGGATCTTCCATCCGGATCAGGTGATTGAGGATCAGCCCGACGGTTCGCTGATTGTCCGCTTCCGCGCCGGTGGTGCGCTCGAGATGGACTGGCATCTCTATACATGGGGGGACACCGTCGAGGTCATTCTGCCACGCGACTGGGGCCAGCGAATTGCGGCGCAAACATGAGGATCCCGACGTACGTCAGAATTTGACGTAGGCGGCGGTCACTATAAGCAATCAACTCGAAGGGAGTTTGGCGCATGAACCCGAAGCAGTATCAGGACGAGTACTCGACACCAATCAGTGAGAGAAGCGTCGGCGGGCTCGTGATCTGCGGTATCAACTTCGGCGGCGACGAGAACAACTCCGCGAATGTCAAATACTGCAAGCCGTTCGTCGCGCAGGCGGAAGAAGATAACTTCCCTTTCCACCGCCGAATTCTCGACTGGTTCGCGATGTGGGGCTGCGACTTGCGCGGCGACATGGCGAGTGAGGCCGACCGACTCTCGCATACGAACTACTTCATGGATCAGTCGGTAGCTCAGAAGAAACGGACCAACGAGGGCTGGCGTGGAGGCATTTCCGCCCTTCGTGTCGCGGGTTGCGGCATTGGAGCCGGCCGGCCCTTCCTGATTTGTTCCCCCGCGATACTCCATGGCGCCAATTGGGCCTCGGAGAAGCTCGCTGGCACGCCGGCGGCTGCGCAATGGCGTGACCTAGTCGGGGAACCTTATTGGCTGGAGGATCACACCTTCGGGGAAGGGAAAACGCCCTTCCGTGCCATGTTCATGAGACGCCCCGATGGTGGGTCGCGCGTGGCAGCGATCACGCATACGGCCGCGAGAGGGATCACAAGCGAATCCGTCCGCATGGCAGTGCCGGTGATGAAGTCATGGTTGGCCTCGGTATGGCATGACGCCCGCGCCAGAAAGGTGCCTTTGAACTGACGTTGACCAGCAAAGACGAACAGAAGAATGCTACGCCGGGTAGGCGATTAGCTAAGCGTCGCAAGAAGCCGAGGCGCCGGCACGAGGAGTTCGTCTGGTACGAGCTTCAGGTCGAAGACTGGGGTTACTACTACAGCTTCGGTGTCGACGACCCGAAGCACGCCTTGGGACCCAGTCCTTACAGCCAGATCGCGACGCTGGACTTGAAGGGGCCGCTTATCAGACCCGAAGGCCACAAGTGCACCAGTTGCGTTCTGACGTCGAGCGCAAGCCCCGACATGATGAGCGATCGCTGGGATGAGCCGCCGCCCTCGATCGGGATGCTGTCGTCAATGGGTGAGTTGCTCAACGCCTACGTGTTCGTTCCTGCCGAACGGATGGCAGAATTGGTGACGGTCGCAGCGATCGGGAGGTTCCGGTCCGCGCTCATCACCGGCTCTCGGCTGCGATATCGTTCCGGCACGGTGCATCGCTTCCATGTCGGCACGGAGCCCGAGCAAGACGAAGATGCCGACGAAGTGCCAAACTGAACATTGAATTTACAAAGGCGACGATCGGGGAGGGACGGGACGCATGCGCCTCGGCCAAACAGGGGAAAGGTTGGCGAAAGCATCTCGCACGCGCCTAGCGGCGTCAGATATGGGAAGTGCTTCGCAAGCGGCACGGACATCCGCCCCGCTCGCAAAAGGCACATGAAAGTCCGGTAGAAACGCGAGGAATCGAAAGCCCATCGAGAGCGCCCCGGACGTGTTCTTGCGCGCTAGGTCTAGCAGGGCTCGATCAAGACCATTCTCTAACCACTCGAGATCGTGGTTGTCGTAAAAGTCTCGAGGCGCGACGACCTGCAGATCGATATGCTCAGCTCGCATCAGACTGAGTTCGTCATAGCCGAGGGCGACGGCATTCATCCGGCACCCAAAGATACGCGAGGCCGTATCTGACAATTTCAAATGCTGCATAAGCAGGCGTTTCAGCTCCTGCATTCGATTTCGATAAAGAGAGCAGAGCAATCGGCGAGTTAGACGAGATCGAGCGCTGCTCGTTTGTCAGAGTAGGCGTCGACGAGACCAGACGCGACCGGCACTTGGTTTGTCCATCCAGGCATTGTGTCGGCGTGGGCCATAATCGCAACTGCGCGTTCCAACATCACTTCAGGACTTTGGTTGTGATCGCTCAGCGTGGTGACTGGCTTCGTGCGCCAATTTTCTCGTGACGGAGGTCGGCCGTCACGATTGGCCACAATGCATTCGAAAAGCTCAGCAACCAGAGGCGTCAGATCCTTGCCCGGCTGCCGCAGCGTCCGGCTCACCGAACTGTGCTTCAGGTCCCTGGCGGTGCTCCAATCGGAAATACGATCGGATGATTTCATCTGTCCCGGCAAACAGGCCGCCTGCAGGCGCGCGTGTGATCATCGGAAAACTCTAGATCCCAGCCGTCCTCGGCGCGAGGGAACATTCGAGAATAGGTAATTGGAAGCTCGATTAGCGAGCTGGTGACGGACAATGTTACTCACTTCGCACCAAGACGGGGACCATTATTGCAACGTGGGCTGTTGACCGTATTGGCACGCGTGGTCGTCTTTCTGCACTAAGCGGCAGTGAGTACGGGGTCCCAAGATCTCAGTAGGCCGCGTGAAGTGCTCTCAGTCGTCGGACGACCGGGCTGCAGCGGCAACGATGAGGATCGCCTCCACGACATGTCCCATTTCAGCGAGCTTCTCGGGTGAGTGGCTCGCCAGAGGTGCATTGCCTCAGATGATCCCGCCAATCCAGCAGGCACTCCAGGCGGTCGTCGAGGCTCAGCGTCGCGTCGAACGCGATGTCTTGGGGAGAGGGGGCGCTGCAACGTTCGCCGTTAGACAGCTTGCGGCCCCGGATGGACGGTCGATAGACCTGTGCCATGGCTGTATCCGCCGAGAGGTTCTCGCCATGAATAGTCTGCGCCCGTTATGGTTAACGCTTCCTTACCCCTTCGGACCTAACCGCGCTTGTCGATCCCCAGTGCTGATGACTAGTTTCGCAATCATGTGCGGACGCTTCACGGCTTATTACACGTGGCAGGAGCTGGTTGAGCTTTACCGGCTGGCTGACGATGTGCCCGCCCGCAACCTCGAGCCTCGCTACAACGTCGCCCCTACCCAGGACGTGCCCGTTTGTCGGCTCGACGGCCACGGCAAGCGCGAGATCGTGCTGCTGCGTTGGGGGCTGATCCCGTTCTGGGCCAAGGAAGAGAAGATCGGCTACAGCACGATCAATGCCCGGGTCGAGACCGTCCATGAGAAGCCAACCTTCCGCAACGGCTTCAAGTACCGTCGCTGCCTGGTGCCGACCAACGGGTGGTACGAGTGGCGCAAGGAGAGAGATCATAAGCAGCCCTACCTGATCACGCTGCCGAAGCAGCCCTTCTCACTTGCCGGCGTATGGGAGAGTTGGGAGGGGCCGGACGGCGAAGTTCAGAGCTTCAGCGTCATCGTCGGGCCGGCGGCCAAGGGCATCGAGGCGTATCACGACCGCATGCCGCTCGTGATCGACCAAGCCGAGTATGAGGACTGGCTCGCAAAAGATACCAAACTGGACGATGTCCTGGACATCGTCAGGCATCCCTACTCGGGGCCCTTCGAGGTCACCAGGGTCAGCCGGCGAGTGAATTCGCCGAGCAACGATGATGCGGATCTGGTCGAAGCGGCATGATCGATGAGATCGACATCTAGCGAACGGCGAATGTCCTGATGGACACAGAAGGCGATCGGGCAGCGATATATGCGGCGCATCGGGCAGACGGCTTCCTAGATGCTGGAGATCTGAAAGGGGCGGCGCTTTGGAAGCGGATCAAGGCCGCTATCGAAGCACTCACTAACTGCGAGCCACCCTTTACGCTCAACTCCTAGCTAACTGCCTCTGCGTCCGCTTTGGAGGTGGACAGCGGACGTGGTGACGGCGCCCTTCGTATGTCTGCTCATAGCCACTCTCGGACAAACCAAGCCCAATGCTGCCCGCAACGTGCCCGAGAGGCTTACATTTGGGGAGGTGGCTCGCTGCTGTTCCAGATATCGCGGGCCATTTGCCACCCCTCGGCTTCGCTCTTCCGGTAAATGGTAATGTACTTGCCCCTGTCCGCCATTGTCGGGCCGCCCGCGCCTGGAGCGAGTTGGATCGCATAGTCGCCGCGCTCGAAGGCCCACTCGCCAAGTACATGCACCTCATCGACCGTCAGGCCAAATCCTACCTGGAACTGGCTGAGAAATCCGCGCGACCACGTTGCGATCATGTCCGTACCGACATTGGCAGGCGCATTGGGCGGCATCTGCACACAGTCTTGCGCGAATTGCGCGACCCAGGCGTCAGCGTCCCCGGCATTGAGCGCGGCGACATGATCGTCTCGCACCTTCTCGATTGCCTTGAGGTCGGCTTCATTTCCGGTGGCCCTGGTCATGTCGGAACTCCTATCGACAAGGGATGTAGATTGGCGTATTCTGCGGAATGATAATTTCACGGAATATTAATTTTGTCAATAGAGATAGATGGCACGACCTTATAGAATGAAGAGCCGGGCCGCGGCGCGTGAAGCGACACGTGAGCGTATTGTGCGCGCGACGGTGGCCCTGCACGACGAACAAGGCGTTTCGTCGACGACTTTCGCCGACATCGCGGAGAGGGCGGGCGTGGGGGCGGCAACGGTGCTGCGGCATTTCCCCACTATTGGCCAGCTGGTAACGGCCTGCGGCGAACACGTCGCCGCGGAAATGCGGCCTCCGATACCTGAGGACGCAGCGAATGTGTTCGAGGGGCTTGCCGGGACGCGTCCAAGACTTGATCGATTGGTGAGCGAACTGGATGCGTTCTACCGCCGAAGCGCTATCAGACTGATCGCAGCCGCCAACGATCGTGACCGCATTCCCGAACTCGATCGCTTCCTCCGGATGATCGATGCCGGTATCGAAGCCTGGATCAAGGAGGCGATGGTCGACGAAGCGCCCGGGGAGCCGATGGTCAGCGTGCTGATGTCGCTGTGCACCCTTGCCGTCTGGCAAAAGATGGGTCGGTCGAAGCTGACCGACGCACAACGCCGCGCGGTCCTGGTTGAGCTTTTGCTGAGCGCGATCAACGCCGTTCGTTCGACAGAAACTCAAAAGGGACCATCGCGGGATTAGCTCTTCGTCGTAGTCAGATCGCCTATCGCGAACGGAGCTCACCATCGACGATCGGCTTGATTTCGAACGACGCCGGCCGCTTGGGGTGTGGCCCTCCGCGACACTGCCGGAGACACAACCACCCACAACATTCGGCTGCCACCGCGTGGCCAGGGCGGGTGGTGCCGCCAGCGGCGATGCGCAGATGTGTCTGCGCCTTTATGACCCATTCCCGTTCGCCCTCGAGCATGACCAGTTCAGCAAAAGACAGTAGAGAAGCAAATGGTCCATGGAGGAAGATGTGAGAACGCTGCTTTTAGGTGCTTTGCTGCTGGCATCCCCGAGCTTGGCCTATGGCGCCGAGACTTTCCAATGGAAGGTCGACTGCATTTGCCAAAGCGGCGCCGGGACCGGCCAAATCCTTGGCCATGTACGCGTCACCAAGGCCAATTTCGACGAGATCAAGAAACGTTGCTGGCCGGCAGCAACAAATCGGGCGCCAAAGTCACCTTGTTGGGCAAGAACTGCGGCGACCTCAAGATGTGCGGAAAATCGTACGCCGACCCCAAGAATCCAAGCAGAACATCCCCATTGCAGGGCCCAAAACCGTCAAGGTCACGGTCACCGGCGGCATGCCCACGCAGGGGGTTCGATCTGGTGATCGAACGGCTGCGTGTCGGCAACAGACTGATGATCGGAGGCAATGAGGCCAAATAACCAACGGCGCGTTCGCGAGACCGGGACAAAAATCGAACCCCAGAGGCCCACCTACCATGAAACGACTTTCTAACCTGCTCGCCATCCTCGTACTCGTTGGCCTGGCCCTCCCAGCAGGACACGCGTTGGCCGACAACAAGGGCAGCAGCGAGGCCGACCGGATGCTGTCGGCTGCTGCCAAGTTGAACTACAAGGGCGACGCCAAGGGCGCGCTTGCGCTCTACACCAAGGCGATCGAACTCCAAGCAACTCAAGGGACTGAAGCTCGCCGGCGCCTACAACGAGCGCGGCGTAATCCTGTCCGGACTGGGCCGCAAGCAGGACGCAATTGCCGAATTCACGTTGGCGATCAACGTGCTGCCGAGACAGCCCTACTATTACGGCAACCGCGCCCGCACCTACATGACGCTCAAGCAGCCGGCCAAGGCGGCGGCCGATTTCGGCAAGGTCATCGAATTCAGTACCAAGCCATCCGGGTTCGCCTATTTCGACCGCTGCCAGGCCTACGCCGCAGCCAAGATGCGCGACAAGGCGATCGCCGATTGCGAGAAAGCGCTCGAACTCAAGCCAAAGCACAGCCGCGCCAAGGCGCTTCTGGCCTTGCTGAAGAAAGGCGGCTGAGCGGGGTCGGCCGGACGGGTGAATGTGTGAGAACGTCGGAGAGAAACCGGTCCATGTGAGCGGCCGGGATGGTCTTGCCACGGGGGCGACATAGTCAGCCATCCATTAGCCTTCGGCCCTTTGCAGATTGAAGGCGGGACATGACGGGTCCTCACCAGACTTGTCTCAGTATGTCTGCCTTGGGTCAGATTCTGGACGAACCGCGGCTGATCGCACCACGTCAGGTCTGGGGCGGGAAGCGGACGCACCGGTGGCAAGGGTGTAACGTTCGGCTGTAGCAAAATGCGGCCAATTCAGGTTTCCCGATCGATACGCTTCGATTTGCTTGTCGTTCGGGAAGATTAGTGGCTGGGCGCACGCCATCAGCCCCAATCGACTTGGCTGTGAGTTCGCTTGCCGGCCTCACCGAAGAAGTTTGCCCTCCTTTTGATCACGCCCGCTCGGAATCGATCCGTGAACGGATGCCGGTAGACCGTCCAGCGGCTCAGACCCATGCTCCAAGGGCTCGAAGCGAGCCCAAGGTGAAACTGATTGTAATGCCTTCTGAAGGCGCCATTTATTGAACGCCGGTATATTTCCAAGAAAAATACAATAAACATCTGTGGAGTCATCAATAGTTTCGATAATCGCCGGAATGACTTCTCATGAAGCCCCTTCGAACAGGTGATCGACGTGACACTGCGCCCGGAATTCATTCTGCCTCACCCGGAGTTCAACGCGTTCCTGTTCGCCACCGTCGGTGAAGAGAAGAACGGATCGGAGTTGACCGTGCTATCAGCGCTGTCGCGGCTTGGGCTCGACCCCTGGAGCGAGGCGGCACGCCTGTCCGATCTCTCGAACGAAAAGGCAACAAGCGCGCTGGCGAGCAAGATCGCGTCGCTACCCGAAGGACACTGGAAGGTTTCCGATTCTCGGTCGATCGCCGGTCGACTGGTACAGCTCCTGCCGTCTCCCGGCCCGGCCCGGCCCAAGCAGACGGCCGCCGGCGACGGGCAGAAACCGCGTCTGGATCTTCGTCCGCGCATCCTGTGGATCGTGATCGGCGCGGCGATCCTCGCCTATCTGTTTTTCCAGAATATCAAGTAGGTTTTGCTCCAGGTCTCGCGTAGCGTCCGGCCGGCCGTGTTTCTCCTCTGGCTTCACAAATAGCAGGGTCGACCAGTTCAGTGGGGGAGGATCAGTACTGGAAGGATGAAATGGTTGCTCGCGACGAGGGCAACGATGCATCCCGCTTCTATCGTCTGCCTAATTACTACTTACGCAGACACTAGGAAGCTCGCCACAGCAGAGGCCTCTCTGCTCGGCAGTGATGCAATGGTGTCGATTTAGGGGCTGCCAGAGTGCATCAATATGCAATCTCTACCCCAAAAACCCGCTGATTTTGAATAATGATCCACTTTTCGACCGATCTTGATGCAGAAATTGATGCAAATCGCCGGGCTGATGTATGAGCACTATTACATAATCAGATCAATGGGATAGACATTGGGAAGAGGAGATGAACATCCCGTCGGAAGGTAGAAATGGTGATCCAGCGGCAAACTTCAGGGTGATTTACGTACTTATCTATTAAAATCAAATACTTAAATTGCGCTCACGCATCGAGTCTGCATCAGAAATGGCGGCTTTCTTTCTGAGTCATTTGAATCATTTAGCGATATCTCCGTCTGATCGTGGTCCTCTCATTTTGACCGGCCAACGAATAGGGGGGCCTCCTGTCGCCGGGCCTTCGCTCCTCAAACTCGACATCCACCCCCTCAACGCCAATCCCTGCGCATGCCCCCCCCAAGCCGTCGATCCCCCATCTGCATCTTCCGATGCGACCACCGCGCGACGTGATCCCGCATCTCGCTCGGGGCGAAGCCCACTGGCGTCCCGGTTACTCTGCTCACGCAGCCGCGACATCCTGGTTCGACGCCAACGATCTGCCACCTCCGGTCAGAACCGTCCTTGAGACCAATCCCAAGTTCGCCGGCACACAGCTCATCGACGCCTTCCTCGAGCGCTCGACCGACCTCGGCGATGGCTACCGGCCAAGCCAGACCGATATCCTCGTGTTGCTTGGCCTGCCGGACGAAATCGCTTTCATGGGTGTCGAGGCCAAGGTGTGGATCGGCCTTCAAATATGACCTCGACCAGAAATGCACAAACTATTGACTTATAAGTAAAATCACGGCCTTCCAAGGGGGTCATGATCGGCGCCGATCATGACCCCCTCAATGGAAGGGGTTTGGCAATCAATCCAGCAGCTTGTACGCCGACGGACAGAGGTCAATATCGGGAGCCGTACCCTTCGCCCGATTAACCGGTGGCGGAGATTATTTCGTCAGCAGCGGCTTGATTTTCTTGACGAAGTCCGGATCCGCCTTTTGCAGTGCCGCCCAGTAGATTTCGTGGGCGCGCTTTTTAAACCCAGGGCCCAGGTCGACATACTTGATGCCGGCCTTCGTCTGCCGCGCAATCCGTTTAGCGTCTTCGCCCGAGCGCCACTTGGGCCACTGTTGCTCAAGCCAGATCGCCATATCCTGCAGGCACTTCTTCTGGCCGGCGTCGAGCTTGTTCCAGCGATCGAGGTTGACGATGATTGGCGTTGCCGCATCGAAGAATCCTGGCCCGTAACGATACTTCGTGAATTTGTGCCAGCCGAAGTCGGTGACGCCCCACAGCGGCCAGCCGTAGCCATCGACGACCTTGCGCTCGAGCGCGGTGAAGAGCGCCGGCGCGCCCATCCGCACCGTCGAGGCGCCCATTTGCCGTAGAAACGTATCGAAGATCGGCACCGACCGCAGCCTCATGCCGTCAAATCGGCCGTCCTTGGCAGGCCGCCTCGTGTAGACGAACATCTTCGCACCATCGAGGATGTGACGTCAGGACACACCGCATTCATGTGTTTCCGGTAATAGGCGTCGAACAACGCGTAGGCGCCGTTCTTGCGCTGTTCCGCGGCCGTGTTCTCGGCGAGCACGAGAACGTCGCCGGCCGGCAGCGTACCGCTCATGTGAGGTCGCTGGGCCGTAATGAATGTCGACGACGCCGGTCTTCAGGGCGCTCCACTGTTCGAGCGACGGGATCGCGGCGGGCCCGACCACCGAGATGCGCAGCTTACCCGCGCATTGCTTTGTTCACTTCCTTGACCCAGTCGTAAAAGAATTTGGCGAAGATCACGCGCTGCGGAAGAAACGCTGCTGCCTTAAGCTTCGCTTCTTCGGCCCGGCTGGGTGCTGCGTGACCGGCGAGACCCCAGACAGGCCAGGACCAACACGCCGACGAGTGTCCTTTTCATTATTTTCCTCCTCCTTGGTGCTGCACGTTGTGGGCTATTGGTGACGGCGCGCGAACTCTTCCTCAGACTTGTCTTGGCGTCACCAGCGAGCCGACCTCTCACCCTGCGACATCGCCGGTCGGCGTGGCGCGTCGAAGATGTTTATCGGGGCCGGAAATCGCCGTCCTCGTCCCAGACGACTGGGAATAGGTCGCTGTCCAGCGGATCGCCCGGCTGGAGCGCAGGATTTTCGAGCACCTTCATCGTGTTCGGCCGCGGCGCATAGGCCACGTCGTCGCCGTATATCGGACGGTCAGCGCGCCGGCGGCGCGTCTCCTTGGAGCTGTTCCAGAGGCGCCGTGAAGTGTGTAGGAAGTGAACGCCAGCAAGTCGCCAGGCTCCATGTCCCGACTGAGCACGTCGTAGAGGTCAGGGTTGCCGTCGATGTCCGGCACCTCATCCAGCGACGGATCGGTCTCTGTAGTCGAGCTTGCTCTTCGTGAACGAGCGCGGCTGGAAGAACTTTCGCCACTTGTGCGAGCCGCGCACGAAGCGCATCGCGCCCGTCTCCCGCGTGACCCGGTCGAGGGTCAGCCAGAAGGAAATCACCTGGTAGCCGCTGATCTGCCAGACGACATGATCCATGTGCCAAGGCGTCGGCGTCAGGGTGCTCGGCTCCTTGGCGAAGATCTGGTCATAGAGGAGGTTGACCTTCCGCGATCCCATCAGGCTGGCGGCGAGATCGGGCAGCGGCGACTCGAAGACGTAGGCGCAGAATTCCGGATGGGTCTGCCACCGCCGCGAGTTGCCGTGGAACCGGCCGCCCCCGCTGTCGTAGTCGTGCACGAACGGGCCCGGGTCCTTGATGTCGCGCTCGATAGCGGCCGCGATCCCGTCACGCCACGTGGCGTCGACCACGCCGCGGAGGCAAATTACGCCGTCTTCGTCGGAACCGCTGGATCTGCTCGTCGGTTACAATAATTGAAGGGGAGGGGCTCATTTTCGACCTCCATTCATTCGAATGCGGCTGCGATCCGGCTCGAGCTGGTGCCGAGCTCCTCGATCGAACGGCGGACGGCTTCGGCGACCGGAATATATCCGTCGCGCGCCAGCCGGCGCCCGTTCTCGACGTGCTTCGCGTCCGGCGACCAGGCGCAGAACCCATCCAGGAGCGCGGTTGATGAAGCCGACCAGCGCGCAGACTTCGATCGCGCTGACGACCGCGCCGTCCTGCCAGCCGGCGTCGTAAATCGGCCGGGCGTCCTCCGGCGTGATGTCGGCGGGCGTCTGTGTCAGCTTTCGGACGAAATGGAGGACGGGCTTCAGTGCCTGGTCGACGGCCGCGCCATCGATATCGTCCATCAGGCTGATCGAACGCCTCGGGCGAGACGCCGAGGCTCGATGGCGCAAGTGCTGTGGGAGGTGTAGGCGAAGTGGCAGCCGTCGAGTCGTGAGCGATAGGCGTAGATCAGCTCTCGGTCGGCAGCGGATAGGTCCGAGGGCCCGCGCATCACCTTCTCATAGTAGCGTACTACGCCTTCCGCCCGGTCCGGCATCAGAAGGAAGATGTCGCGCAGATCCATAGGCTGCTGCCTCGACGCGAGAACGGGCATTCGCATTGGCGGCTCTCCCAAAAAGAACGGGTCGGGGCCCGTTGCTGCACCAAGATAATCATGTTATGAAATTTTATTCAATATTCTTTGAATAATGAATCTTAGGTCGGGTGAGCGATGGCAGTCCAGAATGCGCGCGTGAAAATCAGGCCGAAACCGGGACAACCGAAGCGGCGCGGCCGCCCGGCGAAGGGGATCGCGGGCGATACTCGCGCGGCGCTGATCCAGGCGACCCGGTCGCTATTGGGCCAAAGCGACGCGAACTACGTATCGGTCCAGCGGATCGCGCAGAAAGCCGGGGTCGATCCGGCCATGATCAACTATCACTTCGGCGGCCGGGACCGCTCTCTCGGCGGTCATCAATGAAGTGGTCGAGGAGTGGCTACCCCACGCGCAGCGAGATTGCGGACCAGCCCGGCGACGCGCTCGCCCGGTTAGAGGCACGGCTGCGTGGCCTCGTGACCATGCGCCAGGGCGCGCCGTTCATCGATCGGCTGCTGCTGGAGCGAGATCATCGTGGCGCGGGGCAGCGACGCGGAGGTGCAGTTCCGCTCCTATGTCCAGCGCGCGCTGAAGCAATACGAGAAGATGGTCGCCGACGGTGTCGAACAGGGCACGCTAAAGCCGGTCGACCCGGTCTTCGTGTTTATCTCCGGCCTCGCCTTGTGCGAGTATTTTTTTACTTTCCGTCGCATGCTGGACTACGTGCTCGAAATCGACGGCGATGACCCGGAAACGGTGGAGCGATATGCCGATCATGTCGTCGACCTGATCCTTCATGGGATCGCCCGCTAGATATGGATCGGCCTCCATGTGTGACCTCGACCAGAAATACACAAACTATTGACTTATAAGTAAAATCACGGCCTTCCATTGAGGGGGTTTGGCAATCAATCCAGCAGCTTGTACGCCGACGGACAGGGCTCGATATTGGGAGCCGTTCCACAAGCCGCAGTTAACTTGTAAGATCGCCGTGAAAATCACTGGCACGTGGGCATTGTCACGGTAACTTGGGTTTGCGACAGGTTTGCCCTGGCGACCAGCGATTTACGCAAGCGCCGTTGCAGCCAGCCACGCCTCAAATGATTGAGATCTCAGTCGCTTGAAGGTCGGTCGGCTCAGAATATGTCGCTGGTGATTGAACGTGTTGTAGGTGGCGGCGTGAATGGACAGAAATCGCTGGGCTGCACCTGGCGATTTGAACCGCTGCATCTTGCGTTCCCGTCGTCGAACGGGTTGATGCGAGTTTTCCGCTCTATTGTTGGCTCTGAGGCCCCGGTCATGTTGAGCAGTTAGCTTCAGCCGCCGGAAAGCGGCACGATAGGATTGTAGCTTGTCGGTCACGATCCTGCTCGGCGCGAAGCCTTGCCGCTTCAATAGCTTTATCATCAACTTCACTGCGGCCTTGGCGTCTCGTTTGGGCTGTACGAGAAAATCCAGCACCTCACCCTCGTTGTCGACGGCCCGCCAAAGCCAATGGCGCCGACCCCGAATCACAACCACCATTTCGTCAAGATGCCAATAATTGCTTGGCTTCGGTCGCATACGCCTGAGGTTGGCTGCGGCGACGGATCCGAACTTCAAGAACCATCGCCGTACCGTCTCGTAGGACACGTCCAGCCCCCGCTCGGCAAGTAATTCCTCGACGTCGCGCAGGCTGAGCGTGAAGCGAGCATACAACCAAATCGAATGGCGGATGATGGAGGGAGGGAAGCGATGGCGCTTGAAGCTTAGCGGGTTCATCTACCCAGACTACCCGACCTCTTCGCTGCAGTTAACGTGACAATGCCGCCTATGGTATTAAGTGGTGGCACGAATTTAGCGGTACACCCAACTCTCACCGACGGGCGGACTTATTTTGCAGTTATGTGCGACAATTTTATCGTCGAAGAGGACGGCGAACCCCGTCGTCTACATCGAACTGAACAGATGATTTTCGAAGTTTAGTTCAACAGGCGCTGTCACGTTAACTGGCGATAGGGACATCAAGCCCTCAGTAGGCCGAATCATCAGACGGACGCCGTTGCATTCGACCACACTCCGAGAGCTTCAGCTCGTAGCCGCTTTAATGTTGATCGATTCAGAAGATGTCGCTGGTGGTAGAAGGTGTTGTAGACGGCAGCATGGACGGACAAGAATCGCTGCGCGCTACCGGGTGATTTGAACCGCTGCATCTTCCGCTCTCGTCTTCGAACCGGCTGATGCGAGTTCTCCGCCCGATTGTTGGCTCTGAGACCTCGGTCGTGCCTTGCCGTTAGGCCCAATCTCTGGAATGCAGACCGGTAGGATCGGAGCTTGTCGGTGACGATCCTGCTCGGCGCGAAGCCCTGCCGTTTGAGCAGCTTCTTCACCAATTTGATCGCGGCTTTGGCATCGCGTCGGGGCTGGACGAGGAAGTCGAGGACTTCGCCCTCGTTGTCGATTGCCCGCCACAACCAGTATCGGCGCGCCACGGATCACGACGACAATTTCATCCAAATGCCAGTGGTTGCTGGGCGTCGGCCGCTGGCGCCGCAAATTGGCAGCGATGCTGGGCCCGAATTTGATGAACCATCTGCGGATCGTTTCGTAGGACACATCCAGGCCGCGCTCGGCGAGCATCTCTTCGACGTCGCGCAGGCTGAGCGTAAAGCGCGCATAGAGCCAGATCGAATGGCGAATGATGGTTGGCGGGAAGCGATGGCGTTTGAAACTCAGCGGCATCATGCGCCACCCTACTCGACTGCCTCGGCGCCGTTAACGTGACATTGTCAGTCTGACAACGCCGTTAGACCGGGAAGGCCTCCAGGAGGTCCAGCGGATCGCCATAAGGCGTCGCAGCCTCGACCACCGTTGGATCGCGCAACGACATCAGGAAGCCCTCATCAATCATCACTTGGTTGCCAGCTGTCACCGTGCTGTCGAAGGTGACAAGGTCCATGTGCACCGGCGGCTCTTCCCAGTTCGGCATGGTACGCCGGATATAGTCAGAGGGCTCTGCGCCATTAATGCCAAAATGCAAGGCGCCCGGCGAATTCGGACCAGCCGGATAGATATCGAAGCGCGGTGCCTTGGGATTATGCCCACAGCCAAGCTCCTCGATCTTGCCGCCCATGATTAGGTCGCGAATGACCTCTGCTTCCATGCTCCGGCCATGCACCTTGACCACTTGGTCGTCCTTGAATTCGACCGCGATCTTCTCTTCGAAGGGCTTTTCGAATCCGACAGCCCATTGCGGGTAGAGAACTCCATTGATGGGCGCGGTCTCGCCTTCCTCCATCGCATAGGGCTCATAGAGATTGGGGCCATGGGTCGGAATGTAATGTATGTAACAGCCCGGTTCGTCGGCATAGTTGTGTCCGCGCCAACGATTGTGCGCGAGCAGGCGATCGCGCATCTTTTGGGTGTAGGCAATCTCGAAGTTGGAGCCGCGCGAATCGGTGAAGCGCATGTCAAAGTCGCCGGTTTCAGGATACAGCCGAGCGGTAGCGCGGATGATCTCACCCAGCAGATCAATAGGAAAGCGTGCCTGTGGCGTGTGCCACAGGTCAAGGTTACGGAAGAATGTGATCTTTATCCAACGCTGCCCCTTCTTGCGTAGTGCAACGCAGAAGGGATCGATGACCGAGGCAAACCATGTCGAGACGACAAAGGTTGCCTTTTCCAGTATTGGCTTGGCCTCATCCGGTACGTCCATGAGCTGGGTCGATCGGCCCATATATGAGGTGAAGGTCGCGCCACGCGCACGAGCCAACCCGTAGACTGCCTGGATAACCCGTGGGTCGAGCAACGGATCGGTCAGCATAACCACGTGGTCGCCGTTCTTGATGGCGAAGATTTTGTGAAAGTTGTCCAGCGCCGCTTGGAAGCCGGCGATGTCTGGTTCCGGATACTCGACCGGCCGGGGCAAAGCGCGTGCAGTCTTCGACCTCAGGATGTCTTCAACACTGTTTGGAATCATGACGATCCCTCTTTTGAAAGGCTGGAGCCTACGGGAGGGTAAAGCCCCATTGCGGCAATGTCACGTCAACGGCGCCGAGGCAGTCGGGCAGTGTGGCGCATGACGCCATTCGGCTTCCAACGCCATCGTTTCCCGCCGACCATCGTCGGCGATTCGATCTGGCTCTGCGCGCGCGTCACGCTCAGCCAGCGCCCTCCGACGCGTTTTTTTGCCGGCTTACACCCGTGTAGGCACGCCTTTGAAGATGCCAGCCCGAAAATGGGTTTACATACTTAGTATTCAAAGTAATAATCTCATTTACGTCACTACCTGACGATCAAGTCGCGGGCTCTCCATAGTGCGTCAGCACAGCGTTACGTGGTGGCTTAGCCTGCGCGAAGGATAACGATGACCGATGGCCAACACCTACACAGGGGGGGCCGACGGCCAATAATTACTTAGGGAGAAGGTAACGCCATGACTACTAGAAGGCAGGTGCATCTCTGTATCCCGGTCATCGCCAAGGCAGGCCGGGCAGTCAAACACGGTCGCGCTCTTTCCGCCGTCGTGGCGGTGGGTGCGGTTGCGCTGATGTGCGGCATGGCGGGAACGCAGGCGCACGCAGCGGGCGTGGTGAAGGTGGGCATCCTGGCGCCGATCTCCGGCAACTTCGCCGCGCTGGGCCAGGAAGGCGTCACCGGCATGAAGATGTACCTCAATCAGATCCACTCGATGGCCGGCGATACCAAGATCGAGATCATCGTCGAGGACACCCGGGGCAAGCCCGACGTCGGCGTCACCAAGGCGCGCAAGCTGGTCGAGCGCGACGGTGTGCAAGTCCTAACCGGCATCGTGTCGTCGGGCGTGGCGCTCGCCGTCAACGCCTACTCGCGCCAGCACAAGGTACCGATCGTCTTCTCGATAGACGCGGGCGTGGACGAGCTGACGATGCCGGGCAAGTTTGCCAACCCCTACGCTGTGCGCACATCGCAGAGCGGCCGCACGCCCGGCGCTGTCGCCGCCGCCTGGGCCTACAAGAAGGGCTGGCGCAAGATCGCAGTCGTCGTCTCCGACTACGTCGGCGGCGTTAACCTGGCTCACGCCTTTGCGCAGAACTTTTGCCGCTTGGGCGGCAAGGTCGTTCAGGTGCAGTACCCGCCGCTGGGCACGCCCGACTATGGCCCCTATCTCACCAACCTCAACCGTTCCGTCGACGCGGTGGTGGCGTTCACGCCGGGGGCCGGCGGGCTCCGCCTTGGGCGCTCCTACGCCGACACGGGGCTCAAGGGCAAGATCCCGCTTGTGGACCTCTACGGCCAGATCACCTACGACCCGAATCTGAAGCAGCTCGGCCAGGCGGCGTTGGGCATGTACTCGTCGCTTCACTACTCGTCGATGATCGACACCGAGATCAACAAGAAATTCGTCGCCGCCTACACGAAAAAGACGGGCAAGATACCGTCCGACGATGCGCCCGACGGTTGGGTCGGCATGCATGCCATCACCGACGCGATCGCGGCGGTGCACGGCGACATGTCGGATCCTCAGAAGTTCGTGGCGGCGCTGAAGGCCGTCCGCTTCGACTCGCCCAAGGGCGAGGTCTCACTCGACTCCAGCGGCTCGGTCGTGCAGTCAATGTACATCCGCGAGGTGAAGAAGACGCCCGGGGGCCTGGCGAACGTGCCGATTGCGACCTACACGCACATCGGCCAGTACTGGCCGTTCACCAAGAAGGAGTTCGAGTCATTCAAGTACGGTTACAAGGACCTGAAGAGTGACCTGACAAACTGCGCCAAGGTGCTGGCGAAGAAGTAGCGGGCATGCCCGGCGCCCGCCTGGATGCGGGCGCCGGGCCCCGACTGCCATAGCGCGCTCAAGGGCTGACTGCCATCATGGTTTGGGTGATCCACACCTTGAACGGCATCTCGTTCGGGATGTTGTTGTTTCTGCTGGCGAGCGGGCTGTCGCTGATCTACGGGCTGATGAAGATCCTGAATCTCACGCACGGCTCGTACTATCTGCTGGGCGGCTATGTCGGTTTGAGCGTGATGAATTGGACCGACTCGTTCGTCCTCGCGATCCTTGCCGCGGCGCTCGCGATCGGGCTCGTCGGCGCGGCTATGGAACAATTCTTCCTCCGTCGCTTCCATATGGACGAGCTGCCGCAGACGCTCCTCACCTTCGGGTTCCTGTTCATCTTCGCGGATCTCTCGCTATGGGCCTGGGGCGGCGACCCGATCATGATGGCCAAGCCCAAGATGTTTGCCTGGTCGATCCCGATGGGGCTCTACGCCTACCCGGTCTACCGGCTGTTCCTGATCGGCGTCGGCGCCCTGCTCGCGTTCGGGCTCTGGTGGTTCCAGGAGAGGACGCGCCTCGGAACGATGCTGCGCGCGGGCGTGGACGATGAGGAGATCGCGCGCGCGCTCGGCATCAACGTATCACTGATGTTCACGCTGGTATTCGCCGCCGGCGCCACGCTCGCGGCCATCGGCGGCGTCCTGGCTGGCCCGGTGCTTTCCGTTTATCCCGGGGCCGATTTCGAGACCCTGATCCTCGCCTTCGCGGTGGTGATCGTGGGTGGGCTCGGGAGCCTCCGCGGCGCGCTGGTCGGCGCGCTCGTGATCGGGCTGCTCGACAACTTCGGTAAGGTGTTCTTCCCCCAGTTCGCTCTGTTCACCGTGTTCGCGCCGATGGCCATTATCCTGGTGGTTCGGCCGACCGGCCTGTTCGGCCGCCAATGAGGGCGGATCCCGGCACCGCGCGCCTCCCCGCCAGGCGCCGCCTGTTCATCGGGCTCGCGATCATCGTTCTCGTCCTCGCATTCCTCGTGCTTCCGCACGTGCTCAAGCCCTACTATCTCGGCCTCGCGACCAAGATGCTGATCTTGGCTCTGTTCGCGATGAGCCTCGATTTGCTGATGGGCTATGGCGGGCTCCCCTCGCTCGGCCACGCGGCATATTTCGGCGTCGCTTCTTACGCCGTCGCGCTTTTGTTGCTCAAGGCGGGCGTGTCGGACGCGACGGCGTTCGTTGCCTCGCTCCTCGTCGCGGTCGCCACCGGCGCGGTGCTCGGCGCACTCTCGCTCCGAGCGCGCGGCAGCTACTTCCTGATGATCACGTTCGCCCTTGCCCAGGTATTGTGGGCGGTGGCGTTTGGTTGGCGGTCGATGACCAACGGCGACGATGGCATGCCCAACGTGCCGAGACCGAAATTTTTTTGGTCGCTCGACACCACCCCTGGCTTTTACCATTTCGTGCTGGTGGCCTTCTTTGTGGCGACGCTCCTGTTGGTGGCGATCGTCCGCTCGCCGTTCGGCAAGGCGCTCAAGGGCATCCGTGAATCGGAATCGCGCATGGAGGCGCTCGGCTACAACGTGTGGCTCCACCAGTTCGTCGCCTTCGTCCTGGCTGCGGCCTTCGCCGGCCTCGCCGGCACGCTCTACGCCTATTACAACCGCTTCGTCGGGCCCGAGTACCTGTACGTCGTCCAGTCTGCCGAGGGGCTGATCATGGTGATCCTGGGCGGCGCTGGCACGCTGATCGGGCCCGCCATCGCCGCCGCGCTGATCGTCTATCTCGAGGATTTCGTCTCGTCGGTGACCGAGCATTGGGTGTTGGTGCTCGGCGTCATCTACGTGCTGACGACCCTGTTCGCGCCGCGCGGCCTGATGGGGCTCTGGGTCGCGTGGCGCCAGCGCCGCGACGAGGCGTCATGACCGCGCTCGCCGTCAAAAGCCTCACCAAGAATTTCGGCGGCGTCGCCGCACTCGCCGGCGTCTCGCTCGAGGTCGCCGAAGGCGAGCGGCGCGTGCTTCTCGGCCCCAACGGCGCCGGCAAGACGACGCTGTTCCACACGATCTCGGGCAGCGTGCTGCCGACCTCGGGCCGCGTGACGCTGTTCGGGCGCGACATCACGCAGCTCCGGCCTGACAGGCGCGCGCGGCTGGGCCTTGCCCGCACCTTCCAGATTACCAACTTGTTCCCGCAACTCACCGTGCTCGACAGCGTGCTCCTCGCCATCGGCGGGGCAAGCGGGCTCCGATTCCAGCTTCTCCGGCCGATGTCGAGCTATCGCGGCATGTACGACGCGGCGCACCTGCTGCTCGACCAGTGGGGCCTCGCCACCACCGCAAGCCGCATCGTGCGCAACCTTTCCTATGGAGAGCAGCGCCAACTCGAGCTCGTCCTCGCCCTCGCGGGGAAACCGCGCCTTCTCCTCCTCGACGAGCCGACGGCCGGCCTGTCGCCCGCCGAGACCGCGCGCGTCGTCGAGATGGTCCAGGCTCTTCCCCATGATATAACGCTGTTGATGATCGAGCACGACATGGACGTTGCTTTCGAGCTCGCAGACCGCATTGCCGTCATGCACCAGGGGCGCCTCATCGCGGAGGGCGACGAGGCCTCGATCCGCGCCAACACCGAGGTCACCGAGATCTATCTGGGCGCCGAGGCCGAATGACCATGCTGCGCATCGACGATATCCACACCTATTACGGGTCGAGCCACGTGCTGCAGGGCGTCTCGCTCACCGTGGAGCCGAACGAGGTGGTTGCGGTGATCGGGCGCAATGGCGTCGGCAAGACGACGCTCGTCCGCTCGATCGCCGGCCTCACGCCCCCCGCGCGCGGGCGCATCAGCTTTCGCGACACTGACATCACCCGTCTTGCCGCCTACCGCATCGCGCGGCTTGGTATCGGGCTCGTGCCGCAGGGCCGCCGCATCTTCCCGTCACTGTCGGTGAAGGAGCATCTCGAGGTGACCGCCCGGCCGCGCGGCACGGCACCATGGACGCGCGAGCGGCTGTGCCAACTCTTCCCCAACCTCGCCGAGCGCCTGAACACGACCGCGGTCAAGCTCTCGGGCGGCGAGCAGCAAATGCTGGCGGCCGGCCGGGCGCTGGTCGGCAACCCAGACCTTCTCCTGATGGACGAGCCGACCGAGGGGCTCGCGCCCTTGATGGTGCGCGAGCTCGGCCGTCTCGTCGCCGCCCTTAGGGAGGCCGGCACCTCGATCCTGCTGGTCGAGCAGCAGCTCGCCTTCGTGCTGCGTCATGCCGACCGCATCTACATCGTTTCCAAGGGCCAGATCGTGCACCATTGCCGCCCGGCCGAGCTCGCCGACGACCGCGAGACCAAGGCGCGATTTTTGGGGGTGTGAGCAGCAGAAAGGACGGAGCCGTGGAACGAAGAATTATCAACATCGCGGGTGTCGATCTCGAGGTCTTCGAAGGGGGCACCGGCCGGCCGCTGCTGTTCCTTCACAGCGGACAAGGTTTCGATCCCGACCATGCCTATGTCGCGGGCCTGACCGACCATTTCCACGTCATCGCGCCGTCCCATCCAGGGTTCGGGGAGAGCGCCCTACCGGACTGGATGGATAACGTCGACGACGTCGCGTACCTCTATATCGAACTCCTGGACCACCTAGAACAGGAGAAGGTCGACGTGATCGGCTGCTCTATCGGTGGATGGATCGCCGCCGAAATGGCGACCAAGGTGCCGGAGCGGATCCTGCGGCTGATCCTGGTCGGTCCTGTCGGCGTCAAGACGGGTTCAGCAAATCAGCTCGACGTACCCGACATTTTCGCGAAGCCGCTTGAAGAGGTGAACAAGCTTCTGTTCCACGATCCCGAGAAGTTCCGGATGGATCCTTCAAACCTGACCGACGAGCAGCTCTCGATCGCGGTGCGCAATCGCGAGACCCTCGCGCTGTTCAGCTGGGAGCCGTACATGCACAATCCCAAGCTAAGGCATCGGCTCCACCGGGCCAGCATGCCGTCGCTGTTTATTCGAGGCGAAAGCGACGGAGTCGTCTGCCAGGAATATCTCGATCGCTATGCAGCGCTGCTTCCGAACGCACAGATCGTGAGGATTCCGGAAGCCGGCCATGCGCCGCAGATCGAACAGCCTGAGCGCTTCAACGCTGCTGTCCGCGCTTTCCACAACGCCTAAGCGCCGTCACGCGGGCAACTCTATTCCGGAGACGTCTCCATGAAAGCATGGCATTTCACCGAAACTGCCTATCCCTATCTGCCCCCGGCGGAAGAATACCCCTCGATCCGGGTGACACTGCCGAACAAGCACTACGACCCGGTCAAAGGAGCGGCGCTCTACGACCGCTTTATCGACGAGTGGCTGATCGCCGAGGACGAGGGCATGGAGATCATGCTCAACGAGCATCATCAGACGGCGACCTGCGTCGATCCGGCCGGCCCGTTGATGCTTGCGGCCCTGGCGCGATTGTCGACAAAGGCGCGCTTGCTGATCCTCGGCAACCCGATCGCCAACCGGCGTCAGCCTGTCCGCGTCGCTGAGGAGATGGCGATGATCGACGTGATGTCGAAGGGGCGCGTCGAAGCGGGGATGGTGCGCGGCGTTCCCTACGAGCTGTCGCCGGCGAACAGCAATCCGGTGCGAATGAACGAGCGCTTCTGGGAAGCGCTCGATCTAATCGTCACCGCCTGGACCAACCACGACGGTCCGGTCAGCCACGAGGGCCGGTTCTTCCATCACCGCAACATCAACATCTGGCCTCGCTGCTACCAGGATCCCCATCCTCCGATCTGGGTAAGCACGACCAGCACTGGCGGCGCGAAGCAAGTCGGCAGCCGCGGCTATACCCAGGCGACTTTCCTGACCGGGTTCAAGGAGACGCGCCGGATCTACGAAGCCTATCGACAGGGCTGGCGCGAGGCGGGGCTCGGCAACGACGTGCCGATCGACCGGTTGGCCTATGCCGCCATTGTCTATGTCGGTGAGACCGAGGCCGAAGCTTATGCCGGTGCTGAAAAGCTTCTGTGGTATGTCACGGCAAACAAGGTCGCGCCGCAGTTTGTCAATCCGCCGGGCTACGTGCCGGTGCCGGCCAACGTCCAGATCCTGCGCGGGGCCGAGCACCCGCTCAGCGAGTTCGCCAAGGGCGCGAGCGTCGAGGCGGCGATCGAGGCCGGCTTCATGATGGCGGGCACACCGGACCAGGTCTACGCGCAGTTCAAGCGGCACTACGACTATGTCGGCGGTTACGGACACCTGTTGATCATGGGCCAGGCCGGTTTCCTCGAACATGATGAGACGGTGCGGGGCATCCGTAACTTCGCCCGGGAAGTTTATCCCAGGCTGCAGGAGGAATTCCCGGACGCGACGCTGTCGGGCACCTTCGGCGATGTTCCGCCCGAGCCGCCGCGCGATTCGATTCCCGCCGCCGGGGAGGATCACGTGGCAGCGGAAGCCGGAGATGCCGCCAACATGACCCCGCTCGGGGCGGCCCGGGGCGCCTAAGTGCCCATTGGACCTGTTCCGGTGAATCGGCTTCGTGGCCGCCGACGCGGCGGCCACGGCTCCCCTATGAGATGAGCCGGCGAAAGAAGACCGCAGCATCCACGGCCTTATGGGCCGAACTGTGTCTCGGCCTCTATCGGACCATGGTGCTTATCCGGACCTTCGAGGAACAAGTGAGGTCGCTTCACAGGGGCGGGCTGGCGCCGGGGCTGGTCCACCTCTATTCCGGACAGGAGGCGGTGGCCGCTGGCGTCTGCGCAGCGCTGCGCCGGGACGACTGGATCGCAAGCCACCATCGCGGGCACGGTCACTGTATCGCTAAGGGCGCGAAGCTCGACAGGATTCTTGCGGAGATCATGGGCCGTCGGCCGGGATACGGCCTTGGCCGTGGCGGATCGATGCACGTTTTCGATCCCGAGACCCGCAATCTCGGCACGACGGGCATCGTCGGCGGCGGCATCGCGCTCGCGGCCGGGGCGGCGCTGACCGCGCGGCACATGGGAAAGGACAACGTTGCCGTCGGGTTCTTCGGCGACGGGGCGCTGAACCAGGGCGTGCTGTTCGAGGCGATGAACCTGTCGGCGGTTTGGTCGCTGCCGGTCGTCTTCATTTGCGAGAACAACGGCTACGGAGAGTTCACCGAGACCGACGCCGTGACAGCCGGCCATCCCTACACCAAGCGTGCCGATGCGTTCGACATGCCGTTCCGGCGGGCCGACGGCATGAACGCGCTGGAGGTCCACGAAGCGACGGCCGAGGCCGTAGACCGCGCCCGGTCGGGCGGCGGGCCCAGCTTCCTCTTGTTCGATACGCACCGCTATTCCGGCCATCATGTCGGCGACCCGGGCGTCTACCGCGATACCGCGGACGACGAGGCCTGGCGCGCGCGTGACCCGATCCTGCACATGGCTGGCCACATCCAGACGGCGGGATACGCCAAGATGGAGGACCTCGAAGGCATCGATGCCGACGCGAGGTCGCAGGTCGCCGATGTGCTTGCCGAGGTCAGGGCGATGCCTCCGGCCGACCCCGCCGATTTCATGGCGCACGTCTGGGCGGAAGCATGACGGCGGCGGACGCCGAGTTGCGTACACTGACCCTCCGCGAGGCGATCCTGGAGGCGCTGACGGAGGAAATGGAGCGCGACACGACCGTTCTCTATATCGGCGAGGACGTCGGCGTGGCCGGGGGTGTCTTCCGCCAGACTGAGGGACTGTTCGACAGGTTTGGCGCCGGCCGCGTGCTCGATACGCCGATCTCGGAAGCGGCGATCACCGGCATGGCTGTGGGGGCGGCGATGACCGGCAGCCGGCCGGTGGTCGAGGTCATGTTTGCGGATTTCGTTACCCAGGTGATGGACCAGCTGGTCAACCAAGCGGCGAAGCTGCGCTACATGTCCGCCGGCGGCTTCTCCGTGCCGCTGGTGCTGCGCACCGCCGTCGGCGTCGGCGGCAACCTGGGCCCGCAGCATTCGCAGAGCCCGCACGCCTGGTTCGCCCACGTCCCCGGGTTGCGCGTCGTGATGCCGGCGACGCCAGCCGACGCCAAGGGCCTGATGAAGTCGGCGATCCGGTCAGATGATCCCGTCGTCTTCGTCGAGGACCGGATGACGTACAACCTGCGTGGCCCCGTTCCAACGGAGGGCGTGCCGATCCCGCTGGGCGAGGCGCGGGTGGCAAGGTCTGGCGAGGACGTCACCCTGATCGCGATCTCGCGCATGGTGCACACCGCCGGGGTGGCCGCGGACCTGCTCGCGAAGCGGGGTCTCGGCGCGGAGGTGATCGACCTGCGCACGCTTTCGCCGCTCGACGTCGACACGGTGGTCGCGTCGGTGCGCAGGACGTCGCGGGCGGTCGTGATCGACGGCGGGGTCCGGGCCTTCGGGATCACCGGCGAGATTGCTGCGACCATCGGGGAACTCGCCTTCGACCATCTCGACGCGCCGGTGCTTCGGTTGGGGACGCCGAGCGTCCCCACATCTTTTGCGTCCGCCCACGAAAAGATGATCTTGCCGACGCCGGAGGCGGTATGCGACGCCGTCCTGTCGCTGTTCGGCGATGTTCCGGCCGAAAAGGAGACCTCCTGATATGTCCGGCCTGACCTCCGAACGGCGGCGCGCCATCTTCGAGCGGATGCTGCTGATCCGCCGCCTCGAGGAGAGCGTCGCCTTGATGTCGAAGGACCATCCCTTCGGCCACTTCCACCTCTACATCGGCCAGGAAGCGACCGGTGCGGCGGTCATCGAGGCATTGCAGCCGAGCGACCTCGCGACCACAACGCACCGCAACCACGGCCACATCGTTGGCCGGGGCGCGGACGAGAAGCGGGTGCTGGCCGAGATCCTGGGGCGGGCCGATGGCTGCAACGGCGGGCGAGGCGGGACCTTGCACGTCACCGACCGGGCGCATGGCTTCCTCGCCACCTCCGCCGTGGTCGGCGGCTCGATCGGGCTCGGCACCGGCGCTGCCCACGCGCTCAAGCGGCAAGGCGAGAGTGCCGTCTGCGCCTGCTTCTTCGGCGATGGCGCGATGGAGGAGGGCATCGCCTTCGAGGCACTGAATATCGCAGCCCTATGGCGGCTGCCGGTGCTCTACGTCTGCGAGAACAACAGCCACGGTGCGCTGGGTGCCCGGGCCGGTGAGTTCCCGACCTCGGAGATGGCGGCGCCCAAGCTGTCGGGCATTCCGAAGTCGCTGGGGATCCGCACCGAAGTGGTGGACGGTGCCGACGCCGATGCCGTCTTCGTTGCGGCCGAAGCCGCAATCGAGGCGCTGCGCGCCGGCGACGGGCCCGTCTTCCTCGAGGCGCGCACCGAACGCTGGCCCGGTTCCCGCCCGCTCTGGCCCGAGCTGTCGACAGGCGAGACCGATCTGGCCATGGCCTGGGACCCGTTCCGCATCGCCGGAGATCATGCCGCCTGGATCCGGGACCAGGACCCCGTTCTGCGCTTAGCCCGGACGCTTCTCGACGCGGGCGACTGCAGCCGCGACGACCTCGAAGCGATCGACCGACAGATCCAGGAGCGGATGGTCGCCGCCCGCGACTTCGCAGCCGCCAGCCCATGGCCCGACGCTGCCAGTGCGACCGACAGCGTTTTCGCGCAGGGGGCCTGACGCATGGCCAAGATCACCTATGCCCAGGCACTCATCGACGCCCTGCACGGCGCGATGGCGGAAGACCCGCGCATTAACATGATCGGCAGTTACGTCCTAGGGCTCGGTCCCCTGCGTGGCCTCGTCGACCGGCTCAAGGCCGACTTCGCCAACCGCATCGTCGATCCGCCCTGTTCCGAATCGGCGGTCGTCGCGCTCGGCATCGGTGCCGCGATGGCCGGGGACAGGCCCTTCATCGACATCGGCACGGCGAGCTTCCTGTTCGAGGCTTGGTCGCAGATCGTCAACGAGGCGGGCAACGCCCATTCGATGACCGGTGGGCAGGTGTCCGTCCCGGCCGTCTTCCACGTCCTGCATGGCCAGCGGGGCGGCAGCGCCGCCCAGCACGGACACAGTCCGCAGGCGATGTTGTGGAACGCGCCGGGCATCGAGATCGTGCTGCCGGCGTCGCCGCGCGACGCCAAAGGTCTGATGCGCTCGGCGCTGAAGTCGCCCAACCCGACGGTCGTGCTCGACCACGCCAAGCTGCTCGGCATGGAGGACGAGGTGCCCGACGAGGATTTCGAGATCCCCTTCGGCGTCGCCGACGTGAAGCGCGACGGGACCGATGTCACCATCGTTGCGACCTCGCGGATGGTGTCGGTCTGCCTTGAAGCGGCGGCGGCCCTAGGGGAGAAAGGGATCGAGGCGGAGGTCGTCGATCCGCGGACAATCGTCCCATTCGACCGCGCGGCGATCCTCGGCTCGGTCGCCAAGACGGGGCGGCTGGTCGTCGTCGACGAGGCCAACACGTGCTGTAGCGTCGCCTCGGAGATCGCGGCGATCGTCGCCGAGGAAGGGTTCGACGATCTCAAGGCGCCGATCAAGCGGGTGTGCCGGCCAAATGTGCCGATCCCGTTCTCGCCGCCGCTCGAGGCCGCGATCTCGGTCGATGCCGAGAAGGTAGCCGGTGCGGTCAAGGAGCTGTTCGACCGATGATGGCCACGGCGGTCCGACGCGAGTCCGAAATTCTCGACGAGCCGCATCCGGTCTATTTCGACCGGCTCGAACCCGACGGCGTCGCGCCGAAGGCGACGCTGCTCCTGCTTCATGGCGGGGCCCACACGGGGACCTGTTACCTGCAGACGCCCGACAGGCGTCCCGGATGGGCGTATCGATTCGCGGAGGCCGGATACAGGGTCGTGGTGCCGGACTGGCCCGGTATCGGACGAAGCGGCCATCTGGCGCCGGAGGAGTTCAGCGGAGCGATGGTGTGCAACTGCTTCGGCGCCTTGATCGAGCAGCTTGCCGGTCCACTGGTCCTGCTCACCCATTCCATGTCGGGCGCCTACGGCTGGAAACTCCTGGAAACGCACGGCGGATCGATCGAGGCCCTGGTCGGCATCGCGCCGGGTCCACCGGGCAACATCCAAGCCGAGCCGACGGTTATCGCGGAGACGGACAACGCGATCGACCTGCAAAGCCTCGAGTTGCGGTTCCGGCTGAGCCGCTACGAGCCATTCGTCGCCGACGACGATTTCGTCGACCGGAAGATCATCGGCGAGAGCCGTTTCTTCCCGCGCGAGCGGGTCGATGTCTATAAGCGGACTTTGCTGCCGATTCCGGCGGGTTTGATCTGGGAGCGGCTGAACGTGCAGGGTCGGCAGCTCCGAGTGGACGATCCCCAGCGGTTGCGCGGCAAGCCGATCCTGGTCGTCACTGGCACGGAGGACATCGACCATCCGCCGTCGATCGACGGCGCGATCGTCGACTGGCTCAATGAAGCAGGCGCAGAGGCCGAATTCGTCTACCTCGCCGATCGGGGCATCGTCGGAAACGGGCACATGATGATGCTCGAACAGAACAGCGACGAAATCGCGGAGATCGTACGCGACTGGATCGATCAAGTCCTGCTGCGCCTCTCCTGAACCGGCGACATCGTAGAACTCGAGTGGGAAGCTCGAAACCGGCGACGCGTGGAACGCCGGCGCCTTCTCAGGCGGCAATCGGCGCGAACTCGCAGACCGCTTCGTCAGCCGTTACAATGCCGGTAAGCAAGCTTACCGCACTGAGGCTCGCCGCGTGGGCTTTAGCCGTGGCCGCGGAGCATGCGTCACGCACCACGGCGACCCGGAAGCCCACGTCGGCGGCGTGGCGGGCGGTGCTCTTGTTCATCCGCACCTACTTTCGCTCTCGGGAGAGTAGTCAGCAGTTGAATCTGCTTTAGATCTTCCGGCAGTGTTGGAAGGAATTTCACGACAGCTTCGACGACGATCATCCGGGCCCTTTCGTGGGTCCGCTCAAGAAGATGCTCTGCGCGGCCGACAAGATCTAGATTGAGGTCGGCCGCCACCCTGTGCGTGACCATCGGATGAATGCATTGCATGAGGGAATGGGGAAGCCAATACAGTTCGACTTCTATGAGGCGCAGCTCGCTACCTAGTGCGCGCCGAGGCGTGGTATACGTTGAATTCCCTGCTTCGCTCGGCAGCTTCCCTGTTACGAACAATATATTCCCAGTTCCAGTGACCGGGGAATTCACCTCCCAAGCCATTGAAAAAACCCAGCTACTCAGGCAACAATTGTGCAAATTTGACGGGATATCGCGAAAATTCCCTGTTCTTTCCCTGCTCATCAGGGAAATCAGGCGGAGACGGGTTCGCTCCAGACTGTGTCGCACCACCATTAAGTTGTTGATTTTAAATATTTTTTCGCCCGTCTCTGGTTCCCGCCGACACTTCCGGGACTTAGCCGGCAGGGGACGCCGAACTGTGCGTCAGAGACGGCTTCTCAGAAACGCTTCGGGCGGATTTCGCGCGATGGTCTCTGTCGACTGATTTTCGGGACCTATTCTTTGCCGGACGCGCTGCGCGAGACCGGCAGGGTTCAGGCGTCGAATCCCGGGTGGGCTGGTCGACGACGGGCCGCCTGCCGCCGGCGTGATCGCCGATTTGAGGGAATCCGCGGGGGTACCAGCCGCGCACCCGCGTATCGGATGGCGCCGGCGGCGCTCACAACCGGGCTGCGGACGTGTCCTCCTTGCGCAGGATGTCGCGCAGGCCCAGCAGAAGCTCGCGAAACCGGCCTTGCGCGCCGAGCCTCAGCGCCTCCTTCATCAGGAAGCGCCGGACCAGCGGCCGGCTCATCTTCTTGACGTACGGCTGGTCGTACCAGTCGGTCACACCGAACGCTTCTTCGAGCACGAAGCCGCGGGTCTTGTTGCTGAAGTCGACGGCCAATCGGGACCAGCCCGGCTGGCTGGACAGGAACTGGGCGAGGATGTAGCTCGGCCAAAGCTGCATGTCGTCGACGATGACGACGCCGCCCGGCTTGAGCCGCTGCGCGAGGAAGTGCCAATCCAGGAACGGGGTCGGGAAGCCGTGCCCGCCGTCGATCACGGCAACGTCGATGGGGGCCAGGTCCAGACCCGGCAGCACGTCTTCCGAGGCGCCCGCCAGGAAGCGGATGCGATCGAGGTTCAGCGACGTGCGCCGCGCATAGTCCTTGAAGTGGTCGATCTCCGCATCGTCGCGGGTCAGGCAGGTGTGGTTGGAGCCGGCGAGGGCGAATACCGCCGTCGACACGCCCAGCCCGGTCTCGACCGTGTTGTGCCCGTCCGAAACCTGGCCCGCGATCCAGTGCAGCACCTCCCTGGGAAGCGGATAGGCGCGCGTCCCGCCGGATTGGGCCGTCGGCGGATCGGCCAGGATCGCCTTGAGTGCTGCTGAGTCCATCGGCGCGCTATCGTCCCCTTGGGAAGGCAGGGCGTATCGTATCGGACGCGCGGCGCCTTTGCACGATTGGCGGCCGTCCCGCTCGCTGGGGGGCGCTATTTCGACTGCTTCTCGGCGACCGTGAACAGGTCGGCCAGGCGGATGACGACCGCGGAGATCTCGTTGCGGATCAGGAAGCCGACCGCGCGCGTGTCGCCCCGGCGCATGGCCCGGACGCGGGCGGCTATGTCGGCCTGGAAGATCGCGATCTCCGACTGCCAGTCGAGCTCGGGCATGAAGTAGAACCACATGCGCGCGGTGCGGTGGTAGAGCTCGTCGTAATAGCGGCGCAGCAGCGAGTTGCCGATCAGCCCGCAGATCACCTCGTGCACCTGGATATCGATCCGGCCGAAGGCGGCCAAGTCGTGGCTGGCGTACAGGCCCTCGCACTGGGCGAGCAGCGCCTCCATCGCCTCGATCGCCGCCGGCGTCGGCGGCAGCGGGTTGAGCGCGCCGATCAGCTCGGCGAGCTCCATGCGCAGCAGGCTGGCCTCGCGCAGCCGCTCGAAGTCGATCTCGGTGACGATGGTGCCGACGCCGTGGCGGGTGGCGACCAGCCCCTCGTGCTCGAGCCGCTGGAGCACGCTGCGGATCGGCGTCCGGCTGACCTCGAACTCTGCGGCGAGGCGGTCGACGTCGAGCCGCGTGCCCGGCGGGTACTTGTGGAGCACGATCTCTTCGCGCAGCCGCTTGTAGATCGACCAGAAGCGCCGCCGCGACGGCGGCGCCGATTCCAGCTCGGCGTCGCTCAGGGGAAAGGCGGCCGACGCCGGCGCGTCGTTCAGCCGGGCAGCCGCGGCCTCTCCGTCATCCATCGATCGCCATGCTCCTACCCCATTGCTCCGCCGGTCGGCGCCCGGTCCGGATATAGCGCCGCCCCGGCGCCGTGTCCCCACCAAAACGCGGCCGGCGCGACGGCGGCTCGAACATCCAGGATATATATATCAGAAAATTCGTCTTTTCAGCGCTCGCGCGGGCGGTGGGCATCGTTTTGTCGGCAATACGCATAACCAATGGATATAAATATTCTTTTTCAGGATTTTTCCCTGAATTGGACGCCTCTCGGTAATCGCCGGCAAGCGTCGACACCGATAGATCATCTGCAAATTGCCCGAGAGTTGTATTTCTATCGATCGACTGTTAACGTTTCATCCGGGCATTTTCTGGGGAGAGGATGGCTGGGTGGCGGTTGATCTCGACGTTGCGGAGCGGCCGGGCACGACCTTGGTCGGTCCGCCCTTTCCGAAAGAGGAGTATGACCGGCGGCTGGAGGGGATCCGCGCCGCGATGGCCGGCGCCGACCTCGACGTCCTGCTGATCACCGATCCCGCCAACATGAACTATGCGACCGGGTACGACGCCTGGTCCTTCTATGTCCATCAGGTCATCGTCGTGACCCGCGACGGCGCGCCGACCTGGATCGGCCGGGCGAGCGACGTCAACGGCGTGCCGCTGACCACGCACCTGCCCCGCGACAACGCCGTCGGTTATCCCGAGAGCTGCATCGAGTCGGTCGACGACCACGCCTTCCGCTTCGTCGGCCGCTGGCTGGAGAGCGCGGGCCTCGCCGGCGCGCGCATTGGCGTCGAGATGGAGGCCTATTACTACACCGCCCGGTGCCACGCGATGCTGGGCGCGGCGCTGCCCAACGCGACGCTGGTCGACGCGACCGGGCTGGTCAACCGGGTCCGCCTGGTCAAGTCCGAGGCCGAGATCGCCCTGATCCGCCAGGCCGGCGTGATCGTCGAGCGCGCCATGCAGGTCGCCGTCGACACGATCGCGCCCGGGGTTCGCCAGAACGACGCGGCCGCCGCGATCCTCCACGCCCAGGTCACCGGCACCGACGAATTCGGCGGCGACTACACGGCGATCGTGCCGATGCTGCCGACCGGGATCGGCAGCGGCGCGCCGCACCTGACCTGGAGCGACGGCCCGTTCCGGGAGGGCGAGGCGACGATCGTCGAGATCGCCGGCTGCCGCCGCCGCTACCATTGCCCGCTCGCGCGCACCCTGTTCCTGGGCACGCCGCCGGCCAGCGTCCGCGACACCGAAGCCGCCGTGGTCGAGGGCGTCGCCGCGGCGCTCGACGCGGCTCGCCCCGGCGCGCTGGCCCGCGACGTCGAGGCGGCCTGGCGCAACAGCGTCGCCAGGTGGGGCGTGGTCAAGGAGAGCCGGCTCGGCTACTCGATCGGCATCAACTACCCGCCCGACTGGGGCGAGCACTCGACCAGCCTGCGCCCCGGCGACGAGACCGTGCTGGCGCCCAACATGACCTTCCACCTGATGCCCGGCCTGTGGTTCGAGGACTGGGGCATCGAGATCAGCCAGCCCTTCCGCGGTCACCGAGACCGGCGCCGAGCCGCTGACCGGTTTCCCCCGCGCGCTGATCGTCAAGGACTGAGGGGGGGCGGGCGATGCACGGTGCGGCCTCCCGATCCGATCTGATCACCGTGCAGGACGTCTACACCGCCCGCCGCCGCATCGCCGGGGTCGCCCGCCACACGCCGCTGGTGCCCTCGGCGCATCTGGCCCGGGCGCTCGGCGGCGACGTGCGGCTCAAGCTCGAATCGATGCAGGACACCGGCGCGTTCAAGCTGCGCGGCGCGGCCAACGCCGTGCTCGCGTTGGACGAAGCGGCGCGCGAACCGCGGCGTCGTCACCTATTCGACCGGCAACCACGGCCGCGCGGTCGCCTACGTCGCCGGCCGCGCCGACGTGCCGGCGACCGTCTGCGTCTCGACCCAGGTGCCGGCGGGCAAGATCGCCGCGCTGCGCGCGACCGGCTGCACCGTGCTGATCGACGGCGCGTCCCAGGACGCCGCCGCCGAGAACGCCTTCCGTCTCCAGGCCGAGGACGGTCTGTCGGTGATCGACCCGGTCAACGACGCCGACGTCATCGCCGGCCACGGCACCATCGGGCTGGAGCTGATGGAGGACATGCCCGAGCTCGACACGGTGGTGGTGCCGCTGAGCGGCGGCGGCCTGATCGCCGGTATCGCGCTGGCCATCCGCGCGGCGGCGCCGCGGGCCCGCATCGTCGGCGTGTCGATGGACCGCGGCGCGGCGATGCACGCCAGCCTCCAGGCCGGCCGGCCGGTCCTGGTCGACGAGGTCGACACGCTCGCCGACAGCCTCCAGGGCGGCATCCTGCTCGACAACAAATACACCTTCGCGATGGTCCGGGACTTGGTCGACGAGGTCCTGCTGGTCACCGAGGACCAGATCGCCGAGGCGATGGCCTGGGCCTACTGGAACGAGCGGCTGGTCCTGGAAGGCGCCGGCGCGACGCCGATCGCCGCGCTTCTCCACCACCCGCGGGCCGCCTTCGGCGACCGGATCGCGCTGGTGCTGACCGGCAACGCGGTCGACGGCACCGTGCTGATGGAGATCGCCGCGCGCCACCGCGACGCGGTGCTCGCACGGGCCGCGCCATGAGCGCCGCGCTCGACCGCACCGTCGCCCTGCTGGGCGACCTGGTCGCGTTCGAAAGCGTCTCGGCGCGCTCCAATCTCGACCTGATCGGCCACGTCGCCGCCTATCTCGGCGATCTCGGCGTCTCGGTGCTGCTGAGCCACGACGACAGCGGCGAGAAGGCCAACCTGTTCGCCACCATCGGTCCGGAACAGGACGGCGGCATCGTCCTGTCCGGCCACACCGACGTGGTTCCCGTCGACGGCCAGGACTGGTCGAGCCCGCCGTTCGAGATGGCCCGCCGCAACGGCGCGCTCTACGGCCGCGGCACCGCCGACATGAAGGGCTTCATCGCCTGCGCGCTGGCCCAGATCCCGGCCTTCCTGGACGCCGACCTCCGGCTGCCGCTCCACCTCGCCTTCACCTTCGACGAGGAGATCGGGAGCTGCGGCGCGCCGATCCTGCTCGACCAGCTCGAGGGCCAGCCGTTCAAGCCCGGCATCGCCATCGTCGGCGAACCGACCGAGATGCGGATCATCGCCGGCCACAAGGGCGGCTACGAGATGACCACCACGGTCAAGGGGCTGGAGGGCCACGCCTCCGACCCGCGCCGCGGCGTCAACGCGATCGACTATGCCACCCGCTACATCGCCAATCTTCACCGTGTCGCGGGCGAGCTGGAAGCCCGTGCCGATGCGCAGTCGCGCTTCGACCCGCCCTGGTCGACGATCAGCGTCGGCCGGATCGAGGGCGGCGCCGCGCGCAACATCATCGCCGGCCACTGCCGCTTCGACTGGGAACTGCGCCCGATGCCCGGCGACGACGGCGAGGCGATCATCGCGGCGATCCGCGACCACGCCGAGACCGAGCTGCTGCCGGCGATGCGCCGGGTCGATCCGGACGCCGAGATCGTCACCGAGATCGCGGCGGCGCTGCCCGGGCTGGAATACCGGCCGAACTCGCCGGCGGTCGCGCTGATCCGGGCGCTGACCGGCGGCAACGCCGACGACGTCGTCCCGTTCGGCTCCGACGCCGGCCACTTCCAGCGCGCCGAGATCGCCACGGTCCTGTTCGGGCCGGGCAGCATCGAGCAGGCGCACAAGCCGGACGAGTTCATCGCGGTCGACCAGCTCGAGGCCTGCCTCGGCTTCCTCGACCGCCTGCGCGACTGGATGGCCAGCGCGGAGGCGCCCCGGTGACCGCGGTCGGACGAGGGTTTCGAAGGCATGACCGTCTGCCAGGCGGGCGGTCCGGCATGGGCGAGCGGCGAAGGCTGGCGCCCCAAACCATGGCGGCGAGTGCCGCCGATACCTATCCGAAAAGGAGGCTCACAATGAACGCAAGCTGGAAGAGGATGCTGGGCACCGTCTCGGTCGCGGCGCTCGCCGTCGGCATCGCCGCAACGGGGGCGCGGGCGGATTCGGTCCTGGACAAGATCAAGTCGGGCGAGACGATCAAGATCGGCTACTCGAACGAGAAGCCCTACGCCTATCAGAACAAGGCCGGCAAGATGGACGGCTTCGTCAACATCGTCGGCCTGGCGATCCTGAAGAAGATGGGCGCCAAGAAGGTCGAGGGCGTGCTGACCGAATGGGGCTCGCTGATCCCGGGCCTGAACGCGGGCCGCTTCGACATCATCACGGCCGGCATGTACATCACGCCGAAGCGCTGCAAGAACGTCGCCTTCACCGATCCGATGGGCGTCTTCGCCGAGGGCCTGATCGTCAAGAAGGGCAACCCCAAGGGCGTCACCGGCTACGCCGACATCGCCAAGAAGGGCCTGAAGCTGGCCACCGGCCGCGGCTGGACCACGGTCGGCTTCGCCAAGAAGGGCGGCATCAAGGCCGGTAACATCCTGAAGGTTCCGGACCCGGCGGCGATCCTCCAGGCGGTCACCTCGGGCCGCGCGGCCGTCGGCGGCGGCACGATCCTGACCATGACCCAGCTCGCCAAGAACTCGAACGGCGCGGTCCAGGTCGTGACGGCGTTCAAGGCGCCCGACTACACCAAGGGCTATTCGGCCTACGCCTTCCGCCGCTCGGACAAGGCGTCCCGCGACGCTTTCGAGAAGGTGATGAAGGCCTATCTCGGCACGCCCGCGATGATGAAGTCGGTCGAGTCCAACAACTACACCAATCAGATGGTGCCGACGTCCAGCACCAAGACCCGGGCCCAGCTCTGCAAGGGGTAGGTCCGCGAATGACGGCGCCGGTCCGGTCTCCCGTCGGGGCCGGCGCCGCATTTCCCTGGTTCACCGTATGAGGGGCGGCTGACCCGTGTTCGATTTTCTGCAACCGATCATCGACGGACGTTTCGTCGAGTGGGCGCTGTCGCCGCTGCTCGTCGGCACCCCGGTCGAATTCTTCGTTCCGCTGCTCAAGGGCACGGTGGTCACCATCTGGATCACCCTGTTCGGCTCGATCACGATGACCTTCGTCGGGCTCGTCGTCGGGCTGATGAAGCTGTCCCCCTTCTGGCCGGTGCGCTGGCTCGCGATCGGCTATATCGAGTTCTTCCGCGGCACGTCGCTGATCGTCCAGATGTTCATCTGGTTCTTCGTGCTGCCGACCTTCGGGCTGACCATGCCGGCGCTCTTGGTCGGCATCCTGGCGGTGGGCATGAATGTCGGCGGCTACTTCGCGGAGATCGTGCGCAGCGCGATCCAGGCGGTGCCGCGCGGCCAGTACGAGGCGTCGATCGCACTCAACCTCACGCCGCGCGCGCGGATGCGGCGGATCATCCTGCCCCAGGCGATCCGGGGCATGCTGCCGCCCTGGGGCAACCTCTTGATCGAGTTGCTCAAGGGCACCGCGATCGTGTCGCTGATCACGCTGCACGACCTGACCTTCGAGGCGACCAGCCTCAACAACGCCAACTTCCAGACGTTGCAGAACCTCGGCTCGGCCCTGGTGCTCTATTACATCCTCGGCCGTTTCGTCATCACCCCCGGCGTGCGCGCGCTCGAACGCCGCTACAGCCGCGGCCTGGTCAGGAGTGCGGCCTGATGGACAATCTCTGGGAATGGAGCTTCGTCTGGCAGATCCTGCCGACCCTGCTCGAAGGCGTCGTCGTCACCCTCGAGATCAGCATCCTGAGCTACCTGCTGGCGCTGGTCCTGGGCCTGGTCTTCGCGCTCTTGCGCCGCAACCGGCGGCGCTGGATCTCCCAACCGACCGGCGAGGTGATCGAGTTCGTCCGCTCGACCCCGCTGCTGGTCCAGATCTACTTCATCTTCTATGTCGGCCCGCAGTTCGGCGTGACCATCGATCCGTGGATCGCCGGCATCGCCGCGCTCGGCATCCACTACGGCACCTATACGTCGGAGGTCTACCGCGCCGGACTCGAAAGCGTCCGCCGCGGCCAGTGGGAAGCGGCGATCGCGCTCAACCTCAGCAAGGCGCGCACCTACCGCGACATCATCCTGCCCCAGGCGATCCCGCCGATCATCCCGGCGCTCGGCAACTACCTGATCGGCATCTTCAAGGAGACGCCGCTGCTGTCGGTGATCACGATCGCGGAGCTGCTGACCCGCGCCAAGGACGTGGCGACCGAGCATTTCCGCTTCACCGAACCCTACATCATGGTCGGCGTGATCTTCCTCGTGCTGAGCATCCCGGCATCCTACTTCGTCAACTGGTCCGAGCGGCGCGTCAAGCGTAGCCGCACGAGGGCGCAAGGCTAACCCGGAGGCCCGTTATGGAAACGCCCGCCATGGAACCAATGGTCAAGTTCGAGAAGGTTACCAAGCGTTACGGGCCGTTGACCGTGCTCGACGCGCTCGACCTCGACATCGCGCCGAACGAGAAGGTGTCGATCATCGGCCCGTCCGGGTCGGGCAAGACGACCGTCTTGCGCATGCTGATGACCCTGGAACGGATCAACGACGGCGTCATCTACGTCGACGGCGATCCGCTGACCCACATGCCCAGGAACGGCGGCCTGGTCGAGGCCAACGAGAAGTACCTGCGCAAGATGCGCGGCAACATCGGCATGGTGTTCCAGCACTTCAACCTGTTCCCGCACATGACCGCGGTGAGGAACTGCATGGAGGGGCCGATCCGCGTGCTCGGCCTGTCCAAGGACGAAGCGCGGACGCGCGCCGAGGAGCTGCTCGACATGGTCGGCCTCGCCGACAAGACCGAGCATTTCCCGAGCCAGCTCTCCGGCGGCCAGCAGCAGCGCGTCGCCATCGCCCGCGCCCTGGCGATGCGGCCCAAGGTGCTGCTGTTCGACGAGGTGACCTCGGCGCTCGACCCCGAGGTGATCGGCGAGGTGCTCAACGTGATCCGCGCGCTGGCCAAGGAGCACAACCTGACCATGCTGATGGTCACCCACCAGATGGGCTTCGCCAAGGAGTTCTCGGACCGGGTCTGCTTCTTCTTCGAGGGCAAGATCGCCGAGCAGGGACCACCCGACCAGCTGTTCGGCAGTCCGAAGAACGAGCGGACCCAGCAGTTCCTCAGCGCGGTCCTCGAAGCCGGCTGACCGGCGCGGGACCATGCCCGACATCACCATCCTGACCGAAGCCGAGCTGCGCGGCTGCGTCGCGCTCGACCGGGAGGCGGTCGCCGTCGTCGAGCAGGCCTTCGCGGCGCTGGCCGGCGGCGACGTCGTGATGCCGCCGATCCTGTCGATGGCGATCGCGGCGGCCAACGGCGAGGTCGACGTCAAGACCGCCTACGTGCCCGGCCTCGACGGTTTCGCCATCAAGGTCAGCCCCGGCTTCTTCGACAACCCCAAGCTCGGCCTGCCCAGCCTCAACGGCCTGATGATCCTGCTGAGCGCCCAGACCGGCATCGTCCAGGCGGTGCTGCTCGACAACGGCTACCTCACCGACGTGCGCACGGCGGCGGCCGGGGCGGTGGCGGCGAAGCACCTCGCGCCCGACCGGGTCGAGACCGCCGGCGTGCTCGGCGCCGGCGTCCAGGCCGAGCTGCAGATCCGCGCCCTGGCGCTGGTGCGCGATTTCGACCGCCTGCTGGTGTGGGCGCGCGACCCGGCCAAGGCGGCGGCCTATGCCGAGAGGATGACCGGCCAGCTCGGCAAGCCGGTCGCGGTCGCGGACAGCGCCGAGGCCTGCGTGCGCGAGAGCCAGGTCGTGGTCGCCACCACGCCGTCGCGGACCCCGCTGATCCGGGCCGAGTGGCTGCATCCCGGCCTGCACATCACCGCGATGGGCTCCGATTCGGCCGAGAAGAACGAGCTCGACCCGCGCGTCCTGCCGGCCGCCGACCGCTTCGTCTGCGACCGGCGCAGCCAGTCGGAGACCCTCGGCGAGCTGCGCGCGGCGCTGGCGGCGGGCACCGTCGATCCATCCTTCCCGGTCGAGGAGATCGGGCCGATCTGCGCGGGCAGCGCGGCCGGGCGGACGGACGCGGACGCGATCACGGTCTGCGACCTGACCGGCACCGGCGTCCAGGACACGGCGATCGCGACCCATGCCTTCCGGGCCGCCCGGGCGGCAGGCATGGGCCAGGTCATCCACAGCTGACGCGCCGGCGGGCGCAGGGGCCATGGCGAAACGCGGTAACGGACTGAAACTCGACCGGATCGACCTCGCGATCCTGTCCGTGCTGCAGCGCCACGGCCGGATCACCAAGCTGGCCCTGGCGGAGCAGGTCCACCTGTCGCCGACGCCGTGCTGGGAGCGGCTGAAACGGCTGGAGGAAGCCGGGGTCATCACCGGCTATCACGCCCGCGTCGCGCTGGCCAAGATCGCGCCGTCGGCGACGGTGTGGACCGAGGTCACTTTGCGCAAGCACGGCCGCGAGGACTTCGGCCGGTTCGAGGCGGCGGTCGCGGCCACGCCCGAGATCGTCGAGTGCTGGGCGATCGGCGGCGGCATCGACTACCTGATGAAGGTCGTCACCCGCGACGTCGACGGCTATCAGCGGCTGATCGACAGCCTGCTCGAAGCCGACGTCGGCATCGACCGCTACTTCACCTACATCGTCACCAAGGCGGTCAAGGAGGCGGCGGCAATGCCGATCGACAGCCTCGTTCGTCCGGCGGCCCGACCGTGACCAGAGAGTCTCTCTATTTGCGCGTTCCGTTTCAGACCGTCCTTCCGGCTTCGCCCGGGAGTTTGGCGACACTTTCGCCCCCCGTGCGCCTACCGTCCGGCCGACGATCACACGCGGCCGGGCCCCTGGGCCGGCGCCGAAGGAAAGGGAAGGCGATGCTCCCCACGCTCGACGCTCGCGGCGGCCTCGACCGGCTGACCGATCCGCGCCTGTTCCGCGAGCTGGCCTATGTCGACGGCAAGTGGTGCGCGGCGGCCGACGGCGCGACCCTGCCGGTGACCGATCCGGCGACGACCGGGACGGTCGGGGCGGTCGCGTCGCTGGGCGCGGCCGAGACCCGGGCCGCGGTCGCCGCCGCGCAGCGCGCCTTCGCCGAGTGGCGGCACCGGCCGCCGCAAAGCCGGTCGCTGCTGTTGCGGGCCTGGCACGCGGCGATCGTGGCGGTGCGCGAGGACCTCGCCGCGCTGATGACGCTCGAACAGGGCAAGCCCTACGCCGAGGCGCTGGGCGAGATCGACTATGCCGCCGACTTCGTCGAGTGGTACGCCGACGAGGCGCGGCGGGTGAACGTCGAGACCATCACCAGCCACCTGCCCGACGCCGAGATGTCGGTCCGGCGCGAGCCGGTCGGGGTCGCGGCGCTGGTCACGCCGTGGAACTTCCCGGCGGCGATGATCACCCGCAAGGCCGCCGCCGCGCTGGCCGCCGGCTGCACGGTGGTCGTCCACCCATCGCCGGAGACGCCCTATTCGGCGCTGGCGCTGGCCGCGCTGGCCGAGCGTGCGGGCCTGCCCGCCGGGGTGTTCAACGTCGTCACCGGCGACAGCCCCACGATCGTCGGCGCGCTGTGCGAGAGCGAGACCGTGCGCGCGGTCAGCTTCACCGGCTCGACCGCGGTCGGCCGCATCGTCGCCCGGCAGTGCGCGGACACGGTCAAGGCGACGATCCTGGAGCTGGGCGGCCACGCGCCGTTCATCGTCTTTCCCGACGCCGACCTGGAGACGGCGATCGACGCGGCGATCGCGGCCAAGTTCGCGACCTCCGGGCAGGACTGCCTCGCCGCCAACCGCTTCTTCGTCCACCGCGACGTCTACGACAGCTTCGCCGCCGCCTTCACCCGACGGGTCAAGGCGCTGAAGGTCGGCAACGGCTTCGCGCCCCATACCGAGATCGGCCCGTTGATCCACGACCGCGCCGTCGCCAAGTGCGCGGCCCACGTCGCCGACGCCCTGGCCAAGGGGGCCAAGCTGCTGGCCGGCGGCGAACGGCACCGGGCCGGGCCGAATTTCTACCAGCCGACCGTCCTGGCCGACGTGCCCGACGACGCCGTGATCCTGCGCGAGGAGACCTTCGGTCCGATCGCGCCGCTGATGCCGTTCGACGACGAGGCCGAGGCGGTGCGCCGCGCCAACGACACCGAATACGGCCTGGTCGCCTACCTGCACACGCGCGACACCGGCCGCGCCGCCCGCCTGACCCGCGCGCTCGATTTCGGCATGATCGCGGTCAACCGGACCAAGATCACCGGCGCCCCCGTACCCTTCGGCGGGGTCAAGCAGTCCGGCCTCGGCCGCGAAGGTTCGCGACACGGCCTGGAGGCGTTCACGGAGATCAAATATGTCTGCGCCGACGTCGCCTGACGCCGAACAGCGTCCGGCACATCGGCCTCCCATTCGCGACGCGACCACCTGAGGATAGACCGATGCCCGACAGCGACACCCCCCGCCTGCCCAACCGCGACGAGCTCGAGGCCTGGGACCGCGACAGCTTCTTCCATCCCTCGACCCACATGGCCGCGCACGCCCGCGGCGACACGCCGACCCGGGTGATCGACGGCGGCGAGGGCGTCTACATCACCGACCGCGACGGCAAGCGGAGCCTCGACGCCTTCGCCGGGCTCTACTGCGTCAACGTCGGCTACGGCCGGACCGAGATCGCCGACGCGATCGCCGAGCAGGCCCACAAGCTCGCCTACTACCATGCCTATGTCGGCCACGGCAGCGAGCCGGCGATCCGGCTCGCCCATGAAATCGTCGAGCGCGCGCCCGACGGCATGTCGCGGGTCTATTTCGGCCTGTCGGGATCGGACGCCAACGAGACCAACATCAAGCTGATCTGGTACTACAACAACATCCTCGGCCGGCCGGAGAAGAAGAAGATCATCTCGCGCTGGCGGGGCTATCACGGCTCGGGGGTGATGACCGGCTCGCTGACCGGGCTGGCGCTGTTCCACAACGCCTTCGACCTGCCGCGCGCGCCCATCCTGCACACCGACGCGCCTTATTTTTTCCGCCGCGCGGACCGGTCGCAGAGCGAGGAGGATTTCGCCCAGCAGTGCGCCGACCGGCTCGACGCGCTGATCGAGGCGGAGGGGCCGGACACGGTCGCGGCCTTCATCGGCGAGCCGGTGCTCGGCACCGGCGGCATCGTGCCGCCGCCGGCGGGCTACTGGGACAAGATCCAGGCCGTGCTGAACAAGCATGACGTGCTGCTGGTCGCCGACGAGGTGGTCACCGGCTTCGGCCGGCTCGGCAGCATGTTCGGCTCGGACCACTACGGCTTGAAGCCCGACCTGATCACCATCGCCAAGGGACTGACCAGCGCCTATGCGCCGCTGTCGGGCGTCATCGTCGGCGACAGGGTGTGGAAGGTGCTGGAGCAGGGCTCCGACCAGCTCGGTCCGATCGGCCACGGCTGGACCTATTCGGCCCACCCGCTGTGCGCGGCGGCCGGGCTCGCCAACCTGGCGCTGATCGACCGCGAGGGCCTGGTCGACAACGCCCGCGAGGTCGGCGGCTATTTCCAACAGTGCCTGCACCAGGCGTTCGACGACCACCCGATCGTCGGCGACGTCCGCGGCGAGGGATTGATGGCGGCGCTCGAATTCGTCCGCGGCAAGGACGGGCCCGACTTCTTCGACCCGTCGCTCAAGGTCGGCCCGCAGGTCGCCGCCGCCGCGCTGGACGAAGGCGTGATCGCCCGGGCGATGCCCGACGGCGACATCCTCGGCTTCGCCCCGCCGCTGTGCCTGCGCCGGGACGAGGTCGACCGCATCGTCGACATGACCCGCGCGGCGGTCGATCGCGTCGCGGCGGCGCTCTAGACGCGCGGTCGGGCGCGCCGCCGGCTATTCGGCGGCGAGGGGGTCGGTGTCCCGGTCGGGAGCCCCGTCGTCTTTCCGCTCGTCTCGCCGGTCGTCCCCGCCGGACAGCCGGGTGGTGCGGCCGAGGATGTAGTCCTTGAGGCTGCCTTCGTTTGCCGCCGGGCGCTCCGGCCCAGCCTGGGCCTGCCCGGCCACCGGCTTCGCGCCCGCCACCGGCTTCGGCCCGGCCGGCTCCGCCGCCCCGCCCGGGGCGACCTGGACGCCGTCTTCCTGCAGCTTCCGGATGACCTGGAAGTAGATCTCCTCGGTCGCCTCGCGCCGCCGGGGCGGGTGGTCGAGGGCGAGGTTCTTGGGCCACACCGCCATCTTGTCGTAGACCACCCGGAACAGCTCGCCCTTCATGTGCGGGGCCCAGTTGTTGTGCCGGGCCGCGGCGCGGTGCTGGCGCAGGCCGTCGATGTTGATCGCCGCGGCCGAGAAGGCGTCGCCCTGGTTGCGGATCATGTGCAGGACCTGGCCGCGATAGTCGACCACCATCGGGTGGCCGCCGGTGACGAAGCCCCGGGTGCCGTCGGCGTCGATGACGTGATAGCCGGTGTTGGGCGCGACGACGTAGCAGTTGTTGTCGAGCGCGCCGCGCCTGGTTCTGGATCTGCCAGATGCCGGTCGAGATCTTGTTCTCGATCGAGCTCGGCCGGTAGATGATCTCGGCCCCGTTCATCATCAGGCCGCGGGCGATCTCGGGGTAGTTGCCCTCCATGCAGATCAGGCAGCCGATGTTGCCGATCGGCGTGCGCGCGACCGGGAAGAAGGCATCGAGGCCGGTGCCGAACATCGCCACCCACTGGTCCCAGACGTCGTGCGGCGTGGTCGTGTGCTCGATCGTGAACACCACGTTCTTGCGGTGCTGGTGGATGACCGTGCCGGTCGGGTCGATGATGAAGCCGGTGTTGAAGAAGCGGTCGGGGAATTCCGGCATCCGCGCCTTGGCCTGGCCGACCAGGTAAAGGTTCCACTTGACCGCCTTCTCGGCGAGGCGGTCGGTCTCCGGCCCCGGGATGTCGATCGCGCCGCTGCGTGCGTAGTCGGCCGACTCCCAGTCGTGGATCTCGTCGGGGAAGCCCTGGATCGCGCCCTCGCACAGCGCGATCAGCCGGGGCGGGTACTCCATCGAGTGGAGCACGGCCATGTCGATCATATGCTCGAGATGGCGCAGGTTGGGTTCGTAGTTCGGCGGGTCGCCGACGTCGAACTTGCAGTCGACGGTGTCGGTCTGCAGCGCGATGGCGTTGTAGAGATCGGTCATGGCAGCCTCGGTGTGTGCCCGTCCCGGCAGCCTATCCGCCCATCCGGCGTTGGTGAAAGGCAAATCGCGGCGGCGGGCCGCCCCCTGTTGGGCGTTGGGCCGACCCGCCCGCTCACGCCGATTTCGGCTGCGTCCCCAGCATCAGGTCGACCATCAGGTCGACGCACAGGTCGAGCCGGCGGGAGCGGCCGACCAGGTGGTGGTTCACGGTGAAGCCGTCGAAGGCCATGAACAGGATGTGGGCCAGCGCCTCGCGTTCGAGCATCCAGCCGCGGTCGGCCGGCAGCGCCCCCTTCATCATCCGCGACACCCGCTTCTCCGCGGCCAGCAGCATCGCCCGGTCGTAGCCTTCCTCCGGCGTCCACAGCGAGAAGGCCTGCATCAGGTTGTTGGTGAAGCCGTTGTTCTCGCTCGGGATCGTGTCCCACAGGTCGCGCAGGATCCGGCGCAGCCGCTCGCGCGGATCGGCGATCTCGGCGATCCCGCGCTCGAGCCGGTCGAGCCGCTCGGTCAGCCACGGGGCGTAGATGGCGAACAGGATGTCCAGCTTCGACGCGAAATAGACGTAGATGGTCGAGGCCGAGATGCCCGCGGCGGCGGCGATGTCGCGCATGGTCGTGCCGGCATAGCCGCGGTCCTCGAACAGGGCGAAGGCGCCTTCCAGGATCAGGTCGCGGACATGCTCTTTCTTGACTTGCGGCACGGGCCGCTCCCCTCGTCGTCGGCGCAGCGGCACGGCGGATGATCGGTCGGGCACCGAGTGTATGGCCTGTGCCCGGTCGCGGAACCCCGAAATTGGTCGCAGCCGGATCCCGCGCCGGGTGACGTCGGGCCCGGGCTCCGACCCGATCGGGCGAAAACATCGGCGGAAAAGCTGGGATTGTGAGCGTGTGCGGGGCGTTCGAACCGGCACGCATCATCCGGTTGCTCGAAAGCCGCCGGCAAATCCGGGAGCTTCGAAGCCCGATCGAACGGTTCAGGCGGTGGCGCTCAGTAGATCAGCAACCAGGTCGCCGCCGCCGTCGAGAACCAGCCAACATTGATGGCCACAAGAGCCAGCAGTTTGACCATGTCCGCATTCCCTCCGGCTACCCCCTATGATGATGGGCTCGCCCCGAAGGACGCCCATCGGCCCGGAGACGCAACGCGTCAACGCCACAAGTATATACCAAGCATAGCAGGAAACGGTATCGAAATCGGTGCCGGCGCGACGGCGCTGTCGAAACGGCTGCGCGGCGGCGTGCTGATCGCGTCCTGCTGCGCCGGGGCGCAGCGGTCGACGGCCGGAATTCGGTTGCGGGACGGCGCGCGGTGACGTTCAGGCGGTCGCGCGCGAATCCCGAAAAATATTGATAATCAATGTCTTGAGGCGGGTGCGCCGGTTCGGGCGCCGCGTCGCCTGTAGCTGTTGCCGCAACGGGTGCGTGGGCTGGTCGGCGTTCGCCAGACGCTGGCGTATGTCGCCGTTTCGTACCGTTTCCCTCTCGAACATCGTCCTCTACCCTGCCTGTCTTGTTCTGGAGCCGTGTTCCCCGACCCCTTTTCTACCGATTGAATTGAAGTGATTATCGAATAGAAAAGCAATATTTACTTTATATTAACTATAAAAGGCCCAAATCATTAAGAAGAGCGCTACGCATTTGTTAAGGTTAATTTTCCGATAGTCTTCAGGACTTCGGCCGTTTTTGCGCCGTTCTCCGCCTCGGATGCCCCTTACGTCTTGCCTTGCTGCTATTCGATCGGCCGCGACCGCCTGGCCGCTGGACCGGGGCGGCGCGGCATGCCAGCATCGCGCCGTGACCGAAGATCCCGCATCGCTGTTCGCCCGGGTCAACGCCTTGCCGGTCAAGGCGCGCAACCGGCTCTTGTTCGACCTGCTGGCGGCGGCCGGCGCCACCGGTATCGTGATCCCCGGCGAGAACGGCGAGATCGAGGGCTATCTCGCCGACCGGACGATCACGCTCAAGTATTTGAAGAACAAGAGCTGGTCGATCGAGAAGATCGCGCTCGCCGAGCGCTGGTTCGCCGCGCGCGGCGGCGGCAGCTATGTCGACCTCGGCGCCAACATCGGCACGACGACCGTCCCGATCGCGCGGCTCGATGGGGTCACCGCCCACGCGGTCGAGCCCGAACCCGGCAATTTCCGCCTGCTCACCCTCAACCTGATCCGCAACGGCGTCGCCGACCGGGTCCAGGCCCACAACGTCGCCATCGACGTGGCCGAGGGCGAGGCGGAATTCGAGCTGGCGCCGGAGAACCTGGGCGATCACCGTCTGCGCCGCGGCGCGCCCGAGGGCAACGCCTACCATGAGCGCGAGCGCGCGACGACGACGGTGCCGACCCGCCCGCTCGACGCGATCGTGCCGGCCACGGCGCTGCGCGATCCGGTCGTGGTCAAGATGGACATCCAGGGGGCCGAGCCCTTCGCCTTGGCCAGCGGTGAGGCGGTGTTCGCGCGGACGGAGCTGCTGCTGACCGAATACTGGCCCTACGGCATCCACCGCCTCGGCGGCGACCTCGACGGTCTGCACGCCGCCTTCGCCCGCCATTTCCGCTTCGGCGCGGTGCTGGCGGACGATCAGAAGCCGGAGACGGTCGTGCTCGAGCCGATCGAGGACCTGATCGGCAAGCTCGGCGCGGTCGGCCGCGACAGGCCGGCCGAGGCGATCGACCTGGTGATGGCGCGGGAAGACAGGTTGTTCGGCTGACCCTGGCCTACGTTGGGGCCTGGTCCGGTCCGCTCGCTACGCCGCGCCCACCCCGTTGAACTCCTCGTAGAAGCCGAGCGCGCGCTGCATCGGGGCGTCGTCGATCTGGAGCAGGAAGGCCGGCGCCTTCGACGAGCCGTTGCGCAGGCTGATCGAGGCGTGGGTCGGCGCGGCCATGACGTCGTTCTCCTCGAACGTCAGCGCCGTGCCGTCGATCTCGGCCTCGCCCGCGCCCTCGACCACGAGGAAGCCGCAGCTCGACGACCGCCGCGGCGGGGTCAGGGTCTCGCCGGGGCGCAGCATGATCGCCGAGAAGCCGAGCACGGGCATGCACGACCCGCCGGTCTCCGGGTTGATGTAGGCGAGCTGGACCGGCTCGGCCGGCCCGGCGCCGCCGGCCAGGTCCTCGAGCGCCGACCGCACCTCTTTCCACGGGTAGCGGAACTGGGCGTATTTGTTGGCGACCTTGCCGAGCCGGTCGTACGGCAGGAGGCCGGCGCGGCGGAACCGGGTCTGCGACGAGTTCCGGCCGGTTGCCGGCGTTCTGCGGCTCGCCCTCGATGCAGTAGGCGGCCTCCATCTTGACCACCAGCGGCGCGTCGAGCGCGTCGAGCCAGACCATCGGCCCGCTGCCGCGATGCTCGTGCTCGTGCCAGAGCTGGGCCGGGGTCAGGATGACGTCGCCCTTGGCCATCGGGCAGCGCTCGCCCTCGACCGTGGTGAAGCCGCCGTCGCCCTCGACGATCAGGCGCACGGCGCTCGGGCTGTGGCGGTGGTTGGGCGCGGTCTCGCCGGGCAGGATGAGCTGGAGGCCGAAGAAGATCGAGGCGGTGGCGAACGGCTCGCCCTCGAGCCCCGGGTTGGCCAGCATCAGCACGCGCCGCTCGGCCTTCTCGATCGGGGTCAGCTCGCCCGCCTCGAGCAGCAGCGGCCGCAGCTCGCGGTAGCGCCACAGGTGCGGCACGGTCCGGTGGAGCGGCTTGTCATAGGGCAGGATGTTGCGCAGGTTCGGCCACAGCGGCTTGGCGCTGTTGGCGGCCAGCGCGTCGAGATAGCGTTCCGGCAGCTCGTCGATGGTGCCCAGGGCGGTCATGGTCGGTCTCCTCCACAATCCATTGCAGGGGAGCATGCGCGGTTCGCGCGGCGGCCGCCTTGCGCTGGATCAAGCGGCGTCGCCGCCCTCGCGCCGGCGGTAGAACACCGTCGCGCTCAGGGTCGACTTCAGCTCGCCGCGCTGGTTCACGAATCTCTTGGTCGAACTTGACGAGGCCCAGGTGCGGCTTGCTTTCGAGGACGCGCATCTCGGTCACGGTCGAGCGCACCGACAGGATGTCGCCGGGGACCACCGGCTTGTGCCAGCGGATCTTGTCCCAGCCCGGCGACGCTTCGGAGTTCATGTTGGGATAGGCGTCGAAATTCATCCGCCGGTACCACGCCGAGACCTGGGTGCCGCTGGCGCAGAGCTGGCCGAGCAGGGTGCCCTTCGCCGCTTCCGGATCGGTGTGATAGGGCTCCGGGTCGTATTCGCGGGCGAACGCGATGATCGCTTCGGCGGTCACTTCGAGGGCGCCGTATTCCATCACCTCACCGACGGTGAAGTCCTCGTAGTGCCGCTTGTCGTAGGTGCTGCCCGCCATCGTTCGCCTTTTGGATTGGTGTTCGCCCGGTCGCGCGGCAGAATGGCCGAGCGGCGGCGACTTGCAAACTGCGAAACGCCGCTTTGGCTCCAGGGGAGAGACAGGCATGCACGGCGGTCTTGCCGCACGGGTGTTGGCGCTGCTGGTCGTGCTGGCGGTCTTGCCGGCCGCGCCCGCGGCGGCGCAGCGCGACGAGGTCCGCTTCGGCGCGACGGTGGTCGAGATCGTCTCCGGCGGCCGGGTCCACCTGCTGCGGGTCCAGCTCGCGACCACGCCGACGCAGCTCGCGCGCGGGCTGATGTTCCGCAAGGCGCTCGCGCCCTGGTCGGGGATGCTGTTCGACTTCGGCGTGCCCCAGATCGGCCAGATCTGGATGCGCAACACCTACATCCCGCTCGACATCCTGTTCATCCGCGCCGACGGGCGGATCGAGAGCATTGCCCAAGGCAAGCCGCTGTCGGACCGGATCATGTCGTCGAAGGGACCGGTGCGGGGCGTGCTCGAACTCGACCGCGGCGCCGTGCGGCTGCTGGGCATCAAGCCGGGCGACCGGGTCCGCCACGCCATCTTCGGTGACCCGGTGGGCGCCAAGCGGTCCAACTAGCGCCCCCGGCGCGCGCTACCCGCGGTCTACCAGAACAGCGATTCGCGCTTGCCGCCGTTGTTTTCGGCGCTCGCGGCGGCCAGCCGCTGGCGCATCATCCGCCCGGCGCTGAGCGGCGGTTGCTGCCAGCGCCGGCGGTCCTCTTCGAGCGACCGGTGGTGCTCGTCGGCAGCGGCGGCTGCCAGGTCGGGTGTGTCGGCGCCTGCCGGGGCCGTCGCGGCCAGAGGCTCGGCGTCGCCGTCGGGCGGCGCGGCGGCTTCGTCTTCGCCGTCCTCGACAGGGTCGTCCTCGGCACGGTCTCCTTCGGCGTCGGGCGCGGCGTCGTCGCCAGCCGCAGCCAGGCCATCGCCCACGACGTCATCCGCGCCGGCCGGCTCGTCATCCGCTTCGGGCTCAGCGTCGGCGTGCGGCTCGTCGGCGAACAGGTCGAGGCCGTCCTCGGCCCCGTCGGCATCCGTCTCTCCGGCGGCGCGATCCGGATCGCCGTCGGCATCGGCGCGCCTTTCGGCGGTGCCGTCCGCGTCGTCCGCACGGGCGTGGCCGTCGCCGGCCAGCTCGCCCGCCGCGTCGTCGGTCGGTGCGGCTTCGAGGGGGGCTTGCTCGTCTGCGGTGGCATCGTCGGGTGCCTCGTCGTCGGGGTTTCCGTCGTCGCCGGCGCGCGCGGCGGCCGGGCGGATCGCCAGGGCATAGGCCGTGTCGCCGGCAGGCGCGTCGTCCGCCTCCGGGACCACGTCGGGAATGGGCGCGTCGTCGCCCAGGGCGGTCGTCGCGGGTTGGTCCGCGTCGGCGTCGGCCGTCGCCCCACCGTCCTGGCGCAGCGCCTCGGTCTCGATGTCGGTGACCAGCAGGTGGCCGGGCGTGTTGGCGATGCAGAACGGCAGCCGGGCGGCCGACAGGGCGAGCTGGGCGGTCAGCGCGCTGGCCCAGAACACCGGAACCTCGCCGTCGCCGACGGTCACGGTGGGGCCCTCGTCGCCGACCGGTGCCTCCAGGCTCTCGATGCCCAGCGCGTCGGGGTCGCCGATCGCCAGCGGTGCGCCGTGCAGGTGCGGATAGGCGTCGCCCAACGCCTCGACCGCGGCGACGCCGTCCGCCGTCAAGGTTCGCATGGTAACGGCGAGGGGACCGCGGAAGGTCCCGCTCGATGTCGATTCCCGGCCGGTGATGAAGTGGGCCGGCGCCTCGCCGCGGGCGAGATAGGGCGTTTCGATCCCGGCGCCGGCGAGCACCGCCTCGAGGCCGTAGGACGAGCCCATCACGAAGGTCACGAAATCGCCCTGCCACTGGCCGTGCAGGTCGAGCAGGTCGCTCACCGCCTGGCCGTCGCGGAAGACCCGGTAGCTGCCAAGGTCGGTGCGCAGGTCGATGTCCTCACCCAGCTCGGGGATGTCCCACTGGCCGGGGGCGGTCTGGTAGATCAGCGGGCAGGCCTGCGGGTTGGCGGCGCAGAAGGTGGAGAAGTCGTGCGCCAGGCCGTGCGGCAGGATCAGCAGGTTGCATTGCAGGTAGCCGGGGGCCGCCCCGAAGGTCGGCCGGGGATAGGCCGTCTCGCGCAGCGTCCGGCGCAGGTCGCCGGGTGCGTCGAGCGGCGGTATCGCGGGCAGCGCCGTCATCAGTCCTCTCCTCATCCCGCGGCGCGTCAGGCGCCGTGCGGCGCCGTCGTTGCGGCGCTCGAGGGACCGTATCAGCCAACTTCTGACGGGAAAGTTAACGCCCCGACGGCCGAATCCCGAGGCTGGGTGGCCGTTTCACAGGGCCTAGCGGACGATGCCGGTCCTAGCGGACGATGAAGGTGCCCTCGACCTCGATCGCGACGTCGAACGGCATCACCGCCACGCCGACCGCCGTGCGGGCGTGGCGGCCGGCATCGCCGAAGACGTCGAGGAACAGCTCCGACGCGCCGTTGACGACCTGGGGGATCTCGGTGAAGTCGGGCATCGCGTTGACGAAGCCGTTGAGCTTGAAGATGCGCTCGATCCGGTCGAGGTCGCCGTCGAGCGCCTGCTTGGCCTGGGCGATCATGTTGAGCGCCGACAGCCGGGCCGCGGCCTGTCCCTCCTCGAGCGTGAACTCGCGGCCGACCTTGCCGATGTAGCGGACCTCGCCGTTCCACTTGGGCACCGCGCCGGAGATCAGCAGCATGTCGCCGTGGCGCGCCCAGCCCTCGATCTTGGCGACCTTGGGCGGCGCCGCGCTCGGCAGCTCGATCCCCAGGTCGGCGAGGCGGGCTTCGATTTGGCCGCTCATTTCGGTTTTCTCCGTCGTTGCGTCGATTTCACTCGATAAGATCGTCCCGGCTCGGACACAATCCGGCTCTAGAGCGAACGGACTATACCGACGTGTTCCTTGGAGAGGCGACCATGAAACGCTGCCGCCCAGCGATGTTCCGAACGATGCTCGTGCTGCTGCTGGCGGTACCGGCCACGCCGGCGGCCGCCGGGAGCCTGATTTCCTCGACGGACTGGAAGGCCCGGGTCGACCGGACGCAGCCGAGCAAGCCGCGGCTCGTGATTTCCGCCAGACTGGTGCTGCCGACGCCGGGCTACAAGATCCGCCTGCGACTGGCGGCGCTGCTCAAGTCGTTTCCGCCGGTCCCGGTCTACGACCTCGTCCTGACCCCGCCGAAAGGGCCGGTCGCCCAGGTGATCACCCGTGTGAACTTTCGCCAGGTCGAGCCGATCGCCGGGCCGGCGTATCGCAGGGTGATCATTCGCTACCAGGGCAAGACCATCGCCCGCATCGCGGTGGACGACGCCAAGAAGTAACGGCGGGCGCTACTCCGCCGCCGCGGCCGGGGTGAAGCCGAGCGCGGGCATGACCTCCTTGGTGATCCGCTCGATCGTTGCGCGCTCCTCGGTTGCCGTCAGGTCGGCGTAGCGCGGGATGATCGCGATGTCGGTGAAGCCGAGATCGACGTACTTGGCGATCCGCTCGATCGCCTGCTCGGGCGTGCCGATCAGGGTGCGGCGCCGGAAAGTGTCGATGATATCGCCCGTGTCGCTCATCTGCATCAAGACCAACTCGTCCGACGCATAGTCGCGGTTCCACTGGTCGCCCTTGAACAGCTTGTAGAGCGCGCCGGCGTGTTCCTGGAGCGGACCGCGCGCGCGGGCGATGGCCTTCTCCTCGGTGTCGTCGAGGTGGGTCATGATCGAGACCAGCGCCTTGATCCCGTTCGGATCGTGGCCGGCCGCAGTCCAGGCGTCCTTGTACCAGCCGAACTTCTCGACCAGCGAGTCGAAGGACATCGGATACTGGTTCATCATCAGGTGGTAGCCGGCGCGGCCGGCCGCCTCGAAGCTCTCGCGCGAGTTGGACGCGGCGACCCAGACCGGGACCTTCTCCTGCACCGGCACCGGCCAGGGCTCGACCTTGTCGAAGGTCCAGTATTTGCCCCGGTGGGCGAACGGTTCGCCCTGCCAGAACTTCTCGATCACCTCCAGCCCCTCGTACATCCGCCCCGCGCTCTCGTCCTGGGAGATGTGGAAGGCGGCGAACTCGTGGGGCACGAAGCCGCGCGAGACGCCCATGTCGAACCGGCCGTTGGAGAGCTGGTCGACCAGCGCATAGTCCTCGGCGACCTGGAGCGGGTGGCGCAGCGGCACCAGCGACACCGCGGCCAGCAGCCGGATGCGCTCGGTCTCGCGCGCCCAGGCGGCCATCATCACCGCCGGGTTGGGCACGGCGCCGCCGTAATAGTGGAAGTGATGCTCGGTGGTCATCACCCGGCTCCAGCCGAGCCGGTCGGCCAGCTTCACCGAATCGATCAATTCCTCGTAGAATTCCTGGCGCGACGCGGAAAAGCCTTCGCGCCACGTGGGCAGATAGAACAGCGACAGGTCCACCGCCGAGCCTCCCTTGCGATTTGATTGCGCGGAGTGTGGCAAAGCCGAACGCCGTCGACAATCTTTGCAGCTTATGAAAAGATTATTCTCATATATTGCGAATAATCCGAAGCATGAGCCTGACACAGCGTACCACGGGAGTCGAAAGCGCGCGCAAGGCGCTGCGCCTGCTGCTCCAGTTCAGCGAGGACAAACCGCGGCTCACGGTCGACGCGTTGGCCGGGCAGGCGGGCATGCCGACCAGCAGCGCCTATCGCTACGTCGCCCTGTTGCGCGAGCTCGGCCTGGTCGAGGAGGGCGAGCGCGGGCTCTATCACCTGAGCGCGCGGGTCCACGACCTGTCCCGCGCCGCCGACGCCGCCGGCGGCCTGATCCTGACCATCCGGCCGCTGCTCAAGCGGCTGGTCGACGAGACCGGGGAGACGGCGATGCTGATCCGCCTGCTCGGCGACGCCGCGGTCACGGTCGACCACATCGAGCCGGACCAGCCGATCCGGCTGACCTACGCGCCGGGCCGCACCGTGCCGCTGACCGCCGGCGCGCCGGCCAAGCTGCTGCTGGCGTCGCTGCCGGCGTCGACCCGCACCGCTTATCTCGACAGCATGGCGCGCGCCGACCCCGCAGTGGCGCGCCGCCGGCCGGCGCTCGAGGCCGAGCTCGCCCTGATCCGCCAGCGCGGCTGGGCGGAGAGCGCCGAGGAGATCGACCCCGGCGTCTGGGGCACCGCCGCGCGGGTGATGGAGAGCGGGCGCGTGACCGCGTCGATCGGCGTGGCCGGCCCGTTGTCGCGCTTGGACGCGGACCGGCGGGCCGATATCATCGCGCGCACGATCGCGGCCGCCGAAGAGGCGTCGCGGCGGCTCGCCGAGCGGTCGTCGCAGCAACCGGCGCCGCCGCGCGCCGCGGAATAGACATCAACCGGGAGGCAGCATGATCACCGTCTGGGGGCGAAAGAATTCGGTCAACGTACAGAAGGTCCTGTGGGCGCTGGGCGAGGTCGGCCAGCCGTTCGAGCGCAAGGACGTCGGCGGCGAGTTCGGCGGGCTGGACACGCCCGAATACATCGCGCTCAACCCCAACAGCCGGATCCCGACCCTGATCGACGGCGACCTGGTGATCTGGGAATCGAACGCGGTCACCCGCTACGTCGCCGCCAAGTACGGCGACGGCACCCTGTGGCCCGCCGACCCTGGCGTGCGCGCCCTGGGCGACCAATGGATGGACTGGGTGCAGACGACCCTGCTGGCGCCGATGCTGCCGGTGTTCTGGGGCCTGATCCGCACCCCGCCGGAACAGCGCGACATGACGGCGATCGCCGAGAACACGGCGAAGCTGGTCGGCTGCTTCGACATCCTCGACAAGGCGCTGGCCGGACGCGCCTACGTCGCCGGCGACGCCTTCACGATGGGCGACATCCCGGTCGGCGCGATGTGCTGGCGCTATTCCCAGCTCGACATCGACCGCGGCTCGCAGCCGAACCTGGAGGCCTGGCACGCCCGGCTGCAGGAACGTCCGGCCTTCCGCGAGCACATCATGCTGCCGCTGAGCTGACCGCTGCGGCCGGCGCAGGCCGGCCGACGGCTTCGTGATCCGACAGGGGGCGGCGCCGGCAACGGCACCGCCTTCTTTGTTCGTGACCGGTCCCCGTCGCTCGGGAACGGACCCATCGGACGTGAACGGCCCCCATCGGACGTGAACGGTTTGTGAACCTCCTGTTAACCATCTTTTCATGTGATGCGTGTCACTGTGCGTCTCATGGAAAACGGTTCCAATAGCGTCATCCCTTGGAACAGGAGGCAGTGTGATGACCTTTAAACCGACCAACCTCGACGATCTGCTGATCGATCTGCCGGAGGACGACAACATCCTCCTCGACAAGTCCATCTACGACGAGGTCGAGAGCTACTACAGCGACGATCTCCTGGATCTCGTGCAGAGCTGAACCCCACCGAACCTTAGGACACAGGCAGGCCATGGTCGCCGAAGCCCCCTTGATCGATTATTGGGCAATCCCCACATTTAAGGCCAATCCAAGGCCGCCGACGCTCGTCTTCGATGCCGAACAGGATCGCAAGGACGAGGGCGGAAAGTGGGGGGTGCCGATCGACGGGCCCCGACCGGCCTCCGGGCCGGAGCAACTCGCTCATGAGGAGGAGTGTGCGCCGATGTCTCGCCTGTCTCTCTTCAACAGCCCATTCCTGTTGGGCTTCGACCAGTTCGAGCGCGCGCTGGATCGCGTCTCGAAGGCGTCCAACGACGGCTATCCGCCGTACAACATCGAGCAGACCTCGGACGATGCGCTGCGCATCAGCCTCGCCGTGGCCGGCTTCACGATGGACGACCTGAGCATCACGGTCGAAGGCAACCAGCTGATCATTCGCGGCAAGCAGACCGACGACAAGGACAAGGTCTACCTCCACCGCGGCATCGCCGCGCGCCAGTTCCAGCGCAGCTTCGTGCTCGCGGAAGGCATCGAGGTGACCGGCGCCTGGCTCGACAGCGGCCTGCTCAACATCGACCTGGAGCGGCCGACGGTCGAGGACCGGGTCCGCACGGTCGAGATCCGCGATGGCCTGACCTCCGGCAAGCGCCGGAAGGCCGAAACGATCGACGTGACCACCGAGAAGGTGGCTGAGTGACGCTGGGGAGCGTTGGTGCAGAAAGGAATCGAACGATGAATGCTGAACAGAAAACCAGAGTGATCAGCACGGACGATTTCGCCGCCTTCCTGTCCGGCGACGTCGCCTATGTGAAGCGCGTGGAAAAGGACGGCATGACCGGCTACGCCGTGCATGCGGCCGACGGCGAGCTGTTGACCATCCTTGCCGACCGCGACGTGGCCTTCGCCACCGTCCGCCAGAACGGCCTGGAGCCGCTCAGCGTCCACTAGGGTCGCGAACCCTCCCATTCGAACGCCTCAAACGCCGACGGCGCCGCTGATGCGGCGCCGTTCGGTGTTCCTGTGGCCCGTAGCAGGGCGTCAGGCGGCCTTGCTGGCGGTCGAGTCGGTCAGCAGCGCGTAGAGCGCGTCGCGGCTGTCGGAGCCGCGCAGCTTCTTGCAGGTCGTGGGATCGCGCAGCAGCCGCGAGACCCGGGCGAGCGCCTTCAGGTGATCGGCGCCGGCGTCCTCGGGCGCCAGCAGCAGGAAGATCAGGTCGACGGGCTGGTCGTCGATCAATTCGAAATCGATCGGCTCGTCGAGCCGGGCGAACACGCCGTGCACCCGGTCGATCTGCGGCAGCCGGCCGTGCGGGATGGCGATGCCCTCGCCGACGCCGGTCGTGCCGAGCCGTTCGCGCTCGAGCAGCGTGTCGAAGATGATTCGCTCTTCGACGCCGGTCACTTCGGCGGCTTTCTTCGCCAGGTCCTGAAGCGCCTGTTTCTTGCACGTGGACCGCAGGTGCGGGATTACGCGATCGGGCGTCAGGAGGTCGACAATATCCATGTTGGCACCGGTTCGGTGGCGTTTCGGAACGTGAACTACCGGGTGCGCTCGCGCGTGCCGCGCGGGTCGACCCAGCCGATGTTGCCGTCGGGACGGCGGTAAACCATGTTCAGGCCGCCGTGGGCGGCGTTTCGGAACATCATTGCGGGCGCGTCGGCGAGATCCATTCGCATGACCGCCTCTCCGACGGTCAGGCTGGTGATATCGGTGGTCATCTCGGCAACGACGACGGGCTCCCCTGTGTGGGCGTTCTCGCCGCCCTCGCCCGCTTCCTCTTCACGAGCAAGGATATATTGCTGCGCCTCCAGCGCTTCAACCTCTCGCGCCTCGGCGTGGCGATGGTCGCGCAGCCGGCGCTTGTAGCGCCGCAGCCGCTTGGCGATGTGCTCAGCGGCGCTGTTGAAGGCGGCATAGGGCTCGTCCGCCCCGGCGCTGCCCTGGATCAGGATGCCGCGGCCGACGCGCACCGAGATGTCGGATTCGTAGAACGCGTTCGCCTTCTCGAAGGTGACCGTCGCGTCCATCGCATTGTCGAAATATTTCGACACGATTGCGGCCAGTCCGTCTTCGACGTGCTGTCGCAGCGCCTGGCCGACATCGAGATGCCGGCCGGTGACCGTGACCTTCATGCAGTGTAATTCCCGTCTTTCGGACGATCAACTCGATCCCGCTTCACGATCCGGTCCCCGTGGTGTCTGTCCGGCAGCGGGCACTTGAGTGGGCGCGGACGATAGTGAGGGGTCAGACCGGAGTCAAGGCGTCAACCGGGGTCCCCGGCAGAGCGCAGCCGGCGCCATCGCCGGCGCTGCGCCGATGCCGCAATTCCCAAGGTTTCCCGGTACTTTGCGACCGTCCGCCGGGCCAGCGCAAAGCCCTCGTCGTGGAGCTGCCGGGCCAGCGCCGCGTCCGACAGCGGCGTGTCTTCGGCGCGGATCAGGTCGCGGATACGGCGCCGTACGCGGCGGGCCGAATGGGGCGGTCCGCCGGTGGAATCGGGGATTGCGGCGGAGAAGAACCAGTCGAGCTCGAAGGTGCCCTGGGGCGACGCCAGATACTTGCCCGTGACCGCGCGGCTGACCGTGCTCTCGTGCACCTCGGCCGCTTCGGCGACCTCGCGCCGGGTCAGCGGGTGCAGGCCGTTGACGCCCGATTCGAAGAAGTCGGCCTGGCGCGAGACGATCGCGGCGCCGATCTTGAGGATCGCGGCGGCGCGGAAGTCGAGCGTGCGCAGTAGCCAGCGCGCCTCGCGCATCCGCTCCGACAGGTAGCTGCGCTCCTCCGACTTGCGGGTGGCGCTGCGCAGCGCGCTGTACTGGCCCTCGTCGATGCCGACCCGCGGCTGCAGCTCGGGATTGATCTCCAGCAGCCAGTCGCCGATGCGCACCGCGCGGCTGGCGTCGAGCGGCGTGCCCTTGCGGTAGCGCGACATGAGCAGGTCGGGGATCACCGTCGTCGCGGTCGCGCCGCCGGCCGACAGGCCGGGGCGGGGGTCGAGCGTCCGGATCTCCGCGATCATCGCCACCACCGCGGCATCGTCGACCCCGGCCAGCCGGGCCAGCCGGTCGACGCGGCCGGCGGCGACCAGCTCGAGGTTGTCGAGCAGCGCCTGCATCGGCGCGTCGAGGGCGCCGCGCGCCTCGAGCTGCAGCGCCAGGCATTCGGCCAGGGTGCGGGCGAACAGGCCGGTGCCGAAGATCGACTGCAGCCGGGCCAGCACCGCCTCGACGGTCGCTGCCGAGGCGTCGCAGGCGGCGGCGACCTCCTCGACGCTGCCGGCGAGGTAGCCCGCCTCGTCGAGCAGCCCGGCGAGCATCTGGGCGACGGCGCGCTCGGTCTCGGTGGCGAAGCCGAAGGCGATCTCCTCGTTGAGGGTGGCGTCGAGGGTGTCGCCGGCCGGTTCGGCCATGCCGCCGTCGCCCCCGCCGTCGCCCCCGCCGTCGGGCCGCTGCCCGCTGCGCCGGCCGCCGAGCGCGGCGGCGAGCTGGTTGTAGGGGCGGAAGCCCAGGTCGCTGCGCGGCTGCGGGCGGGGCGGCGGCTCGGGCGCCGCCGGCGGCGCCTCGACCTCCTCGGGCTGGAGCAGCGGGTTGCTCTCGATCGCCTCCTTGACCGCCTCGCCGAGCTCGTCGGCCGAGAGCTGCAGGAGCCGCAGCGACTGCTGCAGCGCCGGGGTCATGGTCAGGGTCTGGCGCTGGACCTGGCGAAGGCGGAGCGACGGGCCGGGCGCGGGGGGCATGCCGGTCTCGGCGCTACAGGCTGAACTTGTCGCCCAGGTAGACGCGCCGCACGTCCTCGTGGGCGACGATGTCGGAGGGCGAGCCCTCCATCAGCACGACGCCCTCGTGGATGATGTAGGCGCGGTCGACGATGTCGAGCGTCTCGCGGACGTTGTGGTCCGTGATCAGCACGCCGATGCCGCGATGCTTCAGGTGAGAGACCAGGTCGCGGATGTCGCCGACGGCGATCGGGTCGATGCCGGCCAGCGGCTCGTCGAGCAGGATGAAGTTCGGGTGCGAGGCCAGCGCGCGGGCGATCTCGACGCGGCGCCGCTCGCCGCCCGACAGCGCGATCGCGGGCGTGTTGCGCAGGTGGGTGATCGAGAATTCGGCGAGCAGGTCGTCGAGCATCGTCTCCCGCGTCTCGCGGTCGCGCTCGGCGACCTCGAGCACGGCGCGGATGTTGCTCTCGACCGACAGGCCGCGGAAGATCGACGGCTCCTGCGGCAGATAGCCGATGCCCATGCGGGCGCGGCGGTACATCGGCAGGTCGGTGATGTCCTGCCCGTCGAGGATGATGTTGCCGTAGTCGGGCCGGATCAGGCCGGTGATGATGTAGAAGCAGGTGGTCTTGCCGGCGCCGTTGGGGCCGAGCAGGCCGACCGCCTCGCCGCGCTGGACGTGGACGCTGACGGTCCGGAGCACCGGTCGCTTCTTGAAGCTCTTGCCGAGACCCTCTGCGGACAGGCCGGGATTTTCCGCGACCAGGCGGGCGGGTGCCGCCGGGTCGGCGTCGAGATCCTGTGGCTCGCTCATCGCGGACGGCGGGTTGTCGCTGATATGCTGCGCATGGGTGTCAGGTGTAGCCCGAAACGCGGCCGGTTCGCGATGTTTTTCTCAGTTCGTGCGGTGCGGCCGCGACGACGGACGGATGCTGACCCGGCCCCGCGCCGTGCGATCGGGGTTGCGGGCGATGTTCTCGGTCTTCTTGTCGCGTTTGGAGGCACGCGGCGACGGCGTCGAGCATCCCTGGCGATCCTTCTCCTTGCTGTCGCGGGGGATGAACACGCCCTTGACCTTGCCGACCATGCGGCTGACACCGGTGTTCAGGTCCACCACGGCCTTGTCGCCGTTTAGCTGGTTGTCGCAGCGGGTCAGCTTCACGTTGCCGGTCAGGGTCGCGATCTTGGTCTTGCCGTTGTAGTCGCCGCGGTCGCCGCGCAGCACCTCGGTCGCCGTGGTGATGACGACGTTGCCGACCGCGTCGACCTTGCGCAGCGCCGTCTTGCCGCCCTTGGCCTGGTCCATGTAGGCGACGAAGCGGTCGGCCCGCACCTTCTTCTTGTCCTCGATCACGGTCGCGTTGCCGACGACGTTGGCGATCTTGGTCTTGCTGTTGTACTCGATCCGGTCGCGCGCGGTGACGGTCTGTTTCTCGGTGACCATCTTCAGGTTGTTGCCCGTCAGCGTGAAGACGCCGGTCTCGATGATATAGACCGCGCGCTGGGCGGTGATCGTCTGTTTCTCGGTGGTGATCTTGACGCCGCCCTTGGCGACGACCTTCCAGATCTGGTTGCCGGACTTGCCCTTGCGGTAGTAGGCGGAGAGCACGTCGGCGCGGATCTTGGTCTTGCCCTGGACCGCGGTCGCGTTGCCGCGGGCGAGGTAGACCTGATCCTTCTGGCGCCATTCGACGCCCTTGAGCGCCTCGATGACGACCGGCTGCTTCGAGCCGGTGGTGAGGCCGATGCCCTGGGCGTGCGCCGTCTGAAGGGAAGCCGCCGTGGCCACCAGCCCCAGCCCCAGGGCCAGCAGGCAGCGTCGGAGGGGATGGATCGGAGCCCCTGCTCCGCAGGTCATTGGCCGGCCTTTCCGGGGCCCGACAGGTCCTTGACGTCCTGCTTGTCGAGCTTGAGGACGACCTTGGCCTTGCCGGTGAAGATCACCGTCTGGCCCTTGTCGAGGACGCGGAAGCCTTCCGATTCGATCGTTCCTTTCGGGCCCTTGGCGAACACGGGCTTGTTGCCCCAGGCCGACTTGTCCTTGAGGTCCACCGTCGCCTGCTCGGTGCGGAAGGCGTAATTGGCGTCGTGGAGCAGGTAGACGTTGCCGGTCAGGGTCAACATCTGCTTCTTCTGGCTGTACTTGCCGCTGCGCGCCGAGACCGAGACCCAGTTGCCCTTCTCCAGCCGGATGCGCGCCTTGGGCGCGACCAGCTTGATGGCGTCGGAGTTGCGGTCGACCTGGCGCGCGCTCTTGGCGTTGAGCTGATAGGGCCGGTTCCGCTCGTCGGTCGAGAAGTAGGTCGGCGACATCATTTCGAAGTTGCGGAAGGCGTCGGCCGAGAAGCTGTCCTTGATCGACCGTTCGATTTGTTTCTTGGTGCCCGAGAAGTTGGGCCAGAGCACCGCCGTCAGCAGCAGCATGCAGGCGACGCCCGGGAACACGAACTTGGCGAGGCCGACGAAGCGGCTGTAGCGGTCGCGCTCGCGGCGCGGGTTGGCCGGGCGCCGCCGGATCGGCAGGCGCAGCCCGCTCCCGTTGGCCGAGATCACCTCGCGCAGGCGGTCGAGCATGGTGCCGGGCGTCATGCCACCCCCGCCGCCAGACAGTCGTGGAGATGGACGAAGCCGACCGGCGCGCCGTCGCGGACGGCGAACACGCCGTTGAAGCGCGGCCGGCTGTTGGTCATGTAGGCCAGCGCCTCGGCGGCCAGCGCCTCGGGCCGGATCGTCCGCGGGTTGGGCGTCATCACGTCGGCGGCGGACCGATCGACCAATCCGTTTTCCATATGGCGGCGCAGGTCGCCGTCGGTGATCACGCCGACCAGCGTACCGTCGGCCCCGACCACGCCGGCGCAGCCGTGGCGCTTGGCGGTCATCACGATCAGCACGTCGGCCATCCGGTCGTCGGGGCCGACCAGCGGCATGTCGTCGCCGGCGTGCATGATGTCGGACACGCGCAGCAGGCGCTGGGCCAGCTTGCCGCCGGGGTGGAGGATCTGGAAGTCGTCGCTGGTGAAGCCCTTGCGCTCGAGCTGCGCGACCGCGAGCGCGTCGCCCAGCGCCAGCATCATCGTCGTCGACGTGGTCGGCGCGAGGCCGAGCGGGCAGGCCTCCGGCGTCGCCGGCAGCACCAGCGCCACGGTCGCGGCGTCGGTCAGCGCGTTGCCGTTCCGGCCGGTCATGGCGATCAGCGGGATCTCGAAGCGGCTGCAGTAGGAGACGATGTCGGACAGCTCCGGTGTCTCGCCCGAGTTGGACAGCGCGATGACGGCGTCGCGCGGCGTGATCATGCCGAGGTCGCCGTGGCTGGCTTCGCCGGGATGGACGAACTGGGCGGGGGTGCCGACCGAGGCCATGGTGGCGGCGATCTTGCGGGCGACGTGGCCGCTCTTGCCCATGCCGGTGACGATCACCCGGCCGCGCGTGTTCCCGATGACCTCGCCGGCCTTGATGAAGGCGTCGGCCATCGGCCCGCGCAGCGCGGCTTCGAGGCTGTGCAGGCCGTCGGCTTCGGTCGACAGCACGCGCAACGCTGCGTCGATGTCGCCGGTCCGATTGCTGTCCCCGGTCGCCACTATTGTCTTCGCCGGCTCAGCCATTCGGCGATAAGTCCCCATCCCTGCCTGACGATACGATCCGCGAGCGCGCCCTGACGTCGCCTATTCTACGGCAACAGCACGATCTCCGTGCCGCCGCCAGTGCATTATATGGCGGGCGTTGCCCGGCGGAACAAGGTAGCACAGGGTCGCTATCCGGCACAAATCCGTCGCAGGCGCGCGATCGCGCCGGCGCGGGCCTAGCTGTGGGAAAAGATATCGGTGTCCGGCCAGCCGGCGACGTCGAGCGCCGCCCGGTGCGGCAGGAAGTCGAAACAGGCCTGGGCGATCGTGTCGCGGCCCTCGCGGACCAGCAGGGCATCGAGCTTCTCCTTGAGCGCGTGCAGGTGCAGCACGTCGCTGGCCGCATAGGCCTTCTGATCCTCGCTCAGCTCGGGCGCGCCCCAGTCGGAGGTCTGCTGCTGCTTGGAGATGTCGACGCCGAGCAGCTCGCGGCACAGGTCCTTGAGGCCGTGCCGGTCGGTCATGGTCCGGGTCAGCCGCGAGGCGATCTTGGTGCAGTAGACCGGCGTGCGTCAGCACGCCCAGCCCGTGGAGGAAGACGCCGATGTCGAACCGCCCGAAATGGAAGATCTTGAGCGTGTCCGGGTCGGCCAGCAGCGCCACCAGGTTGGGCGCGGCGGGCGCGTCCTTGTCGATCTGGACCAGGTGGCAGACGCCGTCGCCGCCGGAAAGCTGGACCAGGCACAGCCGGTCGCGATGGGGGTTGAGCCCCATGGTCTCGGAATCGACCGCGACGGACGCGCCGAAGCGGACGTCCCCGGGCAGGTCGCCCCGGTGCAGATGGATCTTCTTGAGGGTCGCGGTCACGACCCGGCCCGCGGCGTCGCGGCCGAAAATGCGAATGGTGCCCAGGAGAAGACTCGAACTTCCACGGCCTTGCGGCCACAGGTACCTGAAACCTGCGCGTCTACCAATTCCGCCACCTGGGCAATTCGGGCGTTTCGCCGTACCGGTCCAGACCGGTCGCCAAGCGACTTCGGTACTGAGCCACGGCGCCAATGTCAATCGGTGGCGTTATTTATCGGTTCGTCTGCTTGAAATTCAAGGGGCGAAGCGATAGGGAAGCCATCGCGGCCCCCGCTCGGGTGCGGCCGCGGTCAATCACGGACTTCGGGTCATCGGCATGACAGTCAAGCGGGCGACGGTTTTCGGCGGTTCCGGCTTCGTCGGCCGGCATATCGTCAAGCGGCTGGCGGCGCGCGGCATCGTCGTCCGCGTCGCGGTGCGCGACCCGGATGCCGCCCTGTTCCTCAAGCCGATGGGCGCGGTCGGACAGGTCGTCCCGGTCTACGGCGACGTCGCCGACGAGCGCGCGGTGGCCGCCGCGGTCGACGGAGCCGACTGGGTGATCGACACGGTCGGCTTCTGGCGGCCGCAACGGCGGCGCAGCTTCGCCGACGTCCACGGCAAGGGCGCCCGCTTCGTCGCCCGCCACGCGGCGGCGACCGGCGTGCGCCGGCTGGTGCTCATCTCCGGGATCGGCGCCAGCGAGACCTCGCCCTCGGCCTACGTGCGCTCGCGCGCCGCCGGCGAGAAGGAGGCGCGCGAGGCGTTCGCGGCGACCACCGTGGTCCGGCCGAGCGTGGTGTTCGGCCCGGGCGACGCCTTCTTCACCCGGATCGGCCTGGTCGCACGCTATTCGCCGGTGTTCCCGGTGATCGGCGGCGACACCCGGTTGCAGCCGGTCTATGTCGGCGACGTCGCCGACGCGGTGATGGCCTGCCTCGACGACGGGTCGACGGCGGGCGGCACCTTCGAGCTGGGCGGGCCGGTCGTCTACCGGCACCGCGAGCTGATCGAGAAGGTGATGCAGCAGTGCCAGCGCAAGCGCGTGCTGGTCGGCGTGCCGTTCTGGGCGGCCAATCTGATGGCCGGGATGGCGTCGCTGATGCCGGGGTCGCCGCTCGACCGCAACGTCGTCGAGCTGCTTCGCCGCGACAACGTGGTCGCCGACGGCGCGCTGGGGCTGGCGGCGCTGGACGTGCCGCCGACGGCGGTCGAATTCGATCCTGCCGACCTACATGGACCGGTTCCGCCGCGGCGGCCGCTGGAAGCGGGCGCGGCTGGCCTGACCCGCGGTCCGTCGGGACGTCCGAGCGAAGATCCATGAAATCCGAGCAAAAATCCGACCAAAAATCCGGCTGGCAGCCCGGATCGCCACTAGCCCCCGGACGGCCCGGTGGCGGCGATGTGCCCGGTATAGACCAGGTACAGCAGGACGATCCCGAGCAGGACCCGGTAGATCACGAAGGGCGTGAAGCTGGCCCGGCGCAGCCACGCCATCATCAACGCGATCGCGACCAGGGCGAACACCAGCGACAGCGCCGCGGCCATCACGGCCTCGGATTGGATCTGCGCGTTGCCGCTCTGGTACAGGTCGATGCCGTACAGGATGCCGGCGCCGAGGATGGCGGGGATCGACAGCAGCATCGAGAAGCGCGCCGAATCCGACCGTTCGAAGCCGAGGAAGCGCGCGGCGGTCATGGTGATGCCCGAGCGGCTGGTGCCCGGGATCAGCGCCAGCACCTGGGACAGGCCGATGAAGAAGGCCGCGGCGTAGGTCGTGTGCTCCATCCGGCGCAGGGTCAGCGCCGCCCGATCGACGATGAACAGCAGGATGCCGAAGCCGATGCTGGCCCAGGCCACCACCTCGACGCTGCGCGACGTCACGCCCAGGTAGATCTTGACCAGATAGCCGCCGATGACCAGCGGGATCGTGCCGACCACCAGCAGCAGGAACAGCTTGCCGCCCGGCGTCCAGCGCCCGATCACCAGCATCGCGATGCCGCCGAGCACCCGGATCGAATCGCGCCACAGATAGAGGATCACCGCACCCAAGGTGCCGACGTGGACGGCGATGTCGATCATGAGCTGCTGGGTCGCCGGCGGCGGGTGCAGGCCGAACTCGGCATAGCCGTTCCAGATCAGGACCAGATGGCCCGACGAACTGATCGGCAGGAATTCGGTAATACCCTGGACCACTGCCAGGATGACGATCGGCAGCAACGAAGACACCGGCCCCCCTCCGCTTTGCGCGGCGAATGTCAGCGCCTTATAGCAAAGCGAGGGCCAGGCACACAGGCCCATATATAATACCGAAACGGAACTAATTATATGTCATATTATACAAGTCTGTATATTTGTTAAGCTATTGAAGATATGGGGCGATCATTAAGGTCAGTAATACTGTCTTTGTAGCGATTTTTCGCTCGCATCGGCCTGGACCGTCCTGTATGATGCCCGAAAGATAAGGGCGGTCCCTCGGAACCGCCGAATCGCTTCAATTAAAATCAAACGCAGTGCCAGGCCGGGCGCACAGCGCCTGTGACGGTCAACGGAAGGGTGAGTTGCCCACGAGGGGCAGGAAAGCGCATGCCGAACAAGATGCTGAAATTCGTGTCCGTCGACCAGCGGATGCCCGACAAGCGCGACGTCGACGCCCGGCGGCGCGATTTCGGCGAGATCTATGGCGACTACAGCACCGACGGCGCCGAGGAGCAGGCGAGCCGCTGCTCCCAGTGCGGCGTGCCGTTCTGCCAGATCCACTGCCCGCTTCAGAACAACATCCCCGACTGGCTGCTGCTGACCGCCGAGGGCCGCCTCGAAGAGGCCTACGAGGTCTCGTCGGCGACCAACAACATGCCCGAGGTGTGCGGCCGCATCTGCCCGCAGGACCGGCTGTGCGAGGGCAACTGCGTGATCGAGCAGGCCGGCCACGGCACGGTGACGATCGGCTCGGTCGAGCGCTACATCACCGACACCGCGTGGGAGAAGGGCTGGATCAAGCCGATCAAGCCGAAGCGCGAGCTCGACCAGTCGGTCGGCATCATCGGCGCCGGCCCCGCGGGCATGGCCGCGGCCGAGGAGCTGCGCAAGCGGGGCTACCAGGTCCACGTCTACGACCGCTACGACCGGGTCGGCGGCCTGCTGATCTACGGCATCCCCAACTTCAAGCTGGAGAAGGAGATCGTCGGCCGCCGCGCCCAGCGGCTGGTCGACAGCGGCGTCACCTTCCACCTCGAGTTCGAGGTCGGCCGCGAGGCGACGATCGAGGAGTTGCGCGAGCGGCACGACGCCGTGCTGGTCGCCACCGGCGTCTACAAGGCGCGCGACATCCAGGCGCCCGGCGTCGGCCTCGACAACATCGTCATGGCGATGACCTACCTGGTCGCGTCCAACCGCAAAGGGCTGGGCGACGCGGTGCCGGAATTCGAGAACGGCGCGCTCGACGCCGCGGGCAAGAACGTCGTCGTCATCGGCGGCGGCGACACCGCGATGGACTGCGTGCGCACCGCGGTGCGCCAGGGCGCCAGGTCGGTCAAGTGCCTGTACCGGCGCGACCGCGAGAACATGCCCGGGTCGATCCGCGAGGTCGCCAACGCCGAGGAGGAGGGCGTCGACTTCGTCTGGCTGTCGGCGCCGGAGGCGTTCGACGGCGACGGCGTGGTCAAGACCGTGCGCGGCCACCGCATGCGGCTCGGCGCGCGCGACGCCACCGGGCGCAGCAGCCCGGTGCCGGTCGAGAACTCGACCTTCAACGTCGATGCCGACATCGTCGTCAAGGCGCTCGGCTTCGATCCGGAGCCGCTGCCCGAGCTGTTCGGCTGTCCCGACCTCGCCGTCACCAACTGGGGCACGGTCAAGGTCAACCACCGCACCCTGATGTCCAACCTGGACGGCGTCTTCGCCGCCGGCGATATCGTCCGCGGCGCGTCGCTGGTGGTGTGGGCGATCCGCGACGGCCGCGACGCGGCGGCCAGCATCGAACGCTACCTGCAGGCGCGGGCGGGCGACGTCGGCGCCTCGTCGGAAGCCGAAGCGGCGTAACCGTCATGTTGCGGCTCTACGACGATCCGATCTCGGGGAACGGCTACAAGGTGCGGCTGATGCTGGCCCATCTCGGGCTGGACTACGACTACGTCCCGGTCGGCGTGATCGCGGGCGAGACGCGCGCGCCCGACTTCCTGGCGCTGAACCCGAACGGCAAGATCCCGCTGCTGCGGCTCGCCGACGGCACCCACCTGGCCGAATTCGAACGCGATCCTCGCCTATCTCGCCGACGGCACGCCGTTCTGGCCCGACGACCGTCTGGCCCGGGCGCAGACCCTGCAGTGGATGTTCTTCGAGCAATACAGCCACGAGCCGGCGATCGCCGTCGCCCGCTTCTGGCGCCACCTGCCCAAGCTGGACGAGAGCCAGGCGCGGCGGCTGCCCGAGCTGGAGGCGCGCGGCCACGCCGCCCTCGGCGTGATGGAGGGGCACCTGGCCGGGCGCGACTTCTTCGTCGGCGGCCGCTTCGGCATCGCCGACATCGCGCTCTACGCCTACACCCACGTCGCGGACGAGGGCGGCTTCGACCTTGCGGGCTATCCCAACGTCCGGCGCTGGCTCGCCAGTGTGGCGGCCCAGCCGGGGCACATCGAGATGACGGCGCCGGCCGGCGCAGTCGTCACGGAGGCGGCATGAGCCAGGCGACCGCCCAATCTTCGACCGGCCGCTGCCTGTGCGGCGGCGTGCGTTTCACCGTCACCGGGCTGCAGGACATGGTGTCGGTGTGCCATTGCGCGATGTGCCGGCGCTGGAGCGGCGGGCCGATGATGGCATTCAACCAGACGGGCGGCGTCGCGTTCCAGGCCGACCAGACGCTTACCTGGTACCGCAGCTCCGAGTGGGCGGAGCGCGGCTTCTGTTCGACCTGCGGGGCGTCGCTGTTCTATCGCCTCGTGGCGCAGCCGGCCTATGTCGTGCCCGCGGCGGGCGCGATGGACGATCCGGCCGTGTTCACCGGGATCGAGCAGCACATCTTCGTTGACGAAAAGCCGGCCTTCTACGACTTCGCCGATACGTCCCCGCGCAAGACCGGGGCACAAGTGATCGCCGAGTTTACCGGCGGGGAGCAGTGAGCATGACCGAACAGACGCCGAGCTGGATCACCGAGGCGGATCGCCTCGCGCGCGACGGGCTCTACGACCCGGCGACGGAGCACGACGCCTGCGGCGTCGGCATGGTCGCGGCGATCGACGGCAAGCCGCGGCGCGAGGTCGTCCAGGGCGGCATCGAGGCGCTCAAGGTGCTGTGGCACCGCGGCGCGGTCGACGCCGACGGCAAGACCGGCGACGGCGCCGGCATCCACGTCCAGATCCCGCAGAGCTTCTTCAAGCGCCACGTCGAGCGCACCGGCCACGAGGTGCTGCCCGGCCGGCTGGCGGTCGGCATGGTGTTCCTGCCGCGCACCGACTACGGCGCGCAGGAGACGTGCCGCTGCATCGTCGAATCGGAGATCCTGCGCTTCGGCTACGTGATCTACGGCTGGCGCCAGGTGCCCGTCGACGTCTCGGTGACCGGCGAGAAGGCCAACGCCACCCGGCCCGAGATCGAGCAGATCATGATCGCCAACACCAAGGGGGTGGAGGACGCCCAGTTCGAGCTGGACCTGTTCATCATCCGGCGGCGCATCGAGAAGGCGGTGATCGCGGCGCAGATCAAGGACTTCTACATCTGCTCGCTGTCGTGCCGGTCGGTCATCTACAAGGGCATGTTCCTGGCCGAGCAGCTCACCGACTTCTATCCCGACCTGCTCGACGACCGGTTCGTGTCGAACTTCGCGATCTATCACCAGCGCTATTCGACCAACACCTTCCCGACCTGGCACCTGGCCCAGCCGTTCCGGGTGCTCGCCCACAACGGCGAGATCAACACCCTGCGCGGCAACGTCAACTGGATGAAGTGCCACGAGGCGCTGCTCAACCACCCGATGTTCGCCGAGCATATCGAGGACATCAAGCCGGTGATCCAGTCGGGCAGCTCCGATTCGGCCGCGCTCGACGCGGTGTTCGAGCTGCTGGTGCGTACGGACCGCATCCTGCCGGTGGTCAAGACGCTGATGATCCCGGACAGCTGGACCTACCGCCAGGGCATCCCCAAGGAACATTGCGACCTGTACGCGTACGCCAACGCGGTGATGGAGCCGTGGGACGGGCCGGCGGCGATCTGCGCCTTCGGCGGCCGCTGGGCGATCGCGGGCATGGACCGCAACGGCCTGCGCCCGCTGCGCTACACCACGACGACCGACGGCCTGCTGATCGTCGGCTCCGAGACCGGCATGATCCATCTCGACGATTCCGTGGTCGAGGAGAAGGGCCGGGTCGGCCCCGGCCAGATGATCGGCGTCGACCTGCGCGAGGGCCGGCTCTACCACGACCGCGAGATCAAGGACCTGCTCGGCACGCGCCGCGACTACGGCGAATGGATCAAGCGCCAGATCTCGCTCGATTCGCTGATCGAGGAGCGCAAGCCGGCCAAGTCCGCCTTCGACCGCGAGTCGCTGCGCCGTCGCCAGATCAGCGTCGGCTGGAACATGGAAGAGCTCGAGCTGATCCTCCACCCCATGGCCGAAGAGGGCAAGGAGGCGACCGGCTCGATGGGCGACGACACGCCGCTCGCCGTGCTGTCGGACAAGTATCGCGGCCTGCACCACTTCTTCCGGCAGAATTTCAGCCAGGTCACCAACCCGCCGATCGACAGCCTGCGCGAACGCCGGGTGATGTCGCTCAAGACCCGGCTCGGCAACCTCGGCAACATCCTCGCCGAGGAGCCGGAGCAGTGCGACCTGCTGCAGCTCGAATCGCCGGTCCTGCTCAACGCCGAGTTCGAAGCGCTGCGCGACTATGTCGGCAAGTCCGCCGTCGAGATCGACTGCACCTTCGACCCGGGCACCGGCGACACGGCGCTGCGCGACGCGCTCCATCGCATCTGCCAGGAGGCCGAGGACGCGATCCGCGGCGGCCGCGGTCCATGTCATCCTGTCCGACTTCGAGGTCAGCGCCGACCGGGCGCCGATCCCGATGATCCTCGCCGCCGGCGCGGTGCACACCCACCTGGTGCGCCAGCAGCTCCGCACCTTCACCTCGCTCAACGTGCGGTCGGGCGAGTGCATGGACGTCCAATATTTCGCGGTGCTGATCGGCGTCGGCGCGACCACGATCAACGCCTATCTGGCGGAAGAGACGATCGGCGACCGTCATCGCCGCGGCCTGTTCGGCGACCAGCCGCTGGTCGACTGCCTGCACAACTACAAGACGGCGATCGGCAACGGCCTGCTCAAGACCATGTCCAAGATGGGCATCTCGGTGATCAGCTCCTATCGCGGCGGCCACAATTTCGAGGCCGTCGGCCTGTCTCGGTCGCTGGTCGCGGAGTTCTTCCCGGGCATGCCCTCGCGCATCTCCGGCATCGGGTTGCCCGGCATCCAGCACAAGGTCGGCCACGTCCACGAGCTGGCCTGGCGCGACGATGCGGTCACCCTGCCGGTCGGCGGCTTGTACCGCTACCGCCGCTCGGGGGAGAGCCACGCCTTCGACGGCGCGCAGATCCACATGCTCCAGCAGGCGGTCGCGACCGACTCCTACAGCACCTACAAGAAGTACAGCGCGGCGGTGCAGGAGATGCCGCCGATCAACCTGCGCGACCTGCTCGACTTCGAGTACCCGCGCCACGGCGTCCAGCTCGAACAGGTCGAATCGATCACCGAGATCCGCAAGCGGCTGGTCTCGCCGGGCATCTCGCTCGGCGCGCTATCGCCCGAGGCGCACGAGACGCTGTCGATCGCGACGAACCGGATCGGCGCCAAGTCGGATTCGGGCGAGGGCGGGGAGGACGCGCGCCGCTACACGCCGCGGCCGAACGGCGACAACGCCTCGTCGGCGATCAAGCAGGTCGCCTCGGGCCGGTTCGGCGTCACCGCGGAGTATCTCAACAACTGCCGCGAGCTCGAGATCAAGATCGCCCAGGGCGCCAAGCCCGGCGAGGGCGGCCAGCTGCCCGGCCTCAAGGTGTCGGAGCTGATCGCCCGGCTGCGTCACTCGACCCCCGGGGTCACCCTGATCTCGCCGCCGCCGCACCACGACATCTATTCGATCGAGGATCTGGCCCAGCTCATCTACGACCTCAAGCAGATCAACCCGGAAGCCACGGTCTGCGTGAAGCTGGTCGCCCAGAACGGCGTCGGCACGGTCGCGGCCGGCGTCGCCAAGGCGATGGCCGACGTGATCCTGATCTCCGGCCACAACGGCGGCACCGGCGCCAGCCCGCAGTCGTCGATCAAGTATGCCGGCATCCCGTGGGAGATGGGCCTGTCCGAGACCCATCAGGTGCTCGCGCTCAACCGGCTGCGCCACCGGGTGCGGCTGCGCACCGACGGCGGGCTCAAGACCGGCCGCGACGTGGTCATCGCCGCCATGCTCGGCGCCGAGGAGTTCGGCATCGGCACCGCGGCGCTGGTCGCGATGGGCTGCATCATGGTCCGCCAGTGCCACTCGAACACCTGCCCGGTCGGCGTCTGCACCCAGCACGAGGCGCTGCGCGAGAAGTTCACCGGCACGCCCGAGAAGGTGATCAACCTGTTCAGCTTCATCGCCGAGGAGGTGCGCGAGATCCTGGCGCGGCTCGGCGTCCGCTCGCTGGACGAGATCATCGGCCGGACCGACCTGTTGTCCCAGGTCAGCCGCGGCAGCCCGCATCTCGACGACCTCGACCTCAACCCGATCCTGGTCCATGCCGACACCGGCGGCCAGCCGGCCTACTGCCTGCTCGAGGGGCGCAACGAGGTGCCCGAGACGCTCGACGCCCAGATGATGAAGGACGCCAAGCGGGCGCTGGAGGCGGGCGAGAAGGTCCAGCTCGCCTACAACATCCGCAACACCCAGCGCACCATCGGCACCCGGCTCAGCTCGTTCATGACCCGCAAGTACGGCATGAAGGGCCTGCCCCCCGGCCACATCACCCTGCGCCTGCGCGGCTCGGCCGGCCAGTCGCTCGGCGCCTTCGCGGTCCAGGGCCTGAAGATCGAGGTGCTCGGCGACGCCAACGACTATGTCGGCAAGGGCCTGTCCGGCGGCACCATCATCATCCGGCCGCCGGCGTCGTCGCCGCTGGTGTCGAACGAGAACGTCATCATCGGCAACACCGTGCTCTACGGCGCGACCGAGGGCCGGCTCTACGCCGCGGGCCAGGCGGGCGAGCGTTTCTGCGTGCGCAACTCGGGCGCCATCGCGGTGGTCGAGGGCTGCGGCTCGAACGGCTGCGAATACATGACCGGCGGCACCGCGGTGATCCTCGGCCCCGTGGGCGACAACTTCGCCGCCGGCATGACCGGCGGCATGGCCTTCGTCTACGACCCCAAGGAGAAGTTCGGGACGATGGTCAACGACGAATCGGTGATCTGGCAGCGGATCGCGAGCGACTATTGGGACGGCGTCCTGCGCAGCCACGTCGAGGAGCACGCCGCCTTCGCCCATTCGCTCCACGCCGAGGCGATGCTGCGCGACTGGGACCGCCAGGTCGGCAAGTTCTGGCAGATCGTGCCCAAGGAGATCGTCGACAAGCTCGAAGAGCCGCTGGGGCCGGAGACCGAGGCAGAGGCGACCGCCTAGGGCGGGGCCCGCCGCACGGCTTTCCTCTCCTCGCGGAGGGTGAGGGGGGACCCGGCAGGCGCCCCAAGCTTCCTAATCCAGCGTCCGGCGGTAGCGGACCATGGCGATCGCCATCGCCACCAGCATGAAGCCGGCAATGCCGAGCACGTCGCGCCAGATCTCCGGGCCGCCGCTGCCCTTGAGCATCACCCCGCGGACGATGCGCAGGAAATGGGTCAGCGGCAGCGCCTCGCCGATCCATTGCGCCCATTCGGGCATGCCCCGGAACGGGAACATGAAGCCCGACAACAACAGGCTCGGCAGGAAGAAGAAGAAGGACATCTGCACCGCCTGGAGCTGGTTGCGCGCGATCGTCGAGAAGGTGAAGCCGACCGACAGGTTGGCGGCGACGAACAGGATCGCGACCAGCGAGAGCAGGCCGAGGCTGCCGCGGAACGGCACCCCGAAGACCAGGGCGCCGACCGCCAGGATCAGCGCGATCTGCACGTAGCCGACCGCGATGTAGGGCACGATCTTGCCCAGCATCACCTCGCCCGGCCGCACCGGCATGGCCAGCAGGTTCTCCATCGTGCCGCGCTCGATCTCGCGGGTCATGGCCAGCGCGGTGAAGATGACCATGGTCATGGTCAACACGACGCCGAGCAGTCCGGGCACGATGTTGAGCTGGGACTCGCCGGCCGGGTTGTAGCGGCGGTGGACGGCGAAGGCGAACGGCGTGGTCCCGGGCGCGACCCGCCATTGCGGCCCGCGCAGGTCGGCGCCGAGCGCGGTCGTCTCCAGGCGCCCGAGGGCGCCGACCGCGCCCCCGGTCGCCGCCGGGTCGGTGGCGTCGGCGACGACCAGCACCTGCGGCCGCTCGCCGCGCAGCACGGCGCGGCCGAAGTCGGCGGGGATCTGCACGGCGAACTGGACCGTGCCGTTGGCGATCAGCTCGTTCAGCTCGGCCTCGCTATGGACCACCCGGGTGATCCGGAAATAGCCGCTGTTCTTGAGCGCCTGGACGACCGAGGCGGCGTAGGGCGAGGTGTCCGCGGACAGCACCGCGGTCGGCAGCGCCTTGGGGTCGGTGTTGATCGCGAAGCCGAACAACAACAGCTGCATGATCGGGATCATCACCATCATCGCGAAGGTGAGCCGGTCCCGCCGCATCTGGATGAATTCCTTGACCATCACCGCCCACAGCCGGTGCAGGAAGTGGCGTGGCCCGCCGTCCTTACGTGCCCCGTCGTGGCGCTCCCCGTCCTGGCGCGCCCCGTGCCGGCGCGGGCGGCCGGGCTGGCCGGCGGCGGCGGTCACTGGAAATTGTCCTTGGCTTCGCCCATCAGGTCGATGAACACGTCCTCCAGGCTGGGCTCGCCGGGGGCGATGCGGAAGCGGGGATCGGCGCGGTAGGGCGCCAGCGCGGCGGCCAGCGCCGTCTCGTCGCGGCCGCTGACGTGGAGGGTGTTGCCGAACGGGGCGACCATCTCGACGCCGTCCGCCGCGCTCAGCTTCGGCGCCAGCTCGGCGACGCCGTCGCCGGTGACGACGTAGGTGGTCAGCCCCGACGTGCCGACCACCTCGTCGATCGTGCCCTGGGCGAGCAGCTTGCCGTAGGCGAGGTAGGCGATCTCGTGGCAGCGCTCGGCCTCGTCCATGTAGTGGGTCGAGACCAGCACGGTCAGGCCGTCGCCGGCCAGGCGGTGGATCTCGTCCCAGAAATCGCGCCGCGCCTTGGGGTCGACGCCGGCGGTCGGCTCGTCGAGCAGCAGCAGGTCCGGGCCCGGCAGGATGCAGGCGCCGAGCGCGAGCCGCTGCTTCCAGCCGCCCGACAGCTCGCCGGCGCGCTGGTCGGCCCGCGCCGACAGACCGAGCCGCTCGAGTTCGGTCCTGGCCGCGGCGCGGGGGTCGGGCAGCTCGTAGATGCGGCCGACGAATTCGAGATTCTCGCGGATGGTCAGGTCCTCGTAGAGGCTGAACCGCTGGGTCATGTAGCCGACCCGGCGCTTGATCCGGTCGGCCTCGGTGAGGATGTCCATGCCGAGGCAGGTGCCGTCGCCCGAATCGGGGGTGAGCAGGCCGCACAGCATGCGGATGGTGGTGGTCTTGCCGCTGCCGTTGGGGCCGAGGAAGCCGTAAATCTGGCCGCGCCGCACCTGCATGGTCAGGTGCTCGACCACGGTCTTGCCCTCGAACGACTTGGTCAGGCCGCGCACGTCGATGGCGACCTCGCCGTTGGTCGGCGGCGGTCCGGCGACCGGGGGGCTCTCGGGAGCTTCCGGCGGGGCGGGCGCGGGGGCCATCGGCGCGGGCCTACCGCCCGGCCGGCGCGCCGCGCACGGCGAGCGTCACCGGCTGGCCGGGCTTGAGCGCGTGCGCCGCGCCAATCGGCACGGCCTCGACGCGGTAGACGAACTTGCGCCGCTCCTCCGGGCTGAAGATCACCGGCGGGGTGTATTCGGCCTCGTTCGAGACGAAGGCGACGCGCGCGGTCAGCCCGGCGGCGCAGCCGTCGCAGGTGACGTCGACGACGTCGCCGACGTGGATCGCGGCCAGGCGGGTCTCGGGGACGTAGAAGCGGAAGCGCAGGTTGCCGGGCGGCAGCAGCACGACCACCGGCCGCCCGGCGTCGACCACCTCGCCGGCGCGGTAGAGCACGTCCTGGACGACGGCCGCGACCGGGGCGGCGACGCGGCGGCGGGCCAGCTTCTCGCGGGCGCTGCGCAGCGCGGCCTTGGCCTCGTTGCGGTCGGCCATGGCGACGGCGATGTCGTGGTCGCGGGCGGGCAGGCGGGCGAGCGCGATCTGCCGGCTGACCTCGAGCAGCGCGGCGCGGTCGCGGCTGTACTGCGACTGGGCCCGGTCGAGCGCGGCGACCGAGGCGACGTCCTGGGAGCGCAGCCGCCGCTGGCGGGCGAGCTCTTCGGTCGACAGGGTCAGCGCCGCCTGGGCCTGGCGCGCGCGTGCCTGGAGCACCTGGATCTCCTCCGGCTGCTGGCGCGCGGCGCGGAGCTTGGCCAGGGCGGCTTCGGCGCGCTGCAGCCGGGCGGCGGCCTGGTCGCGCTCGGCGGTGTAGACCTTGGTGTCGAGGGCGAACAGCGGGTCGCCGACGCGGACCTTGGCGCCGCGGTCGACCATGAGCCGGGCGATCCGGCCGCTCTCCTCCGGCCCGACATAGACGAAGTCGGCGGTCACGTAGCCCTGGTAGCGGTTCGGGGCGGCGCCGTCGTCGCAGGCGGAGAGGGCGGCGGCGAGGCCGAGCGCCAGGGCGGTGGTCAGGACGCGCGCGATCATGTCCCGGGGCCTCCGATGCCATGCAGCAACACGTCGATATGGGCGTCGAGCAACCCTTGCACGTGGAGCGGATCGAAACGCTCGAACAGCTCCTGCCAGATCACGCTGACCATGAGCGGGCCGATGAAGAGCTGGGGATAGCTCTCGACCGGGTTGTCGGCGCGGAACTCGCCGCGCGCCACGCCGCGGGCGACGACCTTGCGGACCGCGGTCATGCCGCGGGCGACGACCTCGCGGTAATAGAACTCCGCGAGGTCGGGGAAACGGCCCGCCTCGGCGATGACCAGGCGGATGATCGAGCGGACGCCGGGCTGGGAGATGCCCCGGACCAGCGCGGTGGTCAGGTGGCGAAGCAACGCCTCGCTCGGCCCCTCGAAACGGTCGATCTGGTCGGTCAGGTCGGTGACCAGCGGCACGATCGATTCGCGCACGACCGCGCGGAACAGATCCTCCTTGCTCTCGAAGTAGAGATAGATCGTGCCCTTGGCGACGCGGGCGCGCCGGGCGACGTCGTCGAGCCGCGCCGTGGCGAAGCCGTTGGCGGTGAACTCGTCGAGCGCGGCGGCGAGGATCGCCTCGTAGCGCTTGGTGCGGCGGCCGGTGGCGGGGCGGATGCAAGGGCGGATCGGTATCGCTCATGCGCCTCGATTTATGACTGACCAGTCAGTTTTTCAAGAAGGAAATTCTCAGCGCTCTTGAGAAATCGACTGTTTGTCAATGGTTGTGTTGATTGCGCGCGGGCTCAGTCGCCCAGCGCCAGCCCCTCGCGGCGGGGGTCGGCGCCGCCGACCAGGCCGTGCTTGGTCACCTGGATCGCGTGCAGGCCGCTGTTGAGGCTGCGGAAGCGGACGGTGTGGCCGAGCGCGCGCAGCGCCGGGGCGATGCGGGCGAGGGCGGTGTGCCGCTCCAGGTCGGTCGGGCCGTTGCGGTTGACGAAGTGGGGCAGGGCGACCGCCTGCTGGGCGTCGAGCTTCCAGTCGAGCACCGCGATGATGGTCTTGGCGACGTAGCCGATGATCCGGCTGCCGCCCGGCGAGCCGACCACCAGGACCAGCCGTCCCTTCTTGTCGAACACCATGGTCGGCGACATCGAGCTGCGCGGCCGCTTGCCCGGCTCGACCCGGTTGGCGACCGGCCGGCCCCGCCGTTCGGGCACGAAGGAGAAGTCGGTCAGCTCGTTGTTGAGCAGGAAGCCGCGCACGAAGATCTGCGAGCCGAAGGCGAACTCGATCGAATTGGTCATCGACAGCGCGTTGCCGTCGGCGTCGACGATCGAGACGTGGCTGGTGGACGGGTATTCGGGCGCGTCGGACGGGGTCCGCAGCATGCCGTGCCGACGCTCGGGCCGGCCCGGGGTGGCGTGGGGCATCGCCCGCAGACCGATCAGCCGCGACCGCCGCATCAGGTAGCCCGGATCGAGCAGGCCTTGCACCGGCACCGGGACGAAATCGGAATCGCCGACATAATAGTTGCGGTCGGCGAAGGCGAGCTTGCTCGATTCGGCGATCAGGTGGACGGCGCGGACCGAGCCCGGCTTCACCGCGCCCAGGTCGAAATACTGGAGCTGGCCCAGGATCTCGGCGATGGCGATGCCGCCCGACGACGGCGGGCCCATGCCGCAGATCCGGTAGCCCCGGTATCGGCCGCAGACCGGCGGCCGCTCGACGGCGCGATAGCGGGCCAGGTCGGCCCGGGTCATCAGCCCGGGCGCGCGCGGGTCCCGGCGCACCGCGCGGGCGATGTCGCGCGCCGGCGGTCCCTCGTAGAACCAGCGTACGCCGCGCCGGGCGATCCGGCGCAGGGTCGCGGCGAAGGCCGGGTTGCGCAGGCGGTAGCCGGCCGGCAGCGGTTGTCCGCTCGCGGTGAACAGGTAGCGCCGCGTCGCCGGCAGCCGGCGCAGCGACGGGAAGCGCCGGATCAGTGCGGCCATCCTGGGCGATACGATGAAGCCGCGTTCGGCCAGCTCGATCGCCGGCGCGAACAGGCGCGCCCAGGGCAGCTTGCCGTGGCGGCGGTGGAGCATCGCCAGCATCGCCAGCAGGCCGGGCACGCCGACCGACCGGCCGCTCTGCACCGCGCGGAAGAAGGGCAGGGGCTTGCCGTCGGCGCCGGTGAACAGGTCGGGTCGCGCCGCCAGCGGCGCGGTCTCGCGGCCGTCATAGGTCCACAGCTTGTGGTTGGCGGCGGTCCAGTAGAGCGCGAAGCCGCCGCCGCCGATCCCGGACGACTGCGGCTCGACCAGGTTGAGGACGAGCTCGGCCGCGATCGCCGCGTCCGCGGCCGAGCCGCCGAGGCGCAGGATCCGGACCGCGGCGCGGGTCGCGTGCGGGTTGGCGGTCACCGCCATGAAGTGCCGGGCGTGCGCCGCCGGGCGCGCGCGGGTGCCGGTCGACGGCTCGGGGGCGTTGTCTTCCTTGGATTGGGCGATGGCCGTGCCGGCGGCGAGCATCGCCGCGACGGCCATGGTGACGACGACCATCGCCACGACAACCGGCGCCCCCGCCAGCAGGGCCCGGCGCGGGCCGCGTCGCGGGCGCTCGGTCACGGCGCGGTCAGCCGGCGACGCCGGCCTCGGCGGTCGTGGGCGTCCGCAACATTCGCAGCGAGACCACGGTCGCGATCAGCGCGGCGGCCGTCATCGCCCCGATCATCGGCCAGACCGTGCCGTTCTCCAGCACGCCGACGATCTGGGCGAACACGGCGCTGATCGCCATCTGCAGGAAGGTGGTCAGCCCCGCGGCGGCGCCCGACGCGGTCGGGTCGACGTCCATCGCGCCGGCCATGCCGTTGGCGATGATCAGCCCCTGCAATGCCGCGACCAGCATGGCGGGTATGAACAGGACCACCGGCGACAGCGGCAGCACGGCCAGCATCGCCGCGCTGAGCACGAGCGCGAACAGGCACGAGAAGACGCCGACCTCCATCAGCCGGTTCATGTGGACCCGCCGCAGCATCAGGGTCGACGCATAGTTGCCGACCATGAAGGACAGGGAGACGCCGATGAACCATAGCCCGTAAGCCCGCGCCGGTTGATGCAGGACGTGAGACATCAGATAGGGCGCCGCGGCCAGGAAGGAAAAGAAGATCGCCATCGCCATCGCCGACGGCAGGGCATACCCCCAGAAGGCCGGGATCCGCATCAGCCGGCGGATGCCGTCGAGCGCGCGGGCGTCGCCCCGGGTCGCGGCCGTGTTCGGGTTGGTCTCGCCCAGGAACAACAGGGTCGCCAGCGTGATCAGACCGGCGAAGATGGTCACGGCGACGAACACCGAGCGCCAGCCCAGCCCGTCGGTCAACAGCCCGCCGATGGTCGGCGACAGGGTCGAGCCGATCACCGTCGCCATGATCAGGTAGGACAACACCTTGGCCGTGTTGGTCGAGCCGTAGATGTCGCGCGCGATGGTGCGCGCCAGCACCATGCCGGCCGACGCGCCGCCGACCTGGACGATCCGGCCCACGATCAGGAGCCAGATGTTGTCGGAAAGCATGCAGATGACGCTGCCGGCCAGGAACACCACCATGCCGATCAGCACCGTCGGCCGCCGGCCGTAGCGGTCCGACATCGGCCCATAGATCAGCGTCATGGTGGCGATCGACACCATCGCCAGGCTGAGCGCGAGCTGGACCACGCCGGTCGAGACGCCATAGGCCTCCTGGATCGCCGGCAGCGCCGGCAGCAGGGCATGCGTCGAGAACGACGGCGCGACGGACATCGCGGTCAGCAGCAAAAACACCATATGGCTGGGCCGCATGGACATGGATAGGTCTTTTCTGTTCGGGTCCAGCCGCTTTGCCGCCCGGACACGCCCGACGGGGCTGCCGCAGGCGATCAGGCGGGCAAGCGGACCTGCGCGAGCATCGCGCAAAGATGAATACGAATGTTACCGTTGAATATAGGGGCTGCGCGCCGCCTAAGTCATGCCTTGCGCGCGCAGGCCATATGCGCCCGCCCGGCCTAGGCGGCGGGGAAGTGGCGGCGCGTGCGGTTGGCGAGGGCGACCAGCGACAGCATCACCGGCACTTCGACCAGCACGCCGACCACGGTGGCCAGCGCCGCGCCGGACTGCAGGCCGAACAGGCTGATCGCGACGGCGACGGCGAGCTCGAAGAAGTTCGAGGTGCCGATCAGGGCGCAGGGCGCGGCCACGTTGAACGGCACCCGCCACGCCCAGGCCAGGCCGTAGGCGACCGCGAAGATGCCGTAGGACTGGATCAGCAACGGCACGGCGATCAGCGCGATCAGCACCGGCTGGTCGAGGATGACCTGGCCCTGGAAGCCGAACAGCAGCACCACGGTGGCGAGCAGGCCGAGCACGGAGAACGGCTTGACCGCGTCGGTGAAGCGGGTGACCGCCGCTTCGCCCCGTTCGCCGCGCCGGGCGTGGGCGAGCAGCCGCTGCCGGGTGATCGCGCCCGCCGCCAGCGGGATGACCACGTAGAGCACGACCGACAGCAACAGCGTCTCCCACGGCACGGCGATATCGGTGACGCCGAGCAGCAGCGCCACGATCGGCGCGAAGGCGACGATCATCACCAGGTCGTTCACCGACACCTGGACCAGGGTGTAGGTCGGGTCGCCGCGGGTGAGCTGCGACCAGACGAAGACCATCGCCGTGCAGGGCGCCGCGCCGAGCAGGATCACGCCGGCGATGTATTGCTGGGCGTCGGCCGGCTTGATCAGGCCGGCGAAGACGACCTCGAAGAACAGCACGCCGAGCCCGGCCATGGTGAAGGGCTTGATCAGCCAGTTGACCACCAGGGTGATGACCAGCCCCTTGGGCCGGTCGCCGATGTGGCGCAGGCTGGCGAAGTCGACGTTGACCATCATCGGGTAGACCATCGCCCAGATCAGCACGGCGACGACCAGGTTGACCGAGCCGTATTCCCAGCCGGCCAGGGTGCCGAACACGCCGGGCAGCAAGCTGCCCAGCGCGATGCCCGCGGCGATGCACAGGGCGATCCACAGCGACAGCCACTTCTCGAAGATGCCGATGCCGGCAGGGTCTTTGGCGGGTTCGGTCAGGCTGTTCGCGGTCATTGGTGCTCCAGCGGGTTCAGGCGGGGACGGCCCCATCGTGCCCGATCGCGTCGAGCTGCTTCTGGAGGCCGAGGCTGTCGATCGAGGTCATCGGCAGGTTGATGAAGATCCCGATCCGGTTGTCGAGCATCCGGAACGCTTCGGCGAAGGCGGCGCGCTTCTCGGCCTCGTTGCCCTCGACGGCGGCCGGGTCGGGCACGCCCCAGTGGGCGGTCATCGGCTGGCCCGGCCAGACGGGACAGACCTCGTTGGCGGCGTTGTCGCAGACCGTGAAGACGAAATCCATCTTCGGCGCGTCAGGGCCGGCGAACTCCTCCCAGCTCTTCGAGCGCAGGCCGTCGGTGACGAAGTTGAGGTTCTTCAACAGCTCGAGCGCGTGGGGATTGACCGTGCCGGCCGGCTGGCTGCCGGCACTGTAGGCCCTGAACCGGCCCTGGCCGTCCCGATTGAGGATCGCCTCGGCGATGATGCTGCGCGCCGAGTTGCCGGTGCACAGGAACAGGACGTTGTAGATCTTGTCGGCGGACATGGCCGCGTCTCCCGGTTGGGGTTCCGAAGGCGTCGGAACCGTGTCACCGTTCCGTTTCACGATTATGACGAGTCGGCGACATCAGCCGCAGCAGGCGCCGCCGCCCGCGGCGGTCTTGTCCGCGGTCCCCGCCTGGGCCGCGTCGGGCCGCAGCGCGTCGATGGTGTGGTCGCGCTCGGCGTCCGGGCCCATGGTGTCGGCGCGGCCGGTGCGGCGGAACGTCTCCCAGATCACGCCGTCCGGGTCGCTCGACCAGCTCTTCTCGCCGACGGCGTAGCAGCAGGGCTGGCCCTTCTCCTCGAACACGCCCTGTTCGGCCGCCTTGAGCCGGGCGGTGATGTCGGCCAGCTCGTCCTCGTCGGTCACCTGGAGGCCGACATGGTTGATCCCGGCCGGCCGCTCACGCCCGTCGTTCGTCGTCGAGATCGCCAGGTTGACGCTCGGGTCGTCGAGGTTCCATTGGGCGTAGTCGGCCCGCGACACGTCGGGCGCGACGCCGAGCAGGGTCTCGTAGAAGCGGGTCGAGACGGCGAGGTCGTCGACCCGGATATGCAGGTGCAGGCGTTTCATCGCGAGGCTCCAGTGTCTCGTCGCGGGGTATCGGAGGCTGCTAAGCCGGCGGCGACCGGGGCGCAGATCTCGGGCCGGCCCTGGCAGCAGTCCTCGGTCAGGAAGGCGAGCAGGTCGCGCACCCCGCCATAGTCGGCGGCGTAGAAGATCTGGCGCTGGACCCGCCACGACTGCAGCAGGCCTGCGCGCTCCAGGATGCCCAGGTGCGACGAGAGGGTCGACGGCGCGACTTCCAGGGTCCGGGCGATCGCGCCGGCGGTCATCCCGGCTGCGCCGGCCTTGACCAGCAGCCGGAACACGGCGAGCCGGGTCTCCTGCGCGAGCGCCCCCAGGGCTTCGATGGCTGTATTAGATTCCATATTTCGACGAATATCGAAATATTATCCGAAGTCAAGCGGGAAGATGCCGGGGCGGGTCGCGAGACGCGGATCAGCGAGGCTCGACGTCGAGCCGGTGGGCCACGCCGTCGAGCCCGTCGCCGGCCGCGGGGTAGCGGTCGAGCACCAGCGGGTCGTGGCCGGGGACGACGAAGGCGGGGTCGTCGGCCAGCGCGGTCGCGGTGTCGAGCGCCCGCAGGTAGGCGCCGACGTCGTAGACGATCGGAGAACGGGCGGCGGTCCCGGAGGTTCTCGTAATAATGCGCCGCGTCGGAGGCGAGCACGATCCAGCCGATCCTCGTGTGGACGCGGACGATCTGGAGCCCGCCGGTGTGGCCGCCGACCCGGTGCAGGGTCAGCCCCGGGGCCAGTTCCGTATCGCCGTCGTGGAAGGCGACCCGGCGGTCGAACACGCGGTGGACCATCTGGGCGACGTGCTCGGCCTCGAAGGCGTGGCCGATCGCAGGCTCGGCCATGTTGCGCCCGGTCGCGAAGGCCATCTCGGCGTCCTGCAGGTGGAAGCGCGCCTGCGGGAAGGCGGCGAAGCCGCCGATATGGTCGTAGTGCAGGTGGGTGACGATCACGTCCGCCGCCGCGCCGGCGTCGATGCCGACCGTCGCGAGGCCGTCGGCGACCGGCCGCAGCAACTCGCGGTCGCGCTTCTTGGCATCGGCCGCGGTGAAGCCGGTGTCGACCACCCAGCTTCGGTCGGGGCCGACCACGGCCCAGACGAAATAGTCCATCGGCATCGGCCCGTCGTGGGGATCGCCGCCGACGAACATCTCGGTGCGCCGGCCGACCCGTGTCGCGTAGCGCACGGCGTAGACTGCATAGTCGGGAAGCGTCACGGCAGCTTTCCTCCGCTGGACGAGGGACGGGCGCTCCGCGATGGTAGTGTGCCTGCACCCGACGACCAACAGCCAAGAGGAAACCACCATGACCGACGATACCTACGAAGGCGGCCTCGCCGTCCGCCGCGAGGTCCTGGGCGCTGACTATGTCGACGCCTCGCTCGCCCGAGCCGACGGCTTCACCGCGCCGTTCCAGAAATGGGTGACCGAGCAATGCTGGGGCGCGTTGTGGACCCGGGAGGAATTGAGCCGCCGCGACCGCAGCCTGGTCAACGTCGGCATCCTGTGCGCGCTCAACCGGTCGGAGGAGCTCAAGCTCCACCTGCGCGGCGCGCTCAACAACGGCGTCACCGTCGAGGAGATCCGCGAGGTGATGCTCCAGGTCTCGGTCTATTGCGGCTTCCCCGCCGCGGTCACCGGCATCCGCGTCGCCAGCGAGCTGTTCAAGGAGGACGGCGTCGACGTCGGCCCCAAGCCGTGACGGAGCCGCCTGCGACGGGCTCGTCTACGGCTTCATCGGCCTCGGCCAGATGGGCGGGCCGATGGCGGCCAACCTGGCGAAGAGCGGCGTGCCGATGGTCGTCTTCGACAAGGCGGGCGCCGAGGGCCGCGCCCCGCCGGGCGCCGACGAGGCCGCGTCGGCCGCCGACGTCGCGCGCCGGGTCGACGCGATCTTCCTGAGCCTGCCCGACGGCCCCGTCGTCGATGCGGTGGTCGGCGAGATCGCCGCGGCAGCCGGCCGGCGCGCGACGACGGTGATCGACCTGTCGACGGTCGGCATCGACGCCGCGCGGCGCGCCGCCGAACGATGCGCCCAAGCGGGGATGACCTACGTCGACTGTCCGGTCAGCGGCGGCCGGGCCGGCGCGGTGGCGGCGACCATCGCCGTCATGTGGGCGGGGCCGTCCGACCTGCTGGCGGTCCACCGGCCGGCGCTCGGCGCGATCGCCCGGAACGTCTTCCATGTCGGCGACGCCCCCGGTCAGGGGCAGGCGATGAAGCTGCTCAACAACTTCCTGTCGGCGACCGCGACCGCGGCGACCGGCGAGGCGATGCTGTTCGGCCTGTCGCAGGGGCTCGACCTCGAGACCATGCTCGCCGTGGTCAACGTCTCGACCGGCGAGAGCTACGCCTCGCGGGAGAAATTCACCAAGCGGGTGCTGACGGGAACCTTCGATTCGGGCTTCGCCACCGCGCTGATGGCCAAGGACGTGACGCTCTACGCGGACTCGGTCGCGGCCGCCGGCACGCCCGCCGACCAGGCGACGCTCACCGCCGACCTGTGGCGCCGCGCCGACGCGGCGCTGCCGGGCAGCGACCACGTGGAGATGTACAAGTACCAGCGAGACGGGGCGGGGTAGGTTTCGCCGCTACGCGACCTCGGCGCGCTTCGACTGGCGCTTGCGCTCGTGGGGGTCGAGCCAGCGCTTGCGCAGACGGATCGCCTTGGGCGTGACCTCGACCAGCTCGTCGTCCGAAATGTAGGCCAGCGCCTTCTCCAGGGTCAGCCGGATCGGCGTGGTCAGGTCGACGGCCTCGTCCTTGCCCGACGCGCGCATGTTGGTGAGCTGCTTGCCCTTGAGCGGGTTGACCTCGAGGTCGTTGCCGCGGCTGTGCTCGCCGATGATCATGCCGCCGTAGACCGGCTCGCCCGCGCCGATGAACATCGGGCCGCGGTCCTCCAGGTTCCACAGGGCGTAGGCCACCGACTTGCCGGTTTCCAGCGAGACCAGCACGCCGTTGCGCCGGCCCTGGATCGGGCCCTTGTAGGGGGCGTAGCCGTGGAACACCCGGTTCATCACGCCGGTGCCGCGGGTGTCGGTCAGGAAGTCGCCGTGATAGCCGATCAGGGCGCGCGACGGCGCGTGGAACACGATCCGGGTCTTGCCGCCGCCGGCCGAGCGCATGTCGACCAGCTCGGCGCGGCGCTCGCCGAGGGTCTCGACCACGGTGCCGGCATATTCCTCGTCGACGTCGACCACGACCTCCTCGATCGGCTCCAGCCGCTGGCCGGTCTCCGGGTCGGTCTTGAACAGCACGCGCGGGCGGCTGATCGACAGCTCGAAGCCCTCGCGGCGCATGGTCTCGATCAGCACGGCGAGCTGCAGCTCGCCGCGGCCGGCGACCTCGAAGGCGTCCTTGGTCTCGGCCTGGCTGACCTTGATGGCGACGTTGCCCTCGGCCTCGCGGGCGAGCCGGTCGCCGATCAGCCGCGAGGTGACCTTGTCGCCCTCCTTGCCGGCGAGCGGCGAATCGTTGATCGAGAAGGTCATCGCCAGGGTCGGCGGGTCGATCGGCTGGGCCGGGATCGCCTCGGTCACGTCGGTGGCGCAGATGGTGTCGGCCACCGTGGCGTTCGGCAGCCCGGCGATGGCGACGATGTCGCCCGCCTCGGCCTCGTCGACCGGCACCCGCTCCAGCCCGCGGAACGAGAGCAGCTTGGTCAGCCGCGCCCGCTCGATCTCCTTGCCGTCGCGGTGCAGCGCCTTGACCGTCTCGTTGACCTTGATCCGGCCCGATTCGATCCGGCCGGTCAGGATGCGGCCGAGGAAGGGGTCGGCCTCCAGCGTCGTCGCCAGCATCTTGAACGGCCCGTCGGAATCGACCGACGGCGCCGGCACGTGGCGGACGATCAGCTCGAACAGCGGCGCGACGCTGTCCTTGGGGCCCTCGGGCGCCTCGGCGACCCAGCCGTCCTTGGCCGAGCCGAACAGGGTCGGGAAGTCGAGCTGCGCGTCGTTGGCGTCGAGCGCCGCGAACAGGTCGAACACCTCGTCGTGGACCGCGTGGGCGCGCTGCTCGGGCTTGTCGACCTTGTTGATCAGGACGATCGGGCGCAGCCCCAGGCGCAGCGCCTTGCCGAGCACGAACTTGGTCTGCGGCATCGGCCCCTCGGCGGCGTCGACCAGCAGGATGACGCCGTCGACCATCGACAGGATGCGCTCGACCTCGCCGCCGAAGTCGGCGTGGCCGGGCGTGTCGACGATGTTGATGCGCACGTCGTTCCAGGCGACCGAGGTGCACTTGGCGAGGATGGTGATGCCCCGCTCGCGCTCCAGGTCGTTCGAATCCATCGCGCGCTCCTGCACCCGCTGGTTGGCGCGGAAGGTGCCGCTCTGTTGCAGCAGGCGGTCGACCAGCGTGGTCTTGCCGTGGTCGACATGCGCGATGATCGCGACGTTCCGAATGGACATCTGTTTTCCAAAAAAGAAAGGGGCCCGGATTGTCCGCTAGATAAGGCGCTATTGTGCGCCGCACAAGAGGCGTGTGCGCTCGCCGCGCGCTAGACCATGTGCCACTTCCTGCAGTGGGGGCAGGGTTCGTAGCGCCTGAACAGCAGGTTCAGGCCGACGATCGTCGGCGTGTAGCGCTCGCCGCAGCCGGGGCAGGTGCGCTCGCCGCCGAGCAGGGTCTTCACGCCCGAGCGCCCGCCGCGCATGAAGACCAGCGCCGTCGACATCCCGATCACCATCACCACGATCCACAGCAGGCTGATCTGGATCCACGCCCCGCGGTCGAGCCCCATCGGCGCGATCGACCCGAGGTAGATCGGGAAGTTGAGCAGGTAATGGAGGACCATCGCGACCAGGATCCCCCAGCGGTGGCCCCGGCACCACAGCCACACCGCCGTCGCCGTGATCGCGCCGTGGAGGAAGCAGACCAGCACGCGCTCGATCAGGAAGCCGGTGAAGATGTACCAGGGCGCGGCCGCCATCTGAGGGTTGTGGGTCACGATCAGCCAGGCGATGAAGGCGATCTCGCCCAGCCCGAAGCCGAGGCCGAGCGCGAGCCCGGTCAGGATCGCGTTCTTCTGCGAGACCTTGCGGAAGAAGAAGGGCAGCACGAGCGGCAGCAGCTTGGCCGGCTCCTCGGTCAGCGGCGCGTACCACGACGCGACGAAGCCGTAGAGCCCGGCGTCGAGCCCGAGCGCACGCACCCCGGCGTCGATCGGCTGGCGGATCAACACGAAGAACAGCGCGCTCATCGGCAGCTCGAGCGCGATCAGGAGCAACAGGGTCGGGCGATAGGCGCGCGGCGCCAGCAGCAGCACCAGGCCGCCGATCAGCAGGGCCGCAGCGCCCGCCGCGACGATCGCCATGACGTAGAGGCCGGGCATGGGCGTCGCTCCCCTCGTTGGCGCCCCGGCGACGAGGCCGCACGAAGTGTGCCACGAAGGGCGCGCCGCGGCCATAAGCGACGGGTTGCCGTCGTCGCGACCCGCTCACCTCTCTCTTACCCGAAGTCGGGAGCGTTTCTTCGGCCGCTCCAGCATCGGCTCCGGCTCATCCTGAGGTGCTCGCGAAGCGAGCCTCGAAGGACGAGCCGTCGCGCGGTGCAGTCACCTTGCCCGTCATCGCATCCTTCGAGGCCGCCTGACGGCGGCACCTCAGGATGAGCGCATAGATGACGTGAGGAAGCATTCCGAGCCTTGCAATCTCGGCCCGGAATAGACATTTATTCCTTGAACTGTCGAACGCCAATCGGTCACGACGCCCGCGCCTGGCTACCCGCTCTCCGGTGCGCTCTCGCCCGGGAGCCATTTCCGATCCGGGAGCGACACAACCTACATCCCCGGACGGCCGCGGGCCGATCCCCGGGCCCAGCCAAGCCGGCCCCGTCCCGAAAAAGCTAACCAAGGATAACCGATGATAACCTTCGCGCGTTTTGCGCCCGCCGGCGCTCTTATCGCGCGCACTCGCTCGCCGGCGCGGGGCGGTCTAGCCGAGGCCCATCTGGGCCAGGATCGCCTTGGTCATCGGGCTGTCGGCATTCATGAACTCGTTGCCGACGGCGAAATGGTCGAGGCCGGGCAGGGGCACGTAGGTGACGTCGACGCCGTGACCCTTGAGCGCCTCGATATAGGCGTCGCTCTGCTCGTGGAAGCCGATCGGGTCGTCGCCGCCGTAGCTGACGATCACCGGGCACTTGTATTTCGGCGGCAGGTTGAACAGCGGCGAGTTGCGCAGGGTCGCCTGCTCGGAGAGCTGGAGCCATTCGTTGGTGAAGGCGTGGCTCAGCGGGCGCAGGTCGAACAGGCCGCTCAACGGCGCGGCGCCCTTGACCACGTCCGGCGGCAGGCCGTAGTCGGCCTCCCAGTCGGTCGCCAGCATCATGCCGGTCAGGTGGCCGCCGGCCGAGTGGCCGGAGATGTAGAGCCGCCGCGGGTCGCCGCCGTAGAGGTGGGCGTTGCGGTAGGCCCAGGCGATGAAGTCGCGGCACTGGCGCACGATCACGTCGAGATGGACGTCGGGGGCCAGCGAATAGGTGTTGACCATCACGGTCGCCCCGGCGGGCGTGAGCACGTCGGCGACGTAGCTGTTCTCGTCCTTGGTCAGCATCCGCCAGTAGCCGCCGTGGATGAACAGGTGGACCGGGGCGCCGGCCTCCTTGGCCGGGAAGATGTCGCAGACCTGGTCGCGGTGCGGGCCGTAGGCGACGTCGCGCGGGCCGGGCAGGGCCTTGCGCGTCCGCTCGCTGTTGGCCGCGAAGCCGGGCAGATAGACGCCTTCGAAGTCCGGCACCGACTCGCGCGCGTTGTAGGCCGCGTCGAGCTCTTCCTGCGTGCGGTCGCCATAGACCTTGGTCATCGATGTCTCTCCCCCTGGTGTCGCGGAATTCGGTGGCGGCGATTGTTAACCGGCGCGGTGCCGCGGCGCAATCGGCGGCGTCCCTCGATACGCCCGCTTCGCGGGCTACTCGGGACGAGGACCTTGGATACGCGCCGCCGATGCGGCGCTCTTCAGGATGAGGGCTCATGTGCCGTTCTTCTCCCGTCCTCATCCCGAGCAGGGCGCGCGCCAGCACGGCCGTATCGAGGGACGGTCATGGACGCTTCGGGGCGATGCCCATACTCTGCGTGCGTCTGCAAGCATCGCGAGGCCGTCATGCAGGTCGGCATGTCCGTCATCTTCCAGAACCCGGACCGGGAGATTCCCGACCACGTCCGCTGGCAGCGCGACCTGGCGCTGGCCGACCTGGCCGAGCCGCTCGGCTTCGATTCGGTGTGGGCGACCGAGCACCATTTCACCGACTACATCCTGTGCCCCGACCCGATCCAGTTCCTGACCTGGGTCGCCGGGCGGACCGAGCGGGTCCGGCTCGGGACGATGGTCGTGGTGCTGCCCTGGCGCGACCCGCTGCGCGTCGCCGAGCAGATCGCGATGCTCGACACGGTCTCGGGCGGCCGGGTCGTGTTCGGCATCGGCCGCGGCGCGGCGCGGGCCGAGTTCGCCGGCTTCCGCGTGCCGATGGACGAGAGCCGGGCGCGCTTCGTCGAGAGCGCGGAGATGATCCTGACCGGGCTCGAACAGGGCTTCTGCGAATACGACGGCCGCTACCTGGTCCAGCCGCGCGTGCCGATCCGCCCGGCGCCGGCGCACTCGTTCAAGGGGCGGACCTATGCCGCGGCGGTGTCGCCCGAGTTGTCGGAGATCATGGCCAGGCTCGGCGTCGGCCTGCTGATCATTCCCCAGAAGCCGTGGGAGCACGTCGCCCGGGAACTGGCCGACTACCGCGCGCTGTTCCGCGACGTCAACGGCGCCGAGGCGCCGGCCCCGGTCGCGGCCGGCTGGACCTTCGTCGACGAGAGCGCCGACCGCGCCCACGAGATGGCGCGCCGCTACATCGGCGGCTACTGGGCCTCGGTGCTGCGCCACTACGAGTTCGCCAGCGCGCACCTGAAGACGACCAAGGGCTACGAATACTACGGCAAGTTCGCCGACAACCTGGCGGCGCAGGGCGACGAGGGCGCGATCGACTTCTTCATGAGCCTGCAGGTGTGGGGCACGCCGGAGATGTGCTGCGACAAGATCGCCGGCATCGCCAACCGGATCGGCGCCGACCAGTTCGTCGGCGTGTTCAGCTACGCCGGCATGCCGCCCGACGAGGCCGAGCGCAACATGCGCCTGTTCGCCAAGGCGGTGATGCCCGAGATCAAGGCGCTGCCGCCGGCCGCCGAGCGAGCCGCGGCCGCGGCGCAGTAGCGGGCCAGTTTCGGTTTGTGCGGCGGCCGGACGCCGGCCTAAGTTTGCGGCACGCCGCGGGAACGGAAGGCAAGGGGAATCGCATGGGGCCGCTCGAAGGAATCCGGATCGTCGAACTGGCCGGCATCGGCCCGGCGCCGATGGCCTGCATGCTGCTGTCCGACCTCGGCGCCGACATCCTGCGCATCGACCGGCTGGTTGCCGCCGACCTCGGCCTGCCCGGCGATCCTAAGAAGGAGGTGCTCAACCGCGGCCGCCGCTCGGCGGCGGTCGACCTGAAGAGCGCCGAAGGGGTCGAGCTGGTGCTGCGGCTCGCGGAGCAGGCCGACGTGCTGATCGAGGGCTTCCGCCCCGGCGTGACCGAGCGGATGGGGCTCGGCCCCGACGTCTGCCGCGCGCGCAACCCGGGGCTGGTCTATGGCCGGATGACCGGCTGGGGCCAGGACGGCCCGCTCGCCCACGCCGCCGGGCACGACCTCAACTACATCGCGCTGACCGGCGCGCTGCACGCGATCGGGCCCAGGGACGGCGCGCCGGTGCCGCCGCTCAACCTGGTCGGCGACTTCGGCGGCGGCGCGCTCTACCTGGTCGTCGGCGTGCTCGCCGCGCTGCTCGAACGCGCCCGCTCGGGCCAGGGCCAGGTCGTCGACACCGCGATGGTCGACGGCGCGGCCTCGCTGATGACCGTGTTCTACGGCCTGTTCGGCCAGGGCCGCTGGACGGACGAGCGCGGGGCGAACCTGCTCGACGGCGCCGCCCACTTCTACGGCGCCTACGAGACCGCCGACGGCAAGTACGTCTCGATCGCGCCGATCGAGGGCCGCTTCTACGCGGAGCTCTTGGACAAGCTCGGCCTCGCCGACGCCGACCTGCCGAAGCAGCACGACAAGGTCGCCTGGGCCGATCTGCGGGAGAAGCTGGCCGGAATCTTCAAGTCCAAGACCCGCGACGAATGGTGCGACCTGCTCGAAGGCAGCGACGCCTGCTTCGCGCCGGTGCTGAGCCTGGCCGAGGCGCCCGACCATCCCCACAACAAGGCGCGCGGCAGCTTCGTCGACTACGAGGGCATCACCCAGCCGGCGCCGGCGCCGCGCTTCGACCGCACGCCCGGCGCGATCGCCCGGCCGCCCGCGGCGCCGGGCGAGCACACCGACGAGGCGCTGGCCGACTGGGGCGTCCCGACCGACGAGATCGCCGCCCTGCGCGCGGCCGGCGCGATCGGCTGAGGCGGCGATGACGCTCGACCCCCAAGTCCAACAGCTGTTCGACTGGATCAAGCAGGCGAACCTGCCGACCCTGGACAGCCTGAGCCCGGAAGACGCCCGGACCCTGGCCGACGAGCGGACGCCCAAGACCGACCTGCCGCCCGTGCCGATGGAATTGGTGGCCGAGAAGGCGATCGGCCGGGAGAGCGGTTTCGTCCGGTGCCGCCTCTACACGCCGCGGGGCATGGCGGCGACCGGGCCGCTGTTGATCTGGCTCCACGGCGGCGGCTGGACCGTGGGCAGCCTGGTCACGGCCGACTCCGCGTGCCGGGCGCTGGCGGCCGGCGCCCGGTGCCGGGTGCTGTCGGTCGGCTACGCGCTCGCGCCCGAGCACCCGTTCCCGGCCGCGGTCGACGACGCGATGCTGGTCTACCGCACCGTCATCGGCGCGCCCGGCGAGTATGGCGCCGACCCGGCGCGGATCGCGGTCGGCGGCGACAGCGCCGGCGGCAACCTGGCCGCGGTGATCACCCACCTCGCGCGCGACGAGGGCCTGGCCCGGCCCGCCTTCCAGCTCCTGGTCTATCCGTCCACCGACCTGGCGGGGGACTATCCGTCGCGGCGCGAACTGGGCGAGGGCTATCTGCTGACTGCCACGTTGATGGACTGGTTCACCGGCCACTATCTGCCCGATCCCGCCGACCGGACCGACCCGCGCGCGTCGCCGCTGCGCTTCGCGGACTTCACCGGCCTGCCCCCGGCCTACATCCAGACCGCCGGCTACGACCCGCTCAAGGACGAGGACGCGGCCTACGCGGCCAAGCTGGCCGACGCCGGCGTCGCGGTCGAACACGCCCACTATGCCGGGCTGATCCACGGTTTCTTCAATCACGGCGGCGTGGTCGATGCGGCCCGGGCGGCGATCGACGACGCGGCGGCGGCCCTGGCCCGGGCGCTGCACGGGAACTAGGGGTCGCTAGGCCGGCGCCTCGCCCCGCGCCGCGATCGCGGCGACGAAGGCCTCGGGCAGCGGCACCGACTTGTGCGCCTTCTGGTCGGTGTTGACCCAGACGATCTCCCCGGTCGCGCGGGCGTCGTCGCCGCCCTTGGGGAAGATCGCCAGCCCGAAGGTCGCGCTCGAATGGCCCAGCCGGCCGACCCGCACGCCGACCTCCACCTCCTCGTCGTAGACCACCGGCGCCCGGTATTCGACCAGCGCCTTGACGAGGTGGAAGTCGGTGCCGGTCGCCGGGTCGCCGCCGAGCGGGTAGGGGTAGTCGAGCCAGCGCAGGTATTCGGTGATGGCGACGTCGAAATAGGTCAGGTAGTGGGCGTTGTAGACCACCCCCTGGCCGTCGATCTCGGCATAGCGGACGCGGAGCAGGTGGAAGAAGGCGAAGTCGGATCGGCTCATCGTTCGGTCGGCGGTGGCGGGTCAGACAAGGGGCGGGGCTGCCAAGGGGGGGCTGCCATGTGGCGGGCGTGGTTGCGGTCGGCGGCCGCATAGACTAACGCATCGGCCGACGGCAAGGGAGTGACGGGAGGCAGGGTGTGTCCACACTGGTCATCGGAGCGGGCCTGATCGGGGCCCAGGTCGGCCGCATCCTGATCGAGCGCGGCGAGACGCCGGTGCTGCTCGACCGGGCGGCCCAGCCCGCCGCCCTGGGCGAGATCCTCGACCTGGACAAGGCGATCCTGGCCGAGGGCGACATCCTGCGGCCGCTGACCCTGGTCGACGCGATCCGGCGGCACGGGGTCGCCCGGATCGTCCACACCGCCGCCAACCCGATGCTCACCCTGGGCGCCCAGACCGACCCGGCCTCGGCGATCGAGCTCAACGTCATGGGCACGGTCAACGTGTTCGAGACCGCCCGGGCCTGCGATATCAAGCGGGTCGTGGTGTCGAGCTCCAACGTGCTCAACCACTTCGTCGCCGGCGGCGACGGCTCGAACGACCCGATGCGCGAGACCGCCTGGCCGCGGCCGACCACCTTCTACGCCTCGACCAAGCAGACGATCGAGAGCCTGGGCCTCAACTACGCCCGCTGGTGCGGGATCGAGTTCGCGGCGATGCGCTACGGCGCGGTGTTCGGGCCCTGGTCCGGCGCCGGCGGCGGCGGCCCCAGCAACATCATGCGCGAGGCGCTGCGCAACGCGCTCGCCGGCCGCGAGGCGGCGATGCCGTCGGGCGCGATGGAGTGGGTCTATTCCAAGGACGCGGCGATGGCGACCGTGCTCGCGCTCGAGGCCGAGGACCTCGGCCCCGGCGTGTTCAACACCACCATGGGCAGCCTGAGCCGTCCCGAGGACATGGCCGCGGCGCTGCAGGAAGTGGTGCCGGGGGCGACGGTCCGGATCGAGACGCCCTCGGCCGCGGCCGTCTCCATGCCCGACATGCAGGCGGTCTCCGACCTGTCGCTGGCCAAGACCCATCTCGGCTTCGAGCCACGATACGGCCTGGTCGAGGGCATGCGCGACCTGGCGGGCTGGCTGCAGGCCCGCGGCTAGGCCGGCTAACCCGACGGCACGAAACAAAAGGCCGGCCGCCTTGCGGCGACCGGCCCCCGTGAAGGAAATGTTCGAGAAGGGGCTTTAAGCGGCCTTCTTCTCGATCGCCTTGCGCCCGTCGGCCGAGGCGATCTTGATCTGCCGGGGCTTGAGCGCCTCCGGGATCTCACGCTTCAGGTCGATGACGAGCAGGCCGTTCTCCAGGCGCCCGCCCTCGACCTGGATATGGTCGGCGAGCTCGAAGCGGCGCTCGAAGGCGCGGCCGGCGATGCCGCGATGCAGATACTTCACGTCCGCATCCTTGTCGGTCAGCTTGCCCTCGACGAAGAGGGTGTTCTCCTTGACCGTGACGGTGACGTCGTCCTCGCCGAAGCCGGCGACCGCCATGACGATGCGGTACTCGTTCTCGCCGAGCTTCTCGATGTTGTAGGGCGGATAGGACGGCGCGTCGTTCACCGCCGCCTCGAGCAGGCGCGGCACACGGTCGAAGCCGATGGTGGAGCGGAACAGGGGGCTAAGGTCGAAAGCAGACATGATTCACATTCTCCTTGAGCAATGTGTCCTTCAGAAGCTCGCCACTTGGCCGATGCTTCCGGTTCAACGGACCCGAACCCTCTGGAGGCGTTCGGGACGACTCGCATATGGGTGCGCTAGGATCGGTTTCAAGAGGATTTTCGAGGAGCAAATTGGATGGTCTCAGACGCGCCAACGCCAGCAAATCCGGGCTATCGCGAGGTCATCGAGCGGATCGCCGGGCTGCCCGGCTTCATCCAGGAAATGGGCGTGGATCTCGACCGTCTGGCGCCGGGGGAGGCGGACATGGTGCTCGTCCCGCGGCCGGGCCTGCTGCAGTTCACCGGCGCCGTCCACGGCGGCGCCGTCGGCGCACTGGCCGACCATGCGGCGGGCTGCGCCGCGACCAGCCTGATGCCCGAGGGCCAGGTCGCGATCACCGCCGAATACAAGATCAACTTCCTGGAGCCGGCCAAGGGCGACGCGGTGGTCGCCCGCGCCCGGGTCGAGCGGGCGGGGCGGCGGGTGACGGTGGTCCGGGTCGACGTCTACGCCCGGGCCGGCGGCGAAGAGCGCAAGTGCGCCATCGCCACCGTCACCCTGACACCGGCCAACTTCGGCTAACGCTTCCGGGTCACGCGTTGCGGACCTTGACCTTGATCTCGCCGACCCGCTCGATGACGCAATGGATGGTGTCACCGTCCTTGACCGGGCCGACGCCTTCGGGCGTGCCGGTCATGATCACGTCGCCGGGATAGAGGGTGTAGAAACTCGAACACCATTCGACCAGTCGCTCGACGTTGTAGATCAGGTATTCGGTGTTGGAATCCTGGCGCACCTCGTCGTTGACCCACAGCTTGAGGTCGAGGTGGTTGGGATCGGGCACCTCGTCCTTGGTGATGATCCACGGGCCGAGCACCGAGTAGGTGTCGATGCTCTTGCGTACCGACCGGTCCTCGGGGCCGCGCACGGTCATGTCGAGGCCGATCGAATAGCCGGCGATGTGGTCGTAGGCGTCGCCGATCGAAATGCGGTCGGCGGTCTTGCCGATGATCACCGCAAGCTCGCCCTCGTGGTCGTTGCGGCGGTCGGTGAAGCGCAGCGCGACGCCGTCGTCCTGGCCGACCAGCGACGAGTTGGCCTTCAGGAACGGGCCGTAGTGGTCGATGCCCTTGATTTCCTGGGTCTGGCCGAAGTCGCCGAGATGGGCGTTGGCCTCGTCGATATGCTTCTGGTAGTTGACCGGCGCGCCGATCACCTTGTTGGGCGTCGCCACCGGGCTCTTCAGGTGGACCGAGCCGATCGGCTTGCGCGCCGCGCCGCCCTTGACCGCGTCGATCCGTGCGCACACGGCGTCGAGATGGGCGATCAGCGGGTCGCCCTGCGGCAGCGGCCAGCGCGATTGCGGGATCGCGTCCAGCGCCTCGGAAACATCGAGAACCTCCTCGCCCTCGACCAGGCCCAGGCGGTCGTCGTCAAAACGGCAGATCTTCATTGCTCGCTCCCAATTGATCGGATTGTCGGAAGGGCCGGCGCGCCGGCTTACGTGTCGGGGCCGTCCGCCTTGTCGGAATTGTCGTCGGGCAGGTCGGCCATGAGCTTCAAGAGCTCGATGAACTCTTCGCGGCGCTCGGGCGGCAGCGGCGCCATGATCTCGTCCTGGATGGCGATGCCGGCCTCGACGTTCCGGTTGAGTGCGGCAACACCTTCGTCGGTGATCCACAGCGTGTTCGACCGCTGGTCGGACTGGGTGCGCTTGCGGCGTAGCAGGTCGCGCTTGACCAGGCGCCCGATCAGGTCGCCGATCGTGCTGCGGTCGATGCCGGTGCGGCGGACCAGCTCGGTCTGGTTGAGCCCCGGGTTCTGGTAGACGGTGAGCAGCACCGCGAATTGCGGCGCGCGCAGGCCGCCCTCGCCGACCGCGCGGACGTAGAGGTCGACGGCCCGTTGCTGCGCCCGGCGCAAGAGGTGGCCCGGCGTCTCGTGCAGCACCATCGTGTCGAGCAGCGACGATCGCGACTCGCCGCTCGCGGCGCCGGTCACGGCGTCATCCGTCTCGTTCGAGCGTAGGGGCACCGATTCGTCGGACGGTGCGCTCATCGGGTCGTCGCCTCTTGCATCCGATCATTTATTCCGTATACTGATTAAATCACGTTGAACCACGGGCGACAAGCGCGAACCCGCCGCAGCAGGAGGAACATACTCATGGAATTCGGTCTTCAATTCTTCCCCGATGTCGGGCCGGAGACCCAGTCGGCCCAAGTCTATTGGGACGAAGCGCTGCGGCTGTGCGACCATGTCGATGAGTTGGGATACAGCAATATCCGCACCGTCGAGCACTATTTTCTGTCCTATGGCGGCTATTCGCCCAACCCCCACATCTTCCTGACCGCGGCGTCGCAGCGGTCGAAGAAGGCGCGGCTGATCACCGGCGCCGTGCTGCCGGCCTTCAACCATCCGCTCAAGGTCGCCGGCGAGATCGGCATGCTCGATTCGATCTCCAACGGTCGGCTCGAATGCGGGTTCGCGCGCGCTTTCCTGCCCCACGAGTTCGACCGTTTCCACGTGCCGCTCGACGAGAGCGTCGAGCGCTTCAACGAGGGCGTGGAGTGCGTGCGGCTGCTGCTCGAAGAGGAGAATGTCAGCTTCGACGGCAAGTACACCAAGTTCCAGAGCACGACCTCGCTGCCGCGTCCGGTCCAGCAGCCGCGCCCGCCCTTCTGGGTCGCCGCGATCGCGACGCCGAGCAGCTTCGAGAACGCCGGCAGGATGGGCTACGGCGTGATGGCGATCCCGATGGCCGGCGGCAAGATGCAGGAGTTGCTGGGCCTCTATCGCAAGGCCTGGCGCGAGGCCGGTCATCCCGGCAAAGGCCGCGTCAAGCTCGCCTTCCACATGATGTGCCACGAGGACGCCAAGAAGGCGGAGGAGCTTTCGCGCGAGCCGCTCAACCGCTACCTCAAATCGCTCGTCGACGCGGCGTCGGATTGGACCGGCGGATCGAGCTCCAAGGACTATCCGAACTACGACAAGCTGATCGAGGGTCTGGCGAAGGAGAATTTCGACACCCAGGTCGCCAAGAATGCCGCCTGGATCGGCACGCCCGATTCGATCCGCAAGCAGATCACCGAGATGCAGGAACTGACCGGCGGGTTCGAGATCGCCTCGCTGCAGGTCAACTTCAACACGATCAGCTACGAGGACGCGCTCGCCTCGATGCGGCTGTTCTCCAAGGAGGTCATGCCGCACTTTGCCGAGGCCACGGCCCAGGCGGCGGAGTAGCGATCGCCTACCCGGCAGGGCGGGCGCCCTTGAACTGACGCCCGCCCAGTCCGACCTATTGGACATCGGGCGTTCCCCGGCCGATGGCGAAGGTGCCGTTCGCCGGGGGCGCCAATGTCCATGCAGACGGGCGTTATCGGGTGGCGAATCAGGCAAACTTGACGGAAAGGTGAGACCGGCAGCGGTCGCGGGGATGTTCTACCCCGCCGACCCGGACGCGCTCGCCCGCACGGTCGACGGCCTGATCGGCGCGGCGACGGTGCGGCTCGGCCCGCCCAAGGCGCTGATCGTGCCCCACGCCGGCTACGTCTATTCCGGCCCGACGGCGGGCGCGGCCTACGCCCAGCTCGCCCCGTTGCGGTCGACGGTTCGCCGCGTCGTCCTGCTCGGCCCCAACCACCGGGTGCCGCTGCGCGGCGTCGCCGCGTCGAGCGCGCGCGCCTTCGCCACGCCGCTCGGTGCCGTGCCGGTCGATCGCGAGGCAGTGGCCCGCGCGCTGCGCTTCCCGTTCGTCGCGGTCGACGACGACGCCCATGCCGAGGAGCATGGCCTCGAGGTCCATCTGCCCTTCCTCCAGCGCTGCCTCGACGACTTCGCCATCGTGCCGCTGATCGTCGGCGAGACGGCGGCCGAGGACGTCGCCAGCCTGCTCGAGGCACTGTGGGGCGGCGACGAGACCTTGATCGTGGTCAGCTCCGACCTCAGCCACTACCTGCCCTACGACGCGGCCCGCCAATCGGACGCCGCGGCCGGCCGGGCGATCGAGACCCTCGATGCCGACGCGCTGGGCCAGGACCAGGCCTGCGGCCGCTACCCGATCCGCGGCCTGCTCAAGCGCGCCGCCGAACTCGACCTGCGCGCGACCACCCTCGACATGTGCAACTCCGGCGACACTGCCGGCGACCGCAGCCGGGTCGTCGGCTACGGCGCCTGGGCGTTCCAGGCGGCCGGCAGCGCGCGGCTGACCGACGACGACCGCGCCCGGCTCAAGGAGACCGCGCGCGAGGGCGTCCGCAGCGGCGCCCGCTCGGGCGCGGCCCCGGCGGTCGACGTCGCGGCGCTGTCCTGGCCGCTGCGCGCCCACCGCGCCACCTTCGCCACGATCACCCTCGACGGCGCGCTGCGCGGCTGCATCGGCAGCCCGGCGCCGGTCCAGCCGCTGGCGGTCGACGTCGCCCGCAACGCCGCCCGGGCGGCCAGCGCCGATCCCCGCTTCCCGCGCATGAGCGACGCCGAGGCCGACCGCGCCGAGGCCTCGATCTCGATCCTGTCGACGCCGCGCGCGATCGACTGCGGCTCCGAGGACGCCCTGGTCGCCGCGCTCGAACCGGGCGTGGACGGCCTGATCCTGCGCGCGGACCACCGCGCCGGCCTGTTCCTGCCCCAGGTGTGGAAGCAGCTGCCCGACGCCGGCGACTTCGTCCGGCACCTCAAGGCCAAGGCCGGCATCGCCGAGCGCGAATGGCCCGCCGGCCTGCGCGCCGAGCGGTTTTCGACCGAGAGCTTCTAGGCCGTCACACCGCCGGCGGCGCCGGCCGTTTCGGGCCGCTGGTGTCGGCCATGCCGTTGGCGACCATCTCGTCGTAATAGGCCTTGTAGCCGTGGGTCATCTTCTCCGGCGCGCCGCGGTCGCGGAACACCTGCTCGTCCCACTTCTTGTCGATGCCGTGGCCCTCGATCATCCGGTTGAACCAGTTCCAGCTGGCGCAGACCGTGATCGCGATGGTCAGGTCCTCCTCGTTCCAGCCGGCGCGGTAGCACGCCTTGGCGTCCTCGTCGGTCATCCGGTCGGGGGTCAGGGTCAGCTTGCGGACGTATTTGAGGATCGGCTTGAGCTTGTCGCTCACCGGCGCGGTGTCGATGTCGTCGACGAGCTGCTGGAACAGGCCCTCGTCGACGCCCAGCGCCATGCACACGTTCTTGTGCGCGCCGTGGCAGAAGTCGCAGGCGTTCAACAGCGAGACGTAGGCGGCGATGATCTCCTTCTCCGTCTGGCTCGGTCCTGCCGGGTAGTTCATCAGCCGGTGGATGAACTCCATGTAGGGCTCGAACAGGTCCCACTTGGACATCTGGAGCTGCGACATCGAGATGATGCCGTCGTAGGAGGGGAAGTAGGTCATGGCGGGTCTCCCATCGCGGATCGTGCCGATGGGTGTAGCGCCTCGGACCGGGAAGATCGAGGGGCCTAGGCCCGGTGCTCCGCCAGCCGCACCGGCCGGCGCTTGCGGCCCCAGTCGCCGGGCGGGCCGTCGAACACGCCCGCGCATGGCGTGCCGCAGTTCCGGCAGTGGCCGTCGTCGGTCAGGGCCCACTCGCTCAGCTCGTACCAGTCGCGGCCGATCAGCAGCTCGCCGCATCCGTGGCAGAAGGTGCTGTCGTGCGCCTTGTCGTGGACGTTGCCGACATAGGCGTAGCGGACGCCGTTCTTCCTGGCGATCGCGTGGGCGCGGGCCAGGGTCGCCGGCGGGGTCGGCGGCTTGTCCTGCATCTTCCAGTCGGGGTGGAAGGCCGAGAAGTGCATCGGCACGTCGGGGCCGAGCTCGGACACGACCCACTGGGTCATCTCTTCCAGCTCCGCCTCGCTGTCGTTCTCGCCGGGGATCAGCAGCGTCGTGGTCTCGACCCAGACGCCGGTCTCGTGCTTGAGGTATTTCAAGCGTCTCCAGCACCGGCGCCAGGTGGCCGCCGCAGACCTTCTTGTAGAAGCCCTCGGTGAAGGCCTTCAGGTCGACGTTGGCCGCGTCCATGGTGGCGAAGAAATCGACCGCCGCCTCGGGCGTGACGTAGCCCGCGGTGACCGCGACGTTCTTGATATCGCGGGCGCGGCACGCCTCGGCGACGTCGGTCGCGTATTCGAGGAAGATCACCGGGTCGTTGTAGGTGTAGGCGACCGAGCGGCTGCCGGTCTCGGCGGCGGCGCGCGCGATGGTCTCGGGCGTGGCCTGGTCGGCCAGCGTGTCCCACTCGCGCGACTTGGAGATGTCCCAGTTCTGGCAGTAGCGGCAGGTCAGGTTGCAGCCGGCGGTGCCGAACGACAGGATCGGCGTGCCCGGCAGGAAGTGGTTGAGCGGCTTCTTCTCGATCGGGTCGACGCAGAAGCCCGACGACCGGCCCCAGGTGGTCAGCACGATCGCGTCGTCGTGGCGGGCGCGCACGAAGCACAGCCCGCGCTGGCCCTCGTTCAGCTTGCAGAAGCGCGGGCAGACGTCGCACTGCAGCCGGCCGTCGGCGAGCGCGTGCCAGTGGCGGCCGGGCACGCCGTCGAGATGGTCGTCTTTGGATTTAGCCGGCAGCGCGGTCACGTGTCGCAGCGCCTCGGGCGCCTCTCGTGTTCGGGTTTCGTTCGTTACTAGGTGAGCATTGCCGGGCTGTGCTTCAAGGCCAATTCGAGGCTAGGTCCCTCGATACGCTCGCTCCGCGAGCTACTCGGGATGAGGGCCGACGTTGGCTATCCATGGCCCTCATCCTGAGTAGCGCTGCGTAGCAGCGCGTATCGAAGGATCACCCCACGATCACGCCGGGGTTCATGATCCCCTTCGGGTCGAGCACCTTCTTGGCGCCGGCGAGCGCGTCGCCGAACAGCAGCGGCCGCTGGTCGTTGTACCAGGGCATGTGGTCGCGGCCGACGGCGTGGTGGTGGGTGATCGTCCCGCCGTTGTCGATCACCGCGTCCGAGGCCGCCTCCTTGATCATCTGCCACTGGCCCAGCATGCCCGCCCGGTCGCCGGCGGCGTGGAAGCTGTAGTAGGGCGCCGGCCCGTCGGGATAGACGTGGGTGAAGCGGCAGGTGACGACGCCCGGCTTGCCGGTCGCCTCCTTGATCGCGGCGTGGGTCGCGGTCATCACCTCGACGTGGAATTCCGGGAACTGGTCCCAGGTGATCGCCGTCTCGAAGGTGTCGTTGATCACGCCCCAGGGGGTGATGACCTCGCGGAAGTAGGGCATGCGGATGAAGGCGTTGCGCCAGGCGCCGATGGCGCCGTCCATGTGGCCGGCCTCGTCGACATCGCCGCCGTGGTCGCGGGCCAGCTCGATCGCGCGCGCCATCTTGGGCGCGACGTCGTAATGGGCGGCCTCGAAGCCGAGCACGAGCAGGTGGGCCGAGCCGTCGTTGACCCGGTTGACCCGGCACTCGGTGGCGTCGACCAGCCGGATGTTGGCGGGGTCGAGGCCGGACTGGGCGATGGCGCGCACGGCCTCCGCGCCCTTCTCGAAACTGTCGAAGGTGGCCGCCGCCGAAGCCCGGGACGTCGGCTTGTCCTGCAGGCGCATCCACGCCTCGGTGATGACGCCGAGCGCCCCCTCGCTGCCCATCATCATGCGGTCGGGGCTCGGCCCCGCGCCCGAGCCGGGCAGCCGCCGGCTCTCCATCGGCCCGGCCGGGGTCATCATCTTGAGCAATTCGACGAAGTCGTCGATGTGGGTGTAGTGCATGGCGAAGTGGCCGCCCGACCGGGTCGCGATCATGCCGCCCAGGGTCGCCATCTCGAAGCTCTGGGGAAAGTGGCGCAGGGTCAGGCCGTGGGGCTTCAGCGCCGCCTCGATCGCCGGGCCCCGGATGCCGCCCTGGATCCGCGCCGCGCGGGAGGTCTTATCGACCTCGAGGACCTGGTCCATCTTGACCGTGCTGAGCGTGACCACGCCCTTGAAATCGCCCTCCATCGCGGGCTCGACCCCGCCGACCACCGAGCTGCCCCCGCCGAACGGGATGACCGCGGCGCCCGCGTCGGCGGCCCAGTCCAGCAGGTCCTCGACCTGGTCGTCGTCCTCGGGATAGGCGACCATGTCGGGCGCGTTCGGCACCTTGCGGTCGAACATGCGCACCGCGTCGGGCAGCGACTTGCCCATGGCGTGGACCAGCCGGGTATGAGCGTCGGTCGCGCAGATGTCCGACAGCGAATCGGGCGGCGATAGCCGCGGCTTGGCCAGATCGAATTCCTCGACCTTGGGCGGCGGCGCGTCGGGGAAATCCTGCATCCCCGTCAGCGCGCCATAGAATTCCTTGATCGCCGCGACCTCGTCCGGAGTCGCGCTCTCGCCCTCGTAGCCCCAGCCCCAGAATTTCAGCCGCCGCTCGCTCATCGCCTCTTTTCCTCCGTCTCGTCGTTGGCGGCCAGTCTAGCGGTCGGCGGCGTGGCTGAACATGCCCCCGCAATTGCAATCGGCCGCACCGCGGGGCAGATTGCCGGCCAACCATCGGAGATTCGAATGACAGACCCTTCCAGCCACGCCGCGGCGGCCGGCCGCGGCGCCTTGACCGGCCCGTGCGCGGACCTGCCCGACGGCGTCCTGGATGCGGTGATCGCGATCTGCCGCGAGGCCGGCACGCGCATCCTCGACTTCTACCGTGGCGACTACGACGTCGAGCACAAGGCCGACGAGAGCCCGGTCACCGTGGCCGACCGCGCCGCCGACGCGATCATCGTCCCGGCGCTGGAACGGCTCACCCCGGACATCCCGGTGGTGTCCGAGGAGCGCGCCGCGCGCAGCATCGGCGAAGGCTGCTTCTGGCTGGTCGACCCGCTCGACGGCACCAAGGAGTTCATCAATCACCGCGACGAGTTCACCGTGAACGTCGCCTTGGTCGACGCCGGCCGCCCGATCCTCGGCGTGGTCGGCTGGCCGGTTGCCGACAAGATCTATGCCGCCTTCGGGCCCGGAACGGCGATCCTGATCGAGGGCGACGCCGCGGCCCGGCCGATCGCCGCCCGTGCGGAGCCCGCCGATGGCATCGTGGTGGCGGCCAGCCGCTCGCACGCCAACAAGACCGAGCTCGACCACTTCCTGCAGGGCAAGACCGTGGCCGACCGGATCACCGCCGGCAGCTCGCTCAAGTTCTGCCTGGTCGCCGAGGGCAAGGCCGACCTCTATCCCCGCTTCGGCCCGACCATGGAGTGGGACACCGGCGCCGGCCAGGCGGTGGTCGAGGGCGCCGGCGGCTCGGTGCAGACCCTCGAAGGCGTGCCGCTCGGCTATGGCAAGCCCAGCTTCCGCAACCCCCACTTCCTCGTCCGCGGCCGCGCGGATTGAGGCCGGCGGGGTGACGATGGCCGGCCTCGGCGTTTGGGCACGATCCTCGATCGGTGCCCCCTCACCCTCCCACCGCTGCTCGGCGGGCCCCTCCCTCTCCCCGAAGGAGAGGGGGGTATGCGTCGGTCCCGCACCAGCTTTCCCTCTCCTCGGGGAGAGGGAGGGGCCCAAAGCCGTCAGGCTTTGGGAAGGTGAGGGGCTGCTCCGGCCCCGACCATGACAGGCCCCATCGAACCCGCCACCGGGGCCGCCATCGCCCGGGCCGGCGCACTGATCCGTGACGGCCGGCTGGTCGCCTTCCCGACCGAGACGGTCTATGGCCTCGGCGCCGACGCCACCGACGACCGCGCCGTCGCGCGCATCTTCGCGGCCAAGGGCCGGCCCCGCTTCAACCCGCTGATCGTCCACGCGCCCGACCGCGACGCGCACGAGGCCAACGTCGTCTTCGACGAACGGGCCCGCGCCGTCGCCGACCGGTTCTGGCCGGGCGCGCTGACCCTGGTGCTGCCGCGCCGACCCGACGCGGCGGTGTCGCTGCTGGTCTCGGCCGGGCTCGACACGGTGGCGGTGCGGGTGCCCGATCACCCGGTCGCGCGCGCGCTGATGGCCGCCGCCGGCCGGCCGATCGCCGCGCCCAGCGCCAACCGTTCGGGCGCGGTCAGCCCGACCACGGCGGCCCACGTCGCCGCCTCGCTGGGCGATGCGGTCGACCTGATCCTCGACGGCGGTCCGTGCCCCGGCGGGCTCGAATCGACCGTGCTCGACCTGACCGGCGACCAGCCGCGCATCCTGCGCCCCGGCCTGCTCCCGCGCGACGCGATCGAGGCGGTCGTCGGCCCGGTCGCGGCGGGCCCGGTCGGCGGCGCCGGCGTGGCCGACCGCGTCGCCGCGCCGGGCATGCTCGAAAGCCACTACGCCCCCGACCGCCCGGTGCGCCTGGACGCGACCGCTCCCGCGGCGCCGGACGAGGCGCTGCTCGCCTTCGGCGGGCAAGTGCCGACAGGCTTCGCCCGGGTCGAGAACCTCAGCGCCAGCGGCGACCTGGTCGAGGCGGCGGCCAACCTGTTCCGCCTGCTGCACCTCCTCGACGACCCGGCGGTCAGCGCCATCGCGGTGATGCCGATCCCCGACGAAGGGCTGGGCGAGGCGATCAACGACCGACTGCGCCGGGCGGCGGCGGAGCGGGGATGAGCGGCGCGCCGGCGGCGCGAAAAGTCGCCGAAGGTTATCATCGGTTATCAACGGTTATCTTTTCGGCGGATATCGGGGCGGCTCGGGACGGTGATGCATGGTCTCTATTTAGGAATTATTTCAGGGATTTGAAGCCGATTCCCGGCCCCGTCGTTCCCGCGCCGGCGGGAACCCGGATATGGCGGCGGCGGTCTGGATGCCCGCCTTCGCGGGCATGACGCGCATGCATGGCGCGCTGCAGGGACCGCCCGCACCGCCGATTGCCCGCCCCAACGCGCCGACCTACACTTGATCCATGAACGAGATCCAGACGCCCCAGCCAGCAGCGCCCAACCCGCCGCGCCGACCCTCGACCGCGACGCCGCGTTCGCCCGCATCCGCGAGGCGGTCGGGCCGGCCGGGTGGCTCGATGCGCCCGAGGACGTGGCGCCGCACATGGCCGACCAGCGCGGGCTGTTCACCGGGGCCTGCGCGGCCGTGGTGCGGCCGGCGTCGACCGCGGAGGTCGCCGCGGTGGTCTCGGCCTGCGCCGCCGCGGGCATCGCGATCGTGCCCCAGGGCGGCAACACGGGACTGGTCGGCGGCTCGGTGCCGTTCCCCGAGTTCGACGGCATCCTGTTGTCGCTGGCGCGGATGAACACGGTGCGCGCGATCGATCCGATGAACAACACCATCACCGTCGACGCCGGCTGCATCCTGGCCGACATCCAGGCGGCGGCGGCCGAGGCCGACCGGCTGTTCCCGCTGTCGCTCGGCGCCGAGGGGAGCTGCCGGATCGGCGGCAACCTCTCGACCAACGCCGGCGGCGTCAACGTGCTGCGCTACGGCAACGCGCGCGAGCTGGTGCTGGGCCTCGAAGTGGTGCTGCCCGACGGCCGGGTGTGGGAGGGGCTGCGCGGCCTGCGCAAGGACAATACCGGCTACGACTTGAAGCAGCTGTTCGTCGGCGCCGAGGGCACGCTCGGCGTGATCACCGCCGCCGTGCTCAAGCTGTTCCCGCGCCCGCGCGACACCCAGACCGCCTTCGCCGCGATCCGCGACCCCGCGGCGGCGATCGAGCTGCTGGCCCGGCTGCGCGAGGGCACCGGCGAGTCGGTGACCGGCTACGAGATCCTGCCCCGCGTCGGCCTCGACATCACGATCCAGCACATGCCGGACATCGTGGACCCGCTGGAGGACCGGTACGACCAGTATCTTCTGATCGAACTGTCCGGTCCGGACGCCGCGGGCGGGCTGCGCGGCGCGCTCGAAACCGTGCTGGAGAGGGCGCTGGAGGACGGCCTCGTGCTCGACGCGACCATCGCCGAGAGCACGGCCCAGGCCAAGGCGCTGTGGAAGATCCGCGAGGAGCTGCCCTTCGCCCAGAAACACGAGGGCGGCTCGATCAAGCACGACGTCGCCGTGCCGGTCTCGCGCATCCCCGATTTCCTGCGCGAGGCGACCGCGGCGGTCGAGGCGGCGCTGCCGGGGGTGCGGGTGTTCGCCTTCGGCCACGTCGGCGACGGCAACATCCACTTCAACCTGTCCGAGCCCAAGGAGGGCTGGACTACCGAGGCCTTCCTGGCCGAGTGGGACCGGATGAACCGCGTCGTCCACGACGTCGTCGTGTCGATGGGCGGCTCGATCAGCGCCGAGCACGGCATCGGCCGGATCAAGAAGGCCGAGCTGGTCCACTATCACCCGCCGGTCGAACTCGAGCTGATGCGCACGCTCAAGGCCGCGCTCGACCCCCAGGGGATCATGAACCCCGGCATCGTCCTGTAATCTCCCCGGCCGGTTAGGCCGATCTTAACCATATTGCCCCACAACTCCCGGTCGAACCATCGATCGGGAAGGGGCATCCCATGGACCGCCGTACGCTTATCAAGGGAATGGCCGGCGCCGCCGCCGCGCTGCCGCTGGTCTCCGCGTCGAGCCTGCCGGGGGTGGCGGCGACGCGGACGGGCAAGCTCAAGCCCAAGGTCCGGCCGGGCGACCCGGCCTGGCCGTCGGCTGCGGAGTGGGACCGGCTGCGCGCGGCCGTCGGCGGCCGGCTGATCGACGTGACCTCGCCGATCGCGGACTGCAACGCCGACCCGTCCGGGGCGGCCTGCGCGGCGACGCTCGAAAAGCTCGAAAACCCCTTCTACATCCAGGACCAGGCCGGCGGCACGCAGACCGTCGGCTGGGTCGACGCCTGGACCTCGAAGCCGAGCGTCTACGCCGTCGCCGCCGAGAGCGTCGCCGACGTGGTCGCGGCGGTGAACTTCGCGCGGGAGAAGAACCTGCGCCTGGTCGTCAAGGGCGGCGGGCACAGCTATCTCGGCCAGTCCAACGCGCCCGACAGCCTGCTGCTGTGGACCCGGGGCATGAGCCGGCTGACCTGGCACGACGCCTTCGTGCCCCGCGGCCTCGACGGGAAGGCGGCGCCGGTCAAGGCGGTCACCGTCGAGGCGGGCGCCAAGTTCCTCCAGCTCTACGACTTCGTCACCAACAAGCGGGGCCGCTACGTCCAGGGCGGCGGCTGCACCACGGTCGGCCTCGGCGGCCACGTGCCGACGGGGGGCTTCGGCAGCTTCTCCAAGGAATTCGGCCTGTCGGCCGGCGGCCTGATCGAGGCCGAGGTGGTTACCGCCGACGGCCGGGTGCGCACCGTCAACGCGGCCCAGCACCCGGACCTGTACTTCGCCCTGCGCGGCGGCGGCGGCGGCTTCGCCGCGCTGACCAAGCTGACCCTGCGCACCCACGCGCTGCCCGAGACCTTCGGCTTCGTCGGCCAGACGATCAAGGCCAAGGACGAGGCCGCCTTCCGGCGGCTGACCGGCGCCTTCCTGGCCTTCGCCCGCGACAAGCTGGTCGACCGCCATTGGGGCGAGCAGGTCGGCTTCAACCCCGACAACAGCCTGACCGTCGCCATGGTCTTCCAGGGCCTCGACGCCGACGCCGCCCGGGCGGCCTGGGCGCCGTTCTGGGACTGGGTCGCGGCCCATCGCGACGCCCTCGCCACGGTCACCGAGCCGCGGATCGTCGCCATGCCGGCGCGCCACTGGTGGGACTACGACTACCGGCGCCAGCACTATCCCAAGTCGATCGTCGCCGACGACCGGCCGGACGCCCAGCCGGGCAGCTTCTGGTGGACCGGCAACGGCCCGGAGGTCGGCATCTTCCTGACCGGCTACGATTCGGCCTGGCTGCCGGAGAGCCTGCTGACCGACGGCCGCCGCGGCGGCTTCGCCAACGCGCTGGTCGACGCCTCGCGCAACGCCACGGTGACGCTCCACTTCAACAAGGGCCTCGCCGGCGCGCCCGAGGCCGTCCGGGACGAGGTCCGCGGCATGGCGATCCATCCCTCGGCGGTCGACGCCTTCGCGCTGGCCATCGTCGCGCTGGGCCAGGACAAGGTCCATCCGGGTCTCGCCGGCCACGAGCCGGACCTGGCCAAGGGGCGCAAGGACGCCGACCGGGTCAAGCGCGCGATGGCCGCGCTGCGCACGGTCGCGCCCGACAGCGGCGCCTATTGTTCCGAGGCGAGCTATTTCACCGCCGACTGGCAGACCCGGTCGTGGGGGCCGAACTATCCCCGGCTGTTGGCCGCGAAGCAGAAATACGATCCCCAGGGCGTGTTCTTCGGCCACCACTGGGTCGGCAGCGAGTTCTGGAGCCGCGACGGCTTCCGGCCGAAGCGGTAGGGCGGCTACTGGATCGGCAGGCCGTGCAGCTTGAGGAAGGATAGCTTGTCCCAATAGCCGCGCTGGAAGGCGATTCGCCCGTCACGAATCTGGAAGAAGCCGCAGCCGCGCAGGCCGTTGGGGTCGCGCCACTCGAGGATCGCCCACTCGCCGTCCTCGAACAGGTTCTCGACGATGCAGGTCATGTCGGCGGCGGCGAACTCGCGGGCGAACATCGCGTGAATGGCCGCGCGGCCCTCGACCGGCTCCTGGGCGACCTGATGGTTGACGGCGTCCGCGTGATAGAAATCCGCGAGGGCGTCCGGGTCGCCGCGGTTGAAGGTCTCGACCCAGGCGCGGACGACGGTGCGCGGTGACGGCTCGGTGGCGGGCATGAGGCCTCTCCATTCTTGGACGCATGACCGGCGGTGGCGGGATTTGGCCATGCGGCGTCCGGCACCTTCCTGTATAGCAGGAACCGACGGGCGATTTCACGGCGGACGGCATGAAAGGCGACGGCGATCTCGGCGATTTGGCGGCCTTGCGCGCGCGGCTGGTCCGTGGCGCGGTCGCCGCAGGCGCGGCCTTCGCCCTGTGGCGCGAGCCGGGCGAGGCCTCGGTCTGCGGGCTGGTCGCGGCGCCGGGGGAGACGCCTGTTGGGCCGCTCGATTTCGGCGCGGTGCGGCCCGGCCTCGCGGTTTCCCGTTACGACAATTTCGATGGCGACGCCTGCCGGCTGATCGCGGCCGAGCTGCTGCTGACGACGGACGGCCTGCGCTTCGTCGATGGCGACGGCGCGCTGGCCGATGCGCCGCAGAGCGACGTGCAGCGGACGTTGCTGCACGCGATCGAAACGGCGGACGACGCCGGCCCGGCGATCCCGTCCGACGCGCCCCTGCTCGCCGCCGCGACGCCGCCGGCGGTGGCCGGCGAGGCCGACTATCGCGGACCTGGTCGCGTCGGCGGTCGAGAAGATTCGCGCCGGGGCGTTCGACAAGATCGTCGCCTCGCGGGCGACGCCGCGGACCGCTGCCCGACGGCTTCGACCACCTCGCCTATTTCGAGCGGCTGTGCGACCGCTACGCCCACGCCTATGTCGGGCTGACCGGCATCCCCGGCGTCGGCCTGTGGATCGTGGCGACGCCGGAAACCCTGATGCGGGTCGAGGCCGGCCGGGTCTCGACGATGGCGTTGGCGGGCACCCAGCCGGTCGCGCCGGACGCGGACCTGGAAAGCGTGCTGTGGTCGGGCAAGTTCATCGAGGAGCAGGGGCTGGTCGCGCAATACGTCCGCCGCGCTTTCGCCGAGTGCGGCTTCGGGCAGGTCGCCGAGCGTGGGCCTCAGACGGTGCGCGCCGCCAACCTCGCCCACCTGTGCACCCGGTTCGAGGCGGCAGACGCGGACGGCGACCCGGCCGCCTTCCAGGCGCGCGTGTACGCGCCTGCTTGCGCGCGATGCACCCGACCTCGGCGGTGTGCGGCATGCCGCGGCAGGCGGCGATCGATTTCCTCGCGGCGGAAGAGGGCTACGACCGCGGGCACTATTGCGGCTTCCTCGGCCCGGTCGGGATCGGTGGCCGCTCGACCCTCTACGTCAACCTGCGCAGCGCCCAGTTCATCGGCAACGATCTTTGGCTCTACGTCGGCGCCGGGGTCACCGGCGAATCCGACCCCGCGGCCGAATGGCAGGAGACGGTCGAGAAGACCAAGACGCTCGGCGCGCTGGTCGAGGCCGGGTAGGCGCGAACGCGCCAAGGCCTGGGCGTGGGCGTCAGCCCTGCAGCGCCATGTGCACGAGCGTCGCCCCCTTCGGCGAGTAGTTGGGCACGTCGGCCGCGACCTGCTGGCCGACCGGCGAGCCCAGCGCCGACTCCATCGCCGCGGCGCTCTCGAACTCGCCGCGCCAGATGCAGAACCACGGGCTCGGGTCGGGGCCCAGCGCCGCCGGATAGCCGAAGGTCTGGGCGACCAGGCCGGGCAGCGTGGCCGCGAGCGGCACGTGCCTGGTCTCGTAGTAGTCGCGGAAGGCGTCCGGATCGTCGGGCTGCGGGTAGAGGACGACGAGCGCGTGCATGGCGGTCCCTCCGGCTCAGGCCGCCGCGCGCGCCGCTTCGCGCTCGGCCAGCCAGGCCCGGATGCGTGCCGGCGAGGCGAGCCGGTCCCACTGCCGTTCCGGGTAGTTGAAGTTGTCGGTGAACTCGTTGGCCAACGACCGGTCCGCCGACATCGTGCCGATCAGCATCAACAGATCGTCCGACGGCGGCGCCAGCATCAGGTTGGTCCAGCGCAGGGCCGAGAACACCCGGTCGTTGCGCCGGCGGTCGACGGTCTCGACGAAGCGCTCGTCGAACACGTCCTGGGCGACGATCTCCTCGCCGAGGACGACGGCGGCGTGGGAGGCCATGTTGGCGCCCTGGCCGACCATCGGGTCCATCACGGTGTGGACGTCGCCGAGCGCGATGGCGAGCGTATCGTCGTCGAGCACGGCATAGGACTGGCGCACCGTCGGCACGATGCCGCCCTGGAGCAGGTCGATCGAGCCGCGGATGCCGAAGCGGGCGGTGTCGACCCGGTCGTAGACGGTCGGGTGGTGCGCTTCGAGCTTGTCGAGCACGGTCTGCAGGAACGCCTTCGGGGTCGTCGTCGTAGGACATCCGCGCCAGCACCTCGAGGTCGCCGCCGGGGATGTTCTCGAACAGGAGCGCCGTCGCCATGCCGTCGAAGGTCAGCGTCGGGATCTCGATCAACTCGCCCTGGCCGGGCGAGACCGACAGGGTCACCCCGCGCGGCTCGGCGTCGCGGATGCCGGCATAAAGGCCGACGGACAGCATGCGCTGCGGCCGGTCGTAGGGCGACATCTCCTCGCGGTGGCCGAACATGTGCCCGAGCACGCCCTTGCCCGACGACACCACGACGAGGTCGAAGCGCGACGCGAGTTGGGGCAGGTCCTCGGCGGCGACCTGGCGGTACTCGATCTCGCCGCCCTGGGCGATGAAGTCGCGCATCAGGGTCGGCAGGTAGAGGCGGTAGTCGACCGCCCGGCTCGGCGCGGCGAAGTCGCCCTGGAAGTGCAGCGGCTGCGGCACGCCGAAATAGTGGTGATGGCAGAAGTAGTGGTAGTCGCGGTCGTCCCAGTGGGCGATGCCCAGGTCGTGCTCGCGGGAGAGCGTGACGTGGTGGTGCGCCACCGTGTTGATGAGCTTGAGATCGGCATAGGCGTCGGCGTCCCGGTCGGTGACGATCGTGACGGGCACGCCGTGCCGGCGCAGGTACAGTCCGAGATGGAGGCCGGCCACGCCGGCTCCGATGATACCGATCCGCTTTTCCATTCTTTCCTCCCCGAGGCGCCGGCGTCTCTGGCCGGCGTCATCTTTGGCGATACCCGAGAGGCTGAGCCGATTCGCACCTTTTGAAAACCCGAATGAAAGCTATAATATTTATGCCGAATAGGAATTTATCATGGATCGCATCGACGCCTTCCGCGCCTTCGCCCGGGTCATCGAGACCGGCAATTTCACCGCGGTCGCGCGCGAGCTGGGCGTGTCGCAGCCGACCATCAGCAAGCGGATCGCCGCCGCCGAGGCCTATTTCGGCGTGCTCCTGTTCTCCCGCACCACGCGCAAGCTGCACCCGACGACCGACGCCGTCCGGCTCTACGAGCACGTCCGCCGGGTGCTCGACGCGCTCGAGATCGCCGAGACGGAATTGGGCCGGCCGCAGGAGGAGCCGGCGGGCGAGCTGCGCATCGCGGCGCCGTCGTCCTTCACGCGGGTCGTGCTGATGCCCAAGCTGGAGCGGTTCCGCGCCCGCTATCCCCAGGTGCGGCTCGACCTGCACCTGTCAGAGCAGGTCGTCGACCTGATCGCCGAGGGCATGGAGCTCGGCATCCGCATCGGCGAGCTGCCGTCGAGCTCGCTGGTGGCGCGGCGCTTCGCCGCCGCCGACCGGCGCATCGTCGCGGCCGAGCGCTACCTGGCCGGGCGGACCGCGCCGCGGATGCCGGAAGACCTCGTCGACCACGACTGCATCACCTACACCGGCTTCAAGCCGCCGGAGCGGTGGGTGTTCGATTCCGAGTACGGCCGCCGGGCGATCGACGTCGCCGGGCCGCTGGCGATCGACAATTCCGACGCCATCGCCGAGGCGGTCAAGGCCGGGCTCGGCGTGGCGCTGCTGCCGTCCTGGCTGCTCGAGGACGAGGTGGCGGACGGGCGCGTGCGCGTGCTGCTGCCCGACTTCACGCCGACGACGCTGCCGATCCACGTGATCTATTCCGACCGTCGCTGGCTGTCGCTGCGGGCGCGCAGCTTCATCACCTTCCTGGTCGACGAGTTCACCGGCGGCCGTGCCCGCGAGCCGTCGCCGTCGCCGGCGTCGGCGTCGGCGGACCGGGACGCGCGCCGCGTCAGTCCCGCTCCATCACCGCCTCGCCCGACAGGGCCTCGATCCGGTCGACCTTGATCAGGACGGCGACGCCCTTCTTGTCCGGATCGCGGTCCTTCTCGGCCTGCACCATGATCTCGTAGGCCCGGTCGCGGTCCGGACCCTCCTCGACGATGCGCGCCGTGCCGTGGAAGCGCAGCGCGGCGCCGAGCACGCCGACCTCCTCGGCCCGGTCGGGGTTGCGGTAGTAGACGACGACCTGCGGGTTCTTGCCGAGATGGCGGTAGGCGCCGCGGAAGGACCGCTCCCAATAGCTGAGCGTCTCGTCGTCGAACAGGGCGACCGAGCCCTTCGGGCTGATCTGCGGGCGGCCGTTCTCGTCCGCGGTCCCGACGAGGCAGGGCCTGCCGTCGGGGAGGGCGTTGTCGATCAGTGACCGCATGGTCGGGGTCATGGCTATCATGCGCGATGCCTTTCGTATGGGGATGAGTCTCGATGGAGTGCGGAGCCAGGACGTCGGCCCGACGGTATCGCCGCCACGATGGCACGGATGCGGCCCTGTCATCCAGTCCCAGGCATCGGTTGGGAAATCGTGCCCCGCGCGCGGCGGGCCATTACCGATGGGCGAACGGCATGTCGACGTCGTCGCCGTGACCGTTCGGGCGGGCGTACCCATCGTCCGATACGGGAGTGGCCTGGCCGCGAGACGCCGCCGGGGGCGTCGAGGCGATCGGCGGTTTCACCCGGCGGAGCGACCTGCCATAGTCGGACCTGCCATAGTCGGACCTACCATAGTCGGACCGGCCGACGCCGCGATCGGCGTCGGCGGAAACCAGTCGGCGAGATCAGACATGACGGCCCAAGCCGCGTTCGTTCCGGTCAAGATCCCTCCGGGGGCCGAGAAGCCGGGCTTCGTCGGCTTCATGCGCGCGATGGTGAGCAATCCGGTCGGCGCGATCCCGCCGGCGGCCTATCGCGAGCCGATGGCGGTGCTGTCCCTGCCGGGCGCGAGCATCGCGTTCCTCGCCGACCCGGACCTGCTCGAGGAGGTGCTGGTCCGGCGGGTCCCGGACTTCCCCAAGTCCGAGGTCGACGAACGCATCCTTCGGCCGGCCTTCGGCGACAGCCTGCTGACGGCGCACGGCGAATCGTGGCGGTGGAAGCGGCGCCTGGCGGCGCCGTATTTCGCGCCCGCGGCGCTGGCGCGCTACGTGCCCGATATGGTCGGCGCCTTCCAGGTCCTCGCGGAAAGCTGGACACAGGATGGCGCCGCGCCGTCGGGGACACAGGACGGCGCCACGCCGTCGGGGACGCAGGACGGCGCCACGCCGTCGGACGGACGGCGCCGCGCCGCACGACATGTATTCGGCGATGACCTGGGCGACCTTCGAGGTCATCAGCCGGACCCTGTTCTCGAAGCGCGACGAGGTCGATTTCACCGCGATATCGCAGGCGATCAGCGACTATCTCGAGCCGATCTCCTGGGTGGCCGGGTTCGCCAGCCTGAAGGTGCCGGCCTGGGTCCCGCATCCGGGGCACCGGCAGATCCGGCGCGCCCGCGCGCGGATGCGCGAGGAGGTCGGCGACCTCGTCCGGGCCCGCCGCGCGGCGACCGGCGAGATGCAGGACATCTGCGCCGACCTGATGGGCGCCACCGACCCGGAGACGGGACGCCCCCTCGACGACCGCGACCTGGTCGACATGCTGCTGACCTTGATCGCCGCCGGCCACGAGACCTCCGCCAACGGCCTGACCTGGGCGCTCTATTGCCTGGCGGCGCAGCCGCAGCTCCAGGAGGAGCTGGCCGCCGAGGTCGCCAGCGTCGCCGGCGCCCGCCCGGTCGAGGCCGCCGACCTGCCGAAGCTGGAGAGCGTCGAGGCCTTCATCAAGGAGACCATGCGGGTGCTGCCGCCGGTGCCGTTGATGGCGCGACGGACGGTCAAGCCGGAACGGCTGGGCGGCCACGACCTGAAGGCCGGCACGGTCCTGTTCATCCCGATCTACGCGATCCACCGCAACGAGCGGCTGTGGCGGGACCCGGACAAGTTCGACCTCACGCGGTTTCTTGGCGACGCCGCCAAGCGGATCCCGCGCACCGCCTACATGCCCTTCGGCGCGGGCCCGCGCGTGTGCGTCGGCGCTTCCTTCGCGATGATGGAGATGGTCGCCGGCCTCGCGACCCTGCTGCAACGCTGCCGCTTCGCCGCGCGCGACGGCGACCGCCACCAGCTGGTCCATCGCGTCACGTTGCGGCCCAAGGGGGGCCTGACCCTGGAGGTGAGCCCGCGAACGCGGGCCTGACGCCGGTCAGGCGACCAGGAATTGCAGCCGGTCGTCGCCCCGCGCGGGCGGCGGCGTCAGTGATCGGCCATCGGGATGCCCCACAGGTAGGCGGGGTCGTCCTGGTGGAGCTGGTACTGCGTCTTGTCCCACTTGGCGTTGGTCGTGCAGGCGCCCAACAGGACGACGACCAGGGAGAAGAGAAGGGCGCTGAGCGGCTTCATGCGCGGGCACTCCGGATCGGTGTTTCGCGGAGGGATAGAGCACTGGAACCGGAAAATTCGGGTTAAGCAACACGAATTCCGCTGTCGGCGGCAGCCGCCGGAAGCAACAACCCGCGCCAAGAATCGCTTTGGCGATCATGCACCCAGACGCTATACGTCCGGCATGCGCGCTGCCGGCGGCCCCTCGTCGTGCTGGGGCCGGCGGCAGCAGTCGTGACTGATCATTGGGGATAGGGCCCACCGCCACCGGGTCTTGCGCGGCAAGGCGCCCACGATCCAGACGAGACACTAGGGAGCGAATCCATGCACCTGTTCAAAGCCATTCCCGTCGGCCGCCGCCAGGCGGTCGCCGTGGCCGCCGCCGCGATCGCGCTGGGCGGCCTCGCCCAGACCAGCTTCGCCGCCGAGAAGCTGGTCGTCGGCGCGCTGCGCTTCACCTCGCACGCGGCCGGATTCATCGCCTACGAGAAGGGCTACTTCAAGGCCGAGGGCCTGGACGTCGAGTTCAAGTTCTTCCAGGCGGCGGCGCCGATCGCCGTCGCGGTCGCCTCCCACGACGCCGACTTCGGCATCGCGGGCGTCACCGGCGGCTTCATCAACCTCGCCGGCAAGGGCGCGATCAAGGCGGTCGCGGGCGTGCTGCACGAGAACAAGAATGTCGACGGCATGGCGATCATGGCCTCGAACAAGGCCTACAAGGCCGGCTTCACCAAGCCCGAGCTGATCAAGGGCCGGTCGCTGGCGCTGACCCAGATCGGCTCGACCTTCCACTACATGGGCGCGATGGTGGCGCGGAAGTCGGGCTTCACGATCAAGGACATCCACGTCAAGCCGTTGCAGAAGGTCGGCTCGATGATCGGCGCGATCAAATCGGGCCAGGTCGACGCCATGATCATGGTGCCGCACATCGCCAAGCCGCTGAACCGCGCCGGCGCGGCCAAGATCATCGGCTGGCTGCGCGACTACGCGCCCGACTACCAGATCTCGGTGCTGATCACCTCGACCAAGAACATCAAGACGCGGCCGGCGCTGGTGAAGAAGTTCCTCCGCGCCTACGCCAAGGGCATCGCCGACTTCGACCGGGTCATGCTCGCCAAGAAGAAGGACCCCGCCGCGGTCGAGGCGATGGTCAAGATCATCCACAAATACGTCTACACCAACCGCCCGTACGCCAAGGCCGCCCCGTCGATCATCGCCGGCGCGATGTATCTCAATCCGGGCGCGTCGATCGACCTGGGCAGCGTCAAGCGCCAGCTCGAGTGGCACCAGGCCCAGGGCTTCGTGTCGAAGTCGATCAAGCTCGACCAGGTCGTCGACACCAGCTTCGTGAAGACGACCAAGTAGTTCCGGGCCTCATCGCCCGCTCGAAGAGCCGTCCCGGGCGACCGGGGCGGCTCTTTCTGTTCGGGCTTGGTGCGGGGGAGCCCGTCATCCCATCCTTCGAGGCCGCCTTCGGCGGCGCCTCAGGATGAGCCGGAGAATAGCGCCGACAAATTGTTGGTCATGCTCCGGCTCATCCTGAGGTGCGAGCGGAGCGAGCCTCGAAGGATGCGATGACGGACCCGGTCCCCGCGCCGCGCGTTACCGCGCCTTCGGCCCGCACGCCCGGAAGAAGCTGTCCGCCTGGAGGCCCATGGTCTTGAGCGGGAACCGCGCGGTCCAGGCGCCCGCGGTCAGGCGCAGGGCGCCGCGGCCGGCGCGGCCCAGGCGGGCGAGGACGTCGAACACCGCCGAGCCGGCCGGCAGGGTCGCCTGCAGGCTGGGCACGCCGGCGAGCTGGTTGGACAGGACCTTCGCCCGCACCGTGGTCGCGATCCCGGCCGCGGCGAGGGTGAGCCGGACCGTGCGCCCGGGCACGAGCGCGGTCGACGATTCGGCGACGAAGATCTTCACGACGCCGCTGCCCTTGGTGCAGCCCAGGTTGAGCTGGATGGTCTCGGGGTTCGGCGCCTCCCCCGCCGGCGGCGTCTCGCCATAGGAGAGGTAGACGTCCTTGTCCTGCGCCCGGCCGAGCCAGGCGTCCGCCGCCAGGCTGGGGGCGGCGAAGCCGGCGAGGGTGAGGGCCGCCGTGGCGGCCAGCGCGAGGCGCACCGGTTTGGTCATCGTCATGTCCTTGCTTTCCGCTGGGCCTTTCCGCAGGCGAATATCCCGGTTCTTACGAACGATGGCACGCGGGAGTTCCCGCCCGTCATCCCATCCTTCGAGACGGCCCCTGCGGCGGCTCCTCAGGATGAAGTCGTTGCTCGACGTCAGTCAATGCCTTCATCCTGAGGAGGCCGCGGCGCGGCCGTCTCGAAGGATGGGAGGACGGCCTTCCCCTACGACCGCCAGCGCAGCAGATAGCGCTCCGCCCGGCCGATCAGCCACGACACGGTCAGCCCGAACACCGACAGGATCGCCACGCCGGCGACGAGCTGGTCGGTCGCCATCAGGTTGCCCGCCTGGTTGACGAAGGCGCCGATGCCGTATTCCGCGCCGATCATCTCGGCGGCGACCAAGAGGATGATCGCGATCGAGGCCGAGATGCGCATGCCCGAGAGGATCGCCGGCAGCGCGCCGGGCAGGATGATCTTGTAGATGATCGACAGCCGTTTCAGGCCGAACGACTGGCCCATGCGGATCAGCGACCGGTCGACGTTGTCGACCCCGCCGTAGGTCGAGATCACGGTCGGGAAGAAGGTGCCGAACAGGATCGTGGCGACCTTGGATTCCTCGCCGATGCCGAACCAGACGATGAACAGCGGCAACAGCGCGATCTTGGGGATCGGGAAGATCGCGGCGACCAGCGGCACCAGCCCGGCCCGGGCCAGCGAGAACAGGCCGATCGCGAAGCCGACCAGGATGCCGAGCAGGGCGCCGAAGAACCAGCCGATCAGCAGCCGCGAGATCGACGCCTCGAGGTGGAGCCAGAGCTGGCCGGTGCGGATGAGTTCGCCCAACGCGGTGAGCGCCTGGCTCGGCGCCGGCAGGGTCAGCGGCGTGATCACCCCGGTGCGCGAGCCGAGCTCCCACAAGGACAGGATGACCGCGAAGACGATCCAGCCGATTGCGCCATTCGACCGCGGCGCGAAGCCGCCGCCGCGGAACGGCACCGGCCGGCCCTCGGTCTTGGCCCGGGATTCGGTCTTCGCCGTTCCGCCGGTCTGGGCCTTCCCGCCAGTCTGGGCCTTCCCGCCAGTTTGGGCCGGGGCGCCGTTCACCGCTTCAGGCATCGGCCAGCTCCCGGTCGGCGGCCAGCGCCTCCTCGCGCATCAGGTTCCACAGATGCTCCTGGCGGTCCTTGAGCTCGGGGTCGCCGATCTCCCGGGTGCCCAGCGGCTTGTCGATCGCGACCACCTCGCGGATGCGGCCGGGGCGGCGCGACAGCACCACGATCTTGTGGCCCAGGCGCACCGCCTCGTTGAGGTTGTGGGTGACGTAGACGGCGGTGAAGGTCTCGCGCAGCCACAGGCCGATCAGGTCGTCCATCAACAGCTCGCGGGTCTGGCTGTCGAGCGCCGATAGCGGCTCGTCCATCAGGAACACCGCCGGGCGCACCGCCAGCGCCCGCGCGATCGCCACCCGCTGCTTCATCCCGCCGGAGAGCTGGCGCGGATAGTGGGGCTTGAAGTCGGACAGCTTGGTGCGCGCCAGCACGTCGTCGATGATCCCGTCGGCGCGCTTGCCCCGGATGCCGTGGTCCTCGAGCACCAGGCTGATGTTGCCGCGCACCGTGCGCCACGGCAGCAGGGCGAAGTCCTGGAAGATGTAGGTCAGCGGGTTGAGGCAGTCCTCCGGCGGCTCGCCGAGCTGGAGCACCTGGCCCGCGCTCGGCCGCTCCAGCCCGCCGATCAGGCGCAACAGCGTGGACTTGCCGCAGCCCGACGGCCCGATCACGCACACGATCTGCCCGCTCTCGATGTGGAGGTCGATGTCCTCCAGAACGGGCATCTCGCCGTAGCGATGGGACAGGCTGTCGATGTGCAGGTCCATGGGCTCCTGGGGGCGCCGCGTGAGGGGCGGCTGCGCCGGGCGGACCTTAACCATCGCCGCCAGCGGCGAAAACAACAAAGCGAGTCCCGTGTGGTCGCAGGATGGCAATGCGCGGCGGCTTCGGGCTACAAGGAGCGCCCATCCCATACCAATGCCAGAGCACGGCTCCATGACCCTCGACGTCTCCACCCGCATCGTCACCAAGCCCGACGCCGAGCCGCTGCGCATCGCCGCCGACGTCTGCGTCGTCGGCTCGGGCGCGGCGGGGACGATGGCGGCGCTGACGGCGGCGCGGCTGGGGCGGTCGGTGGTGCTGGTCGACGCCATGCCGGCGCTGGGCGGGCAGGCGGTCGGCGGGCTGCTCGGCACCCTGTGCGGCTTCTACGGCAACGGGCCGAACCCGCCGCGGGTGGTCTACGGCGCGGTCACCGGGATGCTGGAGCATCTCGCGGCAACCGGCACGCTCTGCCGCCCGCGGGCGCGCAACACGGTGATCTACCAGTTCGAGGAGCATCTGCTCGCCCGCTGGATCGAGCGCTCGCTGGTCGAGGCCGGGGTCAAGATCCTGTTGGGCGCGACCCTGCGCGGGGCCGATCGCGACGGGCGGCGGGTGACCCGGCTGCACCTGGCGACCCGCTGGGGCGACGCCGAGGTCGAGGCCCAGGGCTTCGTCGACGCCTCGGGCGACGCGGCGATCGCCTGGCACGCGGGGCTGCCGGTGCGCGAGCCGGAAGCGCCGGTGTTCGGCTCGCAGATGTTCCAGATCGAGGGCATCGACGAGGCCGAGTTCGCCAAGTTCGACCGCTGGCAGGTCCAGGACGTGCTCGCCGCGAACGCCGACGCCTACGGCCTGCGCCGCAAGGACGGCTTCGTCTTCGCCCAGCCCGGCACCGGCATCGGGCTGGCCAACATGACCCACATCCCGACGCCGACCGAGCCGGTCGGCGCGTCGCTGGCCGGGCTCGACGGCAAGGACCAGGCCGACCGGGTGATGGCCTTGCTGCGGGACAAGCTGCCGGCGGCGATGGGCAAGGCGCGCATCCGCGCCTACGGCCTGCCCGGCATCCGCCAGACCCGCTGGATCGCCGGCGCCCACCACCTGACCACCGACGAGGTCCGCGCCGGCACCCGCTTCGACGATGCGATCGCCCGCTGCTCCTGGCCGGTCGAGCTGCACAACCGCGCCGAGGGCGTCCACTGGGAGGAGTTCGGCGACGACCACATGCATTGGGTGCCGCTCGGGTCGATGGTCCCGGCGGACGCCGACAACCTGGTCGCGGCCGGCCGCTGCATCGACGGCGACGTCGCCGCGCTCGCCTCGGTGCGGGTGATCGGCCCGTGCATGGCGATGGGCCAGGCCGCCGCCCACGCCCTCGACCTGGCCGGCGCCGGCAGCGTCCACCAGCTCGACATGGGCGCGCTGCAGGAGCGGCTGCGCGACAACCTGGACCGCAACGACCACGACCCCTGGACGCAAGGCGTCTAGCAGGCGGTCTTCGCGCCGCGCATCCGGCCCATGCACGGCGCGCGCTGGTTGGTAAGCATGCTCATAATATGTTTACTCATTATAGCTATGGTCCCAACCGCAGTTTTCACAGGCCACCGGACTTAGAACCGTGCCCACGACCGATCCCGAGCGCAGCCTCGGCTTCCTGCTGCGCGACGTCACACGGCTGCTGCGTCGCAACTTCGACCGCCGGGTCCAGCCCCTCGGCTTGACCCAGGCCCAGTGGCAGGCGCTCGCCTACCTCAAGCGGCAGGAAGGCATGCGCCAGGGGACCCTGGCCGAGCTGCTCGAGGTCCAGCCGATCAGCGTCGCACGGCTGGTCGACCGCATGGCCGCCGCGGGCCTGGTCGAGCGCCGCCCCGATCCCGACGACCGCCGGGCGGTGCGCCTGTACCCGACCGCGAAGGCGCGGCCGCTGATCGACAAGATGGTGGCGCTCGGCGGCGAGACGCTGGAACAGGCCCTGTGCGGGCTTTCCGCCAAGGAGGAGATGGCGCTGATCGGCTCGTTGCAGCGGATCAAGCGGAACCTCGCCGAGGTCGAGGATGCGCCGGCGGCGGACGAGAGCACGGCCAATGTCTGACCAGATCGACGATATCCCCATGCCGGTCGAAGAGCCCGAGACAGGTGCGCCCGAGGCCGGAGCGTCCCCGTCCGGCGCATCTGACGAGACCCCGCAGTCCGAGCCCGCCCGGCCGAAGGGGCGCAAGCGGCGCTGGCTGCGCCGGGTGTTGCTGCTGATCGGGCCGCTGGCAGTGCTCGCCGCGGCTGGCTACCTCTACGTCACCGGTGGGCGCTACGTCAGCACGGACAACGCCTACGTCAAGGCGAGCAAGGTCGCGATCGGCGCCGAGGTCGCCGGCAAGATCGTCGCGGTCGCGGTGCGCGAGAACCAGCACGTCGACAAGGGCGCGCTGTTGTTCCGCATCGACGACGCCACCTATCGGGTCGCGGTCGAGCGCGCCGAGGCGCAGCTGCGCACGGTGCAGGACGAGTTCGCCCGCCTGAAGGCCAGCTACCGCCAGAAGACCGAGGAGCTCCAGCTCGCCCGCGCCAACGAGGCCTACGCCAAGCGTGAGTTCGAGCGCCAGCACGCGCTCGAGGAGTCGCGCGTCGTCTCCGGCGCGAAGATGGACGAGATGCGCCACAACCTCGACGTCGCCCGCAAGCAGATCGGCATCATCCAGCAGCAGATGGCCCAGATCCGCGCCCAGATCGGCGGCGGGCCGGACCTGCCGGTGAGCCACTACGCCAAGTACCGCGAGGCCCTGGCCGCGCGCGACGCCGCCCGGCTCGACCTCGAGCGGACCGCGGTCCATGCGCCCTTCGCCGGGATCGCCAGCAAGGTGCCGACGGTCGGCCAGTATGTCAGCCCGGCCGCCGCGATGTTCCCCGGCGCCGCGGTGATGGCGCTGATCGCCGACCGGAACGTCTGGATCGAGGCCAACTTCAAGGAGACCGACCTGACCCACGTGCGGCCGGGCCAGGCGGTCGACATCACCGTCGACACCTATCCCGACCACACCTGGCACGGCATCGTGCTCAGCATCAGCCAGGCGACCGGCGCCGAGTTCTCGGTGCTGCCGGCGCAGAACGCGACCGGCAACTGGGTCAAGGTGGTCCAGCGCATCCCGGTCCGCATCGCCGTCGACCGCGACGCCGACGGCCCGGACCTGCGCGCGGGCATGAGCACGTCGGTCGAGATCGACACCCACCACCGCCGCCCGCTGCCGTCGGTGGTCAAGACCGTGCTGGCCTGGCTCGGCGTGGTGGCGCCGGCGGAGACCCAGCGGGCGATGAGCCGGCAGTGACCGCCGCCGCGTCCACGGCCGCCGGTCCCGACGAGACGACCGGGCTGGACCGCGGCCTGATCACCGTCTCGATCATGCTGGCGACGATCATGCAGGCGCTGGACACGACCATCGCCAACGTCGCGCTGCCCCACATGCAGGGCAGCCTGTCGGCGACCCAGGACCAGATCTCCTGGGTGCTGACCTCCTACATCGTCGCCGCCGCGATCATGACCCCGCCGACCGGCTTCCTGGCGGCGCGGTTCGGGCGCAAGCGGCTGTTCATGATCGCGGTGTCCGGCTTCACCGTCGCCTCGATGCTGTGCGGCGCGGCGACCTCGCTGCCCGAGATCGTCGCCTTCCGCCTGCTCCAGGGCGCGTTCGGCGCCGGGCTGGTGCCGCTGTCGCAGGCGGTCCTGCTCGACACCTACCCGACGCGAGAAGCACGGCTCGGCGATGGCGATGTGGGGCGTCGGCGTGATGGTCGGCCCGATCCTGGGCCCGACCCTGGGCGGCTACCTGACCGAGGCCTACAACTGGCGCTGGGTGTTCTACATCAACCTGCCGTTCGGCATCCTGGCGCTGCTCGGCATCTCCGCCTTCGTGCCGGAGACCCTGCGCGACCCGGGCCGGCGCTTCGACTTCTTCGGCTTCGCCCTGCTGAGCCTCGCCATCGGCGCGCTGCAGATGATGCTCGACCGCGGCCAGTCGCAGGACTGGTTCTCGTCGACCGAGATCGTGGTCGAGGCGGTGCTCGCCGCGCTCGCGCTCTACATGTTCCTGGTCCACATGTTCACCGCCGACCGGCCGTTCATCGAGCCGGGCCTGTTCACCGACCGCAACTTCGCGATCGGGCTGGTGTTCATCTTCGTGGTCGGCATCGTGCTGCTGGCGACCCTGGCGCTGCTGCCGCCGTTCCTGCAGAACCTGATGCCGGCATGCCGGTGCTGACCGCCGGCTTCGTGCTGGCGCCGCGCGGCATCGGCACCATGGTCGCCATGATCGTGGTCGGCCGGCTGATCGGCCGGGTGGACACGCGGCTGATGATCCTCGCCGGGCTCGGCCTGACCGCCCTGTCGCTGTGGGAGATGTCGGGCTTCACCGCCCAGGTCAGCACCTGGGACATCGTCCGCACCGGCATCGTCCAGGGGCTCGGCCTCGGCTTCATCTTCGTGCCGCTGAGCACGATCACCTTCTCGACCCTCGCGCCGCACTACCGCAACGAGGGCACGTCGATGTTCAGCCTGATGCGCAACATCGGCAGCAGCATCGGCATCTCGGTGGTGGTGACGCTGCTCGCCCAGAGCATCCAGACCAACCGCGCCGCCCTGGTCGAGACCCTGACGCCGTTCCGCATGGCGCTGCGGCCGCCGTGGCTGCCCCTGTTCTGGGACTGGGTCTCGCCCAGCGGCGCCGCGGCGCTCAGCGCGGAGGTCACCCGCCAGGCCGCGACGATCGCCTACCTCAACGACTTCCGCTTCATGATGTACGTGACGCTGCTGGCGATCCCGCTCCTGCTGCTGCTCAAGCGGCCGAAGGCGCACCTCGTCGGCGGGCCGGCGCCCGAGATCGAGCCCGGCTAGGCGCCGTTCCAGCTCCACACGTCGATCGCCGCCGCGCGGCCGCGCCGGGTGTGGACGTGGCGTGTCTCGAACCGGGCGAGCCGGGAAGCGGTTCCCGGCCGGCCCCGGACCGCCGCGACGAGGTCGCCGCTGACCGCCACCGGCGCCGCCAGCAGGGGATGAACCGCTCGATCGCCCCGTCGTCCATGCCTCCCCGACCCGCGGCACGTTCAAATTGAACGACCGCTGACAATCCCTATATGGGTATTATTTCCTGAATTCGAGCGGTTCCAAATGATCGGCGCCGACAGGATCCCGATGCCCAATGACAACCTCCGACCATAGCCCTCGCGCCGCGCTATCGACCGCGCCACCGACCGCACCGACGGGCGGCGGCGGTTCGCGTGCCCGACCTGACAGAACCTTACATCTCGGTCCCCGGCCCCGTCGTCGACCTTACAGTACCAGCCGCGAAGCGCGCGGAACGCCTGGGGCGCGGGCGCCCGACCTGACAGAACCCTACATCCCGGTCCCGCCCAGGGTGCGGCGCCGGACCGGCGGCGCCCGCGCCTACAGCACCGACTGCAGCTGCGCCCTGACCTCGCGGTCGAAGCCGACGGTGATCAGCCGGTCGGTGTCGATCACCGGGCGCTTGACCAGGGTCGGGTGGGCGAGCATCAGGGCGCGCGCCTTGGCGGCGTCGAGGTCGGCCTTGTCGGCGTCGTCCAGGCCGCGCCAGGTCGTGCTCTTCTTGTTCAGCAGCGGCTCCCAGCCGAGCGCGTCGATCCACTTGTCGAGGGTCGCGCCGTCGAGCCCGTCGTCGCGCAGGTCGTGGAACGTGTGGACGAAGTCGCGCTCCTTCAGATAGGTGCGCGCGGCGCGGCAGCTGTCGCAGTTCTTGAGGCCGTAGACGATGACCATGTGGGGTCGCCTCCCTATTCCGTTTTCTCGGCGGCCGGAGCCGGTTCGCGGGGTGAGACCTGCTTATCGGTCTTCGCGCCGTCCGTGTCGAGGGGGTGGCCGGGCGCCGTCGACCGTGCCTTCGACTGGGCCTTCGACTGTGCCTTCGACTGGGCCTTCGACTGGGCCTTCGACTGGGCCTTTGACTGGGGCGGCGCCGGCGCGTCGCTGCGCGGCAGGCGCAGGGTCGCGGCCAGGCCCGGGCCGTTGTCGGCCAGCTCCAGGTCGCCCTCGTGCAGGCGGGCGACGGCGTCGGCGAGGCTGAGGCCGAGGCCGGAGCCCTCGGTGGTCCGGCTGGTCTCGACCCGGAAGAAGCGCTCCTTCGCCTTGGCCAGCGACTCGGCCGGGATGCCGGGGCCGTGATCGCGGATCTCGATCGCGGCGTGGCCGTCTTCGCGGCGCAGGCGGATGTCGATGCGCTTGCCGTCGCGGGCGTATTTGAGGGCGTTGTCGACCAGGTTGACGCAGGCCTGGAACAACAGGTCGCGGTCGCCCGAGACGACCAGGGGCCGGCCGTCGCCGTCGACCGCGAGCGCCATGCCGGCGTCCTCGGCGAGCGGGCGGTAGAGCTCGGACAGGTCGTCGATCAGCACGGCCAGGTCGACCGGCTCGAAGTCGCGCCGGGGCGCGCCCAATTCGGCCTGGGCGATCGACAGGATCGCGGCGAAGGTGCGCAACAGCCGGTCGGCCTCGGCGATCGCCTCCTCGGTCAGCGCGCCCTTCTGGGCGTCGGTCAGCGAGTCCGACAACAGCCGCTCGAGCCGGGTGCGCAGCCGGCCGAGCGGGCTGCGCAGGTCGTGGGCGATGTTCTGGGCGACCTCCTGGAGGCCGCGGAACAGCCGCTCGTTCTGGTCGAGCATGGCGTTGAGGCTCTGGGCCAGCCGGTCGAACTCGTCGCCGCCCTTGGCCGCCGGGATGCGGCGGCTGAGGTCGCCGGCGGTGATCTCGCGGCTGGTCGCGGTGATCGCGTCGATGCGGCGCAGGATCAGCCAGCTCAAGAGCGCGCCGAAGGCGACCGCCAGGCCGATCGCGATCACCCCCGCCCACAACAGCCGGTCCTCGACCAGGTTGGCGATCCGGGTCTGCTCGCCGGTATCGTGGCCGACCAGCAGCCACAGCCCGGTCTGCAGCCGGAACACCCGGCCGCGGGCATGGTGGAGCTGGGTGCGGTTGTTGACGGTCTCGCGCAGGGCGAACTCGATCCAGCCGTTGGCGTCGGCGTGGCCGTTGGGCCAGCGGTTGAGGTTGCCGGCGATCGGCTGGCGGTTGGAATTGGCGAGCAGGTAGATGCCGCCGGTGCGGCCGGCGAGCGAGACCCGCCGCTTGATGACGTTGACCAGGCCGGTGGTGCCGAGCTGGACGTACTGTTCGGCCAGGCCGGCGATCTCGGCCTCGATGGTGGCGTCGATCTGGCGCGACACCGCATCGGTGCTGGAGCGATAGAGCAGGGCGACGACGCCGGCGGCGATGGCGCCGAAGATCAGCGTCGAGACGAGGGTCAGGCGGAAGACGCGCGACCGCAGCAGCGTGCCGATCCGCACGGACGGCGCGGCGTGCGGGCTAGGTTTCACGAAGCATGTATCCGGCGCCGCGGACGGTCTGCAGCAGGGCCCGGTCGAAGCCGCGGTCGATCTTCTGGCGCAGGCGGCTGATGTGGACGTCGATGACGTTGGTCTGGGGATCGAAATGGTAGTCCCAGACGTTCTCCAGCAGCATCGTCCGGGTCACCACCTGGCCGGCGTGGCGCATCATGTATTCGAGCAGCTTGAACTCGCGCGGCAGCAGCTCGATCGCCTCGCCGCCGCGCGACACGGTGCGGGCGAGCAGGTCCATCTCCAGGTCGGAAACCTTGAGCACGGTCTCGCTGTGCAGGTCGCCGCCGCGGCGGCCCAGGGCCTCGACCCGCGCGAGCAGCTCGGAGAAGGAGAAGGGCTTGGTCAGGTAGTCGTCGGCGCCCGCCCGCAGGCCCTCGACCCGGTGGCGGACCTCGGCCATTGCGCTGAGGAACAGGATCGGCACGCTGCGGCCCGACGCGCGGATCGAACTCGACGATGGTCTTGCCGTCGACCTCGGGCAGCATGCGGTCGACCACGGCGACGTCGTAGTCGTCGCTGACCGCCTTGATCAGGCCCAGGCGGCCCGTCGCCGCGACCTCGACCGTGTGGCCCGCCTCGCGGAGGCCGTTCGCGACATACGACGCCGTCTCCTGATCGTCCTCGATGACCAGAACGCGCATGGCGCTACTATACTGTGGGCTTGGGAATGGGCGCAGCATATCTCGAAAAAATTCCCCGGAGGCGGGGGAAACCTCCGGGGGAGTTTTCAGGACAGGACAGGTAAACGCCGCTCCCCGGTCAGGACGCGAGGGGCAGACCGAGGTAGCGGGCGTTGCCGCCGCGGACGATCTTGAACAGGACCGCCTCGCGATGGTTCTTTGTCGCCGCGGCAACCGCCTTGGCGACCTGGTCGGCCGACGTGACGTCGGTGTTGCCGACCTGGGTGATGACGTCACCCGCACGCAGGCCCTTGTCGTCGGCCGGCGAGCCGGGGCGGACGGAGAGCACGACGGCGCCCTTGGCCACCTCGTCCTTGATGCCGAAGCGCTGGCGCAGCTCCGGGGTCAGGTTGCCGAGGCCGAGGCCCAGCTTGCCGACCGCCGCCGGGTTGCCCGGGCCGCGATTCAGGCTGGCGCGCTGGACGCCCTCCTTGCTGGTGCCGACCGTGACCGACAGGGTCTTGCGGTTGCCGTCACGCAGCAGCACGACGTCGACGTTGGAGCCGGTCTTGGTCGCGGACACCTTGCGCACCAGGTCGCGGACCGAGGCGACGTCCTTGCCGTCCCAGTTCAGGATCACGTCGCCGGACTTCAGGCCGGCCTTGGCCGCCGGGCTGTCCGGGACCACCGCGGCGACGATCGCGCCCTTGCGGCCCTTGATGTTCAGCGCCTTGGCCAGGTCGGTGGTCACCGGCTGGATCTGCACGCCCAGCCAGCCGCGGACGATCTTGCCGCTGGTGCGAAGCTGGCTGATGACCTGCTTGGCGACGTTCGACGGGATCGCGAAGCCGAGGCCGACGTTGCCGCCGTTCGGCGAATAGATCGCGGTGTTCACGCCGACGACCTTGCCGTCCATGTTGAAGGTCGGGCCGCCGGAGTTGCCGCGGTTGATCGGCGCGTCGATCTGGAGGAAGTCCACGATCGTCCGCCCGCCGATGTCGCGCCCGCGGGCCGAGACGATGCCGGCCGTGACCGTGCCGCCCAGGCCGTACGGGTTGCCGACCGCGAGGATCCAGTCACCGACGCGCGCCTTGTCGGAATCGCCCCACTGGACGTAGGGGAAGGTGCGCTTGGCGTTGATCTTCAGCAGCGCGAGGTCGGTGCGCGGATCGGTGCCGACCAGCTTGGCGGTGTAGCGGTTGCCGTCGTGCAGGATCACCTCGATCTTGGTGGCGCCCTTGATGACGTGGTTGTTGGTGACGACGTAGCCGGCCGGATCGATGATGAAGCCCGACCCCAGCGCCGTCAGCTTGCGCATCCGCGGGTGCTGCTGGCCCGGCATCTGCGGCGCGCCGAAGCCGCGCGGGCCGTTGTAGAAGCGCCGGAAGAACTCGCCGAAGGGCGAGCCCTCGGGGAAGGGCATCATGCGCTGGCCGTTCGGCGTGCCGGGCGGCTGCGTCTGCGCCACCTGCTGGGTGTGCTCGGCGGAGATGTTGACGACCGCCGGGGTGACCTTGGCGGCCATGTCCGCGAACGACGTGGGCGCCGTTCGAGCGAAGCTGGCCGACGGCGCCATCGCGGTGGTGAAGGCGAGGACGAGCGCGCCGGCCGCGATGGCGGCGCCGCGCTTTCGGGTGGAAGACTGCCGTCGGGGCTCGCTGGTGCGGCTCCGGGTGGCGATCGCTTGGGACATGTCTGCCCTCCTTGGCATACGTTGCAGTTCGCGACGGACCCTCGCCGCGTCTGTCCCTATTTCGGATCGGCACATGAAAAGCGCCTGTCGGCCGGATTAATAATTTTTAAGGTTGGGAAAGGGGTTCGCGCAGCGGCGGCCCGCGGGTTTGGCGCAGCGCGCCAGCGGCTGCTATAAGGCGGGAAAAAGCGACCCGCTCGCCCCAGGGAGGCACCACGACATGAGCGACTACCGCGCGCCCATCGCCGACATGCGCTTCGCGCTCAACGACGTGATCGGCCTGGCCGACATCGCGCGCCTGCCCGGCTACGAGGAGGCCACCCCGGACCTGGTCGACGCCGTCCTCGAAGAGGCGGCCAAGCTGGCGGGCGAGGTGGTCGGGCCGCTCAACCGGGTCGGCGACCAGCAGGGCTCGGTGCTCGAGAACGGCGTCGTGCGCACGCCCGACGGCTTCGGCGACGCCTACCGGAAGTTTGTCGAGGGCGGCTGGAACTCGGTGCCGTTCAGCCCCGAGGTCGGCGGCCAGGGCCTGCCCTGGACGCTCAACACCGCCGTCACCGAGATGTGGGACGCCGCCAACACCGCGTGGGCGCTGTGCCCGATGCTGACCGCCGGCGCGGTCGACGCGCTCACGCACCACGCCACCGACGCGCTCAAGAACCTGTACCTGCCCAAGCTGGTCAGCGGCGAGTGGACCGGGACGATGAACCTGACCGAGCCCCAGGCGGGCTCCGACGTCGGCGCCCTGCGCTCCAAGGCGGTGCCGGAGAACGGCCACTACCGGATCACCGGCCAGAAGATCTTCATCACCTACGGCGACCAGGACTACACCGACAACGTCTGCCACCTGGTGCTGGCCCGGATCGAGGGCGCGCCCGCCGGGGTCAAGGGCATCTCGCTGTTCCTGGTGCCCAAGGTGATGGTCAACGACGACGGCTCGCTGGGCCAGAGCAACGACCTGCGGGTGGTCTCGCTCGAGCACAAGCTGGGCATCCACGCCAGCCCGACCTGCGTCATGTCCTACGGCGAGAACGAGGGCGCGGTCGGCTACCTGATCGGCCGCGAGAACGACGGCATGGCCTGCATGTTCACGATGATGAACAACGCCCGGCTCAACGTCGGCCTGCTCGGCCTCGGCACCGCGGAGCGCGCCTACCAGCAGGCCCGGGACTTCGCCCGCGAGCGCATCCAGGGCCGCGACATCGCCACCGGCGAGAACGACGTCCCGATCATCCGCCACCCCGACGTGCGCCGCATGCTGATGACCATGAAGGCGCAGACCGAGGCGATGCGGATGCTCGCCTACTACGCCGCCGCCCAGATGGACTTCGCCCGCCGCCACCCCGAGGAGGGCGTGCGGCGACACGCCCAGGGTTTCCTCGACCTGCTCATCCCGGTGGTCAAGTCGTGGTGCACGGACACCGGCTGCGAGGTCGCCAGCACCGGCGTCCAGGTCCACGGCGGCATGGGCTTCATCGAGGAGACCGGCGCGGCCCAGCACATGCGCGACGCGCGCATCCACCCGATCTACGAGGGCACCAACGGCATCCAGGCGAACGACCTGATGGGCCGCAAGGTGCTGCGCGACGGCGGCGAGGCCGCCAAGGCCTTCATCGAGACCATGCGCGAGGCGATCGGCCCGCTCGCCGAGGCCGGCAACGACGACCTGACCGCGCTGCGCAAGACGCTGGAGCCGTCGCTCGACGCGCTCGAGGCGGCGACCGACTGGATGGTCCGCACCGGCCAGGCCGACATCGCGCTGGCGGCGTCGAGCGCGGTTCCCTACCTCAACCTGTTCGGCAACACGACCGCCGGCTGGCTGATGGCGCGGGCCGCGCTGGCCGCCGCGGGCCGGCTCGCGACCGGCGAGGGCGACGCCGGCTTCCTCGACGGCAAGATCCGCACCGCGCGGTTTTTCGGCGACCAGATCCTCAACCGGTCCGCCGGCTTGTGCGCGACCGTGGTCGCCGGCGGCGGCCCGGCGCTGGCCCTTGACGAGGCGCTTTTCTAACCCGATATCGGGTCGCGTCAGCGACCTTCGGTCACAGTTTTGCCTGACGCCGAATTTTCTCTTGCGTCCGCTGAAGATTCCAGCAATACCGCGCGCTCGTTCGCTACGGCCACGGCGGCACGAGCGGGCATTTCGCGGAACTACCTGCTGATCCAGGGGGGGAGCACATGACTAGCCGCTCTGCTGCCCGGTTGGGGGGGTTCTCGAAAGAGGGGCCTGTGCCCGCTCGCGAGATAAACACCAACAACGTCGCCGTATTCCGGCCCGCCACCGCAGCCACCGACGCGGACCGGGATGACCATTTCATGGTGAAGGACGGTATCGCCTTCGCCGGCATGCACCTGCTGGTCGAGTTGTGGAACGCGACCAACCTCAGCGACGTGGCGCTGACCGAAGCCACACTGATCGACGCCGCGCGCCAGGCCGGCGCGACGGTCCTGCACAGCTATCTCCACCCTTTTGGACCGGAGATGGGCGTTTCGGGCGTGGTCGTGTTGGCCGAATCGCACATCTCGATCCACACCTGGCCCGAGCGCGGCTACGCCGCCGTCGACATCTTCATGTGCGGCGAGTGCGACCCCTACCTGGCGGTCGACGTGCTCAAGGGCGCCTTCGAGCCGGGCTTCGTCCAGATCTCCGAACACAAGCGCGGCGTGGCCGGCTGATATCGTGACGGCCTGGTTCGACGAGTCCCTGCACGACGGTATCCGCCAGTCGATCCGCGTCGACGAGGTGCTGCACCACGAACGGACCGAGCATCAGGACCTGATCATCTTCCGGAGCGACCGCTTCGGGCGGGTGCTGGGGCTCGACGGCGTGGTGCAGACGACCGAGTTCGACGAGTTCGTCTACCACGAGATGCTGGCCCACCCGCCGATCCTGGCGCAGCAGGCGTCGCCAAGCGTGGTCGAACGGGGCGGCGTCGACAACGTGCTGATCATCGGCGGCGGCGACGGCGGCGCCCTGCGCGAGGTGCTGCGCCACCCGGGCGTGCGCGCGACCATGGTCGAGATCGACGGCAGCGTCATCGACCTGTGCCGCGAATACCTGCCCAACCATAGCGCCGGCGCCTTCGACGACCCGCGCGCCACCATCGTCATCGCCGACGGCGCCAGGTTCGTCGAGGAGACCGACGACAAGTTCGACGTGGTGATCATCGATTCGACCGACCCGATCGGGCCGGGCGAGGTGCTGTTCACCGAGCAGTTCTACGCCGGCTGCAAGCGCTGCCTGAAGCCGGGCGGCGTGCTGGTGACCCAGAACGGCGTGCCCGCGCTGCAGGCCGGCGAGCTGCGCTCGACCCACCGCCACTTCCGCAAGCTGTTCGCCGACGCCAGCTTCTATCTGTGCGTGGTGCCGACCTATTTCGGCGGCTTCATGGCGCTCGGCTGGGCCACCGACGACGTGGGCTTGCGCCGGGTGCCGGTCGACGCGATCGCCGCCGCCTACGACAAGGCCGGGCTGTCGACCCGCTACTTCACCCCGGCCCTGTTCGCCGGCGCCTTCACGCTGCCGGCCTTCATCCCGCCGCTGCTGGCCGACTGAGCCGGCGGTGCGCCGCCGCCGGCCACGGGGCCGGCGGGTTCCCACATTGTCGCCATTTTTTCCGACGGAATGTTGGCGTCCTGCCGTTCGTTAGGACATCATCAACCGTTCCGAGCGAGCATCCTCGGGACGCGCCGAGAGGGAGGCGACATGCTGAAACGAATGGGATTGATGGTGGCGTCGGCGGGTGTGGCCGCCGTATCGTTGCCGGCGGCGGGCCACGCTGCCCAGCCGTGTCCGAAAGTCATGAACCTGTCCGGGGTCGCCGGGCCGGGAGCGCAATACGCCCGGCCGCGGGTGTCGGTGTCGTGCTCGCGGAGCACGGTGACGATCCGCAGCAACGGTCTGCCGCACTACCGGTTCGTGCAGATCACGCCCAACCCGCTGGTCGCCCAGAACTTCGTCTTCCGGTTCCCGCGCAACCCGCGGCGGGCCGCCCGGCCGACGCGGCTCCCGCTGCTCGGCCCGGCCGGCGTCGCGGTCAACGGCGTCGTCTTCTTCGGCCCCAACGAGGCCCAGCGGCCGCGCGCCACCGCGTGGGGCGACCCGGTCTACAACTCGATCATGGACCGCTGCATGGGCCATACGGCCTGGGCTTACCACTACCACGCCTTCGTCCAGAAGTGCCTGGCGCCGGCGTCGCGGCCGGGCCGGCCGTCGCCGATCCTCGGCTACGCCTTCGACGGCTTCCCGATCTACGGCTCGTGGGGCTGTCTCGACAAGGCGTGCCGCAAGGTCGTCAAGTTCCGCAGTGGCTACCGCAAGGTCGGCAACCCCAGCACCAACGCCTGGCAGGCCTTTCGCTACGTCGCCAGCAACGACCCCACCGTGCTCGACCGCTGCAACGGCCGGGTCGGGCCCGATGGCCGCTATCGCTATCACGTGACCAGCACCTTCCCCTACATCATCGGCTGCTATACCGGGACGCCGACGTCCAACCGCACCGGGCCCGGCTTCGGCGCTCGCCGCGGCCCGCCCAACGGCGGCCCACGGTTCGGCATGCGTCGGCCCGGCCCCGGTTTCGGCCCGCCCAACGGCCGGCCCTTCGGTCCGCCGCCGCGCGGCGACCGCGCCGGCCGGCAGCAGACCGAAGTGCGCGGCTGCACGCTGACCGCCGCCGGCACCGTCTCCTGCTAGGGGCGGCCCGGTGCGACGTGCTGCGCTCGGAAACGCGGCGAGGGTGGCGGCGATCGTCTCCCTCGTCGCCTTCGCGCTGGCCGCTGGCCCGGCGGCATGGGCCAAGGGCAAGGCGGTGGGTGACAAGGCGGGCGCGGCCGACAAGGCGCCGCCCGCCGCCGCGCCCGGCCTGATCCAGATAGACCGCTATCGGCCGGTGCCCGCGGTCGAGGCGCGTCTCGGCCGCGACGACCGGGACGGCTACAACCTCTGGCTCAAGCTGGACAACTACCGGCTCACCCCCGGCCGGACCGGGCAGGCGCCGCGCGCCAACGAGGGCCACGCCGTGCTGTTCATCAACGGGGTCAAGGTCTACCGGCTCTACAGCACGTGGACGCACCTGCCGCGGGCTCTGTTCCGCGACGGCTTCAACTACCTGCGCGTGACCCTGAACGCCAACAATCACGCGGTCTGGGCGGTGGGCCGCAAGCCGATCCAGAACGACGTCGTCGTCGATACCCGCGCCAGGACGGGTCCGCCGATCGTCTTCTCGGCGGTCCGCTACCGGCTGACCTGGCGCTGGGGCACGGCGAAGCCGCTGAAGGGCGGCGGCTGGCGCACGGTCAACGACCTCGGCTACACCATCCGCGTCACCGGCGGCCAGATCGTCACCCGCTCGATCCAGCTCCGGCCGTGCCATCACACCGAGCGGCTGCACTTCGGCGGCCTGCTGCGCATGCTGCTCGGGATCAGCGCGGCCCACGCCGGCCACGACCTGGTCCGGCCCGACATCTCCAGCACCGTCGAGGCGGTCGCCGAATCGCTGAAGAACCCGACCGCGACGGTGGCGAGCGCGCCGCGTGCGGTGACCACACCGGCTTATTGCTTCGGCCACATGGTGTTCGCGCGCACGGGCAAGGTCGACCCCGCGACCGGCCGCGCCGGTGTCAGCCTGAAGTTGACCGGCCGCTACCGGAAGGGCAGCTCCGGCAAGTGGACGCCGTTCACGCTGGAGTCGGTCAACGCCTTCGGGTCGATCTATCCGCTGGTGTCGGCCAAGACCGGCAAGCCGATCAAGGCGCTGATCCCGAAGGGCTACACCATCACGATCGAGCGCCGGCTCGACAGCCTGTTCAGCGGCGTCGACTTCGTGGCGATGGCGAACATCGACGCGGCCTACAAGGTGCTGGAGAACGCGGCGACCCTGGCCCGTTTCGTGGTCGAGAAGCAGCCCCCGCCGGCCAGGTAGCGGCCGGCGCTCAGGCCGTCGGCCGGTAGCCGAGCCGCTGCGAGAGCCGCTCGGTCGCCGCGCGCAGCGACCGCGCGATCGGGCCGGTCCAGTTGTTGTCGAACTCGCCCTGGCGGCCCAGCACCGCCATCACCGCAACGATCTCGCCGCTGGCGTCGAACACCGGCGCGGCCAGCGCGGCGACACCCGGGAGCAGGTCGCCGTTGACCCGGCTCATGCCGTGCTTGCGCGTCTCGGCCAGCCGGGCCGGCCACAGCGTCGCCGCGTCCGGGTTGCGCGCCAGCTCGGCCGCGACCATCTCGCGCGTCTGCGCTTCGGGCAGGAAGGCGGCGAAGGTCCGCCCGGTGCCGCTGGTGACCAGGGGCATCACCGACCCGGTGCGGATGTTGGTGGTCACCGGCCGCCCCAAATCCGCCCAGCGCACGACCACAGGGCCGTGGTTGCCCCACACGGCGAGCAGCACGGTTTCGTCCAGCTCGGCGCGCAGCGCGGCCAGCGCCGGCTCGGCGAACTCCATCACGTCCAGGCCCGCGATCGCGGACAGGCCGACCTCGACCGCGCCCTGCCCGAGGCGGTAACGGCCCGACAGCGGATCCTGTTCGACCATGCCGGCGCGGATCAGCGAGACCAGGTAGCGGTGCGCCTTGGCCGCGGCGAGGCCGCTGCCTTCGCCGACGGCCTTCAGGGTCAGCGGCTCGCGCGCCGCCGACAGCGCCTTCAGCACCGCGATCCCCGTCTCGACCGACTGGACGCCTTGCCGCTCGCTCATCGACCCTCGCTCATGCGGGATGCTCGTTCACGGTCCAGCCTAGACCCGTTGACTCTCTTAATTCCAAATATCATAATCTGTTTCGCAATTCGTAATCAAGGGTGGCCCGATCGCAATCCCCGCCGCCCGAGGGAGGAAAGCATGACGAACGGTTCCGGCGCCGCGATGCGGGTTTCGATCTTCTCGGTCAACGATCACCACCCGGCGATGCCGCGGACCATCCCGCAGCTCTACGGCGAGGTGATGGACCAGTGCCGCCTGGCCGAGGGGCTTGGCTATGACACCTTCTTTTGCGCCGAGCACCATTTCCACGAATACGGGGTCGTGCCCGACCCGGCGGTGATGCTGTCGGCGATCGCCCAGCAGACCGACCGCATCCGCCTCGGCACCGCGATCTCGATCCTCACCTTCCACGACCCGCGCCGGCTGGCCGAGACCTATTCGATGGTCGACATGATGAGCGGCGGGCGGCTGGTCTACGGCGTCGGCTCCGGCTACCTCGCGCACGAGTTCGAGGGCTACGACGAGGACCCCAAGGACAAGCGCGACAAGTTCAACGAGCATCTCGACATCATCAAGCGGCTGATGGCGGGCGAGCGGCTGTCCTACGAAGGCCAGTTCACCAAGAGCACCAACGTCGCGCTCAACGTGCTGCCGCACGAGGGCAAGGTGCCGCCGATCTACGTCGCCGTCTTGGCCCGGCCGGGCGCCTATCACGTCGGCAAACAGGGCAACCGGCTGTTCACCGTGCCCTATGCGTCGTGCGAGAATTTCGAGGACATCGGCACGATGCTCGACGAGTTCCGCAAGGGCCGCACCGAGGCCGACCTGCCGGCCGACGACGACGACCACGTCTTCACCCTCCACGTCCACGTGGCCAAGGACGCGGCGACCTGCCACGCCAACGTGAAGGAGCCGTACGACCTGTACGTGCGTACGCGGCTCTATGCGCAGAGCCACACCTACGAGGACATCCTCGAGAACGGCATCTGCCTGTTCGGCGACCCCGACCACGTCGCCGACAAGATGTTCCGGCTGTGGGAGATGGGCATCCGCCACGTCGCCTGCCTGTCGAACTTCGGCAACATGGCGCGGGATGCCGTCGAAGAATCCATGCGCCTGATGATGGAAGAGGTCATGCCCAAGGTCGAGGCTCGGATCGCCCAGCGCGCGGCCGCCTGACCCCATTGTCGCAGGCTCGGCGCCGGCGGCCATCGCCGGTGGCGCCGGGCCGGCAATTTGCCCTAAACTCCCGCCATGGCGGCGGAGCGCAGAACCCTGATCCTGACCGGCGCGTCGCGGGGCATCGGCCACGCGACCGTTGCGCGCTTCTCGCGCGAGGGCTGGCAGATCGTGACCTGCTCGCGCGAGCCGGTGCCCGAGGCGTGCAAGCGCGACCCCAACTGGTCCCACCACATCACCGTCGATCTGGCCGTCCCGGCCGAGCGCGACCGCTTCGTCGAGGAAGCCAAGGTCGCGCTGGACGACGGACCGGTCCACGGCCTGGTCAACAACGCCGGCTACTCGCCCAAGACGCCCTACAAGGAACGGCTCGGCTGCCTCAACGGCGACCCCGAAGAGTGGCGCGAGGTGTTCGAGCTCAACTTCTTCGCCCCGCTGGAGCTGTCGCGCGGCTTCGCCGGCAACCTGCACAAGGGGGAGGGGGCGATCGTCAACATCGGCTCGATCGCGGGCCATGTCGTCCATCCGTTCGCGGGCTCGGCCTACTCGACCTCGAAGGCGGCGCTGTCGGCGCTGACCCGCGAGATGGCGGTCGAGTTCGCCGAGCTGGGCGTCCGCGTCAACGCGATCGCGCCGGGCGAGATCGAGACCGCGATGCTGTCGCCGGAATACGAGACGCTGCTGCCGCGCATCCCGATGCACCGGATGGGCACGCCCGAGGAGGTCGCCGGCGTGATCTTCCAGCTTGTCGGCAGCGACTTCGCCTACGTCACCGGCACCGAGATTTTCATCACCGGCGGGCAACATGTGCTGTGATCGCCGCGTATGCCAAATGAGGCGGGACGGCGCCGGTTCGCTTGTTGCGGACCGGAGGCATCGCTATATCGCCGATCAGGTTAGCGAAAGGGAGAGATCGTGAGACCTTACCGGGCTTTCACCATGGTGGCCGGGTTCGGCGCCGTGGCCGCGTTGAGCGGCCTGGCGCCCGCCGCAGCCGCCCAGAAGACCTTGCCGACCCTGCGCCCGACCCTGACGTCGGCGGTTCGGCCGGCGGTCAGCCCGTCGGCGCGGCCGAGCCTGCGCCCCGGCCATGAGGACGACAGGCAGGCCGAGGCGAAGACCGCGCCCAAGCCGCCCAAGTCGTCAGACGTCAAGGCCACGCCCGCGGCCGTGTCGCGGACCGGCACCTACCGGATCGTCGGCGTCGGCGACGTCATGATCGGCAGCAACTTCCCGACGCCGATCCTCAATCCCAAGCTGACGCGCAACGTCGACCCCAAGGCGGTGCTCGGCGCCCGGCTCGCGCGCATCCTCAAGGACGGTCCGCGCAAGGTCGTGTTCGCCAACATCGAGGGCACGATCCACAACCTCAAGGGCCCGTCCAAGCATTGCAGCAATCCGCGGCTCTGCTTCGTGTTCCGGATGCCGCCCTATTACGCGCGCATCCTGCGCCGGGTCGGCTTCTCGCTGGGCTCGATGGCCAACAACCACGGCGGCGACTTCCTCCTCGGCGGCCGCAAGGCGACCTATCGCGCGCTTACCCACGCGGGCATCAAGGCGGCCGGCGCCGACCTGCCGGGCATGCGCACCGCCGTGCTCAAGCTGCCGGACGGCACCCGGATCGGCTTCACGGCCTTCGGCCACAACCCGGGCCTGTTGCGCACCACCAACTATGCCCAGGTCAAGCGGGTCATCCGCGGCCTGGCGCGCCGGTCGGACATCGTCGTGGTCTCGTTCCACGGCGGCGCCGAGGGCATGACCGCGACGCGGGTGCCGCGGCGGACCGAGATCTTCCTCGGCGAGAATCGCGGCAACGTCTACAAGTTCGCCCACACCGCGGTCGACGCCGGCGCCGACGTGGTGTTCGGCCAGGGCCCCCACGTGCCGCGCGCGATCGAGGTCTACAAGCACCGCTTCATCGCCTACAGCCTGGGCAACTTCTGGACCTACGGCCGCTTCAACCTGCGCAGCACGGCCGGGCTGGCGCCGATCGCCGACGTGACGGTCGACGGCAAGGGCCGGCTGGTCGCGCTGCGGATCCGCTCCGCCCACCAGGTCGGCCGCGGCGTCCCCCGCTACGACCCGTCGGGCGCGGCGATGCGCGCGATCGCGCGCTTCACCAAGCGCGACTTCCCGCATACTCGCTTGACCTTCCACAAGGACGGGCGGGTCACCGGCCCCGGCATCGGCGGATAGCGCGCGGCTGCGGCGGGCCGGCGTGAGCGCCTTCCTTCGGTCGATGCCCGTACTGGAAGTCGCTGACGTCGCGCGCAGCGAAGCCTTCTACGTCGACAAGCTCGGCTTCACGTCCCACGGTCGTGGGGCGAGGAGATACCGCTGTTCTGCATCGTCCAGCGCGGCCAGGTCACCCTGGCGCTGGACAGGAGCCGGACCCCGCGCGCCACGCCGCTCAACCAATATTGGGCGGCCTATCTCTATGTCTCGGATGCCGACGCCCTGGCCGCCGAGTTCCGCGACCGCGGGGTCGAGATCGTCCGCGAGCCGTGCGACATGGAATATGGTTTGCGCGATTTCGATATCCGCGATCCCGACGGCCACATCATCGCGTTCGGCCATCCCCTCGGGACGGCGCCGCACGGACCGG
>CAVSRB010000002.1:150000-581936 GCA_963730305.1 uncultured Alphaproteobacteria bacterium
CGATGAAGGACGTGGCACTCTGCGATAAGCTGTGGGGAGGTGAGAGCAACCTTTGATCCGCAGATTTCCGAATGGGGAAACCCGACCCTTTGGGTCATCCTGTACTGAATACATAGGTGCAGGAAGCGAACCCGGCGAACTGAAACATCTAAGTAGCCGGAGGAAAGGACATCAATTGAGACTCCCCTAGTAGTGGCGAGCGAACGGGGACCAGGCCAGTGGCTGCAGAGTAAGAACCGGAACCGTCTGGAAAGTCGGGCCATAGCGGGTGATAGCCCCGTACGGGTAGAAAGCTTTGCAGTCCTCGAGTAGGGCGGGACACGTGAAATCCTGTCTGAACATGGGGGGACCATCCTCCAAGCCTAAGTACTCCTCAGCGACCGATAGTGAACGAGTACCGTGAGGGAAAGGTGAAAAGCACCCCGATGAGGGGAGTGAAATAGACCCTGAAACCGAACGCCTACAAGCAGTGGGAGCCCCATCTGGGGTGACCGCGTACCTCTTGCATAATGGGTCAGCGAGTTAGTCTACGTAGCAAGCTTAAGCCGATAGGTGTAGGCGAAGCGAAAGCGAGTCTGAATAGGGCGACTGAGTTACGTGGATTAGACCCGAAACCGGGTGATCTAGGCATGGGCAGGCTGAAGGTGCGGTAACACGCACTGGAGGGCCGAACCGACCGATGTTGAAAAATCGGCGGATGACCTGTGCCTAGGGGTGAAAGGCCAAACAAACCCGGAAATAGCTGGTTCTCCGCGAAAACTATTTAGGTAGTGCGTCAGGTGTTTACCTTCGGGGGTAGAGCACTGGATGGGCTAGGGGGGCGCGAGCCTTACCAAACCTAACCAAACTCCGAATACCGAAGAGTACAGCCTGGCAGACAGACGGCGGGTGCTAAGGTCCGTCGTCGAGAGGGAAACAGCCCAGACCGCCAGCTAAGGTCCCCAAGTCATGGCTAAGTGGGAAAGGATGTGGGACGACCAAGACAGCCAGGAGGTTGGCTTAGAAGCAGCCATCCTTTAAAGAAAGCGTAACAGCTCACTGGTCTAATCAAGTTGTCCTGCGCCGAAAATGTATCGGGGCTAAAGCCATGCACCGAAGCTGCGGGCTCGAAAGAGCGGTAGCGGAGCGTTCCGTATGCCTGTGAAGCGGTACTTGCGAGAGACCGTGGAGGTATCGGAAGTGAGAATGCTGACATGAGTAGCGATAAAGAGTGTGAGAAACACTCTCGCCGAAAGCCCAAGGGTTCCTGCGTAAAGCTAATCTGCGCAGGGTGAGCCGGTCCCTAAGGCGAGGCCGAAAGGCGTAGTCGATGGGAATCTGGTTAATATTCCAGAGCCTGCCGGGAGATGACGAAGGCCGAAAGCTGTCTGTGCTTACTGGATTGTGCAGGCAGCCTGGGACTTCCAGGAAATAGCCCCGGTTGTAGACCGTACCCCAAACCGACACAGGTGGGCTGGTAGAGTATACCAAGGCGCTTGAGAGAACGATGCTGAAGGAACTCGGCAAATTGCCTCCGTAACTTCGGAAGAAGGAGGACCCCGCCCGGGCAACCGGAACGGGGTGGCACAGGCCAGGGGGTAGCGACTGTTTAGTAAAAACACAGGGCTCTGCGAAGTCGCAAGACGACGTATAGGGTCTGACGCCTGCCCGGTGCCGGAAGGTTAAGGAGAGGGGTGCAAGCTCTGAACCGAAGCCCCGGTAAACGGCGGCCGTAACTATAACGGTCCTAAGGTAGCGAAATTCCTTGTCGGGTAAGTTCCGACCTGCACGAATGGCGTAACGACTTCCCCACTGTCTCCAGCATCAACTCAGCGAAATTGAATTCTCCGTGAAGATGCGGAGTACCCGCGGTTAGACGGAAAGACCCCGTGCACCTTTACTATAGCTTCGCACTGGTATTAGGACTTTGATGTGTAGGATAGGCGGGAGCCTTTGAAGCGTCGGCGCCAGTTGACGTGGAGGCATCCTTGAAATACCGCCCTTGAAGGTTCTGATATCTAACCGCGACCCGTGAACCCGGGTCCGGGACCGTGCGTGGTGGGTAGTTTGACTGGGGCGGTCGCCTCCCAAAGAGTAACGGAGGCGCGCGAAGGTTAGCTCAAGCTGGTCGGAAATCAGCTGTCGAGTGCAATGGCATAAGCTAGCCTGACTGCGAGGCCGACGGGCCAAGCAGAGACGAAAGTCGGCCATAGTGATCCGGTGGTCCCGAATGGAAGGGCCATCGCTCAACGGACAAAAGGTACGCCGGGGATAACAGGCTGATGATTCCCAAGAGTCCACATCGACGGAATCGTTTGGCACCTCGATGTCGGCTCATCACATCCTGGGGCTGGAGCAGGTCCCAAGGGTATGGCTGTTCGCCATTTAAAGTGGTACGTGAGCTGGGTTTAGAACGTCGTGAGACAGTTTGGTCCCTATCTGCCGTGGGTGTACGAGACTTGAGAGGAGCTGTCCCTAGTACGAGAGGACCGGGATGGACGTACCTCTGGTGTACCTGTTGTGGCGCCAGCCGCACCGCAGGGTAGCTAAGTACGGACGGGATAACCGCTGAAAGCATCTAAGCGGGAAGCCTCCCTCGAAACTAGGTCTCGCTGAGAGCCGTGGAAGACGACCACGTTGATAGGCCGGGTGTGGAAGTGCGGTAACGCATGAAGCTAACCGGTACTAATAGCTCGATCGGCTTGTTCACTTCCGATCTGTGGATCGGAAGGGAAATCGTCCACACGCAGCGGAAAGCGCCTCGGCGCTGTACGTGCTGCGACACACTCGAAACGAAATCGTTCGGATCCATGATCCGTACGGCCATGCCAGTCAGATACGCTACATCACGTTGGTGTACGCGTGCGCCGGGTAACGTGCGTTTGGACGGCCTGGTGGTTATAGCGAGGGGGAAACACCCGATCCCATTCCGAACTCGGCCGTGAAGACCCTCAGCGCCGATGGTACTGCGTCTTAAGGCGTGGGAGAGTAGGTCGCTGCCAGGCCTTCCAAGCGCACGTCGATCCGACGTTCTGGCATACGACATCCGAGTTGGGCGATATCCAAATCGGATGATATCCAAGTCGGATGAAATTCTAGTCGAAACCTGTTCCGATGTGGTCCTTCCGATCCCGGATGGTCATGTTGCCAAAGCGTGACGCGCGGGTTACACCGACGTCGCGCCGTGTAAGTTTTGCGGGCACCCAATCACCCTGCCGCGGGGTGGAGCAGTCTGGTAGCTCGTCAGGCTCATAACCTGAAGGTCGCAGGTTCAAATCCTGCCCCCGCAACCAAACCGCAAGACTTGAAAAGGGCCGTCCCTCCGGGGCGGCCCTTTTCTTATGACGCGCGTCGTCCCGGACGGCGTCAGCCGACGCGGGTGCGGCCCGCTGCGCTTTCCTAAAGCATCTTGTACATGATCGTGGTCGCCTCGAGCCGGTCCTCGACCGGGTGTCGGGCAATAGCCGGGGATCTCGCCGGCGGTCACGTAACCGATCGAGGCGTAGAGCGCTCCGGCCGGGTCGCCCGAGCGGGTGTCGGGCACCAGAAGGGTCCGGCGGAGCTCTGCCGCCCGCCGGTCGATCGCGGCCATCAGCGCCCGGCCGAGGCCCCGGCGGCGCCAATCGGGATGGACCAGCAGCTTGGACACCTCCGCCTGGTGGCACTTGCTCGGCAGCGTGTCGGTGCCGAGCTGGACCGTGCCGACGATCCGCCCGCCGACGCCGGTCAGGGCGGCGCTCGCCGCCGCGCTCGACGAGGCGCGCGACACCGGCATTTACGCCGAGGAGGGCGAGATCGTCCCAGACCTGAGCTGCTACGCCATCCCGCTGTTGCACCACAGCCGGGACGAGAAGCTGGCGGTGGCGATCAGATTCGAATCGCGCCGGCCGGAAAAGGACCGCCGTTTCATCCGCCACGCGCTGCGCCGGGAATGGCGCGAGGTCGCCTGGCAGATCTGACGGGGCGTCGGGGCGGCGGCCGCCTGTCGTCAGTTCAGGTCCGGCGGCAGCAGCATGGTCAGCTTGAGGTCGGGCCGGCTGGCGAGGTCGAAGCTGACCTGCTCGAAGCGCAGGAAGCCGTCGGTCGGGTGATCGAAGGTGCGGGCGCCGCCCTCGCGCGACAGCACGCGCGTGCTCGTCCCACAGCCGGGCGAAGTCCGGGCTGCGCGCCCGCAGCTCCTCGGTCAGCGCGCGCACCGGGGCGTCGCCCAGATGGGTGCTGACGTTGGCCCGGAACTCGGCGACGACCCGTCGCGCGCGATCGTCGTGGTCGTGGATCAGGCGCCGGGCGCCGGGCTCGAGGAAGATGAAGCGCAGCAGGTTGCGCTCGCCCGGCCTGTCGAGCCAGCCGACGAACAGCCGCTCGGCGGCGGTGTTCCAGCTCAGCGCGTTCCAGGTACGGTCGAGCAGGTAGGCCGGCGCGTCGATGGCGTGGACGCAGGCGAGCGCGGCCGGCGGCACGGCCTCGGCCTCCGCGCCGCCCTGGTCCGGGTCGTGCCGGTCGGCCAGCGCGAACAGGTAGGCGCGCTCCGCCGGGCCGAGCCGCAGGGCGTCGGCCACCCGCGCCAGCGCCGCCGGGCGACACGGTGACCTCGCGGCCCTGCTCGAGCCAGGTGTACCAGGTGACGCTCAGCCCGCAGAGCTGGGCCGCTTCCTCCCGCCGCAGCCCCGGCGTGCGGCGCCGGCCGCCGGCCGGCAGGCCGAGCGTCTCCGGCCGCAGCTTCTCCCGCTGGGCGCGGATGAAATGTCCCAGTTCCCGCTTCTGTTCGCGCGGCGCCGGCTCGACCATGGTGCATATTATACCAGTATAAATGGCCAACTTACACCGGTTTAAGTGATCGGCTAGGACTCCGCGCATCAACCAACCTTTGCGATCGGATGGAATGATGATGACGGAGAACCAAAGCCACGAGGCGGTGGTCGGCGGCCAGTTCGGGTCGCGCGCCACCGCCTATCTGACCAGCGCCGTGCACGCGCAGGGCGCCGACCTCACCGCCCTGGCCGGGCTGGCGGAGGACCGGCCCGAGGCCCGCGTCCTCGACCTCGGCTGCGGCGGCGGGCACGTCACCTTCATGGTCGCGCCCCACGTCCGCGAGGTCGTCGCCTACGACCTGTCGCCCGAGATGCTCGGCGTCGTCGCGGCGGCGGCGCAGGAGCGCGGCCTCGGCAACGTGACGACAGAACAGGGCGTGGTCGAGCGCCTGCCCTTCGACGACGCCAGCTTCGACCTCGTGCTGAGCCGCTACAGCGCCCACCACTGGGGCGACCTCGACGCCGGCCTGCGCGAGGCCGCCCGCGTGCTGAAGCCGGACGGCCGCGTCGGCATCGTCGATACGGTCGCGCCGGGCTCGCCGCGTCTCGACACCTATTTCCAGGCGATCGAGCTGCTGCGCGACTGCTCGCATGTCCGCAACTATGCGCGGTCGGAATGGGACGCGGCGCTGGCCCGGGCCGGCCTGACCTGCGACGGGTCGCGCCTCTACCGCGTGCCGCTCGACTTCGCCGCCTGGGTCGACGCGGATGGACACGCCGCCGGTCCAGGTCGAGGCGATCCGGGCGCTGCAGGCCGCGGTTCCGGGTGATATCACCGGCCTATTTCGAGACCGCCGCCGACGGCAGCTTCACCATCGACGTGGCCATGTTCCAGGCCCGAAAGGCACTGACCCGGTAACGGTCCCGGCCGCCGGCACGTAAATCCACCCGGCGCGTGTCACAGCGGCGGTCCCGGCCTCGTCTCCCCTTCGATCCCTCACCGAATGCAAGGAGACGACCGCATGGAACCCCGACTGGACTATCTCGCCGCCGCGCCCGCGGCGATCAAGGCGATGCTGGCGCTGGAGGCCTACGTCAAGGACTGCAGCCTCGAACACAGCCTCTACGAGCTGGTCAAGACCCGCGCCTCGCAGATCAACGGCTGTGCCTATTGCGTCCACATGCACACCCGCGACGCCCGGGCGGCCGGCGAGACGGAGGAGCGGCTCTACCTGCTCTCGGCGTGGCGCGAGTCGCCGCTCTACTCCCCGCGCGAGCGGGCCGCGCTGGCCTGGACCGAGGCGCTGACCCTGGTCGCCGAGACCCACGCCCCGGACGCCGATCTACGACGAGGCGCGCCGGCACTTCACCGAGGCGGAGCTGGTCGACCTGACCCTGCTGATCGGCACGATCAACGCGTGGAACCGCCTCGCCATCGGCTTCCGCAGCGTCCATCCGGTGGACGCGGGCGCCGCGCCGGTCGCGGCGGTCTCCTGAGCCCGAGCACGGCGCGTGCCGGCGGTCCCGCCCGAAAGCGGGGCCGCCGGCCGCCCGTTAGGCGATGTCGGTCGTAGCAGGGGCCCGCTTACGCCCGGTGATCATCGCCCGGACCAGATTCTCTCGGTGGCGCAGGCTGGCGACCACGACGCCCGCGAGGTGCGCGAGGACCAGCGCCAGCATCAGGTCGGCCAGCGCCTCGTGGGATTCCTTGATCCAGTGGCCGGCCCAGACGACATCGAACGTCGACATCCATCCGGTCAGCGCCGTCCCGGCCATCGCCACGATCAGGCCGACGATCATCAGCCCGCCGGCCGGATTGTGGCCGAGGTAGCGCGGCTCCCGGCCGCGCAGCATCGCCCCGGCGTGGCGGACGACGGCGCCGGGCGACCGCACGAATTCGCCGAAGCGGGCGTATCTGGGCCCGACCAGCCCCCACAACACGCGGAAGCCGATCAGCGCCGCGGCCGTGTATCCCGCCCAATAGTGCAGCCCTTCCCAGGATTCGGCCGTCAGCCACGCGACCGCAAAGCTGGCGACAAGGCCCCAGTGGAACAGTCGAACGAACGGGTCCCAGACCCGGATCGTCCGTCCATCCGGCCCGATCCGGTCAGTCGTCATTGTCGCCGTCGTTGTTCTCGGCGCGCACGACGGCGAGGGTCTTCGGGTTGACCTTGGCCTTGGCGACGCGGCCCGTGGGGTCCGTGCCCCGGACCTCGTAGCAGCCTTCATCGGCCTTGATGCGCTGGACCTTCCAGCCGGCCTGCTCCAGCTTCTGTTTCACCGTGGCGCGCGGCTGCCAGTCGGTCATCGGCACGTTGCAGGTCTCGCTCGCCTGGGCGGCGCCGGTGCCGAGCAGCGTGAAAGCCACGGCGGTGGCGAATAGGGTATATTTCATCGGACGCTCCATGGGCTCGTTTGGATGGGCGGAGAGTGGCGCGACCGCCTGACGGGAAGCTGAAGCCGGGTTCGGTTGCCCGTCAGGATCACGTCAGCTTTGCGCACTATCCGCGCAATCCCGATGGAGGCGTTGTGGTCGCGATGGCCGAGGCATGCGGATACTGTTGATCGAAGACGACGCGGCGTTGGGCGGCGCGGTGCAGGACCAGGTCGCCGCGGACGGCCATGCGGTCGACTGGATGCGTTCCCTGGCCGATGCGGAGGACAGCTTCCGCACCGTGGCCTACGACCTCGTCCTGCTCGACCTGATCCTGCCCGACGGGCGCGGCCTCGATTTCCTGGGCGCGCGGCGGCGCGCGGGCGACACCACCCCGGTCATCATCCTGACGGCGCGCGACCAGATCTCGGACCGGATCGCCGGCCTCAATGCCGGCGCCGACGACTATCTGGTCAAGCCGTTCGACCTGTCGGAGCTCACGGCGCGGATCGCCGCGGTGGCGCGGCGCTATACCGGCAACCCGAACCCGCTGGTGACCGTGGGCGACATCGAGGTCGACCTGGGCGCGCGCGCCGTCTACCGCGACGGTCGCTCCGTCGGCCTGACCGCGCGGGAATGGGCGCTGTTCGAGGCCCTGGTCCAGCGGCCGGGCGCGATCCTGTCCAAGGCGCAGCTCGAGGACCGGCTCTACGCCTTCGACTCCGACGTCGAGAGCAACACGATCGAGGTCCACGTCAGCCGGATGCGCAAGAAGCTCGGCCGCCAGGCGATCGAGACGGTGCGCGGCATGGGCTACCGGTTGGGCCGGCCGTGAGACGCGCCGCCAGCCTGCAACGGCGCCTGGGCATCGGCCTCGCCGTCGGCGTCACGGTCGTGTGGATCGCCGCCACCGTGGGCGCCGGGCTGGTCGTCCGCCACGAGCTCGACGAGATCTTCGACGCCGCTTTGAGGGAGACCGCCCAGCGGCTGCTGCCGGTGGCTGCGGACCAGATCCTGGACCGCGAAGACGACGCCCCGGCGCAGCGGATCGCCGCGCTGGGCGATCGCGAGGAACACCTGACCTATCTGGTCCGCAATCGCGCGGGCAAGGTGCTGATGCGCTCCCACGACGTCGACCCGTCCCTGTTCCCGCCCCGGCCGGTGACCGGGTTCCACAGCAGCGCGACCCACCGGTTCTATGGCTCGTCGGCGGTCAGCAACACGCTCTTCATCGAGGTCGCCGAGCCGCTCGCCCATCGCCGCAAGGCGGCGTTCGAAGCGGCGGCGGCGCTGGTCCTGCCGCTCGCCTTCCTGGTCCCGCTCAGCCTGCTCGGCGTCTGGTGGTTCGTCCGGCGGACGCATGCGTCCGGTCGTCGCCTTCAAGACGGAGATCGAGACCCGCGGCAGCGGCGACCTGTCGCCGGTCGCGGCGACGGCGCTGCCCGCCGAGATCGAGCCGATCGCCGACGCGGTCAACCAGCTGATCGAGCGGCTGCGGCGCGCGCTCGAGGCCGAACGGAGCTTCACCGCCAACAGCGCGCATGAGCTGCGCACGCCGATCGCCGCTACCCTGGCCCAGACCCAGCGGCTGATCGCCGAGGCGCCGGACGGCCCGCTGCGCGATCGTGCGGTCGGGATCGAGACCGCGCTGCACCGGCTCGCCCGGCTGTCGGAGAAGCTGATGCAGCTCGCCCGCGCCGAGGGCGGCGGGCTGCTTGTCGGAGACGCCGCAGGACATGGGCACCATCCTCGCCCACGTCGTCGACGAGTTCCGGCAGGAACGCGATGGCGAGAGCCGGCTCAACCTGGTCGTGCCGGCCAGCACGGTCGGGTCCCACCTGGATGCGGACGCCTTCGCGATCCTGATGCGCAACCTCGTCGAGAACGCGCTCAAGCACGGCGCGTCGGAAGGGCCGGTCGATATCGTCCTGTCCGAGGACGGCGTCGTCCGCGTGGTCAACGGCGGACCGGTCGTCCCGCCGGAGATCATGGCGCGGCTGAAGGGCCGGTTCGAGCGGGGCGACGCCACGGGCACCGGCGCCGGTCTCGGCCTGGCGATCGCCGAGACCATCGCCGCCGGCGCCGGGGCCGCGCTCGACCTCGCGTCGCCGGCCCCCGGCCGCAGCGACGGCTTCGAGGCGGCGCTACGTCTGCCACGGTAGCCCCCGGCGCTTGACCGGCCGCGGCGGCACGGCGAAGCTGTGTGCCCGCCGATGTGAAACGCCGGCCCGCAGCGCATGCCCGACGCCCCCTTCGCCAAAGTCCTGATCGCCAACCGCGGCGAGATCGCGGTGCGCATCGCGCGGACCCTGCGCACGCTCGGCATCCGCAGCGCGGTCGTGTTCCACGCCGCCGAGCGCGACGGCCTGGCGATGCGCGAGGCGGACGAGGCTTACGAAATCGCCGGGGACACGCCGGTCGCGGCCTATCTCGACGCCGAGCAGATCGTGCGGATCGCGGCCGACGCGGGCGCCGACGCGGTCCATCCCGGCTACGGCTTCCTGGCCGAGAACGCCGACTTCGCCCGGCAGGTCGCGGCGGCGGGGCTGACCTTCATCGGCCCCGGCGCCGACACGATCGCGCTGATGGGCGACAAGCTGGCCGCGCGCGACTTCGTGCAGGCGCATGGGTTCCCGGTGGCGCCGTCCATGAGCGAGGCCGAGGCGGGCGACGCCTTCGCCGCGCGTGCCGCCGAGGTCGGCTTCCCGCTGTTGGTCAAGGCGGCGGCGGGGGGCGGCGGCAAGGGCATGTCCGTGGTCCGCGACGCGGGCGAGCTCGACGCCCGGATCGCCACGGCCAAGAGCGAGGCGGCGCGCTATTTCGGCGACGACCGCGTCTACGCCGAGCGCCTGATCGAGCGGCCGCGGCACATCGAGGTCCAGGTGCTTGCCGATACGCACGGCGCCACCGTTCACCTGGGCGAGCGCGAATGCTCGATCCAGCGCCGCTACCAGAAGATCGTCGAGGAGAGCCCGGCGCCGTCGCTCGACCCCGCGCTGCGGGCAGAGATCTGCGCGGCCGCCGTCGGCATTGCCGCGGCTGCCGGCTACGTCAACGCCGGCACGGTCGAATTCATCCTGGCGCCGGACGGCGCCTTCTATTTCCTGGAGATGAACACCCGGCTGCAGGTCGAGCACCCGGTCACCGAATGCGTCACCGGCCTCGACCTGGTCGCCGAGCAGGTCGCCGTCGCCGCCGGCCGGCCGCTCTCCTTCTCCCAGGGTGACGTGGCCAGCGTCGGTCACGCGATCGAGTGCCGGGTCTACGCCGAGGACCCCGACGCCGGCTTCGCCCCGGCCACCGGCGACGTGCTCGACCTGCTGCCGCCGCAGGGGCCGGGTATTCGCTTCGACGGCGGCCTAATGCGCGGCCAGGCGGTGACCGCGGCCTTCGACCCGATGTTGGCCAAGGTGGTCGCCCACGGCAGCGACCGGGCCCAGGCGATCGCCCGGATGCGCACGGCGCTGGCCGAGACGGTCCTGCTCGGCGTCACCACCAACATCGCCTTCCTCGACCGCGTGCTCGCCCATCCCGACTTCGCCGCCGGGACCTACGACACCGGCGCGCTCGACCGCTGGGCCGACGCGCTCGCCGATCCCGGCCCGTCCGACGACCTGCTGCCGGTGATCCTCGCCGCGGCGGCTCTGGGCGGGCGGGCGCTGGGGCCGGCCGCGCGGCCGCTGCCTCACCCCTACGGGGCGATCGGCCCCTGGCGGAACTGAGCGATGGCGAAACTCGACCTCGCCGGCACCATCCACGACGTCGCCCGCCTCGACGGTGCCGAGGCCGGCATCCGTGTGGGCGACACGGCGATCGCCGCCGACTTCCGCGCACTGGGCGACGGCGAGGCGGTGGTCACGGTCGGCGGCCGGACCCATCGGGTCAGGGTCGCGGCGCGGGGCGGCAGCATCTGGGTCCACGCCGGCGGCCGCGCCTGGGAGGTTCGCCCGGTCGAGGCCGCCGACGCGCTCGGCGGCGGCGGAGCGTCGGCCGATACGGTGCTCGCCGCGATGCCGGGCACGGTCGTCTCGGTCGCGGCGGCGCCCGGCGACGCGGTCGGCTGCGGGGGATACGATCATGGTGATCGAGAGCATGAAGCTGGAGACCACGATCACCGCCCCGCGCGACGGCGTGGTGGCCGAGCTCGGGTACGCGGTGGGCGACACCTTCGACAAGGGCGCCGTGCTGGTTCGGCTGGCGCCGGAAGCGGACGCGGAATAAGGCAGCATTCAAACGAAGACGCCCCGCGACCAGGCGGCCGCGGGGCGCTTCGCGCCGCTGCGGGAGGCGTTACTTCGGCAGCAGCACGGTGTCGATGACGTGGATGACGCCATTCGACTGCCGCACGTTGGCGATGGTCACCTTGGCGGTGCGGCCGCTCTCGTCGGTCAGGTAGACGTGGCCGCGTTTGGTCCAGGCCCACAGCGTGTCGCCGCTGACCGTCTTGATCGCGTGCTTGCCGCCGTCGGCCTTGATCATCTTCATCAGCGTGCCGCTCATCACCCGGCCGGCGACGACGTGATAGGTCAGCACCTTGCGCAGCATCGCCTTGTTCTCGGGCTTGAGCAGGTTGGCGACGGTGCCCTTGGGCAGCTGCGCGAACGCCGCGTTGGTCGGCGCGAACACGGTGAACGGCCCCGGCCCCGACAGGGTCTTGACCAGGCCGGCCGCCTTGACCGCGGCGACCAGCGTGGTGTGGTCCTTCGAGTTGACCGCGTTCTGGATGATGTTCTTGGTCGGGTACATCGGCGCGCCGCCGACCATGGGGTTGCTGGTCGCGGCGGCGTTGACCGCGCCGGCGGACAGGGCCGTGCCCAGGCCGATCAGGGCGGCGGCGCCGGCATTGAGAAGAAGACGGTGCACTCTCATCGTTCACGCTCCTCTTTCGCGTTTTCCGTGACACAGCCGCGGGGTGAACCGGGCTGATGGAGGAGCTACCCGGCGGCGGCGGGAATGGTTTCAGCCTCGATCAAATATTTTTGGGGTGTCGGCGTCGACGCCGGTTGTTAGGGTCGCGGCCGCATTTCGGCGCGTGACGACGATCCGGTGACCTTCTTGTCCTCGACCCCGCTGTCGATCGAAGACCTGCTCGAACGCACCGGACGGGGCGACCGCGGCGCGTTCGCGCAGCTCTACGAGCGCACCTCGGGGAAACTGTTCGCCGTTTGCGTGGGTATCTTGCGTAGCCGGGGCCTGGCCGAGGAAGCGTTGCAGGACGGGTTCGTACGCGTCTGGCGCAACGCCCATACCTTCGACCGCGGCAAGGCGTCGGCGATGACCTGGCTGATCTCGGTGACCCGCAACCGGGCGCTGAGCTATCGCAGCAAGACCGGCCGATTGGTGCCGGTCGAGGACGAGACGATCGACGCTATGCGCGACCTGGACCGCGACCCCGAGGGCTACGACGCCGCCGACCTACAGGCGCTGAAGCGCTGCCTGGCGGAGCTGGGCGAAAACCAGCGTCACGCGGTCACCCGCGCGTATCTCTATGGCGATACCCATCGCGAGCTGGCCGGCGCCATGGACGCGCCGATCGGCACGATCAAGACTTGGCTCCGGCGCGCGCTGGAGCAACTGAGACTGTGTCTGGACGATGAAGCGGCTCGATAGGGAAACGCTCGACGCCCTCGCCGGCGAATACGTCCTCGGCACGCTCGGGGGCGCGGCCCGGCGCCGGTTCGAACGGATGATCGCCGAGGATCCGGCGGTCCGGGCGCGGGTCGATTTCTGGGAACGCAAGCTCGGCCCGCTGTCCGCGGGGATCCCCGACCAGGCGCCGTCGCCCGCGGTGTGGGAGGCGATCGTGCGCGAGACCGGTGCGCGGCCGGAAGGGGCGCGGCCGGAGGCGCCGGCGGCCCGCCCGGCGCGGCGGATCGGGCGGCGCGGCTTCTGGCTCGGCTTCGGCGCGGCCGCCGCAGCGGCGGCCGCGGCGGCGCTGGTGGTCTACACGGTGCCGGGCGTGCTCGGCCCGGCGCCGTTCACCACCACCCATGTCGCGCTGCTCGGCAAGCCGGGCGGTCAGCCGGTCGTGTTGGTCGACCTCGATGCTCGCTCGGGCCGCTACCGGGCCCGCCTCGTGGCGACGCCCCCGGCCGTACCCGGCCACTCGCACGAGCTGTGGCTGATCCCCAAGGGCGGCAAGCCGGTGTCGCTGGGCGTACTGCCGGCCAATCAGCCGCGTCGCCTGCCCGCCGTCCTGGTGGGGCACCTGGCCGACGCCAATGCGGCGGTCAGCGTCGAACCCCCGAACGGTTCACCGACCGGTGCGCCGACCGGCCCGGTGGTCTACCAGGGGCACCTCTACGCGGCGCGCTAGGCTCTAATCCCGGTAGCCCGGGTCGATGCGGTCGAGCCGCCGCAGGGTCGCGGGCCACTCGCGCGCGCCGACGGCGAGGTCGTTGGACCCGACGTGCTGCTGGGCGGTCAGCTCGGCGACCTCGGGCGGCGGCATGACGATGTCGTCGGTCGCGGCCATCGCCATCATCTGCGCCCGCGCCGCCTTCTCCAGGTAGAACATGCGCAGGTAGGCCTCGCCGACCGAGCGGCCGGCGGTGAGCAGGCCGTGGTTGTAGAGGATCATCGCGCTGTGCTCGCCCAGGTCGGCGATCAGCCGGTCCTGCTCGTCCATGCTCAGCGCGATGCCCTCGTAGTGGTGATAGCCGATCCGGTTGTAGAACATCATGGCGTGCTGGGAGAGCGGCAGCAGCCCGCACTTCATCATCGACAGCGCCATGCCCGCCTCGGTGTGCAGGTGCATGACGCAGTTGACCTCGGGTCGGGCGCGGTGGACGGCGTGGTGGATGACGAAGCCGGCGGCGTTCACCGGGTAGTCGCTGTCGCCGACGATGGTGGCGTCGTGGTCGATCTTGACCAGGTTGCTCGCCGTGATCTCGTCGAAGGACATGCCGAACGGGTTGATCAGGAAATGCTCGTCGGTGCCCGGCACCCGCATCGAGATGTGGGTGTAGATGACGTCGTCCCATTCGTTGAGCGCGGCGAGCCGGTAGGCGGCGGCGAGGTCGATGCGGGCCTGCCGCTCCTCCTCGGTGATGGTCGTGTCGTTGACCAGGCGAGTCTTCTTGAGGGCCTGCTGGAATGCCATCCGTTCCTCCATCCGTTTGCCGCGCCGGGGTGTCAGCCACGGGGTCAGCCCACCGGTATCAGCCTACTGGGGTCAGTAGGGGCTTGCCGTCGAAATGCGCTGCCAGGTTGTCGACGACAAGCTGGGCCATGTTGTTGCGGGTTTCAATCGTGCCGCTGCCATGGTGGGGCTGTGCGATCACGTTGGGCAGGGCGAGCAGCTCCTGTGACACGTCGGGCTCGTTGGCGAACACGTCGAGCGCGGCGAAGCCGAGTTTGCCCTCGCGCAGCGCCGCGATCATCGCCGGCTCGTCGACCACCGAGCCGCGGGCGACGTTGACCAGGGTGCCGTCGGGGCCGAGCGCCGCCAGCGTCGCGGCGTCGACCAGCCCGGCCGTGTCGGGCCCGCCCTTGCAGGACACGGCGAGGAAGTCGCTGCGCTCGGCCAGCGCGGCCGGGCTGGCGCAATAGCCGTAGGGCACCTCGGGCTTTTCGCCGGTGCCGGTATAGAGGACGTTCATCTCCATCGCCTCGGCGCGCCGGGCGATCGCCTTGCCGATGCGGCCGAGGCCGAGGATGCCCAGCGTCTTGCCGGTGACGCTGTGGCTCAGCGGCGGCTCGTTCGACAGCCACTTGCCCTCGCGCACGAAACGCTCGGCGGCGAACATCCGCCGCGACGCGGCGACCACCAGCGCGATGGCGAGGTCGGCGACGTCGTTGGTCAGCGTGTCCGGGGTGTTGGTCACCGGGATGCCGCGCTTGGTCGCCTCGGCCACGTCGATGCTGTCGAGCCCGACGCCCACCGACGAGATGATTTCCAGCCTGGGCAAAAGGTCCATCAGCGCCGCGCTCGCGCCGCGGCCCGGGTCGGTGGCGAGGCCGCGGACGCGCGCCAGCACGTCGGCCGGCACCGCCTCGGCGACCGCGGCCGGGACCGTGCCGGGCAGCGGCTCGGGCAGCAGGTGATGGACAGTGTAGCGGTCTTCGAGCTGCGCCATCTTCTCGGGCGCGAACACGGCGATCACCAGGACGTCGGGCTTCATCGGCAGGCTCCGGTGGGGGCGGTCGGCGGCAGGATCGGCGCTGTTGTGCACCGGCCGCGCGCCGGCGTCCAGGCCGGCGCCGCCGGTGTTACCGGGATCACCCGAAGATCGTCTCCGGCAGGATCGCCGAGACGGTCACGTTCGGCAGGTCGACGATATTCGAGATGCGCAGGTCGCAGGCGACCGAGCAGATGATGTAGGCCTGCTCGCGGGTGAAGCCGCGCTCTTCGAGCAGCGCCATCATGTTGAGCAGCGCGTTGCGGGCGGCGAGCGTGACGTTCTCGCCGTCGTTCGCGCCCGCGGCGTCGATCGGATAACCCATCGCGCCGAACACCGCCTCGGCACCGCGCGCGTCCGCGGTCGCCGGCCGGTAACCCGGATGCGAGAAGGTCGGGGCGGTGAGGCGCCGGCGCGCGGCGAGGCCCTTGATGAGCCGGAAGCGGACCGCGACGGTCGCCCCCATCTCGATCGCGGTGACCGAGACCTCGCCGTCGCCCTGGGCGTAGTGGCCGTCGCCGGTCGAGAACAGGGCGCCCTCGACGAACACGGGCAGCACCAGCCGCGACCCCGTGGTGAGCTGCTTGACGTCGAAGTTGCCGCCATTCTCGCGCGGCGGGTTGGTGCGCAGGCCGGACAAGCCGCAGCCCGCCGGCACCGCGCCGTCGGCGGCGGGCAGGTGAGCGACGCCGCCGCGCTCGGCCAGGCGCTGCTCGCGGTCGTTCCAGGCCGCCAGCGCCTCGGCCGAGGGCGCCGTGGCCGAGATGCCCATGAACGGCGCGGCGGGGATGCGCACCCCCGGGATCTGCGGCGAGGTCGCCCAGCCGTCGGCGAGGGTCCACTGGGCCAGGAAGGGCGCGTCGAACAGGTCGCGCAGGAAGCCGAGGCCCGGGATGATCGCGCTGAAGCCGTGGTCGGCCGGCGCGATCTCGAGGAACTCGACCTCCAGGGCGTCGCCCGGCTCGGCGCCCTTGACGAAGACCGGGCCGGTCAGCGGATGGACCGCGCCGGGATCCATCGTGGCGAAGTCGGCTTCGGTCGCGTCGGGTCCGAGCTGGCCGTCGATCGCATCCCGGGTCTCGAACTCGACCGTGGCGCCGTCCTCGACCTCCAGGATCGGGTCGATGTCCGGGTGATAGCGGTTGTGCCCCGTGTGCGGCTCGTCGCACAGCCGCTTGGTCCGGTCGACGGCGATCCGGTGCATGGCGTGTCTCCCTTGCTGAAGCCGCAAGTCTAGTCGGCCCCGGCGCGGCCCGATACGCCTTTCGGGCGTCGGGCAGGAGGCCCGGCGGCCGGGTCAGCCGCCCCAGAACTGCGTCGTCGCGATCCGCGCGCCCTCGGCCATCGCGGCCATCTTGGCCCAGACCACACGGGGGTCGACGGCGGCCTGGCCGACCCAGGTGCCGTAGCCGCAGTCGGTGCCGGCGATCACGTTCTCGCGGCCGACCAGGTTGGCGTAGTGGCCGATGCGCTGGGCGACCAGGTCCGGGTGCTCGATGAAGTTGCTCTTGGATTCGAGCACGCCCGGGATCAGCACCTTGCCGTCGGGCAGCTTGACCCGCTCGAACAGGGTCCACTCGTGGGCGTGGCGCGGATTGGCCGCCTCGAAGGAGATCGCGTGGGGCCGCGCGGTGAACACCAGGTCGATGATGTCCGACAGCGGCACGTCGCAATGGTGCGGCCCCTCGTAGTTGCCCCAGCACAGGTGGATGCGGAGCTGCTCTTCCGGGATGTTGGCGGTGGCGTGGTTGAGCGCCTCGATATTCTGCTGGGCCATCTTGCGGAAGCCGGCCAGGTCGAGGTCGGCGAACTGGATGTGCCGGCCCATCGCCAGGTCGGGGCAGTCGAGCTGGAGCACGTGGCCGGCCTTGGCGACCGCCTCGTACTCGACCCGCATCGCCTCGGCGATCGCCTCCAGGTAGGCCTCGCGGCTGGGATAGTGCTCGTTCTTGAAGAACAGCGCGATCACGCCGGGCGAGGCCGCGCTCATGAAGCCCTCGGCGGCGCCGGTCTTCGCGATGGCGGCGGTCAGGTTGGCGGCGTCGGTCACCGGCGCCTGCGCGTCGAGCACGGTGATCGGGCCGGTGCAGGCCGGGGTCTTGCGCCGCGACCGGCCGGGGTCGCCGAACACCTGGTCGCGCAGCTCGGGGAAGTCGACCAGGTCGCCGTAGACGAAGCTGTTGCTCTCGCCGCCGAAGCCGCCGAGCCGGTCCTTGATATAGGTGGCGTAGCTCGGCTTGCTCATCTCGCCATCGTTGACCAGGTCGATCCCGGCCTCGACCTGCTTGGTGACGACCTCGGCGACCGCCGACTTGATCCGGGCGGCGAGCTTGCCCGCATCGACCGGCACGCCCTCCTCCTTGGCGAACATCATCCGGATCAGGTCGTCGGGCCGGGGCAGGCTGCCGGTGTGGGTGGTCAGGAAGCGGTCGGTGCTGCGTTTCATGTCGGCGAACTCTGGTTAGACAAATAAGGGGGCTACACGAACAGGAGGGTGATCCCCGGCACCGCGATCAGCAGGATGGTGACCAGCAGCATGATCACGACGAAGGGGAAGGCGCCGGCGAAGATGTCCTTGAGGGTGACACGGTCGTCGCCCAGGGTCGAGTGTACCACGTAGCAGGACAGCCCCAGCGGCGGCGTCAGCAGCCCCATCTCGACCGCGATCACGGTGACGATGCCGAACCAGACCAGGTCGACGTTGGGATAGCTCTGGACGATGGTCAGCACGAAGGGCAGCACGATCAGGATGATCGAGGTCGAATCGAGGAACATGCCGAGGATGATCAGCAGCACGATGTAGAGCGCCATGAAGCCGTAGAAGCCGAGCTCGGCCGCGCCGATCAGCTCGCCCATCTGCTGCGGCAGGCCCGACAGCGCGAGCATCCGGCCGTAGACGTTGGCGGCGAGGATCAGGAACAGGATCGACACCGAGATGTGGCCGGTCTCGATCAGCACCCGCCACAGCTTGGTCATGGTCAGCCGCCGCTTGAGCACGGCCAGGACCAGCGCGCCCAGGGCGCCGATCGCACCGGCCTCGACCGGGGTGAACAGGCCGGCGTAGATGCCGCCGAGGACGAGGCCGATCAGCACCAGGATCGGCGCCAGCTTGATCGCCGCCGACGACACGCTCTCCTCGGCGAGGTCGTCCTCGCTCGGCGTGCCGACCATGTCGGGCCGGAAATGGGCCATGCCGACGATCATCGCCGCCATCGCCACGGCCAGGATGATGCCGGGCAGGACCGCCGCCAGGAACAGCACGCCGACCGACTGCTCGGCGACGAAGCCGTAGATGATCAGCAGCAGGCTGGGCGGGATCAGCATGCCGAGCACCGAGCTGCCGGCGACCGTGCCGACCGCGAAGCGCGGCGAGTAGCCGTGGGCGAACATCTCCGGCGCGGCGATCTTGGTGAACACCGCCGCCGAGGCGATCGACGATCCGGTGATCGCGGCGAAGATGGCGTTGGCGGCCACCGTGGCGACGCCGAGCCCGCCCTTGATCCGCTTGAGCATCCAGCGCGCGACCGAGAAGGTGTCCTTGCCGATATCGGATTCGCTGACCAGCAGGCCCATCAGCACGAACAGCGGGATCACGCCGAAGACGTAGTTCCGCAGGAACTCGGTCGACGCGATCTTGAGCATGTTCAGCGCGATGTTCGGGTTGCCGATCATGATCCAGATGCCGAGCACGCCCAAGGTGATCAGCCCGATCGCGATATGCCCGCCCATATAGATGAACAACAGGATGCCGGCGAAGGACAGCGCGCCGACCTGGACCCGGCTGAGCTCGCTCGACGCGGCGAGCAGGACCAGCGCGACGGCGACGACGAGCAGGGCGAGCGCGCCCCAGCCGACCGGCTTGCGGTCGGCGCCGGCGCGCCGGCGTTCGTGCAGCGCGCGGATCAGGTCGCTGATGTTGCGCGCGAACAGGATGAGAAATTCCAGCGCCGCCAGGACCGCGCCGAAGGTCATGATCAGGCGCAGCGGCCAGACCTTGATGGTGAACTCGCCGGTCGCGCCGAACACCAGGTCGGGCCAGGCCTCCTCGAACTTGAGCCAGGCGCCGTGGGCGATCAGCACGAAGACGCAGACGCCGATCGCGTTGAAGAAGCCATAGTAGATCGCGCCGGCGATCGGCCGGTTGGTGCGCAGCGAGCCGATCAGCATCTCGGCCCGGGTGAAGCGGCCGACGTGGAGCGTGTTGGCGAGCTGGAGGTAGACCGCGCCGGCGATCGAATAGCCGACCAGTTCCGCCACCCCGCGGATCGGCTGGTTGAACGCGCCGCGGGCGACCACGTCCGCGGTGATCATCAGCATGATGCAGAAGACCCAGAGGGTCCCGACGCTGTTGGACAGCGAAGTCAGGCGGGTGAACAGGACGACGGGGCGCCACTCCGTGGGTGGCGCCCCGCTTGGTTCAGCCCCGTTTGGTTCCGCCAAGGCGGCTGAGGTCAAATTTCCTTGTCCCAGTCACGCAGGGGCTTGTCGCCGCGCTTGCGGACGCCGGCCATGAACGACTTGAGCACCTGCCGGGCGGGCAGGCCGCGCTTCTCGGTCGCCTTGACCCAGTCGGCGGCGATGTTCGGCAGCGCCTTGGCCCACTTCTTTTGCTCGGCCAGCGGCATGGTCGAGATCTTGGCGCCCTTGGCGGCCAGGATCTTGAAGTGCTTTTCGACGTTGGCGTCGATCGCGATGGTGACCCGGTCGCCGTATTCCTGGCCGAGCTTCTTGAACATCTTCTTCATCTCGGGCGGCAGACGCTTCCAGGTGTCCGTGTTCATGGTCAGCGCGCCGGAGATCATCGCGCCGAGCCGCACCTTGATGATGTAGGGCGCGACCTCCTGCAGCTTGAACGGCAGGATGCCGGTGCCGGGCACGATGGTGCCGTCGGCGATGCCGGTCTTGATGCCGTTGTAGTAGACCGGCAGGCCGCCGTTGACGCCGATCGCGCCGGTGCCTTCCAGCCAGCGCGCCACGGCGCCCGGCGCATAGAACTTCTTGCCCTTGAGGTCGGCCAGCGTGCGGATCGGCACCCGCGACGCGATCACGTAGGCGTCGGTCGCCTGCGGGCCGAGATATTCGTTCTTGTACTTGTGCCACTGCTGGTTCAGGGCCGGGATGGTGCGTGTCATCTCGTCCTGGATCTCGATCAGGTGGCGGGTGTTCTCGGTCACGAAGGGCAGGAAGTAGGTCATGTCCTGCAGCGGCAGCTTGTCCGGCTCCCACAGGGTGCCGACCCAGCCCATGTCGGCGAGGCCTTCCTGGACGCCCTCCAGCGTGTTCTTGAAGTTGTAGAGCGCGCCGGCGTAGGCCTGGGTCCACTTGATCGTGTACTTGCCGCCCATCGCCTTCAGCCGGATGACCGATTGCGGCACGACCCAGTTCTTCATCACGCCGACCCAGGGCACCACCGGCGGATGGCTGGAGCCGGCGGTGAGCTTGAACACCGTCTGGGCCGAAGCGGTGGCGGCGGTCGCGAGCAACGCCGCGGTGACGACGCCGCCGAGGCAGGCTTTGCGTAAAGTCTGTGTCATCCTGATCCTCCCTGAACATGCCCGATCTTGATCTCGGCAGGTCGCCGATATTCGTCGGGCCATGGATGTGATATTACACCTTTTGCCGAAAGGGTCATCCGGCCTATAGAGCATTCAATTGAATCGATGCGCCCCGAACGAAGGAGGACGCCATCGCCCGCCCGACGACACCCCGCCCGACGACACCCCGCCCGACGACAGCCAGCCCGGCGACGGCCTGAAGGTCGCCGACATCCTCGAAGCCAGCCGCGGCATGCTGCAGAAACAGCTCTACGCCGTGTTCACCAGCCCGACCGACGGCATGGGGCCGGTGATGGCGAATATCGAGGCGCACCTCGCCTATCAGGTCGAGCTCGAGGAAAAGGGCATCATGTTCGGCGCCGGACCGTTCTGGACCGACGACGAGGCCTACTGGGAAGGCGAGGGCATGGTCATCATCCGCGCCGCCTCGCTCGACGAAGCGCGGGCGATCGCCGAGGCCGACCCGATGCACAAGAGCGGCGCGCGCCGCTTCCGCGTCCGCCCCTGGCTGCTCAACGAGGGCAGCGTGACCGTCAAGATCCGCTACTCCGACGGCAGCCGCGAGATCGTCTGAGCCGGTTCGCCGCTGGCGCCGCCGCCGCCGCCCGCGTTACAGTCGAGCGCGCGCCGATCGGGGCGCGGGTCCATCGCGTTCGGAGGTTTGCCGATGAAGTTGCTGCCGAAAGCCGCCGCTGCCGCCGCCGTGTTCGCCGCCCTGCTGGCCGCGCCGCCGGCGCTGGCCTGCTCGAAGGCCCAGGCCCTCGCGAAGGCCGACGCCGTCTCGGCGCGCATGCAGGTGCTGGCGAAGCAGGATCCGAAGCGGCTCCAGGCCGTGGTGCCGAAGGTCGAGAAGGCGTCCCAGAAGCTGCGCGACGCGCTGGAGAAGAACCCCAACAACCTCGACGATATCTGCGGCTACTTCGATGACGTCCTGGCCGAGATGCGGTAGGCCACGAGAACCGGCGCGCGGCCGGGTCTCGACGACTGGCCTTTCCGAAGGAGACTCCTCACCCGGGAAACGGATGAGATCGGCCTAGCGCAAGCTCCGGCCGGGCTTGAAAAATTTCCTATAACCGCCATCTAAAAGGCCTGGAAACGACGGTTCCCGGGCCGATGCCGGGCCCAGCCCGGACGCCAAGAAGATAACCAAAGATAACCAAAGATAACCGATGATAACCGTCGCGCGGTTTCCGTGCCGCGCGTCAGGACGGCAGCAGCCGGCGGTCGAAGGCGATGCTCTTGATCAGCGCGTAGACCTCCAGCCCCGGCGCGAGGCCGAGGGCGGCGACCGCCTCGCGGGTCAGCCGGGCGCGCAGGTGCTGGCCGCCGATGTCGAGCAAGGTCTCGGCGAAGGCGCGCTCCTGCTCCTCGACCACGGAGAGGATGGTCGCGCGCAGGATGTTGCGGATCGAGATGTCGGCCGGCGGCGCCAGCGCCAGCGACACGTCGCGGGCGCGTACCCTGAGGCGCACCCGCTGGCCGACGGGCACGTCGACCCCGGGCATGCGGATCGACTGGCCGCCCTCTTGGCCGCCCCCGGCGCTGCCCAGATCGACCTCGGTCATCGCGAAGGTGTCGTCGTGGCCGGTGACCGCGCCGTCGAGCAGCACGCCGGCCTCGAAGTGGCCGGCCAGCGGCTGGAGGTCGAGCCGCTCCATCACCGCCTCGGCCGGGCCGCTGGCGACGAAGCGGCCGTCGGCGAGCACGACCATGTCGTCGGCCATCCGCGCGACCTCCTCGATCGCGTGGGTGACGTAGAGCACGGGCACGCCAAACCGGCGCGGCAGCGCCTCGATGTAGGGGATGATCTCGGCGCGCCGGCGCAGGTCGAGCGCCGACAGCGGCTCGTCCATCAGCAACAGCGACGGCCGGGTCAGCAGGGCGCGGCCGATCGCGACCCGCTGGCGCTCGCCACCCGACAGTCCGGCCGGCCGCCGGCCCAGCAGCGGCGCGAGCTCGAGCGCCTCGACGACCTCGTCGGCCAGCCCGTCGCCGGTGTCGCCGCGGTCCGGGGCCGCCCGCCGCCGGGCATAGCGCAGGTTGCCCTCGACGCTCAGGTGGTCGAACAGCCGGGCGTCCTGGAACACGTAGCCGACCGCGCGCCGGTGCGGCTTGACGAACAGCCTCCGCGCGTCGTCCTGCCAGACCGTGTCGCCGAAGCCGACCCGGCCGCGCGCGTGCCGCTCCAGCCCGGCGACGATGCGCAGGATCGTGGTCTTGCCGCTGCCGCTCGGCCCGAACAGCGCGGTGACGCCGCGCAGCGGCACCGCCTCGTCGTCGAGCGCCAGGGCGAAGCCGCCGAAGGCGAGTCGGGTATCGAGGTGCAGGGTCGCCATGGCTCAGGCGCGGCCGACGCGGAAGCGCCGGTTGAGGGTGTAGACCAGCAGGAGGACGACGAAGCTGAACGCGATCATGCCGCCGGCGAGGATGTGGGCCTTGGTGTAGTCGAGCGTCTCGACATTCTCGTAGATCGCGATCGAGATCACCTTGGTCGCGCCCGGGATGTTGCCGCCGACCATCAGCACCACGCCGAACTCGCCGACCGTGTGGGCGAAGGTCAGCACCGCCGCGGTGACGTAACCGCGCAGCGCCAGCGGCGAGGCCACGGTCAGGAAGGCGTCGAACGGCGCGGCGCGCAGGGTCGCCGCCGCCTCCAGCGGCGCCCGGCCGACCGTCTCGAAGGCGGTCTGCAGCGGCTGGACCGCGAAGGGCAGCGAATAGATCAGCGAGGCGACCACCAGTCCGGAGAAGGAGAAGGTCAGCGTGGTCCCGGTCAGCTCGACCCACAACCGGCCGATCGGCGCCGCCGGGCCGAGCAGCACCAGCAGGTAGAAGCCGAGCACCGTCGGCGGCAACACCAGCGGCAGCGCGGTGACCGCCTCGATCGACCGGGCGCGCGCGCGACCGGGTATGGGCCAGCCACCAGGCCAGCGGTGTGCCGATCAGCAGCAGGAGGACGGTCGTGATCGCGGCCAGCTCTAGGGTCAGCCGGACCGGCGGCCAGATCTCCGCCCAGATCAGCGTGGGGTCGGCCATCAGCGGCCCGGCGTCATCCGCCGGTCCCGTAGCCGTACTTGGCCTTGACGGCGTCGGCCTGCGGGCCCTTCAGGAAGGCGAGGAAGGCGCGCGCGGCGGCGCTGGCCGCGCCCGGTTTCAGCAGCACGGCGTCCTGGGCGATCGGGGCGTAGAGCGTCTCGGGCACGATCCATCGCGAACCGTCGTTGTTGCGCACCACCTGGGACAAGGCGACGAAGCCGACCGCCGCGTTGCCCGTCCTGACGAACTGGAAGGTCTGGGCGATATTGTTGCCCTGCACGACCTTCGGCGACAAGCGCCGGTAGACGCCCAGCGCCTTCATCGCCTGGACCGCGGCGGCGCCGTAGGGGGCGGTGGCCGGGTTGGCGATCGCGATCTTGGCGAACGTGCCGTGCCTGAGCGTCGACGGGCCGGTCACCAGGCCTTTCGTCATGCTGAACAGGACGATCTTGCCGGTGGCGTAGGTGAAGCGGCTGCCCGCAACCGCGAAGCCCGCCGCGACGGCCTTCTTCGGCCGCGCCTGGTCGGCGGCCAGGAACACCTCGAACGGCGCGCCCTGGGATATCTGGGCATAGAGCTGGCCGGTGGAGCCGAAGCTGAACAGGGCCTTGTGTCCGGTCGCCTTGGCGAACAGCGCGCCGATCTCCTTCGCCGCGGTGGTGAAATTGGCGGCGACCGCGACCTTGACCTCGTCGGCACGGCCCGGCGCGGCCGACGCGGCGACGACGCCGAGCGCGACCGTGGCCGCGGCGATCGCGGAAAGGGGACGGGGCGGCGGCAGGCGCATGGAAGTTCCTCATTCGATATGTTCATTAGAACATATCGACTCATAGCCATCGAGCGGCACGGACCGCAAGCGATATTTTCAGTCGGACATAACGGGCAGCAGCTTGCGCAGGGCTCTCAGGTCGTTCCGGGTCGCCTCGCGGGCGCGCGCTTCCATGCGGCGGTAGAGCGTCAGCACCCGCTTGCCGGTGGGCGTCAGCTCGGCCCCGCCGTGGGATTTCCCGCCCTTCGAGGTCTGCACCAGCGTCTGCCCGAAATAGCCGTTCAGCGTCTCGATCAGGCTCCAGGCGCGCTTGTAGCTCATGCCCAGGCTCCGGCCGGCCGCGGAGATCGAGCCGGTCGCCTCGACCGCTTCCAGCAGGTCGGCCTTGCCCGGGCCGATGGCGATGCCGGGGTCGAGGACGACGCGAAGGCGCGGGCCGGGCGGCGGGTCTTGTCGGGGCATGCGTCTGGGCCGGTCTGGTTGGCGGGACGGCACAACAGATACCCCAGCGCGCGCGCCCAAAAAAGCGGATCGGAATCAGTCGTCGGTGATGCGGCAGGTGGTCTCGTGGCCGGCGTCGATCAGGCGGGCGCTGCTGCCCTTGGTCCAGAAGGTGGTCTTGCCGTTGGTGTATTTGGCGCCCGAGGCGGCGCGCACCGCGGCGAGCATGACCCGGTGCTTGCCGATGGTCAGCAGCACCCGGCCGTTCTCGACGCCGAAGTCGGCAATCACCAACGTGCCGTTGGCGCACCTGTAGGCGACGGCGGTGTCGGCGGCGGCGTGGGTGGCGCCCGCCGTCAGGGCGAGGGCGAGGGCTGCGCCGGCGATGCTGGTCTTGGTCATGGGCCGATCATCCTTGCCGATCCATTGCCCCGGATTCTAGGCGCGCGGGGCGGGCGCCGGCAATCATCGCGACGTCGCGGTCTCCGCGCGCCGGGCGTTGTAGACGTTGACGTAGTTGCCCGCGAAGATGATCAGCGCGCCGATCAGCACGTAGATGTCGACGCCCTGGTTGTAGAGCAGGTAGCCGACCAGGAAGGCCAGCGGCAGGCGCATGAAGTCCATCGGCACGACGACGGTGGCGTCGGCCAGGGTCAGCGCCCGGGCCATGCAGTAGTGGGAGGTCAGGCCCGCCACCCCGACCGCCACGACCGCGACCCACAGCCAGCCCGACGGCCAGGCCCAGTCGATGACCCCGCCGGCGAAGCCGAGCGGCAGCTGGACCAGCGACATGTAGAAGATGATCGCCAGCGGCGTGTCGGTCGCGACCAGCCGCTTGGTGATGACGTAGGCGGACAGCGCGAAGGCGACCGCGGCCCACAGCACGGTGAGCTGGGCGACCTGCACCTCGGTCACGCCGGGCCGCAGGATGACCAGGATCCCGATGAAGCCGAGCAGGACGGTGACCGAGCGGACCCGGGTGATCCGCTCGCCGAGCAGCAGCGCCGCGAGCAGCAGCGTCCAGATCGGCATGGTGAACTCGATCGCGAAGACCTCGGCGATCGAGATGTGGGCGACGCCGTAGACCCAGCCCCACTGGCCGGTGAAGTGGACCGCGTTGCGCACGATCTGCAGCAGCGGCTGGGCAGTGCGGGCCAGGTGCCAGCCCTTCCAGGTCAGGATCGCCGAGACCAGGACCAGCCCGACCAGGCTGCGCCAGAACAGGATCTGGAACGTGTCGAGCTGCGCCGACAGCTCGCGCGCGGCCACGGCCAGGGCCAGGAACGAGAGCAGCGCGCCCACCATCCACAGGGCGGCGCGCAGCACCGCCGACGTCGAACCGCCTGTCGCCATGGGTCTCCTGCGGAATGGGGATGGATTTCGTGCGGGCGCGCGCTAGCTTATCGTCACACCGGACATCCGCAAAAAGGAATTCGGCCATGTTCTTCATGTCGCGGAAAAAGCTGGAAATGCCCACCCCCGAGACCGCCCTGCGCGGCCGGTCGTCGCCGATGCCCATCGAGAACCGGCACTTCGTCAACGGCAACCCGATCGCGCCGCCGTTCCCGGACGGCACCGAGCTGGCGCTGTTCGGCCTGGGCTGTTTCTGGGGCGCCGAGCGGGTGTTCTGGCAGGAGCCGGGCGTGTTCTCGACCGCGGTCGGCTACGCTGCCGGCTACACGCCCAACCCGACCTACGAGGAGGTCTGCTCGGGCCAGACCGGCCACAACGAGGTGGTCCGGGTCGTGTTCGAGCCGGCCAAGGTCAGCTACGGCCAGCTGCTCAAGCTGTTCTGGGAGAGCCACGACCCGACCCAGGGCATGCGCCAGGGCAACGACGTCGGCACCCAGTACCGGTCGGGCGTCTACGTCTATGGCGACGACCAGCGCCAGCAGGCCGAGGCGTCGAAGGAAGCCTACCAGGCCCAGCTCGGCGCCGCCGGCTACGGCCCGATCACGACCGAGATCCTCGACGCGCCCGAGTTCTACTACGCCGAGGACTATCACCAGCAGTATCTGGCCAAGAACCCGATGGGCTATTGCGGCCTCGGCGGCACCGGCGTGGCCTGCCCGGCAGGGGTCGGCGTCGCGGCGGAATAGCCCGGCGCGGCGATTCCACGCACGAAAATCGCGGATCGGCGCATCCCCGGCCATTGCCGGGGGGCGGGCCGATCACGATAATGCGCGCGGTTTCGCCGATCCGTTCGGGTGCACCCTGCGATCCAGGTGTGGCGCCGGCCGGACCGTTGACCCGCGTCGCGTGAATTCGAGAGGTGCCCGAGAGATGCTTTCCGACAAAGACCGCAAGAAGGCCGCCCAGAAGCTCCTGGACGCGGAGAAGAAGAAGAAGCAGGCGGTGCAGCTTTCGACCACCTTCCCGGACATCACCATCGACGACGCCTACGCGATCCAGAGCCTGGTGACCGAGAAGAAGGTCGCCGACGGCGCCAGGGTGATCGGCCACAAGGTCGGGCTGACCTCCAAGGCCATGCAGCGCTCGTCCAAGATCGACGAGCCGGACTACGGCCACCTGCTCGACCACATGATGATCCAGACCGGCTCCAAGGTGAAACACGCCGACTATTGCGTGCCCCGGGTCGAGGTCGAGCTGGCCTTCGTCCTGGGCGAGCCGCTCAAGGGCCCCGGCGTCGGCCTGCTCGACGTGCTGCGCGCCACCGAATACGTCGTGCCGTCGCTGGAGATCATCGACGCCCGGGTCCAGGACCCGCGCAAGATCTTCGACACCGTCTCCGACAACGGCGCGGCGGCGGGCATCGTCATCGGCGGCCGCCCGGTCGGCCCGATGGACGTCGACCTGCGCTGGGTCGGCGGCATCATGTACCGCAACGCCGACATCGAGGAGACCGGCATCGCCGCCGGCGTGCTCGGCCACCCGGCGCTGGGCGTGGCGTGGCTCGCCAACAAGGTCGGCAGCTTCGGCACGACCCTGGAGCCGGGCCACCTGATCCTGTCGGGCTCGTTCACCCGACCGGTCTGGGCGGAGCCGGGCGACACGCTGCACGGCGACTTCGGCGATCTCGGCACCGTCGCGGTCCAGTTCGTCTAGCTTCCTTTCCGGCGGCTTGAGCCGCCAACCTTCAAGAAAGCATCGCGCATGGAACTCAAGCGGAACGCCTTCAAGCACGCCATCGCCGAGGGCAAGCTGCAGATCGGCCTGTGGAGCAGCCTGGCCAGCAACATCTCGACCGAGATCATCGCCAACGCCGGCTTCGACTGGATCCTGATCGACACCGAGCACACGCCCAACGAGGTGCCGGGCGTGATGTCCCAGCTCCAGGCGATGGTCGGCGGCACCGCCACCCCGATCGTCCGGCCGGCGTGGAACGACGCCGTGCTGTTCAAGCGCCTGCTCGACATCGGCAGCCAGTCGCTGCTGGTGCCCTACGTGCAGAACGCGGCGGAGGCGAAGCAGGCGGTCGTCCCAGACCCGCTATCCGCCGAGCCGGCATCCGCGGGGTCGCGGGCAGCACGCGGGCCGGGGGCTTCGGGCGGATCAAGGACTATCTCAAGACCGCCGACACCGAGATATGCCTGATCGCGCAGGTCGAGACCCCCTCGGCGATGGACGAACTCGAGAAGATCGCCGAGGTCGACGGGGTCGACGGCGTGTTCATCGGCCCGTCCGACCTGGGCGCGGCGATGGGCCATATCGGCCAAGCCGGCCACCCGGAGGTCCAGGCCGCGCTCAAGGACGCCGTCGACCGGCTCAAGGCCGTGGGCAAGCCGGCCGGCATCCTGACGCTCAACGAGGAAGAGGCGAAGCGCTACATCGACTGGGGCTATACCTTCGTCGCCGTCGGCATCGACCTCTCGCTGCTCGCCAAGTCCGCCGACGCGCTCGCCGCCCGCTTCAAGGGATAGGTCGGACAGAGCCTCAACCCTGGGCCGGCGCGCCCGCCCGGAGCCAGCCACCGATGCCCGACACCCTCTATCCGCACCTGTTCGCGCCCATCACGGTCGGCACCCAGACCCTGCCGAACCGCATCCTGATGGGCTCGATGCACACCTGCCTGGAGGAGGCCGAGGGCGGCATGCCGCGGCTCGCCGCCTTCTATGGCGAGCGCGCCCGCCACGGCTGCGCGCTGATGGTCACCGGCGGCTTCTCGCCGACCTGGGAGGGCCGGATGATGCCCGGCCCCGGCACCTTCGAGACGCGAAGAACAGGCCGCGGCGCATCGGGTCATCCCGGAGGCGGTCCACGCCGAGGGCGGGCGCATCCTGCTCCAGCTCCTGCACAGCGGCCGCTACGGCTACCACCCCGACATCGTCGCGCCGTCGCCGATCAAGTCGCCGATCAACCGCGACACCCCGCGCGCGCTCGACGAGGCCGGGATCGAGGCGACGATCGAGGCCTATGCCCGCTCGGCCGCGCTGGCCGAGGCGGCCGGCTACGACGGGGTCGAGATCATGGGGTCGGAGGGCTACCTGATCTCCCAGTTCGTCGCGCTCCACACCAACAAGCGCGAGGATCGCTGGGGCGGCAGTTTCGAGAACCGTATCCGCTTCCCGCTCGAGGTCGTGCGGCGGACCCGCGCGGCGGTGAGCCGCGACTTCATCATCTTGTACCGGATCTCGGTCCTCGACGGTATCGAGGGCGGGCTCGAGCCCGACGAGATCGCCGCCTTCGCCAAGGCGATCGAGGAAGCCGGCGCCGACCTCATCAATTCGGGCATCGGCTGGCACGAGGCGCGTTTCCCGACCATCGCCCAGGCGGTCCCGCGCGGCGGCTACGCTTGGGCCACCGCGCGGCTGATGGGCGCGGTCTCGGTGCCGCTGATCGCGACCAACCGGATCAACACGCCGGACAAGGCCGAGGACATCCTCGCCGCCGGCCAGGCCGACATGGTCTCGATGGCGCGGCCCTTCCTCGCCGACCCCGCCTTCGTCGAGAAGGCGCGCGAAGGGCGGGCCGACGACATCAACACCTGCATCGCCTGCAACCAGGCCTGCCTCGACCAGTATTTCATCGACCAGCCGGTCTCCTGCCTGGTCAACCCGCGCGCCTGCCGCGAGACCGAGCTGACCTGGGGACCCGCCGCCGCGCCCAAGAAGGTCGCCGTCGTCGGCGCCGGCCCGGCCGGCCTCGCCGCGGCCACCGTCGCCGCCGAGCGGGGCCACGCGGTCGCCCTGTTCGAGGCCGGCGACGCGATCGGCGGCCAGTTCACCCTGGCCCGGCGGATCCCGGGCAAGGAGGAGTTCGAGGAGACCCTGCGCTACTTCCGGCGGCGGCTCGACCAGCTCGCCGTCGACGTCCGGCTGCACACGGTGGCGGGCAGCGACGATCTTGCCGCCTTCGACGAGATCGTCCTGGCCACCGGCGTCTCGCCGCGGGTGCCGGCGATCGACGGTATCGAACATCCGATGGTCATGGGCTACGCCGACCTCTTGTCGGGCGCGCGCCAGGCGGGCGAGCGGGTCGCCATCATCGGGGCGGGCGGCATCGGCGTCGACGTCGCGCTCTACCTGGTCGAGGCCGGCCACCGCAGCCACCTCGATCCGGACGAATTCCGCGCCACCTGGGGCGTCGGTATGGCGCCGAAGCCGCCGGCGCCCGCGCACATGGTCACCCTGCTGCAACGCAGCGAGGGTCGCATGGGCGCGGGGCCGGGCAAGACCACCGGCTGGGTCCACCGCATGAGCCTGGTGCGCGCCGGGGTCGAGATGATCGCTGGGGCGACCTACGAGCGCATCGACGACGCCGGCCTGCATATCACGGTCGACGGCGAGCCACGGCTTGTCGCCTGCGACACTGTCGTGATCTGCGCCGGCCAGGAGCCGCTGGCCGACCTCGCCCCGGCGCTGGAGGCGATGGGCAAGCCGGTCCACCTCGTCGGCGGCGCTCGGCTCGCCGGTGAGCTCGACGCCGAGCGCGCGATCCTGGAGGCGACCACGGTGGCGGCGGCGCTATAAAGCGTAGGTGCACGCGCGAGGTGGCCATTCCGCCGCGCGCGCAATAGGCTCGCCGCGAGGCGGCTTCCGGGAGACGGTCGGAGCGATGCAGTCCGAATTCGCCAACGCCCCCAGCATCGGGCAATTCGACTACGTGATCGTCGGCGCCGGCTCGGCGGGCTGCGTGCTGGCCAACCGGCTGTCGGCCGACCCGTCGGTCCGCGTCCTGCTGCTCGAGGCGGGCGGCAAGGACAACTATATCTGGATCCGCATCCCGATCGGCTACCTCTACACCAAGGGCAACCCGCGCACCGACTGGTGCCTGACCACCGAGCCCGAGCCCGGCCTCAACGGCCGCGCCATCGACTACACCCGCGGCAAGGTGCTGGGCGGCTGCTCGTCGATCAACGGCATGATCTACATGCGCGGCCAGGCGCGCGATTACGACCAGTGGCGCCAGCTCGGCAACGCGGGCTGGGGCTGGGACGACGTGCTGCCCTATTTCCTCAAGCACGAGGACCACTATGCCGGCGCCACCGAGATGCACGGCGCCGGCGGCGAGTGGCGGGTCGAGGAGCAGCGCCTGCACTGGGACATCCTCGACGCCTTCCGGGTCGCGGCCGAACAGGTCGGCATCCCCAAGACCCCGGACTACAACACCGGCACCAACGAGGGCTCGGCCTTCTTCCAGGTCAACCAGCGCCGTGGCACGCGCTGGTCGGTGGTCGACGGCTTCCTCAAGCCGGCGATGGCGCGGCCCAACCTGACCGTGCTGACCCACGCCCACACTGCGCGGATCGTCTTCGACGGCAAGCGGGCCAGCGGGATCGCCTTCTGGCACCAGGGCAGGCCGGCCCGCGCCGAGGCAGCGGGCGAGGTGATCCTGTCGGCCGGCGCGGTCGCCTCGCCGCAACTGCTGGAGCTGTCGGGGATCGGCCGGGGCGAGGTGCTCAAGGCGCACGGCATCGACGGTCTTTCACGCGCTGCCCGGCGTCGGCGAGAACCTGCAGGACCACCTGCAGCTCCGCATGATCTTCAAGGTCCGCGACGCGGTGACCCTGAACCAGCAGGCCAACTCGCTGGTCGGCAAGCTGCGCATGGGGCTCGACTATCTTCTGTTCAAGCGCGGCCCGCTGACCATGGCGCCGTCGCAGCTCGGCCTGTTCACCAAGAGCGACCCGGCGCTGGAGACGCCCGACCTCGAGTTTCACGTCCAGCCGCTGTCGCTCGACAAGTTCGGCGAGCCGCTGCACCGCTTCCCGGCGATCACGCCGTCGGTGTGCAACCTGCGGCCGGAGAGCCGCGGCTCGATCCACATCAAGGACCCGGACCCGCGCGCGGCGCCGGCGATCCGGCCCAACTACCTGACCGCGCCGGCAGACCGGCAGGTCGCCGCCCGGTCGCTGCGGCTGACCCGCGCGATCATGGCGGCGCCCGCGCTGGCCCGCCACGCGCCCGAAGAGATCCTGCCGGGCCCGGCGGTCGAGAGCGACGAGCGACCTGGCCCGCGCGGCCGGGGACGTCGGCACGACCATCTTCCATCCGGTCGGCACCTGCAAGATGGGCGACGACCCGGCGGCCGTGGTCGACGACCGGCTGCGGGTCCACGGACTGGACGGGCTGCGCGTGGTCGACGCCTCGATCATGCCGACGATCACCTCGGGCAATACCAACAGCCCGACCATCATGATCGCCGAGAAAGCCGCCGAGATGGTTATTGCCGACCGGCGCGCGAAGGCCTAAATCCGATCATGGTTCATTATTGAGGGAGGCTTGGCGCCATGGAGCTCGTCGATATCCTGCACGTCGCGATCCGCACCGACGACCTGGAAGCGACCAATCGCTTCTATACCGAGGTCCTCGGCATGACCCACGCCAAGCGGCCGCCGTTCAGCTTCCCGGGCAGCTGGTTGCAGATGGGCAACACGCAGGTCCACGTCATGGCCGGCGACGCCGCCCTGGACCGGAAGGACGGCAAGTTCCATCCCGGCAGCGCCGCGGTCGACCATTTGGCCTTCGGCGCCAAGGGCTTCGACGCCTACAAGGCGAAGTTCAACGAGCTCGGGCTGCCCTGGGGCGAGAACGACATCCCCGAAGCCGGCCTGTGGCAGCTCTTCGTGCGCGACCCCAGCGGCATCCTGGTCGAGCTCAACTTCACCATCGCCAACGAGCCCGAGGGCTCCAAGGGCGTCGAGAACGGCTTCGCCGGCGACATGATCGAGTTCTAGCGCCGCCGCGCTTGCTCCGCTTGTCGCGCCAGTAGCTGTGCCCGGCCCCGCTTCTTCTCGGTCAGCCAGCCCTTGCGCCAGAACCAGAACAACAGCCCGCCGGCGATCACCAGCATCAGCACCAGCGAATAGACGTAGCCGTAGGCCCACTTGAGCTCCGGCATGTTCCACGGCTTGTCCGTGGCGAAGTTCATGCCGTAGAGGCTGGCGATGAAGGACAGCGGGATGAAGATCGTCGCGATGATGGTCAGCACCTTCATCACCTCGTTCATCCGCGCGCTGACGCTCGACAGGTAGATGTCGATCAGGCCGGACGTGACCTCCCGGTAGACCTCGACGATGTCCATGAGCTGGACGGTGTGGTCGTAACAGTCGCGCAGGTAGACGCGGGTCTGCCGGGTGATCACCCGGGCCTCGTCGCGGATCAAGGCGTTGATCATCTCGCGCTGCGGCCACACGGCCCGCCGCATCGACAGCAGCTCGCGCTTGAGCTGATGGATCTCGACCACGTGCTCGCGGTGCGGCTCGGTGATGACGCCGCTTTCCAGGCTCTCGACCTGCTCGCCGTAGGATTCGAGGACCGGAAAGTAATTGTCGATGACCGCGTCGAGCAGGGCGTAGGCGAGGTAATCCGGACCGCGCCGCCGGATCGGCCCCTTGCCGCCGCGCAGGCGCTCGCGGACCGGCTCGAAACAGTCGCCGGGGGCTTCCTGGACGGTGATGAGGAAATTCTCGCCGACGAACATCGAGACCTGTTCGGTCGCCGGCGCCGTCTCCGGCCGGATCATCCGGGTCACGACGAAGACGTGGTCGTCATAGTCCTCGAACTTGGGCCGCTGGTGGAGGTTGGCCGCGTCCTCGATCGCCAGCCGGTGCAGGTCGAACATCTCGCCGAGCCGCTGGAACAGCTCGATGTCGCCGACGCCCTCGATGTCGACCCAGGTCACCGGCCAGCGCTCGATCCGTTCGGGCAGTCCCTCGATCGTATCGACCGTCTCCTCCAGGATCTCGGTCTCGCGATAGTGGATCAGCCGGATCGCCGGCGGGGCCGCGGTCGGGTCGGCGATCAGCGTGCCCGGCGCCGTACCCGGCGGCGCGCGCCGGTGGCGCATCAGCGGGATGGGTCTGTGCAGGTGTCTCGCCAGGCCTTTGTTCATCGGGATGGACGGCTCCTTCCGGACACGGTCGTCGGCATTACACCGCGAGGCGCCCGCCGACGCAATTGGCACGGATGGCTGGCGCGCGAAATGGGTTGATCTCGGCGGGCGGCTTCACGCACTGTTGCCCCTCTCGCCCGAGTCGGAAAGGGGAAACGCGATGGTCGCGACCGCATCGAGGATGCTCGAACTCGGCACGCGCGCGCCCGATTTCGACCTGCCCGATCCGGCGGGCAAGTGCTACGCACTGAGCGACTTCGCCGATGCGAGCGCGCTGCTGGTCGCCTTCATCTGCAATCACTGTCCCTACGTGAAGCTGATCAAGCCGGCGCTTGCCGCCTTCGGTCGCGACTATCAGGGCAAGGGGCTCGCCATGGTCGCGATCGGCGCCAATGACGTCTCCGCCTATCCGGCCGACGCGCCCGATCGCATGGCCGAGGACGTCCGCGAATTCGGTTACTCGTTCCCCTACCTGTTCGACGAGGACCAGTCGGTCGCCAGGGCCTATGGCGCCGTCTGCACGCCGGACTTCTTCCTGTTCAACGCGGACCGCAAGCTGGTCTACCGCGGCCAGTTCGATGGCGCCCGGCCCAACAACGGCATCGAGCCGACCGGCGCCGATTTGCGCGCCGCCGCCGACGCGGTCCTCGCCGGCGCGCCCGTCCCGGCCGACCAGACGCCGTCGGTCGGCTGCAACATCAAGTGGAAGCCGGGCAACGGGACCGACTGATCCGCGGCCTATTTTTCGGCCACGACCGGGTTGCGCAGCACGCCCACGCCCTGGATCTCGACCTCGACGACGTCGCCCGGCTTGATCGCAGACGTGCTGCCGGGGGTGCCGGTGAAGATCAGGTCGCCGGGCTCGAGGGTGAAATACCGGCTGGCGAAGGACACGATCTTCGCGACCGAGTGGATCAGCATCCTGGTGCGCTCCGACTGCACCACCTTGCCGTTGACCCGGGTCTGCAACAGCAGGTCGTCGTAGTCGAGCCCGACCGCGATGACCGGGCCGACCGGCCCGAACGTGTCGGACGCCTTGGCCCGCAGCCATTGCAGGTCCGAGCCCTGCCAGCGCCGCTCGCTGACGTCGTTGCCGGCGGTCACCCCGAAGACGTATTTCGGCGCGTCGGCCTCCGAGACGTTCTTGGCCCGCTTGCCGATCACCACGACCAGCTCGCCCTCGTAGTGGACGCGGGTGGCGTCCTTGGGGATGACGATGGCCGCGCCGTGGCCGACCAGCGAGCTGGGCAGCTTGGCGAACAGGCCGGGCTGGCGCGCGCCCAATTCGCCGGCGTGGCTGCGATAGTTGAGCCCGACCGCGAGCACCTTCGACGGCACCGTCGGCGGTAGCAGGGTGACCGCCGCGAGCTCGACCGTGCGCCCCGTCTCGGTCGGCCCCGCGAACAGGTCGCCGCGCAGCTCGTGGATCGTGTCGCCGGCGAGCCGGCCGTAGGCGACCGCGCCGTCGTGCTGGTAGCGGACGTAGCGGGTGACCTTGTCCTGAGCCATGGCCTCTCCGGTGATCGTCGTGCCCAACGCCGCCAAGAGCAGCAGGACGGCCGGGGCCACCCGGCGCGACAGCCTCCATCCGAAACCCATCGCACGCCTCCCTTCGCGGTTCGCCCGCCACGATAGGGCGGAAGCGGCGGGCGATAAAGACGGTCGGGCCGTCCGAACGGGTGCGACCCGCGTGGGCAAACGTTTTGGTCGGCGGATCGACGCATTGGTGTCGCGGCGCCCCCAGTCCGGCCCCCCGGTCCGGAATGTCAGGTTCCGTCAGGTCGCTTTCGGGGCGGACCGCCGAAGCCCCCCGCATCCGGTCAGGAAAAGTAAGGGTCGGCGCGACGGGGCAGCGATGCGGCGACGATCCCCCGGTCAGGGTGTCAGGTTCCGTCAGGTCGCTTCCGCGGCGACTCGCCGGGGCCCCCCTGGATCGGTCAGGAAAGGTAAGGGTCGGCGGGCCGGTGCGATCGCTTCGCGCCGGCTCCCGGCCCCGAATGTCAGGTTGTGTCAGGTCGCCTGCGTCGCGGCTCATGGCGGGTTCGCTGGGCCTTCCGGGTATAGTTCAAAGGAACATATCCCTAGATAGGCGGTCCCAGCCGCGACGCAAGCGAAAGTGCGGGTGTCCGCTTCGGTGTCCCCGGCCGCGCCTACTCCGCCGCGGCGCTCTCCGCGCCCTCGGGCTCCGGCGCCGGGGCGGGCGCCGCCTCGGGGCGGACCAGCGCCGGGCCGTCGGCCTCGATCTCGACCACGCGCCGCTTGGGCGCCGGGTCGAAAGCGAGCTGGAGCACGTCGGGCCGGCTGTAGTGGCCGACCGGGTCGGCGAAGGCCTTGGCCAGCGAGATCATGCCCAGGTCGATATCGGCATAGACGATGCCCTCCTGGTCCGGCGGCAGCGGCGCGGCGATCGGCCGGCCGTCGGGCGCATAGATCATGGCCGCGCCGCCGCCCGGGCTGACGAACGCCTGCTTGAACGGGGTGTCGCAGAGGATTTCCGACATCTGCTCGGAGAACACCGCCGCCGTGGCGACGGTGAAGCACTGGCCTTCGAGCGAATAGACCTGGCTGGCCGCCATGTTGGCGTCGTGGCCCAGCGCGTAGGCCGCGTCGGGGTTGAGCGCGAAGGTCGGCCACGAGGCGACGTGGACCTGCTCGTGCTGGCTGAACATCGCCTGCTTGACCAGCGGCTGGATGTGCTCCCAGCAGTTGAGCGCGCCGAGCCGGCCGATCGCGGTGTCGTGGACCTTGAGGTCGCTGCCGTCGCCCTCGCCGAACACGGTCCGCTCGATATGGGTCGGCCGCAGCTTGCGCCGGGTGGCCAGCCGGGTGCCGGTCTCGTCGATGATCGCCTGGCCCATATAGAGGCTGCCGCCGGCGCGCTCGGCATAGCCGAACACGACGTGGATGGCGTTGTCGCGGGCCGCGGCCTGGATCGCCTCCATCTCGGCGCCGGTCGCGGTCATCGCGTTGTCGAAATAGCGCTGGACGAACTGCATGCCCCAGCCGACCGAATCGAGCAGGGTCCACAGCGGGTGTCCGGGGATCCAGCATTCCGGGAAGGCGACCAGCCGGGCCCCGTTGCCCGCGGCCTCCCCGATCAGGTCGATGGTCTTGGCGACGGTGGCGTCGAGGTCGAGATAGACCGGCGAGGCCTGGACCGCGGCGGCCTTGAACTGGGCGTGTTGAAGGGGCATCGCGCGAAACTCCCTGGTGGCGTTTTCTCGGGAGCGGTGACGATGCGGCCGGTCCGGTCCAGCACTCTTGTCCCCGGGTGACGCCAATCTTGACCGTGGGCGACCTGGCCCCGACCGCGGGTGACAGGGGGCCGGGTGCGCGATACCCTGTTGCGCCGCAACGGAAATCGCCGCGGAATTGGGTCGCGGGAGGTGGTCCGATGTCCATGAGTCCACTGCCTGTCGGGCAGGCGCTGACGACCGACGAGCTCGGCCACTGGATCGAGGCTGTGTGCCGCACCTATGTCGATCTCGAGGTCAAGCGCATCGACGAGTCGCCGTTCAGCGCCGGGATCGACGTCTCGGACCTGGGCGAGACGGTGTTCGCGGACCTGCGCGGCACGGCCCAGCGCGCCGACCGGCGGTCGGCCGACATCGCCCGGTCGCGCGACGAATACGCCATCCTGATCCTGCAGCAGTCGGGCACGATGATCGTCTCCCAGGACGGCCGCGAGACCCGCATCACGCCGGGCGACGCCGCCATCGTCGACACGGTCCGGCCCTACACGCTCTACCTGCCCGAACCGGTCCGCCAGATCGTGCTGCACTGCCCGCGTCACCAGCTGCGCGGCCGGCTGCGCTCGATGCGGGCGGTGACCGCGGCGCGGATCGCGGGCGGGTCGCCGACCGGCGCCCTGCTCGCCGGCAACCTCCGTTCGCTCGCCCGAGAGCGCCATCATCTGGCGGCCGACCAGGCCGCCGCGGTCGGCCGCTACACGCTCGACCTGCTCGCCGTCGCGCTCGAGGCGACGCCGGAAGCGGGCGCGGCCGTGTTCAACCGGGGCTCGGCGGCGCTGCTGGCCCGGATCAACGCCTACCTGCGCGACAACCTCGCCGACCCGGACCTGGACCCGGCCGGCGTCGCCGACGCGCACGGCATTTCCGTGCGCCACCTGCACCGGCTGTTCCATGAGACCGGCGACACGGTCGGCGCCGCGATCCGCCGCGGCCGGCTCGACCGCTGCCGCGCCGACCTCGAGGACCCGCGCCAGCGCGCCCGCTCGATCACCGAGATCGCGCTGCGCTGGGGCTTCAACGACAGCGCCCATTTCAGCCGCGCCTTCCGGGCCCGGTTCGGGCTGTCGCCGCGCGAGGCGCGGACGCGCCGCCACTGAGGTCCGGCCTCGGCGGGTCGCGCCGCGTGGGGCGCGGCCATGCTGTCGCACCGATCTTGGCGCAACGGCGCTTTCCTGCTACCCACGCGGTCGCAGCATCAACCACCGATGGCGTCCGCCGATGTCCGACCCGCAGCTCGACCGCTGGAACCAGCGTTTCACCGACGCCGAAGACTATCTGTTCGGCCGGACGCCGAGCGCGTTCCTCGAGTCGCAGAAGCACGTCCTGCCCGAATCGGGCCGCGCGCTCGCGATCGCCGACGGGGAAGGGCGCAACGGCGTGTGGCTGGCCCGGCAGGGCCTGTCGGTCGTGTCGATGGACTTCTCGCCGATCGGGCAGGAGAAGGCGCTCAAGCTGGCGGCCGAGGCGGAGGTCGAGATCGAGACGATCCTGGCCGACATCTTCACGTGGGACTGGCCGGAAGCGGAATTCGACCTGATCGCCGGGATCTTCTTCCAGTTCGCCAACCCCGAGCAGCGCGCCGGCATCTTCGAGGGTCTCCGCAAGGCCCTGAAGCCGGGCGGCATCCTGATCCTGCAGGGCTACCGGCCCGAGCAGGTCGACTACGGCACCGGCGGGCCGCCCCAGCGCGAGAACATGTACACCGAGGAACTGCTGCGCGAGCATTTCGGCGATCTGGAGATCGTGCACCTCCATTCGCACGACTCCGAGGTGGACGAGGGCGAAGGCCACGTCGGCATGTCGGCGCTCATCGAACTCGTCGCGCGCAAGCCGGCGTGATTGGGCCGGCGTGATTGGGCCGGCTTGATCGCCGCCCGCCACTAGACCGCAAGGAGAAGGCATGACCGCTTCGGGCAAGCACGTGACCGCGGTGTTCCGCGACGTCGAGGCGTTCAAGAAGGCGCTGCGGGGGCTGGTCGCGGCCGGGTTCGAGCCGCACGCGATCAGCGTGCTCGCGCCCCACGCGATGGTCGAATCCCACTTCGGCGGCGACGTGCCGATGCCCGAGGTGCTGGAGGACGACGCCGAGACCCCGAAGGAGCGGCTCGACCTGCAGGAGCGGCTGCACGCCACGATCCACGCGCTGGGCGAGTTCGTCGGTTCGCTGGTCATGGTCGCGGCGGCGGGCGCGGCCTATGCCGTCGGCGGCCCGGTCGGCACCGCCGCGACGGCGGGCGACAGCACCGAGAACACGGTCGAGGCGACCCTCGACGGCTTCGTCGACGCGGCCTACACCGAGCGGTTCAAGGATACGCTGGCCGACGGCGGCCTGGTCTGCTGGGTCGCGGCTCCGGCTGCGGACCGGGAGGCCAAGGCGGCCGAGCTGCTCGCCGCCGCGGGCGGCGACCACGTCCACACGGTGACGCTGGGCTAGGTTCCGGGGGGCCAGGCTCCCGGGGATCAGGCCTCCCGAGGATCAGGCCTCCCGGCCGGTCCCGGCCGGGGCGCCGCTACTCCTCTTCTTCCGAATAGCCGAGGGCTTCGAGCCCGTCCTCGAGGAAGGTGCCGAGCAGCGGCATGCCCAACAGGTATTGGCCGGTATGCTCGTTGTGGGCGTCGCGCGCCTCCGTCAGCGCGTCCTCCCATTCGTCCGCCGCGAAGGTGCCGCGGCCGACCCAGGCGAGCGCGACCAGGTTGATCTGCTCTTCCTCGTTCAGCGAGTCGATGAAGTCCTCGAGCTCGATATAGGTCGGGTCCTCGGCATATTCGGCCAGGGCGTCGCGGGCCTCGTCCTCGGTATAGGACTCGTTGATGTCCTCGGCGCTGATGGGGATCGCCGCGTCGAAGGCCTTGGCGTGACGGATCACGTCCTGGACCAGCTCCAACGCGATGCCGAGTTCCACTTCCTCCGCCATGCTTGTTGCTCCCGATCTGTCGCGATACGCGGGCGGGGGCGCGGCTGGCGCGCCGCGCGTGCGGCTCGCCGCTCCCCCTTGTCGAGGGGAGTGCTATATTGACGGTGTGATGGAAGCAAGACCTGTCGCCAGCGAGGCCAAACGGCTGCCCAAGAACGCCCGGCGCGTCTATGACGTGCTGCGCGCCGCCGACCGGCCGATGACCGCCTACGACCTGCTCGACGCGCTGCGCGGCGCCGGCGTGACCGCGCCGCTGACCGTCTACCGGGCGCTGCGCCGGCTGATCGCCGACGGCCTCGCCCACCGGCTGGAAAGCCTCAACGCCTACGTGATCTGCGCCCATCCCGGATCGGGGTCCGGTACGGGTCCGGACGATCGCCACGCGCCGGCCTTCATCGTCTGCGAGGGCTGCGGCGCGGTCGACGAGATCGAGGACCGCCAGGCGATCGGCCTGCTGACCTCCGACGCGAACCGCAAGGGCTACGCCGTCTCGCGCATGGCCGTGGAGATGATCGGCGCGTGCAAGAGCTGCCGGAGTGCGGCCGGCACCGGGTAATGGTTCGAGCGAAGCCGACGGGTGTTCCAGCAGACGTCACCCCCGCGAAGGCGGGGGTCCAGCAGGCCACCGGCGAGCCGTCCGCAAGACAGACTGGATTCCCGCCTTCGCGGGAATGACGACAGGGATCAACGCAGAAGTCGATGCGATGAATAGCAAGATTATCGACCAGACCATATCCGCGATCGCCTTCAACGACGCCGGGCTGGTGCCCGCCATCGCCCAGCAGCACGACACCGGCGAGGTGCTGATGATGGCGTGGATGAACGCGGATGCCCTGCGCGAGACGCTGGCCACCGGCCGGGTCTGCTACTGGTCGCGCTCGCGCGCCAAGCTGTGGCGCAAGGGCGAGAGCTCCGGGCATGTCCAGCGGCTGATCGAGCTGCGCTACGACTGCGACGGCGACACCATCCTGATGCTGGTCGACCAGGTCGGCCCGGCCTGCCACACCGACCGGCCCAACTGCTTCTTCAACGCCGTGCGCGCCGACGGCATCGCCGTGATCAGCGAGCCGATGGCGAAGGCGTCGTCGGACGCCTGAGCGTGCGTTGCCGACATGAGCGAGAGCATCTGTTCCGTCGCCCCCGCGAAGGCGGGGGCCCAGGGTTGCCGCCGGCGCTGCTGGGTTCCCGCCTGCGCGGGAACGACGGGATGGTAAGGTAGACGCAACTCGACAAGCGCTATGCCGGAGCTCCCCGACGTCACCGTCTATATCGATTCGCTCGACCGGCGGGTGACCGGCCGGACCTTGCGCAAGGTGCGCCTCGCCAGCCCGTTCCTGCTGCGCACCGTCGACCCGCCGCTCTCGGCGATCGAGGGCCGCACGGTCGAGGGACTGCGCCGGCTGGGCAAGCGGATCGTGTTCGACGTCGGCGATGAGCTCTTCCTCGTCCTCCACCTGATGATCGCCGGCAGGCTGTGGTGGAAGGACGAGCCCGACGCGCCGATCCCCGGCGGCAAGCGCGGGCTGGCCGCGTTCGATTTCAGCTCTGACCACGACGCTGGCGGCACCCTGATCCTGACCGAGGCCGGCAGCCGCAAGCGCGCCGCGCTCCACCTGGTCCGCGGCGAGGCGGCGCTGGCCGCCCACGACCCCGGCGGGCTCGAGCCGCTGGAGATCGATGCCGCCGCCTTCGCCGAGCGGCTGCGCAGCGCCAACCACACGCTCAAGCGCGCGCTGACCGACCCGCGCCTGCTGTCCGGCATCGGCAACGCCTATTCCGACGAGATCCTCCACGCCGCCGGCCTGTCGCCGGTGGCGATGACGAGCAAGCTCACCGACGACGAGATGGCCCGCCTCTACGAGGCGACCCGAGAGACCCTGACCGACTGGTGCGCCCGGCTGGGCCGGGAAGCCGAGGCCGCCTGGCCCGAGAAGGTCACCGCCTTCCGCCCCGAGATGGCCGTCCACGGCAAGTATGGCGCGCCGTGCCCGGTCTGCGGCACCAAGGTCCAGCGCATCCGCTATGCGAGCAACGAGACCAACTACTGCCCCCGCTGCCAGACCGGCGGCAAGCTGCTCGCCGACCGCGGCCTGTCGCGGCTGCTCAAGAAGGATTGGCCCCGCTCGATCGAGGAGCTGGAGGAGCGGGCGGGGGCCGCGTCTCGGCCGCCCAAAAAAAATCCACAGGTGTGACGGCCGTCACACCCAACGCCGCGACGAGGGCGTAGCCTGTCTCCATCATCAAGGAGAACGGCCATGACGAGCCATCGATCCGCTTCCGCCCGCATCACCGACGCCTTCATCGCCGCGTTCGCGTTCGCCGCCGGCGCCGCCATCCTGGCGCCGGTCCTGCTGGTCGCCGTCGTCCCGTTCGCGGGCTGACCGCCCGCCAACGGGCCCGGCGGCCCAGGCACGCCAAGGTCGGGCGCGCCCACGCTTGGTGCGACAGGCGCGCGCCGTCCGGCCGCCAAGCCGACTTCCGAAAAATACAGGCGATTTGCCTCGTTCGACCGACGCTGCGCCGCCGATCCCGGCGGCGCTTTCGCGTGCCGGAGGCCGCTACTTGCCGCCGGTCAGCACGACGTCGCAGCCCTTGGGCAGCGGGTGGAAGACGCGCTTGGCCGGCAGCTTCTTGCCGGCAACCTTCTTCTTCTTTTTCGGCGGGTGCTTCTTGAACCACGCCCGGGCGCGGGGCAGGGCGACGTCGAGCCACCATTTGAGCGGCTTGCCGCAGCCGTCGTCGGCCATGTTGATCGGCTTCTGGGCACGGCAGTCGGGGCTGCCGGCCGGGCAGGACAGGCGGACGTGCATGTGCGAGACGTGGCCCCACCAGGGCACGACCTTGGCCAGCCAGCGCCGGTCCGCCCCCGCGACGCGGCACAGCTCGCGCTTGATGATCGGGTTGACGAACAGCCGGTCGACGGCCGGATCCTTCGCGGCGTGCCGGATCAGGCGGACCTGGCGCGACGACCAGCGGGTGCGGTCGATCGCCGTGCGGTCCTTGGTCACCATCGAGATGTTGGTGCCCTTGGCGAGGTAGCGCTGGCTGATCTCCTTGGGGTCGAGCAGCAGCAGGCGGATGTCGGCGTCGAGGCCGATCTCGTGGCTGGCGTGGCCGCTGATCGGGCCGCCGCGCGGCTGGGCGATGTCGGCGACCAGGATCGGCCGGCCGAAGGTCTGCGCCGACCAGTGCGCCAGCCGCTCGATGAAGGCGATCATCGAGGCGTGGCCCCAGAAGCGGTTGCGCTGCGGCCGCAGCACGCGGAAGCCCGGCCCCTTGAGCGGCAGCGCTCGGGCGCCGGCGAGGCAGCCGTTGGTATAGAAGCCGATCACCTGCGACGGCCCATTGCTCGGCCGGCGCACGGTCGCCCAGCTCGGCTGGGCCTGCACGGCGGTCGCCGCGATCGTCGTGAGCAAGGCGGTGGCGGCGAGCCCGGCCGCGATTCGCGCGGCCCTCGGCGCCCGGTGTGTCCCCGTCATGGTCCCCATCCGTCTGGAAGCCCGGTCCCTTAGATGAATACGCGCGGACGGGCGATTATTTCCACCATCGGTGCGGTCGGCGCAAGGGGTGGCGGTGTGCGGTGCGCGTCATCGCCATCCTTCGAGACGGCCACTTCGCGGCCTCCTCAGGATGAAGGTCTTGCGTGTGGCTGGAGTCGGGCTTTGTCCGCGAGGCGCCGCCGTCTCGCGCTTCATCCTGAGGAGCCCCGCAGGGGCGTCTCGAAGGATGGGATGACGGACACCTTGAAGCGGCGATCAGCGCCGGCCGGAGAGCGATGGGCCATTGCTGGCATCCAGCCCGTCGTCGCGCGCTGCTCGCCCGGCGCAGGAGAAGGGCGCCGGTCCTTTGCTGCCGGGCATGGGCCTTCTGATGCGGGGCGCCGCTCGGGGCCCGGTCGATTCCTGCAAGCGTCGCGCCTTGATGCCCGGCGGCAAACGCGACCGTCCTTGGCGTGGTCCCCGGCTCTCCGCTGCGCTGCAGCCGGGGTGGCAGGTTTGGTTGGGATGTAAAATATATGACCAATAGTCATTTTAATTTATTGACCCATAGTCATATTCATGCATTCCTGCTCCTATGACGACCAAGGCGCGCAGCGATGTGGCCAAGCAGGAGCGGCTCGACGCCATCCTGGCGGCGGCGCGCGGGCTGTTCGCCGAGCGCGGCTTCGACGCGGTGACCATGGCCGACATCGCCGCCGCGGCGGGGCTCGCCAAGGGCACGCTCTATCTCTACTGCCGGACCAAGGAGGAGGTGTTCCTCGCGCTGATGGGCGACGCCTTCGGCGACTGGTTCGCCGCCCTCGGCACGATCCTGGCCGAGCCGGCGGCGGTGGGGCTCGACGATTTCGCGCGCGGGGTCGCCCGCACCGCGGCCGACCGGCCCGACCTGCTGCGGCTGGTGGCGATCCTCCACGTCGTGCTGGAGCGCAACGCCACCGAGGAGATCCTGGTCCCGTTCAAGCTCGGCCTGCGCGACGCGCTCGCCGCGATGGGCGCGGCGCTGGAGGCGCGCTACGGCCTCGGCGACGGCGAGGGCGGGACCTTCCTGATCCAGGCCTACGCCCTGGTCATCGGCTTCAGCCATCTCGACAGCGATTCGCCGACGGTGCGCCGGGTGCTCGCGCGCGACGACCTCGCCGGCCTGCGCGTCGACTTCGAGGACGGCCTGACCGCCGCGCTCCTGCGCCTGTGCGCCGGCTACCGCTGACGGACCGGGACAGGGGCGGCAGGGCGGCGGACATCGAAACGGAGGACAGCATGAGCAAGCAGGAGCTTTCCGGCCGGACCGCGCTGGTCACCGGCGCGTCGTCGGGCCTCGGCGTCGACTTCGCCCGCGAGCTCGCGGCCAGGGGCGCGGACCTCGTCATCGTCGCGCGCCGCGGCGACGCGCTCGATACCCTCAAGGCCGAGATCGAGGCGGCCCACGGGGTCGCCGTCCGGGTCGAGACGATGGACCTGTCCACCGCGGACGCGGCGCAGGCGCTCTACGACAGGCTCGCCGGCGACGGTGTCGAGGTCGACCTGCTGGTCAACAACGCCGGCTTCGGCATGTTCGGCCAGTTCCTGGACCTGCCGCTCGAGCGGACCGAGCAGATGCTCCGCCTCAACGTCATGACCCTGACCAGCCTGACCTGGCTGTTCGGCAACGACATGAAGGCGCGCGGCTGGGGCCGCATCCTCCAGGTCGCCTCGACCGGCGCCTACCAGGCGACGCCGGGCTACGCCGCCTATTCGGGCACCAAGGGCTACGTCCTCTTGCTCGGCGAGGCGCTCAACCACGAGCTCAAGGGCACCGGCGTGACCTGTACCGTGTTCTCGCCCGGGCCGACGGAGAGCGAGTTCATCTCCACGGCCGGCCAGAAGTTCACGCCCTATATCCGCATGGTCTACATGAAGAGTCCCGCGGTCGCGCGCATGGGCATCCGCGCCATGCTGCGCGGCAAGCACAGCACCATCGCCGGCTTCCGCAACCAGGCGGCCATCTTCGGCACGCGCCTCTCGGCGCGCAAGATGAACACCTGGGTCGCCGGCCTGCTGATGCGCAACAAGGCCGGCCCGCACGGCGCCGGACAGCGCCCGTCCTGACCGCGAGTTCGGATCGCGACCTAGTGGATGGTCGCGCCGCCGGGCATGCCCGCCGGGGCGGACACCGCCACCGGCGCCTCGGTCCGGCGCGCCGGGCCGATGACGTAGCCGGCCTCGCGCAACAGCTCGCCGACCGCCTCGGCCAGCGGCAGGGCCGCGCGGACGCCGGCCGGGCGTAGCAAGTCATCGAAGAAGGTCGCCGCCAGGCGCATGTCGCCGTGCTGGGCGCAGGCGACCGCGCTGATCAGGGCGAGCTCGTCGGGCCAGACCCGGTGGCAGTGGATCGGCCCCAGCGTGACCGGCCGGGCCGCTGACCCGGCGACCGCGCCGAACAGGTGATCGAGCGCGTCGGCCAGCGCCAGCCCGGTATCGGCGCCCAGCGGGCCGCAGAACTCGGCTTCGACCGCCGCCCAGCCACCGATGCCGATCGCCAACACGATCCCCGGCCCAGCGCCGCCCCGCCCAGACCAAGAGCTGCGCCGCAAAATTGAGGTCCTCGATCCGCATCGCCGCATCGTGGCTCATCGGCCAATCTCCGTGTTAAGAATGACTATCATTTGCATATCGGTAGCAGGGCGGGCAATGGGCTGCAACAGAAAATGCGAGTGATTATTAATTTCATCTGAGGGCGGGCGAGGGCGGCAGCGAATGGCGATGACCTCTGCCGACGCCCTGCTGCGCCCGGACAGTTGCCGGCTTGCGTCTTCTCCCAAAAAATCACGCCACCCCGGCCGCAGCGCAGCGGAGAGCCGGGGTCCACTGCCGACGCCGAGCCCGTCATCCCACGCGGCATGCTCGGCAGAAGAAAGCAGGGCTGCGCTGCCTGTTCCAGCCGAGCATCAGCCTTTTAACGGCGGATCGTCACGTCGAACGCTTCGCCGGCTCTGTGGCCGAGAAACCAAAGTGCCGGTCAATCGCGACCGGTGGTTGCTTCCGTCGGCATGGTCACCGGCTCTCCGCTGCGCTCCGGCCGGGGTGGTGTGGTGTGGGGAATTGGAACGGCAGGCCCTATACTTGCGCCATGCCGTCCGTCGCCATTCGCACCGCCCTCGACCTGCCCGACCGCTTCGCCGGCTGGTTCGCGGCGCGGGGGTGGGCGCCGCACCCGCACCAGCTCGCCATGCTGGCCGCGGCGCGCGACGGCGACCATGCGCTGCTGATCGCGCCGACCGGCGGCGGCAAGACCCTGTCGGGCTTCCTGCCCAGCCTGGTCGAGCTGGCGGACGCGGAGGGCGGCGCGCGGACCGGCGGGCCCGCGTCCGGCCTGCACACGCTCTACGTCTCCCCGCTCAAGGCGCTCGCCGTCGATATTGCGCGCAACCTCGACGCGCCGATCGCCGAGATGGGCCTGCCGGTCCGCTGCGAGACCCGCACCGGCGACACCCCGGCCCACAAGCGCAAGCGGCAGCGGGAGAAGCCGCCGCACATCCTGATGACCACGCCCGAATCGCTGTCGCTGCTGCTCTCCTACGCCGACGCGCCGCGGCTGTTCGGCGCGCTGCGCTGCGTCGTGGTCGACGAGCTCCACGCGATGGCGCCGGGCAAGCGCGGCGACCTGCTCGCCCTCGGCGCTGGCGCGGCTCCAGGCGATCGCGCCGGCGGCGCGGCGGGTCGGCCTGTCGGCGACCGTCCACGACGAGGACGGCTTCCGCCGCTGGCTCGCGCCCGGCGCCGATCCGGCGCGGGTGCGGCTGGTGCGCGCGCCCGACGGGCCCGAGCCGGACATTTCCATCGTCGAGCCGACCATGCGGATCCCGTGGTCGGGCCACATGGGCTTCCACGCCGTCGCCGACGTCTACGACGCGATCCGCGCCCACCGGACCACGCTGGTCTTCGTCAACACCCGGGCCCAGGCCGAGCTGATCTTCCAGCAGCTCTGGCGGTTGAACGAGGACGGGCTGCCGATCGCGCTCCACCACGGCTCGCTCGACCGCGAGCAGCGCCGCCGGGTCGAGGCGGCGATGGCGCGCAACGACCTGCGCGCGGTGGTCGCGACCTCGTCGCTCGATCTCGGCATCGACTGGGGCGACGTCGACCTCGTGATCCAAATGGGCGCGCCCAAGGGCGCCAGCCGGCTGATCCAGCGCATCGGCCGCGCCAACCACCGCTTCGACGCGCCGAGCAAGGCGCTGCTCGTTCCCGGCAACCGCTTCGAGTTCCTGGAGAGCCAGGCGGCGATCGAGGCGGTCGCGGCCCACGCGCTCGACGGCGACCGGCTGCAGCCCGGCGCGCTCGACGTGCTCGCCCAGCACCTGGTCGGGGTCGCCTGCGGCACGCCCTACACCGCCGACGCGATGTATGCCGAAGTGACCGGCGCCGCGCCCTATGCCGGCCTGCCGCGCGAGACCTTCGACGACGTGCTCGAACTTCGTCGCCACCGGCGGCTACGCGCTCGGCAACTACGAGCGCTATCGGCGGTTGGCGGTGGACGGCGACGGGCGTTACCGGATCGCCGGGCCGCGTTTCGTCCGCCAGTACCGGATGAACGCGGGCGTCATCGTCGAGGCGCCGACCCTGGCGGTGCGCCTGGGCCGCGGCCGTCGGCTCGGCCAGGTCGAGGAGTATTTCGCCACCGGGCTGGCGCCCGGCGACACCTTCGTCTTCGCCGGGCAGCTGCTCGAGTTCGTCGAGATCCGCGAGCTGTCGGTGATCGCCCGGCGGGCGCGGCGCGCGGGCGACCCCAAGGTGCCGGCCTATATGGGCGGGCGGCTGCCGCTGACCACCAACCTCGCCGACCGGGTGCGCGCGGCGCTCGCCGATCCCGAGCGTTGGGACGGCCTGCCCGAGCCGGTCCGCGAATGGCTGCACGAGCAGCGCAAGCAGTCGGCGCTGCCAGGCCCCGACGGCCTCTTGGTCGAGACCTTCCCGCGCGGCAGCGGCAAGGCCGTCCGCCACTTCATGGTCGCCTACTGCTTCGAGGGCCGCAACGCGCACCAGACGCTCGGCATGCTGCTGACCCGGCGGATGGAGCGCGCCGGCCTGCACCCGCTCGGCTTCGTCGCCACCGACTACGTCATCGCCACCTGGTCGGTCGAGCCGCCGACCGCCGACGATATCGACGCCCTGTTCGACCAGGACATGATGGGCGACGACCTCGAAGCCTGGATGGCGGAAAGCACGATGTTGAAGCGCTGCTTCCGCAACGTCGCGGTGATCGCCGGGCTGATCGACCGCCGCTACCCGGGCCAGGAGAAGTCGGGCCGCCAGGTCACCTTCAACGCCGACCTGATCTACGACGTGCTGCGCAAGCACGAGCCCGACCACATCCTCTTGCGCGCGACCCGGGCCGACGCGGCGACCGGGCTCACCGACATCCGCCGGCTGTCCGACTTCCTCGGCCGGATCCAGGGCGCCATCCGCCACGTCGCGCTGGACAAGGTCTCGCCGCTCGCCGTGCCCGTCCTGCTCGAGATCGGCCGCGAGGGCGTGACCGGCTCGGCCATCGAGGAGCTGCTGCAGCGCGAGGCCGACCTGGTCGCGGAGGCGGGGCTGGGGTGAGGGTGGCGGTGGCGGTGGAACGGCATCCGGATAGATGCAAGCTGTCACCCCGGCCGGAGCGTAGCGGCGTGCCGGGGTCCATGCCCGAAGCCAACTCCGATTTCGGGGCCGTAAGCCTCGACGCGCTGCTCGCGAAACCGCTTGGGCCGGGGGCCTGGCGTTGAACGCTGCCGGCCCGGCGGAACAAGGCGGATCGCGCGGCCTGTGCCTGCCTGCTCTGCGGCGGCCGGGGGCGGGCAACGGCCTCGACGGCTGCGCCGACGGCGCACCGGGCCTCGCATTCCCGACGCACCAGTTCGCCATGAAGATGGACCCCGGCACGCCGCTGCGCGCCGGCCGGGGTGACAGGATGGAGATTCGGGGGAGCTTGTTTATGGCTCCGCTTTCCGCGCCGGGTCTTTGTGAGCACTTGCCTCCCTTCCTTGCCGCCATCGCGGTTCCTCCGGCCCTCGATCGGCGATAGAACGAGAGCATGACAGGGGGCACCTCCATCACGGTCGGCGGCGCGGCGCTGACCCTCGATCCGTCGGGGGCGGTGTGGTGGCCCGAGGCCGAGACCCTGGTGGTCGCCGATCTCCATTTCGAGAAGGGCTCGGCCTTCGCCGCGCGGGGCAGCCTGCTGCCGCCCTACGACACCCGCGCGACCCTGCGTCGGCTCGCCGGCGTGATCGGCCGGCTGCGGCCGCGGCGGGTCGTCTGCCTGGGCGATTCCTTTCACGACGGCGGGGCCGGCGGGCGGATCGACCCGGCGGACGCCGACGCGGTCCGCGAGCTTGGCGGCGGCGCACGACTGGCTCTGGATCGCCGGCAACCACGACCCGGCGCCGCCCGCGGCGCTCGGCGGCGCGGTGCGCGAGGAGCTCCAGCTCGACGGCCTGACCTTCCGCCACTGCGCCGTCGCGTCGGCGTCCGCGGAGCTCTCGGGCCATTACCATCCCAAGGCCTTCGTCACGGCGCGGGGCAAGCGGGTCTGGCGCGGCTGCTTCGTCGAGGACGGCCGGCGGCTGGTGCTGCCCGCCTTCGGCGCCTATGCCGGCGGGCTCGACGTCACCGACCCGGCCTTCGCGCCGCTGTTCCCCGACGGCTTCACCGCGCACCTGCTCGGCCGCGACCGGCTGTTCAGCTTCGCCTCGACCAGCGCCGCCTTCGCCTGAGCGACGGCGTGGCGGTCATCGGCCGTCCAGCATCGCGCGCAGCCGCAGCGCGTCGCGCGGCGCGGGCCCTCGGGGTCGTTGTCGAAATAGACCAGCACGCTTCGGCCGTCGCCGCGCGGCCGAGTTGGCCGCGCGGGGGCGGCGGGGGAGCGCGGCTACTTCTGCTCGGTGGTCTTGTTCGGGTCCGGCTTGGTCACGGGCGAGTCGTCGTGGTTGTCGGCGTCCTCGTCCGGGGTGATGCACTTGTAGAAGGCGCTCTGGTCCCGGTACTTCTTCATGCAGTCGAAGACGAAGTCGAGCTTGTCGACGTCGTCGTAGATCAAATAGTTCGAGATCGAGAAACGCGCCGAGTCGCGATCGAGGTAGTTGCCGTACTTGTCGATCTTGCCCTTGGTGAACGGGTACGCCTTCTCGATGAACGCCCCCAGCTTGGCCTTGCCGATATAGTTGTCGGGCAGCTGGTCGAAGGGGCCGTCATAGTAGTTGTTGCGCTGGGCGTTGCGGCCGTGGACGCCGATCAGGATCTTCCGGTTGTACTCGCGGTCGATGAAATAGGCGAAGCCGGTGCGCTCGCCGACCTCCACCGCGCGGTTGACGGCGATGAAATGCTCGACGATCGGGCCGTCGTCGTTGAGCAGGTACAGGAAGTGCTTGGACTTCTCGTCGAAGATCAGGTGGAAGCGGGTGCCCGATTCGTCGAACACCGGGCCGACATAGGTCTCGACGCTGCGCAGCTTGGCCTTGACCGGCGGCTTCCAGCCGACGTCGTTGAGCGTGAAGGTCACCGTCCGCCCCTTGTAGGTGACGGTGTAGACGAAGGCCGACTTCTTGGTCAGGACCACGCCGTCCTTGGCGGTCAGGTTCTTGTAGTAGTTGTTGGCCTCGTCGTAGCGGCCGTACTCGTCGAACTTGAAGTAGCCGAGGTGGAGCACGCCCTTGTCGCGGTCGATCGCGTCGAAGCGCAGGTTGCCCCACCACACCTTCCCGCCGGTGAGGAAGGAGAAGTAGTAGTAGTTCTCGGTCGGATAGACCCGGACGTTGTCGCGCAGGGCGCCGAAGACGAGGTCGAACACCGCCATCGGGTTCTTGATGTCGACCTTGGTGTAGAGGCTCTCGACGAAGTCCTGGTTGAAGTAGACCTTGGGCTTGCCGACCTGCCGCACCACCGGCCGATCGGCCCCCCAGCCGGTCGCCGGGAACAAGATCAGAAGGGCGGCGGCCGCCGCCAGGGTCATGCGAGTCAGCTTCATCTTCCTGCCTCTCGGTGCCACGGTCGCGCGCCGGCGCGGCCATCATGGCGATTGAGTCGTTTCCTTCGCTGCCCCCGGTCGGCGGGCGTTGCCGTCCGCCATTGGTCTATCGCCGCGCTACTGGTTGCGCTGCCGCCGGTGTCGCCGCCGGGGTGACCGGCCCCGGATCGAGCGATGGGTCGACCGCCGGACCGTCGAGCGCGAGCGCAGCCCCGACCGGTAGCTCGGCCGGCGCACGCTCGATCGCAGCCCGGACCGGTAGCCGTGTCGGGTCGAGTAGGACCGCAACCCGGACCGGTAGCTCCGCCGGATCGACGACCGCGTATGCGAGCGTAGCCCCGACCGATAGCTCCGCCGGATCGACGACCGCGTATGCGAGCGTAGCCCCGACCGATAGCTCCGCCGCCGGATCGACGACCGCGTATGCGAGCGCAGCCCCGACCGATAGCTCCGCCGCCGGATCGACGACCGCGTGTGCGAGCGCAGCCCCGACCGATAGCCGTGCCGGCGGATCGTAGACCGCGATTGATGGCGAGAATAGGACCGGCCGGTTAACGACCGGTTGAACCGGTGCGGCCGTGACCGGAGCCCCGTGCGGGTATGGCTGCGGACCGAGCGGTTGCCGTGGTAGCGCGAGTAGCGGCGGGTCGAGTAGCTGGTGCGGATGCCCTGGTGGCGGTTGGCGCGGCTGCGCGTGCGGTTGCCCTTGTTCTGGCGCGTGTGCCGGCCCGGGCCGGAATGGGGCGACACGTTGTCGAGCGACTTCCAGTTCCGGCCGCTGTGTTTCGACCGGGTGGGGTTGTGCGACTTGCTGCGGTGGTCGTGGTCCTTCTTGGTGTGGTGGTCGTATCCCGAGTTCTTCTTGCCGTGCGAGGCCGCGCTCGAGTGGCGCGAGCCCTTCTTGTCGTGCGACTTCGCGCTGTCGTGCCGGGAGCCGTACTTGTTGTGCGACGCCGAGCGCTGGTGCTTGGAGCCGGTCTTGTTGTGCGACGCCCAGCTCTCGTGCTTGGAGCCGGTCTTGTTGTGCGACGCCCAGCTCTCGTGCTTGGAGCCGTCTTGTTATGGGATGCCCAAGCCTCGTGCTTGGAGCCCTTCTTGTTATGCGATGCCCAAGCCTCGTGCTTCGAGCCCTTCTTGTTATGGGAGGCCCAAGCCTCGTGCTTGGAGCCCTTCTTGTTGTGGGATGCCCAAGCCTCGTGCTTGGAACCCTTCTTGTTGTGCGACGCCCAGGCCTCGTGCTTCGAGCCCTTCTTGTTATGGGAGGCCCAGGCCTCGTGCTTGGAGCCCTTCTTGTTGTGGGATGCCCAGGCCTCGTGCTTGGAGCCCTTCTTGTTATGGGAGGCCCAGGCCTCGTGCTTGGAGCCCTTCTTGTTATGGGAGGCCCAGGCCTCGTGCTTGGAGCCCTTCTTGTTGTGGGATGCCCAGGCCTCGTGCTTGGAGCCCTTCTTGTTGTGGGAGGCCCAGGCCTCGTGCTTGGAGCCCTTCTTGTTATGGGAGGCCCAGCTTTCGTGCTTGGAGCCCGTCTTGTTGTGCGACGCCCAGGAGTTGTGCACCGAGCCGCGCTTGTCATGCGACTGGCGCTGGTTGTGCGACCCATATTTGTTGTGCGACTGGACCAGGTTGTGTTCCGAGCCGCGCTTGTCGTGCGACCGGCGCTGATCGTGCGACCCGTACTTGTTGTGCGACTGGACGAGGTCGTGGACCGAGCCGCGCTTGTCGTGCGAGCGGCGGTAGTCGTGGCGCGACCCGCGCTTGTCGTGGGAGACGGTCGGGTCGTGCGAGGCGTATTTGGCGTGCGACTTGCTGCGGTAGTGGAGCGAGCCGCTCTTCAGGTGCGATGCGCGCTGGCGATGCGCCGAGCCGCGCTTGTCGTGCGAGCGGGCCGTGCTGTGGGAGCGGGCGGTGCTGTGCGAGGCGCACTTGTCGTGCGACAGGCGGCGGTTGTGCGAGCCGGTCTTCGAATGCGAGACGCGGTCGTCGTGGAGTCGCGAGCCGGTCTTGCTGTGCGACCAGTATCGGTTGTGCGACGCGCACTTGTTGTGCGAGCCGCGCTTGAGATGCGACGCGCGCTGGAGGTGCGCCGAGCCGCGCTTGTCGTGGGAGCGGGCCGTGCTGTGGGAACGGGCGGTGCTGTGCGAGGCGCATTTGTCGTGCGACAGCTTGCGGCTGTGCGATCCTGTCTTGGAATGCGACCGCGCGGTATCGTGCGACCCGCATTTGCTGTGCGAGCCCCGCTTGTCGTGCGAGGCGCGGGCGTCGTGGGCCGGCACGCGCGTGTTGCGCGAGGCGCACTTGCTGTGGGCGCGGGACAGCGCGCTGTCGTGCGAGCCGCACTTGCTGTGCGCGCGCGGCGGCGGCTTGATCGGAACCCGGCGCGAGTACCACGGGCTGTGGACGTAGCAAATCCGGTAGGAGAAGTGCTTGTTGTGCGAGCTGGCGACGTCGTGCGGCGGCCGGCGCAGGTCGTCGCGCGGCCGGGCCGGGGCGCAGGCGCGCCTGTCGGCCATCGGCTTGGGCATCTTGTCGCCGGCACGCGGCATCACCGTCACCGGCGGCTTGCGGCTGTCGTCGGCCCGGTCGGTCTCGGGCGGCTTCTCGTCGGCCTTGTTCTGCTCGGGCTGCTTGTCTTCGGCCTTGTTCTCCGCCGGCTTCGTCCGGTCCTTGGCCATCCGGTCGTCGGCCGTCCGGTCCTCGGCCTTCTTGTCTTCCGCCTTCTTGTCTTCCGCCTTCTTGTCGTCGGGCCTCTGCGCGTCGGTCTTCGGCGCGGCCGGGACGGGGCCGCAGCGGGTGGTGCGGAGCTCGGTGATCTCCTCGCCGGTGAGCGCCCGCCGCCAGATGCAGATCTCGTCGAGGCCGCCGCTGAAGTTGGCGTAGTCCTGGCGGTCGTCGTTGCTCCGGCCGATGCGCAGGGGGTGGTTGCTGACCAGCGCGTCGGCCCCCGAGGGCACGTTGAACTGGACCTGCCCGTCGGCCTTGCCGTCCAGGTAGACGGTCAGCGTCTTCGACCGGCCGTCGTAGGTGACCGCGACATGGTGCCAGCTGCGGATTGGCACGCGGGCTCGGCCGCGCAGCAGGCAGTTGGACGGCGCGCCGTTGCACACCGCGCCGCCGCCGGTGAGCCGCTTCACCGTCACGTTGGGATCGTCGATCGTCATCGCGGCCTGGATCTGGCCGTCCTGGATGCTCAGCGTGTAGTTGGTCAGGAACGGCCAGCCCGGCCGGTCCTTGCTCAGGATGATCTGCTCGCTCTTGGTCTCGTCGAGATAGATCCAGGCGGCGATCGTATAGCTGCCGTCGAGGCGCAGTCGCTCCTGGTCCTCGACGGCGACGAAGCCGCGGGCGCCGTTCAGGATCAGCGCGTTGCGGTTGCCCGGCACCGGCGCCACGCCGATCCGCGCGGTATCCGTGCCGGTGTAGCGGATCGAGCCGGTCAGCCGGCCGCTGTGATCGTTGACGGTGTCGGTGGTGGGGTCGCGCGCGTCATCGAACGACCAGAAGGCCTCCAGGCCATTTCTGGACAGAGCGCTCGCCGGGTCGGAAGTCAGAACAAGCAAAGTCACTAGGGAGCATAGCCCCTTAGCGCAGGACCGCAGCATCCGACTACCCCTGTATTCGTCGGTTTATTTGCGGCCGCGCTCGACTGTCTGAGCGTGGTTCTATTGCCACGTCGCTTCGCATCTATTTCGTCGCGCGAAGCACTCGGCACAGTATTGCGCAGCCTGTCTGCTGCCCCCACTTAACACTCGCAAGGGCGATCACCTTCGCGCAAGCGAAAAAAATGGCGCACCCGCCGGTTTCTTCCCTTGACAGAAAAGCCCCCATCCCCCAAATGCCGCCTTGGCGTTAGCACTCGCCGGGAGGGAGTGCTAACACATTTTCCGCAGGAGCATCTGCGTTGCTCGTGAGAGGAGGCACTCTATGAAGTTCCGTCCCCTGCATGACCGCGTTCTCGTCCGTCGCGTCGACGAGGAAGAGAAGACCGCGGGCGGCATCATCATCCCCGACACTGCCAAGGAAAAGCCGATGGAAGGCGAAGTCGTCGCCGTCGGTCAGGGCGCCCGCAACGAGAAGGGCGAGATCGTCGCCCTCGACGTCAAGGCCGGCGACCACATCCTGTTCGGCAAGTGGTCGGGCACCGAGGTCAAGATCGACGGCGAGGAGCTGTTGATCATGAAGGAAAGCGATGTCCTCGGCATCATCGAGAAGGTCGGCAAGGTCAAGAAGGCCGCTTAGGCATCAGGCTTAGGTAGGTAGGAGGAATTCCGAAAATGGCAGCCAAAGAAGTCAAATTTTCGACCGACGCCCGCGATCGCATGCTGCACGGCATCGACGTGCTGGCGAATGCGGTGAAGGTGACGTTGGGCCCGAAGGGCCGCAACGTCGTGATCGACAAGTCGTTCGGCGCGCCGCGGATCACCAAGGACGGCGTCACCGTCGCCAAGGAGATCGAGCTCTCGGACAAGTTCGAGAACATGGGCGCCCAGATGGTCCGCGAGGTCGCCTCGAAGACCAATGACGAGGCCGGCGACGGCACCACCACCGCGACCGTGCTCGCCCAGGCGATCGTGCGCGAGGGTTCGAAGGCCGTCGCGGCCGGCATGAACCCGATGGACCTCAAGCGCGGCATCGACATGGCCGTCGCGGCGGTCGTCGACGACCTGCGCTCGAAGTCGCGCAAGGTCTCGGCCAACTCCGAGATCGCCCAGGTCGGCACCATCTCCGCCAACGGCGACCGCGAGGTCGGCGACATGATCGCCCAGGCGATGGAGAAGGTCGGCAACGAGGGCGTCATCACGGTCGAGGAAGCCAAGTCGCTGGCGACCGAGCTCGAGGTCGTCGAGGGCATGCAGTTCGACCGCGGCTACCTGTCGCCCTACTTCGTGACCGACGCGGAGAAGATGCTGGTCACCCTCGAGGATCCCTACATCCTGATCCACGAGAAGAAGCTCTCGAACCTGCAGCCGCTGCTGCCGGTGCTCGAGGCGGTCGTGCAGTCGAGCCGTCCGCTGCTGATCATCGCCGAGGACGTCGAGGGCGAGGCGCTGGCCACGCTGGTGGTCAACAAGCTGCGCGGCGGCCTCAAGGTCGCGGCGGTCAAGGCGCCGGGCTTCGGCGATCGCCGCAAGGCCATGCTCGAGGACATCGCGATCCTGACCAAGGGCGAGGTGATCTCCGAGGATCTCGGCATCAAGCTGGAGACCGTCACCCTCGACATGCTGGGTTCGGCGAAGAAGGTCGTGATCAAGAAGGACGACACGACCATCGTCGACGGCGCCGGCGTCAAGAAGGATATCCAGGGCCGCTGCAACCAGATCCGGCAGCAGATCGAGGAGACGTCGTCGGACTACGACCGCGAGAAGCTGCAGGAGCGGCTGGCCAAGCTGGCCGGCGGCGTTGCGGTGATCCGGGTCGGCGGCGCCACCGAGGTCGAGGTGAAGGAGCGCAAGGATCGCGTCGAGGACGCGATGAACGCGACCCGCGCCGCGGTCGAGGAGGGCATCGTCCCGGGTGGCGGCGTCGCGTTGCTGCGCTCGATCAAGGCGCTCAAGAAGGTCGAGCCCGCCAACGACGACCAGCGCGTCGGCGTCGAGATCGTCCGCAAGGCCATCCAGTACCCGGCCCGGCAGATCGCCGAGAATGCCGGCCAGGACGGTGCGGTGGTCGCCGGCAAGCTGCTCGAGAACAAGGACTATGCCTGGGGCTACAACGCCCAGTCCGGTGAGTACATGGACATGGTCAAGGAAGGCATCATCGACCCGACCAAGGTCGTCCGCACCGCGCTGCAGGACGCCGTCGTCGGTCGCCGGCCTGCTGATCACGACCGAGGCCATGGTCGCCGAGAAGCCGGAGAAGAAGTCGGCTGGCGCCGGCGGCGGCATGCCCGACATGGGCGGCATGGACTTCTAGTCCGCCGCCTCTCGCCTACGGGAAAGGGCCGCATCCATTGGATGCGGCCCTTTTTCTTTGCCGCGTATCGCCGGCCCGAACGCCGGGCGGCCAATGCCGCGGTGCTACTTGCCCTTGTCGACGCTCAACGGTCCGGCGCCGAAGAAGCAGATCATCAGCATGCCGCCGGCGATCGACAGGTTCTTGAAGAAGTTGATCTTCTGCCCGGCCAGATGCGCCGCGTCGGCGGCCCAGTAGTTGTGGAAGATGATCGCGGCGAGCAGGGTGAACACGCAGAGCACAGCCGCCGCCCACCGGGTCTGGTAGCCGATCACCAGCAGGACGCCGCCGCCGATCTCGACGATGATCGTCAGAACGAGCACGACCTGCGGCACCGGCAGGCCCTTCGAGGCGATGTAGCCGGTATAGAAGCCGAAGGCGAAGATCTTGCCGATGCCGAACACGAGGAACACCACCGCCAGCAGGATTCGGGCAACCAACGGCAGAAAAGTCATTTTGGCGAACATACGCTACCCCTCTTGCTTCAAGATCGCTTGCACACCCGGATGCCCCCGGCGCGCCACCCGCGCCATACTATGCCGATGCCGCCGTCGCCACCAGTTGCTTGTATGAGCACCTATCTGCCGTCCGGCGCCCGCCGCGGCCGCGCCCGTCGGGTATCGTCGTGGCGGCTGGGCGGCGGCAATTTCCCGCGCGCCCGAAAAGTCTTAGGTTGGCGTCGGTGAAACGACCAAAGAGGCCACTATGACCCACAGCGAAATCCCGGCCTGGCTGATCCAGATTCCCGGGCTCGCCGCCATCATCTTCGTCCTGCTGACCGGCATCATCGCGCTGGTCCTGGTCGGCCTGTTCGTCGTCGACATCAGCCAGCGCAAGAATGCGATCCGCCACAATTACCCGCTGATCGGCCGGCTGCGGTATCTGCTGATCCACCTCGGCACCTTCCTGCGTCAGTACCTGTTCGCGATGGACCGCGAGGAGCGGCCGTTCAACCGCGCCCAGCGCGATTCGATCGAACAGGCCTGCAAGCTGCGCGACAACACGGTCGGCTTCGGCTCGACCCGGCACAGCGAGGAGCACGGCTCGATCCTGTTCGCCAACGCTGCCTTCGCCTCGCTCAGCGAGCACGCCAAGTCCGCCGATTCGCTGGTGATCGGGCCGGACTGCGACCACCCCTACGCCGCGCCCAGCTTCTTCAACATCTCGGCGATGAGCTTCGGGGCGATCTCCAAGCCCGCCGTGCTCGCCCTGTCGAACGGCGCCGCCCAGGCCGGCTGCTGGCTGAACACCGGAGAGGGCGGCCTGTCGCCCTATCACCTCGAAGGCGGCTGCGACATCGTCTTCCAGATCGGCACCGCCAAGTACGGCGTGCGCGATGCCGACGGCGGCCTCGACATGGCCAAGCTGAAGTCGGTCGCCGGCCACGACCAGGTCCGCATGGTCGAGATCAAGCTCGCCCAGGGCGCCAAGCCCGGCAAGGGCGGCATCCTGCCGGGCGCCAAGGTCACGCCCGAGATCGCGAAGATCCGCGGCATCCCGGTCGGCCACGATTCGATCAGCCCCAACCGGCACCCGGAGATCGGCGACGTCGGCCAACTGCTCGACTTCGTCGCGCGGGTCCGCGACGCGACCGGCAAGCCGACCGGGTTCAAGACCGTGATCGGCGATCCCGACTGGCTCGACGCGCTGTGCAACGAGATCGTCAAGCGCCCCGACCACGCGCCCGACTTCATCACGGTCGACAGCGCCGACGGCGGCAGCGGCGCGGCGCCGCAGCCGTTGATGGACTATGTCGGCCTGCTGGTGCGCGAGAGCCTGCCGCTCACCGTCGACGCGCTCAAGCGCGCGCAGCTCCGGGACCGGATCAAGGTGATCGCCTCGGGCAAGCTGATCACCGCCAGCCCGGTCGCCTGGGCGCTCGCCGCCGGGGCCGACTTCATCAACAGCGCCCGCGGCTTCATGTTCGCGCTCGGCTGCATCCAGGCGATGCGCTGCCACCTCAACACCTGTCCGACCGGCATCACCACCCACAGCAAGCGGCGGCAGGCGGCGCTCGATCCGACGGACAAGGCGGTCCGGGTCGCCAACTACGTCGCCACGATCCGCGACGAGGTCGGCATCATCGCCCATTCCTGCGGCGTGCCCGACCCGCGCCACCTCCAGCGCAGCCACATCCGGGTGATGACCGAGACCGGGCGCACCGTCGCGTTCGACAGCCTGTTCCCCGAACAGACCGAATAGCCGGGGCTGGGGCCGCCGCCGGGGGCGCTCATTGGAGTCGTCAAGACGCGGCGATTCGGTATAGTCCCCGGGAGACGCGGCGTTGATCAACTTCCATCGTGTGAAATGTCCTTCAAGATCGAGCGGGACGAGCCTGTTGCCGAGGGGATAAGGCGGATCGCCGGCGAGCAGATCGATGCCGCCCTGGCCGAGATCGCCGCGGGCGACCCGCAGCGGCCGGAAACGGTCCATTCCTTCCGCAAGCGGTGCAAGAAGGTCCGCGGCCTGTTGCGCCTGGCGCACGGGCCGCTCGCCGCCGACGGCACCTTCGCCGCCGAGAACGACGCTTTCCGCGACGCCGCCCGGGGCCTGGCGGCGGCCCGCGACGCGGACGTGCTGCTGGCGACCTACGACGCGCTCTCCGACTGGTCGAACGGGGCGATGAACCGGCGGGCGACCGCGCCGATCCGGGCGCGCCTGACCGCCGAGCGCGACCGGCTGCATGCGGCGACCGACGCCGGCCTGCCCGGCCAGCTCGAAGCGGCGAGCCGCTTCCTCCAGCGGGCGCGGCAGCGCGTCGCGTCGTGGAAGATCGAGGCGGCGGGCTTCAGCGCGGTCCGGCCCGGCCTGTTGCGGACCTACCGCGCCGCCTACCGTGCGCAGGAGCAAGCCGCCGCCCTGCCGGTCGCCGAGTTGCTGCACGAATGGCGCAAGCACGTGAAATACCACCGCACGCACATGCGCCTCTTGCGGCCGGTGACCGAGCCGTCGACCGCGGAGCGGAGCGAAACCGCCGAAGTCCTGGGCGAGCTGCTCGGCGACGACCACGACCTCGCCGTGCTACGCCGCCGGGTCTCGCTCGACAACGCCCGCTTCGGCGGCATCGCCGCGCGCTGGTCCTTCGTCTCGCTGATCGATCGGCGCCGCGCCGGTCTCCAGCACGAGGCGTTCGGCCTCGGCGCGACCCTGTTCGCGGAGAAGCCCAAGGCCTTCGTCAAGCGCATCGGCAAGGACTGGGTCGGTGAGGACGGTTGAGCAGCCGGCATTGGCGGCGTCCACCCGCCGGGTGTAGGCTCACGGGGTTCATCTTGAGAACCTAACCGAGGAGCCGCCGATGACGCGCCGTCCCGCTGACCCGGCCCAAGCACCCGTCTACGGACTGCACCACGCTGCCTACCGTTGCCGCGACGCCGAGGAGACGCGCGCCTTCTACGAGGACGTGCTCGGCTTCCCGCTCAGGCAGGCGCTCGAGATCGACGGCCATCCGACCACGGACGAGCCGGTCAAGTACATGCACATCTTCTTCGACATCGGCAGCCACGACCCCGCGGCGCCCAACTACATCGCCTTCTTCGACGTGGTCGATTCGGAGAGCGAGCACGAGGCGTTCGACTTCAAGCACCAGTGGGGCATGGACCTGCACTTCGCGATGGCGGTGAAGGACCACGCCGCGCTCCAAGCCTGGCGCGACCGGCTGGTCGCCCGCGGCGTCGAGGTCGAGGGGCCGATCGACCACGGCGTCTGCGAATCGATCTACTTCCACGACCCCAACGGCTACCGCCTGGAGTTCGCCACCGAGGACGCGCGCCAGCAGGCGAATTTCGACGAAGGATCGCGTAACGCGCGCGCCAACATCGAGAGCTGGAACGCGCGCAAGGCGGCCGGGTTCCGGGCGGCGGCGGAGTAGGGCGCGCCGAGTAGGGGCACGGCGGCGCCGAGCGGCGCGCCTAGCGCAGCCCGCGCAGGGTCAGCTTGTCGATCTTGCCGGCGCCCGATTTCGGCAGGGCCTCGTAGAAGTCGACCTGGGTCGGCACCTTGTATTTGACCAGCTTTTCGGCGCACCACGCGATCAGCTCGTCGGCGGTGGCTTCGGCGCCGGGCTTGAGCGCGACGCAGGCGCGCACCGTCTCGCCGCGGAAGTCGTCGGGGGCGGCGACCGCCGCGGCCTCCATCACCGCGGGGTGGCTCGCCAGCACCTCGTCGACCTCGCGCGGATAGACGTTGTAGCCGCCGACCAGGATCATCTCCTTCTTGCGGTCGACCAGGTAGAGGTAGCCGTCCTCGTCGAACCGGCCGATGTCGCCGGTATAGAGCCAGCCGTCGCGGATCGTCGCCGCGGTCTCGTCGGGCCGGTTGAGGTAGGAGGTGATGAACTGCGGGCCGCGCACGCGGACCTCGCCGCGCTCGCCGGTCGGCACCACGGTGGTGCCGGTGTCCAGGTCGACCAGCTCGACCTCGGTGCCCGCGCAGTTGGGGCCGACGCTGCCGACCTTGTTCACGCCGCGGAAGGGGTTGGAGTTGATCGGCGCGCCCTCGGACATGCCCCAGCCCTCGTAGATCGCGCAGCCGGTGTCCTCCTTCCAGCCGCGCAGCAGCGCGTCGGAGCAGGGCGCGCCGCCGGCGAGGCAGTATTCGAGGTTCGAGAAGTCGGTGGTCTTGTAGCGCTCGTGCGCGCGCAGGCCGACATAGAGGGCCGACGGCCCGCCGGCGAACACGGTGATCTTCTTCTCCTCGAAGCGCTGCAGCACGATCTCCGGCTTGTACTGGCGGACGACGTCCACCGCCGCGCCCATGTAGATCGGCGAGATCACGATGTTGCAGTAGCCCCAGATGTGGAAGTTCGGGGCGACGTCGAGAACGCGCGCGCAATCGACGCCGTAGTTCCACACCGAGCAGACCGACCGGGCGTAGGCCATGTCGTTGGAATGGACGTGATCGGCGCCCTTGGGGATGCCGGTGGTGCCGCCGGTGAAGAAGATCAGCGACGGGTCCTCGGCCCGGGGCAGCGGCTCGGGCAGCCGCAGGGTGTCGTCGTCCCGCCAGAGATCGAGCTGCAGCCCGTCGGGGCCGAACACGTCGACGTGGGGGATGCCGACCTTCGCCGCCAGCGCACGGCCCATCTCGGCGGAGCCGGCATCGCACACCAGCACCGCCGGGGCGACGTCGCGCAGCAGCGGCTCGAGCCCGTCCGGCGGGTAGGCGGCGTTCATCGGCGCCGACTGGGCCCGCGCCGCCTGGGCGCCGAGCGAGGCGACGGCGACCTCGATCGAATTGGCCATCAGCAGCGCAACCCGCTTGCCGGCGACGCCGCGCTCGGCCAGCAGCCGGGCGTAGCCCGCGACGCAGCGCAGGTATTCGCGATAGCTCAGGCCCGCGTCCTCGCACCAGATCGCCGGCTGGTCGGGGATGCGCGCGGCCGTATCGGCGAGCGCGTGGATGATGGTCGGGAAGAGCGGCAGGCTCTCGTCGAAGGGCAGGGATTCGGGCACGCGGGCGTCCTCCGTACGGGCGCCGTGCGTGCTATTCGGCCGGCGCCTCTACCATCGGTGAGCGGCCGCGGAATGCCGTGGCGCCGATCGCGGAGACGATCGCGAGCAGCATCAGGACGGCCGCCGACAGAAATACCCATGTCGGCGCCTTTACGTCCAGCAGGAAGCCGAAGAAGGGCGGCGCCGTCGCCCCGGCGACGCTCAGCGCGGTCGAGACGATGCCGAACACCCGGCCGCTGGCCCCGGGCGGCGAGATCGACCGCACCATCAGGTCCCGCGACGGCGAGATGATGCCGATCATGAAGCCGCCGAAGCCCATGATCGCGGCGAGCAGGATGAAGGGCAGCGGGATGAAGGCGACCAGGATCAACGATACCGCGCCCGCGGCGAAGCCGGTGGCGGCGACCATGTCGAGCCGGGTGGTCTTGTCGGCGAGGAAGCCGCCGACCAGCACGCCGATCGCGCCCGCGATCAGGAACACCGTCAGGGTCAGGTTGGCGTCGACCAGCGGCAACCCGTATTTCTCGTGCAGCGCCGACGGCATGAACTGGGCGACGCCCAGCGACACCGCTCCGACCACGAAGAAGAACAGGAACATCATCAGGATCGGCGGCGAGGTCAGCAGCCGGAAGCCCGGCACCCGCGACGCCGCCGGGCCGCCCTGGCGCCGGCCGCCGGCGGAGGTCAGGCGCGGCTGGCTGATCAGCACGAGCACGATCAGCAGGCCGACCGCCCCGGCGATCATCAGCGCGACCCGCCAATTCCAGTAATGCGCCAGCGCGCTCATCGCCAGCGGCGCCGCCGCCCAGCCGACGAAGCCGGAGAAGGTGTGGACGCTGAAAGCCCGTCCCATCAGGGCCGGCCGCACGTTGGTGCCGAGGATGGTGTAGTCGGCGGGATGGAAGACGCTGTCGCCCAGGCCGGCCAGGAAGGCGAGCCCGAGCATGGCCGGATAGACCGGGATGACGCCGATCAGCAGGATCGAGCTGGCCAGCAGGGTCATGCCGCCGATCAGCACGACGCGCCCGCCGATCCGGTCGACCAGGATGCCCATCGGGTACTGGCCGAAGCCGGTCGCCACCGCGTAGGCGGTCAGCACGCTGCCCAGCGCGGCGAAGCTCAGCCCCAGGTCTGCCTGGATCAGCAGGAACAGCGGCGCCAGCGCGAACATGTAGAAGTGGCTGAAGAAATGCGCCGTGCACACCAGCCCGATCACCGCGACGTCGCGGCGCGGTCCGGTGTCTTCCGCAGTCATGGTTTCCGTCGCGCCGATGATGTCTTCTCCCGTTACGGTCGTTACGGCCGTTGCGTCGGAGCGCGCCGCAACCCGCTCAGGTCGACGCGCCATCCTCCTTTATCACTTCCGCGTGCAGCCGCAACAGGGGGGCGATCTGGTTATCTGCCATGCGCCCGAAGCCGCACTCCGCCGCGATTCCGAAGCGCGCGCGGTGGGGCAGGGCGGCGGCGATCCGGCGGCGCGCGCCCTCGACGCCGTCCTCGTGGTGGACCAGGCCGAGATAGAGCTCGGTCTCCGGCGCGAGGGCGAGGTCGTCGAGCGGGGCGAAATAGGCGTCGTCGTCGCGCTCGACCGGCACCGGCACGTGGATCCAGTCGATCCGGCGGCGCACCGAGCGGGCGATCGCGTTCGCGGTCCACACCAGCTTGCCCAGGTCCTCGGGCTCCTTCCAGTGGCGGTCGTTCATGCTGCCGTAGCAGAGGTGGTAGCCGAGCTCGACACCCTCGGGCACCGCGTCGCCGAGCCTGGCGAGCCGCTCGATCAGCACCGTGTCGGGGTCGGCCAGCGGGGTCGGGAAGACGCGCTCGAACAGGCTCATCTCGGTGGCGACGTCCCACTGGATCGCCAGATCGTTTGCCGGGATCGCGGCGGCGATGTCGGCCAGCTCGTCGAGCATCGCCCGCTCGTAGACCGGGTAGACCGCCTCCTGCGAATCATAGGCGACGAAGGAATAGACCGGCGCGTAGGGGGTCGGCAGGCAGACCTGGAAGCGGGCGTCGGCGCGGAAGCCGCCGGCGGCCTTTCGTTCGGCAAATCGGCGGTAGGAGGCGATCGCCTCGTCGGCGAAGCCGAGCGGGCGGAAATCGAGATCGCCCGCCGACGCGCCCGGCTCGAGCGTCAACGGCGGGCGGAGCTGGTAGCTCCGTTCGCGCTCGGCGGTCGGTGTCAGCGCTGCCTGGCGCGCGAAGATCGGCCCCTGCCACGCGATCCAGGTGGCGCGCACGCCGGTCTCGCCGTCCGGCACCCGGCACAGGTCGGCGCCCAGCGCATCGCTCACGGCGTCGAAGACGGCGTCGGCGTCGGCCAGCGGGATGCTCCCGCACAGAAGGACGGGGCGTGTCGGCATCGGGCATCTCTCCTTGGTCGCGTCGGGACGGGATAGAGGATTTCGGGGGTGTCGTTGACAAGATATATAGGGTCCTATATAAATTGGCAATCGCACGCAGGCGCACCGCCGCCACCGACCACGGGAGGAAGCCCCTTGGCGCAGAAGCCCCGGCTCGAAGACCTCGACAACGAGACCATCCTGCTCACCGTCGTGCTGCGGCACGACCAGTCGATGGACATCGAGGAGCAGCAGGCCCGGCTCGGCAAGTCCGGCTGGTGGGAAGCCTTCCCGCCCGAAGGCGTCGAGATCGTGAGCTGGAACGTGGTCATGGGCATCGGCCAGATCGCCACGCTCAGGCTGCCGCCGCGGCTGCTCAACCACGTCAACGTCGCGCTCGAACGCAGCGCCTGGGGCGTGTTCCGGACCGAGGTCTACCCGACCTACGACTTCACCAAGGTGCGCGAGCGGCTGACCCGCCAGTGGCGCGAGCGCGCGGAGGACGAGAAATGAAGCAGAAGCCTTTGTACATGGAGCCGGTCCAGGCGCAGACCGCGCCGCCGACCGACTACGAGAACAAGCTGGGCGACGCGCTCGAGGCCGCCTTCGCCGACGGCATCACGGAGCTGGACCCGCTGGTGGCGCGGCTCAACGAGGTGGGCGTCCGCGCGCCCAACGGCGCGGCGTGGACGCCGGCGCTGTTCGAATCCGAGATCAAGCGGCTGGGGGCCTGAGACGATGGCGTTGGCGGCAGTCGAGACGAACACCGAGAGCGGCCCGACCGCCGAGCAGGTCGACCGCTATCTCCTGTTGGGCCTGCGCAACCGCTGGTGCGCGGTCTATCCCTCGCACATGGTCACCGACAAGCCGGTCGGCACCCAGCGGATGGGCGAGCGGCTGGTGCTGTGGCGCGACAGCGCGGGCGTCGTCCATGTCCAGGAGGACCGCTGCCCCCACCGGGGCGCGCCGATGTCGCTCGGCCGCCACCTCGGCGACCGGCTGGCCTGCTGGTATCACGGCGTCGAGGTCGGCCCCGACGGCACCGTGCTCTCCGTGCCCGGCCAGCCCGGATGCAAGATGGAGGGCGCCAAGGAGGTCAAGACCTATCCCTCGCAGGAGGTCAAGGGCGTGATCTTCGCCTGGTTCGGCGACGCGCTGCACCCGGACCCGGTCGACTACGCGCCGCCGGCGCAGCTCGCCGACACCGACACCTACGAGACCTTCCTGTGCTTCGCCGAGTGGGAGACGCCCTGGCGCTATCTCTACGACAACAACATCGATCCGATGCACGGCGCCTACCTCCACGCCCAGTCGCACTCGATGGCGCGCGGCGAGAAGGAGGCCAAGTTCAAGACCCGCAAGACCGATACCGGCTTCGTGTTCGAGAAGGTCACCCAGCGCGACACCAACTTCGACTGGAGCGAGTTCTGCGACACCGGCGCGATCTATTGCCGGCTGGAGATCCCCTATCCGGCGACCGGCGGTCCGGGCGGAAACTTCGGCATCATCTTCCACGCCACCCCGATCGACGAGAACACCAGCGCCTGTTTCTTCTGGCGGTTCCGTAAGGTCAGCGGCTGGCAGCGCGACGTCTGGCGCTTCCTCTACAAGAACCGGCTGGAGGCCCGCCACTGGGCGGTGCTCGAGCAGGACCGCGAGATGCTGGAGGCGTTCGACCCGAACGCCGACCAGCGCGAGATCCTCTATTCCCACGACGGCGGGGTGGTCCAGCTCCGGCGCACGATCCGGGCCGAGGCGCGCGCCCAGCTCGCCGCGCTGATGGCCGCGGGCAAGGCGCCGCCCGCCGTGGCCGCGGACTGACCCCGTGGCCGCCGCCCCGGTTTCTGCCGGAGGGCCCGCCGCGGCCGGCTACGACCGCGAGCAATCGGCCGGCTACCTGGTGACCCTGGCGAGCCGGCTGTTCGCCGGCGTGCTGCGCGACCGGCTCGCGGACATGAACGTGACCCCGGCCCAGGTGCCGATCATCCTGTGGCTCCATGACCAGGACGGCCTGACCCAGAAGGACCTGTGCGAGCGGGCCAGCATCGAGCAGCCGTCGGCCGCCGAGATGCTGGCGCGGATGGAACGGCTCGGCCACGTCAGCCGCACCCGCGATCCCGATGACGGCCGCCGCTTCCGCTATCACCTGACGCCGTCCGCCCGCGCCCGGGCCGATGCGCTCAAGGCCGACGCCACCGCCGGCAACGCCATCGCCCTGGCCGGCGTGGCGGAGGCCGATACCGAGGTCTTCCTCGCGGTGCTGCACCGCGTGATCGACAACCTCGCCGCCTCGGCGAGCGAGCGGCGGTCGGCGGCCTGAGGTTGACAGTGGCGCCCGCCGAGGCCAAGATCATTTCTGATTTGGAACGATGTTTTGTATACGAAACAAATACGAAGCAATCGTCCCGAAGCGGCGACGGCAGGAGCTGAGGCGGAGCGCAGATGCCGACGATCGACGAACGCTTTCACGTCTTCCAGGGCGGCTGGCGCGCGCGGCTGTCGCGGGACGTGCGCCTGCTGCGCTTCATGGCCACGATCATGTGGCAGTGGATCGTCGGCGGCGGCAAGGTGCGCAAGGCCTATCGCCGGGCGGTCGCCGAACACGAGACCTTCTACATCGACCGGCTCGCCGGCCGCGGGAAATACGACTGATGCGTCTGCACGACGTCCCGCCGGCCGACTACGCCTTCGCCTATCGCGAGCCGCCGCGCTCGGGCAACGAGATCAACGGCCTCGGCGAGACCGAGCGGCGCCGGCCGACCTCGGTGTTCCACGGCACCGGCGGCGAGGTGCTCGACTGGAGCGCGCTCGACCGGCTGTTCGTCGCCCTCAATACCTGGAGCGCGATGTGGCAGTCGGTGAAGAATCTGTGGGTCCTGCGCAACGCCGACGGCCCGGTGGCGGAACGCCGCGCGCCGGCCGACGATCCCGCGGCGATGGCCGAGGCGATCAAGGCCAAGGGCCGTGAATTCGGGGCCGACCTGGTCGGGGTCACGCCGCTGGCCGAGGAGCACGTCTTCGAGGGCCGCGATATTCCCTACGCGACCGCCATCTGCCTCGGCTTCGCGATGGACCGCGAGGCGATGCTGACCGTGCCGAAGAAGCGCGCCAACCGCGAGGTGATGCGGTCCTACGTCCGGTCGTCCCAGACCGCGGTCAAGCTGGCGGCGCACATTCGCTCGCTCGGCTGGCCGGCGCGGGCGTACGGGCTCAACTGCAACGACATCCAGCAGCTGCCGCTGGCGATCAACGCCGGGCTGGGGGAACTGGGCAAGCACGGCTCGCTGATCTGCCTCGACCACGGCTCGAACCTGCGCCTGTCGACGGTGCTGACCGACCTGCCGCTGGCCTATGACGCGCCGATCGACATCGGCGTCGACGACCTGTGCCTGAGCTGCCGGCGGTGCAGCACGGACTGCCCGCCCGCCGCCATCAGCGACGCCAAGCAGATGGTCCGCGGCACGACCAAGTGGTACGTCGACTTCGACAAGTGCGCCCCGTACTTCACCAAGACCTGGGGCTGCGGCATCTGCGTCGAGGTCTGCCCGTGGAGCGAGCCGGGCCAGGGCCCGCGGCTTTCCGAGAAACTGTTGTCCAAGCGCAAGAGCGGCGGCGCCGGTTCACGCCGCCCGCGGCGTGCGCGCACCGCGGCCTAAGCCGGGGCGCGCCGGGAGGTACCCGATAAGTGAAATCGGTTCGATAAACGATTGGGAGTAGGTCATGAACATTTTCGCAAAGACACGGAAGTACGCCGTCGCGGCGGCCGTCGCGTCGGCGGTCGCCTTGGCGGGCGGCAGCGCCTCCGCGCTGGAAAAGGTCAACTACCTGGTGCCGGCGCCGGTCTTCCTGCCGGCGTTCGCGCCGTGGGTGCTGGCCAAGCATCTCGGCTACTACAAGGCCGCGGGCTATGACGTCACCTTCGTGCGCGCCCAGGGCGGCGTCGACGTCGCCAAGCAGGTCGGCGTCGGCAACGCGCCGGTCGGCGGCGGCATCGGCGACACGCCGATCATCGTCCGCGCCAACGGCGTTCCGGTCCGTTCGGCGGCGCTGCTCGGGGGCGGCGCGCTGATGGTCCTGGTCGCCCGCGCCGACCGCGGCATCAAGTCGCCCAAGGACCTCAAGGGCAAGACGGTGACCGTGCTGTCCTACCAGGACACCACCTACTACGCCCTGCTCGGCACCCTGGCGAGCGTCGGGCTGACCAAGGACGACGTCAAGATCCTGGCGGTCGGACCGCGCAACGTCCCCGGCTTCGTCATCGCCGGCAAGGCCGACGCCTGCGCCTGCGTTCCGGACTGGGAGATCTACGTCAAGCTCGGTCTCAAGGGTAAGGTCGTATCGATGCCGTCGCAGAAATACTTCCCGTCGATGGCCCAGGCGATCCTGACCTCGGACAAGATGATGAAGGAGCGGCCGAAGCTGGTTAAGGCCATGGTCCAGGGCACGCTCAAGGCCGTGAAATTCATGATGGATCACCCCGCCAAGGCGGCGGCGGAATACGTCAAGGCCGTGCCCATGCACAAGGGCAAGGAAAAGCTGATGACGGCGATCTTCAAGAACTTCACCAAGCGGACCTACGCGGGCCAGAAGGTGCTGGGCATGAACGATCCGGCGCGCCTCGAGAAGCTTCAGGACTTCTACCTGAAGGAGGGGATCATCCGTAAGAAGACCCCGGTCGCGGACCTCTACACCAACGCCTTCGTCAAATAGGGCGGCGTTGGCCCGCCCCCGAAGACCGCATCGCGGTCTTCGGGGGCTGCCGATCTTGACCGGTCACGGGGGCCATCGGAGCATCGGTGCAAGGCTGTCGCAGCGTTTGCGATAGCCGGCAGGGGGCGCCGGGCTGGAGGATCGGAGCGGGGATGACGATGACGGCCGCAACGGTGCGCAGATTCGTCGCCGCGGGGTGCATCGCTGCCGCCGCGGCCGGCGCCGGCACGGCCGGGGCGGACGACCGTTACGGCTATCGCCTGCATGACGGTAATCGCAAGCTCTTCGGCGGGCCGTCCCAAGCTCTTCGGCGGGCCGACTGGGGTCAACATCTATCCCAAGCAGCCTTACGCCAGCCCGCTCTATCAGCGGCCCAAGCCCGACTACACCCCGAACTGGAAACCGGCGCCCGGCACGAATCCGCTTTCGGAACCGCGCCGCGACCTGCGGCCGTGGCGGCCGCGCTGACCTCGTGACCACAGGAGACGCAGCATGAGACTCATCCTCGGCCTGGCGGCCGCCGCCGCCATCGTCGCGCCCGTCCAGGCGCAGACCGTCAGTATCGGCAGCCTGCCGCAGGGCACGACCGCCTACGCGATCGCCGCCGCCGTCGCCCGGGTCGCTTCCGACAAGGTCGACCTGCGCGCCCGCGTCGTGCCGCAGGGCGGCCCGGTGGTGACCCTGCCGCTGGCCAACCAGGGCCGGCTCGACTTCACCACCGCGGTCAGCGTCGTCGCGGCCTTCGCCCATCAGGGCCGGGCGATGTTCAAGAAGCGCCCGCAGAAGAACGTGCGCATCGTCGCCGTGATGCGGATGCTGCGGGTCGGCTTCTACGCGCGCAAGGATACCGACATCAAGTCGATGGCCGAGATCAAGGGCAAGCGGCTGCCGTCGGGCTTCTTCAAGCAGCGCATCGCCTTCATCTTCCAGCTCGGCATGATGAACATCTACGGCCTGACCATGAAGGACGTGAAGCCGGTGCCGGTGCCCAACAACTCGCGCTCGGTGCAGGATTTCATCGGCGGCAAGATCGACGCCCTGTCGATGTCCATGTCCTCCGGCGCCACCCGACAGGCCCATGCGACCGTCGGCATCCGCTACCTGTCGCTCGACAATTCGCCGGCGGCGGTCGCCAAGCTGCGCAAGTTCGCCCCGGGGACGATCATCGAAACGGTCAAGCCCGGCCCGCTGTTCCCCGGCGTCACCAAGCCGACCAACGTGCTGGCTGCGCCGTTCGTGCTCACCGCCAGCACCAAGACCCCGGACGACATGGTCTACAAGCTGGTCAAGGCGATGCACGACAACAAGAAGTTGATGGTCAGCGTGTTCAAGGGGCTGAACGCCTTCGATCCGAACCGCATGTATGTCGACGTCGGCGTCCCCTATCACGCCGGCGCGATGCGCTATTACAAGGAGATCGGTCAGGTCAAATGACCCGGTCCGACCGCTGCATGACCAAGATCCGGCGCATCACGACCGCGGCGGTGCCCGAGCCGCCGCCCGGCCTGTTCTCCAACTGCCTCGCCGTCGGCGACACGGTCTACGTTTCGGGCCAGCACGCCGGCGCGCCGGGCGGCGGGCTGCTCGGCGACGGCTCGATGGCGGACCAGACCCGCCAGGCGCTGACCAAGATCAAGGCGCTGGTCGAGGCGGCGGGCGGCACCATGGCCGACGTGGTCATCCTGCGGGTCTTCGTCACCGACATCGCCCGCAAGGCCGAGGTCAGCGCCGCCCGGCGGGAGTTCTTCACGGGCGATTTGCCCTGCTCGACCCTGGTCGAGGTCTCCGGCTTCGCCGAGCCGGAGCTCAGCGTCGAGATCGAGGCGGTCGCGGTGATCGGCGCCGGCGCCGCCTGATCCGGCGCGCCCGTGCGCTCAGGCGAAGCGGGCGTGCAGCGGCTGGTGGTCGGAACCGACCGCCGTATCGTCGATCCACGACGCCGTCACGCCGGCGGCCAGGTCCGCGGTGGCGAAGACGAAGTCGATCCGTTCGCCCTCGCAGGTGACGCCGGCGGCCGGGTCGTTGCCCGCGGCCGTCCAGGTGTCGGGCAGGCCGGCGTCGCGCACCCGGGCGTGATCGGCCGCGGCCGGCGTCATGTTGAAGTCGCCGACGACGATGGCGCGGTCGGGCATCGGCGGCGCCCCGCTGGGCAGGGAGAAGCCGGCCGTGGCGGCGTCGCCGCTCCAGACCCCGCCGCCCGCGGGCGCGTCCGCGACCAGCCCCAGCAAGGCGCCGATCTGGTCGCCGCGCTCCTCGGCCGAGGCGTGGGCCAGGTGGACGACGTAGACGCGCAGCGGCCCGTCCGGCGCGGCGACCACGCATTCCAGCGCGGCCCGCTGCAGCGACATGGTGGCGCCGAGGTCGTGCTTGGGCAGCATGTGGTTGCGGCTCGAGAGGATCGGCCAGCGCGACAGCAGCATGTTGCCGAACTGGGTCCGCGTGCCGCGCGCGGCGTCCGGCGCCAGCGCCGCCGTCGACAGGTCGAGCGCCGGGCCGAAAACCCAGTCATGGTCCGGGAAGCGGGTGACGAAGTCGGCCGCCTGGTCGACGATGCCGAGCGGCGGGAAGTTGCGCACGACCTCCTGCAGCGCGATCAGGTCGGGGCTCGCGTCGCCGCCGGCGCCGATCTCACCGGCCTGCCGGGCGGTGTCGACGCGCCCGTCCTTGCCGAGCCCGAACTGGATATTGTAGCTGACCAGGTGCACGCCGCTCATCCTCCATGGCCGATTCGTCTTCCATGTTCGGCATCGAACAGATGAACGTGCCCGGGCGCAACGGTGCAGTGGACGGCTTCGCCGGCACCGATCCGCGCATCGCCGGGCGCGCCATGCCTCTTGTCGGCCCTGCCGGGGGGGTGTAGCCAAATCGGCGATGGCAGTGTCGGCACCGCAACCGGACCGGGCCCCGGCTCGAACGATCGTCTACGTTCCGGGCTTCGATCCCCGGGGGGGACGCCATTACGCGCGGGTCTTCGCCGAACAACTGGCCGCGGTGTTCGGCGACCGCGTCGTCCTCACCCGCGTCGCGCCGCCCGAGAAGGGCTGGAGATCCTATCGGGTCCGCGTCTCGACGGCGGACGGCGATCACGACACCCGGCTGGTCGTCGCAAGCTGGGACAAGATCGTTCTCTCGCTGATCCGCCGGGGACGGATCGGCATGGTCGCCGCCGGCTGTTTCGCCTTCGCGGCGTGCTGCGTCGACGGCACCCTGTGGCGGCTGTTCCGGCTCAACTGGCGCTTCGCCGTGACCTACGCGGTCGTCTTCGCCTGGTCGGCGGTGTGCGCCGTCGTCGCGGCCGCGGCCGTGGCGCTGGCCCCCCTCCAGCCGTGGAGCTGGCTGCTGGCCGCCGCGCTGGGTGCTGTCCGTGGTCGGCTACTGGTGGCTCTATCTGCGGGGGCCCTATCGCCGATACCTGCTCTGGAGCTGGACCTTCGGGCGCGATCTGACTCGGCCGACCCGGCGCTTCCAACGGAACGAGCCGGCCTACGACGCTTACATCGACGCCATCGTCCGGCAGGTCCGGCGGGAACGGGCCGAGGGCAACGAGGTCGTCCTGGTCGGCCACAGCATCGGGGCGTTACAGGCGGTTCGGGCGGCCGGCCTCCTGGCGACGGATGATCCGTCGGGGGGCGAACCGTCAGGGAGCGACGGCGGGATCACCCTGGTGACGCTGGGCGGCTCGTGGCCGATCGCCCCCCAGTATGTCGGGCGCCACGCGGACCGGTGGCGCGACGACATCAGGCGCATCCTGGCGGCCCCCGCCCTGCCGTGGATCGACGTCTGCGCCTGGGAGGACGTCCTCTCCTGTCCGGATACCGCCCGCAAGATGCCGCTGATCGCCGGGCTGCCGGTTCCCGAGCAGGCCGCCTTCGACTATGTCGATCCGGAACTGCCGAGCCGATGGCCGCCCGACTTCTACCGGCGCAACGTGCGCAACTTCGCCGAGGTTCACTTCGACTATCTTCGTCCCCCGCGCGTGGGGGACGGCTTCGACCTGTACCGGCTCTTCGTCGGCGAGAGCGTTCGCGGGCGCGGGGCGGCCGCGGCGCCGTCGCCGCCGTCCGCGAAACGCCCGTTGCAGGCGTGATCCGGACGCCGACCGTTCCCGGCGCTACGGATCCGCCGGCCTTGCCTTACGCGTCAACGATCCCAGACTCAGGTGCAACTGCGATGCACGCGCACCATGCCGCAATTGCGGTGGCATGGGCCCACGCGCCGCTATAGGGTTGCCGCGCGCCAGATATGTAGCCAAGGGAGTCCGGTATGGAACGCTCGTTCGCCAAGGAAGTGCAGGCGCTGCGCAAGGGTGACGGGGATATCTTCGAGGGCGAGGGCATCCTCGCCGTGACGAAGGCCGCGCTGCAGGCGGGGGTCTCCTATGTCGGCGGCTACCAGGGCTCCCCGGTCTCGCACCTGGTCGACGTCCTGTCCGACGCCAAGGACATCATGGACGAGTACGGCGTCCACCTCGAGATCTGCGCCAACGAGGCCGGCGCCGCCTCGATGCTCGGCGCGTCGATCCAGTACCCGATCCGCGGCCTGGTCACCTGGAAGTCGACGGTCGGCACCAACGTCGCGTCCGACGCCCTGTCCAACCTCGGCTCGGTCGGCGTCGTCGGCGGCGCGGTGATCATCCTGGGCGAGGACTATGGCGAGGGCGCCTCGATCATCCAGGAGCGCAGCCACGCCTTCGCGATGAAGTCGACCATCTGGCTGATGGACCCGCGGCCCAACCTGACCACCATCGTCCGCTGCACCGAAAAGGCGTTCGAGCTGTCCGAGGCGTCGAACCAGCCGGTCATGGTGATGCTGCGCATCCTCGCCTGCCACGTCCAGGGCCGGTTCACCGCCAAGGACAACAAGCACGGCGAATGGTCGGGCAACCACAAGCTCCACGATCCCAACTACGACCTGATGAAGGTGGCGCTGCCGCCGGGCACCTATGCCCAGGAAAAGGACAAGTGGGACCGCCGTCTGCCCAACGCGATCGAGTTCATCCGCAAGGAGAAACTGAACGAGACCTTCGCAGGCGACCTCGACGAGGTCGGCATCATCTGCCAGGGCGGTCTCTACAACACGGTGCTGCGCTCGCTCGACCATCTCGGTCTCGCCGACCTCTACGGCAACTCGCGGGTACCGATCTACTGCATGAACGTGACCTATCCGCTGGTGGACGACGAGATCACCGCCTTCTGCGCGGGCAAGAAACACGTCCTGGTCGTCGAGGAAGGCCACCCCGCGTACATCGAGAACGACGTCAACGTCATCCTGCGCAAAGCGGACATCCAGGCCAAGGTGCACGGCAAGGGCCCGTTCCCGATGGCCGGCCAGTACACGTCCGACGTGGTCCAGACCGGAATCTCCAAGTGGGTCGACGAGGTCAAGCCGACCGGCGCCGACGTCGAGACCGCCCACGCCCGCGCCGAATATATCGGCGGGCTCAAGACCAAGGCGGTCGGCTACCTCGGCAACCCGGTTCCCGGCCGCCCGCCGACCTTCTGTACCGGCTGCCCGGAACGGCCGGTCTTCTCGGCGATCAAGCTGATGGAGAAGGAGGTCGGCAAGACCCACATTTCGTGCGACATCGGCTGCCACACCTTCTCGACCCTGCCGCCGTTCAACTTGGGCCAGACGGTGCTCGGCTACGGCCTGGGCCTGGCGAGCTCGACCGGCATCGCGCCCAATTTCGACAAGCGCGTGATCTCGATCATGGGCGACGGCGGCTTCTGGCATAACGGGCTGTCGACCGGCATCTCAAGCTCGCTGTTCAACAAGAACGACTCGATCCTCGTGATCATGAAGAACGGCTACACCTCGGCCACCGGCTGGCAGTGGGTGCCGTCGACGCCCAAGGACGGCAACTTCGACGAAGCGCAGATCTCCATGGAGGAGACGCTGCGCGGCATGGGCGTCAAATGGATGCGCAAGGTGCGCACCTATTCGGTGTCCAAGATGGTCAAGACCCTGGCCGAGGCGATGACCACGGCCGAGAAGGGCTTGAAGGTCATCATCGCCGAAAGCGAGTGCATGCTGGCCAAGCAGCGCCGGGTCAAGGCGGATCGGGCGGCGAAGCTCAAGGCCGGCAAGCGCGCGACGCGCGAAAGGTTCGGCATCGACGACGACGTCTGCACCGGCGACCACAGCTGCATCCGGCTGTCGGGCTGCCCGTCGCTGACGATCAAGCCGAACCCGGACCCGCTGCGCACCGACCCGATCGCCCACGTCAACACCGGTTGCGTCGGCTGCGGGCTGTGCGGCGAGGTCGCCCACGCGGCGATCCTGTGCCCGTCCTTCTACAAGGCGGAGATCGTCTACAACGCGGGCGTCTTCGAGCGGTTCGTCGCCCGGATGCGCCAGGCCGTGATCCGGCCTTTCATGACCCGTGAGGCGATCCGCCTGGTCGAGCATCAGCCGGGGGTGATCGAGCAGGAAGAAGCGGCGCGCGCCGCCTGACCGCGGGGAGGCAAGAACCATGGTGACCAAGCAGCAGGAACGGCCGGTCAGCATCGTCATCGCGGCGATGGGCGGCGAGGGCGGCGGCGTGCTCACGACGTGGCTGGTCAGCGCCGCACGCAAGGCGAACCTGCCCGTCCAGGCGACCTCGGTTCCGGGTGTCGCGCAGCGCACCGGCGCGACGACCTACTACATCGAGATCGTGCCGAAGACCTACGACGAACTCGGCGAGCGCGAGCCGGTGATGGATCTCTATCCGGGTCCCGGCGACATCGATCTGATGATCTCGACCGAGTTGCTGGAAACGGGCCGGGCCCTGGAAAAGGGCTTCATCAGCCCGGACCGGACGACCCTGATCGGCTCCACCCACCGCGTCTACACCCTCGCCGAGAAGATGGCGATGGGCGACGCCCGCTACGACGGGGACAAGATCCTCGACGCCGCGCGGCAGATGGCCAAGCGCGCGATCTTGTTCGACATCGAGCGGGCGGCCCGCGACGCCGGCAGCATCATGAACGCGGTGATCCTGGGCGCGATGGCGGCGAGCGACCTGTTGCCGATCAGCGCCGAGGACTTCGAGCAGGGCATCAAGGACGAGGGCAAGGCGGTCGAGTTCGAATCTCGCCGGCTTCCGCGCGGGTGTCGCCTACGCCCGCGGCGAGATCGTCGAGATGCAGCCGAAACCGTCGGAGCAGAAGGCGCCGTTCCGGCCCGAGACGTCCACCGACGAGTTCAAGGCGCGGATCGAGCGGGACTATCCGCCGGCGGTCCATCCGGTGGTCATGGAGGGCTGCGGCCGCGTCCTCGACTACCAGGACGCCAAATACGCCCGGCTCTATCTCGACCGGCTCGACACGGTTCGCGCGATCGACGAGGCGCGCGGTGACGGTGATTTCAAGCTGACCAACGAGGTCGGCCGCCACCTGGCGCTGCGGATGACCTTCGAGGACATCATGCGCGTCGCCCAGCTCAAGACCCGCGCGTCGCGGTTCGCGCGGGTGCGCCAGGAGGTCGAGGCCAAGCCCGACCAGCTCGTCCGCGTCACCGAGCATTTCAAGCCGGGCCCCTACGAGCTCGCCTCGGTCCTGCCCAAGGGGCTGGGCCGGCGCGTGGCCGCCTGGGCCGACAACAACCCGTCCAAGGCCCGCAAGTGGCACTTCGGCATGCACATCCGCACCGACACGGTGTGGGGCTTCACCCGCGTGCGGATGATGGCCGGGATGCGCAAGCTGCGCCGGATCGGCTATCGCTACGCCGAGGAGCAGGACCTGATCGACGAATGGCTCGGCCTGGTGCGCGACGCCGCCCCGGTCGGCCGCGACTTCGCGCTCGAGGTCGCCGAATGTGCGCGGCTGATCAAGGGCTACAGCGATACCCACAAGCGCGGCGTCGGCAACTACCGCAAGATCGTCGACACCGTGATCCGCCCGGCGATCGCCGCCGGCAAGCCCGCGACCGCCGAGCTGGCCAAGGTCCGCGAGGCGGCGCTGGCCGACCCCGAGGGCGAATCGCTGTCGCAGGCGCTGGCGTCGCTGGTCGCGCCGGCGGGCGCGAAAGCGGCGACCGCCTCCATCGCGGCGGAGTGACGGCAGCGGGCTCGTCCGCCGTCGACGATATCGAAGCCTCCATCGCGCGCACCCAACCGGCGGAGATCGGCCGGTTCCAGGCGGTCGCGGTCGGCAGCTGCCGGCACGTCGCCAGGAAGCACGGGGTCCGCGTCACCGCGGCCGCGCCCCTGCGGGCGCTCGAACGTCGACGACCTGCGACCGCGCCGCTCTTGAATTCGGCGGCGGAAGCCCGCAAAACTTCAAAAAAATAAAAGCCGCTGGGCTGGATAGAGGAAATGCCGTGCTGACCATGTCTTCGGCGCTCGACCGCGCGCGCCGCTACTATTCGCACAAGAAGGCCATCGTCGACCACGAGGGCACCTGGACCTGGGGCGAACATCTCGACCGGGTCGCCCGCGCCGCCGGCATGCTGCGCGCGATGGGCATCGGCCCGGGCGACGCCTTCGGCCTGCTGAGCCGCAACACCTTCCGTAATTGCGAGCTGGTCCATGCCGGCTACTGGATGGGCGCGATCCCGGTGCCGGTGAACATCCGGCTGGCGCCGCCCGAGATCCAATACATCCTGGAGAATGCCGGGGCCAAGGTGGTCGGGGTCGAGGACGTGTTCCTGGACCTGCTCGACAGTGCGGCACTGGCGCCGTGGGCGGACACCGCCTTCTGCGTCTCCAGGGAACCGCCGGCGGGATCGAGCCTGCCCCACTACGAGGCGCTGATCGCCGGCGCCGAGCCCGCGCCGCTGCGCGACGCCGACCCCGAGGACACGGCGATCCTGTTCTACACCGGCGGCACCACCGGCCGCTCCAAGGGCGTTCAGCTCAGCCATTTCAACGTGGTGTCGAACGGCATGCAGTGCGGCCACACCATGGGCTTCGGCACCGACCACACCTACCTCCACGTCGCGCCGATGTTCCATTCGGCCGACCTGCTCGGCACCGGGGTCACCCTGATGGGCGGCTCGCACGCCTATCTGCCGCAGTTCACGCCGACCGCCTTCCTCGAGACGGTCCAGGCGCTGGGCGTCACCCATACGATGCTGGCGCCGACCATGATCATCCTCACCCTCCAGCAGGAGGACGTGTCGCGCTTCGACATCTCCAGCCTGCAGTGGTTCCTCTACGGCAGCGCGCCGATGGCGGCCGAATGGGTCAAGCGGACGATCGAGGCCTTCCCGGGCGTCAAGGTCGAGCAGGGCTACGGCTTGACCGAGACCTCGCCGATCCTGACCTGGCTGCCGATGGACGAGCATCTCAAGGCGATCGAATCGAACGACCTGACCCGGCTCAAGGCCGCGGGCCGGCCGATCGTCGGCGTCGACATGCGCATCGTCGACGAGAACGGCGACGAGGTGCCCCAGGGCGAGCCGGGCGAGGTCATCGTGCGCGCGCCCAACGTCACCAAGGGCTATCTCAACCTGCCGGAGGAGAACGCCCGCGCCTTCCGCGGCGGCTGGTTCCACACCGGCGACGTCGGCCGCTTCGACGACGAGGGCTTCATGTACCTGGTCGATCGCAAGAAGGACATGATCATCACCGGCGGCGAAAACGTGTATACGCTCGAGGTCGAGGCGGCGATCTACCAGCATCCGGACGTCAGCGAATGCGCCGTGGTCGGCGTGCCCGACGAGAAATACGGCGAGGCGCTGTTCGCCGCGATCGTGCCCCAGCCGGGCAAGACGCTGACCGCCGCGGTGATCATCGAGCATTGTCGCGCGCGCATCGGCGGCTACAAGATCCCGCGCCAGTTCGCCTTCCTGCCCGAGATGCCGAAGAGCGCGATGGGCAAGATCCTCAAGACCGAGCTGCGCAAGACCTTCAGCGACCCGGACGCGCCGCGGGACAAGGCGTGAGCGTGACCGGCGTTGATCCGAGCAAATCGACCTTGGCCGTCCTGTTCAAGAACCGGCTGGTGACGCTCATGGCGGGCGAGGTCGGCGGGCTGGTGGTGGAGCACGGCGACGGTTTTCGCCGGGTGCTCGACGCCGACGAATCCGACTACCTGCGGGCGGCGCGGGCGTCGGCGATCGCGAACGGCGTGCCGGAAGGCCTCTTCGCCACCGTGGCGGGCGACTATCTGTTCCAGGTTTGCCTGGCGGCGCGGGATCGCGACTCCGAGACATGGAACATCGTCTTCCGCACCGTGCCCGCCGAGCGCATGGGCGAGATCATCGCCGAAGAATATTCGCAAAACAGAAGGGACAAGTCGTGAAGGATACGCTCAAACCCGGCGTCAGCCACACCGAGACCTACGTCATCGACAAGCCGCGGACGATCGAGTTCATGGGCGACGAGCTGCGCGTCTACGCGACGCCGTCGATGGTGCTCGACGTCGAGCGCACCTGCCGCGAGCTGCTGCTGGACTTCCACGACGCGGGCGAGGATTCGGTTGGCGCGCGGGTCGAGATCGACCATCTCGGGCCGACCTTGCTGGGCCAGACCATCACCGTCACCGCGACCGTCGCCGACGTCGAAGGCCCGCGCGTGACCTTCGACGTCGAGGTCAACGACGACCTCGACAAGGTCGGCCAGGCAAAGCACATCCGCTTCGTCGTCGACAAGGAGAAGCAGGGCGGTCGTCTGGAGAAGAAGAAGGCGCGCATCGCCGAGGCGGGCTGAGGGCACCGGGCCGACCGCCGCGCGCATGGCGGCCCGGCCCCGACAGGCCCTGACAAGACCGTGCCTTTGCTGACACAATAGGCCCTACACCCATTCACGGCCCACGGAGCGGCCCACCATGTCGAAGCCAGTGTCCCAGCCAGCCAAGACCGAGTCCGACGACGTCAAGAAGGTCCCCTTCTACTGCTACCAATGCGTGGCGGGGCCGGACCTCGGCCGGGTCGAGGTCCGCAATGGCGTCGCCGAGCGGATCGAGGCCAACTTCGACATCTCGGACGAGCATCCGGGGGGCGGCCGGGTCTGCGTCAAGGCGTTCGGGCTGATCCAGAAGACCTACAACCCGAACCGCGTCAAACAGCCGATGAAGCGGACCAACCCCAAGAAGGGCCGCGACGAGGACCCCGGCTTCGTCCCGATCTCGTGGGAGGAGGCCTTCCAGATCATCGGCGACAAGTTCCGCGAGGTCCGCGCCAAGGGGCTGCTCAACGAGAGCGGCCAGCCGCGGCTGGCGACCTCGACGGGCGGCGGCGGCACCCCGGTCCAGTACATGGGCACCTTCCCGGCCTTCATGGCGGCCTGGGGCCCGATCGACCAGGGCTATGGCGCCGGCCAGGGCGTCAAGTGCTACCACTCGGAGCATCTCTACGGCGAGCTGTGGCACCGCGCCTTCATCGTCTCGCCCGACACGCCCTACGTGAACTTCATCCTCAACTGCGGCGCCAACACCGAGGCGCAGGGCGGCGTCGTCGGCATCTGGCGCGAGGCCAACGCCCGCGCCCGCGGCGCCAAGCGCATCCACGTCGAGCCGCACATGTCGATCACGGCGGCGACCTCCGCCGAGTGGGTGCCGATCAAGCCCAAGACCGACGCGGCCTTCCTGTTCTCGTTGATCCATCGGATCATCCACGAGCGCGGCTGGGCCGAGGTCTGCGACGTGCCCCATCTCAAGAACCGCACCAACTCGCCCTACCTGGTCGGGCCCAACGGCTATTTCATGCGCGACCGCGAGAGCGGCAAGCCGCTGATCTGGGACGCGAGCGACGGTTCGGCCAAGCCCCACGACGCCGAGATCGGCGACGCCGCGCTCGACGGCGCCTACACCGTCGCCGGCTACGAAGAGGGGCCGGACAACGAGCGCTGGGATCACGACGCGGTCGAGGCCAAGCCGTCGTTCCAGCTCTTCCTCGACCACATGGCGCCCTACACGCCCGAATGGGCCCAGGCCGAATCGGACGTGCCGGCCGAGACCATCCGGCGCATCGCCGACGAGTTCCTGGCCCATGCCTGCGTCGGCGAGACCATCGAGATCGAGGGCAAGACGCTGCCCTTCCGCCCGGTCGCCGTGATGCTCGGCAAGAGCGTCAACAACGGCTGGGGCGGCTTCCACACCTGCTGGGCGCGGACCATGCTGGTCACCCTGGTCGGCGCGCTCGAGGTGCCCGGCGGCACGCTCGGCACGGCGGTCAAGCTGGTGCGCCCGGCGGCGAGCCGGACCGGCTCGGTGCTGCCCGGCGAAGACGGCTTCATGCGCTTCCAGTTCAACCCGACCTCGTCGAACGAGTGGAACCGCGAGCCGCATATCCGCAACGCCTACAAGACGCTCGTGCCGCTGGTCTCGGATTCGCCCTGGTCGCCGGCGCTCGGCCCCGCGCACCTGCCCTGGCTGTTCCAGAAGCACCAGCCCGACAGCTGGCCCAAGACGATCCCGCCGGACATCTGGATCTGCTACCGCACCAACCCGGCGATCAGCTCGTGGAACGCGCCCGAGGTCGCCAAGCGGCTGGCCGAGTTCCCGTTCATCGTCGCGTTCACCTACACCTACGACGAGACCAACCACTTCGCCGACGTGCTGCTGCCCGAATCGACCGACTTCGAGAGCACCCAGCTGATCCGCATCGGCGGCACCAAGTTCCAGGAGAATTTCTGGCACCACCAGGGCTGGGCGATCCGCGCCAAGGCGATCGACCCGGTCGGCGACACCATGGACATGTCGGACATCATCACCCGCTTCGCCCAGGAGGCCGGGATCCTCGACGAGTACATCGACATGATCAACAACGGCGCGGCCGGCACGCGCCTCGCCCGCAAGGACAAGTACGACTATTCGCTGCCCAAGGGCACGCCGCCCGAGAGCGAGCAGGTCTGGGACAACATGTGCAAGGCGGCGTCCTGGGACCTGACCCAGGGCGAACAGGTCAACGACCTCGACTGGTTCCGCGAGCACGGCTACATGCTCAACCACTTCCCGCAGCTCGACTGGTACATCTATCCGGCGATGGAGCGGCAGAACCTGCGCTTCGAGCTGCCCTACCAGGAGCGGCTGACCCGCCACGGCGCGCCAGCTCGCCCACCGCCTGAAGGAGATCGGCGTCAACTGGTGGGAGACCCAGCTGCGCGAATACGAGTTCATGCCGACCTACGAATCCTTCCCGGAGATCTGGCAGGACTTCGTCAAGGACTTCGACCGCGATCCGGCCGAATACCCCTTCTGGGCGTTGACCGCGCGCTCGTTCCAGTACGCCTGGGGCGCCAACGTCGGCCTGCCGCTGATCAACGAGGTCGCCCAGAACATCGCCGGCCACAAGGGCGTCATCATCAACAAATCGCGGGCGCGCGAGCTCGGCATCGAGGATGGCGAGCAGGTGGTGATCGAATCGGTCACCGGCCGGACCGAGGGGCCGGCGGTCCTGCGCGAGGGCATCCGCCCCGACACGGTGCTGATGATCGGCCAGTTCGACCACTGGAAGACGCCCTACGCGAAGGACCTCAACATGCCGAGCCTCAATTCGGTGACCGACATCTCGCTCAAGCTCACCGACTCCACCGGCAGCGGCTCCGACATCACCTGCGTCAAGGTCTACAAGGCGTCCGAACGCGCCAAGCAGCCGCCGCTGGCGGTCGAGGCCATGTCCGCCAAGGGCAAGGGCATCGCCGACATCACCTTTGCCGAAGCGGCGGAGTAAGCCGGGTATGACCGATACGCAGACCCACACTCCCCGCTGGGGGATGGTGATCGACCTCAACCGCTGCGTCGGCTGCCAGACCTGCACGATCGCGTGCAAGCACGCCAACGACACGCTGCCGGGGATTCAGTGGCGGCGGGTGATCGACGTCGAGCAGGGGCAGTTCCCCGACGTCCAGCGCCAGTTCATGGTGGTCGGCTGCCAGCACTGCGCCGAGCCGCCCTGCGTGCCGGTGTGCCCGACCGGGGCGACAAAGCAGCGCGCGGACGGGCTGGTCACCCAGGACTACGACATCTGCATCGGCTGCGCCTATTGCGCGGTGTCGTGCCCCTATCAGGCGCGCACCATCGTCCACCACCTGTCGGGCTACTACGGCGACGAGCAGACCCGGCAGGAGCAGGCGGTCAACCACGAGGACCGGCTGGGCGTCGCCCAGAAGTGCACCTTCTGCAAGGAACGGGTCGATGACGGCATCGCCGCGGGGCTGACCCCCGGCGTCGACCCGTTGGCGACGCCGGCCTGCTCGGCCGCCTGCATCGCCCAGGCGATCAGGTTCGGCGACTTCAACGACGCCGACAGCGAGGTCTCGCAGCTCGTTCGCGACAACCCCGTGTTCCAGATGCACGAGGAGCTGGGGACCGACCCGCAGATCAAATACCTCTACACCACCCCGGCCGTGCCCGGCCGCGAGCCCGATCCGGCCGACCTCGACGACGCCCACCTGTCCGACCCGGCCAGCCCGCTGGTCGGCCAGTTGCAGAAGCTGTGGGACTGGCGCGCGGCGATGAACTGGATGTTCGGGGGTGTATCGACCGGCTTCATCTTCTGGAGCTGGCTGGTTTCCCTGAACGGCCTGATCGCGCCGCAGACGCTGGCGTGGATGCACTTCGGCGGCGGCGTGCTGATGGCCATCGGCCTGTTCTTCGTGTTCCTCAAGATCGGCCGGAAGATGCGCTTCTGGCGGGCGATCTCGCGGCCGCACACGTCGTGGATGACGCGCGAGCTCTACACCGTCTTCGTGCTCGGCCCGGCGATCCTGGCCGGGCTGATCTGGCAGCATCCGGTCGCCTTCGCCGTGTCCGGCATCGGCGCGCTGGTTTTCCTGTTCTGCCAGGCGATGATCCTGTGGCGCGCCCGCGGCATCCCGGCGTGGCGGCACAAGCTGATCCCGTCGATGATCGTCGCCACCGGCCTGCTCGAAGGGCTCGGCCTGCTGATGGTGGTCAACGCGGTCCACCTGTGGACGCTCGCCGCGGCCCCGGCCGCCGATGCCGCGGCGCTGTCGGTCGCCTTTACGCTGCCGCTGTGGACCGGCGCGGCGGTCGTCGTGATGGTGCTGATCAATGCCGCCCTGTGGGCCGCCTACCGGTCCAGCGCCAAGGCGTCGGGCATCGGGCCGCTGGCCCGCCGCGTGCTCGGCCGGGCCTCGATGCCGCTCCACCTGGTCGGCCATCTTCGCGCCGCTGGTCCTGGTCGTGCTTGGCTTCTACCTGCCCTCGGGCAACGCGGTCGCCTTCCTGCTCGGCGGGCTCGGCGCGATCGCCGGCGGCGCCTTCTGGAAGTTCACCGTGATCACCCGCGCCGCCTACCAGCAGGGCTTCGCCATGCCCAAGCAGCCGCATCGCGGCTCCGGCGCACGCGCGGCCCCGCCGCGCATGGAGGGCACGACCATTCGGCCCGAGGGCATGATCGGCGCCGGCGCGGCGTAAGGGAACTGAAACCGATCGGCCCTAGCGATGGCGGTCGGTTTCCTGTTCACGAGAGGGGAATTGCCATGATCCGAACGATCCTGATCGCCGCGGTGGCGGCAATGTCGTGGGCCGCCGCCGCGGGCGCGGCCGAGCCAATCATGGCACCGCAACTGGCCAAGGCACCGCAACTGGCCCAGGCCTGCGACCCGTCCTTCGGCGGCAAGTACAGCATCCTGCTGCGCCGGCTCGATATCCCGGGCGACCGGGGCCAGTACGGCGCCTGCCGCGACTACGGCCGCTGGTCGGGCACGTCCTACAAGGGTTTCCGCAACCTGCCGCCGGGCGCCTATTGGACCTACAGCTACCCGTACTGGTACGTGTGGGCGCGGCGCAGCGCCCCGGGCAGCGCCTACGGCTACGGCCGCTGCGGCGACCCGAGCTTCGGCGGCAAGTACAGCGGCATGCTGCGCCGGCTGCGCATTCCCGGCGACCGGGGCCAGTACGGCGACTGCCGCGACTACGGCCGCTGGTCGGGCAATTCCTACCGCGGCTACACCAACCTGCCGAACGGCTATTGGGTATACTCCTACCCCTACTGGATCATCTGGGCGCAACGCCGCTAGCGGCGTCCCGAGATTTGCAGCGGCGGCGGGGCCGGCGACCGACCGGTCCCGCTGGCTGGTGTTCAACGTGCCGTTCGGCGGCGCGGACACGATGTGACCGACAGGAAACCCAACACGGGAGAGACGGGCGATGAACTGGACGATCTACCTTTCGGGCGAGATCCACACCGACTGGCGCGACCGCATCCGCGCGGGCGCCGAGGCCAAGGGCCTGCCGGTCACCCTGGTCTCGCCGGTGACCAACCACGAGGCCAGCGACGACTGCGGGGTCGAGATCCTCGGCAGGGAGGACAAGCCCTTCTGGCACGACCACAAGGGCGCCAAGGTCAACGCCATCCGCACGCGGACCCTGATGGAGAAGGCGGACGTGGTCGTGGTCCGCTTCGGCGACAAGTACAAGCAGTGGAACGCCGCCTTCGACGCCGGCTTCGCCGCGGCGCTGGGCAAGCCGATCATCGTCCTCCACGACCCGGCGCTGACCCACGCGCTCAAGGAGGTCGACGCCGCCGCCATGGCGGTCGCCGAGACGCCCGAGCAGGTGGTCCAGGTGCTGACCTACGCGATCGAGGGCGAGCTGGCGGCGTAGACTACGACCGCTCGGCGCCTGCAGCTAAACAAGCTCGGTAAACGTCGTTCACTAGTTCGAGGCTCCCGAGCGTTGTCGTACTGCGTCCTGCGTGGTCAACGCCGAAGGCATCGCAAAGCTGGATAGCGTGAATATCCGCTTGTTTCGTGTCACCTCTCGGCCAATGTCCAATAGTTCCACATGCTCGATCTTTGGCGCATGTATCTGGACCGAGCGAATTCGGCCAGTAGAAATCGCAAATGAAAGTCCGAGTGGACCATTACGACAGGACAACAGCTCAGAAGGGCCGTATAAGGGCACCGCTCGACAAACTTGGGCTCTTCTCGAACGTCCGCGTCCTTTATGCCATGAACCTCGGTCGCGGCATCGGGGATCGACCGTTCGGGATCGAAAAGGCTGTGGAGCACGGGAGTATCCGTTTGCCCTCAGACGGTATATGCTGCGACGCCTAATCGATAATGCGATGATCGGCTTCGTCGAGCCCTGTCGTTTCCAGATACAATTGTGTAAGTGTGCGGCGCAAGCTTCCTCCTTTCGAGCGATTCGGCATTGGATACGCCGATCGCATCGTTCAGGTAGGAACCCTATGTTGCCGCTCATTGGATCGCTAGGGTAATGCGCGCGGCCTTTGTTTGCAGGTATTTGAACCGCGAAGTACGATCGCCAGCGATCTGTACTATTCTGATATGCCGACAATCAGATTCTGTTCGACAAGTCTTGCATATTTTCGTCTGTATGAGCTACATATCTCGAATATCTAGAAGCTGCGCAACAAGTGATGAACATACTCGAAATAATCAGTTTCCCTTTGTTTGTTGGTGTACGCAGGCTTGCCCTCCGTTGAATGGATATCGTAACTATTGTCTAGTCCACTCATATGATTTCCGATATGCTCGAAAATCGATCTAGATTCTCGATTTCTTTCCTTCCGAAGTATATGCCCTCCTCATTCCGCATTTTGTGGATAGTGAAAGGCATAAACTCCTTGCTCCTTGCCGCATGATTACGTCGCTGTCAGGTCGATGGCCAAGTCGAATCGGCCCTTCCAGAAAGCTCTACTGTATGTCTTCAGACATTTTCTGTTCCCATCGATATTCTCCCGCACGCCATCCGTCCAGACCAGCCCGTGCCCCGGCCGCTCGCCCGGCGCCATGCGCTGGTTCTCGTCGACCTTCACGTCGATGTCGAACAGCGGCTCCAGCAGCGGGAAATCCTCCAGCCAGGTGATGCTCGGCGCGGCGGCGGCGAGATGCACGAACAGCGCCGGCAGGAAGTGGGGCGCGCAGGTGATGCCGAAATGCTCGGCCAGGTGGGCGACCCGGAGGCATTCGGTGACGCCGCCCATCGCCGCCAGGTCGGGCTGGATCACGGCGCAGGACTGGTCGCGGAACAGCGGCATGCACTCGACCGTGCCCTGCAGATGCTCGCCGGTCGCGATCGGCACCGGCGACGTGCGCGCCAGCGCCGCGTGGGCGGCGTAGTCGGTCGCCTTCAGGGGCTCCTCCAGCCATAGAATCCCGTGGTCGGCGCAGGCGCGGGCGAGCCACTGGGCCCGGTTCAGGTCGCACTTCTCGTTGGTGTCGACGGTGATGTCGACGGCGGCGGGCAGGGCGTCGCGCGCGGCGGCCATCCGGGCAATGTCGCTGCGGTCGGCGGCCAGCCGCAGCTTGATCATCGGGAAGCCCTGGTCGGCGTGGCGGCGCGCCTGCTCGGCGGTCTCCTCCGGCGACTGGTTGGGCCGGTAGCCGCCCGAGCCGTAGACCGGCACGCTGCGCGCCCGCCCGCCCATCGCCTCGGCCAGGGTGACGCCGCGCTGCTTGGCGTGCAGGTCCCAGACGGCCAGGTCGACCGCCGTCATCGCCAGGTAGTAGGCGCCCCGGCCGAGGCGGTTGAGCGCGCCGTCCATCCGGCGCCACAGCATCGCCGGCGCGTCCGGCGCCTCGCCGACGATCAGCCGGTCGAGCAGGTCCTGGGCCGCGGCCCGCACCACCGCGCCGCCGCCGCGCAGGCCGTAGGTGAAGCCGGTGCCGGTGACCCCGTCGGCGTCCTCCAGGTCGACCGCGACGACGTCGACCGCGGTGACGCCCGAGCCGCCGACCGCGCCCTCGAGCGGATAGAGCAGGAAGTCGGCGTTGGCCTTGGCGATCGTGGCGGTGCCTGTCGGGGACCGTGTTGCGGTCATGGGCGTTTCTTCTCCTCTGGCGATTCGAGGGCGCGGGCGAGCCGGTCGGACCGTTCCTGCAACGCATCGGCCTCCCTGTCCAGCCCGGCCATGCGGTAGCGGCTGATCGCCTGGGCCCAGTATTCGAGCGCGCCGTAGCGGTCGCCCTCCAGCTCGAAGGTCGCGCCCAGCTCGGCCAGTCCCATGGCCGCCGCCGCCGCCGTCGCCGGCCTCCTGGAAGATGTGGATCGCCCGGCGCAGGGCGTGGCGCGCCGCACCGGTGTCGCCCTTGGCGCGGTGGACCAGGCCCAGGGTCAATTCGCAGCGCGCCAGCGCCAGCCGGTCGCCGCCGCCGCGCAGGGGGTTGAGCACGGGCCGCAGCCACTCCTCGGCCTCGTCCAGGTCGCCGGCGCGGTAGCGCAGCGCGCTCAGCCGGCTCATCGCGTGGGTCGCGGCGGACATGTCGGGCAGCCGCTCGGCGTCGAGCAGCGCGGTCCGGTACCAGGGCTCCGCCGCCGCGCCCAGGCCGAAGTCGAACAGGGCGTCGGCGATCCGGGTCGCGACCGCGATCCGCTCGGCCGGCTGGAGCGCCGCGATCGCGTCGAGCCCGCGCGGCCGCGTCGTCGAGCCGGTCCGCAGCCAGCTCCGCGCCCCGCGTAGGCCCGAGATCAGGCCGAGCCGGTAGGCGCGCTCGGCGGGATGGGTCGGCGGGTCGCGCTGCAGCGCCGTCGCCTCGGCGTGGAGCCGCGCCCGGATCGTCGTGCGGTTGGGCGCGGGCGGGCCGCCGATGTCGGGCGGCAGCGGCTCGGTCAGCCAGCGGCGGCCCAGCGAGCGCACCGCCAGCCAGATGCCGATGCCGATCAGCAGCAGCAGGATCGCGAGCGCGATGCGGGCGTGGTAGCCGTGCAGGCCGAGCAGGCGCGCCAGTCCCTCGATCATGGCGCACCGAGCAGCAGATAGACGTAGACGGTCTCGGCGACGATGATCGCGGCGTAGATCGGCGCCAGGACCCCCGCCAGCCGCGGGTGCCGCCGCTCGCCGGTGATCGCCGACATCCACGACATGTAGATCAAGAGCGTGATCAGGCCGATGAAGGTGTAGACCGCGTGGGCGAACCAGCCCGGCGGCAGCAGGCCGGTATGGGCCCGGAAGCTCAGCGCGTTGACCGCGACGAACAGGGTCCAGAACCGCCCGGTGCCCAGCGCCAGGCCGAGGCCGCCGACGATCCAGTTGTTGGGCAGCGCCGGCAGCCGCAGCAGCCGGGAGGCGGGCGGCACCAGCAGGTGGATCGCCAACACGCCGATCAGGAGGCCGAAGGAGACCCAGAAGCTGCTGGTCATGCCCCGCTGTCGTCGGCGGTCTCGTCGAGCCGCCGCTGGACCTGCTCGACGGCGTCGAGCGCCTTGAGCGACTGGTAGATCTCCTGGGCGTGCTCCCAGTGCTCGCGCGCGGCGGCCGGGTCGCCGGCGGCGACGTAGGCCTCGCCGAGGTTGACCAGCATCGGCGCGAGGCCGTGGCGCTGGTCGAGCTCTTCGAACAGCTCGACCGAGCGCAACAGCGCCTCGATCGCTTCCTCGAACTCCTGGCGGCCGAGCCGGGCCAGGCCGAGGCCGCCATGGCTGTGCGCGATCCCGTCGCGGTTGTCCGAGTCCCGGTAGAGCGCGAGCGCCTTCTTGAAACCCTCCTCGGCCTCGTCGAACGCCTCGCGGGTCAGGGCGATGATCGCGAGGTTGCTCCACGCCGTGGCCAGGCCGTCGGTGTCGCCGGCCTGCTCGAACAGCGCCATGGCCACGCGCAGGTTCTCCTCGGCGTCGTCGAGCTGGCCGCGCTGCTGATAGAGGCTGCCCAGGTGGGTGTGGGTGGTCGCCTCGTCGCCGGTGTCGCCGAGCTCGCGGAACAGGGTCAGGGCGGCGCGCAGCGAGCGCTCCGCCCCGTCGACGTCGTTGCGGCCGAGCGCTTGCAGCCCTTGGTAGCCGAGCCGGTGCGCCATCCGGCGCTTCTGCTTGGTCTTCCGGTCGCCGAAGAAATTGCCGAGCAGGCCGCTCATGCCGGGTCTCCGAAGGCGGTGCGCAGCGCGTCGAGCCGCTCGGCCCGGGCTGCATCGTCGTATGGCCGGGGCGGCACCGCGCCCCAGATCGGCTTGGGCCACGCCGGGTCGTCGGCGTGCCGGGCGATGACGTGGACGTGGAGCTGCGGCACCTGGTTGCCCAGCGCGGCGACGTTGATCTTGTCGGCGCCGAACAGCGTCTGCAGCGCCCGGCTGGCGCGGTCGATCTCCGCCATCAGGACGCCGTGGCGGTCTGCGGGCACGTCGTGGAGGTCGCGCAGGCCGGGGAGCTGCGGCACCAGGACCAGCCACGGATAGGTGCTGTCGTTCGACAACAGCACGCGCGACAGCGGCCAGCGGTCGACCTCGACCGTATCGGCCGCGAGTTGCGGATGGAGGGTGAAGCCGTCGCCGCCCATCGGCTCAGGCCGCCTCGTCCCGGTCCTTGCGGGCGCGCCGCTGGGCCATCCGTTCGGCCAGCCGCGGCGCGGTGCCCGGCCGGCTCCACGGGCACACCGCGATGCAGATGCCGCAGCCGTAGTTGGCGGCGAAGTAGGGCATGCACTTGTCGAAATCGACATACCATTTCTGCACGCCGCGCACCGTCTGCTTGGCGGGGGTGATCGCCGCGGGCGGGCAGGCGTCGGTGCAGACCTGGCACGAGGCGCAGAAGTCGTCGGCGCCGAAGGCGTCGGGCGCGTCGGCGATCAGCGGCAGCTCGGTCAGCACCCCGGCCAGGCGGAAGGAGGAGCCGTATTTCCGGTTGATGATCGAGCCGTGCTTGCCCAGCTCGCCGAAGCCCGCGGCCAGGCCGGCGGGGACGAGCTGGATCGGCCCCGCGCCCGGCCCGCCGTGGCCGGCGGCCTGCCAGCCCTGGCCCCGGATCCAGTCGGCCAGCGCCCGGGCGGCGCGGGTGCCGCGGTTGTACTGGCGGGCGACCTCGACCGCGGCCTCGGGCTCGGGCGCGCGGGACAGCTCGCCATGGTCCATGTAGACGCCGAGGACGATGATCCACGGTTCGGTCACCTCGAAGCCCTCGAACACCCAGTTGGGGTCGACCGGGGCGATCCCGACCAGGTCGGCCTCGTGGGCGCGGGCGAAGTCCTTGACCGCGTCGACCCACTCCTGCGGCGTCCGCACGACCCGCTGGTCGGCGACCGGCGCGGGCGGGCCCTTGCGCTCGGGGATGTCGAAGGCGCCGGTCAGCGCCGGGTGGCCCTCGTAGGCCTCGTTGACATGGCTCTGGATCGCGGCGAAGGCGGGCACCCGCTTGGGGTGGTGCCACATGATCGGCGTCGGCGGACGCCGCTGCGCCTCGCCGAGGCCGTTCACCGTGTTGCCCGACAGATCGGCGGGCATCTTGGCCGCGAGCTCCGCCGGCGGCTCCCAGACCGGTTCGCGGCGCGCCATGCGGCTACTTCTTCTCCTCGACGTCGGCGGCGACGCGCAGCGAGATGATCTTGTCGGGATGGGCGGGCGGCTCGCCGGCGGCGATCTCGTCGACCAGGTCCATGCCCTCGATCACCTTGCCCCAGACCGTGTATTGGCCGTTGAGGTGCGGCGCCGGGGCGAAGCAGATGAAGAACTGGCTGTCGGCGCTGTTCGGGTCGGCGGTGCGCGCCGCGCCGATGGTGCCGCGTTCGAACGGCGTTTGCGAGAACTCGGCCTGCAGCTTGTGGCCCGAGCCGCCGGTGCCGGTGCCGGTCGGATCGCCGGTCTGCGCCATGAAGCCGGGAATGACCCGGTGGAAGATGATGCCGTCGTAGAATTTCTGGCGCACCAGCTCCTTGATCCGGGCGACGTGCTTGGGCGCGACGTCGGGCAGGAGTTGGATCACCACGCGTCCGGTCTTAAGTTCGAGATAGAGCATGTTTTCGAGATCTTTCTTCTGGTCGGCGGAGGCCGCAGCCGCAACGGTGAGCCCCGAGACGATCAGGACAAGGCGCATCAAGACCGGCATGACAGCGACGTTTCCCTCTGTGATTGGCGGCCGGACCCTAGCCCAGGTGCCGGCCGGCGGACAATGTCGGTTATACATAGGTGCCGGGACGCGCAAATCGATAGCGGGCGCGTCCCCGGGACCGGCGGCGCCACGGAGCGGGTGATGCACGGGGACGGTCACAGCCACGATCATGACCACGGCCACGACCATGGGGGGCACAGCCACGGGCCGGGGTCGGTGCGTGCCGACAACAAGCGCCGCGTCCTGCTGGTCCTGGCGCTGACCGGCTTTTTCGCCATCGTCGAGGCCGGCGGGGGCTTCCTCACCGGGTCACTCACGCTGGTCGCCGATGCCGGCCACATGCTGACCGACTTCGTCGCCCTGTTCCTGGCCTGGCTGGGCTTCAGCATCGCCGCGCGGACGGCGGACACGCGCCGCTCCTACGGCTATGACCGCTTCCAGGTGCTCGCGGCCTTCGTCAACGGCCTGATGCTGTTCGCGATCGCAGGCTGGATCGTCTACGAGGCGGTCGGGCGGTTCGCCGACCCGGAACCGGTGCTGGGCGGGCCGATGCTGGTCGTCGCCGTGGTCGGCTTGGTGGTCAACATCGTCGCCTTCTGGATCCTGCATCGGGGCGACCGCGGCAACATCAACATGCGCGGCGCGGCGCTCCACGTGCTCAGCGATCTGTTGGGCTCGCTGGCGGCGATCGTCGCGGCGATCGTGATCATGGTGACGGGCTGGTTCCCGATCGACCCGATCCTGTCGGTCGCGGTGGCCTTCCTCGTCCTCAACGGCGCCTACCGCATCGTCCGCGATTCGACCCACGTCCTGCTCGAGGGCACGCCGCCCGGGCTCGACGACGAGACGGTGGCGGCGACCTTGCGTGAGGCGGTGCCGGATATCGACGACATCCACCACATCCACGCCTGGGCGCTGAGCGACGAGCGGCCGCTGCTGACCCTGCACGCCCGCATCGCCCACGGCGTCGACGGCGACGCCGTGCTGCGTGGGATCAAGGAGGCCGCGCGGGACAAGCTGGGCGTCGGCCACGTCACGGTCCAGATCGAGCAGGGCGCCTGCCCCGACGCCTGACCCGAAGGCCGAGCGTCGCGTCTGTCAGGCCGTCAGGCAGCCGCGCAGGGCCGAGGCCAGATTGCGCATCAAGGTGAAATAGGCGTCCGGACCCGCCGGGATGGCGGCGCCGAGGGGGTCGAGCACGGCCTTCCTGGCGTGGGTTCCGGCGATGATCGCGTCGACCAGCCGGGGCGTGAACTGGGGCTCGACGAAGACGCAACGGATCTTGGCGTCGGCGATCCGCCGGCGGACCTGCGACAGCCGATGGGCCCCCGGCGCCTGCTGCGGGTTCACGGTCAGCGCGCCGGCCGCGGCCAGCCGGTAGCGCTTCTCGAAATACTGGTAGGCGTCGTGGAAGACGATGAAGCGGCGGGTCCGCACCGGCGCCAGCATCGTGTCGATCGCCGCGTCGAGCCGGTCCAGCCGCGCGGCCGTCGCCGCTTCGTTGGCGCGATAGGCCGCCGTATGGGCCGGGTCCGCCTTGGCCAGAGCGGTCGCGATCGCGTGCACCATGGCCTGGGCGTTCCGCGGGTCGAGCCAGACGTGCATGTCGTATTCGCCGTGGGCATGCGCGTCGCCGTGCGGTTCGGCCTTGCCGCGGTGGCCGTGCGCTTTCCAGACGCCGCCGGCGCGGGTCTTCAGCAGGCGTATGCCGGGCACGTCGTGCAGGGCGACGATCGTGGCGTGGCTCCCGAGGGCTTGCAGCGGCTTGTCCAGGAACGCTTCCAGCTCCTCGCCGACCCAGAAGACCAGCTTCGCCCGGGCCAGGCGCCGCGCGTCCGACGGCCGCAGCGCATAGGCGTGCGGCGAGGCGCCGCCCTTGAGCAGCAGGAAGGGCGTGCCGACCCCACGCATCACCGAGGCGACCAGGGCATGGATCGGCTTGATGGTGACGAAGACGGCCGGCCCTTCGGCCCGCGCCGCGGCAAGCGGCATCGCGCTGGCGATCAACGCCAACGCTGCGGCGACGCGCCGCCGGCCGGGGCGTCGCACCATGTCCATCAGGTTCGGAACGATCATGATGCTAAATGTTATAACATAACATAATTGTGCGACAAGCGGATTGTCCGACCGATCCGCCCCGCCGCTATTTCACCCGCTTCAGTTGGCCGGTGATGTCCTTGTAGAACTTGCCATTGTGGATGCGTTTGAAGCGGACCTTCATGCCGCCCGGCTCGAGCGTCCGCTGGTAGACCTGCAGTTCGTAGCCGCCGTCGTCGGTCACCAGGATGCCGTAGACGAACAGGCTCTTGCCGCGGATCGCCGCCCAGACGAAGGGATCGCCCTTGAGCGGGTCGAGCGGGACGTTGGCGCCGAACACGTTGGTGCGCATCGCCGCGCTGAACACGAATTTGCGCTCGGTCGGCAGGAACCGGATCTTGAACTGCTTGCGCACCGTCTTGTCGTGCTTCGGGATGACGGTGGTCCAGTCGACCAGGAAGCCCGTGTCGAGCTTCTTGATCACGATGTTGAGGTCGCGCTTGTCGATCTTCTCGTTGGTCCCGACGATCGCGGTCCCGACATACTTGCCGACGAAAGGATCGATGGCGTCGGCCCGCGCCGCGCCGGCGGCGAACATGATGGCGGCAGCGATGGTGGCGATTGCGATCTTGCGCATGTTGGTGCTCGGTCCTTCGGCCGATTGACCCCTGTCGATGATATATAGAGTTAGACAGGCGATATTTCGATAGGCCGCGTCCTCGCCGCGTTACGGGGCGGCCGTGCGGAATCCGCTTAACCTTTCGCCGGGCGGCGGGTATCACCAAAGCATGGCCGCTGAAGCAGGACTGAGCCGATAGATGGCGACCGCCGCGCCCGACGATCGACCGGCGCTCCTCGAGCTCAGGGGCATCACCAAGCGCTTCCCCGGCGTCACCGCCAACGACGGCATCGACCTCGCGGTCGGCGAGCGGCAGATCCACGCCCTGCTCGGCGAGAACGGCGCGGGCAAGAGCACCCTGGTCAAGATCATCTACGGCGTCACCAATCCGGACGCCGGCGATATCCTGTGGCAGGGCAGCCCGATCTCGCTGGCCTCGCCCGCGGCCGCCCGGCACCTCGGCATCGGCATGGTGTTCCAGCATTTCACCCTGTTCGAGACGCTGACCGTCGCCGAGAACATGGCGCTGGTGCTCGACGAGCGGATCCGCCGCCGCGAGCTGGCCCGCCGGGTCCGCGAAGTGGTCGAGACCTATGGGCTGGCGCTCCATCCCGAACAGCACGTCCACGAATTGTCGGTGGGCGAGCGCCAGCGGGTCGAGATCGTCCGCTGCCTGCTCCAGAAGCCGAAGCTGCTGATCATGGACGAGCCCACGTCGGTGCTGGCGCCGGCGGAGGTGGAGACCCTGTTCGCGACCCTGCGCAAGCTCGCCGCCGACGGCTGCAGCATCCTGTTCATCAGCCACAAGCTGGAGGAGGTCCGCGCCCTGTGCAGCGAGGCGACCGTGCTGCGCCAGGGCAAGGTCGTCGCCCGCTGCGACCCGCGCGCCGAATCGGCCGGCGCGCTGGCGCGGCTGATGGTCGGCGGCGCGCTGCCGGAGGTCCATCACCGCGGCGCCCGTTCCGTCGGCGCAGCCGGTGCTGGAGATCGACCGGCTCACCGTCGCCCCCGCCCAGGTCCACGGCGTCGGCCTCGACGACGTCTCGCTGACCGTGCGCGCCGGCGAGGTGGTCGGCATCGCCGGGGTCGCCGGCAACGGCCAGGCGACGCTCTTGTCCGTGCTCAACGGCGAGCAGGCCGCGCCCCGGGCCGAGGCGATCCGCATCGCCGGCCGGCCGGTCGGGCGGCTCGACGCCCCGGCGCGGCGGCGGCACGGCCTGGCCTTCGTGCCCGAGGAGCGGTTCGGCCGCGGCGCGGTCGGCGAGATGTCGCTGAGCGACAACGGCCTGCTCACCGCGGCGCAGACGCGTTCGATGCTGTCGGCCGGGCTGATCCGCCGCTCCCGGGTGGGCCGCTTCGCCCGCGAGGTGATCGACGGCTACGGCGTCGTCTGCAGCGGCCCCGACGCCGAGGCGCACAGCCTGTCGGGCGGCAACATGCAGAAGTTCATCCTCGGCCGCGAGGTGCTCCAGCACCCGCGCATCCTGGTCGCCGCCCACCCGACCTGGGGCGTCGACGTCGGCGCCGCCCGGCGCATCCAGCAGGCGCTGATCGACTTGAGCGACGGCGGTGCGGGCGTGCTGGTCGTCTCCGAGGACCTCGACGAGCTGTTCGAGATCTGCGACCGGATCGCGGTGATCAGCGGCGGCCGCCTGTCGCCCGCCGTGCCCGTCGCCGAGGCCGACCGCGGCGAGATCGGCGAGTGGATGACCGGCCTCGGCGACGCCGTGGCGGGGAGCGGCAGCGATGCCGGCCCGCAGGTGGCCGCCTCGTGAGCGTGTTGGGCGGCCTGCGCTTCCAGATCGAGCCGCGGCTCGAGCATTCCCGGCTGATCCGCGCCGCCGCGCCGCTGATCGCGGTGGCGCTGACCGTGGTGGTCGGCGCGGGCATGTTCGCCGCGCTCGGCGTCGACCCGGTGGCCGCGCTGGTCACCTTCTTCATCCACCCGGTCGACAGCGTGGTCGAGCTCGGCGACCTCGGCGTCAAGGCCGCGCCGCTGTTGTTGTGCGCGCTCGGGCTGGCGGTGGGGTTCCGCGGCAACGTCTGGAACATCGGCGCCGAGGGCCAGCTCATCGCCGGCGCGCTGGCGGGTGGGGGCGTGGCGCTCGCCTTCCACGGCGACACCGGCTGGTACATCCTGCCGCTGATGATCGCCGCGGCCCTGGCCGGCGGCGCGGCCTGGGCGGCGATCCCGGCGTTCCTGCGCACCCGCTTCAACGCCAACGAGATCCTGACCAGCCTGATGCTGACCTATGTCGCGGTGCAGCTGCTCGGCTACCTGGTCCACGGGCCGTGGCGCAGCCCGGACGCGTTCAACTTCCCGGTCTCGCGCGACTTCGGCGACGACGCCCGCTTCCCCTACCTGTTCGACACCACCGAGCTGCACCTGGGCGTGCTGTTCGCCGTGATCGCGGTGCCGCTGGTCTGGCTGCTGACCCAGCGGTCCTATGCCGGCTTCCAGGTCCAGGTCGCCGGGCTGGCGCCGCGCGCGGCCGACTATGCCGGTTTCAAGTCGAGCCGGATCGTGTGGATCGGCATGCTCTCGGGCGGCACCCTGGCCGGCCTGGCCGGACTGGGCGAGGTCGCCGGGCCGATCGGCAAGCTGCAGGACCAGATCTCGCCCGGCTACGGCTTCGCCGCGATCATCGTCGCCTTCCTCGGCCGGCTCCACCCGGTCGGCATCTTCTTCGCCAGCCTGTTGATGGCGCTGCTCTACCTCGGCGGCGCGACCGCCCAGATCGAGCTGCAGATCCCGCCGGCGGTGACCGGCGTGTTCCAGGGCATGCTGCTGTTCTTCCTGCTCGGCGCCGACCTGTTCGTCGGCTACCGCATCCGGCGCGTGCGCGGGGCGGCGGCATGACCCCGGACGTCGTCGACGGCACCCTCGTCATCGTGCTCGCCACGCTGCGCGCAGGCACGCCGCTGGTGTTCGCCGCGCTGGGCGAGCTGATCACCGAGCGCTCGGGCGTGCTCAACCTCGGCGTCGAGGGCATGATGCTGGTCGGCGCCGTCGCCGGCATCGCCGCGACGCTTGGGCACCGGCTCCTACGCCGTCGGCCTGCTCGCGGCGATCGCGGCCGGGGCGGCGCTGGCACTGGTGTTCGGTTTCCTGACCCTGACCATGCGCGCCAGCCAGGTGCCGACCGGGCTGGCGCTGACCATCTTCGGCATCGGGCTCAGCACCTTCGTCGGCTACCCGGTGCAGGACAAGCCGCTGGCGGGGATGAAGCCGATCGACATCCCCGGCCTGTCCGACATCCCGATCGTCGGCCCGCTCGTGTTCGGGCACGACCTGCTGTTCTACCTCTCGCTGGCGGTCTTCGTTGGCGTGGCCTGGTTCCTCTACCGCTCCAAGAGCGGCCTGATCCTGCGGGCGGTCGGCGAATCGGCGGAATCGGCCGACGCCATCGGCTATCCGGTGATCGCGATCCGCTACGCCGCGGTCGCCTTCGGCGGCGCCATGGCCGGCCTCGGCGGCGCCTACCTGTCGCTGGTCTACACGCCGACCTGGGCCGAGCAGATGACCGCCGGGCGCGGCTGGATCGCGCTGGCGCTGGTCGTGTTCGCGACCTGGAAGCCGGGCTGGGTGATGGTCGGGGCCTATCTGTTCGGCGGGGTGACGATCATCCAGCTCAACCTGCAAGGCTGGGGTTTCGACGTTTCCTCGCACCTCTTGACCATGTTGCCTTATATTACCACCGTCGTCGTGCTCGTCGTCATTTCGCGGGACGCGACGCGCATCAAACTGAACGCGCCGGCGGCCCTCGGCAGGCCATTCTTCCGGTCGTAAGGCGCGTCTTCGATCTTCAACTCAGGCGGCCGCTTGGCCGTTCCAGGGGGAGTAACGATGCTTCGACCAACAGCACTACTGGCGGCCGCGGCCGCCTTCGCCTTTGCGTCAACCGCGCACGCCGCCCAGCCGCTCAAGGTGTGTTTCGTCTACGTCAGTCCGATCGGCAGCGCCGGCTGGACCTATCAGCACGACCAGGCGCGCAAATACATCCAGAAGGTCTTCGGCAAGAAGATCAAGACCAGCTACGTCGAGAAGGTGCCCGAAGGCGCCGATGCCGTGCGGGTGATCCGTCAGCTCGCGACCAGCGGCTGCAAGCTGATCTTCACCACGTCGTTCGGCTACATGGACCCGACCATCAAGGTCGCGAAGCGGTTCCCGAAGGTCTATTTCGAGCATGCCACCGGCTACAAGCGGGCCAAGAACGTCGCCACCTACCTGATGCGCGCCTACCAGGGGCGCTATCTGGCCGGCATCGTCGCGGGCATGATGACCAAGTCCAACGTCGCCGGCTACGTCGCCGCCTTCCCGATCCCCGAGGTCGTGCGCGGCATCGACGCGTTCACCCTCGGCATGCGCAGCGTCAATCCCAAGGCGATCGTCAAGGTGATCTGGACCAGCTCGTGGTACGACCCGGGCAAGGAGCGCGAGGCGGCTGAGGCCCTGATCGGCCAGGGCGCCGACGTGCTCACCCACCACACCGATTCGACCGCCGTGGTCCAGGCCGCCGAGGCCAAGCACGTCTACGCGATCGCCTATCACTCCGACATGTCGAAGTTCGGGCCGCACGCGCAGCTGACCGCGTCCACCCACGACTGGCGCAACTACTACGTCAGCCGCGTCAAGGCGGTTCTCAACGGCACCTGGAAGAGCACCGCCGTCTGGGAGGGTCTCAAGGAAGGCATGGTCAAGATGGCGCCGTTCAACGCCGCCGTGCCCGCCAACGTGCGCAAGGCCGTGGCCGACGCGAAGGCGGCGATCGTGGCCGGCAAGCTCCATCCCTTCGCCGGGCCGATCAAGGACCAGGACGGCAAGGTCCGCGTCCCGGCCGGCAAGGTCATTCCCGACAAGGCGCTCCTGTCGATGAACTGGTACGTCGAGGGCGTCGAGGGCAAGCTGCCCAAGAAGTAGCGGCGTGACGGTCCCGCCGGCGCCGCACCTGGCGCCGGCGGAGCCGCGCCGCCGTGCGCGGTTCAGGCGCGGGTGCGCAGGGTGAGCCGGAGCGTGTCGATCACGTCGAACACGGCGCACAGTTGCTTCACCAGGGTCTCGATCCGCGCCGTGTCGGTCATCTCGGTGAACAGGCCGCCGCCTTCGAACTGGTCCTCCGACACCCGGACCGACACCAGCAACCGGTGGTCGACGAAGGCGAGCTCCACCGCCTTGTCGCCGAACTGCGCGGACAACGCCATGATCCGCTCCATGAAGGTCGGCGTCAGCAGGTAGCGCGCCTCGATCTGGTCGGTTCCGTAGACCTCGAACAGTCGTTCGAAGCGCGGGTCTTCGAGCCGAATCCGCTCCCCCTTGCCGAAGCCGGCGAAGAAGTTGCCGATCGTGCCGGCGTCGCGGCTGACCAACAGGCGGCCCGTGAACGGCTTGGCGAAGGTCAGCGAGAACAGCAGGCCGTGATAGACCGTGACGTAGGTCGTCGACTTGCCGGTCTGCCGGCGTTCCTCGAGGACGCATTCCGCCAGCTCGAACTTGACCGTGTCCTCGACGCCGCGGATGTGGTCCTCGAGCCGGCGGATGTCGTAGGACGGCAGCAGGTGGGCGTCGGCAAAGGCGTCGAACGGGAAGTCGTCCGCGGCTTCGCTGTAGGACAGGCCCATGTAGTTGCAGACGCGGCCGAGCAGGTAGGCTTTGACCTGGCCGTGCAGGCGGCGCAGCGGAATGCTCGCCAGGTACAGGACCCCGACGACGTAGACGACCGACCCACCGATCGCAAGCGCGCCCCACGTCCGGTCGAAGTCGACGCCGGCGTCGACGTAGAGCCAGACCCAGACCGGCAGCAGCGCGAGGCCGACTCCGCCGACGAGGAAGGCGAAGGTCTTGCCCAGGCGCAGCCGCTCGGCGCGCTGGGCCAGCCAGCCGCGCAGCTCGCGCTCGTAGAAGTCGGTGAAGCCGCGGAGCTGGGGCCGGCTCTCGTCGATGTGGAGGGCCATGCCGAGCGCCCGGCGCGGCGGCTCAGTGCAGGTAGTCGCTCGCGTCGACCGGCCTCTTCGCCGCCTCGTCGGTCTCCTCGAAGAACGGCATTTCGCGCACGTTGGCCATGCCGGCGATGACGCTGCCGGGGAAGATCTGGACCGCGTTGTTCAGCTCCGCCACCGCGGCGTTGTAGAAGCGCCGCGACGCGGCGATGTGGCCCTCGACCTCGGTATAGGTATCCTGGGCATTGATCATCGTCTCGTTCGACTTGAGCTGCGGGTAGTTCTCGGCAACCGCGAACAGGCGCATCATCGCGCCGCTCATGGCCTCGGCCGATTGCAGGTGCTCCTTCACCGCGGCGGGGTCCTTGGCGTCGTAGCCGCCCATGGTCGATGCGCGCAGCTCGGTGATCCGGCCCATCAGCTCCTTCTCGTGCTCCATGAACCGCTCGGCGATCTTGAGCACGTTGGGCACCAGGTCGGCCCGCTTGCGCAGTTGCACGTCGATCGACGACAGCGCTTCCAGCGCGCTGTTGCGACGCTTGATCAGCGCCACGTACCAGCCATAGCCGGCGATCAGCACGATCAGGACGATGGCGATCAGAACCCAGATGGCGGTCATGCGGCAGCCCTTCAGCAGCAACGATGGCCGCGGGCGCGCTCGCGCGCCCGCCTCGCGCCAAGCAGATTACTCGATACGCGCAGCGGCGCGAATACGTTTGCAGGGGAGCGGAAACCGCCGGGCCGCGGCCCCGGGAGCCCGGGAGCCGTCGCCGCTACTTGGGCGCGGCGGGCTTGTCCTCGGGCTTCGTGGCCGGCGGGGTATCGGTCTTCTTGGCCGGGGTCATCTCCGACTTCTTCGGCGCCTCGGTCTTCTTCGGCGCGTCGGTCTTCTTGGCCGGCGTCATCTCGGTCTTCTTGGGCGCCGGCGTCGTGTCCGTCTTGGTCGCGGGCGTCGTCTTGGGGGCGGGCGCCGGTTTGGGCGCGGCGGCCTTCTTCTTGTCCTCGGGCGGCTTCTTCGCCGCCTTTTTCGCCGGCTTCAGCATGTCGACCATCTTGTAGGTCATGAAGCGGCTGACGGTGGAGTTGAGCTGGAACGCCCAGCCCTTGACCTTGGCGTTGATCGTGGCGGCTTCCTTCTTGACCGCGTCGGCGGCCATCAGCTTGGAGCCTTTGGCCGGCGCCTTCTTGAGCAGCGCGGCAGGGTCGACGCTGGCGTGGAAGGTCGCCCAGGTCTTCTCGTCCTTCTTCGGCCCGACGGTCGCCAGCTTCACGGTGACGACGAGGCCGTCGAAGGTGGTGAACACCGCGGTGCCGGCGGCGTGCTTGGTGAAGTCGACCTTCGACGCGGGCTGGACGTCCTCGAGCTTGACGTCGTTCAGGCCCTCGGAGACGTAGCGCATGTAGCGGGCGTTCTTGATCTCGCGCCCGTCGGGCAGGTTGTCGAGCTTGAACTTCTTGCCGGCCGGCTTGAGCTGCTCGACCACGATCTCGCTGCCCTTGACCGGCTTCTGGACGACCTTCTTGATCCGGTCGGTCTTGATGTCGAACAGCGTCTTGTCGATCCAGCCGAGCGGGCTGTCCTCGAGCTTCGGATCGCCGATGGCGAGCCAGGCCTGGGTGCTGTTGGGCAGGCGGACGTAGACCAGCGAGCGGCCGAACAGGATGTCCTTGTCGTTGCTCTTGCCGACGATCAGGTCGGCGACGGTCTTGCCGCCGGTGGCGATGGTCAGCCGCTTCGACGACGCGCCCTTCTTCGCCGGATCTTCGAGGTCGAGCTTGCCCAGCAGATCCTTCTTGTTGGTCTTCTTCTCGAAGCGGCGCAGGTTGGCGATCGAGACCAGCGCTTCCTTGACCTTGTCGAAGCGCGCCGGGTAGTCGCCCTTGTCCTTGACGAACCAGCCCTTGCCCTTGCGCTCGATGACGAAGGTCTTGCCCTTCGCCATGACCTTGATGCTGGTGACCTTGTTCACCGCCTCGGGGCCGAGCGACGGGAAGAAGCGCGGGCCCGGCTCCGGGTTGGAGGTCGTGCTCTTGGGATAGGCGACGATCGCGCCGACGATCAGCGCGGCGGTGACCGCCGTCAAGGCGAAAAAGCCCTTCGGGGTCATGGCGTCCTCGTGCTTGGGTGCCCGTCCGTCATCATCCGATCTCCGCCGTATCCCCGCGGCGGCGGCGCCGCCGGCGGACCCGGATCACGGCGACGATGATCGCGATCAGCGCGATGACCAGCGGGATCAGGGCGATGTTGTAGAATTTCAGCCGCGCTTCGAGCGCCTCGACGTCCTCGCGCAGCGCGAACAGCACCTTGCGCTGCTCGCGGCGGATGCGCAGGAACTCGCCCAGGTAGCCGCGCAGCGAGGCTTGCTCGGCCTGCGTCAGCACGGTGCTGCCGTCCTTGCTCTTGGTCTGGGTCGCCTTGATCTTCTCGCGGACCTCCTTGAGCTTGTCGGCCAGTTCCTTCTGCTTGGCGCGCAGCCGGGCGCTCGATTCCTTCTGCAGGTCTTCGACCAGGGTGAAGGGCCGGGTCGGCGAGCCGCGCCCGCGCAGGTCCGACAGCGCCGTCGAACCGCTCAGGTTGTCGATCGCATTGGTGACGAAATCGGCATTGTTGGCGAACGGCACCAGCACGCTGCTGCTGCCGGCCTTGCGGGTCTGCGCCCAGAAATTCTCCTGCAGGAAGTCGACGTCCGCGACGACGATGACGTTGAGCGGCTTGGCCGACTTCGCCAGGTGCTGGTCGGCGGCCTTTTTCGTCTTCGCGTCCTTGTCGGCCTTCTTGGCCTTGTCGTTCTTCTTGTCCTTACTGTTCTTTTTGCCGACACCGTTGGGAAAGGCGGCCTTGGCGTTGCCGGTCACCCGGACGGCGAGCCACAGCTTCTTCTTGCCCGGCTTGTAGTTCTGGGCGAGGCCGACCAGGTCGGGCTTCGGCGAGCGGAACGGCTGCGCTTTCTCGGCCGCGGCCAGAGGCGAGGTCCAGATCAGCGGGGTGATCGTCGTGGTCGCGCCCTTGAGCTTGCCCAGGTAGCCGGCGGTGCCGAAGATCATCGTCTTCAGGCTCGCGGTCACCGGGTCCTTGGCGTTGAAGTCGCTCGGCCGGAGCTGGAGGTAGCCGATGTGCGGCGCGTAGACCTGCTGGCCCTGATAGGTGGTCGGCACCCGGACGGCGCGGCGCGCGTCGGTCGCGACCATGGTCTTGTCGTAGGCGATGCCCCACGACTTGAACAGCTTGGGCAGGTCCGATCCCGGCGCGACCGGGCCGGCGCCCATGAAGGTGCGCCGCCGCGGCGCCGACTTCGGGCACCGGATCGACCATGACCAGGGCGTGGCCGCCGCGCAGCACGTACTGGTCGATATGGTCGAGCGCCTTGTCGTCGAGCCCGACCGGGTGGACGATCATCAGCACGTCGATGTCCTTGGGGATCGGCTTGTCGGGCGAGACGGTCTTGACGTCGAACGCCTTGCTGACCTCGTTCATGATCGGCCACGGCGGGATCATGCCGGTGCGCATGTTGAACGTGCCGTTGATCGGGATCCCGGCGATCAGGCCGACGACCTTCTTCTTGTTGCCCAGGCTGTGGACCAGCCGGGTCAGGTCGTATTCGATGAAGCGCGCGCGACTCGGGTGGAAGAAGGCGATCTTCTTCTCGTCGTCGACGCTGTTGGTCCCGGCCAGGCCGAAATAGACCTTCTCGCCGCCCTGGTCGATCGGGATGCCGTCGATGCCGTAGGCGGCGGCGCGGTCCTCGTCCTCCGAGAAGGGCTCGGGGGCGTAGAACTCGAGCTTGATCTTGCCGCGGGCGAGGGCGGCGTACCGCTTGAGCAGGTTGCGCACGCGGTCGGCCGCCGCGGCGTAGCTCGGCACCTTCTTGGTCAGCGACGGCGAGACGAACAGCCGCAGCGTGATCGGCTCCTGGATGTTGTGCAGGACCTCGATCGTCCCCTTCGACAGGGTGAATTCGCGGTCGGCGGTGAAGTCGACGGTGACGCCGCGGAACACCGCGTTCGAGAAGGCGTTCAGCGCGAACAGGAAGACGAAGGCGACGACCAGGGTCGCAATCGTCAGCTTGCGGTGGTCCTTGAGAAACCCGGTTGCCATCGCGCTACTGTCCCTTCTTGAGATCGAGGACCAGGACGGTCGCGAACAGGAACACGCCCATCACCGAGAAGAAGTAGATCAGGTCGGTCAGGTCGATGGCGCCCTTGCGGATCTCGGTGAAGTGGTTGAGCACGCTGAACGAGCCGATCAGCTCGACCAGCGACTGGGGCAGGAAGCTCTGGAAGAAGCCGAGCACCAGGTTGGTGCCGCCCAGCGTGAACAGGAAGCACAGCACCGCCGCCAGCACGAAGGCGATGATCTGGTTCTTGGTCGTCGCCGAGATGCACGAGCCGATCGCCAGATAGGCGCCCGCCATCAGGAAGCTGCCGATGTAGCCGGCGACGATCGGGCCGTTGTCGGGCGAGCCAAGGTAGTTGACCGTGATCCAGATCGGGAAGGTCAGTACCAGCGCGATTCCCGCGAACACCCAGGCGGCGAGGAACTTGCCGACCACCGCGTGCCAGGTCGCGACCGGCAGGGTGAACAACAGCTCGACCGTGCCCGACTTGCGCTCCTCCGCCCACAGCCGCATCGCGATCGCGGGCATCAGGAACAGGTAGAGCCACGGGTGGAACACGAAGAAGGCGTCGAGGTCGGCCTGGTTCCGGGCGAAGAAGTTGCCGATGTAGAAGGTCATCGCGCCGGCCAGGGCCAGGAACACGATCAGGAAGACGTAGGCGACCGGGGTGGAGAAATAGCCCGTCAGCTCCCGCTTGAAGATGACGCGGACGCTGCGGATGTCGGCAGTTGCGCTCATGCCGCGGCGGCCTCCGTTCCGGTCGTCACGTTACGGAAGACGTCGTCGAGGTGGCCCTTCTCGAGGTGGATCTCCTCGATCTCCCAGTTCTTCTCGGTGACGAACTTGCTGACCGGCTGCAGGATCGACGCGCCTTCGTCGGGGAACACCCGGTACGCGGGCGAGCCCAGCTCCGACAGGCTCTCGACCGAGGCGACGCCGGCGACCTGGCCGAGCGCCTTCAACTCCGCGGCCGCCGGCGTCTTGCGCAGGCGCAGCGTGACCGCGTTGTGGCTCGGGCTGCGCGCCTCCAGCTCGCCGGGCGTGCCGTCGGCGACGATGCGGCCCTTGGCGATGATCAGCGCGCGCGAGCACACGGCGTTGACCTCTTCGAGGATGTGGGTCGAGATGATGATGGTCTTCTCGGACGCCATCTCGTGGATGATCTTGCGGACCTGGTGCTTCTGGTTCGGGTCGAGGCCGTCGGTCGGCTCGTCGAGGACCAGCACCTCGGGGTCGTGGACCAGCGCCTGGGCCAGCCCGACCCGGCGCTTGAAGCCCTTGGACAGGGTGTCGATCGGCTGGTTCATCACCTGGCGCAGCTCGGTCAGCGCCACCGCGCGGTCGATCGCCGACGCCTGCGCCGAGCCGGACAGGCCGCGCACCGCGGCGGTGAAGCCGAGGAAGGAATGGGGCGTCATGTCGGGATAGAGCGGCGCGCCTTCGGGCAGGTAGCCGATGCAGCGTTTCGCTTCGATCGGTTCTTTCTGGATATCGTGCCCGCACACGATCGCGGTGCCCGCCGTCGGGGCCAGGAAGCCGGTCACCATCTTCATGGTGGTCGACTTGCCCGCGCCGTTCGGACCGAGGAATCCGAGCACCTCCCCCTTGGCGACGGTGAACGAGACGTCGTCCACGGCCAGGATCGGGCCGAATTGCTTGGTCAGAGACTGAACTTCGAGCATCCTCTGTCTCTCTAAACCAAGTGTGTCAGGAATAAGGCGCAGTCGCAGGACCGCGTCGAAAACCCTCCCAGAATTGGGCCCGGCGCGTTTTGTCGCGTCATCATTTCGGCCGGAACCCGCGAAGGGGCGCACCATAGACGGTGCCTCTGCCCCGTTGTCAAGGGGGGCTCACCGCGGGCGCCGGGCGCGGTTCGATGGCGCGGCCGATGCGCGGCAGCCACGCCGCGAGGGTCAGCGCGCGCAGGGCGAGAAAGACCAGCAGCGCGCTCCACAACCCGTCGTTGCCCCATAGATCGAGCAGCAGATAGCCGCCGGCGATGAAGCCGGCGAGCGCGATGATCATGCCGTTGCGCATCTCCGCGGTGCGGGTCGCGCCGATGAAGATGCCGTCGAGCTGGAAGCTCCACACCCCGATCAGCGGCACCGCCACCGCCCAGGCCAGATAGCTGCGCGCCGCCGCGCGCACCGCCGGGATCGAGGTCATGACGTCGATGATCAGCCAGCCCGCCACCGCGAACAGCGCGGCGAACAGCACGCTGACCAGGGCCGCCCACACCGTGGTGAGACGGATTGCCGCGCGGTAGCCGTGGCGGTCGCCCTTGCCGATCGCGGCGCCGACCAGGGCCTCGGCGGCGAAGGCGAAGGCGTCCAGGCCGTACGCGACCAGCATGAACATGTTGTAGAGCACGGCGTTGGCGGCGAGCACCGTGTCGCTGATCCGGGCGCCTTCGGCGGTGAACCAGGCGAAGGCGAAGATCAGGCACAGGGTGCGGATGAAGATGTCGGCGTTGACCCGCATCATCGCGACCAGCCGGTGCCGGTCGAACACGCCGCCGCCGCGCCAGCGCCCGCCGAGGCCCCGGTGGGCGCGCAGGATGATGATCGCGGCGGCCACGGCCGCGCCGACCTCCGAGATCAGGGTCGCCGCCGCCACCCCCTCGATGCCCCAGCCCATGACCGGCACGAACAGCAGGTCGAGCGCGATGTTGAGGCCGTTCATCAGCAACGTCAGGAACAGCACCGAGCCGGTCCGCTGCATGCCGATCAGCCAGCCGACCGCGACGTAGACGCCGAGCGCGGCCGGCGCGCTCCACACCCGGATGTCGAAATAGGCGCGGGCCAGCGCCTCGACCTGGGCCGAGCCGTGGACCAGCGCGAAGGCGACCGTGGCGACCGGCCACTGCAGGGCGATGATCAGCGCGCCGAGCACGCCGGCGAGCAGCGCCGCCCGCGCGGTGATGTTGCGCACCTCCTGGTCGTGGCCGGCGCCGTGGGCCTGGGCGATGAACCCGGTCGTCGCCATGCGCAGGAAGCCGAAGCCCCAATAGAGGAAGGAGAAGATCATCGCCCCGATCGCGACCCCGCCGATATAGGCCGGGTCGGGCAGGTGCCCCATCACCGCGGTGTCGACCGCGCCGAGCAGTGGCACGGAGATGTTCGACAGGATGATCGGCGCCGCCAGGCGCAGGATGCGGCGGTGGGTGACGGCGGCGGCGGGAACGTCGGACACGGGCAGGTCGGACACGGGCAGGTCGGACACGGGGGGCTCGGGCGGGAACGGACCGGTGGCGGAACGGGCTGGCGGTCGTCGCACCCGGCGGGATCCGATGGGCGACGACGGGATTCTTCTCCATAGTGTCACGGGCCAGCCGATTGGCTGAAACGCTTTCTGACGACAGTCGGGTCCGTCCACCCATCGCCGCAGACGAAAGTCCGACCCTCATGCCGATGTACCTGTCCCGACGCGACTTCCTGCACACCGGCGCCGCCGCCGGCGCGCTCGCCGCCGGCACCGTCGCCGCTCCCGGCATCAGCTTCGCCGCCAGCCGCCCGCAGATCACCCACGGGGTCCAGTCCGGCGACGTCGGCCTCGACCGCGCCATGCTGTGGGCGCGGGCCGACCGGCCGTCGCGCCTGGTCGCCGAGATCGCGACCCGGGAGAGCTTCGAGGGCGCCCGCACGGTGATCGGCCCCGCCGCCCTGGCGGCGTCCGACTTCACCGCCAAGCTCGACTTGCGCGGCCTGCCGTCGGGCCAGACCCTGTTCTACCGCCTGCGCTTCCAGGACCTGTCGCAGCCGACCATCCTCGGCGAACCGGTCACCGGCCGGCTCAAGACCCCTTCGGCGGACCGCCGCGACGTCAGCTTCGTCTGGTCCGGCGACACCGCCGGCCAGGGCTGGGGCATCAACAAGGACTGGGGCGGCATGCGCGGCTACGCCGCCATGGCCAGGGAGACGCCCGACTTCTTCATCCACTCGGGCGACACCGTCTACAGCGACGGCCCGATCCCGGCCGAGGTCAAGCTGCCCGACGGCACGATCTGGAAGAACGTCACCACCGAGGAGACCTCCAAGGTCGCCGAGACGCTCAAGGAGTTCCGCGGCAACTTCAAGTACAACCTGCTCGACGACAACGTGCGGGCGTTCAACGCCCAGGTGCCGATCTACGCCCAGTGGGACGACCACGAGACGCTGGACAACTGGTATCCCGGCGAGATGCTCGACGCCGACAAGCGCTACACGGTCAAGAGCGTGTCGTTGCTCTCGGCGCGCGCCAACCGGGCGTTCCGCGAGTTCATACCGATGCGCGAGAACCCGGTCGAGGCGGAGCGGATCTACCGCAAGGTCGGCTACGGTCCGCTGCTCGACATCTTCTTCCTCGACATGCGCAGCTACCGCGGCCCCAACAGCGCCAACCGGCAGGACAAGCCGGGGCCGGACACCGCCTTCCTCGGCGCCACCCAGCTCGCCTGGCTCAAGCGCGAGCTGAAGGCGTCGACGGCGACCTGGAAGGTGATCGCCGCCGACATGCCGATCGGGATCATCGTCTACGACAACTGGCGCGACAAGAGCACCTTCGAGAACAGCGCGAACGGCAACGGCCCGCCGCTGGGCCGCGAGTTCGAGTTCGCCGACCTGTTCCGCTTCATGAAGCGGAACCGCATTCGCAACACCGTGTGGCTGACCGCCGACGTCCACTACACCGCGGCCCACTACTACGATCCCGACAAGGCGCAGTTCCAGGACTTCGACCCGTTCTGGGAGTTCGTCTCCGGTCCGATCCACGCCGGTACGTTCGGCCCCGGCGGGATGGACAATACCTTCGGTCCGATCGTGAAATTCTCGAAGGACCCGGGCGGCAAGCCCAACCTGCCGCCCTCGGCCGGCCTGCAGTTCTACGGCCACGTCGCGATCGAGGGGAAGACCGGGGTGATGACGGTCCGCCTCAAGGATATCGACAGCCGCACCCTGCACACGGTCGAGCTGACGCCGCAGCGGGCGTAAACCGGATCTGATCGGATGATGCCCGAAAGCCCGTAGGGGCGGGTTTCAAACCCGCCCGCGTCAAAGGCGCATCAGGTGTCGGGCGGGCGGGTTGTAAACCCGCCCCTACGGCGTGGCCGTATCCGTGTCGGTCTCCGTGCGTTACGCCGTCTGGTCCGCCGTTTACTTCCGCTCGCCCTCGCCCTCGTGGGCCAGCCGTTCGGCGTCGGCGTCGGTCGGCACCATCTCGCCGTCGCGGGCGCGCTTCTTGTGGATGAACCACAGGTTGCGGAAATAGATCAGCAGTCCGCCGGCCTGGCCGGCGATGATCACCGGGTCGCGCCGCCAGATGGCGTAGGTCAGCAGGGTCATGCCGCCGAAGATGCTGAAATACCAGAAGGCGACCGGCACGACGCTTTCCTTGGCCTTTTCGCTGACGAACCACTGGATCAGGAAGCGCATCGAGAACAGCGCCTGGCCGATGAAGCCGACCAGCACCCAGATCAGCTCGCCGTGCGAGCGGACGTTCATCGCCCGCTGCAGGACGTCGAGAACCTCGTTGACGGAATCCACGGGCTAGTCCTTTTCCTTGACGACCGAATAGGTCGTGCGCCGTTGCAGCCACATCACGCCGAGCAGGTCCCAGACGCTGACCCACAGCCGGTCCAGCGTGCCGTATTTCGACCGTCCGCCGGCGCGCGGCCGGTGGTGGACGTCGACCGAGGTGATCGCACAGCCGTATTTCATGAACAGCGCCGGCAGGAAACGGTGCATGTTGTCGAAGCGCGGCAGCTCCAGGAAGGCGTCGCGGTTGAACATCTTGAAGCCGCAGCCCGAGTCCGGGGTCTTGTCGCCGAGCAGGCCGGCGCGGATGCGGTTGGCGATCTTCGAGATGAACTTGCGCCACCAGGAATCGCGCCGGTTGCGCCGCCAGGCGCAGACCACGACCTTGGGGTCGACCTGGCCGGATTTGGTGACCTGCGCCCACATGGTCTCGATGTTGGCGGGGTCGTCCTGGCAGTCGCCGTCCATGGTGACGACGGTCCGGGCCCTGGCGCGCCGGATGCCCTCGATCAGCGCGCGGCTCTTGGCGGACCGCTTCTCGTGGGTGAACACGACGAGCTCGGGGATCGTCTTCTGCGCCTCGACCAGCGCCTCGGCGGTGCCGTCGGTGCTGCCGTCGTCGACATAGACGATCTCGAAGTCGAGCTTGCCGTGCAGGGCGGCGCGGATCTCGGCCGTCAACGGGGCGATGTTGTCGACCTCGTTGTGCACGGCGACGATGACTGAAAGGTCCATTCGGTGTGATGCCTGTTCCAGCGTTAGACCCGGTTTGACCCGCCCCCGGGCATCGCGTAGTTAAGCGATCCAAGCCGGGCCGGTGGATAGCACGTTACCGTAACGTTTTTCCACATCGCGGCCCGCGGCCCGAAAGGACTTCCCGACCCGACCCGACCGGCAATGAGCAGATACCTCCAAGGCTCCCGTGCCTGGCTGTGGCTTACGCTGCTCTGCGCCGCGCTCTATCTGCCGGGCATCGCGGCCCTGCCGGCGACCGACCGCGACGAATCGCGCTACATGCAGGCGTCCCGCCAGATGCTGGAGACGGGCGACCTGATTCGCATCCGCTTCCACACCGTCGCCCGCAACAAGAAGCCGGTCGGCATCTACTGGCTCCAGTCGGCGTCGGTCTCGGCGCTGAGCAATCCCAAGTCGGTGGAACGCTGGCCCTACCGGTTGCCGTCGCTGCTCGGCGCGTGGCTGGCGGTGATGTTCACCTTCGCCCTCGGCTGCCTCTATCTCGACCGGCGCACCGCCTTCCTCGGGGCCGCGCTGCTCGCCTCCTGCCTGCTGCTGGTGGTCGAGGCGCATATCGCCAAGACCGATGCCATGCTGCTCGCGACCGTCGCCGCCGCGCAATATGCGCTCGCCCGGCTCTACCGGCGGGCGCGCGAGGGCGAGGACGCCGGCTGGCCCAGCGCGCTGTTGTTCTGGGCGGCCCAGGGCGTCGGCCTGCTGATCAAGGGACCGCTGACCCCGGTCATCTCGGGGCTGACGCTGGCGGGGCTGAGCCTGACCACGCCGACGCGGCGGCTGTGGCGCTCGCTCCGGGTCTGGGCCGGCGCCCCGCTCGCGCTGCTGATCGCGGCACCCTGGTTCGTCGCGATCATGATGGTCGATTCCGAATTCATCCAGGGCGCGGCCGGGCACGATTTCCTGGGCAAGCTGATCGCGGCCCAGGAAGCCCACGGCGCGCCGCCCGGCTACTACGTCGTGCTGCTGATGGCGACCTTCGCGCCGGCCTCGCTGTTCGTCTGGCCGGCGCTGATCTGGGGCTGGCGCAACCGGCGCGAACTGTTCGTCCGCTTCCTGTTCTGGTGGATCGTGCCGTTCTGGATCATCCTCGAGTTGGTGCCGACCAAGCTGCCCCACTACATCCTGCCGCTCTACCCGGCGCTGGCGCTGCTGGTCGCCCAGGCGGCGGCGGCGTCAGAGACGGGCGAACTCAGGCGGGTGCGGCACTGGTCGCGGCGGCTCGGCTTCGTCATCTGGTACCTGATCGCGCTCGGCTTCGCGGCCGCCGCCTTCGTCCTGCCGATCGCGATGGGCGATGGCGTCGTCTGGCCGGGGCTGGTCGCGATCGTCGCGGCGGTGGTGCTGGGCGGCTGGGCGCTGGCGAGTATCTGGAAGGCCGAGGTCCGGCGCGCCCTGTGGCTCGGCGTGATCGCCGCGCCGCTGGTGTTCGGCCCGGTCTTCGCCTGGATCCTGCCCGGGACCGCGGCGATCTGGCCGAGCCGCAGCGTCGCCGAACTGGTCGCCCGAACCGGCGTGTCGCCGTCGACGCCGCTGTACACGACCGGCTACCGCGAGCCGAGCCTGGTCTTCTATCTCGGCACCGACATCGTCTTCACCACGCCGGAAGCGCTGGCCGCCGCGTTGCGCGGCAAGCGCGACTGGCGCGCGGTCGTCGCCGACGACAAGCGCGCGGCATTCGAGGCGCGCGCCAAGGCGACCGGGCTTCCGATGCGGGTGCTCGGTATCGTCCGCGGCTTCAACTACAGCCGCGGCCGGTGGGAGCGGCTGGCCCTGTTCGGGCCGCCGGCCGCGCGATGAGCACGCGGGCCGAGCCGGCATGGCGGCCGCCGTCGCTGAGCACCCTGGCCGGGGTCGCCGTGGCGGCGCTCGCGGTCGGCGCGCTGTTCCGGCTGGTCCCGGCGATCGACCTGTGGGTCTCGGACCTGTTCTACGCCAAGGGGCAGGGCTTCTTCCTGCGCGATACGTGGCTGCCGGTCGCCGTCTACCGCGGCATCAACATCCTCCAGGTCGTCGCAATCGCCGGCCTGATCGCGCTCGGCGTCGTCTGGGCGTGGCGGCGGTCGCCGCCCTTCGGCCTGAGCGGGCGGGCGATCCTGCTGTTCGCCGGGACCCTGGCGATCGGCTCCGGGCTGCTGGTCAACGCCGTGTTCAAGGACCACTGGGGCCGCGCGCGCCCGGCGCAGATCGAGCGCTACGGCGGCGCGCTCGCCTTCACCCCGCCCGGCGTCATGGCGCGCCAGTGCGGCCGCAACTGCAGCTTCCCGGCGGGGCATCCGGCGCTGATCTTCGCCGGGTTCGGCCTGGCCTTGGCGCTGGCCGGACGTCGCCGCCGGCGGCGCGCGATCCTGGCGGTGGCGGGGCTCGGCGCGGCGGTCGGGCTCGGACGGGTGGTCCAGGGCGCCCATTTCTCCAGCGACGTCGTGTTCTCGGGCCTGATCTGCTACGGCGTCGCCGCGCTGCTCGCGCTGGTGATGGCGCGTTGGCCGGCGCGATGGCGTTTGGGAAGCGTCGACATGGCCGCGCTCCGATCGGGCGCGGCCGAACGGGTGAATGCCGCGGGGGTGGCCGCGGCGCGCGGCGGCCGGGCGGTCGTCGACGCGGCCCGCGGCGCGCCGCTGTGGGCGATCACGCTCGCGGCCTTCGCCCTGATCGCGGTGTCGGTCGCGGCGATCGACCAGCCGCTGGCACTGTGGCTCAAGCGCTACGACGCGAGCGGCGTCACCGAGTTCCTGCGGGCGGTCACCGTGTTCGGGCGCGCGCCGGGCTGGCTGCTCCTGTTCGGCGTCACCGGGCTCGGCCTGTGGTGGGCGTCGCGCTCGGCCTGGAACGCCGCCGGCCGCGCGCGGCTCGAACGGTGGGCGGCCAAGGCCGGCTTCCTGTTCGCCGCCGTCACGGCGCCGGCGCTGGTCGGCGTCGTCGCCAAGGCGGTCCTGGGCCGGGCCCGTCCGCGGCTGTTCTTCTACGACGGCGAGTTCGGCTTCGCGCCGCTGTCCTTCGGCATCAATCACAATTCCATGCCGTCGGGCCACGCGATCGTCGCCGGCGGCCTGGCGGCCGGCCTGGCACTGCTATGGCCCCGGCTGTGGCCGGTGTGGCTGCTCTATGCGCTGACCATCGCGGCCAGCCGCCTGGCGGTCACCGCCCACTACCTGGGCGACGTCGTTGCCGGGCTGTGGCTCGGCGCTTTCACGGTGCTTGCGTTGGCGACGCTGGCGCAGCGCCGTGGTTTTGATATCGTCGCGGTGCGGATCGACGCGCAGGGCCGGTTGCGGCGTGCGTCGGCCGCAGAGGCGACCTGAACCGTCCGGCAAGGCCATGCACAAGATTTCGATCGGCGCGATCTTCAGCGAAGCGTATCGCCTGACCTTCACCAACCTGGGCCTGTTCGTCCGGACCGCGGCCGTGCCGTTCGCGCTGATCATGGCGATGACCGTCGCGGTGATCCTCTTCGCCAACCCGAAATCGGACACCTGGGTGGCGCCGGCGCAGGAGATCCTGACCTTCATCATCCAGGTGCCGCTGCTGACCTCGTGGCACCGGTTCACGCTCTTGCCGCGCAACCAGGCGCTGCCGACCATGGGCTTCATCTTCACCCTGCGCGAGGTCCGCTTCTTCGCCTACCTCCTGCTGATGACGCTGTCGTTCAGCATCCCGTTCATCGTCTTCGGCGCGGCCGCGCCGGCGGTCGGGTCGGCGGCGGTGCTGTTCTTCTTCGCGGCGGTCGTGGCCGTGCTGCTGCTGTGGGCGCGGCTCGGCCTGGTGTTCCCCGCCGCCGCGGTCGGCGATCCGGTCAAGCTGGCCGATTCCTGGCAGACCACCCAGGGCAACGGCTGGCGGATCTTCTGGCTGATGGTCGTGGTCAGCCTGCCCTTCGCGGCGGTGATGCTGGCGTTGATCATCGTGTTCGTGTCGCTCGCCACGGCGGCGCGCGATCCGGCGACCTTCGGTTACCTGACGGTGCCGATGGTGTTCGTGGCGATCATGTTTGCGGGGATCAGCGCCGCGACCCAGGCGATCGTCTATCGCGAGCTGACCGGCTACGACCCGGCGCGGTTCACGCCCGCCTGACGGTCACTCCGCGGCGTGGCGCGCCGGCGCCTGCGGCCCCGTGAACGGGCGGTCGTGGCTGAGCGACGGTACCCGCCGCCGCGCCTCGTCGACCTTGGCCGGGTCGATCTCGGCGAAGCTGAGACCCTCGCCCTCGCCGCCGTCGGCCAGTACCTCGCCCCAGGGATCGACGATCAGCGAGTGGCCGTAGGTCTTGCGCCCCTCCGCATGCTCGCCCCATTGCGCCGGGGCGATGACGTAGCTGCCGGTCTCGATCGCCCGGGCGCGGTTGAGCACGTGCCAGTGGGCCTTGCCCGTGGTCACGGTGAACGCCGAGGGAACCGACAGGAACGCCGCGCCGGCCTGGGCCAGCGCGCGGTAGAGATAGGGGAAGCGCAGGTCGTAGCAGACGCTCATCCCGAGCGTGCCCCACGGCAGGTCGGCCGTCACCGCCGCGTCGCCGGGCTCGATCGTGTCGGACTCGCGGTACCATTCGTCGTCGCGCAGGTTGACGTCGAACAGGTGCAGCTTGCTGTAGGTCGCGGCGACCGATCCGTCCGGGTCGATCAGGTAGGAGCGGTTGGCGATCTTGCCGGACGTCAGCTTGATCGACAGCGAGCCGACCAGCAGCCACACGCCGGTTTCCGCGGCCACCTGCTTGAACGCGGGGAGGCCCGGGTGGCTCTCCTCCGGCTGGGCCTTGCGCAAGGCCGCCGCCGCGACCGGCTCGATCATGGTGCAGTTCTCGGGCAGCGCGACGAACTCGGCGCCTTCCTCGGCGGCCCGCCGGATCAGGCGCGACGCCTTGTCGATATTGGGCGCGAACTCGCGCTCGGCGGTGAGCTGGACGCAGGCGGCCTTGAACGGCGTGCTCACGACGCGGTCTTCAACAAGGGATCGAGCTGGCCGGCGTCGTCGAGCGCGTGGAGCTCGTCGCAGCCGCCGACGTGGGTGTCGCCGATCCAGATCTGCGGCACCGAGGTGCGGCCCGCCTTCTCGGCCATCTCGCGCCGCTTGCCCGGGCTGAAGGTGACGTCGATCTCGTCGAATGCGACGCCCTTCTTCTTGAGCAGCCGCTTGGCGGCATGGCAGTAGCCGCACAGGCCGGTGGTGTAGATCGTGACCTTCGCCATCGAAGGACCCTTTGCCTCGCCGATTGGTTTCGCACTTGTTCGTTTCGCACTTGCGAAACAATTATGTGCGCATTGCCGGGCGTCTTGTCCAGTGCGGCGCTACTCGGCGCCGCCCGCGACGATGTCCTCCAGTTCCATGATGTCGGGGATGAACAGGCCCTGGCCGCGCTTCTCGACGATGCCGTTGCGCGACAGGTTGCTGATCGCGCGCGCCACCGTCTCGCGGGTCGTGCTCGCCCGGCTGGCCAGCTCGGAATGGGTCGGCAGCTTGGCGATCTCGGCCTCGAAGGTCTCCTCGTCGACGCTCGCCTGGGCCATCCGCAACAGCTCGGCATAGACGCGCGAATAGGCGCTCAGCGTGCTCAGGTCCATGATCCGGTCGGTCGAGCCGCGGATGATGGTGACCAGCCGCTGCATGATCGCGAAGGCGAAGGCGGGGTAGTCGTGGACGCTCTGGCGGAACACCTCCGGCGACAGCGAGGCGATCATCGACTTCTTGAGCGCGACCACCGTGGCCGAGCGGGGCTTGCCGTCGATCGCCGCCATCTCGCCGAAGAAGCCGCCGGCGTCGATGTCGGCGTAGCTGACCTCGCGGCCCGACATCGAGAAGTTGACCACGCGCACCGCGCCGGAGACGACGAAATAGACGTCGCCCGGGTCGCTGTCGCGATCGATGATCTGCTCGTTGCGGTCGTATTCCCGCCACGCGCAGCGCTTTTCGAGCCCGCGGCGCTCGGCTTCGCTCAGGTTGGCGACGATCTCGACATTGTCGAGCGTGTGCTCGGCGTCCCCGGCCATCGGCGGCGGCTCCCCCTGAATTCATCCCCGCGGAGAGTTTAGCCGGAATCCGAATTCGCCGGTCAAAAATCCGGCGCCGTCTACTCGATCATGCTCGCGCGGACCACCCGCGCCAGCACCAGCGCGTCGACCGACGCGGCGCCGGCCCGGAGCAGCGCGCGGGCGCAGGCTTCGAGGGTGGCGCCGGTGGTCATCACGTCGTCGACCAGCAGCACGCGGCGTTCCCGGATATTCGCCCGCCGCTTCGGGTCGACGGCGAAGGCGCCGCGCACGTTCAAGGCTCGTTGCCTTGCGGTCAGCCCGCCCTGGCTCGGCGTCCGCCGCCGGCGGACCAGCAGGTCGGGCGCGTAGTCGATCTCGGCATCGGCGGCCAGGGCGCGGGCGATCAGCGCCGCCTGGTTGAAGCGTCGGCGGACCAGCCGGGTCCAGTGCAGCGGCACCGGCACGACCACCTCGGCCTCGTCGAGCAGGTCACGGCCGGCGCGGGCCATCCACTGGGCGAAGGGCCGGGCGGCGTCGGTGCGGTCGCCGTGCTTCAATCCCAGGATCAGCCGGCGGCTGCCGTCGTCGTAGCGCAGCGCCGCCCGCGCCAGCCGGAACGCCGGCTCGCGCCGGGCGCAGGCGCCGCATACCGCGCCGGGCTCGGCTTCGACCTCGAAGGGCAGGCCGCAGCGGGCGCAGATCGGCGCGGCGATGAAGGCGACCGCCGACCAGCACGACGGGCAAAGGCCGCCCTGCTGCCCCACCTGAACCCCGCACGACAGGCAGCGCGGCGGCAGCAGGCTGTCGAGCAGCAGCCCGCCGGCGCGGCGCAGCGCCGCAGCCGGTATCGGCGATCGCGGAAAGGGCGTCGGCATGATTGGACTGTGCCGGGGCGCGCCGATATATGTCAACGCGCCGCACCATCGGGAGGGAAGCAATGAACCTGTTCGGCAAGACCGCCATCGTCACCGGCGCCGCCCGCGGCCTCGGCCGCGCCTATGCCGTCAAGATGTTCGAGATGGGCATGAACGTGATCGCCGCCGACGTGAACGATTGCGCCGAGACGGTCGCGGCCATGTACGGCGCCGGCAAGGCGCGCGCGGCCACCCTCGACGTCACCGACTTCGCGAGCTGCGAGGCGGTCGCTGCGCAGGCGGTCGAGGCCTTCGGCGGGGTCGACGTGCTGGTCAACAACGCCGCGCTCTACGGCGCGCTCCACGGCGGCCGGCTGGAGGCGATCGACCCGGACGAGTGGGACGCGTGCATGACCGTCAACGTCAAGGGCATCTGGAACGTCTCCCGCGCGGTGGTCCCGATCATGCGCGAGCGGGGCGGCGGCAGCATCGTCAACGTCTCGTCGCTCGCCGCCGTCTACGGCCTGCCCTTCGCGCTCCACTACTCGACCTCGAAGGGCGCGGTGATCGGCATGACCCGGGCGATGGCGCGCGAGCTCGGCCGCGACAACATCCGGGTCAACGCGATCGCGCCCTCGGCGGTGCTGACCGAGGGCACCGACGCCTTCTTCGGCGACAAGAAGGAGAAGGCGCTCGAAGCGGTCCGGCGCGGCCAGAGCCTGGACAAGACGCTGGAGACCGACGACCTGGTCGGCACCGTGCTCTATCTCGCCGGCGACGCCAGCAAGTATGTCACCGGGCAGACGATCATGGTCGATGGAGGCACGTCATTCCTGTGATCCGCCCGATCCGGTCGCGTCTCGTCCTCGCCGCCCTGGCCGCGCTGCTGGCGCTGATCGCGGCGGCGGCTCCGGCGGCGGCGGTCACGGTCGGCGACTACCAGAAATGGCGGCTGATCGAGCGCACCTGGCGGACGACGCCGACCGCCGTGCTGGAGGTCCGCCTGCTCGGCATCTTCCAGGGCCTGCTGCTCGCCAACCGGATCATCGAGAAGCGCGGCGGCCGGCCGCTGTTCTGCCCGACCGGCCGGACCGAGCTGACCGGCCACAAGCTGCGCGAATGGGTCGACGAGGAGATCCACGGGCCGACGATGAACGGCGGCAAGCCCTATCGCCCGGACACCGCCATCGAGGCCATCGTGCTGATCGTGGCGGCGCGGAAGTTCCCGTGCAAGGCGCCGCCGCCCAAGTCGCCCAAGTCGGCCGAGCCGGCCAAGCCGGCCAAGCCGGCCAAGTAGCGCGGCGGCTGCCCGCGATCGGCCCGTGACCGGCGACGCAACCCCCTTCGACCGCCGGGCCGTCCGCGTGCACCGCGACCGGGCCGCGCGCCGCGCCGAGGCGGCCCTGCGCGACGGCCGCGATCCCGAGTTCCTGCACCAGGAGATCGCCGACCGGCTGGTCGACCGGCTGGCGGAGGTGCGCCGGCCGTTCGCCGACATCCTCGATCTTGGCTGCCGGCACGGCGCGCTGGCCCGGGCGTTGGCGTCCCGGCCCGGCGCCGAGCGGGTGGTCCAGGCCGACCTGTCCGAGGCGATGGCGCGCTCGGCGCAGGCCGCCAACCGCTTCTTCCCGACCCTGGTGCTGGACGAGGAGGCGCTGCCCTTCGCGCCGGCCAGCTTCGACCTGGTCACGGCCTGTCTGTCGCTGCACTGGGTCAACGACCTGCCCGGCGCGCTGATCCAGATCCGGCGGGCGCTCAAGCCCGACGGCCTGTTCCTCGGCGCGGCCTTCGGCGGCGGCACCCTGCGCGAGCTGCGCGAGGCGCTGGTCGAGGCCGAGATCGAGGTCGAGGGCGGGGCGGGGCCCCGGGTGTCGCCGCTGCTCGACGTGCGCGACGCCGGCGACCTGCTCCAGCGCGCCGGCTTCGCCCTGCCGGTGGTCGACCGCGACGTCATCACCGTGACCTACGAGCACGCCTTCAGCCTGATGCACGACCTGCGGCTGATGGGCGAGACCAATGCGCTCAACATGAGGCGGCGCACCGCCACGCGGCGCGAGACCATGGTGCGGGCCGCGGCACGCTACCTCGAACGCTTCGTCGACAAGGCCGGCCGGCTGCCCGCCACCTTCGAGATCGTCTACCTGACCGGCTGGGCGCCCGACCCGTCGCAGCCGCAGCCGCTCAAGCCCGGCAGCGCCGCCGCGCGGCTGGCGGACGCATTGGGAACCAAGGAAACGAAGATCGACGGCGACGACTAGGCCGTGGATCGACAAGCGCGACGCAACGGCCGGATCGCGGGAAGGTCGAAGAATGCGAAAACGTTGGCCCCGTGCCGTTCGCATCGCGTTGCGATTTAGCGAGCCGCGCCGAAGCGGACCTCGCTCGCGTCTCAGCTTCTTCTAATGAAGGCGGTGCGATATAGTGCTTTGGTAGCCGGCAGCTCGGGATAAGCCTCGTGGCAGAGAACAGGGTCACGCGCAGGCTTGCTGCAGTTCTTGCAGCCGACATGGTCGGTTATAGCCGGCTCATGGGCGAAGACGAGGCTGGCACGCTGTCGCGCCAGAAAGCGCATCGCGCGGCGCTGATCGATCCCAAGATCGCCGAACATAACGGACGTATCGTCAAGACCACGGGCGACGGACTGTTGGTCGAGTTCGCCAGCGCCGTCGACGCGGTCCTGTGCGCTGTGGAAATCCAGCGGGCGATGGCCGAGCGCGAGGCCGACGTCACCGAAAATCGGCGGATCCGTTACCGAATTCGGCATCAATCTCGGCGAAATCGTCATCGACGCAGACGACATATTTGGCGACGGCGTCAACGTGGCGGCGAGGCTCGAGGCGCTGGCCGAGCCAGGCGGTATTCGTATCGCCGACGTCGTGTTCAAGAACGTCAAGGGCAAGCTCGACCTGGATTTTGCGGAGCTCGCCGCCAAGAAGCTGAAGAACATCGCCGATCCTGTCACCAGCTATCGGGTCTTGCTCGGCCCCGCCGGTGACGCGCAGGAACGGCGACCGCTGCGGCGTCACGCGCGCTTCGTTCGGCTGGCGGCCGCCCTAGCCGTTCTGGTGGCGCTCGGCGCAACGGGCTGGTGGTGGTTGGCGCCAACGCCGATCCCGGACAAATTGGCGGGCGACAAGGCTGCTTCGGCATCGAAACCCGGTGCGGTGCCGCCTCGCACCGTCGCGCGCACGAGCATCGTTGTCCTTCCATTCGTCAATCAAAGCGGCGACGCATCCCAGGAATACTTCAGCGACGGACTCACCGAAGATCTGATCGCCGCGCTCGGTCGCTTCTCGTCGCTTGCCGTGATCGCGCGCAATTCGGCCTTTTCATACAAGGGCAAGGTCGTCAAACCGGCGGACGTCGCCCGGGATCTGGGCGTGCGCTACATCGTCGAGGGGAGCGTTCGGCGTTCGGGCTCGCGTATCCGCGTCAGTGCGCAGCTGTCCGACGCCAAGTCCGGCAAGCTGTTGTGGTCGCACAAGTACGACGATTTGCTCAAGGATGTGTTCGCGGTACAGGATTCGATCACACGCCAGGTTGCCGGGGCGCTCGCCATCAACTTGGGCCGGATCGAGCAGAAACGTGCGGCGAGCCTGTCCACCGACAAGCTCGACGCGTACGACTTGGTGTTGCGCGGTCGCGGATTGATGCGCCGCGTGACGCGCGCCGCGAATTGCAAGGCGCGCACTCTGTTCGAACGCGCGATCCGGATCGATCCGAGGTACGCCGCGGCTTATGCCGCGCTTGGCCGGGCTTATCGCGACGTGGCCGAATTCGGCTGGTCGGAGGACATGAACGCTGTACTGGATCGCGCGCTGGAGCGGGCCCAAACAGCGCTCCGGCTTGATCCGGACAATGTCGAAGGCTTCAATATCGTTGCCGCGGTGCGAGCGGTACGCGGCCAATACCTCCTCGCGCTGGCTGCGAGCGACCGCGCCCTCGCGATCAACCCAAGTAATGCCGTGAGCATGCGCGAGCGGGCCGGCGTGTTGCTCTGGCTCGGCCGCATCGACGAGGCGATCTCGGCGGGCGAAACGGCCCTGCGCTTCGACCCCAATCCGACCGCCGGGGCGATCGTCGTGATTTCGATCGCCTACTACGAAGCGAAACGCCACACCGACGCCGTCCGGCTGGTCGAGCGCGGTGTATTGCGCTTTCCGAACCATCCCTTGCTCTACGCCGTACTGGCGGCGAGCTACGGTCAGATGGGGAAGAAGGAGGAGGCCGCGCGGGCGCTGGCCAAACTCCGGCGGCTCAGTCCCTTCTTTGACGCAGCCTCGTTCGGCTCGCGGTTCCGGAACCGCGACTACCAAGCCTATCTCGCCGACGGCTTGGCCAAAGCTGGCGCCAAATGAGGCTCAATTGTAAGGCTTGCCCCTAAGCTTTTCCCAATTCTTTCGCGCTGCACCAATCACCCTGGTCGGATTGGATTTCATCTGCGCCGGCATCCTCGAAAAAACGTAGAGCTTGCCGTCGACGATCCGCCAGAGCAGCGGGTTGGCCTCGATCTTTTGTCCCATCGCAAGGCCTGCCGTGCAGACACCGGCGAATTGCGGCGCATATTTATCGGGGTTGGCTTTGAACCGCGTCAGATGCTCCTGTGAACTGAACCGGTACCGTGACCCGTCGAAGACCGTTTCGTATTTCGGCATTCCCCGCGTGGGCTTCCCCTGGGTGAAGTACGCGACCGGGTCATAGCCCTTCAGCGCCAGATGGGCGACCGGGGCGGTTGCTGGTTTCGACTGAGCCAAACCCGCGTCGAGGGGCAGCGCCGCAAACAACAGGAACAGCGGCCACGCAATCGTGTAACGCGTCATTGCACCGTCACCTTCTGGTAGCCGAGCCCGCCTCCCCGTCGAATAGCGTTAGGCCGCGGGGTTGTGTCGGTCAATTCACGAATCCTCAAGCGTGGTTGGGATCGCCGGCTGCCGATCGGCGTCGAGGAGGTGGCGGGCACCTTCCGGCGAACGGCGGACATCCATGGTCGCCGGGCAGATGCCAGTGTGCCCTCGTTGCGGACGATGGAGCGCCCGGGGGCAAGCGTGAAGACCCATGCCGCCCTTGATCCGCCGGGCTACGAGCCTGTCTTGGGGGGCGTCCGCCGCCGCGACGGCGAGACCGGCATGGTCGCCTGGTCCGGCCCGGCCGGCCGCGGCGCGTCCTTCTCGGAGCGCGGCTCGGGCTCCGGGTGTTTCCCGGTGCGGGCGTGGGCGGTGTCGATCGGCACGGTGTCCGCGCCGGGCTCGGCCGGGTGCGGCGCGCGTTGCGACGACGGCGGGTCGGTCGCCGCCGGCTGGGCCATCAGGGTCGGCTCCGCATCGGGGGCGGGCGCGCCGGCTGGGGGCACGTCCGCGGGAGCCGGGCGCGCCATCAGCGTGGGCTCGGGATCGGCGTGCGCCGTCTCGGGCGCGGGCGGCGCCGGGCTGGCGGGCTTGGCGGGCTCGGCCGCCGCCGGAGCGACGGTGCGGTCGGGCTCCTCGGCGTGGGCGCGCACCACCGCTTCCGCGGCCTCCATCTCTTCTACCGACTGCGGCGCCGGGTCGAGCAGCAGGTCGTAGCGCAGCAGCCGGCCGATCGATCCGGCGCGCGTGGTCGAATTCGATCACCAGGTGTCCGTCTTGCTCGGCGGCCGTCGCCTCGACGGTCGGCGCCAGGAAGGCCGGCAGCGGGACGCCGAGCAGCCGGGCCGACAGCGTCCGGTAGATCAGCTCGCCGCCCTCGACGGTCAACTGGAGGGTCATGGTCACCGCGCCGACCCGCTCGGCGATCCGGCCGCGCCCGGCCCGGCCGGCGGGGCGCATCGACGTGCGCAGCTTGCGCTTCGCGAAGTGGCGGACCCAGGTCATCCGGCGGACGCCGGGGACGACCTCCATCCGGAACGGCACCTCGTGCGCCTTGCGCGGCAAGCCGGCCAGAACGCCGAGCAGGTCCGAGCGCAGGTTCGATCCGCGCTTGACGGAGGCGGTGCCGCGGTACCAGCGCGGCTCGGTCCCCGACAGCATCGCGCGCAGCGACGCGGGCAGCTCGTCGAAGCGATTGCCCAACACGTATTTGAAGAGGGAAGTCGTTTTCGCCATGCCGCCCCCGCCGGTTCCGCTGCCCATCCTAACCCGATTCGGGGACGGAGCGGAAAGGCCGGCGTCGCGTCCGTCGCGGAGTGCCGTCGCCGGACGCGTCAGATCGAGATCCAGCCATCGCCGCCGCCGGGGTGGCGGGCGCACAGGCGCTGGACGACCCGCGGGGTCGGCGCCTCGATCAGGCCGTGCTCGTAGGCGACGACCGTCAGGCGGCCGCGGACGGCGTCGAGCAGCTCGCCCTCGGCCAGCAGGAAGTCGGGGTTGCGCGGCCGGCCGTAGGCCTCGTTGCCGCGCGCGAAGGTCTCGTAGAGCAGCAGTCCGCCGGGGGCGACCGCGCCGACGATCGCGGGCAGGATCGGCCGGTGCAGGTAGTTGGCGACGATCACCGCGCCGAACGCCTCCTCCCCGAACGGCCAGGGCGCGCCGCTCTCCAGGTCTACTTCCGCGACGGTCGCTTTGGGCTCGCCGGCAAGGCCGGCCAGCCGGCTGGTGTCGACGTCGGCCGCGGTGACGTCGAAGCCCAGCGTCAGCGCGAGCCGCGCGTGGCGGCCGCCGCCGGCGGCGAGGTCGAGCACCGGCAGGCCGCGCGGCGCCTGGGGCAGGAAGCGCGAGATCCACGCCGAGGGGGGCGTTTGGGCGCCGTGCGGGTCAGCCATGCGCGGGCCTCTCCAGCCTCGGCAGGCTCTTTATGGGCGCGCTGAAAATACTATATATCATTGTAGTTTATCGACGGTGTGGTGGCTGGAAACCGGGACATGATCCGCTACTCCCTCAAATGCGATCAAGACCATGCCTTCGAGGCGTGGTTCCGCAACTCGGCAACCTACGACGACCAGGCGGCGGCGGGCGAGGTCCGGTGCCCGCAATGCGGCTCGACCGAGGTATCCAAGGCGCTGATGGCGCCGGCCGTGGCGCGCGGCCGCGGCGTCGCCCCGTCCGAGCCATCCGCGCCCGCGTCCGACTCGCCTTCCGACTCGCCGTCCGGCGCGCCCGTTGCGCCCGCCGAGGCCCCCGCCGCCGGCGACAGCCGGGTCCACTATGCCGGCAAGATCCGCGAGATGCTGGTCGAGATGCGCCGCCACATCGAATCCAAGGCCGACTATGTCGGCGACAAGTTCGCCGACGAGGCGCGCAAGATCCACTCGGGCGAATCCGAGGAGCGCAGCATCTACGGCGAGGCCACCGACCAGGAGGCCGAGGCGCTCGAGGAGGAGGGCATCGAGTTCGGCCGCATCCCCTGGCTGCCCAAGGACGACGCCTAGCCGCGTTCCCGCGCCCCCTCCCGCTTGCCGCCTCCGCCGCTTTCGCCTACACCCGAAATCATGACCGTGAAGGCATCCGACGGCGAGTTCTTCGATCCGGCCCACCAGCAACCCCAGGACTGGGACCGGCTGGCCGAGTGGCTGCGCGTGCAGGGGCACGCACTGGCCCTGGACCCGCCGCCGCGCCAGTTCACCGGCGGCTTCGGCAACCTCAACTTCCTGGTCGGGGTCGACGGCGAGACCCGCGTGCTGCGCCGGCCGCCGCTCGGGCCCCTGCCGCCCGGCGCCAACGACATGGGCCGGGAGTACAAGGTGCTGTCGGGCCTGTGGCGCGAGTTCCCGCTGGCGCCGCGGGCGCTGCTGTTCTGCGACGACGCGGCGGTGCTGGGCGCGCCCTTCTTCGTGATGGAGTACCGGCCGGGCCTGGTCGTCCGCGACCAGATCCCCGCGGCGCTGGACGGCAAGGGCCGCGAATTGTCCGAGATGATGATCGACGTGCTCGCCGCCTTCCAGAAGGTCGACCCCGCCCGGGTTGGGCTCGACGACCTCGGCAATCCCGACGGCTTCCTGACCCGCGCGGTCGCCGGCTGGGCCAAGCGGTTCGGCGTCGCGGCCCAGGACGTCTACACCGACAAGCCGGTGCCGGCGGCGGCCACCGAGGTGATCGACTGGCTCCAGGCCCAGCGCGTGCCGGACGGCGCGACGACGCTGCTGCACAACGACTACAAGCTCAACAACATCATCCTCGATACGGACGCGCCGACCACGCCGATCGCCGTGCTCGACTGGGACATGTGCACCCGCGGCGACCCGCTGTTCGACCTCGCCACCCTGCTCAGCTATTGGTCGCAGCCCGACGACGCGCCCGAGATCCGCGACCTCGGCCAGATGCCGACCCATACCGACCACGGCTGGCTGACCCGGGCGGAGGTGCTCGACTATTACGCCGCCAAGACCGGCATCGACGTCTCCGACTTCCACTTCTACCGGGTGCTGACCGCCTTCAAGCTCGGCGTGATCTTCCTCCAGATCTACGCCCGCTACTGCCGCGGCACGACCGCGGACCCGCGCATCGCCGCGATGGGCCCGACCACGGACGGCATCTTCGAATTCGCCCACGCGCTGATGAAGGGGGAGGTGTTTTAGGGCTTCATACAAGATAATAGAATTTATTTCCTTGTTATAGGAATTTAAATACATAATTCCTGGCCGTCTCGACCAATCGATCAGATCGCCAGGAGCCTATGTTATGGATCGTCTCTTCAAACTGCGCTCGGACCTTGCCCCGTCGGCCAAAGCCGATGGGGACGACGTTAACCTCACCAAGCACTTTCTGGCCGACACGGGCGACTTCGAGGTGCCGGACTACGGCATCACCAAGTATCCGGACGCCCTCTTATTCGATGCTATCGCGAACTTTCAGGCTAGGAACAAACTAGCAACAGATGGTATCATGCGGGCAAGTGGCCCCACAGAGGGGGCATTGGATCGGCAACTCAGGGAGACGCGATGGAAGCCTATTGAGCGAATTCGGAACGAGCTGGATCGCCGGTGTCGCGGGCTCGATCCGACAATCTTCATTCCAGGGTTTTCCTTCGGGCCGGATGCGTGCAAACGGAAAAAGGACGAATGCGACATTCAGTTCGATGTGGACATTCTTGAATGCTCGAGGATCGCCAAGGGCAATCAAAGGATTTTCAGGATATGCGAATCTTCCGCTATGGAGAGATATGGTAACTGTATCGCTGGGCGGCCTATTGGCCCTTTGTACCAAGGAAATTGACACAAGAACCCGAAATTCAGTTCTCGGTGATGGGCACGGCAGTAGCTACTGACGGAACGCGTGCATCCTTCTCGCTCAGTGTGTCGGAGCCCTTCCCGCATGAACGGCATGATTGGCAGTGTCAGGTAATCTGCCCAACATTTCGGGCGGAGCCGATGTACATTTTCGGCGATGAGCCAGACTTCGCGTGGGACATGACCCTCAGTTTCGTGCACTTGATGCTGGGCCTCAAGGAACTGACCGTTGTCGATGACGACGGGAAGGTGATCCCCTTTCCCAAGCCCGACCTGGCGCGTTGGGGGCTGGAGGACAAGGCCGACGCCTACTACCTCCGGAACCAATAACGCCGCTTGCCCGTGTCGAGGTGGACGAAGCCGGCAGGGTAGAAGCCGAGGCCGCCGGTGGCGATCTGCTCGGCGTGGTGGATCAGGAAATAGATGCCGTAGCCCTGGACGCTGACGTCCACCGCCATGCCCTTCATGTGCAGGCTGTTGAGCGCGGCGCCCTCGGCGCGCAGCTTCTCGTTGGTCATCGGCGTGCGGTAGCCGGAATGGACGTTGATCGCGACCCGGCCGTGGCCGGCCATGCGATAGCGCTCGGCGAGCCGCCACATCAGGTCGAGGACGCCGGGGTCCATCGCCGTGAAGACCTGTTCGTGGGGGTCGCGCAGGAACCAGTCGAGCTCGTCCTGGGCCTTGGCGATCAGCCTGGTGCCGTCGTGATAGACGCCCTTCCACCATTCCTTGGTGTTCGGGTTGTAGAGCTTGAGCGCCCGCGGCACGGGCTTGGCGGTCTTCGCCGCGTGTTGCTTGCGCGAGGCGGCCATGAGCGGCGCCGGCGCGACCAGCGGCACGGTGACGACGCCGAGCCCGAGCAGGAAGGCGCGGCGCGAGGGGCTGATGTCGTCCGCGTGTTTCGTGTCGATGGGAGCCATGTCGGCGTCGGTCGTGGCCAAATTCAGCCTGAGTTTAGCGACGGCATCTTACCAACTTGTTGACCGCCGCGCGTGTCAGAGCGGCGTCAGCGCGGCCTCGAGGTCCTCCGGGAAGGGCGCTTGAAACGGGTCCAGGAACGTCACCCGACCCAGCGTGCGGCCGTGCTGGAAGTCTTCGCTGACCACGATCTCGCAGCCTGCGCGATCCGCGGTAGCCCACAGCATCGCGTCCCAGAAGGAGAGCTGGTGACGGGTCACGGCCTCGGTGGCGTTGCGGAGGTCGGCGCCTTCGTTGCCGATCATCGGGAAGGCGTCGGTCAACCGGTTCACGTAGTTTCCGGCCGCGTCCGACGGCATCCGTCCCTTGCGGGTCAGGGCGAAATACGTCTCCCCGACCGCTTGGACGGTCAGACAACAGTCGCTCAACGCGGCGCGCCGGATCAGCCGGTTCGCTATCTCGGCCTTGCGGCCGGAATCTGCGTCTTGGGCGTAGTAGAGAACGTTCGCGTCGAGCGTCAGCTTCATCCGTGGCGCTCGTGGAGGTCCTCTCGCGTCCAGTCGCGGCCGCCAAGGGGCAGCGGCCGGTCCAGGACCTCGCACAAGGCTTGGTAGGCCGGATCGTTGCGCCGCGCCTCCACGGCATCGGTCTCCGGCACGATGCGGGCGATCCGCTTGCCGCGCTTGGTCACGACCAGGGCTTCGCCGTCCTCGACCGCCTTGAGGTATCGGCTGACGTGCTGATTGAGTTCGCGAAGCGTGACGAAGCGCATGGCCTGCTCATATGTTCTACGTACTACAAATTAAGGCCGCGCTGGTCTTAGGTCAAGGATAGCAGCTCACTCCAGCCCCGCCGCCTTGCGCACCGCGGGGTCGTCGGCGAGGCCGATCTCGGCCAGGATCTCCGCGGTGTGCTCGGCGGGCAGCGGCGGCGGGCGGTTGAGCGCCATCGGGGTGCGGCTGAGCCGCGCGAGGAAGCCGGGCACGCGTACCGGCGTGCCGTCGCCCAAGGTGGTCTCCAGGGTCATGCCCAGCGCCTGCGCCTGCGGGTCCTCGTAGGCCTCCTTGACCGACAGGACCGGGCCGCAGGGAATGTCCGCGGCGGTCAGCAGGTCCAGCCATTCGGCGGTGGTGTGGCAGGGCGTCGCCTCGGTCACCAGGTCGCGCAGCACGTCCTTGTTGCGCGAGCGGCCGGTGGTGTCGGCGAAGCGCGGGTCCTCGGCCCATTCCGGGTGGCCGCACATCTCCGACAGGGCGACGAAATGGGCGTCGCGCATGACGCCGAGCACGACGTGGCCGTCGGCGGTCGGGAACAGGCCGTAGGGCGCGATCACCGGGTGGTGGTTGCCCTCGGGCGGCGGCGCCTGGTCGGTCGCCATGTACTTGCCGGCCTGAACCGACATCACCCCGAGGATCGCCTGCAGCAGCGAGGTCTGGACCAGCTGGCCGCGGCCGCTGTCGCGCCGCTCGTACAGCGCGGCGAGCACGCCGAACGCGGCCGACATGCCGGCATAGATGTCGCAGATCGCGAAGCCGGCGCGGATCGGTCCGGAATCCTCGGTGCCGGTCACCGACATGAAGCCGGACACCGCCTGGATGATCTGGTCGACGCCGGGCAGCTGGCTCTTCGGGCCGTGGTGGCCATAGGCGCCGATCCGCCCGACCACCAGCCGCGGGTAGTCGCGTTCGAGCGTAGCCGGGTCGAGGCCCATCGCCTCGAGCACGCCCGGCCTGAAGTTCTCGGTCAGCACGTCGGCGGTCTCGAGCAGCTTGTGCAGCGCCCGCATGCCGGCCTCGGTGCGCAGGTCGAGCATGATCGCCCGCTTGTTGCGGTTGACCGTGGTGAAGTAGCCGCCGACGCCGGGCGCGAAGCCGGGCTCCTGATTCCGCATGATGTCGCCGCCCGGCGTCTCGACCCGGATCACCTCGGCGCCCAGGTCGCCCAGCAGCATGGCGCAGAACGGCCCGGCCGCGATCCGCCCCAGATCGACCACCCGGATGCCGGTCAGCGGCCCGGCCGGCCTCGTTGCGCCTTGCGTCTCGGTCATGCGTAGGTCCTCGAATTCTTCGCGTCGGTCAGGGCGCGCAGAATGGGGGGCGGGATCGGCGGATGCAATGGCGGAAGGCGCAAGGCGAGATCGCACTCTGCGCAACATGACCGCCCCGGCCGGCGCTGCGCCGGCAGCCCAAGGACGAACCCGCGCTACCCCATCGCCTCGGCCAGCAGCTCGAAGGAACGCACCCGCGCCTGGTGGTCCCAGATCGCCGCCGCGACCATCAGCTCGTCGGCGCCGGTGGCGTCGATCAGCGGCGTCAGCTTGTCCTTGATCGTCGCCGTCGAGCCGTAGAACGAGCAGGCCATCATCGACGCCACATGCGCCTTCTCCGCCGGCGACCAGAAGCTCTCGATGTCGTCGACCGGCGGCGGCAGCTGGCCGCGGGTGCCGCGCACCATGCGGGTGAACTGCTGTTGCGGCGTGGTGAACAGCCGCTTCGCCTCGTCCTCGGTGTCGGCGACGATGGCGTTGCAGCCGACCATCACGTAGGGCTCGGCGAGCTGCTTCGACGGTTCGAACCGCTCGCGGTAGACCGACACCGCCTGCATCAGCGCCTGGGGCGCGAAGTGCGAGGCGAAGGCATAGGGCAGGCCGAGCATGCCGGCGAGCTGGGCGCCATACAGGCTGGAGCCGAGGATCCACAGCGGCACGTTGGTATCCTCGCCGGGAATCGCGTGGATCGCCTGGTGCTCCCGGGGCGGGCCGAGCAGGGCCTGCAGCTCGACCACGTCCTGCGGGAAATAGTGCGACGCCTGCGGGTCGCGCCGCAGCGCCTGGAGCGTGCGCTGGTCGGTGCCCGGCGCCCGGCCCAGGCCGAGGTCGATGCGGCCGGGAAACAGCGTCGCCAGGGTTCCGAACTGCTCGGCGATCACGATCGGCGAATGGTTCGGCAGCATGATGCCGCCGGCCCCGACGCGGATCGTCCTGGTGCCGCCGGCGACGTGGCAGATGCACACCGAGGTTGCGGCGCTGGCGATGCCGCCGAGGTTGTGATGTTCGGCCAGCCAGAAGCGCCGGAAGCCGGCGGCCTCGGCGTGCTGCGCCAGGTCGAGCGCATTGGCCAGCGCATCGGCGGGGGTGAAGCCTTCGCCGATGTAAGCGAGATCGAGGACGGAGAGGTGAACCATGGCGGCACTCTAGCGCACTTGCGCCGGCATCCTAGGGGGCATCGACATGGCCACGGCGAATGGCCCCTCGATAAAGGTGAAATTGGTAACGACGGCGCGACATGACGGACGGGGTGGTGGATCCGGCGATGCCAATTCCCAAATCGAGTCCCAATCTGTCACCCCGGCCGGAGCGCAGCGGCGTGCCGGGGTCCATGCTCGGGATGATCGGTGCCGCGCGGTGCAGCCGCGACGGAAAGCCGGCGAGGTCTTCGACGCCGGGTCCGGCGTCAGAGGGCCGATGCTCGGCAGGAACAGGTCGGGCGCGCTCTTGTTCTTCTGCCGAGCCTGCAGCGTGAGACGACGGGCCCGGTGTCAGCATGGTCCCCGGCTCTCCGCTGCGCTCCGGCCGGGGTGGCACGGTGGGGAAGATGCGACGAGGGGCCGGCGCTACCGCCCGCTGTGCGCCCCGAAGTCCGGGTCCGCCTCCAGGTGCGCCTGCCAGCGGCCGGCCATCCGGTCGACCACGTCCCAGGGCGTGCCCATCTGGCGCAGCGGGACGACGCCGTTGCAGTAGTCGGCGTAGCGCTCGATCAGCCCGTCGCGCAGGCGGAACCGGCCGACCCCGTCGAACACCACGCGGGTGCCGGCCGCGTGCCGGGTGGTCGCGGTGTAGCTGAACAGCCAGCCGGCGTAGCCTGTCGCGCCGTCGCTGACCGGGTCGCGGAAGTCCCAGCGGAAATCCTCGCCGTCGCGGTGGAAGATCGCCAGCATCTCCGCGATCGCCGCCCGGCCGCGGAACGCGCCGTAGAAGACGTCGTCGTAGACGCCGTCCTCGGTGAACAGCGCGCCCAGCGCGGCGCCGTCGCCGGCCTCGACCGCGCGGGCGAACTGGTCGAGCAGCTCGGGGAAGGTCATGCCGCGTCCTCCGTCTCCTTGGCCAGCCACGCGCGCAGCTCGGTCTTCAGGATCTTGCCGTAGTTGTTCTTGGGCAGCGCCTCGACGAAGCGGTAGGCCTTGGGCCGCTTGAAGCGGGCGATGTTGTCGAGGCACAGCCGGTCGAGCTCGGCCTCGCCCACCTCCCCGCTGGCGTCGCTGCCCGGCTGGCGGACGACGAAGGCGATCACCTCCTCGCCCCAGTCGGCGTGGGGCCGGCCGATCACCGAGCATTCCAGCACCCCGTCGTGGCGCAGCAGCACCTCCTCGATCTCGCGCGGATAGATGTTGGAGCCGCCCGAGATGATCATGTCCTTCGACCGGTCCTTGAGGGTCAGGAAGCCGTCCTCGTCGAACGCGCCCATGTCGCCGGTGTGCAGCCAGCCGCCCTTGAGCGAGGCGGCGGTGGCGTCGGGATTGTCCCAGTAGCCGGTCATGACGACGTCGCCGCGGCAGACGATCTCGCCGATCTCGCCGGGCGGCAGTTCGTTGTCCTCGGCGTCGACCACACGCACCTCGACGTCGGTGCGCGGCACCCCGGCCGAGCCCAGATGGTCGCGGTAGCGCGGGTGGCCCACGTCGGCGTGCATGGCGCGGGTCAGGCCGGTGATGGTCATCGGCGCCTCGCCCTGGCCGTAGATCTGGACGAACTTCTGGCCCAGCCGGTCGATGCCGCGCAGCAGGTCTTCGACATACATCGGCCCGCCGCCGTAGATGATGGTCTTGAGGTTGGACGTGTCCGCGCCGTCCAGCGCCGGGCTGTTGAGCAGGCGGACGACCATGGTCGGCGCGAAGAAGAAGGTGCAGCCTTGGTGGTGCCGGAGCAGGTCGAGCATCTCCGCGGGCTCGAAGCCGCCCGATTCGGGGATCACCTGCAGCGCGGCGCGGGCGACGTGGGGCAGGCCGTAGCAGCCGGAGCCGTGGGACATCGGCGCGCAATGGACGATCGCATCGCCGGGCTCGACCGCGTCGACGTCGGCGAAGTAGTTCATGGTCATCGACACCAGGTTGCGGTGGGTCAGGGTCGCGCCCTTGGGCCGGCCGGTCGTGCCGCTGGTGTAGAACAGCCAGGCCGGGTCGTCGGGGGCGACCTCGGCCATCGGCATCGGCTCGCCGGCGGTCAGCGCGGCCCACTCGGCGCCGCCGGTGGCGACGATCCGCTCCAGCGTGGCGATCTCCGTATCGAGCCCGGCGACCGCATCGGCCTTGTCGGGCGTGGTGAAGCAGACCCGGCTGCCCGAATGGCCGAGGATGTATTCGAACTCCTTGCGGTGCAGCTTCGCGTTGACCGGCACGCAACAGACGCCGGCGTGCCAGCAGGCGTGCATGACCAGCATGTATTCCGGGCAGTTGGCCATCACGATCGCCGCCCGGTCGCCGGGCGCGAGGCCGAGGGTCTCGCGCAGGTGGCGGGCGAGGATCGCGGTATCCCGCGCCAGCTCGGCGTAGGTCGCGGTGACCGTCGCGCCCAGCGCCAGGGCCGGCCGGTCCGGGTCGAGCCGTGCGGAGCGGTGCAGGAAATAGGCGAGGTTCACGCCATCCTCCCGAGGGATGCTGGTCTTCGGCCCCTATTGCCCATCGCGGGCGCGGTCCAAGTCAAGAGGGGATGGCGTCAGCGGGCGCATGGGCGCTTGTTCGAGCGCCGTTGACACCTATATTCAGGATAAAATTCCTTCCGCCACGCGGCGCCGCCGGCGCGCGCGATCGGCCCGGGACGACAAATGATGACAAATGATGACACACGCGGATACAGACCCCGGATCAAGTCCGGGGCGGAGAGCCGGGGACCAGGCGATGACGCTCGGAGACGACCGACGACCATGAAGCAGACCATCCCGGCCGCGGCGCCGCGCCCCGACCTGACGGAACCTGACATAACCTTACCGATCGGCCCCACCCCCGCCGTCGCGGCGGGCGCCGGCCCGGCGGAACCTGACATAACCCTACATATCGGCCGCCCCCCTGCGTCATGCCCCGCGCCGGCCCGGCTGAACCTGACCTAACCTTACCTATCGACCCCACCCCCGACCGGCCTCGACCCGAAAAGATAACCTTGGATAACCGTTGATAACCTTTTCACCCTACGGTCCGCGCCCGTCGCGACCTGACAAGACCTGACAAAGGATGACATTCTGCCGCCCGGTGCGGCGGCAGGGGATGGAACGGACCATGCGAAACCTGAAGATCGACGGCGACCGGCTGTGGGAGAGCCTGATGGTGATGGCGCGGATCGGCGCCACGCCCAAGGGCGGGGTGAAGCGGCTGGCGCTGACCGACGTCGACCGCGACGGCCGCGACCTGTTCGTGCGCTGGTGCCGGGCGTCGGGCTGCTCCGTCTCCATCGACCGGGTCGGCAACATCTTCGCGCGCCGGCCGGGCCGCGACCCCGACCGGCCGCCGGTGCTGGTCGGCAGCCATCTCGATTCCGCAGCCGACCGGCGGCAAGTTCGACGGCGCCTATGGCGTGCTCGCCGGGCTCGAGGTGGTGCGCGCGCTCAACGACCACGAGATCGAGACCGACGCGCCGGTCGAGGTGGTGTGCTGGACCAACGAGGAGGGCAGCCGCTTCTCGCCGCCGATGATGGGCTCGGGCGCCTTCGCCGGCGTGTTCACGGAAGACGAGATTTGCGCCCGGCCGGACAACGTCACTGGCGTCACGGTCGGCACCGAGCTCGAACGGATCGGCTACGCCGGCGCGGCCGCGGTCGGCGGCCGGCCGGTCGGCGCCTATTTCGAAGCGCATATCGAGCAGGGCCCGATCCTGGAGAACGACGGCAAGACCATCGGCGTGGTCACCGGCGCCCAGGGCCAGCGCTGGTACGAGGTCACGGTCACCGGCCAGGAAGCGCACGCCGGGCCGACGCCGATGCCGCTGCGCCGCGACGCGCTGGTCGGCGCCGCGCGGATGATCGACGCGGTCAACGCCATCGGCAACGCCCACGCGCCGCTCGCCTGCGCGACCTGCGGCTTCGTCGAGGTCAAGCCGAACTCGCGCAACACCATCCCGGGCGAGGTCTTCTTCACCGTCGACCTGCGCCACCCGGACGACGCGACCCTGGCGGCGATGGACCGGGAATTGCGCGACCGCTGCGCCGCCATCGCCGAGAACGCCGATGTCCTGGTGGTGATCTCCGATTTCTGGCGTTTCCCGGCGACGCCATTCGACCCCGACTGCGTCGCCGCGGTTCGCGACGGCGCCGAGCGCTCGGGCTACAGCCACCGCGACATCGTCTCCGGCGCCGGGCACGACGCCGTCTATCTGGCCCGGGTCGCGCCGGCCGGGATGATCTTCATCCCGTGCGAGAACGGCATCAGCCACAACGAGATCGAGAGCGCGACCCGGCAGGACTGCGCCGCCGGCGCCGACGTGCTGTTCCAGGCCGTGCTGGCCCGGGCAATCGACTGATGGGGGCGGTCGACTGATGGGGGCGATCGACCGATGAGGGTCGGTTCAGCCGTTCCGGACCGGCGCGCGGCGGAAGTCGCCGATCGGGCTCAGGTGGCTGGCGACGCCGAAGGCCGGGTCGAAGACGTGGACCAGGCAGGCCGGCGGTTCGTGGATCCAGTTGGCCGCGGGGCGCCCGCCGACCGCGAGCTCGAGCTGGACCAGCGTGCTCGGCGCGGTCATCGCGACCGTTCCGGCCCAGCGCTGGATCACCGGCCGATGGACGTGGCCGCAGACGATCCGCTCGACCTGCGGGTGGCGGGCGACGATCTCGGCGACCGCGTCGCCGCCGCGGCAGTTCATCGCGTCCATGATCGCGATGCCGGTGGAAAACGGCGGGTGGTGCATGAAGATCAGGGTCGGCCGGTCGGGGGCTTCGGCCAGCCGGTCGGCGAGCCAGGCGCAGCGCTCGGCGCACATCAGCCCGCCCGGCTCGCCCGGCACGATGGTGTCGAGGCCGATCAGCCGCAGCGGCCGGTCCTCGATCGTGTAGTGGAGGAAGCCCTCGGCCGGCAGATAGCCGTGGTCGGGGAAGGCCGCGCGCATTCCGTCGCGCGAATCGTGGTTGCCCGGGATCAGGAACACCGGCGCGCGCAGGGCGTCGAAGCCGTCGCGCAGGACCGCGTATTCGGCCGGCTTGCCCTTGGTCGCGGCCAGGTCGCCGGTCGCCAGCACCAGGTCGGGCGCCGGGTCGAGCGCGTTGACGTGGGCCACGGCCCGGTGCAGCGCCGCGATCGAATCGGTGTCGCCGACGCCGCGCCGGTCCGGGGCGTCGACGTGCAGGTCGCTGATCTGGGCGATGATCATCGGCGGCGCTCGGGCGGTGGCGGACCGGCGCAACATAGGCCAAACTCGCGCCCGATTGGAGACACACACGGAGCGGGACCGCGCCGATGACAAGTCATTCGCGATACTGGGCGGCCTACACGACCAAGGAGCTGGCGGCGATGGACGCCGGGCGCCTGATCGCCGTGCTGCCGGTGTCGGCGGTCGAGCAGCACGGGCCGCACCTGCCGCTGTCGGTCGACGCCGACATCTGTGCGGCGCTGGTCGAGCGGCTGGTCGAGCGGCTGCCGGTCAAGCTGCCCGCGCTGATCCTGCCGGCGGTGCCGATCGGGGTCAGCCCCGAGCACGCCGATTTCGCCGGCACCTTGAGCCTGTCGGCCGAGACCATGCTGAAGGTCCTGGCCGAGATCGGCGCGAGCGTGGCGGCGGCGGGCGTTCGCAAGCTGGTCCTGCTCAACACCCACGGCGGCAATCCGCAGGTGCTCGACCTCGCCGCGCAGGCGCTGCGGCGGACGCACAAGATGCTGGCCTTCCCGCTCAACGCCTACCGTTACTGGCGCGCAGAGGACCAGTTCGGCGTCCACGAGACCGCCCACGGCATCCACGGCGGCGCCGTCGAGACCTCGGTGATGATGGCGATCGCGCCCGACGCGGTGCGCGCCGACGAGGTCCGCACGTTCCCGTCGCGGTCGGAGGAGATGGCCGGCGACTATGCCCACCTGCGGCCGTTCGGGCGGATCGCCTCGTTCGGCTGGCAGACCCAGGACCTCAACCCCGACGGCGCGGTCGGCGACGCCACCCTGGCGACGGCCGAGCACGGCGAGCGGCTGCTCGACGCGGCGGTCGGCGTGCTGGTCGAGGTGCTGGCCGAGATCGACGACCTGTCGCCGGACGTGCTGGTCGACCGGGACGGCTGAGGGGCCGCCGGATGCCTATTCGTCGTAGCGCAGCAGGGTGGTGACCGGGACGTCGAGCCGGTCGCGGCCTTCGAGGAAGGTCAGCTCCATCAGGCAGGCCGCGGCGACGACGTCGGCGCCGCACTGCCGCAAGAGGCCGATCGCCGCGGCCATCGTGCCGCCGGTGGCGAGCAGGTCGTCGAGCACGACCACCCGCTGGCCCTGTTCGACGGCGTCGGCCTGGATCTCGATGACGTCGGTGCCGTATTCGAGGTCGTACTCGAAGCCGACCGTCTCGCCGGGCAGCTTGCCCTTCTTGCGGATCATCACGAAGCCGCAGCCGAGCTGGAGGGCGAGCGGCGCGGCGACCAGGAAGCCGCGGGATTCGATGCCGGCCAGCAGGTCGGGCTTGTGCGGCGCGACCGCCTCGGTGAGCTGGGCGACGGCGACCTGCCACGCGTCCTTGTGCGCGAGCAGGGTGGAAATGTCGTAGAATAGGATTCCCGGCTTGGGGAAGTCGGGGATCGTGCGGACGTGGTCTTTGAGGTTCATGCTGGCGCTCGGTCGCTTCGAGGATGGTTCGAAACGCTAGGCGATCGGACCGGAGGCGACAAGGGCCGGAAGCGCCGGGACCGGCAGCGGCCGGGGCGGCGCAATCGGTGTTCGCGGGTTGGCCGCATGAACCGGCGTGCGCCCGCCCGGTGAGGAGTAAGGAGGATAGGCAGGTCATGACCAAGGCGAGACAACTGATCCTGAGCCCCGCAATCGCGCTGTGGCTCGGTCTTGGCGCCGCCGCGCCGGTCCAGGCGGCCGACCCGATCGTGATCGGCGGCGGCTCGGCGACGGGCATCTATTACAAGCTTGCCCTTCATGTCTGTAATCTCGTCAACAAGTATAACGGCAAGAAGTATATTTGCGTCGGCCGCCCCGCGCTCGGCTCGGTGTTCGATATCAACGCCGTCGCCCGCGGCCTGCTCGACTTCGGCGTCGCCCAGTCCGACCGCAATTCCCAGGCGTGGAACGGCGAGGCCGACTGGAAGGGCAAGCCGGTCAAGAACCTGCGCAGCGTGTTCAGCGCCTATCCGGAGACCGTCCTGCTGGTCGCTCGCGCCGACGCCGGCATCAAGAAGGTCGCCGACCTCAGCGGCAAGCGGGTCAACATCGGCAACCCGGGCTCGGGCCAGCGCGGCAACGCCAAGGACGTCATCCGCATCTACGGCCTGAAGAACATCAAGGCCCAGGGCCTGCAGCAGGGCCCGGCGTCGCGGGCGCTGATCGACAAGAAGATCGCCGCCTTCTTCTACACGGTCGGCAACCCGTCGGCCGCGATCGAGGAGCCGGCCAACTCGACGTCGATCCGGATGATCTCGATCAACTCGCCGGCGATCAAGAAGTTCGTCGCCGCCCGGCCCTATTACGTGATGACCACGATCCCGGCCAACACCTACAAGGGCGTCGACTACCCGGTCGAGACCTATGCCGTGAAGGCGACGGTGGTGACCAATTCCAAGGTGTCGTCGGCCAAGGTCTATGACGTGGTCAAGAGCGTGTTCGAGCATCTCGACGAGCTCAAGAAGGCGCAAAAGGCATTCGCCGACCTCGAGCCCGAGGACATGCTCAAGGGCCTGACCGCCCCGCTGCACGACGGCGCCAAGAAGTACTACAAAGAAAAGGGCTGGATTAAGTAGCCGGCCGTTGGGGGAACAGGAGGGCGGGCTCGCCCGATCCCCGTTCCGCCGCTACGGCGACCGCGGCGGAGAGGGATATGGCCAACGCGCAATCGGCCTCGTTTTCGGATCGTCGATCGCCACCATCCTGACCACCCGTACCTTGCCTCGCCGGTCTGGCATTGGTCGGTTGTGTTTACGCCCTCCAACGGGCAAGGATACGGCGAAGGACCGCCGCAGAAGCGCAGGCGGCATAGGAAGGAAGACATGTTCGATCGCATTCTGGTGCCGGTCGATATCGGCAACGATCCGGCCTCGGCGAAGTGTCTCTACGTCGCGGCCGAGCTGGCGCAGCAGTTCGGCGCCAAGATCCATGTCCTCACGGTGGTGCCCGACATCGGATACGCCGTCGTCGCCCAGTATTTCCCGGCCGGCGCCGAGGCGAAGATCGCCGAGGAATCGGCGGCGCAGTTGAGCGAGTTCGTAAAGCAACACTTGCCTTCCGGGATGACCGCGCATGAAATGGTCGCTCAGGGGCCCGTCTACGACGAGATCCTGTCGGTTGCCGATGAGATCAAGGCGGACCTGATCGTGATCGGCGCCCATCATCCGGACCTGCGGGACTACCTGCTCGGCTCCAACGCCTCGAGGGTGGTCCGTCACGCAAAAGTGTCCGTGTTCGTGGTCCGTATGTGAGTGCTGCGCTCCCGGGGGCGCAGCGCATGGGAGACAGATTTGGGCGGAGTCCAGGTCGCCATGGCCAGCTCCGATCTCGCGGCATGCTCGGCGGCGCAGTTGCGTGCGTGCCTGGCGGCCGGCGAAGAGGTCCGGGAATGCACCCGGGTGCTGGCCAAGAGCGGTGACAACATCGTCGGCGAGCTGCTGCGCGGCGAGGGATCGTTCTTCGAGTGGGACCACTATCCCCGCGGCGACGTCTACGACCCCGTGACCCACGCGCAGTACTACTACCACGCCCATCCGGAGTCGGAGGAACGGGGCGAGCACGGCCATTTCCACACCTTCCTGCGGTCGGGCGGCATGCCGACGGGCGTGCGCCCGGCGGCGTCGCAACATCTCAAGGCGCCGGCCGGCGACGACGCGCTCAGCCACCTGATCGCCATCTCGATGGACCACTACGGCAGCCCGGTCGCGCTGTTCACCACCAACCGCTGGGTCACCGGCGAGGTCTGGTACGACGCCGAGGACGTCATCGCCATGCTCGACCGCTTCGCCATCGACCTGGCGCGGCCGTCATGGCCGGTGAACCGGTGGATCACGGCGATGCTGATCCTGTTCCGGCCGCAGATCGAGACCCTGGTGCGCGCCCGGGACAAGCGCGTGGCGGCCTGGGCGCGGGAGCACGCGGGCGTCAATCCCTACGATGACCAGGGGCTGGAGATTACCTCGAAGCTGGCAGTCTCGGTCGACGCCCAGATGGACGCCCTGGCCGACGCGCTGTCGCGCCGGCGGCGCTGACGCGCGGGGGCTTGGCGGCTCCCGCGTGCCGGCTTCGGATCACCCGTCTCACGGCATCCGCGAGTCGCGCTTCCATTCGGCGTAGGCGCCCTTGAACGCGGTCATCGACTGCCAGACCTTGCGGAAGGTCGGGTCGGCCTCGCTCTCCTCCTTGGCGACCTCGTCCCACGCCTTGCGCAGCGCGGCCAGGATCTCCGGCGACCAGCGGTGGATCGACGCGCCCTTGGCCTTGATCTCGCGCAGCGCTGCCGGCTGGCGGGCCTCGCCGCGGGCGAGGCCGGCGCGCATGGTGTCGCCGCAAGTGGTTTCGATCATCGCCTTGGTCGCGGTGGGCAGCGAGTTCCAGGTCTCGCTCTTGACCAGGAATTCCAGCAGCGACGCCGGCTTCTGCCATCCGGGCAGGTAGAAGTTCTTGGTCACGTCGTGGAAGCCGGCACTGACGTCGATCACCGGTGTCGAATATTCGAGCCCGTCGATCTGCCCGGTCTTGAGCGCCTCGATCATCTTGTCGCCCTGGAGCCGGAAGGTCTTGGCGCCCAGGCGCTCGACCACGCGCGCGCCCAGGCCGAAGAAGCGCAGCTTGAGGCCCTTGAAGTCGTCGGGGGTCTTGATCTCCTTGCGCATCCAGCCCCCGCCTTCGGCCGTGGTGACGCCGCAGATCACCGCCTTCAGGCCATGGCGGGCATAGATGTCGTCGAGCAGCTCCTTGCCGCCGGCATGGTAGAACCAGGCCAGATATTCGCGGGCGTCGGGCCCGAACGGCACGCCGGAATAGAGCAACAGGGCGCGCTCCTTCTTGGCCCAATAGCCCGGTGTCGACCAGCAGGCCTGGACCTTGCCCTCGATGACGGCGTTGACGCACTGATCGGCGGCAACGTCCTTGCCCGGCGCGAGGAAGGCAATGCGGATGCCGCCGTTCGACAGGCGCTGGAGCTGTTCGGTGAAACGCTTGCCCAGGGTGCCGAACTGGGGCAGCGCGGCGGGGAAGCTGCTCGCCATCTTCCATTTCAGGTAGACGGTGTCGGACGCCTTCTTCTGCGGGACCTTTTCCCGGACGATGATCTTCTCGGGCGGCAGTGTCAGGACGTAGCGACCGAAGGCGGCGCCTGCGACGAGGCAGACGATGATGACGGCGGAGATTCCCAATAGGCGTGTCAAGATGCACCGTTCGCTGTGTGTGCCGGGGCACCCGGGGCGAGCCGTGTCGCCGGGGGGTGCCCGATACTTAGCCAATCCGCGCCGGCCAGGAAAGGCTGGCGCGGAAAATGACGCACCGTGGCCCGACTCCGGCCGGACGTCGCGGCAAGAATTGATACGGATGCGGCGCGCCGGGCGATCCCTTGCCGTGTATTCCGCCTGCGCTGTTTGGCCCGGTAGCATTGGTGCGGCGCGCCCGCGCCCCTATACTCGGCCAGGGCCCGCCGAGGGCCGGCGACGGGACGAAGAGGCGATGAGCGACAAACTCGACGAACTGCTGGAGCACGATCTGAGCGATGATTGTCCGATCTGCCGGGCGCAGGACATCGTCGACGCCGTGCTGGTGCCGGCCGCGGCGGCATGGGAGACGCGCAACGAGTTGCCGCGCTATTCGGTGGCGCTGCACGGCGCGGCCGGGCTGCTCGGCGCGATGCTGGACGACGGCGTGCCGCGCGAGGTGATCGACGACGCGCTCCGCCGGCTCCTCGACGAGATCGAACAGGCGCTCGCCGAAGACAAGGCGATGGGCGGCCCGCCTCAGGGGACGGCCTGAAACCGACTTTTTTCGCTCACGTGAAAGACGGGAAAAGAAATGGTCGGAGTGAGTGGATTCGAACCACCGGCCCCTGCCTCCCGAAGACAGTGCTCTACCAGGCTGAGCTACACTCCGACGTGACGGCTATATAACGACCCGGTCCGGGCCACGCAAGGCTACCAGCCGCCGATCGATTCCCGACCGGGCGGCTCGCTCAGTAGACCCGCTCGATGGCGAAATCGACGACGTCCAGCATCGCCTGCTTGGCCGCCCCGTCGGGGAAGATGCCGAGGCTGTCGCGGGCGATCGCGCCGTAGTGGCGGGCCCGGTCGATGGTGTCGTCCAGCGCCTTGTGCGCGCCCAACAGCTCGATCGCGCGCTCGAGGTCGCCGTCGGCCTGCTCCTGGTCTTCCAGGGTGCGGCGCCAGAACACCCGCTCGTCGTCGGTGCCGCGCCGGTACGCCAGGATCACCGGCAGGGTGATCTTGCCGTCGCGGAAGTCGTCGCCGACGGTCTTGCCCAGCGTGGCCTGAACCGCGGAATAGTCGAGCACGTCGTCGATCAGCTGGAAGGCGATGCCGAGGTTCATGCCGTAGGCTTCGAGCGCTTCCTCGAAGGCCTCGGGCTTCTCGGCGACGACCGCGCCGATCCGGCACGCGGCCGCGAACAGGGTCGCGGTCTTGGCGCGGATGACCTCGAGATAGGCGGTCTCGCTGGTGTCGGTGTCGTTGGCGGTGGCGAGCTGGTGGACCTCGCCCTCGGCGATCGTCGCCGAGGCGTGGGAGAGGATGCCGAGCACCGGCAGCGAGCCATCCTCGACCATGAGCTGGAAGGCGCGCGAGAACAGGAAGTCGCCGACCAGCACGCTCGCCTTGTTGCCCCAGACGGCGTTGGCGGTGGCGAGGCCGCGGCGCAGCGCGCTCTCGTCGACGACGTCGTCGTGCAGCAAGGTCGCGGTGTGGATGAATTCGACGCAGGCGGCCAGGCTGATGTGCCGGTCGCCGGAATAGCCGCACAGCTTGGCGGAGGCCAGGGTCAGGATCGGGCGCAGGCGCTTGCCGCCGGCGGCGACGATGTGGCCGGCGAGCTGCGGGATCAGCGCGATCCGGCTGTCCATCCGGCGCACGATCACCTCGTTGACGCGCTTGAGGTCTTCGTCGATCAGCGCGTTGATCGAGGTCAGATCCGGCTTTTTTGCCGATCCTTGTTTCCCCTTTAGGGGAACGACGACCGCCACCGTGCTATCCTTTCCGGCCGGCGGCACTCGCCACGAGTGTCCAGCCACGACTTGCCGCTGTTGAGCCCGGTAACAAATACTGCCGGGCGACGAATGGTCAAGGGACGAGGTATGCCTATGCCGTCCACGTCAAGGGGTTGAGCGGTCCATGCGCGAGCTCGTCCGATCCACCGATCCGGTCTTCATCTCGTGGCTGGTCGCGGCGTTGCGCGACGAGGGCATCGAGGCGCTGGTCTTCGATACCCACACCAGCATCATCGAGGGGAGCATCGGAATCCTGCCCCGGCGCGTGATGGTGGTCGACGACGACTTCGACGACGCGCGCGCCGTGCTCGACGCCGGCCCCGAGTTCCGCCGCCTGCTGACCGGGTGATGGACCGGCCCGCGACGACCGACGACACGCTGCTGGACGGGCGGGTCAAGCTGCGGCAACCCGCCGCGGGCTACCGGGTGGCGATCGACCCGATTCTGCTGGCCGCCGCCGTACCCGCACGCGAACGCGACACCGTGCTCGATGCCGGCGCCGGGGTCGGCGCGGCGGCGCTGTGCCTGGCGGCGCGGCTGCCCGGCGTCACCGCGTGCGGCGTCGAAATCCAGGCCCCGCTCGCCGCGCTGTTCGCCGAGAACGCTGCGGCGAACGGCGTGGACGACCGCGTACGCGTCGAAACGGGCGACCTGTTCGCCCATGTCGCGGAGGGCGGATACGACCAGGTCATGACCAATCCGCCCTATCATCCCGCCGGCGGCGGGCGGCCGTCGCCCGATGCGTCGAAGCAACGCGCCAATGTCGAGGCCGATTTCGACCTGGCCGCCTGGGTCTCGGCCTGTCTCGCCCTGCTGCGGCCGAAGGGCGTTCTGACGGTGATCCACGATGCCGGGCGGCTGGCCGAGCTGGTGGCGGCGCTGGCGCCGCGCGCCGGCGACGTGCGCATCCTGCCGCTGTGGCCCCGGCGCGGACAGCCGGCCCGCCGCGTCATCGTCCAGGCGCGGCGCAATGTCGCGACGCCCTCGACCCTGCTGCCGGGATTGGTCCTGCACGGCCCCGACGGGCGCTTCACCCGTGCGGCGGAGCGCGTCCTCCGCGATGGCGAGGCGTTGCCGACCGTGCGATAGGCTATGCCTCTGCGGTTGGCGTAGCCCGCCGATGCCACTATTTTCTGTCGCTATCGTGTGACTTGGAGCGTTTCGTGTTCGGACTGCGTCGTCCCGTTGTTTCCGTGGTGCGCCTGGGCGGTGTCATCGGCCAGGTCGGGCCTTTGCGCCGCGGCCTTACCCTGCAGGGGCTGGCGGGGATCCTCGACCGCGCCTTCTCCGGCAAGCACCTGCGCGCGGTCGCGCTGCAGATCAATTCGCCGGGCGGCTCGCCGGTGCAGTCGGCGCTGATCCATCGCCGCATCCGCCAGCTCGCGGACAAGAGGGACATCCCCGTCCTCGTCTTCGTCGAGGATGTGGCGGCGTCCGGCGGCTACTGGCTGGCCTGCGCCGGCGACGAGATCTTCGCCGACTCCAACTCGATCGTCGGGTCGATCGGCGTGATCAGCGCCGGCTTCGGCTTCACCGGCGCGATCGAGCGGCTCGGTATCGAACGGCGCGTCCATACGGCGGGCGAGCGCAAGGTCATGCTCGATCCGTTCATGCCGGAGAAGGAGGAGGACGTCGACCGGATCAAGGCGATCCAGGCCGACATCCACGACAGCTTCAAGGACCTGGTGCGGACACGGCGCGGCCGGCGGCTGAAGGGCGAGGACGGTGATCTGTTCACCGGCGACATCTGGACCGGCCGGCGCGCGGTCGAGCTCGGCCTGGTCGACGGCCTTGGCGACCTGCGCACGGTGCTGCGCGACCGGTTCGGCGACAAGGTCAAGTTCCGCGTCATCGGGCAGGAACGCGGCTGGCTGCGCCGGCGGCTGGGCCTGCGCGGCGGGGGCGGGTCGATGCCGGACCTTGGCGGCTCTTTCGCGTCCGGGCTGCTCGCCGCCGTCGAGGAGCGTGCCTGGTGGTCGCGGCTCGGGCTGTAGGCAACGCGCGATGTTCGGATTGTCCTTCACCAAGCTCGTCCTGCTGATCCTCGTCATCGGCGCGGTGATCTACGGCACCCGTCTGCTCCGCGCGCTCGGCAGGCCGGATTCCCCCGCGCCACGCCAGCCGGGCCGCAGCGACGAGACCAACGCGACGACGACCTTCGAGAAGTGCCCCCGCTGCGGCGCCTACGTCGATCCCGCCCGGCACCGGTGCGGCAAGAAAGGCCACGGTTGAGGCGGGTGAGGTCCCGGTTGACCGCGGCGCGCCCGAGCGCCTATTACCCACCCTCGCATTGTTCAGCGTTCGGATCGCCGCCGACGCACCCTTAAAGCCGGATTTTCGTAGCCGAGACATGACGATGGCGAAGGCCGCGTCCCCCGATACGTGCTTCCAGAACCTGATCCTCAAGCTGCAACGCTTCTGGGCCGGGCAGGGCTGCGTCTTGCTCCAGCCCTACGACATGGAGGTCGGCGCCGGGACCTTCCATCCGGCGACCACCCTGCGCTCGCTCGGGCCGGAGCCGTGGAAGACGGCCTACGTCCAGCCGTCGCGCCGGCCGACCGACGGCCGCTATGGCGAGAACCCCAACCGACTCCAGCACTATTACCAGTTCCAGGTGCTGTTGAAGCCGTCGCCGCCGAACAGCCAGGAGCTCTATCTCGACAGCCTGCGCGAGCTCGGCATCGATCCGCTCGCCCACGACATCCGCTTCGTCGAGGACGACTGGGAGAGCCCGACCCTGGGCGCCTGGGGGCTCGGCTGGGAGGTCTGGTGCGACGGCATGGAGGTCAGCCAGTTCACCTATTTCCAGCAGGTCGGCGGCTTCGACTGCGACCCCGTCTCGGTCGAATTCACCTACGGCCTGGAGCGGCTGGCGATGTACGTACAGGGCGTCGAGAACGTGTACGAGCTCGATTGGGACGGCGTGCCGAAGGATCAGGGCGGCATGACCTACGGCGACGTGTTCCTCCAGTCCGAGCAGGAATTCTCCGCGTTCAACTTCGAGCTGGCCGATACCGACCGACTGCTGGCGCATTTCGCCGATGCCGAGGCCGAATGCCACCGGCTTGCTCGACGCCGAGAAGCCGCTGCCGGCCTACGACCAGTGCATCAAGGCGAGCCACCTGTTCAACCTGCTCGACGCGCGCGGCGTGATCAGCGTGACCGAGCGTCAGTCGTACATCCTGCGCGTACGTACGCTCGCCAAGGGCTGCTGCGCGGGCTGGCTGGCGAGCCGGGGCCACCTGGTGCCGGCGGCGGAAACGGCCGATGCCTGAGCTGCTGATCGAACTGCTGTCGGAGGAGATCCCGGCGCGCATGCAGGCGCGCGCGGCCGAGGACCTCAAGCGGCTGGTGACCGAGGGACTGGCGAAGGCGGGGCTGAGCTTCGATTCGGCGGACGCCTATGCGACACCAAGGCGACTGGCGCTGGTGGTCGACGGCATCCCTCAAAAGCAGCCGGACCTGAAGGAAGAGCGCAAGGGCCCCCGGGTCGGTGCGCCGGACCAGGCGATCCAGGGCTTCCTCAAGTCCGCCGGCCTGGGTTCGCTCGACGATTGCGAGAAGCGCGAGATCAAGGGCACGGAATTCTGGTTCGCGGTCGCCGAAAAGAAGGGCCAGGCCGCCGCCGCCGTCCTGCCTGACCGTGATCGGTGACGCGATCGCGTCGATCGGTTGGCCCAAATCGATGCGCTGGGGCGCGTCGAGCTTTCGTTGGGTCCGGCCGCTGCAGAACGTCGTGGCGCTGTTCGACGGGCAGGCCTTGTCCGGCGGGATTTCGCTCGGTAACGGTGGCGCAGCGTCGAATGACGTATTGGCCTTCTCGGCTGCGACCTTCGGCCATCGCTTCCTTTCGGTCGGCAAGATCGCGGTCGAAGGGTTCGCCGATTACCGCGAGAAGCTGACGCACGCGCACGTCCTCCTCGACGCCGATGCGCGCAAGTCGAAGATCAAGGAAGACGCCGAGGCCCTGGCCAAGAAAGCTGGCCTGGCGCTGCGCGACGACCCCGGCCTCGTCGACGAGGTCGCCGGGCTGGTCGAATGGCCGGTCGTGCTGATGGGCGACATCGACCCCGAGTTCATGGAAGTGCCGCCGGAGGTGCTGGTCACCGCGATGCGCACGCACCAGAAGTATTTCGCCCTGGAGGACGCCGACGGCGCGCTCGCGCCCAAGTTCATCGTCGTCGCCAACATCGAGACGGCCGACGGCGGCAAGGCGATCGTCGCCGGCAACGAGCGCGTGCTGCGGGCGCGGCTGTCGGACGCGAAGTTCTTCTGGGACCAGGACCGCAAGGTGCCGCTCGCCGAACGCGCGCCGGCGCTCGAGCAGATCGTGTTCCACGCCCGGCTCGGCACGCTCGACCAGAAGGTCGACCGGATCGAGGCGCTGGCCGCCGAGCTGGCGCCGCTGGTCGGCGCCGACCGCGACCGGGCCCGGTCGGCCGCGCGGCTGGCCAAGGCCGACCTGACCACCGGCATGGTCGGCGAGTTTCCCGAGCTGCAGGGCATCATGGGCCGCTACTACGCGCTCCACGACCAGGAGAGCCCGGATGTCGCCGACGCCATCGCCGAGCATTACGCGCCCCAGGGGCCGAACGACCGCTGCCCGACCGCGCCGGTGTCGGTCGCCGTCGCGCTGGCCGACAAGATCGACACGCTGGCCGGCTTCTGGGCGATCGGCGAGAAGCCGACCGGCTCGCGCGATCCCTACGCGCTGCGCCGCGCCGCGCTCGGCGTCATCCGGCTGGTCATCGAGAACGGGCTGCGCCTGCCGCTGATCCCGCTGCTCAATGCCGCGGCGCACATGGTGATCAACCAGCAGCTCCTCGACAGCGTGATGGAGCGGCGCGCGGTGATGGACCAGCTCGGCCTCGACGAGCATCTCGCGGTCGAGACCATGGAGGTCGAGGTCGAGGAGCACGCCGAATATGGCGAGGTCTACGCCATCGTGTTCGAGCTGCTCGCCTTCTTCGCCGACCGGCTCAAGGTGCATCTGCGCGAGCGCGGCGTCCGCCACGACGTGATCGACGCGGTATTCGCGCTCGGCGGCGAGGACGACCTCGTGCGCCTGCTCGCGCGGGTCGACGCGCTGAGCGACTTCCTCGGGAGCGACGACGGCGCGAACCTGCTCGCCGCCTACCGCCGCGCCGGCAATATCGTGCGCATCGAGGAGAAGAAGGACGGGGCGAGCCACGAGGGCGCCGCCGATCCGGGCCTGTTCGAGCAGGCCGAGGAGACCGCCCTGCACGACGCACTGGCTGCCGCGGCGCAGACCGCGGTCGACGCGGCGGCGAAGGAGGATTTCGCCGGCGCCATGGCCGCGCTGGCCGGGCTGCGGGCGCCGGTCGACGCCTTCTTCGAGGCGGTCACGGTCAACGCCGACGATGCGTCGCTGCGCGCCAACCGGCTGCGCCTGCTCTCGCAGATCCGGGAAACCATGGACCGGGTCGCGGATTTCTCGAAGATCGGCGGACAAACGGGCTGAGGCGGCGCGGCGCGGGGGTCACGAGCGACATTGGGGCCGTGGGGAACGCGTGAATGACCAAATGGGTCTACAGCTTCGGTGACGGCAAGGCCGAGGGCGCCGCGGACATGCGCGAGCTGCTCGGCGGCAAGGGCGCGAACCTGGCCGAGATGTGCGCGATCGGCCTGCCGGTGCCGCCCGGTTTCACGATCACGACCGAGGTCTGCACCTGGTTCTACGACCATGACCGCAGCTACCCGGACGACCTGACCGCGGCGGTCGATGACGCCCTGAAGCAGGTCGAGGCGACGGTCGGCGCCAAGTTCGGCGACGCGGCCAACCCGCTGCTGGTCTCGGTGCGCTCGGGCGCCCGCGCGTCGATGCCCGGCATGATGGACACGGTGCTCAACCTCGGCCTCAACGACGAGACCGTCGAGGGCCTGGCCAAGGCCAGCGGCGACGCGCGCTTCGCCTAGGACAGCTACCGCCGCTTCATCCAGATGTACGGCGACGTCGTGCTCGGCCTCGACCACTACGATTTCGAGGAGCTGCTCGAACAGGTCAAGGACGAGCAGGGCGCGCAGCTCGACACCGACCTCGGCGCCGACGACTGAAGGACCTGGTCGGGCGCTACAAGGCGATGGTCGCCGAGCGGCTCGGCCAGCCCTTCCCGATGGACCCGCGCGACCAGCTCTGGGGCGCGATCGGCGCCGTGTTCGGCAGCTGGATGAACCAGCGCGCGATCACCTATCGGCACCTGCACAAGATCCCCGCCGAATGGGGCACCGCGGTCAACGTCCAGGCGATGGTGTTCGGCAACATGGGCGACGACTGCGCCACCGGCGTCGCCTTCACCCGCGACCCGTCGACCGGCGAGAACCGATTCTACGGCGAATACCTGGTCAACGCCCAGGGCGAGGACGTGGTCGCCGGCATCCGCACGCCGCAGAACCTGACCCTGGCCGGCAAGGCCGCGCAGGGCTCGGACAAGCCGGCGATGGAAGAGTCGATGCCGGAGATCTACGGGCAGCTCTGCGACGTGCGCGAGACGCTCGAGCGCCACTATCGCGACATGCAGGACATCGAGTTCACGGTCCAGGCCGGCAAGCTGTGGATGCTGCAGACCCGCACCGGCAAGCGCACCACCGCGGCGGCGCTGAAGATCGCCGTCGACATGGCCAGGGACGGGCTGATCACGGAGGCCGAGGCGATCGGCCGGATCGAGCCTGCGTCGCTCGACCAGCTCCTGCACCCGACGCTCGATCCCAGACGCCGACGTGACCCTGTTCGCGCGCGGCCTGCCGGCCTCGCCGGGCGCGGCGTCGGGCGCGGTCGTGTTCGACGCCGACGACGCCCAGGAGCGCGCGGCCGCGGGGGAGGCCGTGATCCTGGCCCGGGTCGAGACCAGCCCGGAGGACATCCACGGCATGCACGCCGCCAGGGGCATCCTCACGACCCGCGGCGGCATGACCAGCCACGCCGCCGTGGTCGCCCGCGGCATGGGCCGGCCGTGCGTCGCCGGCGCCGGCGATGTCCGCATCGACTACCAGGCGCGGACGATGAGCTGCGGCGGCCTCACCGTCAGCGAGGGCGACAAGGTCACCATCGACGGCGCGACGGGCAAGGTGATGCTCGGCGCGGTGCCGACGATCGAGCCGACCTTCTCCGGCGACTTCGCCACCCTGATGTCCTGGGCCGACGACGCCCGGCGGATGCGCGTGCGCGCCAATGCGGAGACGCCCGAGGATGCGCGCACCGCGCGCAAGTTCGGCGCCGAGGGCATCGGCCTGTGCCGCACCGAGCACATGTTCTTCGAGGGCGACCGCATCGTCGCCATGCGCGAGATGATCCTGGCCAGCGACGAAGCCGGCCGCCGCCGCGCGCTCGACAAGCTGCTGCCGATGCAGCGCCAGGATTTCGTCGAGCTGTTCGAGATCATGGCCGGCCTGCCGGTCACCATCCGCCTGCTCGATCCGCCGCTGCACGAGTTCCTCCCCCACGAGGAGGACGAGATGCGCGAGGTCGCGGCCGCGGCGGGCACGACCCTCGAAGAGGTCAAGCGCCGGCTGGCGCGGCTCGACGAGGCCAACCCGATGCTCGGCCATCGCGGCTGCCGCCTCGCGATCACCTATCCCGAGATCTGCGAGATGCAGGCCCGCGCCATCTTCGAGGCGGCGATCGACGTCGCGCAGAAGACCGGCGACACGGTGATCCCCGAGGTCATGATCCCGCTGGCGGCGACGCGGCGGGAGATCGACCTGTTGAAGGAGGTCATCGACCGTGTCGCCGGCGAGGTCCGCGCCGAGCGCGGCGCCGAGCTGGACTATCTGGTCGGCACCATGATCGAGCTGCCGCGCGCCGCCCTGCGCGCCGGCGAGATCGCCGAATCCGCCGCGTTCTTCAGCTTCGGCACCAACGACCTGACCCAGACCACCTTCGGCCTGTCGCGCGACGACGCCGGCAACTTCCTGGAGACCTACCTCCAGAAGAAGATCGTCGAGGTCGACCCGTTCGTGTCGATCGATACCGAGGGCGTCGGCGAGCTGGTCGAGATCGCGGCCGAGCGCGGCCGCAAGACCCGGCCGGACATCAAGCTCGGCATCTGCGGCGAGCACGGCGGCGATCCGGCCTCGATCGCTTTCTGCGAGACGGTCGGGCTCGACTACGTCTCCTGCTCGCCCTACCGGGTGCCGATCGCGCGCCTCGCCGCGGCCCAGGCGACGATCGCCGGCCGGAAGGGCTCGTGACCCTCGGCGAGCTGCGCACCGGCGGCAAGCCCGCGATCGCCCGGGCGCTCGCGACCCTCGAAACATCGCCTCACGACGCGGCGACCCTCGCGCTGCTCGACGAAGCCGACCGTGACGCCGCCGCCGGACAATCGCAGGTCGTCGGCCTGACCGGGCCGCCCGGGGTCGGCAAGTCGACCCTGCTCGGGCGCCTGATCGCGGCGTGGCGGCGGCGGGGCCTCACCGTCGGCGTCGTCGCGGTCGACCCCAGCTCGCCGCGCAGCCAGGGGGCGCTGCTGGGCGACCGGGCGCGGATGGCGACCGATCCCTCCGACGCCGGTGTCTACATCCGCTCGATGGCGACCCGCGGCGAGCTCGGCGGCCTGACCGGCCTCGCCTTTCCGGCCATGGTGCTGTTGCGGGCGCTGTTCGACCGGGTCGTGGTCGAGACGGTCGGCGTCGGCCAGTCGGAGATGGAGGTGGCGGGCGCCGCCGACACCATCGTGCTCTGCGTCCAGCCGGGGGCCGGGGACGCGTTGCAGTTCCTCAAGGCCGGGATCATGGAGATCCCCGACCTGATCGTCGTCAACAAGGCCGACATGGGCGCCGCCGCGGACCGGACCAAGGCCGACCTGACCAGTGCCCTGGCGCTGTCGGCGCCGGGCGACGGCTGGTCGCCGCGGCTGCTCGAAACCTCGGCGCGGGACGGCACCGGCGTCGACGCGCTGGCCGACGCGCTGGAAGCGCACCGCGCCTGGCTGTCGGAGGCGGAACGTCTCGCCGACAATCGGGCCGCGCAGGTCTGCCGCTGGGTCGAGAATACCATCCGCGACCGGTTCGGGGCCGCGGGGCTGGAGCGTCTGGCGGACGCGCCGTCATCGGAAGAGGGGCCGTTCCTCGGCCTGGGGGCGATGTTCGCCCGGCTCGAAGGCGGGCGCTAGACCCTAGAAGCGGGCCCAGTCCGGCTTTTGCGGGAGCAGGGTCGCCGCGTCTGCGCGCAGCGGCGCGTCGGTATCGAAACCTTCCAGGCGCAACAGCGCCAGGGCCATGCCGTCGGCACCCGAGCGCAGCGTGCCGACCTCCTTGCCGTCGCACGTCACCGACGTGCCGGGGGCGGGCATGGCGCCGTCGACCCGGACCGGCACCAGCCGCTTCTTGATCAGGGCCCGGTAATGGGTGCGGGCGGTCAGCTCCTGGCCCATGTAGCAGCCCTTGTCCCAGTCGACGCCGTTGAGCTCGTCGAAGCCGTTCTCCATCAACAGCGCCTTCTCGACCTCCAGATCGCGGCTGCCGTCGGGCAGGCCGAGGGCGATCCGGGCGGCGTCGTAGGCGGCGCGATCGGCGTGCGCCAGGCCCGCGTCTTCCATCATTGCCGCAGCCTTGTCCGCCGGCAGGACGGCCCGTGCCCCGATCTCGGATAGGCGGGGATCGACATAGACCGCGCCGTCGCCGATGGCGCGCGTCATCCCCGGTGTGTCTGGCAGATCGAGCGGCGCCAGCGCGGCTGCACCGAAACACACGGCGACCACGCGGCCGTCGTCCGGCTCGATATCGATCTTCGCGCGCAGGCGGTACCGGCGCAGACGCTTGGCCAGGTCGTCGCGCCGCGCCTGCCTCGCAGTCGAGCACCAGCGCGTCGCCGATCTGGACGATGAAGAAGTCGTGGAGGTAGCGGCCCTGGGGGGTCAGGAAGGCGGCCCAGACCGCGCGGTCGGGGGCAACCTTGTCGACGTCGTTTGAGACGATGCCCTGCAGGAAGCTGCGGGCGTCCGGACCGTCGACGAACAGCAGCGACCGGTTGTCCGCGAGGGCATAGTGGGGGGCGGGTTCAGACATGCGGATGAATGTATCTTTTCCGAATCGCGCATCAAGGGACGGCGCATCGCGGTGGCCCCGCGGGGACGGGCAGCGTATATAGCGCCCAGACGAACGGGACCGAATGGTCGGAATGCGGATTTTGTTCATCTCGTCGACCCGGATCGGGGACGGGGTTCTGTCGACGGGCGTGCTCGCCTGGCTTCTCGAGAAATACCCCGACGCCGCCGTGACGATCGCCTGTGGTCCCGCCGTGGCGCCGCTCTATGCCGCGACGCCGCGCGTCGAGCGCATCATCTCCCTGGAGAAGCGTCCGCGCGGCGGCCACTGGCTCGCGCTGTGGCGCGCCTGCGTCGGGCACTACTGGTCGGTGATCGTCGACCTGCGCCGCTCGGTGATGCGCTATGTCCTGTTGGCCGGGCGCCGCTACGCGATGCCGCCGGATCGCCCGGACGTGCACAAGGTCGTCCAGCTCTCGGCGATGGTCGGGCAGGCCGCCGCGCCGCTCGACCCGGTGGTGTGGATCGGGGACGGGCACGAAGCCGCCGCGCGCGACCTGGTGCCGGACGGCGGCCCGGTCCTGGCGCTTGGCCCGACCGCGAACTGGGGCGGCAAGGAATGGCCGGCGGACCGCTTCGTCGCCCTGATCGAACGGTTGACCGGAGACGGCGGCATCCTGCCGGGCGCCCGGGTCGCCGTGCTGTCGGCGCCAGGGGAGCGCGAGCGGGCCGTGCCGGTGCTCGACGCCGTGCCCATCGAACGCCGGATCGACCTGGCCGGCGGCATCGACGTGTTGACCGCCTATGCCTGCCTGTGCCGTGCCAGCCTGTTCGTCGGCAACGATTCGGCGCTGATGCACATGGCGGCGGCGTCGGGCATTCCGACGGTGGGTCTGTTCGGGCCCAGCCGTGAGCAGCATTACGGGCCGTGGGGGAAGTGCACCGCGGTTGCCCGCACCGACCTGAGTTTCGACGAGATCATCGGTGCGCCGGGCTACGACCACCGCAAGCACGACTCGCACATGACGACCTTGAGCGTCGATCGCGTGGTGGCGACCGCGGAGGGGCTGTGGGCCCGCCAGCACGGTACCGTGCCGGCATGAGCGTCGAGGCCAGGCTGTCCGCGCTGGTGGTCGCGCACGACGAGGAGGCGCAGCTCGCCGCCTGTTTGGAGACGCTGCGCTTCGCGGACGAGCTCGTCGTCGTGCTCGACCGCTGCACCGACGGCTCCAAGGCGATCGCCGAATCCTTCGGCGCCCGCGTCCTGGAGGGTGCGTGGGAGATCGAGGGGCCGCGCCGGATGACCGGCATCGAGGCCTGTGCCGGGCCGTGGATTCTCGAGGTCGACGCCGACGAGCGGGTGCCGCCGGCGCTGGCCGACGAGATCCGGCGGACGATCGCCAACGCCGCGCCGGGCTATTTCCTGATCCCCTACGACAATTATGTCGGCGATCGGTTGGTGCGTTACGGCTGGGGCGGCTCCTGGGGGGTCAGCGCGACGGTCCGCCTGTTCACCAAGGGGGCCAAGATCTGGGGCGACCAGCGGATCCATCCCGCGGTGACGCTGACCGGCGAGCGGCGCTGGCTGACCGAGCGGATGGTCCACTATGTCGACCGCAACATCTCGGACATGATCCAGCGGCTCGACCGCTACACCACGGCGCGGGCGCGGGACATGCGCGCCCAGGGCAGTACGGAGACGTTCGGGCGCAACTTCCGGCGCCTGTTCACCCGCTTCTTCAAATGCTACGTCCGGCGCAAGGGCTATCGCGAGGGCTATTACGGCTTCCTGATCGCCCTGTTCGCGGCGATCTGGCCGATGCTCGCCTGGCTGAAGTTCAAGCTCGAGGACGATTGATGCGGTTGATGCTGGCGATGGCCGGCGCGCACCACGGCGGGGCCGAGCGCTTCTTCGAGCGCCTGGCGATCGCCTTCGCCAAGCGGGACGTGACGCTGCGCGCGGTGATCCGCCGCGACGCGGGCCGGGCCGCCCGGCTGCGCAAGGCGGGCATCGACGTCGTCGAGCTGCGCATGGGCGGCCTGCTCGACGTCGTCAGCCGCCACCGGTTCCGGCAAGCGCTCCGGTCCTTCCGGCCGGATGTGGTATTGTCCTTCATGAGCCGCGCCGCCGCGCTGTGTCCAAGGCCAACCGATGGGCTCGACTTCGTCCATGTCGGCCGGCTCGGCGGCTACTACGACTTGAAATACTACCGGACCTGCGACCACGTGATCGGCAACACCCCCGACATACGGACCTACCTCAACGACGCACGGCATCGCCGAAGATCGCGCCCATTACCTGCCCAACTTCGCCGAGGCCGGTCCCGCCGCGCCGATCGACCGGGCGACCTGGGGCACGCCGCCGGACCGCCCGCTGGTCGCCGCCCTGGGCCGACTGCACGTCAACAAGGCCTTCGACGTGTTGCTCGACGCGCTCGCCACGGTGCCGGCCGCTTGGCTGTGGCTGGCGGGCGAGGGGCCGCTGCGTGGCCAGTTGGAGGCGCAGGCCGAGCGGCTCGGCATCGCCGATCGTGTCCGTTTCCTCGGCTGGCAAGAGGATCCGCGTCCGGTGATCGCGGCGGCGGATATCGTCGCCGTGCCGTCGCGCCACGAGCCGTTGGGCAACGTCATCCTCGAGGCCTGGGCGCAGGGCAAGCCGGTCGTGGCCGCCGCGTCAGCCGGGCCGAGACAACTCATCACCGACGGGGTAGACGGCGTGCTCGTCGACATCGACGATGCGTCGGCGCTGGCCGGGGCGATCGAGGCGTTGATCGGCAGCCCCGAGCGGCGCGCCGAGCTCGGCGACGCCGGCCGCGCGGTCTTCGACGCCCGCTTCGGCGAGGAGACGGTAGCCAGCGCCTATCTCGACCTGTTCCACGACATTCTCGCGCAACGCCAGGGAGCTTTGACATGACCGACCGGTTCGACCTCGTTATCACCGGCGGGACGTGCCTGACCCCCTCCGGCCGCGCCGCGGTCGATATCGGCATCCGCGACGGCCGAATCGCCGCGATCGGCGATATCGACCCGGGCGCGGCGGCGGAGCGGTTCGACGCCGCCGGCCTGCACGTGCTGCCGGGGGTGATCGATACCCAGGTCCACTTCCGCGAGCCCGGCCTGGAGCACAAGGAAGACCTCGAATCGGGGACCAGGGCGGCGGCTCTGGGCGGCGTCACCGCGATCTTCGAGATGCCGAACACAACGCCCAATACCGACACGGCCGAGCGGATGGCGGACAAGGTTGCGCGCGCCGAGGGTCGCGCCTGGTGCGATTTTGCCTTCTTCTTCGGCGCCACGGCCGAGAATGCCGACCGGCTCGGCGAACTGGAGCTGCTGCCGGGCTGCAGCGGCGTCAAGGTTTTCATGGGCAGCTCGACCGGATCGCTGCTGGTCGCCGACGATGCCGGGCTGGAGCGTGTGCTGTCGTCGGGGCGGCGGCGGGTGGCGATCCATTCCGAGGACGAGGCCCGTCTGGTCGAGCTCAAGGCCAACATCGATCCGGCCAAGGGGTCGGCGCAGCATCCGATTGTGCGCGACGTCGAGAGCGCGGTGCGGTCGACGACGCGCCTGCTCAAGCTGGCCCGGCAGACCGGGCGGCCGGTCCACGTCCTCCACGTCTCGACCGCGGAGGAACTGCCGCTGCTCGCCGCCGCCCGCGACGTCGCCACCGTCGAGGTCACGCCCCAGCACCTGACCCTGGCGGCGCCCGACTGCTACGACCGGCTCGGCAGCTTCGCGCAGATGAACCCGCCGATCCGCGAGGCCCGGCACCGCGAGGCGCTGTGGCGCGCCGTCGCCGAGGGCCTGGTCGACGTGATCGGCTCGGACCATGCGCCCCACACCCGCGAGGAGAAGGCGCGCGACTACCCGCAGAGCCCGTCCGGGATGCCCGGCGTGCAGACGCTGGTGCCGCTGCTGCTCGACCACGTCAACGCCGGCCGGCTCACCCTCGAGCGGTTCGTCGACCTGACCAGCGCCGGGCCGCACCGGATCTACAACATCGCCGGCAAGGGCCGGATCGCGCTCGGCTACGACGCCGACTTCACCCTGGTCGACCTGGGCGCGAAGAAGGTGATCGAGAACGACTGGATCGCCAGCAAGTGCGGCTGGACGCCGTTCGACGGCATGGCGGTGACCGGCTGGCCGATGGCGACGATCATCCGCGGCCGCCCGGTGATGCGCGACGGTGCGCTGGTCGATACGCCGCGGGGCCAGCCCGTCCGCTTCAGCAACGCGCTGCCGGTCAGCGGCAGATAGCCTTGAGCGCCTGCCATTCGGCGGGCGACATGGCGGGGCCGCGCCCGGTCGCCATCCGCCGAATCTCGCGCGCGCGTTCGAGGCTCGACGGGTGGGTCGCCAGGAACGACGACAGCCCGTTGCGCGCGCCCTCCTTCTTGGCGACCCAGGTGAAGAAATCGGCCAGGCCGTCGCCGCGGATGTCGGCGCGGTTGAGCATGGCGACGCCGAGCCGGTCGGCTTCGCGTTCGGCGCTTCGCCCGTAGGACTTGTTGACGAGATTGGACGCGAAATCGGCCGCCGCGCCGCCGATCGACGAGGTATCGCCGACGAACACGCCCAGGACCACGCCGAGGCCGACCGCCTTGATGATCGCTTCGGTGGGGTGCCGCTCGATGACGTGGCCCATCTCGTGCGCCAGTACCCCGGCCAACCCTTCCGGGGTGCGGGACTTGTCGATCAGGCCGCGGAAGACGATGACGTAGCCGCCCGGCGCGGCGAAGGCGTTGACAAGCTTGTGGTCGACCACGACGACCCGGAAGCGGTAGCGCGTCTTCACGGTCCCGGCCAGCCGCGCGATCAGCCGATGAAGTGCGGCGCTCGCTTCGGGATTACCGGTGCAGATCCGGGCGTTGTTGGCGAGCAGCGTCACCGCCTGCCGGCGGACGGCGCGGCCCAGCGACTCCTCCCACTTGAGCGGGATCGCCGACGCGATCGGCTCCGCCGCATAGGGCAGGCCGAAGATGAAGGCGGCGACGACCGCGGCGAGCGCCGCGATCCAGACGATGGCGCGCCGGAGGGTATCGTGGTGGCGGTGGTCGCGGCGCTTGAGATGGCGCGCCTTGCCGGCCAGCTCGTCGAGGATGGCCTGGTCGGTGAAGGTCAGGCGGGCGGTCCCGCGCCGGCCCTCCTTCAGGCGAACCGGCTGGCCGCGATAGACCTCCTCGACCAGGGTGAGCTTGCGATAGGGCCACTCGGCGACGAACCGGCCACCGGGCTCGACGATCGTGAGGCCGGCACCGCCGAGCTGGACGCTCACCTCCCGGCGCTGGCCGGTCCGTCCGTCGGTGTAGAAGCCGCGATAGGGGGACATGGCGTCAGATCATCCCCACGCCCAGGAACTCCATGATGCCCTCGCCGTACCAGGGGGCCGAGACCTCCGTCTGCCGAACCCGTGCGGTCTCGATATCGCCGATGATTTCGAGATGACGCGCCACGTAGCGCGCGGTGCGCAGGATCACATACGGGTAGGCGAAGCCGAGCGTGACGATCAGGAGCAGGAAGTTGGGGATCGCCAGGACAAACATCCGGCCGCCGCTGATCCCCGTCTCGAACCGGACGCCGCCGGCCGAGAGCGTGTTGGCGATGTTGCGGACCAGCGCGGCCCGGTACCACGGCACGAGCAGGTTCCAGACGACGATCGTGGCGACGTAAGTCACGATGATCGCAAGGTTCGCGGACGCCATGGCGCTGCGGTCGACCTGGCCGGTCGGCGTGGGCGATGTCGGCATGAAGGTGACCGTCACAGCGATACCGGCGGTGAGGACCAGGGCGGTGCCGATCCAGGCGAGGGCGAAGCGCGGATACATCCCGGCCACGCGCATGCCCGACGTGAACCGCTCGGACCCGAACCAGGTCCTGGACAGGCGGTAGCGGAAGACGACCGAATCGGCCCACGGCTTGGTCCAGCCGAGCGACAGGATGTTCAGGGCACCCAGGCCGAGCGCGACGAGACCGTAGGTCCAGGCCGAGCCCTGCATGCCGCCGCGGATGCCGAACCAGGCGGTCCGGCTGACCCGGTACCGGTAGGCCGCGAAGATCGCGACGTAATAGATGAAGAACACGCCGATGAAGAGGATCGGATAGGCCAGCAGGACGATGCGGACCAGGGTCTCCTGATCGCGCGGCGGGTTGGCCAGGAACCAGAGGTAGAAGCCCAGGATCGGGCCGCCGAGGATGACCAGCGCGAACAGGAAGCCGAGGAACAGCTCCATCCCGGTCCCGGTGTACTCGAGCCGCTCGCCGTGCAGGCTGGTGCGGCTCCAGACGTACTTGCGGATCCGCGTCTTGCCCCAGAAGCGATAGATCCCGAGCGTGACCACCGTCAGCAGCAGGTTGATCAGGAACAGCACGAAGATCTCGCCGAAGCGGCCGTCGTGCTCCAGGTGCGCGCGCCGCTCCGCGCCAACGGACGAGCCGGGGCCGGGTGGCGTCCAGGGGCCGTCCGGCGGCGGAGCCTGACCGGTCCCCGGAGGCTCGTCCGCTTGGGCGTGCGCCGAGACGATGACCGGCTCGGTTGCGCGGGAGGCGCGCCGGCCGCGGCGTTCGACCACCGGCCCACCGCTGCCGCTTTCGTCGCGCCGATCCTTTCCGGCCATGGGTCTTCCTCGTCGCGCTGTTCGACCGCCATGTTAGCGGTACGATCGCTTCTGTATAGGTCGTTGCCTCAGCGGTCGCTTGACAGGCGGGAGCTGCGCCGCAAAGGTCCGGCGACGATTTAACAGGCCGGCGGAGCTCTACCGATATGACGTTCAAAGCGATGGTTCTCGACGAACAGGACGGCAAGGTCACCGGGGCCGTTCGGGACCTGGACGAGAGCTCGTTGCCGGACGGCGACGTGGTCGTGGACGTCGCCTGCTCGGATCTCAACTACAAGGACGGGCTGATCCTGAAGGGCAAGGCGCGGCTGGTGCGCGACTACCCGCACGTCCCCGGTATCGACCTGGCCGGCACCGTCGCGACGTCGGATTCGGCCGCGTTCGCGCCGGGCGACAAGGTCGTCCTGACCGGCTGGGGCCTGGGCGAGCGCCATTGGGGCGGCCACGCGCAGAAGGCCCGGGTCAAGGGGGACTGGCTGGTCAAGCTGCCCGACGGGCTGTCGCTGCAGCAGGCGATGGCGATCGGCACGGCCGGCTTCACCGCGATGATCTCGGTGCTGGCGCTCGAACATGCAGGGGTCGCCAACGACGGCGGGCCCGTCCTGGTCACCGGTGCGACCGGGGGCGTCGGCAGCGTCGCCGTGGCGTTGCTGGCGGCCGCGGGCTACGAGGTCGCCGCGGCGACCGGCAAGGCGACCGAGCACGATTATCTGCGCGGCCTCGGCGCGTCGGAGATCGTCGACCGGGCGGAGTTCGCCGAGGCGTCGAACCGGCCGCTGGAATCGGCGCGCTGGAACGGGGGCATCGACACGGTCGGTGGCACGACGCTGGCGCGGATTCTGACCCAGATGAAGCCGCACACGGCGGTCTCGGTCTGCGGCAACGCCGGCGGCAACGAGCTGAACACGACCGTGCTGCCGTGCATCCTGCGCGGGGTCAGCATCCTCGGCATCGATTCGGTCTACTACCCGGCGGGCGCCCGGCAGGCGGCCTGGGACCGATTGGCCCGGGACCTGCCGCTCGACAAGCTCGACGCGATGACGACGGTGATCGGGCTCGACGGCCTGGACGCTGCCGCCGACCGCATCCTCAAGGGTCAGGTTCGCGGGCGGACCGTGGTCGACGTCAACGCCTGACGGATAAGGCTAGGCGATCGCGGTCGGGAAGGGGCTGCGGTCGACCAGGTTGATGCGCCGGCGCGCGAAGGTGTCGAGCAGCTTCAGCTTGACGCTCTGGTGTTCGGCGTCGTCCCAAAGATTGTCCATCTCGTCCGGGTCGTTGACGAGGTCGTAGAGCTCGCCGACCTCATGCTCGTTGTAGAGCGACATGCGCCAGCGGTCGGTGACCAGCGTGTGGACCCGGAAGTTGCCGTCGAAGCCGAGCACCGTGCGCTGCTGGTCGTCCTCGATCAGGATGTCGCCGGTGCCGTGGTCGGACAGCGTCTCGACCTCGGGCATCAGGCTGCGGCCCTGGATGCCGTTGTAGGGCGTGATCCCGGCGCGATCGAGGATGGTCTGGGCGATGTCGAGCGTGCCGCACAGGGCGTCGGTCTCGGCGCCGCGCTGGCCGGCCGCGGGGTCGGCGACCAGGAAGGGGACGCGGATCAGGCCCTGATAGTGGATCTGGCCCTTCAGCATCAGCCGGTGGTCGCCCAGGAAGTCGCCATGGTCGCTGGTGAACACGATCACGGTGTTGTCGGCCAGTCCCTGCTGTTCCAGCTTGGCCAGGACGCTGCCGATCGCGTCGTCGATCATGGCGATCATGCCGCAGGTCAGCGCCATCGCCTCGCGCGTCTCGCGCTCGTTGACGACGAACAGGAACTGCCCCTCGCTGCGGTCCATCTTGCCCTCGACCCGGTTGTCGTAGGCCCAGGAAATGGTCGGCGGCGGCCGGTTGCCGATCTTGTCGAAGCTCGACGGCAGCGGCATGTCCGCGGGATCGTACATGTCCCAGTACTTGCCCGGCGGTGTGAACGGGTGGTGCGGGTCGGGGAAAGACATCATCAGGAAGAAGGGATCGTCCTCCCCCGCTTCGGCGCGGCGGTCCAGCCAGGCCAGCGTCTCTTCCTCGATGTAGCTCGTCGGATAGAGCTCCTCGGGCACGGCGGTCCGCCACGCCTGAGGCACGATGTAGTCGTGGGGCAGGCCGTTCTTGCGGCCGACCAGCGCGTCCCGGTCGGCGCCCTTGGCGCGCAGCCAGTGCAGGTACTCGCCGCCGACCAGGTCGCCGTGCATGGTGCACAGCTTGACGTCTTCGAAGCCGTAGAACGGCGTGGTCATCGCGTAGTCGTCGTTCTGCCACGACCACGGCCGCTCCTGCTCGTAGGCGCCGTCCGCTGTCGGGAACGGCTTGATCGCTTCCGAGAAGCCGTCGGTGCGCTCGGGGATGCGCCGCTTCATGACGGTCGGGCCGTTGGTCATGTTCTGCAAGTGGCTCTTGCCCATCAGCGCCGTGCGGTAGCCCTCCTGGCGCAGCAGGTCGACGAAGGTGTTGGCCTGGAGGCTGAGCGGGATGCCGTTGTGGCGGACACCGTGCAGCGACGGCATGCGCCCCGTCATCAGGGTCGACCGGTTCGGCATGCACACCGGGTTCGAGACGTAGAACCGGTTGAACTTGACGCCCCGCCCGGCGATCGAATCGATGTGCGGCGTGCGCAACACCGGATGGCCGGCGCAGCCGAGATGGTCGGCGCGGTGCTGGTCGGTGATGATGAAGAGGAAGTTCGGGCGCTTCTTATCGCTCATGGGCGGGGGTCGCTCATCGTCGTTGGTCGCGTTGCGCGGGGAAGGGACGGGAATTCAGCTCGTCGCGAGGCGTCGGCTTACCACGAATTCCGACCCCAGGAGTACGGCCATTGCGAGCAACCCGGCCATGTTGACCCAGATCGCGCCGGTGAAGGCGTCGACCGGCAGCAGCAGGGCCAGGCCGATGACCGTGTATATCACCCGGTAGGGCAGCGTGATCCGCCGGGACATGTAGCCCATGACCCCGACCGATACCATCCACACGCCCGCCAGCGCCGTGGCGGAGGTCAGGATGATGTGCCAGACGTCGCCGCGCAGGATCAGCGTCGGCGAGTAGACGAACAGGAACGGGACGATATAGGCCGACCAGCCGTATTTCACCGCCTTCCAGCCGGTCTTCATCATCGGCGCGTTGGCCAGGCTCGCCGCGGCGAAGGCGGCGATCGCCACCGGCGGCGTGATCATCGACATCATGCCGTAGTAGAGCACGAACAGATGGGCGGCGAGCGGCGGGACGCCGAGCTGGATGATCGCCGGCGCCACCAGGGTCGCCAGCAGGATGTAGACACCCAGGGTCGGCATGCCCATGCCGAGGATGATGCAGACGATCGCCGACAGGATCAGCAGGATGATGAGGACGCCGCCGGCGAAGCCGACCAGCTCGAGGGTCAGCGCGAAACCGAGGCCGCTGATGTTGAGGACGCCGATGATGGCGCCGGCGGCGCCACCGATCATCAGGATCTCCAGCGACGACCGGCCGGTCCGGGCGAAGACGCGCAGGAACTCCGAGATCCGGAGCCGGTCGCCCTTGTAGCCGATCAGGAAGCCGATCGGCAGCAGCGAAACCGCGGCGTAAAAGGCGGCGGTCTCCGGCTGCAGGTGCCAGTGGAACAGGCACAGCACGATCACCGCGAAGGGGGTCAGGAACAGGCCGCCCGCCCGCATCACCGGCCAGGCGCGCGGGATCAGCGACCGTTCGATCGGCCGGATGCCGTCGCGCGCAGCCTGCAGATCGACCTGGATGAACAGCGCGGCGTAATAGAGGATCGCCGGGATCAGGGCGGCGAGCACGACCTCGCCGTATTCGATGTTCAAGAGCTCCGCCATCACGAAGGCGGCGACGCCCATCATCGGCGGCATCAGCTGCCCGCCGGTCGAGGCGACGGCCTCGATCGCGGCCGCCGACGCCACGTCGTAGCCGCTCTTGCGCATCAGCGGGATGGTGATGACGCCGGTCGAAACGACGTTCGACACCGCGCTGCCCGAGATCGAGCCGAACAGGCTGGAGGCGACGATCGCGATCTTGGACGAGCCGCCGCGGAAGCGGCCCATCAGGGCGGTCGAGATGTCGGTGAAGAAGCGGCCGCCGCCCGCCGGTTCCAGCAGGAAGCCGAAGAAGACGAAGGCGATCACGATCGTCGTCGACACCTTCATCGGCAGGCCGAGCATGCCGTTCGAATCGAGCGCGATGTAAATCGCCAGCCGGTCGAGCGGCACGTACTGTCCCTGGAGCCGGCCGGGGATCAGGTGGCCGACCAGGGCGAAGGCGATGAAGCAGAGCAGGAAGACCAGCAGGACGTTGCCCGCCGTTCGCCGCAGCCCCTCGGCGATCGCCACCAGCAGGATCGCGCCGGCGGCGACCGCGTCGGGCGGGTTGTCGGCGAAATTGTCGAGGATGCGCGGGTAGACGACCATGACGTAGATCGCCGTCGCGCCGGAGACGATGGCGGCGATTACGTCGAACCAGGCGACGCCGGACCGGGGGCTGCCCTTCTTGGGTGGAATGCACAGGAACACCGCCGGCAGCCCGATCGCGAGCATGCCGGCGTAGAACTGCTCGTTCATCATGGCGTTGAGAAAGTCGAGGCCGACGGACCGGTAAAGGTCCGCCGCCCACGCCAGGGAGCCGAGCGTCAGCAGGGCGCAAAGGCCCATGCCGATCCGGTTGCCGATGGAAGCGCGGACACTCTCGATTTCGGCCTCGGCGGGTCCGTTCAGCGCTTCCTCGGCCACCGGTCTATCCTCCCCTTACTTCGCCTGACCGGTCTCGCGGTAGTACTTCATCGCGCCCGGGTGATAGGGCACGCCGATGTCGATATACATCCGCTTGGGGTTGAAGCCCGCCATCCCCTTGAACACGGAGACCATCTTCGCCTTGTTCTTCGCCATCGCCTTGACGAGCTTGTAGATCGTGGCGTCGGGAACCTTGGCGTTGGCCGTGACGATGAACGGCGCGGCCATGACGTTGGTGGGGCCGGTCACGCCCGCGAACGCCGGCGACGGCTTGATCGTCTCGACGATCGTGCCGGGCGCGACGGTCTGCATCCGCTTGACCGAAGCGGGGTCGTCCGGGAGCGAGATGTAGCGCGAATCGACCGACGCGAACGCCTGCCGCACCCGGCCCGACGTGATCGAGAACATCGCGACGTCGACCTTGCCGCCCATGAAGTCTTCGACACCGCGCACGCCGTTGGGCGACGGCACCCGGTCGACGTCCTTGTAGCTGTAGCCGGGCATGGCCAGCATCGCGCTCCAGAAGATGTTCTGGATCCGCTGCTTGGCGAAGCCGGACGACACCCGCATGCCCTTGAGGTCGGCCATGCTGTGGATCTTCGAGTCCTTCTTGACGAACACGCCGAGCCGCAGCGTGCGCAGGACGGCGACCACCCGGATGTTCTTTTGCGGCCGGCCCTTGAACATCGCGCGCCCCTGATAGGCGAAGGCGGCGACGACGCTGACCGCGATCGACGCATTGAGCTGGCCCCGGCTGACCAGCGGCAGCGTCACGACCGGGCCGCCCTGCGGCACCACGCGCGCCCGCAGACCGAGCTCGTCACTGGCGACCCGGGCCACCGCGGCGCCGGTCGGATAGGCCGAGGAGCCTTGCGGATTGGTGCCGATGCTGAACGTCTGCGCCGCGGCGGGCGTCGCCGCGCACGCGCCGATCAGGATCGCTGTCGAAAGGCACTTCTTCATCGGATGGTCTCCCTTGTCGTATTCGTTGTCGTTATTGTTCGTTATTGAACAGGCTCTCACAAATGCCGCGCCAAGGCGACGGCGTTTACAGGTCGATGCGCATGCCGTCGCGGGCGATGTGCAGCGGCCCCTTGTACCGGCTGCGAATGTCGGTAACGACGTCCTCCATGAATTCCGGGCCGACCAGCTCGATCGGCATGTGCTTGGCCATGTGCTTCCTGAGCACCGGGTTGGTGGTCTCGAAATGGCCGAAATGGGTGGCGACGGCCTGCTTGGCCCGCGACTCGACCGCGATGCGGCCGAACTCGGTCGGGCTGGTATGGGCCCAGGTGCCGATGCCGACCTTGCTGCGGAAATCGATCGCCTTCTGCGGGAAGGTGCATTCGTGGATCAGCAGGTCGACGTCGCGCGCCAGCTCGATCATGGCGTCGCACGGTGCGGTATCGCCGCTGAAGGCGACCGACTGCCCGTCGACCGTGTCCATGCGCAGGCCGAAGCAGGGCGAGACCTCGCGCGGGATGTGCTCGACGTAGCAGGCGGTGACCTTGACCAGGTCGTCCTCGTAGACGAGGCCCGGCTCGCACTCGAGCACCGGCGGGTTGAGGTAGCTGAAGTTGGCCTGCCGCTGCGGATACTGGGCGCGCGCCTCGATGTCCTTGGCGTAGGCGCCGTCGGCCAGCAGGCTGGAGACGAAGTGCTGGGTCTCGGGCGGTCCGGCGATGACCGGCGGTTCCTCGCGGCCCATCATCCAGGTCGAGATCATGTAGTAGCCGAAATCGGCGATGTGGTCGAAGTGGAGGTGGGAGAGGAACATGGCCCGGACCGACGCGGGATCCACGCCGTAGGTCACCATCTGCCGGGTCGCGTTGTGGCCGCAGTCGAACAGGTAGTTGACGCCCCGAACCGTCAACAGGATCGACGAGTGGTTCCGGTCGGGATCGACCAGGGCGGCGCCCGTGCCCAGCATGAGAACCCGCATTCATTTCCCTCCCGAAAATTATAGGTAGTTACCTGTATAGTGCCGATGTTAGGCTATGAAATCTTCTGGGTCAACGAATCCGAATCGGGCATCATCGAGCGTCATGGACGGCAGTCAGGATCAACCGGTCTTCCGGCTAGGGGGGACACCGACCTACCTGGTTCGGGCGATCGCCGAACGCAATTTCGTCAACCTGAAGCGCGCGCTGGAGCAATACGGCATCGGCCCGGTCGGCTGGCGGATCCTGGGCGCGCTGCGCGAGGCCGACGGCTGCAACATCGCCCAGCTCGCGGACTTGACCGCGACCGATCGCTCGAACCTCGGCCGTGCGGTAATCGAGCTCGAGCGCACGGGGTTCGTGGCGCGGCGTCCGGCGCCGCGCGATCGTCGCAACATCCTGCTGTCGCTGACGCCGGCCGGCCGGCGCAAGCTGGACGAGATATTGCCCGTGGTCCGGCGGATATCCGAAGAGGCGTTGGAAGGCTTCTCGGCCGAAGACGTCGATACGCTGATGTCGCTTCTCCAGCGGATGAGCGCGAACGTCCGCCGGTCGTCGACGATCTAGGCGTTGCGCCGCCGTCGCGAAAGCCGCTGACGGTATTGCGGCCGCGGCGGATATGCCGGGCCGATCGTATTGCGCCGCCCTCCAAAAGACATAAATGTGTACGATCGAACCGCGCCCCGCGACCTGGACGATCGGAAACCGGCCTTGGATATCGAAAAGCTTATTCTCGAGTATCAGGCCTGGTTTTACGGCATCACCTTTCTCTGGACCTTCCTCGAAGGCGAATCCTTCGTCATCATCGCCGGCGCGGCCAGCTTCCAGGGCCACCTCAACATCTATTGGCTGATCGCGGCCGCGTGGATCGGCAGCTTCTGCGGCGACCAGATGTATTTCTTGCTGGGCCGCCACCTCGGCAAGCGCATCATCACCCGCTTCCCCAGGTTCGAGGGCGGCGTGCAGGTCGCGCTCGACATGCTCCACAAGTATCACACGCTGTTCATCCTGACCTATCGCTACATCTACGGCGTGCGCAACGTCGCCTCCTTCGCGATGGGGATGAGCGAGCTGTCGTGGCCGCGCTTCGCCGCCCTCAACTTCGTCGCGGCGTTCATTTGGGCGAACAGCTTCGCCTGGGCCGGCTTCTTGCTGGGCAAGGCTTTCGAGGCCGCGCTCGGCGACATCACCCAGAATTTCGGCTACATCATGCTCGGCGTCTTCGCGTTCGTCGTGTGCGTGCTCACCCTGATCCATTGGCGGGCGAAGAAACGGCACAAGAAGCGCAAGGCGGCCGAAGCGGCGGTTATGCCGGTCCTCGACGAGAAGCCGCAACAGCCGTCGCCGCGGGTCGCCGAGCCGGCCGGGGAATAGCTACCGGCGACAACAAGCGCGGACCGGCTTCGGTCAACGCGCGACAGTGCGGGGGGATACGTGTTTCGAGGTTGGCTGGTCGTTCTCGGCGCCTTCGGCGTGCTGTTCGTCGCGTTCGGGTGCGCCTATTCCTTCCCCGCGTTCTTCGACATCCTGGTCGACGCGTTCAAGGGCGCGCGGGGCGACGTCTCGCTCGTCTTCGCCATCGCCGGCTGCCTGCTGTTCGTCGTCGGCGCCTTCACCGGGCCGCTGTCCGACCGGGTCGATCCGCGCTGGGTGATCGGCTTCGGCGTGCTTCTGATCGGCGCCGGGCCGATCGCCGCCAGCTTCGCGACAGCGCTGTGGCAGGTCCAGCTCGCCATGGGGGTCGGCATCGGCGTCGGCGTCGGCTTCGCCTATGTGCCCGCTGTCGGCCCGGTCCAGCGCTGGTTCGTCCGGCGGCGCGGCTTCGCCTCGGGCATGGCGGTCGCGGGCATCGGCGTCGGCACCTTCGTGGCGCCTCTGGCCGCGACGGCGATCATGGGCGCCCTGGACTGGCGGGCGGCGTACCAGATCATGGGCGTCGCGGCGATCCTGCTCGGACTGGCGGCGACCGCGCTGATCGTCGCCTCGCCGGAGCGGGTCGGCCTCGCGCCCGACGGCGCGTCGGCGCCCCTGGCCGGGGTCGATAGCATTCGCGCCCTGCCGGGAATGACCCGCCGCGAGGCGATCCGGACCCGGCCCTTCGTCGTCTTGTGGCTGTCCGGCTTCGTGCTGTCCTTCCCGCTGTTCGTGCCGTTCGTCCACCTGGTGCCCTACACCATGGACCTCGGCTATTCGAAGGGGAGCGCCGTGTTCGTCACCAGCCTGATCGGCGTCGGCAGCATCGCCGGGCGGTTCCTGATGGGCGGGCTCGCCGACCGGTTCGGCCGGCGCGAATCGCTGATCGGCATGTTCGTCGGCCTCGCCCTGATGTTCGCGCTGTGGCTGGTCGCCGACAGCCTGTGGCTGCTCGCCGTCTTCGCGCTGATCTACGGCACCTGCTACGGCGGTTACGTGGCGCTGGTCCCGGCGGTCGCGATCGACTACCTGGGCGGTCGCAACGCCGGGGCCATTATCGGCGCGCTCTACACCAGCGTCGCCATCGGCACCCTGTTCGGGTCGCCGTTGACCGGCTACGCCTACGATCTGTGGAAGACCTACGACTGGGCGCTCTACGCCGGGCTCGCGATGCTGGTCCTGGCCACGGCGATCGTCTTCCTGTTGCCCGTGTTGCCCGCCCGCGCGAGCCAGGCCGCCCCGGCGGCGCAGGGCGGATGATGGCGGCGCCGACGCACAGCGAGGTGATCCTCCATGCCGACGGGCACCGGCTCGCCGGCCGCTGGGTGCGTCCGGCGGGCGATTTGGTCCAGGGGCCGACGCCAGGGACGACATTGGTCTTCCTGCACGAGGGCCTGGGCTGCATCGGCATGTGGGGCGACTTCCCCGACGCCGTGGTCGCGGCGACCGGCCTGCCGGCGCTGGTCTACGACCGGTACGGCTATGGCGGTTCCGATCCGCTCGACGGCCCGCTTCCGGCCGACTGGATGGAGCAGGAGGCGCTGGTGTCGCTGCCGCAGGTGCTGACCGAGACAGGGATCGACCGACCGATCCTGATCGGCCACTCGGACGGCGGAACCATTGCGCTGGTCTACGGCGCCCACCATCCCTGCGCCGGGATCGTCACTGAGGCGGCGCATATCTATCAGGACGAGCTGACCCATAAGGGCCAGGCCTATGTCCGTTCCCAGCTCGAAAAGGGAGCGATCCAGGAAATCCTTGAACCCCATCACGGCGACCGGGCCGGTGCCCTGGTCGATGCCTGGTTGACCCATTGGGGCAGCCCGGAAAAGCGCGACTGGGACATTTCGGCGATGCTGCCCGACATCGCCTGTCCGCTCCTGGCCATCCAGGGCGAGCGGGACCGGTTCGGCGAGCCGGCCCAGCTCGACCGCATTGTCGACGGAGCGGGCGGCTCGTCCGAAAAGCTGTTCCTGCCAGATTGCGGGCACGTGCCGCACCTTCAGGCACGGGAGACCGTGCTCGAGGCGATCGCGAAATTCGTAGGATCGGTGGTTTGAGACGTCGCAGGCGAACCTGCATCTTCGGGAAAATGGTGCCGCCGGAGTGAATTGAACACTCGACCCCACCCTTACCAAGGGTGTGCTCTACCCCTGAGCTACGGCGGCCCAGCCATTTCCGAATATTGGCGCCGGCATTACTCGTCGAGGAGCACCGGCGCGCCCGGCCTCTAGATGGGGCCGGAAAGCGGCGCGGACAATGCCACGCGTCCCCCGGCGATGCAAGCGGCCGCGGCGCCCTTCGGCGGCTTTAGGGGCGGCGATGCTTGACGCGATGCGCCGGTCGGGTGACCCTGTCGGGGATGGGCGCCGAGAACGCAAACGAAAGCAAGAAGAAGGCCGACGAAGAGCGGTCTGCGCGCCTTGCCGCAGCACTCAGGGAAAACCTGCGCCGGCGCAAGGCGCAACAACAGGACCGGAGTGGCAGAGGGAGGCGTGACGATGGGGGAAGAACCGAGGGGACCGAGGGCTGAGTCGATCCCGCCGAGCGGGTTGAGAGGGTTCGAGGGTTCGAGTAAAAGCGCGCAGGTCGCCAGCCTGGACGAGATCGGGCCGATCGACGTGCCGGCACCGTCGGCCGAGTTGAGGGCGCGGCTTCGCATCCGCCGCCAGGGAGACACAGCGGACATGGATAGCATTCGCATCGTCGGCGGCAACCGTCTGACCGGCCAGATCCCGATCAGCGGCGCGAAGAACGCGACGCTGCCGCTGATGGCCGCGAGCCTGCTGACGCCCGAAACCCTGCACCTGACCAACGTCCCGCGCCTCGCCGATATCGGCACGCTGATAAAGGTGCTCGAGCAGCACGGCGTCGAGACGTCGTGGGAACCGGGCGCCCTCACCCTCAAGGCCGAGGACATTCCCAACACCACGGCGCCCTACGACCTGGTCCGGCGCATGCGCGCTTCGGTCCTGGTGCTCGGGCCGCTGGTCGCGCGCTTCGGCAATGCCGTGGTCTCGCTGCCGGGCGGCTGCGCGATCGGCACGCGGCCGGTCGACCTGCACCTCACGGGGCTGGAGCAGCTCGGCGCCCGCATCGACCTCGGCCGCGGCTACATCCATGCGACCGCACCCAAGGGCCTGAAGGGCGCGCATATCATCTTCCCGAAGGTCTCGGTCGGCGCGACGGAGAACCTGCTGATGGCCGCCTCGCTCGCCAAGGGCGAGACAATCTTGGAGAACGCCGCGCTCGAGCCCGAGGTGCAGGATCTCGCACACTGCCTCGTCGCGATGGGCGCGAAGATCGAGGGCATCGGAACCGAGAAGCTGGTCATCGAGGGTGTCGAGGGCCTGCACGGTGCCTCGCACAGCGTCGTGCCCGACCGCATCGAGGCGGGAACCTACGGTATCGCCGCCGCCGCGACCGGCGGGGACGTGGAGCTGCTCGGCATGCGGCTCGAGCTGTTCGGCGCCGCCGCGGAGGCCTTGCGCAACGCCGGCGTGGCGCTGGAGGAAACGGCGAACGGCGTCCGCGCCGCCTGCGCCAACGGTTCGCTGGTCGGCTACGACGTGATGACCGATCCCTTCCCGGGTTTTCCGACCGACCTTCAGGCCCAATATATGGCCCTGATGTCGATCGCGAAGGGTGCGGCGATGATCACGGAGACGATCTTCGAGAACCGTTATATGCACGTGCCGGAGCTGATGCGCATGGGCGCGAACATCAATCTCCACGGCTCGTCGGCGATGATCCGCGGGGTCGACAAGCTGTACGGCGCCGAGGTGATGGCGACCGATCTGCGCGCCTCGTCGTCGCTGGTCGTCGCCGCGCTCGCCGCCGACGGCGAAACGGTCATCAACCGCGTCTATCATCTCGATCGCGGCTACGAGCGGCTGGAGGAGAAGCTCGCGGCGTGCGGCGCGGAAGTGGAGCGAATAGCGGCTTGATGGCAGGTGGCTTGAGGCTGGCGGCCCGCGATCCGGACGACCTCGCCGTCATCGCCGGGTGTCTGCAGGACGCGATCGTGCCGGTCGCGGACATCGCTTTCGTCCCGGAAGAGCAGCGGTTCGTCATGGTGGCCAACCGCTTCCGCTGGGAAGAGGCGCAGGAGGGCCGCAGTCGCGCGACGTACGAGCGCGTCAACTGCGGCGTGTCATTCGAGGGCGTCGAACGGGTGCAAAGAGCCGGGGGATCGACCTTCGGCGGCGGGAGGATATGTTATCGCTGCTGACGGTCCGCGCGGAGGCGGGGGCCGTCATGCTTGGTTTTTGCGGGCGGCGCCGAGATCCGGATCGAGACCGACGCGATCGCGTGCCGGATCGAGGACATCGGCGAGCCCTGGCCGACCCGGTGGCGGCCGTCGCACCCGGACGAGGACGAGCGCTGAGCGCGCTGTACGAGAACTGAGTGACATGAACACGACGACGACCCGTGCCAACAGCCCGATCATCCTCGCCCTGCCCAAGGGCCGGATCCTGGACGAGGTGCGTCCGCTGCTGCACGGCGCGGGGATCGAGCCCGAGGCGGCCTTCGACGATCCCGACAGCCGCAAGCTGCGCTTTTCGACCAGCGTGCCGAACCTGGAGATCATCCGGGTGCGCAGCTTCGACGCAGCGACCTTCGTCGCCTTCGGCGGCGCCCAGCTCGGCGTGGTCGGCAACGACGTCATCACCGAGTTCGGCTATCCCGAGCTCTACGTGCCGCTCGACCTCGACATCGGCCACTGCCGGCTGTCGGTCGCCGAGCCGGTCGAGCTGCGCAAGCACGACGACCCGGCGCGGTGGAGCCACGTCCGCGTCGCGACCAAATATCCCGAGATCACCCGCCGCCACTTCGCGGCGCGCGGCGTCCAGGCGGAGTGCATCAAGCTCAACGGCGCGATGGAGCTGGCGCCGACGCTCGGCCTGTGCCGGCGCATCGTCGACCTGGTGTCGACCGGGCGGACGCTGAAGGAGAACGGCCTGGTCGAGGTCGAGACCATCGCCCAGGTGACGTCGCGGCTCGTGGTCAACCGCTCCGCGCTCAAGACCCGCCCGATCGAGATCGGCGACTGCATCGAGCGGTTTCGCCGCGCGGTCGAGGAATGCGGCGATGCCGCGTAGGCTCCGCGAGACGGACGACGCTTTCGAGACCGGGTTCGACGCGCTCCTCGAAGATCGCCAGGATACGGCCGACAGCGTCGACGACGTGGTCGCCGGCGATCATCGCGGACGTACGCGACCGCGGCGACGCGGCGCTGCTCGACTATACCGAGCGCTTCGACCGGCTGACCCTGTCCGCCGCCGAGATCCGCATCGATCCGGCGCGGCTCGCCGCGGCGGTCGGCAACTGCCCGCCCGCCCAGATCGCCGCGCTGGAGACGGCGGCGGCCCGCATCGCCGACTATCACCAGCGGCTGATGCCCGCGGACCTCGACCATACCGACGCCGAGGGCGTGCGGCTGGGCGCGCGCTGGACGCCGCTCGACGCGGTCGGCGTCTACGTGCCGGGCGGCAAGGCGGCCTATCCCAGCTCGGTGCTGATGAACGCGGTGCCGGCCAAGGTCGCCGGGGTGGACCGCGTCGCGATGGTCGTGCCGACCCCGGGTGGCGAGGTCAACGAGCTCGTCCTCGCCGCCGCGCACATCGCCGGCGTCGACGAGGTCTACCGCGTCGGCGGCGCCCAGGCGGTCGCGGCCCTGGCCTACGGCACCGACACGATCGCGCGCGGTCGACAAGATCGTCGGCCCCGGCAACGCCTACGTCGCCTCGGCGAAGAAGCAGGTCTTCGGCCGGGTCGGCATCGACCTGATCGCGGGCCCGTCCGAGATCCTGGTCGTCGCCGACGCCGACAACGACCCGAGGTGGATCGCCGCCGACCTGCTGTCGCAGGCCGAGCACGACGAGATCGCCCAGGCGATCCTGATCACCGACAGCGCACCGTTCGCCGAGGCGGTCGAGCGGGCCATCGACGTCCACCTGCAACGCCTCGCGCGCACCGAGATCGCCGCGCGAAGCTGGGCCGACCACGGCGCGATCATCGTGGTCGACGACCTCGCCCGGGCGCCCGCGCCTGGTCGACCGGCTGGCGCCGGAGCATCTCGAGCTGGCGGTCGCCGACCCGGAGGCCCTGGCCAGGCAGATACGCCACGCCGGCGCGATCTTCCTGGGCCGGTTCGCGCCGGAAGCCATCGGCGACTACGTCGCCGGGCCCAACCACGTGTTGCCGACGTCGCGCACGGCGCGCTTTTCGTCGGGTCTCGGCGTCCAGGATTTCCTCAAGCGGACCTCGATGATCGCCTGCGACGCCGCCAGCCTCCGCCGCATCGGCCCGGCCGCGGTCGAGTTGGCCAATGCCGAGGGGCTCGATGCGCACGCCCTGTCGATCTCGATCCGGCTCGACGGAGCGGAGGGGGACGCCGACGGAACGGGCGCCGAGCGCCGCTGACGCGTGTGGCCCGCGATCCCCGCATAGTCGACCTCCAACTCGATGAGCGGACCGTCGTTCGCCGCAGCCAGGATATCGAGCACGAGCGGGCGGTCGCCATCTACGACCTGCTCGAGGAGAACCACTTCGCGCCGCAGGTCGACGATCCGGGGCCGTATGTCCTGCATCTCGGGGTCGAAGAGAATCGCCTGATCTTCGACATCCGGGATCGCGACGGCGGCGAGCTGGCCAAGGTCCCCCTCGCGCTCCAGCCGTTCCGGCGGCTGGTGAAGGACTATTTCACCGTCTGCGAGAGCTATTTCAGCGCCATCAAGACCGCGAGCCCCAGCCAGATCGAGGCGATCGACATGGGCCGGCGGGCGCTCCACAACGAAGGATCCGAGCTGTTGCGTGCCAGCCTGGCCGACAGGATCGACGTCGATTTCGATACGTCGCGCCGGCTGTTCACCCTGCTGTGCGTCCTTCACATCCGGGGCTGACACGTCGATGGAGCTGCCGGGCAGCGTTCTGTTCGCGTGTACGATGAACTCGGTCCGCTCGCCGATGGCGGAGGCCTATCTCAAGCACATCCACGGCACGCGCATCTACGTCGATTCGGTCGGCGTGCGCTCGCGCGAGGTCGACGGCTTCGCGATCGCCGTGATGGACGAGGTCGGCCTGGACATCCGCAACCACAATCCGAAGACCTTCGACGAGCTGGAGGACACCAGCTTCGACCTGGTCATCACCCTGTCGCCCGAGGCGCAGCACCGGGCGGTCGAGCTGACCCGGACGATGGCGGTCGAGATCGAGTTCTGGAACACGCTGGACCCGACCGTCGTCGACGGCGACCGGGAAACCCGGCTGGACGCCTACCGCCAGGTGCGCGACGGCCTGTTCGCCCGGATCCTGGAGCGCTTCCCGCTGCCGTTGAAGCCCGTATGAGGCGTACGCACGGACTTGACCCGCACCGCGGGGCCGACCATCCTTCCGGCGATCGACCAGACCTGCTGGAGACCGCATGGCGAAAGAGGACATGCTCGAGTTTTCGGGGACCGTGACGGAGGTCCTGCCGAATGCCATGTTCCGCGTCCTGTTGGACAACGAACACGAGATCCTTGCGCACACTTCCGGCAAGATGCGGAAAAACCGCATCCGCGTTCTCGCTGGCGATCGCGTGAACGTCGAAATGACCCCTTACGATTTGACCAAGGGTCGCATCACCTTCCGTTTCAAGTAGCCGGCCGCGATGCGGGCTGGCCCCGACCGCGGCCGACTGGTGCTCGCATCGGCATCGCCCCGCCGCCTCGACCTGTTGCGCCAGGTCGGCGCACCACCCGACCTCGTGGTTGCGCCCGACATCGACGAGACGCCGGCCAAGAACGAACCGCCCGCCGTCTACGCGCGCCGCGTCGCGGAAGAAAAGGCGCGTGCCGTATGGACCGATCACCGTGACAGCTACGTCCTCGCCGCCGATACCGTGGTCGTGGCCGGTCGCCGGATCCTGCCCAAGGCGGATACCGCCGCCGAGGCGCGGGACTGCCTGCGTCGCCTGTCCGGCCGGCGCCATCGCGTGCTCGGCGCGGTCAGCGTGATCGCACCCGACGGCGTCCACCACCAGCGCCTCGTCACGACGGTCGTCACGTTCAAGCAGCTCCACCCGGCCGAGGTCGACCGCTACATCGATACCGGCGAGTGGCAGGGCAAGGCCGGCGGCTACGCCATCCAGGGGCGCGCGGCGGTGTTCGTGCGCTTCCTGTCGGGCTCGTACACCAATGTCGTCGGCCTGCCGCTGTTCGAGACCTGGCACCTCCTTTCAGGCCTGGGCTACCGCCCGGACGAAGCCGCACCGTGTCCAAGCGCCTCCTGCTGAGCCGGTCGCCCGGCGAGACCCGCGTGGCGCTCGTCGACGGCGAGCGCCTGGTCGACTTCGAGGTCCACCGGGATACCGCCCCGTCGCGGCTGGGCGCCATCTATCTCGGCCGGATCCGCAAGGTGGTCGGCGATGGCCGCACGGGTTTCGTCGACATCGGCGACGGCGAGGCGATGGCAGACCTCGACGCGGATACCGCGAAAGCCGCCGGCTGGTCGCTCACCGAAGGCGCGGCGGTCCCCGTCCAGATCACCCAGGATGCGCGCCGGGGCCGGCTGCCGAGGGGGACGACTCGAATCGCCATTGCCGGCCCGCGCCTCGTCTTCCTGCCGTTCGGCGACGCCAACGGCGTCTCCCACCGCTTCGCCGATCCGAAGATCAAGCGCAACGTCGCCGGGCTGCTCGGCCGGATCGATCGCCACGGCGGCGCCCTGATCGCACGAGTGCGCGCCGCCGACACGCCGGTCGCGACGCTCAACGGCGAGGCCGCGGCGCTGGCGGCGGAATGGGCGGCCTGCGCGGAGAAGATGGAAACGGTGCAGGCGCCCGGTCTGCTCGCGCCGCCGCCGTCGCCCGGCATTTCGCCGCTGCGCGAAGAGGTCGATCCGGCCGCCGATACGATCCAGTGTGATAGCCGCGACCAGGCCGCGGCGATCGACGCCTATTGCCGGTCCTGCTTCCCCGACGCCGCTCCGCCGACCGTTGTCGGCGCGGACGCCATGGCGGCTGCCTTCGACGAGCTGGAGGAGCAGATCGAGGCCGTCTCGTCGCGACGTGTCGCGCTCGATGGCGGCGGTTCGATCGTGATCGAGCGGACCGAGGGCATGACCGCCGTCGATATCGATTCGGGCGCGGCCTTCGACGGCGCGACCTCGGATCGCGGCGCGCGGCAGCTCAACACGCGCGCGGCGTTCGCGATCGCGCGCCAGATCCGGTTGCGGTCGATCGGCGGGATGGTCGTCGTCGATCTCGTCGGCGCGCCGCGCGGCGAAACGGCGGATGCGATCGTCGCCGCCTTCAGGAGCGCGTTCCGCGACGACCCGATGCGCGTCGAGATCGAGCACGTCATGCGCCCCGGCGTTCTTCTGGTCACGCGCCAATGGGGTCGGCGGCCGCTGGCGGAGATCGTCTCGGCGCAGCCCGATGGCGACGGCTCGCTGCCCGAATCGCTGGACACCATCGTCCTGCGCGCCGCGCGGGCGGTCCAGCGCGCCGTTGCTCGCGCCCCGGCGACCCGTGTCCTCGTCCATGCATCGGCGTCGGTGGCCGCGCAGTGGGAGGCGCCACACCTGGCGCCGGCCATCGCCGAGTTGCGCGCCGTGCTGTCCGGTATCGACCTGTCGGTCGTGCCGCACGGGGATTGGCCGGTGTCGCGGGTTGAAATCGAGGCGCACTGAGGCGATCTTGTCGCTGTCGATCCGAAAGCGGAGACCCATGGCGCGTTCCCGGAAATGCCCGATCTGCGGTGCCACCGCGACGAAGGAGCACGACCCGTTCTGCTCGCAGCGCTGCGCGGACCACGATCTGGCGAACTGGCTTCACGGCAACTACCGGATTCCCGTCGACGAGGAGCCCGGCGACGACTACGACGATGCCGAGCCCGCGCCGCGCCTGAACTAGGCGGCTGTCTCAAGGACACCGGCTGGCACGGGGCGGTGGACTCCGATATCGATGTTGCCTATAAGCGGCGCCCGCATTATGCAGTGGTGCATGCCCAGGTAGCTCAGTTGGTAGAGCACGTGACTGAAAATCACGGTGTCGGTGGTTCGAATCCGCCCCTGGGCACCACTTTCCCCGAAAATAGACCTTAGAAACCCGGGCGTCGCGTGGAGCCGCATGGTGCGCGAGGCCGCGTGCGGCTTGGTGTGGACGGGCGAAGGGTGGTATCAACCCGGCGCCGTTCGCGCGGGCCTCTCGGCAGCATGACGCTGCCACTCTACAAAGGCCTGCCGGGCGGGACACTCAACGGTTCAACGGCCCGCACCTGCCCGTGATCACCTTGCCAGGCCCCCTTCGTCGATGATGCGCCGCCGTCCCACCATGCGCCGCATCCGCTATCTCACGGAAGCGGGCCTCGTCTACGGCGTGATGGGCCTGATGCGGCTCGTCCCGCTGCCGGTCGCCTCGGCGGTGGGTGGCTTCGCCGGCCGCACGCTCGGCCCGTTGCTGCCCGCCAACCGCCGCGCCCGGCAAAACATCGCCCTGGCCTTTCCCGATGCGTCGCCCGCGGAAGCGCGGCGCATGCTGCGCGGCATGTGGGACAACCTGGGCCGGGTGGTCGGCGAAAGCGTCCATATCCGCCGGTTGTGGGACCCCGGTCTGAACGAGGCGATCCACGCGATCGGGACCGACCGACTGTTCGATGCGCGGGCGGCCGGTGAGGACATTACCGTCAAGTCCGGCAACATCGAGATCCGGAGCGTCCAGAACTTCCTCAATTTCCAGGTCGCCGAAGGGCCGCTGATCATCTTCAGCGCGCACATGGGCAATTGGGAACTGCTGCCCGTCGGCGCCTCGCGCTTCGGCGTCTTCACTTCGGTCGTGTTCCGGACGCCGAACAATCCCTATGTCGCGCGATTGGTGGAGCGGCTGCGCCAGGGCATGGTTGCGTTGCTGCCCAAGGGGTTCGAGGGCGCGGCCGCCGCCGGCCGGGTGATGCGCGAAGGCGGGCGGCTCGGCCTGCTGATCGACCAGAAGCAAAATCGCGGCATTGCCGTTGATTTCTTCGGCCGGCCGGCGATGACGGGGACGACCCTGGCCAAGCTCGCTCTTCGTTTCGATTGTCCCGTCCATGGCGCCTGGGTCCAGCGGCTCGGCGGGCGGCGCTTCGCGGTGACCGTGATGCCCGCGCTCCAGGTCGAGAAGACCGGAGACGAAGAGGAAGACATTCGCCGGATCACGGCAGCGGTCAACGAGACCGTCGAAGGCTGGATCCGGGAGCGTCCCGACCAGTGGTTGTGGCTGCATCGCCGATGGCCCGAGGATCGCAGGTCCAAGCGCCGCCGTTGACCCTGCCGCATTGATTGTGACCGGCGTCCGAACCCTCTAGGATGGCCGCGAGATCATCAACACGCGCGATGACCCGCCGGAAGAGCGGGGAACGGCCCGTTCGCGGGCTTGACAGAATCGCGCTCACACCGGAAAACCGCACCGAACCACGCTGCGGCCCAGGCCGCGCCGGAGACAATTATGGCCGACTACAACGAGCAGACCTACAACACGGTTGCTGACATCATTTCCGAGGTCAGCAGCATCGATCGGGATACGATCACGCCGGACGCGCACGCGATCAACGACCTGGGCATCGACAGCCTCGATTTCCTGGACGTGACCTTCGAGATCGACAAGCGCTTCGGGATCAAGATGCCGGTCGAGCAGTGGATGGAGGACGTCAACGAAGGCCGCGCTTCGGCGGAGCAATTCTTCGTCATGAAGAACCTGGTCACCCGCATCGACGAGTTGGTCGCGGCCAAGGCGTAAGGGGCACCGGCCCGCCGGCCAACGCCCGTCCCGGATGCTTCTCGAATATTTCCAGCTTGTTGACCGGGTCATCGAGATCGACAGGGACGCCAAGCGGATCCGCTGCGCGGCGAACGTTCCCGAAAAATCGACGATCTTCGAAGGCCACTTCCCCGGCCATCCGCTGATGCCTGGGACGCTGCTGGTCGAGTTGATGGCGCAGACGTCGGGCTATCTCCTGCTGTCGCTTCAGGACTTCGAGCGGCTGCCCTTCCTGATCCAGGTCGAAAAGGCCAAGATCCGGACCTTCGTCGAGCCGGGCACCGAATTGACGGTCGAGGCCGAACTGGTCCATGAAGGTTCGGGTTTCGCAGTAACGAGGGCGAGCGTGCAATCGACCGAAGAAGGAAAGGCCATCGCGGACGCGGATTTGCGTTTCCGGACCATGCCGTTCCCGACCGATGATCTCCGGGCCACCGTCCGGAACCACGCCGCGGCGGTGGGCGTCAGCTAGATGAGCGAAGCGTCTTCGAACCGACGGGTCTGCGTCACCGGCGCCGGTCTGCTCTCGCCCATCGGCGCCGACGGCGAAAGCCGGTGGGCTGCGCTTTCCGACACGGCCAAACGGACGGGTGTGGTCGATCACGAGACCTACGCGCCGTTCTACGTCTATCCCATTCGCGATTTCGACCCGTCGACGCAGATCCCCAAGCCGGGCGACCAGCGGGCGATGGGCCCGATGATGCTCTATGGCGTCCACGCTGCCGGCGTGGCGCTGGAGCAGGCCGGGATCAAGGGCGACGAGGCCCTGCTCGAACAGACGCACATGATCGTGTCGGCGGGCGGTGGCGAGCGCGACTGGAGCCTGGACGAGGAGATCGTCAAGGGCCTGCCGGGCGCCAACGACAAGGGCGCCTTCCTGAACCGCGAGCTGGCCGATGGCCTGCGGCCGACCCTGTTCCTGGCCCAGTTGCCCAACCTGTTCGCGGGCAACGTCTCGATCGTCCACGGCGTGTCGGGATCGAGCCGGACCTTCATGGGCGAGGAGAGCGCCGGCATCGACACGGTGCGGATCGCCTTCGAGAAGATCGTCGCCGGGCAGGGCGACATCTTTCTGGTCGGCGCCGGCTTCAACGCCGAGCGGCCCGACCTGCACCTGATGTATCACGCCGCCGGCATGCTCATGCGCGGCGACTATGCCAGCCTCTGGCACCGGCCCGATGCCGGCATCTGCCTCGGCAGCGCCGGTGGCTTCCTCGTGCTCGAGTCGGAGGAAAGCGCGACGCGGCGCGGGGTCGACGTCCTGGCGCGGCTGAGCGCGGTCGAGAGCGACCGGACCAGGCGCGAGCCCGGGGCTGCCGCGGCGACGGCCGGCGCCCAGTTCGACAAGGTCAGGCCGCACCTGCGCGACGGCAGCCTCGCGGTCCTGAGCGGCGCGTGCGGGTCCGGGGCGATCACGGCGGAGGAAAAAGGCTTCCTCGAAGCGGTCCGCGCCGAGCGGCCGGACGCGATCGTGCGCGGCACCGGCGAAGCCGTCGGTCATGCCGTCGAGGCGGCGTTTCTCCAGAACATCATTCTCGGGTTAGACTGTCTCGAACGGTCACGGCTGTTCCCGCCGCTGTCGGCGGACGAGCCGTTGGAGGCGGACGCCGGCGACCGCGATGTGGATCAGGTCCTCGTCACCGGATGGGGACATTTGAAAGGGGAGGGCATGGCCCTCCTGGAGAAGGCCGATGGCTGAGCGGAATGGCGGTGCCGGAAAGGTCGCGATCACCGGCATCGGGATGATCACCTCGCTGGGCGAAGGCGTCGACGCCAACTGGCCGCGACTGCTCGCAGGCGACTCCGGCATCCACGAGATCCACCGCTTTTCGACGGAGGGGCTGCGGACCCGGATCGCCGGCACGGTCGAATATCTCGATCTCGAAGCGCCGACGATGCCGGCGATCAGCTACACCATGGCCGACACTGCGGTCTCCGAGGCGATGGAACAGAGTGGCCTGCGGGACGAGACCGGCTTCCCGGGCGACCTGTTCCTGGCGGCGCCGCCGATCGAGCACGACTGGAACGCGCGGCAGTACCTGGCCGAGCATTCCTCGCCCGGCGAGACCAGCCCTTATGCCCGCCGCCCGATCGATACGCCCGACGGCTCCTGCTTCTCGTATCACGAGGACTTCCTCAACGGCACGCTGGCCGACCGGCTCGCCGACAAGTACGGCTGCACCGGCTCGCCGATCACCCTGACGACCGCCTGCGCCTCGGGCGCCTCGGCGATCCAGCTCGGCGTCGAGGCGGTGCGGCGCGGCGATTCGCCGGCGGCGCTGTGCGTCGGCACCGACGGCTCGATCAACGAGGAAACGCTGATCCGCTTCGCGCTCTTGTCGGCGTTGTCGACCAAGAACGACCCGCCGGAGAAGGCCGCGCGGCCGTTCTCGAAGAACCGTGACGGCTTCGTCATGGCCGAAGGGGCGGCGGCGCTGATCCTCGAGGATCCGGAGCACGCCAAGGCGCGCGGCGCGACCATCCTGGCCTACGTGCTGGGGTGCGGCGAGGCGGCGGACACCTTCCACCGCACCCGGTCGAACCCCAACGGCAAGGCGATCATCCGCTGTATCCAGGGCGCCATCGACGACGCCGGCCTGAAGCCGACCGACATCGACTACGTCAACGCCCACGGCACCGGCACGCCCGAGAACGACAAGATGGAGCATCTCGGCATCGCCGAGGTCTTCGGCGACCACAAGGCGAAGCTCGCCGTCAGCTCCAACAAGTCGATGCTCGGCCATACGCTGACCGCCGCGGGCGCGGTCGAGGCCGCGATCACGGTCAAGACGCTGCGCGACGGCGTGCTGCCGCCGACGATCAACTACGACGAGCCCGATCCGGCGATCGACCTCGACGTGGTGCCGAACGAGGCGCGCAAGCAGCAGGCAACCTTCGCCCTGTCGAATTCGTTCGGCTTCGGCGGCCAGAACGTGAGCCTGCTGATCGGCCATCCGGACGCCTGACGCCGCCGGCCGACCGCCAATTCCCGACTTGCCACCAGGAGCCGATCGATCGTGCGCGCGCTACGCCTGATCACCGAAGAGAAGGTCGAGATGACCGAGACCGACGCCCCGTCGCCGCCGGAAGGCGACGAGGTGCTGGTCTCGATGAAGGCCGTCTCGCTCAACCACATCGACCTGTTCGGCTTCCGCGGCATGGCCTTCGCCAAGCGCCAGCTTCCGCTGACCGTCGGGGTCGAAGGCGCGGGCGTGGTCGAGGCGGTCGGGCCCGAGGTCGGCCATGTGAAGGTCGGCGATCCGGTGGTGGTCTATCCGGGCCTGTTCTGCGGCACCTGCAAGCGGTGCCTGGCCGGGCAGGAGAATCTCTGTCTCGACATCGGCGGCATCATGGGCTTTCACGTCGACGGCTTGGCGTGCGAACAGGTCAAGGCGCCGGCCAAGCGGATCATCCCGGTGCCCGAAGGCGTGACCCACGTCCAGGCCGCCTGCACCACCGTCACCTTCGCGACCGTCCAGCACATGCTGTTCGACAACGCCAAGCTGGAGCCGGGCGAGACGATCCTGGTGCACGCCGGCGGCAGCGGCATCGGCTCGACCGCGATCAAGATGGCCAAGAAGATCGGCGCGACGGTGATCACCACGGTCGGCAGCGACGCCAAGGTCGAGCAGGCCAAGGCGCTGGGCGCGGACCACGTCATCAACTACCGCGAGGAGCGGTTCGAGGGCCGGGTCCGCCGCCTCACCGACAAGCAGGGCGTCGACGTCGTCTTCGAGCATGTCGGGGTCGACACCTGGGCCGGCAGCCTGTTGTCGCTCAAGCGCGGCGGGCGGCTGGTGACCTGCGGCTCGACCACGGGAATCAGCGCGCAAACCAACCTCTACCAGATCTTCCAGCAGCAACTCCGCATCTTCGGCTCGTTCGGGTCGAGCGTGCAGAACTGCGTCGACAGCCTGGCCAAGATGGCCGACGGCATCACGCCGGTGATCGACACCGTGATCAAGCTGGAGGAATTCCCCGTCGCGATCGAGCGGCTGCGCTCGCGCGACGTGTTCGGGAAGATTGTCGCCGAGATCTGAGCTTTCCGACCTTTCGGACTATTTCGGACAATCCTTCCGGCACCGGCATTCCCATTTCGAGTTGTGGGCGACGACCTGCCGCCGGGTCTCGGCCGTGTCGCGCGTCGACCAGGTGATCGGGGCGAACAGCGTGCACGCGGTGTCAATCACGGCGGTATTTTGCGCGCAGCCGCCGATCGCGGTCGCTGCCAGAGCCAGCGTCAGCTTCCGCCCGACGCCCTTGCTCGATCGCTTGAACATGGTCGCGTAACCTCTCGTTGCGTTCGGCCTGGCGGCCCTCCTTGCGCTTGGCCCGGTCGTAGAGCGCCTTGGCGCCCCAGGCGCCGAACCCGAGGGTGACGACGCCGAGTACGAGCAGGACCGCGCGGCCGCTGTCCTTGGTGAACAGCCAGGTCAGGATGCCGGCGATCATCGGCCCGCCTCCGTCACAGGGGCCTCAGCCGGTCGAGCGCGGTCCAGGTGTAGAGCCCGGCGCCCATGCCCGCGAGCAGGACGCCGGCATAGAGCGCGTTGGTCAGCACGGCGTTGGAAATGCCGGCCATGCCCGCGGCGGTCGCGCCGCCGCACATCGCGATGCCGAGCATCATGAGCGTCGTGTTGCGCCGCCGGCGCCGCCGCCACTGCGGATGGCTCGGGTCGGCGAGATGCGTGGGGCCGGGGGCGGCCGTAGGCGGCGTGCCGGCGGTTCGGGTATCGGTCATCGGTAGATCCTCAGCACGGTGCCGACCGGCACGTCGGCCGGGTCGGCGATGTGGTTGGCGGCGGTCAGGTCTTTCAGCGGCACGCCGTAGAGCTGCGAGATCGACCACAGCGTGTCGCCCGGCTTCACCGTGTGGGTCGCCGGCGAGAGCGCCCGCTCGGCGATGTCGAGCAGGGACGTGAACTCGGCCGGGATCGCCGGCAGGCCGCGCAGCGACCGGCGGACGAGCCCGTAGACGCCGTCGGCGAAGGAGCGGCGGTCGCCCGTCGCCTCCCGATGCTCGATTTCGGCGTGCGCGGCGGCGTCGGGTTGCCCGGCCGGCGGGCCGGCGCGCAGCCAGCGCTTCACGGAGAAGCACGGGCAGGCCTTGGGCGGCGCCCCGGTCAGCTTGATCAGGTCGCGGTGGCCCATCGTGTTGGTCTCGCGGCCGATCGCGGGCGCCCGCGCCCACAGGTCCCGGGTCAGTTTGCCCAGCGCGGCCCACTGGGCGTCGGTGTAGTTGTTCTCCGGCGTGGCGCCGTCGGCGGCCACGCCGCCGGCGAGACAGACGCCGATCGAGCGCGAATTCCAGTTGGCATGCCGGTAGGCGCCGACGTTGCAGTCGCCGACATGCGCGCCGGGCACGGCCAGCGATCGCCCTTCCTGGACGGCGCCCGCCCGGGTGATCACGAAGTTGTAGCCGATGCCCTTCCAGCCGAACGACTTGTGCAGCCGGTCGATCCACGCCGCGTCGATGTCGTCGGACGCGCGGGTGGCCGAGCAGTGGATGATGAGGTGGTCGTGGGTCAGGGTCATTTGTCGGCCTTCCGGTCCAGCTTGTCCTCGATGCGGCGGAGCAGGCCCTTGATCTCGGCGATGTCGGTGGCGCTGCGGCGTTCGACCCGCTCGATGCGCTGGCGGTTGAAGTGGATGTGCTGGGCGTTCTGGTCGGTGCGGCCCTCGATGCGGAAGACGTAGAACAGGGCCGAGACCAGCAGGATGCCGGTGGTCAGCAGGTGGCCGATCGAAACGGTCTTCTCGACGTGGAAGCCGGGGTGACTCTCCGCCATCTCAGAACACGCTCCGATCAGGCACGGGGGCGGCCTGCGGCGGCGGGGTCGTTCGCCCGGGCGGGCGGCCCGCGCCGATGGCGCAGCCGACGCCGGCGGCCAGCACCCGGATCAGCGTCCAGGTGCGCGTCGCCGGGTTGACGAAGAGGATGACCGTGGCGGCGCGGCCGATCCGGCCGGGCGCGAACGGCCGTTCGCCCCACCGTCGCGCCAGGTAGGCGGCGTGCGCCGTCAGCGGCGCGCAGAGCGGCGGCGGTGCGGCCTTCGGCGCGGCATGGGGCGGCGCCGTCTTGGCGTAGGCGGGGGTGCAAGGCGCGGACAGCGTAAGTGCCGCCGCCAGCGCCAGGGCGAGGCGTGTCATGGCAGTCTCCTGATGTCGGATGTGGAGGGATGTTCCGCGGGCCGCCGTGCGCAGCGGGCTACGACGGAACCACGGGCGGTCTAGACGTCGAAGTCGCTGTGCGCCGTGACCGGCATGGCGAAGCCGCGCCAGTTGCCGCGACCCGGTTGGCTAGTCCGGCCGGTTCTCGTGACCGCGTCAAAGCGGACCGGCTCGGCCAGGAGGCAGCCGCTGACCGCGTCCAGGCCGTCGTCGGCGCAGCGGGTGTCGGCCCGCCACTCGCGCATCTCGCGCACGAACGGGGTCTGCCAGATCGACCGGTGGGCGCGCAGTGCGCCGGCGGCCAGGATCGCGTCGAACGCGCCGACGATGCGGTCGGCCTTGTTGCGCTCGGAATGCTTCTCGCTCACCGAGCAGTCGAGGCCGTCGCGCCGCAGGGTTTGTCGCAACAGGCCGGGCAGGAACCGCCCGAGGCCATTGGTCTCGATGGTCACGGCGGGCAGGAAGTTGCGCCGTGCGAAGCGGGCGACCGCCCGGCAGAGCTGGGTCGCTTCGTCCTCGTCCTCGACCCGCGCGGGGTCGTGGGTCAGGTAGCTGACCTCGTGCAGCCAGTATCCGCCGTCGGCGTCGGCGAAGACGCAGGCGATCACGCTGGCGTCGCCGATCCGCGGCGAGCCGTAGGCGGGGTCCCACCAGCAGGTCGCCGATACCATGCGCGTGCCGGCGAGGTGCAGCGACGGAAGGCGGTTGGCCTCGCGGTAGTCGAGCTCGCCGTCATAGGGCTTCATCCGCTCGGGGTCGAGCCGGCAGTCGGCGATGTCGACCGGCTGGAGCAGGTGCTGGCTGGCGAATTTGTTGGGCCCGGTCCGCCGCCGGATCTCGGCGATCCGCTCCGGGGTGAAGCGCTCCGGCCAGGCCGAGGCGCCGTCGGCGTCGAGCAGCGGCCGCTCGTAGCGGGCGAAGCCGTCGAGGAAGGGGCGCTCCTCGCCGGCCTCGCCGCGCGGCTCGCGAGCGTAGATCGAGTAGTAGCTGTGCGGCGTGCCGATGTAGAGCTGCGTTCCGCCCGGGACGAGGACGTAGTCGATCTCGTGCAGCTTGGTGCGCAGGTCCGCGCGCTTGGCCGCGGAATCGCAGGTGCGCGGCACCTCGACGTCGTCGCAGATGACGACGTCGGCGCGGCTGCCGGTGAAGTTGCCGGTGATGCCGCGCGCCAGCACCGAGGGGTCGCGGAACTCGCCCGGCCGGTTGACCGTGAACTGGTCGGCGGCCCACTGGTCGGCGCGGGCCGGCTTCAGCCCGGCGGTGGCCGGGTGGCGCTCGATGACCCGCTTGACGTTGCGCACCATCTTGCGCGCCAGCGCCAGATCGGCGGCGAGGACCAGGATGCGGCGGTCGGGATCGTTGGCCAGCAGCCAGGCGCAGAACAGCCCGACGAGCGTGGACTTCCCGGCCGACCGGAACGCGAGCAGGAGGAGCCGCGCGTCACCCTCCCGCCACCGTGCACCCAGCCACGCGGCGATGTCGTGGTGGATGCGGGGCGTTTCGAGGTCCTGGTGGGCGTTCCAGGCATGGACGAAGTCGGGGAAGGGGGTGCGGGGGGACGCATGCTCGACCAAGGATTGACCTGTTGGTTGGATAGGCAAGCTTCCTCGCAGGTGCTGGCTGATCGGCAGGAGGCGGCTAGTGTTCGTCCGCGGCTTTTGCTACCGTTCGTCATGCTCTCCCGACGGATCGTTTGGCTCTCCGTGCCGCTATTGCTGGCAGTCGTGTTCATGCCGCTGCTGGTTCTTCCGAGCCTTCAACACGACGACTACAATTTTTTCCGCGTCTTGGACAATTCAACATTCTGGTTTCGTCATCCTCAGAGCCTTTTCATGTTCTACTTCGGTAGACCGATCCAGGGCATTCTGGGTAGCCTTTACACCTACATCGTTCATTCACCCACGGACATTGCGTGGCTGCGTCTAATATCTATCACGTTCCTATCTGCATCTGCGTTGATGCTCATAAGAGCGGTCTCTATTCCGAAAGCCAATTGGATAAACAAATTCGAAATTTGGGTTGCAATTATGCTTCTACCGGGAGCTCAATTTTACGTAATTCTAGGATTTATTTCACAAGCAACTATCGGTTCTTTTTTCGCTCTCTTCGCCTCCGTTTTATTCATTCGATCTTCGAAGTTCTGGCCGATCTCTGCTTTGCTGGTGTTGATTGCCTTATATACATATCAAATCGCCGCGATGTTTTTTCTCGTGCCGCTATTTGCGAAAGTGCTGTTCACGGACCTGAGTGAATGGCCAAGAACGCGAGCTACGATTGTTCGAGGAGTCATTCTCCTGATTGCGTGCTGTTTGCCTTATTTTATTATTCATAAATTTATAGTCATTCCAGAACTTCTGCTTTCTCATCCCGAAGGCGCTCATGTCATTCAGAAGGGGTCTATCTATGAGATCAACGTCTCCCTCGATCCCATCAAGAAGGCCGAGTTTTTTGTAAACAAGTTAGCGTATTTCGCGCTAAATCTGTGGAACATTTATCAGACGCGAATTCTGGCCTTTGCGGTCCTGCTATTGATCGCCTTTGGCTGCGTGCGCCGCTTCTCGAGGAACGGCTGGCAGCCGGCGCTGGCCTGCTGTGTTCTACTGCTGATGGCGAACGCGCCGAACCTCGTGGCTGCAGGCGGCTACCCGGCGTATCGTACGCTGGTTCCTTTCTCTGCGATGATCGTCCTGCTGCTGATTTGGGCACTCCCAAAGCCGGCCATCCACGTTCTATTCGCATGGGCGCTAATCTCTGCGAGCGTGAACGTGGCTCTGGTTGCCGGGAGCAACTTCCTGCAATTCGAGTATTTCGGGGCGAGGGCAAGAGAGGCCATCGCCAAGGGGGCAACCGAAATTCAAGTGATTCGGCCCACGAATACGAACATTTCGCTTTTTGGGCTTCCGGTTCGAAATGACGAGTTTGGGATCCATATGGTGCCAGGCGTGTATTCCTACGCGCTTCGGGCCCACGGACTGAAAGCAAAGGTGATCTTTAAGCCGAAGCCGGGGGTGCCAGTGATCGATATGTCGCGGCTCAAGTTCCGGTCTCTTCTATCGGCCAAATGATCTTGCGCAACAGCTTCGGCGGAGCAGTGGAAGCCGCGACCCAGGTAAAGTGCCCATCGAAGGCGAGGTGGTAGAAGTTGTCCTGGCCGCTCGCCGCAATCCAACTGCCTTCGCGGACTAGCCCATTGTCGGTGTCGCCGCAGCGGACCACTCGACCAGGTGACGTATTGCACGGGACCATAATAGTGTTCCCAACACAGACTGGCCAAGTCGCGTTATTCTCGCCGCTATCTAGCGTTAGCTTGTCGGCTTCGATCATGTTGATCCAGTCGATCCGGACCACCCTGTCGGGGTTTAAGCCATAGGTCGTGGCATATATTTTGCCATCACTACTCAACGTGTGGTTACCGTAGCTCTCGCCATCGTTCCAGGCTGTCAGGTTCGCTGCGTAGAAGACGTTGTTGGGATACACTCGGATCGAGGCGTCCGCGCTCCCGTTTGTGCTGTAGGCGCCGTTGTAGTCCGCTAGGACGCCGTTCGTCCGGTCGGCGCTATCATAGCGCAGCCCTAGATAGTTCGAGGCGTTGCCAGCCGAGTACTCGATCAGGACGTAGTGATCCTCGGTGTTTTGGATCACTATCGGCGTAGCCGGACGAAACCGCATCCAGATCGGATTGGCGGCTGAACTAGGTAAGGTCGACACGTCCACCGTTCCCAGAGTGCCGATGCTACTGTCGTCCGACGATTGCCTGATGCAAACCGTCGCCGTGCCAGAGGGGGCGCCGACCTTGTCGAGCAGGAAATCGACCTCAGAGATCTTGTTGCCGGCGGTCATTGAGAACTCTTTGGCCCGCGCGCGACGTCGCTCCCGAATAGATCGCGCGCCGACTGTCGAGGAAACGGTTGTCGGCGTATGGAAGTGCAATCGTGACCATGGTTGCCGGATCGACTTTGATCAGCTCGAAGGGCACCACATCAAGGCCCACCATGAGATGTGTGCCCGTCCATTCAATCCCTTGCGGGAACGTGTGATAGGCTTCGCCGGTCCAAACGGCAGTGGACGTCATATCCGAAGGATCGATCTTTGCGACCTTGCCCGGCGAGGCGCTGTAGAGGCAGACGTATACGAAGGTGCCATCCGACGTCATGAATTTGGCGGTGTTCTCACCGGCCGCGCCCGTCCAGACGGCGACTTTAGTCATGGTCGCTGCGTCGATCTTGACTACCTTGCCGGGAGACGTGGCGCACGACACGTAGAGATGGCCGCCCAGTAGGATCATGTGGTGGGCGCTCTCCTCGCCTGTCGCGCCGTTGTAGACGGCGACTGTGGCGCGACTCGTGCGGTCGATCTTGGTGATCCTGATCTTGGCATCGGTCGTATTGCCGCCGGCGAGATACTCGTACCTCTCGTCGTAGACGACCGCGACTGCGCCGCTATCGGAAGCATCGCCGGTCCAGACTGACACTAGCCGGTCGCCGATCGATGCGGGCTTCACCGTGACCATCGCATTCCAGTCGATTACATACGGGCTGGCAATCGGCTCCCTAAACTGCTGCCGCGCCGTCCACTCCTGCGCCTCGTCGAGCTTCGCCGTCTCCGCGTCGTAGGCTTGCACGTCCGCGCCGATGGCCAGGCCGGCTGCGGCGCGGGCGGCGGCCAGGGTTCCGGCCTGGAGCACCGGGGTCATGGCTGCCGAGACCGCGACCTCGCCCAGCCCACCGCTGATGGCAATCGGGTTGCCGTCGCCGTCGAAGCCGAGCAGGCCGTTCGCCCGCGCGTCCTTCGACGGGAGCACCAGCTCCGCGCCGGCGTCGGTCGGCGAGGCGCGCACCGCGCGGTCGTTCTCCTCGGCGAGCTGTTGGATCATCGCGGTCTGCCGGTCGAGCTCGTCGTTGATCGTCTTGGCCCGGAAGGCGCCGCCCTCCTGGAAGTCGGTGGTGCGCTCGACCGGGACCGCGCGCCGCAAGGTGACCCGGACGCCGTCGGCCGGGGCCGCGTCGAAGTCGACGGCCCCGCCGGCCGAGTCGCCGGCGCCCGACACCGCGAAGCCCGCGGTCTGTTCGGTCTCGTCGAACCAGACCTTGAGGTCGCTGTCCTCGAAGATCGGGAAGGGGAAGGTGAACTGGGTCTGGACGCCGTCGGCGACGTACTGGACGCGCGGCGAGACGTCGCCGATCATGATGTGCTCGGTCATGGCTCCACTCGGTTGTCGGGTTGGGCTGTGGGGGAGGGCCGGGGGGATCGCCGACCCGCGCGGCTAGCGGCTGCCGGCGTGCTGTCCCTTCGGCGGCCGGGCTCCTCAACCGGGCCGCGCCCGCTTTCGCGAACGATCCGCCGATATCGACCAGCGCCCGGTCGCGGGCCTGGGCGGCGTGCAACAGCGCCGTGCGGTTGCTGTTCTGCACGTCGAGCAGGTTCGCCTGGAGGCCGAGGACGCGCTGCTCGGCCGCGTCCTTGCCCCGCCGGGCGCTGCGTTCCTGCAGGCCCTCGAGCACCGCGGCGGCGGAGCCGTCGGCCGAGCCGATCCCGGCGGCGCCGAAGCGGGCGCGCTGCGTTGCCTGGCCGGCCTTGAGCGCCTCCTTGCGGCGGCGTTGCTCGATTTCGTTGGCCAAACGGGTCTGCTCGGCCTGCAGGGCATAGGCGCGGTTGTTCGCCGCGATCTGGGCCTTGGCCGACTGGTTGGCCTGCGCCGCGGTCACGGCGCCGCTGACCAGCGACACCAGCGCGGCCGTTTCGAGTCCGGACATGCGGTCTCCTTGGATGATGGGAAGGTGAGGGCGTCGACGGGCGGGGCGCCCGGGGCCGGCCGTCAGCCGGCGTTCCGCTTGAACCAGTCGGCGGCGGCTCGACGGAGCCGCACGCCCCGCGGCGACGTCGGGTCGTAGTAGTCGGGATCGCCGATCATCCGATCCACGGCGGCGCGGTTCAGGTCGCCGCCGTCCTTGCCCAGCTTGTCGATTTCGGAATCGTCGAGCCAGAAGTCGAAGGGCGGTGCCAGGCCTTGGCGGTGGCCGGACCGGCGCTTCTCGATCGCGCGATAGCGGTCGATGATTGCGCGCCGGTCTTCGTAGTGCGGGTCCGCCATCTCGCGCCGGCGCGCGTCCTCTGCGGCCTTGCGCCGGCGCTCTTCCTCGGTCTTCCGCCGCAGGCGCTCCTGCTCGTCCCCTCGTCGCTGCCGCTCTTCCTCGGCTTCTCGACGCTGCCGCTCTTCCAGCTTTTGAAGCTCCTCCGCTTCAAAGCGGTCTTCTTGCTTCAATGCCCATTCGAGTTGTTTCCGGTCCCCGTCCCCCGAGTACCATTTGCGCAACGCTTGGCGGTTCGCTTCGTGCTTGCTGCGGATGGCCGCCCTGGCGCTGCCGAATAACTTGTTGAAGACCGTCGGGCCGACGCTCTTCATGCCTTCGACATCGCGCTGCCTCGCCATTGGCACCCGGAAGCGCGGGTATTTCAATTCGGCCATCGATGCGATCCTTTCTGCGCTTGTTGGTTGCATTGGAGAAATGGGTTCACTATTCTTGTTTTGTTCCGACGTCTCGATTGCGGTCGGTCGGTTTGAGGTCCATGCGTTCGTGGGTCGTGCGATGAAGAAAGCCCTGCGCATCCTGTTCTGGTCGTTCGGCGGCCTGTGCGTGCTGCTCGTCGTCGCGCAGCTCGGCGCTTTCGCGTATGGCGGCCGTTCCCTGGTCACGTGGGCGACCGGCCAACTGTGGCCGTGGGCTGACTACAGCGACCTGAAGCAAGCGTGGCGCGGCGACGCCAAGGCCCAATACAAAATGGGCCATGCCTTCTATGTCTTCGGCATGCGCGGCGGCGACGCGTGGCGCGATTCGCAGGCCTACAAGTGGTTTTCGCGCGCCGCGAAGCAGAACCAGCCGGACGCGATATGGGCGCTCGGCAAGATGTACTGCAACGGGCAGTACGTTCACCGTGACGTGGCGCGCTGTGCTGTGTTGCTTCGCCGGTCGGCGGCTTTGGGTAACCTGACCGCAGTAATCGATCTCGGCAAAATGTATCTCTGGGGGCGTCATCTCCCGTTCGAGCCGCGTCAGGCGCTGGCTGTGTTCGATCGTGCCGCGGCCAAGTCCAGCGGGGCTGCCCTGCGCGCTGGAGGTATCCTCTACTATGCCATCGGCGTTCCGAAAGACGATACCGGTGCCCTCGCGCGGTACTTGTTGGCCCGAAAGGAATCGGGGCTTGCGCGCCGCCTGATCAAGGAGCGCTGGCCGCAGCTCTCACCGGAGACGGAGGCCGCGGCCCGGAAGATCGCCGACCGGCTTCGGCGACAGGCAAAGCCGTGATGGTCCGGCCCGCACATCCTGGCGGGATCGAGGGAGGCTCGTGATGGCGAGAAGGATCCTTCGCTACTTCGTGATCGCGGCGACGGCGATCGTGGTGGCGGAAGTCGCGGTGGCCGCCTGGTACATCTGGCCGGCATTCTGGATCGCGGTCCGATATGAACTCGTTCGAAGCGAAGCGTTTGGCCGACGCCAAAGCAGGCAACTCGACCGCCCAGTTCGCCGAAGGCCGGGCAGCGTATAGGAAGCTGGAGAGGCTGGACTGGTCGGATCCGACCGATGCCGATCGCGACAAGTCGGTTTTGGCGAAGCAGCGAGGTGCGGCGAAGGCAAAGGCGCGTCTCTGGCTCGTCCGCTCGGCCCGGCAGGGCCACCCCCTGGCAGTCAGCTTGCTCGGGTCCGACTATTGCGATGGCAAACTGTTCCAGCGCGACGTCAAGCGCTGCCTCGCCCTGAAGGCGCTCGCCGCACGGTACGGGGACGGCACGGCTGCCAGTTCGTTGGCCGAAATCTATTTGAACGGCTACTACGGCGACCGAGATCTGGCCAAGGCGATCCGTTGGTATCAGCGCTCCGTCACGGGGGCGGAGACCGAGATGTACTGGCGTCGACGCCGTGCCTTCCGCGCGGCCCACCTGTTGACCGGCGCCTTCGGCGGCAAGGCCGACCTGCAGCAGGCGTTCACCTGGTTCCTCGTCGCCCAGAAGATCGGCGATGCCGCTGCCGGCGATCGGGCCAAGGCGCTCAAGGCGAAGCTGAGCGCGGAACAGGTGCGTGCTGCCGAAGCGGCCGCGGAAAAGATCGCTGCGACGGCGGAGTCGCCGCCCAAGCTGCAACGAATCCCCAAGTCCGAGCTGCCTTCCTATCTGTGACCATTGCTGCTCGACCGTTCCGGGTCGTCCTGCCAACGTCCGCCTCAATCGTTCACCGCGATCTCGGTCGCCACCGACAGGATCGTGCAGGGCAGCGGCGCCGACTGGGCGACGCGCCACAGCGGGGCGGCGCTGCGCTGCCAGCCGAGCGCGCGGACGGCGAGGTCGCCGGTGAACGACACCGGGCCGGTGTCGAGCACGCCGGTCTCGCCGATGTGGCGGAAGGGCAGGTCGCGGTATCCGCCGCCGGTGTCGACCCGGAGCGTCTTGGCGTCGAGCAGGCGGAAGGTCGCCTCGACCAGTCGGATCGGCGAGCCCTGGGCCGAGCCGCGCGGGCTGTTGACCGATGGCGGCAGCGGCTCGACCTCCATGGTGAAGGGCAGGCCGGCCTCGATCGCCGCGGCGGGGTAGAGCAGGGTGATCGCGCCGCCGCTCACCGTCGCGTCGGGCGCCACCGCCCCGTCGGCGACCACGGCGATCGTCGCGCCCTCGAGATGGTCGAGCCCGCTCCACTCGTCCTGGGGCGACCCGCTCTCGCCGGTCAGTGCGGCATCGGTGGTCAGCGTATCGTCGAAGCGCTCGACGAACAGCGCACCGTCTCGCTCGACCAGCAGGTAGACGATGTCGTCGACGACGCAGACGGAGCGGAACAGGCCGTCGGTGGTCTGCAGGCTCCACGCGGTGACCCGCTCGGCGCGGTAGACGGTGACGGTCGCGAGCGTGCCGTCGGCCATCACAACGTGGAACAGCCGGCCGCCCTGGTCGTAGTCCTGGTCCTGCGGGTCGGCGATCAGGTGCCGGGCGAGCAGCGCCAAGTCGTTGGCCTGATAGGCCTGCTCGACGTCGGCGTAGAGGAACTCGCGCAGCTCGCTGCCGTTGCGTGCGGCGAACAGGGTGGCGCCGTCGACGTCTCGCGGCGGCACGTTGCGGTCGATCGGCGAGCCGACCCGGGTCTGGCGCTTGAGCTGGATGTTCTCCGGGGTGAGCGGGTCGCCCGGTGACCATCCACTCGGCGCCCGAGGTCAGCACCTGGAGGTGGCGGCCGGAGAAGACGTTGCGCACGGCGTTGACCTGGTCCGACAGGATCGGCGAACTCGATCGCCGCGTCGTCGAGGCCCTCGCCCAGGTCGAAGTTGAACAGGTCGCCGGACTTGGACAGCCACAGCCGGTTGGGCAGGTCGCGCGCGCCGCCGATCACCAGCCGGTCCTGGTGGAAGACCACGCTCGCCGGCCAGCCGCGCAGGCTCGACAGCGCCGGCTCCTCCCAGTCCTTCGCCGCTTCGGTCGACTTCAGCACCTCCTTCACCGTCGCCGTCGCCGTGGTCGGCGCGCTCACGGCGGTGATCTCGACCTGCCGCTCCTCGATGCGGAAGCGCATGCCGACATGGGCGTCCTGGAACACCGCCGCCGAGGCGGTCAGCGTGATGCTGCTGTCGAGCGTCGTGCCGCTCGGCGTCAGCGTCACGTCGGCATCCGCGAACTTGTGGTAGGGCTGGCGTAGGGCGGTGCCGAGGGGGTTGTCGTCGGCATCCTTGCTGTCTTCCAGCACGAACTGCCAGTCCGACAGCTTCCAGTCCTCGACCGGGCCGCCGCCGGTCGCGATCGTCGCCCGCGTGAACCGCATCGGCGGCAGATCGGCGTGGACGACCAGCAGCGTGTCCGCGCTCTGCGCCCAGGCGATCTGGGCGATCCGGTCGGCGTCGACCGGCGAGGGCAGGTCGGCGACCCAGGCGTCGTCGGCATAGACGGCGATATTGCGGTCGGTGACGACCAGCAGATAGGTCTGCTCGGTGTTGAACTCGAAGGCGATGGCGCGTCCGGGCGACACCGCGCCGGTGTCGACCCACAGGGTGAAGTCCGCGAGCTCGACGGTGGCCGTGCCCAGGTCGGTGCCGCCGATCCGCGCCAGCCGCCAGTAGCGCGCCGCGACCGGCCCGGTGCGGCGGAAGCCCTCGGCGCGGGTGCCGACATTGGTGACCGCGCCGAAGTCGGTCCAAGCGACCCCGTCGTTCGAATGCTGGATGCGGAACTCGCCCGCGCTCTCACCGGCGGTCAGGCGCAGGCCGATGGCGTCGGCGAACAGCACCGGCCGGGCGCTGCCCAGGTCGTACTGGACCACGACGTAAGGATCGGTCGTGCCGACGGTCGCGGTCGTCGACAACAGGGTCGCGGGGTCGTCGTCGAGCGCGTTGGCGGCGGTGCCGCCGCTGGGTGCGGTCGGCGTCACCCCGGTGGTGATCCGGTCGAGCCGGCCGCGCGCGGTGGCGACGTAGCGGGTGCCCGGCCGGCGGCTGACGCCGCCAGTCGGATGGATGAAGACGTTGCGCAGCCGCGCCGCGCCGTTCTCGAAGGCGGTCAGGTCGCCGCGGCCGAGCAGCTCGGGCGAGACCTCGCCGGCGGTGAAGTTGGTCTTGAGCGTCCGGATCCGGGTCACTGGCCGCGCGCCTCCAGCAACGAGAAGTCCTCGATGCGCGGCGGCGTCTCCTCCTGCGCGTCGATCAGGCGGGCGCGGCGGAACTCCTGCTCGGCGATCTTGCTCAAGAGCTCGGCGCGGCTCGTGCTCTCGGTCAGCGGCAGGCAGAACTCGGCCGCCAGCCGCGCGATCAGGGTCAGGTCGAAGAAGGGCGGGAAGGCACTCTCGTCGGGCCGGAAGATGTAGGTCAGGGTGACGGACTCGGCATTGGTGTGCAGCCGCCGCTCGACGATGCGATAGGCGAGCCCGCGCCCGGCGCCCGTGCCGCCGCCCGCCGACAGCGCGCGCAGGAAGTCGGCGGGAAGCTGGTAGGCATAGCTCCAGTCCGCGGTCGGCGTGGCTGACAGGCGCGGCAGGGTTGCCTGGCCGGTCGCGAAGTTCCACGGATGCGCCGACAGCAGCGCGTCGCGCACCGGCGGGTAGAGGTTGGCCGAGACCTCGGCCTCCGCGGTGCCTTCGTCGAAGGACGCGATCGTGCGCGCGCCGAGCTTCAACAGCGCGCGCGAGCACAGCGCGATGGAGGAAAGCGCCATCGTCGGGTCTCCCGATTGGGTGTGGTCGATGTGGTGATAGTGAAGGGCGGCAGGCCGCCGGCGAACGCCTTTGCGGTCGTGCCCGATGCTTAGGCCGGGACGGCCGCGGACACAGGTGTGGCGTTGATGACGCCTAATTAGGAAGCGGCCGGACCAAGTTCAAGGAATATTTTCCGAATCGCCCGAAGAAATTTGTGTGCGGGACGGAGCCACCAAGCCGCCAAGCTACTGGTCGCTACTCGCCGTCCGGGAAGGTGATGAAATGCGGCGGCACGGAGTCGGTCAACCAGACGCCATTGGCGCTCAGGTAGAAGACGTGGCCGGTGCCACGCAGGGCCCCGGCGGCGACGGTCAGGATCACCGGCTTGCCGCGCCGCGCGCCGACCGCGGCGGCGCTCGCCTCGTCGGCGCTGAGATGGACATGGTGACGCTTCCCCGGGCGCAGGCCCTGGGCCCGGATCGATGTGAGGAAACGGTCGACCGTGCCGTGATAGAGCGTTGCCGGCGGCACCCGCGGCTCGAGCGCGAGGTCGACCGTGACGCTGTGCCCCTGCGCCGCGCGGATGCGCCGCCCGTCCTCGGAGAGGACGAACCGCTTCTTGTCGTTGTCGGCGACGACCCGTTCGAGCGTCGCGCGGTCGAGCGGGTGGGCGTGCCGGGCGAAGGCGGCGAGCAGCGTGTCGACCGCGACCCAGCCCTGCGCATCCAGCGCGATTCCGACCGTCTCCGGCTTGTGCCGCAGCACGAGGCTGAGGAATTTCGAGTGGCGGACGAGGTTTTTGTTGCTCATGGCTGTACCCGTGCAGCCCTATTTTTTGCCAGGAACACAGGCTCGGATCTTCGGCAACGCCATGGATCTTAACTTGAGTTGCCGGTTTGTTCTAGACACTTCACCGAGAAACTGGGTGCTTCAGGCGCGAATCATCGCTTCCAACAGGGCGTATGCGATTTGGTCCCAATAACCATACGGGCTTTGATCGTCTCCGGTGAAGGCGGCCCATTCATCGAGTATGTCATCGACGAACGGCAGATTGTCTCCGTCGTAGAAGACGCCATCTTCCCACGCGATGCTCAAATCGATGAGAAACTGGCTGAAATCTGCAGTGGTCTTCACGTTACCGACCATGTCGTATAGCGCGTCGCGGCGTCGTGACAGCTCTTCTCCTCTCACTCTCGTCATTTCGCTTTTCCCTGTCTCGATCGTCTTATCCAAACCTCGTGGATGTTCCAGGTCTTGTCGACTTTCTTCAATTCTTCTTTCAGTTCCGCGGGACGCAACACCCTATACCGCACTTTGACGCCAGCCAGCCTCGCTGCGACCAAGCGACGATTGTCGGCGGTAACCATCCGCCCTTTCAACTCGTAGAGCCCGATCGGCTCGACATCCTCCGGCTCGATCGTGCCGTTGCGTAACGCTTCTACATAAGCTGCCAGCGAGACTTTTTGCACGCTGCCGTCTGGCATCGGCAGGTAAATCATCTGTGCGATGCTGCCTTGCACCGTGCCAATTCGGTTGGGATCGATCTCGCCGCGTGGGGGAAAGTCCCGGTCGAACGCCTCGCCCGTGATGATGGTGTCCGGCGCAACTCGTTGCCACCTGGGCGCAAGCTCGCCGTCGGTCTTGGACAGTCGAGGAAGCCGCCGGAGCCGAGCCGGATTGTAGAGCGAAGGCAGTGCGACGTTGCCGGTTCGCGGCCGGCTCCGTTTTGCGGCGTCTGCACGGACAAGCCGATATAAGAGCTCGTTTCGTTTGACCGCGGGCGGCGGCGCGTCGGGCTCTGGCTCGTTGGGTGCGCCGGCACCGACCGTGGGTCGGGACTTGCGGAGAAGCCGGATGGCGGCGCGCGCGGCCCCTCTTGGGCCAACCATGTTTGGTATGTTGCGGCGGAGGCGGTCGGCGAGGTGCTCGTCGGCGCGTAGTTGTTTGAGATTGGACTCGACCTCGGTCGCGCCAGGCCGTTTGCCGTCCTCGATACCGTCGAGCATGCCGTACAGGATGCCCTTCTGCCGCAGTGGCAGATCCGACGCCTGGATGGCCTTGTAGACGTCGAGAGCGATCTTCGGTGTCGCCGTCAGCACCCGGTTGTAGAGCTCGAACGTCCTCCGGAAGAGGGTGACACCGTTGACCTTGATGACCTCGTCCGGGCGCCTGGGGTAAGGCGGTGGCGGGGACGGCCGTGCATCCCTCCCGGACGACGGCTCGCCCGGTTTGTTGGCGACCGGTTCGACGCGCGGCTTCGCGGCGCCCGACTGATTTGAGCGGGCGGGAGGGTAATCGCTTTCGGTGGCGACCGGCGCCGGGCGCCGTGCCCGCCCAGGCGACAATCCGCCGCCGCCAAGGGCGGCAACGATCTTCAACCGCTCGTTCTGCTGTTTCGCCAAGGCCTTCGCGGTCTGCAACCCCGCGACGCTCACTGCGGCGGCCCGGCTGGTCATGCCCTTCAGCGCCGGGTCGCCGGCAGTCGCGCGGCGGACCGTTTCGCCGACCGCTTGCTCAAGGGCATCGGCGAGCGTCTTCCGCTGGCGCCCGATCTGGTCGTGCAGCCCCGTCTCGGTCTCGCCACCCGGGTTCACGAAGCCGTCGGCCTTGAAGCCGTTGTCGCGCTGGTAAGCATAGATGCCGCGGGTCACCGCCGCCTTGTCGAACTCGGCGGTGGCCGGGCGCGGTCGGGTCGACCACGCGCGGGGCGTAGCCGACGCGCGCGAGGTTCGATTGGACCTTGGCCATGTCTTCGGGCCGGTTGGGACCGCGGCTGCCGACGGTCGCCCCGATCTTCGGTACCAGCGCAAAGCCGCCGCCGTTGTTCATCGCCTCGAGCGTCGGCCCGTCGGGCAGCACGACCCCGTCGGGGTCGTTGCCGGTGGCGATCTGGGATGCCTGGGTGGCGCCGGTATAGCCGGGCGCGAGGCCAGCGTTCTTGGCCTCATGGCGTTCGGAAATGTGGGCAAAGGGCGAGGCGCCGCTGCGTTCCTGGATCGGCCCGCTCAACCGGGCGAGGTCTTCGGGTGCGTTGGCGAATCCGGGGCCGACCGCGCCGGTCAGCACGATCGGGTCGTAGAGGTCGGGCATAGCGGGGTCTCATCGGAAGACGGAAAAGGAGTGCCCGGCGGCCGCGTCCCGGCGCGGGGGCCGGGACAGGCGCGGCATGGCGATCGCGCGCCGGCCCCGGACCGGGGAGCAATCCGGGGCAGGCCGCCGGGCGCCGGCCGGCCCGGGCGGAGGAACGGGCCGGCCGGAAGGCGGCCGACGGTCAGTCGGTGTCGGTGCCGCCGATGCCGGTGACGTCGTCGACGTCGACCACGCCCGCGGCCACGGCGTTGACGTGGAACATGCCGGCCTTGGGCGTGCCGCCGGTCTCGAGGTTGGCCATGATCATGTCGCCGGCGCGGAGCATGTCGGCGGCCTCGTTGAAGTAGCCGGCGGTGTCGGCGTCGGCGGCCACGTCGGCGGTGGTGTAGTGCCACAGCGTGAAGCCGTTGGCGTAGGCGAGCACGCTGAGGTTCTTGGACTGGTAGGCCATGGTGGGATCCTCTGTCTGGGTAGAGAAGGGGCAAAGAAAACGGCCCCTCCCGCGGGGGAGGGGCCGATGGACGCTCGAACGCGTGTCGTGATCGCGTTGAACCCGGCGATCGAGGAGCGGGCGGGTTACAAACCCGCCCCTACGGGCCGTGCGGGTCCGGGGGCCACGACGGCGATCAGCTCTCCAGGCAGCGCAGGGTGACGACGCCCTGGGCGTCGATCAGGGCCGAGCCCTGGCTCATCATGTTCGAGACGAAGTGGGCGGCGCGGTCGCCGTGCCAGGTGATGTCCGAGCTCACGTTGGCGCCGGCGGCGTGGCCGATGGCGGTCTTGTGGTACCAGTGGCAGAAGCGCACGTCGGAGCTCGTTCTTGGTCAGGCCCGAGTGGGGCAGCCACAGCGCGCCGAGCCACTTCTTGGCCTGGGCGCCGCGCCACGGCAGCTCGTCCGGCCCGGCATAGTCCGCGTTGGCGAACTCGTCGATGCCGAGCAGCTCGCTCCACTGCTTCCAGCCGACCACGGCGACCCGCTGGCCGTCGTCCGGCACGTCGGCGTCGCCCAGCATCTCGAACGCCTCCAGCACCTTGGCCTTGGTCAGCCCGTCGGTGTCGGCGCCGGCGTAGTTGGTCGAGCCGTCGAGCGCGGCGATGATCAGCTCGTCGGTCTTGCGGCCGAGGGCATAGGCGCCGGCGTTGACCACGACCTGCCGCTCGTTGACGTTGGTCTTGATCTCGTCGAGCTTGTCGACCCAGTCGCCGGCGTAATAGTCCTGCAGCTGGGCCTCGACCGGCTCGTGGTCGACGTTCATCACCGGCACCTGGCCGTGGCGCGCCTTGGTCGAAGCCTGGCCCTTGCCCACCTTCTGGAACACGACGGTGGCGCCGATCACGTTGTCCCGCGTGCGCACGGTCTTGCGCAGCTTGGACCCCATTCGCTGATAGGCGTTGTGGACCTCGGCCTCGTAGAGCTTGGAGAAGGCTTGATCGACGGATGTCGACATCAGGGGCTCCTTTCGGATTGAGGACGATGGGAAAGACGCCCTCGCGGCCGGTTGTCGGACGGGCCGCCGCGCCCCCGCCTGCCGACAGACGAGTTGTCAACGGGCGGGGGCCGACGGGTCCGGCCGATCGGGAGGAACGAAAGGGGGTGCCCTTGCCCGTAGCAGGGGAACCCGAAAGCGGACCAGCGCCGGGCCGGGCGGAGGCTGCCGGGCCTGTGAGGGGGGAGGTGTGACCCCGCGCCCGTGCCGCCCGGTTGTCCGGCGACCGGTCCGCTACAAACGCCAGCGGCCCGCCCGCACGAAGCGAGCCGGGCCGCCGGCACGAAAAACGCCACGGCGCAACCGGGCCATCGCCCCTGTGGTCGGGCGACTTGGCCGCGGGCACACCCGTGGCGTTGACAGGGGACTATCTAGGGAGCGGGCGGAGACGAATCAAGGAAAAAAAACATATTACAGGAACTTTATCACGATGTCGTCGACCTTGAGACCGTTGTCGCGCTGGAAGGCGGTGTTGGCGCGGGTGACGGTCGCCGGTCGCCCGGTCGCCCGGTCGGCGCGGCGGTAGCCGGGGGCGCCGGGGTCGGTGCCGAGATCGATCTGCGTCGCCATGATCGAACCGGTGTAGGCGAGCGGCAGGGATCCGGGACCCTGGCCGGGTCGGGGCGGGATGCGTCGGGCGACGGCCGGGTGGGCTTCGGATTGCCCGACAGCCCGCCAAGGCCGCTGGCGAAGGGGGCGGAGCCGCTGGTCGCCTCGAGACCCGCCCCGGCCGGGCTTAGCGGTCCGGGTAGAGGCGGCGGAAGCCGTCCTCGACCTGGCGGACGATGCCGGGGTCGGCGTCGCGCCAGTAGCGGGGGTCGTCCATCAGCCGACGGAGGCCGGCCTCGTCGAGCCCCGGCGCGGTGTCGCCGGCGGGCAATAGCGAGGGCTCGTCCGACGCCATCAGCCGGTTGAGCGCGCGCACACCGTTGGGGCTGGCGGCCAGGGCGGCGTACACGTCCGGGGGCAGGTTGGCCTCGCCCCAGGCACGGAGCTGGCGCGCGGTCTCCTCGAAACCCGCGGGGCCGCCCAGCTCGGCCTCGACCGTCGAGCGCTCGCGCAGGGTGGAGACCTCGCGGACCAGCGATTCGAGCAGCGGGACAACCTTCTCGGCGGCGAGGTCGTAGACGAGCTGGGCCTGGTCCTGGGTGAAGCCGGCGTCGTGCAGGGCGGCGTTGAGATCGGGGTCGCTCTCCAGCCAGGGATGGTCCGTCTCGATGTCATAAACGTCGTCGGCCGGGTCGTCGTCGCTCCGATCGTCGTTGTTGTCGTGCCCGGCGTGGTCGCGTCGCCAAGGTCGTCGCCGAACGCCGCATCGGCGAGGTCGTCGTCCTCGACGTCGTCGCCGGCCGGCGCGTCCGGGTCGTCGCCCAGGTCCAGGTCGGGGCCGGCATCGTCCGCGTCGCCGGCGAGGGCGCGCGCGCCCAGGTGGGCGCCGGCGCCAAGCTTGCGTTCGAGCGCGCGGTACGACTTGACCAGGGCGTCGACACGCACCGTGCCGCTATCCGGGTCGCGGAACTTGTCGGGCACGGCATCGGCGAGGCTATCGGCCGCGGGGCCGGTGTCGAAGTCGAGCTCGTGTTCGTGCATTGCGGGTCTCCTGTGCGTGGGATAGGCGGCTCAGCGCTCGGCGCGGCCGCGGTCGATCAGGGCGAGGATGGCGCCGACCAGGTGGCGCTGGCCCTCGAGATGGCGCAGCGCGGCGTCGGTCGTCTGGGGGCCGCAGAAGCGGCGCTGGGTGATGTCGGTCAGGTGGGCCAGCACGATCTCGCCGTCGCGGGTGCCGAAGCAGCGCGCGAAGGCGATCGCGAGGGCCCGGGACTCGGGCTCGATGTCGCGGCCGTTGGCGCCGTCGATCTGGGCCCAGCCGGTGTCATTCTCGGCCATCGGTTCCTCCTGTCGGTGCGGTCGTGGCGTGGGCGGGCGCCGCCGCCGCGGCGTGGGCGGGCGTCGCCGCCGGGGAAGCCGGGGCGGGACCGCCGGCGGCCGCTGGCGCCACCGTCGCCGTTGCGGGAGCGCCGCCCTGGCCCGTCACCGCCTTGACCAGCCCCTCGATCGCGCCGCCTGTCAGCGTTGGCGGTTGGCTGCGGACGAGCTCGCTGGGCACGCCCAACGCCCGCGCCGACCACTGGGCCGCGGCAAAGGGGTCGAGGGCGGCCTGCGCGCCGGGGCCGAGCTGGCCGAGCAGGGCGATCCAGGTGTGCAGGTTGGAGGCGTCCTCGCGCGCCTGGGTCTGGGCCAGCGGCGAGCGGTGCTGGAGCTCGACCGTGCGGCCGTCGATGCGGATGTCGGGAATCTCGCCGCGCCGGCGCAGGATGGCGAGCGCCCGGTCGACCAGCGGACCGATCAGCTCCGACCGCAGCCGGCCGTACGTGGCCCCGAGGAGGCGCGACATCTCGGCGCTGCGCTGGAGCACCTCGGTCGCGGTCATGCGCGGCCCGTCGACCGGCCCGAGCTTGTCGACCAGCAGCGCATGGCGGATGCGGGCGCGCAGGTCGTTGAGCACGAGCTGGGAGACGTCGAACCGGCCGGGGGCCTGCAGCGGGGTCAGGCCGGACGAGCCGACCGCCTTGGGGATGATCGTCCCTGGCGCGAGCCGGATATTGGCCGGGTTGATGACCCCGTCGTCGTCCGCCTGCCAGATTCCGGTGACGGCGATCGAGGCGTTCTTCAGGACCAGTTCGACGACCTTGTTCGCGGTCTTGATGTCGGGCAGCGCCTTCATCACCGGCGACCGGCCCCAGCGCTCGCCGGGCGCCTTCATCCAGCGGAAGTTGATGAAGGGCGAGGTCTCGAACCGGCCGGTCGCCAGCACCTGGGCGTCATCCACGCTTGTCACCGGGCTGTCGTCGGAGGGGCGGAAGGCGGTGTAGCGGTAGCCGTTTCCATCCGGGATCACCGCCTCGACCACCTCCAGCTTGACCTCCTCGTCGGCCTTGATCCGCCGGTCGATCTCCGGGCCCAGGGTCGCCTTGGGGAAGCGGGCGCGGAAGGCGTCGGCGGCGATCGCCGATTTGCGCAGGCTGACGTCGAGCCGGCCCTCGGGTCCCTCGTCGAGATAGATCTCGGCGAGCGGCACCGCGGCGAAGCGGAAGGCCGACGCCGCGCCCGCCGGCGTCTCCTCGAACAGCAGCGAGGCGGTGCCGCCGGTGACCAGGTCGAGGAAGCATTGGTGCAGCTCGATGGCCAGGTTCGACCGGTCGAAGTGGCCCTGCACGGTCTCGGCGGCGATGTCGAGTTCGCGCGCGACCGTGGCGTGCTCCGCCTCGGCGATGTCGCGGCCGGCGGCCAGGCCGAACCAGCGCGACCAGGGCGGGGCGAGCTGGGCCAGCAGGCTGGCGGCGAGCTGGTCGACCGCGTCCGGCGCGGTGCCGTCGAACAGGTGGTCGGTGCGCGGCCGTCCCGGACTGTCGCTGGCGCCGATCCGCCGCTGGGGCAGGCACAACGAATAGCAGTCATCCCAGATGCTCTCCCATGGCGCCCGCAGCCGGACCAGCCGTTCCAGCCGCCGCGCCAGCGATTTCGTATCCGTTTTGTTCACCAGCTATTCCCCCAACAGGTGCTTGGGCTGCCGCGCGGGCGCCTGGGTGCGGAGCAGCCCGCGCTCGGAGGTCAGAACGGTGCCGCCCCGGCCCCGCCGGCGGCGCGCGAGCGCCTCGAGCCGGGCCTTGCGGCTTTCCTCCTCGGGGTCGGGCACGTCGAGTTGCGGCGGGGGTGGCGGCGGCGCCTTGGGCGAACTGAACAGCGCTCCCATCGGGGAATCCCTTCCTTGATCGTGGTCTCGTCTCGGGCGGTAGCGGCGAAGCCGGAACATCGCCCGTTGCAACATGGGGGATATAATCTCCGTTTCAAGTAAAATATTCCTAGTACTCGATGGCCCTTGCCGGTCGCGGCGATGCGACCGCGGGCCGCCGAGGAAGCGGTAGAGCTGCCAGGGCGTGACCACCCGGCGGGCGCGGATGCCGAGCAACCGCTTGATGCTGCCGACGCAGGAGTGGAACTCAAGCGGCGCCGGGCGACGGGCCGCTGGTTGCGGGACGGTTTCGAGGACGATCAGTCCCTTGCCGCGGTAGTAGCCGGCGAGGTCGAATCCGGGTGGCAGGTCGTGAATGACGACCTCGGTGCGGTGGGAGAGGGCGTCGACCGTGATCCAGCGGCTGCCGTCGTCCAGCGCGACGAAGCAATGGCGGAAGCCGCGCTTGAGCGGCCGGAGCCAGGTCAGGTCGGTCGTGCCGCTGAACACGACAAGCGCCCGGCGGTACAGCGGTGGCGCCGTCGCGGTGGCGGGCGTCACAGCACGATACCCTTGCGCCGCCACACCGTCTCGCAGCGGTCGAGCGCTTCGTGCCACAGCCGGGCGGCGCGTTCCTCACCCCGGTTGCGCTGGTCGGGCGCCTGGAGGCGCTGGCCGTATTCGGAGAGGATTTCGAGATGGTGGCGGGTCAGCGGGCCTCGGCGATGCAACCGTTCGACCGTCGCCAGCACGTCCTCCGGCTCGCACGGACGGGCGACCAGACCGAGTCCGGCGACGATCCGTGCCCCGGAATCGCGGGCCAGGATGCACTGCGTCGTCCAGAACCAGGCCTCCTCGGCGTTGTCGAACGGAACACCGGGGACAGCGGAGGCCGGCTTCGGCGCTTTTTTGTGCCTTTTCATGGCGATGACCCTCTTTTGACGCTTGCGTTAGAGGGTCACGCACGGTATGAATGTAAATTCCTATATCAAGAATTTATTTCTCGACTTTTTCTTTATACGTATATCCACCCCACAGGGGAACGGAGAGATGGGGCGATGTTGAAACACAGGGACGTCTGGCACGCCATCGATCAGCTTGCCGCGCGCTACAGCCTGTCGCCGTCCGGGCTGGCGAAGCGCTCCGGGCTCGATCCGACGACGTTCAACAAGAGCAAGCGGGTCACCGCCGCCGGCCGCCTGCGCTGGCCGTCGACCGAGAGCGTTTCCAAGATCCTGACCGCGACCGGCGCGTCGCTCGAGGAGTTCGTCTCGCTGGTCGAGGGCCACGACCGCGGCGGCACGGTCCACCGCATCCCGGTGATCGGCCATGCCCAGGCGGGCAAGGCGGGCTATTTCGACGACGCCGGCTACCCGACCGGCAGCGGCTGGGACGAGGTCGTCTTCCCCGACCTCGGCGATTCGACCGCCTATGCGCTCGAGATCAGCGGCGAGAGCATGGAGCCGGTCTACCGCGACGGCGACACCATCATCGTCTCGCCCGAGGCGAGCATCCGCCGCGGCGACCGCCTGGTGGTAAAGACCACCGAGGGCGAGGTCATGGCCAAGGAGCTGGCGCGCAAGACCGCCAGCAAGGTCGAGCTCAAGTCGCTCAACCCCGCCCACACCGACCGGGTGCTCAAGCTCGCCGACGTCGCCTTCATGCACCGGATCCTCTGGGCGTCCCAATAACGCCACGCATCCGGCCCGGAGCGCGCTCCGGGATTTATGAAAATAATCCTTGATCCGGCCACGCGCCGACGCCATCTCCAAGCCGTTGAGCGCAACGGTTCGGAGCATCGAAACCCGTGCTGTATCAGAGAATGCTGGCCGCCGAGCGGCGGCGGAGCGCGCCGATCGCCGCGTCCGAGCTGGCGGCCTTGAAGGCGGGCAGCGCGGCGCAGGCGCAGCGCTGGGCGCTGGCCGCCCGCGAGAGCGGGCTCGATCGTCTCGCGCGGGAGACGGCGCACGCCCTCGCGGCGGAGCGCCGGTTATGCGGGCGCGACGATGCGCGCGTCGCGCGACGGCATGGCGAGCTTTGTTTCTATCGGGTGCATGCGCTACGCTGTCGCGACGCGGCTCGACGCTTGATCCCTCAGGGACGGGCGGCCCGTCCGCCCACGGAAATCAGTTCGAGCAAGACGAGCCATGGCGCAACCTTCGAGCAACGACCCCAACCTGAAGAAACTGACCTGGTTTGACGGCAAGTGGCAGGACGGCAACGTCCCGATCCTCGACCCGATCTCGCCGGCATCCTGGTTGTCGCTGTTCGTCTTCGACGGCGCTCGCTCGTTCGACGGCGTCGCGCCCGATCTCGACCGCCATTGTGCGCGGGTCTGCCGGTCGGCCGCGATCCTGGGCATGAAGCCGGACCGCAGCCCCGAGGATATCGAGAAGCTGGCCTGGGAAGGCATCGCCAAGTTCTCCGGTGACGTCGCCCTCTACGTCCGGCCGATGTTCTTCGCCGGGTCGGGCTTCATCCAGCCCAATCCGGACGACACCAAGTTCGCGCTGGTGATCGAGGAGATGCCGCTGCCCGACGCGGACGGGTTTTCGGCCTGTGTTTCGTCGTTCCGGCGGCCGTCGCCCGAGATGGCGCCGACCGAAGCCAAGGCGTCGTGTCTCTACCCCAACGTCGCGCGGGCGCTGGCCGAGGCCAACCAGCGCGGCTTCGACAATGCGATAATGCTCGACCCGATCGGCAACGTCGCCGAGTTCGCCAGCGCCAACCTGTTCATCGTCAAGGACGGCAGCGCCCATACGCCGATGCCCAACGGCACCTTCCTGAACGGTGTCACCCGTCAGCGGGTGATCGCATTGCTGCGCGAGGCGGGGGTCGACGTCTTCGAGCGCCGGCTGACCATCGACGAGGTGTTGGACGCCGACGAAGTGTTCTGCACCGGCAACTACGGCAAGGTCCAGCCGACCATCCGGATCGACGACCGCAACCTGCAGCCCGGGCCGGTCTTCCGCCAGGCGCGGGAGCGTTACTTCGACTGGGCCCACGCCCAGCCGTCGCCGCTCAAGGGATAACGCTTACCCCGAACGGCAAAAGGCCGGAGCCCGAGACCTATGGTCTCGAGCCCCGGCCTCGTGCGCGGGTAGGCTAGAACGCGAGCGACGTTAGGCGGCGGCCTTCGCGCCCGGCGCGGCGTACTTCTCGGAAACCTTGGTGAAGCGCGCCTGGACCGGCTCGGCCATCTCGCTGGCGACCTTGGCGCTCATCTCCGACAGCTTCGTGGTCTTGGCGACGGTCTTGTCGAACATGCCACGGGCGTAGGCGGTCTGGAATTCGACCCAGTCCTGGAAGGTCTTCATCGCCAGCATGGCCTTCATGCCGGCAATGCTCTCCTCGATCGCCTCCTGATTGTAGGCGGCGAACTCGTCGGCCATGGTCTCCATGCCCTTCTTGGCGATGGCGCCGGCGGCCAGCATCGCGTCCAGGTTGCCCTTGTTCAGCTCGGCCAGCTCCTCGAAGCGGGGCGCGGCCTGCGGGAAGGCCTTCTCGACCTGCTCCTTCGCAGCCGCGAACATGCCGTCGATGCTCTTCGCAACCGCATCGGCGCCGGCCTTGTAGGCCTTGTCGGCGTTCTGCTTGCTCGCCTTCATGGCCTTGTCGAAGGTCTCCTTGCCGGCCTTGACGGCAGTTTCCATCTGCTCGACACCGGCGAATTTCGTGAAATCTTGCGTCTGCATTGTGTGCTCCTTGGCTCTCAGCCTGCGTGCGGCCCCGTGGGCCGCGGTCCGCGCTTATCAGGATGCAGCCTCTCTTGCTGCACTGCAATATAAATAGAGTAAACGGGCCCGATGTCAATCACTTTTTGTGCAATGCACAAAAATTATCAAGCGGCGCTCAAACCGCCGCTTTCCAATACCTTTTCGATCAGGGCGGCGGTCTCGTCGACGCCGTAGAGGGCGATGAAGGAGCCCATCCGCGGGCCCTGGCTCTGGCCCAGCAGGATCTCGTACTGGGCGCGGAACCAGTCGCGCAGGTTCTCGAAGCCGTGGCGCTTGCCGATCTCGTAGACCTCGTGCTGGATCGCCTCGGCGTCGGGCGCGCTCCGGAACCGGTCGAGGGTGGCGCGCAGGTCTTCCAGCGCCGCGCGTTCCTGGTCGGTCGGCGCGCGGTAGGCCTTCGCCGGCTTGACGAAGTCCTGGTAATAGGTGAGTGCGTATCCGACCAGTCGGTCGAGCAAAGGCGCGGTCTCCGGTCGGGCGTCGGGCACGTAGCGCGAGATGAAGCCCCACAGCACGCTCTTGTCGTCGGCGTTGCAGACGCTGGCCAGGTTCAACAGGATGCCGAAGGACAGCGGCACCGCCTCCTCGGGCGGCGCGCCGTCATGGATGTGCCAGACCGGGTTCTCGACCCGCTCCTCCTCGGCCTGCTCGGGATATTTGGCGAGGAAGGTCAGATAGTCGTCCGTGTGCTTCGGGATGACGTCGAAGAACAGCCGCTTGGCCCGGCGCGGCTGCAAGAACATGAACAGCGACAGGCTCTCCTCGGGCGCATAGCGCAGCCACTCCTCGACGGCGAGGCCGTTGCCTTTCGACTTGGAGATCTTCTCGCCCTTTTCGTCGAGGAACAGCTCGTAGGTGAAGCCTTCCGGCGGCGTGCCGCCGAGCACCCGGCAGATCCGGCCCGACAGCCGCACCGAATCGATCAGGTCCTTGCCCGACATCTCGTAGTCGACGCCGAGCGCGGTCCACCGCATCGCCCAGTCGGCCTTCCACTGCAGCTTGCAGCGCCCGCCGGTGACGGGGCTCTCGACCAGGCTGTCGTCGGTGTCGCGATAGACCACCGTGCCGTCGTCTGGCCGGGTCTCGACGATCGGCACCTGGAGGACCTGGCCGGTCTTCGGGCATACCGGCAGGAACGGGCTATAGGTCTGCCGGCGTTCCTCGCCCAGGGTCGGCAGGATGACGTCGCGGATCTCGTCGTGGTGGCGCAGCACGGCGAGCAGCGTCTCGTCGAAGTCGCCGGCGCGATAGCAGTCGGTCGCGCTCTTGAATTCGTACTCGAAGCCGAAGCTGTCGAGGAAAGCGCGCAGCCGCGCGTTGTTGTGGTGGCCGAAGCTTTCGTGGGTGCCGAACGGGTCGGGGATCGCGGTCAGCGGCTTGCCCAGGTGCTGCGTGAGCATGTCCTGGTTGGGCACGTTGTCCGGCACCTTGCGCAGGCCGTCCATATCGTCCGAGAAGGCGAACAACCGCGTCGGCATCGGACTCATCGCCGCGAAGGCGTTGCGGACCATGGTCGTGCGCACGACCTCGCCGAAGGTGCCGATGTGGGGCAGGCCCGACGGGCCGTAGCCGGTCTCGAACAGGACGTAGCCCTTGGCCGGCGGTTGCGCCTCGACGCGCTCGAGCAGCCGGCGCGCCTCCTGGAACGGCCAGGCCTTGGCGTTGGTCAGATATTTGGGGTCGATGCCCATGCTCACTCCTTGCGGTGCGGCGGACGGTATGCCGCAGTGCAAGAAAGGTCAATCGACCGCCGCGAGGGGCCGGTCGTCAGCGTTTGCGGATGATTCGGATCGTCGGCCGGCGGGCGGTCGCCGGCTCAGTCCTTGAGGCCGTCGAAGTAGGCGTTCTCCGGATCGGCGAAGACCCTGTTGGTGCGCGGATCCCACTTGTCGGCCGCGCGGCTCTTCGCGTCCGGATGGCGGTCCGCCTGGGCGACGATGCCCGGCTCGTCGTGGGTCAACAGGATCGTGCCGACGCCGGCCGCGACGATCAGCACGAACGAGACCGCGATCGCTGCGAAGATCGGCCGGAAAGTGCGGCGCGATTTGGCGCGCGGCGGCGCCGCCGCGGCACGGGCGGGTTGGCGGCGGCTCGAAATTTCGGCGGTGAAGGTGTTGGTCGCCCACACACGCACCGACTCGGGCACGGCGTAGGCCTGGGTCGGCCCGCTATGCAGGCCGGACTTGGCAGCGATCAGCGCGTCGAGCAGGGCCGAATCCTCGACCAGCCGGCGCTCGAAGGCGCTGCGCTCGGCCTCGGACAGCCGATTGTCAAGGAAGGCCGCGATCAGGCTCGCGCCGGCGCCGTCGATCCCCTCGTCGTGTGCGACGGCCGTCTGCGCGTCGGTCTGCCAGGTTGCGCGGTAGCGCTCCCAGACCTCGCGGTCCTCTTTGGTTATGTAGTCTTCCCGTGTCACAAACTTCGTCCTCATCCCCTCCCCGGGTATACGCTTGGCCGCCGCCGATTATCCCTCGTTCATTCGATTTCGGCGGCGAAATAGCGGCGGAGCTTGACCAGGGCCTTGTGGTGCGTGCTGCGGACCGTCTGCGAGTCGATGCCGAGCAGCGCGGCCACCTCCTTGGCGTCCATGTCCTTGTCGTAGAGCAGCCGCAGCACCAGCGCCTGGCGCTCCGACAACAGGCCGTCCGGAATGCGGACCGGGTCCCGCATTTCCGGGTCGACGGCGTTGATCTCCTCGGGCAGATCGTCGATGGGGACGGTATTGGCGCGTTTGCGCCGCAGGTGATCGATGGTCGCGCTGCTGGCGATGACGCCCAGCCACGTCTTCAGCCCGGCGCGCGTCGAATCGAACTGGCGCAGCAGGCGCATGTCGTTCTTGCACAGCCGCAGATAGACGTCCTGGGTGATATCGTGGCTGTCGTCGCTGTTGTAGCCGGACTTGCGCAGCGTGTTGATCACGGCGCCGAAGATCGCCGAGGAGAAGTTGTCGATGAACTCCTGCCATGCGTCGGCGCCACCGCCGATCAGGCGGATGACGAGGTCTGCGTCCTTCTTTCTCGGATGATCGGTCACCGCGGCTCCGTCAGACTTTCCACCTGCGGGCCTGCGCTTGAGAACGACCTGCTCTGTCATGGTACCCCGCGGGTTGAAGCGTCGATGCCTCTCCCGTCAAGCAGACTAGCGACATTAATCTAAACGTCAAATGAACCAATTCAGGCGGCTCCGCCAACGCCGATCATGCGAAGTCAGTTTCGTGCCGCCCGCCGCCCTCGAATGCACGGACCGCCGCCGGGCGCCGCATGGCCGAGGCATTCCGATCCGAGTGGCATGCGGACGCACCGGTATCATCTGGCCCACCGATAGGCAAGACTGGCCGTCGGCCGCGGTCGGGGACCTCGGCGCTTGACGGGGGCGGGGTAACTCATTACTTGCCGGGCCTTGCGCCACCGATCCTTTCACCAAGAACGGCCCCATGATCGATCATCACGCCGCCCTTATCTACACGATGGTGTTGGTTTCCGCCGCCGACCGCAACATGACCGACGCGGAGCTGCGGACGATCGGCGAGATCGTGCAATACCTGCCGATCTTCGGCGATTTCGACGACGAGCGCCTGCCGCAGGTCGCCAGTGACTGCGCGGCGCTGCTCGACGACGAGGACGGCCTCGACCGGACGCTCAAGGTGATCCGCGACGCGCTGCCCGCCCGGCTGTACGAGACGGCCTATGCGGTCGCCTGCGATGTCGCCGCCGCCGACGGCAAGGTCGGCCAGGAAGAGCTGCGCCTGCTCGAGATCATCCGATACGGGCTCGACCTCGACCGGCTGACCGCCGCCGCGATCGAGCGCGGGGCGCGGGCGCGCCACACCGTCCTCTAGACCGCGCGCCATATCGCCCTTCCGGGGGATCGGTCCGCGGGCCGGATCCGCACTACTTCTTGAAGACGGACTCGGCGGTCGAGCGGTGGTCCTGCTTGGCGTCGATCATCGCCTGAACGCGCGCGATCTCGGCTTCGAGATCGGCGATATACTCCGCCAGCTCGCCGACCGACATGCGGTCGAGGTTCGGAGGAGTCGCGATCGTCGGGCGTGGTTCGAGATCGTCGGTGTCCATGCGCTTCGCCCCTTTTTCCGCCGGTGACGCCGGTCGGAAACAATAGCGCCAACCGGCCCGTCGGCGGAACCCGCCGCGTTCGGCGATCGGGGCGGTTTCCAACTGGACGCCCGGACCCCGGACCTTATATGAAGGGCAACGAATACGACGAATTCCGGCACGCGGCGGGCGCGTTTCGCCCCGCCGGCCAAGCCGAGGAGGTTCCATGACAACGCCGTTGATGCCGAAGGCGACCGCCGTCTGGTTGGTCGAGAATACCGCGCTGACCTTCCAGCAGATCGCGGAGTTTTGCGGGTTGCACGAGCTGGAAGTCCAGGCGATCGCCGACGAGGAGATCGTGTCGGGCATGTCCGGTCTCGACCCCATCCTCAACGGTCAGCTGACCAAAGAAGAGATCGACCGCTGCCAGGCGGATTCGCAGGCGCGCCTGAAACTGAAGGTGGCCGACATCCCGCTGCCCGTGCAGCGCGCCAAGGGCGCCCGGTACACCCCGATCGCCAAGCGGCAGGACAAGCCGGACGGCATCGCCTGGCTGGTCAAATACCACCCCGAACTGACCGACGCGCAGATCAGCAAGTTGCTCGGCACCACCAAGTCGACGATCGCTGCGGTCCGCGACCGGACCCACTGGAACACCAGCAACATCCGGGCGCGCGAGCCGGTCGATCTCGGGTTGTGCACCTACACCGACCTCCACGCCGCCGTCGAGAAGGCGCGGGCGCGCCTGAAGAAGGAAGGCAAGGAGATCGAGGTTCCCGAAGTCCCGGAGACGCCCGAGCTGACCCCGACCGACGCGGGCTGATCGCCCGGCCGGCTACTCCGGTTTGGCGTAGCCGGCGCCGCTCAGCGCCTCGGTGATCTCGCCCAGGATGGCGGGATCGTCGATCGTCGCCGGCATCTTCCAGTCTTCCTTGTCGGCGATCTTCTGCATCGTGCCGCGCAGGATCTTGCCCGAGCGCGTCTTGGGCAGGCGGTCGACGACCATTGCGGTCTTGAAGGCGGCGACCGGGCCGATGCGGTCGCGCACCATCTGCACCGTCTCCGCCACGATCTCGTCGTGCGGCCGGTCGCAGCCGGCGTTGAGGACGAGGAAGCCGACCGGGACCTGGCCCTTGAGCTGGTCGGCGACCCCGATCACGGCGCATTCCGCCACGTCGGGGTGATCGGCGAGCACTTCCTCCATCGCCCCGGTCGACAGGCGGTGGCCGGCCACGTTGATGACGTCGTCGGTCCGGGTCATGACGTAGACGTAGCCGTCCTCGTCGATGTAGCCGGCGTCGCCGGTCTTGTAGTAGCCGGGGAACTCGGCGAGGTAGGCGCTGACGAAGCGTTGCTCCGCGTTCCACAGGGTCGGCGCCGCACCCGGCGGCAGCGGCAGCTTCGCCGCCAGCGCCCCGATCGCACCCGGCGCGGCCGGCTCGCCATGCTCGTCCAGCACGTCGAGCGACCAGCCGGGCATCGGCCGGGTCGGCGAGCCGTAGCGCACCGGCAGCGGCTCGATGCCCATCGGATTGGCGCAGATCGCCCAGCCGGTCTCGGTCTGCCACCAGTGGTCGATCACCGGGACGTTCAGGTGCTTCTCGGCCCATTGCAGCGTGTCGGGGTCGGCCCGCTCGCCGGCGAGGAACAGCGTGCGGAAGCCCGACATGTCGTAGTCGCCGATCAGCTTGCCGTCGGGGTCCTGCTGCTTGATCGCCCGGAACGCGGTCGGCGCGGTGAACAGCGCCTTGACGTCGTGCTCGGCGATGACCCGCCAGAACACGCCGGCGTCCGGCGTCCCCACCGGCTTGCCCTCGAACAGGATCGTGGTGTTGCCGTGCAGCAGCGGGGCATAGACGATGTAGGAATGGCCGACGACCCAGCCGACGTCGGACGCCGCCCAATAGACCTCGCCCGGCTCGACGCCGTAGATGTTCTTCATCGACCAGTGCAGCGCGACCATGTGGCCGCCGTTGTCGCGGACGATGCCCTTGGGCTGGCCGGTCGTGCCCGACGTGTAGAGGATGTAGAGCGGATCGGTCGCCGCCACCGAGACGCAGCCGTGCGGCTGCGCGCTCGCGACCGCGTCCTCCCAGTCGACGTCGCGGCCGGGTACCAGGGTCGCCGTCTCCGCCTCGCGCTGGAGAATGACGCAATGGTCGGGCTTGTGGCTGGACTGCTCGATCGCGCCGTCGAGCAGCGGCTTGTAGGCGACGACCCGGCCCGGCTCGATGCCGCACGAGGCCGACACGATCACCTTGGGCTTGGCGTCGTCGATGCGCACGGCGAGCTCGTGGGCCGCGAAGCCGCCGAACACGACCGAGTGGATCGCGCCGAGGCGCGCCACGGCGAGCATGGCGATCGCCGCCTCGGGCACCATCGGCATGTAGATGATGACCCGGTCGCCCTTGCCGACGCCCATTCCGGCGAGCGCCCCGGCGAAGGCGGCGGTGGCGTCGCGCAGCTCGCGATAGGTGAACGTGCGCTGGGTGCCGGTGATCGGGCTGTCGTAGATCAGCGCGAGCTGGTCCGCGCGTCCGCCGTCGACGTGGCGGTCGAGCGCGTTGTAGCAGGTGTTGCAGGCCGCGCCGGTGAACCAGCGATAGAACGGCTTGTTGGAATCGTCGAGGACGCGGTCCCAGCTCCGGTCCCAGTCGAGGGCTTCGGCCGCTTCGCCCCAGAAGCCTTCAGGGTCCTTCAGCGACTGCGTGTAAATGGCATCGTAGCGGCGGCTCATCATCCTCCCCCGACCGTTCGTTTCGGCCAAATCGCGAACCCAGAATTTAGCGCGTTGCGCCGACGCGCGGCTATACGCACATTGTCGCCCGGAGGCACGCGCGATCCGCGGCAAGGATCGCGACGAATCGGAAGGGAGCGCCGCCATGAGCGCAACAGGTATCTTTGACGAAGGTCTCGGCCAGGTCGCCGCCAACTACGCGCCGCTGTCGCCCTTGCCCCTGATCGAGCGGGCGGCGACCGTCTTTCCCGACCAGCTCTCCATCATCCACGGGCCACGACGCTACCGCTGGGCCGAGACCTATGCCCGCGCCCGGCGGCTCGCCGGGGCGCTGGCCGCCCGCGGCATCGGCAAGGGCGATACGGTGGCGGCGATGCTGCCCAACATCCCCGAGATGTACGAAGCCCATTTCGGCGTGCCGATGGTTGGCGCGGTCCTCAACGCGCTCAACACACGGCTCGACGCGGCGACGATCGCCTTCATCCTCGGCCACGGCGAGGCGAAGCTGCTGCTGACCGATGCCGAATTTGCGCCGGTGATGCGCGAGGCGCTGGGCCAGCTCGACCGCAAGATCACGGTGATCGATATCCTCGACCCGGTCTTCGACGGCGAGTCCCACCCGGCTCGGCGAAAAGGATTACGAGGCCTTCCTCGAAGAGGGCTCGCCGGACTTCGCGTGGCGGATGCCCGACGACGAGTGGGACGCGATTTCGCTCAACTACACCTCGGGGACGACCGGGAACCCCAAGGGCGTCGTCTATTCGCACCGCGGCGCCTATCTGGGCGCGGTCGGCAATCCCCTGGTCTGGTCGATGCCGCAGAACCCGATCTATCTCTGGACCCTGCCGATGTTCCACTGCAACGGCTGGACCTTCCCCTGGGCGATCGCCGCCGTCGCGGGCACCAACGTCTGCCTGCGCCGGGTCGAGGCCGGGGCGATATACGACGCCATCGCCGATCACGGCGTTACGCACTTGTGCGGCGCACCGATCGTGATGGGCCTGATCATCAACGCTTCGGACGCCGATCGCCGGTCCTTCGCCCACAAGGTCGAGATCATGACCGCGGCCGCGCCGCCGCCGCCCGCCGTGCTCGAGCGGATCGAGCGGATGGGCTTCCGCGTCACCCACGTCTACGGCCTGACCGAGGTCTACGGCCCGGCGACGATCTGCGCCTGGCACGACGAGTGGAACGACCAGGACGCCGAGGCGCAGGCGCGCCTGAAGTCGCGCCAGGGCGTGCGCTACCCGGTGCTCGAAGGACTGATGGTGGCCGACCCGGACACGCTCGAACCGGTGCCGCAGGACGGAACGACGATGGGCGAGGTGTTCATGCGCGGCAACCTGGTGATGAAGGGCTATCTCAAGAACCCGGATGCCACCGACAAGGCGTTCGCCGGCGGCTGGTTCCACACCGGCGACCTCGGCGTCTGGCACCCCGACGGTTATATCGAGCTCAAGGACCGCTCGAAGGACATCATCATCTCCGGCGGGGAGAACATCTCGACGATCGAGGTCGAGGGCATGCTCTACAAGCATCCCGCGGTGCTGGAGGCGGCCGTGGTCGCTCGGCCCGACGAGAAATGGGGCGAAACGCCCTGTGCTTTCGTGACCCTGCGGGAGGGCGCGCAGGCGACCGAGGCCGAGATCATCGCCTTCTGCCGCGAGCATCTCGCCCATTTCAAGTGCCCGAAATCGGTCGTCTTCTGCGAATTGCCGAAGACGTCGACGGGCAAGATCCAGAAGTTCAAGCTGAGGGATCAGGCAGCCGGCCTGTAACGGCCCGTAGCGGATCGACCTCGGGCGCCGCCAGTTCGCAAGGCGGATTTCGCCGCCCATATCGGGCCGAAACGAGATGCAACTACACCACCCTCCGCCTCTGGCTTGCGCAAAGGCGCCTGGGGAGTTTTGGTGGCAGCGCCCTGGAAGCGGGCGCTTGGCGCCGGGGCTTGGCCCCGGCCGGAGCGTCGATGCCTAATGGTGCTCCAGCGTGGTGATTTGGTCTTTGATTCGCAGCTTCTCGCGCTTCCACTCGGACACCGCGTCCAGGTCAGGGAGCGGGCGAGCGGCCTCTTCCTCGATCTGCGATTCGAGCGCGGCATGGCGCTCCTTCAAAGATTCGATCCGCTGGTCTGTCGACACGCGTCTGCCTCCTCTAGATCGTCCGTAACCAATACTTGCCCGGACACCATAATGTAGCAATTCGGAGGCCGATTTTCCAGAGCCGGGCATGCGACTCAGCGCAGCGCGGCGGCCGTGTCGAGCAGCAGCGCGATGTCCGCCCGGTCCGTATCGGCGAGGTCGGCGCATAGCAATGCAAAGTACGCGGCGACGTTCGCCGCGGCGGCGTCACGGTCGCCGGCGGCCGTCGCCCGTCCCTCCGAGGGCGCGTCGTCGACGCCTGCGACGAGGGTGAGCTGTTCGATGTGTTCGGCGTCGATCTCGATCTTCTGGATGCGGGCGCGCAAGTCCTGGGCCAGCGCCGGGTCGGCCGGTCCGACCGGATCCTTCAGGCGCCGGCGCAGGGCCCGCAGGTGGCGGACGACGACCTCGTGCCATTCCGCGACGGCGCGCAGCCTGTCGTCCATCGCCGTGGCCTCGATCGGGCCGCGGGTCAGGCCGTGCCAGACGCAGAAGAACATCACGTTGACGTCGATACCGTGGCGCTCCTGCAGGCGCAGGCAGGCGGGGGCGACCCCTTCGGTGCCGTACAGGGCGAGCGAGAAATCCCAGAAAGGCGACGGCGGAAACTCCACGGACGAAACTCCAGCATGGCGGCGGGCGGCGATGCGACATCGCGCGCATGGGCGCATCCACAATTTTTGCGCATTTGGATATAGTCAAGACTGAACTGATCCCGGCGAGCCCATCCGTGACCGACGACGACGATACCGAAGAGATTGAGCGTAAACTCGAGGAGTTGCGCATGGAGCATCGCGACCTCGACGACGTCATCGCCCGGGTCACCGAGGAAGCGCCGTTCGATCAGTTGCGGGTGCAGCGCCTGAAGAAGCGAAAGCTAAAGCTGAAGGATCAGATCGCCCGCCTGGAAAACGAGCTCCTGCCTGACATCATTGCGTGAACGACGCGGCGGCGGACCGGCGCCGACGCCCGTTCTTCTTGTCGACGTACATCGACTGGTCGGCGGTGAACAGGGCGGTATGGGCATCGTCGCCCGGCTGGATCGTGTGCACGCCGAACGCCGCGTGCAGGGTGACGCGGTCGCCTTCCCAGGCCAACGGGGCTTCGCTGATCGCCTTGCCGAGCTCGGACACCTTCTGCCAGGCGGTGGCGTTGTCGGTCTGGACCAGGATGATGGCGAATTCGTCGCCGCCGAGCCGGCCGACGACGTCGGACTGGCGGACCTGGCGGTTCAGCACGTCGACGACATGGGTCAGCGCCGCGTCGCCGGCGCTGTGGCCGAGCGCGTCGTTGATCTGCTTCATGCCGTTGATGTCGATGTAGACGACGCTGTTGATGGTGTCGTAGCGCTCACCAAACGCAATCGTGCGCGAGAGCTGGCGCATGAAGGCGCGGCGGTTGAAGGCCGGCACCAGCGAATCCATGTCGGCCAGGTTCTCCAGATGGGCGATCTGGCGGTAGGCCTCGGCCAGGGCGTGGCGCAGATATTCGATCTCGTCGGACAGGGCGGCGACGGCCCGGCGGCTGTCGGACGGCAGGCGACGGTCGCCGCGCAGCAACTGGCTCGCCGGCTCGCTCAGCCCGTCTAGCGCCGGGCTCGGCGTCTTGCGCACCATCGCCGGCGGCTCGGGCGCGACGCGCGCTACACGCTTTTGTTCCCGCGCGTCGACCGCGCTCGGTTTGGTCATATGCTGGTCTCGTCGGCTACGGGTGCACCGCCCTCGGCACGCCAACGCTAGGGGAGAATGACCAATAATCCGTTAACGGCCGGGGCGATCGCCGCCTTGTGACCGGGCACGGAGCCCCTATAATCCGCGCCTCTCGAACGCGTCAGGAAAACGGCCCGCATTTCATGTCCGATTCGCCGCCATTGGTCGCCATCGTGATGGGAAGCCAGTCCGACTGGGAGACGATGAAGGAAGCCGCCGACGTGCTGGCCGCGCTGGGCGTCGTGTGCGACGTGCGGATCGTTTCGGCGCACCGCACGCCCAAGCGGCTCTACGCCTTCGCCGAGGGCGCGCGCGGACAGGGTTACAAAGCCATTATCGCCGGCGCCGGCGGGGCGGCGCACCTGCCGGGGATGATCGCCGCGCTGACCTCGGTGCCGGTGCTCGGCGTGCCGGTCGAATCGAAGGCGCTCAAGGGCATGGATTCGCTGCTGTCGATCGTCCAGATGCCCGGCGGCGTCCCGGTCGGCACGCTCGCGATCGGCAAGGCCGGCGCCAAGAATGCCGGCTTGTTGGCCGCGGCGATCCTGGCCAACGACGATCCGGCGCTGCGCGATACGCTCGACGCCTGGCGGGCCGCGCAGACCGACGCCGTCGCCGACCGGCCGTCGTGACCGCCGGCCCTGCAACACCGGCCGCCGGCGACACGATCGCGCCGGGGGCGCGGATCGGCATTCTCGGCGGCGGCCAGCTCGGCCGGATGACCGCGCTGGCGGCGGCCCGGCTCGGCTACCGCACCGTCGTGTTATGCCCGGAGCCGGATTGCCCGGCCTCGCAGGTCACCGACGCGACGATCACCGCGCCCTACGAGGATCCCGCCGCGCTGGCCCAGCTCGCCGACGCCGCGGACGTGGTGACCCTCGAATTCGAGAACCTGCCGGTCGAGGCGCTGGAATTGCTCGCCGCGCGGGTGCCGGTGCGGCCGGGCGCGGGCGTCCTGCGGATCAGCCAGGACCGGCTGCTGGAGAAGCGCTTCGCCCGGGACAACGGCGTCGCGACCGCCGACTTCGAGCCGGTCGACAGCGCCGCCGACCTCGCCGCGGCGTTCGAGCGGCTGGGTGGGCCGTTGATCGTCAAGACCCGGCGCTTCGGCTACGACGGCAAGGGCCAGGTCCGGGTCGAGCGCGCCGCGGATGCACCCGCCGCGATCGAGGCGCTCGCCGGAGCGCCGGCCATCGCCGAGGCCGTTGTCGACTTCGAGCGCGAGGTCTCCGTGATCGTCGGGCGCGGGCCCGACGGCGGCGTTGCGATCTACGACCCGGTCGAGAACCGCCACGAGAACCACATTCTGCGCACCACGCTCGCGCCCGCGGACCTGCCGCCGGACCGCGCCGAGGCGGCCCGCGCGATCGGCCGCCGGCTGGCCGAGGCGCTCGATCTGGTCGGTCTGCTCGCGATCGAGCTGTTCGTCGCCCGCGACGGGCGGCTGCTGTTCAACGAGATGGCGCCGCGGCCGCACAATTCCGGCCACTGGACCATCGACGCCTGCGCGGTCAGCCAGTTCGAGATGCTGGTCCGTGCCGTCTGCGGCCTGCCGCTGGGCAGCGCCGAGCGCCACGCCGACGCCGAGATGACCAACCTGCTCGGCGACGAGGCGGCCGACTGGCCGCGGCTGCTGGCGGAGCCGCACACCTGCCTGCACCTCTACGGCAAGGCGGAGGCGCGGCCGGGCCGCAAGATGGGCCACGTCACCCGGCTCAAGCCGAAACGGGCGTAGGCCTACCAGCGCCCCCGGCGCGGCATGTGCGGGCGGCGCAGCGACTTCAGGATTTCGGCGGGATTGGGCATCGACCGGAACGGCCGGGTCAGCGGCTCGACCGCCTTGGGCAGCCGCAGCGCGTCGTCGATCCGGCGCGCCAGGAAGTCCCAGGTCTTGACGTTACCCTCCGACCGGTCGGACAGCCAGTAGGTCACCGTCGCCAGGTAGACGCCGGCGAGGATCGAGCGCTTGGTGTAGTAGTTGAAGTCGGTGGAGTCGTCGCCCGCGCAGCGCCAGATCGCGTCCACCGTCCGCCACACGCAGCGCGCCGCCACCGGCGCGTTGAGCGGCAGCGCCAGCAGGGTCGCCGCCCGGCGCATCGCCTCGTGGTCGCCCGCCAGCAGCTCGAGCCGCGTGCGGACGCAGGTGACGATCCGGTCGCGCACCCGCATCCCGGCCAGCTCGGCGGGGTCGAGTGCTTCGGCCATGCGCCGATCGGCGATCCGGCTCCAGAAGGCGACCGCGTCGATCGCCCCGCGCGGGAAGGCGCGGTGGACGAACTCGCGGTCGAGGCCGGCGTCGCGGGCGCCGGCGAACAGCGCCTGCATCGACCAGCCGTCGAACGGCACGTGGATCAGGGCGGCGTCCAGCAGCGCCTCGCGGCGGCGGTCGAGGGAGCGTTCAGTCATGCCCGTTATATGCGCGCACCGGGCGTCCCGGTAAAGGCCGGGGCCTTGCGGAAGGGCGGAGAAATCGGGGAACCGCCGCGACAAGTGGCTTTCATTGGCCAGCGCACCTATGTTATCAAGCGCCAACCGTCCGCTCTCCGAGCGGACGCCACTTTTGTGCACCCTCTTCATGCGTGAACAGTCGTGCACCTTGTTTAAGGAGGCGTCCCATCGTCCAGGTAGTCGTCCGCGACAACAATGTCGACCAGGCCCTGAAAGCGCTGAAGAAGAAGATGCAGCGCGAGGGCGTATTCCGCGAGATGAAGCTGCGCCGGAGCTACGAGAAGCCCTCGGAGCGCCGCGCCCGCGAGAAGGCCGAGGCGGTTCGCCGGGCCCGCAAGCTCGCGCGCAAGCGCATGGAGCGCGAAGGCTTCTGATCCCGGGGCTCCGGCCCCGCTTCGATCTCCCTTTGCAATTCGACGTCCGCCGGACAGCATGGTCCGGCGGCGCGTTCGTGTGTCCGGGGTCTGCGTCGGCGGGCGGCGCGTCCCGGCAATGCGGCGGCCCCTCACCCGGCTCCGTGTAAGGCGCGGCCGCGCCTCGCCAACCCGATCCCATCAGCCCCGCCGCCTTTCCAGGATCGCCGCGGCGTTGCCGGCCCGGATCGCCGCCTGGTCCGTCTCGCCGAGGCCGCTGGTCGCGATGCCGTCGAGCACCCAGGCGGTGTCGAACACCGGGTGGTCGGTCCCGACCAGCACCCGGTCGGCGCCGAACACCTGGGCGGTCAGCGCGATGGCGCGGGGGCCGAAGCTCGACGTGTCGACGTAGATCCGCCCGAACCGTGCCGACGGCGGCCCGCCCGCGAAGCCGCGCCGCCAGGCGACGTGGTCGAGCCGTTCGACCAGCAGCGGGATCGATCCGCCCAGGTTGGCGACCTGCACCGTGACGTTGGGAAAGGCGTCGAGGAAGTCGGTCATGCACAGGGTCACGGAAACCGAGCTCAACCGCGCCTGGACGTCGAGCACGATGTGGCGCTGGTTCTCGTTGTCCGCCGGCGGTTCGTCGCCGGCACCATGCCCGTCCCCATCGCCAATCGCGCCGGGCAGCGGCCCCGGATGGATGAACAGGTGCGCGCCGAGCGCGTTCGCCTCCTCGAACAGGGGCTCGAACGCCGCCGCGGTCCGGCGGTCGAGGAAGCCGTCGGCGGGCAGGATCGCGCCGATCAGGCCCAGCTCGCGCACGGCGCGGCGCAGCTCGGCCCGGCAGGCCTGCGCATCGGCCAGCGGCAGCGCCGCCATGCCCGCGAACCGGTTCGGGTGCGCGGCGACGAGTGCGCCGAGCCGGTCGTTGAACAGCCCGACCAGCGGCGCGGCCTCCTCGGCCGGCAGGCTGTCGACGCCGAACAGACCGGGTAGCGACAGCGCCTGCAGCGCCACGCCGGCGTCGTCCATGAAGTCGAGCCGTCGGGCCACGTCGGTATAGCCGGCGTCGAACGGCAGCATCTCCTTGTAGACGATGAGCCGCTCGCCGCCGCTCTCATCAGCCGCGATCCGCGGCGGCGTCGAGCGCGCCCGCAGCGCCTCGGCCAGCTCGTCCGGCATCCAGTGGCAGTGGAAGTCGATCGCTGTCGTGGCGGATGTCATGGGCGGGCGTCCCAATTTGGTGTCACGCGATTTTGGATCTTGTAGGGTCGGCGTTCGCCGGGCGATCGGCTGGGCGATCGGGTGCAGGCGATCAGCAGATGTCCGCAGTCTTTATCCTTCGTGGCCATCGGACGGCGCCGGTTCCCGTCTCCCGCCCGTCCCCGTCTTCGGCAGGTACCAGGCCCCGATGTCATGTTCTGTCATGTTCTGCCAGGTACGGGTTTCGTCGCCGGCTCAGCGTTCCGCCTCCAACGGCGGTGCTCACCGCATCTCAATATAGGACTAAAAGCCCATAGAGCAACGGTCTGCGCAACGACTCCGCCGCCGCGCCCGTCACCCGAGCGCATGGGGCAGCCAGGTCGCGACGCCGGGCACGAAGAAGATGATCGCAACCGCGAATAGCTCCAGCAGGATGAACGGCGTCGCGGCGCGGTAGACCTGGAACATCGTGGTCTCGGGCGGGGCGACCCCCTTCATGACGAACAGGAGCATGCCGAAGGGCGGGGTGGTGAAGGCGATCTCGAGCAGGATCAGCATCAGGAGGCCGAGCCAGACCAGGTCGATATGCGCGGCTTTGGCCAGCGGGATGAAGAAGGGCAGCGTGATCATCATCATGCTGACCTGGTCGAGGAAGCAGCCCAGGAACAACAGGATGAGCATCATGCCGACGACCATCTCTCCGGGCGACAGCTTCATCGACGTCACCGCGCGCACCAGCCCGGAGGTCGCGCCAGAGAAGGTCAGAATCTGCGAGAAGGTGATCGCGGCGGCGACGATGAAGAAGATCATAGCCGAGATCTTGGCGGTCTCGACCAGCGCCCGGCTGAGCGATTCCCGGCTCAGCGCGCCGTAGACGCCGCAGGCCAGTACCGCGCCGACCGCGCCCAGCGACGCCGATTCGGTCGGCGAGGCGATACCGGCGAGGATGCTCCCGACCACGATCGCGAACAGGATGAACAGCGGCACGACGTGGGTCAGCACCGGGACCAGCCGCTCCCGCCAGGTCAGGGTCCCGATGTCGTAACTCGGTGCCAGCGCCGGGTTGAGCTTGCAGCGGATCACCACGTAGCCGAAGAACAGGGTTGCCATCATCAGCCCCGGCAGGATCCCGGCGATCAACAAGTCGCCGACAGGAATCTCGCCGAGGCTGGCGAGCAGCACGGCGAGTGCCGACGGCGGGATCAGCATGGCGATGCCGCCGGTGCCGAGGATCGGCCCCATCGCCATCGACGGGTGGTAGCCGCGCCGACGCATCTCGGGCATCAGGGTCGAGCCGAGCAGGGCGGTGTTGGCCATGGTCGAGCCCGACAGCGCGGCGAACACGGTGCCGCCGGCGACCGCGACCAGCGACAGCCGCCCCGGCACCCGGGCGATCAGCCGGTCGACCGCGCCGATCGCTTTCTGGGCGACCCCGGTCTGGAACAGCACCTCGCCCATCAGGATGAACATCGGAATCGGCGACAGCACGAAGTTGGCGACCGCGTCGACCGTGTTGCGGACGAGCTGCAGTTCGCCGGAATAGCCGCCCATGAAGTAGAACGCGCCGACGATGTTGACCGCGAAGAAGGCAACCGCGACCGGCAGGCCGAGCAGCAGCAGCGCGACCTGACCGCACAGGAAAATTGCGAGGATGAGGGACCAGGACACGCCGGCGCCGCGCTGTCAGAGCGACGCGGCGTCGACGGCGGGGGGCGGCTGACCGCTTCCGAGCCGGGAGAGTTCGGCCACCAGCCGCCTGAGGAACTCCACAAACAGCAAGCACCGCCGAGAAGGCGAGCAGCGCGAAAATCCACCATTCCGGAAATACGAACGACCGGATCACCAGCGCGTCGCTGCTCCACGACGCGCGGCCGACCGCCACCGTGAAGTAGAGCAGGATGGCGCTGATTGCGACACCGAACAGGTTGGCCAGGATTTCGAGCACGGTGGTCAGGCGCGGCGGGGCCGCACGCAGAATGATGTCGACCCGGACGTGCGCGCCCAGCCGCAACACCCAGGGCACCCCGAGGAAGGCGGCCGAATACTGCACGTACTCGGCCGCCTCGTTGAGCCACGAGATGGCGCCCACGCCGAGGTTGCGCGTGATCACGTCGACGCTGATCGCCACCGCCATGATGCCGAACAGGGCCGCCGCCGCGGCGCCCAGCAGGGAATAGAACCGATCGTAGGCTCGGCCCAGCATACCCGCCGAGCGCCCCGGGCCGCGCATTGCGCCGCCGCTACTTCGAGATCAGCGCGTGCAGCTTCTTCGCGTTGACCGGGTCGAGCTTCTCGGCCTCGGCCCAGCTCGCCGAATAGGCGGTGTCGAGGAACTTCTTGCGGGCCGCGCCCTTGAGCTCGGCCACCTTCATGCCCAGCTCCTTCTGCTCCTTCTCGCCCTTGGCGACGACCGCAGCGGCGCGCGCGTCGAAGGCCTGGCCGGCGGCGACCGCCGCATCCATCAGCACCTTCTTCTGCTTGGCGTCGAGCTTGGCCCAGCTGTTCCGGTTGATCATGATGTTGGAGAAGGCCTTGAAGAAGCCCGGCTCGACCCGGTACTTCGTGTATTTCGCCCAACCCAGCGACTTGACGTCGAGCGCGGTCCAGCCGTAGCCGTCGACCACGCCGCGCTCGAGCGCGGTGAAAACGTCGGACGGCGGCATTTGCACCACCGATGCGCCGAGCGCGCGGAAGGCGGCGCGGTAGATCGGCGTCACCCGCAACTTCAGCCCGGTGAGGTCTGCCTTGGTCAGGTTCTTGTCGCGGAGATAGAGGTAGAACTTGATGCCGTCGCCAAAGATGGTCAGCACCTTGGCGTTGACCTTCTGGGCGTGGAGCTTGTCGAGCAGCGCGAAGGTGCCGTTCTTGCGCATCACGTTGGTGCTGACCGTGGCGAGCTTCATCGCGTCGCCGATCGGCAGCAGGTTCTGGTAGAAGGTGAACGGGATGTTGCCGATATCGACGACGCCGGTCTTGACCGCGTTACCCATGGCGAAGGGCGACATGGTGCCGTCGGGCACGACCTCGATCTTGAGGCCCGAATTGCTCTTGTTGACCGCGTCGGCCATGTCGAGCAGTGGCTTGGTGTAGGTCGAGACGTGACGGTCGAAGCTGATCGCCTTGAGCGTCACGTTGGCGGCAAAGGCCGGAGCGGCGACGGCGGTGGCGACGGCGGCGAGGGCCGCGGCTGCGAGAAGCGATGTTGTGTGTCTCACCACGTTATGATCCTCCCAAAGATTGTTCGTATGGCCGCCACGGCCGGCCCGTTCCCCTGACGATCGGGCCGCCGCGACAGGCGAAGCACGGGTAGCGCCGCCCGGTTGCCCTCTGCCTGCGCGGCGGTGGCCCCGGCTCTTCACCGCTCTTCCGTTCGCTTGCATCGTAGGGTTGGCTGCGCGCGCACTCAAGCCTAACCGTGCGGGTGATGGCTGGTCTGCGCCCGAGTTCTCGATTTCCGAGCGCGCGAAAGCTCCAGAGGCGATGATACGCTGCCGCCCGCGGCGAGGCCGGGTGACCGCCGGCGTGGCTCACGCCGCGTCGATTGCCGTGTCCAGGTCCGCCGGGTCGAGATCCGCGAGCTGGGGGGCGACCTGCTCGGCGAACAGCCGCATCGAGTTGGCCCGTTTCTCGCGGGTCGCCCAATCCTTGCCGCAGACGGTCAGGAAGGTGCCGAAGCCGCCGGCAGCTTCCCAGAAGTCCTTGATCTGGCCGGCGACCTCGTCGGGCTCGCCGACGACGTAGAAGCCGCTCTCGACCAGCGCCTCGATGGCGGTGCGGTCGTTGGGCACGTCGAGCCCGAAGACGTCCTTGAGCATCTTCAGGAAGCCACGCTGGGCCTGGACGCTGACCTCGTAGGCGACGGCGTCGCGCATGTCCTCGATCGCCTCGGCCTTCGACTTGGCGATGTAGACGATGCGCGAGGCGGTGATGTCCCGGCGCGGGGTCGACCGGCCGGCGGCGCGGGCGGCGTCGGCATAGGTTTCGCCTTTCTTGCGCAGGAACTCTGGCGCCTCCAGGAATGCCGAGATCAGGGTGAAGCCCTGCTCGCCGGCATAGCGCACCGTCTCCGGCGATTCGGTCGCCGTGGCGATCGGCATGTGCGGCCGGGCCAGCGGCTTGGGCAGGGCGATCACGTTCTTGCCGTGCCAGTAGCGGCCCGCCCAGTCGAACGGCTCGTCGGTCGTCCAGGCCTTGAGGATGAATTCCAGCGATTCGCGCAGCCGGGCATGGCGGTCGTCGTAGGTCAGCCCGCGTTCCTCGCAGAACAGCGGCCGCGGGAAACCGGAGCCGAAGCCGAAGATGAAGCGGTTGTCGCCGACCAGGTGGTCGGTCACCGCCGCCTGGATGGCGACGTCGAGCGGGTGGTGCAGGTGGATCAGCTTGACCCCCGCGCCCATCTTGATCCGCTTGGTCAGCGCCGCCGCCTTGCACATCATCAGCTCCGGCGTCGGGATGGTGTCGACCTTGTTGATGTAGGGCGGCTCGCCGTGGTGCTCGGAGATGAAGGCGACCTCGAAGCCGAGCTGGTCGGCGAGGACGATCTCGCGGATGTCCTCGTCATAGGTCTGCTGGGCCGTGGTGTGCGGCCGGAAGCCGTTGGAGAAGATGCCGAACTTCATGCGGGGTTCCTCTGCGGAGGCGGGGGCGTCGCGGTAGTTTCGCAGCGCAGCATACCGCGCCCGCCGGACGGCGGAACCGATGGCGCGGAATGGCAGGGTCGCGGGGGGCGAATGCTTTGGAGGCGCTTCAGCGAAGCCCCCGGGCGGGGACCCTAATCCAGCGCCTTGACGATCTCCTCGCACATCTTCTTGGCGTCGGAGAACAGCATCATGGTGTTGTCGCGGAAGAACAGCTCGTTCTCGACGCCGGCGTAGCCGGAGCCCATCGAGCGCTTGACGAACAGCACCGTCTTGGCGCGCTCGACGTCGAGGATCGGCATGCCGTAGATCGGGCTCGCCGGGTCGGTCTTGGCGGCCGGGTTGGTGACGTCGTTGGCGCCGATCACGAAGGCGACGTCGGTCTGGCCGAACTCGCGAGTTGATGTCCTCGAGCTCGAACACCTCGTCGTAGGGCACGTTGGCCTCGGCCAGCAGCACGTTCATGTGGCCGGGCATGCGGCCGGCGACCGGGTGGATGGCGTAGTTGACGCTGACGCCTTCCTTCTTGAGCAGGTCGGCCATCTCGCGCAGGGCGTGCTGGGCCTGGGCGACCGCCATGCCGTAGCCGGGGACGATGATCACCGAGCCGGCGTTCTTCATGATGAAGGCGGCGTCGTCGGCGCTGCCCGACTTGACCGGCCGGTCCTCCGTCGGCGCCGCCCGCGGCTGCCGCGACCTCGCCGCCGAAGCCGCCCAGGATCACGTTGATGATCGAGCGGTTCATCCCCTTGCACATGATGTAGCTGAGGATCGCGCCCGAGGAGCCGACCAGCGCGCCGGTGATGATCAGCAGGTGGTTCTGCAGCGTGAAGCCGATGCCCGCCGCGGCCCAGCCCGAGTAGGAGTTGAGCATCGAGACGACCACCGGCATGTCCGCGCCGCCGATCGGCACGATCAAGCAGGAAGCCGATGGCGAAGGACAGGAAGGCGAGCAGCCAGAAGGCGACGTGGCTGCCGGTCATCACGAACCACACGCCGAGGCCGATCAGCACCAGGCCGAGCAGCAGGTTGAACCAGTGCTGGCCCGGGAAGACCAGCGGCTTGCCGGTGATCAGCCCCTGCAGCTTGCCGAAGGCGATGATCGAGCCGGTGAAGGTGATCGCGCCGATCGCCGTGCCCAGACCCATCTCGACCAGGCTGCCGGTGTGGACCGCGCCGTCGGGCCCGGCGATGTGGTAGTCGGCCGGCGCGTTGAGCGCCGCGGCCGCGACGAAGACGGCGGCCAGGCCCACCAGCGAGTGGAAGGCCGCGACCAGCTGGGGCAGGGCGGTCATCTGGATCCGCCACGACACGAAGGTGCCGATCGAGCCGCCGATGACGATGGCGACCAGGATCCACACGTAGCTGACCACGTTGGGCGACAGCACCGTCGTCGCGATGGCGATGACCATGCCGACGATGCCGAACAGGTTGCCGCCGCGCGCGGTCACCGGCGACGACAGGCCGCGCAGCGCCATGATGAAGCAGACCGCCGCGATCAGGTAGAGCAGCGTCGTCAGGTTGGGGCCGAGTTCGGGCATCGCCGGCTACTTCTTCTTGCGGAACATGGACAGCATGCGCTGGGTGACGATGAACCCGCCGAAGATGTTGACCGAGGCGAGGATGATCGCGAGGAAGCCCATCACCTTGGCGAAGCTGACCCCGGCGGGCCCGGCCGCGATCAGCGCGCCGACGATGATCACGCTGGAGATCGCGTTGGTCACCGCCATCAGCGGCGAGTGCAGCGCCGGCGTGACCTTCCAGACCACGTAGTAGCCGACGAAGCAGGCCAGCACGAACACGGTCAGCCCCATCAGGAAGGGGTCGATCTCGACGACGTGCTTGGCCATCGGCGCCTTCTCGGCGGCGGCGAGCTGCAGATCGACGGCGCGCGCGCCGACATGGTCGAGCGCGTGGGCGGCCGCGCGCAGCGCGTGGTCAGGAGTCAGTTCTCGTCGCTCCCCGATGATGGCGCCTTGCCGTTGGCCTTGCTGGCGGCGGACTTCTTCGCCGCCGCGGCCTTGGGCGTAGCGGGTTTCTTCGCGGCCGGCTTCTTGGCGGTGGTCTTCTTTGCGGCGGCCGGCTTGCCGGCCTTGACGACGTCCTGGAGGTTGGGGTGGACGACCGCGCCGTCCTTGGTCGCGAGCGTGCCCTTGACCAGCTCGTCCTCCCAGTCGACCGCCAGCGTCTTGGTCTCGGCGTCGACCATCGGGGAGAGGAAGTTGAACAGGTTGCGGGCGTAGAGCGCGCTGGCGTCCATCGCCACCCGGCTCGGCACGTTGGCGTAGCCGACGATCTTGACCCCGCCGTGGTCGACGATCTGGTCGGGCTCGGTCAGCTCGCAGTTGCCGCCCTGGGCGGCGGCGATGTCGACCACCAGCGAGCCCGGCTTCATCGATTCCACCATCGCCTTGGTGATCAGCTTCGGCGCGGGCCGGCCGGGGATCAGCGCGGTGGTGATGACGATGTCCTGGCCCTTGACGTGGTTGGCGACCAGCTCCGCCTGTCGCTGCTGGTCCTCCGCCGACAGCTCCTTGGCGTAGCCGCCCGCGGTCTCCATGTCCTCGGCCGTCTCGACCATGATGAACTTGGCGCCCAGGCTCTCGACCTGCTCGCCGGCGGCGCGGCGGACGTCGGTGGCGCTGACCACGGCGCCCAGCCGGCGGGCCGTCGCAATGGCCTGCAGCCCGGCGACGCCGGCGCCCATCACGAACACCTTGGCGGGGGCGACCGTGCCGGCGGCAGTCATCATCATCGGGAAGGCGCGGGCGAATTCGTGCGCCGCGTCGATCACCGCGCGGTAGCCGGCCAGGTTGGCCTGGGACGACAGCACGTCCATGCCCTGGGCGCGGGTGATGCGCGGCATGAACTCCATCGCGAAGGCGGTGACGCCCTGGGCGGCGCAGGCCGCGGTCGCGTCGGGATCGTTGTAGGGCGACAGGATGCAGGCGAGGATCGCGCCCTTGGGGATGTCCTTGACCTCGGCGGCGGTCGGCCGGTCGACCTTGAGCACGACGTCGGCCTTGTCCATCGCCGCCTTGGCGCTCGCCGCGATGGTGGCGCCGGCCTCCGTGTAGGCCGCGTCGGTGAAGGACGCGGTCAGCCCCGCGCCGGTCTCGACGGCGACGTCGAAGCCCAGGCCGATGAACTTCTTGACGCTTTCCGGAGAAACGGCAACGCGAAGCTCGCCCGGGCAACTCTCTTTGGGAACCCCGATTTTCATGGCCTGGTCGGTGTCGATGATGCCGGCGGTCGGTTCAAACTCGTGCGCCCCGGCCGAAGCCGGCAGGCGGGCCGACTATGCCCAGCGACAGCCGCCTTGTGAAGGGGCTGCGAAGAAATATCACACAAAAATTGCCGCAATCATGGGGTTGGCGCCGGTATGGGCGCCGGTGGAAGCGGGCGTCCCTCGATACGCCCCGGCGTTCCGCCGGGGCTACTCGGGATGAGGAAGCGGGCGAAGCCGAATGACGCCCTCATCCTGAGTAGCGCTGCACGAGCAGCGCGTATCGAAGGATCTGCTATCGGCGCTACTCCGCGGCCTGGGTCTGTTCGATATGCAATTCGGCCGAGACGGCGGGGTCGCTGTCCCACGCCTCCGCGGCGCGCTTGAGCGCGTCGGACGGCTCGCCCATGGCGTCCACGATCCGATGATTGAGGTCGGGGCGGCCGCGGACGTTCAGCGATACCAGGTCCGGCCGTGAATAGTGGCCCATCGTGTCGATGATCGCCTTGGTCGCCTTGAGCAGGTCGGCCGGCAGGTCGGCGTAGACGATTGCCGGCCCGTAGACGGCCTCGACCATGGTGAAGCCGAGCGGCCCGGCGATCTGGCTGCCGCCGTTCGACCAGTCGATGTTCATGTTACCGCGATAGGCGAAGTCCTCGGGCACGTCCGCGGGGTCGAGGTAGCCCGACGCCAGCACGCCGAAGCAGCCGGCCTCCATCGCGTGGGCGCGGACCGAGGCGTGCGCCCAGAAGTGATTGTCCGTGTCCGGCTCCTGGAGCCGCGGGCCGGTGTGGACCTTGAAGGCGCCGGGGAAGCAGGCGACGTGGATGTCTTCGCCCTGGGCGATGATCGCCGCGCGGATCAGGGTCATGGCGTGCTCGCCGCAGATCAGGCCGCCGATCCGGCCGATGTCGGTGTCCAGCACGATCAGGTCCTCGGCCGTGCCGAAGCCCCAGAACAGGCGCTCGACGAAGGTCGGCATGGTCTTGCGGTGACGGCCGATCAGCCGGCCATCGGGCCCGAAGTAGAGCTGGGTATTGTAGATCGTGTTGACCTCGGGCCGGCCGTCCAGCTCGTTACAGCCCATGACAACGTATGCGCCTGCCTTGGCCGCGGCGGCGCCGAGCCGCTCGGTGTCCTCGCTGGGCGCGACGATGGCCTCGTCGCGGAAGCGCACGCGCTCGCGGACCCAGTCCTGGGCGTCGCTCGCCCAGCTCTCGGACCAGTAGGGGTAGCCGGCCAGCCAGACCTCGGGGAAGACGACGAGCTGCGCCCCGGCCGCGCCGGCCTCGGCGATGTACTGCTCGGCGCGCGCCAGCGAGCCGTCGCGGTCCATGAACGCCGGCGACTGCTGGACGACCGCGACCTTGACGACGGGCAGGCCGCCCAGGACCTTCTTGGGTGATTTCGACATGGGATGTCCCTTCCGGATCGGGTGATGGAAGGGACAGCGTGCGTTGCCTCGACTTCCGCCGGAAATCCGCGCTGCGCGGGACTATCCGCATTGCGCAGTTATGTTGCACCTGCTCAATCCCGGCCGCGCCGTCGGGCCGGTTCCATGCTAGGCTAAGTCGTTATGACGGCTGCCTTTGCCCTGGATACGTCCGATCTCGACCAGGCGCGCGACCTGGTCGGCCGGACGATCGCCCCCTTCGGCCTGACCCCGTGTCGGCCGTCGGGTTACCGCGCGCGCATCCGCGCCGGCCAGGTCGGGGCGCTGGGCGTGGCCGAGGTCTCCTATCGCGCCGCCGTCGACATCCGCAGCCGCGCGCCCCACGACACGCTGATCCTGGAGGTGCCCCTGTCCGGCCATTGCCGGGTCGAGCGGCGCGACGATCGCCGGGTCGTCGATCGCGACGTGCGCCGGGGCGACGTCCGGGTGGCGCTGCCCGGGCGGGCGGTGAACACCTGGATGGGCGACAGCTCGCGCCTGCTCGTGGTGCGCATTCCGGCGTCGGTCCTCGATCCGTCCGGCGAATGGGACCGTGCGACCTTCGAGCCGTGGCGCTGGTCGCCCGTCACGTCGCTGCGGCCCGACCGGCTGGCGTCGCTCGAGCGGCTGGCGCGGCTGGTGTTCGACGAGAGCGCGTCCGCCGGCGCGGTCGCGTCCGACGCCCTGCTCGGCACGGAGCTCCAGCACATCCTGCTCGCCCTGCTCGGCATGGCCGGAAGCCATATCGGCACGGCGGACGGCGCCGACCGGCAGGTCCTGCTGCCTCGCTCGGTCCGCCGGGCCCAGGCGCTGATGGTCGCGGCGCCGGCCGGCGGCATCCCCTTGCCCGTGCTGGCGCGCGATTGCGGCGTGAGCGTGCGGACCCTGCAGGACAATTTCCGCCAGTTCACCGGTCTCAGCCCGTCGGACTGGTGGCGCGGCTACCGGCTCGACCGGGTCCGCGCCGCCCTGCGCGCGGCGGGCCCGGACCGGGACGGGTACGAGGGGGGCGTCACCCAGGCGGCGACCGCCTACGGCTTCTATCACCTCGGCCGCTTCGCCGAGCAATACCGCGCCCGCTTCGGCGAACCGCCGAGCGAAACCCTGCGCCGAGCGCGAGCAGAGGAGGGCTAGGCGGCCTCCGGCACCTCGGCCGCGTCCAGCGCGTCCCGCTGCCGCTTGGCCAGCGCGTCCACGTCGAAGTCGTGGATCAGCTCGTGGAACAGCTTGTACCAGTTGATCTCGGCGCGCAGGCGCAGGAACACCGAGCCGAGGCCGATGGCGGCCCGGTCCATCAGCACGAACTCGCGCGGCGGGCGGACGCCGCCGGTCTTGCGCAGCTCCTCGTGGACCTTGCCGGCGACCCGGGCGCCGTATTGGACGTTGTTGTCCTCCTGGATCGACTGGACCTTGTCCTCCATCAGCGGCCGGTAGACGAATTCGGCCCAGATGTTGAGCACGTCGATGGTCTCGCGGCCCAGGTTGGTGAAGCCCCAGGTCTCGTATGCGTGGACCGCCAGCGCCTCGTCGCCGTCGCGCAGCGCTTTGTAGAGGTCGATCACGCCCTTGACGAAGGAGGGCGGGAACACCCGGATGCAGCCGAAGTCGAGCAGGTTGATGCCCTGGTCGGGCCGGGCGGCGTAGTTGCCCAGGTGCGGGTCGCCGTGGATGACGCCGTAGTAATAGAAGGGCACGTACCAGGCGCGGAACATGTTGTAGGCGAGCGCGTTGCGCACCTCGGCGGGCGCGTCGGAGAAGTCGCCGAGCGGTCGGCCGTCGAGCCAGGTCATGGTGATCAACCGCCGGGTCGACAGCGCCTCGATCACCTCGGGCACGTGGACCCCGTCCTCCTGTGCGAGCATCAGGCGGTAGAGGTCCATGTGCCGGGCCTCGCGGGCGTAGTCGAGCTCCTCGCGCAGCCGGGCCGAGATCTCGGCGTGGATGTTCTGGGTCTGGATCGCGCTGTCGTAGCGGCCGTAGATGCCGAAGATCAGGCGAAGCTGGCGCAGGTCGGCCTCGACCACCGAGGCCATGTCCGGATACTGCAGCTTGCAGGCGAGCGCGCGGCCGTCGAGCCCGGTCGCCCGATGGACCTGGCCGAGCGACGCCGCCGCCGCGGCCTCGTGCTCGAAGCTCTGGTATTTCGATTGCCAGTCGGGGCCGAGCTCGGTCGACATCCGCCGCTTGACGAAAGGCCAGCCCATCGGCGGCGCGTTGGCCTGGAGGTGGGCCAGCTCCTGCGCGTATTCGCGCGGCAGCGCCTCGGGGATGGTGGACAGCAGCTGGGCCACCTTCATCAGCGGGCCCTTGAGGCCGCCCAGCGCCGCGCGCAGCTCGCCGGCGTGGCGCTCGCGGTCGATCTTGATGCCCAGGTAGCGCTCGCCGGCCATGCGCGCGGCCAGACCGCTCACCGCCCGCCCGGCCTTGGCGTAGCGCCGGACCCGGCCGCCGAGATTGTTGTCTTCGTCGCCGTTGCTCATGCCTGGAATATAGGTACGACGTGCGGCGAACCTATGCTTCCGCTTCCAGTTCGTCGATGAAGCCGGCGACCACGCCGAGCCCCTTCTGCCAGAAGCCGGGGTCGCTGGCATCGAGCCCGAACGGGGCCAGCAGCTCCTGGTGGCGCAGGGTGCCGCCGGCCTCGAGCATGGTCAGATACTTGTCGGAGAAGCCGTCCGGCGCTTCCTGGTAGGCGGCGTAGAGCGAGTTCACCAGGCAGTCGCCGAAGGCGTAGGCGTAGACGTAGAAGGGCGAGTGGATGAAGTGCGGGATGTACATCCAGAAATGGGCGTACTCCTCGTCCCATTCGAAGGCCGGGCCCAGGCTCTCGGTCTGGACCTGCAGCCAGATCTCGCCCAGCCGCTCGGGCAGCAGCTCGCCGTCGCGGCGCTCGTCGTGGACGTGGCGCTCGAACTCGAAGAAGGCGATCTGGCGGACCACCGTGTTGAGCATGTCCTCGATCTTGCCGGCGAGCATCGCCCGGCGGCGCTTCGGGTCGGCCTCGGCGTCGAGCAGGCTGCGGAAGGTCAGCATCTCGCCGAACACCGAGGCGGTCTCGGCCAGGGTCAGCGGCGTGTCGGCCATCAGCGCGCCCTGCTTGGCGGCGAGCAGCTGGTGGACGCCGTGGCCGAGCTCGTGGGCCAGGGTCATCACGTCGCGCGTCTTGCCCTGGTAGTTGAGCAGGATATAGGGGTGCGCCGACGGCACGGTGGGGTGCGAGAAGGCGCCCGACGCCTTGCCGGGGCGGACCTGGGCGTCGATCCAGCCCTTGTCGAAGAAGCGCGCACCGAGCTCGGCCATGGCCGGGGTGAAGCGGCGGTAGGCCGCCAGCACGGTCTCCTGCGCGGTCTGCCAGGGAATGGTCTTGTCGTCGGCGTCGGGCAGCGGCGCGTTGCGGTCCCAATATCTGAGCTTGTCGAGGCCGAGCCACTTCGCCTTCATCGCGTAGTAGCGGTGCGACAGCCGCGGATAGGCGTCGCGCACCGCGGCGACCAGCGCGTCGACGACCTCGTCCTCGACGTGGTTGGACAGGTTGCGCGACGACACCGGGCGCTCGAAGTTGCGCCAGCGGTCCTCGATCTCCTTGTCCTTGGCCAGCGTGTTGGTGATGTGGGCGAACAGCCGGGCGTTCTTGCCGAACACCTGGCCGAGCGCGCGGCCGGCCTGCTCGCGCTTGGCGCGGTCCGGGTCCGACATCAGGTTCAGGGTCTCGGCCTCGGTCAGCGCCTTACCGCCGACGTCGAAGCGCAGGCCGGCGATGGTTTCGTCGAACAGCCGGTTCCAGGCGGCGCGGCCGGCGACCTCCTTCTCGTGCAAGAGCCGCTCCATCTCGTCGGAGAGCTGGTGGTCGCGGAAGGCGCGGGTGTCGCGCAGCCACGGCGCGTAGCGCGTGAGTTTGGCGCTCTTCTTCAGGAGCGCGTCGAGCGCGGCGTCCGCGATCAGGTTGATCTCGAGCGTGAAGAAGATGAGCTGGGCCGAGATCGTGTTGACCCGCTCCTGCATCGACTGGAAGAAGCGGCCGGTCTCCGGGTCGCTGACGTTGCCGGCATATTCCAGGTAGGCGAAGCTCATGATCCGGCCGAGCGTCTCGCCGATCGCCTCGTAGGCCGCGACCGCGCCGGCCAGGGCGTCGCCGCCGAGCTCGGCCGTCTTGCCGGCGTACCGCTCGCGGAACTGGGTGGCGTCGGCCTCCACATCGTCCAGGTCGCGCTTGAGCGGCTTGCTGTCGCGTCCCGGATAGAGGTCGGCGAGGTTCCAGACCGGCAGCGTCTCGGCGCCCGACGCGCCCGTGTCGGTCTTCTTGTCCATCGGTATCTGCGTCATGACGGCTCCTTCGGCGGGTGCGTCAGCGGGCGTGGTAGGTCCGGTACCAGTCGACGAAGCGCGGGATGCCCTCGCGGATCGTCGTCTTCGGCTCGAAGCCGAGGTCGCGCTGGCTGGCGGCGATGTCGGCGAAGGTCTCGCGCACGTCGCCCGGCTGCATCGGCTGCAGGTTGAGCTCGGCCTTGCGGCCGGTCGCCTCCTCGATCAGCCCGATGAACTCCATCAGCGCTTCGGCGCGGTGGTTGCCCAGGTTGTAGACCGCGTGCGGCGGCTCGTCGTCGGTCGCCGCCGGGACGTGGTCGAGCGCGCGCAGCACCCCGTCGGCGATGTCGTCGATATAGGTGAAGTCGCGCTTCATATCGCCGCCGTTGAATACGTCGATCGGCCGGCCTTCGAGGATCGCCTTGGTGAAGATGAAGGCGGCCATGTCGGGCCGGCCCCATGGTCCGTAGACGGTGAAGAAGCGCAGGCCGGTCTGGGGCAGGCCGTAGAGGTGGGCGTAGCACCAGCTCATCAGCTCCGCCGACTTCTTGGTCGCGGCGTAGAGCGAGATCGGCCGGTCGACCCGGTCCTCGACCGAGAACGGCATCTTGGTGTTGCCGCCGTAGACCGACGACGACGAGGCGTAGACCAGGTGCTCCAGCGTGTCGCAGTGGCGGCAGGCCTCCAGCACGCAGAGGTGGCCGATCACGTTGGTGTCGGCGTAGGCGTAGGGGTTGACCAGCGAGTAGCGCACGCCGGCCTGGGCGGCGAGGTGGAGCACCCGCGTGATGCCCGTATTGGCGCGGAATACCGTGCCCAGCGCGTCCTTGTCGGCGATGTCGACCTTGGCGAAGGTGAAGCCCGGCTTCTTGGCCAGCTCGGCCAGCCGCGCCTCTTTCAGGGTGACGTCGTAATAGTCGTTCAGGTTATCGACGCCGACGACCTGCTCGCCGCGGTCGAGCAGCCGGGTGGCGCAATGCATACCAATGAAGCCGGCGGCGCCGGTGATGAGTACCGTCATGATGCTGCGATGACACGTCCGTGGAAAGCGGCGCCAGCATAGTCATTCGCGCGCGAGCCGCCAGTGGGAAACAGGCCGGGCATGGCTGTCGCGCCCGGCGCGGGGGGCGGCCTCAGCGGCCTTCGCGCCGCCAGGCCAGCAACAGCGGCAGCAGGGCGAGGAACAGGGCGATCAGGCCGACCAGCAGCGGCACGTCGCGGATGCCGGTGACGACGTAGTCGCCGTTGCGCTTGAGCCCGATCCAGTGGCCGCTCAGGCCGCCGCGGCCGCTGACCACGCGCAGCGAATCGATCATCCGGATCTCCGGCAGGCCGTCGTTGCCCAGCCAGGTGAAGCTGCCGTTGTTGGCGTTGACCACCGGGGTCAGCGGCTTGTCGGTGGTGCGCACGTCGGCCATCTCGCGCGCGTTGAGCGAGCCGATCGCGGCCATCGCCGACAGCTTGCCGTCGGTGATCCGGTACAGGCCGGGGCGCTGCAGGGTCATCGCGCCGACCGCGGTGCCGTTGCCGCGGTCCTTGAGCGGCAGCTTGATGACGGTCTTGCTGCCGGGCAGCGGTGACGTCGACCTGGCGGTTGATCGGCTTGAGGCTTCGGCGCAGCACGGTCAGCCGCTTGCCCTGGATGTGGGCGCTCAGCGACTCCTCCTCGAGCTCCGGCTCCTTCATCAGCCAGTGGGCGACCCGGCGCAGCATCTCGGCATAGGGGCCGCCGCCCTCGAAGCCGCGATCCCACAGCCAGCCCTGGTCGGACAGGAGCTGGGCGACACGGCCCTTGCCGACCCGGTCGAGGACCAACAGCGGGCTGTTGTTGATACCGGAGAGCAGCGTGGTGCCGCGCTGGCGCGTCGCCTCGATCTGGCGGAACCAGCGGCCCCACGGGTGCGGGCCGACGCCCGAGCCGGTCAGCGATGCGGTCACCGGGTGGCGCTTGCCCAGGTCGGTGCGCTTGGGCCGGAAGCCCTGGTTGAAGACCTGCCCGGTCGGCCGGCTCGGCAGCAGCGGCCCGATCGGCGTGTTCTGCAGGCTCAGCGGACCGGCATAGGCCGGGCCGGCGGCGACCATCAGCGCGCCGCCGTTGCGGACGTAGTCGGCGATGTTCTGGAGGTAACGCGTCCGGATCACGCCGCGCCGCTTGTAGCGGTCGAAGATGATCAGGTGGAACTGGTTCAGCTTCTCCTGGAACAGCTCGCGCACCGGGAAGGAGATCAGCGCCAGCTCGTTGACCGGCGTCATGTCGCGCTTCTCGGGCGGGCGCAGGATGGTGAAGTGGACCAGGTCGACGCCCGGGTCGGACTTGAGCAGGTTGCGCCACGCCCGCTCGCCCGGGTGCGGTTCGCCCGAGATCAGCAGCACCCGCAGCCGGTCGCGGACGCCGTGGACGGTGACGACCTTGCGGTTGTTCTCGAGGGTCAGCTCCTTGCGGCCCTTGGCGACCTCGAGCTCGAAGAAGGTCATGCCGCGATGGTCGAGCTGAAGGGCGACCTTGACGTCCCGGTTGGTGGCGACGGTGATCGTCTTCCAGGCGACGCCGTCGCGCTTGATCGTGACCTGCGCCCGCTCGCCGGCGGTGGCGGCCTCGTCGTCGATCCTGAGCGTCATCGCCAGCGGCTTGCCGAGCAGGCCGAAGGCGGGCGCGTTCTTGATCTCCAGCCGGCGGTCGGCCTCGCCCCGCTTGCCGGTCAGCAGCACGTGGAGCGGGCCGATGTTGCGCAGCATCCGGTTCGGCTTGGGCGCGTCGTGGATCTGGCCGTCGGTGATCAGGACGACGCCGGCCAGCCGGTTGCGCGGGATGTCGGTCAGCGCCCGCTCGATCGCGCCGAACATCAGCGTGCCGTCCTCGTTGCGGTCGATGCCGGCGCGGACCACGCGGATCTCGATGTTGCCTAGCCGCTTGAGCGATGCGCGGACATGATCGAGCGCCTCGGCGGTCTTCTTGTCGCGGGCCTCTATGTTCTGGCTCGGCGATTCGTCGACCACGACCAGGGCGATGTCGCGCAGCGGCTGGCGGTTCTCGACCACCAGCGACGGGTTGGCGAGGATCAGCCACAACAGCGCCATCGCCAGGCCGCGCGTCAGCCCGCCGCGCGCGCGCAGGAAGAAGGTCGCGGCGACCAGCGCGACGCCGACGCCCGCGAAGATGTAGAGCGCCAGCCACGGGACCAGCGGCGAGAAGGCGACGCTCGTGCCAAGCGCGTTCATTGCCCCTCACTCATTGGCCCAGCCTCCGCAGGATGGTCGGGATGTGGACCTGGTCGGCCTTGTAGTTGCCGGTCAGCGCGTACATCACCAGGTTGACGCCGGTGCGGTAGGCGTATTCGCGCTGCAGCTCGCCGCCGGGCGCGACCGGAAACAACGGTCGGCCCTCGTTATCGGTCGCCCAGGCGCTGGCCCAGTCGTTGGAGCCGATGACCACCGGCGAGACGCCGTCCTTGGCGGTCTGGTTGCGGCGCGCCACCCACACCGGGTTGTCCGCCCACCGGCCCGGGAACCGCTGCAGCAGGTAGTAGGACCGGGTCAGCACGTGGTCGCTGGGCACGCGCATCAGCGCGGGTATCTTGAGCCCGGCGACCAGCCGCTTGAGCGCGCCGGACTGGAGGCCGCCCTGGATGCGCACGTCGAAGATGATCATGCCGCCGGTCTGCAGATAGGACTGCAGCTTGGCGACACCCTTGTCGTTGGGCGGGGTCTGGCCCTCGGTCACCGGCCAGTAGAGCACCGGAAAGAAGGCCAGCTCGTCGGTGTTCGGATCGACCGCGATCGGCGGCCCCGGCTCGACCGAGGTGCGCGCGGCGAGGATGCGGCCGAGGCCGACCAGCCCGCGCTCGCTGATCCGGTCGACCGCGCTGTCGCCGGTGCGGACGTAGGCGAGCACGGTCTGCTTGACCGCCTTGATCGCGGCTTCGTCGGTGACGTTGCTCTGGGCTTGGGCCGGGTCGCCGCCGCCGGTGACGACGAGCAGGGCGAGGATCGCCGCGGCGACGGCACCGGTTCGATGCGGCATCAGGCCACGGACGAAGAAGCTGACCAGCATGTCGAACAAGAATAGAGCCAGCGCGGCGGCGAGCAACCACGGTTTGAGGTCGACCTCGTCGGCCGAGCGGTAGATGCCGCGGCTTACCCCCGCCGGCAGGTCGGACAGCGGCGCGATCGACTTGACGCTCAGCGCCAGGTTGAGGCTGCGGCGGTTCGCCTTGTCGCCGTAGAGGCCGGGCGGCGTGTCCGGACCGATCTCGATCTTGTCGATCTTCGTGGTGTCGACCGGCAGCACGCTCTCCGGCGCCGCGATCAGCCGGCCGAAGCCGTCGAGGATCTGGTAGGGCGGCAGGGTCGCCGGGCGGACGTCGCCCTCGGCGACGCCGCGCGCCTGCTGGATCACGCGCCGCAGCATGCGCACGAACAGTCCCGACAGGGCGAGGTTCGACCAGGTCGGATTCGCCGTCGTGTGGAACAGAACGACCATGCCCTTGCCGCGCTTGGCTGCGGTCACCAGCGGGGTGCCGTCCGAGAGCCGCGCCCAGGTCTTGCGGGCGAGATCGAGCGCCGGCTCCGCGAGCACCTGGCGCGAGACGGTGACGTCGCTCTGCGGGTCGAGGCCGGCGAACGGGCTGTCGTTGTCGAACGGCGCCAGCTTGGCCGGCTTGGTCCACGACATGGCGCCGCCGAACGAGCGGTCGCCGCCGCGCAGCTTGACCGGGACCAGCTTGTCGCTGCCCGCAGCAAGCACCGGTCCGGCGAAGCGGACCAGTACGCCGCCGTCGGCGATCCAGCGTTCGAGCTGCTTGCGCTCGGCGCTCGACAGCGGCGCCGAATCGGCCAGGAAGACGACCGACAGCGGCCGCTGGAGCAGCTGGGCGAGCGGCCCCTTGCGGACCTCGCTGTAGGGACTGAGCGCGCGCTGGATGTAGTAGAGGCTGCTCAGCAGCGGCTGGTTGCCGGAGAGCGTCGCTGCTGCGACCAGGCCCACCGGCCGCCGCCGCAGCCGCTCGTCGAGCAGCAGGGTGGCGCCGGCGCTGCGGTGGCGTTCCAGCTCGATCCGGGCGATCCGGTTGCGCAGCTCGCTGGGCATCTTCAGGTCATAGTCGACAGTGCGCTCGCCCGCTTTGAAGCTGAGTTGGCGCCGGCCGATCACCCGGCCGCCCTCGTCGATGATGCGCATCCAATAGCCCGCCGGCCGGGCGCCGTCGGCGCGCTCGGCCTTGAACACGATACGGTCGCCGGCGAGCCGGGCCGGATGGAGCAGGACGGGCAGGTCCTGCGCCTCGTCGGTCCGCACCGCGACCGTGCCGATGCGCTGCAGCGCGCGCGCCAGGGCCGTCGCGCCCTCGTGCTTGAGGCCGTCGCTCAGCCAGACGACGTTGGCGTTGGAGACGTCGCGCATGTCCTCGACCGCCTTGGCCGCGGCGACGAGGTCGACCGGCCAGGACTGCGGGATCATCGCCTTGAAGGTGGTCGCCGCGTCGCGCGGGGTCATCAGCTTGCTCGGCTGGATCGGGGTCGAGGCCGCGGTCGGCGCGGTGGTCAGCAGCACGACCTTGCGCTTCTGCCGCGCGGCCTTCTCGAGCAGGTCGCCGACCGTGTTGCGCCGGGCCTGCCAGTTGGGCGCCGCCGACCAGCCGTTGTCGACCACCAGCACCAGCGGCCCCGAACGCTCGAAGTCGCCGCCCGGGTTGAGCAGCGGCTGGGCCAGCCCGACGATCAGCAGGGTGACGATGACCAGGCGCAGCAGCAGCAGCCACCACGGCGTGTGCGCCGGGGCGTCCTCCTTCTCCTGCAGCCGGAACAGCAGGCGGATCGCCGGGAATCGGATGCGCTTGGGCGCCGGCGGGGTGACCCGCAGCAGCCACCACAGCACCGGCAGCGCGGCGAGCGCGACCAGCACCCAGGGCGCCGCGAAGGCGAGGATGCCGAGGTTCAGCATGGGCCCGGCCCGCCGGTCATCGGACGTCCGCCTGGGTCAGCGTCACGTAGAGCGACAGCAGGGTCTTCTCCGGCGCCGCGTCGGTGTGGTGGACCGCATAGGTCCAGCCGACCGACCGGCACAGGTCCGACAGCGCCTCCTGGTGGCCGGCCAGCCGCGCCTTGTAGTCTTCGCGCACGTTCTCGACCCGCTTGATCAGGATGCGGCCGTCGTCCTCCAGGCCCTCGAAGCGGGTGCGCCCCTGGAAGGGCAGGCTGACCTCCGCCGGATCGAGCACCTGGACCAGGTGGCCGCTGACGCCGCGGGCGGCGAAGCGCCGGATCAGCGGCTCCAGCTCTTCCAGCGGCGCCAGGAAGTCGCCGAACAGGATCAGGTGGGAGAAGCGCGCCAACGGTCTGAACGGCGGCAGGTCGGCGTGGCCGCTCGCCTCGTTGCGCGACAGCAGGGTCAGGGTCGCCCGGTCGAGCGCGACGTTGCCGGTCGACGGCCGGGCGTCGCCGTCGAGCAGCGCGATCCGCTCGCCGGCGCGGACCACCAGCGAGGCCAGCGCGAGCAGCAGCAGGTCGGCGCGGTCGCGCTTCTCCGGCAGGCCCCGGCTGGAGGCGTAGCGCATCGATTCCGAGCCGTCGCGCCACAGCCACACGGTCTGCGCCGCCTCCCACTCGGTCTCGCGGATGAAGACGTGGTCGGACTTGGCGGTCTGCCGCCAGTCGATCGCGCGCAGCGAATCGCCGGGCTCGTAGCGGCGGAACTGCCAGAAGGTCTCGCCCTGGCCCGACCGCCGCCGGCCGTGGACGCCCTGCGCCACCGTGGCGGCGACGTGCTGGGCCGCCACCAATAGCGGCGGCAGTCCGGCGGCTGTCCGTTCGGCTTCGTGGCGGAGGCGAAGGCGGTTGCCGGCGTCGGCCATGGGCGCGGGTGCCGGGCCTAGCGCAGCGGGTCGCACATGTGGTCGATGACCTGGTCGACCGTGATCCCGTCGGCGCGCGCGGCGAAGTTGAGCGCCATGCGGTGACGCAGGATCGGATGGGCCAGCGCGACCACGTCGTCGACCGACGGCGACAGCCGCCCGTGCAGGATGGCGCGGGCGCGGCTGGCCAGCATCAGCGCCTGGCTGGCGCGCGGGCCCGGGGCCCAGGCGACGTGCTCGACCACCTCGGCGACGTCGCTGCTTTCCGGCCGGCCGCTGCGGGTCAGGGTCAGGATCGCCTCGACCACGGTCTCGCCGACCGGGAGCTGGCGGATGACGTGCTGCGCCTTGAGCAGCTCGTCGGCGGTCATCACCTGGCTCGGCTTGGTCTCCGAGACGCCGGTGGTTGCGATCAGCATGTCGCGCTCGGCGGCGAGGTCGGGATAGCCGACGTCACCTGCATCAGGAAGCGGTCGAGCTGGGCTTCGGGCAGCGGGTAGGTGCCCTCCTGCTCCAGCGGGTTCTGGGTCGCCAGCACGTGGAACGGCGCGGGCAGCGGGTGGTAGCTGCCGCCGACCGAGACCCGTTGCTCCTGCATCGCCTGGAGCAGCGCCGACTGGGTGCGCGGGCTGGCGCGGTTGATCTCGTCGGCCATCAGCAGCTGCGAGAAGACCGGGCCGGGCAGGAAGCGGAAGTTGCGGCGGCCGTGCTCGTCCTCTTCCAGCACCTCCGAGCCGACGATGTCGGCGGGCATCAGGTCGGGCGTGCACTGGATGCGCTTGTCTTCGAGGCCGACGACGATGCCGAGCGTTTCGACCAGCTTGGTCTTGGCCAGGCCGGGGACGCCGATGAGCAGGACGTGGCCGCCCGAGAGCAGGGTGATCAGGGTTTCCTCGACCACTTCCTGCTGGCCGAAGATGACCTTGCCGATGGCGGACCGCACCTGGTCCAGCTTGCCGCCGAGCGCCTCGGCGTCGTCGAGCAGCTTGTCCGGCGCGTCCTTCATAACAAGATTGGTGGTGTCACCGCCGCTCTGCTCTGACGTTGCTTTGTCTGCGTTCACTCGTATTCTCCGAGCCCAAGTGTCCGGGGGTCGATGGCAGGATCGCCGGCGCGAAAACCGACCAAGGGAAAGCGTTGCCCAGTAAAGGCCATATGGCAAGTCACGGAGACGCGAATTCGCTGAGCGCCCAGGACCGCCGGATGTTCGACGACATTTGCGGCGATCTGGATATCCGTATCGGACGGGATGGAACCTGGTTCTATCACGGCACTCCGATCGGGCGGAAAGCGCTGGTCAAGCTGTTTTCCACCGTGTTGCAGCGCGACGCCAATGGTGAATATTGGCTCGTTACGCCGGTAGAGAAGGGCCGCATCGTCGTCGATGACGCGCCGTTCGTCGCGGTCGAACTCATCGTCGAGGGAGCCGGCCCTCAACAGTGTCTGAAACTGCGCACTAATGTTGACGATATTGTGGCTGTGGACGCGGATCATCCCCTGCGCGTGACGCACGATTCCGCGAGCGGCGAGCCGCGTCCCTACGTGCTCGTGCGCGATGGGCTGGAGGCGCGGCTGAACCGGCCGGTCTTCTATGAGCTGGTCGAGCTCGGCGAGGAGCGCGCGGTCGACGGCGACACTCACCTGGTCGTGCGCAGCGCCGGCGAGAGTTTCGACCTCGGCTCGATCGAGGCGGGCCCGGCGTGATCCGCGACCGCATCATCGAACGGCTGGCGCCGACGGCCGGCCGGCTCGACGCGCCGCTCGACGCCGACGGCGCGGTCGCGCGGCGGCGCGACCGGCTGCGCGGCGACTTCGTGCTCGACCCCCGGTCGGACGTCGCCGACAACCTGATGCCGGCCGCGGTGCTGGTGCCGCTGGTCGAGCACGACGAGGGCATGACCGTGCTGCTGATCCAGCGCGCCGACACCCTCAACCGCCACGCCGGCCAGATCAGCTTCCCCGGCGGGCGCTACGAGGAGACGGACAGGACCGTGGTCGCCGCCGCGCTGCGCGAGACCGAGGAGGAGGTCGGCCTGTCCGCCGACCGGATCGAGGTGGTCGGCCGGCTCGACGACTACGTCACCGGCACCGGCTTCGTGGTCGCGCCCGTGGTCGGCCTGATCCGGCCGCCCTATACCGCGGTGCCCGATCCGATGGAGGTGGCCGACGTGTTCGAGGTGCCGCTGCGCTTCTTCCTCGACCCCGCCAACCACCACCGCGAGAGCCGGATGTTCCGCGGCGTCGAGCGGCGCTTCTACGCCATGCCCTACAAGGACCGGTACATCTGGGGCGCGACCGCGGCTATGCTCGTCAATCTCTACGAGGTCCTGACCGAGGACACGCCGGCACCGTCATGATCCGCGTCGTCATCCAGCTCCTGGCCGTCTTCGCCCTGCCGATCGTGCTGTACGGGCTCTATTTCGCCTTCCAGCGACGGCGGGCCCAACGGAGCGGGGCGGACGCGCCGCGCTGGGAGGACGGGCCCTGGTTCTGGCTGATCGTCGGCGGGCTGGTGCTGGCGATCGCGGCCTTCGTCGCCTTCGGCCTGCTCAAACACGGCAATCCCGACATGCTGTACGTGCCGCCCGGCACCCCGCGATAACGGCGGCGCGCCATGACCCGGCAGATCGCGCCCCAGCCCTGGATGTCCGACGCCAAGACGCGGCGGGTCTTCGACGTGCTCGGCGCCGACGGCGCCGACGTCCGCTTCGTCGGCGGCTGCGTGCGCGACGCCGTGCTCGGCCGCCCGGTCAACGACATCGACGTCGGCACGCCCGAGACGCCGCCCGCGGTGGTCGAGCGGCTCGACGCCGCCGGCATCAAGGTGGTGCCGACCGGCATCGATCACGGCACGGTCACCGCGGTGGTCGACCACACGCCGTTCGAGATCACCTCGCTGCGCCGCGACGTCGAGACCGACGGCCGCCGCGCGGTGGTCGCCTACACCACCGACTGGGCCGAGGACGCGGCGCGGCGCGACTTCACCATGAACGCCATGTCGTGTCGGCCCGACGGCGCGCTGTTCGACTATTTCGGCGGCTACGCCGACCTCGAAGCCGGCCGCATCCGCTTCGTCGGCGACCCGGAGACGCGGATCCGCGAGGACATGCTGCGGATCCTGCGCTTTTACCGCTTCCACGCCCATTACGGTGTCGGCGATCCCGACCCGGCGGCCCGCGCGGCGTGCCGCGACCTCGCCCACCTGCTGCCGCGGCTGTCGGCCGAGCGGGTGCGCAACGAGACGATGCGCATCCTGGCCGCGTCGGCGCCGCACGCGGTGCTCCGGATCATGCGCGAGGACGGCGTCCTGGATCATTATTTCCCGGAGGAGCGGGAGTTCGACCGCCTCGGCCGGCTGGTCGTGCTGGAAGCGGAGCTCGCCGAACCCGACCCGCTGCGCCGACTGGCCGCCGCGCTCGGCCGCGACGCCGACCCGGCCAGGATCGCCGAGCGGTTCAAGCTGTCGCGCGCCCAGCGTGCGCGCCTGGTCGACATGATCGACACCGTCGACCGGTTCACGCCCGACGACGACCCGCGCCATTTGCGCCGGTGCTTCTACGCCTGGGGCGCCGAGACCTGGCGCGACGCCGCGCTGTTGTGGTGGGCGGCGCGGCACCGCGACGACACCGCCGCGCTCGGCCGCATCGTCGCGGCGGCGGCGGCGTGGCGGCCGCTGAAGCTGCCGGTCGGCGGCGCCGACGCCAAGGCGCTGGGCCTGTCGACCGGGCCGCTCCTCGGCGACGCCCTCGGCGAGGTCGAGGCCTGGTGGATCGAGCAGGATTTCAGGCCCGGCCGCGACGCGCTGCTCGACAAGCTGCGCGCCGTGGTCGCGGCGCAGGACGCGGATATGGGCAAGGGGGGCGAATGACCACGCTGCGGATCTGTTTCGTCGGCGACAGCATCACCAACGGCACGCTGGACGGCGACTATCTCGGCTGGCCGGGGCGGCTGTGCGCGGCCGAGCGCGCGGCGGGCCACGAGCTGACGCTCTACAACCTGGGGATTCGCGCCGACACCTCGGCCGACATCCTGGCGCGCTGGCAGGCCGAGTGCGCCGCGCGCCTGCCCGACCACACGCCCGGCGCGCTGATCTTCGCCTTCGGCGTCAACGACGCCGCCGACGAGCAGGGCGTCGGCCTGCGCGTGCCGCTGGACCGCTCGGTCGAGAACGCCCGGGCGATCCTGGGCGCGGCCCGCACGATGAAGCCGACCCTGTGGGTCGGCCCAGCGCCGATCGACGAATCGCGCCAGCCGCTGAGCCCGGCGCCCGGCGTCGCCTATGCCTTCGACAACGCCCGTACCGCGGCGCTCAGCCGCGCCTACGCCGAGCTCGCCGAGATGCTGGATATTCCCTATCTCGACCTGTTCACGGAACTCGCCGCGGCGCCGGCCTGGGCCGAGGCGCTGGCGGCGGGCGACGGCGTCCACCCGGTCGCCAGCGGCTACGCGCTGATCGCCGAGCGGCTGCGCGCGTGGCCGGCGTGGCGGGACTGGCTGGACTGACGCGCGCCTATTCCGCGGCGCTCTGCTCCGGCGGGGGCGGCATCGTCGCGGCGAAGCTCGGCCGCGCCATCATGCGGTCGTGCCAGGCGGCGACGTGCCTGCTGCCGTCGACCGCGGCGCCGGCGTCCGGCGTGTTGCGCAGATAGGTGATGACCGGCTCGACCAGCCAGTCGGCGAGCGACGGCGCCGCGCCGGCGAGATAGTCCGACCCCGCCAGTCCCCGGTCGAGGACCGCGAGCTGCTCGATCACCGCCGGCATCGACCTGGCGATCAGCTCTTCGTCCGGGTCCATGCCGCGCATCGGGTAGACCACGCGGGGCAGGACGACGCCGCGGATCATGGCGCCGTACATGATAGTCCTCGAGCACGGTCATCCACTGGGTCATCACCGCGCGCGCCTTGGGGTCGGCGGGCTGCAGCGGCGGGGCCGTCGAACGCCTCGTCGACATAGCGGCCGATCGCCGGCGTCTCGTAGAGCCGGAAGTCGCCGTGATCCATGATCGGGATCTTGGTGAAGGGGTGCAGCGCCTTGTGCGCCTCCGAATGCAGCTCGATCGGTTCGAGCGTGTGGTCGACGCCCTTTTCGCGGCAGTACATCCGCGCGGTGCGGGTGTAGGTGCTGGGTCCCCAGCCGTAAATGGTGATCGTCGCCATGGTCAGTCTCCTTCAGACAGATAGCGTTCCAGGCAGACCAGCGAGCTGGTCCAGCCCAGGGTGTGCAGCTCGCGGCCCTCTTCGGTCTCGAATCCTTCGTGGGTGAAGACCATCTCGGTCTCGCCGCCGCGGTCGTGGAACTGGATCGTCACCAGCGTCTCGTGGCCGGGCACGCCGTCGGTCTCCCACGCCCAGGTGAAGACCAGCCGGGCCGGCGGCTCGACCGCGCGGTAGACGCCCTGGGCCCAGGCCTCGTCGCCGGTCTCGTCGCGCATGCAGGTGCGCCAGCGGCCGCCGGGGCGGGCGTCGATCTCGGCGAACGGGCAGGTGCGCGTCTCCGGCCCCCACCACTCCGCCAGCGCCTCGGGATCGGTCCAGGCGCGGAACACGCGCTCGCGCGGCGCCTTGAAGGTGCGGCGCAGGTTGACGGCGATCGCGGGGGGCCCGTTGGGGGCCTGGGTCGAGTCGGCAGCCATGGTCAATCCCTATGGTCCTCTTCCAGGAATTTCGCCAATGAATCGAACTGGCCCTCCCAGAACGCGCGGTACTGCTCGACCCAGTCGGCGGCCTCGCGCAGGGGGGTGGGGGCCAGGTGACAGCGGCGCCACTGGGCGTCCTTCTCGCGCCGGATCAGGCCGGCGCGTTCGAGCACCTTGAGGTGCCGGGAGATCGCCGGCAGCGACACGCGGAACGGCTCCGCCAGCTCGCCGACCGTGGCTACGCCGCGCGCCAGCCGCTCGAGGATGGCGCGCCGGGTCGGGTCGGCGAGCGCCGAGAAGGTCAGGGACAGGGCGTCGGTGGTCATCGGCGATCCTTTAATTAACAAGTATTGTTAATTAAAGGATCCGTCGGGTTGGCGCAAGGCCCGATACGGCCCGCGCGCTGCCGGCGCCCAGCGGCGCGGCGCTATTTCTGGCGCTCGAGGGTGCCGGCGACGATGCGCACCGGCGCGCCGTCGCGCAGGCGGCGGAAGCGCGCCACCATCTCGTCGCCGTCGACCTTGCGTTCGTAGATCGACAGGTCGTAGCCGCCCTTCTCGTTCACGGCGAGGATGTAGACGGTCATCGTCCCCTTGGCGACGCTGGCCCAGATATAGGGCTTGCCGTCGGCGGGCTCGCCGTTGACCGCGGCCTTGTAGACGTTGGCGCGCGCCGCCGGCGTGAAGTGGAGCGTCGTGGTCTTGGCCTTGGCGGTGTTGCCGCCCTTGGTCGTCGTCCACTTGATGACGAAGCCGGTGCCCTCCGGCGCGATGGTGATCGCCGAGGCGCGGGTGCCGACGCCGAAATACTTGCTGTCGCGGTTCTTGGCGACCGCCGAGCCGCCCCAGGTGCCGAAGAAGGGCTTGAGCTGTTCCACGCCCGCGGCCGCCGGCCCGGCGAAGAGCCACACCAGCACGAGGGCCAGGGGGGCAACCGTCAGCTTGCGCATGCCGTCCGCTCCTGTTCGCTGTCGTCGGCCGGATTATGGGGGAGCCGGCGGACCGCCGACAGGGGTTTCTTGGTGCCGGCGGTCACGGCCATTTCGCCACTGGCGGCAGCGACATCAGGATCGCCTCGACGTTGCCGCCGGTCATCAGGCCGAACTTGGTGCCGCGGTCGTAGAGCAGGTTGAACTCGACGTAGCGGCCGCGCTTGACCAGCTGAGCCTCGCGCTCGGCCTCGGTCCAGCCCTCGTCCAGGTGCCGCCGGACGATCGCCGGATAGACGTCGAGGAAGGCGCGGCCGACGTCCTGGGTGAAGGCGAAGTCGGCGTCCCAGTCGCCCGAGTCGACATAGTCGTAGAAGATGCCGCCGATCCCGCGCGGCTCGTCGCGGTGCTTGAGGAAGAAATACTCGTCGCACCAGTCCTTGAAGCGCGGGTAGTAGTCGGGATCGTGGCGGTCGCAGGCGGCCTTGAAGGCGGCGTGGAAGGCTTGCGTGTCGTCGTCGCGCGGCTGCATCGGGGTCAGGTCGGCGCCGCCGCCGAACCAGCCCTTGGTGGTGACGATGTGGCGCGTGTTCATGTGCACCGCCGGCACCCGCGGCGACTGCATATGGGCGACCAGGGAGATGCCGCTGGCCCAGAAGCGGGGGTCCTCGTCGGCGCCCGGGATCTGGGCGCGGAACTCCTCGGAGAATTCGCCGTGGACGGTCGAGACGTTGACGCCGACCTTCTCGAACACGCGGCCGTGCATGACCGACATCACCCCGCCGCCGCCGCCCGGCCGCTCCCAGGGCTTGCGCTCGAACCGGCCCGCCGGCCGGTCGCCCACCTGCGCCGCCGCGTCGCCGCCGAGGGCGTCTTCGAGGTCTTCGAAGGCCGCGCAGATGCGGTCGCGCAGGGTCTCGAACCACTGGCGGGCGGCGTCCTTCCGCTGTTCGATCGGCTCGGTCATGGCTGGTCCGTCGCTGGCAGGAGTCCGGTTTGGCGCAGCGCCTCGCTGAGGCCGATGGCCACCGCGGTCGCCACGTTCAGCGACCGCATCCCCGGCGCGAGCGGAACATAGACCGCCGCGTCGGCGGCGTCATGCACCGCGTCGGGCACGCCCGCCGACTCGCGCCCGAACAGCAGGATGTCGTCGGCCCGGAAGGCGAAGTCGACGTAGCGCTGCCGTCCCCGGGTGGTGAACAGCACCAGCCGGCCGGCCTCCCGGCCGCGCCCGAAGTCGGCCCAGGAGGCGTGGCGCGTACAGGCCGCGGCGGCGGCATAGTCCATCGCGGCGCGGCGCATCCGCGCCTCGCTCCAGACGAAGCCGCAGGGCTCGATCACGTCGACGCCGACGCCGAAACAGGCCGCCAGGCGCAATACCGCGCCGGCATTCTGTGGAATATCGGGCTCGTACAGGGCGATGCGCATGCGCTGGTCCCTCGCTAACGCTTGCGGCGTCTGGGTTTTCGGCTTACCCCGGCGTGCCCCGGAATTTCTGCGTCACGGTGTCGCATTTGTTCCCTTCCGACCGGACAATAGTGTACGCGCCGCTACACTCCAGACGGTGTGGCGCGGCCATTCGCGCTGCCGAATCTGTCCCTTTCCTGCACCCTTCCAGGAGACTTTAGACCATGGCGACTTCGGGCAAATCCGAAACGGCCGGCCCGGCCGCCGCGCATCATGAAGGTGGGTCGCGGCGCGATTTCATCTATTTGGCCGGCGGCGCCGTCGGGGCGTTCGCGGTCGGCGCCGCGGTCTGGCCCCTGATCGACAGCCTCAATCCGGCGGCGGACACGCTCGCCGGCGCGACCACCGAGGTCGACCTGACGCCGGTCAAGGAAGGGCAGTCGCTCACCGTCAAATGGCGCGGTTCGCCGGTGTTCATCCGCCATCGCAGCAAGGCGGTGGCCGAGAAGGCCAACGCGGTGCCCGTCGCCGACCTGCGCGACCCGCAGACCGACGTCCAGCGCTTCGGTCCGTGGCCGCGCGAGCAGTGGCTCGTGGTCGTCGGCGTCTGCACCCACCTGGGCTGCATCCCGCTGGGCCAGAATCCCGGCGACAATCGCGGCGAGTACGGCGGCTGGTTCTGTCCGTGTCACGGCTCCCAGTACGACACCTCCGGCCGTATCCGGAAGGGGCCGGCGCCGCGGAACCTGGTCGTGCCGCCCTACACGATCACCAAGGACTTGAAGCTGATCATCGGGGTCGAGCAGAAGAAAAAGGCGGCCGTCTGATGCGGTCGTTGGGGAACCGGGGTAAAAACGCATGAGCACGCCCGCACACGGCAAGCCGCAAAGTCGAACGGTCAAGTGGATCAACGACCGGCTGCCGATCTTCACCTTCGCCGAGCACTTTCAGGACTATCCCGCGCCGCGGAACCTGAACTACTGGTGGAACTTCGGGTCGCTCGCCGGCCTCGTGCTGGTGATCATGATGGTCACCGGCATCGTGCTGGCGATGCACTACACGCCGAACGCAGGCCTCGCCTTCGACAGCGTCGAGCGGATCATGCGCGACGTCAACTACGGCTGGGTGCTCCGCTACATCCACATGAACGGGGCCTCGATGTTCTTCATCGTGGTCTACATCCACATCTTCCGCGGCTTCTACTTCGGCTCCTACAAGGCGCCGCGCGAACTGCTGTGGTGGCTGGGCATCGCCATCCTGCTCCTGATGATGGCCACCGCCTTCATGGGCTACGTGCTGCCCTGGGGCCAGATGAGCTTCTGGGGCGCCAGCGTCATCACCAACCTGTTCTCGGCGATCCCGCTGGTCGGCGAAGCGGTCACCCACTGGCTGTGGGGCGGGTTCACGGTCTCGAACCCGACGCTCAACCGTTTCTTCAGCCTGCACTACCTGCTGCCCTTCGTGATCCTGGGCGTGGTCGTGCTGCACGTCTGGGCGCTGCACACCGTCAAGTCGAACAACCCGCTCGGCGTCGAGATGAAGGGGCCGCAGGATTCGATCCCGTTCCATCCCTACTACACGGTGAAGGACTATTTCGGCGTCGGCGTCTTCCTGACCATCTTCGCCGCGCTGGTCTTCTTCGCGCCGAACTTCATGGGCGAGCCGGACAACTACATCCCGGCCAATCCGCTGAAGACCCCGCCGCACATCGTGCCGGAATGGTACTTCCTGCCCTTCTACGCGATCCTGCGCTCGATCACCTTCGACGTCTGGTTCATCAGCGCCAAGCTGCTCGGCGTGATCGCGATGTTCTCGTCGATCCTGATCCTGCTGTTCCTGCCGTGGCTGGACAGCTCCAAGGTGCGCAGCGCGCGGTTCCGTCCGATGTACCGGGTGTTCTTCTGGATCTTCGCGCTCGACTGCGTGTTCCTCGCCTATCTGGGCTCCAAGCCACCGGACGAGACGGTGTTCTTCTCCACCTGGATGCCGATCGATCTCGGCCTCGAGATGAAGACGTGGGCCCTGTTCGGAACGATCTACTACTTTGTCCACTTCCTCGTCATCCTGCCGATTCTCGGCCGGATCGAGACGCCGAAGCCTTTGCCGCACAGCATTGCCGAGGCCGTCCTCAAGGGTGGTGGCGGCGCGGCCGCGGGCGCGACTGCGAAGCCGATGGAGAAAGCCTGATGCTCAAGTTCGCTCGCACCCTTCTCCTCGGCGCCGGCCTGTGCGCGGCCGCCGCGGCGCCCACGCTCGCGGCGGAGGGCACAACGCCGCCGCTCAAGCCGATGGACTGGTCGTTCCAGGGCGTGTTCGGCCACTACGACCGGGCCCAGCTTCGTCGCGGTCTCGACGTCTACCTGGGCGTCTGTTCGGCCTGTCACAGCCTGCGCCTGCTCTCCTACCGCAACCTGGCGCAGATCGGGGTCTCCACGGCGCGCATCAAGGCGCTCGCCGCGGAGAAGACCAAGAAGGTGATCGACGATTCGGGTGACGTGGTCGACAAGCCGCGGACGCCGGCCGACCGTTTCGCCAGCCCGTTCCCGAACGAACAGGCGGCCAAGGCGGCCAACAGCGGCGCCGTGCCGCCCGACCTGTCGCTGATCGTCAAGGCGCGCAAGGGCGGCGCCCGCTACGTCTACAGCCTGCTGACCAGCTTCGTCAGCAACGCGGAATGCGCCAAGCGGTACACGAACTTCAGCGGTCAGCCGCTGAAGCCGACCGACACGCAGCACTGCAACGAGTATTTCCCCGGCCACATCCTGGCGATGGCGCCGCCGCTGACCTCGGACGGCCAGGTCGACTACACCGACAAGGGCTCGCCCAAGGCGACCGTCAAGCAGATGGCGCAGGACGTCGCCGCCTTCCTGACCTGGGCGGCCGAGCCCAAGATGGAGGAGCGCAAGCGCCTCGGCATCAAGGTGATCCTGTTCCTGCTGCTGTTCACCGCGCTGATGTACGGCATCTACCGCAAGGTCTGGGCCGGCATCGAACACTGACGACGAACCGATCGAGAAGTGGCGAAGGCCGCCGTTCCGGCGGCCTTTTGCTTGAGCGTGTCGCGCCGAAGTGATTGAGTCGGCGCTCCAGTCGGACCAACCCGAAGCGGCCCCATGAGCGATCCTTCACACCCGCCCGTCATCGGCATCGTCGGCGGCAGCGGCATCTACGACATCCTCGGCCTCGACGACGTCCGCTGGGAGGATGTCGCCTCGCCGTTTGGCGACCCTTCCGACCAGCTCATGTTCGGCCGGCTGGGCGACCAGCAGCTCGTCTTCCTGCCCCGGCACGGGCGCGGCCATACCCACTCGCCGACCACGATCAACTACCGCGCCAACATCGACGCGCTGAAGCGCGCGGGGGTGACCGAGATCATCTCGATCAGCGCCTGCGGCTCGTTCAAGGAGGCGCTGGCGCCGGGCCATTTCGTCATCGTCGACCAGTTCATCGACCGCACCTTCGCCCGCGAGAAGAGCTTCTTCGGCACCGGCTGCGTCGCCCACGTGTCGATGGCCCACCCGGTCTGCGGCCGGCTCGGCGACGCGTTGGAGGAGGCCGCGCTGGCGCTCGACATCCCGGTCCAGCGCGGCGGCGTCTACCTGACGATGGAAGGGCCGCAGTTCTCGACCCTGGCCGAATCGAACCTCTACCGGAGCTGGGGCTGCGACGTCATCGGCATGACCAACATGCCCGAGGCCAAGCTCGCCCGCGAGGCGGAGATCTGCTACGCGACCGTCGCCATGGTCACCGACTACGACTGCTGGCACCCGGACCACGAGCACGTCACGGTCGAATCGGTGATCCGGATCCTGACCGAGAATGCCGAGCATGGCCGGTCGCTGGTCAAGGAGGCCGCGCCCCGGCTCGCCGATCGCGACGGGCCGTGCGATCGCGGCTGCCACACCGCGCTCGAATACGCCCTGATCACCGCGCCCGACCGCCGCGATCCGGCGGTCATGGCGAAACTGGACGCGGTCGCCGGCCGCGTCCTGTCGGCCGGCTGAGCGGGCCGGGGAGCCGCCGGTGGACTCGCGCTGGTCCGACCAGGACGCCCGGGAGGCGGTCGCCCGCTACGCCGAGCAGGGCATCGGCGAAGACCTGGCGCTGCGCACCTACACGACCCGCCTGCTCGGCGGCGACCCCGCGCTGGTGCTGCACGGCGGCGGCAACACCTCGGTCAAGACCACGGCGGCCGACCTGACCGGCGAGACGGTCGACGTCATCTGCGTCAAGGGCAGCGGCTGGGACATGGGGACGATCGAGCCGCCCGGGCTGCCCGCCGTGCGCCTCGCGCCGCTGCACCGGCTGCGTGCGCTCGACCACCTGTCCGACGAGGACATGGTCAACGCCCAGCGGGTCAACCTGCTCGACAGCGGCGCGCCGACCCCGTCGGTCGAGACCCTGCTGCACGCCTTCCTGCCCCACAAGTTCGTCGACCACACCCACGCCAACGCCGTGCTCGCCCTGACCGACCAGCCCGACGGCGCGGAGCTGGCGCGCGAGGTCTACGGCGACCGCGTCGCCCTCGTCCCGTACGTCATGCCCGGCTTCGGCCTGGCCAAGGCGACCGGCGACGTGTTCGACGCCAACCCCGGGGTCGAGGGGCTGGTGCTGCTCAAGCACGGCATCTTCTCGATGGGCGAGAGCGCCGAAGAGGCTTACGAGCGGATGATCGACCTGGTCTCGCTGGCCGAGGCGCGGCTGGCCACGGGTCGGCGCACCGTGTTCGTACCCGCCGCGCTGCCGCCGTCGCTGGCGACGCCGGAACAGATCGCGCCGATCCTGCGCGGCGCGGTCGCGCTCCAACAGGACGAGCCCGGCGCCTGGCGCCGCTGGGTCGCCGACTTCCGCACCAGCAAGGCGATCCTGAACTTCGCCGGCGGCGAGGAGGTCGGCCGCTACAGCCAGGCCGGCACGGTCACCCCCGACCACGTCATCCGCACCAAGGCGTGGCCGATGATCGTGCCACCGCCCGAGCCCGACGCGCTCGACGACTTCGCCGAGGAAGTCCGCCACGCCGTGGCCGAATACCACGCCGCCTACCACGCCTATTTCGACCGCAACAACGAGCGGCTCGGCGGCACGCGGACCGAGCTCGATCCCGCGCCGCGGCTGATCCTGGTGCCCGGCGTCGGCCTGTTCGCGCTGGGCAAATCGGCCAAGGACGCCGCGATCGCCGGCGACATCGCCGAGGCGATGGTCGACGTCGTCACCGACGCCGAGGCGATCGGCACGCTTCGAGCCGGTGCCCGAGGCCGACCTGTTCGACGTCGAATACTGGTCGCTGGAACAGGCCAAGCTCGGCAAGGGCACCGAGCCGCCGCTGGCGCGCCAGGTCGTCCTGGTCACCGGCGGCGGCAGCGGCATCGGTGCGGCCACCGCCAAGGCCTTCGCCGCGGCCGGCGCCGAGGTTGCCGTGCTCGACCGCGACGGTGACGCCGCCGAGGCGGTGGCCACGTCGGTCAAGGGCTTCGCCCATGGCTGTGACGTCACCGACCCGGCCGCGGTCCGCGCCGCCTTCGACGCGGTGTGCCGGCGCTACGGCGGGGTCGACGTCGTCGTCTCCAACGCCGGCGCCGCCTGGCAGGGCCGCATCGGCGAGGTCGACGACGCGGTCCTGCGCGAGAGCTTCGAGCTCAACTTCTTCGCCCACCAGTCCGTGGCGCAGAATGCCGTCCGCATCATGCGCGCCCAGGGTACCGGCGGCGTGCTGCTGTTCAACACCTCCAAGCAGGCGGTCAACCCGGGGCCCGACTTCGGCCCCTACGGGCTGCCCAAGGCGGCGACCCTGTTCCTGATGCGCCAGTACGCGCTCGACCACGGCGCCGACGGCATCCGCGCCAACGCGGTCAATGCCGACCGCATCCGCTCGGGCCTGCTCACCGACGACATGGTCGCCGCCCGGTCCAAGGCGCGGGGCGTCAGCGAGCGGGACTATATGTCAGGCAACCTGCTCGGCCGCGAGGTGACCGCCGCCGACGTCGCCGACGCCTTCGTGGCGCTGGCCCGCGCCGAGAAGACCACCGGCGCGGTGCTCACCGTCGACGGCGGCAACATCGCCGCCGCGCTGCGTTAGCGTATCAGCGGAATTCCCGGATCAGCGCGGTCGCGGTGGCGCGCGCGCACTCGTGGCCGTCCTCGTCGAGCAGCCGGCCCTCCAGGAAGGCGACCGTCTTGCCGCGGTGGACCAGCCAGCCCTCGGCGACCAACCGGCCCGGCCGTACCGGCCGCAGATAGGTCACCTTGAGTTCCAGCGTCGGCACGACGTAGCCGCCGCCGATCCCGCTCAGTGCCCCAAAGGCCATGGTGTCGTCGAGCATCGCCGCGATGAAGCCGCCCTGGACGCCGCCGAGCGGGTTGAGGGTGTTCGGCCCCGGATTGTACTCCATGCGCCCGAAGGCCCTCTCCGGCTCGAATGCCAGCGGCTTGCAGCCCAGCGTGCGCGAGGATTCCGGGATCGCCTCCGGGTTCTCCAGGCAATACTTCGCGAAGTCAGCGCCACTCATGCCGTGGCGCTGACGCTTCATCGCGTCGATATCCATGCGATCAGATCAGCGCGTCGTAGAAGGCCAGCGTGCGCTTGAGCGCGAGGTCGGCCGACGGCTGGTCCCAGGAATCGCGCTCATCGCAGTTGAAGCCGTGGCCCGCGTCGTAGACGTGGATCGGCACGTAGGGATGCAGCTTGCCGATCGCGTCGACGTCGGTCAGCGGGATGGCGTGGTCGTGCTCGCCGAAGTGGAGCATGACCGGCGCCTTCGGCACCTCTTCCTTCATCGCCGCCGTGCGGCCGCCGTAATAGCCGACGCTCGGGATCGCCAGTCGGGTCGCCGCCAGCCAGGCCAGCGTGCCGCCCCAGCAGTAGCCGACCCCGACGACGAGCCCGGCGTCCTTGACCGCTTCGCGCGCGGCGGCGACGTCCTTGATCGGGCCATCCCAGCCGAGCTCGCCGACGATCGAGCGGCCCTTGCCGAAGCCGTCCTCGTCGTAACCGAGTTCGACATTCTTCTCGACCCGGTCGAACACCGCCGGCGCGATGGCGACGAACCCTGCCTTGGCGTAGCCGTCGCAGACCGCCCGGATGTGCTGGTTGACGCCGAAGATCTCCTGCATGACCACGACCGCGCCCTTTGGCGTCCCGGACGGGTCGGCGCGGTAGGCGTCGAGCGTGTGGCCGTCATCGGCCGTCAGCGTGAGGGCTTCCCCCATGATCTTTCCTCCCTTGGATCGGACGTGTCGATCAGACGTTGAACCGGAACAGCATGATATCGCCGTCCTTGACGATATAGTCCTTGCCTTCTGAACGCATCTTGCCTGCGTCGCGCGCACCCTGCTCGCCGCCACAGGCGACGAAGTCGTCGTAGGCGATGGTCTCGGCGCGGATGAAGCCGCGCTCGAAATCGGTGTGGATCACGCCGGCCGCCTGGGGCGCCTTGGTGCCGCGGACGATGGTCCAGGCGCGGGTCTCCTTCGGTCCGGCGGTGAAGTAGGTAATCAGATCGAGCAGGTCGTAGCCGGCGCGGATCACCCGGCTCAGCCCCGGCTCGCTCAGCCCGGCCGCCTCCAGGAACTCGCGCTTGTCGTCGTCGCTGGGAAGCTGGGCGATCTCGGCCTCGATCGCGGCGCAGATGGTAACGAAGCCGGCGCCCTGGGCGGCGGCGTGCGCGGCGACCCTGGCACTCAGCTCGTTGCCGCTCTCGGCCGAGTCCTCGTCGACATTGGCGACGTAGACGATCGGCTTGGCGCTGAGCAGCTGCAGGCCGCGGAAGTCGCGCTCGCGGCCGGCCGGGATCATCGCGGTGCGCGCCGGCTTGCCGTCGTGCAGGGCGGACAGCGCCGGCTCCATGATCGCGAGCTGGGCCTTGGCCTCCTTGTCGCCGCCGGTGGCCCGCCGCTTGGCGGTGTCGACGCGCTTCTCCAGGCTCTCCAGGTCGGCGAGCATCAGCTCGGTCTCGATCGTCTCGATATCGCCGAGCGGATCGACCTTGCCCTCGACGTGGTGGACGCCCTCGCCCTCGAAGCAGCGGACGACATGGGCGATGGCCTCGACCTCGCGGATGTTGGCCAGGAACTGGTTGCCCAGCCCTTCGCCCTTGCTCGCGCCGCGCACCAGCCCGGCGATATCGACGAATTCGAGCTGGGTCGGGATCACCTGGGCCGACTTGGCCAGCGCGGCGATCTTGGCGAGCCGGTCGTCGGGCACCGAAACCCGGCCGACATTGGGCTCGATCGTGCAGAAGGGATAGTTCGACGCCTCGGCGGCCGCGGTGGCGGTCAGCGCGTTGAACAGGGTCGACTTGCCGACGTTGGGCAGGCCGACGATGCCGCAGTTAAACCCCATCGTCGCCTCCGGGGCCGTCGCCGCCTTCCGACCCTTTCTGCGCGCCTTCCGGCTCTTTCTTCCCGCCTTCCGGCCGGCGCGGCGGCTTCGGCGGGGGCGGGTTCATCACCAGCGCGACCCGGCTCATGAAGGCGCCCTCGTCGCCGCCGAGCAGGCGCGGCAGCTCGTCGGCGATCGCGTCGAGCATCTTCTCGACGTCGGGCATCTCGGCCTTGGCGAAGTCGTGCAGCACGTGTCCGTGTACCTTTTCCTTGTCGCCCGGGTGGCCGACGCCGATCCGCACCCGCCGGAAGTCGGCGCCGATGTGGTTGGCGATGTCCCGGATGCCGTTATGCCCGCCGTGGCCGCCGCCGGTCTTGACCCGCAGCTTGCAGAAGGCGAGGTCGATCTCGTCGTGCAGCACGGTCACCGCGCCGGGGTCGAGCTTGAGGAAGCGGACCGCGGCGCCGACCGACTGGCCGGACAGGTTCATGAAGGTCGTGGGCTTGAGCGCCAGGACCCGTGCGTCACCGACGCGGCCCTCGGCGGCCTCGCCCTGAAAGCGCTGCCGCCAGGGCCCGAAGCCCCAGCGGCGCGCGATCACGTCGAGCGCCATGAAGCCGACATTGTGCCGGTTGAGCGCGTATTTGGCGCCGGGATTGCCCAGTCCGACCAGGAGATGCATGGCGCCTCGCGGTGGCCGATGCCGCCGTCAGGCGGCCGCCGTCAGTCCTCCGACTTCTCTTCGGACTCTTCGCCCTCGGCCGCCTCTTCGCCTTCGGCCTCGCCCTCGGCGGCTTCGGCCTCCGCCTCTTCCTGCTCGGCCGCCGCCTCGTCGCGGACCGCGGTCGGTGCGGCGATGGTGGCGATGGTGAAGTCGCGGTCGGTGATCGTCGGCACAGCGCCGGCCGGCAGGTCGACGTCGCTGATCTTGGCGGCGTCGCCGATGTCCAGGCTGGCGAGGTCGACCACCAGTTTCTCGGGGATGCTGCCCGCGGCGCAGATCACCTCGACCTCGTGCCGGACGATATTGAGCACGCCGCCGCGCTTGAGGCCCGGCGACTCCTCTTCGTTGATGAATTCGACGTAGATCGAGACGGTGACCTTGGTCCGGTCGGTCACCCGCATGAAGTCGACGTGGAGCGGCTCGTCGGTGACCGGGTGGAGCTGCACGTCGCGCGCCAGCACGGTGTGGTCCTGGCCGTCGAGATTGATCTTGAACTGGGTCGCGAAGAAGCCGTGGCTGCGGACCTGCGCCATCAGCACGCGCGGGTCCATCTTCAACAGGATCGGCTCTTTGTTGTCGCCATAAATGACGCCGGGCACGAAGCCCTCGCGGCGTGTCGCCCGGGCGGCCCCCTTGCCGGTCCCCTGGCGCGCAGCCGCGTCCATGGTGATCACTGAACTCATCGTTTCATCCTCTTCGAAAAAGGCGATGCCGGCCTCCAAGGGTGCCGGCATCGCGTCAGATACGGCTTACACCGTAAAACGCGTTTGAAATCAAGGCCTATCAGGCGTGTTTTCGCTTTCGCGAACCCGGCTCCAGCCCGCTCCCCCTCCCGGCCGCCCATATCCTACGATTCCGTGGGCGGTCGGGAGGGGGAGCGGGCCGGCGCCGATCAACACCAACAACCTAGTCGAACAGGCTGGAAACCGAGGTCTCGTCGTTGATCCGCTGGATCGCCTCGCCGAACAGGGAGGCCAGGGTCAGGGGACGCAGCTTCTGCGACACCCGCACCGCCTCGGTCGCCTGGATGCTGTCGGTGATGACCATGCTGTCCAGCGGCGAGGCGGCGATGCGCCCGACCGCGCCGCCCGACAGCACGCCGTGGGTGACGTAGGCCGAGACCGACCTGGCGCCGGCGTCCATCAGCGCGACCGCCGCGTTGCACAGGGTTCCCGCCGAATCGACGATGTCGTCGACCAGCACGCAGGAGCGCCCGTCGACCTCGCCGATGATGTTCATGACCTCCGACACGCCGGCGCGCTCGCGCCGCTTGTCGATGATCGCGAGGTCGGCGCCGATGCGGCTGGCGATCGCCCGGGCGCGGACCACGCCGCCGACGTCCGGCGAGACCACGACCACTTCGCCGGCACCGTCGTTCTCGCCGAACTGGTCGACGATGTCCTTGGTGAACACCGGCGCGGCGTAGAGGTTGTCGACCGGGATGTCGAAGAAGCCCTGGATCTGGCCGGCGTGCAGGTCGATGGTCAGAGCCGGTCGGCGCCGGCGCTGGTCATCAGGTTGGCGACCAGCTTGGCGGAGATCGGCGTGCGCGGCCCGGTCTTGCGGTCCTGCCGGGCATAACCGTAGTAGGGCACCACCGCGGTGACCCGCCGGGCCGAGGCGCGGCGCAGCGCGTCGAGCGTGACCAGCAGCTCCATCAGGTTGTCGTTGGCGGGGTAGGACGTCGACTGGATGACGAACACGTCCTCGCCGCGGATGTTGTCGAGGATCTCGACGAACACCTCCATGTCGGAGAAGCGACGGATGTTCGCCTTGGTCAGCGGCACATTGAGATAGGCGGAAATGGCTTCGGCCAGCGGCCGATTGCTGTTCCCCGCGATCAACTTCATCGGGTTTCCCCTCCTGAGCTCCGAACTCGGAGCGCCCCTCCACCCCCGGTCAGGACTTCTAACAAGGCGTCATGAAGCTGTAAACGCGCAGGCGGCGGCATTCGCCTCTTTGCCGCAGGGCGGGGCTGTGCTGTCCTGCACGCGACACCGCAACCGGGGCGGCCATGCGCCTGCAAATCGCCAGCTTCAACCTCGAAAGCCTCGACGACGGGCCGCGCGCCGCCGCGCCGCTCGACGCGCGCATCGCCATCCTGCGGCCGCAGCTCGAACGGATCGACGCCGACATCCTGTGCCTGCAGGAGATCAACGGCCAGCGCGACGGCAACACGGGCCCGCGCCGCCTGCGCGCGCTCGACGCGCTGCTCGAGGGCACGCCCTATGCCGGGCTGGCGCGGGTGGCGACCGAGAACGCCGACGTGCCCGGCGCGCTCCAGGCCCACAACCTGGTGATCCTGAGCCGCCATCCGATCGCCGAGCAGACCCAGGTCTGGAACGACCTGGTGCCGCCGCCGACGCACCGCTACCTGTTCGCCGACCCGCCCGAGGACGCGCCGGCGCCGGTGCCGTGGGACCGGCCGCTGCTGCACGCCCGGATCGAGGTCGGCGGCCGCTCGCTCCACGTCGTCAACCTCCACCTGCGCGCGCCGCTCGCCTCCTTCGTGCCGGGGCAGAAGGCCGGGTCGTTCGCCTGGAAGACCACCACCGGCTGGGCCGAGGGCTTCTACCTGTCGGCGCTCAAGCGCGCCGGCCAGGCGCTGGAAGCGCGGCTGCTGGTCGATCGCATCTTCGACGCCGAGCCCGACGCCCTGATCGCGGTCACCGGCGACTGCAACGCCGAGCTGCGCGAGACCGCGCTGCGCCTGTTGCAGGCCGACGACGAGGACACCGGCAACGGCGCGCTCGCCGGCCGCGCGCTGATCCCCGCCGAGCGCTCGCTCGACGAGGAACGCCGCTTCACCGTGATCCACGCCGGCCGCCGGGTGATGCTCGACCACCTGCTCGCGTCGCGGGCGCTGATGGCCCATTTCCGCGGCGCCGAGATCCACAACGAGGCGCTGGGCGACGAACTGGTCGCCTACGCCACGGTCGAGGCCTCGCCCGAGTCCTACCACGCGCCGTTGGTCGCGGAATTCGCGTTCAAAGACTGAGGCGGCGTCAGGCCGCCTTCGGCAGCCGCTCCCGGTCGTGCGGGGTCGAATAGTCGATCGCCGGGCCGATCGGCACGATCAGGGTCGGGTTCACCGTCTTGTGGCTGCCGTAGTAGTGGCTCTTGATGTGGCGCAGGTTGACCGTCTCCGCCACGCCCGGCCACTGGTACAGCTCCTTGGTGTAGTTCCACAGGTTCGGGTAGTCGTAGATGCGCCGGACGTTGCACTTGAAGTGGCCGAAATAGACCGGGTCGAAGCGGACCAGGGTGGGGAACAGCCGCCAGTCGGCCTCGGTGATCCGGTCGCCGGCGACGTAGCGGTGCTGGCCCAGCTTCGCCTCCAGCCAGTCGAGCGATTGGAACAGCGCGGTCGCGGCCTCCTCGTAGGCTTCCTGGGTGGTCGCGAAGCCCGACTTGTAGACGCCGTTGTTGATGGTGTCGTAGACGCGGTCGTTGACCGCGTCGATCTCGGCGCGCAGCGGCTCCGGGTAGAAGTCGAGGTCGGCGTCGACGCCGGGCAGGCCGTCGAAGGCCGAATTGAACATCCGGATGATCTCGGACGATTCGTTCGAGACGATGGTGCCCCGCTTCTTGTCCCACAGGGTCGGCACGGTCACCCGGCCGCTATAGTCCGGCTTGGCCGCGACGTAGACCTGCCACATGGTCTCGGCGTGGTTGATCGGGTCGGGGATGACGTCGGGGTCGTCCTCGAAGGTCCAGCCGTTCTCGTGCATCCGCCAGTGCACCGCCGACAGCGAGATATGGTCCTCGAGCCCCTTGAGCTTGCGGAAGATCAGGGTGCGGTGCGCCCACGGGCAGGCCCAGGAGACGTAGAGGTGATAGCGGCCCGATTCGGCCTCGAACCCGCCCTCGCCGGTCGGCCCGGGCGAGCCGTCGGCGGTGACGAAGTTGCGGAAGGCCGCCTCCGACCGCTTGAACCGGCCGCCGGAGGCCTTGGTGTCGTACCACTGGTCCTTCCATTCGCCGTTGTCGAGGTAGCCCATGGTGCGTCTCCGGTGTCTGTGTCGTGGCTGGGTGGGGTCGGGGGGGATCGGTAAGGTAAGGTTTCGTCAGGTTATGTCAGGTCGGGAGGGGGCGGGTCGTGACAGGCGTCGGCGGGAAACGGGTCGAAAGGTTATCAAAGGTTATCATCGGTTATCTTTTTGGCCAGGTCGCGCGCACCGCCTCCCGGTCCGTCATGCCCGCGCAGGCGGGCATCCGGGCGGCGACGGCTGGGCCCCGCCTGCGCGGGGGTGACGGGGTTGGGAGGCCTGTCTTGGTCATCATTCGGTTCTGCCCGTGGTGCCGGTCCCTCGATACGGCCGCGCTTCGCGCGCCCTACTCGGGATGAGGGCCTTTGATCTTGGTTCGACGTCCTCATCCCGAGTAGCTCGCGTCAGCGAGCGTATCGAGGGACGTACCCACCGGCGCTATATAGGAATTTGATCCCCTATCCGCAACCGCCCTCACGCCGCCGCGGCCAGCCGGTCGCGGTCGTGGGGTGTGGTGAAGTCGAGCGCCGGACCGATCGGGACGATGCCGGTCGGGTTGCGGATCTGGCTGATCGAGTAGTAGCCGCGCTTGAAGATGTCGGTGTCGACCGTCTCGGCGACGCCGGGCATCTGGTAGAGCTCGCGGGTGAAGCCCCACAGGTTGGGATAGTCGATCAGCCGGCGCAGGTTGCACTTGAAGGCGCCGACATAGGCGCAGTCGAAGCGGACCAGGGTCGGGAAGGCGCGCCAGTCGGCCAGGGTCAGCCGGTCGCCGGCGAGGTAGCGCTGGCGCGACAGCCGCTCCTCCATCCAGTCGAGCGTCTCGAACACCTGCCACGCGGCCTCCTCGTAGGCCTCCTGGGTGGTCGCGAAGCCGGCCCGGTAGACGCCGTTGTTGAGCCCCTCGTAGCTGCGCTCGTTGACCATCTCGATCTCGTCGCGCAGGTCGGCCGGGTAGAGGTCGGGCGACGCCGGCGCGATCGCGGCGAAGGCGTCGTTGAACATGCGGATGATCTCGGACGACTCGTTGTTGACGATCGTCTCGCGCTGCTTGTCCCACAGCACCGGCACCGTCACCCGGCCGGAATAGGTCGGGTCGGCGCCGGCGTAGAGCGTGTGCAGCGCCTCGATGCCATAGAGCGGGTCGGCGTAGGCGCCGTCCTTCTCGTAGACCCAGCCCTGGTCCGACCGGCGCGGCGCGGCGATCGACAGGCCGACCAGCCCGTCCAGTTTCTTGATCGCGCGGACCAGCCGGGTGCGGTGCGCCCACGGGCAGGAAACCGAGATGAACAGGTGGTAGCGGTCGGGCTCGGCCTTGAACCCGCCCTCGCCGCCCTGACCATCCTTGGTTTTGGGCCCGGGCGAGCCGTCGGCGGTGACCCAGTTGCGGAACGCCGATTCCTTGCGCACGAACCGGCCGGTCTTGTCATCCGCCAGCGGCGCCTCGTCGGTATGCCAGACGCCGTCCACCATGATGCCCATGTCGTCTCCTCCTGCCGGGTCTGCCCGTTGTCGTGCGGGTAAGTTTGGCTGCGGCGGCGGCGCGGTCAACCATCGGGCGGTCCGGTTCTGGAAAGGGAGGGGTGCGTTTGCGTGCGGAGCCCGTCTTCCCATCCTTCGAGACGCGCGCGTCGCGCGCTCCTCAGGATGAAGGTCTGGCTTCGACGTCGAAACAGGCTTCATCCTGAGGAGCCGCGTCAGGCGGCGTCTCGAAGGATGGGAAGACGGGCCAACTGCCTTCCGCCGAAGCCGCCGATTGACAATTACGAACGTTCGTTCTATTTTCTGACCATGACAACCGACACCATCACCAAGGGCGAGCGCACCCGCGCCCAGATCCTCGAGGCCGGCTTCGACCTCGCCCGCGTCGTCGGCGTCACCGGGGTGACCGTCGGCGGCGTTGGCCGAGGCGACCGGCATGTCCAAGAGCGGGCTATGGAGCCACTTCGGCTCCAAGACGGCGCTGGAGAGCGGCATCCTCGATTACGCCGCCGAGCGCTTCACCGACGAGGTGGTCCGGCCCGGCGTGGCGGGAGAAGCACATCCGCCGCCGGCTCGGCCGGCTGTTCGACAACTGGCTGGCCTGGGGCGCCAAGCACCACGCGCGCGGCGGCTGCGTCTTCGTCGCCGCGGCGGCGGAGCTCGACGACCGCGACACGCCGACCCGCGACTGCCTGGTCGGCATCCAGCGCCAGTGGATGGATACGCTGGCCAATGTCATCGACCGCGGCGTCGATCGCGGCGAGCTGCCCGCCGGCCTCGACGGCCGCCAGGCCGCCCACGAGCTCTACGCCATCGTCATGGGCTTCTATCACGCCGAGCGGCTGCTCGGCGATCCGCAGGCCGAGGCCCGCGCCCGCGCCAGTTTCGAGCGGCTGTTCGGACCGGAACCGGTGGCGGACGGGTCGGCGGGCTGAAGCATGACTTGCACCGCAACTCCCAATCCGTCGCCCCCGCGCCGGAATGTGGTCCGGGGCCGGCGCGGGGGTCGATGTCGACGCCAAGCTTCGGCGTTGGCGCTGGATTCCCGCCTGCGCGGGAATGACGGTGTTGGGGGTCCGACGGCACTCTTCCCAATTCGCCACCTGACGACGCGCCCTGCGCCCATCCCGATTGCTCCCTCTTCCGGAGACCGCGACATGACCTCCACTACCGTCCTTTCTTCTAATAAAAGCACGAACGTTCGGCCACTAATCGACGGTCGCAACCTGCGCCGGCGGCTGCTCACCGCCTACGGCACCGTGCTGCCCGACCACGCCTCGCGCCTGTTCGAGCGGCTGTTCCTGACCCCGCGCCGGGCGGTCGGGCCGGTGGCGGTCGACGGGCCGTTCGCGCCGCGGCGCGCGCGCAAGCTGCCCTATGCCGGCCGCTGGCTGCGGGTGTGGGACAGCGGCGCGGGCGAGCAGGCCGTGGTGCTGGTCCACGGCTGGGCCGGGCAGGCGGCGCAGCTCGCCGCCTTCGCCGAGCCGCTGGCCGCGGCGGGCTACCGGGTCGTCGCCTTCGACGCGCCGGCCCACGGCCTGTCCGACGGCGAGCGCACCGACATGATCGACTTCGCCGGCGCCGTGCTCCAGGTCGCCGGCCAGGCCGGGCCGGTGCGCGGCGTGATCGCCCATTCCTTCGGCTCGCCGGCGGTGGCGCTGGCACTGCGCCACCGGCTGGCGCTCGACAAGCTGGTCTGTATCGCGCCGCCGACCAGCCTGGAGATCTACTCCCAGATGGTCTCCCGCCTGATCGGCCTGCCCGAGCGGGCCCGCGCCCGGATGCAGGCGCGGGTCGAGAGCCGCTTCGGCGTCGCCTGGCGCGACCTGGAGACCCACCGCCTGCTCGGCCTGGCCGCCAAGCAACGGCCGTTCGGCCTGCTCGTCGTCCACGACAGCGGCGACCGCGAGGTGCCCTGGTCCAACGGCGCCCGCATCGTCGACGCGGTGCCGGGCGCGCGGATGCTCACCACCAACGGCCTGGGTCACAACAAGGTCCTGCGCGACCCGGCGACGGTGGGGCAGGTCGTGGATTTCCTGCGCAACGACTGAGGCCTGGACCGGGTCCGTCCTCGCATCCTTCGAGACGCCGCTCCGCGGCTCCTCAGGATGAAGGCCTGAGTCTGACATCTTGAAAGGCTTCATCCTGAGGAGCGCCCATCGGGCGCGTCTCGAAGGATGGGATGTCGCGCCGCGCACCCCCTGCACCCGCACGCGGGAAGTCGACCGCGCCCGTCCGGGCGTTGCATTATGCCGCCGCCAGTCTCATTTCATCCTGGCCAGCGTTCACGCCAGCACACGGACGGACAAATGGCCCTGCCGGTTCCAGACCAGGTCACGCTCAACGACAAATACGCGCTCGAACAGGGGCGGGTGTTCCTGTCGGGCATCCAGGCGCTGGTCCGCCTGCCGATGCTCCAGCGCCAGGCCGACCTCGCCGCCGGGCTGAACACCGCGGGCTTCATCTCCGGCTACCGCGGCTCGCCGCTCGGCGGGCTCGACCAGAACCTGTGGCGCGCGCAGCGGTTCCTCGAAGACAACCACATCCGCTTCCAGCCCGGCGTCAACGAGGACATGGCGATGACCGCCGTGTGGGGCTCGCAGCAGCTCAACCTGTTCCCGGGCGCGAAATACGACGGCGTCTTCGCCATGTGGTACGGCAAGGGCCCCGGCGTCGACCGCTGCGGCGACGTGCTCAAGCACGGCAACGCCGCCGGCACCGCGCCCCACGGCGGCGTGCTGGTCTGCGCCGGCGACGACCACGCCGCGACCTCGTCGACCCTGCCGCACCAGTCCGACCACATGTTCGCCGCGGCGATGGTGCCCGTGCTCTATCCGGCCAACGTCCAGGAGATCCTCGACTACGGCCTGTGGGGCTGGGCGATGTCGCGCTACTCGGGCTGCTGGGTCGCGTTCAAGAGCGTCGCCGAGGTGGTCGAGAGCTCGGCCTCGGTGTCGGTGTCGACCCGACCGGGTGCAGATCCGCCTGCCCAACCAGTTCGAGATGCCCGAGGGCGGGCTCAACATCCGCTGGCCCGACGGCATCCACGAGCAGGAGGACCGGCTCCAGCGCCACAAGGTCTACGCCGCGCTGGCCTTCGCGCGGACCAACCAGATCGACCGGGTGATCCTCGACAGCCCCAAGCCGCGGCTGGGCATCATCACCGCCGGCAAGTCCTATCTCGACGTCCGCCAGGCGCTCGACGACCTCGGCATCGACGAGGCCGAGGCGCGCGACATCGGCATCCGGCTCTACAAGGTCGGCATGATCTGGCCGCTGGAGAAGGACGGCGCGCGCGACTTCGCCCACGGCCTCGAAGAGGTCGTCGTGGTCGAGGAGAAGCGGGCGCTGATCGAGAACCAGTTGAAGGAGCAGCTCTACAACTGGGACGAGGCCGCCCGCCCGCGGGTCGTCGGCAAGTTCGACGAGCACGGCGAATGGCTGCTCAAGGCATCGTCGGACCTGACCCCGGCCTTGATCGCCCGCGCGCTCGGCCAGCGCATCCTCAAGTTCCACGACAGCGCGAAGGTCCGGGACCGCCTGAAGTTCCTGGAGCAGAAGGAGCAGGCGCTGGCGACCAAGCCGGTCCGGTTCGACCGCATGCCCTATTTCTGCTCGGGCTGCCCGCACAACACCTCGACCCGGGTGCCCGAGGGCTCGCGCGCGACCGCCGGCATCGGCTGCCACTTCATGGCGCGTCTACATGAACCGCTCGACGGCGACCTACACCCACATGGGCGGCGAGGGCGCGCCGTGGATCGGCCAGGCGCCGTTCACCGAGACCCGGCACGTCTTCGCCAACCTGGGCGACGGCACCTACTACCATTCCGGCATCATGGCGATCCGCGCCTGCGTCGCCGCCAAGGTCAACATCACCTACAAGATCCTCTACAACGACGCGGTGGCGATGACCGGCGGCCAGCCGGTCGAGGGCCAGCCGACCGTCGCCGACATCGCCAACCAGGTCCGGGCCGAGGGCGTCGACCGCATCGCCATCGTCTCCGACCAGCCGGACAAGTACCCGGTCGGCGCCCACTTCCCGCACGGCGTGACCTTCGACCACCGCGACGACCTCGACGAGCGTCCAGCGCGACCTGCGCGAGTGGCCGGGCGTGACCGGTGCTGATCTACGACCAGACCTGCGCCGCCGAGAAGCGCCGCCGGCGCAAGCGCGGCACCTTCCCCGACCCGCCGCGCCGGGTGCTGATCAACGAGAAGGTGTGCGAGGGCTGCGGCGACTGCTCGGCCAAGTCGAACTGCCTGTCGGTGATCCCGACCGAGACCGCGTTCGGCCGCAAGCGCGCGATCGACCAGTCGTCGTGCAACAAGGACTATTCCTGCGTGAAGGGCTTCTGCCCCAGCTTCGTCTCGGTCTACGGCGCGACCCCGCGGCGCTCCCATCCCAACGCCCCCGGGGCCGGGCCGGTGGCGGCGCCCGACGCCGCGATCCCGGCGCCGGCGCTGCCCAGCCCGACCGCCGACCGGCCCTGGGGCATCCTGGTCACCGGCGTCGGCGGCACCGGCGTCATCACCATCGGCGCGCTGCTCGGCATGGCCGCGCACATCGAGGGCAAGGGCGTCTCGGTGCTCGACATGACCGGCCTGGCCCAGAAGGGCGGCGCGGTGATGAGCCACGTGCGCATCGCGCCGGAGCCCGAGGACCTGCACGCCGCCCGGCTCGCCGCGGGCGAGGCCGACGCCGTGATCGGCTGCGACCTGGTCGTCGCCGCCAGCGACGACGCGCTCGGCAAGATGGCGTCGGAGCGGACCCGCGCGGTGATCAACGCCCACGAGACCGCGACCGCGGGCGTCATCGCCGACCGCGACCTGGAATTCCCCGGCCAGGCGCTGCAGGACGTGATCCGCAACACCGTCGCCGACGACGGCTTCGACGTGCTCGACGCCACCGCGCTGGCGACCCGGCTGATGGGCGATTCGATCGCCACCAACATGTTCATGCTCGGCTATGCCTGGCAGAAGGGGCTGGTGCCGCTCCAGCTCGCCTCGCTCGAACGGGCGATCGAGCTCAACGGCGTCGCCGTCCGCGCCAGCCACGAGGCCTTCGCCTGGGGCCGGCGCGCCGCGGTCGACCTCGACACCGTCGCCAAGGCCGCGTTCCCGGCCGAGCCGGTGCCGCTCAAGAAGCCCTATGCCGAGACCCTCGACGAGATCGTCGCCGCCCGGGTCACGGAACTGACCGCCTACCAGAACGCCGCCTACGCCGCCCGCTACGAGAAGCTGGTCCGCGCCGTCGAGACCGCGGAGAAGGCCAAGACGCCGGGGCAGACCGGCCTGGCCGTGGCGGTCGCCCGCGCCTACTTCAAGCTGCTCGCCTACAAGGACGAGTACGAGGTCGCCCGGCTCTACTCGGCGCCCGAATTCCGCCGCCAGCTGCGCAATACGTTCGAGGACGGCAAGTACCGGATGACGGCCCACCTCGCCCCGCCGCTGCTGGCCAGGCGCGACCCGGCGACGGGCGAGCTGCAGAAGCAGGAATTCGGGCCGTGGATCTTCACCGCCTTCCGGCTGCTCGCCAGGCTCAAGGGCCTGCGCGGCACCAGGCTCGACGTCTTCGGCCGCACCGCCGAGCGCAGGATGGAGCGCCAGCTGATCGCCGACTACGAGGCGACGATGCGCGACGTCATCGACGGGCTGGCGCCGGACACCCATGACCTCGCCGTCGAGATCGCCGCCGTGCCCGACGCCATCCGCGGCTTCGGCCACATCAAGGAGCGCGCCGTCGAGGCCGCCCGCGACCACGAGGCGCGATTGAAGCGCCTGTTCCGCGACCCGGCCGCCCGCCGCGCCGCGCGGGAGAGCGCCAAGGCGGCGGCGGAGTAGGGGCGGCGCACCCAATCTCGCCGCAATTCGGACCGTAGAGTCCGGCGGGAAGTGCGCTTCGAGGGGATTTATTCATGGTTCGATCGACCCGCCGCGTGGGTTCGCTGGCCGTCCTGCTGCTATGCCTCGGCCTCGCCGCCTGCATCCCCGAGACCGACACCTGGCTGTCGGATCCGGCCGCCGCCAAGCCCGATCCGCGCCTCTACGGCACCTTCATCGGCGGCCCGTCGGAGCGTGAGCGTCACGTGATCGTGGTCGACCCGGTCAAGGGCAAGGACGGCAAGCCGACCGCCGCGATGCACCTGGTCTGGGCCCAGGTGAACCCCGACAACGGCGAGAAGACCGTGGTCTGGACCGCTTACCGGGCGTGGCCGGCGCAGCTGCCCGGCGGGCTCACCCTGCTCAACCTGGAGCGGGTCGCCCACGGGCCGCACACGGCGGAGATCGCGCCGCGCCGCTTCTTCGTGCTCTACACCGTCGGCGCCGACGGCAGCGTGACCACCCGGATGCCACGCAACCGGCCGTGGAGCCAGGCGGTCCAGTCCGGCGCGGTGGCACGGGACGCGTGGTCAAGGGCCGCTATTTCGACCGGATCACCCTGACCGCGCCGCGCGCGGCGCTGACGCGCTACATCGCGGCCCACGCCGGCGCGCTGTTCGAATCGAAGGGGCAGACCTGGCGGCGGGTGAAGTAGGGCGGTTTGGGGGGCCTCGTCCGTCCTCCCATCCTTCGAGACGCGCCCGTCGGGCGCTCCTCAGGATGAAGCCTGTGCTCGAGGTCGGCCGTCACCTTCATCCAGAGGAGCCGCGAAGCGGCGTCTCGAAGGATGGGAAGACGGGCGCGTTGTCGCCGGCCCCCCGCGCCGGGACCAGGCCCAGCCTGCGTCTAGGACCGGTTGTACTTGATGAACGGCGTCAGCACGCCGATCCGGTCGTAGAGCTTGCGCGCGGTCTCGTTGAAATCCTGGGTCAGCCAATAGACCTGGCTGGCGCCGGCCAGGTCGGCGGCGGCGTAGACGGCCTCGATCAGCGCCCGGCCGGCGCCGGTGCCGCGGGCGGCCTCGGTCACGAACAGGTCCTGCAGGTAGCAGGTGTCGGTCGGCAGCCAGCACGACCGATGGAAGATGTAGTGGACGATGCCGATCAGCCGGTCGTCATCACCCAACGCGCACAGGCCGTGGGGGCTCTCGTCCGCGGTCATCAGCCACGACCAGGTCCGGTCGTACTGGTCGTCGGGCAGGGTGGTCTCGTAGAAGTCGAGGTAGCCGCGCCACAGCGCGGTCCACTGGCCCCGGTCGCCGGGCGCCAGCGGGCGGATGGGGATCGCGGTCATCGTCCGACGCTCTCCCCGACCCGGCCGGTCAGACGCCGACGGCGCGGCGGTAGAGGTCGAGCAGCTCTTCCTCTTCCTGGCGGTCGGACTGGTCCATGCGGCGCAGCGAGACGACCTTGCGCATGATCTTGGGTTCGAAGCCGTTGCCCTTGGCCTCGGCGTAGACCTCGCGGATGTCGGCGGCGAGCGCCTTCTTCTCCTCTTCCAGCCGCTCGATCCGCTCGATGTAGGCGCGCAGGATCTCGGGCGCGATGCCGCCGACCGACCCGGCGGTGACGTCGCCGGGCTCGGCGCTCGGGGCGGAACCTGGCGCGGGAGTGGGGGCCGGGGAATCGGTCGTCGCCGGGGCGCCGGGATAGGTCGCGTCGTCCGCCTGGGTCATCGCAAGCGTGTCTCCTGTGGGTGGGATATCGGGTCCGGCGCGGAGGCCGTCGTCCCATCTCTAAAATCAGGATTCGGGACCGGCATCAAGAATGCCAGTGCCGATGGCTGTGGATATGTCTGGGAATGCTGAGTGGATCCGCGCGGCGGCGTTTCGCCCGTCATCGCATCCTTCGAGGCTCGCTGCGGAGCTCCTCAGGGTGAAGCCTCTGTTTGAGGCCGGCCGTCACCTGTCATCCTGAGGAGCCGCGAAGCGGCGTCTCGAAGGATGCGATGACGCGCTCCCCCCTCAGAACGCCATCTTCTCGCGCTGTTCCTCGAACTTCGCCTTCTGCTCGGGGGTCGCTTCCTTCTGGTACTTGTCCTTCCACGCGCCGTAGGGCATGCCGTAGACGATCTCGCGGGCGGTCTCGTAGTCGAGCTCCAGGCCCTTCTGCTCGGCGGCGGCCTTGTACCACTTGGACAGGCAGTTGCGGCAGAAGCCGGCGAGGTTCATCAGGTCGATATTCTGCACGTCGGTGCGCTCGCGCAGGTGCTCGACCAGCGCCCGGAAGGCGGCCGCTTCGAGCTCGGTGCGGGTCTGTTCGTCCATCGGGTCTCTCCGTTCGGTCAGGGGCGGTCGTGTCGTCTTGATCTTGTGCCGCGAACGGCGGCTGTCCAGCCGGGTCAGAGGCCGACCACCGTCTCGTCGATCAGCCAGTCGACCACGGCGTTCAGCGCCTCCTGCTTGTCGGCGCCGGCCTCCTGGGCCTTGTGCCAGATGGTGAGCTGGTGGTGGGCGCTGGTGCCGCGGTTGAGGATGGTCGAGGCGTGGGCGATCTCGGCCTCGCAGCCGAGCTGGTGGGCGTCCTCGCGCAACAGGGTGCGGACCTCGTCGAGCAGCGCGGCGTAGTGGACCATCTGGCCCTTGCCGAAGTCGACCAGCCGGTCGTCGATGCCGTAGCGCTGGGCGCGCCAGCGGTTCTCGGCGATCAGCATGGCGCGGTAGCGGCGCCAGCGCTGGTTGTCGCGGCGCAGGCGGTAGAGCATGTGCAGCATGCAGCGATAGAGCGCGGCGATGCACAGCGTGTCGTCGAGCCGGGTCGGCACGTCGCACAGGCGCATCTCCAGGGTCGGGAAGCGCGCGCTCGGCCGGATGTCCCACCACAGCTTGCTGCGCGTCCTCGATCAGGCCGGCCTGGACCAGGATGTGGACGTGGCGGTCGTACTCCGCCCAGCTGTCGAACTGTTCGGGGATGCCGGTGCGCGGCAGCTCGTCGAACACCGAGATCCGATACGACTTGAGGCCGGTGTCCTCGCCGCGCCAGAACGGCGACGAGGTCGACAGCGCCAGCAGGTGGGGCAGGAAATAGGTGATCTGCCCCAGCAGGTCGATGCGCAGCTCGTCGTCGTCGAGGCCGACATGGACGTGCATGCCGCAGATCAGGAGCCGCCGCGCCACCGCCTGCAGGTCGGTGGCGAGGATGTTGTAGCGTTCCTTGTTGGTGTGGGTCTGCTCGCCCCAGGCGGCGAAGGGATGGGTCGAGGCGGCGATGATCGCCATGCCGTAGTCGCTTGCGACCTCTGCGATCGAGCGGCGCAGGGTGGCCAGGTCGGCCCGCGCTTCCTCCAGCGAGCCGCACACCTTGGTGCCGACCTCGATCTGGGCGTTGAGGAATTCGGGCACGATCTGGCCGGCGCAGCGGCGCTCGAGCTCGGCCATCATCGCCTCGGGGCGCTCGCGGACCAGGCCGCGGGTCGCCCGGTCGACCAGGAAGTATTCCTCCTCGATGCCGAGGGTGAAGCTCGGTTCGACGTCGTTCATCGCTGCACCCTCATTGCTCCAGGCTCCCGATCGCGACGTCGAGCGCGTCCGCGACGATGCCCGTCCAGCGGTCGCAGCCGGCGCTGTCCTCGATCAGGTCCTGGCGAATCTCGACGATCATGTGCGGCCGGCCCGCGCGGGCGCCGTGCTCCTCGATCGAATAGCCGAAATTCTCGCGCGCCGAATAGGGCTCGTTGTCGCCGACGACGACGTCGCCGCGCGCCTCCAGCGCGTCCATGAAGGGCACGGCGAGCCGGCCGTCCTGGTCCCACAGCACGCCGATCTGCCAGGGCCGCTCGAAGCCGCCGAACAGCGGGGTGAAGCTGTGGATCGGCACGATCGCGGTCTGCTCGCGGTCGCCGGCATGGGCGGCCATCAGGTCGCGGATCGCATCGTGATAGGGGTGGAAGCAGGCGCTCGGCCCGGGCCCGGGCGTCGTCGGCGCCGATGCCGGCGTTGCCGGGGATCGGCACGCCGTCGCTGACCGCGGCGATCGAGGTCGGGTCGTCGAGCTGGCGGTTGCAGTCGATCACCAGCCGCGAATAGCCGGACAGGATCAGCGGCGCGTCGAAATGGACCGACAGCCGGCGGGCGACCTCGGCCGCGCCGATGTCCCAGGCGATGTGCTCGCGCCGCCGCGCGGCATCGAGGCCGAGGCCGTCGAGCGCCGCCGGGATCGCGTTCGACGCGTGGTCGCACAGCAGCACCAGCGGCGCCCCGCGGCCGGCCGCGTTGACGATCTCGTAGGGCGCCGGGTCGCCCGGTCCGATCAGCCCGATCGCCTTGTCCCCGGTCGCCCTCGTCCCCGGTCGCCCTGTCCCCGGTCGCCTTGTCCTGTGCCGCCAAGCGTGCCGCCATCGCCGCGAATCCCCGGCGGCCCGCACCCGCGCGGGCCGCCCTTCCCTGGATGGATAGCCGATGGCCGGGGCGCTCACAAGCGGGCCGGCGCGCCGGGCCGGGGTGGCCGGGATGGGTGCATGCGCCTCTCGCATCGGCGGCATGAGCCGGTCCGGCGCGCTTTCCCGGCCCGGCGCCCTCGCGTATAGACGACCCATGACCGCCACGCCGACAGTCGCGCGCGTCGTGCCCCCGCTCGCCCTGCCGGCGCTATTCGTCGGCGCGGTCGTGATCGGCATGTCGGGCATCTACGTGCGGCTCGCCGACACCGGCCCGGTCGCCACCGCCTTCTACCGCGTGTTCCTGGCCGCGCCCTTGTTCTGGCTGGCGATCGCCGGCTGGCCTGAGCCGCGCGCCCAGGCGCGGGAGCGGAAGCCGCGGCGCGACCTGGCCCTGCTGTTCGTCACTGGCATCCTGTTCGCCGTCGACCTGGCGTTGTGGCACTGGTCGATGATGCTGACCACGGTCGCCAACGCGACCATCCTGGGCAACTTCGCCGTCGTGTTCGTCTCGCTGGGCGCGTGGTGGCTGCTGCGCGAGCGGCTGACCGGGACCTTCTTCGCCGGCCTGGCGATCACCCTGACCGGCGGCACGGTGCTGGCGGGGGAGAGCGCGCGGGTCAGCCTCGAGGGCCTGACGGGCGACCTCGTCGCGCTCTCGGCCGCGGTGTTCTATGCCGGCTACCTCTTGTGCGTCGCGGTGCTGCGCGCGCGCTACTCGGTCGTCTACGTCATGGGCTGGTCGAGCGTGGTCTCGGCGGTCGTGCTGCTGCCGCTCGCCGCGCTGACCGGCGAGGTGCTGGTCGCGACGTCGCTGATCGGCTGGCTGGCGCTGGTCGGCATCTCGCTCGGCAGCCAGGTCACCGGGCAGAGCCTGGTGTCCTATGCATTGGCGCACCTGCCGGCCTCCTTCTCGGCGGTCGGCCTGCTGGTCCAGCCGGTGGCGGCCGCGGCCTTCGCCTGGGTGCTGCTCGGCGAAGCGCTGACGCCGTGGACCATCGCCGGTGGCTGCCTGGTGCTGGTCGGGGTCTTCGTCGCCCGGCGCGGCAGCCGGGGTGGCAAGCGCCCGTGACGGTCCGTGCCGATCGCCGCTTCTTCGGCTACGCCGGCTGGTTGCTGGCCTCGCTGTTCTTCTTCTACGCCTGGGTGCTGCGGGTCGCGCCGAGCATCACCGTCGAGCCGATCATGCGCGACTTCGGCGTCGGCGGCGTCGTCATCGGCAACCTGTCGGCGGTCTATTTCTACGCCTATTCCGCGATGCAGATCCCGGCGGGGCTGGCGGCCGACCGCTGGGGCCCGCGCCGGGTGCTGACCGTGGCGATCCTCGCGACCGGCGTCGGCAGCCTGATCTTCGCCGCGGCGCCGGGGGTCGAGCTCGCCTATCTGGGCCGGCTGCTGATCGGCGCCGGCGCCGGCTTCAGCTTCGTCGGCAGCCTGGTCATCGCCGGCAGCTGGTTCTCGCCGCGGCGCTTCGCCCTGCTGTCGGGGCTGACGATGGCTATCGGGCTGATCGGCGGCGTGATCGGCCAGGGGCCGCTCGCCGCCGTCGTCGATGCCGAGGGCTGGCGGGCCTATACCTACGGGCTGGCCACGGTCGCCCTGGGCATGGCCGCGCTGACCTGGCTGCTGGCCCGCGACCGGGCGCCTCCCGCTGGCGGCGGCACGGCGCCGCGCACCGGCGTGCTGCGCGCGCTCGGCCGGGTTGCGCGCCGGCCGCAGACCGTTCTGATCGCGCTTCTGGTGCTGGCCACGTCGGGACCGCTGCTGGTGTTCGGCGGGCTGTGGGGCGTGCCGTTCACCATGGTCCGCTACGGCGTCGACAAGCCGACCGCGGGCTTCACCGTGGCGCTGGGTCTGTTCGGGGTCGCCGCCGGCAGCCCGTTCTGGGGCTGGGCGTCCGACCGCATCGGCCTGCGCAAGGCGCCGCTCCTGGTCGGCACCCTGATCGCGGCGCTCAGCCTCGGCGGGGCGCTCTACCTGCCGGGCCTGCCGTTCGACGTCTACCGGGTCCTGATGTTCCTCTATGGCTTCGGCGGCTCGGCGATGGTCGTCGCCTACGCGCTGTGCCGCGAACACAACGCCGACGGCGCCACCGGCGCGGCGCTGGGCGTGGTCAACACCTGCGCCGCGCTGTCCGGGGCGCTGTTCCAGCCGGTGATCGGGATGGTGCTCGACTGGCGCTGGGACGGCGCGCTCAAGGCGGGCGCGCGGGTCTACAGCCTCGACGCCTACGCCGAGGCGTTCCTGGTCATTCCCGCGCTCTACCTGTTGGCGCTGGTCACGGCACTCGCGCTTCGCGAGACCCGCTGCCAGCCGGTCGCGGTGGCGGCCTGAGTGCCGGCGCGCTACTTCTTCTTGGCGCGGCCGTAGGTGAGCGGGATCGTCGCCGTAGCGTGCGCGGGGCGCCGTCAGCGGCGTCCCCGCGGGTCATTCGCCACGTCCGCGTCGCCGCTTTCTACGCTATGGTGCGGTGATTGCGCCGTTGCCTTGACAGGGCGCGCACCGCCCGCTCGGTGTTTCCGGCGGCGGAGAAGGCCAACGACGAATCGACCGCCGATCTGTTGACACAGCGTATGCAAGTCCACCAGAAGACTGCGTGGATGTTGCGCAGCATGCTCGAATAGGGCCCGGTGGCCGGTACGCTGTCTTAGCCGTCCGGCGCCGCCGGACGGGTTCATATGAACGAGTAGGAGGAGATCAATGGCTAGTGATTCGTTGCACGCGCCGCGCGAGCGGCTTTCGAAGGAAACCCTGGCGATGCATCAGGCGATCGTCTCGCTGATGGAAGAGCTGGAAGCGGTCGACTGGTACCGGCAGCGCGCCGACGATTGCGACGACGCGGCGTTGAAGGAGATCCTGCTCCACAACATGCGCGAAGAGATGGAGCACGCCTCGATGGTGCTCGAGTGGATCCGCCGCAACAACGCGGATTTCGCCAAGGAGATGGAGGACAACCTGTTCAAGGAAGGCGCCATCACCGGCCAGCACTGACCGCGCCCGGCGCGGTTACCCCACCCAGGCGATGCGCAGCATGTTGGTCGCGCCGGGGGTGCCGAAGGGCATGCCGGCGGTGATGACGATGGGCTGGCCGCGGTCGGCGAACTCGTTCTCCTGGACCATGACCAGCGCGTAGTCGACCATCTCCTCGACCGAGTGGGCGTCGTGGGAGAAGAAGGATTCGACGCCCCAGGCCAGGGTCAGCTTGCGCGCGGTCTGGTCGCTGCCGGTCAGGCACAGGATCGGCGCCGACGGCCGCTCGCGCGCGGCGCGCAGCGCGGTCGAGCCGGACGACGTGTAGGTGACCACGGCGGCGGCGCCGATGGTCTCGGCGACCTGGCGGGCGGCGGCGGTGATCGCGCTCGCCGCGGTGGCGTGGGGCGGGGTGCGGCCGGCGTCCATCAGCACGCGCCAGGTCGGGTCGCGCTCGGTCCGGCGGATGATCCGGTCCATGATCGCGACCGCTTCGAGCGGGTAGCGGCCGACCGCGGTCTCCGCCGACAGCATCACCGCGTCGGCGCCCTCGTACACCGCGCCGGCGACGTCCGACGCCTCGGCCCGCGTCGGGGTCGGCGAATCCACCATGGAATCGAGCATCTGGGTGGCGACGATCACCGGCTTGCCCGCGCGCCGGCTGACGCCGACCAGGTGCTTCTGGATCGAGGGCACGTCCTCGGGCGGGATCTCGACGCCGAGGTCGCCGCGCGCGACCATCACCGCGTCGGTCAGCTCGACGATCTCCTCGAAATGCTCGACCGCCGCCGGCTTCTCGATCTTGGCGACGATCGCGGCGCGGTTGCTGGTCAGCTTGCGCAGCTCGGCGATGTCGTCGGGGCGCTGGACGAAGGACAGCGCGATCCAGTCGGCGCCGAGCTCGTCGAGGGCGAAGGTCAGGTCGCGCCGGTCCTTGTCGGTCAGCGCCGAGACCGGCAGGACGATGCCGGGCACGTTGACGCCCTTGCGGTCGCTCAGCGGCCCGGCGGTGACGACCACGGTCTCGACGAAGCCCTTGCCCGTCTTCTCGACCCGCAGGCGGACCTTGCCGTCGTCGAGCAGCAGGTCGTTGCCGGGCTCGAGCGCGGCGAGCACGTCGGGGTGGGGCAGGGGCGCGCGCTTGGCGTCGCCGGGCTTGTCCGACAGGTCGAGCCGGAACGGCTTGCCCTCGGCCAGCTCGATTCCGCCCTTGGCGAAGGTGCCGATGCGGAACTTCGGCCCCTGCAGGTCGGCGAGGATGCCGATCGGCCGTTGCAGCTTGCGCTCGACCGCGCGGATCGCCTTGACCCGGCCGCGATGATCGTCGCGCCCGCCGTGGCTCATGTTGATCCGGAACACGTCGGCGCCCGCCTCCCACAACGCCTCGATCGCTTCCGGCGACGAGGTGTTGGGTCCGAGCGTGGCGAGGATCTTGGCGTGGCGGCGTTTGCGCATGGAGGGAGAGTCTAGCGAGATGGTGTGTCGGATTCACGGACATTCCGGCGGCGCGGCGCAGATTTCGTCAGTCCCGGCCGGTCACCAGCACTGCGCGGAAATCGTTGACGTTGGTGTGGGTCGGGCCGGTGACGATGAGGTCGCCGAGCGCGTCGAAGAAGGTCCAGGCGTCGTTGTCCGCCAACAAGGTGGCAGGATCGAGGCCGAGGGCGCGCGCCCGGTCGAGCGTATCGGGCGCGACCACGGCGCCGGCGTTGGCCTCGCTGCCGTCCTGGCCGTCGGTGTCGCCCGCCAAAGCCCAGATGCCCGGCGCGCCGTCGAGCGCGAGCGCGAGGCCGAGCAGGTATTCGGTGTTGGGCCCGCCCTTGCCGCCGCCGGTCAGGGTCACGGTGGCCTCGCCGCCGGACAGGATCACCGCCGGCTTGCGCACGCCATCGTCGGCGGCGAGCCGCAGCGCGGCCTCGGCGTGGGCGCGGCCGACGTCGCGGGCCTCGCCCTCGATCGCGTCGCCCAAATCGAGGGCCAGGACGCCGGCATCGGCCGCGCGCTTCCCGCGCGGCGACCAGCGCGTCGGCGGGGCGGGCGCAGAGGACGTAGTCGCTCGTCGCCAGCCGCGGGTCGCCGGGTTTGGGCGTCTCGTCGTCGCCGGCGAGCCGGGCGGCGACGGCGGCGGGCGGGTCGATGCCGTATCGGGCCAGCACGGCGCGAGCGTCGGCCAGGGTCGACGGGTCGGCCACGGTCGGGCCGGAGCCGATCACCGCCGGGTCGTCGCCGACCACGTCCGAGATGGCCAGGGTGGCGATCCGGGCGGGATGCGCGGCCGCCGCCAGCCGGCCGCCCTTGATCGCCGACAGGTGCTTGCGGACGGCGTTGATCTCGCCGATCGCCGCGCCCGAGGCGAGCAGCGCACGAGTCACCGTTTGTTTGTCTTCCAGCGCAATTCCCTGTGCGGGCAGGGCGAGCAGGGCCGAGGCGCCGCCGGAGAGCAGAAAAAGGACGAGGTCGTCCGGCCCGGCTGTGGTCGCGAGGTCGAGGATGCGCCCGGCGGCGGCGTGCGCCCGCGGCGTCGGGCACCGGATGGGCCGCCTCGACCACCTCGATCCGCTCGCAGGGCAAGCCCTGGCCGTGCCGGGTGACGACCAGGCCGGTCAGGTCGCCGGGCCAGTGGGCCTCGACCGCGCGGGCCATCGCCGCCGCGGCCTTGCCGGCGCCGAGCACGATGGTCCGGCCCGGCGGCGGGTCGGGCAGATGGGGCGGCACGCAGCGCGCCGGGTCGGCCGCGGCGATCGCGGCGTCGAACAGGGCGCGGAGGAAGGCGCGGGGCTCGATCGGCATCGCTTGCCACTGTGGTCAAATCCCGCCGCGCCGGCAACGGGCGATGGTGCCAGATGATGATCGGGGGACAGGGCGGGCAATGCTTCCCGGCGCCGCATTGTCCGGGCCGCCGACCCGCGCTAAGCAGGCGGTCCGTTCCGACCGGCACCGCCAGGGACCCTTCCGTCATGCCCGACCCGATCCACCGCGACCCGATCCACACCGGGGGCTGCCAGTGCGGCGCCGTCCGCTACGCTCTCTATGCCGAGCCGTTCGACCCGCACATCTGTCATTGCCGCATGTGCCAGAAGGCGTTCGGGTCGTTCTTCGCGCCGCTGGCGAGCGTCAGGCTGGCGGACCTCGCCTGGACCCGCGGCGCGCCCGGTTCGTTCATGAGTTCGGCGGCGGTCGAGCGCGGCTTCTGCCGCGACTGTGGCACGCCGCTCACCTTTCGCTACATCGACACCGACAAGATCGAGGTCTCGCTGGGCAGCCTCGACGATCCCGCGCGCGTGCCGCCCGCGATCCAGTATGGCCTGGAAGGCCGGATGCCCTGGTTCCGCACGCTGGCCGACCTGCCCGGCAGCCGCACCGAGGACGACATCCCGGCGGAACGCCTGGCCCAGCTCGAGAGCCGGCAGCACCCCGACCACGACACGGACGTGTGGCCGCCGAAGGACTAGGTCAGGGAAAGGCGATCAGGCCGCGTCGGCCAGCGCGCGACGCTGCGCCTCGAGCCAGGCGACGCGGTCGTCGATCTGGGCGAGGTCGTGGTCGAGCCACGCGGCGAGATGGTCCTTGGCGCTGCCGGTATCGCGTAGCTCGAGGAGCCGGGCATGCTCGGCCCGGTAGAGCTCGATCAGGCCGTCGAGCAGATCGGCCTGGCCGGCCACGGGCAGCAGGTGCAGGAAGCGGAACTTCAGCGCCATCACCAGCTTGGCGAGGCCGTCGATCGGCGCGCGCACGTTGGCGCGCAGCAGGGTGACCAGCTCTTCGCGGCCGGCGTCGGTGATGCGCAGCAGGAGGTCGGCGCCGTCCGCCTCGTCGGCCGGCTCGGTCAGGCCCTCGTAGCGCAGCAGCTCGATCGAGGGGCCGAGCAGGTCGAGCGACGGCCCGGTGATGTGGCTGGTGAAGTGGCGGATCTCGGCGGCGAGGTCCCGGTACCGCTTCGGCGCGTCCGCGAGCAGCCCGAGCGCCAGCAGGCGGACGGCCTCGGTCGGGATCAGCGTCTTGTCGCGGTACATGGCGTCTCCGGTTCCGGCTGCGTCTTGGTTACGCGGCGGCGCGCCGCGCCAGCCCCAGCTGGCCCCACACCGCAACCAGGGCGTCGATCAGGCGGGCCATGTCGTCGTCGCTGTGGAACGGGTTCGGCGTGAAGCGCAGCCGCTCGGTCCCGCGCGGAACGGTCGGGAAGTTGATCGGCTGGACATAGATGCCGTGCTCGTCGAGCAGCATGTCGCTCGCGGTCTTGCACAGGACGGCGTCGCCGACCATCAGCGGCACGATGTGGGTGACCGAATCCATCACCGGCAGGTCGGCCGCGCGCATCAGGGCCTTGAGCTTGGCGGCGCGCTCCTGGTGGCGCTCGCGCTCGGCGCTGCTCGCCTTCAAGTGGCGGACGCTGGCCAGCGCGCCGGCCGCGACGTGCGGCGGCAGGGCGGTGGTGAAGATGAAGCCCGAGGCGAAGCTGCGTACGACGTCGACCAGCGCGGCCGAGCCGGTGATGTAGCCGCCGACCACGCCGAAGGCCTTGGCCAGGGTGCCCTCGATCACGGTCAGCCGGTCCATCAGCCCCTCGCGCTCGGCGATGCCGCCGCCGCGCGGGCCGTACATGCCGACCGCGTGGACCTCGTCGAGGTAGGTCATCGCGCCATACTTGTCGGCCAGGTCGCAGAAATCTGCGATCGGGGCGATGTCGCCGTCCATCGAATAGACCGATTCGAAGGCGATCAGCTTGGGCCGCTCGGGATCGATGGTCTTGAGCAGGCGCTCCAGGTCGGCGGGATCGTTGTGGCGGAAGACGTGCTTCTCGCAGCGCGACGAGCGGACGCCGTGGATCATCGAGGCGTGGTTCAGCTCGTCCGACAGGATCACGCAGTCGGGCAGCATCTTGGCGATGGTCGAGATCGCCGCCTCGTTGGAGTTGTAGCCGGAAGTGAACAGCAGCGCCGCTTCCTTGCCGTGGAGGTCGGCAAGCTCGCGTTCCAGCTCGACGTGATAGTGGTTGGTGCCGGAGATGTTGCGGGTGCCGCCGGCGCCGCTGCCGCAGCGGTCGATCGCCTCGTGCATCGCGGCCAGCACGTCCGGGTGCTGACCCATGCCGAGATAGTCGTTCGAGCACCAGACCACGACGTCGTGGGTGCTGCCGTCTTCCGTATGCCGGACGGCGCGTGGGAACTGCCCGGCCCGTCGCTCCAGGTCGGCGAAGACGCGATACCGCCCCTCGTCCCGAACCTGGGCGATGGCGGCGGCGAATAGGCTTTCGTAATCCATGGGGCGCTTCTCCTCCGTGTCTCAGCGCCTTCTACCGTCAGAATATATTAGGTCGGCCTGATTTGTATCAAAAAGAGGCGTATTGTCGCTAAGTTGTGACCGGGCGCCCGCCTGCGGTTCGAAGCGTCTATTTGCGCCGAACCAGCCCGAGCACGTTGGGGATGTTATGGGCCGGGAACACCGCCCAGGTGCCGCCGGTCGACCCGAAGGCGCCGGTCAGCTCCAGCTCCACCCCGCCGGCGTTGACGTAGAGCTGCGCCGGGCGGCCGCCTTCCAGGTACATCGCGCTGCGGATGCCGAGCGGCAGCTTGCGGATGACGTTGGCGAAGGCGTGGACCGTGAACGGCGACCGAGTGAACAGGAACAGCGCCCGGCCGCGCCGGTCGAGCGCGAACACGGCCATGCTCCAGGCGCGCTTCTTCGGGCTCCACAGGTTGCGCCCGTGGCAGGTCCACAGCCGCGGCCCTTGCAGGAAGCTGCGGTAGCGCCGGCGCCACGGCCCGAATTTCTGGCAACGGCGGTCGATCAGCCGGGCGGGCGGCTGGCGCGGCGAGCGCGGGTTGAAGGCGAGCACGGCGCCCATGCCGTTGAGCCGCCGGTTGTTGACCTTGCGGCCGTGGACCATCATGCCGACGTTGGTCGCGAAGTCGCGGGCGTAGAGCCCGGCGTTGGTCGCCACCACCAGCCCGTGCGCCTTGGCCCAGTCCGCCGCGGTGCGGTTCTTGCCGCCGTCGAACTTGACCGAGGCCAGGGTCAGGCGGAAGCGCTTCAAGTCCGCGCGCAGCACGGTGATCACCGAATCCCCGGCCCTGGCCCGCACCGGCGACGCGATCCGGGCGAGCGAGAGCCCCGGTTCGAGGGTGCGCCAGTGGATCTTGGCGGCCGCCTCGGCCGTGTCGGCAGACGCGCCGAGCGCCGCCGCGATCAGACAGAGCGTGCGGGTAGCGTACATGCCGCCGATGTTAGGCGATCGGCCGGGCCGACGGAAGCGCGGGGCAGGGTTGTCCTGGCGGCTTCGGAGATATCGCGCGTCCTCCCATCCTTCGAGACGCCCCTGCGGGGCTCCTCAGGATGAAGCCTCTGACCGACTTCAAGACGAGACTTCATCCTGAGGAGGCCGCAAAGAGGCCGTCTCGAAGGATGGGAAGGCGGGCTCCCCGCAGCCGACGCCCTACGGCGCGCCGTTCTCCGCGATCCACTTCGCCGTGTCGTCGACCGCCGCGCGGGCGCGGGCGACCAGGTCGTCGATGCCCTGCTCGTCGATGATCAGCGGCGGGCAGATGGCGATCGCGTCGAGGACGTTGCGGATGATCAGGCCGTGCTTCTCGGCGGCCTTGCGGAACACGGTGCCGACCACGCCGGGCTTGTCGAACTTGCCGTGCGCGGCCTTGTCCTTGACCAGCTCCACGCCGGCGATCAGGCCGATGCCGCGGACCTCGCCGACCAGGTCGTGGTCGAGCAGGCCGCGCAGCCCGTCCTGCAGGCGCGGGCTGACCGCGCGGACGTGGGAGAGGATGTCCATCTCCTCGTAGATCTTCTGGGTCTCGAGCGCGACCGCGGCGGAGACGGGATGCCCCGAGTAGGTGAAGCCGTGGCCGAACTGGCCGATCTTCTGGCTCTCGGCCAGCATCGCCTGCCACACCTTGTCGGAGACCATCAGCGCCGAGATCGGCAGGTAGCCCGACGACAGCGCCTTGGCCATCGACAGCATATCCGGCTCGATGCCATAGGTCTGGCTGCCCCAGGGATTGCCGGTTCGGAAGAAACCGCAGATTACTTCGTCTGCGATCAGCAGGATGTCGTGTTTCTTCAGAACCTTCTGGATCTTCTCGAAATAGGTCGCGGGCGGCAGCACGACCCCGCCGGCGCCCATGATCGGCTCCGCGAACATGGCCCCGATCGTGTCCGGCCCTTCGGCCTGGATCAGCGCTTCGAGGTCCTCGGCGCAGCGGGTCGCGAAGTCCTCCTCGCTCTCGCCCTCGTTGGCGCCGAAATAGTGGTGCGGGCAGGTCGTGTGCAGGATGCGCGCCACCGGCAGGTCGAAGTCGGCGTGGTTGGCGGGTAGACCGGTCAGGCTGGCGGTGGCGACGGTGACGCCGTGATAGGCGCGCTGGCGGGAGATGATCTTCTTCTTCTCCGGCTTGCCCATCGCGTTCCAGTAGTACCAGACCAGCTTGATCGCGGTGTCGTTGGCCTCGGAGCCCGAGTTGGCGAAGAACACCCGCGCCATCGGCACCGGCGCCATGTCCAACAGCCGCTCGGCCAGCTCGACGCCGGGCATGTGCGACTTGTGGGTGAACTGGTGGTAGAAGGGCAGGGTGCGCAGCGCCTCGGCGGCGGCGTTGGCGAGCCGCTCGTTGTCGAAGCCCAGCGCGGTGCACCACAGGCCGGCCATGCCCTCGATATATTCCTTGCCGTCGTCGTCCCACACCTTGATGCCCTTGCCGCGCCGGATGATCAGCGGGCCTTCGGTCTCGTGGGCCTTGAGGTTGGTATAGGGGTGGACCACCGAGGCGATGTCGCGCGCGGCGGGCGAATTGGCGGCGTGGCGGGCAGCGGTATCCATGGCTCTCTCGTCGGGTTGGTTCGGTTGCGGCGTCGACCTGGAGATGCCGCGAATATAGACGCCTTGCGACGTTGCGCCAGTGGCCGCGCGCAATTGGCGCGGCCGCACGCGACGCTAGCGGGCGGCGCGGCTCAGGCGCTGCCCCAGACGTCGCGGGCGACGTCGACCACCAGTTTCAGCTTGGCCTCCTGGTCTTCCGGCGTCACCGGGTTGCCCTCCATGACGCTGGCGAAGCCGCATTGCGGGCTGATCGCCAGGTCGTCCAGCGGCACGATCTTCGCGGCGTCGTCGATCCGGCGCTTCAGGTCGCCGGGGTCTTCCATGTCCGGCCGCTTGGTCGTGATCAGGCCGAGCACGACCTTCTTGCCCTCGGGGATCAGGCGCAGCGGCTCGAAGTCGCCCGAGCGGGCGTCGTCGTATTCGAGGTAGTAGACGTCGACGTCGAGCGCCGGGAAGACGTCGGCGGCGATCGCGTCGTAGCCGCCGGAGGCGATCCACGACCCGCGGGCGTTGCCGCGGCAGATGTGGAAGCCGATCGCGGTGTCGGGCCGGCGCTCGGCGATCGCCGCGTTGGTCGCGTCGACGTAGCGTTTCAGCAGCGCCTCGGGCGTGTCGCCCATCTCGGCGGTCTTGGCGCGCAGGTCCGGGTCGACGAAATAGGACAGCACGGGATCGTCGATCTGGATCGACCGGCAGCCGGCGGCTTCCAGGGCCGCGATCTCCTCGCGGTAGACCCGGGTCACGTCGTCCCAGAATTCGTCCAGGTCGGGATAGACGGCGCGGTCGACCGCGTCGTAGCCGTACTGGAAGTGGAACCGCGCCGGCGTCGGGATGGTCACCTTGGGCAGCGCTTGCGCGCCGCCGCCGGTCGCCGCCTGCATCACGTCGAAGGCGTGGCCCATGATGCTGCCGCTGCGGCGGATCTTGCCGGTGACGCGGATACGCTTGGGCACGTAGGTCGGCAGGTCGCCGGCCGAGCGGTTCTTGTCGAACCAGGTCGACGGGTCGTCACGGTCGATGGCGATGCCGTCGATGCGCGCGGGGTCGATGAACTCGCTCCACCACACGTCGCGGCGGAACTCGCCGTCGACCACGGTGTGGAAGCCGAGTGTCTCCTGCTCCGCGATCGCGCTCGCGATGGCGGCGTCCTGCAGGTCGAGCAGGTCGCCGTCCGGCAGCTCGCCGGCGTCGCGCCGGGCCCAGGCCTTCAAGAGCGGTGCGGGCCGCAGCAGGCTGCCGACCTGTTCGGCGCGGAAGAAGGGCTTGGTGTCGGTCGTCATCGGAAAGTCCCGTGGAAGTGAGCAGCGGGCAGGCGTCACGCCGCGCCGGCGTGGATCAGGCCGAAGCCGATGCCGTATTCGAGCGTGTCGGCGTAGACGTCGGTCACCGGTGGCGCGCCGCCGGCGGCCCGGTTGGCGGCGCAGGCGGCGATCCAGGTGTGCAGCTCGAGCGAGCCGATGCCCGCCCGGGTCATGATTTCCTCGGGCCGCCAGGCGTCGAACGTTTCCAGCGCGTCGTGGCCGACCGTATCGAGGAAGGCGCGGTCGAACTCGGGGTTGAGGTAGATGTCCTCGCGCGTGCGCTGGCCGCTGACCAGCATCTCCGCGCCCTCCAGGTGCATCACCCGCAGCCGCTCCAGCCATTCGGCGTGGGTCATGCCGCCGGCCTTGTCGCTGCCGGTCTCCCCCTGGGCCTGCCACGCGGCGACCTCGGGCGGGCCCTCGCCGGGCGCGGGATAGTAGCGGGTCGGGTGGTGCGACATGCCGCCGGAGCCGAGGATCAGCACGCGTTCGTCGCGGGTGGCGAGGAAGCGGCCGACCGCTTCGCCGAGCAGCCGCGAGCGCTTGAACGGCACGAAGGGCGGGATGATGCCGTTGACGTAGATCGGGATCACCGGATAGCGGTCGAGCGCGCCGAGCAGCCGCTGCATCGGCTGGGTGAAGCCGTGGTCGATGGTCATCGCGTGGGAGGCGGCGACGTCGACCCCGTCGGCGCGGACCGCGTCGATCAGTGCCGTCGCGGTGTCGGCCGGTACGGTCAGCGTGCCCGGATGGCCGCCGATGTCGTCGACCGCCTCGGCGGCGAGGCCGACCGAGAAGGGCGGCACCTGGGAGAGGAAGACGCCGTTGAAATGGTCGGTGCCGAAGACGACGACCAGCTCCGGGTCGTAGGCGGCGATGCGCGCCGTGCGCGCGGCGAAGGCGGCCTCGATCTCGTCGAAGGCGTCCGGCTCCTTGGCGTAACACGCCATGATCGGCGAATGGGCGGTGCAGACCAGCTCGACCGTCATCGCGGCTCCTCCGTCTTGCCCACGGACCGGACCCCGAGTGGCAGCCCCCCGAGTGGCAGAACCGGCGTGAAATCCTCGGCGACGAACAGCCGCCGGACGCTGCGTTGCGCGAACAGCCACTGCCCGTCGACCCGGTGGTACACGTCGTCGTAGTCCTGGACAAGCTGAGGCACCGCCGGGTGCGGCGGCGTGCCGTCGGCGGCGAACAGCAAGAGGATGCAGGTGCCGTGCGCCCGGTCCGGCCCGTCCACGGTCAGGCGCAGGTTGGTGAAGATGTGCCGGGCGGTGCGCTCGCCGCGGGCGGCCCGGGCGGCGTAGGCGCTGCGGATCGCGTCGCGGCCGACCGCGCGGCTGCCGTCCTCGCGGCCGTACCAGCCGTCCTCGGTGAACAGCTCGGCGACGGCCGCCGAGTCGCCGTGGTCGATGCGCCAGGCGAACTCCGCGATCAGCGCGTCGATCGCGACCCGGGTCAGCAACGCGTCGGTATCGGCCGTCATGCCTTCTTCAGCCGCCAGTCCGGCAGGCTCTCGCCTTTGATCCGCTTGACCGGGTTGGACAGGGTGCCGAGCCCGGAGATGGTCACCTCGACCGGCCCGTCGAGCCGGCTCAGGTCGCCGGTGTGCAGCGGCCGGCCGCCCGTCTTGGAGGCGCGGAAGGCGGTGCCCATCGAGATCACGTCGCCGGCCTCCAGGGTCAGGTAGCGCGAGATGAAGGCGAGCACCTCGGGCACCGTGTAGGTGTAGTAGCGGGTGTTGTCGTCGGTCAGCATCTCGCCGCCGATCGAGCAGCTGATGTCGAGCGCGTGGGGGTCGGGCACGTCGTCCTTGGTCACCAGCCAGGGGCCGAACGGGCCGAAGCCGTCGGTGCCCTTGTAGCGCGCGGTGTAGGACAGGTGCTGCTCGACCCGGGTGACCTCATCGGGGTTCTTGGGGTCGGGGTAGAGCGCGAAATAGTGGACCCGGTCTTCCGACCGCATGTCGTTGCCGGTCAGGTCGTCGAACACGGCATAGCCGAACACCGCGTCGTCGCCGTCGCGCGGGTCGTAGTCCTTGATCGTCTTGCCGACCACCACCGCCAGCTCGGGCTCGGGATGCAGCCGGCCGTAATGGTCGCGGACGACGATCGGCTCGTTGTGGCCGAGCAGGCAGGTGCTCGGCTTGAGGAAGAAGGTGGGGTGGTCGGGCGCGCTGACCTTGCGGTCGTCGGCGGCCGAGTTGTTCAGGGCCACGCCGCAGACCTTGCCCGGGCGCCGCACCGGCGGGTGCCAGCGGATGTCGGCGATCGGGATGCGCCGGACGGCGCTCGGGTTGGCGCGGGCGAGGTCGAGCACCGTGCGCACGGCCGCCAGCGCCGCGTCGCCGCCGCGGATCAGGGTGAGCATGTCGGCCGGCGCCGCCGCCCCGCCCGCCGCGGCGAGCGCTTCGGTCAGGTCGATGACGTGGCCGCCGTCGACCTCCGCGCCGATCCGGTCGGCGCCGTCATGGGAAAAGCTGGCCAGTCGCATGGCGGGTTCTCGCCTCCCTCTGGTCCCGGTCCGAACGCCGGTTCCGCACCCTAGCGCGCGCGCCCGGCGAGCGATTGCGCCGACGCCGGACATTTCGCATATTGAAACCGTCTTTGGCCGGAACCAGGCGATGCCGTCCTACGAACCGCTCAAATCCGCGCGCCGCGTGCTCGACGTGCTGCTGGCCCTCAACCGGGCGCCGGTGACCTCGATCCGCGAGCTGCACGCGGCGACGGATATCCCCAAGCCGACCCTGGTGCGCATCCTCGAGACCCTGATCGACGCCGGCTTCGTCGCGCGCGACGCCAACCGGGCCGGCTATCAGGTGACCTCGGCGGTCACCGGCCTCAGCGCCGGGTTCCACGGCGAGCCGATGGTGGTCGAGGTCGCCGCGCCGCTGGCCCGCGCGCTGACCGTCGACATCCTGTGGCCGGTCGCGATCGCGACGCTCGACGTCGACGCCATGGTGGTGCGCTACAGCACCATCCCCGACAGCCCGCTCGCCCACGTCCACACCACGCTGAACAAGCGGCTGTCGCTGGTCGCCCGCGCCCACGGCCGGGCCTATCTCGCCTTCTGCCCCGAGGACGAGCGGCGGATCCTGCTCGACATGGTCGCCCGCTCCCAGGCGCCCGAGGACCGGGCGGCGCGCGCACCGAAGGCGATCGCCCGGGTGCTGCGCGAGGTCCGCGACAACGGCTACGCCCTGCGCGACCCCGCGGTCGATCCGCAGACGAGCACGATGGCGGTGCCGGTGATGCGGGGCGACCGGGTCGTCGCCACGGTCGGCGCGACCTTCTTCACCCGCGCACTGCCGCACCGCGCCGCGGTGTGCGATCTCGCGCCGCGGCTGTCGGACCTGGCGGCGTCGGTCGCCGCCCGGATGGGCGCGCCGGACGGCTAGCCGCGCGGCGCGCCGAGGCCGGGTGCTACCGGCTCAGATCCAGCCGAGGATGGCCAGCGCCATGATCGCCTGGCCGACGAAGGCGGCGGCGAAGGCGAGCGTGCGCAGCACCGGGATCCCGGCGGCATAGATCACGAAATGCGCCATCCGCGCCCAGAAATAGAGCTGGACTGCGAACACCGTGGCGCCGGTCGACACCTTGGCGGTGTTGGCGACGAGCACCAGGACGGTCATCACCGCCAGGTTCTCGATCGCGTTGGTGTGGGCCTTCATCATCCGCTGGGCCCAGGCCGATTGCGGCTTGTCGTCGGGCGACGGGTTGCCCATCGCCCCCATCAGGCCGCGGACCGCGGTCCGGTCGAGGATGTAGGGCACCCAGAACAGGCCGGTGATGATCGCCGTCAGTGCCAGCCAGAACAGCTCGGAAGTCATGCTTCTCTTCCCCCTTTTGGCAGCCCCGGTCCAACGGGGCGGGCGCCGGCCGGATCTCCGCCGGACCGGCTCCACCAGTATAGCGCGTCGTCAAGCGTGTAGACTCACGGAATTGTCGCCGACGCCGGTCGGGGGAGACTGCGGCGCGGCAGGCGTGCCGCTGCCGCGCGGACGCAGTCAGCGTGGGGGTGGCGGGCCGGGAGGGCCGGGCGGGCCCCGCCGATCACGGCGGTGGAAGCGCCGGTCGAACACGGCCTTGTAGAACTTCTTGCGCTGGTCGGGGCTCAGCTTCTCGGCGATCTCGCGGATGGTCTGGTGGATCAGCGTCTGGGCCGCGCCGCGGGCCGCGTGGATGCGCTGGAAGGCGGCCTCGACCCCGGCGGGGTCGGTGCCGGCCTTGTCGAGCGCGGCGCGGAAGGCGCGGTGCGCGTCGCGGATCGCGACGAGCTTGGCGCGGATCTCGGGCAGCTTCGCGCGCCACTGCTGCTCCGCCATGGCCCGGGTCTTGGCGTCGAGGGTGTGGAAGGCGGCGCGCAGGGCGAGGCGGCCGCGTCCCGGCGGCAGCCGGTGGCCGTGCCAGCCGCGGTTGACCACGCTGGCGACGATGAAGCCGGCCAGGAACAGGTTGACCGCGAGCGACGCGATCATCGTGATCCACAGGAAGCGGCGGGAGATCCGGCTCACTGCGGGGCGTCCAGATCGAGCGAGGCGTAGTTGACGATCAGCGAGGAGATCTCGCTGTCGGCGCTGGTGCCGTTGCTGGTGCCGGTATCGACCACCGGGGCCGGGGCCACCGCGCCGACCAGCACGCCGAGCATGGCGGCGACCGCCAGCCCGGTGACCGGCCGCCACATCGCGCCGAACACGAGGCGCAGGCGCGCGCCCCTGGGCCGCGGCGCTTCGGACAGGATGCGGCCGGCGAGCGCCGCGGTCGGCTGCGGCGGGATCGGAGCGGCGTCGAGCAGGCGGTCGAGCCGCGCGGCGGCGGCCATGTCAGGTTGGATATCCTTACCCAGGCGATCACCCAGGCGCCGCGCCGCGTCGCGCTCCGCCTCGGGCCAGCGCGCCGGATCGGCCCCATAGGCCGCGGCCAGCGCCGCCAGGCGCTCGGCCGAGAGTTCGTGTTCCTTCCCGCTCATTCCGTGTTCCCCAAAAGATCCTCGCGCTGGTCTTCGAGCCGTTCCCTGAGGCTTCGCCTCCCCCGGGCGAGCAGCGACTCGAGCGCGTCGACGCTTACGTCCAATACCTCCGCCGCCTCGATATTCGTCATGCCATCATAATGCACCAGGGCGATCGCTGCGCGCTGCCGTTCGGGCAGGGCGTCGACCGCATCCTGGACCACGGCGGCAACCTGGCTCGACTGGTGCGCCTCGGCGGGGGTCGGCGCGCCGTCGGCCAGTTCCATCACCGTGATGTCGGTCTGCGGCCGGCGCCGCCGCAACTGGTCGACGCAGGCGTTGTACAGGACCGTGCGCAGCCAGGTGCCGATCTGCGCCTTGGCGCGCCAGCGCGGCGCCTGGCGCCACAGCCGCAGAAAGGCCTCCTGGGCGACGTCTTCCGCGAGCGACCGCTCGCCCAGCATGCGCCAGGCGAAGCCGATCGCGCCCGAAAGATGCCGGTCCACGACCTGCCGCGCCGCCGCTTGATCGCCGCCGGCGACCCGGTGCATCAGCGCCGCGTCGGCCTCGATCTGCGACTGTCCGGCCGATGCCGCCTTGCTCGCCCCCGTCATGGTGGGCGAGTTTGCCCGACCGGGCCGGGGCAGGGCCAGCGCAAAGGCCGCCGTTCGGCTCATCTCGACGTTTCCGGGCCGCTAGCGGTCGCGCCGGGCCCGGCGTATCGGCTCGGCGTGAAAGGTCGCGGCGGTATCGCGCATCGGACAGGCTCCGTGGTGTCGTGCTCCGGTCTCGATGTATTCAACGCGCCGCCGTCGGATTTCCGTCGCCGGCCCCGGCGCTTAGCCGCCGGCGTGGATCGCCTGCCACACCCGCTGCGGGGTCATCGGCATGCGCAGGTCGCGCACGCCGTAGTCGGCCAGCGCATCGACCACGGCGTTGACCATCACCGGCAGGGCGCCGACCGTGCCCGATTCGCCGCCGCCTTTGACCCCCAGCGGGTTGGTCGTGCAGGCGACGTCGTGGTGGTCGAGGGTGAAGTCGGGCAGGTCGTCGGCCCGCGGCATGGCGTAGTCCATGAACGAGCCGGTCAGCAGCTGGCCGCTCTCCGGGTCGTAGATATGGTCCTCCATCAGGGTCTGGCCGAGGCCCTGGACGATGCCGCCGTGGATCTGGCCGGCATAGAGCAGCGGGTTGAGGATGCGGCCCGAATCGTCGACCGCGATGTAGCGGTCGATCTCGATCCGCCCGGTCTCCGGGTCGACCTCGAGCTCGACGATGTGGCAGCCGTTGGGGAAGTTGGGTCCGGTCGGCGAGAAGTCGCCGACGGCCTCGATGCCGGGCCCGAAGGCGGCGGTCGGCCCCCCCGGCAGGAAGGCCTGGAACAGGATCTCGGTCCAGCCGGCGGTCTTGTCGGTGCCGGCGACGGTGAAGGCGCCGTCGGCGAACTCGATGTCGTCGGCCGAGGCCTCGAACATCACCCCGGCGACCTTCTTGGCCCGCTCGATCACCTTGTCGGCGGCGTCGCGCAGGGCGCTGCCGCCCACGGTCATGCTGCGCGATGCGTAGGTGCCGCGGCCGAAGGCGACCTTGTCGGTGTCGCCCTGGATCATGTTGATCTTCTCGACGTCGACGCCCAGCCACTCCGAGACCATCTGGCGGTAGACCGTCTCGTGGCCCTGGCCGTGGTTGTGGGTGCCGGCGACGATGGTGACGTTCCCGGTCGGGTCGAAGCGCAGCTCCATCCGGTCGTTGAAGATGGCGCTGGTCTCGATGAAATAGGCGATGCCCCGGCCGCGCAGCAGGCCCTTGTCGGCGCTGGCCTGCTTGCGGGCGGCATAGCCGCCCCAGTCGGCGATGCCGACGGCCTTGTCCATCACGGTCTCGAACTCGCCGGTGTCGTAGGTCTGGCCGAACGGGTTCGCGAACGGCATCTGGTCCGGCGTGATGAAGTTCCGGCGGCGCAGCTCGACCGGATCGATGTCCAGCTCGCGGGCCGCGACGTCGATCAGCCGCTCGATCACGTGGATCGCCTCGGGCCGGCCGGCGCCGCGATAGGGGCCGGTGTAGGCGGTGTTGGTGAACACCACGTCGGCGTGGAGGCTGGCGGCCGGCACGGCGTAGGAGCCGGTGAACATGGTCGTGCCCATCAGCGACGGCACCGGGCCGCCGGAGGCGACATAGGCGCCCAGCGCGAACGCGGTCTGCGCGCGCAGGCCCAGGATCTTGCCGTCGGCGTCGAGCGCGAGCTCGCCGTGGCAGACCATGTCGCGGCCGTGGTGGTCGGCCATCATCCCCTCGGCGCGGGTCGAGGTCCAGCGCACCGGCACGCCCAGGGTGCGCGTGGCGTGGCAGCACAGCACGTCCTCGAGGAAGATGTTGTTCTTCATGCCGAAGCCGCCGCCGACGTCGGGGCTGACCACGCGGAGCTGGGTCTCCGGGATCTTGAGGACCTCGGCGGCGAGCGGCGCCCGCAGGCCGTGCGGGTTCTGCGTGGCGGTGTAGAGCGTGATCCGGTCGTCGGCCGGGTCGACGGCCGCCAGGCAGGCGCGCGGCTCCATCGTGTTGGGCGATACCCGGTTGGCGACCAGGTCCAGCGAGACGACGTGGGCGGCCTTGGCGAAGGCCGCGTCGGCCGCGGCCGGGTCGCCGCGGTCGATGGTGTAGCAGACGTTGTCCGGCGATTCGTCCCACACCGCGGCGGCGCCGCCCGTGGCCTCGCCGGTCGAGACGATCGGGGTCAGCTCCTCGTACTCGACCTCGATCAGCTCCGCGGCGTCTTCCGCCTGGGCGCGGGTCCCGGCGACGACGAAGGCGACCGGCTCGCCGATGTGGCGGACCCGGTCGACCGCCAGCACGGGCTGCTTCGGCCAGAACCTGGGCGGGCTGCCGCCCATGATCGGCGGGAACAGCGCGCAGGAGACGGGGCCGACCTTGGCGGCTTCCAGGTCGGCGCCGGTCAGCACCAGCAGCACGCCGTCGGCCGCCTTCGCCGCCTCGACGTCGATCGATTCGATCCGCGCGGCGGCGTGGGGCGAGCGCAGCACGTAGCCCCAGACCTGGCCCGGCAGCTTGATGTCGTCGACGTAGCGACCCCGCCCGGTCAGGAACTTCGGGTCCTCGTGGCGCGCTACCGGTTGTCCGACCCCGAATTTCATCTGACGGCTCTCCTCCCAGGATTTGATTGGCCGGCGATCTTAGCGGTGTGCGCGGGAATGTTAAGGGGGAGTTGGCGTCCGGCTGCGATTCGGCGGCGTCCGGCCTGGCGCGGCGGCGGAAGACGGCGGAGGGTTATCATCGGTTATCAACGGTTATCTTCTCGCTGGGGCGGGACGGATCGGTGCACGTGCCGGTCCGCTCCTCGCACGGGTCTGATATGGGCGGTCATAGGAATAAATACAATATCCACTGCCGCGCCGACATCATGCTTGCGCATGCAGCCGAAATATTTGTTAGGTGGTAACCGCGATCGTCGGCGCAGAACGGTCGACCAAATCACCAGGAGGACCCATGACCGAGAAGAACCCCAACCCGCCTTATAAGCGCATCGCCACCGAGGAGGCCTGGGCGCCGGCGGAGATGTTGAAGCTCTATCACAAGGAGATCGCGGAGAAGAACATCGACGATCCGGGCTTCCACAGTCTGTGGGGGTTCTTCGGCGGCAACTCGGACATCGCCAAGGCCCACAACCGGCGCATCCAGGACCTCGACGACGAGCGGCTGCGGGACATGGACAACTCGGGCATCGACATCGCGGTCCTGTCGCTGACCTCGCCCGGCGTGCAGCTGTTCGACCCGGCGACGGCGACGACGCTGGCCGAGCGCTTCAATGACGAGCTGGCCGAGGGGGTTGCGCGCCATCCCGACCGTTACGTCGGCCTCGCCGCGTTCAGTCCGCTCGAACCGGCCAACGCGGCCAAGGAGCTGGAGCGCGGTGTCAAGAAGCTGGGCCTGCGCGGCGGCATCGTGAATTCCCACACCCACGGCATCTATCTCGACGACGAGAAATATTGGGCGATCTTCGAGGCGGCCGAGGCGCTCGACGTGCCGATCTACCTGCATCCCCAGTCGCCACCGCCCAAGATGATCGAGCCCTTCCTCGACCGCGCGCTCGACGCCGCCGTCTACGGCTTCGCCTGCGAGACCGGGCTGCACGCGCTCAAGCTGGTCGTGGCCGGCGTGTTCGACCGTTTCCCGAAACTGCAGATCGTGCTCGGCCATACCGGCGAGGCGCTGCCCTTCTGGCTGTCGCGGATCGACTTCATGCACACCCGCATCTCGCGCTCGAACCGCCACCCCAACGTCAAGCCGCTGAAGCGCCTCGCCAGCGACTACCTCAAGGAGAACTTCCACTATACCTCCAGCGGCATCGGCTGGACCCCGCCGATCATGTTCTGCCGCGAGGTGATCGGCCCCGACCGGATGATGTACGCGATGGATTATCCCTGGCAGTTCGTGCCCGAGGAGATCGGCGAGCTCGAAACCATGCCGATCGGCGACGCCGGCCTGAAGCAGTTCTTCGAGGACAACGCCCGGGCGCTGTTCAAGATCGGATAGGGCGGGGGCGGCGTCGGGGCGCGCCTCCGTATCCAGAGGCACACCCCGCCGCCACGGCTCGGGCCGGGCTTGTTCCGGAAGCCCACCGCCGCCGTGAGCGTCGCCGCCGATTCGGGAACAGGCTCTTGACGGTACAAGGCATTCCCGCCGAGATCGAAGCCGCGATCCAGCAGCGCCTGGACGGGATCGAACGCGACCATGCCGTCCGCATCCTGTTCGCGATCGAATCGGGGAGCCGGGCCTGGGGCTTTCCGTCGCCCGATTCCGATTTCGACGTCCGCTTCGTCTATGTGCACGAGCCGAGCTGGTACCTGTCGATCGACAGGCGGCGCGACGTCATCGAACTGCCGATCGAAGGCGACCTGGACATCAACGGCTGGGACCTGAGGAAGGCGCTCGATCTTCTGATCAAGCCCAACCCGGTGATCCTCGAATGGCTCCGCTCGCCGATCGTCTACCGGTCCGATCCCGACGCGATGCGGCGCCTGCGCGATCTCGGCGACCGAACGGCCCACCGCCGCCCGTCGACCTATCACTACCTGCACCTCGTCAACTCCCAGTACCGGCGCTTCATCGCCGGGAAGGAGACGGTGCCGATCAAGAAGTATTTCTATGCCTTGAGGCCCGCGCTCGCGCTCGCGTGGCTGCGGACGCACCCGGACGAGCCGGTGCCCATGGCGCTGCCGGCCTTGCGCGCGGGGATTCGGCTGCCGGCCGGCGTCGATCGCTTCGTCGACGAGCTGCTGGCCCGCAAGGCGGCGACCCGGGAGCTGGGGGAAGGGCCGCGCAACGCGGCGCTGGACGCGTACATGGAAGCCGAGATCGAGCAGGCCTCGGAACGCCTGAAGGGGCGCGATCCCGACGCGGACGATCTGCTGGACGAGGCGAACAGCTTGTTTCGGGATCTGGTCGGATCCGGGTGACGGAGGCCTGGGCCGTTCGGCGCGCGGCAGCGGCCACTGGTCGGCGTCCGTCCCTTTTGGTGGACCGATGCGCGCCCCAGCCGGGTTCCGGCGGAACGACGGCTTTCGCCCCGGCGGCGGCGCTAGCGCGCAACATGCGTCGCGGCCGACGGAAAGATATTCTTCACGATTGTGCCGCAACCCTGCATGATTGACCGCTCGCCGGTTCGGGAGATGCAAGCTGCCGACGATGAATGAATGATTCGCCCTGTTTGGGCCGGCCCGTCGGCACCGTGACCAAAACATGATCAGGAGAGGAAACTCCATGAAACGCGCGATCAAGTTCCTGGCCCCGCTGGGGCTGCTACTGCTCACGGCTCAAACCTGCACGGTAACCGGACCGCCAGGTCCCGGCCCTGGGCCTAGTCCCGGACCGTACTACCGGACCTTCTTCAACCCGCGGATCAATGGCTCGGTTGTCGACCATTGTTCGCCGTGGGCTCGGAACTGCGGATGGCGAACGGCGACCCGCTATTGCCGTCGACGGGGTTACCGCCGTGCGGTCCGGTGGAGCACCTACCGGCCCGGCCGTACCTGGGTGATGATCAGCCGCCGCCGTTGCGTGGGCCCGGCCTGCACGGGTTTCAGCCGCGTCCGCTGCGTCCGCTGACCCGCGGTCCCGAACCCGGCGATCCCGAAGCCGGCGATCTCGAACCTGGCGACCCGTGGCGGCGCATTCGTCGCCGCGGGTCACGCCGGGCCGTCGCCCCGGTGTCGCGGCAAGCTTGCCTGGCTGAGGGCGCGCGGCGTCAAGGCGCAAGGTTGTTCGCGGGTTCGACGAGGACGGGCCGACGGACGGCTACGCGACCTTTGCCGCCCGATGGTGGAGCGAATCGAGGTATTCGCCGATCTCTTTCGCCGGCTTTGGCTCGCTGAAGAAGTAGCCCTGGACGTCCGTGCATCCTTCGGTCCTCAGCAAGTCGAGCTGGCCCTGCGTTTCGACGCCTTCGGCGGTGGTCACCATGTGGAGACTGCTGCCAAGGCCGACGACGGCGCGGATGATCGCCAGGCTCTCCGCTCTCTCCGGCAGGTCGTGGACGAAGGATTGATCGATCTTGATCCTGTCGAACGGAAAGCTGCGCAGATACCCGATCGAGGAGTAGCCCGTTCCGAAATCGTCCATGGCGATGCGAACGCCGAGGTCTTTGAGCTGGTGGAGCAGCGCCAAGGTCTCGCTGTTGTCGTGGATGAGCACCAACTCGGTGATCTCGAGCTCCAGACTGGAGGCAGGTAGGCCCGACTTCTCGAGCGCGCCGGTGACGCTGTCAAAGAAGTCACCGGCCCTGAACTGCACCGGCGAAATGTTGACGGCGACGGCAACATCTGCGGGCCACGAAACCGCCTCGGCGCAGGCCCGTTCCAGGACCCATTTCCCGATCGGGCAAATAAGCCCGGTTTCTTCGGCGATCGGGATGAATTCCAGCGGCGGCACCAGGCCGCGCTGAGGTTGGTGCCAGCGGATCAGGGCTTCGCACGACGTGACGTTCCCGGTCTCGACACTCACGATGGGCTGGAAGTCGAGCGTGAATTCGTTCCTCGCGAGGGCCCGGCGAAGATCACTCTCGATCGCGCGCCGTTCCTGCATGCGGGCGTCCATGTCCGGCTCGAAGAAGCAATAGCCGTCGCCGCCTTCCCCTTTGCACCGGTACAGGGCCAGATCCGCATTCCTCATCAGCTGATCCGGGGCGGTCCCGTCGTCCGGCGCGATCGCGATCCCGACGCTCGTCCCCACGAAGACCTGGTGGCCGTCGAGCTGATAGGGGGCGGCCACGGTATCGATCAGGCGGCTCGCCAGCGCGGTTGCGCTTTGCGGCCGGTCGAACGAGAGCTGGAGAATGGCAAACTCGTCGCCGCCCAGCCGGGCCACGATATCGTCTTCGCGGACGCAGCCGCGCATGCGGTGCGCCGCCGCCACCAGGAGCCTGTCCCCGATCGGATGTCCGAGCGTGTCGTTGACGTTCTTGAAATGGTCGAGGTCCAGGCTGAGCACGGCGAAGGGCGCGCAGTCGGGTGCGCCCTCGAGCAGCTTGTCCATCTCGTCGAAGAACTGGGTTCGATTCGGCAAGTCCGTCAGCGCGTCATAATGCGCCAGGTGCGTGATCTGATCCTGGTTGCGCCGCTGCTCCGTGATGTCTTCGAACGTGAGCACGAACCCGCCATCGGCCATCGGCGCTAGCGAGGCGGAGAAGGTTCGACCGTCGCTGACCTCGAACACGTTTTTGCCGCCCTCGCGTCGATCCAACATGTTTTGGTGCTCGGCCAAGACCTGTGGCCGATTCTTGAGCGCCACATTCGTCCAGTCCTCGACAAGCTGCATGGTTTCGGGGACCGTTGCGCCCAGGGACTTCTTTTTCCACCGGTTCCACGGCAAGCCAAATATTTCTGCAAAGCGCCTGTTGGAGACGGTGAGCCGTCCGTCCTTGTCGTACATGAGCAGGCCCTGGACCATATTGCCGAGCGCCGCATCGAACTGCGAATTCTGCCTCTTGATCGTCTCCGTCAGGCGTGTGTGCTCGGTCACGTCCATATAGGTTCCGAGCACGCCGAAGATCTCGCCGTCGGGTCGGCGCAACGGCACCTTGCTGGTGAGCAGGGTGATGACCGTGCCGTCCGGCGTGGTTTGCGGCTCCTCGATCAGCAACTTGCTGCGCCCGCTCTCGATAACCTGCAGGTCGTCGCGCCGATACAATTCGGCCTGTTCGTGCCAGCCCATCTCGTAGTCGTCTTTGCCGACAACCTCCTCGGGATCGCTAAATCCTGCATCGCGCGCGAACGGCGCGTTGCACCCCAGATAGACGAGGTCCTTGTCCTTCCAGAAAATTCTCGACGGCACCGCATCGAGAATCGCACGGACGATCTGCTGGGATTCGCGTAGGGCAGCGTCCTGCGGTTGGCAGTCTTCGGAAACGGTTGCCGTTGTTTTTCGATTTTGGCGTGGCATAAGTGAGCAGAGTCCCAGTTAGGGGTTCACTAGGTGCCAAATCCGGCTCGGCAGAGGCTCCTTCGGCTTCTGGGGCGGCGGTCGTCCGGGACCGCGCGCTGTCGGATTCTGCAGTCGACGCAGCGGCACGGCCGCTTATTATTCCGAACACTTGCGAAGCAAACTAAAATGCCGCTTGGCCGCGCAAATTACGGCTTCGTTGGTTAGCAAATGGTGAAAGAACGAAATTAGGTTGGCTTTGCGATAATTCTCACGGTCTTCGATGAAGGCTCGGCGTTCTCGCCGTTGCACTGGCCGCGGCCAGCCGGTTCAACGCGGCCGAGACGCTTGACGCGCCGATCGAGCCGATGCCGGGGTGAGCCTGCGACATTTCGTCGGTGCGACCCATTCGCAACGGGACCGGTTTCGGGCGCTTGCCCTACGTTACCTGCATCGTGACTGAACCCGACCCTCGGCCCGAAGACCTGGCCTCGGGCGACGCCGGCCAAGCGCAGGTGGGCGCCGCGCAGAATCGTGGCAAGAACCGGACGTTGGCGGCGCTGCTCGCCGGCCTCGTCGTCATGGTCTTCGCGACCGTGTTCATGTTGGTGTTTGCTTACGAATACCTGTTTACCCAGCATCGGGCGGGCTGATGGGCGGCGGCGAAGCCCCGGCGTCTCTCGGCGATGGTCGGGTGGAGACACCGTCAGCGGCAACGCGTCGTCGCGCCCCGCGGCTGCTCGGCCTCGATGTTGCCGAATTGCTCCCGTTGCTCGGACTAGGCCTGCTCGGTGGCGTCGTGTCGTGGCTGTGCCGCGCGTACCCGTCGGTCATGCCGGTATGGGCGCCGTGGGACTTCTCCTGGGTCGAGTTCCTGGCGACGGCGCTGGCGCTGTGGTGGTTCGCGCGCGGCCTGATGCGCACGGCGCCGGATGATCGCCCGGCGGCTTGGCGCCAGCTCTGCTTCGTGTTGGGGATCGGCGCGATCTACGCGGTGCTGCAGACACACCTCGACTACATGATGCAGCACATGTTCTTCCTCAACCGGATCCAGCACGTCGTCATGCATCATTTCGGGCCGTTCCTGGTCGCGCTGGCCTGGCCGGGCCCGATGGTGAAGCGGGGGATGCCGGCGTCGCTCCGGCGCGTGGTCGAGGGGCGCGCGGTGGCGCGGGTGATGGCGGTCGTGCAGCAGCCGGTGGTCGCCGCCGTCCTGTTCGTCGGGCTGTTCGTGTTCTGGCTGATCCCGACGGTGCATTTCCGCGCCATGATCGACCCCAAGCTCTATGCGCTGATGAACTGGTCGATGGTGGTCGACGGCTTCCTGTTCTGGCTGCTCGTGCTCGATCCGCGGCCGAAGCCGCCGGCGCGGATATCGAGCGGCGCACGCGCCGCGCTGGCGATCGGCGTGATGTTCCCTCAGATCGTGCTGGGGGCGAGCATCACTTTCGCCGGCTTCGATCTCTACTCGTTCTACAACCTGTGCGGCCGGCTCTATCCGTCGATCGACGCATTGGCCGATCAGCAGCTCGGCGGCATCGTGATCTGGATTCCCCCGGGCATGATGAGCATCGTCGCCTTGCTCGTCGTTCTGAACTCCCTGCGGCGCCGCGAGGAAACTGCCGAAAACACCACAACAGAGGACAGCAATGACGCTCGACCACTTGCGCTCACGGCCGGCCGCTAGGCTTGGGCGGTGCTTCACGATTGCGGCGGCCGCGTCTTGCCTGCTCGCCGTATCGCCGGCCAACGCAGCGGCGACGGATCTGACCGTCTCCGGCGCCTGGATACGCACCACGGTGCCGGGCCGGCCCGCGGCCGGCTATTTCACGCTGCGCAACAAAGGTGATACGGCCAGGGCGTTGGTCGCCGCCAACTCGCCCGCATGCAAGAAGCTGATGCTGCACCGGAGCGTGAACAAGAACGGGACCGATCGCATGATCATGGTCCACAGCGTCAAGATTCCCGCCCACGGCAGCGTGACCTTCGCGCCCGGCGGGTACCATTTGATGTGCATGTCGCCGTCCGCCGATGTCGCGCCCGGGCGATCGGTCGCCGTGACGCTGCGCTTCGGCGACGGGACGAGCATGACCCGGCAGTTCAAAGTGTATGGGCCGGCCGGCAAGTAACCGGGACGCGCCGGCGATCAGAACAGCCTGAGGATGCGGGTGAGCAGGCCGGGTGGGTCGGCCTGCTGGATCAGTCGGCGCAGGTCGGCGGCCGTGCCCTCGATATCGGGCTTGCCCGACTTCATCGAGGAGACCAGGAGCCGCGCCGCGCCGGTCTGGTCGAACACATAGATCGCCGAGCTGTGGGTGACCTCGTACGGCTGGTCCTTGGCGCCGGGCTTGACCGAATAGGAGACGCGGTATCGGCGCGCGAGTGCCGCCAGCTGGTCCGGTGTCCCGCGGAGGCCGTCGATCTGCGGGGCGAACGCGGCCGTGTACTGCTTGAGGAGCTTCGGCGTGTCGCGGTTGGGATCGACCGTGACGAACAGGAACCGGACGTGTTTCGCGCCGTCTCCGAGTCGCTTCAGGACCTGGGCGACATTGCTGAGCGTCGTCGGGCAGACGTCGGGGCAGTAGGTGTAGCCGAAGTAGAGCATGACCACGTCGCCGCGGTAGTCGGCCGCGGCGACCCGCTTGCCGTCGCGGGCGCGCGTCATGGTCAATGCCAGGTTCGGTAGGCTGCCCGAGATGTTGGTGGCGTGCCACTTTTGATCGTTTTGGCAGCCTGAGAGTGAAAGTGCCGCAACGCTGGCGGCGACGATCACCAAACCCGCTCGGTACGCCTGCCTGCCGCACAAGATCGCAAACCAGGAAAGCATGGAAGCAGGTGTAGGCCGCGTTGACCGCCGCCTTCAACAGCGCCGGTGTCTCAGCGACGAAAGGTCACGCGCGGACGTGCAGCCGCCCGGATCGTTGCTCGCGGTGCCGGCCACGCCATTCTGCAACAGCCGCGTCGACGGCCGCCCGTGGCTGACTTGCGGTATGCATGCGACCGATCGGGTATCCCTGTCGGCCGGCGCCTAGTTCTCCAGGATCCACTTCAGCACCACCGCGCGCATCAGCGCGCGGGAGCGCCAGGACCAGCGGCCCCGCGACAGCCGCTTGTAGGTGTAGCCGTTCTTGTCGGCCAGCTCCTGGGCGCGGTAGTCGGAGATGTAGAGGGCGAAGACGACGTGCTTCTTGCCGACCGTGGTCAGGTAGCCGGCCAGCGCGCGCGACCAGCTCAAGGTGCCGGTCTTGGCGCGGACGCTAACGTAGCGCGGCACGGTGACCACCGGCCCGCGCTTGCCCCGGCGCCGGCTCTTGCCCTTGAACACGGTGGCGACCGACATGTGGCTGGGCAGCCGGCGGCCGGCGACCCAGTAGGGGCGCAACAGGTCGGCGAGGTGGTGCCCGGCATAGGTCTGGTTGCGGGCGTAGCGCAGGATCGCGACCATCTGGCGCGGCGTGATCCGGGTCCGGGTCGACAGGCCCGAATGGTTCTCCAGCAACAGCCCGCTCCAGTCGACCTTGGGCAGGATGCGCTTGTACCAGTCGCCCATCGCCAGGGCCGCCGGGGTGACGCCGAGCGGCTTGCCGGTCTGGCGGATGGCCGTGACCACGCCGATCGTCTCGGCGGCCATGTTGTTGCTGTACTTCAGCACCTTGCGCAGGATCGGGGCGAGCGGCTTGCTTTCGTGCTTGGCCAGGAAGGTGGCGTCGGGCGGCAGCTTGCCGGCGACCGGGGCGGGCAGGCGCACGCCCTCCTGCATCGCGCGGCGCCGGAACACGTCGGCGACGTAGACGGCGGGCCGCTTGACCGGCAGCCACATCTCGCCGCGGCGGCGCGCGCCCTTGGTCAACAGCCAGCGCGGCGGCGAGCTCTTGTCGTCGTAGGCGACGCCGTAGCGGGTGGACACCCCGGCCGGCGCGATGCCGGCGCCGACGAAGTCCACCGGCACCTCGATCCGGTCGGTCTTGGACAGGACCTGGAGCTGCGGGCCGTCCTTGGTGTGCATGGTCCAGCGCAGGCGGACCCGGTTGAAGTTGAGCGACAGCGGCCCGATCGCGGGGTTGTAGGCGAGCACCGTGTCCTCGCCGATGTCGATCGCCCTCTGGGTCGGGAACATGGTCGCGTCGTAGAGGAAGCGGCCCTTGATCGACTGGATGCCCTTGGACTTGAGCGCGGCGATCAGCGGCTCCAGCCCCTCGATGGTCAGGGTCGGGTCGCCGCGGCCGCGCAGGATCACGTCGCCGTAGAGCACCCCGTCCTTGACCGAGCCCGTGATGTGGACGTCGGTCGAGAAGCGGTAGTCGCCGCCGAGGATGTTGAGCGCGGCGACCGCGGTCGCGGCCTTGATCGACGAGGCCGGGATGAAGCGCGCGTCGGGCGAGCGCGCCGCGATCACCCGGCCGGTGTCGGCGTCGACCGCCAGGAAGCCGAGCGAGCCGGGCGCCATATGGTAGGTCTTGACGAGCTGGTCGTAGCTCGGCGCCTTGGCGTGATTGGCCCGGTTGTCCTGCTTGGCGTGTTTGACGCGCTTGGCATGCCGGACGTGCTCCGTGTGCCTGGCGTATTTGGCGGCGAGGGATTTCCTGTTGGCCGCATCCGCCGCGCCGGCCATGCCCATCGCGGACACGGTCGTGATCGTCAAGGCGGCCATCAGGACCGCCGCGCTCTGTCGAGTCACCGGCATCCGTCCACTGTTACCATCGGTCGGAGTCCCCCAATCACAATCCATACTATTGCGAAATGAGATACGACGCACCCCCCTCTCGGCATTCCATCCGGCCGATCGGCCCCGGCGCGATTCAGCCGGCGGCCTCGGCCAGGATGGCGGCGACTTCGTCGGGCATCGACACCATCGCGTCGTGCGAGGTCGGCAGGGTGTGCATGCGCCAGGCCGGGTCGTCCCGATAGCGGTCGTGGAATTGGGCGAAGGTCGGGATCGGGTTCGCGGTGGCGTAGACGTAGACCTTGCCGGCGATCGCCGCGCGCGCGTTCGTCTCGGGCAGGCGGTCCTCCATGGAGCGCAGCGGGTGCGGCGTCACCTTGGCGTTGAGCCAGGCCTGCTGCGCCGCGTCCTCGACCCAGATCGCGGCGTCGGGCGGCGGGGCCAGCCAGCCGTCGCCTTCCTCGGCCGCGCGCTGGCGGAAGCCGGCCTGGCGATCCTCAGGGATGTGGTCGAACAGCGCGCCGCCGGGCGCGGGCACGAAGGCGTCGAGATAGACCAGCGTGGCGATCCGGTCCGCCGCCCGTTCGGCCGCGCCGGCGATGACCATGCCGCCGTAGCTGTGGCCGCACAGGACCACGTCCTCCAGCTCCTCCCAGTCGATCAGGCTGGCGACGTCGGTGACGTGGGTGTCCAGCCCGACGTCGCGGCTGAGCAGGTGGGCGCGGTCGCACAGCCCGGTCAGGGTCGGCGCGAAGACGTCGTGGCCGGCGGCGCGCAGCCGGTCGGCGACCGGCCGCCAGCACCAGCCGCCGTGCCAGGCGCCGTGGACGAGGACGAAGGTGGCCATCGCTTCTCTCTTTCGGTCGCGGGGGGCTCGGGCGACAATGGGGTCCGCCGCCAGCATCGCCGCGGCGCCGCCGGCGCGCAAGGCCTGGCGCGGAATGACTGGCCTTGGGGAGAGACATGTCCGCCATGCCCGACCGCATCCTGACCACCCACGTCGGCAGCCTGCCGCGGCCCGAGGCGCTGGTCGCCATGCTGCTGGCCGAGGACCGGGGCGAGGCCCACGACGCCGGCCGGCTGGCAGCGGCGGTGCACGAGGCGGTGGTCGCCGTGGTCGCCAGGCAGGTCGAGGCCGGCGTCGACGTCGTCAGCGACGGCGAGATGGGCAAGATCTCCTACGCCAACTACGTCAAGCACCGGCTGTCCGGCTTCGGCGACCCGGCGCCGCTCGGCTGGACGCCGCAGGACCTGGCCGACCATCCCGAATACGACGACCCCAAGCGCAAGGCGGCGCGGGCGGCCAACCCCGATCCGCCCGCCTGCCGGGCCGCCGTCGCCTATGCCGACGACGCGCCGCTGGCGGCGGAGATCGCGGATTTCCGCGGCGCCGTCGACGCCGCCGCGCCGGCCGGTGCCTTCCTCAACGCCGCGTCGCCGGGGGTGGTCGCGCATTTCCTGCCCAACCGCTTCTATCCGGACGAGGACGCCTATGTCGCGGCGCTGGCCGACGCGCTCCAGCCCGAATACGAGGCGATCCACGCCGCCGGCTTCCAGCTCCAGATCGACTGCCCCGACCTGGCCATGGTCCGGCACATGAGCTTCGCCGGCCGGCCGCTCGCCGATTTCCGCCGCGCCGCCGCGCGCAACGTCGAGGCGCTCAACCACGCCACCCGCAACATCCCCGGCGACGCGATGCGGCTGCACCTGTGCTGGGGCAACTATCCCGGGCCGCACACCCACGACGTGCCGCTGCGCGACGTCGCCGACATCGTCTTCGCGGCGCGGCCGCGCACGGTGCTGTTCGAGGGCGCCAACCCGCGCCACGCGCACGAGTGGGCGGAGCTCGACCCCGCCGCCATCCCCGACGACGTGATCCTGGTCCCCGGCGTGATCGAGACCAACTCGCAGACGGTCGAGCACCCGGCGCTGGTCGCCCAGCGCCTGTGCCACTGGGCCGGGCTGGTCGGGCGCGAGCGGGTGATGGCCGGCACCGACTGCGGCTTCGCCACCTTCGCCGGCCTGCCGACCGTGTGGCCGAGCGTGGTCTGGGACAAGCTGCGGGCGATGGCCGAGGGCGCGGCGATCGCCTCCGATCGCCTGTGGGGGCGAGGCTAGCGCGCCGGTTGCTGCGTCCGCCAGGGGCCGGGTCGCGTCAGGCGAACAGCACGACGTAGCCCGCGATCACGGCGAGCGCGGCGAGGTAGTTGGGCCAGCTGCCCAAGCTGCCCGGCTGGCGCAGGAAGCCGCCGCGCCACAGCCGCGGGCCGACCCGGATCGCCTCGGCGGTGAGGAACAGGACCACGCCGATGACGATCACGTTGACCCCGGCGGCGCTCAGGATCCCGAAGGACAGCACCGCCGCCAGACCCATCGCGACGAGCGGTCCCAGGATGGTGCCGGCGACCAGCGCCGCGATCACCGTCGCGCCGAGCAGGGTGCGGCCGTCGAGGCCGAGCGGCGCCACCGCCTTCGCCAGCGCCTGGGGCACGCCGCCGAACGCGAGCAGCTGCCCGAACAGGCCCAGGCCGACCAGGATCAGCAGGAAGATTGCCGCGGCCGACACGCCGGCCGACAGGCCCCGCCACGCGCCCGCCTGGGCGCGTCGCGACACCAGCATCAGCACCAGGGCGAAGATCAGGCCGATCACCACGACCAGCCCGGCCGCCTCGGTCGGCGTCAGCACGCCCGATCGGATCGGCGCGACGAAGACCAGGGTGCCGATCACCGGCACGACGCAGCGGAACACGATCGCCAGGACGCGGCCGTCGCCGCCGTCCGCCTGCGGGTCCGCGCCGAGCTCGAGCGGGGCGGCGCGGACCAGCCGCGACAGGCCGAACACCAGCAGGTAGAGCGCCGACAGGGCGAGGCCGGGCAGCAACGCGGCGACGGTCAGCCGCCCGATCGACGTCTCGGTGACCAGGCCGACGAAGACCAGGCTCGCCGCCACCGGCAGCGGCACGCCGAAGGCGCCGCCCGCGAACCAGGCCGCCCGGTCGGGGTCGGCGCGGCGGCCGTCCGGCCGCACCGGCAGGCCGAGCACCGCCCCGACATGCTCGAGCAGCGCACCGGTCACGATCAGCAGCATCGCGCAGACGGCGGCGTAGGTGGTCACCGCGTGGGTGACGCCGGTGCCCATCAGCGGCGCCAGCTTGTCCGCGCCGAGCAGCAGCGCCGCGCCGACCATCGCCGCGCCGAGCAGCGCCAGCCCGGCCGAAACGCCGAGCGCGGTCAGCACGAACAGGAGCGTGACGATCCCGGCGAGCTCGATGCTCATCGGCCGCGCACCAGGCGGATCGCCCCGGCGACGAGGACGAAGACCGCCGCCGTCAGCAGGCCGAGGCCGATCACCGTCTGGACCAGGCCGAGCGAGACGTGCATCTCGATCGTGGTCTCGCCGAGCCGGAACCGGCGGAAGGCGTCGCCCAGCAGCAGCAGGCTCAGCGCGGCGAGGATCACCGCCTCGATCAGGAACAGCAAGGTGGTGTGGAGCGCCGTCCACCAGCGGTGGATCGGCGGCGTATGGGTCGGCCCGCCGGATCGGATACCGAGGATCGCGGCCGCGGGCAGCGCCACCGCCAGGATGCCGGCGAGCACCAGCCCGGCGATCTCCGGCGCGCCCCGGATCGGGGCGTTGGCGCCGTAGCGCAGGATCACGTCGGCGATCAGCAGGCCCGCCGCCCCGAGGAAACCGAGCGTCGCCACCAGCACGAACGGCCACGCGATGATGCGCTGGGCGCGGCCCGGGCCGCGCGGTTCGATGTCGTCGGTCAATAGAGCCCCCTCAAGCCCGACTGCGGCCAGCTAACCCGATATCCGCCGCCGCGGTCAATCGCCTCGCCGCTTTCCGGCCCGTCGGCCCGTCGGGGCGCCGGGCGCCGCCGTTGCCCGTTGCCGACGGCCCCGCTTGCTGGCAGGATCGTCGGCGAACCGTAGCAGGAGGCGCCCATGGCCGGACACGACCACGAACACGGACATGAACACGGGCACGACCATACCGAGCCGCCGTCGGACGAGGCGCTCCGGGTCAAGGCGCTCGAATCGCTGCTGGTCGAGAAGGGGCTGCTCGATCCCGCCGCGGTCGACGCGATCATCGACCAGTACGAGACCAAGATCGGCCCGCGCAACGGCGCCCGGGTGATCGCCCGCGCCTGGGTCGACCCCGACTTCAAGCGCCGGCTGCTGGAGAACGCCTCGGAGGCGATGAAGGAGCTCGGCATCTCCGGCCTCCAGGGCGAGGACATGGTGGTGCTGGAGAACACGCCGCGGGTCCACAACCTGGTCGTCTGCACCCTGTGCTCCTGCTACCCGTGGCCGGTGCTGGGCCTGCCGCCCAACTGGTACAAGTCGGCGCCCTACCGCTCGCGCGTCGTGCGCGACCCGCGCGGCGTGCTCGACGAGTTCGGCACCAGCCTGGACGAGGGGGTCGAGGTCCGGGTCTGGGATTCCAACGCCGAGATCCGCTACCTCGTGTTGCCCGAGCGGCCCGCCGGCACCGAGGACATGGACGAGGAGGCGCTGGCCGAACTGGTCACCCGCGATTCGATGATCGGGGTGACCAAGGCGGCGGTGCCGGCGTGAAGGGCACTGGGGAGGACTGAGCGATGAACGGCATCCACGACCTGGGCGGCATGGAGGGCTTCGGACCGATCGACCGTGAGAAGGACGAGCCCGTCTTCCACGCCGAGTGGGAGGGCCGGATCATGGGCATGACCCTCGCGACCCTGGCGCAGGGCTTCTACAACATCGACGAGATCCGCCAGGAGACCGAGCGGATGGACCCGGTCGAGTACCTGACCAGCGACTACTACACCCACTGGCTCCACACCGCCGAGGAGCTGCTGATCCAGAAGGGGATCATCACGCGCGAGGAGCTCGAGGCCAAGCGCGCCCAACTGCGGGGCAAGCCATGACCGACCTCGTCCGCGCCGAGATGATCGAGCCGATCCTGACCACCGGGGCGTCGTCGCGGGTCGACGCCGACGTCGCGCCCCAGTTCGCCGTCGGCGACACGGTGGTCGCCCGCAACCTCAACCCGCACAGCCACACGCGGCTGCCGCGCTACGTCCGCGGCAAGCGCGGCACGGTCGAGCGCGACCACGGCGTGTTCCTGTTCCCCGACACCCATGCGATCGGGGAGGGCGGCAAGCCCCAGCACGTCTACTCGGTCCGCTTCGACGCCGCCGAGCTGTGGGGGCCGGACGGCACCGCGGGCGACGCGCTCTACATCGACATGTGGGACGACTACCTGGAGCCGGCATGAGCCGGGTCGACCTGTCCCGCGCCGACTTGCCCGACGACGCGGCTTTGGCCGAGGTGCCGGCGCTGCCCCGCGACGAGGGCGGCCCGGTCTTCGAGGAGCCGTGGCAGGCCCAGGCCTTCGCCATGACCGTCAGGCTGCACCAGGCCGGCGTGTTCACCTGGAAGGAATGGGTCGAGGCGCTGAGCGCCGAGATCGCGCGCGCCGACGACGGTCCGGGCGAGCCCTACTACGCGCTGTGGCTGGCCGCGCTGGAGAAGCTGGTCGCCGGCAAGGGCGTCGCCTCCGTCGGCGAGATGGGCGACCTCAAGGACGCCTGGCGCGCCGCCTACCTGCGCACGCCGCACGGCAAGCCGATCGAGCTGGAGCCGCGCTAGGCGGTGAACGCATCGTGTTTGACCGAATGTCGGGTGGCGGCACTCGGCCAGCAGCGAACGTGACGATTCTCGCGCCCGGACGTCTGCATCCCACCGCAAACCAGACACGCTGCCATCGGCATCGCGACGTCTGCTAATGAGCCAAAGAGGACCTTCTAGGCGGTTCGTCGAACGTGTCACCCGGCTTTATGAGCAGGATGGGGAGAAGCCGCTATGCCCCTCCCGGTTGGGTCGGTACGTCGGTCGGTGGGTTGGATGGGCGAAGCAGGTTGAAGGATCTCGTCTCAGGGATGTGTTCCAGGGCTTTCCGAGACGCCACGTCCGTGTCTCCCTTACAGACGCTCCAAACTGATCCGGCGCCGTGCGTGTAAAACGCCTGGGCGGCCGGGGGACTTCAAACCTACTCAGCAGGCATCCATACATGCTTTGTATCGAAGAATATATCTCTGCAGACTTCTTGCGAAATTCTCCAAAGGCGTTCTTGCACGTGGGCTGCTGGGCATATTTAGGATAGGAGCAATCAATTCCTCTTTTCTTCAGCACGGCATGACGCTGTGCATTCGAGTTGTGGTTCGCCCTGTTTTCCAACTTGTTGATGTAGCGACATTGAGATGCAGCTTTGGAGGTCGTATTTGCACCGCCCCACCAGAGAATACGCCGTTACCCCAGAGGGGCCCTTAAATTGGTCGACGGCAATCGACCCGTGGGACGTAAAGGCGTGGGAAGGTGCTGTTGAAAGCAAAAATGCCAAAGCCATAAGGCTGGAGAGAATTGTTTTCATGGGGGTTCCTTTGTTGATGAGGAATCCTGCGCCCTTTACCGACGAATAGATATGTAATTTTGCCAACCCGGCGCGCCGGGAGCTGCATTCAGGTCGGCATGCGATGTCCGCAACTGGCTACAGCGGGACGTTCACGATGGCTGGGCGGATGTCCGCTATGTCCTCGATAGCCGACACTCCGGCGTAGAGGGCGCAACCCACGCGTTATGAGGACACGCCCCAGGCCACTCGGCTCGGTTCAGCCGGCGCCGTTCTCGAACAATGCCTTGGTGATCCGGTAGGCCTCGCGGTGGAGCACGTCGGCGAAGGCGTCGCAGCGGCGCTGCGGCCAGCGGCTCTCCACCCCGGCGACGCTGATCGCGCCGACCGGGGTGCCGGACGGCGTCATGATCGGCACGCCGATGCCGCTGACGCCGGCCACCAGTCCGGCATTGTACTCGGCGTAGCCGGCGCGGCGGGCGGCGGCCAGATCGCCCTCGATAGCGGCGCGGCCCCGGGCGCGGCACTCCGGGCGGTACTCGAACAGCAGGTCCAACACCGCGGTCCGGTCGTCGTCGGGCATGAAGGAGAGGATGGCCAAGCCGCCGGCGCCGAGGCCGAGCGGTCGGCGGTCGCCGATATCCACCAGCAGCGGCTTGACCGGATAGCTGCCCTCGCGCCGGTCGACGCACAGGGCGTCGAGCCCGTCGTAGAGGAACAGGAAGGCGGTGTCCTCGGTCTCTTCCGCCATGCGGTCCAACACCGGCCTGGCGGCCTCGGCGAGGCGGCGCCGGCTCGGCAGCAGCGAGGTCAGTATCGGCAGGGCGCCGCCGAGATAGTAGCGCTGGCGGTCGCGCGGCTGGCGCACCCAGCCCAACGCCTGCAGGGTTCGGCACAGCCGGTGGACCGTCGCCCGGCGCAGGCCGGTCGCCCGGGTGATGTCGATCAGGCGCGCGCCGGCGTCGCCGTTCTCGGCGATGACCCGGATGATTGCCGCGGCCCGGCGCAAGCTGTTGACGTCGCCGCGGGGTGGCGCCTGGACTTGGTCCGTCATGCGGAACGCACCTCGCTATAAGTCCGAATAACGGGATAACGTAGACCAAATCCGCGATCAAGAGAGAGCGGCACGATAATAATCCCGAAGAACGGGACTTTAGCCCCGCCTTGTCCAGCCAATCCGCAGGAGCCGCCATGATCAGGACGACCACCGACGCCGTGCGCCACGGCTATGCCGAGCAGTACTACCCGACCACCGAAGAGCTGAAGCCCGACGAGATGCGCGTGGTCGCGCTGGGCACCGGCCGGCCGTTCCTGCGCCGGTCGCAGGCGAACGCCTCCTGGCTGATCGAGCTGGGCAACGGCGACAAGTTCATCTTCGATTTCGGCTTCGGCACGCCAGATGAACTTCACGTCGCTGGAGATCCCGTACCAGGACATCACCGCCTATTTCTGCACCCACCTGCACACCGACCACGTCGGCGACTTCGGCCAGATCTGGGTCGGCAGCTGGGCCGGCGGCCGCCTCAAGCCGCTCGAGGTCTATGGGCCCTCCGGGCCGGAGCCGAAATACGGCTTCAAGCATTTCGCCGAGAAGCAGATGGAGTCCTACGCCTGGGACACCGAGAGCCGGGTCAGCGCCCTGCCCGCGATCGGCGCCGAGGTCAACGTGCACGAGTTCGACTATTCCAAGGTCCACGTCGTCTACGACCACAACGGCGTGAAGATCACCAGCTTCCCCGCGGTCCATATCTACGGCGGGCCGGTCAGCCTGAAGATCGAGTGGAACGGCCTGTCGCTGGTCTATTCGGGCGACACCACGCCGAGCCAGTTCATGATCGACAACGCCAAGGGCGTCGACATCCTGATCCACGAGACCTTCAACACCGTGGGCCAGCTGATGGAGCGGTCGGGCTACGACGAGCGCACCGCGCGCGCGATCGGCACCAAGATCCACTCCGATCCCGGCGAGGCGGCCTATGTCATCGCCCAGTGCAACCCGCGCCTGTTCGTGGCCTTCCACTTCTTCAACGACTTCGACACGGCGCCCGAGATCGAGTCGGAGATCCGCGAGCACTGGAAGGGCCCGCTGGCGCTGTCGACCGACCTCATGGTGATCAACGCGACCAAGGACTTCGTCATCACCCGCATGGCGGTCGTGTCCGACCACGTCTGGCCGAACAAGGCCCGCCACAAGGACTTCGGCAAGGCCGAGCGCAAGGCGCCGATGCCGATGGAGGATTGGCTGCGCGAGAAGCAGGTCTTCCCGAAGTTCTAGGCATGCGGGATATTTTGTCGCTGGACTAGGCGAGACGCCGCCGGTTCTCTAAATTTCGAGGGCCGGCGGCGTTCCGTTCCGGCGCGGCCCGTTCGGCCGCTTCCCATTCGAGGCAAGATACGATGACTGCTTCCAAAGACGCCGGCGAGACGGGCCGCAACAGCCACCTGACGCTGGTGATGATCCTGACCGCCCTGTTCGGCGTGCTGATCGCGATGATCGTCGGCGACGCGCTGGTCGGTGCGCTGGTGCTGGCGATGCTCGAATTCGCCGGCGTGACGGGTTCGTTCCTCGGCTGGACCGAGGGCGTGCTCGCGGTGGCGTCGCTGATCCCGGCCTATTTCCTGTTCCGGCACGCGCTGGCCAACGAGCGCGCCATGTGGACGCCGCCCGGCGGTCACGCTTGATCGCGCCGCTGGCGCGGCCGGGCCTGATCGCGCCGTTGGCGGCCGGGCCTGATCGCGCCAGCGCTCGCCCGACATCCGGGTCGCGCAGCCGGGCGCTGATCGGGTACCCTGCCGCTCCGGCAACGGGAGAGCGACGATGAGCGAGCTCGACGTTTACGCGCGGCAGGATTTCGGCAATGCGAGCGGCTGGGGCCAGCGCCCGGCGCTGCTGATCGTCGACTTCTGCAACGGCTTCTACGACCCCGAGAAATTCGGCGGCGGCAACATCGCCGCGGCGGTCGAGCGCACGGTCGGCCTGCTGGCGCTGTGCCGGCGCCTGGGCGTGCCCGTGGCCTTCACCCGCATCGTCTACGCCGACGACGGCGCCGACGCCGGGGTGTTCTGCCTCAAGGCGCCGGGGCTGACCACGCTGACCGAGGACAATCCCGACAGCCACATCGTGCCCCAGCTCGCGCCCGAGCCGGGCGAGTACGTGGTGCGCAAGCAGCAGCCCTCGGCCTTCTTCGGCACCGGCCTGCAGTCGTGGCTGACCCACCGGAGCGTCGACACCATCATCCACACCGGCTGCACCACGTCGGGCTGCGTCCGCGCCTCGGTGATCGACGGGCTCTCCCACAACTACCGCAACATCGTCGTCACCGACTGCGTCGGCGACCGGGCGATCGGTCCGCACGAGGCCAACCTGTTCGACATGGGCCAGAAATACGCCGACCTGATGGAGGCCGACGAGGCCGAGGCCGTGTTGACGCAGGTCATGGGCAAGGCGCGGGCGGCCGAGTAACCAAAGCCAGTACCGTAACCGCAGAGGAGGGCAGGCCGTGGTCGATTCACTCGGCTTTCGGATGAAGTTCGGCGCGATCGCGCCGTCGACCAACACGTCGGTCCAGCCGGAATACGACGGCATGCGCCCCTACGGCGTGACCAACCATTTCTCGCGCATCCTGATCCCCGACGACCCGATCGAGAGCGACGACGACTTCAACCAGTTGATGGACAACATCCGCGGCGCGCTGATGGACGCGATCGACCGGGTGATGACCTGCAGGCCGGACCGCGTGATCATGGGCATGTCGGCCGAGACCTTCTGGGACGGGCTCGAGGCGTCGAAGGGCTTCAAGGCCAACTGCGAGGCGCGCGCCGGGGTGCCGGTGGCGATGGGCTCCGAGGCCTGCCAGGAGGCGCTGCGCCGCTACGGCTCGATCAAGCGGATCGCCGTGATCACGCCCTACATGCCGGTCGGCGACGAGAACGTGCGCACCTTCTTCGAGGACTGCGGCTTCGAGGTCGCCGCGATCAAGGGCTTCAAGTGCGCCAGCCCGATGCTGATCGCCCACGTCTCGGAGAAGGCGCTACGCGATGCCATCGTCGAGCTGAACGACCCGTCGGTGGAGGCGATCGTCCAGGTCGGGACCAACCTCGCCATGGCCCGGGTCGCCGCGATGGCGGAGTTCTGGCTCGACAAGCCGGTGATCGCGATCAACACCGCGACCTACTGGTGGGCGCTGCGCCAGGCCGGGATCATGGACAAGGTCCACGGCTGGGGCTCGCTGCTCGTCGAGCATTGAGCGGGGGCGGGTAGCCGCTACCAGATGCGGTCGACGTCGAATAGCGTCGAAGGGCCCGGTCGGACGCTGGCGAGCGCCATGCTTTCGAGTTCCGCCTGTGCGGCCAGCATCCGGTCGAACGGGTCGCCGTGATGCGACGCGGCAGGCGCCGGCGTGCCAGCGCGTGGTCGTGCGTGACGCGACGGGCGTGATCTCCAGGCGCGCGAGGATCCCGTCGAATCGCTCGACGCAGTGCCGCCGCTGCAGGAAATCTTGCCCTTTCTCGCCTTGATCGCCGATTTCCCAGATGGTTGCGGCGCTGACGTGCAGGCTGTGCGACGTTCTCGGCAGCGTCGCATCCACGCGGCCTGGCAGACGCGGACGACCGGCCGGCCCACCAGACGAGCGTGTGCGTGTCGAGCAGCAGGCGCGTCGGTCGCTTTCCCACTCCTTCAGCTCTTCTTCGTCCAGCGGCGCGAAGAACTCGTCCGGAATGTCGGCCAGGTCCGGCATGCAGCCATAACCCCGCTTCTTCGCCCGCTCGTATTGCTCTATCGTCTCGAACGGTGGCGGTACCTCCGCGAAGCCGGGGCCCGTGCCGATATCGACCTCGGCGCGCTCCACCGGCACCAGCTTGACCACCGGCTGCTTGCCCCGGGCGATGACGATCTCCTCGCCGGCGAGCGCCCGCTCGATCAGCTTGGAGAGGTTGGTCTTGGCCTTGTGGATCGTGATCGTCGCCATGTCAGACTCTTGGCTAAGCTAGGAAATAATTTTAGCTAAGCTAAGATGGGCAACGATCAAAAATCAAGCGAAATGAATGAGGTAGAGTTCAGCTGGCCTGCCCTACGGCGCCCCGCGCCGCGCCACGCCCTCACCCCGCGCCGGTGTCGTAGCGGAAGGCGTCACCGTTGCGCTCGACCCGGCCGACGGTCGGGGTCGGGATGTGGGCGCCGAGCATCAGCGTGTCGGTCTCCGCGATCGCGTCGATCAGCTTGATCCGGGTCGCGGCCGACTGGGCCGGGTCCTCGCAGAAGCGGCTCGAATGCTGGGGCGCGCCGAGCTGGGCGACCGTGTGCATGACGTCGCCGATCAGCACGGCGCGGCCGCGCGGGTCCTGCACCTGGATGACGACGTTGCCCGGCGTGTGGCCGGGTGCGGGCTCCAGCCAGATGCCGTCCTCGATCTGGTGGTCGCTGTCGACCAGCACGGCGCGGCCGGCCTCGACCACCGGCAGCACGCTGTCGTCGTACGAGCCGTGGTTGAGCGGGGGCGCCCCGGCGGCGGCGATCGCCTTGGCCTCGGCCTCCCAGTGCTCGTATTCGGTTCGGGCGAACAGGTAGCGCGCGTTGGGGAAGGTCGGCACCCAGCGGCCGTCGACCTTGCGCGTGTTCCAGCCGACGTGGTCGGCGTGGAGATGGGTGCAGGTGACGATGTCGATGTCCTCGGGCGCGACGCCGAGCGCGCGGAGGTTGTCGAGCCACGGGCCCTGGCGCCGGTGCCACGGCGGCCGGTCCTCCCGGTCCTTGTCATTGCCGATGCAGGCGTCGACCAGGATGGTGTGGCGCGGGGTCCGCACCAGGAAGCTCTGGAAGCCCATGATCAACTGGTCGGTGCCGGCTTCGACGAAATTCGGTTGCAGCCAGTCGGCGTTGGCGGCGATCAGGTCGGGCGGGGCGTCGGGCACCAGGTAGTCGAGCGCCGCGAACGGTCCCTCCATGTCGACCACGCGGTCGATCCGGATGTCGCCGATCTGTTGTGTCTTCATCGCCGTTTCGCGCTCGTCTTGTCGGGTGGGTCAGTTGTCGGGCAGGCCGCGCTTGCGCCGTTCGGCCAGGATCAGTTTGCGCACGGCGAGCTGGACCTTGCGCCACCGGTCCTGGTCCTCGGCCCGAATGCGGACCTTGACGCCGTCTGTCACCGTGATGGTGCGGTCGCCCCAGCCCACGACCAGGGTCTCGACCGCGCGGCGCAGGCCCGGCTTCTGCTCGGTCTTCTCGATCGTGTCGATGCGGTTCTCGCGCAAGGCGCGCCACAGCGCGTCGAGCTGGGCGGCGGCCGGCTTGAAGGTGAAGCGGACCAGGTTGGCGCCGCTGGTGTCGCGATAGCTGGCCTTGGTCGCGGTGATGGCGAGCGCCCCGGTCACGTCCGCCGGGGCGAGGTTCCAGCTATAGCGGACGGTGAGGTCGGCCGGCCGCTTCTCGGGCAGCCCGTCGTCGCCGCACGCGGCCAGGGTCAGGGCCACGGCGGCCAGCAGCACGGCGCAACGGCGGAGCGGGACGCGGCGTGGCGGGGTCATCGGCCTCGTGCGTTGGGGCGGCGGGGCGCGGCTCGGGCAGCCGCCGGCGTCGAGCGGTGGCGACGCCGGGTCACTCGGCGGCCGAGGCGGCCTGCGCCGGGGTCAGCCGCTCGATCACTTCGTCGGTGGTCATGACGTCGGCGAAGGTGATCGACAGGCTGGTCAGGCTGGCGTTGTGGATCGCGTCGGTGTAGCTGGCGTTGCCGTCGGACACCATGATCACGTTGAAGTTGCGCATCATCGCGTCGCGCGCGCTCGATTCGCAGCAGACGTTGGTCAGCGTGCCGGTGATGACGACGTTCTCGATGCCGCGGGCGCGCAGCCGCGCCTCGATGTCCGACGCGCCGGGCAGGAAGGCGCTGAACCGGGTCTTGACCACCTGCATGTCGTCCGACCGGACGTCGAGCTCGGGCCACAGGGCGTGGCCCTCGGCGCCCTCCTTGAGCTGGTCGAGCACCTTCTGGGCGTGGCCCGGGGCGTAGGTGCCGCCGAAGAAGGAACCCCATTCCTGCAGGATGTCGTCGGTGAACGTGTTGTAGACCCAGGCGACGGTGCCGCCGGCCGCGCGCAGGGCGTCGGCCAGCCGGTTGATGTTGGGCACGATCGCGCGGGCGACCGGCACCTCCGACGGCAGGCCCTGCTTCATGAAGGCGACCTGCATGTCGATCACGACCAGCGCGGTCTTGGCCGCGTCGATGGTGTCGAACAGGTGCAGCTTGCCGCCGCGCCGCTCCTTGATCCGCTCGATGGCGTCCGGATGGAGTTCCGTCTTGTGCATGCCCGTGCTCCTGCGTGACTTGGTGCTTCAGTCTATACGAAGGGACTCTAGCCCAAGTGGGCCTATCCCAGCTCGGCCCATTTCTTCTCGAATTCCCACACCTGCTCGAAGCCCATCAGGCGGCTGAACGCCTTGAAGTCGTATAGCTCGACCGGCGCGCCGACGCTCGATCCGGTCTCCTTGATGTGGCCGAACAAGGACCGCATCGCCGCGCCGGCGGCGAGAAAGCCCGCCACCGGGAAGATCGCCATGCTGTAGCCCAGCGCCTTGAGGTCGTCCTTGGATAGCACCGGGGTCGAGCCGCCCTCGACCATGTTGGCGATCAGCGGCAGGCCGGCGAAGGTCGCGCCGACCTTGCGCATCTCGTCTTCCGACTCCGGCGATTCGATGAAGATGATGTCGGCGCCGGCCTCGGCGAAGGCTTCGCCGCGCTTGAGCGCCTCGTCGAGCCCGTAGAGGCCGCGCGCGTCGGTCCGCGCCATGATCAGGAAGTCCTGCGAGTCGCGGCTGGCGACGGCGACCTTGATCTTGGCCACGGCGTCCTCGATCGGGATCACCCGGCGGCCCGGCGTGTGGCCGCACTTCTTGGGGAACTCCTGGTCCTCGAGCTGGATCACGGCCGGCCCCCGCGCGCTCGTAGCCGCGCACCGTGTTCTCGACGTTGAGCAGCCCGCCGTAGCCGGTGTCGCCGTCGGCGATCAGCGGGGTCGACGTGATCTGGCAGATCCGGGTGACCCGGTCGAGCATGTCGGTGTAGGTCGCCAGCCCCGCGTCGGGCACGCCGAGGTATGACGCGACCGTGCCGTAGCCGGTCATGTAGAGCGCGTCGAAGCCCATCGTGTCGGCGAGCCGCGCCGAGATCATCTCGAACACGCCGGGGGCCGATATCCACTCCCTGTTCCGGATCTTGGCGGCGAGGTCGCGGTTGGCGGTCGAAGCCATGGTGTTCCTGGTGCCTGCTGGTCGGACGGGTGGCGAGCGTCGCCGCCGAAGGGCTTCTATAGCATGGCCGGATCGCCGCGCGGAACGATCCCCGGCGCAACGAACCCGTGCGGCTTTGCGCAGGGTCAGGTCGCGGGCGGCGTGTAGATGCCTCGGTTCGCCGCCTTCATCACGGCCAGCGCGAGGATCGCGTCGATCGTCGGCGTCTCGATCCCGGCGATGTCGCCCATCTCGGCGATGGCGCGGACGATCGAGTCGATCTCGACCGGGCGGCCCTTGTCGTAGTCCTGGAGCATCGACGTCCGGAAGCCGACCATGCCGCCGCCCATGTCGATCCGCTCGTCGGCGGAGACCCCCGGATCGAGCCCGAAGTGGCGGCCGACCACGTCGGCCTCCTCGAACATCCGGCGCATCACCGCGCGGACGTCCGGGTCGTTGGCGAGCTGGTCGTTGGTGCCCTCGGTCAGCATGCTGACCGGCGCGTAGTTCATGTTGCCGAGCAGCTTGAGCCAGACTTCCTGCTGGATGTTGGTGGTCAGTTCGCCGCCGACCCCGGCCGCGACCATCGCGTCGACCAGCGCCTTGGCCCGGTCGGACGCGCTGCCGTCGGGCTCGCCGACGATCCAGCGGTTCTGGCTGTTGTGGACGACCAGCCCCGGCTCGGGCACCGAGCAGGCGATGTGGAGGACGCAGCCGAGCACCCGCGACGACGGGATCGCCCGGGCCAGCGAGCCGTCGGGGTCGACCGCCTCGAGCCGAAGCCCGTCATGGCCGGCGAAGCCGTCGAAGAACCACCAGGGCACGCCGTTCATCGCCGTCACCACGGTCGTCTCCGGCCCGATCAGCGGCGCGATCGTCTTGGCGACGCCGGGCAGGGCCGGCGCCTTGACCGAGACGAAGACGTAGTCCTGGACCGGCAGCTCGGCGGGGTCGTCGGTGGCCTCGACCCGGGCGGTCAGCCGTTCGCCCTGGTAGTCGAGGCGGAGGCCGTCGGCGCGGATCGCGTCCAGGTGGGGGCCGCGCGCGACGATGCTGACGTCCTGGCCGGCCCGCGCCAGCTGCACGGCGGCGAAGCCGCCGATGGCGCCGGCGCCGAATACGCAAATCTTCATGGCACCCGTTTTTGGTGGGGCTGCTATACGGATGCGCGGTTTTGCAACGCGCCCGGAGCGGGTATCATGTTTGAAATCGAAACGAAAGCTGCGAAGGCGCCATGAGCACGATCACGATGGATATGCCGACCAAGGCCGGCGCGACCCCGATGACCGACGAGGAGCGGGAGCTGCGGGTCAAGCTGGCGGCCTGTTACCGGATCTTCGACCACATCGGCTGGTCGCTGATGATCTTCAACCACATCACCGTGCGGGTGCCCGGGCCCGAGCACCACTTCCTGATCAACCCCTACGGGCTGCGCTACGACGAGGTGACCGCGTCGAACCTGGTCAAGATCGACGTCGAGGGGAACAAGATCGAAAACACGCCCTGGGGGGTGAACCGGGCCGGCTTCGTCATCCACAGCGCGATCCATCGCGAGGTGCCCGAGGCGATGTGCGTGATGCACACCCACACCCGCGAGGGGCTGGCGGTCGCCTCGAAGAAGCAGGGGCTGACCAACAACAACTTCTATTCGGCGATGATCTACGACCACGTCGCCTACCACGACTTCGAGGGCGTCACGACCCGCGAGGACGAGCAGAAGCGCATGCTCGCCTCGATGGGCACCAAGCCGATTGCGATCCTGCGCAACCACGGCCTGCTCGTGCATGGCCGCACGGTCGAGGAGGCGTTCGCCCGGATGTGGACCCTGCAGCTCGCCTGCGAGGCGCAGGTCACGATCGAATTGATGGGCGGCGAGGCGATCGAGGTCAGCCGCGAGGCGACCGACGAATCGACCCGCGTCGGCGGGCTGTTCGGCAACCAGACCGACGGCAGCGCCGGCCTGGAGATGTTCGAGGCCATGCAGCGGGTGATCGACGCCAAGGACCCGAGCTACCGGAACTGACGGACGCCGCCCCGGCCCGGCCGACGGTCCGGGTCAGGCGTAGCCCAGGATCATCGAGATCAGCCGGCCGGGGAGCAGCGCGCCCAGGCCGGCGCCGATGACGCCGACGAACACGCCGACCATGAAGCGGGCGTGGAGCCGGCGTCGGCCGGTGCGGATCGCCCAGATCGCGACCGCCAGCGAGAGCACCGTCCACGCGGACAGCAGGTGGATCACGCTCCAGTTCCCCTTGCCGGCGATCCCGGTGATCCAGAACGACCCCACAGCGACCACCAGCATCAGCGCGGCCCAGCACCGGCCGAGCGCGCGGTGCAGGCCCGTGCCCTTGGGCAGGAGCAGCACCGTCGCCCCCAGGCCGAGCGCGACCAGCGCGGCAACGAGGTGGACCTGGACGTGGGCTGTTTCTGCAAAATAGGGGGCGAGCGACACCGTTGACCTGCCTGATGGTCGGTTTATGTTGTCACTGTCAACATAGGGGCGAAGTTGTCAGTGTCAACATCGAAATCGGATAGCGCCTACCACCACGGCGACTTGAAGGCTGCGCTGGTCGAGGCGGCCCGCGCGCTGGTCGAGGAGAGCGGGCCTGCCAAGGTCAGCCTGCGCGAAGCCGCGCGCCGGGCGGGCGTGTCCCACAACGCCCCCTACCGCCACTTCGCCAGTCGCGAGGCGCTGCTCGCCGCGGTCGCCCGGGAAGGCTTCGCCGAGTTCGCCGAGGCGCTCGCCGCCGCGGGGCGGGCGGCCGGGCGGGCAGGCGGGCGCGATGCGGCGCTGATCGCCCAGGGAATCGCTTACGTCCGCTTCGCCCTCGACAATCCGGGCCTGCACCGGCTGATGTTCTCCAACGCGATCGACCGCGGTGCCTTCCCCGAGCTGGCGGCGGCGGCTGGCGCGGCCTTCGAGGTGCTGCGCGGCGAGATCGCCGGCTCGGCAGACGGGGGCTGGCGGCGGACGGGCGGCGCGGCGGAAGGAAACACCGCCGGCCGCGGCGACGGCTTCGCGGCGCTGCGTGCCTGGGCCATGGTCCACGGCCTGGCCCAACTGTTACTCGACGGCGAGCTGCCCAGGCGGTCGGAGCGCTGGTCCAGCCCGGAGGCGCTCGTGCAGGCGGTGCTCACTGGCGACATCTAGTAGACGCCGAGCACCTCGCGCACCGACGGGCGGTCGCGCATGCGGCTGAAATAGAGGGTCAGGTTGCCGTAGGCGCGGCGCCAGTCGAAGCTCGGGAACTGCAGGTCTAGATGGTCGAGCGTCGTCACCAGCGCGATGTCGGCGCGGGTGAAGCGGTCGCCGACGCAATATTGCCGGTCGCCCAGCATGTCGGCGATGGTCGCGATGGTGTCGAGCACGCGGGTCTGCTGGCGGCGGACCCATTCCTCGCTCTCGAACGGATAGGGCCGGGCGCCCTCGATATAGAGGTCGATGACGATGCCGCTGACTCCCTCGGCCAGCACCTCCCAGCGGCGCACCTCGAAGGCCTCGTCGGTGTCGTCGGGCATCAGCGGCGGCTCGGGCCGGACCGAGTCGAGATAGTCGAGGATCACGCGTGGGTCGAAATAACTCTCGTCGTCGCTGACCTTGAGCAGCGGGTTGCGGCTCAACGGGTTCTCCGAGACGCCCTGGCCGGCCTGCCAGGTCATGTCCTCGACGAAGCGATAGGGCAGCCGTTTCTCCTTCAGCGCGATCAGCACCCGATAGGTGTGCGGGCTCGGCGACGGCGAGATCACGGTCAGCGCTTTCAGGTGCGCCGCCACCTCCGCCTCTTCGGCCGCCTTCTCCGCTTCCGCTTCCGCCTCCTCGGCGTCTTCAACGATCGAGTCCGACGGCGGCGGCAGCGCCTTCAGCGGCTCGGGCTCGGGCTTCGGGGCGCGCTCGGCGACGAAGTCGTGGCGCTCGAGCAGCGCCGACGTCGCGAAGCCGAACACCAGCCCCCAGAAGGGCGCGCCGATGCCGAGCATGTTGACGTTAACGCCGGGGATCAGGTCGGTGATCGTGATCACGAAGGTGACCAGCGCGCCGAAGGTGTACCGGCCCGAGAAGGAGGCGACGAAAGCCTGGCGCAGCACGCCGAGCATGGCGAGCCCGCCGAGGATGTAGATGAAGGCCTCGGGCACCGCGAGCGCGACCTTGGTGACCAATGGCGCGGACAGCCCGAAAGCGATCGCCAGCAGCCCCCAGAAATAGGCGCCGATGAAGTGGAACCGGCGCACGCCCGACGAGGCGAGGATGGCGTTGACCGGGCCGGTCAGGCAGGTGTTGACGGACCCGTACATGCCGAACACGAACGAGCCCAGGCCCGAGGCGATGGTGATCGTGTTGCTCGGGGGGCTGTGTCCCTCGACCCGCAGGATCGCGATGCCCTGGGCGTTCTGCAGCGCGAGCACCGAGATCGCCAGGGGCAGGACGAGCTCGATCAGCGACGCCTTGCCGAATTCCGGCCGGACGTATTTCGGCTGCGCCAGCCAGGCGGTGATCGGCTCGGTGAGCTGGAACTGGTCGGTGTAGACGGCGACGATGGCGCCGGCGATCAGCGCGATCAGCACCGGCGGCACGAAGCGCGCGACCCGCGGCGAGAAGGCGCAGACGACGTAGGCGCCCGTCGCCGCCAGCGCGATCCACAGCGCCTTGTCGAAGGCGTCGACCGCGAGCACGCCGAACTTGAGGAACACGCCCGCGACCATCGCCATCACGATCGGCACCGGGGTCACGTCCATCAGCCGCTTGAAGCTGCCGGTGACGCCGAGCAACAGCATCAGCGCGCCGGTCGCCATGTAGGTGCCGACGATCTCGGGGAAGGGATATTTCAGCAGCGCCGGGCCGACGATGGCGGTGCCCGAGATGGTCCAGCCGAAGGCGAGCGGCTGCCGGTAGACGTGGCTGACGATCAGGGTCAGCGTGCCGCCCCCGACGAAGCCGATGAAGATCCACGAAGCCAGGTCGTCGGCGCTCAGGCCGCCCTTGATGCCGACCGTCAGGATCAGCGCGACCGGCCCGGTCGACGCGAACAGGAAAGCGACCACCGAGTTGACCAGGTGATAGCCGCGCAGGTTGCGCAGCGTTTCGATGGGTCCGGGCCGGTCCCCGGTGGGGGCTTCGAACATGGGGTATTCCGTCTGCCCTCGGGCGGGGCGGGGAGGCGCCGGTGTCGCGGCGAGCCGAACCGTAGCGGTTGGCCCGCGGCGCGGTCAATCCGAATGGCCCGATCGGGACGGAATGTCCGCATTGACAGTATTTGATGAGAAATTTTATAATATCGCTTACTAAATCAGCCACCAAGGACTGATGGAATGAGGGAGGAAGTATCGAGCGCCGCCGGCCTGGCGGTGCCCGAAAACAGTATCGGTTTCCTTCTCTGGCAGGTATCGCAGCGCTGGCGACGGCATTTCGTCGCCGGGCTCAAGGCGCTCGACCTGACCGATCTCGAATTCTCCGTCCTGTCCGGCGTGCGGTTCCTGACCGCCCGCGACGGCGCGCCGCCGACCCAGGTGACGGTCGCGACCTATTTCGACGTCAACGTGATGACCATCTCGCAGCTCGTGCGCCGGCTCGAGGAGCGGGGGCTGCTCGCCCGCCGCCCGCACGCCAGCGACACCCGGGCGCGGGTGCTGTCGTTGACCGCCGATGGCAGCCGGGCTCTGGCCGAGGCGCTGAAGGTGGCCGACCGGCTGCACCGCTCCTTCTTCCGCCGCTGCGACCACGAGAAGCTGCGCGGCGCGCTTACCGAACTCTACGCCGCCGACCACGAGGACGCTCTCGACGGCGGGACGGCGATGGCGGCGTCATGACCTGAAGGCGCCGCCGGGGCTGTGCACGGGGCCGACGGGCCGCTTGCCTGGACAGGCCCGAACGCGTTTAATTTCGGCAACGGAGCAGGACTTGATCCACGCTCCAGCAAGGGAGGAAATCATGTCGAAAGAAGTGATCAAGCGTATCCCGCATCTCGGCGGCGCGCCGACGCGGCGTCAGGTGCTGGCTGGCGCCGGCATGGCGACGGCGGCCGCGGCGGTGCCGCTCAAGTACGGCCTCGCCGCCAGCAAGCTCAAGGTCGGTATTCTGATGGCGCGCTCCGGCCCGCAGGGCCAGATCGGCAACGACTGCCAGCGCGGCGCCGACATCGCCCCGGCGGTGTTCAAGCAGTTGGGCCTGCCCGAGGTCGAGTACATGCTGGGCGACACCGAGACCAAGGTCGACGTCGCCCGCGCCCGTGCCGAGAAGATGATCAACGACGGCGCCCAGCTGATGATCGGCTGCTTCGATTCGGGCCAGACGATGGCTGCGGCCCAGGTCTGCGAATCGAAGAACATCCCGCTGGTCGTCAACATCGCCGCCGTGCCGAAGCTCACCGAGCTCGGCTACAAGTGGGTGTGGCGTAACTTCCCGACCGGCCCGATGATCGTGCGCGACGCCTTCGTCAACCAGAAGGCGCTGTTCGCGATGACCGGCAAGACGCCGAAGACGGTCACCCTGCTGCACGCCAACGACACCTTCGGTTCGACCCTGGCGGGCGCCCTGTTCAAGTTGGCCCCCCGGTTCAAGATGCCCTACAAGATCGTCGAGAAGATTCCCTACGATCCGTACGGCCGCGACTTCTCGGCCGAGGTGCGCAAGGTCAAGGCCGCGAAGGCCGACGCCGTGTGGGCGGTCAGCCGTCTGCTCGACGCCATCGCCATCACCAAGGAGATGGTGCGCCAGCGCGTCGAGATGATGGGCGTCCTGTCGACCGGCCCCGGCTGGTACGAGGACGATTACCTGAAGGCGACCGGCAAGTACGGCAACGACGTCATCAGCCTGGTGCCGTGGTGGGATCCGAACAAGGCCACCTCGAAGATCTTCGAGGCCGAGTTCAAGAAGAAGTTCCCCGGCCGCAACATCAACACCAACCACACCTATACGTTCGAGGCGGTGATGGTCGCCTCCGACGCGCTCAAGCGCGCGGGATCGAACAACAACAAGGCGCTGCAGGCCGCGATCCGGAAGACGGACATCAAGAACAACGTCACCACGGGCCCCGGCATCCACTTCAACGCCAAGGGCCAGAACCCGGACGTGAAGGACTCGGCGATCCAGAATCGCGACGGCCACCCGCTCGTGATCCTGCCGAAGGATGCCGCGGTCACCAAGCCGATCTGGCCGATGCGGCCGTTCAACAAGCGGGGCTGAGCCCCACGTTCGTAACGTCCGTGTCCCGCGGCCGGCGCGCCTGACGCCGGCCGCGGGATCGCGTCTGCCCGCGGGCCAAGGGCGGCCGCCGCACCGCCACCGCGCCACTGGGTCCGCCGGCCCGGCGCCCGGACCGCAATCGGGGGATTTCCGTGGATTTCGACACGCTCCTCAACGCGTCGCTCAGTGGCATCCTGACCGGGCTGGTCTACGGGCTGAGCGCGCTCGGCCTGTCGGTCATCTTCGGCGTCATCCGCATCGTGAATTTCGCCCACGGCGAGATCATGGTGATCGGGATGTATTTCGCGCTGTTCCTGTTCAACAGCCTCGGCATCGACCCGCTGGTCGCCGTGCCGATCACGGCGGTGGTGCTGTTCGGCTTCGGCTACGTCCTGCAGGCGACCGTCATCCAGCGCGTGTCGCAGCTCCACGACCACTTCCAGTTCCTGCTGCTCGCGGCGATCGCGATCATGATCGTCAGCGCGCTGCTGCTGTTCTTCGGCCCGGACCCGCAGAACGCCGACGTCTCCTACGCGCTCGATTCCTTCGCCATCGGCGACATCATCCTGGGCAAGCCGCGGGTCTACGCGGCGGTCGGGGCGATCGTGGTCGCCAGCGTGCTGCTCGCCTTCTTCCGCTACACCGCGACGGGCAAGGCGATCCGCGCCTGCGCCGACAACCATCTCGGCGCCCAGGTGGTCGGGCTCAACGTCGGCCGGCTCTATGCCCTGACCTTCGGCCTCGGCACCGCGGCGCTCGGCGCCGCCGGCGCGATCATGCTGCTGCTGTACGAGGTCCAGCCCTACCTGGCGCCGGGCTTCACGCTGCTCGCCTTCGTCATCGTCATCATCGGCGGGCTCGGCAGCCTCTACGGCGCGCTGTTCGCGGGCGTCCTGATCGGCCTGTCGGAGGCGCTCGCCGCGATCCTGCTCCAACCGTCGATGAAGTCGGCCTTCAGCTTCGCGCTGTTGATCCTGGTGCTGCTGTTCCGGCCCCAGGGCCTGCTGGGGAGGGCGCGATGAAGGCAATCACCGGCCTGTTCTCGGGGCTCACCGGCTTCGGCATCGCGCTGTTCCTGCTGATGCTGGTCGGGCTGATCGTCTATCCGCCCTACGCCAGCTCCTACGTCCTGACCATCGGCACGATCGTGCTCTACCTGGCCCTGCTCGGCCAGTCGTGGAACCTGATGCTCGGCTTCGCCGGCCTGCTGTCGATCGGCCACGCGCTGTTCGTCGGGATCGGCAGCTACACCGCCGCCTTCCTGTTCACCAGCCTGGGCGTGCCGCCGATCATCGGCGTCGCCGCGGCGGTGGTCACGGCAGTGATCGCGGGTTCGTTCATCGGCTATCTCGGCTTCCGCTTCTCGATCAGCGGCGTCCATTTCGCCCTGCTGACCATCGCCTTCGCCGAGTTCACCCGGATCATGGTCGATCACGCCGGCTTCCTCGGCGGCACCGAGGGCATGTTCATCAAGGTCACGGCGGCCGACCGCCAGGGCTTCGACCTGGTCAACCTGCGCGGCCACCCGCTGATGTTCTACTATCTCAGCCTGGGCCTGGCCTTCGCCACGCTGCTGTTGTGCCGGGTGCTGCTGCGCTCGAAGCTCGGCTACTACTGGCAGGCGATCCGCGACGACCAGCAGGCCGCCCAGGCGGTCGGCATCAACGTGTTCCGCTACAAGATGTACGCGGTGATGTATTCGTCGGCGATCGCCGGGATCGGCGGCGTCTTCTACGCCTTCTACCAGAACGGCCTGTTCCCGGAATCGACCTTCTCGATCGAGCGCTCGATCGAGTACACGCTGGCGCCCATCGTCGGCGGCGTCGGCACCCTGTTCGGGCCGATCTTCGGCGCCTTCCTGCTGACGCCGCTGTCGGAGAGCATCACCGAGATCGTCGGCTTCTTCAAAAGCACCGGCATCATCGACCCGGCGCTCAAGCTGAACGGCCTGAAGCCGTTGTTCTGGGGTCTGGTCGTGGCCCTGATCGTGCTGTTCAAGCCGAAGGGGCTGTGGCCCTGGCTCGCGCTGACCCTGGGGATCGTGCGCCGCCCTGCCGCCCCCGTGAAGCCGGGCGGCCGCGACGAGCAAGCGCCGGAGGCGGCGGACGCGCCGCCCGAGGACGACGCGGCGCCCGCCGACGCGGCCCGCGCCGAAGGGGAGGCGTAGGCGATGGCGGCTCTGCTTCGGATCGACGGGCTCAGCAAGAGCTTCCGCGGCCTGCGCGCGGTGGCCGATGTCTCCTTCGAGGTCGAGGAGCATGGCATCGCCGCGCTGATCGGCCCCAACGGCGCCGGCAAGACCACGGTGTTCAACCTGATCGCCGGGGTGTTCCCGGCCGACGAGGGCAGCGTCACCCTCGGCGGCAACGAGATCATCGGGCTGAAGCCGCACCAGATCTGCGCCGCCGGGATCGGCCGCACCTTCCAGCTCGTGCGGCCGTTCCCCGAGATGACGGTGCTGGAGAACATCACCGTCGGCGCGCTCCACGGCAGCAACGACGTGGCCGAGGCGACGCGCCGGGCCGAGGGCTTCCTCGAGCTGCTCGAGCTCGACGGCAAGCGCGACCAGCACGCGGCCAACCTGACCCTGCCCGACCGCAAGCGGCTGGAGGTGGCGCGCGCCCTGGCGACCAAGCCGAAGCTGCTGCTGCTCGACGAGGTCATGGCCGGCCTGCGCCCGACCGAGACCGACCGCATGGTCGTGATGCTGCGCCGCCTGCGCGACGAGACCGGCCTGACCATCCTCTTGATCGAGCACGTCATGCGCGCGGTGATGGCACTGTCCGAACACGTCACCGTGCTCAACCACGGCGAAAAGATCAGCGAGGGGCCGCCGGAGACGGTGGTCGCCGACCCGGCCGTGCTCGAATGCTATCTGGGGGAGCACGAGCTGTGATCCTCGAAATCGAGAATCTCGACCTCTACTACGGCGACGCCCAGGCGCTCGCCGAGGTGTCGTTGAGCGTGCCCGAGAACTCGATCGTCGCCGTGGTCGGCTCGAACGGCGCGGGCAAGAGCTCGCTGATCCGCACCATCGCCGGGATCGAGAAGCCGGCCGGCGGCCGCATCGCCTACAAGGGCCGCCAGATCGCCGGCATGGCCAGCCACAAGGTGTGCAACCTCGGCATCGGCCAGGTCGCCGAGGGACGCCAGGTGTTCGCCGGCCTGACGGTCGAGGAGAACCTGGTCGTCGGCGGCTACCTGCCGCGCGGCCGCAAGGACAAGGCGGCCAACGTCGAGAAGGTCTTCGCCATGTTCCCGCGGCTCAAGGAACGCCGCCACCAGGCCGCCGGCACGCTGTCGGGCGGCGAGCAGCAGATGCTCGCGATCGGCCGCTGCCTGATGGGCAATCCCGAGATGATCATGTTCGACGAGCCGTCGCTCGGCCTGTCGCCGGCGCTGGTCCACGACGTGTTCGAGATCGTCCGCAAGCTCAACGCCGAGGGCATGCCGATCATCCTGGTCGAGCAGAACGTCGCCGTCTCGCTCAAGATGGCCGACTACGCCTACGTGCTGGAGAACGGCCGCATCGTCCTCGAAGGCAAGGGCGAGGACCTGCTCCACGACGACGGCGTGCGGCAGGCCTATCTGGGCCTGTAGCTGGTCTGGGGCGGTTGCCGGCAGGGCAGGTCCCTCGATACGGCCGCGCAACCGCGCGCCCTGCTCGGGATGAGGGCAATTCAGTCGCTCTAATTTCCGCCCTCACCCTGAGTAGCCCGCAAAGCGGGCGTATCGAAGGGCCTTGGCCCAAGGGGCCCCCTCACGCGTCGGCGAATTCCTTCTCGTGCAGGTGCGCGGTGTGGCGGACCGTGTTCTTCGACCGGTTCCAGTCGGCCAGCATCATCGGCGCCAGCGCCTCCAGCTCCTTGATCTGGGCCGGCGTGTGGGTATTGCACGCCAGCTCGACCCGGTGGCCGTTGGGATCGAAGAAGTAGATCGACTTGAAGATCGAGTGGTCGGTCGGCCCCAGCACCTCGAGGCCGGCGTCCTCCAGCCGCTGCTTGTGGGCCATCAGGTCGCCGAGGTCCTCGACCTGCAGCGCGATGTGCTGGACCCAGCCGGGCGTGTTCGGGTCGCGGCCCTGCGGCGGGCTGTTGGGCAGCTCGAAGAAGGCGAGGCAGGCGCCGTCGCCGACGTCGAAGAAGATGTGCATGTAGGGATCGGGCTCCTTGGTCGAGGGCACCCGGTCCTCCGAGATCGCCATCGTGTACTTGAGGCCGAGGAGACCGGCGTAAAAGTCCACCGTTTCCTGCGCGTCCCGACAGCGATAGGCGACGTGATGAAAATGCTGGATCGTCATGGGCTTGGGCTCCTCCCGAATTCCGCGGTGCGTCTGCCGCCCGCGGCCTTGCGTCCGAGCCTGCTTTTAAGCGGCGCTGTCGGCCACGGCATTGACCTGCATCAACGGGCGCCCGGTCGGTGCAGTCGGGTTGGTGCGACCGGCCGGTGCGGTCGGAATTGACTCCCGTCAATGTCCCGTGTATGGTAATTTTGGATTTGAAACACAGTTTCATATTCAAAACAGCTAGGCACCCAAGCAACCGGGAGACCCTGCCGTGACCAGTCCGCGCATGACCCACCCGTTGGCCAGCATCGACTATCCCCACCAATGCCGCGATTGGGAAGAGACTCCCTACACCAAGGCGCTCGGCGACGCACTCGAGGCGCTGTTCGACGAGGGCAAGCACGAGCTGCCGGAGATCGTCGACGGCCTCAACCGAGCCGGCGTCCTGCCGCCCGGCCGTAGCAGCTGGGACGAGGACATCTTCCGGTCCGAAATGGCGCGCCTGGGGGCCTGACCGGCGATGACCCGCAACCAACTCGAATTCCAGGGCGTCGCCAAGCACTTCCCGCCGCTGCGTCGGAGCGACGGCGAGGGCGTGCTGGCGATCGACGGCGTCAACGTCGCCATCGCCGAGGGTGAGGTCGTCTCGCTGATCGGCCCGTCCGGTTGCGGCAAGAGCACGCTGCTGAACCTCGCCTCCGGGCTCGACCGGCCGTCGCGTGGCCGGGTCTTCGTCGACGGCGAGGAGGTCGACGGCCCCAACGAGCACGTCGCCTTCATGCTCCAGAAGGACCTGCTGCTGCCGTGGCGGACGATCCGCAAGAATGTCGAGTTCGGCCAGGAGATCCGCGGCCTCGACGCGGCCGAGCGCCGCCGCCGGGCCGATCACTTCCTGGCCAAGTACCGCCTGTCCGACTTCGCCAACCGCTACCCGCACGAGCTGTCGGGCGGCATGCGCCAGCGCGCCGCGCTCGCGCGCACGATGGTGATGTATCCCGACGTGCTGCTGCTCGACGAGCCGTTCTCCGCGCTCGACGCCCAGACCAAGATGGTCCTCCAGCAGGACCTGGCGCGCGCGCTCTACGAGGAGAAGAAGACGGCGCTCCTGATCACCCATGATCTGGTCGAGGCGCTGGCGATGTCGGACCGGGTGCTGGTCATGTCGCGCCGGCCCGGCCGGATCATTCGCGAGATCGTCGTCGACGTCGAACACCGCGAGGACCCGATGAGCCGGCGGCAGCATCCCAAGGTCGGCCCCTACATCGCCGAGCTGATGTCGCTGCTCGATATCGGTCACGAAGAGGAGCTGGTCTGACCATGGAGCTCAACGCCCCCAAGAACCAGCCCGCCAAGAACCGCCCGGCCCAGAACAAGCCCGCCGCGCCGCGGCCAACGGCGCCCTGCGCCCCGTGCGCGCCCTGCGAGCCGATGATGCCGATGATGGGCACGCCCGAGGCCGGCATGGCCGCCGCCCTGCGCCGGATCACGATGGCCAGGGAGTTCCATCTCTCGCTGGTCGCGTTGGTCGTCTTCCTGGCCTTCTGGGAGTGGGGCCCGCCGCTGCTCGGCATCCGCGAGTTCATCATCCCGCGCCTGTCGAACGTGGTCAGCGAGTTCTTCTTCATGCTCGCGAACGGCCGGCTGCTCCACCACACCTGGATCACGACCTATTCGGTGATGCTCGGCTTCTTCCTCGGGGCGATCCTGGGCATGGTGATGGGCTACCTGCTCGGCATGTCGCCGACCACCGAGATCGTCGCCTCGCCCTACATCCTGGCGCTGCAGATCGCGCCCAAGGTCGCCTTCGCGCCGCTGTTCATCATGTGGTTCGGCTACAACATGACGCCGAAGATCCTGGTCGCCGTGCTGATCGTGTTCTTCCCGATCCTGATCAACGTGCTGACCGCGGTGCGCGGCGTCGACCCGGCGATGGTCAACCTCGCCCGGTCGTTCAAGGCCTCGCGCTGGCAGATCTTCTGGAAGATCGAATTCCCGGCGTCGATGCCGCCCCTGTTCTCGGGGCTGCGGATCGGCGCCACCCTGGCCGTGATCGGCATCACCGTCGGCGAGTTCGTCGGCGGCAATACCGGCCTCGGCTACCTGCTGATCGAGGGCGAGGGCCAGGCGAACACCAAGGCGGTGTTCGTCGCCATCATCATGCTCACCCTGATCGGCATCATCGCCTACTGCCTGGTGATCCTGACGGAACGCTGGGTGCTCCGCTACATGCCGAAGCGGAAGTTCGGTGACGTCAGCAACCAGAACTGAGGAGGAACCCGTCAATGTCCGCGCACGCGGCCGCCGCCGAGGCGGCTTCCAACGAGAACCTGCAGGAGCGGATGGAGCGTCGCATCGCGCGCTACCAGACCCGCACCTATGACTGGGACGCGCTGAAGTTCCAGGCCGATTACGACCCCAAGTACCGCCGCGCCCAGATGCGCTACATGGGCACCGGCGGCACCGGCGTCGCGTCGGACAACAACACCGTGCCGTCCGAGCATTTCACCTTCTCGACCATGGTGCTGCCGCCGGGCTGCGAAGGCCCGCTCCACGTCCATGACGACGTCGAGGAGGTGTTCTTCATGCTGCGCGGCAAGATCCGCCTGTTCATGGAGGACAAGGGCGAGAAGTGGGAGACGGTGCTGAGCGAGCGCGACCTGGTCTCGGTCCCGCCCGGCATCTACCGCGGCCTGGTCAACGAGGGCGACGAGGAAGCGCTGATGTGCGTCATGATCGGGACGCCGAAGCCGCAGACCCCGACCTATCCGCCGGACCACCCGCTGGCCAAGATCAAGCGCAAGTAGGGGAGGCCAACACCATGGCAAACACCGGCAACACGGGTAACGGCGGCGCGCCGACGGTCGACCAGCTGGTCGCCGGCGGCCTGCCCAACCAGTGGTACGCGCTGCTGCCCGCCGACTGGGTCAAGGACGAGCCGGTCGGCATCACCCGCATGGGCAAGCGCCTGGTCCTGTGGCGCGACAACGCGGACGAGATCCACGTCCAGTACGACCGCTGCCCGCACCGCGGCGCTCGGCTGTCGCAGGGCCACGTGCTCGACGGCTTCGTGACCTGCCCCTATCACGGGATCCAGATCAATCCCGACGGCACCGTCGCCAAGGTGCCGGCCTATCCCGGCTGCAAGGTCGAGGGCATGAAGGGCGTCGAGACCTTCCCCAGTGTCGTCAAGGGCGGCTGCGTCTTCGCCTGGTTCGGCGAGGGCGAGGCGGCGCCGGTCGAGTTCCCGTTCGAGTTCGACGACCCGGAATGGTCCCATTTCATCTGCACCGCGACCTGGAAGGGCAACTACATGCTCGCCCTGGAGAACCTGGTCGACCCGATGCACGGCACCTACGCCCACGCCAAGAGCTACACGCTGGCCTACGGCGCGCAGACGGACGAGATGGAGATCCAGAAGACGGACCACGGCTTCGTCATCTCCCGCACCCAGCAGAAGGGCGTCAACTTCGACTGGACCGAATACGCCTTCACCGGCGCCGACTGGGTCCGGCTCGACCTGCCCTATCCCAAGGGCGCCGGGCCGGGCGGCATGTTCCGCATCCTCGGCTACGTCACCCCGATCGACGCGAACAGCCACCAGGTCTTCTTCTGGCGGCTGCGCAAGATCGAGGGCTGGCAGCGCGACCTGTGGCGGTTCATGTACAAGAGCCGGCTCGAGGAGCGGCACTGGAACGTGCTCGAGCAGGACCGGGTCATCGTCGAAGAGGCCGAGGTGCCCGAGTCGGAGCTGCTCTACCAGCACGACATCGGCGTCACCCAGGTCCGCCGGCTGCTGGCCCGACGCGCCAAAGATTACATCAAGTCGCTCGACGCGCCGCGCGTGGCGGCGGAGTAGGGGCCGGGCGCTGGACATGGGTGTGCTCGACGGCAAGGTCATCGTCGTCACCGGCGCGGGCCGGGGCCTCGGCCGTGCGTTCGCCGAGGCCGCGGCCGGGGCGGGCGCGTCGGCCGTGGTCGTCGCCGAGATCAACGCCGAGTGGGGCGAGGCGAGCGCGGCGGCGATCCGCGATGCGGGCTGTGACGCCGCCTTCGTCCCGCTCGACCTCGGCGACCCGGACAGCGTCCAGGCGATGGCCGATACCGTCGGCGACCGCTGGGGCCGGATCGACGGGCTGGTCAACAACGGCGCGATCGCGACCGGGATCGGCGGCAAGACCTTCGAGGAGATCGACGTCGAGACCTGGGACCGGGTGATGACGGTCAACGTCCGCGGCACCTGGCTGGCGGTCAAGGCCTGCGCGCCGCTGCTGCGCAAGGGCGCGAACGGCGCCCGCGTGGTCAACCTGGCCTCGGACACGGCGCTGTGGGGCGCGCCGCGCCTGCTCCACTACGTCTCGTCCAAGGGCGCGATCATCGCCATGACCCGCTCGCTGGCGCGCGAGCTCGGCCCCGACGGCATCGCGGTCAACGCGATCGCGCCCGGCCTGGTCCTGGTCGAGGCGACCGAATACGTGCCCCAGGACCGGCACGACCAGTACGTCACCGGCCGCGCCATGCCGCGGCCCCAGCACCCCGACGACGTGGTCGGCGCGGTGCTCTACCTGCTGTCCGACGGCGCCGGTTTCGTCACCGGCCAGCTGCTGCCGGTCAACGGCGGCTTCGTGTTCAACTGAGGGAGCGAGCGATGGCGATCCCCGAGCTGCAGACGACGACGGCGAACGGCCTGACCCTCGCCTGGCGCGAGGCCGGCGCCGGGCCGGCCCTGGTGCTGCTCCACGGCATCGGCTCCGGCTCGCTCGGCTGGGGCGCGCAGCTCGACGCCTTTTCCGACCGCTTCCGCGTGATCGCCTGGGACGCGCCCGGCTACGGCGGCTCCGGCGACCTGCCCGACGCGACGCCGACGCCGGCCGACTACGCCGACGCGCTCGCCGGGCTGCTCGATGCGCTCGGCGTCCGCACCGCCCATCTGTGCGGCAACTCGCTCGGCGCGCTGTTCATCGGCGCCTTCGTCCGCCGCTATCCCGACCGGGTGCTGTCGCTGACCCTGTCCGACGCGGCGCCGGGCCACGTCCGCCTCTCGGAGGAGGAGCGGGCGCAGAAGCTGCAGGCGCGGATCGACGCGGTCGAGACGCTGGGCCCGGCCGGCATGGCCGAGCAGCGCTCGCAGAACCTGGTCGCGCCCGGGGCGAGCGAAGAGGTGCTCGCGGCGGTCCGTGCGGTGATGTCGCGCGTCCATCCGCACGGCTACGTCCAGGCCGCCCACGCGTTGGCCCAGGGCGACCTGCTCGCCGACCTCGAGGGCTGCGCCAAGCCGGCGCTGGTGCTGTGCGGGGCCGAGGACAGGGTGACCCCGCCCGAGGGCAACCGCGCCGCCGCGGCGGCGCTCGCCAACAGCCGCTTCGCCCTGCTCGACGGCGTCGGCCATCTGCCCTACGTCGAGGCGCCGGAGCGCTTCAACCGGCTGGTCGGCGAGTTCCTGGACGGCCTGCGGCAGGAGGCGGCATGACCGAGACCAACGACGACGGCGCCCGCTATCTCGTGCCCGGCCTGATGCGCGGGCTGGCGCTGCTCGAAGCCTTCTCGACCGAGCATCAGACCCTGTCGCTCGCCGACCTCAGCAAGGCCGTCGGCCTGCCCCGGTCGTCGGTGTTCCGGCTCGCCTACACGCTGACCGAGATGGGCTTCCTGATCCGCGACGACGCCGCCAAGACCTACCGGCTCGGCTCGCGCGTGCTCGGGCTCGGTTTCACCTATCTCGCCTCGCAGGAGCTGATCGAGGTCGCCCGCCCGCGCCTGGAGGCGTTGAGCGGCCGGACCCGCTGCTCGGCCCACCTCGGCGTGCTCGAAGGCACCGAGATCGTCTACCTGGCGCGCTACGCGGTCGACAGCGCGATGACCAGCGGCATCCGCGTCGGCGCGCGCCTGCCCGCCCACGCGACCAGCATCGGCCGGGCGATCCTGTCGCAGATGTCCCACGACGAGGTGCGGGCGATCTTCGACGACGCGCAGCTCGCCGCCTTCACCGACCAGACCGCGACCACGCTCGACGCGCTGCTCCAACTGTTGACCAAGGACGCCGCCCGCGGCTTCGCCCTCAGTCATTCGGCCTTCGAGACGGGCATCGCCAGCGTCGCCGCGCCGGTGTTCGGCCCCGACGGCAAGGTGGTCGCGGCGATCAACATCACCACGCCGGAATCGGCGATCAAGGGCGACGAGCTCGAAACCCGCATCGCCGACGCGGTGCTGGCGACGACCGCCGAAATTTCGTCCTGGCTCGGCTATCCGGGCCGCAAACGGACCGCATGAACGCGAGGAAAGGGAGGTCTCGATGACCGAGGCAAAGGTCAGCCGGCTGCGCGGCATCGCGCTCGGCGCGCCGAAGATGAGTGAAACCAGGGACTTCTACGTCGACGCCTGGGGCCTGACCCCGGTCGCCGAGGAAGCCGGCGCGGTCTATTTCCGCGGCACCGGGCCGGAACACCATATCCTGTCGATCCACGACGCCGACCATCGCGGCATCATGTACATCAACCTGGCCGCCCAGGACCGCGACGCGCTGCAGGCCCTGTTCGACCGGATCAAGGATTCGGGCGTCACCGTCGCGGCGCGCGCCGCGGGCGCTGGACACGCCGGGCGGCGGCATCGGCTTCGACATCGTCGATCCCGACAAGCGCCTGATCCGGGTCGCCGCCGAGGTCGAGCAGCACCACGAGTTCGCCGACCGGCCCGACGCGCCGCGCAAGATCACCCACTGCGTGCTCAACACGCCGCAGTTCGAGACGGCGCTGGAGTTCTACCAGACCGCGCTGGGCTTCCAGATCAGCGACTGGTCGGAGAACCAGATGGTCTTCATCCGCTGCAACGTCGACCACCACTCGATCGCCTTCAACCGGGCCGACCACGCCTCGCTCAACCACATCGCCTTCGAGATGCCGTCGATCGACGCCCAGATGAAGGGCATCGGCCGGATGAAGCGCCACGGCAAGGAGGTCGGCTGGGGCGTCGGCAGGCACGGGCCGGGCAACAACACCTTCTCCTATTTCACCGACCCCAGCGACTTCGTCATCGAATACACCGCCGAGGTCGAGCGCATCGATCCGGCGACCCACGAGCCGCGGGTGTGGAAGCGCACGCCCGAGCTGATGGACCGCTGGGGCACCGCCGGCCCGCCGCCGCCGGGCTTCCGCAAGTACATGGCGGGCGAGCCCGACCCCGGATACCAGGGCTGACCCCGGCGCTCTCGATCCCCGCGAACGGATAGGCACATGGACCTTGGACTGAACGGGTTGCGCGCCGTCGTCACCGGCGGCTCGTCGGGCATCGGCCTCGCCACGGTGCGGGCGCTGCTCGCCGACGGTGCGCGGGTCGCCTTCTGCGGCCGCGACGAGGACCGGCTGGTGACCGCGTTCGATCCGCTGGCGGCCGAGTATGGCGACGCCGTGTTCGCGGCACCGTGCAACGTGCTCGACGAGGCTCAGGTCGCGGGCTTCCGCGACGCCGTGCTCGACCGGCTCGGCGGCGTCGACATCCTGGTCAACAACGCCGGCCAGGGCCGGCTCAGCACCTTCGAGAACACCGAGGACGACGCCTGGCGCGAGGAGTTCGAGCTCAAGTTCTTCTCGGTGATCCGGCCGACCCGTGCCTTCGAGGGCGCGCTCGCGGCGTCCGACAAGGCCGCGATCGTCATCGTCAACTCGCTGCTGGCGCGCCAGCCCGAGCCGCACATGGTCTGCACCTCGGCGCTGCGCGCCGGCGTCCAGAATCTTCAGAAATCGCTGTCGGTCGAGCTCGCCGCCAAGGGCATCCGGGTCAACGGCATCCTGCTCGGCCTCGTCGATTCGGGCCAGTGGCAGCGGCGCTACGAGGCCCAGGGCAAGCCGGGCCAGACCAAGGAAGACTGGATGGCCGAGCTGGCCGCGCAGAAGCACATCCTCACCGGCCGCCTCGGCCGGCCCGAGGAGGCCGCCGCGGCGATCGCCTTCCTGGCCGCCCCCGTCGCCAGTTTCATCACCGGAGCCTCGCTCGAGGTCGCTGGAGGAGTATCCCGCTTTGCCTGACAACACCCCCGACACCACCGTCGGCGACGTCATCGCCGCCTACCTGGAAGCCTGCGGGCTGGCCACGGCCTTCGGTGTCATCTCGATCCACAACATGCCGATCCTCGACGCGATCGCGCGGCGCGGCAAGATCCGCTTCGTGCCCGCGCGCGGCGAGGCCGGCGCGCTCAACATGGCCGACGCCTATTCGCGGGTCGTCGGCGGCCTCGGCGTGGGCATCACCTCGACCGGCGTCGCCGCGGGCAACGCCGCGGGCAGCATGGTCGAGGCGCTGACCGCCGGCTCGCCGGTGCTGCACCTGACCGGCCAGATCGAGACCGGCTACGTCGACCGGGCGCGTTCCTACATCCACGAGGCGCACAAGCAGCCCGACATGCTCAAGGCCGTGTCCAAGGCCTATTTCCGGGTGTGGGCGCCGGAGCAGGCGCTGGGCGTGGTCAAGGAGGCGGTGCGCCTCGCGCTGACCCCGCCGGCCGGCCCGGTCAGCGTCGAGATCCCGATCGACGTCCAGGGCGCGCCGTGCCCGATGCCGGCCGATCTGTCGACCCTGCCGATCCAGAAGCCCGAGCCGTCGCCCCGCCTGCTCGACCAGCTGGCCGACCGGGTGGCCAGCGCGCGCCGGCCGCTGATCTGGCTGGGCGGTGGCGCGCGCGGCGCCGCGGAGGCGGCGCGCAAGCTCGCCGACATGGGCGCGGGCATCGTCACCAGCGTCAACGGCCGCGGCACGGTGCCCGAGGATCATCCGATGAGCCTTGGCGCGTTCAACGTCTCCAAGCCGGTCGAGGCCTTCTACGGCACCTGCGACCTGATGGTGACGGTCGGCACGCGGCTGCGCGGCAACGAGACGCTGAAATACACGCTCAAGCTGCCCCGGCCGCTGATCCAGGTCGACGCCGACCCGGCGATGGATGGCCGCTCCTATCCCAACGACCTGTTCATCCACGGCGACGCCGACGCGGTGCTGACCGGCCTGGTCGAGCGGCTCGACGGCCGGCTCAAGACCGACAACGCCTTCGGCGGCGACCTGGCGGCGGCGAAGGACGCCGCGATCGACGACCTGCGCGACGGGCTCGGTGCGCCCTATGCTGCGATCGTCGACCAGGTCCGCGCCGGCTACCCCGACGCCGCCCCCTGGGTGCGGGACATCACCGTATCCAACAGCACCTGGGGCAACCGCTACATCGACCTGTCGCAGCCGCGCCAGGGCGTCCACTCGCTCGGCGGCGCGATCGGCCAGGGGCTGCCGATGGCGGTCGGCGCGGCGCTGGCCGCGCCCGGCGGCAAGGCGGTGCTGCTCGCCGGCGACGGCGGGCTGATGCTCAACATCGGCGAGCTGGCGACCGCCAAGCAGGAGGGCGCCGACATCACCATGATCCTGATGAACGACGGCGGCTACGGCGTGATCCGCAACATCCAGGACGCCCACTACGGCGGCCGCAAGCACTATTCCGACCTGACCACGCCGGACTTCGGCCATCTGTGCACCTCGCTGGGCGTCGACCGCTGGCTGGTCCAGACGCCGGAAGCGTTCGGCGCGGCCTTCGAATCGGCGCTGGCGGTCGACGGGCCGGCGGTGGTCGAGGTCGACATGATCGCGCTCGGCCCCTACGCCCGCTCCTTCGCCGGCCCGCCGGTGCGCAAGTAGGCGCGGCGATGCTCGACCTCGCCCTGATCGGCCACGGCGCGATCGCCCAATACGTCCTGAAGGCCCTCGACGGCGACCCGTCGGCGCAGGTCTCGCAGATCATCATGCGCGCGCCGCGCGTCGCCGAGGTCCAGGCGGCGGTCGGCGACGGCATCGCCGTGGTCGCGTCGGCGACCGCGCTCGGCCAGGCGCCCGGCCTGGCGATCGAGGTCGCCGGCCATGCCGGGCTGCAGGAGCACGGCGTCGCCCTGCTGTCGAACGGCATCGACCTGCTGGTGGTCTCGGTCGGTGCGCTCGCCGACCGGGCGCTTTACGACACGCTCGCCGACGCCGCCGCAAAGGGCGGGGCCAAGATGACCATCGCGCCCGGTGCGGTCGGCGGCATCGACGCGCTCGCCGCGGCGCGCCAGGGCGGGCTCGACCGGGTGCAGTACACCTCGCGCAAGCCGCCGCTGGCCTGGAAGGGCACGCCGGGCGAGGCGGTCTGCGACCTCGAACTCGCTGACAGAACCGGCGACCCTGTTCGAAGGCCGCGCCGACGAGGCCGCCCGGCTCTATCCCAAGAACGCCAACGTCGCCGCGACCATCGCGCTGGCCGGCGCCGGCTGGGACAAGACCGAGGTCCGCGTCGTCGCCGACCCGGCCGCCCCCGGCAACGTCCACGAGATCGAGGCCGAGGGCGCCTTCGGCCGGATGACCGTGCGCATGGAGGGCAAGCCGCTGCCCGACAATCCCAAGACGTCGAGCCTCACCGCCTTCTCCGTCCTCCGCGCCATCCGCAACCGCGCGAGCGCGGTCGAGATCTAGCGGCGGCTCGGCGAACCTCCGCCCCCTCGCCCTTTCCCCAGACCGTCACCCCCGCGCAGGCGGGGGTCCATGTCGCCGCGTCATGCGGCCGGACTGGATTCCCGCTTTCGCGGGAATGACGGTCGGATGGAGGGTCTGCGCCTCAGGCGGCCTGCGCCATCATCGCCTCCAGCGCGGCCTGGTCGGGGCCGACGAAGGCGGGGGCGTCGATCGCGGAGACGAGGTGCGCCGCCATCGTGTCGAGGAGCCCCTCGGCCGGCGGCAGGTGGCTGCTCAGCACCCGCTCGGGTGCCAGGGTGCGGAAGTCGTCGAGCGCCGTCTCCACAACGGCCGGCGGGGTGCCGTGGAGCCACGGCGCGTCGACCGTCGCCCAGCCGATCATGCCGTCCCGCAGCGCCGCCTCGGGGATGGCCGCCGCGGCCTCGGCCGGCGCCTCCAGCAGCGCGCCGAAGCAATCGGCGCTGAACAGCGTCCGGGTCGCGGGGTCGAACAGCGCCGTCGTCTCCGGCGCGTCGAAGGTCGGCGGCTTGACCGCGACCAGCGAACGGTCGCCGACGTCGAGCGCCTGACCCGGGTTGAGCAGGTAGGCGCGATCGAGCGGCAGGCCGAGCAGGCCCATCTTGGCCATGCCCAGGAAGGTGGTGACGATCCGGGCGTTGGGCGCGGCGGCGTGGACCGCGGCCAGGTTGCCGACATGGTCCGGGTCGGCGTGGGTGACCCAGATCCAGCGGATCGCGGCCGGGTCGATCACGCTTTCCAGCGCGCGCATGAAATCGTCCGACAGGGCCGCGATCCCGGTATCGACCAGCACCGGCTGCGCGGCGTGGATGACGAAGGCGTTGGCCGCCAGCACGCCGAAGCCGGGCACCGGCAGGAAGGCCGGCAGGATGTCGGTGTCGGGCGCGGCGCGCCGGGGATGGAGCTGGATGGGCTGGTCCATATTGGTTCCTTTCCTGTTCGTGCGGTTGGTCCGCTCTTTTCGGTGAACGAATATGTTCACTGAAATTAGCCTTACGTCCGACCGTGCCGCTTGTCAATATTTAAATGAACAACTATGTTCACTGAAATGACGAAACGGAAATACACCCCGCGGCGGCGCGCCGAGAAACAGGAAGCGACGCGGCAGCGCATCGTCGAGGCGACGGTCGCGCTGCACGAGGAGCTCGGACCCCGCAACGCGTCGATCAGCGCGATCGCGGAGCGGGCCGGGGTCCAGCGGCTGACCGTCTATCGGCATTTCCCGGACGAGGTCGCCCTGTTCGCGGCCTGCACCGGACACTGGTTGGACCTCAATCCATTGCCCGACCCGGCGGCCTGGGCCGACATCGCCGACCCTGCCGCGCGGTGCCGGGCGGCGTTGCTGGCCTTCTATCGCTATTACCGGGGCACGGCGGTGATGTGGCGCGGGGGGTGGCGCGACCGCGACGACGTCGCCGGCCTGCAGGGCCCGCTGGTAGCGGTGGACGCGTATCTCGCCGCCGTCGCCGAGGGGCTGGTCGCGGCCTGGGGCGTCAAGGGAGGGGCGGCGAAGACCCTCGCAGTCTTCGCCCGCCATAGTCTGATCTTCCCGACCTGGGATTCGCTGGCGGGCAAGCGGGCCGGGGAACACCCGCTCTCCGACACCCAGGCCGCCGACCTCATGGCCGCGGCGATGGCCGCCGCCGCCGGCTCGGCCTAGGGAGCGGCGTCGCCCAGCATCAGCGACCGTACCCGGGTCGTCCAGGGGTGGTCGGGGTGCCGCACCGCGAGCGCCGTGTCGAAATGGTCGTGGCCGTCGAGGACCAAGGTCTCGACCGCGACGCCATGGCGCGCCAGGGCCTCGTGCATCCGCTCGTTGTTCTCGACGATCGACGGCATGTCTCGGCTACCGTAGGCGAGCAGGAAGGGCGCCCGGTTGTCGCCGATCTGGTGGTACGGGCTGACCGGCCGCGCGTCCTGTCCCGGCTCGAACAGCATCGACTGGTGACGGTGCTCGACGCTGCCCGGGTCCGGATCGTCGAAGACGAGGTTGAAGCGGGCGCTGACCGGCAGGCACGCCCGGATCGCGGCGTCGGGCACGCCTTCCTGCTCGAGCCGGTCCTTGCGCAGGGTCGCGAGCGCGGTCAGGTGACCGCCGGACGAATGCCCGCCGACGAACAGACGGTCGGGATCGCCGCCGTGATCGGCGACGTTCCGATAGACCCAGCCGATGGCGCTGGCGCAGTCGTCGAACGGGACCGGCATGCGGTGGTCGGGCGCGAGGCGGCAGGAGAGGGCGACGAACACCGCCGGGAAGGCGGTGACGGCTGGCGCCAGCAGGCCGACCCATTCCTTGTAGCCGTTGGTCCAGCCCCCGCCGTGGAGGTAGACCAACACCGGCAGCCGGTCGCCGGCCCGATCGGGTGCCCGATAGACGTCGAGCCGCTGGCGCGGATCGGGTCCATAGGCGAGGTCGGAAGCGACGGCGCAGGCCTGCGCGGCCTCCCAGGAGAGGTCGAGCGCCTTCTGGGCGTAATCGGCCGCCTCCGCCGGAAAGATCGGCGGCTGCGGCGGAAGATTTTCGAATGCCATCGCTACGGCCGGGGCTAGATGGGCGTCGGCAGCGGTCCCGCCGGGGCCACCGTTAGGGTACGTTGATCTCGCGTTCCGCCGGGATCGTGTAGCCCTTCTGCACCGCCGGGCGGGCGGCGATCGCGCGGAACCAGCGCAGCACGTTGGGATAGTCGTTCAGGTCGATGCCCTGCCACGCGTAGGAGTTCGCCCACGGGAAGGTGGCGACGTCGGCGACCGAATAGTCGTCGCCGGCCAGGTAGGCCGCTTCGCCGAGCCGCTTGTCCATCACGCCGTAGAGCCGCTTGGCCTCCTTGGCGAAGCGCTCCTCGGCGTAGGGCGCCTTGCCCTGGTTGAAGTGGAGGAAATGATGGGCCTGGCCGAGCATCGGGCCGAAGCCGCCCATCTGCCACATCAGCCATTCCATCGCGCGCCAGCGGCCGTCCTCGTCCCGGGGCATCAGCGTGCCCGACTTCTCGGCGAGATAGAGCAGGATCGCGCCCGACTCCATCACCGAGCGGCCGTTGTCGCGGTCGACGATGGTCGGGATCTTGTTGTTCGGGTTGATCTTCAGATAGTCCGGATCGAACTGGTCGTTCTCCATGATGTTGATCGGGTGGACCTCGTAGGGCAGGCCCGTCTCCTCGAGCATGATCGCGGCCTTGAAGCCGTTGGGCGTGGTCCAGGTATAGAGATCGATCATCGGGTCGGTCCGGTCTTGCTGTGGGAAGGGGCTCGAAGGCCAACTGGGGCGGCGCGAAGCATAGGCGCCCGCGCCCCCTCCGATCTAGTCCAAGCGTGTTACCGAACAAGCGAGGCGCCATCGGCGGTGCTGGATTGGCCCCCTCGCGGGCCTATCTTCGCAGCATCAACTCGGCGATCGGGGAATGAGCATGACGGCAAGCGTCGAGCGGGTGATCACGGCCCGGCCACGGGACATCGGCAGCTTCTCGGTTCGGCGCTACCTGCCGCACGCGCGGCGGCGGCTGGTCGGTCCCTTCATCTTCTTCGACCATATGGGCCCGGTCGATTTCGAGGTCGGCCAGGGCATGGACGTCCGGCCCCACCCCCACATCAACCTGGCGACGGTCACCTACCTGTTCGACGGCGAGATCATGCACGCCGACAGCCTGGGCTATCACCAGCCGATCCATCCCGGCGACGTCAACTGGATGACCGCCGGGCGCGGCATCGTCCATTCCGAGCGCACGGCGCCGGAGGTGCGCGCCCGGGGCCAGCGGCTCGACGGCATCCAGTCCTGGGTCGCCCTGCCGACCGCGTCGGAGGAGGTCGCGCCCGACTTCCATCACCACCCCCAGGCGACCCTGCCGATGATCGAGCAGGGCGGCGCGACCATGCGCCTGATCGCGGGCGAGGCGTTCGGCGAACGCTCGCCGGTCGCCGCCTATTCGCCGATGGTCTATCTCGACGCCCAGGCCCCTGCGGGAGCGCAGATCCCGGTGCCGGACGCCGCCGAGCTGGCCTTCTACGTCGTCGACGGCGCGGTGAGCCTGGCGGGCGAGCGCTACGGCCCCGGCACCATGGTCGTGCTCGACGGCGGCGGCGATGCGGCCCTGGCGGTCGGACGAGTCCGCCCGGGTGATGCTGCTCGGCGGCGCGCCGCTCGACGGGCCGCGGCACATCTGGTGGAACTTCGTCTCCAGCAACCCGGACCGGATCGAGCGGGCCAAGGACGACTGGCGCGAGGGCCGCTTTCCGGGGGTCGAGGGCGACGACGAGTTCATCCCGCTACCGGAAGGGTGAGGGGGCGCGGCCCGACGATCCTTCGATACGTGCCGCTGACGCGGCGCTCGGGACGCGCGTGTCCGGCCACCGCCGTCCCTCATTCCGAAGAACACCACCGTCCCTCATCCCGAGCAGGTCGCGCAGCGACCGTATCGAGGGACCTCAGTGCGTCATCAGCACCGGGACGTCGGTCTCGGTCAGCATCGCGCGGGTGACCCCGCCCAGGATCAGCTCGCGCAGGCGGCTGTGCGAATAGGCGCCCATCACCACCAGGTCGGCGCCGAATGCGTGGGCCTGGTCCATCACCTGCTCGCCGATCGAGCGGTGGTCCGGCGGCTCGGTCTCGATCGTCGACTCGACGCCGTGGGCCTTCAGATAGTCCCGGATCGCCTCGGGCGAGGGGCCGCGCTTGGCGCCGGTCTCGACGTGGAAGATCAGCACGGCCTCGGCGTTGCGCACCACCGACATCGCCCCGGCCAGGGCGCGCGCGGCCTGCGGGCTGCGGTTCCACGCCAGCAGCACCTTGGCGCCGATCTTGGCCGGCGGCTCCGGAGGCGCGATCAACACCGGGCGGCCGGTGTAGAACAGCGCGGCGTTGACCAGGTCCTCGGTGCCGCCGTCGGTGTTCGCGGTCGGCCGCGGCACGATCAGCAGGTCGAAGGCGCCGCCGAACTGGGTCAGCACGTCGGGCGGGTAGCCCTCGGCGACGGTCATGTCGATCTTGACCGCCGACAGGCCCTCGTCCTTGAGCCGCGCGACCAGCCTGTCGTAATGCTTGCGGGCGTCCTGCTCGCGCTCGGCCGCGCGCGCGGTCATCGCCTCGGCGGCGTCGGCGTAGACCCCGCCCTCGATGCCCCAGCCCGCGATCTGGCGCGCCTCGAAGCCGCTGGAGCGGACGTGGAGCACGGTGAAGTCCGGGCCGTCCTCGTGGCCGATGGTGACGATCGTGTCCGCCAGGCACGCGTCCGATTCGGTTCCCGGGAACGGCACGAGAATCCGTTTGAGCGTCATTGGAGCCCCCCTTTTTGTGCTATGTTCGTTATGAACTTTTGCGGACAGTGTAGCACCGCGGAGCGGCCTGTCGTCATCTTCGCGGCGGCATGACCGAAGGAGGTGGGCGTGGCGCAAGTGCTGATCGAATGCCCGGTGGCCAAGAAGCCGGTGGCGACCGGCTGGGACCTGGACTGGGCCGGGCTCGAAGCCGCGGAGATGGGTGAGCAGATCCTGAAAAAATGCCCCGAATGCGGTCAGGAGCATCGCTGGACCAAGAACGAGGCCTGGCTGCGCGCCGACGGCGGCGGATAACCCCCGGCCGCCCAGGATCGCCCGCATACGGCGGCGTTCGGCATGGCCGCGTGGCGCGATTCGCGGGGCCCCGGCCGACCCTGATCCCTTAGTATCGGGCCGACTTCGCCGGCCGCCGGCACCGCCGGCGGGCACGGCCATCTTTCAAGCACAGGAGCAGACGTCATGGCGGATCCCATCCTGATCGGCGGCGAGTGGAAGCCGGGCCGGGGCGGCGTGGTCACCTCGATCTACCCGGCCGACGGCTCGGTCAGCGGCGCGGTCGAGGGCGCGTCGCCGGAGGACGTCGACCTGGCGGTCGCCGCGGGCGCCAAGGCCGCCGCCGATCCGGCCTGGCGGGACAAGCCGCAACACGAGCGCGCCGCCGTGCTCTACCGGATCTCAGACATCATCCGCGAGCGGCACGAGGAGCTGGCGCAGCTCCAGCGTCGCGACAACGGCAAGCCGATCTCCGAGACCCGCGCGCTGGTCGCCAGCGCGGCCGGCACCTTCCGCTATTTCGGCGCGGTCTGCGAGACGGCGGAGAACGAGCTGACCCCGTCGCGCGGCCCCTACCTGACCATGAGCACCTGGGAGCCCTGCGGCGTGGTCGCGGCGATCACGCCGTGGAACTCGCCGATCGCCTCGGACGCGCAGAAGCTGGCGCCGGCGCTGGCGGCGGGCAACGCGGTGGTGCTCAAGCCGGCCACCAACACCCCGCTGGTCGCGCTCGAACTGGGCCGCATCTGTCTCGAAGCCGGGCTGCCGCCGGGGCTGATCAGCGTGCTGCCCGGCGCCGGGCGCACCGTCGGCAATGCCCTCATCCAACACCCCGATGTCGGCATGGTCTCGTTCACCGGCGGCACCAGCACCGGCATCGCCATCGCCCACATGGCCGCCGACAAGATGATGCCGAGCGTGCTCGAGCTCGGCGGCAAGTCGCCGACCATCGTGTTCGACGACGCCGACATCGACCACGCGGTCAACGGCGTGATCTTCGGCATCTTCAGCTCGGCCGGCCAGTCCTGCATCGCCGGCTCGCGGCTGTTCGTCGACCGGCGCATCTACGACGACTTCATGGACAAGCTGATCGCCAAGACCAAGACGCTGCGGGTCGGCGACCCGGCGGGCGAGGACACCCAGATCGGTCCGCAGATATCGGCCAGCCATCGCGAGAGTATCGAGGGCTATGTCGCGCGGGCCCGCGAGGAGGGCGGCACCGTGCTGGTCGGCGGCGAGCGGCCCACCGGCAACGGCTACGACATGGGCTTCTTCTATACGCCGACCATCGTCGATGGTTTGACCAACGCGGCGACCGTCTGCCAGGAGGAGATCTTCGGCCCGGTGCTGTGCGCGCTGCCCTTCGACGGCGAGGACGACCTGGTCGCGCAGGCCAACGACAGCGTCTACGGCCTCGCCTGCGGGCTGTGGACCCGCGACTACAAGCGCGCCTGGCGGGTCGGCCGCCGCATCCGGTCGGGGACGATCTGGATCAACACCTACAAGCTGTTCTCGATCTCCACCCCGTTCGCCGGCCACCGGATGAGCGGCTGGGGGGTCGAGAAGGGCCGGCTCGGCATGCGCAATTACATGCGCCAGAAGAGCTTCTACTGGGGCCTGAACGAAACGCCGATGCCCTGGGCGGATTGACGGCTCACTCCACCGTCGGCGCCTTGGCCGCGGCGCCGCGGACCTGCGCTTCGCGGATCGAGATGTAGAGCGTGCTGGCGACGATGATGGCGGCGCCGGCGTAGGTCCAGTTGTCCGGCACCTCGGCGAAGATGAAGAACCCGAACAGGCCCGCGAAGATGAGCTGGAAATAGGCGAGCGGCGCCATCGCCGAGGCCTCGCCGATCGCCCAGCCACGCACGTTGCAGGACTGCGCGATGGCGCCGGCGGCGGCGATGAACAGCACCAGCCCCCAGCCCAGGTGGTCCGGCCAGCGCCACACCATGATCGCCGGCACCAGCATCACCACGCTGCCGAACAGGCTGAAGGAGAGCACCATCGTCTCGGGCGCTTCGGTCCGGCTGAGGAACTTGAGGAAGACGACCACGCCGGCGATGGCGAACGCGTTGAGCAGCGCGCCCAGCAGGGCGAAGTCGAGCGGCGCCGCCCCCGGCCGGATCATCACCAGGACGCCGACGAAGCCGATCGCCACCGCGGTCCAGCGCCGCCAGCCGACCGTCTCGCGGAAGACCACGATGGCGAGGATGACCAGGAAGATCACGCGGGTGAAGGCGATCGACGTCACCGTCGCCAGGGGCGCGTGGGAGATCGCGTAGACCATGCTGGTGAAGCCGATCAGCCCGATCACGCCGCGCCCGATATGGGCGACCGGCCGGCGCGTCCGGACCGCGCCCTTGCGGATGGCGAAGGGCAGGATGATCAGGCCGATCAGGGTGAAGCGCAGGAACACGATCTGCCAGATCGAGAGCTCCGCCGCGAGCGCCTTGATGCCCGCTCCCTGCGCCGCCAGGAAGAAGCCACCGAACAGGAGGAAGATGGCGCCGCGGCCGTTGGGCGAGAGGGAGTGCCAGAAAGCGCGAATTGTGCGGACCTTCGATTTTGCCGGGAGGCGGGACTATGTTAGGCAGGAGGGGCGGTGCGACGCGCACCGTCCATATCTTGATAGCACGGGGCGAATGGGCAAGGTGCGAGCGGCGTGCTGACGCGCGAAAACATCAAGAACGGTATCCTGATCGATATGATCAGGGCCGGCGGCGACCTGGTCCCCTGCCTGTCGGAGGAAGAGCTGATCGCCTCGCGCGACGCGGCCATCGCCGCCGCGCCCCCGGGCGCCGACCTCTGGGTGTTCGGCTACGGCTCGCTGATCTGGAACCCGGCCTTCCATTTCGAGGAGCGGCGCATCGCCCGGCTCCACGGCTATCACCGCCGCTTCTGCCTGTGGACCCACCTGGGCCGCGGCAGCCCGGAGCGGCCGGGCATGGTGCTCGGCCTGGAGCACGGCGGGAGCTGCGTCGGCGTCGCCCTGCGCGTCCACCGCGACAAGGTCGAGGAGGAGTTCGACATCGTCTGGCGGCGCGAGATGGTCTCCGGCGCCTACCGGCCGCGCTGGGTCCGGCTGCGCACCGACGAGGGGACCGTCGACGCGCTGGCCTTCGTCATCAATCCCGCTCATCCCCGCTATGCCGGCGACGCCTGCGAAGCGGACATCGTCGACGCGCTGGCGCACGCCGAAGGGCCGCTCGGTGCCGCGGTCGACTATCTCAACAACACCGTCGACCACCTGATCGAAATGGGGATTTCCGACCGCGCGCTGACCGCGCTGCGCGCCAAGGTCGCCGAGGCGCGGAAGGCGGCACAAGAAGAGGCGCCGCGCGGCTAGATCGGCCGCGGCCGCCCGGGCACGCCCGGCGCGCACTCCAGCGCCGCGCGGTCCCACCGGCCCGCCTCGGCCGCCGCGATGTACGTGCTGTCGAGGAAGTCCAGCAGCGTCCGCCGCGGGTCGTCGGCGGTGCGCACGGCGTCGTAGGGCAGTAGGAACTCGCCCATCTCCGCGTGATAGAAGGCCTGCGCCGGGCGCACGGCCGCCGCGGCGAAGCCGTCGGCCTGCGGATAGGCGTAGGAATAGAAGGCCGCCTCCTCGTAGGCCCCACCGCCCGGCCAGAAGCCGGCGCTCGACACCTCGTGCGAATAGGCTTCGCGGGTCACCGCGTCGGACAGGTGCGGGATGCCGCCCGGGTGCAGCGGGGCGGTGCGCCCCGAGAACCGGGTCACGGCCAGGTCGAAGCTGCCCCAGAAGAAGTGCACCGGGCTGACCTTGCCGATGAAGGACGTGCGGAATTCGGTGAACACGTCCTGGACTCGCAACAGCACGCGCCAGAAGCGGCCGGCGAACGCACCGTCATAGGCGGCGTGGGTGCGGTCCCGGTCGAAGGGGATCGGGTCCGGCAACTCGTTGGGCGTCGTGTCGATCCGCGGCTGGACCCCGAGCTCGGCCAGGGCATTCAACGTCTCGGCGTAGAAATCCGCGACGGCCATCGGGCGGAGCGGGAAATGCTGCTCGCGCCCATCGGCGGCCCGCAGCCGCAGCTTGTGCTCGACGAAGTCGAACTCGATCTCGAAGTCCTGCGTACCGGTCGAGATCAGCGGCGTCGCCAGGCCGCGGGCCGTCACGGCCAGGGTGACGTGCCAGGAATGGTTGGACCAGGGCGCGTAGGCGAGGCGGATCTTGCCCACGATCTGCGTCCACAGGTGCAGCGTGGCGCAGGTGTCCCGCCACGCCGGGTAGGGCAGATCCGGCCAGGGCGGCGCGTGGGCGGATGGCGGCACCGTGGTCTCCCTGCCGACGGCGTCTAGCAGCCGCACGACCGGATGCAGTTGCGGCGTACCGCGCTGCATCGCCGCCAGTCGCGCGACCGGGCCTGGCAGGCCCGGTAGACCGCCGCGCAGCGGCGCAGGCAGCCCGGGGAACAGGCGAGCTGGAGGCCGCCGCGCAACTGCCGGCGGTCGAGCGGCAGCAGGTCGGCGGCCGTGACCGTCGCGGTCGCGCAGGGAACCGGCACCGCGGTCGCGCGCGCCGTCGGCGCGGCGTCGTCGGCCAGCGCCAGCGGCGCCGCGACGAGTGTCGCCAGGACAAGGAGGGGCAGCGCAAGGCGTCGCATCATCTCACCTTATCATACGCAAATCATCCGCAAGCGATCCCGGCCGTTTTCCTGCCCCGGTGGCGCCTCTGCACGCCGCCGGGGCCGGGGCGGTGGTCGAGCCACCTTCTATTCCATTTCCGCCCGGTTCAAGTCCAGAGCGAGAAAATGGACGCCGGTGCAACGAAACCAATTCGCGAGTCCGCGAGTATAGGGGGTATCGCCGGCCGTTCCCGGCCGGCATCCGAAAGGGAGAGAGCCATGAACGACAGACTCGAGCCGAACACGATCGACGCGCCCGACAGCGGCCGCCGCGGTTTCATCAACGGGGCGAAGGTCGCCACCCTCAGCGCCGCGGCCGTCGCCCTGCTTGGCGGCTGCCAATCGATGGCGGCGGCCCGGCGCACCGGCGGCAAGCCGACCGACGTCGCCGTCCTCAACCACGCGCTCGGGCTGGAGCACGAGGCGGTCGGCATCTACCAGATCGCCGCGGAGAGCCGGCTGCTCACCCCGCGCGTGCTCAAGACCGCCGTGCTGTTCCAGGGTCACCACAAGGGCCACCGCGACGCCCTGGCGGCGGCGGTGCGCAAGCTGGGCGGTGCGCCGGTCGAGGCCAGGAGCCAGGCCTTCTACCGTCAGCGCATCGCCAAGTACCCGCTGCGCAACCAGCACGACGTGCTCGAGCTGGCCTTCAAGCTGGAGGGGATCGCGGCCAACGCGTATATTGACGCCATTCCGAAGTTCGCCGACCCGGCGCTGGCCAAGGTGGCGGGCCGCCTGGTCGCCGACGAGACGATGCACTGGACCGTCTATGCCCAGGTGCTGCGCAAGCCGCTGCCGGCCGCGGCGCTGAGCTTCACGGGCTGAAGGAGGGCCGATGACCGACCTGCTCGACACCGACGTCGCCGCGCTCGCCGCGCGCGTGCCCGACGGCGCCAAGCTGGTGGTGTTCAAGCCCGAGGGCGGGGCCGTCGCCATGGCGGCGACCCGCGCGCTGGTCCGCCGCGGCGTCCGCAACCTCCACGTCGTCACCGCGCCGACCAGCAGCCTGCAGGCCGACCTGCTGATCGGCGCCGGCTGCGTCGCGACGATCGAGACCAGCGGCGTCAGCCTGGGCGAGTTCGGCCAGGCCCCGCGCTTCGGTGCGGCGGTCAAGGCGGGCACGGTGCGGGTGATCGACAGCACCTGCCCGGCCGTCTACGCCGGCCTGCAGGCGGGGCAGAAGGGCATCCCCTTCATCCCGCTGCGCGGCCTGATCGGCTCCGACATCGTCGCCTTCCGCGACGACTACCGGGTCATCAACAATCCCTACGAGGCCGACGACCCGATCGTCGCGATCCCGGCGATCGTGCCCGACGTCGCGCTGTTCCACGTGCCGATGGCCGACCGGGCCGGCAACGTCTGGCTGGGCCGGCAGACCGAGTTGAAGGTGCTCGCTCACGCCGCGCGCCACAGCCTGGTCACCTGCGAGCGACTCTACGACGGCAACCTGCTGGAGGACGAGCAGCTCGCGCCCGCGACCCTGTCGAGCCTCTACGTCGACGCGGTCGCGGTCGCCCCGCGCGGGGCCTGGCCCCACGCCATGACCGGCGAGTACCCGGCGGACGAGGACCACCTGGCCGAGTACGCCACGATGGCGGCGACCGAGGAGGGCTTCGCCGCCTATCTCGCCCGTTATGTCACCGACGGCGCCGCCGTCGCGGCCGAATAGGCGCGTCATGACTGGGACTGGGACTGGGACCGAAGCCGGGACTGGGACCGACTGCCGGCCCGAGGAGCTGCTGATCGCGGTGATCGCGGGCCTGCTCGAGGGCTGCCGCCATATCGCCGTCGGCGTCTCCTCGCCGATCCCCGGCTCGGCGGCGCTGCTGCGGCGCCAGCTCGACGGCGGCGCCACCCGAGTCTCGATCATCGGCAGCGAGATCCCCGAATTCCGCACCGACGGCGGCATCGACCTGTTCGACTGCGCCGGCCAGGGCCGGATCGACGCCTTCTTCCTCAGCGGTGGCCAGATCGACGGCCGCGCCAACATCAACCTGGTCGGCGTCGGCGAGTATCCGCAGCAGAAGGTGCGCTGGTCCGGCTCGTTCGGTTCGGCCTACCTCTATTTCACGGTGCCGAAGGTGATCCTGTTCCGCGAAGAGCACACGCCGCGGGTGCTGGTCGACAAGGTCGACTTCATCAGCGCGCCCGGCGTCAGCCCCGCCAATGTCCACCGGCCGGGCGGGCCGGTCGGCCTGGTCACCACCCGGTGCGTGTTCGCCTTCGACCGGGCGAAGCGAGCGCTTCCGGCTGGAAAGCGTGCACCCCGGCCACAGCGTCGACGAGGTTCGGGAGCAGACCGGCTTCGCCTTCGACTGCCCGGCGGCGGTGCCGGAGACGCCGCTGCCCGACGCGGCGACCCTGCGCCTGATCCGCGAGACCGTCGCGCCGCAGATCGCCGACCCCTATCCGAAGTTCGCCCGGCGCCTGTGGGACGTCGCCGCGGCGGCCTGAACCGGACCTCCGCCGGATCGCTGGTTCTGCCATAGGATTCAATGGTTAACGGCAATCGGCGCGATCTATGGACAGCCGATTCGAAACCCGCCATATTCCCGCCCGTTTTCGACCGCATGAAGCCGCGTCGGGTCTTCCGTACCGGCTTCTTTGTTTGAAGAGGTTTACATGGCATCCACTCGTTCCGCCGCACTCGTCGCGCTCACGACGGTCGCCACGCTGGGTTCCTCGCTGACCGCCCTGACCGCGGCGCCGGGAACCGCCGAGGCCAGGGGCTGCGCGCGCACGACGGCGACCATGCTGGTCACGGGCAAGCCGGCGACCGGCCTCCGCGGGACGTCCGGGCCGACGATCAACCCGCCGATGACGAGCTTCGCGGCCTTCGCCAAGTACATGCACACGGTGCGTGGCGACACGATGCCCATGCTGCGGGCGCGCTGGGCGCGCTTCCAGCAGATGGTCCGGAACCGCGACCTGGTGCGGGACAAGGAGAAGCGGGCGTTCCTCGCCGCGCCGCGCGAGGAGTTCTCGCGCAACGCCTCGCCGGAGCGTTCCTATGCCAGCAAGTTCCTGTCGATCGGCTGCGGCGTGACCATCTCGGGCCCGAACATCGTCGGCAAGATGACGACCGAGATCGACGTCCAGCCCGGCGACAAGGTGCTCGAGGTCGGCACCGGCTCGGGCTACCAGTCGTCGATCCTCAGCTACCTGACCAAGAACGTCTACACGATCGAGATCATTCCCGATCTCGCCGCGACCACCAACGAGCTCTACGACAAGCTCGCGGCGGCGAAATACAAGGAATACAACAACATCCACCGCAAGCAGGCCGACGGCTACTTCGGCTGGAAGGAGCATGCGCCGTTCGACAAGATCATCGTCACGGCCGGCCTCGACCACATCCCGCCGCCGCTGCTGCGCCAGCTCAAGGTCGGCGGCATCATGGTGATCCCGATCGGCCCCGCCGGCTGCCACAAGGTGCTGCGGGTCGAGAAGCACAAGACCGAATCGGGGCGGATCAAGATCACCCGCAAGGACATCTACGCCAGCCGCCGCGTCGGCTGCACCGGCACCACCTTCGTGCCGTTCACCGCGTATACGAAGGGCGGCAAGACGATTTCGCGATACCGGCTGAAGAAAAAGTAAGCCCTTGAACGCGACCAGCGACACCTGGGGGATGGAGAGCCGGCGGCTCTCCATTTCCTTTTACATCTCCGTCGGTCTGATCGCCGGCGCGATCATCGCGCTGCAGATCGGCATCATGCGCGTGTTCTCGATCGGCACCTGGGCCCATTTCGGGTCCTTCGTGATCTCGATCGCGATGCTCGGCTTCGGCGTGATGAGCGCCGTGATGTGCATCGGCACGACCCGGTTCCAGCGCTACTGGCGGCTGTTCATCACCATCGCGCTGGTGCTGTTCGGGCCGCTGATGCTGGTCGCCAACACGGTCGCCCAGCAACTCGGCTTCAACCCGATCGAGCTGGTCGCCAACCCGGACCAGAAGTTCCGGCTGTTCTACCTGTTCCTGGTCTATTTCGTGCCCTTCCTGATGGGCGCGCTGTTCCTGGGGCTGGTGTTCATGCGCGGCCAGCACGTGTTCGGCCGGGTCTATTTCGCCGACCTCGCCGGCTCCGGCCTGTGCGGGCTGGTGTTCCTGATCTCGCTCTATTTCGTCCCGCCCGACTGGATCCTGCTGGTCCCGTTCGCGCTGTGGGCGCTCGGCACGCTGATCTGGTTCGGCTCGGAACGGGCCTGGGTGCCGCTGGTCATCGCCGCGCTGCTCGGCGCGGGGGCGGTGTGGGTCGCCGCCGACCACACGCGGATCGCGGTCAACGAGTTCAAGGGCGTCAGCTACGCCCGCAAGTTCCCGGATTCGAAGCGGATCTACTCGGACTACGGGCCGTTCGGCTATCTCGAGGCCTATACCAGCTCCTACCTGCACTTCGCGCCGGGCCTGTCGGACAACGCCGCGGTCAACCTCGAGGAGATGCCGAAGAACGCGTATATCGCGCTCTACATCGATTCGGACGGGCCGATCGGGGTGATGAAGAAGATCCCCAAGAAGCTGACGGCGTATTTCGAATTCCTGCCGATGTACATGCCCTACGTCCTCAAGAAGAATCCGGACGTGTTCATCGTGCAGCTCGGCGGCGGTATCTCGGCCAACGTGGCGCTGGCCGCCGGGGCCAAGACGGTGACGGTGGCGGAAAGCAACCCGATGATCCGCTACGCGCTGACCAAGGCGCCGGCGATCACCAAACTGACCGGCAACCCGCTCGAATCGAAGCGGGTCCGGATCATCCCGTTCGAGGGCCGGCTGTACGTCGCCGGCGAGAAGAACCGCTACGACGTGATCGACCTGAGCCTGATCGATTCGACCGGGCTGTCGCGGTCGGGCGGCTTCGCCATCGTCGAGAAGTACAACTACACCCGCGAGACGCTGCGCGACTACATGACCGCGCTCAAGCCCGACGGCATCCTCGCGGTGACCCTGTGGAACAAGCAGGACCTGCCCAAGTCGATCCCCAAGTTCCTGACCACGATCGTCGACGCCGCGTGGCGCCAGAACAAGGGCAAGGTGAAGGACAAGTTCTTCATCCTGCACACCTACCTGTCGACCATGACCGTCCTCTACAAGAAGGACGGCTTCACCCCCGCCGAGGTCAAGAAGCTGCGCGCCTGGTCGGACGACATGTCCTACGAGGTGCTCTACTATCCGGGCGCCACCTTCGACACGTCCCAGGGCGATGCGATCTTCGCCGGCTACCGCGCGGCGCATTTCCGGGCGCCGGGCACCCACACGGACGACCAGGCCAAGCCGGGTGACGACAAGAAGGCGGCCGACGACAAGGCGGCGCCCAAGACGCCGGACGACGCCAAGGCCAACGACACCAAGCCGGACGCCACCAAGCCGGACAACGTCAAGCCGGGTGACGACAAGAAGGCGGCGGACAAGCCCGCCGACGACACCAAGGCCAACGACGCCAAGCCGGGCGACGCGCCGAAGGCTGCGGACAAAGCGCCGGCCAAGCCCGAGCTGACCTGGGGCAACCTCTACAAGCTGATGCTCGCCCACCTGATGAAGGGCGAGTTCGACTACGTCGAGGACAAGTATGTCTTCGACACGCGGCCGCTGACCAACAACCGCCCCTATTTCGCCGCCTACATCAAGGCGCCGGATATCCCCAACTTCCTCAACCAGCTCGATGCGGTGTCGGACGAGTGGGGCTACCTGTTGCTGTGGGCGACGCTGATCATCGCCAGCATCTTCGGCTTCCTGTTGATGATGATCCCGGTGATCTGGGGCTGGCGGACCATCTTCTCGCGCCAGCCGGGCAAGCTCGGGATATTCGTCTACTTCTTCGCCCTCGGCGTCGGCTACATCACGGTCGAGGTCGGGCTGATCGGCAAGTTCCTGGTCGCGCTCGCCAACCCGACGATATCGGCCTCGGTGCTGATCACCAGTATGCTGTTCTTCTCGGGGCTGGGCTCGCTGACCAGCGGGCGCTTCATCGGCAACTGCCGCAAGGTGATGCCGCGCGTGTTCATCGGCATCGTGGCCCTGCTCGCGCTCGGCGCCTTCGTCTACGACCCGATCCTCAGCGCCATCGGCCAGTGGCCCTACGTGCTGCGGATCGCGACCTGCATCCTGCTGGTGGCGCCGCCCGCCTTCCTGATGGGCTTCCCGTTCCCGACCGGCATGGGCATGCTCTCGGAGCTCGGCAAGGAGCGGTTCTTCCTGTGGGCCTGGGGCATCAACGGCACCTTCTCGGTGGTCGGCGCGGTCGCCGTGCCGATCGTCGACGTGCTGTGGGGCCAGCAGACCATGCTGCTGATCTCGGCTGCCGCCTACCTGATCGCGATGCCGGCCTTCTTCTCGATCCTCAAGCCGGCGCCGGGCGGCGCGCCCGCCGGGGCCGCCACCGCCGCGTGACCGCGCGATGCGCCGCCGGCCCGTCATCCTGGCCGCGGCGATCGCCATTGTCGTCGTCGCCGCGGCGGGCGGCTTGGCGCTGTGGCGCGGCGGCGCGATCGACCGGCTGCTGCCCGGCCCGCCGCCGCTCGCCTACCTGTGCCGGGGCGGGCCCGGCTGCCGGGTGACCATGCTCGTCCGGCTCGACGCTGCGCCGTTCCCGTTCACGCCCGACCCCGCCAAGGGCGAGCCCGCGCCCGCCGGCACCTATTCCGACGACCGGGTGCTGATCCACGTCCCGCCCGGCTTCGACCCGGCCAAGCCCTTCCGCATCCTGCTGTTCTTCCACGGCAACGGCGCGACCCTGTCGGACACGGTCGTCCGCGACCAGAAGATCCCGGACCAGGTCAACGCGTCGGGCCGCAACGTCATCCTGATCGCGCCCCAGCTCGCCGTCGACGCGGCCAATTCCCATCCGGGCAAGCTGATCCGCCCGGGCGGCGTGCGCCGGCTGCTCGCCGCCGCGCTGCCGCGGGCGGCCGAAGCGTTGGGCGTGTCGCCGGCGTCGCTCGCCGGCGGCCCGGTCATCGTCGCCGCCTACAGCGGCGGCTGGTGGCCGGCGATGGAGAGCGTCACCCGCGGCGGGCTCAACGGCCGGGTGCGCGCGCTGGTGCTGCTCGACGCCTTCTACGGCGGCGAGGCCGCCTTCGCCGACTGGGCCGAGCGGACGCGGCGGACGGGCGCGCTGGTCGCGCTCTATTCCAAGTCGAGCGCGTCGGGCGCCGAGACCTTCCTCGACAAGCTGGAGACGGCCGGCATCGCACCCCAAACCGCGCTGCCCGCGGCGCTGCCTGCCGGCACCGTCGCCGTCGTCCGGGTCGACACCCCGCATCTGGCGGTGCCGCTCGACGGACCGCCGGCGCAGCCGCTGGCCGCGATCCTGCGGCGCCTGCCGCCGTTCGACGACGCCATACCCGACCCGGCATCGCCCACGCCGGCTGCCCCATCTGCCTGCACCCAATTTGCCTGAACCGGGGCCGGACAATCCCTGACGCCGCCGGGGCTCAGGCCTTCGCGGCCGGCGCGCTCCAGCGCTTGTCGTCGGTGACCTCGGCGAGGCGGATCCGGTATTCGGAGAAGATCTCCGACTTGCCCGCCCTGATCGCGACCAGGTGGTCGCGGTCGCGCATCCAGGCGTCGAGCGCCGCCCGGTCGCGCCACCACGAGACCGTCAGCAGCTCGCCGCGATTGCGGATGTGCTCGTAGGTCTCCTTGGCGATGAAGCCGTCCTCGCCGTCGATCTTGTCCAACAGCGGCAGCAGCACCTCCTGGTGGCGCGCCTCCATGCCGGGGCGGACGCGGAATTCGATGATACAGGCGATCATGGGGTCTCCGGGCTCGATGCGGGTGGGGGTGCGTCGGGTCAGACGCAGCGGCCGCCGTCGATCTCCAGCGCGACGCCGGTGATGAACTCGGCGTCGTCCGAGGCGAGATAGAGGGCGGCGCGGGCGATATCCTCGGGCGTCGACAGGCGGCCGAGCGGCACCGTCGCCTCGAAGGCCTGGCGGGTATTGCTGCCCAGGAAGGACTGCAGGAGCGGCGTGTCGCCGGCCACCGGGCACAGCGCGTTGACCCGGATCTTGTCGGGCCCGAGCTCGACCGCCATCGACTTGGTCATGGTGATGACCGCGCCCTTGGACGCGTTGTACCAGGTCAGCCCGGGCCGCGGGCGCAGCCCGGCGGTCGAGGCGGTGTTGATGATCACCCCGCCGCCCTGCGCGCGCATCACCGGCACGGCATGGATCGCGGCGAGGTAGATGCCCTTCACGTTGACCGCGAAGATGCGGTCGAACTCCTCCTCGCCGACCTCCAGCATCGGCCGGTTGACGTGGGTGATGCCGGCGTTGTTGACGAGGATGTCGAGCCGGCCGTAGGCGCCGACCGCGTCGTCGATCATCGCCTTGACGTCCGCGTCTTTCGATACGTCCGCGTGGAGGTAGCGCCCGCCGATGTCCGCGGCGACGGTGTTGCCGAGCTGGTCGTTGACGTCGGCGACCACCACGTGCGCGCCCTCGGCGGCGTAAAGCCGGGCGATGCCTTCGCCGAAGCCCGACGCTGCGCCGGTCACCACGGCGACCTTGTTCTCGAGTTTCATGGTCTTCCTCCCTGCGGGCTCGTTCTCTTGCAGGCTTGTTCTCGGGCTGCCGCCGCGTCACGGATAGACGCCGAGCAGCCGGCCCCACAGATATTGTAGCGGCAGGATCACGACGATGCCGAAGATCATCAGCGGCAGCATCACCTTGAGCGCCCGCCGCGGGCTGATTTGGCCCATCACCAGGGTCAGCACGATCGGCGGCGCCTGATAGGCGAAGGGGAACAGAAACCAGACCGGCACCTGCGCCATCAGCACGCTGTGCAGCGGCCAGCCGCTGGCGTCGGCGATGCCCTGGGCGAGCGGGGTCAGGATGCCGGGCGAGGCGGGCAGGGTGGTCAGGGTCGCGGTCAGCGCCCCGACCACGTACATGATCGCGAAGTTGAGCGGCCCGTTGCCAGGGGTGAGCGGCACCACCGAGAACAGGCCGCGCGCGATCGCCGCGCCCATGCCCGAATGGGTGACCACCGCGCCCAGCCCGATCACCCCGGCGACGAACAGCCACGGGCCGTAGTCGACGTCCTTGGAGATCGAGGCCGGCTTGAGCGCCCCGACCGCCGGCAGCACGCACAGGATCGCCGCGCCCATCGCCACCCAGGCCGGCGAGACGTGGTGCAGGAAGTCGGTCGCCCACAGCGCCAGCCCGATGGCGAGGACGACCACCAGCCGCCGCTCCTCGCCGCTCCACGGCTCGTGCCGGTCGGCCTCCTGCGCGGTCGTCGCCGTGTCCGGGAACATGCGGCAGACGATGGTCGGGATCGCGATCGCGCTGAGCAGGCCCATCACCGGGAAGTTCAGCGCCAGGTAGGCGCCGTAGCTGAAGTGGGCGTTGTAGATGCTCTCGGCCGCGCCGATCAGCGCTATGTTGGGTACGTTGGCGGGCAGGATCGCGAAGGCCGGCACGGTCGTGCCCAACCCGGCGGCGAGCACCAGGCCGGTCCGCCCCGGCCGCCCCGGCGCGAAGCCGAGCCGGTCGGCGAGCGCGATCACGATCGGCATCAGCAGCACGACCCGGCCCGAGGCCGACGGGATGAACAGGCTGAGCGCGAGGCCGCACAGCGCCACCGCCCAGACGATGCCGCGGTAGGACAGCGGGAAGCTGCGCAGCATGGCGCGGACCGAGCGCGCGCCGAGCCCGGTCTTCTTCACCGCGACGCCGAGCACCAGCCCGCCGAACACCAGCCACACCGCCGTCGACTGGAAGCCCGAGAACACGACCCGCGCCGGCGCGATCGCCAACGCCACGGCCAGGAACATGAACAGGATCGAGGTGAAATAGGCGGGGACGACCGCGGTGCCCCACAGCCCGGCGGCGATCACGACCGCGCCGACCGCCCGGCCGGTGGTGTCGGGCAGGCCGGTCAATCCGGGCGCGGCGAGCAGCAAGAGGCCGGCGATCGTGGTCAGCGCCGCCGCGATGCGGGTGGCGCTCAGCGTGCGCATCATGCCGCTCACCCCGCCCTTGGGCCGGGCGCCGTGAGTGGGCGGCTACGGGGGATGTCGGTCGCGGGGACGGGCGAATTCCGGCGGGAGAGGTGCGTCGGGTGCATGCCACCATGCTTGGCTGGACGTCGGGTCGGGCTGTAGCATGGGCGACGCAACGACAACGATCAATCCGGGGGGATGCATGGCTGGTTACTTTATCGCCTTTGTCGACGTCACCGACCCCGACAAATACAAGAACTACACGGCGCTGACGCCGGCGGCGATCGCCGCCTATGGCGGCGAGTTCGTGGTCCGTGGCGGCGCCGTCGAAGCGGTCGAGGGCCCGGACGAGAAGCGGCGGGTCGTCGTCATCAGGTTTCCGTCGGTCGAAGCGGCGCACACGTTCTGGAACTCGCCGGAATACACGACCGCCAAAAAGGAGCGGGCTGGCGCGGCGACCATGCATGCCATGGTCGTCGAAGGTGTCGCCTGAGCACCACCCCGGTCCCGACCCTTATCCGACAGGTAATTGGATGACCCGCCCGCAGCCGGTACGGTTTCGGCGATGACCGACCGTCTCGATCCCGGCGGTGCGCCGCAAAGCCGGCTCGCGCGCCTGCCCTTCTTCTATGGCTGGGTGGTCGTCGCCGTCGCCTTCGTCACCATGGGCATCGGCGTCAACGCCCGGACGGCCTTCTCGCTGCTGTTCCCGCCGATTCTCGAGGAATTCCACTGGGAACGCGGCGTCACCGCGGCCGCCTTCTCGATCGGCTTCATGTCGTCGATCCTGATCTCGCCCTTCACCGGCCGGCTGGTCGACCGGTTCGGGCCGCGCCTGACGATTCCGGCCGCGGCCCTGATCGTCGCCGCCGGGATGGCGCTGGCGCCGTTGGTGACCCAGCCCTGGCACCTGTACCTGACCCTGGGCGTGATGGTGGTCGGGGCCAGCGTCATGCTCAGCTATATCGGCCATTCGCTGTTCCTGCCGCTGTGGTTCGTCCGCCGCCGGGGGCTCGCGGTGGGCATCGCCTTCTCCGGGGTCGGCATCGGCTCGGTGCTGCTGTTCCCCTGGGTGCAGACGCTGATCACCTCGGTCGGCTGGCGCGAGGCGTGCTGGGCGCTGGCGATCCTGATGGTGGCGACCCTGGTGCCGCTCAACTTCCTGCTCCAGCGCCGCCACCCCCAGGACCTGGGCCTGGAGCCCGACGGCGACGCAAGGCCGGCCGCTGACGGGTCCGGGCCGCAGCCGGTCGACACCGTCGTCGACCGCGAGTGGGCGGCGGTCGACTGGACCGTTCGGCGGGCGATGCGCACGGGCCGCTTCTGGTGGTTGGTCACCGGCTTCGCGACCGGCCTCTATTCCTGGTACGCGATCCAGGTCCACCAGACCCGCTATCTGACCGAGAACGGCTTCTCGCCCGAGGTCGCCGCCTTCGCGCTCGGGCTCGTCGGGCTGACCGGCATCGTCGGCCAGATCGGCCTGGGCGCCCTGTCCGACCGGATCGGCCGCGAATGGGCCTGGACCCTGAGCGGGCTCGGCTACGTCGCCTGCTACGTCCTGCTGCTGCTGATCAAGATCGAGCCGTCGCCGCTGCTGATGTACCTGATGGTCGCGGCCCAGGGCGCGCTCGGCTATGGGCTGGCGTCCGTGTTCGGCGCGATCCCGGCGGAGATCTTCCAGGGCCGCCACTACGGCTCGATCTTCGGCGTCATCGGTGGCGCCTCGATCGCCGGCGGCGCGTGCGGCCCGTGGCTGACCGGGGCGCTGTTCGACTGGACCGGCAATTACGTCGCCGCCTTCTGGGTGGCGATCGGCATGAGCGCCCTCTCGGTCCTGTGTGTCTGGATGGCCGCCCCGCGCAAGGTCCGCCTCGTCGCCGGCCAGGCCGCCAAGCGGGCGCGCGCGGCGTAGGACCCTTTCCTGGTATCGCGGGCTAGGCCCGCTTCCGCTTCGCCTCGACCGCTTCGGCGATCAGCGCCTCGCCGGCCGGCCCCCACGCGACCCAGTTGCCGTGGTAGTCGACCGCCGCGAGCCGCCGTTCGCTGCCGTCGGGCCACGGCGCTGGCCACAGGGTCAGGCGCAGTTCGGCGTGGCGCGGCGCTTCCGGTGCTGGCTCCATACGCAGCCAGGCGAGCGGCTTCTCCGCCGTAGCGACCGCGCCTTCGGCCTCGATCGCCGCGCGCAGGCGCTGCTGCGTGTCGGCGGCGACGTATTGCCAGAAGATCGAGTGATAGACGACGGTCGCCGCGCCGTCGGGCCGGGCGGCCAGCGCGGCGTCCAGCCACGGCCCCGCGTCGGCCTTCTCGACCCGGACCGGGCTCGCCGCGGCGTGGGCAAGCGCAGCGTCGAGCCGGGCGAGGCGGGCGGTCTGGTCGGCCCACACGTAGGCGCGCAGGCGCAGCCGCGCCTGCTCGTCGCCGGGGTCGATCGGGTTCTGGTCGCAGCCGGCGCGGGCGACCACCGTGGCCGGGCCGAGCGGCGGCAGCGGCCCCTGCCAGTCGGGTTCCAGGGTCAGCGGCGCGTCGGGCGCGCCCCAGTCGCCGGCCGTGCCGTCGGCCGGAGAGTCCGCGGGGGCCAGCCGGTAGCGCCAGGCGTCCCAGTGCAGGTTCAACCCGCCGCTCGCCCCGGTCTCCAGTAGCGCGAGCGGGCGCCCGGTCTCCGCCGCGACGGTGAGGAAGCCGCCGAGCAGGATCGCCGACCGGCCGACCTCGTTGGTCTGCGGCGGGCTCTTCAGGAAATCGAGCAGGAAGTCGGCGTGGCGTTCGAGCGCGCCGGCGACCGCCTCGTCGAACGCCTCCGGCCCACTGTTGTCGCCATCACCGCCGCCGGGATAGACCGCCGCCAACGCCGGGTCGCGCCCCGACAGCACCAGCGCGTGCAGCCCGCCGGCCAGCCGCAGCGCCAGCGCGTCGGCCTTGGGGTCGCCGGGCCAGTCGAGCACGGCCGCGCCCACTGCCGTCGCCCGGTCGAGCGCCTCGGCGAGATAGGCCAGCAGGCCCGCCGTGAAGGGCGAGCCCATGCGGTCGCAGGTCCGCGCCTGCTTCTGGAAATGGTCCCGGATGGTCATGGGCAGGTCGGTGGGGAGGTCGGATTGCGGCATCGGCCCGCATCATGCGGCGCCCGGCGCGCGCCGCAAGTGCAAATAAACGCCCGCCGCTGCGGCATTCCGGCGGTTGACGGGCGCGTGCCGCCTGCCTATGTTCCGCGCTTCCTTTAGAAAGCCGCAGAAAACCAGGGCGCCGAACATGAAAGTCGCCAGCTCGATCAAGACGCTGAAGAATCGTCACAAGGACTGCCGCGTCGTCAAGCGCCGTGGCCGGATCTACGTGATCAACAAGACCAACCGCCGGTTCAAGGCGCGCCAGGGCTGACGCCCGGCGCCCGTTCCATTCCGTTGGATCTTCAGGCGTGCGCGCCCCTCGCGGGGCGCGCCGTTTTCGTGCGTCCCCAATGGGGCGCTGCGGTGCGGGCGCGGCGCGGGCGGCACGGGCGGGTTGGAAACCCGCCCCTACGGAAGGCTGCGAAAATCCCGCTTTCGCTGGTGAAGGGCTCGTAGGGGCGGGTTTCAAACCCGCCCGACGGCGTCGAGCGCCGGGCTGATCCCTAGAGGATACCCGCGCCGTTGTTGGTGAGCACCGCGACGGCGGCGAGCGTGGCGATAGCGCCGAGGAGACCGCCGGCGAAGCGGACGAGGTGGATCGAGACGATCGGCTTGCGTTGCATGGGTCCTGTTCCTGTCCCTGATGGGCTTGTTATGGGGCCACGTTAGCGCCGCCGGTCCGCGCCCGCAGTGACGCGCGTCACGCCCGCGCGGGGCACGGGGCCGTCGCCCGCGGCCAATTCCCCTCACGACCAAAACGCACTAGGTTCCGTGCATGCTCAAGATGCCGGAACCCAACGCCGAGGTGATCGGCCGCCGGGCGGAAATCGCCCGGGCGCTGCGCGAGATCGTGTCCGACGACGCGGTGATCGACGATGCGACGGGCCTGCGCCCCTATGAGAGCGATGGGCTGACCGCCTACCGCCAGCCGCCGATGCTCGTGGTCCTGCCCGAGACGGTCGAGCAGGTCAGCCGCACCCTGCGCTATTGCCACGACAACGGCATCCGCGTGGTGCCGCGCGGCGCCGGGACCTCGCTGTCCGGCGGCGCGCTGCCGCTGGCCGACGCGGTCCTGCTCGGCATGGCCAGGTTCAACCGGATCCTGGAGGTCGACCACGCCAACCGCTGCGCGGTGGTCCAGCCGGGCGTGACCAACCTGTCGATCACCCAGGCGGTTGCCGACGACGGCTTCTACTACGCGCCCGACCCGTCGAGCCAGATCGCCTGCTCGATCGGCGGCAACGTCGCCGAGAACTCGGGCGGCGTGCACTGCCTGAAATACGGGCTGACCACCAACAATGTTCTCGGCGTCGAGATGGTGCTGATCGACGGCACCGTGATCCGCCTGGGCGGCAAGGCGCTCGACGCGCCGGGCTACGACCTGCTCGGCCTCGCCATCGGCTCGGAGGGCATGCTGGGCGTGGTCACCGAGGTCACCGTGCGGCTGTTGCGCGCGCCGGAGACGGCGCGGGCGCTGCTGCTCGGATTCCCCTCGGCCGAGGCGGCGGGCGACACGGTCGGCGCGATCATCGCCGCGGGCATCGTGCCGGGCGGCATGGAGATGATGGACACGCTGGCGATCCAGGCCTCGGACGACTTCGTCCACGCCGGCTATCCGCGCGACGTCGAGGCGCTGCTGATCGTCGAGCTCGACGGGCCCGGCGGTGGAGGTCGACCACCTGATCGAGCGGGTCGAGGCGCTCGCCCGCGACAAGGGCGCGACCTACGCCCGGGTCAGCAAGGACGAGGCCGAGCGCGCGGTGTTCTGGTCCGGCCGCAAGAACGCCTTCCCCGCGGTCGGCCGCATCTCGCCCGACTATTACTGCATGGACGGCACCATCCCGCGCGCACGGCTGCCGGAGGTTTTGTCGAGAATTTCGGAAATGACGGAAAAGTATGGTTTGCGCGTTGCCAACGTCTTCCACGCCGGCGACGGCAACCTGCATCCGCTGATCCTCTACGACGCCAACAAGCCCGGCGAGCTGGACAAGGCGGAGGAGTTCGGCGCCGAGATCCTCAAGCTGTGCGTCGAGGTCGGCGGCGTGCTGACCGGCGAGCACGGCGTCGGCGTCGAGAAGCGCGACCTTATGGAGGCGATGTTCACCGAAACCGATCTGAGCAGCAGCAGCGGGTCAAGTGCGCCTTCGACCCCGACCAGCTGCTCAACCCCGGCAAGGTCTTTCCGACCCTCCACCGCTGCGCCGAGCTCGGCCGCGTCCACGTCCACGGCGGCCAGACCCGGTTCCCGGATATCCCGCAATTCTAGATGAGTGTCACGAGGAACGTTCGGCCGGGATACGATCCAACCCCCTCCCCCTTGAGGGGGAGGGACGGGGAGGGGGGTATGCAGCCACCACGAAGGTTTCCTGCCGGCAGCGCACAGAAACCAAGTCAGTTTCGGTCGTGGAGGCATTCGCGTATCGTTTCCAGCACCCCGTCGATCTCGTGCAGCACGTCGCTGTTCCAGAAGCGCAGGACACGATAGCCCCGGCCAATCGGCCATTCCGTCCGCCCGGCGATCACGGTCGAGCCGGTCGGGGTCGTTGTGCTGCCCGCCGTCGACCTCGATGACGAGCTTGGCGTCGGGACAATAGAAATCGACGATATAGGGCCCGATTGGCTGCTGGCGGCGGAAACGATGACCGTCGAGCGCGCGGCGGCGCAAGTGCCGCCAAAGGGCCTTCTCTGCTTCGGTGAGGTTGCTGCGCAAGCGGCGGGCGCGTTGGTTGGCCATGGGGGCTATCCTGATGCAGCCTGGCGCTCGGGCATACCCCCCTCCCTGACCCTCCCCCTCAAGGGGGGAGGGGAAACGATGGTCGCCGACTTCCCATGCTGAACCTCTCCCTCTACGCCTTCACCGTCCTGGTCTGGGGCACGTCCTGGATCGGGATCGCGTGGCAGGTCGGCGTGGTGCCGGAGCTGCAGTCGATCGCCTATCGGTTCGGCGCCGCGGCGCTGCTGATCGCGGGCTGGTGCCTGGTCCGGCGCGAGCGGTTCGCCCTGCCGCTCAGCCAGCACCCGCGCCTGGCGCTGCTCGGCGCGCTCTTGTTCTCGCTCAACTACCTCCAGTTCTACACGGCGAACAACTACGTCACCTCCGGCCTGCTGGCCGTGGTGTTCTCGACCTCGGCGGCCTTCGTCGCGGTGTTCAGCGCGATCCTGCTGCGCCAGCGCGTGTCGCCTCGGGTGTGGGGCGGGGATCGTGGTCGGGCTCAGCGGGATCGGCCTGATCTTCTGGCCCGAGATCGGCGCCCTCAGCCTGGCCGACGACGGCAGCCTCGGCCTCGTGCTCGCGATCGGCGGCACGATCTGCTTCTCGCTCGCCAACATCGTCGGCGCGTCGAACCAGCGGATCGGCCTGCCGCTACTGCCGATGACCGGGTGGAGCATGGCGTACGGCACGGCGCTGCTGCTGATCGTCACGCTGGTGAAGGGGCAGCCGCTCACCTTCGATCCGAGCGTCCGCTACGTCGGCTCGCTCGTCTACCTGGCGGTGATCTCCTCGGTGCTCGGCTTCGTCTGCTACCTGACCCTGCTCAAGCGGATCGGGCCGGCGCGCGCGGCTTACGCCACCGTCATGTTCCCCGTGCTCGCGCTGGGCGTCTCGACCCTGCTCGAGGGTTACAAATGGAGCGTGCCGTCGGCGGCCGGGCTGGCCCTGGTGCTCGCCGGCAACCTGCTGGTGTTGATGCCGCGGCGGTCGGCGGCATCCCCCAGCGCGGTCGCCGCGACCACGCCGGAGGCGGCGGAATGACCGGGCCGGGGGCCCCGGACCGCCCCACTTCGGACCGGCTCGCCCCCGCGACCGCGGACGGCGTCCGCGAGGCGGTCGCCTGGGCGGTGGCGAGCGAGACCCCGCTCGAGATCGTCGCCGGCGGCACCAAGCGGGGCTGGGGCCGGCCGGTCGACGCCAATCACGTCCTCGACCTGTCGGCGCTGTCGGGGGTGACCCTGTACGAGCCCGAGGAGCTGGTGCTGTCGGCCCGGGCGGCGACGCCGCTGGCCGAGGTCCGGGCGCTGCTCGCCGAGCACAACCAGATGCTCGCCTTCGAGCCGCCGGAGATCGGCCCGCTGTTTGGACAGGAGGGGCTCGGCCAGCCCGCCGACCGCCAGACGCCCGATCGCCAGACGCCCGATCGTCAGACCTTGGGCGGGGTGATCGCCACCAACCTGGCCGGGCCGCGTCGAATCAAGGCGGGGGCGGCGCGTGATCACTTCCTCGGCTTCGCCGCGGTCACCGGGCGGGGCGAGGCGATCAAGTCGGGCGGCCGGGTGGTCAAGAACGTCACCGGCTACGACCTGTCCAAGCTGATGGCGGGCTCGTTCGGCACCCTCGGCGTGATGACCGACGTCACGGTGAAGGTGCTGCCCGCGCCGGAGAAGACGCGCACGGTGCTGCTCTATGGCGCGTCCGACACGGACGGCATCGCCGCGCTGGCCGACGCGCTCAATTCGCCCCACGACGTCTCCGCCGCGGCGCATCTGCCGGCGGCGGTGGCGGCGCGATCGGGCGTTTCCTACGTCGGCCGACAAGACAAGTCTGTCTCGGCGGTGCGGGTCGAGGGGCCGGGGCCGTCGGTCGAGCACCGTTGCGCCGCCCTGCGGACGCTGTGGGGCGCGCGCGGCGCGACCGAGGAACTGCACGGCCACAACTCGGCGGCGTTCTGGACCGAGGTTGGCGAGGTCGCCGCACTGCTGCCGCGCGGCGAGGGCGCGCTGTGGCGGATCTCGGTGCCGCCGGCCGACGGCGCCGGCGTCGCCGCGGCCATCGCCAACGCGACCGACGCCGCTGTCTTCTACGACTGGGGCGGCGGGCTGATCTGGGCGGTCACCGAGGCGTCGGCGGCCGCCGAGCGGGCGGTGCGCGCCGCGATCCCGGCGCCGAACCGTGCGTCGCAAGGGCACGCCACGCTGCTCTGCGCGCCCGAGGCGCTGCGCCGCTCGGTGCCGGTGTTCCAGCCCCAGGACGCGGCGGTTGCCGCGCTGTCGGAGCGGCTGCGCGCCCAGTTCGATCCGAAGGGCGTGCTCAACCCGGGGCGGATGGGATGAGGCGGCGCGTCCCGGACCAAAACGCGGCGCGGGGCTGACCGATGCAGACCGCCTTCACCCCGGCCCAGCTCGCCGATCCGGACATCGCCGCCGCCGACGGCATCCTGCGGTCCTGCGTTCATTGCGGCTTCTGCCTGGCGACCTGCCCGACCTACACCCTGCTCGGCGACGAGCGCGACAGCCCGCGCGGGCGCATCTACCAGATCAAGGCCTTCCTCGAGGAGGACCGGGCGCCCTCGCGCGAGGAGGCGCGCCACGTCGACCGCTGCCTGTCGTGCCTGTCCTGCATGACCACCTGCCCGGCGTCGGTCCACTACATGCACCTGGTCGACCTCGGCCGCGCCCGCATCGAGGCGACCTATCGCCGGCCCTGGCACGACCGCGCGCTGCGCGCGCTGCTCGCGGCGGTCCTGCCGTATCCGAAACGCTTCCGCGCGGCGTTGCGGCTGGCGCGGCTCGGCCGGCCGTTCGCGCCGCTGCTGCCGGGCCGGCTGCGCGGTATGCTCGCGCTCGCGCCGGCGCGGCTGCCGGCGGCGCCGGTCCTGGACGGATCGGTCCACCCGGCTGTGGGCACGCGGCGCAAGCGGGTGGCGCTGCTCGCCGGCTGCGCCCAGCAGGCGCTGGCGCCGCAGATCAACGCGGCGACGATCCGGCTGCTGACCCGGCTCGGCTGCGAGGTGGTGGTGCCCAGCGGTGCGGGCTGCTGCGGCGCGCTGGTCCATCACCTCGGGCGCACCGAAGAGTCCCACAGGGCCGCGCGGCGCAACGTCGACGCCTGGATCGCCGAGGCGGACCGACCGGGGGCAGACGGCGCAGGGCTCGACGCCATCGTCATCAACGCCTCGGGCTGCGGCACCACGGTCAAGGACTACGGCTTCATGCTGCGCACCGACCCGGCCTATGCCGAGCCGGCGGCGCGGGTCTCGGCACTGGCCCGCGACGTGACCGAGCTGGTCGCGGAGCTCGATCTGGAATCCCATCTGGGTAGGCATGCGGGTGGCGCCGCACCGGAGCCGCTGGCGGTCACCTACCAGTCCGCCTGCTCGATGCAGCACGGCCAGAACATCACGACATTGCCGAAAGAGCTGCTCGAACGCGCCGGCTTCGCGGTGCGGACGCCGGCCGAGGCCCACCTGTGCTGCGGCTCGGCGGGCACCTACAACATCCTGCAGCCCGCGCTGGCCGGGCGGTTGCGCGACCGCAAGCTGGCCGCGATCGAGCGCACCGGCCCCGACGTCATCGCCAGCGGCAATATCGGCTGCATGACCCAGCTCGCCGCCGCGACGGCCACGCCGGTCGTCCACACGGTCGAGCTGCTCGACTGGGCCACCGGCGGGCCCCGGCCCGCGGCATTGGCTCGGTGACCGCGCTAGAACGTATGTTCTATCTGTAACGGTCTGTAAGGTTGGGCCTCGGCAGAGGCCGCCGCAGGCGTGATCCGAACCGTCTGTACTTGCCGCGCCGGGCCACCCGCCGCGGCCGGTGCCCGGAGCGCGGCCTCTCGGTCTGCGCCGCGGCACCAGGTCCGGAGCCAACCGGCCGGGGCGACGGCGCCTCGGCAGGGCCGACGAGGCGGTGGACAAGCTGTGCACAAGTCGGAATCGCCGGTGCTTGTCCCCACTGTCCACAACGGGTTCGACCCACCGGGTCACGGTGCCCAATGCAAAAGATTTCATCGTCTTTTCAAATAGTTATCGAAAAGTCGCCCATTGTATACCGAGAACAATCGGCGCTTTTCCACCGTCGTCGCGCGGTTGCTCACCGACTTCGGGCCGGGGTGGCGGGCAGGTGCACGTTTTCGGCTGGGCGCGGTTCGGGCCAGGGGCTAGTCTCGACCCCATGAGCGAGCCTGCCGCGACCGACCCACCCCACACCGCGCCGGCCCCCGCCGCGTTATCCGCCGGGGCGGCCCCGGCGGTTCCGGCGCCGTCATCCCGCGCGTCGCTGATGTGGATGATGATCGGCGGCGGGCTGATCATGTTCCTGTCGCTCGGCACCCGCCAGAGCTTCGGCCTGTTCCAGGTCCCGATGATGACCGACCACGGCTGGGGTCGCGAGGTCTTCTCGCTCGCGATCGCGGTCCAGAACCTGGTCTGGGGCGTGGCCCAGCCCTTCGCCGGCATGCTCGCCGACCGCTGGGGCGCGGCGCGCACGGCGGCGGGCGGGGCGCTGCTCTACGGCCTCGGCCTCTACCTGATGGCGAACCCGTATGCGCCGTGGATGCTCCACTTGGGCGGCGGCCTCGTCGTCGGCATGGCGCTGGCGGCGACCAGCTTCGCCGTCGTGCTCGGCGCGATCGGCCGCGCCGCGCCGCCCGGCCGCCAGGGCATGGCGATGGGCATCGCCGGGGCGATCGGCTCGATGGGGCAGTTCCTGCTGATCCCCGGCAATTCGGCGCTGATCGAGGCCTTCGGCTGGAGCAACGCGCTGATCGTCGGCGCCGGCGCGATGGCGCTGATGGTGGCGCTGACGCCGTTGATCCGCGCGCCGGTCGCGACCGGGCCGGCGGTCGAGCATCCCGTCCAGGGCCTCGGCGCGGCGATCGGCGAGGCGGCGCGGCACCGCGGCTATTGGCTCTTGATGGCCGGATTCTTCGTCTGCGGGTTCCAGATCACCTTCATCGCCACCCACGTCGTCGCCTACGTTTCCGATACCGGTCTGTCCGCCATCGTGGCCAGCGGCACGCTGACCCTGATCGGCTTCGGCAACATCTTCGGCGCCTACGTATGGAGCGCGCTGGGCGACCGCTATCGGCGGAAGCACCTGTTGAGCCTGCTCTACCTCGCCCGCGGCACCCTGATCGTCGCGCTGCTGGCGCTGCCGGTGGCGCCTTGGGTGGCGCTCGGCTTCGGGCTGATCATGGGCATCCTGTGGCTGGGCACCGTGCCGCTGACCACCAGCCTGGTCGGCCAGATCTTCGGCACTCGCTACATGACCACCCTGTTCGGTTTCGTGTTCTTCACCCACCAGCTCGGCGCCGGCCTGGGCGTCTGGCTGGGCGGCTACCTCTACGACCGCACCGGGTCCTATTTCTGGGTCTGGGCGATCGCCGCGGGGCTCGGCTTCCTGGCCGCGCTGCTGCACTGGCCGATCGCCGACCGGCCGGTGGCGCGGCTGGCGGAAGCCGCGCGCTGACGAAGACGTGAGCGCGCGTGTGTTGCGCGCGCCGGTTTGGAGGCCAAAATCGGAGTCAGTCGTCCGGGCGACCCGTGACCGTGGCCCCGGAGCAGCAGTCGGTCTATCGATGAAGGATACGTCATGTTGATCAAGCGCAAGCGCGGCTGGGAGATTCCCGAGAGCCAGGTGACGCCGGAGGCGATCTACCGCGAGCGGCGGACGCTGCTCAAGGGCCTGGGCCTGGCGGCCGGCCCGATCCTGCTGGGCGGCCCCGCCGCGTTGCTGTCCGGTCCCGCCTTCGCCGCGACCGCCGATCCGAGCGCCAGCCTCTATCCGTTCCCGCACAACGGCAAGTTCACGCCGGGCAAGGGGCGCAAGCTGACGCCGGAGAAGATCGCGACGACCTACAACAATTTCTACGAGTTCGGGTCGCAGAAGCAGATCTGGCAGGCCGCCCAGGCGCTGAAGAGCTATCCCTGGACCGTGACCATCGACGGCATGGTCGAGAAGCCGTTCAAGATCGACGTCGACGCGCTGCTCAAGAAGATGCCGCGCGAGGAGCGCATCTACCGTCACCGCTGCGTCGAGGCGTGGTCGATGGTGGTGCCGTGGTCGGGCTTCCCGCTCAAGGCGCTGGTCGCGCTCGCCAAGCCGCTGGGCTCGGCCAAGTACCTCACCATGCATTCCTTCAAGGACCCGAGCGTGGCGCCGATCCAGCGCCAGAGCTGGCAGCCGTGGCCCTATACCGAGGGCCTGGCGATGTTCGAGGCCACCAACGACCTGGCCTTCATGGTGACCGGCCTCTACGGCAAGCCGGTGCCGGACCAGAACGGCGCGCCGATCCGCCTGCACACGCCGTGGAAATACGGCTTCAAGTCGGCCAAGTCGATCGTCCGCTTCACCTTCACCGACAAGAGGCCGAAGACCTTCTGGATCGCCGAGGGCAACGGCGAATACGGCTTCTGGGCCAACGTCAATCCGAAGGTGCCCCATCCGCGCTGGAGCCAGGCCTACGAGACCGACATCGGCACGCGGGAGCGAATCCCGACGCTGGAGTGGAACGGCTACGGCGACTACGTCGCGGGGATGTACGCGAATATGAAGGGCCAGAATCTCTTCCGGTAGCCGACGTTCCAGCCGGTCCCCGCGCCCGGCTCGACGCCCAATTATTGTGCATTTTCAGCGGCGTTTCGGGGCTGGTCAAAATCGCGCCATTATCGGCGTCGCTGCGCACAACGGCGCGCGTCGAGGCTCATCCATACGCATGCGTATGCAGCCGTCGGCATAATTCACGGACATATGGAGTGAAAAAAAGAATGCCCCAGAAACCAAAGGGTTTCCGGGGCAAGGAACAGGGAGGCTTCACGTCTGGGAGGACGTGGGATCCGAGGCGCAGCCTCAGACCCCAGTGGTGCCGGATGTGAAAATCACCCTCCGACACCGAGTGGCTGCGGATATTGCACCGCAGCAACGCCGGGTTAAATTTGCGCTCAATTGGCCAAATTTCCAGCAACCATTCGTCATTTGAGCCATGTGCTGTCCACATGGCTGAGGCGGGGACGGATGGCTCCGTTATGCAATAGCGGAAAGGGAGCGGCGGCGCCTATCGAGGCGCGGCGGGCCGTACGTGCGGCCGGCCCGGATCAGAAGCGTGTCTGCGCGATCTTCTCCAGCAGGAAGTCGCGGAAGGCGCCGACCCGGGCCGACTCGCGCAGGGCCTCCGGGTAGACGAAATAGGCCGTCAGTTCCGGCCCCTCGAGCTCGGGCAGGACGCGGACCAGGCTCGGCTGGTTCTCGACCATGTAGTCCGGCAGCGAGCCGAGGCCGACCCCGCTGAGCACGGCGCGGAACACGCCGTAGATGCTGTTGACCCGGAACACCGGCTTCAACGCCTCGCCGGTCTCGTCCTCGATCTCGACCAGCCAGTTGACCGTCGAGAAGGTCGGCGGCGGCGCGTCGGTGAAGCTGACCAGGCGGTGCTTGTGCAGGTCGCCCTGCTTCTGCGGGATGCCGCTGCGCTTGAGGTAGTCGCTCGACCCGTAGATGTGGCTGTGGACGGTCATCAGCGAGCGGCGGATCAGGTCGGGCTGGGTCGGCTCGGCGAGCTGGATGGCGACGTCGGCCTCGCGCATGGTCAGGTCGAGCTCCGAATCGGAGACGATCAGGGTCATCTCGATGTCGGGATAGTGCTCGACGAACTCGCGGATGCGCGGGGTCAGCCAGCTCGCGCCGATGCCCGTGGTCGCGGTCACCCTGAGCGGCCCCTCCGGCTTCTGCCGGCTCTCCGAGATCAGGGTCTCGGTGAGGTTGAGCTTGGCGTTCATGTCCTGGACGGTGCGGAACAGCAGCTCGCCCTGCTCGGTCAGCACCAGGCCGCGGGCGTGGCGGTGGAACAGCGGCGCGTTCAGGCTCTCCTCGAGCGCGCTGATCTGCCGGCTGATCGCCGACTGGCTCAGCCGCAGGCTGTCGCCGGCGTGGGTGAAGCTGCCCGCCTGCGCAACGGCATGGAAAATGCGCAGCTTGTCCCAGTCGATCATCGCCATGTCCGTGTTGTGCGCCTTACGCGTCCGCTTGCCGTCACTCGGCCGCGAGCGACGGCTGCGCCTCCGATTCGGCGAGGAATTTCTCCGCGTCCAGGGCCGCCATGCAGCCCATGCCCGCCGCGGTCACGGCCTGGCGATAGATCTTGTCGACGACGTCGCCCGCGGCGAACACGCCGGGGATGTCGGTCCGGGTCGAGCCCGGCTCGACCACGATGTAGCCCTCGTCGTCCATCGCGACCTTGTCCTTGAACACGCTGGTCGCGGGGGAATGGCCGATGGCGATGAAGACGCCGTCCGTGGCGAGCTCGCTGGTCTCGCCGGTGACCGTATCCTTGAGCCGCACGCCGGTGACGCCGAGCGGGTCCTCGTCGCCGAGCACGGCGTCGAGCGTGCTGTTCCAGATCACCTCGATCTTGGGATTGGCGAACAGCCGCTCCTGCAGGATCTTCTCCGCGCGCAGCGCGTCGCGCCGGTGGACCAGCCGCACCTTGTCGGCGTGGTTGGTCAGGTAGATCGCCTCCTCGACCGCGGTGTTGCCGCCGCCGATCACGACCACCTCCTTGCCGCGATAGAAGAAGCCGTCGCAGGTGGCGCAGGCGGACACGCCGAAGCCCATGAACTTCTCCTCGGTCGGCAGGCCCAGCCAGCGGGCCTGGGCGCCGGTCGCGATGATGATCGAATTGGCCAGGTAGGTGTCGCCGCCGTCGCCGGTGCAGCGGAACGGGCGGGCGGTGAAGTCGATGTCGACGATCAGGTCGTGGGTGATGGTGGTGCCGACGTGCTCGGCCTGGGCCTGCATCTGCTCCATAAGCCACGGCCCCTGGATCACGTCGGCGAAGCCCGGGTAGTTCTCGACGTCGGTGGTGATGGTGAGCTGGCCGCCCGGCTCCATGCCGGTGACGATGCGCGGCGCCAGGCTCGCGCGGGCGGCGTAGATGGCGGCGGTGTAGCCGGCCGGCCCGGAGCCAATGATGAGCACCCGATCGCGGTGGGTTTCGGCCATCGGGCCTCTCCTTCGAACAACGGTCGTTATTGCGTGCGTCTTAATTAGAAAACCGAGCGCGGCCGCGCAAGGTGTCCGCCGTGGGCCGGGATTTGGCGTCAGAACCCGAACATGTGGTCAAAACTAAACGCGCCGGCGCCGTTGACCAGCCCATGATAGCCAAATAAGCGGCACGTCGTGTCCCGAACGATGACATAGGCGCCGTCGCCGGCCCGTTTTCGGGCCGTTTCGCCGAACATCTCGCTGTAGCGCCACAAGAGCGAGCCGTTGCAGGGAATCGCGACGTGCTCGCGGGCGACCTCCGCGCCGTCGCCGTCGTGCAGGATCAGGTCGGTCGCCGACTGGGGGTGCCAGCTCGTCGCCGAGGTGTAGATCAGGTGGCACTGGGTATCGAGCGGCGCCGCGCCCAGGCGCAGGAACAGCCGGGTCGACAGCCCCGGCGGTGCGCCGGTGTAGGACTGCGGCTCGTTCCGGTAGGTCAGCACGGTGTTGAAGATGTGCGCGCCGAAGCTGGTCTCGGCGGCGTGGCCGCTGGCCCGGTCCTGGTAGCGGAAGATGGCGTGGAGCCAGCCGTCGGCGTCGCCGCCATCGGCGAAGTCGTAGAGCAACTCGACATGGCCGTAGCCCGAGGGCAGCCCGCCGTTGGCGGCGAGCGGCTCGTCGAGCGGCACCCAGGCCGAGTCCGACCGCTTGAGGCAGCCGAGCCGTTCGGTGTGCATCTCGCGGCCGCTGGCGTCGTAGATCTTCAGCGCCAGGGGCAGATTGGTCTGGGCGGTCGACATCGGCGTCGGCAGCAGCGCGCTGGTCATCCGGTCGAGCGGCAGCACCGGGGCCGGCAGCACGTAGCCCTTGCCGACCAGGTTGGACAGCTCGGCGATGCGCGGGTCGGGTTCGAGGTCGGTGCGCTCGACGTTGACGTGGGCGATGCGGCTGCGCCCGGCCGCGGCCATCACCTCGTAGCGTGGGCGGACGAAATACTTGCCGGCCTGGACCTCGATCTGGTCGGGCCAGCGCAGCCCCGGCATCAGCTCGGCGACGTCGAGCGGGTAGGAGCCGAACGCCGGCACTTCGCGGTCGAGCCAGACCACGTCCTCGTCGCCCATCTTGTTGAGGCCGATGCCGTTCGCCGGGATCGGGCAGGGATGACTGTTCTGAACCCACAGAACGACCCGTTCGCCCTCGTGCGGCGCGGGCAGGCCGGCGTATCGGTCGGCCGGCCAGGCGTTGGCGTCGTGGGTGCATGACAGCACGTCGTCGCTGTCGCCGTAGGTGTCGAGCGCATACTTGACGACGTCGTGCCCGCGCGCGCCGACGGCGTGGAGGAAGAGCTGGCCGGCGAAGGCGGGCAGGCCGAAGCGCGCGCGGATCGCCGCGCTGTCGATGGTAATGGACCCGGTGTCCGGCGGCGCCGGCGCGTCCCATTGCGCGATCACCTCGCCGGCGGCGTCGAACAGCCAGGCGTGCAGGGTGACCCGCTCGGCGCCGTAGCGCGCCCAGTAGTTGGCGGTGGTCAGCCGGGTGTGGTGGCCGTCGGCGTCGCGGAAGAAGGCGAAGTTGGTCGCGAAGTTGAGCGGGTCGAGATAGCGCGCCGGGTTGGTCAGCAGCGCGTCGGGCAGGCGCATGGCGTCGAGCGTCACCACCGCCGCGCCGTCGGGCAGCAGGTGGGCGATGTGGGCGGCCACCCGCTCGGCGTCGAAGGCGACGACGAAGACCAGTTTGGCGTCGGCGGCGGCCAGCTCGGTGACCGGCTGGGCGGCGTGGCCGAGCACGGGCTTGCCGACATCCTCGATCTTCTGGACGAACACGCCGGCGAGCGCGACGCGGTCGAGCGGATGCAGCGCGGCGAAGCTGCCGGCGAAGCCGTGCGGGTCGTAGAGCGCCACCGGCCCGGCCTCGGCCAGCCGGGCGATCAGCGCCGCGGCCGGGGCCGCCGCCGCCGGATGGCCGATCGCCTTGAAGAAGGCGGTGCCGCCGGTGGTGTTGCTGAAGGTCTCGATATCGAGCGCCATGCGCCGCCGCTGTCCCCGTTTCCCGGACTTTTCCCCGTTTCGGGCGACAGGGTTATACCGCGCCGCCGGGCGGTGCAAGGCGCGTCTGGGCGGCGGATCAGGCCCCGATCGGACAGTCGGGAAAGGCGAGCTCGTCGCGGGCGCGCCACTCGGGGGCGACGTAGTTGACGATCAGCGAGCGGCGCACGCCCGGGATCGGCCGGCGCTGGAGCCCGTGCCAGGTGTTCGACGACGGGATGAAGATCAGCCCGCCGTTGGGCGCGAAGGGCGCGCTGCCGACGTGGTGGCCCGCGGCGTCGTAGAGATCGGTGCCGAGCGGCGCGGCCCACTCCTCCTTGGACAGGTAGATCAGCATGGTGAAGCGCTTGACCGCGATGTCGGTGTGCGGCTCGAGCCAGAAGCCGTCACGGTCCATCGTGTATTCGATGCGCAGGCTGGTCCCGGCCAGGTCGACGTCGCACAGGTTCTGGATCGCGGCGACCGACGCCGGCGACTGCAGCGCCGCCGCGACCGCGTGGCAGACCGGGAAGCGGTCCTGGGTGGCGGCGTCGAAATAGACCCGGTCGGCGTTGTGTTCCTCGCGCCGGCCCTGCTCGTAGCGCATCGCGGGTGGCGGATCGAACGGCAGCGCCAGCACCGCGTCGGCGATCGCCGGCGGCAGCACGGTGCGGAGCAACCAGTGGGTGAAGGGATAGGTCTGGCGGTCCGCCCGGTCGAGCGCGGTACGAAACGCCGCGCCCGTGGCGGCGGCGCTCGGCAATTTGGAATCGGCAGCGTTGCTGGTCGTGGTCACGGCGCCGGCCTCCCGTTCGCGGGCTCGTGGGAGGCCTCTTCTACGCCGCTGCCGCGGGGGGCGGATTGATCCGAATCAATCCGGCGCTGCGCCCGAATTTCGCTCGCGCAGCCGCCGGGCGATGTTCTCGGCCACCGCGGCGGTGTCGCCGGGCGGCGCATAGGACCAATGGTCGAGCCGGCCCTCGAAGCGCCGGGTGATGCCGGCGGCGTGGAGCCGCTCGTGGAAGCGGTCGATCCGCTTCGAGCTGCCTTCGAGCGGGATGACGTGGACCGGCTTGCCGGTCGCGAGCGCCTCCGACGTCATCGACACCGAATCGCAGGTGACCAGGACATGGTCGGCGAGGCCGAGCCAGCCGAAATAGGGGTTCTCGCCGGCATGGTCCCAGACCAGCGCGGGGGCGTCGCCCAGCCCGGCGCGCAGCGCGGCCTCGTTCTCGGCGCCGGTGCGGCGCGACGGGGTGATCAGCAGGCCGACGCCTTCTTCCACGGCCAGCGCGCGGAGCTGTTCGCCGAGGTGCCGGGCGATCGCCGGGGTCAGGCGGTAGCGGCCGTTGGCGCCGCCGATCAGCACCGTGACCAGCGGCCGGGGCAGGTGGGCCACGCTCGGCGCCAGCGCCGCGGCGGCGGCGGCCAGCTTGTCGGGCGTGACCCGGTGGACCGCGGCCTGGGTGACCAGCACGTTGGGGCCGCGCAGCGGATCGTGCGCCGGCACCACGATCAGGTCGAACCGGTCGGGGCGCACCGGCGGCACCTGGATGTGGGCGGCGAAGCAGCGCCCGCCGCTCAGCCGCCGGATCGCCAGCGCCGGGGCGACGGCGCGCTTGCCGCAGGTGATGATCAGGTCGGGCCAGGGCGGCGCGAGGGCGTCGCCGTCGGGGCCGGGCGCGCGCAGCGGCGCCAGCCACAGCCGCGGCGGCAGCCACTTCCACGGCGCGCGCGGCCGCAGCCGCTTGACCGTGATCGCCGCGCCCAGCGCTTCGGCGACGCCGAGCGCCTGGTTCTCCATGCCGATATGGCCTTCGGTCAGGACCCAGCAGCGCGTGGTCATGGCGACGCCACGCGGGTCGGCCGCGGTTTCCGCGGGCGGTGCGGATCGGGCAGGGGCCGCCGGTTTCTCAAGCTTGTCTCGTCCGTCCATCGATCGTGCCGCCCGCCGCTAGGCGCGGCGGCGCCGTTCCGGGGTGGAACCGTGAAAATCCGGCCGGAACGCTCGGTAAAGAATGGAAACTATTGAAATAATATTACTCAATCCGCTATAACCCGGCAAATTCCTGTCGAGAAGCCCCTCCCCATGGTTCCGGACGGGTCCCCCATGACCAATGTAAGCAGCGAACGCGGACGGCGTGTCAAGCTGGACGCGATCGACCTGAAAATCCTGCGCGATCTTCAGCAAAACGGCCGCATGACCAACGTCGAGCTGGCGCGCCGCGCCGGCATCTCGGCGCCGCCCTGCCTGCGCCGCGTGCGGGCGCTGGAGGAGGCGGGCTACATCCGCGGCTACCATGCCGAGATCGACCCCGAGGCGCTCGGCTTCGAGGTGCTGTTCTTCGTCCTGGTCGGGCTCGACAGCCAGGCGGGCGAGGTGCTCCACGGCTTCGAGGCCGACATGCAGGCCTGGCCCGAGGTGCGCGAGTGCCACATGGTCCGCGGCGCGGGGGATTTCATGCTCAAGATCGTCGCCCGCAACACCGCGCACGAGAACGAGCTGACCACGCGGCTGACCTCGGCGCCGCACGTCACCACGGTGCAGACGATCCAGGTCATCCAGACCTCGAAGAGCCGCCCCGGCGTGCCGGTCCGCGAGGACGAATAGGGCGTTCCGGTCGCGCGACGCCGCTACTTGTACTGGACCTTCATGATTTCGTAGGCCTTGGAGCCGCCGGGGGTCGTGACCTCGATGGAATCGCCCTTTTCCTTGCCGATCAGCGCACGGGCGAGCGGCGAGACGAGCGACAGCAGGCCGTTGGCGATATCGCCCTCGTCGGCGCCGACGATCTGATAGGTCTTCTTCTCGTCGGTATCCTCGTCGGCCAGCGTCACGGTGGCGCCGAAGCGCACGGTGGTGCCCGACATTTTCGAGACGTCGATGACCTGCGCCCGGCTGATCTTGTCCTCGATCTCGGCGACCCGGCCCTCGATGAACGCCTGCCGCTCCTTGGCCGCGTGATATTCCGCATTCTCGGAGAGGTCGCCGTGCTCGCGCGCCTCCTCGAGCGCCTTGATGATCGCGGGGCGCTCGACGCTCTTCAAATGCTTCAACTCTTCCTGCAAACGGCTGTAACCGTTTGCCGTCATCGGCAGTCTTTCCATCAACGGATCCTTCGTGAAACTTTGCGCGAGGACGCGGTAACCATCTTAGCGCACACTTCGCGCCGCGCAAATTTCGGTAGGCAATTGACACGCTTTTCCGCGCCCACGGGCTCGAGTTCGGCCGCGCGACGGCGGAAATCCCTAAAAAGAGCGGGCGAAATAGGATTGCAGGGGGGCCACTTCAAGGGTGCCCTTGCCCAGCGCCGCGATCGCTTCGACCGCGGCGCGCGCGCCGGCGACGGTGGTGTAGTAGGGGATCTCGTTGGTCAGCGCCGTGCGGCGGATCGAGAAGCTGTCGGCGATCGACAGCGACCCCTCGGTGGTGTTGAAGACGAGCTGGATATCGCCGCTCTTCATCGCGTCGACGATGTGGGGCCGGCCCTCCATCACCTTGTTGATCCGCGTCGCCTCGACCCCCTGTTCGTTGAGGAAGCGGGCGGTGCCGTCGGTGGCGACCAGGGCGAAGCCGAGCTCGACCAGCTTGCGCGCGATCGGGGTGATCGCCGCCTTGTCGCGGTCGCGCACCGAGACGAAGGCGGTGCCTTCCAGGGGCAGGCGCACGCCGCTGGCCATCTGCGACTTGGCGAAGGCGCGGCCGAAATCGTGGTCGAGGCCCATGACCTCGCCGGTCGACTTCATCTCCGGGCCCAGGATGACGTCGACGCCGGGGAAGCGGTCGAACGGGAACACCGCCTCCTTGACCGCGACGTGGCCGTTGGCGCCGCTCATGCCCAAGGTGAAGCTGTCGAGCGCCTCGCCCGCCATCACCCGGGCGGCGATCTTGGCGATCGGCACGCCGGTCGCCTTGGCGACGAAGGGCACGGTGCGGCTGGCGCGCGGGTTGACCTCGAGGATGTAGATCTCGCCGTCCTGGATCGCGAACTGGACGTTCATCAGCCCGACCACGCCGAGCGCCTTGCCGAGCTGCCGGGTCTGGGTCTCGATCTCGGCGATCAGCTCGGGGCTGAGCGAATGGGGCGGCAGGGCGCAGGCCGAGTCGCCCGAATGGATGCCGGCCTCCTCGATATGCTCCATGATGCCGGCGACCCGCACGTTCTCGCCGTCGGAGACGGCGTCGACGTCGACCTCGATGGCGTCGGTCAGGTAGCTGTCGAACAGGAGCGGGTTCTTGCCCAGCACCGTGTTGATCTGGCCGGTCTTGTCGTTGGGATAGCGCGCCCGGATGTCCGACGGCACCAGGCTGGGCAGGGTGCCGAGCAGATAGTCGTCGAAGGCGTCCTGGTCGCGGATGATCTCCATCGCCCGGCCGCCGAGCACGTAGGAGGGGCGGACGACGAAGGGCAGGCCGATCTCGGCGGCGACCAGCCGGCTCTGCTCGACCGAATAGGCGATGCCGTTGCGCGGCTGGAGCAGCTTGAGGTGGTTGAGCAGCTTCTGGAACCGTTCGCGGTCCTCGGCCAGGTCGATCGCGTCGGGCGAGGTGCCGAGGATCGGGATGCCCGCGTCCTCCAGCGCCTGGGACAGCTTGAGCGGGGTCTGGCCGCCAAACTGGACGATCACGCCCTTCAAGCTGCCGGTCGAGGCCTCGAGCTTGCAGATCTCGATCACGTCCTCGTCGGTCAGCGGCTCGAAATAGAGCCGGTCGGAGGTGTCGTAGTCGGTCGAGACCGTCTCCGGGTTGCAGTTGACCATGATCGTCTCGTAGCCGGCCTCGGCCAGCGCGTAGACGGCATGGACGCAGCAATAGTCGAACTCGATGCCCTGGCCGATCCGGTTCGGCCCGCCGCCCAGGATGATGACCTTCTCGCGCTCGGTCGGCTCGGCCTCGCACTCGGGGTCCGGGCCGTCGCTCTCGTAGCAGGAGTACATATAAGGTGTCACCGACGGCGAACTCGGCGGCGCAGGTGTCGATCCGCTTGTAGACGGGATGCACGTCGAGGTCCGCGCGTGCTTCGCGTCACCTGCGCCGCGTCGAGCCCGGCCAGCGCGGCCAGCCGGGCGTCGGAGAAGCCGAGGCTCTTCAGGCGCAGCGAAGCCGTCCGCGGTCGGCGGGCAGGCCGTCGGCGCGGACCGTCTTCTCGGCGGCGACGATCTCCTCGATGCTGGGCCAGGAACCAGGGGTCGATCTTGCAGGCGGCGTGGATCTCGTCGACGCCGAAGCCGGCGCGGAAGGCCTGGGCGACGACCAGCAGGCGGTCGGGCGCCGGGTTGCCCAGGGCGGCGCGGATCGCGTCCTTGGTCTCCCCCTTGCCGTCGCTGCCCGGGATCTCGACCTCGTTGAGGCCGGTCAGCCCGGTCTCCATCGAGCGCAGCGCCTTCTGCAGCGACTCGGCGAAGGTGCGGCCGATCGACATGGCCTCGCCGACCGACTTCATCGACGTGGTCAGCAGCGGCTCGGTGCCGGGGAACTTCTCGAAGGTGAAGCGCGGCATCTTGGTGACGACGTAGTCGATGGTCGGCTCGAACGAGGCCGGGGTGACGCCGGTGATGTCGTTCTGGATCTCGTCGAGCGTGTAGCCGACGGCGAGCTTGGCCGCGACCTTGGCGATCGGGAAGCCGGTCGCCTTCGACGCCAGCGCCGAGGAGCGCGAGACGCGCGGGTTCATCTCGATGATGACCAGGCGGCCGGTCGCGGGATCGACGCCGAACTGCACGTTCGAGCCGCCGGTATCGACGCCGATCTCGCGCAGCACCGCGATCGAGGCGTTGCGCATGATCTGGTATTCCTTGTCGGTCAGGGTCAGCGCCGGCGCCACGGTGACGCAGTCGCCGGTGTGGATGCCCATCGGGTCGACGTTCTCGATCGAGCAGACGATGATGCAGTTGTCCGCGCGGTCGCGGACCACCTCCATCTCGAACTCCTTCCAGCCGAGCACCGATTCCTCGATCAGCACCTGGTGGACCGGCGAGGCGCGCAGGCCCGCGGTGACGATGTCCTCGAACTCGTCGCTGTTGTAGGCGATGCCGCCGCCGGTGCCGCCCAGGGTGAAGGACGGGCGGATGATCGCCGGCAGGCCGGTCAGGTCGAGCAGCGCGCGCGCCTCCTCGATGGTCTTGGCGATGCCGTTCTTGGGGCAGTCGAGGCCGATCTTCTCCATCGCCTCGCGGAACATCAGCCGGTCCTCGGCCTTGGCGATCGCTTCGCGGTTGGCGCCGATCAGCTCGACGCCGTACTTGTCGAGCACGCCCTGGTCGGCGAGCGCCAGCGCCGTGTTCAGACCGGTCTGGCCGCCCATGGTCGGCAGCAGCGCGTCGGGCCGCTCGTTGGCGATGATGCGCTCGACCGCGGCCGGGGTGATCGGCTCGATATAGGTGGCGTCGGCCAGCTCCGGGTCGGTCATGATCGTCGCCGGGTTGGAGTTGACCAGGATGACCCGGTAACCCTCCTCCTTCAGCGCCTTGACCGCCTGGGTGCCCGAATAGTCGAACTCGCAGGCCTGGCCGATGATGATCGGGCCCGCGCCGATGATCAGGATCGAGGAGATGTCGGTGCGTTTGGGCATCGGCCGCTACTTCGCCTCGTCGATCGCGGCCACGAACCGCTCGAACAGGTAGTGGCTGTCCTGCGGGCCGGGCGAGGCCTCGGGGTGGTACTGGACCGAGAACACCGGCTTGCCCTCGACCTTGAGGCCTTCGAGCGAGCCGTCGAACAGCGAGACGTGGGTCGCGACCACGCCGGCGGGCAGGCTATCCGAGTCGACGACGAAGCCGTGGTTCTGGCTGGTGATCTCGACCTTGCCGGTCTCCAGGTCCTTGACCGGGTGGTTGGCGCCGCGGTGGCCGTGGTGCATCTTGACGGTCTTCGCGCCCAGCGCCAGGGCCAGCATCTGATGGCCGAGGCAGATGCCGAAGATCGGCATGCTCGAATTTCAGAAGCTGCTGGAGCACCGGAACGGCGTAGACGCCGGTCGCCGCCGGGTCGCCCGGGCCGTTGGACAGGAAGATGCCGTCGGGCTCGTGGCGCAGCACGTCCTCGGCGGTGGCGTTGGCCGGCACCACCGTCACCGCGCAGCCGAGATCGGCCAGCGAGCGCAGGATGTTGCGCTTGGCGCCGAAGTCGATGGCGACCACCTTGCGCCGGGGCGTCGCCAGCGTGCCGTAGCCCTTGTCCCAGACCCAGGCGGTCTCGTCCCATTGATAGGTCTGGCGGCAGGACACCTCCTTGGCCAGGTCCATGCCTTCGAGCCCCGGCCAGGCGCGGCGCGTTGGCGACCAGGTCGTCGAGGTCGAACTTGCCCTTGGGGTCGTGGCGCGAGCACGGCCCGCGCCGCGCCGCCGTCGCGGATCCGCCGGGTCAGCCGCCGCGTGTCGGCCCCGGTCACCGCCGGCAGGTCGTGGCTCTTCAGCCAGCTCGTCGAGGTGCTGGAGGGCGCGGTAGTTGGACGGGTCGGTGATGTCGGCGCGCAAGCACGGCGCCGCGCGCCGCCGGGGTCATCGTCTCGATGTCCTCGGTATTGGCGCCGACGTTGCCGATGTGCGGGAAGGTGAAGGTGATGATCTGGCCGGCGTAGGACGGGTCGGTCAGGATCTCCTGGTAGCCGGTCATCGAGGTGTTGAAGCACAGCTCGCCGACCACGGTCCGCTCGGCCCCCGCGCCCCGGCCCCAGATCGCGGTGCCGTCCTCGAGGAACAGGCCGGCCGTCGCCCAGTCCGGTTTCGGCGTTGGGCGCGTGGAAATCGCCGCCGCGGCCCGTTCGGTCGGGCCCGCGGTCGTGTCGTGCGGGGAGGTCGTCGCCATTGACGCCCTGAGGTTGGAGGATTGTCGGAGGCCCCGGAAGGCTGCGGGTAGATACGATCCTTTGTGCGGTGCGTCAACCCGGCCCGTGACAGGAAAATGACGGCCGCCGGTGCGGTCCGTTGCTGCTCCCGCCGCGTGGCCCCGAAGCGATTTCCCTCGGCCGCGAATCGCGCTAGTGTCCCGCGCTTCAACGCCGCCCCGGCCCGACCGGGCCCGGAGGCGGCGCCGGGGGACAATCAACGGGTGTGGCAGATGCTACGCGAGCGCCTAAGCGTCGAACTCAAGGCCGCCATGAAGGAGAAGAACGAGCGCAAGCGCGCGACGTTGCGTCTCATCCTGGCGGCGCTCAAGGACCGCGATATCGCCGCGCGCTCCAAGGGCGTGACCGACGGGATCGACGAGACCGAGATCCTGTCGATGCTCCAGACCATGGTGAAGCAGCGCCAGGAGAGCATCGAGCACTACGAGCATGGCGGCCGGCTCGAGCTCGCCGAGCAGGAGCGCGAGGAGATCGAGATCATCGAGCAGTTCCTGCCCGAGCAGCTCGACCCGAACGCGGTCGAGGCGGCCGTGCAGTCGGTGATCGAGGAGTTGGGCGCGACCACCATCAAGGACATGGGCCGGACGATGGCGGCCCTGCGCGAGCGCTACGCCGGCCAGATGGACTTCGCCAAGGCCAGCGCCATCGTCAAGGCGCAGCTGGGCTAGCGGCGCGGCGGCCGCCGGTAGGGGAGGCCCCTCACCCGGCCGCTGCGCGGCCGACCTCTCCCGAGGGAGAGGTGCTTTGCCGATGCGCTTATTTCCCCTCTCCCCGGGGAGAGGGAGGGGCCCACCGCGTAGCGGTGGGAGGGTGAGGGGGCCGCTGTTGCCGCCGGAAGGCAAGCCAATTGAAGCCCCGCCCGCGATCTGCTTGTCTGATCGCCGACACCTGACAAGACCACGACCGACATAGGGAGACATGGCATGGACCCGGTTGGCCTGAATGGGGAGCTGCTGGACCGGCTGGCGATCCGCGACCTGATCGAGAACTGGGCCGTGTGGCGCGACGCCGGCTTCTGGGACAAGTTCCGGACCTGCTGGCACGACGACGGCCGCATGATGGCGACCTGGACCCAGGGCACCGCCGACGAGTTCATCCAGATGAGCCGCGAGGGCTGGGACAAGGGCGTCTCGATCCTGCACTTCCTCGGCGGCATGAGCATCGAGCTCGGGACGGGCGATTGGCGCGACCGCGCCGTCACCCAGACCAAGATGACCATCTCCCAGCGCGGCGAGGTCCACGGCGCGCTGGTCGACGTGGTCTGCACCGGCCGCTTCTACGACCTGGTCGAGAAGCGCGACGGCCGGTGGGGCGTCGTGCTGCGCCAGCCGATCTACGAGAAGGACCGGATGGACCCGGTCGACCCGGCCGTGCGGGTCGAGCTCGACCCGTCGATCCTGGAGAAGTATCCCGTGGGCTACCGCCACCTGGCCTACATCCAGCACCTGATCGGCTACCCGGTGAAGGACGACATGCCCGGCCTGACCGGCCCGATGGTCGAGAAGCTCTACGCGCTGGGCGCCGGCTGGCTCGACGGCAAGGGCGCCGACTGGCCGCCGGCGTAGCTGGCGCGCGGCGTCCGGCCGCTGCTATTCGGGGCCGTAGGCGAGCAGGTGGTTGCCCGACGAGACGCCCCGGTCGCCGGTCATCGAGGAATAGCCGCCGTCGACGGCGAGATCGGTGCCGGTGACGAAGCTGGCCTCGTCGGAGCACAGGAACAGCACCCCCGCCGCGATCTCCTCGGGCTCGGCCATGCGGCCGAGCATGTGCAGCGGCGCCGCCGCGCGCGATGCCCAGGCGCGGTCGTCGCCGGTGCGGTCGACCAGCGGCCGCGACCAGGTCCAGCCGGGCGACACCGTGTTGGCGCGGATGTTGTCGGTCGCCAGCGCCCGCGCCATGCAGCGGGTCATGTGCAGCACCGCCGCCTTGGACGCCGGATAGACCAGCGCGTCCTCGCGCGCGCCCTTGCCGGCGACGCTGGCCAGGTTGACGATCGCGCCGCGGCCCCGGGCCTGCATGTGTGGGCGGACCGCCGTCACCATCAGCGCCGGGCCGACCACGTTGACGCCCAGGCCGGCGAGCCACTGGTCGCGGGTCGAGCCGATCCCGCCGTCCGTGTAGGAGCAGGCGACGTTGACCAGGACGTCGATCCCGCCCCAGCGCGCCGCGACGTCACCGACGAAGGCCTCGATATCGGCGTCGCGGGTCAGGTCGAGATGGCGGTAGACGAGGCCGTCGTCGTCGCCGACCTCGGCGGCGAGCGCCGCGCCCGCCGCGTCCTCGATGTCCCCGACCGCGACCTTGGCGCCCTCGGCGTGGAGGGCCTTGGCGATCACCTGCCCGATCAGCGTCGCCCCGCCGGCCACGATCGCCACCTTGTCCTGAAAACGTTTGCCCGCGTCGGCCATCGGATCTCCCCGGATTTTGCTGCGTCGGCGCATTGGGACCGAAACGCGCCGTCGCGGCAACACGGGATCGCGCCGCGGGCCGCTGCCATGCCCGCGGCGCAACGTCGATGGCGGCGTGCGGGGCGGGCCGGCGGGTTCTTGAAAACCGTCGCGTTCTTCTTATGTTCTAGTGTTCGATCAAAGGGATAGCGGCAAGGACGGCGTCGGATCGGGCGGGCGAAGATAACCGATGATAACCAAGGATAACCTTCCGACGTTTTCGCCGACGATGACATTTGCTGACATCGCGAACGCATGGCCGTCATGCCCGCGAAGGCGGGCATCCAGGAAGGCCGGTGGCGGGCTGGATTCCCGCCTTCGCGGGAATGACGGTGGAGGCGGTGCGCCGGCTGGGCCGGGCCGGGCGAGATAACCGATGATAACCAAGGATAACCTTCCGCCGTTTTCGCCGATGATGACATTTGATGACATCGCGGCCGCATCGCCGTCATGCCGGCGCAGGCGGGCACCCAGGGTCGCCACCACTGGGCGGGTTTCCCGCCTTATCCCCGCAATCCACACGTCTCCCAGGTTCGCCGGGGCGAGTATCGCTAACGCCGCCGGGGCCGCGGCCGATATGATCGCCGGTTCGCACCGCCCCGCCGGACGGCGATGATGACAATTGATGACATATGCTGAATCCGCGATCGAACCCCGGAGCCGCCCCGCCGATGAGCTTCACCACCCAATTCCTCGACGAGCTGCGGAACCGGCTGCCGGTCTCCGACCTCGTCGGCCGGCGGGTGAAGCTGCGCAAGCACGGGCGCGAGCACACCGGCCTGTGCCCGTTCCACAACGAGAAGACGCCGTCCTTCACGGTCAACGACGACAAGGGCTTCTTCCACTGCTTCGGCTGCGGGGCGCATGGCGACGTCATCGGCTTCGTGATGCAGACCGAGGGGCTGACCTTCCCGGAGGCGGTCGAGAAGCTGGCCGGCATGGCCGGGCTGGAGGTTCCCCGCGCCAGCCCCGAGGAGCGGGCCCGGGAGAAGCGGGCGCGCTCGCTGCACGACGCCAACGAGGCCGCGGCCAAGTGGTTCGAGAAGCAGTTGCGCCTGCCCCAGGGGCGCGAGGCGCTCGACTATCTCCACCGCCGCGGCCTGTCCGAGGCGACGATCGCCCAGTTCCGGCTGGGCTACGCGCCGGAGTCGCGCGACGAGCTCAAGTCGGCGCTGATGGCCGACGGCTTCGACGAGGCGATGCTGCTCGAGGCCGGCCTGCTGGTGAAGCCCGAGGACGGCCGCGCCAGCTACGACCGCTTCCGCGGCCGGGTGATCTTCCCGATCGGCGACCGGCGCGGCCGGGTGATCGCCTTCGGCGGCCGCATCCTCGGCGACGGCAAGCCGAAATATCTCAACACCTCGGACACGCCGCTGTTCCACAAGGGCCGCACGCTCTACGCCCTCGACCGGGCGCGCGAGAGCCTGCGCAGCCCGCCCCCATCGCCCAGCCGGGCGTCCGGCCGTGACGCCGGTCCCGTCGCCGCGCCCGACGTGATCGTCACCGAGGGCTACATGGACGTGATCGCCCTCCACCAGGCCGGCTTCGGCGGCGCGGTCGCGCCGCTCGGCACCGCCCTGACCGAGGTTCAGATCGAGGAGCTGTGGCGGCTCGCGCCGGAGCCCGTGCTGTGCTTCGACGGCGACGAGGCCGGCCGGCGGGCGGCGGCGCGGGTGGTCGAGCGCGTGCTGCCGATCCTCAAGCCCGGCTTCTCGCTGCGCTTCGCCCTGCTGCCCGCGGGCGAGGATCCCGATTCGCTGATCCAGGGCGCCGGGCCGGAGGCGATGCGCCGGCTGGTCGACCAGGCGCGACCGCTGATCGACTGGCTGTGGGAGATCGAGACCGCCGAGAAGCCCGCCGATACGCCCGAGCGGCGCTCGGCGATCCGCAAGGCGCTGCGCGACCGGGCCTTCCAGATCGCGGAGAAGACGGTCCAGGCCGGCTATCTCGACGAGCTCGACGCCCGCTTCAACCGGGCCTTCCGGCAGCAGCGGTTCGAGCGCGGCGGTCCCGGGGGGCGCGGTTTCGGCGGACGCGGCGCGGGCCGGGGCTATCGCCGGCGACCGCGACGATCATCAGGGACCCAAGGCCGACGGCCAGGTCGACGTGCTGCGCCTGCGCGCCTGGGAGGCGCTGCTCGCCGCGCCGGTCAACCACCCCCGCATCCTGCCCGACATCGTCGAGCCGCTGAGCGCGCTGGCGCTGCCGCCGGGCAGCGAGCTCGACGGCGTGCGCACCGTGCTGCTCGGCCTGTGCACCCTCGACGACGTGCCGGAAGAGGCCGACGCCGTGGCCGCAGCGCTGGAGCGGGCCGGGCTCGGCGCGGTGCTCGCGCGCATCCGCGCCCGGCCGGTGTACATGCTCCACGCCTTCGCTGCGCCGGCGGCCGACGACCTGACCGCGCTGCACGGCTGGCGGCGGCTGTGGGACGTCCTGTCGCGGCAGGGGGTCGCCTCGGAGATCGCCGCGGCCGCCCGCCAGTTCGCCGCCGAGCCGACCGAGCGCAACTGGGCCTATCTGGAGGCGCTCAAGCAAGCCGGCCAGGACGACGTCGAGGACATCGACGACGCCCCGGCGCCGCTGCCGGCGTCGTCGACCGGCTGACCGTTCCGGCTGCGCGAATCGGAGGCAGCCGCGGTTTCGTTTTTGTGACGTTGCGGCATGGCCTTGCGCAGCGCGCCATACTATCTATATCCAGCGATCACGGCGGACCGGTTGGGGCGGTTCGGCGTCGTCGTTTCTTTGCGGGGAAGCCCGGCCCTGGGGGGCCGGATCGGCGTGCGACGGCGCCGCAGGTGCGTATCAAGGCGAACAAGGCGGGGAAGACGAGCCCATGACCAGCAAGTCCTCGGCGGCTGAACAGGTATCGACGGACACCCAGAACGAGAGCGAAGATCCGCTCATCGACGGTCTCAGCGCGGCGGTCAAGAAGCTGGTCGCGCGCGGCAAGGAGCGCGGCTATCTCTCCGAGGAGGAGATCGACGGCGCGATCCCGCCCGACCAGATCACCCACGAGCAGCGCGAGGACATTCTCGCCCGGTTGTCGGAGATGGGCATCAACGTGGTCGACGGCAACGAGGAAGAGGGCGACGACAACGCCCAGGAAGGCTCCACCGAGGTCGCCGAGCGCGGCAACATCTCGACCGACGAGGTCGGCCGCACCGACGACCCCGTGCGCATGTACCTGCGCGAGATGGGCTCGGTCGAGCTGCTGTCCCGCGAGGGCGAGATCGCCATCGCCAAGCGCATCGAGGCCGGCCGCGAGAAGATGATCGGCGGCCTGTGCGAGAGCCCGCTGACGCTCAAGGCCGTGGTCGCCTGGCGCGACGCGCTGCTCGAGGGCGACGTGCTGCTGCGCGACGTGATCGACCTGGAGGCGACCTTCAGCGGGCCGACCGAGAACCGCGTCGACGGCGACGATGTGGACGGCGAGGACAGCGACGGCGAGGGGGCGAAGGCCGCCGAGGCCGCGCCCGTAAAGGGCAAGGCCGCCGACGAGGACGCCGAAGAGCCGGCCACGTCGAAGAAGAAGTCGGCCAAGGCCGAGGACGACGACGAGACCGCCTCCGACGAGGACGAAGACGAGGCGGCCGAAGGCGAGAGCGAGGGCGACAGCGAAGAGTCCGACGAGGACGACGACAGCGAGGAGAACAACCTCTCGCTGGCGGCCAAGGAAGCCCAGCTCATGCCGGGCGTGGTCGAGACCTTCGACGACATCGCCAAGACCTACGGCAAGCTCCAGAAGATCCAGGAGACCCGGCTCGAGGAGCTGCGCAAGGGCGGCACGCCGAGCCCGAAGACCGAGAAGCGCTACGACGGGGTGCGCAGCGATCTGGTCGGCCTCGTCGAGCAGATCCACATGAACAACCTGCGCATCGAGGAGCTGGTCGAGCAGCTGCGCGAGCTCAACAAGCTGCTGGTCGGCCTCGAGGGCAAGCTGCTGCGCCTGGCGATGGACTGCGGCGTCGACCGCGAGGAGTTCGTCGAGCAGTATCGCGGCCACGAGCTCGACCCGCGCTGGCTGAGCCGGGTCAAGCGCCGCAACACGCCGGGCTGGGCCGAATTCGTCGACCGTCACTCCGACGCGGTCAAGGATATCCGCATGGGCATCGCCGAGATCGCCAAGGCGGTCGAGCTGCCGATCGGCGAGTTCCGCCGGGTGTGGGTGACGGTGAGCCAGGGCGAGCGCGAGGCGGCCCAGGCCAAGAAGGAGATGGTCGAGGCCAACCTGCGCCTCGTGATCTCGATCGCCAAGAAATACACCAACCGCGGCCTGCAGTTCCTGGACCTGATCCAGGAGGGCAACATCGGCCTGATGAAGGCGGTCGACAAGTTCGAGTATCGCCGCGGCTACAAGTTCTCGACCTACGCGACCTGGTGGATCCGCCAGGCGATCACCCGCTCGATCGCCGACCAGGCGCGGACCATCCGCATCCCGGTCCACATGATCGAGACGATCAACAAGCTGGTCCGCACCTCGCGCCAGATGCTCCACGAGATCGGCCGCGAGCCGGCCCCCGAGGAGCTGGCCGAGAAGCTGCACATGCCGCTGGAGAAGGTGCGCAAGGTCCTCAAGATCGCCAAGGAGCCGATCTCGCTCGAGACGCCGATCGGCGACGAGGAGGACAGCCACCTCGGCGACTTCATCGAGGACAAGAACGCGGTGGTGCCGCTCGACGCGGCGATCCAGTCGAACCTGCGCGAGACCACGACCCGGGTGCTCGCCACCCTGACCCCGCGCGAGGAGCGCGTGCTGCGCATGCGCTTCGGCATCGGCATGAACACGGACCACACGCTCGAAGAGGTCGGCCAGCAGTTCTCGGTCACCCGCGAGCGCATCCGCCAGATCGAGGCCAAGGCCCTGCGCAAGCTCAAGCACCCGAGCCGCAGCCGCAAGCTGCGCAGCTTCCTCGGACACCTGAGCGGGTGGGCCGAGCGCGGCCGACCCGTCTGCCGTGCGCGCTTGTTCCAGCAAACAGTGACGGCTATCTATGGGCGCTGGCGTCGCCGGCCCCGGCCGGCCCGGCGCGGGCCCGTAGCTCAATTGGTTAGAGCCGGCCGCTCATAACGGTCTGGTTGCAGGTTCGAGTCCTGCCGGGCCCACCATTAAGTCTCTGTTTTAGAAGTATTTTTTCGTCTCTGGAGGCAGTCTGGTCATGCGAAAGAGCAACCAGACTGTCTCTGAGATGCACGGTTAGATGCTCAGAATTGGGTCACATTCGCCATAATCAGTCTCTGAGCTGCTGCCGGTTTGGTGGACACTCGGTTAAGCTTGCATGGCCTGTTTCTCGAAGTCCATGGGGCTGACGTATCCGATCGTCGAGTGTCGTCGCGTGGTGTTGTAGAAGCGCTCGATGTAATCGAACACGTCGGCCCGCGCCTCATCACGGGTCCGGTAGACACGCCCCTTGATCCGCTCGATCTTGAGCGACGAGAAGAAGCTCTCCATCGCGGCGTTGTCCCAGACGTTGCCCGCCCGGCTCATCGAGCAGGCGATGCCGTGATCGGCCATCAGCCGCTGGAACGGCTCGCTGGTATACTGGCTGCCCTGGTCGGAGTGATGCAGCAGCGTCTGCGGCCGACCGCGCCGCCAGATCGCCATGACCAGCGCGTCGGCGACGAGCAACGCCGTCATCTCCGCCTTCATCGACCAGCCGACGATACGCCGCGAGAAGAGATCGAGCACCGCGGCGACGTAGAGCCATCCTTCGGCCGTCCAGACATAGGTGAAGTCGGCGACCCATTTGTGGTTCGGCCGGTCCGCTGCGAACGCCCGGTCGAGCACGTTCGGTGCGATCGCTGAGCGGTCGCCCGTATCCGTTGGCAGCCGTCGGCGCCGCGGCCGTGCCCGCAGAGCCTGGGCGCGCATCAGGCGTTCGACGCGGTGCAGGCCGCACGACAGGCCTTCAGCGAGCACGTCGTGCCAGACCCGGCGCGCGCCATAGGTGCGGTCGCTGCGCACGAAGCTCTCCCGCACGCGGGCGCCGAGAGCCTCGTCGCTCCGCGCCTTGGTGCTCGGCGGGCGTGTCAGCCAGGCATGAAAGCCGCTCCGCGAGACCCCGAGCGCCTCGCACATCCACGATACCGGCCAGATCCCCCGGTGCTTCGCGATGAACCCGAACATCAGATGTGGTCCTTCGCGAAGTAGGCTGCGGCTTTTTTTAGGATGTCCCGCTCCGCCTTCAGCTTCGCCACTTCCCGGCGCAGGCGGTCGATCTCCAGCTGCTCGGGCTTCACCTGCCCGTGGCCGGGAAAGGCCTCTCGCGGGTCCGCCGCGAACTCGCGAACCCATTTGCGCAGCACGTTCTCATGGACGTCGAGGTCACGTGCAGCCTGGGCGGCATTCACCCCGCGTTCCCGCACCAACCTCACCGCCTCAAGCTTGAACTCCCGGCTGAACTTCCTGCGTTGCATCCTCTGCCTCCGGTTCTCAAAAACACCTTATCTCGGTGTCCTCGAAACCGGCAGCAGCTCACCAGCGTTCATCCTGCGGCAGGCGGAGGAAGGTACCTCCGTCGAAGAGGTCTGCCGGAAGGCCGGTGTGTCGGTGCAAACCTACAAATCGGTGGCGAAAGAAGTACGGCGGGCTGATGCCGTCGGAGATGCCTCGGCTGAAGCAGCTCGAGGAGGAGAACCAGCGGCTGAAGCGGCTGGTGGCTGATCTGGGCCTGGACAAGGAGATGCTCCAGGAGGTCGTTCGAAATAAACTCTGAGGCCTGCCCGGTGGCGGGAGCTGGTCGACCATCTCCGGGTGGTTTGGCGGGTGAGCATCCGACGGGCCTGCGCAGTCCTCAAGGCGCGTCGATTGACCTACCACTACAAGCCCTGCCGGCCGGCGCAGGCCGCACCCAGGAAGCGCATCCGGGAGATCGCCGAGACCCGGGTCCGTTATGGCTATCGGCAAATCCATGTGTTGCTGCGTCGGGAGGGCTGGCAGGTGAACGCCAAGCGGGTCTATCGGCTCTACTGCGAGGAAGGGCTCCAGCTGCTTAACAAGGTGCCGAAGCGGAATGTCTCGGCCAAGCCGTGAGAAGATCGGTGCCCGGCCGCGGCGCCGAACGAGATCTGGGCGATGGACATCATGGCCGACCAGCAGTTCGACGGACGGCGACTCCGGATCCTGACCATCGTCGATGCCTACTCCCGGCTGTCGCCGGCAATCGACGTGCGCCAGAGCTACCGCGGTGTCGACGTTGTCGACACCCTGGAGCGGGTCACGAAGGTCTACGGCATGCCGAAGACGATACGGGTCGACAACGGTCCAGAGTTCGTCAGTCGAGACCTCGACCTGTGGACCTATATGAACGGCGTCATCTTGGACTTCTCTCGGCCTGGCAAGCCCACCGACAATGCGTTCGTCGAATCGTTTAACGGCAAGTCCAGGCCGACAATCCACTAACAATCAAACTGGACCAGCCAGCGGGGGCTGATCAGGATCACTGCGGGCAAGCTGGCGAAGTATCGAAAGGGATTGCGCATAACGGAAGGCTAGGGGGCACCCACCCGCAGGGACAAGCCTGTTTGCTCTGACGACACCCGCCGTTGGCCGTTGTCGCCCTTCAACTGCGCATGTCCCCCATGATGGCTTCATAGCCCGATATGAGGTCAAGCAGCTCCGACGTGATTATGTTCTGCCGCGTAAGCCGGTGCGCAACGTGCAGATCGTCGATCTTCTCGGCAATACTGCGGTCGGCCGCCTGCATAGCGGCGAGACGCTCTGCGTGCTCGGCCGTGCGGGACTGGATTATGGCGGTGAAGACGCGGGCAAAAAGAAGCTGGCGGATCAGTCGGCGGAAAAGGAGCGCAGGCGGTCCGGCGGGAACCGGCAAGCGGCGCGAGGACCAACGGCGCGCGCGCAGAGTGGCGAGCCAAGCGGGATCAATCGGCAAGAGGTGGGTGCCCGTAGGTGTTCCGCCGCCGCGCTCGCTGGGACGATGGTGAAATAGGACGAGTTGTCCGACGCCCTTCTCCTCACGCCAGCGGTCGAGACGGGTGAGCACGGCGCCGACCGTGCGCGTGAGCGCTTCCACCGTCGCGGGTGCCTCCTCGTGAGCTGTGGGCGCCTCGGCCTCGGCGCGCCAGCTCGTATGGGCACGGGCTCCGATTGTAAGGACGAGCCGCTCGTCGGGGTGGGCGTTGGCCGCTGCCAGGCTTTCCAGCGCAAAAGTCACGAGCCGCTCGTTAAAGGCCCCACAGAGGCCGATCTCGGAGCCGACCAGTACCACGGCGGTGCTTCCGCCCTTGGACGATCGCGTATCGGCCCCTGTGTCATCGAGGGCGCGGAGAACGACCTGAAGGCCCAGCTCCACTGTGTCCAGGTACCAGGACATCGCCCGTTCGGCCAGTTCATGACTGCGGATTCCCACAGCCGAGATCGTCTTCATGGTGCGGACGACCGATTGCAGATCCTCGGCGACCTCGATGTGGCGCGAGAGTTCCTCTAGGGTCGCCATCACGTCGAACTCGCGGAGCACCGCGCGGGCAACGCGCAAGATGGCTTCCCGCCGCTCACCCTCTAGCGGCGCGCCTTGCGCGATTTCGAGCGCTTCCGGGGTTGCCTCTACCGCCTTGACGACCGCTGCCGTCGCGGCGGTCATAGCTTCCAGAGGAGTGGTGTCGAAGAGGCCTTCCACGACCGCCAGCAAAAGCGCAATCTGACGCGCGACGGGGATCGGCGCAGCCTCGTCTTGCTTCAGCGCTTCGCGCACGCGCCGGCCGCGTTCCAACTGGGCACGCGTATCCTCATCGAGCTTGGCACCGAAGCGAGCAAAGGCTTCGAGTTCTTCGAACTGGGCGTAGGCGAGCTTAAGCGGTCCCGCCACTGCGCGGAAGGCCGGAAGCTGGGCCTTGCCTCCGACGCGAGAGACCGAGCGCCCAACATCCACCGCCGGAAGCTGCCCACGCCGGAAGAGGATCGGCGAGAGATAGATTTGCCCATCAGTGATGGAGATGAGGTTTGTTGGGATATAAGCTGACAGATTCTGCGCCTGCGTCTCTACGATAGGCAGGGCTGTCAGCGAACCGCCGCTCGCGCTATCGCGCAGCTGTGTAGCCCGCTCCAGCAGGCGGGCGTGAAGGTAAAAGATGTCGCCCGGATAGGCCTCGCGCCCAGGCGGACGGCGCAGGAGAAGTGACAGTTCCCGATAGGCCCGAGCGTGGCGGGTGAGATCGTCATAGACGATCAGCGCGTTGCGCCCGGAGCGCATGAAACGCTCAGCGATGGTCGTCGCGGCGTAGGGAGCGATGTATTGCAGACCTGGCGGTTTCTCGGCGCCTGCTACAACCACGATACAGTTCTCCATGACCCCGCTGTCGCGCAGGCGAGCTATCACCCGCGCTACCGCGTCGCCACGCTGGCCAATCGCGCAATAGACCGAGATGATCCCCACCCCTGCTTGGTTTAGGATCGTGTCGACAGCCACAGCCGTTTTGCCCGTCTGCCTGTCACCGAGGATCAGTTCCCGCTGGCCCCGGCCGATAGGTACCAGCGCGTCCACGGCTTTGATTCCGGTCTGTAGCGGATGAACGACCGGTGCACGCTCCATGATCGATGGGGCCGGCCGCTCCACCGGCTCCAGCCGGTCGGCGGCCACCGGCCCGAGATCGTCGAGCGGCTGGCCGAGCGGATTGATGACTCGACCGAGCAGGGCCTCTCCCGTCGGGACCACGGCCACGCGCCGCGTCCGACGCGCGTGATCGCCTGGCCGCAGCCCCTGCGGGTCATGAAGAAGGACAATTCCTGCCAGCCCCGGCACCAGATCGAGCGCCAGGCCCTTCGCTCCGCCCTCGAAAGCGATTACCTCGTCCAATTCAGCCTGGGTGAAGCCTTCGACCTCCACAACTCCGCGCAGGACGCGGCTGACCGTGCCTCTCTCCTCGGAGGAAAGTTGTGGCGCGCGCGACCCGTCTTTCTCGATCCTATCGAAGAGCGTCTCGACGACCCCCCTTAATGTCATACCTCGTCCCCTGGGTCCGCGCTGGCGTCAAGCAGGCGAGAGACATCGTCTTCGAGCGCATCGAGATGTTCGCCAAGGGTCCAGCCGACATGGCGTGAGCCGATTGCGAGCACGACGCCACATTCCAGGCCAGATTCCTCGCGAAAGTCGATGTCCACCTCGCGCTCCAGCACACGCCCGACCGCTTCGGCAACCAACGCCCGCGCCTCGGGCGAGAGGGGAAAGAAGATAGGACCAGCGGCGCATCCTCGCCGCCGGCCGCGGATTTCAGGTGCTCCTGCTCTTCGGGGTCAAGGGCGGAGAGGCGACGGGCGAATACGTGGGCGATGCGGTCCACCAAGTCCTCGTCGGCCATGTCCGCAAGCGCGCGGCGGGCGAGCGTTACAAAGGCCTCGCCCGCGCGGCGGCGCAGCCTGTCGAGAAAGGCGGCTTTCTCGTCCTCCAGTTGCGCCTGCCAGGCGGCCCGGCGCTCGGCAAGCTCGCCGCGAGCCATTTTGGTGATTTCTGCTCGCTGGGCTACGGCTTCCTCCTCCGCAGCCGCGAGGCGGGCGAGCCGCGTATCTTCCAACTCACGCACGGCAACGCGGTGGGCCTCGGCTTCGATCTCCGCGGTTTCGCGTGCGGCTTCGGCATCGCGCAGGCTACGCTGAACCTCCTCCTCCCGCGCCTTAAGCGCACGGGTCAGGGGGCGGTAGAGCACCCGATGCAGCAGCCAGACCAGAACCAGAAAGTTCACGATCTGGGCGGCAACCGTCACCCAGTCGATCTGCACTGGTCAGCTCCCCGGGGTCTGCGTCGCCGCCTTGATTGCCCATGTCCAGAACGGGTTGCCGAAAAGCAGGATCATAGCGACGACGAAGCAGTAGATCGCCGTCGACTGGATCATCGCAAGGCTGACGAACAACGTGCGCGTGATCGTGTTCGACTCATCCGGCTGTTGGGCGATGGCCTGCAGCGCTTGCGCGGCCGTCCGGGCCTCACCGAGTGCCGGACCAATTGAACCGATCGCGATTGTTAGACCGGCAGTCACGATCGAAACGGCGGCAATGATAGTTATAGCGTTCATTCAGCGAGACCTTTCCGTGGAGGTGTCTTGGGCCCCGTTTCCGCTTGTAGGGGGTCGGTTTTCACTGGCGCCGGGTTCCTGCCCGCTTGCGGAGACGATGTAGACCATTGCGAGAACCGCAAAAATGTAGGCCTGGATCACGCCCGTCAGCAGGCCAAGCAACTGCAACAGCACCGGGAAAAAAAAGGGCACAATCGAGAGCAGAATGGCGGCCACGACAGTGCCGCTCATCATGTTGCCGTAGAGGCGCACAGCGAGCGCGATGGTGCGTGAAATCTCACCGATCACGTTGAAGGGTGCCATCAATGGCGTCGGTCGGATATAGCGGCGCAGATAGGCGAGCACACCGATATCGGCGATCCCAAATACTGGAACCGCGACTAGGACGCAGAGAGCGAGCGCAACGGTGGTCGAGAGAGAGCCCGTCGGCGACATGAAGCCGGGGACGACGCCCAGTATGTTCGAGGAGAGCGTGAACAGGAATAGCGTTCCGATGAACGGCAGATAGCGAGTGGGGTCGCCGCCGCCGATGGCACGAATCTGGTTGCGGATCATCTCGACGAACAGTTCCACCGCCAGCCGCCAGCGGGAGGTGGGCGTGGCCGGGCCGATCCCCAGCGTCGCGATCCGACCGCCGATTACCAGGACCGCCATGACGATCCAGGTGTTAACGATCGTTGCGGAGACTGGGAGATCGCCAAGCGGGCCGCCTGGCAGCACGAACAGTACTTCCGAGTCTGGCGTAATATTCATGAGGTCACCTATTTTCTCGCCGCATGCGCCATAGTCCGAGCGTACGCGACAGCACAAATCCGCCGAGCGCGGCGATCAGGGCGAGACCCGGCTGCGTTGCTACCCACGCGACGGCCGCGAAGCCCGCCAGCACGACTGCCAAACGCAGTGCTGCCCCGGCGAGTAGCGCACCCGCACTACCGGTCCGCGAACCGAGCCGCAGCGAGGCGCGCCAGAGCCACAACAGATGCAGCGCGCCGAGAGCCAGCCCAGCGAAAAGCCCCAGCATTAGATTGCCAGCCATCCCCGCGCTCATCACTCGCCTCTCTCGCCATCGCCGGTGCCCCCGGCACGCCGTACCCACCACCAGGCGTTCAGGCAGCCAAGTGCCACGCCGGCCAGGAGTCCCGTCATCGTCCAGGAGGGGCCGTTGGGGTACCGCGTATCCAGCCAGTGCCCCAGCGCTACACCTGCGAGTGTGGGAACGGCCACCGCCCACCCCACTAGTCCGAACATGCCGAAGCCGAACCAGACCGTATGCCGTCCCTCGAGGCGCGCCCGCACGCGCCGTTCGGCCTTGCGACCGACCGTCTCTTCCAGGTCCTCGTCTGGACCGTTCATCGCTCAATTTCCAGCACGTGGCGGATTGCTCCGGCCTCAAGCCTGGCGAGCGCGGTGCGCGCAGAGCGCTCGTGTTCGTCGAGGCTAATGAACCGACGCGCCACTTGCGCCCGCAGTGAAGCGAGATCACCGCTCTCAAAGGCATCAAAGACCGAAACGCGCACCTCCGCGCCACGCTTGACCAACACGCCCTCGTCGATGCCCAGAATGCGCTCTTCTCCTGCTGCAGTGACATATACGAACAGCCCCGGTGTCAGCGCCGCGGCAACGTCGATGTGACGGGGCAGAACAGCGAAGAACCCCTCGGGCCCCTCGGCGACCACCTTGACGGCCGCTTCGTCCACCAACAGCGCGGTCGGCGTGAAGACCTCCAGCCGCATGTGCGCCGAGGGCGTGCTCATTCCTTGGCTCTCTCGGCTTCGTCGATCGCACCGATCATGTAAAGATGCCGCTCCGGCCGATCGTTGAACGCGCCGGACAGGATCAACGCACAGCCCTTGATCGTCTCCTCCAGGCTGACCCGCCGGCCCGGCGCGTCGGTGAACTGCTGGGTGGCGCGGAACGGCTGGGTCAGGAACCGCTCAAGCCGGCGCGCGACCGCGACAGTTCGGCGATCCTCGACCGAAAGCTGCTCGAGCCCTAGCATGGCAATCACGTCCTTGAGGCTCTCGTATTCCGCCAGCGTGCGGCGCACGTCGCGGGCTACACGCTCGTGTCGGGCGGAAGCAACGCCGGGGGTCAGCATCTTTGACGCGGATTCCAGTGGATCGAGGGCCGGGTAGAGCCCCTGCGCAGCCCGCTTGCGCGACAGCACGATCGAAGCCGAAAGGTGACCAAAAACATGAGTTGCGGCGGGGTCGGTGAAGTCGTCGGCCGGCACGTAGACCGCCTAAATCGAGGTCATGGCGCCCGAGGGAGTGGAGCAGATCCGCTCCTCCAGTTCCGCGATCTCGGTGGCGAGCGAAGGTTGATAGCCGACCCTCGATGGGATTTGACCTAGGAGACCCGAGACCTCTGCCCCCGCCTGGACGAAGCGATAGATGTTGTCGATCAACACCAGTACGTCAGTGTTGAGCTCGTCTCGAAAATGCTCGGCAATCGTCATGGCGGCGTGACCGACGCGAAAGCGTACCGCGGGGCGTTCGTTCATCTGGCCGAACACCATGACGGTGTTAGCCAGCACCCCGGCCTCATCCATTTCACGGTGGAATTCTTCCGCCTCGCGCGAGCGTTCGCCAATGCCGCAGAACAGGCTCACCCCCTGATAGACGTCTGACATGTTGTAGATCATCTCGGCGATCAGAACGGTCTTGCCGACGCCCGCGCCGCCGAAGAATCCTGCCTTGCCACCCCGCTCGATGGGACAGAGGAGATCGATTGCTTTGATGCCGGTCTCGAAGATCTCGGACCGCGTCCGTCTTTCGCTTAGGCGTGGCGGGTCGTGCTGGATAGAGCGCCGCGGCGCGTCCGTCAGTGGTGGGCCGCCATCGACTGGTTCGCCGAACAGGTTCAGCATTCGGCCGAGCGTCGCCCGCCCGACAGGCATCTGGATGCCTCCCCCGGTCGCGCGCAGTTGGGCGCCGAGAGCCACCGGTTGCCCGGTGGACAGCACAAGCCCTCTGGCCAACCCCCCGCCGGGCAATGTCGCTATCTCGATCCGCAAATCGGGGTCGTCGAGACCGACAAAAAGGTCCCGCGCCTTGGGCGATTGCCCTTCGACGCGCAGTTCGACCATCTGGCCTGAGATGCGGACGATGAACGCCGAAGGGGCGACAGCCTCACTGGCGATCGCCGAGCGTTCCGCGGTGTCTGCCGTGCTCGTCATCACCTTTCCTTCGGTTTCCTGCACCACCCCATTCCGGCGAGAGCGTGACCTGCGCCTCCTGATAGCGGTCGCCAACTTGGCGAAATACCCATGCGGGCGTCGTCGGACAATTCCGGCTTGAGGCGGAGAAGGACAGTGCGTCGCCTAATCCGAAAATGCTTTCACAACGCCCTACCGACCGTTTCGACGACGCGAAGGAGCAAAGGCAACGTCCAGATCGCATTCAGCACTCCATAAGCTAGTGTCCACCCACGGCTCGAACCACAAACGCTTCAATCTTCGTCGCTACCTGACCGGCCGCGGCGAATTCAACGAAGGCCTATCCGGTGCGTTGGCCGCATGGCGTCAGCTGGCGGCATAAAAGCACCTGATCGTCACCATCGGTTTGCCGAAGGTGGTTGTTTTGACAGCGCCCTGTCCAAGGCTTCGCGGGATGCAAGCGCTGCTGCCGGAGGTGTCAACCGCCCAACGGTCCTATAGGGGACTTCCTGGGCGCCGGCGGATATCGCCTCATTCCGAAATGATCTTGCCGATCTCTTTCCTCATGATTTCGAGAATGTTTGCCAGCCTTCAGGGTAGGTCGTCACTTTCACGATCCAGGGGGGCAGGACGCAGCATCTCAGGACGTAGACATTGTGAAACCTGTCCCACCCAGCCCCCGAGATCCCGAGCCGGCCGACGAACGTCTTCGGTGCGTCGCCACAGGACTTCATGCAATCGCATGGAGCGGAAATGTCCGGATGCTGATCAGCACCGTCGAAGTGATCAAGATGAATGTCGGCAAAGACAGGGAGAAGGAGGAGGTTTTGGCAGGGATCTTCATGTTCCTACGAAGGCGCGTTGACGCACAGCCAGCCGGCAACAAGACGCAGGAACAGAACGACAGGCAAACCTCCAGTCGACATGTTCATGTGGCGATCCTTGAAGGCGGTTTGGATCACCCGACAATGGACGCACTGGACCCGACGTGTCCTAACCTGGGTTAGCAAACACCGAAGCAAGTGAAATCCCGACGACGTCGCGTTGACCCGCTCGGCGAAGCAGCCGCACTCACGGCCAAATTTTCACTGGCGCACCGTTACGTCGAACAATTGCGTTCCAACCTTCCGGGCGACGCTCTGTCAGGGCAATAAATGGTGGCCACCAGCAAGACCGTGATTCAGAGGCGCTCAAGCTGCTAGTTGACGCCATTCAGCCAGGGCAGCCGAGCGGTTGCTCTTGAAGATCTCGCGGTGGGTCAAATCGCGGCAAACTTCTGCAAGATCTTGATGTCCCTGAACCGAGCCATCGCACCTGCGTGTCGTCGAAAGGGCTGATGTGAACTCTCAGCCCGGTTATTGAGCGAGCGACGACACTGTTGACGACCGAGGTTACCAATTATCGTCATCGCTGCTCGATACGACCGGAGTTTGTCGGTAACGACCACCTTCGACTGGCGATATCGCTTCATCGTGCACTTGAGCTGGTCCTAGAAAATCGGACAGGGGCTTAAGGTGTATTCCGCCGCATGACGGAGGAATACGAGATGACGAAACGACGGAAGTTCACGGCTGAGTTCAAGGCGAAGGTGGCGCTGGAAGCGTTGCGGGGCGACAGGACGATCCAGGAGATCGCGGCGCGCCACAAGGTTCACCCCAATCAGGTCGGCACCTGGAAGCGCCAGGCGATGGACGGGTTGGGCGAGGTATTCTCGAACGGCGCGGAGAAGGCGCGCCGGGATGTCGAGGCCGAGGTGCACGAGCTGCATGCGAAGATCGGCCAGTTGACGGTGGAACGGGATTTTTTGGCCAAAGGGCTCAAGCGATGAGCCGGGTGGAGCGGAGGGCGATGGTGCGCCCCGACGTTCCCGGGCTGAGCTTGAGCCGTCAATGCGAGATCCTGTCGATCGGCCGGTCGTCGCTCTATTACAAGCCGCGGGGCGAAAGCCCGGAGACCCTCGCGCTGATGCGGCGGATCGACGAGCTGTTCTTGAAGCATCCGTTCTACGGCAGCCGTCAGATGGTTCGCGCCGCTGCGCCGCGAGGGTATCTTCGTCGGCCGGCACCGGGTGCGGTGACTGATGCGTCTGATGGGATTGGAAGCGATCTACCAGGCGCCGAAGACGAGCCGGCCCCATCCCGAACACCGGGTCTATCCGTACCGGCTCAATGGGCTGACCATCGAGCGCCCGGACCACGTCTGGTGCGCCGACGTCACCTATATCCCCGTCCGGCGCGGCTTCCTCTATCTCGTGGCGGTCATGGATTGGGCGACGCGCCACGTCCTTGCCTGGCGGCTGTCGAATACCATGGATGCCGCGTTCTGCGTCGAAGCTCTGGAGGACGCCCTGACCCGTTACGGCCGACCGGAGATCTTCAACACCGACCAGGGTTCCCAGTTCACCAGCTTCGCGTTCACCGGCGTTCTCAAGGACGCCGAGGTCGTGGTCTCCATGGACGGCCGCGGCCGCTGCATGGACAACATCTTCATCGAACGGCTATGGCTCTCGCTCAAGTACGAAGCAGTCCACCTGCACGAGCTCACCGACGGCTTCCACGCCGAGCGGGTCATCGCCGAGTGGATCGGCTTCTACAACACCGAGCGTCCCCACTCCGCCCTCGGTGGCCGGACGCCGGCCGAGGCCTATGGCCTCGGACAGCCCGTGGATATGATGGACAAGGCTCACGCCTTGCCCACATCCCCACAGGCTCCACAACAACAGGAAGGCTTCGTAAACAGGGTTCTGGCAGCCTGATCACTGAACGGAATACACTTTAACTCGGCTACCAGACTGTCCGAATAGGTGGGACCACCTCAACTTGAGAAATGCAAGGGCGACCCTGCGACCCCGGCGCTTGGTGGCGAAGACTTCCAAAACCTCACCTTCGTGATCGACGGCACTTCACAGGTAGTGGGTGTGGCCATTGATGCGCCCGAAAACCTCGTCCAGGTGTCAGCGGGATAATGAAAAGGACCGGTTGCGCGAATACATCGCCTTCCGAAGGGCCAGCGGGTAGCGGACGTACATCAGCGCTTTGAGGCGGATTACAGCGGCGAACTACCGAAGTATCAGAAGGGATCGCGCATTCCTAAAGGCTGGGCCGCGTCTCACAAATTTGAACCAACTAAGATGCCCCAGAAAATGGCCAGTTAGAAACCAATTGTAGACCTACTCAAGCTGACTTCGACAAGAAGATAATGTGACAAATCCGATGTCCACCCCCGGCAATGTAGGGCTCACGAAGGAGTTCCAACGGTCAGCTTAGATCGAATTCATTTGCCAAGTCTCTGAGAATAATTTTATCTTCGTCCAGCCTCAGTGCGGCATCTGAACGTTTAAGCGCTAATGCCGAATGACGCCTTGCATTCTCCCTGAACGGTTTGCTGTTACGCTTGGCCAAGCTCATCAATGCTTTCTGAAGACGAATTCCCACCTCAAGTGTTCCCGCACCGTCGCGGGCGATTGCTGTGAACGCGTCGTCGAATAGGTCCGAAACAGCTATGGCGGGGACAAAGACATTTGGAAAGTGGACTTCCTTCTCCTCCTCGATGTCGTCTGTCCAAATTGTCATAGCCTTTACGATGCGTCCGATAACATCGATGGCGGTACCCGGATCGTTGATGCCCGGCGAGAGCGCTCGTGATGCAATTTCCGATAGCGCAATCAGGCCGAAACGCGGATCTTGGTCGAAGGAGCGCTCCGATCCGATGACAAATGCCTGCAGAAGGTCTTCGCGCTGCTTATCGGTAGGGCGCCATGTTATCCAAGCCATCGGCAGGCAGCTGTCGGCAAACGATCCAGGGAGACGCGTCACATAAATGACGCCGCCTGCCCGGACCGCAACCGCGTCAAGTGTCGCGACATCAAGATGCTGAACGTAGCCGATTTCCTTGCTCACCAAGGGCACGGCATCGTCGGGCAGCCCCTGCAGCGGTCTGCCGCCCAAGCAAGGAGACTTGCAGCGGGACCGCGTGGCTATCGAGGTTGCTCGTTCAACTTTTTCCAGAACTGCACCGAGACGACCCAAATTGGAAAGATAGTCAATCCACCTGAAAAACGTAAGTATTATAATTGAAATTACAACTATAGTTACGATAAAGAGTACAATTCTGCCACCCGGACCGTAATAATGAGTGCTGAGTGCTATAATTCCAATCAGGCTGAATATGAACGCACCAATGAACGTTGCAAGCGCATTTTGGGAGGTCGGGTCTTGGATCAGAAGCTTTGAGGCCCGTGGCGTGGCGATGCCTGCGGCAGCGGAGAATGCCGCTACCATGGTGCCCAGCGAGAATGTCGCTACTGCCAACATGCTCGACGCCAATATCTTTAAAATGTCGCCAACGGCTTCGGTCCCGATCACGCTCTCCATTTGCGCCGGGAAGAAGCGTGACGTGAAAGCTGCAAAGAGTGCGGTCGCAATTGCGGCAACGCCGTATATTGCAGCTCTGAACCACAATCGTCGTGTGAACTGCGCGATAATCCATTGCACTCGGCTATTCATTCGGTACTCCTCAGTATCTTCCAACGCTGTTGCTAATGGGCGGGAGTGGGGCGTTGTGACGGTAACTTAGATTGGTGACGGGATATCCTCGTCGAGCAGAATTTCAAGCATGCGCCGTCGCCGCCGAGCCTAGGTCGAACTGTGGAACGGCTCCCAATCGAGACCCCGGTCCGTACGCATGCAAGCTGTTGGACATATTGAGAAATCCCTTCCGTCGAGGGGTCACGGTCGGCGCCGATCGCGACTCCTTGAAAGGCCGGGATTTTACCCATAAATCAATATGTTGTGTATATTCTGGCCGGGGTCACGCTTCGAAGCCGATCCACAACACCTACACGCCGCGCAACTACGGCGGCAAGTTCTACGGCCCGACGACGATGCGCCGCGGGCTCGAGCTGTCGCGCAACGTCATGGCGGTGCGCCTGTCGCTGCGCGTCGGGCTGGAGAAGGTCGCGGCGCTGGCCGAGCGGCTGGGGGTGTTCCGCGGCGTCCGCCCGGTGATGTCGATGGCGCTTGGCGCCTACGAGACCACCCCGCTCAAGATGGCGGCGGCCTACGGCATCATCGCCAACGGCGGCAAGCGGGTGAAGCCGACCCTGATCGACCGCATCCAGGACCGCACCGGCCACACCGTGTTCCGCTCGGCGCACCGCCTGTGCGAGGCCTGCGCCGCCCCGCACTGGGACGACCAGACCATGCCGAAGCTGCGCGACGAGCGCGAGCGGCTGGTCAGCCGGCAGAGCGCCTACCAGCTCACCCAGATGCTGCGCGGCGTGGTCCAGCGCGGCACCGGCATCGTGGTCTCGGCGCTGAACCGGCCGATCGCCGGCAAGACCGGCACCACCAACGACTGGGTCGACGCCTGGTTCGTCGGCTATTCGCCCGACCTGGTGGTGGCGGTCTGGGTCGGCTACGACCACCGCTTCTCGCTCAGCCGGATCGAGCAGGGCGGCCGCACCGCCGCGCCGATATTCAAGACCTTCATGCAGCTCGCGCTCGCCGGCAAGCCGGTCCAGCATTTCCCCCGCCCGCCGGGGCTGGTCGCGATGCAGGTCGGCCTGTACAGCGGTCTGCCGAGCAAGTTCGGCCGGACGATCACCGAGTATTTCAAGCCGGGCCACGAGCCGACCGCGACGGCCGCCTACACGCCGGACAAGAACGGCTACTTCGCCTTCAAGGTCGATCCCAACAAGAAAGACAACAAGGTCCGCGAGCCCAACCTCGTGCGCGGTACCCGCGACCGCAACGATGCGCGCGTCCGGCCGTGGGCCAAGCGCTACGAGAGCGATGTCAATATGTATGGGCGCTAAACTCCCCTACCAGCTAAAGCGCCGGCAGGTAAAGCCTTGATTGCCTACGATTTTGGTGTCGATGTCAAAATCCTCGGCGACTGCAAAATCTCTGAACCAAAAAGAAAGGCCCACTTCTCAGAAGGCACGGGCCGGAGGCTTACCTTGGGAGAGTTTTGACGCTGATTGTGTTCCATCGGCTCGGAACCATGCTCCAAGGGCTCGAAGCGAGCCCATAGGCGATACTGATTGTAATGCGTTCTGAAGGCACCATTTATTGAACGCCATTATATTTCCAAGAAAAATACAATAAACATCTGTGGAGTGATCAATTGTTTCGACAATCGCCGAAATGGCTTTTCATGAAGCCCCTTCGAACAGGTAACCGATATGACACTGCGCCCGGAATTCATTCTGCCCCACCCGGAGTTCAACGCGTTCCTGTTCGCCACCGTCGGTGAAGAGAAGAACGGATCGGAGCTGACCGTGCTATCGGCGCTGTCGCGGCTTGGGCTCGACCCCTGGAGCGAGGCGGAACGCCTGTCCGATCTCTCGAACGAAAAGGCAACCAGCGCGCTGGCGAGCAAGATCGCGTCGCTACCCGAAGGACACTGGAAGGCTTCCGATTCACGGTCGATCGCCGGTCGGCTGATACAGCTCCTGCCGTCTCCCGGCCCGGCCCGGCCAAAGCAGACGGCCGTCGGCGATGAGCAGAAGCCGCTTCTGGATCTTCGTCTGCGTATCCTGTGGATCGCGATCGGCGCGGCGATCCTGGCCTATTTGCTCTTCCAGAATATCCAGTAGGTTTTCCTCCGGGTCTCGCGTGGCGTCCGGCGGGGCGTGGGCGTAGATGGCCCGATGGGCCCGCGCACTTGGACTGAGACCTGGAAAAATGACGCCCGGTGGTGTCGCGAGATTGGTGGAAATTCGGAGTGGTGGCGTAAGCTCCTGATTGCAAATACCATCAAGCTGGCGGTTTGGGACCGCCGGAAGGAGCTTACGCCATAAATCATCCTACAGCATCGAGCAGCGGGCTTTCATTTACGGGCGTTGGCTGGTTCGACCCGCTAGAAGACGCCGTCCGCTTCCATGTTCGCGGTTTCATCGAAGGGATCGTCGAAGAGGAGTTGTCGGCGGCGCTGGGCGGCCCGGCGCGGTATTAGCGCGGCGGCAACGCCGAGGGCTATCGCCACAGTCATCGGTCGCGTCAGCTGGTCGGCACCTTCGGCGCGGTGACGATCTCGCTGCCGCGCGCCCGGCTGATCGACGAGGCGGGCAACGAGCGTAAGTGAAAGAGCGCGCATGTGCCGGCACGCAAGCGGTTCACCAAGCGCGCCGAGGCAGTGATCGCCGGCGCCTATCTAGCCGGCGCCAACACGCGCCGGGTTCGCCGGGCGTTGGCGGCCTTGTTCAGCTGCGCGATCGGCAAGGACGCAGTCAGCCGGGCCTTGCGCAAGGTGAAGAGCCATTGGGAAGCTTGGCAGGCGCGGGACCTGTCGGGTGAGGACGTCGTCCGGCTGATCCTCGACGGCACTGGGGTCAAGGCGCGACTCGACAAGCGCGTGACCTCGATCCCGCTGCTGGTTGCGATCGGCGTGCGCCGCGACGGTCAGAAGATCGTGCTGGCGGTGAAGAACATGGGTGGCGAGACTGAGGCGGCCTGGCGCGCGGTGCTCGACGATCTCTTCGCCCGGGGCCTGCGCCTGCCCGAGCTGGTCATCGTCAATGGCGGCAAGGGGCTGCTGGAGGCGGCCTTGGCCGGCCTCGTTCCCGAGGTGCCGGTCCAGCGCTGCACCGTGCACAACGCAAGCAACCTTCTGGCGCACGCGCCCAAGCATCTGCACGAGGAGATCAAGGCCGACTTCACCGACATGATGTACGCCCAGGATGCCAGGGCAGTAAGCGCCCGGCGCCGGGCCTTCCTAGCGAAGTGGCGTGTCCGCTGCCGCGGCGTCGCCGACAGCCTGGAGGAAGCCGGCGACCGGCTGTTGACCTTCCTGCGCTATCCGGCCGAACAGTGGCGCTCGTTGAGGACGACCAACGCCGTCGAGCGTCTCCACGAGGAGTTCAAACGCCGCATCAAGACCCGGTGCGCGCTGCCTTCGGCGGAAATCGCCGCCATTCTCTTCTGGGCCCTCGTGGCCTCCGGGCAGGTCACGATGCGGCGGGTCGATGGCTGGCAGAGCCTCAAGCGACCACCTCTCGATCATCCCGTTGACCTCGCGGCATGACCGGATGACCCCGTGAACTGGGAGCTACGCCCAAGCCAATTTCTACCAGTTATCGGACACGACCTCTACCTGCCGGCGCAGCTCTAACTCAAACTTCGGTTTCGTTTGTGGGGCGCGCGTCAGCGGCTATTGCCGCCATAACGCCAATATAGACTTCTTGCCGATCGGTGTGCCAGTAGCCGAGATACTCGCGACAATGAGAGCACTCTATCTCTTCCCCCTTGCGGAGATTATCGTCAACTATCAGTCGGTTCTGCCAATGGCAACTTGGACAAGTGATCATTACTTCATTGCCACCAACGAACAAAGTGCGCCGGAACGGCATCATTGTTGCCTCCTCACGGACGTTTGGAATGACACAAATTTTTTCTTGTGAGACATTTCTGGTAAATTGATATTGAATTGGATCAACGCGATGTTGCGGCGGATTCATAGCTCACAAACTCGGCGAGCTTCATCGCCGCTGCTATAGCCGAATTATGCAATGTGGACATTGCTTCGAACCGCGCTGGTCGGAAGCACGACGTGTGTCCGCTCAAAGCGCGGGATGTGACGGCGCCGACTGTCACCCGTTCCAAACTTAGCAAGGATTTCCGCGCCACGCCTCCCGCGCGGCAGCGATCCAATTTTGCTCGAGTCGTTCGCAATCAAGGGGTGCTTCGAATGATGGAACGTGGCGGCGTCGTAACAGCAGATCTCCATGAACCAGAACACCAATCGGATGTTCCTCGCGGTCGAGCACGACTGCGCGATCGACTTGCCGCTTTGCCATCGCACGGAACGCCGCGACGCCATCCTCGTCCGCGTAGTAGCGATAACAGTCGGTGCTCAAAGCCCGGCGTATCAGCGTCCGACAGGGGTCGTGCAGATTTCCCGCCGTTGCCAACGCGACCGCACGTGCGGTCAGCATTCCCACGAGACGGTGGCCGCCATCAGTCACAGGAAGGCAGTCGACGCCATCCTTGCTCATACTGAGCGTGGCGTGGTGAAGAGAGTCGGAAGCATTCAGCACACTGGTGTAGATCATAAAATTGCTGACACGCATGACATTATTCCTCCATCTCGATACGGTCACCGAGCCGAAGAGAAAAATCAGTCACGGCTGGAGGGGGACACCAGCAATGGCCGGCTTGCCCATGAACCACGTCGAGGCTTACGGCACGGGCCACCTTGGACGGGCTAGGATCGCGATCGAAATCAATATTACGAGCGACCGTTGCGGCGGGCGCTAACTTAGATTAGCAAAGCGCCTGGCTAGGGTCCGACGGCATGCGCCATCGCTTGGCAGTGGCCTGCCCCTGTCGTCATTCCGTGCGCTGCGCCGCTGCGAGCGCGGTTCGACATGGCAACCCGCCAGCATCTCGACTTAGTCTCATCCGAGCCCACCGGCCTCCACTAAAAGGAATCGAACTTTCAACATTGGTTTCGCGCTGCAACAGACCGCCTAGGGATTTCCAGAGAGTACCGGTTCTCAGATCTGAGACGCACCGCCGCAAATGGCCTTGCCGATCTTGGTTGCAGCGAAAGCGAAATTCTTCGCTGACGGGCCACAAGTCGCGCCAAATGGCTGGCGTCTTCTTTCGCCCAACAAGCAGACAGGCACAGATGGCAAGCGAACGTCTGAACAAAAGATTCGGAAAATTATTCGGAAAGCCCTCCAAGCAAACAGAGGGCGAATAGCGCAGATCGACGCTAAGTCATTAGAAAAATTGGCGGAGTGGGTGGGGCTGGCGTCGAACAGTCTCTGTATTATCCAGCCGTGACGGCAATTCGGAAGATCCGCCTTTCAGGTCTTCTTCTACACCTGCGAGAGCCGCCCAAATCTCGACAAGGGTCAGCCAGTCTGCATGACCGTGATGTGGGGGAACGTCCCAATCGAAAATCTTGCGGTATTTTTCGACCAGTTTCCTGGCATCGGCAACCAGCGCATCGCGGTGTCTGTCCAGCTCTACCTGTTCCAGGTCCTGCACGGCTTTCGCTCCTTGCTGCATGGCTCAGTTGGCAGGCTTCGTCGACGCGATCGGGGGCGAGACCGGCGCCTGCCGAGTGGCGCCATCTCGCCCGAGCAGCCGGTAGGCGAGCAGCTTCACCCTGTCGGTCGCCAGGAACCAGAGTAGGGAGTAACCCCAGACGATTGCGGCCCAGCCCCAGCCGAGCGGGAACATGAACAGGCCGTATACGGCGATCAAGGTCGCGAGGACCTGCGTTCCCAGCACCGCGGCCAGCAGGACGGGCGCCGGCCGGATTGACCAGAACGGGCCGCGTGTGCGCGTCTGGAAGATCGTCAGGTGCCCGGCCACCGACAGGAGCAGGTACATAAGTGTCTGGATATGCGGCCGGTCGAGGTGGAACACCCTGTCGGCCAGAAAAAACAGGGTGAACGCGGCGATCGGGCCCACCACGCCGAGGGTCGAGGCGATCCAGAGGACTGTACGCATGTCCCACGCCTCCGGCTCGTTCTTGTAGCGTACGGTGTCATAGGCGATCGACAGGATCGCCCCGTCATTCAGCAGCGCCAGCATGACGATCATGATCGCCGTGAGCGGGAAGAAATTGAATGCCAGGATCGCCAGCGTGATGAACAGAAGAACTCGCAGCGTCTCGGCGATACGATAGATGGCGTAGCTGTTCATTCGCTGGAAGATCTTGCGGCTTTCCTTGATGGCGTCGATGATCACCGAGAGGCCGGGCGTCGTCAGCACGATGGAGGCCGCAGCCCGCGCGGCGTCTGTCGCGCCATCGACGGCGATGCCGCAGTCGGCCTTCTTCAAAGCCGGCGCATCGTTCACGCCGTCGCCCGTCATGCCCACGATGTGGCCGCGTTCCTGCAGGATCTCGACAAGGCGGAACTTGTGTTCCGGAAACACTTGCGCGAATCCGTCCGCCGTCTCGATCGAGGCCGCAAGCGCCGCACTGGTCTTGCCCTCGGCCTCGCCCAGCATCCCGGCATCCAAGATGTCGGAGCCTAGCCCCAGAACCTTCGAGGTCTCCCGGGCAATGGCGATCGCATCGCCGGTCACCATCTTCACCGAGACGCCCATCGCCTCAGCGGTCTCGATGGTGGCCTTCGCGTCGGGGCGCGGCGGATCCGAGAGGGGCAGGACGCCGAGGAAGGACCACGCCCCGTCGCCCTCCGCCCGCGCCACACCGAGCGAGCGGAAGCCGCGCTCGGCGAAGTCCTGCACGGCCCTGTCCGCCTCGGCCCGATCCCCGTCGGGGGTCAGCGCGAGGATCATCTGGGGCGCGCCCTTGGTCACCTTGAAGCTGGCTCCATCCGGCCCGGTCACCGTCGCTTCCGTCCGTTTATGGACGGGGTCGAACGGCATGAAATGCCCGACCTTGAAGGCGCTCAGCGCGGCCGCGTCCTTCACTCCCGCCATGACGGCGAGATCGATGGTGTCATTGTTCGCCGCGCTCGAGGCGAGCGCCCCGGCCAGGATCACGTCGTCCGCCGCCACGCCGTTCGCGGCGAAGGGCTCGCCAAGCGACAGCTTGTTCTGCGTGAGCGTGCCGGTCTTGTCGGAGCAAAGCGTGTCGACGCCGGCCAGTTCCTCGATCGCCACCAGGCGGCTGACGATCGCCTTCTTCTTTGCGAGCAGGCCGGCGCCGACGGCCATCGTGACCGAGAGCACGGTCGGCATCGCCACCGGAATCGCGGCCACGGTCAGCACCAGCGCGAATTCCAGCGTGTCCAGCAGCGGGTTGCCGCGCCAGATCGAGATCGCCACGATCAACGCAACCATCGCCACCGCGAGAATGATCAGATAGTTGCCGATCTTGAGGACGGCCTGCTGGAAATGGCTGACGGTACGGGCCGTGTCCACGAGCTTTGCCGTCTTGCCGAAATACGTGTTGCTTCCGGTGGCGTAGACAAGCGCGCCGATTTCGCCCCGCCGCAGGACCGACCCGGAATAGACCGCGTCGCCCGGATTGCGGGTCGCGGGGAGGGATTCGCCGGTCAGCGCGGATTCGTCCACCTCGACCGCGTCGCCATCCAGCAGGCGCGCATCGGCCGGCACGACGTCCCCGAGCCGGATGCGGATGACGTCGCCCGGAACCAGCTCGCTCGACGGCGGCGTGATCCATTTGCCGTCGCGCAGCACCCGTGCGGTAGAGGCGAGCCTGGCCTTGAGCGCCTCGACCGCGTTACCGGCCTGCCGCTCCTCCCAGAACCCGATCAGTCCGTTAGCGAGCAGCAACACGACGATGATGCCGAAGTCCGCCCAGTGGCCCACGATTCCGGACAGGATCGCGGCCGCCTCGATCATCCAGGGGATCGGCCCCCAGAAGTAGCCGAGGAAGTTCAGGAGCGCGCTGGTCTTCTTCTCGGCGATCTCGTTGGGACCGTACCGGGCAAGCCGCTTGGCAGCTTCGGCCCCGATCAGCCCGTCGGGCGACGATTCCAGTCCGGCTTGCAGATCCGCCATCGGCATGGTTTTCATGTCGTCGGCGGCGGTTGCAGCCTTCGTCCCGGCGGTGCCGGCAGAACGTGCTTCGGATGTCATTCTGGGGGCTCCCCCTGTTCGAACCGCCGCGATTGAACGGGCATCGGGTCCTTCCGGCCGGTCACGGCACCACGATCACGGGCATCTCGGCGAGGCTGACCAGCTTCTGCGAGACGCTGCCGAGCAGCAGCCCTTTCAGCTGCCCGTCGCCGCGTTTGCCGACCACGACGGCGTCGACCTGCCGTTCGCGCGCATAATCGAGGGTCGCGACGACCGCATCCCCGTGGCGGGACTCGAGGATCGGCGGTCTGCCGCCCGAAGTCTTCGGCCAGATGCCGCGCGCCTTGCAGGATCTTGCCGGAATTGCTTGCCAGAAGCTCCTCGAACCAACGGCTCTCGGTTTTGCGCAAGCCCTTGAGAATGCCGCCTGGCAGACCGTAGCCGCCGATGACGTTCAGAATGAACAGGTCGGCTCCCTCGGCCGCGGCGAGATCGGCAGCGAACCGGATGGCGCGGTCCGCGCCATCCGAGCCGTCGGTCGCGACAAGAATTCGTTTCATCCGGCGCTCCTGTGACAGCGGTCTGTGGGTGGTTCGGCAGCGCGGATCAGCGCCCAGGCGTGGTCCGCGATCATCAGTTCCTCGTTGGTTGGAATGACCCACGCGGACACGCGGCTGTCCGGGGCCGAGATCCGCGGGCCGCCCTTGGCGTTCGCGCCTGCGTCGAGTTCCAGGCCAAGCCAGGCGAGGCGTTCGCAGACGGCCGCGCGCAGAGACGCCGCGTTCTCGCCGATCCCAGCGGTGAAGACGAAGGCGTCGAGGCCGTCGAGCGCCGCGGCATAGGCGCCGGCGTATCTGGTGATGGCGTAGACGAAATGCGCGACGGCCGCCGCGGCGCGGGGGTCGGGGCTGGTCTCCAGCACCCGCATGTCGTCGCTGATGCCCGAGAGACCGAGAAGGCCCGACTTCTCATAAAGCATCGCCTCAAGGGACTTCACGTCGTAGAGGCCAGCACGCAGCAGATAGAACAACGCGCCCGCCGGCACGTCGCCCGAGCGTGTGGCCATCGGCAGGCCCGAGATGGCCCCAAAGCCCATCGTCGTGTCGATGCTGCGCCCGTCGAGCATCGCGCACATGCTGGCGCCGCCTCCGAGATGGGCGACGATGACGCGCCGCGCCCCGGGCGCGAAACGGGGCAGCTGCTGGCTGATGTAATCGTAGGAAATGCCGTGGTAGCCCCAGTGGCGCACCCCGGCGTCGCGCACCTCCTGCGGCAGTGCGTAGGTCTGCGCCACCTCGGGCATCGTCCGGTGGAATGAGCTGTCGAAACAGGCGATCTGCGGCAGCCCCGGGAACGCCTCGGAAAATGCGCGCGCGCCGCGGACGTTGAAGGCTTGGTGCGAGGGCTCCATCGCGCTGAGCGCGTCGAGCTCGTCCAGCACCCCGGGCGTGATCAGCGCCGGCGCCTGGTGGCGGGCCCCGCCCAGCACCACGCGATGGCCGGCGCCGATGATGGTGACGTGCTTCAGGTTCGCCTCGATCCAGGACAGCACGAAGTGGAGCGCCGTCCTATGGTCGATGGTATGCCCTTTGCCCCACGCATGACTGCCGAGCGGCGCCTTCGCCGCGTCAGTGACGGCGAATTCCGGATCGTCCTGCATGGCCGTGATTGCGCCATGGCAGAGCGGCTCAGGCCGGTCACGGGAGCCCTGCGCATAGGTACCGAACTTCAGGCTCGTCGATCCGGAGTTGAAGACCACGATCGCGTCGGTCATCGCCATCTACCCCGCCGCCGTAGGGCCGAGAACGCCGGGGTCGCGCACCAGCGCTGCGGCGTAGAGGACGGAGGCCGCAGCGGAAAACAGGCGCGTGGCGACGGTGTCAGCCCGGCTGGTCAGGATCGCCGGCACGCGCGCGCCGACGACGATGCCGGCCATCTGCGCATCGGCCATGAAGGAGAGGTTCTTGTAGACCATGTTGCCCGCGTCGATGTTTGGCACCAGCAGCACGTCGGCGATGCCGGCGACCGGCGAGGTGATGTGCTTGACCTTCGCGGCCTCGATATCCACCGCGGCGTCGAGGTCGAGCGGCCCGTCGACCACGCCGTCGACGATCTGCCCGCGATCCGCCATCTTGGCGAGGATCGCGCCGTCGACGGTCGCCTGCATCCGGGTCTCGACCATCTCGACCGCAGCGAGCACGGCGACCTTCGGCGTCTCCATGCCGACCGCCCGGGCAAAGCCGATCGCGTTCTGGCAGATGTCGCGCTTCTGGTCGGTGGTCGGCGCGATGTTCAGCGCCACGTCGGTAAGGATGAAGCGCCGGGAATAGGTCGGGGCCGACATCAGCGCGCAATGGCTGAGCGTGCGGGCCGCGCGCAGGCGCGACTCCGCCTGCATGATGGCGTGAAGAAACTGATCGGTGTGCAGGCTCCCCTTCATCAGCGCGCCGAGCTCTCCCGCCCCGGCGGCCATCGCGGCCGCCCGCGCCGCGTCTTCGGGGGTCGCGGCCTCGACGATCCGGCAGCGCGAGATGTCGAGCTTCGCGGCTTCCGCGATGCGCTTCATCCCGTCGCCGGGGCCGTAGAGCACGGGCACAATCAGATCGGCCGCCGCCGCCGCGACCGCCCCGGCGAGCGCGTCGGCGCTGCAGGGATGGACGACACCGGTCAGCATCGGCTCCAGCTCCCTGCACGCGTCGAGTAGCCCTTCCAGCCGGTGCTCGGCGACCTCGACGACCTGACGCACGGTGGGGGCGAGAACGTCGAGGATGGCGGTCGCCACCACCCGTCCAGCCGCGTCCGTGCAGGCGCCGTCGAGCACGACGACCCCGTCCCCAGCGAGCTTTTCCCGCACGACCAGCCGTGCCGTCATCTTGGCGCCGACCGGCAGCGGGCCCTCGAGCCGGACCGAGGCGGCACGGATCGAACTGCCGGGGCCAGGTAACCTCGATCCGGCGAGCGCGACGAGGATTCCGGTGACGAGGCCTGCCGCATCCTGGCTCTGGCCCGATGCGGACAGGACGTCCTGGTTGCCGAAGGCGGCGCCCCATGCCCGCAGGTCGGCGGCGCTCAGCGTTCTCCCGGCGGAAACGGTCTCCCCCACCGCGATCTCGTCGAAGGTTCTGTTGACCAGGGACGACATCACTTCACCGCCCCGTGTTTGCGCCCCGGCGCCGCAGCGGCCCGAGGTGGGTCGGGCGAAGCGAAGACCCGCGGTTTGCCGGGCGCTGTCGACAGCGCCTTCGCAAGCCGCGCCAACCGATCCCGCGCCGCCGCGCCGAGCGGGGCTCCGGCTCCGGCAATCTTCTCGACATGGCCAAGCAGGTTCTCGCGCGCCTCGGGCTCGGGCACCAGCCTGGGCAGCGCCTTGACCGCGCTCTCCCCGTCCAATTGAAGGACGAAGAACTGAGTGCGCACCAGCGACTTGAAGGCATCCAGCGAGATATGCAGCAGCTTCTGGCGCGCCACGTTCAGCGCCAAGGCGCAGCGCCCGTCGATCGCGCGGTCTGCCTCGGTCACGTAGAGCACGCCGCGGATCAACGCCTCGTCGCAGCCGCCGACGTGCAGCATGGCGGCCTGTGCCGATCGCTCGGCCGCAAGTTCGGCCTGCCTCGCCGGCGTCGCGCCCGGGACCGGGCGCAGCTCGGTCTGCGGGTCCATGCCGAGCATCGCCTGCACCATTGGCGCGCCATAGAATCCGAAGAAGGCCCGCTCGGCCATGTCGTCGCGGGCAATGCGATATCGGTCGAGCGCGGCTGTGATCTGGTCTGAGACACGGGTCTGCGCGGCGAGGAAGGGGTTGTCCGCGGCGGCCGGTCGGCGCGAGGCGGCCGCCGCACCGGCCAGCGCCTTGACGCCCGTCATCCATGGGTTCGCGTCGGTGAACATCGTGTAGCTCAGCCTGAGCGGGTTCGCAGCCCGGGTGAAGCTGGCGGCAGCCTCGGTCGAGAGCGTCCGCACCGCGGGTTGCAGCCAGACGCGGTAGAGGGCGAGGTTGATCTCCGAAAGCCTGGCGGCGGCCGCAAAGGCGCGATCGTCATCCGGGCTGTTGCGCCCCAGCGCGAATATGTTGTCGAACGTGCGCGCCTCGAAGCGCACGGCCCAGCCGCCGGCGACGAAGCCGTCCTTCGGCGGGTCGCCTGCGCGCGGCGCGATCACCATCTCGTAAAGGCCTGGCGGCAGGCAATCGATCACGTCGATCATCTGCACAAATTCCTCGTCCTCCTTCGCGCCCACCTTGGACGAGACGAAAAGGCCGAGATGACCGACTTCCTGCGCGAGGCAGTAGACGATGGTCCTGTTCCAGGCGCGGATGTCGTCGACGTCCCGGTATTCATCGAGAATCCAGCCCAGCGCCTGCGGCGGCGGGCTGATGTTGTCGCCCTCCGAGGTGAAGACGATGATCGGCGAAGTGATGTTGCGGAAGTCGAACACCGTGCCGTCGCGCGATTGCAGTTCGTTCCGGGCCAGCCTGTCGCCGATGAACAGGTTGTCGACCAGAAATTGCAGCTCATCGCCGTTCAATTCGATGAAATCGCCCCACCATTTCTCGAAGGCCAGATAGCGCCGGGCGTCGCTGTCGATGTTGGCGTAGACCTCGTACTGCTTGCCCCAGAGCCAGTTCGCAGGGTTCAGCAGATCGAAGTTCATCACCAGCCCGGTGCCGTCGAACCTGCCGTGGCCGAGATCGCTGGCCAGCGCCGTCATCCAGCTCCCGCCTAGAAGCCCGCCCGAGTAGCGCATCGGGTTCCTTCCGCGCACGCCCTGCCAGTAGGACATCGGCGAGCCGACGACGAGGCAGGGACCGAACAGGTCGGGCCGCAGCATCGCCACCATCAGCGTCTGGTAGCCGGCCTGGCAGTTGCCAATGGCGAAGGGGAGCGGCGCGTCCGGGTGAAGGGCGACCACGCGCTCGAAGAAGACCACCTGGCCCTCGACGACATCGAGGAATTGCTGGGCGGGCGCGGGCTTCGCACTGAACCCGATGAAATAGACCGGATGGCCGGCCGACAGGGCGTCGCCGATCTCGCTGTCGGCCTTGAAGCCGCCGATACCGGGCCCCTGGCCGGCACGCGGATCGACCACCACGACGGGCCTTTTCCGGGGATCGGTCGCGGCGCCGGCAGGCGGCAGGATGCGGAGCAACGAATAATTGATCGGCCGCGGCAGCGAGAGGCCTTCGATCACCGCCTCGTGGTCGTAGCGCAGGACGGTGGCGAGCGGCCGCGAAGTGATCTCGACCTCCTCGTTGCCGCGCTGGCGCAGGAGATCGAGGAAGAGCGCGCTCCGCTGGACGGCGTCGATCATGTAATCGGGCAGGGTCGGCAATGCGCCGGCGGCAAGCGCGTCCCCCGGTCCGCGTTTCCGGGGTGCGGTCGGCGGCTCCCGAGTGGTTTCAGATGATGCGGTCGCGATGTCGGTCGTCATGTCTATCCCTCTCCGGATGTTGCGCGTTCGGCGTCGCCTCTCCTTCTCGACGTGATCCCTGGCCCGATCGCCATCCCGTCGGGGTCGGCGTCGCGGCGCGTCCGGTTCAGGGTGCGTCCCCAGTCTCGGTGCGGATCGACTCGGACGTCTCGGCCGCGCCGCCAGCGGGCGACGATGCTGCCGTGGTTCGGCGTGTCACCGACGGCACGTCGCCAAGCTTCGCCAGAATGGCCTCCAGCCGGTCCCGCGCGGCCCCTCCCGTCAGGCGGGCCAGCGTCGCGGCCCTCGGCCCAAGGATCGACGCCCAGCCGCGCCAGCGCCGATAGCACACTGACCTTCATTCCCTCGCGGTGCTCACCAACGGGAGCGAACAGGAAGGCATCGAATCGCGGGCTCGGCCCGCGCGTCTCGGCGAGAGTGGTCATCTCGGCCCGCTTTCTGCGGCATTGCCGCGCCGGTCGGGGCGATGCGCCGCATGGCGCCCGACCATCTGCTTTTCGTCGGCGTGCCTGTTTTCCTTCGCGAGGTGCGCGAAGCGGGCTGTTCAGGTGTTTCATCGGACTCTTGTTCGCGATCGGGCCCGAGGTTTTGCCCGACCGGGAACATCCCGGGATCGCCGCCCATCGTCGGGAATGTGCGCCGATGTCGGCATATCCGCCCTAACCTGTATCAGCGTCAGACATCACGTTCGTGTGGCGGCCCATGGCCCGTTTGAAGTCACAAGCGCGCCGCGGTGAAGGTTGATGGGGTGTTCCTTGTTGCCGACCCTGCGGTCGCGCAACGGCTTCCGGGGCTATGCGTTCGCTGGCGGCTACCGCGCTGGCCGCGCCATGGCGAGGTGGCGGTCCCTCTGGCGCTGGCTCGAGAGCGGGTTGCGTTGTAAGGGGCAGATTGGCAGTGTCAGAGGAACCGGCGCGGGCCGCCAAGGCGGGTCGAGCTTGGATGCCGCTCAAACAGCCAGCTTACGCCACTCGGCCAATGCAGCCGCGCGGTTCTGCTTGAATGCGTGGCGGCGGGTGAGGTGACGGTCGAGGTTGAAGTGGTTGTGGATAGACGCTTGAACGGTGGCGAATTTCTGCAGGGTCTTGATGTCCCTAAATCGAGCCATCCCACCCTCCCGTCGTCGGAACGGCTGATGTGAATTCTCCGACCGATTGTTGAGCCAGCGGCCGCAATGCTGACGATCAGCGTTGCCGATCTCCGTCATCGCCGCGCGATAGGATCGCAATCGATCTGTCACGATCGAGTTTGGTTGGCCATGTCGCTTCATGGCGCGTTTGAGAAATCTGAGCGGCGCTCGGCGATCCCGGCGCTTCGTTGCATAGACTTCGAGGACCTCGCCTTCGTGATCCACGGCTCGCCAGAGATCGTGACGCTGCCGGCGCTGTCACGTTAACGGGCGATTGGCACATCAAGCCTTCAATAGGCCGCTTTTTCATACAGACGCCGTTGCAGTCGACCACACTCAGAGAGCTTCTGCTCGTAGCCGCTCGAACGTTCGCCGGTTCAGGAGATGTCGCTGGTGGTAGAAGGTGTTGTAGACGGCAGCGTGGACGGACAAGAATCGCTGCGTGCTACCGGGTGATTTGAACCGCTGCATCTTCCGCTCGCGTCTTCGAACCGGCTGATGCGAGTTCTCCGCCCGATTTTTGGCTCTGAGACCTCGGTCGTGCCTTGCCGTCAAGCCCAATCTCTGGAATGCAGACCGGTAGGATCGGAGCTTGTCGGTGACGATCCTGCTCGGCGCGAAGCCCTGCCGTTTGAGCAGCTTCTTCACCAATTTGATCGCGGTTTTGGCATCGCGTCGGGGCTGGATGAGGAAGTCGAGGACCTCGCCCTCCTTGTCGACCGCCCGCCAAAGCCAGTATCGGCGCCCACGGATCACGACGACCATTTCATCGAGATGCCAGCGTTTGCTGGGCGTCGGTTGCCGGCGCCGCAAATTGGCAGCGATAGTGGGGCCGAATTTGATGAACCATCTGCGGATCGTTTCGTAGGAAACATCCAGGCCGCGCTCGGCGAGCATCTCTTCGACGTCGCGCAGGCTGAGCGTAAAGCGCGCATAGAGCCGGATCGAATGGCGAATGATGGTTGGCGGGAAGCGATGGCGTTTGAAACTCAGCGGCATCATGCGCCACCCTACTCGACTGTCGAGGCGCGGTTAACGTGACAATGCCGGCGCCGGTCATGCCAGGGAAATCCACGCGGTCTTGAGGTCGGCATATTTGTCGAAAGCGTGGAGCGACTTGTCGCGGCCGAAGCCAGACTGCCGGAATCCGCCGAGCGGCACGGTGACGTCGGCGCCGCCATAGGTGTTGACGTGGACCACGCCGGCCCGGACGCCGCGCACCATGCGGTGCGCGGTCGCCAGGTCGGACGTCCACACCGCCGCAGCCAGACCGTAGTGTGTGCCGTTGGCGAGGCCGACGGCCTCCTCCTCGGTGTCGAACCGCATGACGGCGAGGACCGGGCCGAAGACTTCTTCCCGCGCGAGTTCCATCTCTGGCGTCACCTGGTCGAAGATCGTCGGCGCCATGTAGGTGCCGCCGGTGTCGCCGAGGATGCGCTCGCCGCCGACCAGCAGCTTGGCCCCCTCCGACTTGGCGCGGCTTACGAAGCCGAGGTTCTTCTGTAGCTGTTCTTCGCTCGATACCGCTCCAATGTCGCTTTCGAGATCCAAGGGGTCGCCGATTCTCATGGTCTCCGTGGCGGCCAACAACTGGTCCATGAACCGGTCGTAGATCGACGTCTGGAGCAGGAGGCGCGAACCCGCGACGCAGACCTGGCCGGAATTGCGGAAGATGCCGTTCGCCGAGACCTTCGCCGCGTGCGCGATGTCGGCGACGTCGTCGAAGACGATGTTTGGCGACTTGCCGCCCAGCTCCAGATGTATGCGCTTGAGGTTGGATCGCGCGGCGTAGTCGAGCAGACGCCGGCCGACGGCGCCCGATCCGGTGAACGCGATAGCGTCCACGTCCATGTGAAGGCCGAGCGCCTCGCCGGCCATCTCGCCGCGGCCCGTCACGACGTTGAGGACCCCGTCGGGCACGCCCGCCTCGGCAGCCAATTTGGCGAGCCGCACCAGCGTGAGAGACGCGACTTCCGGCGGCTTGAGGACGACCGAGTTGCCGGCTGCAAGCGCCGGGGCGATCTTCCAGGCGCCGATCATCATCGGGAAATTCCAGGGGACGATGACACCGACGACGCCGAGCGGTTCGCGGTAGATCAGGCCGAGGACGTCGTCGGCAGTCGGGGCGATCTCGCCGTAGACCTTGTCGATTGCCTCGGCATAGTAGCGGAAGGTGCCCGCGGCCGAGAGCGGCTCGGCCTTGTAAGCCATGGAAATCTCGGTGCCGTTGTCGCGGACCCCGAGCACGGCCAGTTCGGCGGCGTCCCGCTCGATCAGGTCCGCCAGGGCGAGCAGCGTCTTCTTGCGCTCCGCCGGCGGTCTCCGCGACCAGACGCCCGTCTCGAAGGCGGCCCGCGCCGCCGTCACCGCGCGGTCGATATCCGCCGCATCGCCGTCGGCGATCGTCGTGAACGGCTTGCCGTCGATCGGCGAGGTCACCTCCAGCGTCCGCTCGCCGGATGCCGGCTCGTCGCGGCCGGCGATGAAGAGTGACTGTGGCGGGACGGTCTGGACACGGAGCCGATCTATCGTCGTCTGGTCAAGCATGGTCAATTTTCCTTGTTCCGAGCCGTGCATTGGCGCGGTCAGGGTGTTGCCGTTTCGGGCCCTCCGTCGCGGCGTCTCTTCTTGTGCCGGCGCGCTTGCACGAGCGACCAGAAGTGGGCCACGAGCACGAAGACGATGACGCCGAAGATGATCGAGGCGATGGGGCGGTTGATGAAGTCGAGCGGGGTATCAATTCGCGGCAGGGACGACCGGAACTTCGTCTCCATGATGTGACCGAGCACCATGCCGAGGATGATGGGCACCATTGGGAGGTCCAGTCGCTTCAGGATCAGTCCGAGCAGCGCGAACACCGCGGCGATCAGGCAGTCGGTGGCGGAATTGCGCAGCGAATAGACGCCGACGAAGGACAGGGTCAGGATCGCCATGCCCAGAAAGCGGCTCGGGATGGCGATGACCTTGAGCAACGGCCTCGTCGCGACGATCAGGAAGATGATGGCCAGGAAGTTGAGGATCAGCAGGCAGATGTACAGTGCGATGACGAAGTCGAGGTGGTGCGTGAACAGGCTGGGGCCGGGGACGACGTTGTGGACGTAGAACACGGAAAGCATCATCGCCGTCAGCGCCTCGCCCGGGATGCCGAGCGCGAGTAGGGGGATCATCGCGGCGGCCGGGACGGCATTGTTCGCGGCTTCGGACGCGATGATGCCCTCGGGCGCGCCCTTGCCGAACCGGCTCGGGCCCTTCGTGATCTTCTGCGCCCAGGTGTAGGAGAGGAACTGAGCGGTGAACTCGCCGACGCCCGGGATGATGCCCATGATCGTGCCGAAGCTCGCCGCCGGCAGGACGATCTGGGGAAAGCGGAACACTTCGCGCAGGCCGCGGAACAACCCGCCGTCCAGCTTCGGCGACGCATTCTTCTCCTCGCGGGCGACCAGCAGCGCAAAGGCCTGCGAGATCGCGAACAGGCCGAGGACGACGACGATCAGGTCGACGCCCGATGCCAGGAAGGTCTGATCGAAGGTGAAGCGCTTGGTGTAGGTGGAGGGGTGGAGCCCGATGGTCTGGAGAAAGATCCCGAAACACAACAGCGCGCCGGCGGCGGCGCTGCGCCCGCGGTGCGCGACCACGACCAGGACCATGCCCAGCAGCGCCGCGAGGAAGATCTCGCGCGAGCCGAACAGCGGGGCGATACGCGCCAGCACGGGCGAGAGCAGGATCAGGGTGACGACCGAGAACACCCCGCCGCAGAAGGACGCGCCGTAGGCGAGCGACAAGGCGCGCGGCGCCTCGCCGCGGCGCGTCATCGGGTAGCCGTCATAGGTCGTGAGCGCGTTGACCGGGGTCCCGGGCGTGTTGATCAGTACGGCGGGCACGGCCCCGCCGAACATCGACGAGCCGTAGATGCCGAGCAGCAGCGTCAGGCCCACGATCGGCTTCATCGCGAAGGTCGCCGGCAGCAGGATCGCGATCGCGATCGCCGCGCCGACCCCCGGTATGGCGCCGATCGCGACGCCGCCGATCGACCCGACGAACAGCGCCAGGATGACGTCCCAGCGACCGATGATGTCGAGTGCCTGACCGAGGTCCGTCATCGCAATCGGGTCAGAAGTATTGGATCATCACGTTGCGGATCGCGTGCGGCAGATAGTCGTAAAGCGCGCCGCCGGGGATCTTGACGGCGAGCAGCGTCTTGAAGACGACCACGGTCCCGATCCCGGTCAGCACCGCCGCGATAAGGGTCTTCGGCTCGCGATAGCCGAGCCTCGAGGTCAACAGCGCACAGAAGATCATGGTCGTCGGCAGATAGCCAACGATCGGGACGGTCCAGACGTAGGCCATGAACCAGGCCAGGTATTCGAGCGCCCTGACCCAATGCATGATCTCGGGCGCGACCGCGCTGCCCCTTCGGGTCCGGAGCGCGCGCGTGGTCGACCAGAGCTCGAACGCACCGAACACGGTCATGCCGACGATCGACACGATCGGCCAGAACGCCGGCTGACGAACGAAAGGCCGGCCGGCGATCCACGTCGTCTCGTTGCCGATCTGGGACGCCAGGAACAGTGCCAGGCCGAAGCTGAGCACGCCGAACACGACCTCGGCCCGATGGTGTCGGGTCCGGGTCAGCTCCGAAAGATCGTGGTGATCTGCAGGGTCGGGCGACGGGGCGCTCTCGGTCGACATGATCGGACAGTGGATACCTCACCGACCCCGTGGCGTAGAGGCCGAAGGACGGCCGCGGAACGGCCGTCCTTCGGGCATGCTGTTCATTTGGCGAGCGTCTTGTCGATCACGGCCAAGGTCTTGGTGTCCCTGGCGATCTGGGCCCTGGATGCCTTGGCGTTCTTCCAATAGATCTGGGCGCCGGTCTTCTTGGCGAAGTCTCTGGCCCGCTTGCTGGCGATGGTCTTCCGGGCCACCGCCGCGATCTTCCGGATCGCGTCGGCGGGCGTTCCCTTGCGCACGAAAAGGCCGTTCCACAGGCTGAGCCCGAGCTTGGGATCGAGCTCTCCCACGGTCGGCGCGTTCGGCGTGATGGGAACCCGCTTCTCGGTCACCGTCGCCAGGACCCTAAGCTTGCTGAGGCACGGCAACACCTGCTGCGCCGTGGTGTTCATCACGTCGACGTCGCCGGACGCCAGCGTGTTGCAGTTGAGCTCATCGAAGGCGGCGTTGGACGAGTAGGCGAAGCCGAGATTCTTGGCGAGCGCGAGCGTGACCTTGGTCGGCGGCAGCTTGGCGCCGAAGTGCCCGAGGACGACCTTGTGCGATTTGGCGTATTTGGCCAGTTGCTTCATCGACTTGTAGGGCGCGTCGCCCTTCGCCACGATCAGGAACGGATAGGTCAGGAAGATGCCGACCGGCTCGAAACGGGTTCGGCTTCAGTTCCTTCATGCCGATCCGGGGGCCGATGATCGGAACGCTGATCACGAACGAGCCGACGGTGTAGCCGTCGGCCGGCGCCTTCGCCACCTCGATGGCGCCGGGAAACGGTCCGGCACCCCCGCCGGGCTTGTTCACGACGGCTGCCGGTTGCCCGTAGGTCTTCTGGAATTCATCCGCGATCATCCGCGTCAGCACGTCCTCCAGGTCACCCGGGGGCCACGGAACGATGAATCGGACCGGTTTTTCCGGATACGCCGCGAACGTGGGGCCGGCGAAGGAAACCGTCGCGGCACACGCCGCCGCCACAATGGCCCAGTGCTTGATACGCATGTTCAACCTCCCGCTAGCAGTGTTGTATTATTACCATCGGTTCATTATTATCACCAATTGATCAAATTATGTTGCATTCGCGTTCGGGATTTGTCAACGAGTTCACTGACGAGCCGGACGGCTGCCGATCGGCCGAAAGCCGAGCAAACGGATAGCGGCGAGAGCCCTCACTGGAGCGAAACGTGAGCACAGTCGACAAGGCGCTGAAGCTGCTGAACTTCTTTACCGTCAACCGACCCGAGGTCGGGCTCAGCGACCTGGCCCGGCTTGCCGGCTACGACAAGGCGACGACACGCCGCCTGTTGGTGTCGCTCGCGGCGTACGGCTTTGTCGAGCAGGACGGGCGAACCCGTGCCTATCGGCTCGGCGGCGGCGCATCGCGTTTGGCCCGAATACGCGAGGCACAATTTCCGCTGACCCAGACGGCGATACCAATCATGAAGGAGTTGGCGCGGGACACGGGCGAAACGGTCCATCTTTCCGAGTTCAGCGCCGGCTCGTCGGTGACGCTCCACGTCGAGCTGTCGCCGCGCGCGCACCGGGTGAACGTCGACGTCGGCGATGTCCTGCCACTTCATTCGACGGCCTCGGGCATCGCGTACCTGGCCTTCTGCGGCGACGACGCCGACGATCTGGTCGATCGACGGCGGATGACCGCGTACACCTCCCAAACGATCACGGATTTCGGCGCGCTTGGCGACGCGATCACTGCCGCTGCACGCCGCGGCTACGCCATCGGCGACCAGGGCTTCGAGGAAGGAGTTCTGGGCATTGCCGCGCCCATCCTCGGCGCCAACGGCCAGGCGATCGGGACGCTTGCGGTCGCTTCGCCGCTTCAGCGGGTCGACAGGGGTACCAAGTCCCGCCACGGCGCCGCCGTGACGGCCGCGGCGAACGCCATCTCCGCCCAATCAATGGCGAGCCGATGGCTGCCGCATGAGCCGAGAAGGGCGAGGAGGGGAGGAGCCATGAACGGAGGGCGGCGCCCCAGAATCCTCGTTGTCGGCACCGGTGATACCAAGGCGGACGAGCTTCTCT
>CAVSRB010000003.1:0-1149506 GCA_963730305.1 uncultured Alphaproteobacteria bacterium
CACCACCAAAATTTGTATTGGCGGCGTTGACACGTAAACCGCCACCGTCGTGAAGAAGTCATTCATGATGCGGCTCAAGCGGCAAGCCAGCTCTGCTGCCAAACGACGAACGCATCAGCGCGAAACTGTTTGAAGATAGGGCGCGATAGAAGATGGCGTTGGACGTTAAAGGCGTTGTAAACGGCACCGTGGATTGACATGACCCGCCCCCACGAACGATACCGAAGTTTAGGTTAGAGCTGCGCTGACAGGGAAGGCCCGGTCCGGCCGTAGCCCTTTGATTGGAAGGCCGGAGCGGGCCTCCGGTCCCGCGTCTCCGGCGCCGGCGGGCGATAGCCCAGCGAGCTATGCGGCCTGATGGTGTTGTAATGTGCCGCCAGGCTCGATCAGCACCGCGCCTCCTTGAGGGTGTAGAAGATCTCGCCGTTAGAAACTCGTCCCTGAGCTTGCCGTTGAAGCTCTCGTTGTAGCCGTTCTCCCAGGGGCTGCCGGGTTCGATGAAGAGGGTCTTCACATCGAGCCGATGGAGCCAGTCCCGGACGGCGTTCGCCGTAAACTCGCTGCCGTTGTCGGAGCGGATGTGATCCGGGGCGCCGTGCTCGGACGAAGAGATCTGCCAGGAAACTGCAGCACGTCGTCGGATCTGAGACGCCGGGCGACTCGATCGCCAGGCATTCGGGCTGTACTCATCGATGACAGTCAGCATGCGGAATGCCCTCCCATCATGGGTTCGGCCTGGACAAAGTCGTAGGCCCAGACATGGTCGCGCCAGCTCGGCCGTAGCCGGATGCAGGATCCGTCGTTAAGCCACAGCCGACCCCGCTTAGGTTGCTTCTGCGGAACCTTCAGCCCCTCGCGGCGCCAGATGCGCTCCACCCGCTTGTGATTGACGCGCCAGCCCTCGGCGCTCAGCAGCGCCGTGATCCGCCGGTAGCCGTAGCGGCCATACTGGCTCGCCAGCCGGAGATGGCGGCGGTCAGTGGGCTCCTCGTCCGGCGTGACGTCGCCGCGCTGGCTGGTCCGGGACTGGCCGAGCCACCGGCACGCCCGCCGTTCAGATACCCGATGAGCTTCTCGAACATATGCGCGCAGCGCCGGCGACGCTCGGGGCTTACCAGTTTCCCTCCGCGGCCTCTTTCAGGATCAGCTTGTCCAGGGTCAGATCAGCCACCGCCCGCTTGAGCCGGGCGTTCTCCTGCTCGAGATCCTTCAGACGCCGGGCCTGATCAACCTTCAGCCCGCCATACTCTCGGCGCCAGCGATAGTAACTCTGCTCCGATACCCCGATGCGCCGGCAGATCTCGCCAACCGTCTGCCCCTGTGCCAGGAGCACCTCCGCCTCGCGCAGGTGGTTGATGATCTGCTCGACCAAAAAACGCTTCCTGGACATCGATTATCCCCTCCTCGCAAGGGCCCAGATACCAGACTTCTAACTCAGCACCTGGATCCGGTTAAGGGGGGAAGGTCACTCAGGTGAGCTATTGAAGTACCGGAAGGGATTGCGCATCAGGGAAGGCTAGGGGGCACCCACCAGCAGGGGCAAGCCTGTTTGCCCTGACAACGCCAAAAGAAGCTATCGATCCCGCGCGGGGGCTATATTCTTCGTCGTGGCCGCGGTCGAGTGATTGTCGAGCGCCCAACTGAGTGAAGCTAATTGGGGTGTCATAACAGGGGTTGCTTAGGATTCAAAGCCCCTGACTTATCTTTGCGGAACCGCTGGATAGGTGTTGCCACCTTCACCGGGCCCCAAGACGTGATATCGGAAGCCCAAATTGAATGGGGCAACCGGCATGTATGCTACCGCTGCCTCGCCCAAGCAGGCAGCTCTTTCTGCCCGGCCGTTGCATCCTGCTTGATGCCGTCTACGTTGGCGTAGTACGTCTTCCTTCCTAGGACTAGCGGTATACCGCAGGCACCTCGATTGAAGAAGTTCATTTTCGCGGTATCGGGCGAAAGTCCGTTGCTTCGAGCCATAGACGAAACATTAGTCTCGGCTGCGTAGCGCCCTTTTCGTCGACGAATTGGCTTCGACCGTGTTGAACAACAAGGTTGTTCGTAATCCAAATATCACCCGGCTCCAAAGTGAACTCAATTCTATTCTGAGGCCGCTTTGAAATCTCATTGAACGTTTCGATCGCCTGGATCTCCGTTTCAGTTAGGGGCTTGCCGCGTTCACGCGCTGCGGCAAACATCGAAGGATGGAAACCGCGCCAGGACAACTTGCCGTCGATATTCGCGAAGAAAGGCACACGGTAGCTTGTGAGATCGCCGTCCTCTGGCCAGTGCTCGCCGAAGCGATGGAGATGGAAGCCACGATAAAGGATGGGCAAGAGATCTGGTCGCTCTGCCACGAAATCGTTGTGTGCCGTTATTGCGCTGCTCAGATATGTCGCACCGCCCGAAGTTGCCTGCCGATAGCAGGCGAGCCCGACAATGTCACAGGTCGGGTCGACATGCAGGTCGAGCTCGTCGGCGCTGTTGTAGTAGCGCGCGTCGGTATTGTCCTTGCTGGTATGTGTGACATCTGTGAGCAGGCTGCCTTCGATGAGTTGATTGACGGCTCGGCCCAGCCAGGTCCCGATGCCCCAGACGGCTGCGCGCATCCAGTCCGCCGATCGATCGTTCGCAAGAAGGCCTCGTATCAGAATGAAGCCGCGACCGGACCGCAGTTCCTCGTAGACGGACACGAGCTTTGGGCCCAGGTTCGGAAACGGATAATCCGATTTCAGAGACTGGGTGACGGGAATTCGCCGCGTGTCCAACGCTTCGATCGCTGTGTCAAGCTCACCTAGGTCACAGCGATCGAGGACCAAAGAGTAGTCGTCGGGGCCGCTGAAATCCGATGCTCGCCAAGCTGCATTGTCCGGTACAGCTTTGATGCTCATGACACCACCATTTACTCAGCTTAGCACGTCGCTCGTCAATGACAGTGCCCAAACATCTGGTTGCGCCCTCACCTCTTCTGCGTCAGCCTTAACTCTCACAAAAGGGTTCAAATGGGATGTCCCCGTTGGAGAAGTCACCCGGCGGCTCACCCATCATCGCCGCCGAAAAGACGCATGCCGCCGATGCGGTGTCGCAATAAGACAGGAGGAGCGCCATGACGGCTGTCTTGCACAGTCTCCCCGACACCTCGCACGTCCGCGACCGGGTCAGCCCCGAAGAATGGGACATGCGCGTGCAGCTGGCCGGGCTCTACCGGCTGGCGGCGCACTATGGCTGGACGGACCTCGTCTTTACCCACCTTTCGGCGCGCGCGCCGGGGCCCCAGCAGCACTTTCTCCTCAATCCGTTCGGCTGCACGTTCGACGAAGTGACCGCGTCGAGCTTGGTCAAGGTCGACCTCGACGGCAACCTCGTCGACCCGACCCCGTACGATTTCCATCCTGCCGGGTTCATCATCCATGGAGCGGTCGATACCGGCCGGCCCGACGCCCATTGCGTTATCCACACCCACACGCGGGCGGGCATGGCGATTTCGATGCTCGAGTGCGGACTACTCCCGCTATCGCAACATGCCCAGATCTTTTACGGCAACATCGCTTACCATCATTACGAGGGTCTGGCGCTCGACCCCGATGAATGCGAACGGCTACGCGCTGACCTTGGAGACAAGCCGGCTATGATCCTGCACAACCACGGTCTGCTGGTCGCGGCGGAAACGGTGCCAAGAGCTTTCAGTCTGATGTGGCACCTAGAACGGGCCTGCCAAGCTCAGATGGACGCGATGGCGACGCAGACGAAGCTGATCGTGCCGGACGTGTCGGTGAGCGAGAAAACGAGCCGCATGGCGCTCGCGCCGGAAAGCCTTATCGGCAATGCCGAATGGCCGGCCATGATGCGCATGCTCGATCGCATCGATCCGTCTTTCCGCGACTGACGCGCCTACGGTCATGCGAATCGCGATCATGGGAGCCGGCGGGGTCGGGAGCTATTTCGGCGGCCGACTTGCGGCCGCAGGACAGGACGTCACATTCGTCTGCCGGGGCGCTCACCTCGCAGCGCTGCGGGAGCACGGCATGACGGTAACGAGCCCAAAAGGCGATTTTTCACTCGACCGGGTCCAGGCGACGGACAACCCGGGCTCGGTCGGGCCGGTCGACGTTATCCTCTCCACGGTAAAGCTCTACGACCTGGATAGCGCGTGCGTCGTGATGCGACCGATGGTGGGCCCCGAAACGATGATCGTTCCGGTGCAGAACGGCGTGATCGCTGCCAATATCGTCTGTAACCATTTCGACCGTCGAAATGTCGTCGGCGGGCTTGTCTTCATTGCAAGCTTCGTGACCGCACCCGGCCAGGTCACGCACATGAGCCAGGTGCACAAGATCACGCTCGGCGAGCTTCGCGGCGGCCTGTCCGGCCGGGTCGCGGCATTCGCCGACGTCGGCAACGCGGCTGAAATCGAAGTCGAAGCGTCCGAGGATATCGAGCGAGCGTTGTGGGAGAAGCTTGTTCTCTTGGGCGCCTTCGGGCCGCTATCGGCGATGACGCGGCAGCCGATCGGCCGGATCCTGGATGATGCCGACCTGGCCGCGATGCTGCGACGCGGCATGGAGGAGGTCGTCGCGGTCGGTCGCGCCCATGAAGTCGAACTGCCCGAAGAGATCGTCGATCGCACCCTCGCCCTCTGCACCCGCTTCGGCCCCGGGTCGAAATCGTCAATGCTGGAAGACCTCGAGGCGGGCAAACCCCTGGAACTGGAATGGATCACCGGCACGCTCGCTAAAATGGGCCAGGAGGCGGGCGTGCACGTGCCGTTCAACGAGGTTGCCTACGTCGCACTGAAGCCGTTCGCGTGTGGTGCACAATGAGGCGAAAATCCGTCTGGGTGGACTGGGCATCGACGAGTGGAGGACCTTGTCGTCTATGAACGTCCCCAGCCCGCCATCGTCCATGTTCACGTTGGTAAGCAGGGGGCGTTATTGGATGACAAGTTGTTTTAGGGTGCCTTCTGTGGGCAGCTTGATTTCTATCAAGGCGTCAAGGTTGGCAGGCAGTTAAGGTGACGTTCGACCTAAGCGCCCGTGGTAAGTCGTCGCCATCGCAAGAATAAAGCCGGCGGGTGATGGCGCAAGGTGAATGGCTCGACCTAGGAGGTAGGCAACCATGCTCGTGACCCGCCCCACGAACGATACCGAAGTTTAAGTTAGAGTTGCGCTGACAGGGAAGGCCCGGTCCGGCCGTAGCCCGTCGATCGCGAAGGCCGGATCGGGCCTTCCCGGTGTCCGGGTCTCCGGCGCCGGCGGCCGGTATCCGAGCGAACTGTGTGGCCGGATCGTGTTGTAGTGTTGTCGCCAAGCTTCGATGAGCACCTGCGCCTCCTTCAGCGTGTAGAAGATCTCGCCGTTGAGCAGCTCGTCGCGGAGCTTGCCGTTGAAGGCTCTCGTTGTAGCCGTTCTCCCAGGGCGAGCCCGGCTCGATGAACAGGGTCTTCACCCCGATCCGGTCAAGCCAGTCGCGCACCACTCTGGCGGTGAACTCGCTGCCATTGTCGGACCGAACGTGATCCGGCGGTCCATGCTCGGCGAACAGCTCCGCCAGGCACTGCAGCACGTCGTCGGACCGGAGCCGCCGCGCCACGACGATGGCCAGGCACCGCCGCGTGAACTCGTCGATCACGGTGAGCATCCGGAAGGCCCTGCCGTCATGGGTCCGGGCGGCGACGAAGTCGTACGACCAGACATGGTTCGGCCAGCACGGCCGTAGCCGGATGCACGATCCGTCGTTGAGCCATAGCCGGCCCCGCTTCGGTTGCTTGGGTGGAACCTTCAGCCCCTCGCGCCGCCAGATGCGCTCGACCCGCTTGTGATTGACCAGCCAGCCTTCGGCGCGGAGCAGTGCGGTCACCCGGCGGTAGCCGTAGCGACCGTACAAGCTCGCGAGCCGGACGATGTCGGCGGTCAGCGCGGCTTCGTCATCGGGCGTGACCAGACGCCGCCGCTGGGTCGACCGCGGCTGGTCCAGATAGCGGCAGGCCCGCCGTTCCGACAGGCCATACTTCTGGCGAACATGGATCACGCAGCGCCGGCGGCGCTCGGGGCTCAGAAGTTTCCCTCGGCTGCCTCCTTCAGGACCAGCTTCTCGAGCGTCAGGTCGGCCACTGCGCGCTTCAGCCGCGTGTTCTCGCGCTCCAGCTCCTTCAGCCGACGCGCCTGGTCGACCTTCAGGCCGCCATACTCGCGGCGCCAGCGATAGTACGACTGCTCCGAGACCCCGATGCTTCGGCAGATCGCACCGACCGTCTCGCCCTGGGCCAGCCGGACGTCCGCTTCCCGAAGATGGTTGATGATCTGCTCGACCGAAAAGCGCTTCCTGGGCATGGATTACCCCCTTCTGCCAGTGGCCCAGACGACAAGTCCTCTAACTTATCATCTGGAGCCGGTTGAGGGGGGCAGGTCAAGGTCGAAGCCAAGGGAAAAGCTCGGCGGACTCCTTGATACAAACCTAACCTCCAGCTCAGAAGACGGCACAAGACGCAGGATCCAGAAATAGGAATAGTAAGGTAATATATTGGCCCGGCAGCTTGCCGATCTATTTCTTGACGCTATTTTGGCGCTTGCTTTCGGGCGGCTGTCGAGTGTCAACCTGACCCTTCGTCAGCTTGTCGTCTTTTCCTATCGATATCTGCTTATTTCCATCACGTTTTGACTTTGCAGCCTTCAGATCCAACAGCGCCTGGTCGACGAACTGCGAGTCAATTAAATTATCGATTTTCGGCGGGACACGGAATGGTCTTTTGCTTTTGTTCTTGATGCTCGAAAACAGAATGTTACGAGCGGCGCTTATCGCTCTCGCGTTGATGTCCGCAGCCTTGGTGTCACTATCGCTCCATTTTACTCTGTCGTACTTCGTAAGACTGACGATCTTCTCAGCTTCAGGCATCGGGATGGCGACGCCATATTGCCTTCCATAATAGATCGACAATATTGCAGCAGCATCCTTCCTATTTCGTTCAATGTATCTAAGGGTCTTCACCCACGCGGTAACGAATTTCTGAGCAGCAACCTTGTTGCGCCTCAAAAATTTCCTGTTCGCGATCAGAGGCCGCGGCGATATTCTGCCAATCAGTTTAGTTATTTTTTTATTCCCCATCACTACTCTAGCCAGCTTCTTTCTGATATAATAGCGGTTGTATTCTTGATAAGAAAGAATGCCACCAATCTTCGTTCTCAAATAGCCCGCTCGTGACTTTGGGTTGAATATGGCTTGGAATCGAGCCAAGTCGATGAATTTGAATTGTTACTGAGCCCAACGACATCTTGCTAAATGCGAGCATCCGATAAAGCTCGGGGACAACGTCGAAATTGTGCGTCCCGCGTACAATCAACACCACCTTGCCTGCCAAGTCCTTCATGGTCTTGGTCTTCTTATCCCACGAGGGGACAACGAGCTGCACCTTTCTCCCATAGCCGCTAAGGGCAATAACCTTGATCGGTGCTTTTGCGTTGGCCATGTCCAGCAGCCAGGCTTGGGAACCACTGGTAATGTCAGTGTAGCCTCGCGCCAGCGAATTAACTATCGCTTGCTGATTAATTACCGGGAGAGCGCTTACGGTTAATCCTTCACGCTCAAAGAAGCCGCGTTCGATGCCGACAAGAATAGGAAGGGCCGCGCTGCCGGGAATATATGAAACCCGAACGAACGGCCTCGAGTTCCTCTTTCGTGGCTGCCTGCGCGGATTGCCCTCCTAGCGCGATACCAGCGCCAACCAGAACGGGTACGATGAAAGTGAGCATTCGCGCATACATGGTCTTCTGCCCGGTCTATTTAAATCCCTATTTTACGATGACCGGTCGCGCTGAATGCCCCTGTTTGGGGTATTTTGTGGTAATTGCTTTCACTAACGCATCCATGGGTCAGCCAATCGAAGTCGTCGACAAGGGAAACGCGGTTGATTCACAGTGATTCTATTGACCAGGATGTTTGAATATCCAGAAGGTCGTGCAGCTCTACTTTCACCTAGCGCCGCAATAGGCAGATCTCTTGAGAAGGTATGGCTATTTTTACGGTCAAGCAGCGCATTCTGGAACAGAGTGCGGATCAGTTCGGGCTCAACCCCCTACCGGGGCACGGTCGTGAGATCTACCGGGCGCCTCGGCGCGTCTTAAAGTGCCGTGGAGCCCTATTGTCAGGCACGCCTCTCTCGGCGTTCAAGCGGATGTATCTTGGACGGGGCACTCCGGCATGCTCGCGGTGGCGACCGAACCGGCGTCTATCGGCCTTTGTAGCGGGATTCTGAGATTAGTAGTGACGAGAAAGGCGTTTGAAAGCGTGCCGGACCGGTTCGGATATTTAGCTTTGCCTGGGTATGCAGACTTCATCTGCACTGATACTGAGATGCTTGCCGCGATGTTGAGGCGAGCTTCTATTGGGTCTGTGGGGCGTCTTACGGATTGCTAGTTGTTGAACAGCTTGATGACGTTTCCATCGAGCCGCATCCACCGTGCCTTCGTTGGGATCATTGTCTGCTGACGGGTCAAATCTGCGGCGATCCGATGCAGCACAGTTGACAGTTCCGCGATACCCGCAACATCACAGATTAGCTGCTCGCCAGCCAGAACATGACCATTGAGCGTATCAGAGATTGCTCTCAGTTCGGCCGCCAGGTGTTTGACGCTTGCAGCGCCGTCTTGCGCGCTCATTTCTCAACGACCATTGGCACGACAAAGCATGAGCGACCTGCGGCGCGGAGCATCTTGCAGGCGTCCCAAGCCGACACTGACCGCGTATAAGGGCCCACCTGAACTCGATGGAAGATGCGGTCACCAGCGAGCCTTATCTGTCTGATTTGATAATTGGTATTCCCAATGATCGACCGGATCTTAGGCTGTTGGACCTTCCAATACTCGAGGGCTGCTGACTGTGTTGGTAACGACGCGATCTGGACGACAAACCGACCGGTTCGCGTCGTTTGACGAGCAGGCTGCGCTTTTTTTGTCGTGTCGCCGCCTGGCCGCGCCTGGCCCCTCTCCTTCGTCCCTTTCTCGGAGTTCGGCCGTTCACCTCGGCTGGCTGTCGCCACATTCGTCAACTCTTTCCTGCTCACTCCCTCAGGCTTCCTGGAAACGTTCGATGAAAGCCGGGTGCTTCTTCCGCGCCTGACCGAAATGGCACCCGTTGGCGTCAACCCGGAGTCGGTGATCCTCGCTGGCCGCTGGACCGTTCGCCGTCCGGGAGCAACGCTTACGGTAGTGTGCGGCCTGTTGAGAGCGAGATTGGTGTCCACATCCGTGCGATGGCGCCAATGCCGATCGCCTTTTCGCAGGTGAGTGACTTGGGCGATCGGGCGGGGTTGGAAGTAGATCTCTTCGATACTTCCCTTCTGGATCGCTTGGGCGATTCTTATTTCGACGCCGCGCTTCTGCAGCTTGTCATATGAAACTTTCACACCGCCTTTTCGGGTGGTCGGGGGCGCTACCGGCGTTTTGGACGTCAACAGGCGATTGGGCCTGCTAGCCCGCCTGCGAGCCACGGCCGAGCGGGCGACTTCGACCGTCTGCGAATTGGCCCTGTCACCATCGAGCGAGGCTTCTCTCTTATCGGCGCTATCGGGAGTGCGTGCCCGAGGGGTCGCGGCTTGAGAGACCCAATGCTCGTGAAACAGCGCGTCGGTAACCTGCTTAGCCAGACGCAAGATGAACCTTTCAACTCCGCCTGGCCTCCGATGGTCGTCGAACGCAATTTGATCTCTTTGAAATTCCGTCGGATCCAGAAAGGCTCTTGGGGGTCCGGTGAAGTGACTGGGGCGCTTACTTATGTCGGACGTTTGCGGAGGCAGCACATTCAGACTGCAGGAAGAAACAAGTGGAATCGCCGAGCAAACAGCGACGCTGATTGCGACATTGAGAACACGTCCGATGGCAGCCGCATCCAAAGTCATGTTCGCCGCGCCCTACTAGTCTCTCTTTTTGCCCTTTTGAAATTGCCGCGCCCATTAAGAGTTTATTGACTTTGTCAATCTGGTGCATACCGCGTTCTTGGTAGGATAGTCTTTTATTTTCAATCATTTCTGGCGTTCCATATCCTCAAAAGATGAGGCTCGCCTGACGCACAGGCGAGCGCACCAGCCCTCCTTGTTGGGCAGAAGGCGACGGCAAGCAGCGGCTATGCCGGACTAGAGCCTCCGAGACAGAAATCCAAATTTCCGGGCGGGCGCGAGAGGCTTGACTAGCGGGTGCTAAACGAAATGGGAAGGCTAACGGAGAACGTGAAATCCGGAGATTGCCGAGTAAGCCCGATGCCGGCATTTGCCAACAAGCTTATGTTGTCGGTCAAGCCGACGGATGTCCCCAATGTGACGCGCGCATCGGTATAGCTTGTGTTGGGAACGATACGGCTATTTTGCGTCGTCGAAGAGGTATTTTGCCCGGTAAAGGAAAGGTTCAGGGCTACGCGGTCGTTGACGGCAAGATTCATCCCGGCGAAGTAGGATAAGGAGTTGCCCGGATTGATACGTCCAAACTGTCCACCAATATTTCGGGGGATGTTGTACGTGTATCCGCCACCGACGAAGAACGCGACCGGGTCGATACTCCACACGGCGGTGACAGTAGCAAACGCGGCATAAAAGCCACTACCGGTGGGTGTTCGTGTCAGCCTGGTCTGCCCTCCCGGTCCGATATTGACGGTTGGGATCGAGAAGACATCTTTGCCCGTCGGGAGGCGCGCGCCGACCCTGACGAGGACATTCGGTACCCACCCATGCGCGATGATGGGTTGACCGGTCAGCCCCAGTTCGATGTCACCAAGGCCATATCCGTTGATCTTACGCTCGAACACGTCGGTTGTCCCGACGCCCAACACCTCCTTCTCCGACCGATAGACGAAGGGAACGGTCACATCGGCCTGGAGGCGGCTCATGATGCCGTAGCGAGCCTTCATCGTTCCGGTCAGCACATCTCGCTGGAGGTCATCGACACGGATCGTTCCGATGACGATTGCATTGAACAGGCTGACGCCGTTGATCGCTACGTTGCTGGTCGAGTAGTGCGAATATTCGATGCCCGGCTCGATCTGAAGCGTGCCTGCTTTCAGCAGGATCGCGCCCCTGTCGAGAAGCAACTGATCGGCCTGCTTTTCGGCCTTTGCTCTGATTGACTTGTCTTCGTGCTTGGGAGTTGGCTGCTGCTTCTTGGTCGCCCGAACAACCACTCGTCTCGGGGCCACCCGTCGTCGCTGCACCGTTCGTGTCCGCCGTTTGCGAGTTGGTGCAGCCTTCTTTTTCGCTTTCTTCTTTTCAGGCTCCGTTATGAACGTCGGTTCCTTCGGCTTGACTTCCTGAGCCAATGTGTACTTGAAGCGATCCGCCGGCGCGAGGAAGCTAGTGCCATCGGGCATGATGACACGAACGGCGGGGACCTGTACGCCACCCCGAAACAGCGATAACGTCAACGGGTCGACTTCAGCGAAGCCCTTGGGGGTCACCAGCACAGCGCGACTCCCTTTCGGTATGCGCTTGGGCACAGCCTTCTTGACCCTTGCGAAACGCGTCTTTTCGACGGCTTTCAGCCGCCGCTCTTGCCTGGCAATCTTCTCTTTTTGAGACTGAAGCTGCTTTTCTTGTTCCTGCAACTTCTTCTGCTGATTGAGCAGGATCTGCTCAAGCTGCTTGAAGCGCTTCTCCGATATCGTGGCACCGAACGCACCTTCGCTCACGGGAACGGTGCAAATCAGCATCGTCAGTATGGCTGCATAACGGAGCCAAGCGCCATGCCTCATCACTACTCCCCATCGCCAACAAATATTTCCCTCGCAGCAGATGATCGGCCACAAGGATTATCGTGTTCACGCCGCCAAGCGATGGTAGATGCGGAATGCCGCCTCCCTAGCAATCCGCCGGTCGACGCTGGCCCTATAGCTGCCCGGCACCGTCAGGACCCATCGCCTACACACCCAAGTCTTTTGCCACCTACCGATTGCCGAATATCGACGACAAAGTGGGGATCTGCGCGCCCTTGACCACGTTGATAATCGCAACTTGGACGTTGAGCGTGGAGTTGACCACGTTGTAGCTACCCGGCACCTGCACGACGTTGAACACACCGCTCAAGTTACCAGTGAATCCGACCGCTGAGGAAATCGACACTTGTCCATTCTGGACATTAGTGTTGACGGTCGACGGAGCGGAGCTGGTGTTCGAATTACCACTCAGGTCGCCGTTCCTGTTCTCTACAAAAGCGGTTAGAAAAGCACTGAAGGCCAACCCCCGAAAGCCACCGCGAACCTCACCCAGGCTCTTGTCAGGAAGCGCCTTCGCCCACTGCTTGTCAGGCATCAGGTGCATGTTTCCACGATCCGCGCCGATGGCCCCTTGTGACCAAGCCACCGTGCACAGAGGGGTCAATACCAACCACTTTGCCAGCTTCGTCATGTCACTCACCCTGAGTTGAAGGTTTTGTTTTGATTTCAAGTTTTACGAGATGCTCTTTCAGAACTCCGTCGCCCCCGGCCGAATACGGCCAAGGTAACGATCGATGCTGTACATCACCTCAGACAGAGGCGCCTTGAGCGCAGGCTTGAGCGCCAACTGATTGTTGGGTGACTTCGTGCGGCTCAAGAAGGCGAGGATAATCCCGCTCCACAGCGGGCCGAACGCCTCGAGAGACCAGTTCCTGTTGCCATACGCCGGATCGGCGACGAAGACCTGTCCTTTCTTGACCCCCTTTATGATCACGAAGTGGTTGTAGCCGCGGAGGTTAAGAAGAGTGAGGACCGGTATCTTGAGCTTCGACAGGCTCTTTAGGTCCTTTACTCTAAATCCGCGCACAACATAGCCCTTTTCATCACCATACCTCTTTAATTCAAGCATGGAGAAGCCGTATTTTTTAATTTTTTCTTTGTCACCAAACTTCATTATTTCGTCGATGATTGTCTTTTCGCCGACCTTGTCGCCGTAGTAATAGGTCAACAAAGTCGCAATCGCGGCAGCGCCACAGCTCAGATCATGTTGCTGCCGCACGACCTTTACGAACCTGAGGTCGACCATGGACTTGCGGGCAATATGGAACTGCAGCCCACCGCCCGGCACCGCTATCGGCATTGCGGCACCGGCCCCGCTGACGGGAGCGATGGCGGCGACCGTCGCGGCGACGGCGATTGCGCTAAAGCGGATCACTTGATCGTCCTTACGGTGACGGAAACGGTGGTTGCGTTGAGGATCGCGTTCTGGTCGCCAGAGGACTGGGTCACCTGGGCAACACCAGTGAACTTGTCGAAGCTGTTGCCGGTGATCGCGTCTCGTTTCGACGTCGTCTTGTCGTCGGAACCGGTATTCTTCGAGGTCACCGCGGCGAGCGTCGTGTCGTCGAGCGCGATTGCGCCGGGGCCCTTCGCAATGCCCAGGCCAAACTGGAACAGATTGACCTGCGCGTTCAGGTTGCCGGACGTCTGGTTGACAGTGACGACGCCGCTGGTGTGCCGGAAGCTTCCGGAGATCGTGTTCGAGCGCGTTCCGCCGACGGTGATCGTCGTATTGTTGGTCGACAGGTGCGCCCCCAGGGTCGCCAGGTCGACGACCGAGACGTCGGCGAGATTGCCCAGAACAAAGGACTGGATATTCGCCTGATTGTTGTTGTTGCCGCTGTCCTGATTGAACAGGACGAGCCCGGCGTTGTGGTTGAACGACGCCGTAACGGAGTTGTGGCGTATACTATGAAAGTCGACGACCGTGTTATCCTGGCTGGCAGTGAACACGGTCGCGATCGCGCTGTTGTAGGTACCGGGACCGCTATAGTGAAGTGAGCTGGTGTCAGTCCAGCTACTGACCTGATCGTCGGCACGGGCGGCCGGCGGTGCGAGCGCTACCAGCGCACAGGTACCAACCGCGAATACGCTTGCTATTGTTAGACCGGCAGAATGGCCGTGGTCTGGTCCGACGCGCATATCTTCCACCATCGCTGGGCACTCGTCCTCTGGGCAAATCAGCCCGGTGAGGGGGTGGGCCCATCATCCGAGGATGTGGACCCACCCGTACTCGCTAGAGGGACGCCGGCTCGGGGGGAATTAGGGGCAGTAAGCACACCGGCGCCCCTCAACGACATCTCCTTAGAAGTGAACGGCTCCGGAGATGCTGATGGTAGTCGCCTGGTTGTTCATGTTTCCAGACGTCTGGTTCACCGTTGTGACGCCGGTATTGCCGTTGATCGACGAGGTGATCGTCGACGACCGGGTCGGGCAGTACTCGTTATAGGTATTGTTGGTGTTGAACTGTCCGAGGTCGGCCTCGGCCAACGCCACCGTGGCGTCCTTACCCAGAGCCAGCGACACGGTGTTGTTCTGGTTGTTCATCGCACCGGTGTTCTGGTTGACCATCGTCACGCCGACATTTCGGTTCACCGACTTGGAGATGGTGGCCGTGGCCTTGTTCAGCCAGCCATACAGCACGTTGCCATCATTGGTCTGCTGGACCGAGGCGTTGGCGTCGGCGAAGAAGGCATTCTTCGCCACCGCGGTCGACAGGACGTTGCCCTGGTTGACGCTGTAGCCAACGTCCTGGTTAACCTGGGTGATACCGAGGTTGTCGTTCACCGAACCGGAGAGCGTCGCCGTCAAGCTATTCTCGCCGCCCGGGATGGTGACGTACACCCAGTGGCCATGCTTATGGTCCTTGTATTTGTCGCCATGGCCCTTCCAATCGTCCTCCACCCAGACCTTCTCGGTGTAGGGTGCGGTGTCGACGGTGTTGTCGGTGTTCGACTGGTTGACCACGGCGTCAGCCTCGGCACCAGTCTTACCCCGGAACCAGCCGTCCACGTCGATCCTGACGTTGACTTTGTCGAACACCAGCGCGTTGACAATCTTGAGCTTGGCGAAGTCGACCTGAGCCCAGACTGAAACGCCGTTAGGCGATGTTTCGCTGGCCTGGGCCGGGATCGCGGCGCCTGCCGTCAGGGCGAGAGCGGCCGCGGTTGCAAGTAGGGTCTTTTTCATCTGTCGCTACTCCTCTGACTAGAAGCCGGTCGCCGAGAGGCTGACGACGTTGACCTGGTTGGCATTGTTGCCGGCGGTCTGGTTGACCGCGGTGATGCCGACGTTGGCATTCACCGAACCGGTGATCGACGCCGTCTTCTGGTCGTAGTACTCGTGGCTGGTGTTGCAGGCATTGACCTGACCCAGCGCGACGTCGGACAGCGCCACGCCGTCTTTCCTCGACAAGGCGATCGAGATCGCGTTGGACTGGTTGTTGATGTTACCGACCGACTGGTTCACCGCGGTGATGCCGGTGTTGCCCTTGATCGAACCGGTGATCACGGCCTTCCGACCGATGAACGACGAGTCCTGATAGTTGCCCGTCATGATCTGCTGGGCGGAGACCTGCGCCGCGGCCAGCGCGCTGCCATCATCATGGCGGCGACGACCATAGTGCTCGTAACGGTGCGAGGCATCGACGAAAGCCAACGAGATGGCGGTGCCCTGGTTGTTCAGGTTGCCGCTCGACTGGTTCACCGAGGTAATGCCGACGTTGCCGTTCACCGAGCCGGTGATCGAATTCGACGGTCGGGTCGCAGGTCGGGCACGGGTCGATCCAGTAGGTCGTGTTGGCTTGGTTGACCACCGTGTCGGCCTTCGCCGCCGTCTTGGCGTCGGCATCGACCCAAACATTAAGGTCGATCGTCTTGAATTTGGAGACGGTCTCCAAGATAGCTGTGTTCACATACTTCTTAACCCAGCCATCCACGTAGACGTCAGCCTTGGCAGCACTCACGCCGAGTGCGATCGCCGCGGCAGCGCCAAGTAGAGCTGCTTTTCGCATGCTAATCCCTCCTCATCTGGCCGCTCAGCCGCAGCGGGCCGAGCTAGACTCTCCAACCTCATCGTTGAAGGTGGCCTGATGGTAGGGAAGCCGGTCTGAGGGCGTCGTGTCCCATTTAAGGGAAAGTTAAGAACAATGTTGGGGCAACTGCTACCTCGTTTAGGGTACAACCCTCCCACATTTACATATGACACGAGAGATTTGATCACCTTGGGTTGGCCTCAGAAGTTCTTCTTTATGGAAAGAGAAACAAATCAAATCGATCTATACAGAGAGGGGCTATCCCAAGATAAGTGATGCCGAAGTTTCAAATTAGCTTTTCATTCAACCTGGCGTGGGTCAGTTATCTAAGATGTGGTCCATTCATATCAAAAATTTCACCGCAATCGTTTGATCCTTTTGGAGTTATTTATTTGGCAAGGAGCTTTTCGCTTGCTTACTTGAGGCATTTTGCGCGTGCCGGTAGAGTTGCTGCAGTATGGTTAACAAATAATTCCAAAAGTTACTTTCTTTTCGAAAAGAAAAAACGTAATACTATCCATTTCGGATAGATTTATTATAGGTATTTATTTATCTTTTTCTTGAATTGTTCTTTTAGATAGCCCCAATATAGAATGTCCATAACCTTGCCCTGTTTGAGGGAATACCAGCCAATACAGCGGCTTTACCGTTTCTTCACAACAACCGCTTAGTAATGCGCCCACTCAATTGGGCGCCTAGCAGGGGCGACGGGGAAGCCAATGAACCTATCTAGGGAACAAGAGGACGCCATCCAAGCCATGATCGCGACATTTTACGGCTTGGCAGCTGGTGCGTCCGTTGCTGAGCAGGCCCTTGAGCATATCGCAGGGCTAACCGGGAGCGACAAGGCATTCATTGGAACTTACGACTTCAATAGCAATAAGGGCCGCATCGAGGCCGCATTCAATATCGAGGAACACTACATCCAGTCATATCAAGAGTACTACTCGCAACAGAACCCCTGGCTGCGACAGTCTCAGTATTTTCAGGCGGAAGGGCTCGTTTGGATCGGCAGCGAAATCCTGCCGCCCGAACAACTGACACAGTCCGAATTCTACGAGTTGTTCCTCTCGCCACAGGCGATCCTTCACACCCTGCACGCGGTGATTCGCGTCGACGGTGGAATGCTCACTCATGTCGTTCTGACGCGCCGTCCGGAAGAGGACGACTTTCTGCCTGCACAAGTCGAACTCTGCCGTCTCTTCGCAAGGCACGCGAAGCACGCGATGCAAGCCCGCGAAGCCGTCTACGCGCGGAACCTGGTGCGCAGGGGATTGTCTGAGATCATGAGCCAACGAGGCATCGGCGCGGCCATCGTCGACGCGGAAGGGCGGCCGCTATATGCAAACGAAACGTGCATTGAAATCATTGAAGAACTGAACGCCTCGGGCACCATAAACCATCATGATCCGACGCCGACCGGACGCGGGCGAGCTCAAAGGCTCGAGCTCCCGCGTGAAATTCAAAAGAGGATGGGCGAAGTCTCGGCGAAATGTCCGATCACGATCGTCTGCGAAAAGGACGAAGGCGACTACCCCATCGTCTTCCACATCCATCAAGTCGCTTTGCACGACGCCTTTTCGGCAATGAATCAAATAGCGTATGCAATCGTCGCGATGGATCCAGAGAGAGCGATCCATCTTGACGCCGAAAGCATATCCCAGGCCTATCAGTTGACGCCGTCCGAAGCTCGGGTTTCGGCCTTGATCGCAGTCGGCGAGCGCATCGAGGCCGCCGCCGCGGTCTTGGGCATCACGCCGAGTACAGCCCGGACGCACCTAAAGCGGATCTTCGAAAAGACGCGGACCAACCGTCAGGCAGAGCTCGTCAAACTGCTGCTCGACACAGCAAGACGGCATCCCATCGAACGCCATTTTCGGAAGACGGAGAAAACGTCTCGTGATGGGGCCGTGTTCCACCTCGACACGAAGAAGTTGTTCGATGCGAATCGCAGAGGAAGCGCTTCCTGAAGCAATACATGGTCTCTCAAAGATGCAGATCCATCTCTTGAAATTGAAGACGTACACGCAGCGAGCGAGTGACGTTGCGCACGTGACTCACTGCGCCGCCCGCCCAAAGAGGATCGACCTTATTCAAGAGTCCTCTCGAATTCCAATCCAGCAGGGTTACCGCAAGACTTCTGGCGCTGCGTTGAGCCTCGACAGTGACGCGATTCGCGAGCAGATCAAGAAATTGTTCGGAACGAGCATACCTCACACGCTTTAGCCGTAAGACGGGACGAGCTTAATACCGAACCGAAGGGGCGAGTGCCGCGATGGCGTACCAAGCAACGATCGACGCGGTCAGGGCTACAGGCTCAAGGCCTGGGCCGGCATCTATTCGCCTTGTAGCGCATTTCACACATAAGACATTAGGAAAAGGTCTGCTTCGGTTGGCTCTTGTGTCTTCAATCAAAGACGCGACCTCCCGGCCCGGCACCAGCGCCAACGATATCGAAAGGCTGGGGACGCCGCCGTTGGTGATTAGCTCCCACTGACTGGTCCAGTTTGATTGTTAGTGGATTGTGGGCCTTTGGTCTAACGGGACGATGGCCTCCGGTGCGGGTGGTCGGTATCCGAGCGCGCTGTGCGGCCGGACAGTGTTGTAGTGCCGGCGCCATTGTTCGATCACGGTCTGGGCCTCCTTCAGCGTGTAGAAGATCTCGCCGTTGAGCAGCTCGTCCCGGAAGCGGGCGTTGAAGCTCTCGCAGTAGCCGTTTTCCCAGGGTGACCCGGGTTCGATGTAGGCGGTCTGGGCGCCGACCGCGGCGATCCAGCGTCTGGACGGCTTCGGCGACGCATTCAGGGCCGTTGTCGGACCGGATGAAGGCCGGCGGCCCGCGCAGGATGAACAGGTCGGTGAGCACGTCGATGACGTCGACCGAGCTGAGCTTCCGGCTGACCCGGATCGCCAGGCACTCCCGGGTGTACTCGTCGACCAGGTTGAGCGTCCGGAAGGCCCGGCCGTCATGGGTCCGGTCGTGAACGAAGTCGTAGGCCCAGAGTGGTTGGGATGCTCCGGCCGCAGACGGACACACGAGCCGTCGTTGAGCCAGAGACGGCCCCGCTTCGGTTGCTTCTGGGGAACCTTCAGCCCCTCGCGCTTCCACAGCCGCTCGACCCGCTTGTCGTTGACCTGCCAGCCGGCCTGGCGCAGCAGGGCGGCGATCCGGCGATAGCCGTAGCGTCCATACTGCCGCGCCAGCTCGATCATGTCGGCAACAAGCCGGTCTTCGTCTTCACGGCCCTGGGAATATGGCGTTGGGTCGAGCGGTGCTGGCCGAGCACGCGACACGCCCGGCGTTCGGAGATGCCGAGCTGGTCGCGTACCCGGTCGATGGTGTGGCGACGGCGCGAGGGGCTGATCAGTTTCCCTTGGCAGCCTCGGTCAGGATCAGCTTGTCCAGGGTCAGGTCGGACACCGCCTTGCGCAGCCGCTCGTTCTCCTTCTCGAGCTCCTTCAGCCGCTTGCAGTTGGTCGGTCTTCATGCCGCCGTACTCCTTGCGCCAGCGATAAAAACTGACCTCGCTCACGCCGACCTGGCGGATCGCGTCCGCCATCGACATCCCCTGGCCGTGCAGCACGTCAACCTGACGCAGCTTCGAGACGATCTCTTCGGGCTTGTAAGCTTCTCTTCGCCATGGTGGTCCTCCTCTGGAATCCCAAATAGCAGGGTGGACCAATTCAATGGGGGAGGATCAGTTCGGCTTGGTCAGACGGTGCTCGATGCCGTGGTGCGCACAGGTGCGGTCGAAGGGATGCCCCGCGGCATGGCTGTCGGCCCGGTGCGGTTCCGCCGCAGGTCGGCGAACTGGATGCCGTTGTCGGTGAGCACGGTATGGACGCGGTAGGGGACGGCTTCGACCAGCGCGTCCAGGAAGGCCGAGGCGATCTTCGTGTTGGCGCGCTCGACGAGCTGGACAAAGTCGAACTTCGAGGTCCGGTCTATGGCGATGAAGAGGTAGAGCTTGCCCCCGGCGGTCCGCAGTTCGGCGATGTCGATGTGGAAGAAGCCGATCGGATAGCGCTTGAACTTCTTGCGGACCGGCTTGTCGCCATCGACCTCGGGCAAGCGGGAAATGCCGTGGCGCCTGAGGCAGCGGTGCAGGGAGGACCGCGTCAGATGCGGGATCGTCGGTTGCAGGGCGTAGAGGCGGTCATCCAAACTCAGCAGGGTGTGACGGCGGAAGGCTACGACGACGGCTTCCTCTTCGATCGACAGGACGGTCGAGTGCGGCTGCCTCGGGCCCGTCGGCCGGTCGTTCACCGAGCGGCACTTTCGCCACTTGCCGACTGTCTTCGGGTTGATCCGGTAGCGGGCCGCCAGGGTCCTCAGGCTCTCTTAACTATCTTGTATTGCTCGACAAACCGCCGCCATCATCGTGGCGCTGCCGTGTAGAACCTGTCCCATAGCGCATCCTTCCAAGCCCGCCGACAAGAATGCACCATCAAAATCTGGGATCAAACAACTAAGGCATGAACCCATAAGGCAACGGCCGCAAAGAACTATCCTCTACTCATCTATTAACGATGCATTTGGCAGTGATTCTCCAAAACGAAGAGAATGCGACAATTAATACTATTATTAAAGTATATAACGACAACTCCTAAAATGACGGCGTTCAGCCCATGGCACCGGCGCGCTGAAGACGATCAGCAAGCACCCTTAGCTCTAACAATACCTCGAAAACCTCGGCCGAAATCAACTCCATACGAGGCTCGCCCCCTGCTTCGAAAAGCCAATCGAACTCCACATTGGAACCAACCACATCCCCCATCGCTTTATAGGTTTCGGACAACTTTTCGACGACGTCCAGATTTGGGCTGAGCCAAGCCGCTGCCAAAGACAACGAGGCGAGAACCGCATTAACGTTCGTGGCCTGGAAATCATTGCCACCGCGGATCTGATTCATGAGATCGACGACGACGTCGTGTGCGCTTTCGTTGTTCAGTTGTGTCTCGACGTTGGAGTTCGGCTTCGGAAATTCCACGATACCATCCGTGGACCTCTCTTCATCCTGTTGCATCTTCCCTCCCCTGTTCGAGCCGCGCGGGTCTCGCAGAACGTGTCCAATTTGGATAGATAGCACGATCGCTGAAATGATTTTACAGCCTTCTTGGCCCCCACAGATGCCAGCCAAATGGGTAACAATCAACCCCAAACAATGGGGCACGCAATTCGAATACAAATATTTCATAATATTACCAAATTAAATATACATATTAATATTAACGCCACAAGAACTCTCAATAATCTTCAGCTCACTTCTGCAGAATTCCTTGCGGACTGGCATTTCGACGGTTGACCGTCTAAAGGGATAAATTGAACACCTCTGGCCGGCCCATGGTTACCAGGCGCATTGCCGAAAGACGACGGCGACCACGCGTGAGGCGCCAGGACGGCGCATTGAACAAGGCTGTCCGCAGGCGCTTGCTGCAAGATGCCGGGGTTTAGCGAACCCCAGACGCAAAATGTCCTCAATCGCCGCGGCGGACCAAAGAATTGGAGACAACAAGGCACCACCTGCCGGCGAATGTCACAACCGAGTCGATGTCACACGCTGGATCCGGGTGGTTCGTAGTTTGGTCCAGACGCTGTCCGCCAGCGTCAACCGTTTGCTGCCATTAGCGGGAAATGCCCGCTTCGGGCATAGGTCGCGGCGGTGCGGGCCTGACATTCCTCGGCAATTCCATTTAGGCATCTTCGTCGATGCGCTACTGCGCCTTCTGCCCTTTACGATCCTGTCTCGATCGCTGGGCCTGGTCGCCAAAATTGGAAATGAACTCTTCGATAAGAAGGTCGACCTTGTCCCACAATTCCTTCATCTGCCGCCATCCCTTCTCCGTCAGGAACAGTTCCACGCGGCGCCCGCTCTCGCGCTTCTCGATCACACCCTCAGCATGAAGATATTCAACGAGCCGATGGGCATTGGTGCGCGGCTGGTCAATGGCTATAGCGAGCGATGAGATGTCGTAGGGGCGTCCCTCTGCCTCGCCCTGCGCAATCAGGCCTCTAGCTTGCCCCTCACCAGGCATCGATCGTTCCGTCCAAATAGTCTTTAGGATAGTCATGAACGCATCCTGATAGGCTTGACGTGATCCGGAAAGCCACCATTCTCTAATGCTATCCAAATCATCCTCTTCCGGCGTGTCGATCGCATCCTCTGCTTTATTTGGCTTTACATCCAAGGACGACATTTCTTCGATTCTCTATTTGTCTGTTTGCCATTCAACTAACATTTGCGACGCTACCAATCAAGACTCCCTTGCTCGACAAAGGAAACCCTTCAGCCAACCATAATTGTCCAAAATGGACATGATTAGGATGTCAGTGACCTGCTTCCAGAAAATTGGACCATCCACTGCGCGAAAATTCTCGGTTAGGCTTTGGTATCGAACCGGGGAGTGATCAGCCCCCACTGACTGGTCCAGTTTGATTGTTAGTGGATTGTGGGCCTGTGGTCTAACGGGACGATGGCCTCCGGTGCGGGTGGTCGATATCCGAGCGCGCTATGCGGGCGCACAGTGTTGTAGTGCCTGCGCCATTGTTCGATCACGGTCTGGGCCTCCTTAAGGGTGTAGAAGATCTCGCCATTGAGCAGCTCGTCCCTGAAGCGGGCATTGAAGCTCTCGCAGTAGCCGTTTTCCCAGGGTGACCCGGGTTCGATGTAGGCGGTCTGGGCGCCGACGGCGGCGATCCAGTTTCTGACCGCTTCGGCGACGCATTCAGGACCGTTGTCGGACCAGATCAGGGCCGGCAGCCCGCGCAGGATGAACTGATCCGTGAGCACGTCGACCGAGCCGAGCACGCGCCCGACCCGGATCGTCAGGCACTCTCCTTATATTCGTCGACCAGGTTGAGCGTCCGGAAGGCCCGGCCATCTTGGGTCCGGTCGTTGACGAAGTCGTAGGCCCAGATTTGGTTGGGATGCTCCGGCCGCAGACGGACGCACGAGCCGTCGTTGAACCAGAGACGGCCCCGCTTCGGTTGCTTCTGGGGAACCTTCAGCCCCTCGCGCCTTCCACAGCCGCTCGACCCGCTTGTCGTTGACCTGCCAGCCGGCGTGACGGAGCAGGGCCGCGATCCGGCGATAGCCGTAGCGACCGTACTGCCGGGCCAGCTCGATCATGTCGGCGACCAGCCGGTCTTCGTCCTCACGACCTCTGGGCAAGTGGCGTTGCGTCGAACGGTGTTGGCCGAGCACGCGACACGCCCGGCGTTCGGAGACGCCGAGGTGGTCACGTCACCCGGTCGATGGTGTGGCGCCGGCGCGAGGGGCTTGTCAGTTTCCCCTGGCGGCCTCGGTCAGGATCAGCTTGTCCAGGGTCAGGTCCGACACCGCCTTGCGCAGCCGCTCGTTCTCCTTCTCGCGCTTCTTCAGCCGCTTGAGCTGGTCGGTCTTCATGCCGCCGTACTCACGCTGCAACCTATAAAACGAGACCTCGCTCACGCCGATCTGGCGGATCGCATCCGCCATCGACATCCCCTGGCCGTGCAGCACGTCAACCTGACGCAGCTTCGAGACGATCTCTTCGGGCTTGTAGCTTCTCTTCGCCATGGTGGTCCTCCTCTGGATTCACAAATAGCAGGGTGGACCAATTCAGTGGGGGAGGATCAGGTCCGCTATGGCTATCGGCGGATCCACGTGCTGCTGTGTCGGAAGGGCTGGCGGGTGAACGCCAAGCGGGTCTATCGGCTTTACTGCGAAGAAGGGCTGCAGTTGCGCAACAAGGTGCCGAAACGGAAGGTCTCGGCCAAGCTGCGCGAGGATCGGTGTCCGGCCGCGGCGCCCAACGAGATCTGGGCGATGGACTTCATGGCCGATCAGCTATTCGACGGCCGGCGGCTCCGGATCCTGACCATCGTGGACGCCTTCTCCCGACTGTCGCCGGCGATCGACGTGCCCCAAAGCTACCGCGGCGCCGACGTGGTCGATACCCTGGAGCGGGTCACGAAGGTCTACGGCATGCCCAAGACGATACGGGTCGACAATGGCCCAGAGTACGTCAGTCGGGACCTCGACCTGTGGGCTTACATGAACGGCGTGACCTTGGACTTCTCAAGGCCTGGCAAGCCCACCGACAACGCGTTCGTCGAGTCGTTCAACAGCCTGCCCCGGACTTGATCCGGGGGCAAGTTCAGGGCCGAGTGCCTGAATACCTCTTGGTTCCTGAGCCTGGAGGATGCACGATCAAAATGCGAGGCGTGGCGGCAGGACTACAACGAGGTCCGGCCGCACAGCGCGATCGGCCACAAAGCCCCGATCGAGCTGGCCCGCGCCTCAGGGCAGGCATGCCTGCCCTGAGGCAACGCAGCCGGGATTTTAGCGCAGCCGGCGGTCCAACGTTGGGGGCAAGTCCATGTCAGCGCAGCTCTAACTTAGACTTCGGTATCGTTCGTGGGAGCGGGTCAAAACCTTTCAAAGGGTCACCCTGTCATCCAGCCTGTTCCCCGATAACGTCGTCATTGCTCTAATGTCAAAGAACTCTCTTTCATCCAGATCAAAGCCCATTCTATCGGCGAACATACTCGTTAGTATCGTAGGGCCCGCAGAATACCACGTTGTATAAATGTCGAGGCGGCTATCCAGAAATCCAAGCAATAATCGGGCTTCATCCTCGAAGTCGGCCGCAATCGTTCGAAACAGGCTGGACAACAGCCTTTTCTTTTGAGCATAGCATATACTTGATCTGGAAATGCTGATAACCGCCAAGGATACGGAAAATAGAAATATTTCCGCTTGCGTATCATCATCGACCGGGCGACCATATTTTAACAGTATCTTTCGAAGATCCAGGAATGTCACGAATATTTCTGTCTTTATTTTCTTAGCTATAGCCTCCCTTTCCAATTTCTTTTGAATGGCAATAAGGGAGTCGAACGACGGCAACCGCAGTGGCCAACGGCGTCGGTTGAGCTTCAAGAGCCATGACGCCCATTTGCTCAAGGCCTTTGTCACATGGTCTTTGCCTGCCAAGGCTCTAAATCATTGTAAACTCGGGCAATGCCGCCCATCGCACGCGTTTCGACGCCAATTCCATCTATTCCGGCTCGGTTGTCGGGCATCCGATGCGAGAGGGCATTATCGCTTTCCGGTCGTATCGGTGCAGAGGCTCGTCGGCCGTCCACAAGAGCCTCTGCGTACTCCCCTATATGATTTTCCACGCGCGATGCCGTCCCGCATATAGATCATGCCTGGCCTTTAGGGGGGCGTCGCGAGGGCATTGTCATCGATGAACGCCCCCTGCTTGCCAAGGTGATTGTGAGCGATGGCGGTCTAGGTTTGCAATCATCTATCCGGCCTCTGAGTGCGGCTTTGTCGTCCGCGGGCCCTGATGGGATCCAAGGGCCGACGCCCCTATCACGTTATCGAGCTTTGAGCTCGGACAGTGCCTCGGGTTGAGCCGGTCCCGGTCACCCTGTTTCGCCATCACATCATCATCACCTTTGCAATCCTTGTCAGGCCCGACCGGGGGTGCCTAAGCGCCCGCTCGCCGGTCGGGGCGGTATGTCTCGCCGTGGCTGAACATGCCCACACGACACGGGCGGTCTTGTTGGCCATGGCGACCAGTCCGACCGCGTCTCCTTCCGGCGCCGCGACCAGTACAGCACGATGAGGGCGCCGTGGACGAGAAGCCGTCGGAGATATCCGTGGCCGCGCTTCGATATTCGACCGAGCCGGTCTTTTCCGCCTCTCGATCGCTGACGCGGCACAAGACCCAGCCAGGCCGCGAACTGACGGGCGGACCGCAACTGGGTCGCGTCACCGACCGTCGCCATCAGTGCCGTTGCAGTGATGACGCCGATCCCGGGAATGGTCGCCAGCCGTTGACTCGCCTCGCTGGACGCGGTGCCAGGCCTGGAGTTCCTTCTCCAAAGCCATGAGCCGCGCTTCGGTCGTGCGCAGCTGGATGACCAGACAAACAAGCGCGTCACGTGCCAGAGCCGACAAGCGGCCGTCGTCGGGATTCTCGATCACCTCGATCAGCGTCGCGACCTTCCCCGCACCCCGGGCCGCGAACAGGCCGAACTCGCCGCAATGACCGCGCAATGCATTGATCAGCATGGTGCGCTGGCGGACCAGAAGCTCCCGGGAGCGATGCAGCATCAGCACCGATTGCTGGTCCGCGCTCTTCACCGCGGCGAAGCGCATGGTCGGACGCCCCAAAGCCTCACAGATCGCTTCCGCGTCGGTCGCTTCGTTCTTGTTGGTCTTCACGAACGGCTTCACATACTGCGGCGGGATCAGCCGAACTTCGTGGCCCAGCTCTTCGAGCTCTCGTGCCCAGTAGTGTGCGCCGGCGCAGGCTTCCAGCCCGACCCGGCAAGGCGGGAGTGATGCGAAGAAGCCCAGCATCTGACTCCGCCTCAAGCGCTTGCGCAAAACCACCCGGCCTTCGCCGTCGGCCCCGTGAACCTGGAACACCGTCTTGGCCAGGTCCAAACCAATCGTCATTATCTTCGTCATGGGCGTCCCCTTCGTCTGCAGTCAGCAACAACTCCATTCCGGCGCAATCGACGTCGGGACAGGGGGCGTCCATACCATCACGTTAACTGGCGTTGGTCACGTCTCGCCATCAGCCGCGGGTCATTCAGGCAGGTGTGGTCGCCGCCGACCGCACGCCGAATGATGCCGATCTCAGCTGTTTAAATGTCGCCCAGTTGAGAAGATGTCGCTGCTGGTTGAACGCCTTTTTATGTGGCGGCGTGAACGGACAGAAAGCGCTGCATCTTTAGCTCTCGCCTTCGAACAGGTTGGTGCGAGCTTTCCGCCCGATTGTTTGCTCTCAATCCCCGATCGTGCTTGTCGTCGAGCCCAGTCTCCGGAATGCGGACCGGTATGATCTGAAGCTTGTCAGTCACGATCCTGCTCGGCGCATATCCCTGCCGCTTCAGCAGCTTCTTCAATAGCTTGATCGCGGCCTTGGCATCGCGTCGGGGCTTGACGAGGAAATCGAGGACCTCGCCCTCTTGTCGACGGCCCGCCACAGCCAGCACCGCGGGCACGAATGACGACGACTATTTCATCCAGATGCCAGTGGTTGCTTGGCACGGGTCGTTGGCGTCGTCGGTTGGCGGCGATCACCGGTCCGAATTTGATGAACCACCTACGGATGGTTTCGTAGGACACATCCAAGCCGCGCTCGGCAAGGAACTCCTCGACGTCGCGCAGACGGAGCGTGAAGCGGGCGTAGAGCCAGATCGAATGCCGGATGATCGACGGCGGGAAGCGGTGACGTTTGAAGCTGACCAAGGTCATCCGCCAACCTACTCGTTCACGCTAGCAGCGTTAACGTGACAACGCCGTTTAGACGGACTAGTTTCTGGAGATGAGGTGAGCCCAAAGCCGAATAATGTCACAAGGCCCATATTCGTGTTTGGCAGAGCTTGTCTTCGCATTGACGCCGTCAAAGCTGCCCGGTCGACGCCGAGGGACTTCGCAAAAAAGTCAGATACGGAATATCTTGTATATCCCGGATCAGAATGAGTGCTGCGATCAACAATGAAAAAATTGACGCGATACAGTAGCCCAGACCATAGTGATCAAACCCTTGTAGCATCGACCAAGTCGTGAGTAAGCCGTTCGATGCCAAGAAAATCAAGAAGACACTCAGCACCTTTAGACGCAGATCAAAGTACGACAATATAATTGTGACCAAGAGCATCATTGTCTGGAAAAATGCGCCAAGAACTCCGAGTGCGGAACATCCCCAATACGACAATATTAACGCCGAGCCACTGAAGGACTTGCGGTGCCATAAGAATGAATATAAGGGATACCAAAGTCTGTACGAAGAATACATTCCGAAAGCACTTTACCAAGTCATTGTACATCGTCTTGTGATTTTCCCGAATTTTGGAATAATGTTGCCTGCGATTCTATATTCTTATAGAAGCGATAATAGTTTCGGTAGAATTGAGTTTCTACGTTGATCAAGAAAAGCGCCATCGCAGGAACAGTCGTCAGATACGACAGGAACATTGCCGTATCGTAATAGCTGTAATAAATTAGCCCACTTGGCACTTGGGCATGGCCCGGCGCGAACCACATGATCCACTTGTCGAGCCAAATTGCCACGCTATAAACGAGCCCCGAAGCGAAAATTAATCGATAGGAAGCAATGGTGCTAAAAAAGGCAAAAGGCTTTCTAATTCGCCCAGGATATTCGGCTAAGATGCGGGCGCCTAATACGAATACTACGAGCGCCAGGCCGACGTTAAAGCCCATCATCATTCCAGCGAGACCCGCCCACTTCAATCCTATCAACTGTCGACACCAAGCTGACACCAAGTCCGCCCGCAAAGACCATGGATATAAGCCCATAAGCTCGGAGTGCCGAAAGAAATATAGAAAGAATCCAAATCGACGATATGAGGAAGTAATTGATCGTCGAGAAAAGCGCACTAAGTGCGCCCATATCCAAAGCAAAAAAGTAAACATATCCCACGATAGGCAGCTGTATGACAGCAGATATCAAGATCGCACCGACGACCATGTCCGGTACGGATTCCAAGGTGCGAGCGTAAATCTTGTCCGCCAATAACCGCGTCAAGAGACGCACAAGTCCGCCAGTGAACACTAATGAAATGGCGAAGTTATACATAACCTGAATGCGAAATTCGGTTACATCCGCAATGCCGCTGATCGGAGTTGCCACGATTGTAATAGCGGCAAGGCACAGCACCGTGATCAACCATGGACCGGAGGACGCCATGGTTCCATAGGTAAACGCCCGGACAAAGCCATTAATCTCGTGACGCTTGGTTAGTCGATTGAGGGCGAAGCCTATTCCCGCCATTCACGCGTCTCCTGTGGCATCCCAAATGTAGCGAGGGCGATGCGTATGGTCCGCGACGTCATTCGCTTTAGCGTCGTACAAATTGCGGTATGTTTTGATTAATTCGTTTTTGTCGTAGTAGCGTGCGACGCGTTTGCGCATGGTTTCGCCGCAGGCATGCGCAAAGTCAGGTTCGGTGAGCAGACGTTCGATCGCCGCTGCCGTCGCGGTTGGATTGGCGACGGGCGTGACCAAGCCGCCCTGGCCAAGGTTAGGTTTCTCGTCACCTCGCCCGTAGATAAGCTCGCAGCACGCCCCGACGTCCGTGGCAACGAAGGGAACGCCTGCTGCGCCAGCCTCTAGAATGACCAGCGGTTGCCCTTCGCTGATACTGGTGAGCACGCAGACGTCGACTTCGGCGAGAACCTCATCGATCTTCCGTCGTCCCGTGAATGCGATCGTATCAGACAATCCGTTGGCTTGGACGAACTGCCGACACGAAGTGTCGTAATCCGGATCCTCGTCGCTCGGACCGACCACGAGCGCCCGCAGGGTCGGGATCCGCGCCTTCAGCGTGCGACATGCCCGAAGGAACGTCTTGATGTCCTTGATGGGTACGACGCGGCCGATCATTGCGATGGTTGGTGGCCGGTCGGCCTGCCGTTCGATTTGCGTAAAGCGCTCGATTTCGATGCCATTCGGGATCACCCTCATCTTCTGGGGATCGGCGCCATCGACCTGTTGCCACGCTTGATTGCCCTCGAAAATCGTGAGGATATCGCGACAACTTTCATAGCAAATGCGGGAGTAGCTAGCGAAGGTCTCCTTCCACATATCCTTGAGCCCGCGCGGCTGGGCGCCGAGGTCCAGGCTGTTGGGGGGTGCTTGGTGAATCCAATCCGCGAGGGAAATTTCGACCCGCCGCTCGTTGGTGTAAATGCCATGCTCGGTAACAATGCCGGGCGATCCCGTCTCGATCGCCGCGCGCGCGGCATATATGCCGGCGTAACCGGTCGAGGCTGTATGATACACGCGGGCTGGGGGAACGGGGGCCAGCAGTGTCGCAAAGAACGTGCTGAAAAGCGCCCGCCAGGTCCAGAAGAATTCCAGAAAAGGGCTTTCTGACTGCGTTTCTTCATAGATGTTCTAAATCATCGTCCACGCTTCCCTGGACCGTATCAGGATTGCCTCCCCAAGCTCACGACGATGGGCAGCGAATAGGTCCAGGACTCTGTGATACGCCGCTATGTTTGCGTCGAACTGCAGGTCGATCAGCAACGGTTCGAGCTGGCGAAAGAAGTCACTGTTTCTCGACAGTCTTTTTCTACCAAGCGGCATCTGCCGCATCGCCACCCTCGTGGCGCCGATGACGTTTTTCGGAACGTCGTAGACCGGTGCTTGGTCTGAAAGGTGCGGCGTAAGGCAGACGAGATGGAAGCTCACGTCAGGCTGAAAGCGTATAAGGTCGTGAACCCATGTCGAGACCCCGCCGCCCACGTATGGATAAGTGCCTTCCAGAACAAGACACACGTCGGCCACCGTTTCAGGATCGACCTTCTTCTTGTTAAGCATGCGCCGTACCGGAAGCATGGTCGCCGCCATGCCAAAATTCCATCAGGTCTCGGCCTTGGGGAGCGGCTTTTTCAGCCCGGCTTTCATCGATCCGGCGCAGATGCGTTGCGGTCTTGTGAACCTCATCGTAGCGGCCGAGTTCGAAGAGCGCCTCCAGGTACCATGCGCCGATTTCCGGAGGCACTTCCTCGCCGGCGACGACATCGCGAAGGAGCTCTATGGCGTCTTCATATCTGCGGGCGCGGACCAATAGGCGGCCCAGCGCATGTGCCGACGCCGAGTCAGGCTTCATTGTGTGACAGCGAAGCCAGTGATCGAGCGCCGCCTTTCGAACCGCTTCGGTCTCGTCGAGATCGCTCATTCCCGACCAAGCCCATGCATCGTAGGTTTCTGCAAGACGTCTGTGCAATTCATAGCCATCCGGATCGCCATCCGCAGATCGCTTTATGGCGGCCGTCAGGTCAGCGAAACGGTCGTGAAGTCGCGCGTATATGGCAGCGGCCTCCACACGGACTGCGGGATTGGTATCCCCCAGGGACGATCGAAGAATGGGCAGAAACGCCGGATCGAAGCGCCGCGCGATCAGGGAGAGGACTGTTGATTTGTCTTCGTGTGAGCCATAGCGGATGACGTCATCAAACGATTGAACGCCCTCTGATGTATCGGGTGACGCACTGCCAACGGTTGCTGTCTCCGGCGTCGTTTCGGTCTCGGGGAACAACGTCAGGTACCATTGTGCGAATGGTTGTGCCCGCTTGACAAATACGAGGTGACATGGCCAGGCGACCGTGGCGACAGCCAATCCGGCCGCGCCGGTTGGAATCGATACGGCCCAAATGAACATCAGGTAGGTGTTCCGCCTGGCGCCGCGTGGCGGGTACCACAGGGCATAGCCAAGCGCCGCCATTGTGACGGCATGCACGCTCAAATAGGTAAACACCGGCAACCGAGCAGTCACTGCGCCTGCGAAGATCGCCAAGTTCAAGCCAATCGACACAAAAATAATCAGACCGTTGATAATCCGCCCGAAGCCAGCGCTCCCCCCCTCCCCCATGGAGACCATCTGATCGTAGCGCGGAGGCGCAAGGACTGTCGGATCCGCGTTGCCGTCCATTATCCGCTCTTTCGCAATGGAACAACGTTGGGACCACCTAATTCGATGGTTCCGTTCGACGATGGCGCGAGGACGGAGGTCTCGATGATCAGGGGTTGTTTGGCGAGTGCCGAAGACAGGCGCGATGGGATCAAACCTTCAATGGCCTTGGCACGTTCACGCGCCTCCGCTTCAGTGGCGCCCGGCAGGAGAACAAAAAGCCGCGGAGGCTTTTTTCCGTGCCTTACGACAATAGCGTGGCTGGGCAGAGTCGAGCGACAGATCCGTTCGAGCTTCGGAAAAAGCTGCAGCAACTTGGAGTGCGCCAGCAATGAATCGGGAGCGACGCGGATCTGAATAGCGACAAGCCCGGGAGGCCCAGCATGTTGCAATTTGACGACGGGCGACAGCGACACGGGGCCACTGTGGGTTCCCCCGCGCCCCTCGCTCGTAGACGCGGGGAGATCTTGCGCGGTCGAGCCGACTGGCAGAGTCCTGAGTTGCTGGACGTTGGCGAATGCGGTCGCGACGAGGTCGCAGATGGAGCGGAACTTGGATAACGACCCGTAGGAGCATTCTCGAAACGGCATCCGTTCCACCTTGAGCATACCAAGCACCTTCCGGTCCGGAGCCAAGAGCGGGGCCGCCAGAACGCCGTGGCCGTCGAGAATGGCGATGTCGTCAGGTCTGCCGACACTCAGGTCGCGACGTCGGCCGATAACCTCGTCGAAGAGGGGGTCCCCCTCGGCCAGCCGGATTGGGTACTGCTCGGGGCTTTTCCATCCCTCGGCATGCACCAAGCACAGCCGACCTTGTCGGAGCAGGTAGATCGAAAACTGATCGGGCTTGAGTGCGGCGGCTAGTAGCTCGCGCGTGCCCTCGATCGCGCCGTCTACGGTGCCGGCAAACAATCGGCTTGCGTGGCTCTGAATGGCGCGCTCCAAGTGCGTCTCGGCAGCCACGGAAAGTTCGAGCTGCCGATGAGCCTGCTGCACTCCAACGAGAGTCTGGGAAAGTTGAGCGCGGGAACTCTCCGCCTCCTCGAGGGATGCTCCTAAATGCTCGATGCGCCGAAGGTTTCGTGAAGCGATCTCGCCCAACAATACAGCTGCTGTCATCCACATCATCGGCCGGGCCGCGACCGCGAGCTGCCATTCGAAGAGGTCGGCGCTGATCGTTTGCGGCGGCAGGTTGCCGACCAAAAGGGCCGCAGAGGATAAGGCGGCCGCCACCAGACCTTCGACGGACCCATACCCAACGCTGATCAGCAAGACCACGATCCAGAAGGGATGCGGCGACACATCTGCGAAACGGGTGCCATCGAACCAGAGCCAGTCGACTCCAAGGCAAATGGCCAGGAATACGACGATCTCGAAAAGCGCGATCGACCGAAATCCTGCAAACCAACCTGTTAGGCGTCGCCTTCGCGGTAGCGCCTGGGGCGCGGCATTTCGATTGCTCTGAACCTGACTCATATCTCTACTTATCCTGTACACGACCGGTGCTAGCGGGTACCGGCGGCTGCGTGGACCTTGCGGGCTTCGCGAAAGCGGCCGCGCGCCAGAAGAACGTCGACGAACTGCACACGTGTTTCGCGGTCGCCCGGGTGCTGTCGCAGCAAAGCGCGATACAATTGGAACGACTTTTCGAACTGAGCGAGCCGGAACACAATGTGCGCTTGGGTGCGCTGGGCGTCGAGACTTCGGCTTAGCCAGGGCCTTTATTCGCCTCAACGCCCGGCGATAGTACGAATTGCTGTTTCGCCAGTCCGGAAGCTTATTGATGACCTCGCCCAACATGTAGAGCACGTGCCAGTCATCTGGGCGCTTGTTCGCCAATCTGGTCAGGAGGGGCCGGGCGATGTCGGGCTTCCCGTCCGAGATGGCAATCATGGCAACCCGCTTCATCAATTCTGGATTGTGTGGGTCACGGGTCAGCAGGCTGCTGTAGACGCGTTTCGCATGCTTCTGCATGCCTGACTGCATCGCCAATTCCGCATACCGCTTGAGCGCCGCACTGCCGGTCGCCCCGCGGATCAGCTCGACGATCAACTTTCCTGCGGTACCGACACGCCCCACCCCGATCAGCGCTCCGACTAGCAATTCCTTTGCGTCGTTGCCGAGATGTGGCACCCGCTTCTCCAGCGCCTCGATCACCCAGGCGGCCTTACCGAGTGCAACGAGGTCGTCGAAGACGATCCGTCGCTGCTTGAAGGGGATATCCTCGCGGGCGAGCCAGTTGGGCAGAAAGCCGACAACCGCGCTTCCGGACGTCGTGCTTGGCGCGTACCGCCTCTGTCAGGGCATACGAATACTGGTTGCCGATTGACAGCCTTGAGCCACTTTGCGGCGCGACCGCTGCTACCACCCAATGCGCCTTGCCGGCCGCAATCAGGTCATAAATGATGATCCGTCTGGTCTTCGCTGGAACTTCGTCGCGCGCGACCCAGTCCGGCAGGAAACGGAAGACGGCACTTTTGACATTCTTCTTGGCCCGAACCGCCCGGACCAGCACTTCGGCATACTCTTTATCGATCTGGATAGTGGTGCCGCGATAGGGAGCGAGAACGGCTAGCGCCTCGAGAGGCTTGTCGCGAAGCGCATAGGCCTCCGACAGGATAAGGTCTTCCTTTTCTTTCGGCAGCAGGGTCAACAGGCGGCGCAGGACCGCCTGCGACATCGAGAGGTGCCCGGTCACCACGGCAACGTCACGAAGGCGGCGCAGTATGGCTTTCTCACCATCGCCGGCCTTCAGAATGGACAGAGCGGCAGCGAGTGCCTCGTCCGACACATCCTCCTTCAAGAACAAGTCGGCGACGGGCGTCCATCGTGCGACGTTCGATCGCTTCTGCGCCTCGCGAAGCCACCGGCCGGCCGTCTCTTCGAGGCCGACCCGCGCGGCAATCGCCACAATGCCGAAAACGGCCATTCCTTTAGGAGCCGCCTGCCGCATCAGATGCGAAACGACGTCGTGCGCCGGCTGGCGAGCGCCATAGCGAAACAATATGAGCGCGACCTCTCCGCCGCGCGCCGGATCGATGATTCCCCGGGCGATTGCTCTCCGGATCCATGCCTCGACCGCCGGTATGTCGTTCCATGCCACGGCAAGCCGTGCGCCTATGAGCGGATGATGGTCGGCGAACGAGCCGCCCATGCCGGTGAAGATTTGGCTGGGCCAGCGTGAATGCTCTGATATCCAGGGCGGCGTGCGCGAGGTCCGCGACTTCCTCGTGCGCAATGGTGGCCGTTCCGGCCGCCTTCATCGCCTTCCAGGCGCGCTGCCAGCTGCTTTGCCCTTTTCGCGCTGGCGACAAGCAGATCGAAGTCGTCGGGATGCAATCGGCCGGCGATTGCCAATTGCTCGATCTGCTCGAACGCGCGGAGGTACTGCCCAGCGGCAATTCTCATCCAAGTCAGCTGCCGCAGGGATCGGCGGTCCGGGCGGTCGCCCGCTACGGCATCGGTAAGGAGCATGGCGGCAAAGCGCTTGCGCTTGCGCGCCAAAAGCAGTTCAACCACATCGTCGCGGAACTCGGAGGAACCGGTCCATTTGACCGACTGGACCGCCAGCGCCATGGCTCGCTTCTCTTGCCCCATGTCCAGCAATAGGGCGACGGCGAGCAGCCTCCCGTCACTCGCCAGTTCGCGTTTCACCGATTCCAGTTTGGCCGCGAGAATATAACGTTGGAGAATGCCTAGCGCTTCGGTCCGTCGTCCCTTGGATGCGAGATACCGGGAAACGACGAAGGCTTCGTCCGGCTGCAACCGCTTTTGCTGGTCAAGTGCCAACATCTGCTCGGCCCACTTCTCGTAATTCCCTAGGCGCAAGTACGATGCGGCCAGGCGGCGACGGCGGCTGGGGTGCCTCCTCGCTGCCGATTTGACTGGCGACGATGCGGGCGTGGTCATAAGTGCGGTCCGTCTGTTCGTAGAACCACTCCAGACGCTGGATGACTTCCATATCGTTCGGGTGACGACGAGCATAGGCCTCATATACTTTGATCGCACGGTCGACTCTGGCAAACGCCTGGTACACTTGTGCTAGGCCGGCAACCAGTTCCGGCGAACGTTCGCCACGGTCGTATCGCTGCTGGTAGTAGACGAGCGCTTTCCGATAAAGCGCCCCCTTCAGATACATCGCACTCAACTCAGCCCGGCCCGGCACCAAACCGTACGCCGCCAAACCTCCGGCGACGGTGAGGCAGAGAACCATCGCCACGAGTCCCGCGCGCCTCACTTGCCCACCTCCTGCACCGCAACGCTGACCGGGTCGACGGAGCGCGGCAGGGTGAATTTCAGACGAAGGTCATCGCCAACGGATACGACCTTGTCGTGTGAGCACTTGCCCCCTAACGAGGCCCCGCACCCGGTACGCTCCGAGGCTGCCGGACATGCCACACGAAGCGGCCAGGACCGAACCCGACGCTTCGGAAGCGGAACAGTTTGGGATCGACGTGCTCGAGGGCCCACGTTCGCCAGCGGGCATGGATCAGGTAGGCGAGATCGGCAGGCGGGTCGGTGGAAAACGCATTGCAGGTCGCCAATGCCACGATCGGCCGGGCGACCGCATTGTCCAGCGCTACGTAAAGACTACCCTGATGATGGCGTTGTCCGACAACCCCATGAGATCGGGAGAAGTCGACGCAATCTGCCGAGGCATAATCGAAGCGGACGGTTTCAATCGCATCGCGGTGCTTCGATTTGCCACCGGCGCGGCCCAAGCAGCACGAAGCGCGTCTTGACGAAGCCGTCGGACATGGCCGCAAAGCGACTGGCGGTAACCGGCGCGATCTCGAGCTGACTGACGTAGTCCAGCACCCGCTTCAGCGAGGCCAAGCTCTCCGCTCGCTCCGCGATATACAAATGGTAATAGACATTGATGGGCGTGACCCGGAGTGGACGCCCGGTATTGCGAAGCGACTCGATCAGGCGCACGAAGGCCGAATAATTCCCCGTCCAGTTGGGCGTGTATATGTTCTCGTTGGCCTGAGAAGCATAGGGTTGCCAGAGACCTCCCACCCACCGGCCGTAAGGTGCGACAAAGGCATAGGATCGGAATATGCGGTCCATGCGCCCGTCGCCGCCATTGATACTGCGCAGCCCCGCACGCGCCGTCGCCGCGAGGGCCGCCCGAAACGGTGACGTATCACCCGACCATTGGAACAATCGAACGCGCTTACCCGGCAGCAGCAGACGATTGACAAATTCGGTCGAACCAAAGACCTCGAGCTTCAGGTTAAACGGCCGAACGGCATATGCGCGTGGCCGTCCATGGGCCGGATCCAAACCGCCCTTCTTTGCAAGCTGCGGGGCGTATCGTTCATCTAATTTGTCCTTGAACACAGATTCGGCACGCGTCCGCCCGGGACGAAGCGGATATCTCTTTAAAAACGCCTTCTCCTTTTCCGGTTTGTAGTTGCGAAAGAAGCTCCACTGGAACGGATGACTTTGGGTGTGATTGCCTGCCTCGACGTTGGGCAACCGAAAAATGAGACGGGCCAGGCGGAGATTTCGCTTGCTCCCGTACCATTTCGGATCGAGATCGCCGACCACCGGTCCGAGCGTTACGGGCAGGTCCACGTACCGCAAAAAAATTTCGCGATAAATGACCTCTGCTGCGTTCAGGCCCTCTTTGCGGAATTCCGCCTGGTGGGCAAGATTGCGCCAGCCGTCGCCATCGATGTGACTATAGTAAAGCCGGCGGCCTGACATGGTCGTAATGTCGGGCTTGGGCATGCCCTGCGTAGCGAATGCGAGCCGGAAGTACCGAAACGGGTTGAGGTACCACGCCTTTAGAGCGGGCTTCATCTGGTAGTCTTCCAGGATGGCGAAATCCGTGCTGACGTAACCGCCCTCTGGCCCAACCACGATGACATCGTTGCGGATGTCATTTGTCGAAACGCTCAACAGCACAACCGAGTCATCCGACGCCGCCTGTACCCCAGCGAATTGTGGGAGTACGGGTGGCAAAGGTCGTTCGAAGTTCATAAATCGCTGGTCGCTGTAGGCGACACGCGCGTTGTAGGTCAGCTTGTGATATTTGGAGAGCCAGCGCACGCCGATGCGCGCCATCAGCCGGCGAAACTGCTTTCGCGCGGTCGCACTGAGCTTTCCAATGGGATCAAAGCCTGGGTGTCCCAGCATCACCAGTCGCCGGCCTGCATCCATCTGCCGGTGCAGCCAGTTCATGTAGGCTACGGGCGGGATCGCAACGCGGTCGGAAAAGCAGGTGATGATGCCCCGAGCGCCCGCCATCACATCGTCGTCTGGCAAGCCCTTGCTCAGATCGTGGTAGACGACGACCAACCCAAGATGGTTGAGCGGCATCTGGATGTACTCGTGCAAAATCGAGTTGCGGATGTCCGGTGTAACGGCACTGTGATAGAGAGCGACGATCTTTCGTCGCACGAGCTTGTCGCCTCCCGCCACAGCGGGCGGAATCGCGACCAGCATCACCAGCGCTGCGTTGAGGGCGAACAATCCGAGCTTCCACGATCTCATCAGCGCGGCTCTCCGAGAACGCGGTCAAGGCCAATGACCGAAACCTGGGGCAGAAACCCATTCTTGCGCTGGAGTTCGTATATGCGCGCCACCGTCGCCCTGTCGTCCGGGTCCCAGTAGTCGAGGGTCATAATGGTGATTTGCGGATTGCGCCGCTTTGCTGCCTTTAGCCAAGCGACCTGCTGACGGTACTCGGCTTTTGGCACGAGCCGATAGGCCTTCTTTGCGAAGTCGTAGCTGCCATAAACGCTTTCGCCGAGCACATAGTTGATCTTGTCGGCGACCTCGGGCAGGATTTCGTACGCGCGATTCATCATGATCGGGATGCACGGATAGTGCCGACGGATGGCTAGCACCAGTCGCGCGGCCGCGCGGGTCATGCCGCGATAGCGCACCGGGTCGAGACGTTCGAGGTGTGCCGCGTCGTCGAGCGTATCGATGAAAACGCCGTGAAAGCCCTTATGGAGAATCGCCGGGATCAACTCTTCAAGCACGCGCTTCACCCATCTGGGATCGCGCAGGTCGACATACCGGCTGTCGGACCAATTCGGGTTGCTTCCCAGTAGCAAACCGTCCTTCTTCACCGCCGCATAGTGGGCGCGGTGTTGCTCTACTTCGCCGAGGCTGAGGTAGCCGATTAGGATCTTGCCGTGGTCGAGCAGCGGTCTGATCGGTGGGTGTTTCTGGCTGTCGAGAACGATCAGGTCGTACGGGTCGAACGCCTCCGGTGGCGCTTTGTCTGAATAGTAGACGGTCCAGCTCGAGACGGGCGGTGCGCATTGCGGATCGATTGCAAGCGCGTGCGTTGACGTGAAAACTGCCGTCACCGCGACGATCGCCGACAGGTGTGCCAACCAAGGCCGCGCGACCGCGGCACGGCCGCATATATGGGAACGCGATCCTGTTGCGTCCTGATACATGCCGGGCCCCGGGGCTCAGGCCGCAATCGAGGCTTTGGACAACACCAGTCGCCTTAGGCCGTCCGCAAATGACGTATCGGCGACAACGCCAAGGTGCCGGTTTAGCCGCGATGGGTCGCCGAACGACAACGGGATGTCGCCAGTCCGCGCGGGATGACGGGCGACCCGTGGACGTCTTGCAAAGAGGCGCGACAGCTCGTCGATCAGTTCGAGGAGGCTCAACCCCTTTCCGGTGCACACGTTGTATATGGGGTAGGCCGAATGCGCGCTCGCCATCGCGGCGATGAGGGCTCGGACGACGTCATGGACATAGACGAAATCGCGGACTTGGGTTCCTGGACCGTAGAGATCGAGTGGGAGACCGCGACGGAACCGTTCGACGAAAATCGAGATTACGCCCGAATATGGAGAGCTTGGATCCTGTCGCGGCCCAAAAATATTGAAAAAGCGCAAGCCGACCGCCGGCACGCCAAACGCCTCCCGCGCCACGTGCGCGTGGAGCTCCGACGCCGCCTTGTCCGCGCCATAAGGCGATAAGGGGGCGTGGGGTGTTGCTTCGGAAAGGGGCATGGGCCCCGCGGTCGCCATAAATCGCCGCGGAAGAGGCGTACACGACCGGAACGGGGCCCCGCCCCGAAGGGTCTCGCGCGGAATCGAGCACGTTGACCGTGCCACAGAGATTGGTTTGATTAGTCCCAGACCAATCGTTCAGCGACTTCGGCACCGAAGGCAATAGCGGCGAGATGAAAGCAGCCGTCCTTACCGGCCATGGCTGCACGGACCGTCGCGCGGTCGCTCACGTCACCCACGCGCAACTCGGCGCCGCGTGGGCAATTTTCTCTTTTGCCGGTGCTCAAATCGTCGAGAATGAGCACCGAATGTCCGTTCCCGAGAAGGGCATCTGCCAAGTGGGAGCCTACGAAGCCGGCCCCACCGGTAACAAGATATGTTGCCAACGCTTTCCCCGTTATGCTCCATCGACCGCTGTCGCGGCGTCGTATGGTGCCCCCGTTGAACCGGCCCTAAATCTCAATTTGCGTTAAGCGGAACCCCCATAAGCATGCCGTGAAGGTCTTCAGCCCCTCTCTAGGCGCACGTTGCTTCGGAAGCACCGCCACATTGTATTGTTCCGGATAGCACTGTCCCGGATGCGCCCTTTTCTTGCAGACCCAAAGCACCTTTCTGCATCACGGCCATGGACGTTCTGTATCGGCATCTCCATTACGGATAATCAGGTATAGACAATACTGAAGGCCGCGCCATCGATCGTTTAAGGGAATTTTAATCAGTAAAATTGTCATTTGATTTACCCCGAATTAGGGTGGACGCGCCTGATTCCAGGGCGCCTTTGCTTGGTCTGCATCAGTCAAGCGGGGTTCGAGGCGGCTTGATATAATTGTTGACTGTATAGTTAACACATAATCGACCTTTCTTTGGCTATATTGTTAGTAATAAATAAGGCAAAATCCGAGAACATTTATTTATTGGTTAAGTAATCTCATTACCGTCACCCATTTAAGGTATACGAGCGATTATCGCAGCGAAAAAAGTGGATCTAATGGGGCTGTTCGCCAGGCAAAACAGGCACGCGATTGACGCTCACGAAACAGTGTTTATATAGGTACTCATACGACATGGCTTGCCAGAATTAATGGATCAGACAGGGATGGGGGTGGCAATGCCTTTCGCCGGGCGCTACCGCTCTTCTGACGATTTTGCCTCAAGATACGGCGGATCATTAAGTGCCATAGCCAGCTGGATAACTAGAGAAATTAGGATTATTTTCCTGATAGGTTGGGTGCCTCAATATCGCCGCTGTACAGGATGCAAGAGAAGCTGACGAATTTGCCCACGACGCCGGTGTGCGAAACAGGGGACGAAGAGCCCTGCGTAATCTTACCTTTGCACAATGCAAGATTAATGATGCCTACTCCGCCTTGAGCCGAAGCGCCCTCGACCCTGAGACGTCCGCTCAAAATGACACCGAGAGCAAGCGCCGGGTCTACAAGTTAACGCCGTCTGAAGCGCGTGTGTCTGCATTGATAGCGTGAGGCGAGCCTGTTGGGAGCGTGGGGTCGCCGCTTGGGTCAACCTCCAGCTTCGTGCGAATGCCGCTTGAGAGGGGCTTTGATAAGTGCCCGCGGCAAGAGGCAAACCGACTAGGGCGCGTACCCCGTTCCAGGATGGTGCCATGCGACATTGCCGGATGGACGGTCCGGTACTCTGCGACGCGGTGGTTCAGCCCAATACCCCGGGCCTTGAGGGCAGGCAAAGTCTTTGGTTCGATTCGAGATCGCCGGGCCCAGCATCGATCGCCGGCGAGAGTTGTCGCGCGACGCGAACGATGCGTCCCCCGTCGGAGTCTCGACTAATCACCGCGCAGCGGCGCCCTAAGTTTCCTGAGTATTCCCTCTCCGGGCGACGTCTTCAGCCGACTGTCCCCCACGGACACCGTCTGAGCTAATTTAGAAAGCCTCCTTCCGACGAAACGGGGGCCATGTCACCGTCGGATAGGCCCAACTAATGACGAAACCTCGACGCATCCGCCTGCAGCGACCCGCCGCAGTCCCACCCATGTGTTTGCAGCACAAGCACCAATGCAGAACCGAATTCGGAAAGGGCCGCCGCGACATGTAGGCACCTGCATTTCCTTGCTCCTTTCTCGACGGAGAAGGCACGTTTCCAATCTGGACAAGTGGTGCGTCGTAGTCGGGGTGGCCGACATTGACATGCCAACCATTGCACATTGAAATGAACGCGTCCTACTTGGGCAACATCGATGAAATACTCTGTCGGCAAGCTCCGGAAACGGGCACCGGGAGGGGAGAGCTAGTGAGGGGCGCACTATCCTGCCTAACACTTCAAGCGCCTCGATAGCGACTGTCCGCAGCCGAACCGGCCCGCTTGGGTCGAGACAAAGGATGCGTCGCGCGCTCATCGTGATTGCCTCAGGCTTACTCACCTCCTGCAGTGCGACAGGATCGGATACAAAGGCGGTCGGCTGGTTGGCCTGGATGGATCGATCGATGGCGACGACGTCGGCCAATGCGACGACGTCAGCCCAGGCGGCGATGTTGGATAAAAAATCAATGGACGATACGACGCCATCGGACAAGGTCGCGATATCCAATATAGCGACGACCTCAGGCGAGAAGACGCCTCCAGCCAAAACGGTGCCATCGCCCAACGTGGCATCAGAAAAACGACAAACGGCGCTGCGGCCGGCGCCCAAGCAGCCCCTGTCCAAGGCAGCGGCCCCCGTGACGACGCTTCGAGCGGCGGTCCTTCGCGCCACGAACCTACATCCGGTCGTTCGCGCGGCGTTGTCCCGCCTTGCATCCGCGAAAGCTCGTTCGCGAGTGGTGCGTGGCGCCCTGTTCCCGAGCGTCGACGTCGGCGCTAGCACCGGCGCTCAGCACTACCGGTCTCCATCGGACTCGGTTTACAGGGGCCAAACGCTCTGGCGCAACGAAGCAAGCGTCACCGCAACTCAGCTCATCTTTGACGGCTTCCAGACTTGGCACCGATACAAGGAAGCCAAATCCAACACGATCACAGCGCGGTACCGCGTCGCCGATGCCAAGCAGAAAATGGCCCTGGCTGCCATTGCTGCGTATATCGACGTATTGCGCAACCGTGAACTCGTTGCGATTGCGCAACGCAACGTCGCAAACCATCGCGCAGTTGCCGGCACTGTCAGACGTATGGCACAGAATGGCCGAACCGACAGTGCAGACGTTGCGCAGGCGGCCAGTCGTTTGGCCCTTGCGGTCTCTGATTTGGAACTTCGAGAGGGCCAACTCAAGGATGCAGAGGCCCGCTTTATCGCCATTTTAAACGTCGAGCCGGGTCGGTTGTCTCCAGTTCAAATGCCCAGGCTACTGCGGCGCAAAACACTACAGCAAGCCTTGAAGGAGTTGCAAAATTTCAATCCGAAGGTCCGTATTGCACGGAGTGAAGTCAGGTCGAGGCGGCACGGTGTTAAAGGCACAAAGGGATTGTTCGTGCCGCGGCTCGATGTTGAATTGTCTGGACGAGTTGGTAGCGACTTGGATGGTGTCGTTGGCCGGACGGACGATCTTCGGGCACTTCTGAAGGTGAGCTGGAATCTCTATCGTGGCGGCGCAGATATCGCCAGGCGTCAGGAAGCCATCGCGAATTTGTCGGCTGCTCAGCATGATGAGGCGGCGGCACGACGCGCTATTCGCGAACGTGTTTTGCGCGCCTTTGCGCTATTGAACTCGAATATCCGCCAACTTCGGGCAATGAAAAGTCGCGTCGTGGCGGCGGGTCGGGTGCTGAGGGCTTATATCGAACAATTCGACCTCGGTCGCCGCACTTTGCTGGACCGCCTCGATGCTCAGCGCGAGCTGTTCTTAGCTCGTGCCGAGCAAACGGATACGCGATACACAGTCTTGTTAAGTCACTATATTCTGCTGGCAGCGACCGGCGAATTGCTGAGCGCCTTCGACGTGAAGTAAGCGGTTAGCCGCGCGGTAGGCACTGTCAGAGCAAATTGCGTACGGGGGCGCATAGGGTACTCCTAGGGCATTGACACATTGACCGCCGCGGTAATCGAAAAGTCGACGGTGACCCGGCTCGAGGCGGCAAGCCAACTCTGCCTGACAGCGAATTCATCCGCGCGAAACCGTTTGAAAATGCGGCGCGATAGGAAATGGCGTTGGACGTTGAAGGCATTGTAGACGGCGGCATGGATACACATGAAGCGTTGAGCCGATCACGGTGACTTGAAGCGCTGCTGCTTGCGTTCGCGTCTTCAAATGGGCTGGTATGAGTTCTTGGCCCGATTGTTTGCGCATGGCCCCTGATCATGGATCGCAAACAGGCGCTCGTTGCGGCTGGCAACAGGATGGGATTTGAGTTTGACCGTGGTGATCCGCTTGGGCGCAAAATTCCGCTTCTTCAATAGCTTGCGCAGCAGCTTTCGCGCCGATCGAGCGCAGCGTAGGGGCTGGACCAGGAAATCGAGCACTTCACCTTCGTCGTCGACCGCCCGCCAGAGCCAGTATTTCCGGTCACGGATTTTGAGGACCAATTCATCGACGTGCCAGCGAGCATTGGCTCGTGGACGGCTACGCCGCAGATTGCTGGCGAACAGGCGGCCAAACTTCAGAAACCAGCGCCGAACCGTCTCGTTCGAAACATCGATACCCCGCTCTGCCAGCAAATCCTCAACGTCACGAAAAGACGGCGTGAACTGGGCATTGGCCAGATCGTCTTCGCATCGAACTCAATCGTCAAGCTCGTTTCCCGGCTCCTCGGCCAGGCGTCGGACCAGACAACTGAATTAGGCGCCGCAACCTTGTCGGCCGCGATCTCTTTCAAGCGCTGCGGCGTTGAAGCGAAGCTGCTGATGTGCACGGGCTATGGTCCGACGCCTTTGCCCAACTAGCTCTTGATCGAAACCATTACAAACGTACATCGCTGGTTCCGAAGCCTGATCGACGGGACGCACCGATCGATTCAGGACTGGCTACCTGCGAGCAGATCCATTCGTCTGAAATCAGGCTGGTGCTTCCCCTCGTTTTCCTCGCGCGGGCATCACCGAAGCGATCCTGGAAGGCCGTCATCCTGTCGAACTAACGTCGCGCGATTTGAGACGGCTGACCGATCTGCCAGAAGACTGGGCCGACCAACGGCGCCTCTTCAGCTAAGCTGCCGCGCGACTTGCGCAAAATCCTGGTCACCGAAATCCGCCGTCAGAGACTATCCCGAGAAATACGCCCGATTTGTCTCTGAGAGACCGTCTCTAACGCACAGTTCGGCGTCACTTGCCGTCTAAGTCGTGGAAACGACGGCAAAAGCCAGAGACAGGAATATTTCGTGCAAAGAATTAAATGGTCGAGCCGAGGGGAGTCGAACCCTGGACTAGAGTTTGCAAATTGCCTGATTTTTCTTACGTGAGTTCAATGAGTTAAAAGGCCGGAAAGTAACCGGAGATTGCCTTTTCGACTGGACTTCCACACGCAACAGAGCGGTACTGGGTGCGACCAAGGGCTTGAGAGCCCCGCCGCCCTGCCCCGCCGGCATCGGCTCCGGGGCTTCGGGCGGTCGGAGGCCGCGCAACGAGCGCGGCCCAAAAGACCGGAGCCCTCAAATGCCAAATGACCAATTTGAGCCATCGCCCGTTTCGCGGTGCGACAGCCACGCTTCTGGCGCGGGGAAGAAGGACGCAGACGTCGCTTCGCGCCTCCAGGCGCTCAAGGACATAGACAACATGGCCCTGCGGGAGGAATGGCGCCGCCTCTACCGCGTGGCGCCGCCCAATACGGATCCGCCGTGACTTGCTCATTCTCGCGGTTGCCTGGAAGATCCAGGAACAAGCTTTCGGCGGTCTGAGTGTCGCCACCAAGCGTCGCCTTGCCGAACTGGCGGACGGCAACGGCCGGAGCGCCAAGGGTGAGGAATCGCAGACAGCGCGCCTCAAACCCGGCGCCAGGCTGGTTCGCGAATGGCAGGGCCGGACGCACACGGTCACGGTGACCGAGGATGGCTTTCACTGGAACGGCATGACGTGGCGCAGCCTGACGAAGATCGCCGGTGAGATTACCGGCAGCCACTGGTCGGGCCCGCGCTTCTTCGGCCTCAAGGGAAGCCGCGCAGACACCAAGTCGGATGGGCATGCTGGAGCGTGTGATGAGCAATGAAGCCGGACGGATTAAAGCGTCTCGGGTTCGCTGCGCCATCTATACCCGCAAGTCCCCCGAGGAAGGCCTGGAGCAGGACTTCAACTCCCTCGATGCCCAGCGCGAGGCCTGCGAGGCCTATATCCTCAGCCAGAAGCAGCGAAGGCTGGGTGTGCCTGCCGGAGATGTATGACGACGGCGGCATCTCCGGCGCGCACCATGGAGCGGCCAGCCCTCAAGCGACTGCTGGCGGACATCGAGGCCGGCGCGATCGATACGGTGGTGGTCTACAAGGTCGACCGCCTGACCCGCTCGCTTGGCGACTTCGCCAAGATCGTCGACGTCTTCGACGCCAGGCGTCTCCTTCGTCTCGGTCACCCAGCAGTTCAACACGACCACCTCGATGGGCCGGCTGACGCTCAACATGCTGCTCTCCTTCGCCCAGTTCGAGCGCGAGGTCACCGGCGAGCGCATCCGGGACAAGATCGCCGCCTCGAAGAAGAAGGGCATGTGGATGGGCGGGCTGCCACCGCTCGGCTACGACGTCGACGGACCGCAAGCTGGTGGTCAACGAAGACGAGGCCGAGACTGTGCGGCACATCTACCGCCGCTATCTCGAGCTCGGCTCTGTCCGCGAGCTGCAGGACGACCTGCGACGCGATGGCATCGTCAGCAAGCGGCGGGTCGACCGCTACGGACGCGGACGCTGGCGGCAAGCCGCTGGCCCGGGGCGCGCTCTATCACCTGCTGCAGAACCGCCTCTACCGGGGCGAGATCGTCCACAAGGACAAGAGCTATCCCGGCGCGCACGAGGCGATCGTCGACGAGACCCTGTGGGACAGCGTTCAGGAGCGGCTCGCTGCGAACCGCATCGACCGGATGAGGAGACCGTCGGCTGCCGAGCCAAGCCTGCTCGCTGGTCTGGTGGAAGACGATACCGGAATGCCGATGTCGCCGACCCATGCCAACAAGAAAGGCACGCGGTATCGCTACTACGTCTCCCGGGGCACCGACCGGTGGCGTGTCCCAGCCGGCGATCTCGAAAGCCTGGTCGCCAAACGGCTCTGCCAGTTCCTGGGATCTGAAGCCGAGCTGTTCGCGGCAATCGAGCCGACTTTTGGCGACGCGAACGATCGTGTATATCTGTTGTCACAGGGCGCGGTGCTCGCAGGCCGGTGGGCGCAGCTGGCGCCGGCCGAGAAGCGCAAAATCTTGCGGACGCTGCTTGATCGCGTCCGCTTGCATCGGCACAAGCTGGAAATAGGTCTTCGCCCACAACGGATCGTGGATGTCCTTGTCGGCGAAGAGATGGACCGGTTCCCTAGTTCACTCTTTCCGGGCAACGTCACCGCCACCATCACGCTCACGCTGCCCGTCCAACTGAAGCGCGCCGGCATCGAAACCCGCCTGATCATCGACGGGGATGACAAGGGCGCGCGCCGGCAGACAGATCACAGCCTGCGCCGGCTCCTGGCGCAGGGCTACCGGTACCGAGAGATGGTGCTCCGCGGCGGACAGTCGATATCGGAACTGGCCGCCGAAGCCGGCGTCGGCCGGTCCTACTTCTCTCGGATCGTGCGACTCGGGTTTCTGTCGCCCGACGCGATCAAGATCATCCTGGCCGACAAGCATCCCCTCGAGCTGACCGCGACGAGGCTCGGCGAAGACACGCGCCTTCCGATCGACTGGGAGCGACAGATGGATTTGCTCGGCGTCCGCTGAACAAGAAGCGCCCAAGAACTCTGGGCCTTTGAAGCGCCGTCCGACTGGGTGGCGCTCTCTTGCCGGAACTAGTAGCTCAACGCTGCCGCCGCCCTGAGTTGGCGTACCACCGAAATCCGTATTCAAGACTTAGGGACGTTCCGCGGTCTGGTTGGGGCACCACCACAGTCTCTCCGGCACCCTTGCGCTGCTGGTATTCCGCTAACACGCGGAATTGACGGCACAAAATGGCACCAGGAAAGACTCAAAAAATCATTCTATATCAATGCCTTAAAGAGTGGCGGAGGGAGGGGGACTCGAACCCCCGCTACCCTATCGGGTAGACGGATTAGCAATCCGCTGCATTACCGCTCTGCCATCCCTCCGGAGGGCGCATCGCCAGACGTTTGCTCGAGCGCGGGAACCGCGGTTCTAAAGGCGGCCCCGGGGCAAGTCAACGTCGGGAACGACGCGGCGAGACGCGCCGCCCGCACAGAGCGGCCGGCACGTTCGCACGACAGATGATGATATGGTTCAGGACTGGCGGAGATGCCAGATCCAGGAGAGATACGCCTGCTTCATCGACCGGAACGCGCGGGAGGTCTCGTCCTCGTCGGCGTTCGGATCGTCGCTGAGCGAGCGGTAGCTGTTGCGGGCGTCGACGAACGCCATCCACAACGCGGCAAGCTCCAGCGCCTGGTTCGGCCGGCGGCGCTTGAACTGCTCGGCGCCCCGCTTTTCCGCGTAGGCCAGGCACTCCCACAGATCCCGGGCCAGATCGCCCTCGCCCGACGAATAGGCGTGGTTGAAGGCGGCCAGGATCTTATCGGTCAATCGCCGATTGTACTTGGGAACGCCGGCGTCGACGAAGATCTCGTTCGGATCCCCCGAAAACAAGTCGTTCGCCGAGATTTTAGCTGCATCAGCCATAGTGCCCCTTTCTCCTTTCCTTTCCCCCGAAAGGCTGTGCGGAGTAATGCGATCTTCTGGGCAGAAAAATAGACATGAGGTGTTGATTTTTCCTTAACAGCAAATCGTAGAAGTAATCGAAGTGCCAATTAAGTCATGGAACTGCAACTGTTGGGTGTTTGTCTTGTTAACCATTTTTAAAGCCTAATTGGTGAGATTTGTTCCCGTCAATCACTCTTCTCTCTATTGAGAAACCGGGAGCAAAGGGAATGGGCCTGTCAACGAAGAGCATCGAGACCCTGATCGACCTCGTCGAGATCAAGCTGAGCTGTTTCGAGATCTACGATCGGGACGACCGCAAGGCGCAGAAGGACCTGCAGCACTGCCTGGAGGAGCTGACCACGATCGTCGGCGCCCTGGGCAAGCCCAACGGCGGCCAGGCCCTGCGCTAGGACGAACGGCGCCGCCGACCGTCCCTGTTCGTATCAGTTCTGGGCCGGCGGCACGTTCATGCCCCGCTCGACCGCCGGGCGGGCGCCGACCGTATCGAACCAGCGCTTGACGTTGGGGAAGTCGTTCAGGTCGACCTCCTGCCACTCGCGTCGCCACACCCACGGATAGATGGCGATGTCGGCGATCGAATAGTCGCCGGCGATATACTCGACCTCGCCGAGCCGGGCGTTCAGCACGCCGTAGAGCCGCCGGGTCTCCTTGCCGTAGCGATTCACGCCATAGGTCTCCTGGCGCGCCAGGCGCATGAAATGGTGGGTCTGGCCGAACATCGGCCCGATGCCGCCCATCTGGAACATCAGCCACTGCAGCACGCACATCCGCTCACGCGGATCGGTCGGCAGCAATTTTCCGGTCTTTTCAGCCAGATAGATCAGGATCGCGCCCAATTCGAAGATCGTGATCGGCTCGCCGTCCGGTCCCGTCGCTGTCGATGATCGCGGGGATCTTGTTGTTCGGGCTGATCGCGATGAATTCCGGGGCGAACTGCTCGTCCTTGCCGATGTTGATCGGGTGGACGGTATAGGGCAGGCCCACCTCCTCCAGCATGATCGAGGCCTTGCGGCCGTTCGACGTGGACCAGGTGTAGAGATCGATCATGCTTCCCCCGATCGCGCGCTGGCACGGCCGCCGGTCGCGGCGAACCGCCGTTGGTTGTTCTCGATGGTCCGGCCGGCAGCGGCGCCGGCCGTCAGCCCTCGCCCCTGGTGAGCCGGCGCTGGGCCAGCTCGGCGTCGCGGCTGGCGAGGAAGCTCATCACCTTTTCCTCGTCCCATTGCTGGCCGCGCATGTCGGGGAACCCGCCCCGGTTGAGCGCATTGGCGATCTCGTCCGGCGATTTCGCCCCGGCGATGCGGGCGTCGGCGATTTCCCTCAGCGCGTCGAGCGCGAAATCCATCCCGCTCTTGACGGTGAAGCGGCGGCTTTCGGTCATGGTCTGTCCCCGGTCCCATCAACCTGTCGTCATTCAAACGCTTCATTCGTGCCAATGCAAAGGAAGTGTGCCCGCCCGGTCCCGAATCGGCACCGCCATTTCGCCCCTCATTTCGCGGTATAGACGCCGCGTTCGGTGACGACGTGGTCGACCCGGCGGTCGGCGAGCGCCCGCACGCACTCGGCCGGCGTGTTGATGATCGGCTCCTCGTGGACGTTGAAGCTGGTGTTGATCAGCACCGGCAGGCCCGTGCGCGCCTTGAAGGCGGCGAGGATGTCGAAATAGAGCGGGTTCGGCTCGCGCCGGATGGTCTGCGGCCGGGCCGTGCCGTCGACGTGGATCACCGCCGGGATCCGCTCGCGCCAGTCGGGCCGCACCGGGCAGGTGATGGTCATGAACCGGCCGGCATAGGCCTTGGTCGCGCCGAGGTCGAACACGGTATCGACGTCCGCTTCGGCCACCACCGGCGCGAAGGGCATGAATTCGGTGCGCTGCAGCCGCTCGTTGAGGCGCTCGTTGATGGTCGGATCCGCCGGCGACGCCAGGATGGTGCGCGCACCCAGCGCCCGGGGGCCGTATTCCATGCCCTTGGTGTAGATGGCGACCGCCTTGCCCGCTTCCAGCAAGCGGGCGGCGGTTTCGACCGGATCGCCCGCCTCCGCCACGATCCGGTCGTCGGCGGCCATCGCCGCGTCGATGCCGTCGCCGAAATCGCGGCCGTAATAGAGGGATTCCAGCGGCCAGCGGTTGGCCAGCCAGGTGTCCATGCCGTCGCGGTCGAGCAGGAAGCGCAGCACGCCGCCGCCGGCCAGCCCCTGGTCGCTCATCGGCGGGTAGACGAAGACCGCGTCGACGGGCAGCTCGTCGGCGAGCCGCTGGTTGAGCCGGACGTTGGCGAACACGCCCCCGGCCAGGCCCAGGTTCCGGTGGCCGGTCTTGGCCAGCAGCCGCCGCACAGAATCCAACACCGTCTCTTCGAGGAAATGCTGGATCGAGGCGGCGACGTCCTCGCGCTTGCCGGTCCTTGAACAGGTCGAGCAGCCAGGCGCGCATCGCCTGGTTGGTGTCGAAGTCGCTGGTGATCTCGCCGTTGTCGGCGACGGTGAAGCGCTCGGCGATGGCGTCGCTGAACACCGGCTCGCCCCAGGCGGCGAGCCCGGTCAGCTTGCCCTCGTGGCGGTTGATCCGGTAGCCGAGCGCCTGGGTGGCGTAGCCGTAGGCGAGCCCGACCGAATCGACCCGCATCGGCCGGGTCAGCTCCTCGTCGCCGCCGAACAGCGTCTCGATGCGGCCGTCGCGGAAGCTGCGGAAGCTGTACTGGACGTTGTCGCCGCCGCCGTCGGCGGTATAGAGCAGCGCCTCGTCCCAGTCGGTGTGGAACAGGCAGGGCAGCGCGTGCGCCTCGTGGTGGTTGAAGAAGCGCACCGGAATCCCGGCGGGCAGTTCCATCGCTTCCAGGAACGCGTCGGCGCGGAAGATGCCGAGGTCGTCGGTGCGGCGGTAGCGGCACAGCTCCCGCTCCATCGACTTGTGCTTCTCCTTGCCGACCAGCCGGCGGACCTTGGCCTCCAGCGCCCGGTCCAGCGGCAGGTGGCTGAAGAAGCGCGACGGGAAGGCCCCCCGCCCCAGCACCACGGCGCCGACGTCCTGGCGGGTCGCCCCGGCGATGGCGAGGCATTCGTCGATCGCCTCGACCGGCACCCGCCCGCCGTCGATCTTGCGCCGGGTCAGCCGTTCGAGCGCGACCGCCGCGACCAGCCGGTAGTCGTCGTGCACGACCGCGCAGGCGTCGTGGTAGCCCGGATGGACGCCGAGGATCAGCATGGGCCGTGGTCACTCGATCCTTGGACGTCATCCCGACCGGAGCGCGGCGCAGCTGCGCGCAGCGGAGGGATCTCGCGTCCACGTCCACGGTCTCGGACGGCTCGGCAAGATTTCTCCGCTCCGCCGGCCTGCGGCCGGCTCCGGTCGAAATGACGGGTCGGATTCACAGGCCGAGTTTCTTCGCGAGCAGTTCGTTGACGACCTTGGGGTTGGCCTGGCCCTGGGTCGCCTTCATCACCTGGCCGACGAACCAGCCGACGACCTTGGGGCTCTCCTTGACCTGCTCGACCTGATTGGGGTTGTCGGCGATCAGCTGGTCGATGATGCCCTCGATCGCGCCGGTGTCGCTGATCTGCTTGAGGCCCTTCTCCTCGACGATCGCCGCGGCCGGCTTGCCGGTCTCGACCATGTCGTCGAACACGTCCTTGGCGATGCGGCCCGAGATGGTGCCGTCGTCGACGAGGTCGAGCAGCCCGCCCAGATCCTTGGCCGAGACCGGCGAGGTCTCGATGGTCTGGTCGGCCTTGCCCAGGCGCGCGACCAGCTCGTTGACCACCCAGTTGGCCGCCGTCTTGGCGTCCTTGCGGCCGTCGGCGACCTGCTCGAAATAGTCGGCCAGCGCCTTGTCGGCGACCAGGGTGACCGCGGTCTCGGCGGGCACGCCCATGTCCGCGACGTAGCGCGCCTTCTTGGCGTCGGGCAGCTCCGGCAGCGAGGCCTCGATCTCGGCGATCCAGGCCGGATCGAGCTCGAGCGGCAGCAGGTCCGGGTCGGGGAAGTAGCGGTAGTCGTGGGCGTCTTCCTTCGAGCGCATCCGCCGGGTCTCGCCCTTGTCGGAATCGAACAGCCGGGTCTCCTGGTCGATGGTGCCGCCGTCCTCGATGATGTCGACCTGGCGGGCGGCCTCGTAGTCGATCGCCTGGCGGACGAAGCGGACCGAGTTGATGTTTTTGATCTCGCAGCGGGTGCCCAGGGCCGTCTCGCCAGCGCGGCGCACCGAGACGTTGACGTCGGCGCGCATCGAGCCCTGCTCCATGTTGCCGTCGCAGGTGCCGAGGTAGCGCAGGATCGAGCGCATCTTGGCGAGATAGGCCGCGGCCTCGTCGGCCGAGTGCATGTCGGGCTTGGAGACGATCTCCATCAGCGCGACGCCGGCGCGGTTCAGGTCGATGAAGGTGCGCTTGGGGTCCTGGTCGTGCAGCGACTTGCCGGCGTCCTGCTCCAGGTGCAGCCGCTCGATGCCGACGGTCTTGGTCGAGCCGTCGGGCATGTCGAGGACGATCTCGCCCTCGCCGACGATGGGATCCTTGTACTGCGAGATCTGGTAGCCGAACGGCAGGTCCGGAAAGAAGTAGTTCTTGCGGTCGAAGATCGAGCGCGCGTTGATCTTGGCCTTCAACCCGAGCCCGGTCCGCACCGCCTGCTCGACGCACTTCCTGTTGATGACCGGCAGCATGCCCGGCATGGCGGCGTCGACCAGCGACACCTGGCTGTTGGGCGCCGCGCCGAACGCGGTCGAGGCGCCCGAGAACAGCTTGGCCTCGGAGACGACCTGGGCATGGACCTCCATGCCGATCACGATCTCCCACTCGCCGGTTCTGCCCTGGATTGTCGTCATCGTCTTTCGCCGTCCCAACAGCGGCCCGTCGCGTGCCGTTCAGTCATGCTTGCGCAGGTCCCGTCCCCAGATCACACGGCCGGTGTCGCTGAAGCCGTGCTTGGCGAACCAGTCGAGCAGGCCCTGGTCCTCGCGGGCCTTGGGGGTCAGCACGATCTCGACGTCGACGCAGCCCATCCGCTCGGCCCACGCCACGCAGGCGTCGACCAGCGCGGCGCCGGCGCCGCGGCGGCGCGCCTCGGGCTCGACGTAGACGTCCTGCAACGCGCCGTAGAGGCCCGTCTCCAGGCCGTAGGTCGTGCTCATCGCCGCACCGCCGACCACCTCCTCGCCGATCAGGGCGACGAAGGCGGCGGTGTCCTCGCGGCTGATCACGTCGCGCAGCGAATGCTCGATCCGCTCGATCGCCTCGTCCGAGAAGCCCTCTTCCTTGTAGAAGCGCTCGAACAGGGTGCGCAGCGCGTCATAGTCGTGCCGGGTCGCCTCGCGGACGCCGACATGGCCGTGCTCGTTCGCGGCCGCCGGGGGCTTGCCGCCCGTCGGGAATTTCTCGACCGTCATGCGATGTCAGCAATTGTCATCATGTGTCATCACCCCCGGCCCCGCGGCCGGTCCGAAAACGCGTGAAAGGTTATCATCGGTTATCGTCGGTTATCACCCGCCGGGTGCCTGGCCGTCGTATGTCAGCATTTGTAGGCGTTTGTCATCATTGCCGATGACACCTCCGTCGCTCCGCGGCAACGCCTCGCCCTCGCCGTCATTCCGAGCGAAGCCGAGGAATCTTGCGTATGCAGCCGTGATCGCAACGGTGGAGGCAAGATTTCTCCGCTCCGCCCCTGCGGGGCTCCGGTCGAAATGACGGGGATGGTTGAGCGGATGACATGTCATCATATGTAAGCATTTGTCATCATGGTCACCGTCGGGCGTCGAATTCGCGGGCTTAAGGCTCAAATCCCCAACCCATGCAGATGGCTCGCTTGCGCCGCCATTTCAAGGAATAAAAGCCTCTCCAGCGCGCCACTCAGGTCGCCACCACGAAGGCCGGCGGCGTGTCGAAGCCGGCCGCCGCCTCCAGCACCCCGGCGACGTTGAGCATCGTCCCCTCGTCGAACGCCTTGCCGATCAGCTGCAGGCCGAGCGGCAGGCCCTGTCCGTCCAGGCCCGCCGGGACCGAGATCGCCGGCAGCCCGGCCAGGCTCGCCGGCACGGCGAAGACGTCGTTCAGGTACATCGCGATCGGGTCGTCCTGCTTCTCGCCGATGGCGAAGGCGGCGGACGGCGTGGTCGGCGCCAGGATCGCGTCGACCGTCTCGAAGGCCGCGGCGAAGTCGCGGGCGATCAGGGTGCGCACCTTCTGCGCCTTGAGGTAGTAGGCGTCGTAGTAGCCGGCCGACAGCACGTAGGTGCCGATCAGCACGCGGCGGCGGACCTCCTGCGCCGAAGCCCGCGCCGCGGGTCTCCTCGTACATGCCGATCAGGTCCTCATCGCCGCCCTCGCGCAGGCCGTAGCGGACGCCGTCATAGCGCGCGAGGTTGGACGACGCCTCGGCCGGCGCGACGATGTAGTAGGTCGGCAGGGCGTATTTGGTGTGCGGCAGGCTGATCTCGACCGGCTCGGCCCCGGCGGCCTTCAGCCAGTCGATGCCCTGCTGCCACAGGCCGTCGATCTCCGCCGACATGCCGTCGACCCGGTACTCGGCCGGGACGCCGATCTTGAGCCCGCGGATGTCGCCGGTCAGCGCCGCCTCGAAGTCCGGCACCGCGACCGGGGCCGAGGTCGAGTCCTTGGGGTCGTGGCCGGCCATCGCCCGCAGCATCAGCGCGGCGTCGCGCACGGTGCGGGTCATCGGCCCGGCCTGGTCGAGCGACGAGGCGAAGGCGACGATGCCCCAGCGCGAGCAGCGGCCGTAGGTGGGCTTGAGGCCGACGAGGCCGCAGAAGGCCGCCGGCTGGCGGATCGAGCCGCCGGTGTCGGTGCCGATCGAGGCCGGCGCGGCGCGCGCCGCGACGATCGCCGCCGAGCCGCCCGAGGAGCCGCCGGGCACCAGCTTGCGGTTGTCGCCTTCCCGGCGCCACGGGTTCTCGACCGGGCCGTAGTGCGAGGTGACGTTGGACGAGCCCATGGCGAACTCGTCCAGGTTGGTCTTGCCGAGCATGACCGCGCCGGCGCGCCACAGGTTGGCGGTGACGGTCGATTCGTAGGGCGGCGCGAAGCCGTCGAGGATGTGCGAGGCGGCGGTGGTCAGCACGCCGTCGGTGCAGAACAGGTCCTTGATCGCCAGCGGCACGCCGTCGAGCAGGCCGGCCTCGCCCTTGGCCCGGCGCGCGTCGGACGCGCGCGCCATCTCCAGCGCCTTCTCCGGCGTCTCGGTGATGAAGGCGTTGAGCGGCCGCGCGGCCTCGACCGCGGCGATGCAGGTCTCGGTCAGCTCGGCCGAGGAGAACTCGCCCTTGTCGAGCCCGTCGCGCGCCTCGCTGACGGTCAGGCCGGCCAGCTTGCTCATTCGACCACCTTGGGCACGGCGAAGAAGCCGCGCTCGCCGTCGGGCGCGTTGGCGGTGATCTTGTCCGGGATGCCGCCGTCGGTGACGCGGTCCTCGCGCATCGGCATGGTCATGGCGGCGACGCTGGTCATCGGCGGCACGTCGGCGGTGTCGACCTCGCCGAGCTGCTCGACCCAGGTCAGGATGTTGGAGAGCTCGTCGGCCAGGGGCGCGAGCTCCTCCTCGGGCACTTTCAGCCGCGCCAAATGCGCGATCCTGCGCACGGTATCGATGTCGAGCGCCATGGCGGTTCGGTCCTGATCACGGTCCGGTCTCGGGAAGGCGCGGAACCTACCACCCGGCCGGGAGCCCCGCAACCTGAACGCGCTGTGAATGGCGGCCTCAGAACCGGTTCAGGCAGGCCGTGGCAAGGTCCGCCCCACGGTCGCCGGAAGAGCGGCCCCCGAAAGGAACAGGAACAGAGTTAGGAACAGGAACAGGACGATGGAAACGGCCAACCAGAATGCCGCCATCAACACACGCCCCGGTCGCCGCGGTGCAGGCGGCGATCCTCCGCTACCTGGAGGAGACCACCGAGCGCCGCGGCACGATCGAACGGCTGCCGGGCCTGCCCGGCGCCAAACGGGCCGACGAAGAGGTGATGCTGGTCGGTTTCCCGTTTTAGGGAGCGACGCGAGCCAGCACGACGTCTCCCTTCCCCGCTTCGGCGGGGGAGGCCGGAAACGGGTAAGGCGCCAAAGCCACGCCCCGCATCGAGCGACCATCCAAGCCGCCGCCGATACCCCACCCCGGCCTCCCCCTCCGAAGGGGGAAGGAGACGACCACCGGACCCGGAACCCGGACACGTTGCCGCAGCAGTCGCCTTCGGTGGCGGAACCGTCTAACCTTCGGGCTTCCCGTCCCCGCAGACGCCGCCTGCCCGTCATGCCCGTCCCGCCCGTTCCTCCGCTCCACCGCGCCCTCCATGCCTGAATGCAGCCTTGCCGAGCTGGCGTCGGCGCTCGCCCGCCGGACGCGGCTGCTCGGCGTCGACCTCGGCGACAAGACGATCGGGCTGGCCCTGTCCGACACCGGCCTGGTCGTGGCCAGCCCGCTGGAGACCCTGAAGCGCGGCAAGTTCACGCCGGACGCGCAGAAGCTCGCGGCGCTGGTCGCCGAGCACGGCATCGGCGGCATCGTCTACGGCCTGCCGGTCAACATGGACGGCTCCGAGGGGCCGCGCTGCCAGTCGACCCGCCAGTTCGCCCGCAACCTCGACGAGCGCCTGCCCCTGCCCTACGCCTTCCAGGACGAGCGGCTGTCGACCGCGGCGGTCGAGCGGGTGCTGATCGGCGAGGCCGACCTCAGCCGCAAGCGCCGCGCCGAGGTGGTCGACAAGGCCGCCGCCGCCTGGATCCTGCAGGGCGCGCTCGACGCGCTGGCGGCGCAGCGGCCGGCCGGCTGACCGGCGCGCGATGAGCTCCGGCCGATGACCGACATCCTCGCCGCGCTGGTGCCGATCTTCGTGCTGATCGTGCTGGGCGCGGTGCTCAAGCGCGCGAAGTTCGCGCCCGACGCCTTCTGGACCGGCGCCGACCGGCTGACCTATTACGTCTTCTTCCCGGCGCTCCTGTTCCGCAGCCTGGCGGACGCCTCGCTCGCGGACCTGCCGGTCGGCGACGCGGTGTTCGCGACCGTCGTCAGCCTGCTGATCGTCTCGGCGCTCAGCTTCTCGGCGCGGCGGATATTCGCGCTCAAGCCGCCCGCCTTCACCTCCGTCCTGCAGGGCTCGATCCGGCCCAACACCTACATCGCGCTCGCCGCCGCGGTGACGCTCTACGAGGACCAGGGCCTGTCGGCCTTTGCGATCGGCGTGCTGGCCTTCGTGCCGCTGGTCAACCTGATCAGCGTGCTGGCGCTGGCCCGCTGGGGCCGCGGCGGGGCCAACAAGGTCGGCGGTGTGCGCGCGACGCTGTTCCAGGTGGTGACCAACCCGCTGATCCTGGCCTGCGCGCTCGGCCTGCTCGCCAACGCCTATCTCGGCGAGATGCCGCAGCCGATCGACGAGACCCTGGCCCTGCTCGGCCGCGCCGCCCTGCCGCTCGGCCTGGTCAGCGTCGGCGCCGGGCTGCAGATCGACGCGCTCCGCCGCACCCGCGGCGCGGTCTTCGCCGCCGCCTTCGGCAAGCTGGTGCTGCTGCCGGTGGTGCTGATCTTCGTGATGAACAACATCGGCCTGCAGGGCACCATCGCCGGGGTGATCCTGCTGTTCGGCGCGGTGCCGGCGGCGGTCTCGGCCTACATCCTGTCCCGCCAGATGGGCGGCGATCACGCGCTGATGGCCGCGATCATCACCGCCGAAACCATCCTGGCGATCGTCACCCTGCCCTTCTGGCTGTGGGCCAAGGACTGGTTCATCTAGCCGACCGCCATGCGGCGCGCGCGCCGGCGCCGGTGCCGCGGCGGTTTACCGAACCGAAAGGATCGCGGTGCGATGAAAAGGCGGAGCCGGTTCGCGTGACGCGCGAACCCGCGCGGCACCAGCGGGACCGCCATGGACACCGTCTATTCCCTGATCGTAACGCACGGCCCTTGGGTGCTCGGCGTCGGCGTCGTCGCGCTGCTGTTGTATTTCGCCAGCCGGGCCCTGTTCCGCGACCGCTGCCCGCCCGCCGCCGTTTTCGTCATTGCCGCGGCGAGCCTCTACATCGTGACCCGCGGGGCGATCCTGCCGCTGGTCGACTACCGGCAGGCCGGACCGACGGCCGCGCGCAACGCGATCCCCAACGCGCGCCTGGTCGCCGAGCTCGACCGGTACATGCCCGGGTTCCGCAAGCGGCTGGTCAAGGAGGTCGGTGAGACGCGGGCGCGGCGCGGCGCCAAGGCCGCCACACGGCGCATGCACGGCCTGACGATGTGGGCGGCCACCAATGTCCTCACCAAGACCGCGCTCCACGCCGCCGACCGCCCCCTGATCCGCATGATGCGCCTGGAGATGGAGATCGTGCGGCGGATCGCCAAGGTGCAGCCGGACGGCTGCTACTATTTCGCCCGCAACGCGCCGGACCCCAAGGCGATGGAGCGGTCCAGCGACCTCGTCCCCGACGACTTGAAGAAGCGCTACTACGCCGTCGCCGCCGACGTCATCGAATCGAGCGAACGCGACCATGCAGCGCCCATGTCCGGCCAGATGGCCGTGCCGTTGGTCATGACGATCGTCGAACGGGTTCAGCGTTCCAAGGGCACCGACGCCGTCAACACCATGGTCCGCATGAAGACGGCCAACAATTCGGGCAAGCAGGCCGTCTGCGGCGCCCAGATCGCGGTGATCGACGAGATCCTGCGTCTGCCGGAGGACCAGGCCGGCGGCCTGCTGCGCTGGGTGCTCGCCCAACGCCGGTTCTGAGCCGGCCGGGCGTCCGGCCCGCTGTAGGCACCGGCTACGTGCCACCGTCTCTACTTGCGCACCGGCAGCGACTTGAAGAAGGCGAGCGCGACCACCGAGGCGTCGAAATCCTCGCTGGTCTTGCCGACCATCCGCTCGGGCAGGGTCGTCTTGGCGCCGGGCCAGGTGTGGCCGCCGCGGTCGATCTGATAGAGCACCACCCGGCTGTCGCGGCACTCGGGATATTCGTAGCGGGTCGCCTCGGTGGTGTCGGTGGTGCTGCGGTTGGGCACCGGCGTCGGCACGGCGGCCGAGGCGCAGCCGTCGTGCTGGGCGAAGAAGCCGGCCGTGTCCTCGGTCGACATGACCCGGCCAAAGCGCTTCAGCCCCTGGAGCACCTCGCCGCCGCCGATAAGGAATCATCGGGTCGTTGGTGCCGTTGATGATCAGCACGCCGACCGGTTTCGCCGGCCGGCAGCGGAATTCCATCCGCGACGGCATGCTGGCGGCAACCGCGGCGATCCCGGCGATCTTGTCGGCCGCGGCGCACGCGAGCCGCAGCGCCATCATGCCGCCGTTGGACATGCCCAGCGCATAGACCCGCTTGGGGTCGATCGCGTGGTCCTGCTTCGACACCGTGCCGATCAGGCTGGTGATGAAGCCGACGTCGTCGGTGTTGCGGACGAAGGTGGTGAAGCCGACCCGGCTGCGGCCGTCGTTCCAGTGCTGCTCGACGCCCTCGGGATAGACCACGATGACGCCCGCCTTGGCCGCGGCGGTATTGAGCCGTGTCAGCCGCGCGAACCGCTCGGCCCGGCCGCCGCCGTCGTGCAGCGCGAAGACCAGCGGCGCCGGCTTGGCCTTGTCGCCCAGGCCCGGCGGCACGAAGACGTAGTAGCTGCGCTTGACGCCGTTATGGGTCGCGGTCCGTCCGGACCAGCCCGAGGCCGTCGTCGGCCAAGGAAGTGGCGGGCGCCGCGGTCAGGGTGAGGAGCGCCGACAGGGCGATCATCGTCACGCGAAAGGCATTCATCCGGGGTTTCATGCTGGTCCGCTGGCCTGCCTGGAGGCTTGAAGATAGGGACCGCGGCGGGGCATGCCAAGCCGCGGCCCGTCCGGCGGCGCGGATCGGAGGCCCGCCGGGAGGCCTGTCGGGTGTTCCGTCCGGGGGCCCGCTTGCCGGCCGCGGACCGGTCGCCTATAAGCCCGACGACCATGCCGACCGGGGCGCGGCGTCCGCCGGCCGGCGACCCTCGAACGACCCAGCGACCCGACGCCCCATCGATCCGATCATGACCGGCCCGCTATCAGGCATCCGCATCTTCGACATGACCCGCATCCTGGCGGGGCCGACCGCGACCCAGATCCTCGCCGATCTGGGCGCCGACGTGATCAAGGTCGAGCGGCCGGGCAGCGGCGACGACGTGCGCGGCTGGGGCCCGCCCTACCTGACCACGCCGGACGGCGAGGAAGCGCCGCGCGATTCGGTCTATTTCAACGCCGCCAACCGCAACAAGCGGTCGATGACGCTGAACCTCGCCGACCCGGAGGGCCAGGCGCTGGCCAGGCGGCTGATCGCGAAATCCGACGTCCTGTTCGAGAACTACAAGGTCGGCGACCTGGCCAAGTACGGGCTCGCCTACGACCAGATCAAGGACGAGTTCCCGAGCCTGGTCTACTGCTCGCTGACCGGTTTCGGCCAGACCGGGCCCTACGCCCCGCGCGCCGGCTTCGACCTCGTTGCGCAGGCGATGGGCGGGATCATGTCGATCACCGGCACCGAGGACCAGACCCCGGTCAAGGTCGGCGTCGGCATCGCCGACCTGATGTGCGGCATGTACGCCAACACCGCGATCCTGGCGGCGCTGCGGCACCGCGACGCGACCGGCGAGGGCCAGCAGATCGACATGGCGCTGTTGGACACCCAGGTCGCCTGGCTGGTCAACGAGGGCATGAACCATCTGCACACCGGCGCGGTGCCGCGCGCGTGGGGCACCGGCCACGTCTCGATCGTGCCCTACCAGGCCTTCCCGGCGTCGGACGGCTATTTCATCCTGGCGATCGGCACGGACCGGCAGTTCGTCGCCTTCTGCGACTTCGCCGGCCGCCCCGACCTGCACCAGGACCCGCGCTTCCACGCCAACACCGACCGGGTGCGCAACCGCGCCGCCTGCGTCGAGGCGGTCACCGCGATCACCCGCGAACAGCCGATCGACTACTGGCTCGAGAACCTGGCGCGGCTGAAGGTGCCGTGCGCGCCGGTCAACACGATCGACAAGGTGTTCCAGGATCCGCAGGTGCTCGCGCGCGAGATGGTGGTGGAGATCGACCACCCGGTCTCCGGCAAGGCCGAGCGCTATCTCGCCAACCCGATCAAGATGTCCAAGACCCCGCCACAGTACCGCCGCCCGGCGCCGACGCTGGGCCAGCACACCGAGGAGGTGCTGGCCGAGCTGCTGGACATGGGCGCCGACGAGGTGGCCGGCTTGCGCGAGCGCGGGGTGGTCTGACGCCGGGGGCGCAGCATCGATCTGCGCCCGCCCTCAACGTCATTTCGACCGGAGCCCGACAGGGCGGCGCGGAGAAATCTCGCCTCCACCGGCGCGATCGCAGCGGATGCGGCAAGATTCCTCGGCTTCGCTCGGAATGACGATGACGTTGGGCGCCCCCTACCCCGCGCAGAGCTCGCGGTGGATGCGCAGCAGGTCGGGGATCGTCGCCGGGTCGCGGCGGCCGAAGCCGCATTCGGTGGCGACGTCGTAGTCCGAGACGACCTTGTCGGCGGCGGCCATCCGCGTCCGGGTGCCGTCGACCCCGTCGGTGTAGTGGACCAGGCCGAGCACTAGCCGGGTGCCCGCCGGCATGTCGATATCCTTGAGCGGCGCGAAAAAGGTGTCGTCGCTGCGTCCGCGGGGAACCGGCATGTGGACGAAGCCGACCGGATGCGGCGAGGCCGCGCAGATGCCGTTGGCGAAGGCGACGCTGACGGAGAGGTCCGCCGGCTCGACGATATGCTTGTGGCCGGGGTCGCCGTAGCAGAGGTGGATGCCGAGCTCGACCCCCGGCGCGATCGCGGCGCACAGCCGGCCGGTCCGCGCGACCCCGCCGGCGATGCCGTCGTCGTAGTGCAGCGGCGGTCCGCCCTCGACGCCGAGCACCTCCATGCAGACGTCCCACTGGATCGACAGCCGGTCATGGGGGATGCCGGCCTGGATGCGGTCGAGGTCGGCGAGCATGGCGCGTTCGAGCGCCGGCTCGCAGGCCGCCCGGTCGGGCAGCTCGACGAAGGTGGTGAGCAGGGCGACCGGCGTCGGCAGCGCGACCTGGAAGCGCACGTCGCGGCCGATCTGGCCGGCCTCGACCATCCGCTCGAACGTCCGCCACGACGCCAACGCCTCGCGGGCATAGCCGAGCTCGCCGAAGTCGATGTCGGCCGGGTCGGCGCCGTCCTTGAGCCGGTAGAAGACGCGGTCGATGCTATCCTTGTAGCCGTCGAGCTTCCTCGGCCCGACCGCCTCCAGCTGCGGGCAGGCGTCGAAGGTCCCCTGCTGCCAGCGGACCCAGTAGCCGCGCGCGCCGGTCTCGCCGTCGGGGATGCGGGTGCAGCAGGGGCCGAGAATGTCGGCGACGGTGGCGAAGACGGTCTCGGCGTCGGCGAGACCGACGCTGCCGACCAGATGGGCGTGGCGTGTCATGCTGTTCCTCCCGTGGATCGACGCCACGGTTGGGCCGCAGCGCCGCATTTATTATCAAACGATAACGAAATCCCGCCCGCCCGGCCAGCGCCGCGCGGCGCCCGGGCCCGGGTCAGGGCCCGGGCTCAGTAGAGGCTGTCCCGGTAGTCCTGCTCGATCTTGGCGTCGGTGTCGGCCACCGAGACGTCGTCCATCCCGGCCATCGCCAGGGCGATCTGGGCGAGCGACGGGACGCCGTCGCGCTTGCGGTCGCGCTTGGCGTCGTCGTCCCACAGCCGCGCCCGGCGGAAGGCCTTGCCGCAGTGGGGGAAGACCGTGTCGACGGTGACGACCATCGCCGACTTCGGCGCCTTGCCGTCGACCGCATGGGCGGCGAGCAGGTCGGGGTCGGTCACGATGCGCGCCCGGCCGCGCAGGCGCAGCACCTCCTCGATCCCGGGGATGACGAACATCAGCCCGACCTGGGGCTGGCCGGCGACGTTGCGCAGGGTGTCGATCTTGTTGTTGCCGCGCCGGTCGGGGATCACCAGCGTGCGGTCGTCGGCCACGGCGACGAAGCCCGGCGCGTCGCCGCGGGGGCTGATGTCGAGATGGCCGTCGGCGCCCGCCGAGGCGACGATAACCAGCGGCGACAGGGCGATGAACCGCCGCGCGTGCTGCTCGAGCTGGCCGGCGATCGCCTTGGCCGGCAACGCGCCGGGCGCACCGTAGAGCGCGCGCAGCGCCGCCTCGTCCATGCCTTGGCTCGCATCCATCGTCGTCTCCGCTGTGGAACCGGCCCGCCCGCCCCTCGAAGCCGACAGTATGCGGGGCCGGCAGCGAACGATCAACCAATGGGAAGTCCGCCGACAGGTCGCGGAATAGGGTCAAAAAATAAGGCTTTTTGGATATACAGGTTGTTCTGTATATATCGCCGCGCTGCCAAGGGTGGCGTCCGATCGCCAGGCCTGGAACGCCGGCTTCGCGATTGCGCCGCTCAGTCGGCCGCCAGGGCGGCGCAAATCTTCGCGACATTGGCCGCGAGGGCATCCTCCGGCGGGTTCTTGGCCGGCCAGGTCAGGCCGACGCCGTCGCCTTCCCGGCGCGGCAACAGGTGGATATGGAAGTGTGGCACGGTCTGGAAACCCGCGGAACGGTTGGCCTGCAGCACCGTGAGCCCATCCGGGACGAAGGCCCGATCGATCGCCTTGGCGATGCGGTTCGCCGCCCGGAACGCCGCCGCGGCGGTGTCCGCGTCGAGATCCATCAGGGTCGCCGCGTGGGTCTTGGCGATGACCAGGGTGTGTCCCGGGTTGACGTGGCCAATATCCGCAATGGCGAGGACCGTATCGTCCTCGTAGACCCGGTGCGCCGGGATCTCGCCGGCGACGATGCGGCAGAAGATGCAGTCCTCCATCCGAGCCTCCCCGGCGGCCAAGCACGATATCTGCTATTGTATACTGTATACTTTGGAAAATCTTGTGGTTTTGTCCGGAGCGCCCGCAGATGCGCCCGGGCGCCGTGTCAGCGGGCGATCAGCGCTTCGGCCATCGCGTGCGCGCGGCGGGCCGGCGCCGAGCCGGCGTTGGTCTGGGCCAACACGGTCGCTCCCTCGATCAGGATGGCGAACTCGTCGGCGATCTCGCCGGGTTCCGGCAGTCCCGCGGCGCTGGCCAGACGCTCGATATAGTCGCGCATCAACCGCTTGTGCTCGGCCGCGGCACGGTGCACCGGGCTGTCCGGATCCGAATACTCGGCGATCGCCTTGACGAAGGCGCAGCCCCGGAACGGCTGCCCCGCCCGGCCCGCGTGCCACTCCTCGAGCACGTCGAAAATGGCCAAAAGCCTGTCGTGCGGCGACTTCGCACGGTGCTCGACCTCGCCCATGAACCAGGCGCGGAACTGCTCGTCGCGCCGGCGCAGCGCGGCCAGGATCAGGTCGTCCTTCGACCGGAAGTGCTTGTAGAGCGTCATCCGCGCGACGCCGGCCTCGGCGACGACCGTGTCGATGCCGGTGGCGTGAAAGCCGTCGCGGTAGAACAGGCGCAGCGCTGCGTCGAGCAATTGTTCGCGCTTGTTGGGTCGTGGCATCGGCGTGCCTTCCGAACATGAACCGTAGTTGTCTATATATGAAAAAAGTTAATAGCTTCAATGCTCACGATTCGTTGACTCGAAATTATAGTAGAGTGATCTATCTACCTTAAAACAACGATGCAGCGCCGTTGATCCGCCGATCAAGCAGACGGCAGCGCGGCGTCACGAGAGAAGGAAGCCGATGATGACCGACGAGCAGATCCGCAACGCGTTGCACGACTTCGCGGGCGACTACGACATGCTGAACCGCCTGCTCGACTGCTATGAGGACTGGGGCGCCCGCCGCGCCACCGAGGAGCGGTGCGGCTGCCTGACGGCCGCCCGGGTCTCCGGGGACCGGCCGTGACCGGCCCGGTTCTCGAGCGTCTTCTCCTTACCCCGCCGTCAAGGCCGCCCAGGCCGAGCGCGGCTCGCGTGAGGGCTACGCCCGGATGGAGGCGAAGGGCGGCTGGCAGGACCGGGTGACGCCGGATCTCGCCGCCTTCCTCGCCGCGCGCGACAGCGCCTATCTCGCCACCGCGACCGCTGACGGCCAGCCCTACATCCAGCACCGCGGCGGGCCCAGGGGCTTCATCAAGGTGCTCGACGACAAGCACCTCGCGTTCGCCGACTTCGCCGGCAACCGCCAGTACATCAGCCTCGGCAACCTGTCCCAGAACGACCGGGCGCACCTGTTCGTGATGGACTATGCCGAGCGGCGGCGGATCAAGATCTGGGGCCGGGCACGCTTCGTCGAAGACGATCCCGCCCTGCTCGCCCGCTTGGCGGACCCGGCCTACAAAGGCACGCCGGAACGCGCGTTGGTGTTCGAGATCGCGGCTTGGGACACCAACTGCCCCCAGCACATCACGCCGCGCTACACCCCGGCGGAGATCGCCCCCGTGGTCGGCGCCCTCAAGCAGCGCATCGCAGAGCTGGAGGCGAAGTTGGCGGCCGCCGGGATCGCCGCCGACGCCTGACCGGAACAACCCCGGCCGGGACGCCTGGCGGCGCCGTCCCTACCCCGCTGAGCCGCGCCTGGCGCAGCTGCTGGAGCGGCGTGTCCCCGCCCAGCGCCGGCTGGTAGTAGAGCGTAACCGGGCTCTCGGCCGACGCCCATTTCTGCGCCGCCTCGTCGTCGGCCAGCTCGACCGCGTCGAAGCCGCAGCGGCGCAGGAAGCTCTTCTGGTCGACGATGACGTGGCCCGTCGCCCGGATCTCGCCCGCGAAGCCGAGCCGCTCGCGCAGGACCCGCGCCTGGGAGAACGGGCGACCGTCGCTGAAAGCGCGGAATTCGAGGGCGATCAGCGACAGCGCACTCAGGTCGTCGACCAGTAGCTCCGGGTCGTCACCGGGGTGGATCAACACGCCGATCGGCGCGTTGCGGCCACGCAAGGCCTCTTTGTCCGCCTCCCACACGTCCAGCGGCAGGATCACCGCGGCACCCTCGGGCACCTCTTCCAGCCAGCCCGCGTAGACCCAGTCGTCCTCGACGACGGTATCGCCCCTAACCAGCGCCATAGAGCCGCTCCTTGAAAGGGTCGGCGCCGACGCGGCGGTAGGTCTCGATGAACCGCTCGTCCGGCCCGTCCCGTTGGTCCAGATAGGTGTCGACGATGGTCTCGACCGCGCCCGCGATCTCCGCTTCGGAGAAGGCGCGGCCGACGATGGCGCCGATCGCGGCGTCGTCGCGCGAGCTGCCGCCCAGCGTGACCTGGTAGATCTCCTCGCCCTTCTTGTCGACGCCGAGGATGCCGATATCGCCGACGTGATGGTGGCCGCAGGCGTTGATGCAGCCCGAGATGTTGACCCGGAGCGGGCCGATCTCGGCCTGGCGGTCGGGGTCGGCCAGCCGCTCGCCGATCGCCTGGGCGACCGGGATCGACCGGGCGTTGGCCAGGTTGCAGTAGTCGAGCCCCGGGCAGGCGATGATGTCGCCGACCAGCCCGACGTTGCCGGCCGCCAGCCCGGCGTCGCCGAGCTCCTGCCACAGGGCGTGGAGGTCGCGCGTGCGGACGTGGGGCAGCACCAGGTTCTGGTGGTGGGTCACCCGGATCTCGTCGAGGCCGTAGCGCTCGGCGAGGTCGGCGACGACCTCCATCTGCTCGGCCGAGGCGTCGCCCGGCACGCCGCCGACCGGCTTGAGCGAGACGGTGACGATCGAATAGCCCGGCTGCTTGTGGTCGAACACGTTGTGCTCGCGCCAGCGGGCGAAGGCCGGGTCGGCGGGCACGCCGTTGACCGGTATTGCTTCCAGCGCCTCGTAATCGGGCGGTGCGAAATAGGCCTCGATCCGGGCGATCTCGTCGTCGGGCAGGGTCAGCTCGCCGCCGGCGATCTGTCCCCACTCCTCCTCGACCATGTCGGCGAAGGCCTCGATCCCGGTCGCCTCGACCAGGATCTTGATCCGGGCCTTGAACTTGTTGTCGCGCCGGCCGAGCCGGTTGTACACGCGCAGGATCGCCTCGAGATAGGTGAGCAGGTCCGCCTTGGGCAGGAAGTCGCGGACCGGCTTGGCGAGGATCGGGGTGCGCCCGAGCCCGCCGCCGACGAAGACGCGGAAGCCGACCTCGCCTTGCACGTTCTTCACGATGCGCAAACCAATGTCGTGGACCGCGATCGCCGCCCGGTCGGCCGCGGCGCCGGTCACCGCGATCTTGAACTTGCGCGGCAGGAAGCTGAACTCGGGGTGCAGCGTCGACCACTGGCGGATGATCTCGCACCAGATCCGCGGGTCCTCGATCTCGTCGGCGGCGACGCCGGCGAACGGGTCCGCGGTGGTGTTGCGGATGCAGTTGCCGCTGGTCTGGATGGCGTGCATCTCGACGCTGGCCAGGTCGGCGAGGATGTCGGGCACGTCGACCAGCCGCGGCCAGTTGAACTGGATGTTCTGGCGGGTGGTGAAGTGGCCGTAGCCCTTGTCGTAGACCCGGGCGATGTGGGCGAGCATGCGCATCTGCCTGGCCGACAGGGTGCCGTAGGGGATCGCCACCCGCAGCATGTAGGCGTGGAGCTGGAGATAGACGCCGTTCATCAGCCGGAGCGGCTTGAACTCGTCCTCGGTCAGCGCGCCGTCCAGCCGCCGCTGCACCTGGCCGCGGAACTCGGCGACCCGCTGCTCGACGAAGGCCTGGTCGAACTCGTCATAGCGATACATGGGATGTCCTTTCCGGACCGGTTCGTGGAACCTCGGCGGGCGCCGCCCTACTCCGCGGCGAAGGCGAGCGCGTCGACCGGCGGCGCGATGGTCGGCCCGCCCAGCGCGCGGATGCGCTCGCGCATCGACAGCGGGCGGATCGCGCCGCCCTCGGCCGCGACCGGGAACAGGTAGGCGCCGACCACCAGCCGGGCGTCCTCGCCCTGCCGGCCGGCGGCCTCCGCCGCCTCGCGCTCCCCGGCGGCGAACACGCGGGCGCCGTCGAGGGTCTCCGACCAGCCGCCGTCGGCGGCGTGATAGACGATGCGGCCGTCGGTCAGCCGGTTCGCCGTCAGGATCTGGGTCATGTGCTGTCCTCCTAAACCGCCAGCGCGGCGTGCAGGGCGTCGACCGGCCGCTCGGCCGATCTGGCCAGGGCCGCGACGGCGCCGATGACGAGGAGCGCGGGGCTGCCGACCCCGCCCTCGGTGATGATCTCGGGAAGCTGCCACAGGCTGCCGGCGAGCACGCGCTCGCCCGGCAGGGTGCCGTTCTCGATAACGGCGACCGGCGTCTCGGCGACGAGGCCGTGGCCGATCAGCCGCTCGGCAATCTCCGCGGCCCGGGTGGCGCCCATGTAGACGACCAGCGTCTTGCCCGAGCGGGCGAGCGCGGCCCAATCGGGCTCGGCCTTGCCGTCGGCCTGGTGGCCGCTGACCATGACCACGCCGTCGGCGAGGTCGCGATGGGTCAGCGGCAGGCCGGCGGACGCCGCGCAGCCGGCGGCGGCGGTGACGCCGGGAACGACGTCGACCGGGACGCCATGGCGGCGCAGGAAGTCCTGCTCCTCGCCGCCGCGGCCGAAGACGAAGGGGTCGCCGCCCTTGAGCCGGACCACGCGCTTGCCCTCGCGCGCCAGCCGCAGCAGCAATTCGTTGATCGCGTCCTGCGACAGGCTCGGCCGGCCCTTGGCCTTGCCGGCGGGAATCCGCTCGGCGTCGCGCCGGGCGTGATCGAGCACGTCCGGCCCGATCAGCCGGTCGTGGACGATGACGTCGGCGGCCTGGAGCGCGCGGACCGCGCGCAGGGTGAGCAGGTCGGCCGCGCCCGGCCCGGCGCCGACCAGCGAGACCCGGCCGACCGGGTCGCCGCCCTCGAGCACGCGGTTGATGTGGGCGATCGCCGCGCGCTGGGCCGCCGCCTCGTCGCCGCGCAGCGCCGCGTCGGCGGCCGGGCTGTCGAGATAGCCCTCCCAGAAGCGGCGGCGGTCGCCATAGTCGGGCCAGCGCTGGCGAACGGTGTCGCGGAAGCCGCCCATCAGCCGGGCGAGCCGGCCGACGCCCTCGGGCACGGCGCGCTCGATCCTGGCCCTGAGCCAGCGCGCCAGCACCGGCGCCGCGCCGCCGGTCGAGACGGCGACCACCACCGGATCGCGGTCGACGATGGCGGGGGTCTGGAAGTCGCTCTCGTCGGGAACGTCGACGATGCTCGCCGGTACGCCCGCCGCGCGCGCCCAGGCCGCGACCCGGCGGTCGCGGTCTCTATCGCCCGTGGCGGCGTAGACCAGCGCGTGGCCCGCCACGTCGCGCGCCGACGCCGGCAGCGCAGCCCGATCGACGGCGCCGTCGGCGATCAGCCGCGCCGCTTCGTCGCCGGGTTCATCCGCCGCCAGCGCGACCCGCGCGCCGGCTTGCGCCAGCAGGCGCGCCTTGGCCACCGCCGCGCCGCCGCCGCCGACCACCAGACAGCGCTTGCCGGCGAGCTGCAGGAAGACGGGATAGAGCTTCATCGCCCGCCCCCGCGCCGGGCAGCCGTCGGTTCGATTTCGGGATGGGGATGGTGGATCGTCGTGCCGGACATGCCGTGCGCCTTTCTGCCGTCGACAGGGCCCACGAGGTCGTCCTCGTGGCGCTTTAGCAGTTGTTCACGCGGCTGCAAGCTGCCCTTCAAATCGCCGCGGGCTTCCCGGTGAAAGCCGTTCATGAGGCGAATCTAGTCGGCCTAATTATTTTGTCAAATTTTTCCGTATTATTTTTTATTTCACATCTATTTTAAGCATAATAAGCCCGAACACGAGGATTCCTGTTGCTGACGTGTGGCGAGCCCAGGTCGCGAGGCAACGCGAACCGGAGTCGCGGCGCGGCGCTCACGCGGCTTTGAACGGATCGGGATGGCGAATTCGGGCCCGGGAGCGACCCGGGCGGGCGGCTAGCTGGGAATGACCCGGCCGCTGGCGGTGGAATAGACCTTATAGACGCGGATCGGATCGGCGATGTTCTTGACCGTGCGCTCGCCGAGGTCGTCGTAGCCGAGATAGAGCTTGTTCTTGATCTGGTCGTAGACCGGGCCCGAGATGCAGATGCCGCCGGGCTCGGCGATCGATTCGAGCCGCGCGGCGATGTTGACCCCGTCACCGTAGATATCGTCGCCGTCGGCGATGACGTCGCCCAGGTTGACGCCCATGCGGAACTGCAGCGCCTTGCCGTCGCCCTTGCCGAAGCGCTTGCGCTGCATCGCGGTCTGGATGTCCATGGCGCAGCGCACCGCATCGACCACGCTGGAGAACTCGGCCAGGATGCCGTCGCCGATCACCTTGAAGATGCGGCCGCGGTGGCGGTCGACCGAGGGATCGAACACGTCGCGGCGGCAATGCTTGAGCGCCGACAGGGTGCCGGCCTCGTCCTGGCCCATCAGCTTGGAATAGCCGACCACGTCGGCGGCCAGGATCGCCGCGAGCTTGCGGATGCCGCTCGACATGTCGGTCGACACCGGCGAGGTCTCGGCCCGGGTGGTGTCGCCGAGCGATTCCATCAGCAGGCGCGGCGTGGTCTCGAGGTTGCCCAGCCGCAACGGGTCGCCGGCGCCGATCGTGGCCTGGTCGACCCGCGACCAGTCGCCCGCCCGCTTGACGAAGGTTCCGAAGGTGCTGCCCAGGTCGCGGATGCTGACCTGGCCGTCGTCCTGGGGCTCCAATTCGGCGTGATTGCGCGATACCGAGGTATCGCTCAGTACGATATCGGACTTGGTACCGCGTCCAACCTTGTAGACGCTCATGCCGATGGTCCCCATTGGTCCGACGCGGTGAACAAGCGCGGCCACCCCGGCCTCCGCGTCCGAAGCCGAGTATATACCGCTCGCTCCTCGCTGCGGGAGCCCCTGCGCGCTATAGCGCAATGCAGTGCATGGCTGTCAAGCGCGCCGGGCGGGCTCGCCGGCGTTGTTCGCCGGGGCGGCATCTGCCAGACTCCGCGGTCCGCCCGCCGGCATCCGATCCCCCCACACGCACCGTCCCCGCCTTGGCCACTTCCACGACCTCGACCGCGCTGCCCGGCCGCACCCGGAACCCGCAACTCGGCATTGCGCTGATGGTGATCGCGGTGGCCAATCTCGGCGCCATGGAGGCGATCGCCAAGGTGCTGATCGCGGACTATCCGATGCCGATGATCGCGTGGAGTCGGTGGGGATTCCAATTCCTGCTCTGCCTGCCCTTCTTCATGACGCCGCGGACCGTTGGCTACCTGCGCACGCGCCGACCGGTCCTGCACGCGCTGCGCCCGTTGATCCTGGTGACGGCGTCTTTCAGTTTCATCGGCGCGCTGTCGCAGATGCAGCTCGCCACCGCAACCTCGCTGGTGTTCACCGCACCCCTGCTGGTTACGGCGCTGTCGCCGCTGCTGTTGGCCGAGGTCGTCGGCCTGCGGCGGCGCGTCGCGGTCGCGATCGGCTTCTGCGGCGTGCTGGTCATCCTCCGCCCCAGCCCGAACTTCGACAACTGGATCGCGCTGCTGCCCCTGCTCGCCGGCTTCTGCTACGCGGCCTACCAACTCACCACCCGGCACCTCAGCGGCACCGAGCCGGCGATGACCCAGTTCTTCTACGTCGGCCTCGGCGGCTTCATCGTCACCAGCATGGTCGTGCCCTTCTTCTGGGTATTGCCGACTCTGACCGCGTGGGGCCTGCTGGCGTTGTCCGGGGTACTCGGCCTGGTGGGGCAATTGCTCGTCATCAAGGCATTCGAGGCGGCGGACGCGTCGATCGTATCGCCCTTTATCTACACCCAGATCATCTGGGCGACGACGTTCGGCTTCGTCCTGTTCGGCGATCTGCCCGACCTGTGGACCATCGTCGGCGCGTCGATCGTGGTCGCCAGCGGCATCTACATCTGGCACCGCGAGCGCGGTGGCCGCGCCGCGCCCCACGCCGCGTCATGACCCGGCCAGCCGAGTGAACCGGCCCCCCCGATGACCCGCCGCACCGACCCCAACGGGATCGTGCTCTATCTCGCCGCGATCCTCCTGTTCCAGTCGACCAACGTGTTCGCGAAATACCTGATGCTGCACTACCCGGTGCTGGAGGTCGTCTGGGCGCGCTTCATGTTCAATTTCCTGGTCTTCCTGCCGGTCTTCCTGACGCCCGCCTACCGGCACTACATGCGCCCCGTCGTGCTCCGCCACCAGCTCGGCCGCTCGGGCCTGCTCTACGGCACCAACATGGTCTTCCTCGCCGGGTTGAGCGTCCTGCCGCTGGCCACCGCAGCCTCGATCATGTTCGTCGGCCCGATGATCCTGGTCACCCTGTCGGCGATCTTCCTGGCCGAGAAGATCGGGCCGCGGCGGTGGATGGCGGTGGTGATCGGCTTCGCCGGCGTGATCGTGATCCTGCGGCCCGGCCTCGACTTCACCTGGGCGTCGCTGCTGCCGCTGTGCGCGGCCTTCATGTATTCCTGCTACCAGATCGTGACCCGGCGCATCAGCGCGGGCGACCCGGCGCCGACCACCTTCTTCTTCACGCCGATGGTCGGCGCGGTGTGCGCGAGCTTCGTCGCGATCTTCTTCTGGAAGTGGCCGACCCCGGTCGGCTGGCTGCTGATGGTGTCGATGGGCGCGGTCGCCGGCGCGGGCCAGTATTTCCTGATCAAGGGGTTCGAGCGGTCGCAGGCCTCGCTGCTCGCCCCGTTCGGCTATTCCAGCCTGATCTGGGCGACGGCATACGGCTTCCTGATCTTCGGCGACCTGCCCGACGAGTGGACCGTCGGCGGCGCCGCCATCGTGATCGCCGCCGGCCTCTACATCTGGCACCGCGAGCGCGCGCTGGGCCGGTATCCGTCCCGACCTCCTCGACATCGCGGTAGCGGCGCTCGGCCTCGAGCAGCGCAGCGGCTTGTCTCGGCTTCTTTCTCCGCTTCGGCAAGCGCTCGTTGCAGGGCCCGCGCCCTGTCCTCCCGGATCGCGACGATCCGGCGCAGCGCCAGCAGGCCTCCGAAACCCACCAGGATGGCAAGGCCCGCGCGGTTGAGGTCGCAACAGGCCCACGGCGGATGGCCTCCCGGTCAGGAGCATCCACGCCGAGGCGGCGGTCAAGCACGACGAAGATCGCGCCACCGGCGATCGTTGCCGGCCATCGGCGCTCGCCGGGCAGGCGCGGCAGGGTCCAGAGCGGAACGATCTGCAGCCCGAGCGCGACGATGATCGAGACGTTGTAGAGTGGCCAGCGGCGACGGCCGTCGGAAGGATCAGACCGCTGGCGGCGAGGGCGGCAAAGATCGCGGCCCCGATCACAAACGCACGCGCGCCGGCGGTATCCGGGGCCGGGTGGAAAGGTGGCGGCCCCAACCAGCATGAAGAGAACGGGCAGGCATTGCCCGCCGAAGACGAGGAGCCGGTCGGGTGGGTCGTAGCCGATCCAGACGATGCCCATCAGCTTCTGCTCGTTGAAAAGGTTCCAGATCAGCATCGCCAGACGGCGGCTGTATAGCCGAACCAGCGGTATTCGCCCACGCCGGCCGTCACCAGGGCGAGCAGAGCCGAGGACAGCGGCCATCGCGGCATAATAGGCGACAGCACCGGGCGGCAACTGCGCATGGGTCTGCGCCAGCGCGGGGCTGGCGGTCAGGGTCGTTGCTGCGAAAGCCTGGAGGGTTATGATGAGGCCGCGAGGAAGACGGGTTATGGCCTGGCTCCGATCCACGGCATGTGCGGGAGGACCGCGATGGCGACCGAGACAAGACCCGCGATACACCGCGGTGATCGCTGACGACCACGACCTGATGCGCTCCGGACTTGCCGCTGCCTGTCGGCGCCGGGCGTGGTCGAGGAGGCCGGGATCCGCGTCGTGGCCCATGCGCGCCATGGCCTCGAGGCGATCGAACTGGTCAAGGCAGCATCGTCCGGATCTCCTGTTGCTCGACATCTCGATGCCCCATGCCCCTGTCGTGACGCCCGGCAATGATACCCGTCACGACGCTTGCCCACCGCGGGCCGGCGACCCTATAGTGCCGCTTTAATGAACGCGCCGCCCACAGCCTCCAAGACCGCCTTCCGGCACCGCAATCTCCTGGGCATCGCCGACCTTTCCGCCGACGACATCAGCCTGATCCTCGACCTGTCCGACGCCTACGCGAAGACCAACCGCGAGCGCCGGAAGAAATCGGACGCGCTCGACGGCCGGACGGTCATCAACCTGTTCTTCGAGACCTCGACCCGGACCCGGACCTCGTTCGAGCTCGCCGGCCCAGCGGCTCGGCGCCGACGTCATCAACATGTCGGTCGAATCGAGCTCGATCAAGAAGGGCGAGACGCTGCTCGACACGGCGATGACGCTCAACGCCATGCACCCCGACGTGCTGGTCGTCCGCCACCCGGAGAGCGGCGCGGTCAAGCTGTTGTCGGAGAAGGTCAACTGCGCGGTCATCAACGGCGGCGACGGCGCCCACGAGCACCCGACCCAGGCGCTGCTCGACGCGCGTCACCATCCGCCGGCGCAAGGGCCGCCTCCAGGGGCTGACCGTCGCGATCTGCGGCGACATCCAGCACAGCCGGGTGGCGCGCTCGAACATCTACCTGCTCCAGACGATGGGCGCGCGGGTCCGCGTGGTCGCCCCGCCGACCCTGATGCCGCCCCAGGTCGAGCGGCTCGGCGTCGAGGCCTACTGGGACATGGAGAAGGGCCTCAAGGACTGCGACATCGTGATGATGCTCCGGCTGCAGACCGAGCGGATGCAGGGCAGCTACGTGCCCTCGATCCGCGAATATTTCCGCTTCTTCGGGCTCGACTACGAGAAGCTGTCGGCGGCCAAGCCCGACGCGCTGATCATGCATCCCGGCCCGATGAACCGCGGCGTCGAGATCGACAGCGAGGTCGCCGACGACTATCGGCCGCAGCGCGATCCAGGAGCAGGTCGAGATGGGGGTGGCCGTGCGCATGGCCTGCCTCGATTTGCTGACCCGCAACCTGCCCGAGGCGGACGCCGCCTGATGGTCAAGACCAATTCCAGCCGTGCGGGACCGGTCGCCTACATCAACGCCCGGCTGCTCGATCCCGCGAGCGGGCTCGACACCAAGGGCGCGCTGGTCACCGAGGGCGGCCTGATCGCCGACTTCGGCCCGCGCCTGTTCGCCGACACGCCGCCGCCCAGCGTCGACGTGGTCGACTGCGAGGGGCTGTGCCTGATGCCCGGGCCTGGTCGACATGCGCGTCCAGCTCCGCGAGCCCGGCGAGGAGCACAAGGAGACGATCGAGACGGCCAGCGCCGCGGCCTCGGCCGGCGGCGTGACCGCGATGGTCTGCCTGCCCAACACCGAGCCGGTGATCGACGACGTCGCCGGCATCGAGTTCATCGCCCGGCGCGCGCGCGAGGTGAAGGCGACCAAGGTGTTCTGCTACGCCGCCGTGACCAAGGGCCTGGCCGGCGCGCGAGCTGACCGAGATGGGCCTGCTGGCCGAGACCGGCGCGGTCGCCTTCACCGACGGGCTGCGCGCCGTCGCGGACGCCCGGGTGATGCGCCGCGCGCTGTCCTACGCCAAGGCCTTCGACCTGCTCCTGGTCCAGCATCCCGAGGAGCCGAGCCTCGCCGCCAACGGCGCGATGAACTCGGGCGAGATGTCGATGCGGCTCGGCCTGCGCGGCATCCCCGCCGCCGCCGAGGTCATCATGATCGAGCGCGACCTGCGCCTGGTCGAGGCGACCGGCGGGCGCTACCACGCCGCCCACGTCTCGACCGCGGCGGCGATCGACGCGATCCGCCGCGCCAAGGAGCGCGGCCTGCAGGTGACCTGCGACACCGCCCCGCCCTACTTCACCCTCAACGAGACGGCGATCGGCGACTACCGCACCTTCGCCAAGACCTCGCCGCCGCTGCGCAGTCGAGGCCGACCGCGAGGCGGTCATCGCCGGGCTCGCCGACGGCACCATCGACGCGATCGCCAGCGACCACGCGCCCCACGACCAGGATTCCAAGCGGGTGCCCTTCGCCCAGGCGGAGAACGGCATCGTCGGGCTGGAGACCCTGCTGCCGCTGTCGCTGGCGCTGCACCACAACGGCCGGGTGCCGCTGATCGACGTGCTGCGCAAGCTGACCGCGACGCCCGGCCGACATCCTGCGCCTGCCGCTCGGGCGGCTGGCCAAGGGCGGGCCGGCGGACCTGGTGCTGTTCGACCTCGACAAGCCCGGCCGGATCGACGTCGACGCCTTCCGCAGCAAGTCGAAGAACTCGCCGTTCGAGGACCAGCCGGTCCAGGGCCAGGTCCGGCGGACCGTGGTCGAGGGGCGGACCCTGTACGAAGCGGCCTGACCGATGCCGCTGCTCAACATCTGGAACTCCGCCTGGCCCTATTTCCTCGGCGCGCTCGCGTTCGGCTACCTGCTCGGCTCGATCCCGTTCGGGCTGCTGCTGACCCGGCTGGCCGGGCTCGGCGACGTGCGCCGGATCGGCTCCGGCAACATCGGCGCGACCAATGTGCTGCGCACCGGCCGCAAGAGCCTCGCGCTGGCGACCCTGCTGCTCGACGGCGGCAAGGGCGCGCTGGCGCTGTGGATCGGCTTCCGGCTCTACGGGCCCGACATCGCCGTGCTCGCCGCGACAGGGGCGATGCTCGGCCATATCTTCCCGGTCTGGCTCGGCTTCCGCGGCGGCAAGGGCGTCGCCACGGCGCTGGGCATCCTGCTCGTCGCCGCCTGGCCGATCGGCGCGCTGGCCTGCCTGATCTGGCTGCTGGTCGCGGTGCTGTCCCGCTATTCGTCGCTCGCCGCGCTGGTCTCGATCGCGCTGGCGCCGGTGCTGGCCAAGCTGTTCACCTGGTGGCACCTGCCGCCGCTGGGCAGCGCGATCACTTACTACCAGCTCGCCGACCTGGCCCTGCTGATCGCCGTGCTGGTGTGGCTCCGCCATGCCGGCAACATCCGGCGCCTGCTCTCCGGCACCGAGACCCGGATCGGCGCCAAGAAGCCGGACACGCCCGACGCCGCCTGACCGCCGCCCGGAAAATTAACCTAACCGCGCCACAATTTCGCCGGATCGCTGGGGTTTCTGGCCGCCACGCGAGCCGATGGAGGGATCGACATGTGCGGCAAGGAACAGGGTAGCGGCGTCGGCCTCAAGGTCATCGCCACCTTCGCGGGCTTCTGTGCGCTGACCAGCGTGTTCACCGCCGCGGCGCCGCCGCAGGCGGCCGCGCAGGTCATTCCCAACCCCAACGTCCGCCACCTGTTCCGCCAGACCGTTCTGCCCGGCGGCGCTGCGGGCACGCCGCGGATCGGCCTGTGGATCCTCAATCCGGCCAACGGCCGCGTCCGGCTGTGCGTGCTCGACGACCCGGCGACGCACAAGCAGGACTTCCTGAAATGCTCCAAATGGCAGGGCAGCGACGGCCCGCCGGGCCGCTACGGCATGATCGACGTGAGCCGGCGCCTGCCCTACCGCTTCCGTCGGCCGCTGACGCCGGGCCAGCCGGGCACGATCGGCGTCTGGGTCCTCGAGTATCACAGCGGCGCGGCGCAGGCCTGCGTGGTCACCGACGCCAACGACCCGGCCGGCTCGCTGACCTGTACGAAGGCGCCGTGACGGGCCGGTGCAAGGCGCCCTGAGCGGGCCGGTGCCAAGGCGCCCTGACGGGCGGTGCGACGGCGCCTTGACCGGGGTCACGCGCAGGACGGCGGGTTGACCCCGCCCCCGTCAGCGAACAAAATGAAAACATGGATGACGGCAGCACCGCACCCCGCGCCGCCCTGGGCCACCGCCACCCGCTGACCGACGCCGAGCGGCTCGACTGGCTGCGGCTGATCCGCAGCGAGAATGTCGGCCCGGTCACCTTCTATCACCTGCTGCGCTACTACGGCTCGGCCGGCGCGGCGCTCGACGCCCTGCCCGAGTTGTCGCGCCGGGGCGGTCGCAAGCGGCCCGTGCGGCTGTGTCCGGCGGACCAGGCCGAACGCGAGGTCGCGGCGGCCCGGCGTGCCGGCGCCCGGCTGCTCGCGGCGATCGAGCCCGACTATCCCGAGCCGCTGGCGGCGACCGAGGACGCGCCGCCGGTGATCTCGGTCAGGGGCGACGTCGGCCTGCTGGCGCGGCCCGCGGTCGGCATCGTCGGCGCCCGCAACGCCTCGGCCAACGGCAAGCGCTTCGCCGAGCGTTTCGCGCGCGAGCTCGGCGAGGCGGGCTTCGTGGTCGCCTCGGGGCTGGCCCGCGGCATCGACGCCGCGGCCCACCGCGGCGCGCTGCCGACCGGCACGGTCGGCGCTGGTCGCCGGCGGGGTCGACGTCTGCTATCCGCCGGAGAACCGCGACCTCTACGACGCCATCGCCGAGCGCGGCGCGATCGTCAGCGAGCAGCCGCCCGGGCTGGAGCCGCAGGGCCGCCACTTCCCGCGCCGCAACCGGCTGATCTCCGGCGTCTCGCGCGGCGTCGTCGTGGTCGAGGCGGCGCAAGCGCTCGGGCTCGCTGATCACCGCGCGGATGGCGCTCGAACAGGGCCGCGAGGTGTTCGCCGTGCCCGGCTCGCCGCTCGATCCGCGCGCCCGCGGCTCCAACGACCTGATCCGCCAGGGCGCGACCCTGACCGAGAGCGTCGACGACGTCTTGCGCGCTCTCGACCCCGGCCTCGCCCGCCCGGCGGCGGCGCCCGCGGCGGTCCCGGTGATGCCCGCCGCAAGGGACGATGCGGGCCTCGCCGACGTACGTCGAAGGGTTGAGGAAAACCTGTCCCCGACCCCGACCGGCGTTGACGAACTGGTTCGCGAATGCCATATGCCGCCCTCCGCCGTAGCGGCGGTTCTGCTGGAACTCGAGCTCGCCGGCCGGATCGAGCGGCATCCCGGCAACCGCGTTGCCAGGCTCGACGGTTGACCCGGCCCCGGCCCGAGACCATCTGCGCCGCCTGACGCGCAACCACGAATCAGAACGGACGCATGGACGTCGTCGTCGTCGAATCCCCGCCAAGGCCAAGACCATCAACAAGTATCTGGGCAACGACTTCACCGTCCTCGCCAGCTACGGCCATGTCCGCGACCTGACCGCCGAAGGACGGCTCGGTCGACCCCGACGAGGACTTCGCCATGCATTGGGAGGTCGACGGCCGCTCGAAGAAGCAGGTCGACGACATCGCCAAGGCGGTGCGCAGCGCCGACCACCTCTATCTCGCCACCGACCCCGACCGCGAGGGCGAGGCGATCTCCTGGCACGTGCTCGAGCTGCTGCAGCAGCGCGGCGCGCTCAAGGACGTCGACGTCAGCCGCGTGGTCTTCCACGAGATCACCAAGGACGCCGTGCTCGACGCCATCGCGCAACCCGCGCGACATCGACGTCGACCTGGTCGACGCCTATCTGGCGCGCCGGGCGCTCGACTACCTGGTCGGCTTCACCCTGTCGCCGGTGCTGTGGCGCAAGCTGCCGGGCAGCCGCTCGGCCGGCCGCGTGCAGTCGGTCGCGCTGCGCCTGATCTGCGAGCGCGAGGCCGAGATCGAGGTCTTCAGGCCGCAGGAATACTGGACGATCGACGTCGATTTCCTCACGCCGCGGCGCGACAGCTTCACCGCGCGCCTGACCCACCTCGACGGCGACAAGCTCGACCGCCTGTCGCTCGGCGACGAGGCCGAGGCCAAGCCGCGGTCGCCGCGATCGAGCGTCGAGCTCGTTCACGGTCGCCTCGGTCGAGCGCAAGCAGGTCAAGCGCAATCCGCGCGCCGCCCTTCACCACCTCGACCCTGCAGCAGGAGGCCTCGCGCAAGCTCGGCTTCGGCGCCGGCCGGACCATGCGCATCGCCCAGCAGCTCTACGAGGGCGTCGACATCGGCGGCGAGACGGTCGGCCTGATCACCTATATGCGGACCGACAGCGTCACCCTGTCGGGCGAGGCGATCGCCGCCAGCGCGCCGGCTGATCGAGCACGACTACGGCGAGCGACTACCTGCCCGACGCGCCGCGCGTCTACAGGACCAAGGCGAAGAACGCCCAGGAGGCGCACGAGGCGATCCGCCCGACCGACCTGTTCCGCCGGCCCGCCGAGGTCGCCGCGCAACCTCGACGACGACCAGCGCCGCCTCTACGAGCTGATCTGGAAGCGCACCGTCGCCAGCCAGATGGACCAGCGCCGTGCTCGACCAGGTCGCCGTCGACATCGCCGAGCCAGAACCGGCTGACCCGGCTGCGCGCCACCGGCTCGGTCGATCGCGTTCGACGGCTTCCTCAAGCTCTACCAGGAGGACCGCGACGACGCCGGCGGACGAGGACGCAGCGACAACCGCCTGCTGCCGCCAGCTGGCCGAGAGGCGAGGCGGCTCGACGCGCGGCGAGGTCAGGCCGGAGCAGCACTTCACCCAGCCGCCGCCGCGCTACACCGAGGCCAGCCTGGTCAAGAAGCTGGAGGAGCTCGGCATCGGCCGGCCCTCGACCTACGCCTCGATCATCCAGGTGCTGCAGGACCGCGACTACGTCCGCTCGACAAGCGCCGCTTCATCCCCGAGGACCGCGGCCGCATCGTCACCGCCTTCCTGACCAACTTCTTCGGCCGCTACGTCGAATACGACTTCACCGCCGATCTCGAAGAGCAGCTCGACGAGATCTCCGGCGGCCGGATCGACTGGAAGAAGGTGCTGCGCGACTTCTGGACCGCCTTCAACAGCGCGGTCGACGGCGACCAAGGAGCTGACCATCACCCAGGTCATCGACGCGCTCGACGCGGCGCTCGGCCCGCACTTCTTCCCGGCGCGGGAGGACGGCACCGACCCGCGCAAGTGCCCGCCAGTGCGAGCGACGGCCGGCTCGGCCTCAAGGCTCGGCAAGTTCGGCGGCTTCATCGGCTGCTCGAACTATCCCGAATGCCGCTACACCCGCCAGCTCGCGATCCAGGCCAGCGGCGACTTCGACAAGGCGGTCGCCAGGGCGAGGACCGGCGAGCTCGGGCGAGGACCCGGAGACCGGCCTGACCGTCCAGCGTCAAGGTGGCCCCTACGGCCCCTATATCCAGCTCGGCGAGGCCGGCGCGGACAAGAAGGAGAAGCCCAAGCGCGTCTCCCTGCCCAAGGGCACCACGCCCGACAGCGTCGACCTCGAGCTGGCGCTGAAGCTGCTCGTCCCTGCCGCGCGAGGTCGGCATCCATCCGGAGACCGGCAAGCCGATCATGGCCGGCATCGGCCGCTACGGCCCCTACGTCCAGCTCGAAAAGACCTACAAGTCGCTGCGAAACCGACGACGACGTGCTGACCATCGGCATCAACCGCGCGGTCGACCTGCTCGCCCAGTCCAAGGGGCGCAGCGGCGGGCCGCGAGATCGGCGCCCATCCCGACGACGGCAAGCTGATCACCGCCGGCGCCGGCCGCTTCGGCCCCTACGTCAAGCACGGCAAGCTCAACGCCTCGCTGCCCAAGGACGAGGACGCCGAAACCATCACCCTCGACCGGGCCGTCGAGCTGATCGCCGCCAAGGCGGCGCGCGCCGGCACCGGCGGCAAGGGGGGCAAGGCCAAGGGCGGCAAGAAGAGCACGGCGAAGTCGAAGTCGGGCGGCCAAGTCGGGGGCCAAGTCGGGCGGCAGCCGCAGCAAGAAGCCGGCCAAGCAAGCCGGCGCCGAATAGGCCCGCGTGGCCACCAAGCGACCGGCTCGCCCCCCGAAGCGCCAAGGCAACTCCGCCAAGCCGCCGGCTGCGCCGGCCGGACGCCGGCCGATGCCGACCCGCGAGCAGATCCTCGAGTTCATCCGGTCGAGCCCGGAGCCGGTCGGCAAGCGCGAGATCGCCCGCGCCTTCAATCTGCGCGGCCAGGACAAGATCCCGCTCAAGCGGATGCTGACCGAGCTCAAGGCCGAGGGCCTGTTCGGCAGCGGCAAGGGCGGTCGCGGGCGCACGCCGGGCCGCCTGCCCGAGGTCGGCGTCATCGAGGTCGAACGGATCACCTTCGACGGCGAGGTCTTCGCCCGCCCGGTCCGCTGGGAATCGGAAGCCAATCCGCCGGCCATCATCGTCCTGCACGACCGCCGGTCGGCGCCCGGCGTCGGCGACCGGCTGCTCGCCCGCCTCGCCCGCGCCGAGGACGGCGGCTACGAGGCGCGCATCATCCGCCGCATCGAGCGGACCACCGACCGCATCCTCGGCATCTACGAGACCGGCCCCGACGGCGGCGGCGTCACCGCCACCGACAAGCGCGTCCGCTTCGACATCACGATCGCCCGCGGCGACGAGGGCGGCGCCAAGGACGGCGAGCTGGTGCTGGCCGAGGTGCTGCCGGGCCGGCCCATGGGCGCGCGCCGGGCGCGCATCGTCGAGCGCTACGGCGACGGCCGAGACCCGCGCGCGGTCAGCCTGATCGCGATGCAGTCGCGCGGCATCCCGACCGCCTTCACCGAGGCGGCGCTGGAGGAAGCCGCAAAGGCCGAGCCGCCGAAGGACCTGGGGACGCGCGAGGACCTGCGCGCGCTGCCGCTGGTCACCATCGACGGCGCCGACGCCCGCGACTTCGACGACGCGGTCTGGGCCGCGCCCGACACCGACCCGGACAACCCGGACGGCTGGCAGATGGTCGTCGCCATCGCCGACGTCGCCTTCTACGTCCGCCCCGGCAGCGCCCTCGACGCCTGCGCCTACGAGCGCGGCAACTCGGTCTACTTCCCCGACCGGGTCGTGCCGATGCTGCCCGAGCCGCTGTCCAACGACCTGTGCTCGCTGCGCCCCGACGAGGACCGCGCCTGCCTGGCCGCGCAGATGTGGATCGACGCCAAGGGCCGGCTGATCCGCCACCGCTTCGCCCGCGCGCTGATGCGCTCGGCGGCGCGCCTGACCTACCAGCAGGTCCAGGCGGCCCGCGACGGGCGCGACGGACGTCGACATCCCGGACGCCGCCCGGGCGGCGATCCCGCCGCTCTACGGCGCCTGGCAGGCGCTCGACGCCGCGCGGCGCCACCGCCAGACGCTCGAGATCGACCTGCCCGAACGCAAGATCGAGCTGGACGACGCCGGCCACGTGGTCCGGGTCGCGCCGGTCCAGCGGCTCGACAGCCACCGGCTGATCGAGGAGTTCATGATCTGCGCCAACGTCGCCGCCGCCGAGACCCTGGAGGCGCGCAGCCAGCCGTGCATGTACCGGGTCCACGAGCCGCCCGACCTCAAGGGGCTGGAATCGCTGCGCCAGGTGCTCGCCGACCTGGGCCTGAGCCTGCCCGGCGGCCAGACGATCAAGCCGCGCCAGTTCAACGGCATCCTCAAGGCGGTGCACGGCACCGCCCACGACCGGCTGGTCAACGAGCTGGTGCTGCGCAGCCAGAGCCAGGCCTATTACGGCCCCACCAACCTCGGCCATTTCGGCCTCGCGCTGCGCCGCTACGCCCATTTCACCTCGCCGATCCGGCGCTATTCCGACCTGCTGGTCCATCGCGCCCTGCTCGGCAACGCGCCGGGCGGCCTGCCGCGGGGCGCGGCGGCCAAGTTCGCGGACTGGGGCGTGCACATCTCCGAGACCGAGCGGCGGGCGATGGCGGCCGAGCGCGACGCCTCCGACCGCTACATCGCGGCCTTCCTCGCCGACCGGGTCGGCGCGGTCTTCCCGGGCGCCATCACCGGGGTGACCCGGTCCGGCCTGTTCGTCGCGCTGGACGAGACCGGCGCCAACGGCCTGCTGCCGATCAGCCTGCTGCCGGCCGACTATTACGTCCACGACGAGGAGCGCCACGCCCTGGTCGGCGAGGCGACCGGGCTGACCTGGCGGCTGGGCGAGACGATCGAGGTGCGGCTGCGCGAGGCGACCCCGGTGACGGGCGGGCTGATCTTCGAGCTGGCGGAAGCGCCGAAGGTGACCGGCGCCGGGCGCCGCCGCGGCGCCGTGCGGCAACAACGGCGCCGCCGGCGGCGTTGAGGAGTTCAGTGAACTATTTGCCTTATGCCTGCCATGTGGCTCAATCTATTTGACAAAACTCGGCAATCGCATTTCGATTACAGTGTTTATTTCGATTGCGTTTGCTATCACGGCCCGAAGGAACGCCCTGCGCACGCGATCGTAACGGCAAGGGGCTTGCGCTGGTCGGTCCAGCGCGTAGTCTGAATTCGGAGGCCAGCGTTCCGGCGACGGCGGCCTTCCGAAGCCTTCGGGTGGAACCGCATCGATGAACCGATTGTTACGCAGCACGGGAAAGACTATGGCGCGCTGGGGCTTCAGGTACGCGACGGCATTTGTGCTGGTGGCCGCGACGGCATGTGCGAGCCGCGGCGAACCCGGCTCGAACTTCTCGGAGCGCGGACGCATGATCATCGCGACCGGCTACCGCTTCATCACCGAACGCTACATCAACAAGGTCACGCCGCGTCAGATCGCGATGGCCGGGCTGAAGGGCCTGCACAGCCTCGATCCCGAGCTGGACGCGGAGGTGCGCGGCCAGTCGGTCGTGGTGCGCAGGGACGACAAGGTGGTCCGCCTGTTCAAGGCGCCCAACCGCGACAGCGCGAACCAGTGGGCGGACACCACGGTCGACGCCTATCTGGCGGCGCGTACGGTGTCGCCCAAGGTCCGCAAGGCCAACGCCGAGACCCTCTACAAGGCGGTGTTCGATTCCGCCCTTTCCTCGCTCGACAAGTATTCCCGCTACTCCAGCGCCGCCGACGCGCGTGACAGCCGCGCCTGGCGCGAGGGCTATGGCGGCATCGGCATCACCATCCGCAACGACAAGGGTGTCACCAAGGTCGTCGCGGTGATGTCGAAGACTCCGGCCGAGCGCGCCGGCGTCAAGGCCGACGACACCATCATCGGCATCGACGACCGGCCGACCAAGGGCTGGACCCTGCAGCAGATCGTTCGCCACCTGCGCGGGCCGCGCGGCTCGTGGGTGCGGCTGACCCTGGCCCGGGCCTCGAGCAAGGAGCCGGTCAAGCTCCGGGTCGAGCGCCAGTTCATCAAGCCCAATACGGTGCGTTACCAGCGCGAGGGCCGGATCGCCTACATCTCGGTCGACCGGTTCAGCGTCGGCACCGCGCGGCGGGTCGCGCTCGCGGTGCACCGCGCCCGCGCCGAGCTGGGGCCGCGCCTGCGCGGCATCATCCTCGACCTGCGCAACAATCCCGGCGGGCTGCTCGACCAGGCGATCGAGCTCTCCGACCTGTTCCTGACCCACGGGCCGATCGTCTCGACCCGCGGCCGCCACCCCGAGAGCTTCCAGCGCTACGTCGCCCAGGACAACGACATCGCGCACGGCCTGCCGATCGTCATCCTGGTCAACGGCCGGTCGGCCTCGTCGTCGGAGATCGTCGCCGCGGCGCTGCAGGACAACGGCCGCGCCGTGCTGGTCGGCACCAATTCCTACGGCAAGGGCACGGTGCAGAGCGTCACTTCCCTGCCCAACCGCGGCGAGATGATCCTGACCTGGTCGCGCTTCCACGCGCCGTCCGGCTATGCGCTGCAGGGGCTGGGCGTACTGCCGAACGTCTGCACGTCGCGGGGTCCGCAGAACGCCAACGCGGTGGTCGCCGCCCTGCGCCACCACAAGACGGCCAACGCCTACGTCTTCCGGCGCTGGCGCCGGCACATGCTGCCGACCAAGAAGCGCCAGACGGCGCTGCGCAAGCTGTGCCCGGCGTCGGTCGCCAAGGGCAAGTACGACGTCGACCTCGAGGTCGCGCGGCGGCTGATCCTGAACCGCAGCTTGTACCGGATGGCGGTGCGGCCGACCTCGACCAGCATGGCCCGCGCCAACGACCGGACGCATAGCACGCAATAGGCCGTTGCCTTGGCGGGGTCGCGCGTCTAAATAGACCCCAATCGGGTGCCCGACCCTATTCCGGGGGGTGCCAACGCGACTGTAGACAGCGGAATTTCGCAATGCCCAAACGACCGAACACGGTGCAGATCAAGTTGGTGAGCACCGCCGACACCGGCTATTACTACGTGACCTTCAAGAATCCGAAGAACACGACCGAAAAGCTGGAGATGAAGAAATACGACCCGGTCGCGCGCAAGCACGTCCTGTTCAAGGAAGCCAAGATCAAATAGCGCTGCAGCAGGCAGCGCCGCGCCCGGGCAATCGCCATCCGGGAAGCGGGCATGATTAACGGCGCCGCTGGGACCAGCGGCGCCGCTTCGATTTTGGGGAAGGTGGCGGTGCGCTAGTTGAGGTAGCGCTCGACCGTCTCCAGGAACGAGGTCAGCGAGATCGGCTTCGAGAGGTAGGCCTCGCAGCCGCCCTGCCGGATCTTCTCCTCGTCGCCCTTCATGGCGAACGCGGTCACCGCGATGATCGGGATGTTCTTGAGGTCGTCGTCCGCCTTCATCGCCTTGGCGACGTCCAGGCCCGAAATCACCGGCAGCTGAATATCCATGAGCACCAGGTCGGGACGGACCGTCCGCGCCTTCTCCAGCGCGTCCTGGCCGTCGGGGGACTGGAAGGTCACGTAGCCGTGCGCCTCGAGGAGGTCGCGGAACAGCTTCATGTTCAGCTCGTTGTCCTCCACGATCAGCACGCGCTTGGTGCTCTCGATCCCGCGCCCGTTCATGCCGCTATCGGAACCCTCGATCGTGGCCCCGCCGTTTCCGTTAACGCTCATCTCGATCTCTCGTGCCCCTGTGTGGCTCGGCCATTTCCACGCATTCGTCGGCCGACGGACTGTGGTATATCACCGTCATCATTAACAAAAACTTACCGGGAACGGTGGCGGTTACCCGGAAAACAGCCATTCCTGGGGTGGCTTTTCAGGACATTCGGCCGATGACGGGCCTGTGCCGCGATTGCGATCAAATCCTGCCCTCGCCGCCCGCCGACGGGCGCTGTCCGGCCTGCGGCGGCCGGCGGATCGTCCGCCACGACGAGTTGTTCGACCTCGCCATCGCCCATATCGACTGCGACGCCTTCTACGCCAGCGTCGAGAAGCGCGACGACCCGTCGCTGCGCGACAAGCCGGTGATCGTCGGCGGCGGCCGCCGCGGGGTGGTCTCGGCCGCCTGCTACGTCGCCCGGATCTACGGCATCCGCTCGGCGATGCCGATGTTCAAGGCGCTCGACGCCTGCCCCGACGCGGTGGTGATCCGCCCGAACATGCAGAAATACGCCGCGGTCGGCCGCGAGGTGCGCCGGCTGATGACCGAGCTGACCCCGGCGGTCGAGCCGATCTCGATCGACGAGGCCTTCCTCGACCTGTCCGGCACCGAGCGGCTGCACCGGGCGCCGCCGGCGGTGACCCTGAGCCGGCTGATCCGGCGCATCGAGAGCGAGATCGGGGTGACCGCGTCGATCGGGCTCAGCCACAACAAGTTCCTGGCCAAGGTCGCCTCGGACCTCGACAAGCCGCGCGGCTTCTCGGTGATCGGACGCGCGGAAACGCTGGATTTCCTGGCCGGCAAGCCGGTCGGCATCATCTGGGGCGTGGGCAAGGCGCTGCAGGCGTCGCTGGCGCGCGACGGCATCCGCACCATCAACCAGCTCCAGGAGGTGCCCGAGGCCGACCTGGTCGCCCGCTACGGCAGCATCGGCCGGCGGCTGGCCCGGTTCTCCCGCGGCGAGGACGACCGCACCGTGCACAGCGACCGGCCGACCAAGAGCATCTCGGCGGAGACCACCTTCGACACCGACATCCGGGACGCCGCGCGCCTGCGCGAGCGGCTGTGGCCCTTGTGCGAGAAGGTCTCGGGGCGGATGAAGCGGGCCGGACTGGCCGGGCGGACGGTGACGCTCAAGCTCAAGACCGCCCGGTTCAAGCTGCTCAGCCGGCGCCGCCAGCTCCCGGCACCGACCCAGCTCGCCGAAGAGATCTATCGCGCCGCCCTGCCGCTGCTCGAGGAAGAGGCCAAAGGCCCGGAATTCCGCCTGATCGGCGTCGGCCTGTCCGACCTGTCGCCGGCCGCCGGCGACGCCCTCGACCTGCTCGATCCGCAGTCGCTGCAACGCGCCAAGGTCGAGCGCGCGATCGACGCGGTGCGCGACCGGATGGGCGACAAGGCGATCGGCAAGGGGCGGAGCCTGGCGCGGCGCTGAAGCCCCGTTACGGGTCAGGCGGTCAGCCGCATTTCGGCTTGGGTAGCGGCTCGATCGCGCGCAGCACCGCCTTCAGCGTGAACTGGCCGTAATCGAGCGTCATCTCAGGGGTTACGCCGTTGACGTTGAGACGCAGCGTGAGCTGATAGCTCGGCCTGGAGTCGATCTTGTCCGCGTCGAAATAGGATACCCGGGCGCGCCAGCCGGGCGCGTTGACCAGCGCGCGCGCCGCCGGCGCGGCGGCGAGGTCGAGGTGGGTGCCGACCGGGCCGAGCAGGACCACGTTGACCCCGCTCCACTTGGCACGGTCCGAGGCGTCGAAAATCGGTGTCCAGAAGTGAGTGACGCCGGTCTGCGCCGCATGGATCAGGCGCAGCGAGTGATAGGTCGGGAAGATGGTGCCCGCCGGCAGCGCCGCCTGGCGCTGCTCCGGCAAGGTCAGGTCGACCCGCCCCGGCCCGCCGATCCGGTCGAGGCTTGCCTTACCGTCGAGCCGCTCCGACACCTGGCCGTTGATCCGGGTCGTGGACTTGAAGGCGAAGGTCAGGCCGTCCTTCAATTCGGTGCTGTGGAAGTCGGTCAGCGTCTCGACCTCCGGCCGGCTCGCCCGCACGATGGTCAGCCGGAACTTGTGGTGCACCGTCCAGGCCGTGCAGGTCTCGCCGAATTCGTAGTAGATCGCGCCGCCGACCTCGGCGACCCGGCTGGTCGGGCCGATCTTGGCGACCTTGAGCTCGTAGATCGCCTTGTGCGGCACCAGGCCGGACGCGATCAACTCGAGCGACGCGGCGGCGGCCGGCGCAGCCTGTCCCGCCAGGACGAACCCGGCCAGCACGACCATGCCGGCGAAGAGACGGCGCGTGTGAGTCATCATCACCCTCATTTGCGCGAAGGCGCCCGACAGTCAAGCCGCTTGCACCACCATGATACCGGAGGCGACGGCTTCGGTGATGGGTACGCCAGGATGCGGCCGGGCTGTGCCCGGTCGGGCGTGCTGACGCGGCCCTTCGGCGCTATCGGCATTTCGGGCGTGGCAGCTTGCTGGCGGAACGCAGCAACCAATGAGCCTCGATACCGCGATAGTAGTAGTCGCGCTTCAACAACACGCCGTTCTCGGCGCGGATATCCACGAACAACGTGTCGTCGGAAATGCCGCTCGGCGCACGGTAGTATGACCTTTCAAGACGCCATGCTTTCGACGCCTTGAGGTCGTCGGGCAACCGATCCAGCCCGGGCTTGTCGGCCCGCTTGATGCGAAATTCCGTTCGGCCCAGCTGCTTGTGAAATCCACCGTTGAATACCGACGCGCTTACCGAACTCGTCGCCGTTTCGAGCCGCCGACAGGATACGCCGGAGAAACGTCATCGGGAAGATCGTGCCGTCGGGCAGAGTCATGACGCGTCTCTTGCCCTTGTCCACGATCACCGCGTCGTTCTGGCCGCCTCTCGCGATGCTGGCGGTCGCCGTGGTCTTTTCGGTCTTGGCGCCGTGATCGCGGCGCTCCTCGAAGGTGAAGCGACGACCATCCGAACCTTCGAACCAGGTCAGCGTATATCTCGAGACGGACGGTCGGGCGCCGGACTTCATGGTCGTGCTGACCGTTTCCCGATAGCGCCAGCCGTGGCACGTCTGCCTGAGCTCGATCGTCTCGGTGCCGGCGCCAACGGGCCGGGGCGGCCAGACACCCTTCAGCTTCTTCCCCAATATGGAGCTGACCTCGATCTTGTAGGTCGCCCGGTGCGGCATGATCGCGCCGTCCTGGTCCCGCGCGACCGCATCGTTGGCAAGCGCCAGCGCGCACACGAGCGCAAGCGGGATCACTGTACGAAGATGCGGGCACCCTGCCCCAATCATGGCAACGATGCCCTGAGTGTCTGTCCAGCCGGTCTGCACCCAGACTAGAATTCGAACACCGGCGGATTAAGGCAGTTCCGTGCCAATATTGAGGCAATCCCTGGAAGCCCCACGCCGATACGCCAGGACCGGTCAGCCGTCGGACTTCACCTGCGGCGGCAGATGGACGCGCAGATGCAGCTCGCGCAGCCGGTGCTCGGGCACCTCGGCGGGCGCGCCGACCATCAGGTCCTGGGCCTGCTGGTTCATCGGGAAGGCGATGACCTCGCGGATGTTGGGCTCGTCGGCGAGCAGCATGACGATGCGGTCGATGCCCGGCGCCGAGCCGCCGTGGGGCGGCGCGCCGAACTTGAGCGCATTGAGCATGCCGGAGAACTCGGCCTCCAGCTCGGCCGCCGAATAGCCGGCGATCTCGAACGCCTTGTACATGATGTCCGGCCGGTGGTTCCGGATCGCCCCCGAGGACAGCTCCACGCCGTTGCAGACGATGTCGTACTGGAACGCCTTGATCGACAGCGGGTCGTCGCCCTCCAGCGCCTCCAGCCCGCCCTGGGGCATCGAGAACGGGTTGTGCGAGAAGTCGAGCTTGCCGGTGTCGTCGAGCTCGTACATCGGGAAGTCGACCACCCAGCAGAAGCGGTAGACGTTCTCTTCGAGCAGGCTGAGCTCCTCGCCGAGCCGGTTGCGCACCAGGCCGGCGAACTCGGCGGCGTCGCCCGGCTGGTCGCAGGCGAAGAACACCGCGTCGCCGTCCTTGGCGCCGGTGGCGGCCGCGATCTCGGCGGTCTTCTCGGGGCCGAGGTTGTTGGCGATCGGCCCCACGGCCTCGGTGCCGCCCTCTCCTTCCCGCCAGAAGATGTAGCCGAGGCCGGGCTTGCCCATGTCCTTCTGGGCCCAGGAATTCATCCGGTCGCAGAAGGCGCGCTGGCCGGCGCCCGGTGCCCGGGATGGCGCGGACGATGGCGCCCTTCTCGATCAGGCCGGCGAAGATCTTGAAGCCCGAGCCGCGGAACGCCTCGGTGACGTCGGCGATCTCGATCGGATTGCGCAGGTCGGGCTTGTCCGAGCCGTATTTCAGCATCGCCTCGTCGAAGGGGATGCGCGGGAACGGCAGCGGCGTCACCGTGCGGCCGTGGCCGAATTCCTCGAACACGCCGTGCAGGACCGGCTCGATCGCCGCGAACACGTCCTCCTGGGTGACGTAGCTCATCTCGAAGTCGAGCTGGTAGAACTCGCCCGGCGAGCGGTCCGCGCGGGCGTCCTCGTCGCGGAAGCAGGGCGCGATCTGGAAATACTTGTCGAAGCCCGCGATCATCAGCAGCTGCTTGAACATCTGCGGCGCCTGGGGCAACGCGTAGAACTGGCCCGGATGGAGCCGCGACGGCACCAGGTAGTCGCGCGCGCCCTCGGGCGAGCTGGCGGTCAGCACCGGCGTCTGGAACTCGCGGAAACCCTGGTCGATCATCCGCCGCCGGATCGACGAGATCACGTCGGAGCGCAGCGCGATGTTGCGCTGCATCTTCTCGCGGCGCAGGTCGAGATAGCGGTAGCGCAGCCGCACCTCCTCGCCGTAGTCGACCTCGGAATTGACCTGGAGCGGCAGCGGGTCTGCGGCGGCCTGGACCTCGGCCTCGGCGACGCGGACCTCGACCTGGCCGGTCGGCAGCGACGGGTTGACGGTATCCTCGGATCGGCGGACGACCTTGCCGGTGACGGTCAGCACGCTTTCCAGCTTGACCTCGTCGAGGACCGGGAAGCTCGGGTCGTTGGTGTCGACCACGACCTGGGTGACGCCGTAATGGTCGCGCAGGTCGACGAACAGCAGGTTGCCGTGGTCCCGCTTGCGATGCACCCAGCCCGACAGACGGACCTCGGCGCCGTCATGGTCCAATCGCAGATCGCCGCACGTGTGCGTTCGGTAGGGGTGCATCACCTTGCCTTCGGTCTCGGAATCACTTCGGGAGATGGATCGGCCGGACAAGCCACGCAGGATGGCGATTTGTCAAGGGTGGCCGGCGTTCCGGCGTCTATATAGGCTTTCGCGGCCGCCGCACACCCCCGCACGGCGTCGCAACCGCCTCGGCCTCAGAGCCTGGGCCCCAGAGCCCGAACCTCAGAACAGCACCGCCGCGCCGACCGACAGGACCAGCAGGACGGCGAAGGTGACGTTGATGATCCGGTTCGCCCGCGGCGCGCGGAAGAAGCGGGTCAACGCCGCGCCGCCGAACAGCCAGGCGACGTTGACGACGGCGATGATCGCGAGCAGCAGGACCAGCTTGAGCGTGGCGTCGAGGACGAGCCGGCCATGGACCAGCACGAAGCCCGAGAACAGGGCCGCCATGGCGGCGTAGGCCTTGGGGTTGACCAGCGACAGGAAGACGCCGGCGAAGAAGGACGGGTGGCGGTCGGCGCCGGCGTTCTCCGCCAGCGGCGGCGCGGTCGCGATGCGGAAGGCGAGATAGGCGAAATAGAGCGCCGCGACCGTGACCACGACCGGGGTCGCGCCGGGCACCGCCAGCAGCACGCCCGAGACGCCGGTCGCGACGATCGCCATCACCACCACCATGCCGGCGTCGAGCCCGGCCATGTAGCCGAGGCCGCGGCGCGCGCCGAAGGCGGCACCGGTAGCGGCGAGGCTCAACGTGTTCGGGCCGGGACTGCCGGTCAGGGCGAACCCGGCGAGGACGAAGCCCAACAGCTCCTCCACGGCGTCTGCCCTCCCTGTCGAGCCCGGACGTGCCGAGCCCGGACGTGCCGAGCCCGGACGTGTCGAGCCCGGTCGGCGGTTCTGGTATAAATGGCCATGCCTCTTTCTAAGCGCGACGCAGAGACGCGTCTTGAACGATCGTGCGAGACCGGGCCCCGCTCTCGCGTGGGCGACTGGGTCCGGCGCGCGCCGGGCGCGCCCGGTTTCGAGCGGATCGAGGCTTTCTTCGCCGGCCATGGCTTCGACCCGCACCGGCACGACACCTACGCGATCGGGTACACGATGCAGGGCGTGCAGGCGTTTCGCTATCGCGGCGAGACGGCCCGCAGCCTGCCCGGCCAGGTCTTCGTGCTGCATCCGGACGAGACCCACGACGGCCGGGCCGGCACCGGCGCGGGGTTCCGCTACCGCATCCTTTACGTCGCGCCCCGGCATATCCGCGCGGCCCTGGGCGACCGGCCCTGCGCCCTGCCCTTCGTTCCCGGCGCCGTATCGCGCGACCGCCGGCTGGCCCGCGCGATCGCGAGCGCCCTCGACGACCTGGCGGCGCCGCTCGAGCCGTTGCAGCTGGACCAAGCCGTGCTCGAGCTGGCGGAGGCGCTGACGGCGGCGTCGGACGCGCCGCGCCGGTGGACCGCGTCGGCCCGCGACCGGCGCGCCGTCGACCGGGCGCGGGACTATCTCGACGCCAACCTCGAGCAGCCCGTCGCCTCGGCCGACCCTAAACCAGTGTCGTCTGCCGACCTGGAAGCCGTCACCGGCCTGTCGCGCTACACGTTGGCGCGGCAGTTCCGGGCCTGCCTCGGTACCAGCCCCCATCGCTATCTCGTCCTGCGGCGGCTCGACCGGGCGCGGGCGATGCTGGGCCAGGGGACGCCGGTGGCGGAGGTCGCGCTCGCCTGCGGCTTCGCCGACCAGAGCCACCTGACCCGCCGCTTCAAGCAGGCCTGCGGCGTCACACCGGGCCGCTGGCGCGCGCTGGCGGGGTGACGCGGCCGACGGGCCCGGCGGTCGGGACCGCCGTGCCAACGCCCCGACAACCGCTGCCTCGTCAACTGCTATAGTCCCGCCACCGCGGCCGGGCCGGCCGCCGCCTCATGAACGGATCCGAGCGATGAGCACCGCTTCCCTCGCCCTGCCCCGGTTTCGGCTGCCCTTCTTCCTGCGCAACGAGACGGTCGATCCCGTGCTGCACCAGGCGCTCGACGAGGCCGACCTTACGGCGTTCCGGCTGATCACCCGGGTCAAGCACGTCGCGATGGCGATCATCCTGGTCTACGTGCTGGTCTCGGTGCCCACGGAGGCCGCGCTGTGGCCGGTGACCGCGATCCTGCTGCTCGCGGTGTCGGCGACGGTCCACTACCGGCTCGAGCGGTCGTCGCTGCGCAGGCCCTGGCTCCGCTACGCCTTCCTCAGCTTCGACCTGATCGTGCTGACCCTGGCGCTGACCGTGCCCAACCCGGGCTTCAGCGCCGCCGAGTGGCCGCCGCAGATCATGTATCGCTTCAGCCCGGCGATCTACTTCTTCGTGTTCATCGGCATCGCCGCGCTGACCTACTCGCCGCGCTTCGTGCTGTGGGCCGGCTGCGCCAGCGCGCTCTGCTGGGGCGTCGCCGGGGCGATCGTGCTGACGCTGCCGTCGAGCGTCTCGGTGCTGGACCTGCCCAGCCTCAGCGCGGCGACCTCGATGGAACGGCTGAAGATCCAGCTCAATCCCAACTTCGTGCCGATCTCGAACATCACCCAGGCGATGACGATCTTCGTCATCGTCGGGCTGGTCGGCAGCGTCGCGGTGTGGCGCACCCGGCGGCTGATCGCCCGCCAGCTCGGCGCCGAGCGCGAGCGGGCCAACCTGTCGCGCTATTTCTCGCCGACCATGGTCGAGGAGCTGGCCACCACCGACGAGCCGCTCGGCCAGGTGCGGGCGCAGGACGTCGCCGTGCTGTTCGCCGACATCAAGGGTTTCACCGGCCTGGCCGAGAAGGCCTCGCCCGAGGCGACCATCGGCATGCTGCGCGAGTTCCACCGCCGCATGGCCGCCGCGGTGTTCGCCCACGACGGCACCCTCGACAAGTATATGGGCGACGGCCTGATGGCGACCTTCGGCACGCCGCGGACCTCGCCCGACGACGCGGCCAACGCGATCCGCTGCGCCCGGTCGATGATCGACAGCGTCGCCGTCTGGAACCGGGAGCGCGCCGCGAGCGGCGAACCGGCGATCGAGATGGGCGTCGGCGTCCATTTCGGCCCGGTCGTGCTCGGCGACATCGGCGACGAGCGGCGGCTCGAATTCGCGGTCATCGGCGACACGGTCAACACCGCCAGCCGGGTCGAGCACCTGACCCGCGAGCACGCCGTCGACGCGGTCTTGAGCGCCGACGCGGTCGAGGCGGCCCGGGGCCGCGACGCCGACCTGACCGGGGGGCTCGACCGCCTCGGCGAGGTCCCGGTCCGGGGGCGCGAAGCCCCGATCACGCTCTACACCTTCGCCCAGCCGGCGGGCACCTGACGCGCAGCCGGAGCGTCACGCTCCCTAGCTCCCGCTCAGCCGCCCCGGTCGGTGAAGACCCGCTGCAGGAAGCGGCCGACAACGGCGTCGGACTTCGCCCGCACCGCGTCGTTGCGCCCGATCAGGTAGGGCCGGCCGCTGACGCACAGGCCGAGGATGATCTTGCGCATCAGCTCGCCGGTCATCGGCAGGAAGGTGCGCCGGTCGCGCACCGTGCCGTCGCGCTCGACCCGGAACCGGCAGCGGGCGAGGATGCGGCCGATATGCATCAGCGGCCGCGGCCCGTCCCACTGGTGGACGGCGCCCTTGAACGCGACGATGCGGACCCGGCTGCCGCCCTTGCGCAGATCGCCGGCGATCTCGGCACAGCGTTCGGGGTCGATCAGCTCGTCGCGCGTGCCGTAGAGCATCAACAGCGGCGCGCCTGTGGTCCGCGTGTCGGAGAAACGGGCCAGGCACGGCCCGTAATAGGAGACGTGCGCGGCGAACCGCGTCTCGCCGACGCCGAGCCGCCGGGCGAATTCGTCGGCGAAGTGGGCGTTCATCGCGTAGACCGAGGCCATCGCGCCGTAGGAGAAGCCCATCAGCGCGACCCGCTGCGGGTCGATCATGCGGATCGTCTTCAGGTAGGCGAGCGCAGCATAGGAATCGGCGACCAGCATGGTCTCGGTGATCTTGAGCAGCCGGCTGACGAAGCCGGTCGCCCATTTCCGGCGCGCACCGAAGACGTCGACCACCAGCGCCGCCACGCCCATCGCCGCGAACTGACGCGCATAGGTGATCTCGCGCGCGTGCATCACCCCGCTGGCGCCGTGGAGCAGCACCACCGCCGGCACCGAGCCCGGCGCGCGCCGGCCATGGGGCAGGAACAGGTAGGCCAGCGCCTCGGTGCGGCGCACCGCCTTGCCCGGCTGGTAGAGCTCGGCCGGCGTGAACGGGCTGATGCTCGGGAAATGCACCGTGCGGCCCTTGAACACGGCCAGCGGGGCGCCGTTCGGCCAGGGGCGGTCGAGCCGCAGCGCCGATGCCGCATTGGCCGCCCCGGGCGCGAGCAGCGCCGCGAGCAACGCCAAGGGCAACGCCGCCAGCGCCGCGGTCCGCCGGGCGTGCCCGCAAAAAGCGACGCGGCGCCATGCGATTCGGTGGCGTCGCCAACCGGCGGATTTCCCTGTATATGGCAGCGTCATGCAATTGATCACCGATACCGACTCCCTCGCGTCCTTCTGCGATCGCCTGGCCAACGAAGATTTCGTCACGCTCGACACGGAGTTCCTCCGCGAACGCACATATTGGCCACAGCTCTGCCTTGTCCAGATCGCCGGCGACGACGAGGCGGCCGCGGTCGACGCCCTCCATCCCGACATCGACCTGGCACCGCTGTGGCGCCTGCTCGAGGACGAGACCATCCTCAAGGTGGTCCACGCCGGCCGTCAGGACATCGAGATATTCCATCGCCACACCGGACGGGTGCCGAAGCCGCTATTCGACACCCAGATTGCGGCGATGGTGTGCGGCTTCGGCGACCAGGTCGGCTATGAGACCCTGGTGCGCAAGCTGGCCAAGGCGCAGATCGACAAGTCGTCGCGTTTCACCGACTGGTCGCTGCGGCCGCTGACCGACAAGCAGCTCTCCTACGCGCTGTCCGACGTCACCCACCTGCGCACGATCTACCGCAAGCTGCGCGCCCGGATCGAAACCACCGGCCGGCTCGGCTGGCTCGACGAGGAGATCGCCATCCTCGCCGATCCCAACACCTACACCGTCAACCCGGTGGAGGCCTGGAGCCGGCTCAAGGTGCGCTCGTCGCGGCCCCATTTCCTGGCCACCCTGCGCGAGCTCGCCGCCTGGCGCGAGGAGACCGCCCAGACCAAGGACCTGCCCCGCAACCGGGTGGTCCGCGACGAGGCGCTGCTGGAGATCGCCGCCCACGCGCCGACCACCGTCGCCGCGTTGGCGCGCACCCGTGGCCTGCCCAAGCCGGTCGCCGAGGGCAAGTTCGGCCATGCGATCCTGGCCGCGGTCGAGCGCGGCCTGGCCACGCCGGAGGCCGAGTGCCCCACCCTGCCGCCGAGCCGCGAGCTGCCGCGCGGCCTGGGCCCGGTGGTCGACCTGCTGCGGGTGCTGTTGAAGATGAAATGCGACGCCAATGAGGTCGCCCAGAAGCTGGTCGCCAATTCGGCCGACCTGGAGCAGATCGCCGCCGACGACGACGCCGACGTGCCCGCGCTGCGGGGTTGGCGCCGGGAATTGTTCGGAGAGGACGCGCTGGCGCTCAAGCACGGCCGCCTGGCGCTGACCGTCACCGGCCGGGAACTGCAGGCCGTGCCCTGTGCGCCGCCGGATGCGGAGTCGTCGGCTAGTCGAGCGTCTCGCCGTCGATCCGGATGAGCGCCTTGGCCCCCATGGTCGAGGCCAGCGCGACCAGACGCCGGCGCAACCGATCGCCGGTGTAGTGCCGGCCGATATCGGGCAGATCCAGGCACACTTCCCCGTCCGCCAGCGACAGCCGCGAAGCCGACAGGATGTCGACGCGCCCGGCCGACATGGTGTAGCCGAGACGCATCGCCTGGCCCAGCGCCCGAGCGTCGCGCAGGTCGTCGTCGCCCAACCCGGCCTCGTAGGCGATCGCCTTCTTGTCGTCGTCGGCGCCGCCGCCGTAGCGGGCGAACAGGGCGTGGGCGACGAAGGCGCGGCCGGGATGGTCGAAGCCCATCACCGGCAGGGTCAGGGCCCGGTCGAAGCTGTTCTCGGCGCGGTAGTCGGGATGCTCGATCCAGCCCATGTCGCTGAGCAGGGTCGCCGCCCGGCGCAGCCGGGCCCGCTCCGGCGCCTCGTCGGGGAACAGCGGCTCGGTCCAGGTGGCGAGGATCTCGCCGAGCTGGGCGAAGCGGTTGAACTGGGCGCTGAGCGCGCGGGCGCTGGCGATCAGCGGGTCTTCCTCGCGCACCAGCGGCGGCAGGGCATCGAATAGCACGCCCTCGCGCAGCCCCCGGGCGCTGAACACCATGCTGTCGGGCTTCAGCGTCTTGATCAGCTGCCGCATCACCCGGGCGGCCGGACGGATCGCGTCGAGCCGGCGGGAGTTGAAGCTGCCCTGCTTGAGCAGCCCTTCGTCGCTCTGCCGGGCGATCAGCTTGAGGAAGTCGCCGAAGGACGACGGCGCCACGGTGTAGCCGTCGAGGATGCGCAGCTTGCGCCGGCGCTGCGCCATGTGGATGCGGGCGAGCGCCCGCCACGAGCCGCCGACGATGTAGAGATTCGATCCCGCGGCCTCGCGCAGCCACGGCACGCCGGCGATCGTCTCCTTGATCAGGGCACCGGTCTCGCTGCCGGACTCGGCCCATTCGTTGAGCCGCAACGGGCCCAGCGGCAGCGTGACCATCGCTTCCGGCTCGCCGCCGCGCAGCCGGACCAGTTCGAGGCTGCCGCCGCCGAGGTCGCCAACCACGCCGTCGGCCCAGGGCGCGCCGGACAGCACGCCCAGCGCCGACAGCCGCGCCTCCTCGTCGCCGGTCAGCACCTGGACGCTGAGCCCGGTCTCGGCGCGCACCCGGGCGACGAAATCGGCGCCGTCCTCGGCATCGCGCACCGCCGAGGTGGCGACCACGTGGAGCGACTGGACGCCCATGCCCGAAGCGATGGCGACGAAGCGCGGCAGGTTCTCGAAGGCGAGCTGGACGCCCTCGGCGTCGAGCCGGCCGGTCGAGCGCAGCCGGCGGCCCATGCCGCACAGCACCTTCTCGTTGAACACCGCGATCGGCGCCCGGGGCGCGCCTTCGAACACGACCAGGCGGATCGAGTTGGAGCCCATGTCGATGACGCCCATGCGGGGCCGCAGGGCCATCTCCTCCACACCGGTCCGCCAGGTTTCGAGCGCGTGGACCGTCATGCGCGAAGCTCCGCGGTCACGGCGCGTGCGTGCTAGTCATCGGTCAGCGCCAGCTTCGGCAACTCGATCCGCTTGAGCGCGCTGCCGCGACCCGACAGGCTCGGGTTGGTCATGAAGTAGTGGTGGCACGCGAAACCCGTTCCGTCTTCCCGCACCCGATTGTACGTGCCGTCCGGTCCCAGAATCCAGCTTTGCGCCTCGTCACGGAGCTGCATGACCATGATCTGGTCGAGCACCTGCTGATGGACCGTGGGGTTCTCGATCGGCACCAGGGATCTCGACCCGCCGGTCGAGGTTGCGGGGCATCCAGTCGGCCGACGAGATGAAGACCTTGGCCTTGCGGTGCGGCAGTTCGTGCGCCGTTGGCGAAGCAGACGATGCGGGAATGCTCGAGGAAGCGGCCGATGATGCTCTTGACCCGGATGTTCTCCGACAAGCCCGGCACCCCCGGGCGCAGGCAGCAGATGCCGCGGACGATCAGCTCGATCTTCACGCCGGCGGTGGAGGCGCGGTAGAGCGCGTCGATGATGCCGCCATCGACGAGCGAATTGAGCTTGGCCCAGATCTGCGCCGGCTTGCCGGCCTGGGCGTTGGCGATCTCGGTCTCGATCAGCGCCATCAGCCGTTCGCGCAGGTTGATCGGCGCGATCGCCAGCTTCTGCATCGGCGCGGGCAGCGCATAGCCGGTCATGTAGTTGAAGAGCTGCGCCGTGTCGCGGCACAGCACCGGGTCGCAGGTGAAGAAGGAGAGGTCGGTGTAGATGCGCGCGGTGATCGGATGGTAGTTGCCGGTGCCGAAATGGGCATAGCTCTTCAGGCCCCGGCTCTCGCGCCGGACCACCAGGGAGACCTTGGCGTGGGTCTTGAGGTCGATGAAGCCGAAGACGACCTGGGCGCCGGCGCGCTCGAGGTCGCGCGCCCAGCGGATGTTGGCCTCCTCGTCGAAGCGGGCCTTGAGCTCGACCATCGCGGTGACCGACTTGCCCTGCTCCGCCGCCTCGATCAGCGCCTTGACGATCGGCGAATCGTGGCTGGTGCGGTAGAGCGTCTGCTTGATCGCGACCACCGACGGGTCGCGCGCGGCCTGCTGGATGAACTGGACCACCACGTCGAAGCTCTCGTACGGGTGGTGGACGATGATGTCCTTGGCGCTGATCGCCGCGAAGCAGTCGCCGCCGAAGTCGCGGATGCGCTCGGGCGAGCGCGGCGTGTAGCGCGGGAACAGCAGCTCCGGCTGCTCGTCGGTGATCAGCTTCGACGGCGTCGGCGAGGCCGAGCAGCCCGTCGATCTCGAAGACGTCCTCGGGCTCGACCTCGAGGTTGTCGATCACGAAGCTGCGCAGGTAGGGCGTCATCGACGCTTCGATGGTCAGCCGGATGACGTGGCCGCGCTTGCGCCGCTTGAGCGCCGTCTCGAACAGCGCGACGAGGTCTTCGGCCTCTTCGTCGATTTCCATCTCGCTGTCGCGGATGACGCGGAAGCTAGCCGGCCGACAGCACCTTGAGGTCGGGGAACAGGTGCCGGGTGTAGAGACGGACCACCTGCTCCATGCGGCAGGTAGCGGGTCGTCTTGCCGGGCACCTGGACGAAGCGCGGGATCTGGTCGGAGAGACGGATCAGGCCGTGCAGCGGCTCGCCGTCCCGCATCGACTTGAGCTCCAGCGCGATCGCGACGCCGAGATTGGGGATGAACGGGAACGGATGCGCCGGATCGACCGCGAGCGGCGTCAGGACCGGGAACACCTCGTCGAGGAAGTAGGCTTCCAGCCAGTCCAGCTCCTTCTCGGAGAGCTCGGCGGGCTCGACCACCGAGATGCCGTGGCCGTCGAGCTCCTTGGTCAGCGACCGCCACGTGCTGAGCTGGTTGGTGATCAGCCGCTTGGCGCGGGCGTTGATCTCGTCGAGCTGCTGCTGCGGGGTCATGCCGTCTTCGCTCGGCACCTTGATGCCGGCCTCGACCTGGCCCTTCAGGCCGGCGACGCGCACCATGTAGAACTCGTCGAGGTTGCTCGACGAGATCGACAGGAAGCGCAGCCGCTCGAGCAACGGATGGTTGGGGTTGTCCGCCTCCTGCATGACCCGCTCGTTGAAGGCGAGCCAGGAGAGCTCGCGGTTGAAGAACCGCGCCGCGGATTCCAGGTCGGTCCGCGGTCTCGTCTTCGCTTTGGGGAGGTTCACGGCTTCCATCACAGTCATAGATATTGAACGTTCCCCGGTATTCTAGCCATGGAATGTGAAAATTCTAATGAACCCGGCCGATTGGTTCGCGTTCTCGCCGGCAGCGGTGTTGCCACGCGAGGCGCCGCGCCTTACTGCTCCGCCGTGTCCCGACAGCGCCGTGAAGACCGATGAAGACCCGCCGAATCCTGGTCATGCGCCACGCCAAGTCCGACTGGTCGTCCCCGGATATCCAGGACTTCGACCGGCCGTTGGCGCCGCGCGGCCGCCGCGCCGCGGCGGCGATGGGCCTCTACCTGCTCGATGAGGCGCTGGTGCCCGACCTGGTGCTGTGCTCGGCCGCACGCCGCGCCGTCGATACCTGGGCGGTGATCGCGCGGGTCTCGGGCATGTCGCCGCCCGTGCAGACCGAGCGCGATCTGTACCTGGCCGGCGCCGACGCGCTGTTCGAGCGCCTGCGTGCACTCGACGACGCGGTGACCTGTCCACTGTTGATCGGCCACGCCCCCGGCTTCGACGCCTTCGCCCGCGACCTCGCCGGCAACCGGCGGTCGGCGGACTGGCGGCGGATGGCGGACAAGTTCCCGACCGCCGGGCTCGCCGTGCTCGACGTGGCCGCGGCGCACTGGCGCGACGTCAGCGACGGCGCCGCCGACCTCGAACGCTTCGTGGTGCCGAAGGACCTGCTGTGAGGCCGGGAACCGCCGTCTAGCCGACCGCGGCGGCGATCGACGGGCGCAACAGCCGGTAGGCGAGCGCGAGGAAGGCTCCGGCGACGATGAACGGCCAGACCAGGATGCCCAGCACCAGCGCCCAGGCCACCGCCGCGGCGATCATCAGGATGCCGAAGACGCGGTAGCGTGCGGCGCCGACGGTGACGATGCCGAGCGCCAGGGTGGCGATGCCGTAGAGCAGCCACACCACGAAGCCGATCCCGAGCGCGGTCTGCGAGACCCCGGCCGGCGCGTCCTCGACGCCGAGATGGGCCTCGACCGGGATGTGGAGCAAGGTGAGGACGATGAAGGCGGCCTCCAGGAACGCCATCAGGTAGGCGAACCAGCGCATCCGCCAGACCCCGACATGGATCGCCATGTCGTGGCCGAGCCCGACCAGGACGAGGAGCCGCAGCGCCGCCGCGACGAGGGCGAGCTGGAAGGCGACTTCGGGCGCCAGAAACACCGCCGCCGTGGCGACCGCGGCCAGTACGGCTCCGGCCCCTACGCTTCTCGTAATCGCTCCGCCTCGCATCCCCTGCTCGCTCGCTTGCGTTTCGCGGGCCCCTATTTCGCCGAGCTGCGGCGAAAATACAAGGCGCGCTCGTTTCCGGCGGGTCGCCGCCGCCCGGTCAGGCTACCCGTCCGCGGCTTCCAGCACCTCGCGCGCGAACCGCACCGTGATCGTCCGCCCCGCCGCCAGCGCCGCCTGGTCGAGCCGAGCGACCAGCCGCCGGACGGCGTCGTGCGACCGCTCGGTGCGGGCGACCAGATAGCGAACGACGGCGCGGTCGACCCGGATCTGGCGGTCGGCGAAATGCTTGACGAACAGCGCTTCGAGCAGGGCGTCGTCGGGCGCGGCGACCGCGGCGCTGGGCAGCGCGTTGAGCCGCGAGCGCAGGTCGGCCAGGGCGATCTCCCAGGTCGGCGGCGGGCGGCGAGCGGTCAGCAGCAACGCGCCGCCCGCCTCGACGATCCGGTTGTACAGGTGGAACACCGCTTCCTGCGCCGCGCCGTCGCCCGCGACCAACGCGTCGGCATCCTCGACGATGACCGCGCCGGATCGTGGCAACGCCGGACCGGGCTGCCGGGCGAGGTCGCGGCCGCCGACGGTGACGGCGTCCGCCCGGGCGGCCCACACCGCCGCCAGATGCGACTTGCCGCAGCCCTCGGGGCCGTGGATCACCAGGCCGGGCATCGGCCAGTCCGGCCACCGGTCGATCCAGGCGACGGCGAGCTCGTTGCTGGGCGCGACCAGAAAGTCCTCGCGCGCCATCGCCGGGCGGTGCGGCAGCGCGAGGGCGAGCTGGCGGCCGCCGCCCGGGGGCTCACGGCCGCTCATCGGGCTCCGGTTCGTCGACGTGGCGGATCCAGGCGACGACATAGCCGGCGCCGGACGCGACGGTGGTCGCGGCGACGCACACGTAGGCGACGATCATCGCGTCGTCCGGGAAGACACCGGTCAGGCCGAGGCCGTAGCGGGCCAGCACCAGGCCGGCGAAGACGAACTGGACCACCGTGTTGAGCTTGCTCAGCCGCGACGGCCGCACGTCGATCGGGTCGCCGACGATCGCCGCCAGGATGACCCCGCCGACGATCATCACGTCGCGCGACACGACCAGGATGACCAGCCACATCGGCAGCTTGTCGGCGACCGCCAGTGCGACGAAGGTGCAGACCAGCATCGTCTTGTCGGCGAGCGGGTCGAGGTAGCGGCCCAGCTCCGTGCGCGCGTCGAAGCGGCGGGCGATATAGCCGTCGACGCCGTCGCTGACGCCGGCGGCGACGAACAGCCAGAAGGCGATGTCGTAGCGGCCGCGCAGGATCAACCACACGGCGACGGGCACCGCGAACAGGCGCGCCAGCGAAATGAAGTTGGGCGCGTTCACGGCCGGCGGTCGTTCGACCGGCGCGGCGGTGGGGGCGTCGAGGGGCTTGCGGGGGGCGGCGGAGCGGACCGCGTCGCGGGTGCCGCCGGCGTCGCGGGTGCCCCCGGCGTCGAGGGCGCCGCGGCCAGCCGCAGCACCCAGGCGTCGGGCGCAGCGCCCGGGCGCAGATCAAGCCCCGCCTCGACCAGCGCCTCCTTGAGCTGGTCGACCGAGCCGGCGTGGACGAGATCGAGGATCGATTGGTTGGTCGCGAACTGGACGACCCGGTAGCGTTTGATCAGGGGAACGCTGTCGAGCCGGGCGCGCAGCTTGGTCCAGTAGGCGAGGCCGTCGAGCGGCGCCGCCACGCGCAGGGTCTGGGTCGCGCCGTTGTCGATGCTGTTGCTGCGCTTCCACGATGCTTCGAGCGTCGCGACGATGCGTTCCGCCGCGGTCTTGAGGGCGGCGGGATTGTCGCGCGCGCTGACCGTGCCGAGCTGGCGCACCGCACCCGCCGGCATGAAATAGCGCCGCAGCGTGATGCGCACGCCTTTGCCGGCCGGCGCCGCGACCGCGACGACGACCGAGCCGGCCTGGTAGCGCTTGGCGATCGCGGCCAGCGCGGCCATGTCGCCGGCTACCGCCTGGCGCCCGTCGATTGCCTGCAGGTCGGCGAGTTCGCCCGTGCCGGTTACCACCGGCACCAGCCCGTTGGGCGGGTCGAGGTTGGCCCAGGCCTCGCGCCATGGGTTGGGATCGTCCCACAGCAGCGGCCCGCGCTTCGCCTGCCAGACCGGCAGGATCAACACCGGCCGCGAGGCCGCGTCGATCACGGTGACGCTCTGGCCTTGGAGCCACGTCCGCACCTTGGCGCGGTCGAAGCGGTAGGCGAGAACGCCTTCGTAGGTGTTGCCGACGTTGCGCTCGTGCTCGACCTCGTAGCCGGTAAGCAGCTGCTCGATACCGCGCCACCGGATCGCCGACAGGCGCTTGTAGTCGGCCGGCCCGGTGATCCGGCGCAGCAGGCGTTGCAGCGCCACCCGCCGCCCTTCCCGGACCGCGCGGCTCTTGGCGGCGCCGGGCGTCTTGCCCTTGGCGGTGACCTTGACCCCGCCGACCCGGTAGGGATCGGCCGCGTGGGCGGCCGGCGGCAACGCCGCCGCGAGCATCAGCAGCGGGACGACGATAGCCGCGAAGCGCGCGCGGCGGCCCAGAGGAGGTACGAACGTCGGCAATTGAAGCATTGAAGTCGAACCGGCTCCCGGTCGATAAAGTGGCCTCGCCTTTCCTCGGCGAACGACGCCTGCGAACGGGCGCCGTATCCGAACCAGCATATATTCGATCGGGGGAGACTAAGCCATCACCAGCGACGCATACAAACGCGCCGGCGTCGACATCGACGCGGGCGACGCGCTGGTCCGGGCGATCAAGCCGCTGGCCCAGGCCACCGGCCGGCCCGGCGTGGTCGGCGGCCTCGGCGGCTTCGGCGGCCTGTTCGATCTCGCCGCGGCGGGCTACAGCGATCCGGTGCTGGTCGCGTCGACCGACGGGGTCGGCACCAAGCTGCGCATCGCCATCGATTCGGGCCGGCACGACACGATCGGCATCGATCTGGTCGCCATGTGCGTCAACGACCTTGTCGCCCAGGGCGCCGAGCCGCTGTTCTTCCTCGACTATTTCGCCACCGGCAAGCTCGACACCGCGGTCGCCGAATCGGTGCTGCGCGGGGTCGCCGAGGGCTGCCGCCAGGCCGGCTGCGCCCTGCTCGGCGGCGAGACCGCGGAGATGCCCGGGATGTACGGCGCCGGCGACTACGACCTCGCCGGCTTCGCCGTCGGCGCCGCCAACCGCGACGCGCTGCTGCCGCGCGCCGATATCGCCGCGGGCGACGTCGTGCTCGGGCTCGAATCCGATGGGATCCATTCCAACGGCTACTCGCTGGTGCGCAAGGTCTGCGCCGACGCCGGGCTGGCCTGGGACGCCCCCGCCCCGTTCGAACCCGACCGCACGGTCGGCGAAGCGCTGCTCGTGCCGACCCGGATCTATGTCGCCGCCTGCCTGGCCGGGCTCGGGGCCGGCGGCCTGAAGGGCCTCGCCCACATCACCGGCGGCGGGCTGATCGAGAACATCCCGCGGATGCTGCCGGACCCCGGACCGGGGTCCGGGGCGCGCGCGCTGGGCGTCGCCCTGGATCCCGTCTGGGAGATCCCAGCCGCGTTCCGCTGGCTCGCCGAGGCCGGTGGCGTCGGGGCGCAGGACATGGCGCGCACGTTCAACTGCGGCATCGGCATGGTCGCCGTGGTCGACCCCGCACAGGCCGACGCGGTCGCCAAGGCGTTCGGCCGCGAGGGCGAATCGGTGCACGTCATGGGCACGGTCGAGCCCGTCGCGGACGGCGCGCCGCGCGTGGTCCTGCGCGACTGGGAAGCGCAATGGCACGGCTGAAGCTCGGCATCCTGATCTCCGGGCGCGGGTCGAACCTGCAGGCGCTGATCGACGCCTGCGCCGCGCCCGATTTCCCGGCCGAGATCGCGGTCGTGCTGTCCAACAATTCCGGCGCCGGCGGGCTCGACCGGGCGCGGGAGGCCGGGATCGAGGGCGTCGTCGTCGACCACCGCGACTTCGACGACCGCACCGCCTTCGAGCGGGCGCTGATCGGGGTGCTGGAGGAGCGTGGCGTCGAGCTGGTCTGCCTGGCCGGCTTCATGCGGCTCTTGACCGAGACCTTCGTCGACCACTGGCGCGACCGGCTGATCAACATCCACCCGTCGCTGCTGCCCGCCTTCCGGGGCCTGCACTCGCACGAGCGGGCGATCGAGGCCGGGGTGCGTTTCTCCGGCTGCACGGTCCATTTCGTCCGTCCGGCGATGGACGACGGGCCGATCATCATCCAGGCGGCGGTGCCGGTCCTGCCGGGCGACGACGCCGATGCGCTGGCCGCGCGCATCCTCGACGCCGAGCACAGAATCTACCCGGCGGCGGTTCGGCTGATCGCCGACGGCCGGACCCGGGTGGTCGACGAGCGGGTCGAGCTCGACGGCGGCACGGCCCCCGTCGACACGGCGTTCAACCCGCCCGCATAAGACTGATTTGCAGAAGCGCGCGTGCTTGTGTATTAGGACGCCACGCAGCTCGGGGAGAGATCAAGGAGGGGCTAAGCGAATGGCCGAAACCTTCGATGAAGGCTCAGCCTTCTACAAGGACCACAAGGAGACCTGGACGAGCTTCACCCGATGGGCGAGGCGCGGAACGGTTTTCGTCGCGACTTTGGTGATCATCGCGTTCATCTTCATCGTTTCCTGACGCTCGACCACCCGCATACGCAAACAAGGCCGCTTCACGCGGCCTTGTTCGTTTACGGCGTATGGGTCGCTCAGCTCAGCCGACGATCTCGTCCGGCGCGAAGAAGAAGGCGATCTCGACCTTGGCCGTCTCGGGCGCGTCGGAGCCGTGCACCGAATTGCGCTCGATGTTCTCGGCGAAGGTCTTGCGGATCGTGCCCTCGGCCGCGTCGGCCGGGTTGGTCGCGCCCATCACCTCGCGATACTTGGCGATGGCGTTCTCGCCCTCCAGCACCTGGACCACGACCGGGCCCGAGGTCATGAAGGCGACCAGGTCGTTGAAGAACGGCCGCTCCTTGTGGACGGCGTAGAAGCCCTCGGCCTGGGCCTTGTCCATGTGGATGCGCTTCTGCGCGATGATGCGCAGGCCGGCGTCCTCGATCATCGCGTTGATCTTGCCGGTGAGGTTCCGCGCGGTCGCGTCGGGCTTGATGATCGAAAAGGTCCGTTCGAGGGCCATGGCTCGTCTTTCTCGTGACTGTCTGGAATGTCCGGGTGAGCGGGCGATATAGCGGCAATGCTGCAGCGCGGCAAGGGAGGCCGTCGCGGCGTTTCGTCAGGCCTTCTTCTCCCAGCCGCCGCGCTCGGTCTGCTGCCAGTAGGTGACCGCGTGGCCGGCCTCCTTGCAGGCCTTCCATCGGCCGCGCGCCGCCTGCACCGCCTCGGGGTCGTTGCCGTCGAACATGTCGAGGCAGCGCTCGTAGCCGGCGATGTCGTCGGAGCCGGCGCCGTCGGTGAGGATCAGCACCTGGGCCGCGTTCGGGTTCTCGTCGAGCTCGGTCAGCCAGACCGGCTGGGCCTCGGCGTGGCCGTCCTTGCGGCTGCCGTGAGGCAGGAAGCCGGCCTTGTCATAGGTCCACAACAGGGCGTTGAGCGCCTCGACCCGGTCCTCCGAGCCCGCCTTGAGCACGGCGCGCTTGCCGGCGGCGAGCACCTTTTCGAGCAGCTTGGGGAGCGCCCGTTCGAGCGGCGAGCGTTGCAGGTGATAGAAGCCGATGTCGGTCACGCGGTCTTGGCCCCCTGCCCCGCCGACGCCTCGGGTCGGCCGGTCCTGCTGCGATCAGCTCTCGTAGTGCTCGGACACCAGATGGTCGAGCAGCTGGACGCCGAAGCCGGTGCCGCCCTTGGGCACGGTCGCGGCGTCCTTCTTCGACCAGGTCACCCCGGCGATGTCGAGATGCGCCCACGGCACCTCGTTGACGAAGCGCTGGAGGAACTGGGCGGCGGTGATCGAGCCGGCGTCGCGGCCGCCGACATTCTTCATGTCGGCGGCGTCGGTGTTGATCTGCTTGTCGTAGGCGTCCGCCAGCGGCAGCCGCCAGACCTTCTCGCCCAGCGCCGCCCCGGCCGCGGCGATCCGCTGGGCCAGCTCGTCGTTGTTGGAGAACAGGCCGGCATGCTCGTGGCCGAGCGCGATGATGATCGCGCCGGTCAGGGTCGCCAGGTCGATCATGAAGCGCGGCTTGAACCGGTCCTGGGTGTACCAGAGCGCGTCGGCGAGGACGAGCCGGCCCTCGGCGTCGGTATTGATGACCTCGACGGTCTGGCCCGACAGCGAGGTGACGATATCGCCCGGCCGCTGCGCGGTCGCAGACGGCATGTTCTCGACCAGGCCGGCGACGCCGACCACGTTGACCTTGGCCTTGCGGCCGGCCAGCGCCTTCATCAGGCCGATGACCACGCCGGCGCCGCCCATGTCCCACTTCATGTCTTCCATGCCCTGGGCGGGCTTGATCGAGATGCCGCCGGTGTCGAAGGTGACGCCCTTGCCGATGAAGGCGAGCGGCGGGTCCTTCTTGGCGCCGCCCTTCCACTGCATCACCAGCAGCTTGGATTCGCGGGCGCTGCCCTGGCCGACGCCGAGCAGCGCGCCCATGCCGAGCTTCTCCATCTCCTTCTCGCCCAGCACCTCGACCTCGACGCCCATCGACTTGAGCGCCTCGCCGGCCGCGGCCAGCGTTTCGGGATAGATGATGTTGGCGGGCTCGGAGACGAGATCGCGGGTGTAGTTGACGCCGTCGACGATCTTCTCGAGCGTCTCGTATTCCCGCTTGGCGCCCGTCGGGTTCTCGCAGGCGATCACCAGCTCCTTGAGCGTCGGCTTCTGCTCTTCCTTCTCCTTGGTCCGGTACTTGTCGAACCGGTAGGCGCGCAGCTGCGCCCCCTGGCCGACCCGGGCCGCGGCGGCGAAGCCGAGCTCGGCCAGGCCGTCGAGCGGATCGAGCATCACCGTCGCCTTGCGCACCGCCGCCGCGTTGAGCGCCGCAACCAGCCCGCCGCCCAGGTTTCGCGCCGTCATCAGCTTGATGTCCTTGGCCTTGCCGACGCCGGCCAGGATCACGCGGTCGTAATCGCTGCCGCGCGGCGCGACGACGTCGAGCGTCTCGCCGACCTTGCCCTTGAAGCGCCCGGACCGCATCGCCTTGGTCAGCGCGCCGTCGAGCGACCGGTCGAGCTGGTGGGCGCTGGGCGACAGGGTCCGCTCGTCGGCGACGAGCACGACGACGACGCCGGACGACGGCAGGGACAGGTCGGAGAAGGTGGCTTTCATCAAGGGTCCTCTGAGAATCTCGAGCGAGTGACGCGCCGGTGATTCGACGATGGCGTAAACTTAGCCGCGGAGCCGCCGGTCGCGCAAACGGGGACTGTGCCTCGAAACGCGCGGCGCCGGATCGGCTCCCGCTGCGGCCGTGCATCGTATATAGGGCCCGGAATGCGGCAAGACGACCGGCGATCTGCATGCGGCAGGCGGCCATCTGGCATTCCGCCACAATTGTGCGTAGCTTGGCCTCCCCCGCGGCCGAAACGCGCCTCGCGCGGCCCGCGGGCGCCGGTCCGGATCTGTGCCGCCCGGGCCGCCCGCGCCGCGACCCGGCTGTTCGCAGCAGCGCAAATCAATGTCCGACTGCGACGATGTTTCACGAAGCAGACATGAATATTGTCGCTTTACTGTCCAATAAAGGGAAAAAATTCAAATTCCCAAGTTTACGAACCATGCGCCATCGGGGTATATTTGGGCGGCCAAGGAGGGGTATCTTGTGGCCGTGCCGAGACGACGTCGAAGCTGCCAGGATCCAGCGTCGATAAGCATCATAAGCATGCGCTGGGTCGAACGTCGGAACGGTACGCAGGTGCGGCGCACGCCGCTAGGGGAGAAGGCCGGGAAAGTGGGCGAATCTAGGCGCTCGACTTCAGCTTTGCGCGTGTCCGGTTGGACGCGGCGCGCCGGGCGTTCGCCGGCAGCGACCCGACGCGCGCGGTAAGGCGATGAACCGGGCCCAGCTCTACATCATGAAGCAGGTTGGCGTGGCGACGCTGTTCATCGTCGGCACCCTGACCGCCGTGATCTGGCTGACCCAGTCGCTCCGCTTCATCAAGTTCATCCTCAACCGCGGCCTCTCGATCGAGACCTTCATCGAGCTGACCGCCCTGCTGCTGCCCTCCTTCATCCTGGTCACCCTGCCCGTCGCCCTGTTCCTCGCGACCATGTTCGCGCTGAACAAGATGACCAACGACCGCGAGCTCATCGTCATGCGGTCGACCGGGCTCAGCGATATCGGCATCGGCTGGCCGATCGCCGTGCTCGGCCTGGTCGCCGTCGGCATCGGCTATTTCCTGAGCCTCTACCTGCTGCCGGTGTCGTTCCGGCACTTCAAGGACCTGCAGGTCGAGATCCGGGAGAACTTCTCTGCCGGCCTGGTCCAGGAAGGCGCGTTCACCAATATCGGCCGCAACCTGACCATCTACGTGCGCGACCGCGTCGGCGACGACGTTTACGGCATCCTGGTCCAGGACAACCGCCAGACCGGCAAGCAGTACACCATGATGGCCGAGCGCGGCCTGATCACCTCCGGCCCCAACGGCCCCCGCGTGATCATGTTCGACGGCAACCGCCAGGAACTGGACCGCAAGACCGGCAAGCTCTCCCTGCTCTACTTCAAGAGCTACAGCTTCGACTTCGGCGCGCGCAAGCGGCACAAACGGATCTGGCACGAGCCCAACGAGCGCTTCCTGCCGTCCCTGCTCAACCCCAGCAACTCCCGGCACGACCGCTATTATCGCAAGAAGCTGATCGCGTCCGGACACAACCGGATCGTGACCCCGCTGTTCGGCCTGACCATGCCCCTGATCGCGCTGGCCGCGATGTTGCTCGGCCAGTTCAACAAGCGGGGCCAGGCCACGCGCATCGTGATCGGCGTTACCGCGGCCGCCGCGATCCAGGGCGCCGCCATGGGCCTGTACAGCTCGTCGGCCAAGGTGCTCGAGCTGATTCCGCTGGTCTATCTGAACGGCATCGGTCCCGGTGTGGTCGCGATCTATCTGCTGGCGCGCCGGCCGCGGTTCCGCCTCTCGCTGCCGTTCCTGGCGAAGCCGAGGACGACCTGATGCGCGCGCACCGACACGACGTCGAGGCGACCGTCCACCTGTCGCCGACCATCTCCTTCTACATCGCGCGCCAGTTCCTGCTGTCCTTCCTGCTGGTCTTCGGCCTGTTCATCGGCGTCATCCTGCTGATCGACCTGATCGAGCTGCTGCGCCGCGCCTCCGGCAAGGACGCCGCCACCTTCAGCATCGTCCTCAACATGGCGATCCTCAAGCTGCCGCTGACCGCCCAGAAGACGCTCCCCTTCGCGGTCCTGTTCGGCGGCATGCTCGCCTTCTGGCGGCTCAACCGGAGCAGCGAGCTGATCGCGCTGCGCGGCTCGGGCGTCTCGGTCTGGCAGTTCCTCGCGCCCGTGATCATCGCCGCCGCACTGCTCGGCGCGGTCAAGATCACCGTGATCAACCCGCTGGGCACGGCGATGATCGCCCACTACGAGCAGCTCGAGAACAAATACATAAAGGGTCAGTCGAGCCTGTTCGCCTCGTCCGCGTCCGGCGTCTGGCTGCGCCAGATCAACGGCAAGAACCAGTCGGTCATCCACGCCGCGAAATCCCACGTCAAGGGCAAGCTCGTGCTGACCGACGTGGTCGTCCTGTTCTACAAGGGCGACGACGTGTTCCGCTCGCGGCTCGACGCCAAGCAGGCGACCCTCGAGAAGGGCTACTGGCTGATCAAGGACGCTTGGCTGACCGAGCGCGACAAGCCACGCCAGCACATGAAGACGTTCCGGATCAAGACGAGCCTGACGATCGACAAGATCCAGGACAGCTTCTCGTCGCCGGCGACGATCTCGTTCTGGGAGCTGCCGCATTTCATCTCCGCGCTCGAGGCGACCGGCTTCTCGACCTTGAGCCATCGGCTCCACTGGCACGCCCTTCTCGCCGAGCCGATGCTCTACTGCGCGATGATCCTGATTGCCGCCGTGTTTTCCTTGCGACATAACCGGCGGGCGGGCATTCTTCTCGCCGTGGCCGGGGGGATAGGTACGGGGTTCATCCTGTTTTTCGTGTCTGACCTCATCCTGGCGCTGGGGCATACGACCGGCATTCCGCCGGTCCTCGCGGCGTGGTCGCCCTCCGTGGCGAGCGCGCTCTTGGGGTTGACGGTGTTGTTGCACGTGGAAGATGGCTGACGAAAAGATCATCGCCGACCGTTTTCGGGCCAACTTCGCCCGCGCCGCCCTATCGGCGACGATGGTCTGTGCCGTGGCGTGGCCGGCCTCCGCCCAGGTCCAGCCGACGGCCCCGGTGGTCACGCCCGCCGTGCCGGCGTTCAACCCGAAAAGCATCCCGAACACCGACTCCAAGGCATCGGCCAACCGGCCCGTGCTGATCACTGCCGACGAGCTGCGCTACGACCGCGAGAAGCGCCACGTCATCGCGGTCGGCCACGTCGAGATCTCGCAGGGCGACCGCGTCGTCCTCGCCGACCGCGTCGTCTACGACCAGAACACCAAGATCGTCACCGCCTTCGGCAACGTCAGCATGAGCCAGCCGACCGGCGAGACGGTGTTCGCCGACAAGGTCGTGCTCCGCGACAATCTCAAGGACGGCATCGTCGAGAACTTCCGGCTGCTGTTCCCGGACAACACCAAGATCGCCGCCAACGGCGTCCGCCGCACCGGCGGCGTGCGCTCGGAGATGTCGAAGGTGGTGTTCTCGCCGTGCAAGGTCTGCCGCGGCAAGCCCGACAGCGCGCCGCTGTGGCAGTTGAAGGCGCGCAAGGTGATCCACCACCAGGACACCCACGAGATCGAGTATTACGACGCCTGGCTCGAAGTGTTCGGCACGCCGGTGCTGTTCATGCCCTATATCAGCCACCCCGACCCCACCGTCCGCCGCAAGAGCGGCTTCCTCGCCCCGACCTTCGGCACCGATTCGCAGCTCGGCCTGTTCACGCGCACCCCTTATTTCTGGGCGATCAGCGAGGACAAGGACCTGACGATCACGCCGATGATCACGACCAAGGAGCGTGGGGCGCTGTTCCTCGAGTACCGGCAGCGCTTCAAGAACGGCGCCGTCGTGATGAGCGGCAGCTTCACCCGCGTGAGCCGCCACAACGCCGAGGGCAACCGAATCGACGGCGACACCAACCGCGGCCACTTCTTCGCCAAGGCCCGCTGGGACATCAGCCCGCATTGGCGCGCGGGGGTGAACGGATTCTGGGCCAGCGACGACACCTATCTGCGCCGCTACAACATCTCCAGCGTCGACACGCTACGCACGACCGCCTGGGTCGAAGGCTTCCACGATCGGAACTACACCGCGGCGCGCGTCTACCACTTCCAGGGCTTCCGTACGACCGACCACTACCGGCAAACCCCGATCGTGTTCCCGTTCATCGAGCACGAGGGTTACACCAAGCCGCACGGCGAATGGGGCCGTCTGCACTATTCGACGCAGTCGATCTCGCTCAACCGACTCGACGGCGTGGACAGCCGTCGCCTGACGGGCCTGGTCGGCTGGCGACTGCCCTACACGCTGCCGTCGGGCATCATCGTCACCGCGACCGCCGACCTGCACGGCCAGGTCTATTGGGTCCAGGGCCTGTTCCGCACCGGCGCCGACAAATATAACGGCGTGGTCGGGCGGCTCTATCCTCAGGCCAAGGTCGACGTCCGCTATCCCTTCGTCCGCGAGTACGGCAACGTCCGCCAGGTCATCGAACCGCGCGTCGCACTGATCGCGTCGCCGACCGGTCTCAACACCTCGAAGATCCCCAACGAGGACAGCATCGACTTCGAGTTCGACGACGCCAACCTGTTCGCCGCCAACCGTTATCCGGGACAGGACCGGATCGACGACGGCGTCCGCCTCGTCTATGGCGTGAGCACGTCCTTCTTCGGCAACCGCGGCGGCCTCACCGAGCTGTTCGTCGGCCAGAGCCTGCGGTTCACCGGGGGCAGCACCTTCAACCAGGGAAGCGGCCTGGAAGACAATCTGTCGGACGTGGTCGGCCGCGTTCGCATCGCGCCGGCGAGCTACCTCAACCTGATTTACCGATTCCGGCTGAACGCCAAGCACTTCAAGGCGCGACGCAACGAGGTGACGTTGCACGCCGGCGTCCCGGCGCTGAACCTGTCGGTCAACTACTTGTTCTTCGCGGCGTCGCAGAACACGCCGGAATTCTCGTCGCGCGAGGAGCTCGCCTTCGCGGTGGCGTCGCGGCTCACGCGACGCTGGTCGGTATTCGGCGGCGCCCGTTGGGACCTGGCCACGAACGGCGGCATCCTCAACTGGCAGATGGGCGGCGAATTCAAGAACGAGTGCTGCGCGGTCCGCGCCACCTACGTGCGCAGCTTCACCCAGGACCGCGACGTCAAGCCGAGCAACCGCTTCCTGATCCGGATCGTGCTCAAGCACTTGGGTGAAGTGAACACCGGCGGGTAAACATTTGGTGCGGCGTTGAATTCCGGGGGCCGCCGATCGTATATGTGCATGACGCAGGCGTTATATCCCTGCACAACCCGGGTTTTTCGAAGCGATGAAATCAAGACCGATGATTGGTAGATATCTCTGCATGATCCTCTGCGCCCTGGCTCTGGCCAGCCCGGCAGCCGCACAAGGCCGCAAGGCGCCGAAGTGGACGACGACGGCCCGCATCGCCGCGGTCGTCAACAACAGCGTGATCACCGTCCACGACATGAACGAGCGGATTCAGCTGATCCTGCTGACCTCGCGCATTCCCAACACCGAGCAGACCCGCCGTCGGCTGGCGGCTCAGGTGCTTCGCACCCTGATCAACGAGAGCCTGCAGCTCCAGGAAGCGAAGCGGCTGCGCATCGGCATCTCCGACCACGAAGTCGCCACGGCGCTGGCCGACATCGAGAAGCGCAACAACATGCCCCGGGGCGGCCTGTTCCGCGCCCTGCGCGCGCGCGGCGTCGATCCCAAGACGCTGGTTGACCAGGTGCGCGCCGGCCTGGCCTGGGGCAAGGTCATCCAGCGGGCGGTACGCCGGCAGATCCGGGTCAGCGACGGCGAGATCGACGACGCCATCGAGCAGCTCTCCAAGAACAAGAACCGGCTGCGCTACAAGCTCTCCGAAATCTTCCTGTCGGTCGACAGCCCCGAGCAGGACGCCGTGGCCCTGCGCAACGCCCAGCAGATCCTGACCCTGATCCGCCGCGGCGCCGCCTTCGGCTCCCTCGCCCGGCAGTTCTCGCAAAGCGCCACCGCGGCCAAGGGCGGCGACATGGGCGTGGTGTTCCAGGGCCAGCTCGAGCCGGAGCTCGAAAAGGCGCTCAAGCGCGTGCGCACGGGCCAGGTGATCGGCCCGATCAAGACCAATTCCGGCTACTACATCCTGCTGCTGCGCGACCGGAGCACCTTCGTCAAGGGCAACCCCGACGTGAAGGGCGTCACCATCGCCACGGCGGCGTTCCTGCCCCAGCAGAGGCCGAAGAAGAACAAGGGCCAGCTGTTCGAGGACGCCAAGAAGCTCGGTGACCGGACCAAGTCGTGCCGCGAGTTCGTCAACAAGGGCCGCAAGCTCAACGCGACCCAGATGCGGACGATCCGCGACACGCCCCGGGCGAACCTGCCGGCGCCGATCCGCACGGCCGTGGCGAAGCTCAAGACCGGCCAGGTCACGCCCCCGATCCCGTCGGGCGGCGGCTACGCGGTCTACATGAACTGCCGGCGCGCCGGGATCGGAACGGTGTCGCGCGACGAGATCTGGCGCAGCCTGCTCCGGCAGAAGATGAGCATCCGCGCCCGCCAGTACATGCGCGACCTTCGCAGGGCGGCGTTTGTTGACATCCGGGTCTGACCGCGGCGGCGCGCAACACCCAACCGATCCGGATGCACCGATCGCGGTGACGATGGGCGAACCGGCCGGGATCGGGCCGGAGATCACCGTCCTTGCCTGGCAGCAACGCCGCAACGGCCTGCCGCCCTTCTTCGCCATCGGCGATCCCGACGTGTTCGCCGCGGCGGCGCGGGCGGTCGGCGGTGCCTGCCCGATCCGGGTGATCGACGATCCCGCAGCCGCGCGCGACGGCGGCGACGCTCTGCCCGTGCTGGCCGAGCCGCTGTCCGCCCCGACCGTCCCCGGACAGCCGCGCCCGGAGAACGCCGGTTCGGTGACCGGCGCGATCGAACGGGCGGTCCAGCTCGCGCTCGACGGCCGGATCGCGGCGGTCGTCACCAACCCGATCCAGAAGAAGACGCTGTACGACGCCGGTTTCGCCTATCCGGGCCACACCGAATTCCTCGCCCACCTGACCGGCGCGGCGACGCCGGTGATGATGCTGGTGGTGCCGGGCCTGCGGGTGGTCCCGGTCACCGTCCACCTATCGCTGCGCGACGCCGTCGCGGCACTGACCGCGGAGACGATCGTCGCCGCCGGCCGGATCACCGCCGACGCCCTGCGCGGCGATTTCGGCATCGCCCGACCCCGCCTCGCGGTGGCCGGGCTCAATCCCCATGCCGGCGAGCAGGGCGAGATGGGCGACGAGGAAGCGGCGGTGATCGAGCCCGCCATCGCCACCCTGCGCCACGACGGTATCGACGTGACCGGCCCGCTGCCGCCCGACACCATGTTCCACGCGGCGGCGCGACGGGGCTACGACGCAGCGCTGTGCATGTATCACGACCAGGCGCTGATCCCGCTGAAGACGATCGACTTCGACCACGGCGTCAACGTGACCCTGGGCCTGCCGATCGTGCGGACCTCGCCCGACCACGGCACCGCGCTCGACAAGGCCGGCACCGGGACGGCCAGCCCCGACAGCCTGATCGCCGCGCTGCAGCTCGCGGCCGAGATCGCGGCGCACCGCGGTGCCTGAGCGGAGGCCCGACCCGGCGTCCAATTTGGCGTCCGACCCGGCAGCCGACTTGGCGCCCGACTTGGCGCGCCGACCTGTCGGCGCTGCCGCCGCTGCGCGCGGTGATCGCGCAGCACGGCCTGCGCGCCCGGCACAAGCTGGGCCAGCACTTCCTGCTCGACGCCAACCTGACCGCCAAGATCGCGCGCGCCGCCGGCGACCTGCGCAGCGGCACGACGATCGAGGTCGGCCCCGGCCCCGGCGGCCTGACCCGGTCCCTGCTCGCCGCCGGCGCGACGGTCCTGGCCGTCGAGCTCGACCCGCGCGCGCTGCCGGCGCTGGCCGACCTCGCCGCCGCGGCGCCGGGGCGGCTGCACGTGGTCGAGGGCGACGCGCTCGACCTCGACCTGCTGGCCGCGTGCGCCGAGCGTGGCCTCGACGCGCCGCTGCGGGTCGTCGCCAACCTGCCCTACAACGTCGGCACCGCCCTGCTGATCCGCTGGCTCGGCCAGGTCGACCGCTTCGAATCCTTCACGCTGATGTTCCAGAAGGAGGTCGCCGACCGGCTGACCGCCCGGCCGAACACCAAGGCCTACAGCCGGCTCACCGTGCTGACCCAGTGGCTGTGCGAGGTCGAGCGGCTGTTCAACCTGCCCGCGGCGGCCTTCACCCCGCCGCCCAAGGTGGTGTCGACCGTGATCCGGCTGGTGCCGCGCGCGGAACCGCTCGCGCCCGCCGACCGCGCCTGCCTGGAGCGGATCACGGCCGCGGCCTTCGGCCAGCGCCGCAAGATGCTGCGCCAGAGCCTGAAGTCCGTGGCGAAGGATACCGAAGCCTTGATCGCGGGCGCCGGGATCGACCCGACGGCGCGGGCCGAGCAGCTCGACGTCGAGCAGTTCTGCGCCCTGGCCAGGGCACTCCAGGTCCGGGGCTGACTACGCGTCGGGCGCCTTGCGGAGGTCCCTGACGAACTGGTTGAGACCGATCAGGCGGTGGCGGCGCAGCCGCTCGGCGGCCAGGATCGCCTGGGTCTGTCGGACGCTCTCGGCCAGATCGCGGTTGACGATGATGTAGTCGTACTCGGCCCAGTGGCTCATCTCGTCGGCGGCCTTGGCCATCCGCGACCGGACCGTTTCCTCGCTGTCCTGCGCCCGCGCCCGCAGCCGCCGCTCCAGCTCCGGCGTCGACGGCGGCAGCACGAACACGGTCACCAGGTCGTCCTCCGCCGCTTCACGCAGCTGCTGGGTGCCCTGCCAGTCGATGTCGAACAGCACGTCGCGGCCTTCCGCCAGCAAGCGTTCGACGTCGGCGCGCGGCGTGCCGTAATGGTGATCGAACACCTTGGCGTGCTCGAGCAGCGCGTCCTCGGCGACCATGGCCTTGTAGCGGTCGTGCGAGATGAAATGATAGTCGACCCCGTCGCGCTCGCCGGGCCGCGGCGACCGGGTGGTCACCGACACCGACATCGACAGGTTGCCGTCGGTGTCGAGCAACGTCCGCGAGATCGTGGTCTTGCCCGCGCCCGACGGCGACGACAGGACCAGCATCAGCCCGCGCCGGGCGATCGTGGCCGGGGCCCCGCTATTCAATGTTCTGGACCTGCTCGCGGAGCTGCTCGACCGCGGCCTTGAGTTCCAGGCCGATCCGCGTCAGCGCGATGTCGGCGGCCTTGGAGCAGACGGTATTGGCCTCGCGGTTGAACTCCTGGCACAGGAAATCGAGCCGGCGGCCGATCGCCCCGCCCTCCTCCAGCAGCCCGGTCGCGGTCTCGACATGGGCGCCGAGCCGGTCCAGCTCCTCGCGCACGTCGGCCTTGGACGCCAGCAGCGCCGCCTCCTGGGCCAGCCGCTCCTCGGGCAGGGCCGGCTGTGCGTCGAGCAACTCGGCGACCTGCTTGGCCAGCCGCGCGCGCAGCGCCTCGGGCTGGTTCGCCGCGCTGGCGCGCGCCTCGTCCGCCAGCTCGGCGATGCGGCCGATATGGCCGGCGAGAATCTCGTGCAACTGCACGCCCTCGCCGTCGCGCGTGCGGCACAGCCCGTCGAGCGCCTCGGTGAAGCTCTCCCGTATCGCGGCGTCGCGCGCCGCCATCTCCTCTTCGGATTCCTCCGGCTCGACCAGCTCGACCACGCCGCGCACACTCAGCAGGGCGTCGAGCCGCGGCGCCGCGGCGTCGACCCGGCCGCGATAGCGCTCCCACAGGCCGAGCACCTGCTCCAAGGCCTCGTCGTTGATCGCGATGTGGGTGCCGCCCTTGCCCCGCTCGGTCTGCAGGTTGACCGACACCGCACCCCGCTTGAGCCGCGCCCCGATCGCCTCGCGCACGCCGGCCTCGAGCGCATCCATGCCGGACGGCAGGCGGCAGCGGATGTCGAGCCCGCGGCTGTTGACGCTGCGGATTTCCCAGACCCAGCCATAGTCGCCGTGACGCCCTTCGGCGCGGGCAAAGCCGGTCATGCTGGAAATGCTCAATCCGAGGCTCCTATAGTGGGGGGTGAGGTTTCGACGGCGGGTGGCCGGACTATACTCAGCCGCCGACGAAGCAACAAGAAACCGACGTAACGACGGTCGCTGGCAGACGTGCGGGAACCACGCTCCATCCTCATCACCGGCGCGTCGAGCGGGCTCGGCGAAGCGCTGGCGCTGGGCTATGCCCGGCCGGGCGCCCTGCTCGCCCTGACCGGCCGCGACCGCGACCGGCTCGACGCGGTCGCCGACGCGTGCCGGCGGGCCGGCGCCGACGTGCTCGCGGAAACCGTCGACGCGGCCGACGAAGGCGCCATGAGGGCCTTCATCGAGGCCGCGCACGCGGCGCGGCCGCTCGACCTGGTCATCGCCAACGCCGGGATCTCCGCCGGTACGGGCCGCGGCGGCGAGTCCCAGGCGCAGGCGCAGCGGATCTTCGCGGTCAACGTCGACGGCGTCGTCAACACGATCGCCCCGGCCGTCGCGCTGATGCGGGACAAGCCCGCGGACGGGCGTGCGTCCCGCGGACAGGTGGCGATCATGTCGTCGCTGGCCGCCTTCCGCGGCTTTCCGGGCGCGCCGGCCTACTGCGCGAGCAAGGCGGCGGTGCGGATCTGGGGCGAGGCGCTGCGTGGCGAGCTCCACGCCGCGGGGATCGAGGCCTCGGTCATCTGCCCCGGCTACGTCCGCACCCGGATGACGGCGGACAACCGCTTCCGCATGCCGTTCCTGATGGATGCGGACCGGGCCGCCGGCATCATCCGCCGGGGCCTGGCGCGCAATCGGGGGCGCATCGTCTTCCCACTGCGGCTATACTTGCTGGTGCGGCTGCTGCTGGCGCTGCCGATGCCGCTGACCGACCGGATGTTGCGTCAAATGCCAAAGAAAGATTGATGTTCGAGAGCCCGGTGCAGAGACGTCCATGCAAATCCCACGGTGTTGCTTCCCGGAAAATAGTCATAGACGTGGCAGGCGAATTTTATAAGGATGCGCGCACCACTACACAGAATTATGAACCGGCTCGTAGTCACTGTGCACTGCCGAGCCGTTCGGTGACCGACAGCTGCCGGCGGGAGGAGCATGGCTATCAATTCCATACTTGACAGTCTTTGGCAGTCGATCTCCCTGTTCGCCGGCACGTTCATCCAGGAGGATGCGGCAATTCTGGCCGGCGCCTATCTGGTGGTCGTCAAGAAGTTCCCCGCCGCTGTCGCCTACACGTCGCTGCTGAGCGGCGTCGTGGTTGGTGATTTCGTCATCTACGGCATCGGCCGCCTCGCCCGCCGTTGGGACAAGCTGCGCTGGATCACCGCGCGCATCAACGCGAGCGCCGCCCACAAGTGGCTCGACCGCCGGCTGTTCATCGCGGTCGGGGTGTCGCGCGTGCTGCCGACGCTGACCTTCCCCACCTTCGCGGCCTGCGGGTGGCTGGGCATCCCGTTCAAACGTTTCGCCGCCGCCGCGGTGATGTCGGCGGTGATCTACGTCTCCACGACCTTCACCCTGCTGATGATCTACGGCCGGTCGCTGCCGCCCTGGGCCACCACCTACGGCTGGGTCGGGCTCGGCGGGGTCGTGCTCTTGGTCTGGATCGTCCGCCGCGCCGTCTCGCGGCGCCAGCAGCGCATCGTGCTATCGCGCGAGCCCAACGTCGAGCGCCGGCCCTCGGGCCACCTCGCCGTCCACAAGGGCATGCCGCCGCTCGACCCCAGCAAGGTACGGGTCGCCTTCTCCGAACGCATCCCGCCGGTCATCTACTACATCCCGCTGCTGATCCAGTGGCTACTGCTCAGCCTGCGCTACCGGAGCCTGACCGTGCCGACGGTGGCCAACCCGCGGATCGAGGCCGGCGGCCTGATCGGCGAATCCAAGTCGGAATGCATGTCGATGCCGGCCGCCGTGGCCGAGCGCTGGCTGGCCCGGACGACCGCGATCGACGCGCGCGGGCCGGGCGACCTCGACCATGACCTGCGCCAGGCCCGTATGGCGCTGGCCAATGCCTCGCTGGACTACCCGATCATCGCCAAGCCCGACATCGGCTGGCGCGGCTTCGGAGTCCGCCGCATCGAGGACGAGAGCCAGCTCCGCGACTATTTGTCGGGCTTCCCCGAGGGCCAGCGGGTCATCCTGCAGGAATACGTGCCCTGGCACGGCGAAGCCGGCGTGTTCTACGTCCGCCGCCCGGGCCGGGAGAACGGCGAGATCTTCTCGCTGACCCTGCGCTACTTCCCGTTCGTCGTCGGCGACGGCGTCTCGGACCTGCGCACCCTGATGCTGGCCAACTCGCGAACCCGGTGGAAGAAGTCGCTGCTGTTCGACATTCACCGCGACCGGCTGGACACGGTGCCGCGCGACGGCGAGGCCGTCCGGCTCGCCATCGTCGGCAGCAACCGCGTCGGCGGCCTCTACATCAACGGCAACAACCTGGTCACGCCGGCGCTGACCCAGCGCATCGACGAAATCACCAAGTCGATGCCGGAATTCCATTTCGGCCGGTTCGACCTGCGCTTCGAGTCGATCGAGGCGTTCCAGCAAGGCGAGAACTTCTCGATCATCGAGATCAACGGCGCCGGGGCCGAGGCGGTGCACATCTGGGACCCCGATTTCCCGCTGCGCGACGCCTATCGTGTGCTGTTCGCCCAGCAGTCGCTGATGTTCGCGATCGGCGCCGCCAACCGGCGCCGCGGGTTCAAGCCTCTGGGGGCGATGGACCTGATCCGCTACCAGCAGCGCCAGCAGAAGCTGCTGCCGATCTATCCGGCGTCGGGCTAGCCGCCCCGCCTCCCGGCTCCGACCGACGGCGGCGCTCCTCAGCGCTCGCCGTTGCGCTCCTGCCGGCGGCGCACCCGCCGCCACTTGGCGACGTTGCGCTTGTGCTGCGCATAGGTCTCGGCAAAGACGTGGCCGCCGGTGCCGTCGGCGACGAAGTAGATTTCCTTGTGCTGCATCGGCCTGACCGCGGCCAGGATCGACGCCCGCCCCGGGTTGCAGATCGGGCCCGGCGGCAGGCCTTCGTGGATATAGGTGTTGTAGGGGTGATCGGTGCGCAGGTCCTTGAGCAGGAGGCGCCGGCCGAGCGCGCCCTTGCCGCCCGTGATGCCGTAGATCACCGTGGGATCGGTCTCGAGCTTCATGCCCCGGCGCAGCCGGTTGACGAAGACGCCGGCGATCCGGCTGCGCTCGTCGGGCTTGCCGGTCTCCTTCTCGACGATCGAGGCCAGGATCAGCACCTCGCGCTTCGATTTCAGCGGGACGTCGGGCAGCCGCTGCGCCCAAGCCTTGTCGAGGGCGTGGCGCATCGCCGTCTCCATGCGCCGGATCAGCCCGTCCCGGCTGTCGCCGCGCGCGAAGAAATAGGTGTCCGGCAGCAGCGTGCCTTCCTTGGGCTTGAGCGTAATCTTGCCGGTCAACCCCTTGGTCTCGCGCAGCTTTTCGAGGACCTGCCAGGTCGTCCACCCCTCGGGGACCGCGAAGCGGTGGAGGATCTGCTTGCCGCCGACCAGCACCCGCATGGCGCCGCGCTGGCTGACGTGGGCCGGAAAGCTGTACTCGCCGGCGCGCAGCCGGTTGTGGGACCGGTAGACCCTCACCCCCAGCCGGAAGATCAGGCTGTTCTCGATGACGCCTTCCTTGACCAGCGCGACCGCGATCGCGTCCAGGCTCGCGCCCTTGGGCACGTAGACGACCTTCTCGGCCGGCAGCGGCCCCGGCTTGGTGAACAGGTAGTAGGCGTAGCCGACCGCGCCGCCCGCCACCACGATGAAGACGGCGACCAGCGCCACCAGCCATTTGAAGAAGCGTTTCATCGGCACCGCGCCCTATGGCATCGGTATCGGCCGGCCGCCGTCAGGGCGCCGCCGCGAAGATGAGCGACGCGTTGGTTCCGCCAAATCCGAACGAATTGGACAGGACATAGTCGAGCTTGCGCTCCTTGGCCTGGTGCGGGACCAGGTCCATGTCGCATCCCGGCGAGGGATTGTCCAGATTGAGCGTCGGCGGCATGACGCCGTGCTTGATCGCGAGCAGCGAGAAGATCGCCTCGACGCTGCCGGCGGCGCCGAGCAGGTGCCCGATCGCCGACTTGGTCGACGACATCGACACGCTGTTGGCGTGGTCGCCGAACAGGCGCTTGACCGACCCCAGCTCGATCTCGTCGCCGAGCGGCGTCGAGGTGCCGTGGGCGTTGATGTAGCCGATGTCCTCCGGGGCGATGCCGGCCCGCTGAAGCGCGTTGCGCATCGCCCGGAAGCCGCCGTTGCCGTCGTCGGCGGGCGCCGTGATGTGGTTGGCGTCGCCCGACAGGCCGTAGCCGACCAGCTCGCCGTAGATGGTCGCCCCGCGCTGGCGCGCGTGCTCCAGCTCCTCGAGCACGACGATGCCGGCGCCCTCGCCCATGACGAAGCCGTCACGGCCCTCGTCCCAGGGCCGCGAGGCCTTCTCCGGCGTGTCGTTGAACCCGGTCGACAGGGCCCGCGCCGCGCAGAAGCCGGCGACGCCCAGCCGGCAGATCGGCGCCTCGGCGCCGCCCGCGACCATGACGTCGGCGTCGCCGAGCATGATCAACCGGGTCGCGTCGCCAATGGCGTGCGCGCCGGTCGAACAGGCCGTGACGACGGCGTGGTTCGGTCCCTTGAAGCCGTATTTGATCGAGACGTGGCCCGACGCCAGGTTGATCAGCGCCGCCGGGATGAAGAACGGCGACAGCCGCCGCGGGCCCCGCTCGTGCAGGACGATGGAGCCGTTGTAGATCTCCTGGAGGCCGCCGATGCCCGACCCGATCAGCACGCCGGTGCGTTCCAGCGCAGTCTCGTCCTCGGGCGTCCAGCCCGCATCCTCGACCGCCTGGGTGGTCGCCGCCATGGCGTAGGTGATGAAGTCGTCGACCTTCTTGAGGTCCTTCTTCGGCATCCAGTCCTCGGCCTCGAACGGCGTGACGCCGTCGACCACCGGGTCCTCCGGGCGCAGAACCTGCCCGCCGATCTGCGACGGCAGATCCGACACCTCCATACGCATGAGACGGCGAATGCCGGAGCGACCTTCGATCAGGTTGTTCCAGCTTTCGTCGACACCCGTACCGAGCGGAGTGACGAGGCCCAGCCCCGTCACGACTACGCGTCTCATTCGGTTTCGAAACCTTTTGACGTGTCGGGATCGGTCATGAGGACGCGCGGGGCGCGCCTCAGGACTTCATTTCGTCGATGTACTTGATGGCATCGGCGACGGTCACGATCTTCTCGGCGGCGTCGTCGGGAATCTCGATCTCGAATTCCTCTTCGAACGCCATGACCAGTTCGACCGTGTCCAGGCTGTCGGCCCCCAGATCGTCGATGAAGCTGGCCGTGTCGGTCACCTTGGACTCTTCCACCCCCAAATGCTCAACCACGATCTTCTTCACGCGATCAGCAATGTCGCTCATTTATCGTTCCTCGGGATCAGTTGTTGCTTGAAGAACCAGAAGTCATCAGTGAACGCGCCTTCCCGTATCGTGAATCCGAAACCGCTTCGTGGGGAGGGATTCGGATCCGGTTCGGCGCGGAGCCCGGGAGCCGCTTTTGGGGGCTAGTAACATAGATTGGGAACGTTGACCAGCACCCGGACGGCGTCCGGATTTCATACTCAAATCATAGCCATACCGCCGTTTACATGCAGGGTCTGCCCGGTGATATAGCCGGCCTCGTCACTGGCGAGGAAGTTGACGCAGGCGGCGACGTCGTCGGGCTCGCCCATGCGCCCCGCCGGAATACGTTCCAGCAGTTTCTCGTGCTGCGCCTCGTTGAGCGCATCGGTCATCGCGGTCTTGATGAAGCCCGGCGCGACGCAGTTGATGGTGATGTTGCGGGCCGCGACCTCGGCCGCCATGCTCTTGGACATGCCGATGATCCCGGCCTTCGAGGCGGCGTAGTTGGCCTGGCCCGGATTGCCGGTGACGCCGACGATCGAGGTGATGTTGACGATCCGCCCGGTGCGGCGGCGCATCATCTCCTTGAGCGCCGCGCGGCACAGCCGGAAGGTGGCGCTCAGGTTGATGTCGATCACCTTCTGCCACTGGTCGTCGGACAGCCGCATCGACAGCATGTCGCGGGTCAGCCCGGCGTTGTTGACCAGGACGTGGAGGTCGCCCATCGCGTCCTGGGCCTTGCCGACCAGCGCGTCGGTGTCGGCCGGATCGCCCAGATTGGCGGCAACGACGTGGGCGCGCTCGCCCAGCTCGCCGGCCAGCGCATCGAGCGCCTCGACCCGGGTGCCCGACAGGCACACCGTCGCCCCGGCGCGTGCAGGCCGCGCGCGATGGCGCCGCCGATGCCGCCCGAGGCGCCGGTCACGAGGGCGTTCTTGCCTGACAGATCGAACAAATTCCGTCTCCGTTGCTTGGCGGCCGATCCGAACCTCAGAGGCTCGCGATCAGCGCCTCGATGTCGGCGGGGGTGTTGACGGCGACGCCCGTCAGCTCGGGGTCGATGCGCCGGGCCAGCCCGCTCAGCACCTTGCCGGCGCCGATCTCGACCAGGGTGTCGACGCCCTGCTCCTTCATATAGAGGCAGCTCTCGCGCCAGCGCACCATCGCCGTCACCTGCTCGATCAGCAGATCGCCGACGGTCTTGCCGTCGCTGACCGCGCTGGCCGTGACGTTGGCGACCAGCGGCACCTTGGGCGCGCCCGGCGGCACGGTGGCGAGCTCCGCCGCCATCGCGTCGGCCGCCGGCTGCATCAGGGTGCAGTGGAAGGGCGCGCTGACCTGGAGCAGCATCGCCCGCCGCGCGCCCTTGTCCGGCGCGATCTCCAGCGCCCGGTCGATGGCCGCGGCGTGGCCGCTGATCACCACCTGGCCCGGCGCGTTGTCGTTGGCCGGCGAGCAGACGTCGCCCTGGGCCGCTTCCTTGGCGATCTCGGTCGCCACCGGCAGGTCGACGCCGAGCAGCGCCGCCATCGCGCCCTCGCCCAGCGGCACCGCCTCCTGCATCGCCCGGCCGCGCGCGCGCAACAGCCGCGCCGCGTCGGCGACCGAGAAGGAGCCGGCCGCGGCCAACGCCGAATACTCGCCCAGGGAGTGTCCGGCGACGAAGCGGCAGGCGTCGATCGGGTCGACGCCGCCCTCCTGCTCCAGCACGCGGACGATGGCAAGGCTGACCGCCATCAGGGCGGGCTGGGCGTTCTCGGTCAGGGTCAGCGTGTCGGCCGGCCCCTCGAACATCAGCTTGCTCAGCTTCTGCGAGAGGGTGTCGTCGACCTCCTGGAACAGGTGGCGCGCCACGGGGAAGGCCTCTGCGAGGTCCTTGCCCATGCCAACCGCCTGCGATCCCTGGCCAGGAAAAACAAATGCGCGCACTGCCATTGAAGACTGCTTTTGGAGGATCAAGATTTGGGGCGCACAGTCATAGCGGTGGTGTTCCGGCTGTCAAGCGACAGACGCGCCGGAGCGGTCATTGTTTTACGGATTCCGCCCGCCGAAACCGGCCTTGCGCACGGGCGCGAAATCCGTATAGTGCGCCGCTTCCATAACTCCTTGCCGGCGTCATAGTGACGTCGGCTAGAGCCGGGACGGCTGATCGTCGCCTTTTCGGGGTCAATCCCTGGTCGGGCGGCCAGCGCCGGCTCGCGAAACAGCCGAAGGGAGTGTTTATGCCTGCTTACGAAAGCGTGTTCATCGCACGCCAGGACGTCGGTTCGAGCCAGGTCGATGCGCTGACCGACAATTTCGCCGAAATCATCGAACAGGGCGGCGGCAAGGTCTCCAAGCGCGAGTATTGGGGCCTGCGCAACCTCGCCTACCGGATCAAGAAGAACCGGAAGGGCCACTACGTCCTGATGAACATCGACGCGCCCGCGCCCGCCGTGCTCGAGATGGAGCGGCTGATGCGGCTCAACGAGGACATCCTCCGCTTCATGACGCTCAGGGTCGACGAGCTGGAGGAAGGCCCGTCGGTGATGATGCAGAAGCGCGAGGAGCGCCGCGAGCGCCGTGGCCGCGACGGCGACGGCGACGGTCGTGACCGCCGCGAAGGCCGGGACAGCCGGCCGCGCCGCGACGACGGCGACGCCCCGGCCGCCGAGGCCAAGACCGAAGCGAAATCCGATAGCGAGGGAGACGACTGATGGCGCCCCGCAGACCCTTCTTCCGCCGGCGCAAGAGCTGCCCCTTCTCCGGCCCGAACGCGCCCAAGATCGACTACAAGGACGTCAAGCTGCTGCAGCGCTACGTGTCCGAGCGCGGCAAGATGGTGCCGAGCCGGATCACCGCGGTTTCCGCCAAGAAGCAGCGCGAGCTGTCGCGGGCGATCAAGCGCGCCCGCTTCCTGGCCCTCCTGCCCTACGTCCAGCAGTAAGGGAGGCCGGCCATGGATGTCATTCTGCTCGAACGGATCGAGAAGCTCGGCCAGATGGGCGACGTCGTCACCGTCAAGCCGGGCTTCGCCCGCAACTACCTGCTGCCGCAGAAGAAGGCCCTGCGCGCGACCAAGGGCAACATGTCCCTGTTCGAGACGCAGCGCGCCCAGCTCGAGGCCGACAACCTGACCCGCAGGCAGGAAGCCGAATCGGTCGCCGGCAAGATGGAGGGTGCGGCGATCGTCGTGATCCGCCAGGCGGGCGACGCCGGCCACCTCTACGGCTCGGTCAGCGCCCGGGACATTTCCGACGGGCTGACGGAAGCCGGCTTCACCGTCGACCGGCGCCAGGTCACCATCGACCGGCCGATCAAGAATATCGGCCTGCACGACGTGCGGCTGGTGCTCCACCCGGAGGTCAGCGTCACCGTCTCGGTCAACGTCGCCCGGTCGGCTGACGAGGCCGCGGTCCAGGCCGAGCGCGCCGCCCGCGGCGAGGATGCCGTGCTGACGCCGTCCGAGATGGTCGCCGAGCAGGAGGCGATGGAGGACGCGGCTGCCGCGCCCGACGAAACCGAGCTGTTCGAAGAGGGCGCCGCCCCGTCGGAGCAGCCCGAGGGCGACGAAGCCCCGGCCAGCGGAGACCCCGGCCGAAGAGCCCGCCGCCGAGACGGGCGAAGCGGACCAGCCTCGCCCCGAATAGGGCGCCGCCCGAACACCGGGAAAGAGCCCGCCCGATCGGCGGGCTTTTTTCTTGCGCCCGGCGCGCCGCGGCCCGATGCAGCAAATTTGGCACAGTCTCTGTTGCACATTTGTCACGGTCAGCGACGAAGTGTGCCGATCCGGGCTTGAAGCCTTGCGTGGCTCCGGGCGTCGCTCTAGACGATTCATGTTGCCTATGACCGAGCGGCGGGACCTTGAGCAAATCGGGGCAAACACCCGGCGCTGCCGGCCGTTGGTTCATAGGCAAGAGGGATTGCGCGTTCGCGCGCCCACGGAATAACAACCACTGCAATTCACTGGCGCGGCGCCTGTTGCCCACAGGCGCCGCTTTCTTTGGGGGATCGCTGGTTGGGGGAACGGTGGTTGGGGGAACAGTGCTGCTGCAACGATGGCGCATGCCATCGATGCTTCCGATCCGTTGCCCCTCGAGTAACCGGCTTTTAGAATGCCTTGTCAGGAGGGGTGAGTCGTGCTGCTGGCAAATCTATTGAACAAGGTGGTCCGCGTCGGGCGGTTGGTGATGATCGACGCCAACGGCCGCCGGCACGAATTCGGCGCCGGCGAACCGGGCCAGCCCAACGCCACCTTCCGCCTTCACGACAAGGGGCTGCACCGCCAGATCCTGCTGAACCCGAAGATGAAGATCGGCGAAGCCTACATGGACGGCTCGCTGACGATCGAGGACGGCACGCTCTACGATTTCATCGACGTGCTCGCGCTCAACGTCGACAATTTCGAGCGCGACACGACGCTCGGCGCCCTGGGCATCTGGCTCGGCCGCGTGACGCGCCGCCTCCAGCAATACAATCCGGTCGGACGGGCGCAGAAGAACGTCGCCCACCACTACGACCTGTCGGGCGCCCTCTACGACCTGTTCCTCGACAAGGACCGGCAATATTCCTGCGCCTATTTCGCCAACAACAACGAGAGCCTCGAAGAGGCGCAGGACCACAAGAAGCGCCACATCGCCGCCAAACTGCTGCTCGCGCCCGGCCAGAAGGTGCTCGACATCGGCTCGGGCTGGGGCGGCCTCGGCCTCTACCTGGCCAAGACCGCGGACGTCGACGTCACCGGCGTGACCCTGTCGCAGGAACAGCACGGCGTCTCCGAGACGCGCGCCAAGGACGAGGGGCTCGAAGACCGGGTCCACTTCAAGCTGCTCGACTACCGTCAGGAGAATGACCGCTACGACCGTATCGTCTCGGTCGGCATGTTCGAGCATGTCGGCGCCGTCCACTACCGCGAGTTCTTCCGCAAGGTGAAGAGCCTGCTGGTCGACGACGGCGTCGCCCTGCTCCACTCGATCGGCCGCATGACCCCGCCGGGCAGCACCAACGTCTGGCTACGCAAGTACATCTTCCCCGGCGGCTACACCCCCGCCCTGTCCGAAACCGCGGCGGCGATCGAGCGCGAGGGCCTGTGGATCACCGACGTCGAGGTGCTCCGGCTCCACTATGCCGACACCCTGCGGGAGTGGCACCGGCGGTTCCAGGAGAACCGCGACAAGGTCAAGGCGCTCTATGACGAGCGCTTCTGCCGGATGTGGGAGTTCTACCTGATCGGCTGCGAGATCGCGTTCCGGCGGCTCGACCAGGTCGTGTTCCAGATCCAGCTCTCCAAGAAGGTCGATACCGTGCCCATGACGCGCGACTATATCGGCGAGTGGGAGCGCGCCCACATGACGGGTTGATCGATCCCCGTTGTTCACAGGGTCTGCGTAAGTTTCTGTCCGTCACGACCGAGAATCAGGTGCCCTTCCGGGACTCCGGTTTGCTAGTGTCCATGGCTCTCGACACGGGGACAGAGAACGATGGAAGGGTCCGGAACCGCACTCGACCGGGGGCTGGTCGGCGCCGCTGAAGCGCCGACGCCGTATCGGGTTCCGCCGCATAATTTCGAAGCCGAGATGGCGCTGCTGGGCGCCCTGCTCTCCAACAACCGCGCCTACGACCGGGTTTCCGAGTTCCTGCTGCCGGAGCATTTCGCCGACGCGCGCCACGGCAAGATCTTCGACGCGATCCGGCGGCTGGTCGAGATGGGCCAGGTCGCCGATCCGATCACGCTCAAGAACCTGTTCGAGAGCGACGGCTCGCTCGACGACATCGGCGGCGCCGATTACCTCGCCCGCCTCGCCGCCTCGGTCGTCACCATCATCAATTCCGAGGACTATGGCCGGACGATCTTCGACCGGCACCTGCGCCGCGCCCTGATCGCGATCGGCGAGGACGTCGTCAACCGCGCCTACGCCGTCGACCTCGACCAGCCCGCGACCGACCAGATCGAGCTCGCCGAGGCCGAGCTCTACGAGATCGCCACGACGGGCCAGTACCAGGCCGACTTCAAGAGCTTCCGCCAGGCGCTGACCGAGGCGGTCCATGTCGCCGAAGCCGCCTACAAGCGCGACGGCAACCTCGCCGGCGTCGCCACCGACCTCACCGACCTCGACAAGCTCCTCGGCGGGCTGCACAGCTCCGACCTGCTGATCCTGGCGGGCCGGCCGTCGATGGGCAAGACGTCGCTGGCGACCAACATCGCCTACAACGCGGCCAAGGCCTACCGGGAGGAGACGGCTCCCGACGGCAGCCGCAGGGTGGTCGACGGCGCGGTGGTCGGCTTCTTCTCGCTCGAAATGTCCGCCGAGGAGCTGGCGACGCGCATCCTCGCGGAGGCGGCCCAGGTCTCGTCTCACCGGATCCGGCGCGGCGAGATCACGCGCGAGGAATTCCCGCGCATCGTCGAGGCCTCCCACGAGATCAGCCACCTGCCGCTGTTCATCGACGACACGGCCGGCATCACCGTATCCGCCCTGCGCACCCGGGCGCGCCGGCTCAAGCGCCAGCACAATCTGTCGCTGATCGTCATCGACTACCTGCAGCTGCTCCGCGCCGCGCCCAACTCGCGCAACGAGAACCGGGTCCAGGAGCTGTCGGAGATCACCCGCTCGCTCAAGGAGCTGGCGAAGGAGCTGAACGTGCCCGTGCTGGCGCTGTCCCAGCTCTCCCGCGCGGTCGAGAACCGCGAGGACAAGCGGCCGCAGCTCGCCGACCTGCGCGAAATCGGGCTCGATCGAGCAGGATTCGGATGTGGTTATGTTCGTATTCCGCAAGGAGTATTATCTGGAGCGGCTGAAACCCGACGAAAGCTCCGACAAGTTCGCCGAATGGATCGAGGAGATGGAGAAGGTCCACAACGTCGCCGAACTGATCATCGCCAAGCAGCGGCATGGTCCGATCGGCACGGTGCGGCTGTTCTTCAATCCGGAATTCACCCAGTTCGGCAACTTGGACAGCCAACACCAGAACCTGCCGGATGAAGCATATTGAGCCGGACCCGAGCGCCGGCCTCCTGACCATCGACCTCGACGCCGTCGCCGAGAACTGGCGGCGGCTGCGCGACCGCCACGGCGGCAGCGAATGCGCCGCCGTGGTCAAGGCCGACGGCTATGGCCTCGGCGCGGTCCCGGTCGCCCGGCGCCTTGCCGCAGAGGGCTGCCGCACCTTCTTCGTCGCCCACCCCGACGAGGGCATCGCCCTACGTGCCGCCCTGCCCGATCCGGCGATCTTCATCCTGAACGGCCTGATGCCCGGCGCCGAGGATGCGTTCGAGGCGCACCGCCTCGCCCCCGTGCTCAACGACCTCGGCCAGGTCCGCCGCTGGCGCGACTGGTGCGCCGCCCACGGCGCGCGGCCGGCCGCGGTCCAGTTCGACACCGGCATGGCCCGGCTCGGCCTCGATCGGCGCGAGGCCGAGGCGCTGATCGCCGACCCGTCGCCGCTCGACGCCTTCGCCGAGCCGATCGTGATGAGCCACCTGGCCTGTGCCGACGACCCGGACCACGAGCTCAACACGAAGCAGCGCGAGCGGTTCGACGCGCTGCGCCGGGCCCTGCCCGGCTTCCGGACCAGCCTCGCCAACTCGCCGGGCCTGTTCCTCGACCCGAGCTATCACGGCGACATCGGCCGGCCCGGCGTCGCCCTCTATGGCGGCAACCCGACGCCGGGGCGGCCCAATCCGATGGCGACGGTGGTCACCCTGGCCGCCCGGATCCTCCAGGTCCGTGAAATTGACACCCCCGGGACCGTTGGATACGGTGCCACGCGCGCGATCGGCCCGCCCACCCGGCTGGCCACGCTGGCCGCAGGCTACGCGGACGGCTACCTGCGCTCCTTGAGCAATCGGGGCCACGTCGTCATCGGCGGCACCAAGGCCCCCGTCGTAGGACGCGTCTCCATGGACCTGATCACGGTCGATATCACGGGCCTGCCGGCCGAGGCATGCCGGCCGGGCGCGTTGGCGACCCTGCTCGACGACAGCCACGGCGTCGACGCCCTGGCCGAAGAGGCCGGGACCATCGGCTACGAGATCCTGACCGCGCTGGGGCGGCGCTATCACCGCCGCTATCTCGGCGAAGCGGACTGACGCCGCCATGCCAATCCTCGCGCCGATCGGCCGGGTCTTCCTCGGCTTCCTGGCCGCGACCGGGCGGCTGACCCTGTTCGCGGTGCGCGCCACCAGCCACTGCGTGCGCCCGCCCTGCTATCCCCGCCTGATCGGCCGCCAGATGGTCGAGATCGGCTATTTCTCGCTGCCCGTGGTCGGGCTGACCGCGATCTTCACCGGCATGGTGCTGGCGCTGCAGTCCTATACCGGCTTCGCCCGCTTCAACGCCGAATCGGCGATCGCCACCGTGGTCGTGCTGTCGGTCACCCGCGAATTGGGGCCCGTCCTGGCCGGCCTGATGGTCGCCGGCCGGATCGGCGCGGCGATCGCCGCCGAGATCGGCACCATGCGGGTGACCGAACAGATCGACGCGCTGACCACGTTGTCGACCAACCCGTTCAAATACCTGATCGCGCCCCGGCTGATCGCGGGCCTTACCATGCTGCCCCTGCTGGTCGTGATCGCCGACATCATCGGCGTGTTCGGCGGCTACCTGATCAGCGTCTACACGCTGAACTTCAACCCGGCCAACTACCTCAAGCTGACCTGGCAGTACCTGGAGCCGATCGACGTCGTCTCCGGCCTGGTCAAGGCCGGCGTGTTCGGCTTCATCGTCGCGCTGATGGGCTGCTACCACGGCTACCACTCGCGCGGCGGCGCCCAGGGCGTCGGCGCGGCGACCACCAACGCCGTGGTCTCGGCCTCGGTGCTGATCCTGGCCTCGAACTACATCGTCACCACCCTGTTCTTCGGCACGTGAGCGAGACCCCGAAAATCCGCCTGCGCGGCGTCAAGAAGGCCTTCGGTTCGAAAGGTCGTGCTCGACGGCGTCGACCTCGACGTCGGCCGCGCCGAATCGGTCGTCATCATCGGCGGCTCGGGGTCGGGCAAGTCGGTCACGCTCAAGTGCATCCTCGGCCTGCTCGCGCCCGACGCCGGCACGATCGAGATCGACGGGGTCGACGTCACCAAGCTGTCGGGGCGCGAGCGCGAGGCGGTCAACGCCAAGATCGGCATGCTGTTCCAGAGCGCGGCCCTGTTCGATTCGCTGCGCGTCTGGGAGAACGTCGCCTTTGGCCTGATCGAGGGCCAGGGCGTCGGCCGCCGCCAGGCGAAGAACCTGGCGATCGAGAACCTCGCCAAGGTGGGCCTCGGGCCCGAGGTCGGCGCGATGTGGCCGTCAGAGCTGTCCGGCGGCATGCGCAAGCGCGTCGGCCTGGCCCGGGCGATCGCGACCAACCCCGAGATCATCTTCTTCGACGAGCCGACCACGGGGCTCGACCCGATCATGGGCGACGTGATCGACGACCTGATCGTCCAGTCGGTCCGCGACCTGGGCGCGACCGCGCTGTCGATCACCCACGACATGGCCAGCGCGCGCAAGATCGCCGACCGGATCGCCATGCTCTACCAGGGCAAGATCATCTGGGACGGCCCGGTCGACCGGATCGATCATTCCGGCAACGAGCATGTCGACCAGTTCATCAACGGCCGCGCCGACGGCCCGATCGAGATGCTGGTGCGCGCCTAGATGGCCAAGCCGCGGTCGCGCTTCGTCTGCCAGAGCTGCGGCACGGTCCACGGCCGCTGGACCGGCAAGTGCGACGGCTGCGGCGGCTGGAACACCATCGTCGAGGAGCCCGAGGGCGACACCTCCCCCCACAAGGTCGCCAAGGGCGGCCGCAAGATCGACTTCCACGCCCTGTCCGGCGCGCCCGAGCGCGAGGAACGGCAGATTTCCGGCATCGGCGAGTTCGACCGGGTCACCGGCGGCGGGCTGGTCCACGGCTCGGCGACCCTGGTCGGCGGCGATCCCGGCATCGGCAAGTCGACCCTGCTGCTCCAGGTCGCCGCGGCGCTCGCCGGCGGCGGCCGCGCCGTCTACGTCTCCGGCGAGGAGGCGATCGACCAGGTCCGCATGCGCGCCCAGCGCATGGGCCTGGGCGACGCGGCCGGTCGCGCTGGCGGCGGCGACCAGCGTGCGCGACATCGTCGCCGCCATCGACACCGAGGCGCCTGCGCTGGCGGTGATCGATTCGATCCAGACCATGTTCGTCGACACGCTGGAGGCCGCGCCGGGCACCGTCAGCCAGGTCCGCGCCGCCGCCCAGGAGCTGATCCGCGCGGCCAAGCGCCGCGGCACCGCCCTGCTGCTGGTCGGCCACGTCACCAAGGAAGGCACCATCGCCGGGCCGCGCGTGCTCGAGCACATGGTCGACACCGTGCTCTATTTCGAGGGCGAGCGCGGCCACCAGTTCCGCATCCTGCGCGGGGTCAAGAACCGGTTCGGCCCGACCGACGAGATCGGCGTGTTCGAGATGACCGACCGCGGCCTGATGCCGGTCGGCAACCCGTCCGCCCTGTTCCTGGGCGAACGCGACGACGGCGACGAGGCCAGCGGCGCGGCGGTGTTCGCCGGCATGGAGGGCACCCGGCCGCTGCTGGTCGAGATCCAGGCGCTGGTCGCGCCGACCGCTTTCGGCACCCCGCGGCGGGCCGTGGTCGGCTGGGATGCCTCGCGGCTGCACATGATTCTTGCGGTTCTCGAAGCCCGATGTGGGCTTGCTCTGGCCGGTCGCGACGTATATCTCAACGTAGCCGGTGGCTTACGGGTCGCCGAACCGGCTGCGGATCTCGCCGTGGCGACGGCGCTGGTGTCCTCGCTGACCGGGGTGCCGGTACCGCCGCAAACCGTGGTTTTCGGGGAAATCGGCCTGTCGGGCGAGGTGCGCGCGGTGAGCCAGATGGATGCGCGGCTGAAGGAAGCGGCCAAACTGGGTTTCGAACGGGCGATCCTGCCCCGGCGCCGCCGCGCGGCGCGCGAGGGTGGCGAGGAACGGTCCCAAGACGATCGGCCCAAGATGAAGGCGAAGGCATTGCGGCACCTGTCGGAACTGCTGCCCCTGTTCGAGACGTCCGGGTCGACCGGCGGAGGTCTCGCATGAGCCTGACCATTCTCGACATCGCGGTGATCGCGGTGGTCGCCATTTCGGCGATCCTCGCGCTGTTCCGCGGCTTCGTGCGGGAGATGTTCTCGATCGTCGGCTGGATCGGCGCCGGCGTCGCGGTCTATTTCCTGCTGCCGGTGGTCCGGCCCTACGCCCAGAAGTTCGTCCACGACCCGCTGATCGCCGGTGTCGCCTCCGGCGTGGTGATCTTCATCGTCGCGCTGTTCCTGATCTCGCTGATCGGCGCGGCGGTCGCGCCCAGGATCCGCGACGGCGGGCTGGCGGCGACCGACCGCTCGCTGGGCCTGGTGTTCGGCGTCATCCGCGGCTTCTTCCTGGTCTCGCTGACCTACATCCCGCTGCTGTGGCTCTACAGCGCCAAGAACCCGCCGGTGTGGATCAAGGACGCCGTGACCCGGCCGATGCTGGAGACCGGCGCCGGCTACATCAAGCGGGTCGCCCCGGCGGACATGTTCAACCGCGGCCGGATCGTGACCAAGCGCGCGGCGAACGACGCCGAGACAATCCGCCGCGCCACCTCCAACCAGTAGTGCTGCACTGCAGCACGCCTGCCGCATCCGGGAAAATTCGGCCCGCACATGCCGGAATTCCAATCGCATCGGCCCGTGCAGGGTTGCCTTCCGCGAATTTGGCACACACCTTTGTGACGGCTGTGTTATAGACCCCCGACGGCACGAAACGCTGTCTGATGGCAGGCGGATGCTGAGCACCAATCCATTCGACGACGACAAGCTGCACGAGGAGTGCGGCGTCTTCGGCATTTACGGCTACGAGGACGCGGCCGCGATGACCGCGCTCGGCCTGCACGCACTGCAGCATCGCGGGCAGGAAGCCGCCGGCATCGTCACCTACGACGGCAAGCACTTCCACACCCACCGGGCGCGCGGCCAGGTCGACGACAATTTCGGCCACGCCGACGTCATGCAGCAGCTCCCCGGCGGCGCGGCGATCGGCCACGTCCGCTACTCGACCACCGGCGATTCGGTGCTGCGCAACGTCCAGCCGCTGTTCGCCGATTTCGCCTTCGGCAGCGTCGCGGTGGCCCAGAACGGCAACCTGACCAACGCCCGGGCGATCCGCAAGGATCTGGTCGAACGCGGCCACCTGTTCCAGTCGACCACCGACACCGAGATCATCATCCAGTTGCTGGCGGTCAGCAGCGCGAACCACCTGGTCGGCCGGGTGATCGACGTGATGAGCCAGATCGAGGGCGCCTATTCGCTGGTGCTGCTCTCGAAGAAGAAGGTGATCGGCGTGCGCGACCCGCTCGGCGTGCGCCCGCTGGTCCTCGGCATCCTCGACGGCAAGTACATCATCGCGTCGGAGACCTGCGCGCTCGACATCATCGGCGCCGACTTCATCCGCGACATCGAGCCCGGCGAGATCGTCGTCATCGACGACGACGGGCTGCAGAGCCACAAGCCGTTCGGCAAGCGGCCCAAGCGCTTCTGCATCTTCGAGTACATCTATTTCGCCCGGCCCGACAGCATCGTCGACGGGGTCAGCGTCTACGCCGCGCGCAAGCGCATCGGCCAGGAGCTGGCCAAGGAATCCAGCGTCGACGCCGACCTGGTCGTGCCGGTGCCCGATTCGGGCGTGCCCGCGGCGATGGGCTACGCCCTCCAGGCCGGCCTGCCCTTCGAGATGGGCATCATCCGCAACCACTATGTCGGCCGCACCTTCATCGAGCCCGCCGACCATATCCGTCACCTGGGCGTCAAGCTGAAGCACAACCCCAACCGCCAGCTGCTCAGCGGCAAGCGGGTGATCCTGGTCGACGACAGCATCGTGCGCGGCACGACCTCGAAGAAGATCGTCGAGATGGTGCGCAGCGCCGGGGCGCGCGAGGTCCATATGCGCATCTCGAGCCCGCCGACGACCCATTCCTGCTTCTACGGCATCGACACGCCCAACCGCGAGAAGCTGCTCGCCGCCCAGCACGACGTCGACGAGATGGCGCGGATCATCGGCGCCGACAGCCTCGCCTTCATCTCGATCGACGGCCTCTACCGGGCGATGGGCGAAGCGGGCCGCAACCGGGCCCTGCCGCAATATTGCGACGCCTGCTTCAGCGGCGACTACCCGACCGCGCTGACCGACCACGACGACGGCTCGATCTCGCTCCAGCTCTCGCTGCTCGAAGAGGCGGTGTAGACCCCGTGCCGGAAATCGGTGGCGTCTCCCGATCCGGCACGAGCGACGGCCGAACCGACAACCCATGACCATCCTCAAGGACCGCATCGCCCTGATCACGGGGGCCTCGCGCGGCATCGGCGCGGCCGTCGCCAAGCGCTTCGCCGCCGAGGGGGCCCACGTCATCCTGGTCGCCCGCACCGTCGGCGGCCTCGAGGAGGTCGACGACGCGATCACGGCGGCCGGCGGCGTGGCGACGCTGGTGCCGCTCGACCTGCGCGAGTTCGACAAGATCGACGAGCTCGGCGGCATCCTCAACGAGCGCTTCGGCAAGCTCGACATCCTGGTCGGCAACGCGGCGATCCTGGGCGGGCTGAGCCCGATGTCCCACTTCGACACCAAGATCTGGCAGGCCGCGATCGACATCAACGTCACCGCCAACTGGCGGCTGATCCGCAGCATGGACCTGCTGCTGCGCCGGTCGGAGGCCGGCCGGGCGATCTTCGTCACCTCCGGGGTGACCAGCCTCGCCCTGCCCTATTGGGGCCTCTACACGGCGACCAAGGCGGCGCTGGAGGCGATCGTGCGCAGCTACGCCGCGGAGAACGAGCGAACCAACCTCCGCGCCAACCTGCTCGCCCCGGGCATCGTCCGCACGGCGATGCGGGCCCAGGCCATGCCCGACGAGGACCCCGACGCGCTGCGCCCGCCCGAAGCCGTGACCGACGCCTTCGTCGAGCTCGCCGCCGCGAACTGCCAACGCAACGGCGAGATCGTCAGCGCCGCCTGACCCCCGAACGCGCTTGCCCGCATAAGGAAGCCCCGCGGCAGCGCTTGCGCGCCGCCGGCGGGGCTCCAACACATCGAACACGGGGGTGGGGGATGAGGCGATGTGTCGAGCGGGACGATGCCCCACCCGGCCCGGCGCGTCTGTGACGGCCGTCACCCCCATCGGTGATCGGCGCCGGCGATCAACGCCGGGCGCCTACTTGGCGTAAGGATTGCGGCCCTTGCGCAGGTGCAGGCGGATCGGCACGCCCTCGAAGCCGAAGTCGCGTCGCAGTCCGTTGGTCAGGTAGCGCAGATAGGAGTCCGGCAGGTCTGCCGGCTTGTTGACGAACATCGCGAAGGTCGGCGGCCGCGCCTTGGCCTGGGTCATGTAGCGGATCTTGATCCGCCGGCCGGCCGACAGCGGCGGCTGGTGCTCGGCCTGCATATGTTCGAGCCACTGGTTGAGCTTGCCGGTGCCGACCCGGCTGTTCCAGGCCGCGTCGACGCGCAGCACCTCGGCCATCAGCTTGTCGAGCCCCTCGCCGCGCAGCGCCGAGATGCTGACCAGCGGCACGCCGCGCAGCTGGCTGAGCGACGTGTCGAGACTGTCCATGATCGCCCGGCGGGTCTTCCCCGGATCGGTGACCACGTCCCACTTGTTGGCGACGATGACCAGGCCGCGGCCCTCCGCCTCGACCTGGCGGGCGATGGTCAGGTCCTGCTTCTCCAGCCCGGCGCCGAAGTCCTGCACGGACCGGGCGTCGATCATCAGGATGACCACGTCGGCATACTGGATCGCCTGGAAGGTGTCGCCGGCCGACAGCTTCTCGACCGCGTCGTCGATCCGCGCCCGGCGGCGCAGGCCGGCGGTGTCGACCAGCTTGATCGCCCGCCCCTGCCACGACCAGTCGATCGCGATGGCGTCGCGGGTCAGCCCCGGCTCGGGCCCGGTGATGACCCGCTCCTCGGCGAGCAGCCGGTTGAACAGGGTCGACTTGCCGGCGTTGGGCCGGCCGACGATGGCGAGCGACAGCGGCCGGTCGGGCCGCGCTTCCTCGTCTTCGGACTCCGCCGCTTCGTCCGCCTCGGCCCTCGCGTCTCGCTCCCCGCCTCGTCTTCGCCCGCCGCGCCGCCGAGCGCCGCGAGCATCGCCTCGTGCAGGTCGCCGAAGCCTTCGCCGTGCTCGGCCGAAAGCGGGATCGGTTCGCCGAAGCCGAGCCGGTAGGCCTCGTGCAGGCCCGCGACGCCCGCCCCGCCCTCGCATTTGTTGGCCACGGCGATGGTGCGGATGCCGGTGCGCCGGACCAGCTCGGCGAAATGGGTGTCGAGCGGGGTCAGCCCGGCGCGCGCGTCGATCAGGAACAGCACGAGATCGGCCTGCCCGACGGCGTGCAGGGTCTGGTCGCGCATGCGCGCCTCGATGCCGTCGTCGGTGGTCTCGTCGAGGCCGGCGGTGTCGATCAGGCGGAACGCGAGGCCGAGCAGCGTCGCCTCGGCCTCCTTGCGGTCGCGGGTAACCCCGGGCCGGTCATGGACCAGCGCCATGCGCCGGCCGACCAGCCGGTTGAACAAGGTCGACTTGCCGACGTTGGGGCGGCCGACGACGGCGACGGTCGGCAGGGGCGAACGGGTCGCCACCTACCGCAGTGCCGATAGCTGGCCGGTGACGTCGAGGAACAGGATCGTATTGCTGGCCACCACCGGCTGGATCATGACGCCCTTGGTGAGCGGCACCCAGCCGATCACCTCGCCGGTATAGGGCGAGATCGACAGCGCCTCGCCATGCGACCCCGCGACCACCAGCCGGTCGCTGGCCAGCACCGGGCCGGCCCAGTTCGGCCGCCCGTTGACCAGGTCCTTGTCGTCGACGAACCGCTCCAGCCGGATCACCCAGCGCACCTTGCCCGTGTCGCGGGTGACCGCCGCCAGCTCGCCGCGGTTGGTGACGACGTAGAGATAGTTGCCCGCCACCCACGGCGTCTCCAGGCTGCCGATGTCGAGGTCCCACGCCCGCCGGCCGGAGCGCAGGTCGATCGCGGCCAGGCGGCCCGCGTTGCTGACCGCGAACACCATGCCGCGGTCGATGATCGGATTGGCGGTGATCGTCGTCAGGCTGGTCACCGGGTTGCGCCGGCGGGTCGCGGCGATGCTCTCGGTCCACACCGCGTGGCCGTTCTCGGCGCGCAGGGCGATGAGCTCGCCCGAGGACTGCGGCGCGATCACGATGCCGTTGGCGACGGCCGGCGTGCCGCCGCCCAGGATGCCGGTGGTCGAGGCGACGCCCGAATAGTTCCACAGCCGCGAGCCGTCCTTGGTGGCCAGCGCGATGACGTCGTTCTCGACCGTGACCACGAACAGCCGTCCGTTCGCGATCGCCGGGGCGCTGCGGGCCGGCGCCTTCAGGGCGGAACGCCAGATCTGATGCCCGGTGCGGGCGTCGAGAGCGATCACGTCGGCGGCGCCGGTCGAGACGTAGACCCGGCCGGCGGCGTAGCCGACGCCGCCGCCAAGATCGCCATCCGTCTCGCCCTTCGGCAGCGCGCTGACGCGCCACAGACGCTTGCCGGTGTTCAGGTCGAAGGCCGAGACCTGCCCCGTCGAATCCATGGTGAAGACCCGGCCGTCGCCGACCACCGGCTGGGCCAGCAGCCGGCGGCTGCGCCGGAACGAGAGGCCGATCGTCGCCAGCATGGTGCGGTCGTTGGTCGAGCCGCGGCCGATCGACACAGTCCACTTCGTGCGCGGGTCCTTGCCCAGCATCAGGTGCTGCATGTCGTGGCTCGCGAACCCGCTCGCCTGCGGCCAATTCCGGTTGGGAACCGGACGCGGCAGCGTGATGCGGATGTCCGAGATCGTCTGGTCGGCGTGCAGGCGCGTGTTCTCCGGCAGCACCGACTGGCGCCGCCCGGGCAGCGGCGGATCGTCCTTGTGGAAGATCTGGCGCAGCTGTTCGCAGCCCGACAATGCGAGCAGCGCGACCAGCGCGAGCAACAGTGATTTCTTCATCGCGGTTCGGTCCTCATGGGTGGCGCCGCTTACAATTCTCCCAAAATCGCGACCATCTCGCGGGCCCGGCTGCGGATGGTTTCGGGGGCCTTTGTGTCCTTGGCAAGGCGCTGGAACTGGGCGATCGCATCCTTGCGCTGCCCCGCCCGGTCGGTGAACAGCGCGACCAGCTCGCGCGCCGAATAGCGCCACGGGCTGGTGTCGGCGGCCAACGGCTTGAGCCGGGCGATCGCCTCCTTGGGCGGCGCGGTGTCGAGCGCGGACAGCCCCCACAGGAGCATGCCCAGCTCGCGGAACACCTTGGGCGCCTTCTCGTCGTCGGCCAGCTGCCGGTATTCGGTCGCCGCCGCCTTCATCTCGCCCTCGTTGGCGAACAGCGACGCCCGGCGCAGCCGCGCCAGCGCATCGTAGCCGCCGCCGGTGTCGCCGGCGACGCTGGTCAGCAGCTTCGACGCATCGGCGTTCTTGCCCGCCTTGGCGGCGGTCAGGGCGGCGAAGTAGCGGATGCTTGCCGTCTCGTGCGCCTTGCGCTCCTGCTGCCGCAGGTACTGCCAGCCGGCAACCCCCAGGATCACGACGACAGCCACCCCGACGAAGTAGCGGCCGTACTTCTTCCAGAGCTTCTGATACTGTTCCTGCTTCAGCTCTTCATTGACTTCCTGGATGAAGAGCTGGTCCTCTCGCTCGAGGGCGTCAGGCGCGTCTTTCCGGGCTGGCTTCCTGGAGCCTTTCCTTGCCACTCGATACCTCCGCGGGCCGCGAAAATTGGGCGCTAGATATAGTACGGGGCCCCGACCAACGCAATCGGACCCCGACCGCTCAACGCTGGACAAGAACCGCCGAATTCGGAAAACTGTCTTAGAAGTGTCATCGCGGCAAATGGCGGCAGGCCCAAGCGTGCAATGGGAAGCATAGTCTCGATAGAGGATGTTCGATCGGCCCGTGCCCGGCAGCCGGGTGCGGGCCCGAAAAAGACCTTTTTCAATCGCCACGAACTTTTCCAGCTTCTCGACCTCTACAGCCGGCGGGTGATGTCCGGCGAGTGGCGCGACTACGCCATCGACCACGACGCCACGCGGGCGACCTTCTCGGTCTTCCGCCACACCGCCGACCGGCCGGAATACTCGATCACCAAGCTCGCCGCGGGCGGCAAGGGCCGCAGCCAGTTCGTGCTGCGCGACGGGTCGAAGAAGCTGAAGCAGTCGCCCTCCCTGGGCGAGGTGATCGCCACCCTCAACAAGCGCCTCCGGGTCGTCTGGACCAACGGTTAGGCCCGCGGCCGAAACGCCGGCCCGCGCCACCGGCCCGAACGACCGCCGGGTCTCTTGACCGGCCCAAAATGTTCTGCTTATGTTCTCGCATGGGCAGGCTCAAGAACGACGTCATCGCAGCGGAGGACCGCCGCCAGCCGGCGACGACGCTCGGCGACGTCGTCGCCGCCGGACACGGCATCTTCTGCTGGTGCAACCGGTGCGGCCACAACGGCGAGATCGACGCCGGGGTCCTGCTCGCCCGGCTCGGCCCGGCGATCCCGGTGCCGGAGATCGGCGCACACATGCGCTGTTCGGGCTGCCAGGCGAAGGACGTCGCGACCCGGCCGGCCTGGCCGTCGCGGGGAACGGTCGCCGGGCATCTGGCGATGGACGGCGAAGAGGAAGCAGAGGCGATCTAGACGCCCCCCTACTCCCACTCGATCGTGCCCGGCGGCTTGCTCGTCACGTCGTAGACCACCCGGTTGATGCCGCGGACCTCGTTGACGATGCGGCTGGCGACGCGGGCCAGGAAGTCGTGGTCGAAGGTGTACCAGTCGGCGGTCATGCCGTCGGTGGAGGTCACCGCGCGCAGCGCGCAGACGTTGTCGTAGGTCCGCTCGTCGCCCATCACGCCCACGGTGCGCACCGGCAGCAGCACGGCGAAGGCCTGCCAGATGTCGTCGTAGAGGCCGGCGGCGCGGATCTCCTCCAGGTAGATGGCGTCGGCCTTGCGCAGCACGTCGAGCTGGTCGCGCTCGATCGCGCCGGGCACGCGGATCGCCAGGCCCGGTCCGGGGAACGGGTGGCGGCGGATGAAGTCCTCGGGCAGGCCGAGCTCGCGGCCGAGCGCGCGGACCTCGTCCTTGAACAGCTCGCGGACCGGCTCGACCAGCTTCATGTCCATGCGCTCGGGCAGGCCGCCGACATTGTGGTGCGACTTGATGGTCGCGCTGGGCCCGCCGTAGGCCGAGACCGATTCGATCACGTCGGGATAGAGCGTGCCCTGGGCCAGGAACTTGGCGCCGCCGATCTTGCCCGCCTCCTCCTCGAACACGTCGATGAACAGGCCGCCGATGATCTTGCGCTTGCGCTCGGGATCGTCGACCCCGGCGAGCTGGCCGAGGAACAGGTCCGAGGCGTCGCGATGGACCAGCGGGATGTTGTAGTGGTTGCGGAACAGCTCGACGACCTGCTCGGCCTCACCCAGCCTGAGCAGGCCGTGGTCGACGAAGATGCAGGTGAGCTGGTCGCCGATCGCCTCGTGCAGCAGCACGGCGACCACCGAGGAATCGACCCCGCCCGACAGGCCGCAGATCACCCGCTCGGAACCGACCTGCTCGCGCACGGCCTCGATCGCCTGCTCGCGGAACGCCGCCATCGACCAGTCGCCGGTGCAGCCGGCGACGTCGTGGGTGAACGCCCGCAGCAGCCGGGCGCCGTCGGGGGTGTGGACCACCTCGGGATGGAACTGGACGCCGTAGAAGCCGCGCTCGTCGTCGGCGATCGCCGCGAAGGGCGCACCCTCGCTGGTCGCCACCGTGCGGAAGCCGTCGGGCAGCGCGATCACCCGGTCGCCGTGGCTCATCCAGACCAGGTGCCGCTCCTCGGGGTGCCAGACGCCCTCGAACAGGCCGCAGCGGTCGACCACGTCGACCTCGGCGCGGCCGAACTCCCGGTGGTCCGACGATTCGACCTGGCCGCCCAGCGCCGCGCACATCGCCTGCTCGCCGTAGCAGATGCCGAGCACCGGCACGTCGAGCTCGAACACCACCTGGGCGGCGCGCGGCGTGCCCATCTGGGTCACCGAGGCCGGGCCGCCGGACAGGATGATCGCCCGGGCGCCGAAGTCGCGGATGCGGTCGTGCTCGACGTTGAACGGCAGGATCTCGCAATAGACCCCGCTCTCCCGGACGCGGCGGGCGATCAGCTGCGTGGTCTGCGCGCCGAAGTCGAGGATCAGGACTCGGTCACTCATTCTGCGGAATGGTCCTTTCCGAACGGACCGTCGGGGGCCAGCGCCGCATCGAGGTCGTCCCAGCGGTAGCCGATCTCGGGCAGCTCGGTGCCCCACAGCTTCTCGACCCGCTCGACGGTCCGGCGCCCGCCGACCGCCTCGTAGAAGAAGCGCGACGGGTTGGCGGCGAGCACCCAGACGATGGCGCTGGTGCGGCCCTCGCCGGCGAGCGCGCGCAAGAGCGCGGCGAGCAGCGACCGGCCGACGTCGCGGCCGTGCCAGTCGGGGTCGACGTAGAGGGTATAGACCTCGCCGACCTCGTCCCCCGCCCCGCGGGCGGGACCGGCGCTGCCGACGGCGATGATGCGCTCCCGGTCGGCCTCGGCGACCATCACGATACCGCCCTTGTCGCGCGCGATCTGGCGGTGCCAGTTGGCCGCCTGCGTCACCTCCGACATGCCGACCAGCACCCGGTCGGGCACGACCCCGGCATAGGTCGAGCGCCACGTCTTGACGTAGACGCGGCCGATCGCCGGCGCGTCGGAAATGCGCGCCTTGCGGATCAGGATGCTCGCGATTTCAGCGCTCACGAAACACGCTCCAGGATGGCGACGAAGAAGCCGTCGGTGTCGGTTCGTCGCGGAGAGACGACCAGGCAGTCGCCCGTGGCGGGACATTTCCCTTTTAACACGCCGGGCCAAACCGATGCGACAGGAAGGATGCGAAAATCGTCGCCGCGCGCGTCCAGGAAGGAGTCGATCTGGCCTTCGTTCTCCGCCGGCAGCAGCGAACAGGTGACGTAGACCAGCCGCCCGCCCGGCGCGACCCGGTCCGCGCCCTGGCGCAACAGCGCCGCCTGTTGCTCGACATAGGCGGCCAGCCGCTCGGGAGTCAGCCGCCACGGCGCTTCCGGATGGCGCCGCCACGCGCCGCTGCCGCTGCACGGCACGTCGGCGAGCACCCGGTCGAACGCGGGCGCCATGGCGGGCTCGGGGACTGTTGCATCCACCACCGCCGGCGCGGTCTCGACGATCGTGATTCCCGCCCGCGCGGCGCGCTTCTCCAGGGTGCGCAGGCGGCCGGCGTCGACGTCGCGCGCCTCGATCCGGCCGTCGTTGGCCATCGCCGCCGCCAGGGCCAGGGTCTTGCCGCCGGCGCCGGCGCAGAGGTCGAGCACAGCCATACCGGGTCGGGCATCGACCAGCGCGGCGGCGACCTGCGAGCCCTCGTCCTGCACCTCGACCAGGCCGTCGCGGAACGCCTGCAGGGTCCCCAGCGGCGTGCGTTCGGCGAGCCGCAGGCCCCACGCCGACCACGGCGTCGGCGCGGCCGGCACGCCCGCCCCGGCCAGCGCGGCCTGGGCCTCGGTCACCGACGCCTTGAGCCCGTTGACCCGCAGGTCGACCGGCGCCGGCCGGGCCAGCGCCGCCAGCTCGGCCCCCGCGTCGTCGCCATAGGCGGCCGCGAACCGGTCGGCCAGCCAGTCCGGAACGTTGCCGACCACGGCCAGCGGCTCATGCGTCGTCGCCGGCTCCGCCAGCCGGTCGAGCAGCGCCGCCTCGTCGGCGGTCAACGGCGCCGGGGCGTAGGTGCCGCCGTCGCAAGCGGCCTCGATCTCGGCCCGGTCCCAGCCGAGCAGCAGGCGGGCGGCGGCGATCGCCTGGTCGCGCGGCCCCAGCGGCGCGCCGGCGCGCCAGTCCAGCCGGGCGCGGTTGCGCAGGATGTCGAAGACCAGTCCGCCGATGAAGCGCCGGTCGCCGCCGCCGATATAGCGGCGGCCCCGGAAATAGCCCGAGGCGGCGACGTCGGCCGGGGTGTCGTCCTTGCCGTCGGCAGGCGCTTCGATCCGATCGAGCAGGTCGATCACGGCCTGGAGCCGGCCCCCGGCCCTCATCGACTACCTCCGACGATCGCAGCCGCAGCCGTCCCGATCCGTTCCGCACACACCCCGCCGACCGGGGACGGCCGACGGCCGTCCGGGCGGCTACATGCGCCGATAATTCGGCGCCTCCCGGGTGATCGCGACGTCGTGGACATGGCTCTCGCGCAGGCCGGCGGCGGTGACCTTGACGAATTCCGCGTTCTTCTGGAAATCCGGGATCGTCGCGCTGCCGGTATAGCCCATCGCCGCCCGCAGGCCGCCGACGAGCTGGTGGATGATGGTGCCGATCGGCCCCTTGTAGGGCACCTGGCCCTCGATGCCCTCGGGCACCAGCTTGAGCGTGTCCGCGACCTCCTGCTGGAAGTAGCGGTCGGCCGAGCCGCGCGCCATCGCGCCGACCGAGCCCATGCCGCGGTAGGACTTGTAGGACCGGCCCTCGTAGAGGAACACCTCGCCCGGCGCCTCGTCGGTGCCGGCGAACAGCGAGCCGATCATCGCCACGCTGGCCCCGGCCGCGATCGCCTTGGCGAAATCGCCCGAATACTTGACCCCGCCGTCGGCGATCGCCGGCACGTCGGCGCGGCGGCAGACCTCGACCGTGTCGAACAGGGCGGTGAGCTGGGGCACGCCGACCCCGGCGACGATCCGCGTGGTGCAGATCGAGCCCGGCCCGATGCCGACCTTGATCGCGTCGGCGCCGGCATCGATCAGCGCCTGGGCGCCGTCGGCGGTCGCCACGTTGCCGGCGATGACCTGGCTGCGGTTCGACAGCGTCCGGATCTTCTCGACCGCCTTGACCACGCCCTCGGAATGGCCGTGGGCGGTGTCGACCACGACGATGTCGACCTCGGCGTCGAACAGGGCCTCGGCGCGGGCGATGCCGTCGGGGCCGACGCCGGTCGCCGCGGCGACGCGCAGCCGGCCCTTCTCGTCCTTGCAGGCGTTGGGGTGCTGCTGGGCCTTGTCGATGTCCTTGACCGTGACCAGCCCGGTGCAGCGGAAGTCGTCGTCGACGACCAGGAGCTTCTCGATCCGGTGCTTGTGCAGGAGCCGCTTGGCCTCCTCCGGATCGACGCCCTCCGCGACCGTGATCAGGTTCTCCTGGGTCATCAGCTCGCGGACCGGCTGGCGCGGATCGTCGGCGAAGCGGACGTCGCGGTGGGTCAGGATGCCGACCAGCTTCTTCGAGCCGTCCTCGACCACCGGCACGCCGGAGATCTGGAACTGCTCCATCAGGCCGAGCGCGTCGGCGAGCGTCTTGTCGGGCGCGATCGTGACCGGATCGACGACCATGCCGGCCTCGAACTTCTTGACCCGGCGGACCTCGGCGGCCTGCTCCTCGATGGTCATGTTCTTGTGCAGCACGCCCATGCCGCCGGCCTGGGCCATGGCGATCGCGAGCCGGTGCTCGGTGACGGTGTCCATCGCCGCCGAGAGCAGCGGGATGCCGAGCTCGATCGTGCGGGTCAGGCGGGTCTTGGTCTGGGTCGCGGCAGGCAGAACTTCGGAGCGGGCTGGCTTGAGGAGGACGTCGTCGAAGGTCAGCGCTTCCGGTATGTTCATTCCATGCCCCACGTGCGGGATTGGCCGCGGACTATACACAAACACGCTTCGAAGGGAAGCCGATACGAAACGGCGCGCCCCGAGCCCCGCTGGCAGCCGAAAGGCCGCTTTCGAGTCGGACGGGGCGCGCGGCCAGGTGCCGGCGGCGAGCCTCCCGCCGAAAGATCGCCGAAGGTTATCATTGGTTATCGAAGGTTATCTTTTTGGGCCCGGAGGGAAGGTGTGGGCGGGGTTGGCGGCGATGCATAGCTAGGAATATAGTCTAGCAACAGGCAACCGCAAGGGCGGGGCCCAGGGATGGCGGGAACGTCTTCGGCAGTGGTCCCCGGCTCTCCGCTCCGCTCCGGCCGGGGCGGTAGCTTGTTGTTTCCAAATATCAAGAAAGAGAACACCACCCCGGCCTTGAGCCGGGGTCTACTGACGACAAGCGCCTCTATGTTCGAGCAACGCTAGTCGCAAACACCCAGCCGCGCGCTTCGCCATGGGTGCGCACCCCAGATGCGCACCCTCTCCCTGGCGCCATCCCGAAGCGCGCCGTTTCAGGGGACACCCGGCCGCGCGCCCCGCCATGGGGCTTCGCTTCGCTGCGCCCCTCTCCCGGGGCCAGCCCGGGGCGCGCCGTTTCCGCGTTATTCCGCGTCCGGCTGGACCCCCGGCGCGGCCTTGGCGAACGCCTCCACCTCGTTGCAGGCCGCGTGGATGCGCGCGATGGTCGGGAACTTGCCCATGTCGACGCCGAAGCGGGCGCTGTTGAAGACCTGGGGCACCAGGTAGACGTCGGCCATGGTCGGCGCGTCGCCGTGACAGAAGCGGCCGGTGCGGCCGTCGCCGGCCAGCATCGCCTCGATGCCGGTGAAGCCGAGCTCGACCCAGTGGCGGGCCCAGGCGAAGGAGCCCGCCTCGTCCTGGCCGAACTCGTCGCGGACGTATTTCAGGACCCGCAGGTTGCCGAGCGGATGGATGTCGCAGCCGACCGCGGCGGCGATGGCGCGCACCCGCTGGCGGTCGATCGGATCGGCCGGCAGCAGCGGCGGCTCGGGATAGGTCTCCTCCAGCCATTCCAGGATCGCCGGCGACTGGACCAGGGCGTCGCCGCCGTCGGTGATCAGGGTCGGCACCTGCTGTTGCGGGTTGAGCTTGACGTAGTCTTCGCCGAACTGGTCGCCCTTGCGCAGGTGGATGAAGGACTGCTCGGGCGCCAGCCCCTTGAGGTTGAGCGCGATCCGCAACCGATAGGAGGACGAGGACCGGTAGTAGCCGTAGAGATGCATGCCGCCTGCCGTCTTGTGGATTGTCGTTGGCTCCCGTTTAAACCCGCCGGCGCAGCCGCGGTCAACGCACCCCCTACTCCTCCCGCACGTCCTCGTCGCGCATCGACAGGTAGATCAGCACGATGCCGAAGGCCGAGACGATCATGTGCGACGCCGACTGGCCGTTCCACACCTGCGACCGCCACATCGCGAACCACTCGCCGCCGATCGTGATGAAGGCGAAGAAATAGAGCAGCAGCCCCGCGCCGAGGCCGAAGATCGCGGCCGACTTGGCGCTCTGGAAGCCGATCACGCCTTCCTTGCGCGCCTGGTAGAGGCGCCACACGCCGATCCAGCAGCCGATCGCCGCGACGATCTGCCAGACGATGATGATCCAGTAGAAGATGTTGTGCAGCGTATTGCTGTCGATCGCGCGCCAGGACATCGACGGGTCCTTGCCGATCGTCTCCATCTTCATCACGCCCTCGACGAAGGCGAAGTTGACGTCGTAGGCGGTGAGGTTGCCGAAGGCGACCAGCGTCAGGAACAGCGCGGCGGTGGCGACCAGCTTGATCTTCAGATAACGGGAAATCATCAGTGCCCCTCGAAAAGGTCGGACGGTTGCGACCGGATGCTGCGGTATGTGCCGGCACACGGGTTGGCGTCAAGTCTCGACGCGGGTACGGCGGACACGCGCCGGATGTGCGCCGCACCGCGGATATCACCGATTGGTAACAGCTTTGTTTCAGCGCGTCGTTCCCGCGCAGGCGGGAACCCAGGGATGTCGACGGCCGGCTGGACCCCCGCCTGCGCGGGGGTGACGATTGCGGAAGCGAGGCGCCCGCCCCTACGCCGGCCCGTCGTACTTCACCACCGTCTGGTCGATCGCGCCGAAGATCGACTGGCCGGCGGCATCGAGCATCTCGATCCGGATCGTGTCGCCGAACTTCATGAAGCCGGTCTTGGGCTCGCCGTGCTCGATCGCCTCGACCGCGCGGATCTCCGCGATGCAGGAGAAGCCCTGGGACGAGTCCTTGTTGGAGACGGTGCCGGAGCCGACGATGGTGCCGGCGCGCAGGTCGCGGGTCTTGGCGGCGTGGGCGATGAGCTGCGGCAGGGTGAAGTTCATGTCGGTGCCGGCGTGGGGGTGGCCGAACTCCTTGCCGTTCCACGTGCTGACGATGGGCAGCGCGATCGTCCCGCCGGTCCAGGCGTCGCCGAGCTCGTCGGGGGTGACCGCGACCGGCGAGAAGGCGGTCGGCGGCTTGCCGTGGAAGAAGCCGAAGCCCTTGGCCAGCTCCGCCGGGATCAGGCCACGCAGGCTGACGTCGTTGACGATCATCAACAACGCGATCGCCTCGGCGCAGCGCTCGGGCGTCGCCGCCATCGGCACGTCCTTGACGATGGCCGCGATCTCCGCCTCGAAGTCGATGCCGTAGGCCTCGCTCGCCACCGGGATGTCCTCGCGCGGCGCCAGGAAGTGGTCCGAGCCGCCCTGGTACATCAGCGGGTCCTCGAGGAAGCTCGGCGGCATGGTCGCGCCGCGCGACTTGCGCACCAGGTCGACGTGGTTGAGGTAGGCGCTGGCGTCGGCCCACTGGTAAGCGCGTGGAAGAGGAGACGCCATATCCGCGGGGTCGAGCGCGAAGGCCTTGGCCTCGTCGCCCTGGTTGAGCAGCCGGTAGATCGCGCGCAGCTCGGGCTCGAGATTGTCCCAGTCGTCCAGCGCCGCCTGCAGGGTCGGCGCGATGTCGGGCACCTCGATGGCCTGCGAGAGATCCTTCGAGACCACGACGAGGGTGCCGTCGCGGCCGCCCTTCTTGAGTGAGCCGAGCTTCATTTCTCCTCCCCTTGCGTGTCGCTGTCGGCGGTTGGCCCCAGCATTACGCCGCCGGGGCAGCCGTGTGCACCCCCTTTCGGCGGTCGCTACCCTTGCAGCACGCCGCGGCGGATCTGGTCGAGCTCGATCGATTCGAACAGGGCCTGGAAGTTGCCCTCGCCGAAGCCCTCGTCGCCCTTGCGCTGGATCACCTCGAAGAAGATCGGGCCGATCACGTTGTCGGTGAAGATCTGCAGCAGCTTGCCGCCGTCCGGCGTCGGCGCGCCGTCGATCAGGATGCGCAGCTCCTTGAGCCGCTCCAGCGGTTCGCCGTGGCCCGGCAGCCGCTCCTCGACCTTCTCGTAATAGGTGTCGGGCGTATCCATGAAGGCGACGCCGTCGGCGCGCAGCGTGTCGATGGTCGCGTAGATGTCGGCGGTGGCCAGCGCGATGTGCTGGATGCCCTCCCCTTTGTAGGCCTTCAGATACTCGGCGATCTGCGACTTGTCGTCCGCCAACTCGTTGATCGGGATGCGGATCTTGCCGCACGGGCTGGTCATCGCCCGGCTGCGCAGGCCGGTCAGCTTGCCCTCGATGTCGAAATACTTGATCTCGCGGAAGTTGAACAAGCCGAGTATAGAACTCGGCCCAGTCGTCCATCCGGCCGTTGTGGACGTTGTGGGTCAAATGGTCGATCGCGGTGAAGCCGGCGCCGGCGTGATCGATCGAGCCGTCGATCTCGAAATCGACGTCGTAGATCGAGCCCTTCGGACCGTAGCGGTCGACCAGATAGATCAGGCTGCCGCCGATGCCGCGGATCGAGGGGATGTTGAGCTCCATCGGCCCGACCTGGGTCGGCCCCGGCTCGGCGCCGAGGTCGAGCGCGCGGCGGTAGGCCTTGGCCGCGTCCTCGACCCGGAACGCCATGGCGCAGGCCGACGGCCCGTGCACCCGGGCGAAGGACTGGGCGAAGCTGTCGGGCTCGGCGTTGAGGATGAAATTGACGTCGCCCTGGCGGTAGAGGGTGACGTCCTTCGACCGGTGCCGGGCGACGGCCCGGAAGCCGAGCCGCTCGAACAGCGCCGCCAGCGCCTGGGTGTCGGGCGCGGTGTATTCGACGAACTCGAAGCCGTCGGTGCCCATCGGGTTGACCGTGTCGCCCCCGCTGGGCGCGACCGTCTTGCGTGACGTTGCCATGCTGGTCTCCATCGGCCGGCGCCTGGGGCTTTGCCCTGGATTTCGCCCCGTGGGGGTTTTGTCCCCTGGGGGTTCCCTGCGGCGCGCGGACCGTCTATATTAGTTTCAATTGAAACCAATTTAGCGCCATTCCCGATGACCCGCAAGACCGAACGGCTCCAGCTCGACCGCTACCTGCCCTACCGGCTGTCGATCCTGTCGAACACGGTCTCGGCCGCGATCGCGCGGCAGTATGCCGAGGGCTATGGGCTGAGCGTGCCGGACTGGCGGGTGATGGCCGTGCTCGGCCTGGCCCAGCCGCTGACCCAGAAGGAGATCTGCGGGCGCACCCGGATGGACAAGGTCCAGGTCAGCCGCGCCGTCGCCCGCCTGCTCGAGATGGGCTTCGTGAGCCGGGTGGTCGACGACGCCGACCGCCGCCGCGCCCACCTGCGGCTGAGCGCCCGCGGCGAGGCGATCTACGCCGAGGTCGCGCCCGCGACGCTGGACTGGGAGACGCGGCTCCTGGAGGGCTTCAGCGCGGCGGAACGCCAAGCAGTGGACGCGCTGGTGACCAAGTTGCAAGCGGCGGCGGAGGCGCTGGACGACGAGCTGGCGGCCGACGGGGCGATTGCCGCCGAGTGAGCGTCGGCGCGGCCGGTCCGCCGGGTCAGATGATCGGGTCGGCCAGCGCCCACTGCCCTTTCGGGTCCTCGATCTCGATCACCCAAAGGTCCGGGTCGTACTTGCGCTGGCGCTCGATATAGGCGTCGGCGTCGGCCTCGGGCACCGGGGCGTCGCCGGTGCCGCGCGACCAGGCGCGGCCGCCGTCCATCGACGTCGTCGGGGCGAGCACGGTGCAGCCCTCGGCGAAGCGGTTGTGCTTGATGAAGATCGCGCCGGCGCTCGAATCGCCGCGGCTGACCAGATAGGCGTCGATGCCGTTGACCCGGCAGCGCCGGATCTCCGCCTCGACCCACAGCGCGGCCGTTACCCGCGGCTGCATTGCCCCCGCCTCCCCAACCCTGGCGCCCCCCGTCCCGTCACATCGCGCTGACGCCGCCGTCGAGGACGAGCTCGGCGCCGGTCATGAAGCGGGATTCGTCGGAGGCCAGGTAGACGATGCCCCAGCCGACGTCCTCGGGCTTGCCGATCGTGCCCAGGGGCAGCTGCTTGGCCATCTTGGCGCGCACCTCCTCGGGCGTGTAGCGCGAGCCGACCTGGTCGAGGATCGGTGTGTCGACGAAGGCCGGGTGGACCGAATTGCAGCGGATGCCGTAGCCCTGGCGCGCGCAGTGCAGCGCCACCGACTTGGTCAGGTGGCGGACCCCCGCCTTGGCCGAGTTGTAGGCGGCGAGGTTGGCCGCGGCGATGATGCCGGCGATCGACGAGATGTTGACGATCGAGCCGCCCAGGCCGGTCGTCCGCACCGTGTCGGCGATCGGCCGGATGGCGTGCTTGCAGCCGAGGAACACCCCGTCGAGGTCGATGGCATGGACCCGCCGCCAGGTCTCCAGGTCGGTGTCCTCGATCGTTCCCGGCGTGCCGATGCCGGCGTTGTTGACCAGCACGTGGAGGCCGCCGAAATGGTCGACCGCCTCGCCCAGCACCACCTGCCACTGGGTCTCGTCGGTGACGTCGTGGTCGAGCGCGATGGCGGCCGGGCCGAGCTCCGCGGCGACCGCCTCGGCGCCGTCCCGGTTGACGTCGGTCAGCACCACCTTCGCCCCGGCGGCGGCGAGCATCCGCGCCGCGCAGGCGCCCAGGCCGGAGGCGGCGCCGGTGACCAGCGCGACCTTGCCCGCGACCCTGTCGCCGGTTGGCTGCTTGCCGGGTTGAATCTCGTCGGCCATGCCGGTCCCCCGCCCCTGTCCGTGCAAAGCGCGACGCTAGCCGGATTCGGCCGGGGAAGGAACCGTGCAGCTCAGCCCCGTCGGTTCTCTTTTCGCCGCGTCGGCGCGTCCGTGCTATATCGCCGGCGTTCGGGCGCTTTCGGAGGCCGTCGGGAATTGATCAGCAGCGCTAAACAACCCGTCTTCCGCTGGGTCGTGTTGATCGCGGCCGCCGTGATCCTCGCCCTGTCGATGGGGCTGCTGATCAACGGCCTGACCGTGTTCGTCGTGCCGCTGGAAACAGAGTTCGGCTGGCAGCGGGGCGACATCGCGCTGATCAACACGTTCGGCCTGATCGGCCTCGCCGTGGGCGGGATCATCTTCGGGCGGTTGGCGGACCGCTTCGGCACGCGCCGCATCTGCCTGTTCGGCGGCGTCGTGCTGGGCCTCAGCGTCCTGGCTTCCGCCCACGCCGACCGGCTTTGGCAGTTCTACGTGCTGTACCTCATTGCCGGCGCGATGGGGGGCGCCACCTTCTTCGCGCCCGTGGTGGCGCTGGTCGGCAACTGGTTCAAGACCGGCGCCGGCCTGGCGCTGGGGATCGTCTCGGCCGGGCAGGCCGTCGGTCAGGGCGGCATTCCCCTCGCCGCCACGCTGCTCATTTCGGCATTCGAGTGGCGCGGCGCGATGACCGGCCTGGGCATCGCGATCCTGGTCATCGTCGTGCCGCTGGTCCTGCTGTTGCGGGCGCCGTCGGATAGCGGCGACACCGCGGCGGCCGTGTCCGACGCGCCGCCGACCGGCGACCTGCCCCACAACGTGGTCGTGATCACCGTCAGTGCGGCGGTCGTCGGCTGCTGCACGCTGATGGCCGTGCCGCTGATGCACCTCTTCCCGCTGATGCAGGGACAGGGTATCTCGGCGCCCGACGCCGGCGGCGTCATGCTGGCGATGCTGACGGTCGGCATCGTCGGCCGGGTGTTCTTCGGAAAGCTCGCCGACATGATCGGCGCGTTGCCCGCCTATATCACCGCCTCGGCCTGGCAGACGGTAATGGTGTTCGGCTTCACCCAGTTCGACAGCGTGAACGCCTTCTATCTCTACGCCGCCCTGTACGGCTTCGGCTATTCCGGGGTGATGACCGGCATCCTGACGACGACCCGGGCGCTGACGAGGCCGTCCCGGCGGGCCAGCGCGATGGGCATCATCGGCGCCTTCGCCTTCGTCGGGCACGGCATCGGCGGCTGGCAGGCCGGCATGCTGTTCGACCTGACCGGCGGATATACGGCACCCTACGCCGTCGCCGCGGCGGCCGGCGTGCTGAACCTGCTGCTCATCACGACGCTGATGATGCGCCTCCGCCGGCAGCAGGTCGCGCAGCCGGCCTGACGACCAAACCCGAGTGTCTCAGATGTAATGCTCGCGCAGCGGCGGGAAGCCGTTGAAGCCGACCGAGCTGTAGGTCGAGGTGTAGGCGCCGGTGGCCAGGATCTCGATCTTGTCGCCGATCTGCGAGGTCGAGCGGCAGCTCGACCTTGGTTTCCTCGTAGAGCACGTCGACCTCGTCGCAGGTCGGGCCGGCCAGGATCACCGGGCCGGTCGGGCCGCCGTCGCGCGGCGTGACGATGCGGTACTTGATCGCCTCGCCCATCGTCTCGGGCAGGCCGCCGAACTTGCCGATGTCGAGATAGACCCAGCGGATCGGGTCGTCGTAGCTCTTGCGGGAGATCAGCACGACCTCGCTCTGGATCACCCCGGCGTCGCCGGCGATGCCGCGGCCCGGCTCGACCAGCAGCTCGGGGATGCGGTTGCCGAAATGCTTGGTGACCGCCGCCATGATCGCGTGGCCATAGCCGTGCTCGTCGGGCACCTCAGTGCGGTAGTGCGCCGGGAAGCCGCCGCCCAGATTGACCATCTTGAGCTCGATGCCCCGCTCGCGCAGCGCGGTGAACAGGAGCTGGGTCTTGCCGAGCGCGATGTCCCACTGGCCCGGGTCGGTCTGCTGGGAGCCGACGTGGAACGAGACGCCGTAGGGCTCCAGCCCCCGGTCGCGCGCCTGCGCCAGCAGATCAGCGGCCATGTCGAGCTCGCAGCCGAATTTGCGCGACAGCGGCCAGTCCGCGCCCGCCCCGTCCATGAAGAAGCGGCAGAACACGCGCGACCCCGGCGCGGCCGCGGCCAGCTTGTGCAGCTCGGGCTCGCTGTCGAAGGCGAACATGCGCACGCCGTGGCCGTAGGCGCTGGCGATGTCGCGCGCCTTCTTGATCGTGCTGCCGAACGACAGCCGCTCGGGCGCGACGCCGAGGCCGAGGCAGTGCTCGATCTCGAAGATGCTGGCGGCGTCGAAGCGCGCGCCGAGGTCGCGCAGGACAGCGACCACGGGCGCGGCCGGGTTGGCCTTGACCGCGTAATAGATCTGCGCGAGCGGCAGCGCCTCGTGGAGCCGCCGGTAGTTCTCGGCGATCACCTCGAGGTCGACGACCAGGCAAGGGGTTTCGGGGCGCTCCTCGTCGAGGAAGCGCGTGATGCGAACCGTCATGAGAACGACCTTTCCCCAGACGCGCGACCTTTTCCAAGGCGCGATGGTGCAAAAGGAAACATCATTCCCCGTCGCGCCTCTATCCGCGTGGCGGCCTACTGGCCCGGTGCGAGGAAAGCGCCTGCATATATGACATCCGGGCGTCTTTGCAAGGACCGAAAGCGCGATCGGCGACCGGGGTTCCGGGGGACGTTCCGGCGCCGCGGCGGCCGGCGGTTTCGGCCCTAGTCGCGGCGCGCCGCCGTCCGCGCGGTGCGGACGCCCAGGGCCCGCAGGAACAGGCGGTCCGCCGCCTCCGCCTTCTCGGCCTCGTCGGCGTCGGCGGACGCGTCGGGGTTGCCGGCGCCGGGCGCGATCCGGTTCAGGGCGGCGGCCTGCATCGCCAGGTTCGCGGGCGGCGGCGGGGTCGTTTGCGGCGCCCTGCCCGGCGTCATCTGGGCGAGCAGCGCCCGCTCCGCCAGGCTGTCGGTATCGCCCGTCCTGTCCGCGGCGTCCGGCTTTCGGGCGGCCACGGCCGTGTTGTTCTTGGTCTTGTCGGCCACCGGCGCCGGCGGTTCGGCGTCGCGGTTCTGGCGGGCGGCGAAGGCCTTGATGTCGGGCAACCGGTCCGGCAGGAGCCGGCGCGGCGGGCCGACCGGCCGCGAGGCCCGGCGCCGGTCCGTCGCCGACGCCCGGGTCCGGGCGCTGGCGAGCGCCTGCCGCCTCGGCGCCGGCGCGCGGCGCATCGACAGCTTGACCCCCGCCTGCGCCGCCATCGCGCGGACGCGCTCGAGGTTGCGCCGGTACCTGGCGTTGCCGCCCCGGTCGCGGACCAGCCGCTCCAGCATGCGGACCGACCGGGCGTATCGGCCCTCGGCCGCCAGCGACAGGGCGTAGTTGTTGCGCAGCGACGGGTCGCCCGGCGCGCGGGCGAGACCGCGTTGGTAGGCCTGCTGGGCGGCGCGGTGCGCGCCGGTCTGGTCGAGCGCAACGCCGAGCCCGTTGTAGATGCGATGGTCGGCGCGCCCGTCCGGCGATGCCTTCAGCGCCCGCCGGTAGGCGGCGACCGCGGCCTGCGGCTCGCCCCGCACCACCAGCGTGTTGCCCAGGCCGCGGAGCAGCACGGGGTCGTCCGGCCGCAGCCGCAGCGCGGCCTCGAACACGGCCTTGGCGCGGGCGAAGGCCCCAGCCTTGAACAGGGTGAAGCCGAGCTTCTTGTGGAGTGCGACGTTGCGCGGCGCCCGCTGCACCGCCCGGTCGTAGAAGGTGGCGGCGATGGCGTACTCGCGGCGCTGCGCCGCGTCGTCGCCCAGGCGCTCCAGGGTGTTGTCGTCGACCTTGACGTCCCGCAGCGACGCGCCGGGCGGCTGCGCGACCGCGTCCGGCAGCGGCTGGCCGATATGGGCGTTCTTGTTGGCGACGCGCAGCACCTTCTTGCTGCCCAGCCTGGCCTTGGGATTGTCGACGCCCTCGCGCTGCTCGGTGCAGGCGGCCCCGGCACCGAGGATAGCGACAATCGCGACAATATTGACGAACCGGCTACCGCGCATGGCGAATCACACCCATGCCAAAGGAAATCCCTGTGCACGGTATAAGGCCGTTAACCATAGGTCAACAGGCCGCCGAATATCGGTGGCCTGCGAATACATCACGATTTTTCGGCAAGCCTGCCCGGAATCAGGGCAATTATTTCGGACGATTTGGCGGTCGAGCCAGAAACCTTGCCCGCTATTTGGCCTAGATGTGCGAGAAGGCGTCAATCATCCTCAGAATGGCCGGGCCGATCAGCACGATGAACAGGCACGGCAGGATGAACATGACCATCGGCACGGTCAGGATCGCCGGCAGCCGCGCCGCCTTCTCCTCGGCCTTGAGCAGCCGTTCGGTGCGGAACTCGCCCGAAAGCACGCGCAGCGCCTTGGACACGGGCGTGCCGTACTTCTCGGCCTGCTGGATGGTGGTGACGATCGCCTTGAACTCGTCGAGGCCGGTGCGCTCGATCAGGTTGACGTAGGCCTGGCGGCGGTCGTCGAGGAAGTTCAGCTCGACCCCGAGCAGACCCAGCTCCTCGGCGATCTCGGGCGACGACCGGCCCAGCTCGTCGACCACGCGGTTGAGCGCCTGGTTGATGCTGAGGCCCGCCTCCGAGCAGATCACGAGCAGGTCGAGCGCGTCGGGCAGCGCCCGGCGCAGCGCGGTCTTGCGCTTCATCGCCCGGTTCTTGACGAAGATGCCCGGAGCGAGGAAGCCCAGCCCGGCGCCGCCCACGCACAACGCCAGCGACATCGCGGGCGACAGCTTGGCGCTGCCGAACACCACGTAGGCGACGGCCAGGCCGCCGAAGACGAAGGGCAAGACCAGCTTCGCCATCAGGAAGATGTCGGGCGCGTCCTTGCCGCGGAAGCCGGCCTGGGCCAGCTGCGACCGGGTCGACTTCACGTCCATGCGGTCGCGCAGCTTGAGCTTCTTGGCGGCCGACTTCATCAGGTCGGCGCTGGCGCTCTTGTTCGCGCTGCCGCTCTTCTTGGTGTCGTCGAGCGCCCGCGCGCGCAGCTCGTCGCGGCGGTTGGCGATGGTCTTGAGCCGCGCCTCCATCGGGTCCTTGTAGACGAAGCCGCGCCAGATCACGAAGGCGGCGACCAGCGCCGTCAGGCCGGCGAGGATGGTGACGATCAGATCGACCGGTAGGGCTTGCATTCTCGTCCCGCTCCTAGATCTCGAACCGGATCATCTTCGTCATCACGACGATGCCGAGCAGCAGGCTGACGCCCGCCGCGCCGACCAGGAACATGCCGCGGGGGTCGGTGAAGAGCTGCATCACGTAGGGCCGGTTGAGCGTGTAGATGAGGCCGAACATAACGAAGGGCAGCGCGCCGAGAATCCACGCGCCGGCCCGCGCCTCCGACGAGAACGCCTTGACCTTGAGCTTGATCTGCTGGCGCTTGCGCAGCACGTCGGCCAGGTTGGACAGCGTCTCGGCGAGGTTGCCGCCGGTCTCGCGCTGGATCGCCAGGCTGACGATGAAGAAGCGCCATTCCGGGATCGAGACGCGCTTCTCGGTGTCCCACAGGGCGACGTCGAGGTTCTGGCCGAGCTTGATCGCGTCGGTGATGTTGGTGAACTCGTCCGCGATCGGGCTCTCCATCTCGGTCGACACGAGCTGGAAGGATTCGGTGACCGGCAGGCCGGCCCTGACGCCGCGCACCATCAGCTCGAGCGCGTCGGGGAGCTGCTTGATGAAGCGCTTGATCCGCTTGGCCGACGACCCGCTTGACGTAGAGCCAGGGCAGGATGATGCCGCCAATGACACCGGCGGCGACCGACGGCATCATGGCCAGGCGCCAGCAGGGTGTTGGCGACGATGAAGCTGAGCAGCGCCGCGAGGATGCTGCCGAGCAGATAGGTCCCCAGCGTCATGCCCGTGCCGGTGCGCGCGAGCTGGTCGCGCATCTTGGCCGGATTGGGGCAGCAGGTTCTTGGCGATCATGTCGGACCGCGTCTCCGACTTGCGGAGCGTGCAGCTGCTTCGCCTTCTTGGCGAGGTCGAGCTTCCTCTGCTTGCCCGGGCCGGCCTGCATCCGGGTGATGCGGTCGTGGACCTGCCGCCGCGACCGGCTGCCGAGCACCGCCAAGCCGACCAGGCAGACGAACACAAACACCGCGCCCGCGACCATGGCGGTGAACATGCCCGGATTCTGGATCAGATACTCGCGCATCGCCCGGCCTTAGCCCATCGCCGCGAGCAGCGGCTTGTCGAGGCCGAAATATTCCGCCCGGTCCGTGAAGGAGGGACGCAGGCCACTGGACTGGAACTCGCCGACCAGCTCGCCTTTGTCGTTCAGGCTGCTGAAGTGGTAGAGGTAGAGATCCTGCAGCGTGATCACGTCGCCCTCGGTGCCCAGCACCTCGGTGATGTGGGTGCAGCGCCGGCGGCCGTCGCGCATGCGGCTGACGTGGACGATCAGGTCGATGGCCGAGGCGATCTGGACGCGCAGCGCCGCGGCCGGGATGTCGATGCCGGACAGCCGGATCATGTTCTCGAGCCGGGTCAGCGCCTCGCGCGGCTTGTTGGCGTGGAGCGTGCCGAGCGAGCCGTCGTGGCCCGTGTTCATTGCTTGCAGCAGGTCGATCGCCTCGCCGCCGCGCACCTCACCGAGGATGATGCGGTCGGGGCGCATGCGCAGCGAGTTCTTGAGCAGGTCGCGGATGGAGACCTCGCCCTGCCCTTCGACGTTGGGCGGCCGGGTCTCGAGCCGGACCACGTGGGGCTGCTGGAGCTGGAGCTCCGCCGCGTCTTCGATGGTGACGATACGCTCGCCCGGGTCGATCATCTCGGACAAGGCGTTGAGCATCGTCGTCTTGCCCGAACCGGTACCGCCGGAAACCAGGACGTTGAGGCGGCAGCGCGACGCGATCTTCAGCATCGTGCGCCATATCCTGCGACATGCTGCCGACCTGGACCATCGCATCGAGGTTGAACTTCTTCTTGGCGAACTTGCGGATCGAGATGGACGGGCCGTCGATCGCCAGCGGCGGGATGATGATGTTGACGCGGCTGCCGTCCTCGAGGCGCGCGTCGACCATGCGCGCTCTGCTCGTCGAGCCGGCGGCCGATCCGCGACACGATGCGCGTCGCGATGTTCATGACGTGCTGGTCGTCGCGGAAGACGGTGTCGGACAGGTCGAGCTTGCCGCGCGCGCTCGACGTAGACTTGGTGCGGCCCGTTGACCATGATTTCGGAGATCGCGTCGTCCGCCAGCAGCGGCTCGAGCGGACCGAGGCCCAACATGTCGTTGAGCATCATGTCGACGACGTCGCGCTGCTCCTGCATGTTGAGGCGGATCTTCTGCTCCGCCAGAATCTCCTGGGTCACTTCCGTGACCTGGCGCGCCAGCTCGGTCCGCGGCAGCTTGGAGGCCACCGCGATGTCGATCCGGTCCATCAGCTCGGGCTGGACCTTCGAACGCGCTTCGTCGACGCCCGACCAGGCGGCGCGCGCGGAGACCAGCGGCTTCGCTTCGTCCGCGGCCTGCGGGATTTGCTGACGCTGCGGCCGTCTGGGCAGGCCGCGTCGTCGGCCGGGTGGCCGGCTTGCGCGGAGCCTGACGGCCGGCCGGCTGGCCCTGCTGCTGGAACAGGTGTCCGGGCGGCGGCGTCGGCGCAATCGCGGGCGCCGCACTGCCGTTGGCCGGTGCGGCGCTTGGCGGGAGCCGGAGCCGTCTCTGATCGGCGACCAAACATCTAAGCGTCCTTCTTACCCAGGAACGGGAATTTGAACCGGCGCTTGCGGGGTTCGTCCACCTCGTCCTTTCCATTGGCGCCCGCGGCGACGAAGCTCTCGCCGATCTTGCGCAACGCGCCCAACATTTTGCCGTCCTTGGCCATGTCGACGATCGCCTTGCCGGCGCGCGACGAGGCGCCGGCCGCCTTGGGATCGTCGGGGACGACGAAATCGAACTTCCGCTCCAGTGCGCGCTCGAACTCGGCCTGGTCGATGCTGCCGTGCTTGTCCGCGCCGACCCGGTTGGCCACCAGGATCATCTTGGACGTGTCGATATACTCCTTGGCTGTGGCGATCAGCCGGCCGGTATCGCGCAGGCCCGACAGCGACAGGTCGGTGACGATCATCAGCTTGTTCGCTGTGCCGATCGCCGGCCACAGGTGGCCGGTCTCGTGCAGCGGCAGGTCGACCACGATCAGGTCGTAGTGCTGGCGCATCTGCGACAGGAAGGCGGCGAGCTGCTCGGCGTCGAAATAGGCCGGCTCGTTGATGTTCTCCTCGGTCGCCATCACGTGCAGCCGTTCGCCGACCAGGCTCGACGCGCTGTCGACGAACATCCCGTCGATCCGGTCGGGGTTCTCGAGCGCCTCGCGCAGACCGCGGCTGGCCTCGACGTCGAGCAGCAGCGCGATCGTGCCAAACTGCAGGTCGAGGTCGATCAGGCCGACCTTCTTGGCGCTGTCGCGGGCAATGGTGGCGGCCAGGTTGGTCGCCAGGGTGCTGGCGCCGCTGCCGCCGCGCGCGCCGACGACGCAGACCAACTTACCCTGGATCGTCTGGGGCTCGCTGATCTGGGCCTGGGGCGACAGCGCGGATCGCAGCGCCTCGGCTAGCGCTTCGGTGGTCAACGGCTTGACCAGGTAGTCGGCGACGCCGGCCGCGCGCAGACGCCGGTACAGCGACACGTCGTTGGCGGCGCCGAGCGTGAGCACGACCGTGCCCGGCGCGCACACGTCGGCGAGCACGTCGAGGTCGGCCATCGGGTCGGCGGATTGGGAGATGTCGACGATCAGCAGCGGCGTCGCCCCGCTCTTGCCGAGATGGTCGATCGCGGTGCGGACGTCGCCCTCGAAGATTCGCGAGCCCGCATCCGCGCCGAACTGCGACGCAATGATCGCGCGCGATTCGCCGTCGAGCGCGAAGGCGATCGCATCGGACGGAACCTCCACGACCGGACCCGCGACGCCGGCCGAAAAGGACTCGACGTGCGTGTCCGATGCCGGTGTCGACATCAGGTCGCTGAAGTCGCTGGAGAGATCGTCGACCGCTGCACTCATTTTCCTTTGCCTTTCTCCGCCCGTAGCAGCTCGGTTACTTCGAGCTCGAGGTCGTGGCGCTCTTGCTGGTGTCGACCTTGCCCGGCTCCAGCTTGCCCTCACGATCGTCGGTCATCGTCTTGACCGCTTCCCAGGCCTCGGACGGCTTCAACTTGCGGCCGCCCCTGAGATCCCGTTTGTCGGCGACGCTGACGACGAGACCCGCGGTGGTCGCACAACCGAACTTCCACTTGTCCTCGTGGATGCGCCCGTCGCCCACCAGCTTGCGCCATTCCGGGCAATAGGCCGACGGATGGGTTTTGTAGGGCGAGGTCGACGGCACCACCTTGGCGGTCAGCGCGTTGTCGGCACGGTGGATGAAACCGGCCGTTTCTCCGTGCTGGGAGCAGCCCGCCGCGAGCAGGCCCGCGGCCACGACCAGGCCCCAGCCCAGCGTCGAACGTAGAACGAATCGCGTCATCGCAGCCTCCCCTATTCCAGCACGAAGCCGGTCGGGCCGGTCAGGCGCCGGGGTGCGGACACCTTCCGCGCGGCCGGTGCGGTGTGCTTGGCGGTGCCGCGGACCACCCGGGCGCTCGGCCGGGTGTCGGTCGTCGCGGCGTACTTGTTGCTGTTGAACGGCTTGACCAGGAACGGCGTCGCGATGATCACCAGCTCGGTCTCGTTGCGCTGGAACTCCTGCGACGTGAACAGCTTGCCCAGCACCGGAACGTCGCCCAGCCAGGGAACCTTGCGGATCTCCTTGGTGACGTTGTTCTGGAGCAGGCCGCCGATGACGATGCTCTGCCCGCTCGACACCTCGACCATGGTCTCGGCGCGCCGCGTCTGCAGCGCCGGCACGGTGATGTTGTTGAGCGTGATCGCGCCGGTGTTGGTCAGGTTCGAGACTTCGGGCGCGACCAGCATCTTGATCCGGCCGCTCGACAGGATGATCGGGGTGAAGGACAGGCCCACGCCGTACTTCTTGTATTCGATCGTGACCACGCCGTCGGCCTGGGGCACCGGCACCGGGAACTCGCCGCCGGCCAGGAAGCTCGCCTTCTTGCCCGACATCGCCGACAGGTTCGGCTCGGCCAGGACCTTGACCAGGCCCTCGCGGTCGAGCAGGTCGACCAGCGCGTTGATGTCGGTCGAGCCGGACCGGTAGTTCACGCCGATGTTGTTGTTGGTGTAGGTCGACCCGTTGCGCAGGTTGAAGCTGCTGGTCAGGGTGTTGTTGACGATCGACGCCGTCGCCGTGCCGGTCGCCACGCCGATCACGAAGCTGCCCGCGCGGATGATCGAATCCCAGTTGATGCCGATCCGCTTGAGCGTCTCCTTGTTGATCTCGAGCACCCGGACCCGGAGGTTGACCTGGTTGGGCCCGACCACCGCGATCTGGTTGACGACGTTCTTCTTCTCGTCGTCGACGAAGCGGGCGGCGACCTCCTGGGCTTTGGTCGCGTCGCGCTGCGACTGGACCTGGCCGGTCAGCAGGATGGCGCCGTCGATCGACCGGAGCCGGATATGGTTCTTGGGCAGCACCGCGTTCAGCGCGCGCCGCATTCGGCTCAGGTTGTGGTTGACCGACACGCCGACGTTGAGCAGCACCTTGTCGTCGGAGTCGACCGCGATCAGCGTCGTCTCGCCGACCTTCTTGCCGAACAGGTAGATCAGCTTCGACGACTTGACCTGGACGTCGGCGACGTTCGGATCGGCGACGAACACGGTCTTGGCCGGCTTGTCGAGCCGGACGATCCGGCCCTTGCTGACCTCGACGACGAGCGCGCCGCGCGCATAGGCGACGTTGCCCGGCCCGAACACGCCCCCCGGCAAGCCGACGGCCGCGGTCGTTCCGACGAACATCGCCACGAACAGGATGATGCCTAGCATCCTGCGCCAGGGTCGCGGCCGGGTCGCCGGACGCTCCCTGGGTGCTTGTAAGATGTTGACCAAGATCATTTTTCCCCTGTGGTATTGGTTGTTGACGTGCGTACCGGCGCCTTGTTGGCACCATTCTTTCGTTTCACGCCCTCGTTCGGATCGACGCTTTCAGCCTTGTCTCCACGGATCACGTTGATGTTGTCGTCCTTCTTGGCTCGGGACAGGAATCGGCTGAATTCGCGGTCGATCGTGTAGGTATGGCCACGGTGCGGCATGGGCTCCTTGCAGCCCTCCGCGCCGGGCACGCAGTTGGAAGCGACGTCGCGGCGGGCCTTGTCGTTGCCCTTGGCGTCCTTGGCCGTCGTCTTACCGTCGGTATCGGTGCGCATGGTGGCGTTCTTGGGGGCCTGCTTCGGCAGGCTGCGCAGGCTGAGCGACAGCGAGCCCATGCGGGCCGCCACGGCGACGACCTCCGCCTGGTGCGGGGTCACCTCCAGCGTCACCGTGCGCGCGCGGACCGGCTTGCTCTTCAGGTCGTCGGTGCGCTGGTCGATGGCGAGCACGCGCGTGTTAACGATGATCGTCTCGCTGACCTTGTTGTTGATCTGCTGGTCGCCGACCTTGGTCGTCGTCTCGTGGGTCAGGATCACGTCGACCCGGTCGCCCGGGAACACCAGGCCCGAAATGCCGGTGGCATCGTCGACGTTGATCGACACCGCACGCATGCCCTGGGTCAGGACCGCGGCGAGGAAACCGTGCTCACCCTTGCCGACGATGAATTCCTTGACGATCGGCTGGCCAGCCTCGATGCCGCGCCGAACGACGCCGCCGATCATGCTGGCCGGGAGCTTGTTGATCGGGTGCTCGGCGACCTGGCGCACGAACTGGGGCGGCACCTGAGCGTCGGGCCACGACTGCCAGCGCACGTCGCCGGCCTTGAGAAAGCTGCCGGCCGGGAGCGGACGCGCGGCGATCAGCACGTAGGTCTTCGGTTCCGCCTTCACCGCAACCTTCGCAGGCTGCTGGGTCGACCGCGCGGACATAGCTGCGCGCTCGGCCTTGAGCCACTGCTGCACGAAATAGACCGTGCCGCCGGCGAGGCCGATAGCAATGATCGCGAAAAGAAGGACGCTCTTTCTCATAGTCTCACCTGTTGCGTCACGGGTTCAGAACCGTGAGGACCAGGAACGTCAGCCCGCCGGCAGAGATGGCGACGCCATAGGGCACGTTCAGCTTCGTTAACGGTACGTAACGAAGGTTAAGAACCCATTTAAATCCGCCGCCGCGCTGTCGCGCCGCAGCGCCGCCGACGGGCGCCGAGGCACCGGCCGGAACGTCGTCCATTTCGAACGCCATCCGCACCGCGGCGTAGACCGCGAGCAGGATCGAGGTCGCGAGCATCACGCCGATGAACTCCATCAGGTAGAGCGGCCCGACCCACAGCATGCACACTGACATCAGCTTGACGTCGCCGCCGCCCATCGCACCGACCACGAACATGAAGAAGCCGGCCAGGAACACGATCACGGCCATCACGATCGCGACCTGCCAGATGACGGGTCCCGGCGCGGTGACGACGTGCGCCGGATAGAGCGCCAGCAGCGCGATGCTGATGACGTTCGGGATGACGAACGTGGTGAAGTCCGCGTAGGCCGCCCAGACGAGCAGACCGCCGAAAACGGCAAGGACGACCATGTGGGCGAGCACGATGAAATCCATTGTTACAAATCCGATCCGACTGGGTTGCGCGGGACGGCGGGCGCCATCCGGACACGCGCCGCGGCGGCGCTCCGTCCGGGCGTGGCCGACAGGGTTGGACGGGGCGTCATGGCCGTAACGGCGATCGCGCCCGCTCCCCTGCTCTTGTCCGTGCGACACGTAGACGGCACGTCGCTTCTCCCCACCGTTCTGGACCCGGCCGCACCCGGCGCCGCCGCAACACCTGGCGGCGGAATCCGGAGCACCGGCAAGGCCCCGATCTCGTGGCCCGCGCGCCGGCATGTGCAGAACATGGTTCCAGTCCCTTTCCGGGTGGCCGGTGCTGCCCTGCTAGCAAGCGAACGAACCACCCTGGCAGATAGAACATTGAAGTTAATATTCAGTAAAGGAATGTACCGGTCGAGTGATTCGGGCGCAATGCAAAACGAAGAAAAACTGTTACCTTTGGTTCGATTAGAATTAGTCTTGCCATTTGTTAAGGGAAAATTAGTCGTATTACTTCGCGTGCCCAATTCCGGCACCCAACAACTTTCGCTCGTGGCGTGCGGAGACCGGCGCGTCGCGAACCCTCCACGATGCGCCGGTCCGCCGTATCCGGCCTATTTCGGCTTGGCCGAATCGAGCTTGGTCGACACGGCGGTGAACATCCCGCTGATCGACGTGCCCATGGCCTGGAGCGCGACGATCGCCGCGACGGCGACCAGGGCGGCGATGAGCCCGTACTCGATCATCGTCGCGCCCGATTCGTCCCGGGCGAAGTTCTTGAACTGTTTCAGCATTTCTACTCTCCTCCTCTGGGTCGCCGGCCGGCGATCCCGAAAGCACACGAACCGGCCGACGGCACCGTGACTAAGGCACTCCTTGTTAAGGCTTGGTAAATGGCGCAACGCCAAGCGGCGCCAACGGTTCGGCACGATGTCGCAGGCCCGGTTCGGATGTGGTTAGTGGATACCGCGGGCGAGCGCGCCACCGCCGGCCGGCGCCGCGTTAACCATCTTGCCGGCGACAATCGGGCCGGCGACTGCGGTATGGCGGTGCGACGGGCGGCTCACCGGAAATAAACAGAAAGAGTAAATGCAAATATCGAGTAAATTTCCGCTTCGTTAGTAATATCGGTTCAACGTCTTTTTACGATTTTTGCCGTATATCGATGCCAGATTGACTTAACTGCGGGTAAATGGACCCGCTTTTTGGGACACAACAAGGATGATCAAGAAACATGTCGGGAGCCGTCCCGCGCGGGGCGGCGTGCGTTCCGGCCTGTTCCACCGCTTCCTCCGGAGCAACCGCGGCGGCGTCTATACCTTTGCGGCCGTCATCGCGCTGCCGCTGATGGGCTTCCTCGGCATCTCGGCCGACGCCTCGCGCGCCTACCTGGTCAAGGCGCGGCTGTCGACCAGCGTCGACGCCGCTGCGCTGGCCGGCGGCAAGACCGCCCTGACCTCGGCCTACGGCGCCGATATCGAGAAGTATTTCCATTCCAACTTCCCGCCCGGCTATCTCGGCGCCACCGTCGACGGCCCGACCTACACCAAGGTCAGCTCCACGGCCCTGGGCACGGTGATCAAGGTCAGCGCCACCGCCACCGTGCCGACCGTCGTTCATGCACCTGTTCGGCTTCAAGACCATCACGGTGTCCGCCGAATCCGAGGTCACCCGCCAGAACTCGGCGATGGACGTCGTCCTCTCGATCGACATGTCCGGCTCGATGGCGAGCTACAGCGCCGGCAAGAAGAAGATCACCGCCGCCACGGATGCCGCCAAGACGCTGGTCGACATCCTCTACGGCGACCAGGACACCAACGACAACCTCAAGATCGGCCTGGTGCCCTGGAACGGCAACGTCAACGTCATGCTCGACACCACCAACGCCAGCCCCCTGGCCGGCTACATCCCGAGCCAGACCAAGAAGAAATACGTCTCCTCCTTCATCAACCCGAACACCGGCCAGAGCCAGGATTACGTCTGGGAAATCTCCAACTCGCCGGTGCTGCTTGCTCGACAAGCCCGGCGCGAGCTGGAAGGGCTGCGTCTACGCCCGCTATCTCGACGACGGCAACACGCTGAACGACGCCGACACATTGCTCGGCTACGTCGACCAGTACGGCTGGAAGGGCTGGGAGCCGCGCATCAAGGAAGTCACGACCACCACCACCATCCACGGCCATGGCCACGGCCACGGAAACACGACCACCACCACCAGCGACACGACCTGCACCAACTGCACGCCGTGCCTCAAGCACGGCATCACCCCGCTCAACCAGAGCAAGGCGATGATCACCGCGGCACTCGACCGCCTCAAGACCCCGACGGGCAACACCGACCTGCCGCAGGGGCTGGCCTGGGCGTGGCGGGTGCTGAAGAATACGGCGCCGTTCACCGAAGGGACTGCCGACGACCCCAACAAGTCGCTGATCCGCGCCATCGTCCTGCTCACCGACGGCGAGAACTGCGCCGCCACCGGCGACGGCTACAAGGCGGTGTGGGGCGGCTGCTACTGGTACTCGACCCAGAAGATGAACGAGCGCGCCATCGCCGTCGCCGACAACATCAAGAAGCAGGGCATCCTGATCTACACCATCCAGTTCGGCTTCAACGACGCCACCGCCGCGGCCACGCTCAAGGCGGTGGCCAGCAGCACCGGGTCGCCCTACTACCATTATGCGCCGGACTCGGCGACGCTGCAGACCGTGTTCCAGGAGATCGGCACCTCGCTGTCGAGCCTGCGCATCTCCAAATAGGCCTACCGACCCAAACCCTCCTCTGGGGCCAGGATCGGGGCGGCCGCTGTTCGCAGCGGCCGCTTTCTTTTTGCCCGCCGCGGCTCTCCGCCCGGCCACGGATCCGGTGGCCCGGTCCGGTGGCCCGGTCCGGCCGAAGCCCCGCTCATGCCTGGCCGCGGCAGCCGGCGCCCGGCGCCGGCGGCAACACGGCGCCGCATCCCGTCCAGTCGCAGAAAGGCCGGCGAGCGTCGACCGCTATGGTCTCGAGCCGGTGGCGGCCGCAGGACGGGCACGTGACGACTGGACGGGCAATGACGCTGGACGGGCACCTGACCCAGGACTGGCGCGTGACCCGGGACCGCCGCCACAGGCCGGTCATGGCGTCGTCAGCCCCCCGTCCCCGCCGCGCCGGTGCGGGGCCCGGGCCGGGCGTCACGCGGCCGGAGACCGGCCATGTGACGCCGTCACGGCACAAGCCGGGCGATACCGCGACCAGCGGGACCGCGGCGGCGACGGTGTCGGAACGGGAGGAGACGGCGGCGCGGCGCGGCGCCGCGCGGCGGCAACGCCTAGGGGATCAACTCGACCGAGTCGGACTTGCGCGGGCGGTGATAGGAGACCCGGTAGATGTCCGACGAGCCGGCCAGCAGGTCGAACAGCAACGGCGTGTATTTGTAGGTCAGCTCGACCACCACGACCAATTCGCCGGCGTCGAGGGTCATGTAGGCAGGCAGCTTGGCCTTGCCGCCCTTGTTGCCGGTCGGGCTCGAGTCGCTCGCCGTGCCGATGCCCTTGGCCTGCCAGATGATCCAGGGGTCGTCCTTCTGCTTGGCGGTGACCTCCGAGACGATGACGACGCCGTTGCCGCCCAGGCTGTAGGGCTCGATGATCTTCTGGCCGGCGCTGAAGATCTCGCTCAGGTCGGTATTGGTGATCTGCGAATTCTGGGTGACCATGTCGCCGATCGAGGTCACCGCGCGGTCGAACTTGGTCGAGATCAGCACGTAGCGGCCGAACTCGAAGCCCGAGAACAGGATGACCACGCCGACCGTCGCCAGGAAGGCGAACTCGACGGAGATCGCGCCGCGGCGCGAGCGGCCGAAACGGGCGAGGAGACGGTTCAGTCGGGCGATCATGGCTAATACGGCTCGTTGCGGACGACGACGGTCGCGGAGTAGTCGAACTGCCCGTTGCTGGTGGCGAACGGGATCAGCAGCGGCGTCATCACGGTCCATTTGTAGTTGACGGTGTAGGCGACGATGTCGCCGCCCTTGCCGACGGAATTGGTGCCCATGTCGGCGTCCCACTTGCCGTTCTGGTTGACGTCCGTGAACGGCTCGCCGGCGTCGTACTTGTTGTTGCCGTTGGTGTCGGTGAACGGCTCGCCTTTGCCGACGTCGGAGAAGGTCGGGTAGACCTTGGTGGTGACCGTGATGTCGCTGTCGGGGATCAGGCCGTAGGTGTGCTCCTTGACCATCTGGATGATGTACTGCTCGCGGGTCATGCCGGTCGGCGCGTTCTGGCCGGTGATGCCCCAGCGCGTCGCCTCCTTGAGGCCGCCCTCGACCGCATTGTTGATGAAGGTGATCATCGACACCTCGATGATCACCATGATCAGCAGCAGCAGGACCGGGGCCACGAGGCCCCACTCGACGAGCGCGTTGCCCCGTTCTGCGCGGGCGAACCGCCCGAGCAGCCGGGGAAAACGCAAAGGGGTCTGGGACGTCATCACGCTGTTCCGCGCATCTATCCGGATTTTCACGCGTGATTGTGCAGATCGACCGTTAAGAGCGGCCTAGCGACTATGCCTAACAGGGGCTTAACGGTCGTGCCTGACGCCGCGTTAATGCCGCGCCGGCCAGGATCAAATTACTGGTTTATCAATATTATTTCGGCGTTAAGACTCGGCGCCAAAGCGCCGCGACGCGCCGTCGCACCGTCGCCCACGGCCTCTTGTTGCTTCTTTGTTCTTTTCCCTGCATCCCGCTGCCGGCCGGCGCCGGGGTGATCACTTTGAGCGACCGGGCGCGGCCCGGCGTGCGGGCGAGCCGGCCCTCGCGGATCAGCCGGTTGACCCGGTACTGGACGTGGCCGACGCTGCCGAGCCCGCAGCCCTCGGCGATCTCCGCGTAGGACGGCGCGCAGCCCTGGGCGGCGGTGAAGCGCCGGACATAATCGACGATGCGCTGGAGCTCGGCTTCGTTCATGGTCGCCCGACCGTTGGAAGGATCCAGAACAATTTCATATCATAGGAATATGTACTTGTCCATCGGCGGCGACCGCATCGCGTCGCGCCCTGCTCGCTTGCCGCGACCGGGGACCATGCTGTAAACCGCGCGTAACTTTTCTGGGCCGTCCCAACCGTGGGGAGACACAGTGCCGCGCGTTCTCGTCGTCAATGGGCCGAACCTCAACCTGCTCGGAACGCGCGAACCCGATATCTACGGCACGCAGACGCTGGCCGATATCGAGGCGCAGTGCGCCGCGCGCGCCAAGACGCTCGGCCTCGAGGTCGAGTTCCGGCAGAGCAACCACGAGGGCCAGATCGTCGACTGGATCCAGGAGGCGCGCGAGACCCACGACGCCATCGTGATCAATCCCGCGGCGCTCACCCACACCTCGGTTGCAGTGTTCGACGCGCTGTCCGCGGTCGACCTGCCGGTGATCGAAGTGCATCTGTCGAACATCTACCGGCGCGAGCCGTTCCGCCACCACTCGTATATTTCCAAAGCCGCCGACGGCGTGATATGCGGTCTCGGCGGCGCCGGCTATCGCCTCGCGCTCGACGCCATCGCCGAGAGACTGACCGGCAAGAGCAGCTAGGGGCGGACCAGGAACCGATGCCGAAGAGAATAGACCGCGACGCGATCCGAGAGCTGGCCGAGCTGCTCGACGAGACGGGGCTGACCGAGATCGAGTACGACACCGGCTCGGTCCGCATCCGGGTCGCGCGCGAGCCGGCGCCGGTCCACGCAGCGGCGCCCGCCGCGGCCCCCGCCCCTGCGACCGCCGCCGCGGCCGAACCGGCCGAGAGCGCGGCCCCGGCGGCCGACGCCTCGCACCCCGGCGCGGTCGCCTCGCCGATGGTCGGCACGATCTATCTGGCGCCCGAGCCCGGCGCGCCCAACTTCATCGCCAAGGGCGACACCGTCGCGGCCGGCCAGACGCTGATGCTGGTCGAGGCGATGAAGACCTTCAACGAGATCAAGGCGCCCAAGGCCGGCGTGGTGCGCGAGATACGGGTGGAGAACGGCGCGCCGGTCGAGTACGGCGACCTGCTGGCGATCATCGACTAGGGACATTTGTCCGTGTTCGACAAGGTGCTCATCGCGAACCGGGGCGAAATCGCGCTGCGGATCCACCGCGCCTGCCGCGAGATGGGCATCCACACGGTCGCCATCCATTCCACCGCCGACAACGACGCCATGCACGTGCGGCTGGCCGACGAGAGCGTCTGCATCGGCCCGCCCCGCTCGGCCGACTCCTACCTGAACATCCCGGCGATCGTCTCGGCGGCGATGATCACCGGGGCCGACGCGATCCACCCCGGCTACGGCTTCTTGTCCGAGAACGCCCGCTTCGCCGAGATCGTCGAGGAGCACGACCTCGCCTTCATCGGACCGAGCCCGGCGCACATCCGCATGATGGGCGACAAGGTCGAGGCCAAGCGCAAGATGATCGAGGTCGGCGTGCCGGTCGTCCCGGGCACCGACGGCGCGGTCGAGAACCTCGACGAGGCCCGCGCGATCGCCGAACTCGATCGGCTATCCGATCCTGATCAAGGCGGCGAGCGGCGGCGGCGGCAAGGGCATGAAGGTGGTCCAGTCGGGCGACGAGCTCGAGGCGATGATCACCGCGGCCAAGCGCGAGGCCCGCGCCAACTTCGGCGACGACGCCATCTACATGGAGAAGTACCTGGCCAACCCGCGCCACATCGAGCTGCAGATCCTGGCCGACACCCACGGCAACGTCATCCACCTGGGCGAGCGCGACTGCTCGCTCCAGCGCTCCCACCAGAAGGTGCTGGAAGAGGCCCCCTCGCCCGCGCTCAACGCCGCGGAGCGGGCGCGGCTCGGCGAGATCGGCTGCACCGCGGTGCGCAAGCTCGGCTACCGCAGCGCCGGCACGATCGAGTTCCTGTACGAGAACGGCGAGTTCTACTTCATCGAGATGAACACCCGGCTCCAGGTCGAGCATCCGGTCACCGAGATGATCAGCGGCATCGACATCGTCCGCGAGATGATCCGGATCGCCGCCGGCGGCACGCTGTCGACCACCCAGGACAAGGTCAACCTCCAGGGCCACGCCATCGAGTGCCGGGTCAACGCCGAGGACCCGACCAATTTCACGCCGTCGCCGGGCACGGTCACCGAGTACCACCCGCCGGGCGGGCTCGGCGTGCGGGTCAATTCGGCGCTCTATGCCGGCTACCGGATCCCGCCCAACTACGACAGCCTGATCGCCAAGCTGATCGTCCACGGCAACAACCGGAACGAATGCCTGATGCGGCTGCGCCGCGCGCTCGAGGAATTCGTCGTCGGCGGGGTCAAGACCACGATCCCGCTGCACCAGAAGCTGACCGCGGCGCCCGACTTCATCAACGGCGACTACGACATCCGCTGGCTGGAAGCGTTCGTCGCCGGAGCGGTGGACGAGACGCCCTGATGGAATACAGGCTGACCGCGGAACTGCTTCTGCGAGCCTATTCCAACGGCGTCTTCCCCATGGCCGAATCGCGCGGCCGCTCGGAGATCTTCTGGGTCGATCCCGAATGGCGCGGCATCATCCCGCTGGACGAATTCCACGTGCCCCGCTCGCTGCGCCGGGTCGTGCGGCGGCGGGAGTTCGACGTCCGCTGCGACACCGCGTTCGACGCCGTCATCCGCGAGTGCGCCGCCCCGCGCCGCGGCCGCGGCGACACCTGGATCAACGACGACATCGTCCGCTCCTACGCCGAGCTGCACCGGCTCGGCTTCGCCCATTCGATCGAGAGCTGGCAGGACGGCGAGATGGTCGGCGGGCTCTACGGCGTGTCGATCGGCGGCGCCTTCTTCGGCGAGAGCATGTTCTCGCGGGTCACCAACGCCAGCAAGGTGGCCCTGGTCAACCTGGTCGCGCGGCTGGTCGCCGTCGGCTACCGCCTGCTCGACACCCAGTTCGTCACCGAGCACCTGACCCAGTTCGGCGCGCTCGAGGTGCCGCGCAACCAGTATCACCAGATGCTGCGCGAGGCGCTGGCCAACGAGGCGGCCTTCCCGGTCGACTTCGACGACGACCGGGTCGACGCCTACTTACAGTCCTTGACCCAGATGTCGTAGGTGGGGTGGTCCATCGCCGAGAGCGCCGGGCTCGACGCGAACATCCAGCCGCTGAACACCATCTTCTTCTGCTTGGTCTCCGGATCGACGTCGTAGATCTGGAGGAAGGCCGCCTTCTCGGGCTTGAGCTGCGGCGGCGTCTTCTGGCAGCGGCGGATCGCGATCTGCAGGGTGCGGAAGGTCACCACCGAGCCGACCTTGCCGCCGAAGGTCTGGATCCGCGCGGTCTCCTTGTCGAGCCCCTGGAGGATGACCAGCGTCCCGTCGATATTCTTCGGCGGGTTCGCGTCGTCGACGCCCTTGGTGCTCTCGACGTTCTTGAGCGGCGCGATGCGGACCGTCTTGTCGGTCTTGCTCGCCTGCGCCGACGCGGCCGAGGTGACCATGCCGATCATCGTCGCGCAGACCAGCGCCCGGCCCGGCAGGTTCCAGATCTGGTGAAGCTTCATCATCATTCCAGTATACGCCGAAAATCCTGGCATCATTCAGGCAGACGCGCGGCAAATCGTAGCCGGACATAATCCGCGGTCCAGGCGCCGGCCGCGTCGCGCAGGCTCGGCGCCAGCTCCGCCGAGACCTCTTCCTTGACCGCCTGCCGCTCATCCGCCGGCACGGCGGCGAGATAGCTCTCGCCGAAGGTGTCGAGCCAGTCGACCAGTTCGGAGGGCAGCGGCGTCGGCCGCTCGAACAGCTCGATCCGGTCGATGGCGAAATGCGCGGCCTCCAGCCTGGCCCGATAGGCGGTCAGGGTCGGGAAATACCACGGACAGTGGGGCGCCGGGTCGATCCCGCGCCGTGCCAGCGCCGCCTCCAGCGCCCGGCGGATGGCGCCGACGTTGTCGCCGCCGCCCATCTCGCCGACGAAGCGGCCGCCGGGCCGCAGCGCGCGGGCGACCCCGCGGATCACCGCGTCGGCGTCCTTCATCCAGTGCAGCGCGGCGTTCGAGAACACCGCGTCGAACTCGGCCTCGAAGTCGAGCGCCTGGCCGTCGGCGACGCGGGCGTCGAGGCCCAGCCGCCGGGCCGCCTCGATCTGCTCGGCGCTGCCGTCGACGCCGACCACCTCGCAGCCGATCTCCTGCAGCTTGATCGTCAGCGCGCCGTCGCCGCAGCCGAGATCGAGGATGCGCTCGCCCGGCTTGGGGTCGAGCCATTCGAGGACCGGCGCGCCGAGGTCGGCGACGAAGCGCGCGTTGCGCGCGTAGCGGTCGGGGTCCCAGGACTGGGTGGATGGCGGTGCGTTCATTGGGGCTTCGGCGCCTCTTCCTTCTTCTTGGGCTTTTCCGTCTTGGGCTTTCCTTCTTGGGCTCTTCGGTCAGCAGGAAGATCGCCCGGCTGAGCAGCTCTTCCAGGGCCAGCGCGTCCTTGGTCTGGGTCAGGGTGGCGCCCGGCTTCAGCATCTTCTTGTCGTGGCCGATATTGAGCCGGAGGTACTTGCCGCCGAGCAGCCCGTCGCTGGTGATCGAGGCGACGGTGTCGGCGGGCAGGCCGATGCCGTTCTGGACCGTGAAGGTGACCTTGGCGCGATAGTCCTTCGGGTCGATGCTCTGGCCGGTCACCGAGCCGACCTTGACCCCGCCGATGCGGACGTCGCTGCCGGGGCGCAGGCCGCCGATCGAGGCGAACTTGGCGGTGAAGGTGTGGCCGCGCACCGGCTGCAGGTCCGCCGACAGGTAGGCGAAGACCAGGAAGAAGCCGGCGATCACGATGACCACCGTGCCCATGACCGTCTCGATCAGCGTTCGGCCCATGGCTATTTCTTCCCGCCCAGCCGCTTGTCGGCGGCGCTGACGATCTTCTCCAGCAGGTTCTCGACGATCACCGAGTCCTGGACGAATTCGAACCGGTCGCCGGGCTTGAAATACGCGTCCTCGACGCCGGGCTCGATCTTGATGAACTTGCCGCCGAGCACGCCGTCGCTGAGGATCATCGCGGCGCTGTCGCGCGGGATCTTGACCGGGCTGGTGAAGCGCATCGACACGATCGGCTTGAGCGTCTTGGGATCGAGCCGCATCGCGCTGACCTTGCCGATCTCGACCCCGGCCAGGAGGACCGGGTTGCCGACCGCCAGGCCGTCGGCCTGGTCGTACTTCGCGGTCAGGGTATAGCCGCTGTTCGCCGCGGCCAGGCCGCCCGCCATGCCGCCGGCAACCAGCAGCACGATGACGGCGCAGACCACCGCGCCGACGACGACCTCCAGCGCGCCACGGTTCATCTCAGCGATACTCTTGGATCAGGCCGGCCGCCACGGCTCGTAGTCGCCGGTCGCGGGCGCCCGGTGGCCGCCCTCGTAGTCGTGGCCCGGCGGGTGATAGGCCTCGGGCGTTCCGGTCCGGTTCGGAACATGCTCCTTCTCCCACGCGCGATGGGGCAGCGGCTTCTCGGTCGGCGGCTCGGCGCCGGTATAGTGCAGCCAGCGGTGCCACTCCGGCGGCACCCGCGACGCCTCCTTGACGCCCTTGTAGATGACCCAGCGCCGGCGGCGGCGCGACGGCCCGGGGTCCCGCCGCTCCATATAGTAGCGGTTGCCCTCGTCGTCGCGGCCGACGAGCTTGCCGTGGAGGGCGGTATGGAGGCGGGTACCGAGGTTGGTTGCCACGGGGCGCGGACCGGTTGCCGTTGACGATTGGCGCGGACTATGGCGCATGACCGCTATGCCGTCCAGTGTCCCGACCGCCCCTGTTGCGGCTTGGCCGAACAGGTTATTCAGGGCCCATGGAGGAAACGATCGCAAGCGCGCGGCCGGCCGCGGGGACGTGGATGGAGCGATGGGGCGGCCTGGCCTTGTTGGGCGTCGCCGTCGTCGCGTTCGGCTTCCAGAACAACCTGTCGAAGCTGAGCTACGGCTACGGCGTCTCGGTGCTGACCCTGTTGTCGCTGCGCACCTGGATCGCCGTGCTCGCGCTGCTGATCTGGCTGGTCGCGGTCAAGCGCACGCCGTTCATGCCGCGGCGGACCTGGCCGCAGCTGGTCTGGGTCAGCCTGCTGTTCGCGGGCGGCGCGTTCGCGCTGCTCTCCGCGATCCAGCTCATCCCGGTCAGCCTGGCGATCCTCGCCTTCTACATCTTCCCCTTCCTGGTCGGCCTGATCGGCGCGGCGCTGGGCTACGAGAAGCTGTCGGCGGTGACGGTCGGCGCCCTCGTGGTCGCCTTCGCCGGCCTCGCCCTGGCGCTCGACGTCGACGTCGGCGGCGAGCTCGGCTACGGGCTGGCGGCGGCGGGCGGCGCGGCGCTGGGCATGGCGTTCAACATCATCGGCAGCGGCCGGCTGATGCGGTCGACGCCGGGGCCGGTGGTCACCTTCAACATGATGGCGATCGCAGGGGTGGTGCTGACCGTCGCGACCGTCGCCGACGGCGGCCTGTTCCTGCCGCACGGCGGCACCGGCTGGGCGGTGTTCGTCGGCGCCACGATCCTGGCGCCGATCTCGCTGGTCTCGATCTATCTCGCGCTCGAATTCGTCAGCGGCACCCGCGCCTCGATGATCATGAACGGCGAGCCGGTGCTGACCGTGCTGTTCGCGGTGCTGCTGTTCGGCGAGGCCTTCACCGCGGTCCAGACCGTCGGCGCCGTGCTGGTGGTCGGCGCCATCCTCGTGGTCACGCTCAAGCGCGAGCCCGCGCCCGTATGAGCGTGGAGGCCCAATCCCCGGCGCGCCCAGTCCCCGGCGGCCCAGTCCCCGGCGGCCCGCTTCTCCTTCCTGATCGGCATCGCGCTGATGGTCGTCGCCGCGTTGTGCTTCGGGCTGTCGAACAACCTGGCCAAGATGAGCTACGGCTTCGACGTCGGCGCGATGACCGTGATCACCGGGCGCGCCTGGTTCGGGCTGATCGCGCTGCTCGCCCTGTCGAAGGCCCGCGGCCTCAAGCTGTCCCTGCCCCGCACGGTGTTCTGGCTGTTCGTCATGACCGCCACGGCAAACATGGTCCAGAACCCGGCGATCCTCTATTCGATCAAGTTCATCCCGGTCAGCCTGGCGATCCTGATCATCTACCTGTTCCCGATCATCGTGGCGCTGGTCACCGCGATCCTGGGCCACGACCGGGTGACGCGGCCGGTGGCGATCGCCGCCGTGGTCGGCTTCGCCGGGGTCGCGCTCATCCTCGAGCTCGGCACGATCGCGCTCGACTGGCGCGGCATGGCGCTGGCCTTCGTCGCCGCCTGCGGCCTGGCGACCAACGTGATGGGCGCGGCGCGGCTGAACCGGCACATGCCGGCGCTGGTCGTGCCGCTGTGGCTCTACGGCGCCAGCGTTCCCGTCTTCACCGCCATCCTGTTCGCCGAGGGCGGCCCGCATCTGCCGACCGCGCATTTCGGCTGGCTGGTGTTCCTCGGCGCGATCTCGGTGCTGCCGATCGCCCTCGCCTGCTTCTACAGCGCCCTGCCCCGCGCCGGCGCCGCCCGCGCCGCGCTGGTGATGAATTTCGAGCCGCTGTTCACCGTGCTGCTCGCGGTCCTGCTGCTCGGTGAGACCCTCGGCCCGATGCAGATCGCCGGCGGCGTCCTGATCATCGGCTCGATCTTCTACGTCTCGATCTACGGCCGGCGTTGACAGCCGCCGCCAGTTGATTTGCAGACTCGGCAAGACTTGCCCGTAAGACTGCCGAAGGTCTCCCAAAGGGATTTGTAATATCCGTTCCAGTATTGCGAGAAACGGCATGCGCCAAGACTGCCGTTTTATTTTCGAGCACTTACAGGCGGTTAGATGAAGGACCTTCTGGTGCCGTGAGCCTCGCCGACACCAGATAGAGTGGCAATCCCGATCGGAGCCACAAAATATATTTGAAATTTGGTTAACCCGGGTTCATAGTCCCCCACATATCGAGATGATTGTCGGCTTGCCTACCAGATATGGGGGTGAGCGATATTGGGGCACAAGCGGGGGACCAATGCGTATTGACAGGCGCTTCACGACCGAAGGGAAAGACGCGTACGCCGGGATGAAGTTCCGTAAGGCGACGAGTGAGATTCGCAATCCGGACGGCTCGGTCGTCTTCCACAACGATCAGGTCGAAGTGCCTGAAAGCTGGTCGCAGGTCGCGACCGACGTGATCGCGCAGAAGTATTTCCGCAAGGCCGGCGTGCCCGCCGCGGCCGACCTGGAGAAGGTCGCCGAGGACGACGTGCCCGAATGGCTGCAGCGCTCGAAGCCCAAGAAGGGCGCCAAGAAGGGCGGCGAGAGCGACGCCCGCCAGGTGTTCGACCGGCTCGCCGGCACCTGGACCTACTGGGGCTGGAAGGGCGGCATGTTCGACAGCGAGGCCGACGCCCACGCCTACTACGACGAGATGCGCTACATGCTGGCGCGCCAGATGGCCGCGCCGAACTCGCCGCAGTGGTTCAACACCGGCCTGCACTGGGCCTACGGCATCGACGGCCCGGGCCAGGGCCATTACTATGTCGACTACAAGACCGGCAAGCTGACCAAGTCGAGCTCGGCCTACGAGCACCCGCAGCCGCACGCCTGCTTCATCCAGTCGGTCAACGACGACCTCGTCAACGAGGGCGGCATCATGGACCTGTGGGTCCGCGAGGCGCGGCTGTTCAAGTACGGCTCGGGCACCGGCACCAACTTCTCGTCGCTGCGCGGCGAGGGCGAGCCGCTGTCGGGCGGCGGCCGCTCGTCGGGCCTGATGAGCTTCCTCAAGATCGGCGACCGCGCCGCCGGCGCGATCAAGTCGGGCGGCACCACCCGGCGCGCGGCCAAGATGGTCATCGTCGACGTCGACCACCCCGACATCGAGCAGTTCATCCACTGGAAGGTGATCGAGGAGCAGAAGGTCGCGGCGCTGGTCGCCGGCTCCAAGCTCGCCCGGCAGCACCTCAACGCGGTCATGCAGGCGTGCAACGAGTTCGACGGCGCCGAGCCGTTCGACCCGAAGGCCAACCCGGCGCTGCGCAAGGCGATCCGCGACGCGCGCAAGTCGATGATCCCGGAGAACTACATCCAGCGGGTCATCCAGTTCGCCGAGCAGGGCTACCGCGAGATCGAGTTCGCGACCTACAACACCGACTGGGATTCCGACGCCTACCTGACCGTCTCCGGCCAGAACTCCAACAACTCGGTGCGCGTCACCAACGACTTCCTCGAGGCGGTGCTCGCCAACGGCGAATGGGCGCTGCGCTCGCGCACCACCGACGAGGTCGCGAAGACCATCCCGGCGCGCGAGCTGTGGGACAAGATCGCCGAGGCCGCCTGGCAGTCGGCCGACCCGGGCATCCAGTTCGACACCACCATCAACGAGTGGCACACCTGCCCCGAGAGCGGCCGGATCAACGCGTCGAACCCGTGCTCCGAGTACATGTTCCTCGACGACACGGCGTGCAACCTGGCGTCGCTCAACCTGATGGCCTTCCGCCAGGCCGACGGCAGCTTCGACGTCGAGAGCTTCGAGCACGCCGTCCGGCTGTGGACCATCACGCTCGAGATCGCGGTGCTGATGGCGCAGTTCCCGTCGGCCCAGATCGCCCAGCTCTCCTACGAGTTCCGCACCCTGGGCCTGGGCTTCGCCAACATCGGCGGCTACCTGATGGCCTCGGGCATCCCGTACGACTGCGACGAGGGCCGCGCGATCTGCGGCGCGGTCTCGGCGCTGATGACCGGCGTCGCCTACGAGACCTCGGCCGAGATGGCCGAGGAGCTCGGCGCCTTCCCGAGCTACGAAGCGAACCGCGAGGCGATGCTGCGGGTGATCCGCAACCACCGCCGCGCCGCCCACGGCGAGACCGAGGGCTACGAAGGCCTGTCGGTCAACCCGGTCGCGATCGACCGCACCACCTGCCCCGACGCCGGCCTGCCCGACGCCGCGGCGGCGGCGTGGGACCGCGCGCTGGTCAAGGGCGAGGCCCACGGCTACCGCAACGCCCAGGCCACGGTGATCGCGCCGACCGGCACGATCGGCCTGGTCATGGACTGCGACACCACCGGCATCGAGCCCGACTTCGCCCTGGTCAAGTTCAAGAAGCTCGCCGGCGGCGGCTACTTCAAGATCATCAACCGGATGGTCCCGCCGGCCCTGCAGACGCTCGGCTACAAGAAGCAGGAGATCGAGGACATCGTCCGCTATGCCGTCGGCCACGGCACGCTCGAGGATTCGCCCACCGTCGGCCACGACGAGCTGCGCGACCGCGGCTTCACCGAGGAGGCGATCGAGAAGGTCGAGCAGGCGCTGACCAACGCCTTCGACATCAAGTTCGTCTTCAACAAATGGACGCTCGGCGACGACTTCTGCCGCGACGAGCTGGGGCTCGACGACGCCGATCTCGACGATCCCGCCTTCGACATGCTCGCCGCGCTCGGCTTCTCGCGCGACGAGATCGACGCCGCCAACAACCACGTGCTGCGGCGCGATGACCCTGGAGGGCGCGCCGCACCTGGCCGACGAGCACCTGGCGGTGTTCGACTGCGCCAACCCGTGCGGCAAGACCGGCAAGCGGTTCCTGTCGTGGCAGAGCCACATCCAGATGATGGCGGCGGCCCAGCCGTTCATCTCCGGCGCCATCTCCAAGACCATCAACATGCCGAACGACGCCAGCGTCGAGGACTGCAAGGACGCCTACCAGATGTCCTGGAAGCTGGGCCTCAAGGCCAACGCGCTCTATCGCGACGGCTCCAAGCTCTCGCAGCCGCTGTCGGCGACCTGTTCGACGAGCTCGGCGACGAGGACGAGGAAGCGGACGCCCGCGAGGCGGTGATCGAGGCGCCGGCGGCGCAGCGCAGCGTGATGGTGGCGGAGAAGATCGTCCACCACGTCGTGCGCAGCGAGCGGAACAAGCTGCCGCACCGCCGCCGCGGCTACACCCAGAAGGCGATCGTCGGCGGCCACAAGGTCTACCTGCGCACCGGCGAGTATGCCGACGGCGCGCTCGGCGAGATCTTCATCGACATGCACAAGGAGGGCGCCGCCTTCCGCTCGCTGATGAACAACTTCGCCATCGCGATCTCGATCGGCCTGCAGTACGGCGTGCCGCTCGAGGAGTTCGTCGACGCCTACACCTTCACCCGGTTCGAGCCGTCGGGCATGGTCGAGGGCAACGACGCCATCAAGATGGCGACCTCGATCATCGACTACATCTTCCGCGAGCTGGCGGTGTCCTATCTCGGCCGCGACGACCTCGCCCACGCCACCCCGCACGACATGGAGCCGGACAGCATGGGCAACGGCGCGGACGAAAGCGCCCTGCCCGACTCGCCGGACGCCGAGGCCGCGGCGGCCAACGTGCTCGACGAGGTCCGCCGGGTCGCCAGCATCGGCTACATGCGCAACCGCTTCGTCGTCCACTCGGGTGGCCGCAGCGCCGAGGCGGCGCCGGCGCCGGCCGACGCCGGGCCCGAGACGGTCACCGCCAGCGCCAATGCCGCCAACGGCAACGGCTCGAACGGGGCGGTCCAGGCCGTGACCAGCGAGAAGGTCGCCGCCGTGGTCACCGTCTCCGACGAGGTCGTGCGCGAGGTCGACCAGAAGCTCGACCGCATCCGCCAGGCGCGGATGAAGGGCTACGAGGGCGACCCCTGCACCGAGTGCGGCAACTTCACGCTGGTTCGCAACGGCACCTGCCTCAAGTGCGACACCTGCGGCGGCACCAGCGGCTGCAGCTGACCGGACGGGATGATGCGGGATTCGGCCGAAATCTACTACCTGCCCCGGGCGCCGCTGGTCGCTTGCGAATGCGAGTGGCCCGGCGACCACGGGCTGCGGTACCACTTCCACGTCTACCCGAAGAACACCGCCTTCATCCGGGCCGAGGCGGTGTTCGTCTTCGCCAGCCGCGTCGGCCAGACCATGCGGTTCGCACCGCTCTACGTCGGCCAGACCGCCGACCTGCGCGCGGCGATGACCGAGATCGGCACGATGGACGACCTGTGGCCGACGGCGGAAGAGCTGGGCTTCGACACCGTCCACGTCCACTACGAGCATTCGGAGCATCGCCGCCAGACCATCCGGGCGGAGCTGATCCGGTCGCTCAATCCGGTCCTGAACCGGGACATTCGCGGCGCCGAGATCCCGCCCCTGGCGGTGACCGGCGCCATTCCGGGGACATTGTGGTGAGCGCGATGTCCCCCCTTCGACGAGCTTCAACCGACCCACTGCGCAGGGCGTCCATACGATCCTCCGGTGGACGCCCCTATGTGACGGCGTCGGTTGCGAGCTGTGCGGACGGGTCAGCGGTCCGTACAGGGTTCAGCGGCCCCCATTGGGTCGCAGCTGACGGCATCTTTGCCTGACCGTTACTCCTCCCTGACTTGCGGGGCGCGTCTGTCGACCGCCCCGCTTCTTTCTCCGCACCGAAACGGCGCGAGCCGGAGCCCCTACTGAAGCGGCGTGACCGGAGCCCCGCTACCAGGCGACTGGCCGCTCTCGCGTCGGACCGGTCGCGCGGCCGGGTACCGAAGCAACATCGCTCCAACCTGATCCACCATCGGCTCAGGCTCGGCAGGAACAAGCCGAGCTCACCTGCCTTCATCTGCCGGGCAAGCAGCGTTCGACGTGGGGCTACGGCCTCTGCTACCTCGTCGGCGGCATTCCGAGCCTCGCGGTCCCGACGATAGCGGCCGTCCGCGGCACGCCGAGACATTTACGGCTGACGCGCCCGGCGCGCTCGGGCAAGATCGCGGCCGACACACCAACCGAACCGATACATCCGCGAGGGGGACCCATGTCCGGCAAGATCGACGCGCGCCTGAAGGAACTCGGCATCACGCTGCCCGAGCCGCCGCCGGCCCAGGCCAACTACGTGCCGTGGCGGCGCACCGGCAACCAGGTCTGGATCGCCGGCCAGGGCGCCCTCCTGGACGGCGAACTGAAATACAACGGCCGGCTGGGCGACGACCTGACCGTCGAGGACGGCTACGCCTGCGCGCGCATCTGCGGGCTCAACATCCTCGGCCACCTGCGCAACGCGGTCGACGGCGACCTCGACCGGGTGGTCCAGTGCGTCAAGCTGGGCGGCTTCGTCAACTGCACGGCGGACTTCCAGAACACGCCCCAGGTCATCAACGGCGCCTCGGACCTGCTGGTCGAGATCTTCGGCGAGGCCGGCAAGCACGCCCGCTTCGCGGTCGGCGCCCCCGCCCTGCCCTTCGGCATCTCGGTCGAGGTCGACGCGGTGTTCGAGGTCGAGTAGGCGGGAAGCCCGACAAGGTTCATCCATGCGCAGGATGACGCACGATTCCCTCCCCCTCTTCAGAGGGGGAGGTCAGGTGGGGGTGGAGCACCGGTGGGCGCCCGCCACCAGACGGCTCACGATGGGTATCGTGGGCGGCTCACGGTCGGTTGCTGGCACATCGCGGCCGACCTCGGCACCCCCACCCCGGCCCTCCCCCTCTGCAGAGGGGAAGGGGAACAATCGTGCCCGAACTTGCTGGACCGTGCTCCCAATGCCAGAGACCTCCCCGTGCACATCGGGCTGATCGGCGGGACCGGCCCCGGCGCCACCCGGTACTACTATCGCGGCCTGGTCGACGCTCATGCCGCGTACACGGCGGACATGAGCGATCCGCCGCCGATGGACCTGACCATCGTCCAGGCGGAGGCGCACGACATGGCGCGCAACTTCGCCGCCAAGCGGCCCGCGGACCAGGCGGCGATCTTCGCCCGGCTGATCGGCCGCCTCGCGGGTGCCGGCGCGACGATGGCGGCGCTCACGTCGCTCGGCGCCCATTTCTGCCTCGACGAATTGCGGCCGATCTCGCCGCTGCCCCTGCTCGACGCGACCCCCGTGCTGGACGCCGGCCTGGCCGCGCGCGGACTGAAACGGGTCGGCCTGCTCGGCAGCAGCGTGGTGATGGCAACCAAGGTCTATGGCGGACTGCACGCGGTGGAGGCCGTGGCGCCGACGGGCGATGCGCTGGAAGCCGTCCATGCCGACAGCGTGGCCATGGCGGTCGCCGGCGCTGCGACCGACGACCAGCGCAACCGACTGTTCCGCGCTGGCCGGTCGCTGTGCGCGGACCAGGGCGCCGAGGTGGTCGTACTGGCCAGCACGGACCTGTTCCTCGCCTTCGAGGGGCAGGACTGCGGCTTCCCGGTGATCAACAGCACCGATATCCACATCGCCGCCATCCACGCGCAGATGATGGCGGACCGAGCATGAGGTCGGCCGGACCGACGCAGGGCCGGCGGTCGACAAGAACCACGGAGGAATGGCCATGCATGTCGGCCTGATCGGCGGGATCGGCCCCGCCGCCACCGAGCTCTACTACCGCGGCCTGGTCGCGGCGCACACCGCCTACACGAAAGGCATGGCCGATCCCCCGCCGATGGACCTGACCATCGTCCACGCCGAGGTGCTCGACCTGTCGCGCAACTTCAACGCGGGCAAGCCGAAGGAACAGGCCGAGATCTTCGCGCGCCTGGTCGGCCGCCTGAAGGGCGCCGGCGCCGCCATGGCGGCGGTCACCTCGATCGGCGGCCATTTCTGCATCGACGAGCTGCGGGCGATCTCGCCGCTAGCCCTGATCGACGCGATCCCCGTGCTCGACGCCGACCTGGCGTCGCGCGGCCTGAAGCGGGTCGGCCTGCTCGGCACCCGCGGGGTGATGGAGACCGGGGTCTATGGCGGCTTGCAACTCGATCGAGTGGGTCGCGCCGCCGGGCGACGACCTCGACACGGTCCACGACGACTATGTCGGCATGGCGATCTCGGGCGTCGTCACCGAGGCGCAGCGGGCGCGCCTGTTCCGGGCCGGCAAGGCGCTGTGCGACGACCAGGGCGCCGAGGCGGTGGTCCTGGCCGGCACCGACCTGTTCCTCGCCTTCGAGGGCCAGGACTGCGGCTTCCCGGTGATCGACGCCGCCGAGGTCCACGTCGCGGCGATCCACCGGCAGATGATGGCGGACCAGGGCTGATCGAACGCGCGGGTCGAGCAACGAAATCCAAAATAGCGGTGCGCCTTCGAACGCGCCGTCAACTTGATAGAATTTGAACCGGTTCTAGCCCGACGCTTAAGGCAAATCGCTTTTCGCCCTCAGAAAGGCACATAAATGGGCGGCAAGGGCCCGTCGCAATCGATCAAGTCCACGCGCTTGAACGCGATCTTCAATTGGCCGGAATGGTCGCGCAGTCGGTGATGCACGAGGCCCGCGTACATGCGCTGCTCCTTGAGCCGGTAGACGACCAGGATCAAGGTGGATTTGACCGACAGAAGGTTATCCTGTTCGTCGCTCTCGACAATATGGACGTTGCTGATCTGGTGAACGGTGCGCGCCGGCGGGTCTTGGCAGTGAGCGCGCGGATGCTCCAGCCGGCGCACGCGAATGTCGATCAACTGGCGATCGTCATAGAAGATCGACAAACCGCGGCTGGGCTCCTGCTGACCCCACTCCGCGGGGACCCAATAAGTGCCGTCGTCGGTGAACAGATCGGCCCACTCGCGAAATCGGCCTTCATCGAGCAGCCGTGCTTCGTGAAACAGAAATTCTTCGGCGCGCTGACGATCACCGCCGCCGGAGGGTGACGCCTGCGCCTCGGCAGACAGGGTGCCCCGCCCGCTCACGATGTCATGTATTCCAGCCAAGCGGCGAACTCCGCGCGCATCGGCAACTCGTCCATGCCGGCGGCTTCGCGTGTCCCATCCCGGCCTTCGCTTTCCTGACCGTGGCCGCGGGCGAAATACACCCAGTCCTGGGCTTGTGTCGCCAGCGCATCCTGTTGGCGGCGATAGATCTCGAAGTCATCGCTCTGCACCGGCGAAGCAGGCGACTGGGCCAGGTTCAGGAACATCAGCGCGCGTTCGTTGAAGGCATCGGGAGCGCCCTCCAAGCGATACGGGTAGACCCGGACTTCGCTGCGATCGACGGCCAGCGGCGTGATCACCTTGACGTGTTGGAACAACGTTTGGAACGAGAAACTCGGATAGAGCATGCTGTTGTGACGACTGACGGACAGTACCTCGGCCGCACGGGTCGCCCCCAGTTTCGCTTCCAGACTGGCGCGATAATCGGTGCTGACGGCGTCGGTGGCGGTCGCGGCCTGGCTCAGCGCCCCCATGAAGCTGTGGCCGAACGGGAACCCCCACACGCCGGTCCGTTCCATTTCGCTCGGCGGCGTGCCAAAGGCCTCTAGCGCCTGCCGCGCGAATTTCCCGGCCGGCGTTCGACTTTCCCACGCCGAATCCCGCGCGGCTTTGACGGCCAATTCGTGGGCGAAGGTCGGGTGCATGAGGTCGTTCATGTTTTCCACCCAGAACTTCCAATTGGCCCGTATCTCCTGCCGAAAGGTGCCGGGAAGGAAGGTGACGGCGCCGTCGGGGGCGCGGTCGACGATATCGTTCGAGGCCCGCACGCATCGGTCCCAGAAAGCTCTCCAGGTCGGGACCCTGGTCGCTAAGACTGGCGAAGATGAAGCCCCGATAGCTCGGCCACGCGGGGGACGGTGCCCAGGCCCTGCTCCTTCAGTTCATCGCGAACACCGGCCTGGTACCGGTGATCGAACGGAATGCCCCGGAGCGTGCCGTCGAGATCGTAGGTCCAGCCGTGGTAGGGGCACACGAAACTGCGGGTCGCGCCGCGATCGGCGACGCACAATTGAGTCCCACGGTGGGCGCAGCGATTGAACAGGACGCGCACCGCGCCATCCTTGCCGCGGACCATCAGAATCGGTTGCCCGGCAAGGTCCGCCGTAACGAAGTCGCCCGGCTCGGGCACCTGGCTCTCGTGACCGACGAACAGCCACGCAACTCCGAAAATACGGTCCATCTCGAGAGCATAGATGTCGGGATCGATGTAGACTCGACGATGCACGCGATCTGCCCGGACGAGCGCACGCAGACCTTCTGTTCCGACACGAGGGCGCGCACCGCGCGCTTTGTCGCCTTCGAGTCCTCCATCTACCAAGAGGCTATACTCCAGAAACCTGATGGGGCCGATCGGGCATGTCGAAACATGTGGCTGAAACGTTGGAACTCGGAACGATAGGGCCGATGCTAGTCGGTCACAAGCGGTCCGGCGACGCCCCTGGCCCGGTCGGCGCCAAAATATCCGTCTGAGCGGATATGCGGGCGATCGCAGATGACCTGCTCGCTGCTTGTCGTCTCGAGGATGTCAGGTGTTCCTCGATAGCGGCAACACCGTTAGGGTCATTCTCGTTCGGGTCTTGGTGGAAGCTCCAAGCCGCCGAGAACGCATGCGGCAACGCCAACAGGAGAATAGCGATGCAAAAAGGCCAAGAGCCAAGTGAAGTGGAGTGGGACCACCGGGCGCAGCATTGGGCAGCAACGGCCCCCGCCACGGTTTCGACCAACGATGCGCCCAATCAGCGACTGATCGAGCTTGCCGAAATCAAGGTCGGCGACCGCGTACTCGATCTCGCCTCGGGCGCCGGCGAGCCCGCGATCAGCATCGCCCTGAAGGTAGGCCCGGCCGGTTCCGTTGTCGCCACCGACGCCAGTGCCGAGATGCTCAAGACGGCCAGAGCGCGGGCCGAGCGATTGCAGCTACCGAACATCCGCTTCGAAGTTTGCCCGATGGAGGACCTGCCGTTTGCCAACGGCAGCTTCGACGCCGTCACCTGCCGCTTCGGCCTCATGCACGCGGAAAACGCTGCAACCGCCCTTGCCGAGACGCGGCGCGTCCTGAAGCCAGGAAGCCGAATGGCCACCATGATTCACGGGCCGAAGGACAAGAACACCCAATATTCCGTCGTTCGCGCCGCGATCTTTGCTTTCCTTGGCGAGGAAGACGGCGCGCGCGACATCCGGCGGTTCCGATTCAGCGGTGTCGGCGAATTGACCGCACTGTTTGAAGCGGCGGGCTTTATCGACATCGGCGAGGAGGAGATAGCCGAGACGATCACGCGGCCCGTGGGGCGGCGGTTCTGGCAGCAGATGATCGACCGCACCTTCAGCGCCAAGGTCGCCGGCCTGGATCAGGCGGCGCGAGCCGACCTCGACCTCGCCATCGAACGCGCTTTCGAACCCTTTCGAGCGGGTGATCGATACAGTCTGCAATCGACCGAGCGCGTGGCCTGGGGAACCGCCTAGCCGAAGGAGACGGTTGCCGGGCTCGTGGCAGTGGCGCTGCCCTTTATCTGACACTTGTCGCGTCGTGCAATGAAATTCCCGAAGGCGCGCGCCTTTATCGGTCTATGGGGCACGGCCGCTTCTGACTACTCGGTGACGTCCAGGGTCAGGAGAGTGATGTCCGAAACCCTGCCGAAAGCGGCCATCGGCCGTCGCTTGATGCGCACGCGAAAAGGACTATATTCATAGAATGCTCTTTGACAATCGAAGCGGATACCGATGGGCGCCATCGACTTAGCGGCCGCGCCAGCCCAGTGCGGGCGACCTGACACAACCTGACCAATGCTGGCGACGACGGCAGCGACGACCTGACACAACCTGACGTTCGGACGCAGCCCAACCCCAGCTTTTCTGCGGATCCCACGAATGACCGCCGGGGCCGACCTGACAAAACCTGACCATTTGGCCCCCTCCCCCCTGGGAAGCAACCTTACCTTTCCTGACCCATCCAGGGGGCGGATGGCAGTCCGAGCCGGCCGCTAGCGAATTTCCGGGAGGTACCACAACCGGCCGGTCGAGGTGTCGCGGCGCTGCTCGCGAACGACCGACTGGATCGCCCGATAGACCGAGCGGTGGAGCGGCACCGCCGCGTTGAAATGGCGGACGCCGTCGTAGGGCGCGCCGCGGTAGCGGCTGCGCTCGCCCACGCCGAGACCGATCAGGCGGTAGCCGGCATGCACCTTGACCAACAGCGCCGCCCCGGACGCCCCCTTGCCGGTGTCGCAGTCGAAGCCCATCAGGTTGCGGCGGCCATTGATCCGAACCCTGATGCTGCGCAGCCGGCACCGCTCGATGCTGGCGACGCGCCGGGACCGGCCGCGCCAGTTGTCGTGCGACGCCGCGACCACGACGATCGACGCGCGGCGCGGGATCCGGCGCACCGACGGATTGTCGACGATATAGGGCTCGACCCAGTCGGGCACCGGCGATTCGAGGCTCAGCACCGCCCAGTCCTGATAGCGGTTGCCGGCCGGATGCTGGGTGCCCAGCCGCCAGTCGCGCACGCTGACGCGATGGTCGGTGGTGCGGCCGTCGAGGCCGGTGACGATGAACACGCAGGTGTCGAGCGACCAGGGAAAGGTGCCGTTGTCGTCGAGCAGGTTGTGGGCGCTGGTCACGATGGTCCAGCGGTTGCCGACGACCTGCGCCGACGCCAGCCGCCCCGGGCATTCGAGCAGGCCGGAGGCGCCGAAGCGCCGCCGCAGCGCGATCAGCGGCACGCCGTAATGTTGGGCGTACTCGACGAAGGTCCGCCGGCTCTCCTTGCCGATCACCGCGGCGCCGGCCGTGGTGGGGCCGGTGAAAGGAACAACCACCGAGACGGCCACGAGCGTTCCGGCGGTCAACAGGGCGCGCAGCGGTTTTCGGGTCATGTGGGTGGGTCTGCCCTCGGTCGCGGGCCCGCACTATCGCCTCGGCGGCGCGCGCGGGCAAGTCATCGCGACCGACTGTGGACGCCGAAGCGCGCGCCGCCATGCGCGCGGCGCAATCGATCAATTTCCGGTGCGGCGCTTGCCTTGCGCCGCCGTTGCTCTACCCTCTTCAGAAGACTTCAGGGAAACCGCCAGCGCCATGCCGGATTCAGCCGAGACGCTCTCGGTCCGCACCGTCGATGCGATCGCGACGATCGACCGCGACGCCTGGGACCGCTGCGCCGGCGACGAGAACCCGTTCGTCTCCCACGATTTCCTCAACGCGCTCGAGGAGAGCGGCTCGGTCAGCGCCAAGACCGGCTGGCTGCCCCAGCACGCCGTGCTCGAGGACGCGTCGGGCACGGTCCTGGCCGCGGCGCCGATGTACCTGAAGAACCATTCCTTCGGCGAATACGTCTTCGACCACGGCTGGGCCGACGCCTACGAGCGCGCCGGCGGCCGCTACTATCCAAAGCTCCAGGTCTCGGTGCCGTTCACGCCGGTCACCGGGCCGCGGCTGCTGACCCCGCCGGGGCCCAACCGCGAGACGCTGCAGCGGGCGCTGATCGGCGCCCTGATCCAGGTCGCCGAGAAGATCGGCGTGACCAACCTGCACGCCACCTTCGCGCCCGAGGAAGAGGCGGCGATCGCCGAGAAGCTCGGCCTGCTGGTCCGGCGCGGCTACCAGTACCACTGGCACAATCGCGACTATCGCAGCTTCGACGATTTCCTCGGCGAACTGTCGTCGCGCAAGCGCAAGTCGATCCGCAAGGAGCGGCGGTCCGTCGCCGAGGCCGGGCTGACCACGCGCGCGCTGACCGGCGACGACCTGACCGGCATGCACTGGGACGTCTTCTACCGGTTCTATCAGGACACCTACGACCGCAAGTGGGGCTCGCCCTACCTCACCCGCGCCTTCTTCGACCTCGTCACCGAGCGGATGGCGGACAAGGTCGTGCTGATGTGGACCGAGAAGGACGGCGTGCCGGTCGCCGGGGCGCTCAACTTCCGCGGCAAGCATGCGCTCTACGGCCGCAACTGGGGCTGCATCGCCGACTTCAAGTTCCTCCACTTCGAGACCTGCTACTACCAGGCGATCGACTTCGCGATCGAGCACGGGCTTCAGACGGTCGAGGCCGGCACCCAGGGACCGCACAAGGTCCAGCGCGGCTACCTGCCGGTCGGCACCTGGAGCTATCACTGGCTGCGCGACGACGGCTTCCGCGACGCGGTCGAGCGCTTCCTCGACCACGAGAAGCAGGCGATCGAGGACGACATGCACGCGATGATGCAGCATTCGCCCTACCGCGAGGACCGCATGGACGACGGCAGTACGCCGCAGGAAAATGGCTGAAAAACAGAAGCTTGGGCCCGAAGGCTCGTTTTCCGGTCGAGCCCGGGGCTGGTTGTTGCGGCGCCTCGGGCTCGCCCTGCTGGCGACCCAGGCCGGGATGATCGGGATGGCGTCGCCGCGCGCGGACACCCTCGCCGAGGCCTGCGCCGCGCGGGCGGACGCGGGCGACTTCCGCACCTGCACCGCCGCGGTGGCGCAACGGCCGGCGGACGCGCGCCTGCGCCGCCTGCTCGCCATCAGCCTGCAGAAGGCGGGATACTACGAAGAATCGCTGCGGGAATACGCCAGGGTCGCGGAGCTGACGCCGACCCGCTTCCGCGCCCAGTACGAGCTGGGCTGGATGCTCGCCTTCGTGCGCCGCTACGACGAGGCGGTGCGCCCGCTGCAGCGCGCCGCCCAACTGCGGCCGACCCATACCGGCGTCTATCGGGCGCTGACCATCACCTTCGCCATGCTGCGGCGGCCTGCGCAGGCGCTGCAGACCGCCCTGGCCGGGGCGCGGCTGGGTGACCGGATCGCCATGTTCGACGCCGCCCGGCACTACCGGAACGGCCTCGGCGTGGCCAAGAACCCGCGCCGGGCGCTGATGTGGCTCGATCGGGCCGCCCGCGCCGGCCACGTCAAGGCGATGGACGATCTGGTGCAGGTCTATCTGAACGGGGAGCTGGGCGAGAAGCCGGACGACGCCAAGGCGGAATTCTGGGCCGAGCAGGCCCACCGGGCGCGGACGCGCTGAGGCGCCGCGCCCGACGGCGTTGCCCGGAAACCGGCGCTACTTGACCAGTTCGGCCGCGGTGTCGTCGCCGGACTCGCCACCGGAGCCACCGTCCGACTTGCCGCCCGGCTTCTTCTTCTTCGATCCCTCGGTCTTGCGCGGGATGAACTTGAAGTCGAGCGCGTCGTCCTTGAGCTGGACCACGACCGTGCCGCCCTTGGTCAGCTTGCCGAACAGCAGCTCTTCCGACAGCGGCTTCTTGATGTGCTCCTGGATCACCCGGGACAACGGCCGCGCGCCCATCTGCGGGTCGTAGCCCTTCTCGCCGAGCCAGGTCTTCGCTTCGTCCGACAGCTCGATCGAAACATTGCGGTCGGCGAGCTGCTCCTCGAGCTGCATCACGAACTTGTCGACGACCTTGCGCACGACCACGGCCGGCAGCGCCTTGAAGGTGATCGTCGCGTCGAGGCGGTTGCGGAACTCCGGCGTGAACATCCGCTCGATCGCTTCCTTGTCGTCGCCTTCCCGGATCGACCGCTCGAAGCCGATTGCCGGCTTGGCAAGGTCGGCGGCGCCCGCGTTGGTGGTCATGATCAGGATGACATTGCGGAAATCGACCTGCTTGCCGTTGTGGTCGGTCAGCTTGCCGTGGTCCATGATCTGCAGCAGCACGTTGAACAGGTCGGGATGCGCCTTCTCGATCTCGTCGAGCAGCAGCACGGCATAGGGATGCTGGTCGATCGCGTCGGTCAGCATGCCGCCCTGATCGAAGCCGACATAGCCCGGCGGCGCGCCGATCAGGCGCGAGACCGAGTGCCGCTCCATGTATTCCGACATGTCGAAGCGGATCAGCTCGACCCCCAGGGTCATGGCGAGCTGGCGGGCGACCTCGGTCTTGCCGACGCCGGTCGGGCCCGAGAACAGGTAGTTGCCGATCGGCTTCTCGGGCTCGCGCAGGCCGGCACGGGCCAGCTTGATCGCGCTGCACAGGGCGTCGATCGCCTGGTCCTGGCCGAACACCATGCGCTTGAGGTCGCGCTCCAGGTTCTGCAGCGTCTCCTTGTCGTCGCGCGAGACGTTCTTGGGCGGGATTCGCGCCATGGTCGCGATCACGTCCTCGACGTCCTTGACCGTAACCGTCTTCTTGCGCTTCGACGGCGGCAGCAGCATCTGGGCGGCGCCGACCTCGTCGATCACGTCGATCGCCTTGTCGGGCAGCTTGCGGTCGTGGATGTAGCGGGCCGCGAGGTCGACCGCGGCGGTCAGGGCGTCGGCGGTGTAGCGGACGCCGTGATGCTCCTCGTAGTAGGTCTTCAGGCCGCGCAGGATCTTGATCGTGTCCTCGACGGTCGGCTCGACCACGTCGATCTTCTGGAACCGCCGGACCAGCGCCCGGTCCTTCTCGAAGTAGTTTCGGAATTCTTTGTAAGTCGTTGATCCGATACACTTAAGAGACCCGGACTGGAGCGCCGGCTTGAGCAGGTTCGACGCGTCCATCGAGCCGCCGCTGGTCGCACCGGCGCCGATCACCGTATGGATCTCGTCGATGAACAGGACCGACCCGGGCGCGGCCTCGAGCTCGCGCAGCACGGCCTTCAGCCGCTCCTCGAAGTCGCCGCGGTAGCGCGTGCCGGCGAGCAACGCGCCCATGTCGAGCGCATAGATGGTCGCGTCCTTGAGCACCTCGGGCACGTCGCCGTTGACGATGCGGCGCGCCAGTCCTTCCGCGATCGCGGTCTTGCCGACGCCGGGATCACCGACGTAGAGCGGGTTGTTCTTGGTCCGCCGGCACAGGATTTGGACCGTCCGCTCGACCTCGGCCGACCGGCCGATCAGCGGATCGATCTTGCCCTCGCGGGCCTTGCGGTTGAGGTCGACGCAGTAGGCGCCGAGCGCCTCCTTGCCCTGCTTGACCACGGTCTCGGACTGGGCGTCCTCCTCGGTGCCGTTGGCGGCGAAGGTCTGCTCGTGGCCGGGCACCTTGGCGATGCCGTGGGAGATGTAGTTGACCGCGTCGAACCGGGTCATGTCCTGCTCCTGCAGGAAGTAGACCGCGTGGCTCTCGCGCTCGGCGAACATCGCGACCAGCACGTTGGCGCCGGTCACCTCCTCGCGCCCGGACGACTGGACGTGGATCGCGGCGCGCTGCAGGACGCGCTGGAAGCCGGCGGTCGGCTTGGCGTCCTCGCCCCGGTCGCTGACCAGGCCGCTCAACTCGTTGTCGATATAGTCGCCGAGGTCCGCCCGCAGGTGGTCCATGTCGACGTTGCACGCGCGCAACACGGCGACCGCGTCCTGGTCCTCGGTGAGGGCCAGGAGCAGGTGTTCGAGCGTGGCGAACTCGTGCCGCCGTTCGTTGGCGAGCGCGAGGGCGCGGTGCAGGCTTTTCTCGAGATTCGCTGAGAGCATGATGGTCGCTGCGCCTCTATTCCTTTTCGAGGGTACACTGCAACGGATGCTGATGCTTACGGGCGAGGTCCATGGTCTGGTTCACCTTGGTCTCCGCCACTTCGTAAGTGTACACCCCGCACACGCCGACCCCGCGCTGGTGGACGTGCAGCATGATCTGGGTGGCCTCCTCGCGGCCCTTGCCGAAGAACCGCTCCAGGACATGGACGACGAACTCCATCGGGGTGTAGTCGTCGTTCAACATGAGCACCTTGTACAGCGCGGGCTTCTTCGTCCGCGTCTTCGACCGAACGATAACGCCCGTTTCGCCGTCGTCGTCCCGTCGTTTGTCACGATCGCTCATAGGGTCCTGGCTCGCCTTCTCCGATCCGTGGGAGACACCGCTTAAGTTAAGCAATGATATTGGATTTGAAAGGTCCCGGTGAAGACCCAAAAATGACTTACGCCGTCCCGGGACGCCGATTCAGCCCCCCGGCGGCGGGGCCGGCCGGCGGCAAATCGCCGTCCCGCAAGGCCCCCGCGGTTCACTGTATGCGCACCCAATTCCGTGGCCCGTCCGACGCTCCCGGCCGCGACTCTTCGACCAAGTAAAATCCTTGATCACGGACGGCGGTCTGTTGCAGGTATACGGGGATATCGAAGTCTAGGACCGCGTATACCAATCGGGGTCGAAGCATCACTAGGTTGAGGCAGCGCCTCGTTTAGCCAAATATTTACACCCTTTGGCTAGGGTGTGGGGATCAATATTCGGCGGGGGAACAGTGTTCGGACTGGCGGGCATGCGGGGAAGCGCTCTGCGGAGTTTCGGCGGCGGAGCGCTCAAGGTTTTCACGATATTGCTGATTGCCGGAGTCGCGCTGGGCGCAGGCACCCGCACGTCGGCGGCGTGGGTCAAGTCGATGATCGCCGTGGACGCCTATTCGGGCCGCGTGCTTCGCGCCTACAACGTCGATGCGCCGCACCCGCCGGCGTCGCTGACGAAGATGATGACGCTGTTCCTCACCTTCGAAGCGCTCGAGCACGGCAAGCTGCGCTGGAACCAGTATGTGACGGTCTCGCGCCACGCCGCGACCCGGATGCCGTCGAAGGTCTACCTCCGGCCGGGCCAGCGGTACCGCATCCGGGACCTGGTCTACGCCGCTGCGGTCAAGTCGGCCAACGACGCCGCCGTCGCCCTGGGCGAGGCGATCGGCGGGAGCGAGTTCAAGTTCACCCGGATCATGAACCGCCGGGCGCGCCAGATCGGCATGACCAATACCTATTTCGGCACGGCCTCCGGCCTGCCCGCCCGCGGCCAGCACACCACGGCGCGCGACATGGCGCGGCTCGCCCGCGCATTGTTCCTGTATCACCGCAAGTACTACCACATCTTCTCGACCCGATATTTCCGCTTCGGCCGGCGGGTCTTCGCCAGCACCAACCGGCTGCTGCGCCGCGGCGTCGCCGGCATCGACGGCATCAAGACCGGCTATACCAGCCGCGCCCATTTCAACCTCGTCACCTCGGCACGGCGCGGCAAGAAACGGGTGATCACGGTGGTCCTCGGCGCCAGCACCTCCCGCGTGCGCTACCGGCTGACCCAACAGCTGCTCGCCATGGCGTGGCGGAGTCACCCGAAGACCCGCCAGTACGCGAGTATCCACCGCCCCAACGCCGAAGCCGGTCGGACGGTGGTGGCCAGCGCGGCCAAGGCGCCGGCTAGCAAGGCCTCGGTCAGCAAGGCAAAGACGCAGGTCCGCCGGGCACAGGTCGCCGCGGCACCGCGCTTCCGCAACGTGACGGCCGGCACGACCGCACCCAAGACCGCCGAACCCAAATCCGTCGTCGTCGCCGACGCCGGCAAGCACCGCAAGATCAGCCTCTCGATCATGGGCAGCCGCGCCAATGCGGACGAGCGTAAGCCGACGTCGACCACGCGCAACGTCGTCGCCAAGGCCCAACCGCCCAAGACCGTCAGGATCGCCAGGACCAAGCCGGCCAGCCCGGCCACGAAGACACGGCGCCCGCCACGAAGACGATCGTGACCCGGACCGGCTATGCCGTTCAGGTCGCCGCCAGTGTGCATTACGCCCTGGCCCGGCGCGACGCCGACAAGGCGCTGCGCGCCCTGCCCGGCCGGCTGCGCCGCGGCGCCCTGGTCGCGGTCATGAAGCCGAGCGACTACAAGGGCCGCTTCTACCGCGGACGCATCGTCGGCCTGACCAAGCAGACCGCCGACGCCGCCTGCCGCGTCCTCAAGAAGAAGTCGCTGCGCTGTCTCGCCATCCGCACCAGCCGGCGGATCGAGGTCGCCTCGGCGGCGCCCGTCCGGCAGCCGAAAGCGCGCGCGCCGAAGCAGGCGACCCGCACGGCCCGCGCCACGCCGCGCTCGACCGACCGCGACTATGTCGTCCAGGTCGGCGCGGTCACCCGCTACGCCAGCGCCCGCCGGCTCGCCCGCAAGGCCCGGCGCAGCCTGCCGCGCACGCTGTCGCGCCGCACCCAGGCCCGGATCCTGTCGCCGGGCAGCTACCGCGGCCGGCTCTACCGGGTGCGCCTGGCTGGCCTGTCGCAGTCGCAGGCCCAGCAGGCCTGCCGCATCCTCAAGCGCCGCTCGGTCCGCTGCATGCCGATGCGGGCCCGCGCCGGCCGCAGCCGTCATGTCCACGCCGCCGTCATGCACAAGGGCCGCTACGCGGTCCAGGTCGGTGCGGTCGACCGTCGCGCCAACGCGCGCCGGCTGGTCCGCAAGGCGCGCCGTACGTTGCCGCGGCGGCTGGCGCGCCGCGCCGAGGCCCAGGTTCTGCCGCCGAAGACCTACGCAGGCCGCTTCTACCGCGCCCGCCTGACCGGCCTGTCGCGGATGGAGGCGATGCGGGCGTGCAAGATCCTGCGCCGCAAGTCGCTGAACTGCCTGCCCTATCGCGACGGCAACGCCTGATCCACTCCCCCGGGGTCGATCCCGTCAGCCGGCCGCCAACCGCCGCCGCCAATCCGCAAGATAGCCGTCGAGGGCCATGCCCCGGCACCGCGCCATCGCCCGCCGGGCGTTGGCCACGAACTCGGTGCGGTGCCGCCGCCGCCACGCCTCGATAGACCACCGCCCCGGACCGGGCGTCAGACGCCCCGTCGACAGGAACGCCCAGGCCGGCCGGACGCCGCCGGCGGCAGACTCGACCGCGACCACGGTGACGCCGTAGTCGTAGCCCTCGTCCTCGAAGTAGCTGGTCCGCGCCGCGGCCACCAGCCCGACGCCGGCGACGACGACGCCCACGGCGCTGGCCCCCGCCTCGGGGATGATCACCGGGAACCGCCCGTCGGCGACCGGCGCGCAGCGGTAGCCTGCCAGACGCGCGGGCACAACGGTCAGCGGCTCGGCGGTCGGGCCGAGCACGGCGCGCCGGACCTCGGCGTCGCGCAGGGTGCCGTAGAAGAAAAAATCGACGGTCGGATCGCCGGCAATCGGGATGCCGCCAGGCATCGCTCCCGACCCTAGAGCGCCTCGGGCAGGTCGACCCCGGACCGGGCGAGCTGGTCGGCGAGCTGCGCCTTGAGCCGCTCCAGCCCCGCGGGCGTGTGCGCCTCGCAACGGGCGACCAGCACGTCCTGGGTGTTGGAAGCGCGCAGCAACCACCAGCCGTCGTCGTCGAGGACGCGCACGCCGTCGATGTCGTTGACCTCGGCCCCGGCCGCGGCGAGCCGCGCCTTGACCTCGGCGACCACGGCCGGCTTGCGCTCGGCGGGGCACGGGAAGCGCAGCTCGGGGGTGTTGACCACCTCCGGCAGCCCATCGATCAGGCCGTCGAGCGTCTGCCCGCCGGTGCCCAGGATGCGCAGCAGCCGCGCGGCGGCGTAGATCCCGTCATCGTAGCCCGGCGCCCGGTCGGCGAAGAAGATGTGGCCGCTCATCTCGCCAGCCAGCGGCGCGCCCATCTCCTTCATCCGCGCCTTGATCAGCGAGTGGCCGGTCTTGAACATGATCGGCTCGCCGCCCGCCTCCGCGATCGCATCGAACAGGACCTGACTCGCCTTGACGTCGGCGATGATCGGCGCGCCGGGCTGGCGGGCGAGGATATCGCGGGCGTAGGCGACCATGAGCTGGTCCGCCCAGACGATCCGCCCGGTGCGGTCGACCGCACCGATGCGGTCGCCGTCGCCGTCGAAGGCCACGCCGAGGTCGCAGCCCTCCCGTCGCACCGCCTCGATCAGGTCGTCCAGGTTCGCCGGCACGGTCGGATCGGGGTGATGGTTGGGGAAACTGCCATCGATCTCGGTGAACAGGCCGATGTGCCGGCCCGGCAGACGGTCGATCACGGCCGACACGATCTCGCCGGTAGCGCCGTTGCCGGCGTCCCAGGCGACCGTCAGCGCGCTGCAGTCGCCGGCCTCGGCGACGAGCTGGTCGATATAGGCCTGTTTGACCTCGACCGCGTCGATCGCCCCGTCACCGTCGACGAAATCGCGCGCCGCGACCAGGGCGCCGATCGCCTGGACGTCGTCGCCGTAGAAGGCCGCGGAGCCCTCGACGCCGGGGCCGAGCATCATCTTGAAACCGTTGTATTCCGGCGGGTTATGCGATCCCGTTACCATCACGCCTGCGGATGCTTGCAGCCGGTAGACGGCGAAATAGAGCATCGGCGACGGGCCCAGGCCGACCCGGTGCACGGCGAGGCCGCAGGCCGCCAGACCCTCGCACAGCCGCGCTTCGAGCGCCGGCGAGGTCAGGCGGCCGTCGAAGCCGACGCAGACGTCCTTGCCGCCCTTGCGTGCGACGATCGAGCCGAAGGCGCGGCCGATGGCGAAAGCGGTGTCCGGCGTCAGGGTCTCCCCGATGACGCCACGGATGTCGTACTCGCGCAGGATGGAGGGATCGAGGGGCTTCATGCCGTCACCCGGCCGGACTTGGGCGCCCGATCGAGACGTACTTGACGCCCGCCTCCGCCATGTCGCGCGGGGCGTAGATGTTGCGCAGGTCGACCACGACCGGCGACCGCATCAGCGCCTTGATCCGGTCGATGTCGAGGTTCCGGAACTGGTTCCACTCGGTCAGGATGACGACCGCGTCGGCGTCGATCAGCGTGTCGTAGGCGCCCTCGCACCACTCGACACCGTCGAGCAGCTTCTTCGCCTCCGCCATGCCTTCGGGGTCGTAGGCGCGCACGCTGGCCCCGGCCGCCCGCAGCGCCGGGATCACCTCCAGGCTCGGGCTCTCGCGCATGTCGTCGGTGTTGGGCTTGAAGGTGACGCCGAGCACGGCGATGGTCTTGCCGTCGACCGAGCCGTCGCAGGCGGCGACGACCCGGTCCGCCATCGCCTTCTTGCGGCGGTCGTTGATGTCGACCACGGTCTCGACGATGCGCACCGGCGTCTCCGCGTCGCGGGCGGTCTTGACCAGCGCCAGCGTATCCTTGGGAAAGCAGGAGCCGCCGTAGCCCGGCCCCGGGTGCAGGAACTTGGGCCCGATCCGGCCGTCGAGGCCGATGCCGCGCGAGACGTCGTGGACGTCGGCGCCGACCCGCTCGCACAGGTCGGCGACCTCGTTGATGAAGGTGATCTTGACCGCGAGGAAGGCGTTGGCGGCGTATTTGATCAGCTCGGAGGTCTCGAGCGAGGTGAACAGGATCGGCGTCTCGATCAGGTAGAGCGGCCGGTAGAGCCGGCGCATGACATCGCGCGCCCGCTCGGCGGCGGCGCCGATGACCACCCGGTCGGGCCGCATGAAGTCGCTGATCGCCGCGCCCTCGCGCAGGAATTCCGGGTTCGAGACCACGTCGAAGTCGGCGTCCGGGCGGGTCTCGGAGATGATCTTCTCGACCGCCCGGCCGGTGCCGACCGGCACCGTCGACTTGGTCACGACGACGGTATAGCCCTGGATCGCCGCCGCGATCTCGCGGGCGGCGGCGTGGACGTAGCTCAGGTCGGCGTGGCCGTCGCCGCGCCGCGACGGCGTGCCGACCGCGATGAACACGGCGTCGGCGTCGGCGACCGCCCCCGGCAGGTCGGTGGTGAACGAGAGCCGGCCGGCCTCGACGTTGCGTTCGACCAGGGCATCGAGGCCGGGCTCGTAGATCGGCATCCGGCCGGCCTTGAGCATGTCGATCTTGGCCGCGTCCTTGTCGACGCAGACGACGTCGGTGCCGAATTCGGAAAAGCACGCCCCGGAAACCAGGCCGACATAGCCGGTGCCGATCATGGCGATCTTCATGGGCCGCGCTCTCCGTCAGCCGTTGTTGGTCCGGGCGAAGCCGGCCCGCGCCAGCGCCGCCTCCACCGCCGCGCTCATGTCTTCCCGCGCCAGGGCGAAGGCGAGATTGGCTTCGAGCCAGCCGGCCTTGTCGCCGCAGTCGTAGCGGGTGCCCGCGAAGCGCAGGCCGTGGAACGGCTGGGCGCCGATCAGCTCGGCCATGGCGTCGGTCAGCTGGATCTCGTTCCCCGCCCCGCGCCGGCCCCGATCGAGCTCGTCGAAAAGCGCCGGCTGCAGGATGTAGCGGCCGATGATCGACAGGGTCGACGGCGCATCGGCGGGCGCCGGCTTCTCGACCAGCCCCTTCACTTCGGCCAGGCCGCCGACCGCCCCGCGTCGCTGGCGACGTCGAGGATACCATACCGATCCGTATGCTCGCGCGGCACGTCCATTACCGCGACCAGGTTGCCGCCGACCGCGCCGTAGGCGTCGACGAGCTGCTTCAGACAGGGCGTCTCGCCCAGCACCAGGTCGTCGGGCAGCAGCACGGCGAAGGGCTCGTCGCCGACCAGGTGGCGGGCGCACCAGACCGCGTGGCCGAGGCCCAGCGCCTCGGGCTGCCGGGTGGCGCTGAACCGGGCCCCGGCGGGCACGATCGCCCTGACGGCGTCGAGCTCGGCGGTCTTGTTCTTGGCTTCGAGCACGGCAACCAGCTCGGCGGCGGAATCGAAGTGATCGACGATCATCGACTTGCCGCGGGCGGTGACGAAGATGAACTCCGTGATGCCCGCCGCGGCGGCCTCCTCGACCGAATGCTGGATCAGCGGCTTGTCGACCACCACCAGCATTTCCTTGGGCATCGCCTTGGTCGCCGGCAGGAACCGGGTTCCGAGCCCGCCGACGGGGAACACGGCCTTGCGGATAGGAACGGTCATCGGAGTCGGTCGATCTCGCGTGTTCGGGCGGCGCCGGGCAGACGATCCCGGCGAGGGGCCAAGTCTGGCCGGCGGGCGCAAGTTGGGCCGGCAAGCGCAAGTCGGGCCGGCAAGCGGTTGTGCCACAGGCGCAAAAGCCGGCGCAAGCGGTTCAGCCGCCGCCCAGCAGCACGTCCTTGGCCTCGTTGATCTTGGCGGCGAGATAGGTCGAGCCGCCGTGGTCCGGGTGGTGGTGCTTCATCAGCCGGCGGTGCGCCGCCCGCACCTCGCTGTCCGACGCGTCGGGCTGCAGGCCGAGCACCTTGTAGGCCTCCTCCCGGGTCATCGGGCCCGGCCGCCTCGGCGCCGGGGCGCTGCGCCTGGGCCTCGCGCCAGCCCGGCTCGACGCGGTCGAGATAGGCTTCGAGCAGCTGCGCGCCCTGCGGGTCGGCTGCGAGGCAGTCGCCGAGCAGGTCGACCACCTCGTCGACCGCCATCTCCTCGATCCGCCGGCCGCGGTAGCGGCCGTCGAGCACCTCGCCGACGATCCGGCCGGACGCGTGGTCCAGCTCCAGGCGCAGATAGGCGGTCTCGATGTCGGAGGCTCCGGGCGTGCGCCCGGTGCCGGTGCCGCGGGATACGCCGCGCCGGCCGAAGAAAGCCAGCGCCGCGGCGGCGCCGAGGCCGATCACCGCCCAGCTCGGCCGGCCGGAGATCAGGCCAAGCACGCCGAACACCGCCGCGAGGCCGACGGCCAGATACAAGAGGAATTGCCAGATCTGGGCGCTGCCGACCGTGCGCAGCGACTGCAGCAGGACGACACCGGCCGCGATCAGGAAATATGCCGAGCAGGAAATAGCCCACGATGCCGCCCGGTCAGCGCACTTGGCGGGTGATCTGCGCCACGGCCCCGCCCCGGCGGCGGCCGAAATCCTCGAGCGCGGGCCGGCCGCCCGCGGCGAACACCGCGACCGCCGACAACAGGTCGCGGAGCTGCTGGGCGCTGTCGGCGTCGAACCGGCAATAGGCGCCGCCGGTCAGCCGCGCGATCTGCCGGAACGCCTGCTCGGCGACGGCATCGTGCCCCTCGTGGAACATGAAGGCGGGCACGCCGCGCAGGCCGAGCTGGCCGGCCTCGTCGCACAGCAGGTCGACCTTCTCCTCACAGGCGTCGCCGACGAACACCAGGGCGTTGACCTTCTGCTTCTCGGTCTCCTTGATCGCGTGGCGCAGGACCTTGCGGATCTGGGTGCGGCCGCCGAGGCAGCGGACCCGGACCATGCGGTCGACCAGGGTGCCGGAATCGGTCAGCCACTTGGTCGACCGGCACTCGCCGAAGCCGCGATAGTAGACGAGCTGGATCTCCAGCCCGCCCAGCGCTTCGGTTTCCTTGAACATCTCGGCCTGGATGTGGCACGCGCTGTCCCAGGTCGGCTCGCGGCTGGCGGTCGCGTCGAGGGCGAACATCAGCCGGCCGCGGCCGACCGTCGCCGGCGCCGGCGTCTTGGCCAGCTCGGTCAGGAAGGCATCGACTTCGGCATTGGAGGCCGGGCGCGGCGGGCCGCCCCGGCGCGTTACGTTGCGCGCCATCGCATAAGAGCCCGATTTGCCGGAAAAGGATAAGCGGTCGGGCTAGGCCGGTCCAGCCGCCATGTCCGCCTTGGTCGGCGGCGCCGTGGGGATCGAGGTCGACGGGCCGGCCTCGGTGGCGCCCTCGCCCTTGACCGCCTCCAACAGGCGGCGAATCTCCTGCCGCGCGGCGACGTGGGACAGGTTCAGCGAGATCTCGGTGCCCTCGTCGCGCAGGTCGAGCACGGTCAGCCCCTGCAGGAACAGCTGCCGGAAGATGACCCGCTCGTGGAAGCCCTCGACCAGGCGGAAGCCGATCCGGCTGGCGAGCTGCTCCAGGGTGATGCCGACGTTGGCCTTGTTGCGCGATTCCAGCGTCGAGAGCCGGTTGCGCAGCACGATCCAGTCGATCTTGGCGCCGGTCTTGCGCGCCCGCTCCTGCTTCTGCTCCCAGACGGTCTGGCTGTAGACGCTGGGGCCGAGCACGCGCGGCGGGGTGCCGCCGATCCGGGCCAGCAGGTCGAGGTCGATGAAGCTGTCGTTGACCGGCGAGATGAGCACGTCGGCGAGCGAAATCGCGTGGCGGGCGAAGGGGTTGTCCGACCCCGGGCAGTCCATCACGACGTAGTCGAGCCGGCCGGTCAGGCTGTCGCACAGCGCGTCGAGCCGTTCGAGCTTCTCCTCGACCGTCTCGCCGCCGGCGGCGCTGATGTCGAACCTCGTGTGTTCGGGGATGGGCAGGCGGACGCCCTTGCCGTCGGCGAACTGGCGCCGGTTCTCGACGTAGCGGGACAGCGTGCCCTGGTGGGAATCGATGTCGACCGTCGCGACCGAGTGACCGTCACGCATCAGCGCGACCGCCAGATGCATGGCCGTCGTCGACTTGCCGGTGCCGCCCTTCTCGTTGCCGAGGACGATGATCTGACCGCGCGCCTGTTCTCCGTCTGCCATTCCTTGTGCCCTGCGCCGCCCGTTCACCGGAGCTCCCGTGTGGATTTCCACAATATATGAAGCAATTGCGTTAACAGAATACTAAATATGGTTAACGCAGATTTATCACGGCTCGGAGCGGAAATCCATGCCGTCCGGGTCGCCGGATCCGTCATGCGGAACGGACCCAGACGGCGGTGTCGTGGAATACCGCGCCCCCGGCCGGCGGCCCCGCATCCGCGGAAATCAAGGCGTTGACGCCAACCCCTTCCTCGAAGGCCGCGTTCGGCCACACGCCCTCCAGGATCACCGTGCCCGGCTGCAGGCCGTCGACCAGCTCGGCGTGGACCACGATCGAGCCCAACCGGTTGCCGATCCGGACGCGGTCGCCCTCGCCCACGCCGAGATCGGCGGCGGCATCGGGGTGGAGCTTCAGGGTCGGCCGCCCCTCCTTCGCCTGCGAGGTGCGGGTCTCGGTGAAGCTGGTGTTGAGATAGTTGCGCGACGGCGCGGTCACCAGCCGGAACGGGTGCTCCGCGTCGGGCGCGTCGATGATGTCGAGATGGTCGGGCAAGGCCGGCATGCGGGCGTGGTCGGGGCCGACCGCGGCCCAGTCGGGCTTGAAGTGGAACTTGCCATCGGCGTGGCCGAAGCCGTCGAGGAAGTGCATCTTTTCGAAATCGGGCGCGAGGTCGACCCAGCGCGCGTCGGCTGCCTCGGCCGCCGGCGGCAACCCGGAGCGGCGCATCGTCTCGTCGATGACCTCCCACGCCGTCATCTGGAAGCCGGGATGCTCGGCGCCGAGCCGGCGGGCCAGGCCGCAGATCACGTCGTGGTTCGACCGGCACTGGCCGAGCGGCTCGATCACCGGCCGGGTCACCTGCAGGTGGGTGTGGCCCGAGGCGATGTAGAAGTCGTGGTGCTCGAGGAAGGTGGTGGCCGGCAGCACGATGTCGGCCATCGCCGCGGTCTCGGTCATGAACTGCTCGTGGACGCAGACGAACAGGTCGTCGCGGGCGAAGCCGTCGCGGACCTTCAGCGTCTCGGGGCAGACCGCCATCGGGTTGGTGTTCTGGATCAACATGGCGGTCACCGGCGGGCCGTCGCCGAGGTCGCGCGGATCGCCGGTCAGCACCGGCCCCGCCCGCGACATGTCGAGGACGCGCACCGACGGGTCGAGCCGGTCGAGGCCCTGGATCAGGGTGCGGTCGAGCGGGTACAGGCCGGTGTTGCCGTAGAGCGCGCCGCCGCCCTCGTGCCGCCACTTGCCGCCGACCGCGGGCAGGCAGCTCACCGCGTGCATGTTGGCGGCGCCGTTGCGCGACCGGGCGAAGCCGTAGCCGGCGCGGATGTAGGCCCGCTCGGTGGCGCCGTAGAGGCGCGCGAACGCCTCGATCTCGGCGACCGAGAGCCCGGTGATCGCCGCCGCCCAGTCCGGGCCGCGGCCCTTGAGGTGCGCCTCCAGCTCGTCGGGCACGTCGGTGTAGCGCGCCAGGTAGTCGCGGTCGGCAAAGCCGTCGCGGAACAGGACGTGCATCACGGCGCAGGCGAGCGCGCCGTCGGTGCCGGGCCGGACCGCGAGATGCATGTCGGCCTGCTCGGCGGTCGGGGTCCGGTAGGGATCGACGACGACGAACCTGGCGCCGCGCTCCTTCCGCGCCCGGGCGACGTGGGCCATGAAGTTGACCTGGGTATGGACCGGGTTGCCGCCCCACATGACGATCAGGTCGGACGCGCGGACCTCGCGCGCGTCGACGCCGCGCTTGACGCCGACCCCGGCCTGCCAGCCGGCGTCCGGTAACCCGACGCAGATCGTCATCAACTGGCGGGAATAGCCCATCGCGTGGCGCAGCCGGTCGATGCCGTCGCGCTGCACCAGGCCCATGGTGCCGGCGTAGTAGTAGGGCCAGACCGCCTCGGGTCCGTGGCGCTCGGCGGCGCGCTGGAACGCTTCGGCGACGATGTCGAGGGCGTCGTCCCAGCCGATCGGCTCGAACGCGGCGCGGCCGACACCCTTGTCGCCGACCCGGCGCAGCGGCTCGGTCAGCCGGTCCGGGCTGTGGACCCGTTCGGCGTAGCGGGCGACCTTGGCGCAGACCACGCCCATCGTGTAGCCGTTGCCGCGGGCGCCGTGGACGCGCCCGATGGTGTGGTCGTCGATCCGCTCGACCTCGAGCGCGCAGGTGCTCGGGCAGTCGTGGGGGCACGCCGAGGGCAGGATCCGGGCGGCGGTCTGCTGGTCGAGAGGCATGGCGACGGGTCCTTGTGCCGGTCGGCCCAATTTAGGACGCGGCGGGTCCGCTGGGAACCGGCGCGGTCACTCGATCTCGATCATCTCCGGATCATAGCCGTGAGGCGGATAGACCGGATTGATCTTGCGCAGCCGGTCGACGATCACCCGCATCACCACCAGGTTGCGGTACCACTTCTGGTCGGCGGGGACGATGTACCACGGCGCCACCTCGGTGCTGCACGTCGACAGCGTCTCTTCGTACGCGGCCATGTAGGCCGGCCATTGCCTGGCCTTCTCGATGTCCTGGACCGAGAATTTCCACTGCTTGAGCGGATTGGTGATCCGCTCGCGGAAGCGCGCCTTCTGTTCCTCCGGCGAGATGTGCAGGAAGAACTTCAGGATGTGGGTGCCGGTGCCGTCCAGCATCGCCTCGAAGTCGTTGAGCATCTTGTAGCGCGCCCGCAGCGCCTTGGCCGACAGCTGCTTCTGGACGTGCGGCACCAGCACGTCCTCGTAGTGCGATCGGTTGAACACGGTGATGAAGCCGGCCGGCGGCACCGCCCGGTGGACCCGCCACAGGAAGTCGTGGGCCAGTTCGCGGTCGCTCGGCACCTTGAAGGATTCGACGCGCACGCCCTGCGGGTTGACGCCGCGCAGCACCTTCTTGCTGGTCCCGTCCTTGCCGCCCGCGTCCATCGCCTGGAGGACGATCAGCAGCTTGTGCTGCCGGTCGGCATAGAGGCGCCGCTGCCATTCGATCAGCTCGTCGCGCAGCTTGCGGAATTCCTTGCGCGCCGCGTTCTTGTCCTTGTGGAAGCCGGCGGCGCGGGTCGGCGCCTTGGCGAGATCGACGGCGGCGCCGGGCGCCACCTTGTGAGGGTGCGGCATCGTCTTTACCTGATCGTCTGCGGCGCGAAACGCGCAACGGTTATCATGGGTTATCTTCGGTTATCCTTTGCGGCGGATTTTGGACCGCGTGGCGTGCCTCGCGTCGCGGCACCACGGCCGCGAAACGCCGTATTTGGTCACTTATAGGAAAAAATACAAGAAATCGTTGACGCCGCGCAGATCGGCCGGTTTGCCGGCGCCCGTCACCCAGCCGGGTGATTGCCACCGTTCCGTGCAGGCCTTACCCTGCTGCGTCCGAATGTCGCGCCGACACCGACAGGTCGCACCGCACGCATACTCATATTTGTGTAATCGCGTGATCGTGGGCGCCCGGCGCGGCCCGCCGCGCTCGAAACCGGGAAGACGATGGCCGACACCGAGCCCGTGCTGCCGCGGGCGGAGACATACGAAGCGCTCTACGCGGCTTTCAAATGGTCGCTGCCCAGGTCCTACAACATGGCGGCCGACGTCTGCGACCGCCACGCCCGGCGCGCGGGCAAGACCGCGCTGATCTATTTCGACGAGGGCGGCAGCGAGCGGCGGCTGTCCTTCGACGAGCTCAAGCGCTCGGCCAACGCGCTGGCCAACGCGCTCGAATTCCACGGCGTCGGCGCCGGCGACCGGGTCGCGATCCTGCTGCCCCAGTGCCCCGAGACCGCGATCGCCCACGTCGCCGCGTGGAAGATGGGCGCGATCTCGCTGCCGCTGTTCACCCTGTTCGGCGAGGACGCGCTGGAATACCGGCTGTCCAACAGCGGCGCCAAGGTGGTGATCACCAACCGCGAGAACCTGCCCAAGATCGTCGCCATCCGCGACCGGCTGCCCGACCTCGAACGGGTCATCGTCACCGACGTCAAGAGCCGCGGCGCGGGCATCGACCTCGCCTTCTGGCCGATCGTCGAGCAGGCCTCGACCCGCTACCGCAACCGCAAGACCGCGGCCGACGACCCGTGCCTGCTGATCTACACCTCGGGCACCACCGGGCCGCCCAAGGGCGCGCTCCACGCGCACCGGACGATGATCGCCCACATGCCGTCGATGGAGTTCTACCACCAGTTCTACCCTCAGCCGGGCGACCTGTTCTGGTCGCCGGCCGACTGGGCGTGGATCGGCGGGCTGATGGACAACCTGATGCCGGCCTGGTTCCACGGCACGCCCGTGCTCGCCTTCCGGGCGCGCAAGTTCGACCCGGAAGAGGCCTACCGCATGATCGCGACCTACCGGGTGCGCAACGCCTTCATCCCGCCGACCGCGCTCAAGATGATGCGCCAGGTGCCCGACGCCCGCGAGCGCTACGACCTCCGCCTGCGCTCGATGTTCACCGGCGGCGAGACCATGGGCGAGGACCTGCTCCACTGGGGCTTCGAGACCTTCGGCATGGTCATCTCCGAGGGCTACGGCCAGACCGAGTGCAACCTGATGGTCGGCAACTGCCCGGCGATCATGGACGTCTATCCCGGCTCGATGGGCCGGGCGGTGCCGGGCCATACGGTCGAGATCGTCGACGACGACGGCCGGGTCGTGCCCGTGGGCGAGACCGGCAACATCGCCTTCAGGCAACCCGACCCGATCGCCATGCTCGGCTACTGGCGCAACGAGGAGGCGACCAAGAACAAGCATGTCGGCGACTGGATGCTGTCGGGCGACCTCGGCCGCAAGGACGAGAACGGCTATTTCTGGTTCCTCGGCCGCGCCGACGACGTCATCACCTCGGCCGGCTATCGGATCGGCCCGGGCGAGATCGAGGAATGCCTGATGAAGCACCCGGCGGTCGCCATCGCCGCGGCGATCGGCGTGCCCGACCCCCTGCGCACCGAGGTCGTGAAGGCCTATATCATCCCGGCACAGGGGTTCGAGCCGACCGACGCGCTGGCCGCGGAGATTCAGGACTTCGTCCGCGCCCGGCTGTCGGCCCACGAATACCCGCGGATGATCGAGTTCGCCGAGACGCTGCCGCTGACCGCGACCGGCAAGATCCGGCGGACCGAGCTGCGCCAACGTGAGCTCCAGCGGGCGGAGGAGGCCTAGCCATCGCCAAGCGCAACACCAGACGGACACGGAAGAGGACCGAGCGCAAGCCGGCTGGGCGCAAGTCGGCCGAGCGCAAGTCGGCTGATCGCAAGCTGGCGCCGGCGCTGCGGACGATCGGCACCGGCCTGGTCGTGATCGGCCTGACCCTGGTGATCGCCAGCGGCGCGGCGGTGCTGGCCTACCGGACGGTCGACCCGGTCCACACCCCGCTGATGACCCTGCGCGCGATGGAGCGCGGCGACGCCGTGCCCGCCCGCCAGCGCTGGCGCCCGCTCGACCAGATCTCGCCCAACCTGATCCGCGCGGTGATCGCCTCGGAGGATTCCCACTTCTGCACGCACGACGGCTTCGACTGGGACGCGATCCGCATGGCGCTCGAGAAGCTGGAGGAGGACGGCCGCGCCCGCGGCGCCAGCACGATCTCGATGCAGACCGCCAAGAACGTCTTCCTGTGGCCCGACCGGCTCTACGTCCGCAAGGGCCTGGAGGCCGCCTTCACCGCCATGATCGAGGCGTTCTGGGGCAAGCGCCGGATCATGGAGGTCTATCTCAACGTGGTCGAATGGGGGCCCGGCATCTACGGCGCCGAGCAGGCCGCGCGCACCTACTTCAAGCGGTCGGCGGCACGGCTGACGCCCTACCAGGCCGCGCTGCTGGCCGCGACCCTGCCCAACCCGCTCCACCGCCGGCCGCAACGGCCGTCGCGCTACGTCCAGCGCAAGGCGCGGATCATCCTGGCGCGCATGCGCCTCGTCGCGGTGCGCCGCGGCGACCCCTGCCCGTCCGCGTCCTGACCCCGTGGCCCGTCGCCGGCGCCGCCTAGCGCCAGCTGCGCGGGCGGAACAGCCTCAGGAACAGGATCAGGATCACGGCGCCGACGAAGGCGACCAGCGGCTGGAACTCGCCGGGGAGGGAAACCCATATCAGGCGGACGAGGACGTGCCCGATCAACGACCCGACCACGCCGACCACGGTGTAGCCCAGCAGGCCCATGCGGCGTTCCTTCATCACCAGCGCCGCCAGGTAGCCGGCGACGAGACCGATCACGAGGATCAGGATGAAGCGATCGACGCCGCTGAAGATGCCGTCCATAAGCGGGCTTGGATCCGTCTATTTGCCGATGTCGGCCGTGGCGCAGCTTCGCGGGGGCCATCCAGGCCGCGCCCGAAGCTGATCGGGAATATCGGTTGGCATGCCACAGATTGGTGAGAGACTTCCAGTAAACAATGCGCCATCGGAGGAAACGCAGCGATGAACGTCTTTAGCCACGAGGAATTCGACGGCCACGAACAGGTCGTGTTCTGCCACGACGTCGAAACCGGGCTGCGGGCCATCATCGCCATCCACAACACCAACCTCGGTCCGTCGCTGGGCGGCTGCCGGATGTGGGCCTATCCCGACGAAGGCGCGGCGCTGGAGGACGCGCTGCGGCTTTCGCGGGGGATGACCTACAAGGCGGCGATGGCGAACCTGCCGCTTGGCGGCGGCAAGTCGGTGATCCTGGGCGACGCCCGGCGCGACAAGACGCCGGCACTGATGGTCGCCTTCGGCCGCCAGGTCGACCGGCTCGGCCGGCGCTACATCACCGCCGAGGACGTCGGCACCGGCGTCGCCGACATGGACGCGATCAAGACCGTCACCGACCACGTCGTCGGCATCACCGGCGGCGCCGGCGACCCGTCCAACTCCACCGCCCACGGCGTGTTCATCGGCATCGGCGCCGCCGCCCGCCACGCGCTCGGCCGCGACGACGTCGAGGGGCTGCACGTCGCCGTCCAGGGCGCCGGCCACGTCGGCTGGTTCCTGTGCGACTACCTGCACAAGGCCGGCGCGCGGCTGACCGTCACCGACATCAACCGGCCGGCGGTCGACCGCATCGTCGAGACGTTCGGCGCGACGGCCGTGGACCCCGACGAGATCTACGACGTCGACTGCGACGTATTCGCGCCCTGTGCGCTCGGCGCGGTGGTCAACGACGCCACCGTCGGCCGGCTGCGCGCCCGGATCGTCGCCGGCTCGGCCAACAACGTGCTCGACGAGCCGCGCCACGGCCGGGCGCTGACCGAGCGCGGCATCCTCTATGCCCCCGACTACGTCATCAACGCGGGCGGGCTGATCGACGTCGCCCGCTTCGCCTGCGACTTCGACATCGACGAGGGCCGGCGCAAGCTGCACCAGATCGACGACACCCTGATCGAGATCTTCGAGCGCGCCGATGCCGAGGGCCGCGGCACGGCCGAGATCGCCGACGCCATCGCCGAGGAGCGCTTCGGCAAGCGGCGCTGACCCGGCCGCGCCCGTTTCACGAGAGCCCGGCACTCAGTCGCGCTGGGCCTGGGCGGCCGGCCGGGCGGGAAACGGCAGGATCGTCGCCGAGGCGCCGCCGCCCTGCCCGGCACTCCCGCTCCCGGCGACTCGCCCGGCGCGCGGCAGCGCCGGACGCTCCGCAGCGGCCAGCGACGCGGCGACGCCGTGGAGGTGGTAGACCGCGAGCCGCCGCGCGGCGGGGTCGAGATAGCGCGCCAGCAGCCGGTCCGCGCCGTCGGCGCAGCCGTCGCGGCACAGGCCGATCGCCTCGAGCAGCACCGCCTCCCCCGGCCACAGCCGGAGGCTGCCCGCCGGGCCGAGCACGATCCGCCCGCTGCGCGATCCCGCCAGCAGCGCCAGCAGCGCGCCCAGGTGGAAGGCCAGGATGCGGCCCTGCGCCGGCTCGAACCGGCGCGACAGCGCGCTCACCGCTTGCCGCCACCGCTCGTAGCCGCCGAGCCAGTTGCGGCAGGCCCAGACCACGATCTGGTCGGCCGGGTCGAGGGTCGAAACGCACCGGTCCATCGGCGGCCTCAATATTAAGAATGATTACGAATTGCATTGACAATAAGCGGCCGGCTTGATAGAGGCAATCCAATATTGCGAAGCGTTCGCAACAAGGCCGGAACGGCTCGCCGCCGTGGCCGTGCCGACGCGACACCTGCCTTTGACCGACCTCAAGGGCAGCGGCGCCGGGACGGGCTAGGAGCCGTTGGACAGCAAACCCGCAAGACAGGCAGGCACCCCGATGAAACGACCCCTTCGCGCCCTCCTCGCCACCCTCGCCGCGTCCGGCGCGGCCGCATGCCTCGCCGCGCCCGCCCTGGCCGAGGGCGAGGTCAACGTCTACTCGCTGCGCCAGGAAGTGCTGATGCGGCCCCTGTTCGAGCGCTTCACCAAGCGGACGGGGATCAAGGTCAACGTCGCCTTCGTCAAGCAGGGCATGCTGACCCGGCTCAAGGCCGAGGGGCTGAACAGCCCGGCCGACGTCGTGCTCACGGTCGACGCCGCCCGGCTGATCCGCATCGATCGGGCCGGCGTGTTCCAGCCGATCCGCTCGACGGTGCTCGAGGCCAACATCCCGGCGAAGTACCGCCACCCGAAGGGCCACTGGTTCGGCTTCACCATGCGGGCGCGGCCGATCATGTACAACCCGGCCAGGGTCAAGCCGTCGGAGCTGTCGACCTACGAAGCGCTGGCCGATCCGAAGTGGCGCAAGCGCATCTGCATCCGCTCGTCGAACAGCGTCTACAACCTGTCGCTGATCGCCTCGCTGATCGCCCACAACGGCAAGGACGCCGCCCAGAAATGGGCCAACGCCTTCGTCAAGAACTTCGCCCGCAGGCCCGCCGGCGGCGACCGCGACCAGATCCGCGCCGCCGCGGCCGGCGAATGCGACCTGGCGATCGCCAACACCTACTATCTGGGCGCCCTGTCCAAGTCGAAGCGCGAGAGCGACCGCCAGGCGGCGGCCAAGATCCGCATCTTCTGGCCCAACCAGAAGGGCCGCGGCGCGCACGTCAACATCTCCGGCGCCGGCGTGACCAGGAGCGCCAGGAACAAGGCGAACGCGATCAAGCTGCTCGAATTCCTGTCGAGCGACGCGGCCCAGCGGATCTACGCCAACACGGTCAACGAATATCCGGTCAAGCCGGGGGTCGGCATGTCGACCACGGTGGCGGGCTGGGGCGAATTCAAGGCCGACGATCTAAGCCTCTACAAGCTGGCCGAGTTCCAGCAGGAGGCGCTGCGCATCGCCGACCGCGCCGGCTGGCGCTAGACGACGCGTTAGGCAACGGGCCGCCCGGAGCGAAAGGAAGAATGGGATGGTGATCTGGCGAAGTGTCGGCGTCCAGGCGCTGGCGGAAGCCCTGTCGCTGTGGGCCCACAACCAGGCCCGTAACCAGGCCCACCGGGGAAACCGGCCCGGCGCGCCCGCGGCCGAGCCGCCGGCGGCGATACCCGGCGACGGCGACCGGCGCGATCCCGGCGCCGAGCCGCGGATCGTCTACAACGCCGACCGGCGCAGCTAGGCCGCAGCCAAGCCGGCTCAGATAGGCCGGCTCAGATAGGCCGGCTCAGATAGCCCGGCGCCGTTGGGCCGGCTCAGCTCTCCCCAGCGTCGACCTGCGACTGCTGGTAGTTCTCCAGGCCGACCTTCTCGATCAGCTCCTGCTGGGTCTCCAGCCAGTCGATGTGCTCCTCCTCGCTCTCGAGGATATCCTCGAACAGCTCGCGGCTGACGTAGTCGCGCACCTCCTCGCAGTAGGCGATGGCGTCGCGCAGCAGCGGCACGGCGGCCTGTTCGAGCTTGAGGTCGGCCTTGATGATCTCCGGCACGGTCTGGCCGACCAGCAGCTTGCCGAGGTCCTGGAGGTTGGGCAGGCCTTCGAGGAACAGGATGCGCTGGATCAGCGCATCGGCGTGCTTCATCTCGTCGACGGATTCCTCGTATTCGTGGCCGGCCATCTTGGCAAAGCCCCAGTCCTTGAGGATGCGGGAATGGAGGAAATACTGGTTGATCGCGGTCAGCTCGTTCTTGAGCACCGCGTTCAGGTACTCGATGACCTTCTTGTCCCCCTTCATCATCCTCTCCGCTTTGTCTCGTGGCCGTCACCCAAGGATAGGCCACCGTCCCATCATGTCGATAGGCGGCGGAGCAATTCGAGGCGGGAATCCGGCTCGGCCGGGCGCGTCAGGCGGCTTCGGCGGCGCAGAACGGGCTGCCCGCCGGCGGGCTCGCCGAGCCCTGGGCCTCGCTGATCAGGTCGCTGGCATAGTCGAGGCAGCGGCGGCAGCGCGGCTGGCAGCCGAGATGCGCGTAGACCTCCTCGGCCGACGTCGCGCCCGCCGACTGGGCCGTCGCGACGATCTCGCTTTCCGATAAGGCGTTGCAGACACAGACAATCATCGGGCTGCCATGACTATGCGATTGCCAATCATTCCTAATAGATAAGGCCACTCGTGAGCCTTTGTCAATCACCCGGCGCGGTCCCGCCTTGATCCAGGACAAATCGTCCCAAGCGCCGACGCGGCGGACTGAAGAGGATTAGCTCAACGTCATCAGCGCGGCGTTGCCGCCCGACGCGGTGGTGTTGACGGCGATCGAGCGCTCGCTGGCGAAGCGCGCCAGATAGTGCGGGCCGCCGGCCTTGGGGCCGGTGCCCGACAGCCCCTCCCCACCGAACGGCTGCACCCCGACGACGGCGCCGATCATGTTGCGGTTGACGTAGGTGTTGCCGACCCGGACCCGGCGGGCGATGTGCTCGACGGTCGCGTCGATCCGGCTGTGGATGCCGAGGGTCAGGCCGTAACCCGTGGCGTTGACCGCGTCGATCACACCGTCGAGCCGGTCGGCGGCGTAGCGCACGACGTGGAGGATCGGGCCGAACACCTCGCGGTCGAGCTGGGCCATCGCCTCGATCTCGAAGGCGCGCGGCGCGAAGAAGGTGCCGTGGTCGTGGTCGGCGGACAACGGGCATTCGAAGATCGGCCGCGCTTCGTGCGCCATCCGGTCGGCGTGGGCCTGCAGGGTCGCCCGCGCGTCGTCGTCGATCACCGGGCCGACGTCGGTGTCGAGATAGGCCGGGTCGCCGATGCGCAGCTCGGCCATCGCGCCCGCCAGCATGGCGAGCGCCCGGTCGGCGACGTCCCGCTGGACGAACAGGACGCGCAGCGCCGAGCAGCGCTGGCCGGCGCTGTCGAAGGCCGACTGCAGCACGTCGACGACGACCTGTTCGAGCAGGGCCGACGAATCGACGATCATCGCGTTCTGGCCGCCGGTCTCGGCGATCAGCGCGGGAATCGGCCCCTCCCGAGACGCGAACGCGCGGTTGATCGCCCGCGCGGTCTCGGTCGAGCCGGTGAAGGCGGCGCCGGCCAGCCGCGGGTCGGCGATCAGCGCGGCGCCGACGCTCTCCCCCGGCCCCGGCGTCAGGTGCAGCGCGTCGCCGGGCACGCCCGCCTCGTGGAACAGGGCGACGACCCGGGCGGCGGTCAGCGGCGTCTGCTCGGCCGGCTTGGCGACGACCGTGTTGCCGGCGGCCAGCGCCGCGGCGATCTGGCCGGTGAAGATCGCGATCGGGAAGTTCCACGGGCTGATCGTCGCGAACACGCCGCGGCCGTGCAGCGACAGCCGGTTGTCCTCGCCGGTCGGCCCCGTGAGTGATCGGGGCTCCGCGAAATCGTTGCGCGCGCAAGCCGCGTAGTAGCGGCAGAAATCCGCCGCTTCCCGCACTTCGCCCAGCGCGTCGGGGATGGTCCGCCCCGCCTCACGCACGCACAGGGCGATCAGCGCCGGCGTGTGCGCCTCCAGCAGCGCCGCCATCGTCTCCAGCCGCGCCGCGCGTTCGCCGCCGCCGAGCCCGTCCCAGTCCGGCTGGGCGGCGCGGGCGGCGGCGACCGCGGCAGCCACGTCTTCCGCCGTGGCGTCGGCCACCGTGCCGATTACCTGGCGGCGGTCGGCCGGACTGGTCGTGGGGTCGCCCGCACGGCCGGCCGCGACGCCGCCGATCACCGGCTCGGCGTGCCACGGCGTCGCCGCGGCGGCTTCCATCGCCGCGGCCAGCGGCGCGAGCACGGTCGGGTCGCTGAGGTCGAGCCCGGCCGAGTTGAGCCGGTCGCCGTAGATGTCCCGCGGCAGCGGGATCCGCGGATGGGGGATGCTCTGCAGGGCCTTGAGCTCGGTCACCGGGCTGCGGATCAGGTCGTCGATCGGCAGGCTCTCGTCGACGATGCGATTGACGAAAGAGGTGTTGGCGCCGTTCTCGAGCAGCCGCCGGACCAGGTAGGGCAGCAGCTCCTCGTGGCTGCCGACCGGGGCGTAGATGCGGCAGGCGCGGCCGCCGTCGCCCGCCGACACGACGTCGTCGTAGAGCGCCTCGCCCATGCCGTGGAGGCGCTGGAACTCGAAATCGGCGCCCGCGCCCGGCCAACTCCTCGACCGTCGCCACGGTGAGCGCGTTGTGGGTGGCGAACTGGGGATAGAGCGCCGTCCCGGCCGCGAACAGCCGCTTCGCGCAGGCGATGTAGGAGATGTCGGTCGAGACCTTGCGGGTGAACACCGGGTAGCCGTCGAGCCCCCGCTCCTGCCCGCGCTTGATCTCGGTGTCCCAGTAGGCGCCCTTGACCAGCCGGACCATCAGCCGCCGCCCGGTGCGCCCGGCCAGGTCGGCGAGCCAGTCGATCACCGCCGGCGCGCGCTTCTGGTAGGCCTGGACGGCCAGGCCGAGCCCGTCCCAGCCGGCCGTCGCCGGGTCCTCGGCGACCTGCGCGACGATCTCCAGCGACAGGTCGAGCCGGTCGGCCTCCTCGGCGTCGACGGTCAGGCCGATGCCGGCGTTGCGGGCGTGCTGGGCCAGCGCGGCCAGCCGCGGGGTCAGCTCGGCCAGCACCCGGTCGCGCTGGGCGACCTCGTAACGGGGATGGAGCGCCGACAGCTTGACCGACAGGCCGGGCGCGCCGATCGGCCCGCGCCCGGCCGCGGCCCCGCCGATCGCCTCGATCGCCGCGTCGTAGGCCTCCAGGTAGCGGGCCGCGTCGTCCGCGGTGTGCGCCGCCTCGCCGAGCATGTCGTAGGAATAGCGGTAGCCCTTGGCCTCCAGCGCCTTGGCCCGGCCGAGCGCCTCGCCGATGGTCCGGCCCATGACGAACTGGCGGCCGAGGATGCGCATCGCCTGCAAGAGCGCGTTGCGGATGACCGGCTCGCCGGAGCGCGCCACGAGCCGGCCGAGCACGCCGCCCAGGTCGGCCTCCTTGCTGTCGTTCAGCCGCAGCACCCGGCCGGTCAGCATCAGCGCCCAGGTCGAGGCGTTGACGAACCAGGAATGGCTGTGGCCGAGGTGCCGTTCCCACTTGGCCGAGCCGATCTTGTCCTTGATCAGCCGGTCCGCGGTCTCGGCGTCGGGGATGCGCAACAGCGCCTCGGCGAGGCACATCAGCACCACGCCCTCCTCGCTCGACAGCTCGTACTCGTCCATGAAGGCGTCCATGCCGCCCTCTTCGAGGCGGCGGTGCGCGGACGGTCTCGACCAGTTGGCGGGCGCGGTCGGTGATGCGGGACGCGAGCCAAGGCATCGACCTCGGCCTCTTCGACCAATCGGGCGACCACCGTCGCCTCGTCGGCGCGGTAGAGCGCAGCGATGGCGGCCTGGAGCGGCGTCGGATCGGGCGGCGGCGAACGGAAGATCATCGGGCGGGGCGTCCTCGGACCATGATGGCGTCGCCCGTCCTGCTCGCGTCTCGGCTCAGAGCAGGCCCAGCTCGCGCAGCTCCGAGGCCATCTCGGGCGGCGGCTCTTCCTCGGCTTCGCCGTGGGCGGCGTCGGCCGGAGCGTCGGCGGGCTCCAGGTAGCGCCAGCCCTGGTGCGGCCGGCGCGGCTGCATCGCGGTCGGCACCAGCACCGGATCCAGCACCAGGTGGCAGTGGGCGCCGCGCGCCTCGTTGGTCTGCCGCTCGATGCCGACGATGCGCTGGCGGACCCGGACGAAGCCCTTGATGATCCAGTAGATCGAGCCGCCGGCCAGCACCTCCTCGGCGCGGCGCGGGGTGTTGCGGGTCTTGTGGTAGAGCTCGCCCTCGTTGGCGAGACGGCGGGCCTGGAAACGCGCGAGCTGGTCGATCGAATCGACGCCGACGCAGAGCTTGAGCAGGTGAACGGGCATGGCTCCCAGCCTACCAACCGGCGGGCCGCGCCGCTATCCGAACAGACCGAGAATTTCCCACCACAGGAAGTTGAGCGGCGCCAGGATCAGCAGGTAGAGCGCCGCCGAGGCCGCCATCACCTTGGCGCCGGTGAACAGCGACATCCCCGCCATGCGCACGCCGATCAGGGTCGGCGAGGTCTGGTACGGGAACCAGATGTTCGAATAGGCGGCGACGTAGGTCATCAGCACCGCGAACACCGGCATCCCGCCCGCCTCGGCGATCTTGCCGGCGAGCGGGGTGATGATCGTGGTCGCGCCGAGCTGGCCGGTGACCAGGCCGAGCACGTTGGAGAAGATGAAGATCAGGGCGTAGTTGAGCGCGTGGGCCCCCGCCGTGAACGGCTCGACGGTGAGGATGCCCTTGCCGAGCAGGTCGCCGACCCCGCTCCACGAGATCACCTTGCCGATGCCCATCAAGCCGGCGGTGAAGAAGACCGGGCCGAAGGCGATGTCGCGGTCGAAGGCGCCGCGTTCGAGCACGCCGACGCCGGGCATGAGCGTCAGGATGCCGGCTGCCAGCCCGACCCAGCCGGGGTCGAGCCCGTGCAGCGAATCGGTCGCCCACACCAACAGGGCCCCGCCCAGGATCATCGCCATGCGCAGCTCGGCCGTGCTCCACGGCTGGCGCGCCTCGAAAGTCGCCTTGGCGCGTGGCGGCTGGCGGAACAGCTTCCAGCAGACGGCGTAGATCAGCACCGCCTTGAGGATGCCGTTGACCGGCATCTGGTAGAGCAGCCAGCCGGCATAGGTGAAGTGGATGCCGAACGTGTTCTGGCTGGTGCCGACCAGGATCATGTTGGCGACGTTGGACGGCAGGATGCCGCCCGAGGTCGCGAAGCTGGCCATGATCACCGCGGCGATGATCCCCGCTCGGCCCTTGCTGCCGGCGTCGTAGCCGAGCTCGTCGGACAGGATCGCGGCCAACGGCACCAGGATCAGGACGCGGCCCATCACCGAGGGCATCAGGATCATCAGCGCGAAGCTCGCGGTCATCGCCGCGGCCAGGATGCGGCCATAGGAATCGCCGGAATAGCGGATCAGCGACCGGGCGATGCGCGAGCCCAGGCCGGTCTTCTGCACCCCGGCAGCGATGAACAGGCCGCCGAAGACCAGCCACAGCGCCGACGACGTGAAACCGGTGAAGACGACGCTGGCCGGCGCGACGTGGAGCAGCACGGCGAGCGCGAAGAAGCCGAGCGCGGTCAGGTGCTCGGGCACCACGCCGGTGGCGATGAAGGCGATCGCGACCAGGCACAGGCCGCCCGCGTGCAGCGGCGTGCCGCCGACCCCGGCGGGCGGGAACAGGTTCAGGAGTGCGGCGACGAGGATCGCGGTGCCGACGATCCCCCAGCGGACCCGAATGCTCGTCACGCGGCGATCTTGCTCGCCAGCGCCTGGGCCACCCGCGACGCCGGCGGGCGCCCGAGATAGTCGCAGATGAAGCGGCCGGCCTCGGCCACCTTGTCGAGGTCGACGCCGGTGCGCACACCGAGGCCGTGGAGCATGTAGAGCAGATCCTCGGTGGCGAGGTTGCCCGCCGCGCCCGGCGCGTAGGGGCAGCCGCCCAGCCCGGCGACCGAGGCGTCGGCGACGGTCACGCCCCGTTCGAGGCAGACCAGGGTGTTGGCCAGCGCCTGGCCGTAGGTGTCGTGGAAGTGGACGCCGAGCTTACCGACCGGCACCGCCTCGGCGACCCGGTCGATCATCCGCCGCGCCTTCTCCGGCGTGCCGACGCCGATGGTGTCGCCGAGCGAGATGCCGTCGCAGCCCATCTCGACCAGCTCGGCGGACAGGTCGGCGACCCGGCCCGGGTCGATCTCGCCCTCGTAGGGGCAGCCGAGCACGCAGGAGAGATAGCCGCGCACGGCGACATCCGCCTCGGCGGCGGCGATGCAGACCGGACGGAACCGGTCCAGGCTCTCGGCGATCGAGCAGTTGGTGTTCTTCTGCGAGAAGCTCTCGGAGACCGCGGCGAAGATGCTGACCTCGTTCGCGCCCGCGGCGAGCGCCCGCTCGAAGCCCTTCAGGTTGGGCACGAGCACCGGGTAGCTGGTGCCGGGCCGTTTGGCGATCTGCTCGAACACCTCGGCCGAATCGGCCATCTGCGGGACCCACTTGGGCGAGACGAAGGCCCCCGCCTCGACCGCCGGCAGCCCGGCGTCGGCGAGCCGCTCGATCAGCTCGACCTTGACGTTGGTCGAGACCGCCTTGGCCTCGTTCTGCAGCCCGTCGCGCGGGCCGACCTCGACGACCTTGACGGTGTCCGGGACGCTGTCGCGGGATGCCATCGCCTCAGCCCTCCCTCGCCTCGAACGCGACCAGCTCGGCGCCCTCGTCGACCTGGTCGCCGACCGCGAAGTGTACGGTGTGAACGGTGCCGTCGGTCGGCGCGGTGATCGTGTGTTCCATCTTCATCGCCTCGAGGATCAGGATCGGCATGCCCGCCTCGATCTCTTGTCCCGCCTCGGCCAGCACCGCGATGATCTTGCCCGACATGGGTGCGGTCAGGCGATCCTCCTCGACCTCCAGGCCCGCCAGCGCGGCGAGCGGGTCGACGATCGAGAACGCGTGGTGCTTGCCCTCGATCCAAAGGTGGATCGCCGCGTCGACAAAGGCGACCCCCGCGACGATCTTGTGGCCGTCGATCACCGCGGTCAGCCGGCCGTCGCGCAAGTCACCCCCGGCGGCGAGGCTGCCGCCCGACGGCAGCTCCACGGCGAGGCCGTCGCCGCCGTAGGCCACGGTCAGGGCGCTGCGTCTCCCCTTCGACAGCGAGTTCCAGGGTGTGGCGGCCGCTATCGTTGAGCCGCCAGCCGTTGACCTGGTGCCACGGCGAATGGGGATCGCCCGAGGCGGCGGCGCGCGCGGCGGCCTCCTCGCGCCGGCGCAGCTCCAGCGCCAGGGCGGCGCAGGCCAGCGCCGACCCATCCGGGGGCGCCGGCGGCGGAACCAGGCTGTCGAAATGCTGCTCGACGAAGCCGGTGTCGCAGCCGCCCGCCGCGAAGGCCGGATGGGCCGCGATCGCGCCGAGCAGGTCGAGGTTGGTGGTCACCCCGGCGACCTCGCACGACGCCAAGGCCCGGCGCAGCCGCCGCACCGCGTCGGCGCGCCCTTCCCCGCTCCACACGATCAGCTTGGCGATCATCGGGTCGTAGTGCATCGAGATCGCGTCGCCCGCGCGCACGCCGGTGTCCCAGCGCACGCCGTCGCCCTCTTCCGGCGGGCGCAGGTGGTGCAATTCGCCGGTCGAGGGCAGGAAGCCGCGCGCCGGGTCCTCGGCGTAGACCCGCGCCTCGATCGCGTGGCCGGCGATGGCGAGGTCGTCCTGGCCGAGCGGCAGCGGCTCGCCCGAGGCGACGCGGAGCTGCCACTCGACCAGGTCCAGCCCGGTGATCATCTCGGTCACCGGGTGCTCGACCTGGAGCCGCGTGTTCATCTCCATGAAGTAGAAGTCGCCGTCCGGCCCGGCGATGAACTCGACGGTGCCGGCGCCGACGTAGCCGATCGCCCGCGCCGCCTCGACCGCCGCCGCGCCCATCGCCGTCCGGCGCGCCTCGTCCAGCCCCGGCGCCGGCGCCTCCTCGACCACCTTCTGGTGGCGGCGCTGGATCGAGCAGTCGCGCTCGAACAGGTGGACGGCGTTGCCGTGGCCGTCGGCGAAGACCTGGATCTCGATGTGGCGCGGCCGCTCGACGAACTTCTCGATCAGCACGGTATCGTCGCCGAAGGCCGACGCCGACTCGCGCTTTGCGCCGTCGAGCGCGGCGGCGAAGTCCTTGGCGTCGTCGACCCGGCGCATGCCCTTGCCGCCGCCGCCCGCCGAGGCCTTGATCAGCACCGGGTAGCCGATCTTCTCGGCCGCGCCGGCCAGGTGCTTCGGATCCTGGTTGTCGCCGTGGTCGCCGGGGACGACGGGCACGCCCGCCTTCTCCATCAGCGCCTTGGCCTCGCTCTTCGAACCCATCGCCCGGATCGCATCGGGCGGCGGGCCGATGAAGACCAGCCCGGCGTCGGCGCAGGCCTGTGCGAAGCCAGCGTTCTCGGCGAGGAAGCCGTAGCCGGGATGGACCGCCTGGGCGCCGGTGCGCCGCGCCGCCTCGATGATCCGCTCGCCGCGCAGGTAGCTCTCGGCCGCCGGCGCCGGGCCGACCGCGACCGCCTCGTCGGCCAGCTCGACGTGCAGCGCCTGCCGGTCGGCCTCGGAATAGACCGCCACGGTGGCGACGCCCAGCCGCCGCGCCGTGCGGATCACCCGGCACGCGATCTCCCCGCGGTTGGCGATGAGGATCTTGTCGAACATCAGGCGCGGGTTCTCCTGCCGCTAGTCATGGTGCTGGCGCCGATGCTCGCGGGCATAGTTGACGATCTGGTGGAAGCCGAACAGCAGCAACAGCACGCCGCAGATGATCTGGAAGGCGACGATCACGCGCACCACGTCGGTCGCCGGCACGATCTCGCCATAGCCGACCGTGCTGAGGGTGACGATCGAGAAGAACAGGCTGTCGCTGAACGATATCTCGTGCGGGTGGCTGTGGATCAGGAATTGGGCCGACACCGAATATCGGTCGATGATCCGGTAGACCGCGGCGAACACGATGATGATCAGCGAGTAGAAGGTGAAGAAGGCGAAGGCCGGGATCACCAGCTCGCGCGCGCTCTCGAAGAACTGCTCGAACAGCAGGCCCGAATCGATCAGGAAGGTCGCGATCATGCCGCTGACCACGAAGATGATCGCGCCGATCGCGGTCATCAGGCCGATCAGCAGCACGTCGATGGTGTTGTGGCCGAACGCGCCCAGCGGAATGACGAAGGTCGCGGCGCCGATCAGGATCATCGGCACCAGCCAGACCAGCAGACGGCCGAAATGGCGCTCCTCGCGCAGGGTCGGCGTCTCGACGATGCGCCGGATGCGGTCGCGCCGCCACCAGACGCCGCCCAGGAAGGCGACGATCGGGATCGCGAAGCCTGGGAACACCGCCCACCGGTCCAGGCCGCCGAAGTTGGCTTCGAGCAGGAAGACGTAGAGGCAGGCGTAGACGGCGATGAAGTTGGCCAGCGCGATGGCGAAAAAGCGGCTGCCGGGGAACACCCAGTGGATCGCCCCGACCGCGGCCAGGATGATCACGACCTGGACGACGACGAAGATGAAATAGGAATTTGTGATCGCGAACGCGACCAGCGACACCAGGAAGCCGGTGAAGAGCTCCGCGCCCAGCCATCGTCGGTCGATCCGCGCCATCGCGACCGTCCCGGCTACTTCGCCTGCCAGGCCGGCGGGCGCTTGTCGAGGAAGGCCTGCGCCCCCTCCTTGCCCTCCGGCGTGGCGCGCACCTCGGCGATGCGGCGCGCGGTCCACTCGATCAATTCCTCGGTCACCGGCCGGTTGGCGACCTCGAAGACCAGCTCCTTCGACGCCGCCTGCGCGGCCGGCCCGCCCATCAGCAGCAGGTCGACGAAGCCGTCGACGGCGGCGTCGAGCGCGTCGGCCGCGACGACCTTGTGGACCAGCCCGACGTCCTTTGCTTCCGCGGCCTCGAAGATCTCGGCGGTGACGAAGTAGCGGCGCGCGTTGCTCACCCCCATCTTGGCGACGACGTAAGGGCTGATCGTCGCCGGGGCGAGGCCGAGCCGGACCTCGGACAGGGACAGCTTGGCGCCCTCGGCCGCCACGGCGATGTCGCAGCAGGAGACCAGCCCGACCCCGCCGCCGAAGGCCGCGCCGTTGACCCGGGCGATGGTCGGCTTGGGCACCGAATTGACGGTGTGGAGCAGCTTGCCCAGGGTCCGCGCGTCGGCGAAGTTCTCGTCGAAGCCGTATTCGGCGGTCCGGCGCATCCAGTTGAGGTCGCCGCCCGCGCAGAAGGCCTTGCCCGCGCCGGTGACGACGATGCAGCGCACGTCCTTCGCCTGGCCCAGCGCGGCCATGGCGTCGGTCAGCTTGGCGATCAAGCGTCTCGTTGAGCGCGTTGCGGACGTCCGGCCGGTTCAGCATCACTCGCGCGACCCCGCGGCCGTCGATCTCGACCAGGACAACGTCTTCTTCGGTCATGCTCCCCCGCTCTCTTTTTCCATCCGGAGCCGTTACATCCGGAACACGCCGAAGCGCGTATCCTCGACCGGCGCGTTCAAGGCCGCCGACAGGGCCAGGCCCAGCACCATGCGCGTATCGGCCGGGTCGACGATACCGTCGTCCCACAGCCGCGCCGACGAATAGTAAGGATGGCCCTGGGTCTCGTATTGCGCGCGGATCGGCGCCTTGAACGCTTCCTCGTCCTCGGCGGACCAGGTCTCGCCCTTGGCTTCCAGGGCGTCGCGCCGGATCGTCGCCAGCACGCTCGCCGCCTGCTCGCCGCCCATGATCGAGATGCGGGCGTTGGGCCACATCCACAGGAAACGGGGACTATAGCCCCGCCCGCACATGCCGTAGTTGCCGGCGCCGTAGGAGCCGCCGAGGATCATGGTGAACTTGGGCACCCGCGTGGTCGCCACCGCAGTGACCATCTTGGCGCCGTCCTTGGCGATGCCGCCGGCCTCATATTTGCGGCCGACCATGAATCCCGCGATGTTTTGCAGGAAGATCAGCGGGATACGGCGCTGGCTGCACAGCTCGATGAAGTGGGCCGCCTTGAGCGCCGATTCCGAGAACAGGATACCGTTGTTGCCGATGATCCCGACCGGGTAGCCGAAGATGTGGGCGAAGCCGCACACCAGCGTCGTGCCGTAAAGGTGCTTGAACTCGTCGAACTCGCTGCCGTCGACCACGCGGGCGATCACCTCGCGCACGTCATAGGGCCGCTTCACGTCGGTCGGGATCAGGCCGTAGAGCTCTTCCGGATCGTAGAGCGGCGGGCGCGGTTCGCGCAGCTCGAGGTCGATCGTCTTGGGCGTGTTGAAGTCGGCGACGATGCGCCGGGCCATGGCCAGCGCGTGGGCGTCGTTGACCGCGTAATAGTCGGTGACCCCCGATTTACGCGAATGGACGTCGGCGCCGCCCAGCTCCTCGGCGGTGACCACTTCGCCGATCGCCGCCTTCACCAGCGGCGGGCCGCCCAGGAAGATCGTGCCCTGCTCCTTGACGATGATCGCCTGGTCGCTCATCGCCGGCTGGTAGGCGCCGCCGGCGGTGCACGAGCCCATCACCACGGCGAGCTGCGGGATGCCCGCGGCCGACATGTTGGCCTGGTTGTAGAAGATGCGGCCGAAATGGTTGCGGTCGGGGAAGACGTCGTCCTGGGTCGGCAGGTTGCCGCCGCCGGAATCGACCAGGTAGATGCACGGCAGCCGGTTCTCCGCGGCGATCTCCTGGGCGCGGACGTGCTTCTTGACCGTCATCGGGTAGTAGCTGCCGCCCTTGACCGTGGCGTCGTTGGCGACGATCACGCATTCGCGGCCCGAGACCCGGCCGATGCCGGTGATGATGCCGGCCGACGGCACCTCGCCGCCGTAGAGGCCGTGGGCGGCGAGCTGGCTCAGCTCCAGGAACGGCGCGCCGGGGTCGATCAGCGTGCGCACGCGGTCCCGCGGCAACAGCTTGCCACGCTTGAGATGCCGCTCGCGCGAGCGCTCGGGACCGCCCAGCTTGACCCGGGCGACGGTCTCGCGCAGGTCGGCGACCAGCGCGCGGTTGTGCGCGTCGTTGGCGCGGAACTCGTCGGTGCGCGTGTTGAGGTTGGACTTGAGGACCGTCACCCGGCCTGCCCCGTTGCTGCTCGACCCATGCTGACGGACGGTTTTAGGGCAACACCCACGGCGGCGGAAGGCGTCACGCAGCGACCGCGTCGGACGGCGGGGCCGCGACCGCCGGCGGATGGGCGGCCCGGACGGCGGCGACACGCTTGTCCATCACCCGGCGCCACAGCGGCGGCACCAGCGCCATGAGATAACAGCCGGCATAGCCCATCGGCAGTTGCGGCGCGCTCGCCTCGTTGTAGAGGTCGGGATAGGGCAGATGGGCGTCCATGTGGTGCGCCGAGTGGCGACCCAGCTTGAACAGGCCGTAGTCGGTGGCGAAATGGGCGCTGTTCCAGGAATGCTGCGGCCCCTGGCGCTCGAACCGGCCGGGCGCCGTCTCGCGCCGGACGAGGCCGTAATGTTCCGTATAGTTGATGATTTCCAGGGCGTTGAGCGCCAGGTAGCTCTGCACCACGAACACGCCCCAGCCGAGCCAGCCGAACACCAGGCCGACCGCGACGTTCACCGCCGCCATCATGACCAGGTACTGGATCATGCGGTTGCGCGGCCCGATCGGCGCGTGGCCGCGGCGGCGCAGGCGCCCGGTCTCGACCCGCCAGGCGCTGAGATACTGGCCGGCGATGCTGCGCGGGATGAAGGTGTAGATGTTCTCGCCCAGCCGCGCGGTCGCCGGATCGCGCGGGGTGCCGACGTTCTTGTGGTGGTTGTAGACGTGCTCGATGCGGAAGTGCGGGTTGTTGACCAAGAGCAGCAGGCCGACCCCCACCCCGCGCAGCCAGCCCTCGCGCCGATGGACCAGCTCGTGCGCCGCGACCATCGCGAGCGAGCCGCCCGACAGGCCGACCAGCAGGGTGATCGCGGCGGTCTCGAACCAGGTCACGTCGGTGAAGCAGATCCGGTAGAGCCCGTAGGTCAGGGTGATGAACTGGACCGGCAGGGCGAGCGCGACCAGGGTCACGAAATAGGGCGAATCGCGGCTCGGCCCCTTGTGGCGCGGGCCGATCGGGTTGGGCAGGATCGCCTCCAGCACGGCGTTGCCGACGAACACCCAGGCGACGAAGACCAGCGGCCAGAAACCGCCGGCATAGATCGTCGTCAGCCCGATCAGGGCCAGGAAATAGGGGTAAAGGTGTAGGACCGCGGTCATCCGTTGCGCCGGGACTGTCGGTGATCCGTCATCGTAGCGCAATGCGGCGGCCGGGGGCAAAGCCCGCGGGCCTTGGCTCGCCGGCCTTGGCTCCAGCCGCGATCCGGGCTCAGGCGGGCTTGACCTGCCGGTACCGGAAGCTGAGCCAGCCGATCAGGCCGAGCACGGCCACGATCAGCGGCAGCACGGCCAGATTGACCGTGGTCCAGCCGGTGGCGCCGTTGGCGGTGAGCACCTTGCCCGAGGTGAAGGTCGCCGCGCCGACCACGATGAAGATCAGGAACTCGTTGAGCGCCTGGGTCTTGGCCCGCTCCGCCGGGGTGTAGGTCTCGGTCAGCAGCGTGGTCGCGCCGGTGTAGAGGAAGTTCCAGCCGACCCCGAGCAGGCACAGCGCCGCCCAGAAGTTGTTGAAGTCCTGGCCCGACGCCGCAATGACCACGCAGGCGACGTTGGCGACCACGCCGGCGGTCATCACCGGCAGGGTGCCGAACCACTTGATCAGGTGGCCGGTGAAGAAGGCCGGCACGTACATGCCCAGCACGTGCCACTGGATGACGTGGGTCGCGTCGCTGAACGACAGGCCGCACATCTGCATCGCCAGCGGCGTCACCGACATCAGCATGACCATGACGCTGTAGGCGATGATCCCGCCGATCACGGCGATGATGAACTTCGGCTGGCGAGCGATCTCCATCAGCGGCCGCCCGCCCTTGAGGTGGACCGCCGTGGGCTTGGGAAAGCCGACCATGCACAGGATCGTCATGACCACGAACTGGAGCACGACGATCGACGCGAAGGAGCCGGCGAAGAACAGCGGCGCCAGCATGTCCTTGGAATAGCGCGCCAGGGTCGGGCCGAAGATCGCCGCCGCGATGCCGCCGGCGAGGACCAGCGAGATCGCCCGGCTCTTGTAGGTGTCGGGCACCAGCTCGGCGGCGGCAAAGCGGTAGTACCAGGAAAAGGCCGCCGCCCCGCCGATCAGGATACAGGCGACGCAATAGAGCCAGAACAGGTTGAGATAGATCGCCGCAAAGGCGGTGACCGCGCCCGACGTCATCAGGAAGGCGGCGAACAGGAAGCCGTTGCGCCGGCCGACCCGGTTCATCAGGAACGACGCCGGCACCGTGGTCAGGGCGGTGGCGATGAACTGGAGGGCGACCGGCAGGGCCGCCAGCGACTTGTCCTCGGCGAGCATGTTGCCGACCAGCGCGGTGACGCTGACGACGAGCATCATCGAGGTGGTGACCAGGGCCCAGCTCGTCGACAGCAACGCCAACTTGCGCTTGAAATTGGGGAACTGGGCGGCGTCTTCGCTCATGATTCCTGGTGATTAGCACATTCGAGAATACGCATATAAGCGCAACCGCCCGGTGCGCCCCGGATTGCAGCCATGCGCTGGGGGCAAGGCCTGCGGCGGGCCGCCGGTCAGCCGATCACGACCAGCCGACGCAGTAGGGGTCGGGCTCCATGTCGGTGGCCGGCCCGGCGCCGTCGGGCGGCGGGAACTTCTGCTTGAAGGTGAAGGCCGCCGCCGACGGCCCCTCGCGCCGCAGCCGCTCCAGCCGCGCCAGTCCCTCCTCCGGGGTCGGCTCGTGCCCGGCGGGGACCCACCACAGCACCTGATAGGCCTCGTCGGGCTTCTCGAACCAGTCGCGCCGGCCGGCCATCACCTTGGCGTGCATCGTGCGGTAGACGAAGTCGAACAGCGCCTCGGCCGTTTCCCACACCGACATGTTGATGATGAACAGCGGGTTCTCGGTCGTCTTGATGTCGGTGGCGTTGCCGCTGTCGCTCTGCAGCCGCCAGACGAAGCCGGGGGCGGTATCGGCCAGCGCGTTGACGTCGTCGAGCCGGTCGACGAAGCCCTGGATGCGCGGGTCGTCGAGCGGGAAGCGCGCGGTGCCGACGTTCATCTGGGCCAGGTGCCAGGCGTGGGTCATGGTGCGATCCTCTTCGGTGGTCCGGCCCGGTCTACCACGGCAGCTCGGTCCCGTCATAGTTGAGGAAATGGCCGGTGTGGTGCGGCTCGAGCCGGTCGAACAGCGCCTTGAGCGCCGCGACGCTGTCGGCCGGGCTGATCGTCGCCCGGGCGCCGCCCATGTCGGTCCGCGCCCAGCCGGGATGGACCGCGACGCAGATCACCCCGCGCGGCAGCAGGTCGAGCGCCAGCGACCGGATCGCGGCGTTGAGCGCCGCCTTGGTCGAGCGGTAGCGGTAGCGGCCGCCGGCGATGTTCGAGGTGATCGAGCCGGCGCGGCTGGACATGAAGGCGATGGTCTTGCCGTCCGACGCCGCGACGTTGTCGGCGAGCGCCGCGGACACGCGCAGCGGCGCGATCGTGTTGACGGCGAAGTCCTGGAGCCAGCCGTCGTAGTCGATGTCGCCGAGCTCGCTGCGCGCGGTCGAGTTGATGCCGGCGTTGTTGACCAGCAAGTCGATCGCCACGCCGTCGAGCGCCGCCGCGACGGCGCGGACCTGGTCCGGGTCGGCGATGTCGAGCCGGTGGACCTCGACCGCGCCGGGCACGGCGAGCAGGTCGGTGGCCGCGGCCGGGTCGCGGGCGGTGGCGTGGACGGTCCAGCCCGCGTCGGCATACTGCCGCGCCAGTTCGAGGCCGAGGCCCCGGTTGGCGCCGGTCACGAGCAGGGTCGGCATCGGCGCCCCCTGTCCAAGCCCGTCGAATTGCCCGCCCCTACCATGGGATCGGCTCGCCCTGATAATCGAAGAAACGGCCGGAGTTGGCGGGGCCCAGCCCATCGACCAGCTTCAATATCCCGGCGACGCTTTCCTGCGGGGTCACCGGGGCGCTCGCCCCGCCCATGTCGGTGCTGACCCAGCCGGGGTGGACCATGACGATGGTCAGGCCCCGGCCGTCGAGGTCGAGCGCGATGTTGTGCATCGCCGCGTTGAGCGCCGCCTTGGACGACCGGTAGATATAGGAGCCGCCACCCGAGGCCCCGATCGAGCCCATCCGGCTGGTGATGTTGACGACCAGCTTGCGCCCGCCCGCCTCCAGGTTGGGCAGCAGCGCGCCGAGCACCCGCACCGGCGACAGGGCGTTGACCCGCAGCACCTCGACCCAGGCGCCGAAGTCCATGTCGTCGAGGGTCTGCCCGCGCGGCCCGATGACCCCGGCGTTGTTGATCAGGATGTCGACCGGCGCGCCGCCCAGGCCGTCGGCGAAGTCGCGCACCTGGGAATCGCTGGTCACGTCGACCGGGTGGACCGTGACGTCGCCGTCGAGCGCCTTCAGCTCCGTGGCCCGGTCCGGATCGCGCACGGCGGCGTGGACCTGCCAGCGGTCGGCGGCGAAGCGGCGGGCGAATTCGAGCCCGATGCCGCGATTGGCCCCGGTGATGACGACCGTCGGCATGGCTCAGGCGTCCTGGCGCTTCTTGGCGGTGACCTCGACCTCGACCTTCATGCGCGGGTCGGCCAGATCGCAGATCATCAGGGTCGCCGCCGGGCGGATCGCGGCGAACTTCTCGGCGAAGACGTCGAGGCATTCCTCGAAGGTGGTGCGGTCGACGGTCAGATAGCGGACCCGCACGACGTCGGCGAGCGCGGCCCCCGCCTCGGCCAGCGCCTTTTCGATGTTGACGAAGATCTGCCGCGCCTGGTCGGCCGGGTCCGGCGGGAAATCGCCCAGCTTGGGGTCGTAGCCGGTGGTGCCGGAGACGAACACCCAGTCGCCATCGACCACGGCCCGCGAATAGGCCGCCCGCTCCTCCAGCCCGAAGCCGCTCGATATCAGTTTGCGCGTCATCGCGTCCTCGTCTCGCTCGCCTGCCGGACACTACTACCCGGAACCGCCGCGACGCGCCACGTCGGCGCGGGCGCAGGCGGCGAATGCGTGACGGTTATCATCGGTTATCTTCGGTTAGCGTCAGCGGGCACCGGTGCAGCCGTCGCGGCTGTCGTCATTTGTAGGCCGATGTCAGCATTCGTCATCATCGGCGAATGCACCCGTCAGCACTGCCGTCATTCCGAGCGCAGCCGAGGAATCTTGTAGCCACAGCCGGGATATCTCCCGCGGAGGCAAGATTTCTCCGCTCAGCCCCTGCGGGCGCCGGTCGAAACGACGACGACGATGCGGGCGCTGGGCGGCCCGATCTGTCGGATTTCGTCATCTTCGGGCCACAGCATGCAACAGAGTTGGCGGTTCTAGGAATTTTTTCAAGGCACTGCCCAGCGAACCACCCGCCCCGCCTCGGCGTCACGCCGCCCGTCATTTGCCCTTCGTGTTCAAATCCACCGCGGCGCGAACGAGCGCCGCCAGCGCCGTCTCGTCGATCGTATCGCCCTCGAAGAGATCGATCGCGCGCCGGGCGTTGCCGTCGAGGCTGGCGTTGAACAGGCCCGACGGGTCATCCAGCGCCGCGCCCTTGGCGAAGGTCAGCTTGACCTTGTCCTTGTAGGTCTCGCCGGTGCACAGGATGCCGGCATGCTCCCACACCGGCACGCCGTTCGGGTTCGTCGGCTTGCGCCACTTCACCGTCTCGACCACGTCGGGGTCGGCCTGCCGGATGACCTCGCGGACCCGGGCGAGCATTTCGCCGCGCCAGTCGCCCAGCGCCGCGATGCGCGCGTCGATGAGCTGGGCGGGAGAGGCGCCGTCGGCTTCTCCCGCCGAATTGTCCGCGGGCTTGGCCATGGGGCCCGCCCCTACTTCATCCGCTCCACCGCCACCGCCGTCGCCTCGCCGCCGCCGATGCACAGGCTGGCGACGCCGCGGGTCAGGTCGTATTTCTCCAGCGCGTTGATCAGGGTGACGATGATGCGCGCGCCCGAGGCGCCGACCGGGTGGCCGAGCGCGCAGGCGCCGCCGTGGACGTTGACCTTGTCGTGCGGCAGGCCGTGCTCCTTCATCGCCGCCATGGTGACCACGGCGAAGGCCTCGTTGATCTCGTAGAGGTCGACGTCGCCGGCCTTCCAGCCGGCCTTGTCGAGCACCTTCTCGATCGCCTTGACCGGGGCGGTGGTGAACCAGGCCGGCTCCTGGGCGTGGGTGGCGTGGGCGACGATCTTGGCGTGCGGGGTCATGCCCCGCTTCTCCGCGCCCGAGGCGGTGGTCATCACCAGCGCCGCCGCGCCGTCGGAGATCGACGACGAGTTGGCCGCGGTGACCGTGCCGTCCTGGCGGAAGGCGGGCCGCAGGTTGGGAATCTTCGACGGGTCGGCCGAGAACGGCTGCTCGTCGCTGTCGACGGTGACCTCGCCCTTGCGGGTCTTGACGGTGACCGCGGTGATCTCGCCGTCGAAGGTGCCGTCCTCGTTGGCCTGCTTGGCGCGGGCGAGCGAGGTGATGGCGAAGTCGTCCTGGGCCTCGCGGGTGAACTGGTAGTGCTGGGCGGTGTCCTCGGCGTAGGTGCCCATCAGCCGGCCGGGATCGTAGGCGTCCTCCAGCCCGTCGAGGAACATGTGGTCCCAGACCTTGCCGTGGCCCATGCGCAGGCCCGAGCGCGCCTTGTCGAGCAGGTAGGGCGCGTTGGTCATGCTCTCCAGCCCGCCGGCGACCATGACCTCGTTGACGCCCGACCGGATCAGGTCGTGCGAGAACATCGTCGCCTTCATGCCCGAGCCGCACATCTTGTTGATCGTGGTCGCGCCCGCGTCCCACGGGATGCCGGCGCCGTGGGCGGCCTGGCGCGCCGGCGCCTGGCCGAGGCCGGCGGGCAGCACGCAGCCCATGATGACCTCTTCCACGTCCTCGGGCGCGAGACCGGCGCGCTCCAGCGCGCCCTTGATCGCCGCGGCGCCCAGCATCGGCGCGGTGATGTCCTTGAGCGTGCCCTGGAACGAGCCCATCGGGGTGCGGGCGCCGCCGGTGATGACGACGGGATCGGATGCGGTCATGTCTCTCACTCCTTCAAGCGGGGTCGGGGCGCGCGCGTCAGTTTCCCGGGTCGCGCCCCGGATCGGGTGTTCAGGTCGCGGCGGTCATGCCCAGCGCGGCGAGCAGGCGCAGGTCGTCGTCCTCCTCGGGGTTGGGCGTGGTCAAGCAGCTTGTCGCCATAGAATATGGAGTTGGCGCCGGCAAGGAAGCACAGCGCCTGCTCCGCGTCGGACAGCGAACTGCGGCCGGCCGACAGGCGGACCCAGGACGCCGGCATCAGGATGCGGGCGACGGCGATGGTGCGGACGAATTCGAGCGTGTCGAGCCGCTCTTCGCCGCCGACCGGCGTCCCCTCGACGGGGACCAGCAGGTTGATCGGCACCGACTCGGGGTGTTCCGGCAGGGTGGCGAGCGACTCCAACAGGCCGACGCGATCCATCCGCGTTTCGCCCATGCCGACGATGCCGCCGCAGCAGACCTTGATCCCCGCCCCGCGCACGGCGGCGAGCGTGTCGAGCCGGTCGCCATAGGTCCGGGTGGTGATGATCCGCTCGTAGAACTCGGGCGAGCTGTCGAGATTGTGGTTGTAGTAGTCGAGCCCGGCCGCCTTGAGCGCGGCGGCCTGGGCTTGCGTGAGCATGCCGAGCGTCATGCAGGTCTCGAGCCCGAGCCCCTTCACCTCTTTCAGGATGGCGGCAATCTTCGGCACGTCGCGGTCCTTGAGCTCGCGCCACGCCGCGCCCATGCAGAAGCGCTGCGCCCCGCCCGCCTTCGCCTTGCGCGCCTCGGCGGCGACCGTCTCGGCATCCATCAGCGCGCTCGCCGCCACGCCGGTGTCGTGGTGGACCGACTGGGAGCAGTAGCCGCAATCCTCCGGACAGCCGCCCTCCTTGATGTTCAACAGCGTCGAGAGCTGGACCTCGTCGGGCGCGAAATGCGCGCGGTGGACGGACTGGGCGCGGAAGACCAGCTCGGGGAACGGCAGCTCGAACAGGGCGGCGATCTCGGCGCGGGTCCAGTCGTGGCGCAGGCCGCCGTCGGCTCGATCAACCGCCGCCGATATCGCGCTCTCGGCGCTCTCGATCCTATCCATCCTTCGGCTCCATCTTCTTCCGGGTGCCCGCGGCCTACTCGCGCAGATATCCGCCGTTCACCCAGCCAGTCTTGCCGTGATAGCGGATCTTGCACCAGCGGCGATAGCGCGCCGCCACCCGCTGGGCCGGCGTGGCCTTTTCCCACTCGACGATGTTCAAGCCGCCCTTGCAGCCGAGGTTCGCGAGCTTGACGCCATTATAGGGCACCCAGCCGACGACCTTGTGGGTCGCACCCGGCCCCGCGTGGATGGTCAGCGCCGCGCCCGGGTACAGGCCGGTGACCCGGTAGAAATCGGGTCCGTCCGAGTCGGCGACCGCCGCGCCGGACACGCCGAGCACCGCGCCGACCAGCAGCACGGCCCCGAAGGCGGACAGGCTCCGTCGCAGCATCATCCTGGGCTCCCGGCTCAATAGGGCGTGCCGTCCTTGTGGGTGAAGACGTAGGCGCCGTCGACCTTTTGCACGGCCAGATCGACGTCGGAATAGCCCCCCGTGTCGTCCGGATCGCGGTTGCCGACCTCCAGGTAGGTCACGTCGGCGTCGGTGCGGTTGACCAGGTGGTGGCCGTCGGGGACGCCGGCCGGGAAACCGGCCGCCATGCCGGGGCCGAGCACCTGCTCGCCGGCGTCGGTGACCAGGGTCGGCGCACCGTCGAGGATGTAGACGAACTCGTCCTCGTGGCTGTGCCAGTGGCGGTGCGCCGAGGCCGCGCCGGGCGCCAAGGTGACCAGGTTGACCCCGAACCGGGTCAGCCCCGCCGCGTCGCCCAGCTTGCGCTTGGTGCGGCCCTCGACGATCGCCTTCAGCCCCTCGGGGTAGTTGGTGCCGGTGCGCGCCTCGACCGTGGTGGGGTCGAAGGCGGGCTTGCGGAGCTGGTTTTCCGTCATCACCCCGTCTCCTCGAACAGCTCGCGGCCGATCAGCATGCGCCGGATCTCGCTCGTCCCCGCGCCGATCTCGTAGAGCTTGGCGTCGCGCAGCAGGCGCCCCGTCGGGAACTCGTTGATGTAGCCGTTGCCGCCCAGCGCCTGGATCGCCTCGAGCGCCATCCAGGTCGCCTTCTCGGCGCAGTAGAGGATCACGCCGGCGGCGTCCTTGCGCGTGGTCTCGCCCCGGTCGCACGCCTTGGCGACGGCGTAGGCATAGGCCTTGCAGGCGTTCATCGTCGTGTACATGTCGGCGATCTTGCCCTGCATGAGCTGGAAGGTGCCGATCGGCTGGCCGAACTGCTTGCGGTCGTGGATGTAGGGCACGACCACGTCCATGCAGGCCTGCATCACGCCGAGCGGCCCGGCGGCGAGCACCGCGCGCTCGTAGTCGAGGCCGGACATCAGCACGTTGACGCCCCTGCCCTCCTCGCCGAGCACGTTCTCCTCGGGCACCTCCAGGTCCTGGAAGACCAGTTCGCAGGTGTTCGAGCCGCGCATGCCCAGCTTGTCGAGCTTCTGGGCGCGGGAGAAGCCCTTCCAGTCGCGCTCGACCAGGAAGGCGGTCATGCCGCGCGGGCCCGCCTTGGGGTCGGTCTTGGCGTAGATCACGTAGACGTTGGCGTCGGGGCCGTTGGTGATCCACATCTTGGTGCCGTTGAGCACGTAGCGGTCGCCCTTCTTGTCGGCCCGGGTGGTCATCGAGACGACGTCCGATCCCGCGCCGGGCTCGCTCATCGCCAGCGCGCCGACATGTTCGCCCGAGATCAGCTTGGGCAGGTATTTGCGCTTCTGCGCCTCGGTGCCGTTGCGGCGGATCTGGTTGACGCACAGGTTGGAGTGGGCGCCGTAGGACAGCCCGACCGCGGCCGAGGCCCGGCTGATCTCCTCGACGGCGACGACGTGCTCCAGGTAGCCCATGCCGGCGCCGCCGTACTCCTCCTCGACGGTGACGCCGAGGATGCCGAGGTCGCCCATCTTGCGCCACAGGTCGGCCGGGAAGTCGTTGTCGCGGTCGATCTGGTCGGCGCGCGGGGCGATCTCGTCCGAGGCGAAGCTCATCACCGAGTCGCGCAGCATGTCGGCGGTCTCGCCGAGGTCGAAGTTCAGCGACGGCAGGGCATTGGGGATCATGGTGTCCTCCCGGGGCGGCGGTTCTCTAGTCGACCGCGTCCCAAATCTTCAGCGCCTCGATGCGCCAGGTGTTGCGGAACTTGCGGTAGCGCATCCGGAAGAAGAGGTGATAGCCCTCCGGGCAGTAGCAGGCGCCGACGGCGAGGCCGGTGGCGCCGATCTTCTCCAGCCGGCTGAAGCTGAGCCGCTGCGGGAAGCGCTTGAGCGCGGCGTGGAACTCGGCGAAGTGGCGGCCCTTGATCCGGCGCAGTTCGGCGGCGAGCTTGCGCGACGACATCGCCTTGCGGAAGCGCGCCGTGCCCAGCTTGCGCAGCACCGAATAGTCCCGCGTCTGGCGCGCCTGGTCGACGCCGATCATGGTCCATACCAGCAGCGCCTCGGCGGTACGGCGGAGCTCCGGATCGGTGCTGACCTTGGCGCCCTGCGCCGCGGCCGGACCGGATAGCGTCGCCGCCCCGACCAGGGCCGCCGCGAACAGTGCGGATATCGCCGTCTTGCGCATCATGGTGGTCTCCTACCGGCGGCGCGTCCGCCGCGTGTTGTTCCGACGGGTCACTTGTCCTGTGGCTTCACGTTGACCGCGATCGACAGCAGCTTCCAGGCACCGTCCTCGGGCACGTATTTGAGGTCGAAATGCAGCCGCGACGGGGTGCTCGGGAAGTAGCCGACCACCCGCAGGGTCTGGCGCGCGCCGAGCGACGGCGGGGGCGAGAACACCGGGTCGAGCTGGAGCGCGCCGCGCAGGTCGATCTTCTGGTCGACGAAGGCCTGGAACGCGTCCTTGATCCGCTCGGCGCTGAACTGCTCCCGGAACGGCATCGCCAGGGTCTTGTGGAAGGCCGCGAAGTCGCCCGACTGGATCGCCGAATTGAAGTCGCGCAGGCTGGTGCGCACCATGTCGAGGATCACCGCCCGGTCCGGCACCGGGCCGCGGAACGCGGCGACCCGCCAGGCCTTGCCCTCCTTCGCCAGGGTGACGTCGAGCTGCACGGTGCCGCCGTCCTTGCGGGTGAACGAGCCTTCGAGGCGGGCGCTGCCGTCCTTGAACTCGATCTTCGGGAAGGACGAGGAGGCGAATTCGGTCAGGCCGAGCTGCTTGACCCGCTGGGCGAACTGCGCCGCGTTGAGCCGCTTGCGCAGCGACGACGCCGTGGACTGATAGGCCTCCGCGGTCTTGCCCTGGCCGAGCAGGCCGAGGAACCGGTCGGCGGCCTGGATCGGCGGCGACACCGCCGCGAAGATCTGCAGCCCCAGCCAGACGCCCACGCCGATCACGATCGCCCCCAGCACGACGGCGATCGGCACCCAAACTTTCCAACTCTTCATCGAACCTTCCCATGGCGCGGCGACAAGGGCCCGATTATTGCCCTGCGGCGTGGCAGATCAAGGGCAGCCTGCGGCGGACCGCCGCCGAGTCGGGCAAAAGCGCGTTTCTCAGGCGTCGGCCTTGCCCTCGAGCCGCATCAGGGTCTGCAGCGAGGTGACGCACAAGGTCTCGCGGCCGCCGGCGACCCCGAACACGTCGGCCTGGACCACGGTCAGCGTCCGCCCCGGCTTGACGACGTGGGCGCGGGCGACCATCCGCTCGCCCTCCCCCGGCCGGACGATGTTGAGCTTGTACTCGACCGTCAGCGGCGCGCTGTTGGCGTCCATCAGGCTGAACGCGGCGTAGCCGGCCGCCGAATCGGCGATCGAGGCGAGCGCGCCGCCATGGACATAGCCGTGCTGCTGGGTCAACGCCGGCCGCACCGGCAGCTCGATCTCGCACAGGCCCGGCTCGATCCGGGTCATGCGCGCGCCGATATGGTCCATGAAGCCCTGCATGCCGAAGCTGCGCCGGCAGCGGTCGGCGAAATCGGGATTCGCGGGGGTGAAGGCGAGCGGTCGGCTCATGGGGGAGGTCTGCCGGATGAAAAAACACGGATGCGGCAGATTAGTTGACGTTAACGTAAACGTCAATGACTCCAGCGTATCTCAGTCCTTGCCGCCGCGCAGGGCCCTGAGCCGCCGGTGGCAGTTGGCCTCGACCGCCTCGAGCTCTTCCAGCGTCACCTCGATGTCCTCGCGCTGCTGCTCGAGCAGGCGGCGGCGCTCGGCGATCTTGCGCAGGAAGAATTCGAGCTGTCCGACCTCCCCCGGCTCGGCCTCGTAGAGGCCGATGATCTCGGCGACCTCGCCGAGCGAGAAGCCGAGCCGCTTGCCGCGCAGGATCAGCTTGAGCCGGGTGCGGTCGCGCGGGCCGTAGATGCGCGCCTGACCGCGCCGGGCCGGCGCGATCAGCTTCTGGTCCTCGTAGAAGCGGATCGCGCGCGTGGTCAGGTCGAACTCGCGGGCGAGATCGGTGATCGTCCAGGTCTGCCCCTCCGGGACCCGCTCGTCGGGAGCGAGGTCGTCGGGGGCACGGTCGTCGCTGTCCCGCCTGTCCATGATGTCGTCGGCCCTGGCGCTATTCCGCTTACGTCAACGTCAACAGTAGGCGGGGGGACGAAGCCGGGTCAACGCGCGCCGGCCCGGTCGGCGCTCACGGTCGGCGCTCACGGTCGGCTCCGGTCGGCGCTCGCGGTCAGCTCTCGCGGTCGGCGTCGATGCGGAGCTCGGCGGCGAGCCCGGTCAGCTCGGCCCGCTCGAAGTCGAGGTCGTCCCGCTCCCGCCGGGTCGCTCCCCGGCGGTCCCCGGCGAGCTGGTCGACCACCTCGTCGATCACCGCGGCGACCGTGCGTCCGGTCGCGGCCGGCACGTCGGCGAACACCACCTCGCGTTCCATCATCAGGTCTGAGAAGGCGTCGAAGTCCTCGGTGCGCAGCCGCTCAAGCTCGGCATCGAGCAGCTTCCAGTCGCCCGCCCACTCGCGGTACAGGACCCGGCGGTCGGGCGCGTCATTGCGGGTCTCCTCGAGCCGGACCATGACCCGCACGAACTGCCAGGTGGTGAAGGCGATGCGCATGGACCGGGACCCGCTAGAGCAGGATGAGGGTCGCGAGACCGAGGAAGGTGAAGAAGCCGACGACGTCGGTCACCGTGGTCAGGATCACGGTCGAGGCCACCGCCGGATCGATGCCGCGCCGGTCCATGAACAGGGGGATCAGCGCGCCGGCCAGCCCGGCGACGACCAGATTGGTGATCATGGCGACGCCGATGACGACGCCGAGCATGGCTTCGGAGAACCACACCCCGGCGATCACCCCCATGATGATGGCGAAGAGGAATCCGTTGACCAGGCCGACCATGCCCTCCTTGACCACGAACCGCCAGGCGGTGCCGGCGCCGAACTGGCGCATGGCGATGGCGCGGACGGTCACGGTCAGCGTCTGGGTGCCGGCGTTGCCGCCCATCGAGGCGACGATCGGCATCAGCACCGCCAGCGCGACCGCCTGTTCGATGGTCCTGGCGAAGATGCCGATCACCGCCGAGGCCAGGATCGCGGTGCCCAGATTGACGCCGAGCCAGGTGAAGCGCGACCGGGTGGTCGCCAGCGCGTCCTGGTAGAAGTCGCGCTCGCGCAGGCCGGCGAGCTTGAGCAGGTCCTCTTCCGCCTCTTCGTCGATGACGTCGACGACGTCGTCGACCGTGACCATGCCGACCAGCCGCCCCTGGCCGTCGATCACCGGCGCCGAGACCAGGTCGCGGTCGCGGAACAGGATGGCGACGTCTTCCTGGTCCATGGTCGCGGGCACGTTGGTCACGTCGGTATCCATGATCTCGCGCACCCGGACCGGCCGGCGCGTGCGCAGCAGCCTGTTCAGGGCGAGCTTGCCGACCGGCTGGCGGGTCCGGCCGTCGACCACGAAGATATCGTAGAAGTCGACCGGCAGGTCCTTGTCCTCGCGCATGTGGTCGATGGTCTCGCCGACGGTCCAGCTCTGCGGCACCGCGACGAAGTTGCGCTGCATGAGCCGGCCGGCGCTGTCCTCGGGAAAGCCCAGGCCTTCCTCGATCGCGTCGCGGTCGGCGCCGCCGACCTCGCCGAGCACTTCCGAGACCACCTTGTGGTCGAGGTCCTCCAGGATCTCGACCGCGTCGTCGGTCTCCAGGCCGCGCACGGCGGCGGCGATCTGGCGGGTGTCGAGCAGCTCGACGACCTCGTCGCGAACGGCGTCGTCGAGCTCGGTCAGCACCTCGGGCGCGAGCGTGCGGCGGGTCGCGTCGACCACACGACGGCGGTCGTCGCGGTCGAGCCGCTCCAGCAGGTCGGCGACGTCGGAATAGTGCAGCGGATGGATCAGCCGGCGGACGCGCTTGCCGTCCTCGGCGCGGGCGGCGTCGACGATGGCGTCGACCACGGCCGGCTTGAGGCCGTAGAGCGGCGCCGCCATGATCTTCTTCTTCCGCTTCTTGCGGGGATGCGCGTCGGCGACTTTGACGTCGGGCTCCATGGGACCTCCGCACCTTCGTCGTTGCCGCGCGCCCGAACAGACGGCGTTACCGGGAAAAATTGAAGGCTCGTGCGTGATGCAGAGCCTGTCCGAAGTTGGTGCGGTCGAGAAGACTCGAACTTCCACGGGCTTTCGCCCACAGCGACCTCAACGCTGCGCGTCTACCAATTCCGCCACGACCGCATGTCCAATTTCGGAAGACCGCCCCCCGGCACCGACAGGTACCATCGAGGACGGGCCCCGCTTACTTTGGCCCGCTGGGATACCAAATCAAGACGGCACCCGCAAGCCGCTGCGGGCGGCGGCGTGCGCGACTTGCGCCCGCTCCGCCGCGGCGCTATCGCATGGAGCGACATGACCGCTGCCCCGCCCGCCCCGATGCCTCGACGCCGCGCCAGAATGGCGCGTCGCCGCGCGCCCGGTCGACTATGCCGAGGCCGTCGCGGCGATGGAGGCGCGGGTCGCCGCGATCCGCGCCGGCGCGGCGCCGGAGCTGGTCTGGCTGCTCGAGCACCCGCCGGTGTTCACCGCGGGCACCAGCGCCCGCGACGCCGACCTGCTCGACGACCTCGGCCTGCCGGTCCACCGCACCGGCCGCGGCGGCCAGTTCACCTATCACGGCCCCGGCCAGCGGGTCGCCTACGTGCTGCTCGACCTCGACCGGCGCGGCCGCGACCTGCACCGGTTCGTGACCAGTCTCGAAGGCTGGCTGATCGACGCGCTGGCGCAATTCGGCGTTCATGGAGAGCGGCGCGCGGGCCGGGTCGGCATCTGGGTCGACCGGTCGGAGGACCTGGGGCCCGGGCGGGAGGACAAGATCGCGGCGATCGGCGTACGGGTTCGCCGCTGGGTCAGCTATCACGGGGTCGCGCTGAACGTCGATCCGGACCTGGACCGCTTCGCCGGCATCGTGCCCTGCGGCATCGCCGACCCGAAGCTGGGCGTCACCTCGCTCGCCGCGCTCGGCCGACCGGCAGCGCTGGCGGACGTCGATGCCGCCCTGCGGGGCACCTTTACTCGATGGTTTCCGGACCCCGCAGCATCGGCCCCGCCTCGGACTCGCGCACGAACAGGATCAGCCAGATCGCGCTGAGCGCCGCCTTCTCGGTCTTCTCGGTGTCGATCGTCACCCGGCACTTGAACCACCAGCGGCCGGCGCCGCGCGGCTTGACGTCGACCAGGTGCGTGCGCAACCGAATGCGATCGCCGACCATCACCGGCGCCAGGAAGCGGACCCGCTCGAAGCCGAGGTTGATGCCGTAGTCGACGCCGTCGGGCTGCAGGTCGGCCATCAACGACAGGTGGCTGAGCATCGACAGGGTCAGGAAACCGTGCGCGATCGGGCCGCCGAACGGGCTATTGGCCTTGGCCCATTCCGGATCGATGTGGAGCGGGTTCTGGTCGCTGGTCGCCTCGCCGAACAGGTCGACGCGCGTCTGGTCGACCTCGAGCCAGTCGCTCGACCCGAGCGACTTGCCGATATAGGGCTCGAAACTGTCGATGTGATAGGGAACGCCTTCGATAGGGTTTCGAGCCATAACTCCCGACCTGCTCAGACCGTCGCCGTCTGGCGAAAACCATCCGAACCATCGTCGAGGCCGAGCTGCTCGCGCACCGCGGTGACGTGGGCCGCTGCCGGCCCATTGTGGCACGCGGCGATCATTTCGCCTACGGCCCTCCCCTCGCCGATGAACAGGGCCTCCACGGTGCCGTCGCGGCGGTTCCGAACCCATCCGCGCAAACCGCGCGCGTTGGCTTCGTCGACCGTCCACCCCCGGAACCAGACCCCCTGCACGCGACCCTCGATGATGACGTGGACCGCGACGGACGGTTGATCGCCGTTCATCAGGCTGTAATACCGTAACCCTGCCGTTTTTCAACTCCGGCTTTGGCCACGCGGGGCGCCGACGAGCCGCCGGCCGGCCGTCACTCCTTGCCTTCGTTCATCGACGGGTTCCAGTCGACGACGCGATTGCGGCCCTGTTCCTTGGCGACGTAGAGCGCCTTGTCGGCGCGGTCGATCGACTGTTCGACCGCCAATTCGGCGTCGAGCAGGGCCATCCCGAAGGAAACCGTGACGGTGAAGGCCCCCTTCTCGTCGGAATTTTGCGCCAGCACCTCGATCTCCGCGCGCAGCCGGTCGATGACGTCGTGACCGGTCTTCAGGTCAGTGTCCGACAAGCAGATCAGGAATTCCTCGCCGCCGTAGCGGAAGACCCGGTCGTACGGGCGCATGTTGGCCATCAAAAGGTGGGCGACGCCGGTCAGCACGTGATCCCCGACGACGTGGCCGTAGGTGTCGTTCACCTCCTTGAAGTGATCGATGTCCATCATGGCGATCGTGCAGTCGTGGACGCCGCGCCGGACGAACTGTTGCTGTTCGCGAAGCTTGGTCAGCATGGCGAACCGGCTCGGCGTCCCGGTCAGCGGATCGAGGTTGAACAGCGTTTCCTGAATCTCGTGCTGGACGGTCGCGATCTCCAGACGCAACCGTTTCAAGGCGGACACGAACCGCTCGAAATCTTCGATCGGGATCGGCTGCTTGCGCGAGAACCGCTGCAGGATATGGGTCACGCATTCGTGCATGCGCTGATGTTCGACGCCAATTTCCGCAAAGCCGGCATGGTGTTCGAACAGCGCGCTGCCGGACTGGTAGTACCATTGCCCGAACCGGCACAGCCGATGAGCATCCTCGCTGAGATCCCGCTCGTCTGGGGTCAGGCCGCAGATCAGGGTGCCGTACAGCCCCTCGGCCCACTGGTCGTGGTTGTAGGTCGCCTGCGCCAGTTCCTTGAGCGCCTCGCGCATCTCGTCGTTGGAAACGTTTGGAATGGGCATGTCGTTCCTTCGAGCGATCGGCGGGTGGTTTAGGTCGGCATGGCACCGGCCGTCCGCGCGTTGCCGAACGGTCCGCGAGCCGCCGTGGGGATGATAGCCCGACACGTGCTGCGAGAGAACAAGTGCCGCCGCTCCGATCACGGCGCACCGGTCCCCCGGCATCGCCGGGGTGCGACCAGTGGGGCCTTGCCCGCGCCGGGCAGACATGCGATTCGGGGCCTGCGTGGCCACGGCAGCGGTAGGGGCGACGAATGCCGGAAGTGATGACTCGGCTCCGCGAGGAGCATCGACATATCGCCGAGCTCCTGCGGGGCGCTCGAACGCCAGCTCGCCCGCTTCGACGCGGCGGAGCAGCCCGACTACGACATCCTCGCCGCGATCGCCGACTATTTCGTCGGCTTCCCCGACGGCTGCCACCATCCCAAGGAAGACCTGATCTACCGCGCCATGTGCGCCCGCGACCCGTCGAGCAAGGAGACGATGACCGACCTGCTCGCCGAGCACGCCCGGATCGGCGCCGAGGCGCGGCACTTCCAGGAAGCGGTCCAGAACGTCCTCAACGAGGTCGAGGTCTCCCGCGACGCCTTCGACGACGCCGCCAGGCAGTTCATCGGCCACCAGCGCCGGCACCTCCAGATGGAAGAGCAGCATTTCTTCCCCAAGGCGCTGGAGACCCTGACCGACGCCGATTGGGCCGAGATCGACCAGCAGGTCACCGACGAGACCGATCCCGTGTTCGGCAGCGACGCCGCCGGCGAGTACGCCGCCCTGCGCGACGACATCCTGAAGTGGCAGGCGGAAAGCGACGCCGCGAAGGCCTGAACCGCCGCGCGCTAACCGAATGACAACCATTTTGCTGCTGTAATCGGCCGCCGATAGCGGGCCCAGCCGGGCCCGCGCGACTGTTGGGGGCGGCCGCATGGCCGAGATCGTTGATTTGCAGGGCCGGTCGGGCGGGCGACCCGACCCGGAGCCGCCGCGCAAGCCGGCCAAGCGGCGCGCGCGCAAGCGCGCGGCCGACAAGCGCCGGCCCGAGCAGCGCCAGGCGGAACGCCGGAAAGCCGACCGGCGACGGACCGCCCGCCGGCGGATCGACCGGGTGCTGCCGCTGCTGATGGCCGTCGTCGGCCTGGCGGTCGGCGCGGTCGGCGCGCTGATGGTGCGCACCCAGGACGTCACCAGCCCGCCCTTCGGCGGCCGGTTCGCCCTGTGCGGCAACGGCGTCTGGCAGCAATGTGTCGTCGACGGCGACACCATCCGCTTCGCCGGGGCGACGATCCGGCTGGCCGACATCAACGCCCCCGAGACCCGCGGCGCGCAATGCCCGTCCGAGCGGGCGCTGGGCAACCGGGCCAGCGCTGCGGCTGCGCGCCCTGCTCAACGAAGGGCCGTTCACCCTGGTCCGCGCCGGATCGCGGGACCTCGACCGCTACGGCCGCAAGCTGCGCGTGATCCGCCGCGACGGCCGCTCGATCGGCGCGGTGCTGGTCGCCGAGGGGCTGGCCCGGCGCTGGTCCGGCCGGCGGCAGAGCTGGTGCCGGTAAACCTGCCGGTAAACCTGGGTCTTGCCCTTCACGTCGCGCGATTAGACCATAACTCCTTGGCATGAATGTTTCCGACGTCCTGCTCAAGATCCTTGCCGGACACGGCGTCCGGCACCTGTTCGGCATCCCCGGCGACGCCATCAACGACGTGATCGACGCGATCCGCCGCCAGGACGCGATCACCTTCGTCGGCGTCCGCCACGAGGAAGCCGGCGCCTTCGCCGCCTCGGCCCAGGCCAAGCTGACCGGGCAGCTCACCGCCTGCATGGGCACGGCCGGGCCCGGCGCGGTCCACCTGCTCAACGGCCTCTACGACGCCCGGCTCGACCACGCCCCGGTGCTCGCCATCACCGGCCAGATCGCGACCGGCTTCATCGGCACCCACCACCACCAGGAGGTCAACCTCGAGCGGCTGTTCGCCGACGTCGCGGTCTACAGCCGGACCGTGACCACCGAGGACCAGGTGCCGGACGTCTTCCTGGAGGCGTGCCGCGCCGCGATCGTCCACCGCGGCGTCGCCCATATCGTGCTGCCGACCAACGTCGCCGGCCGCAGCGCCAGCATCAAGACCGACCGGCCGCTGCGGACGCCGGTGGCGGGCACGATCGCGCCCTCGCCCGCCGACAGCGCGGCGGCGATCGAGTTGATCGACGCCGCGGCCAAGCCCGTGATCCTGGCCGGCATCGGCTGCGCCGGGGCGCGCGACGCCCTGGTCGCCTTCGCCGAGGCCGTGAAGGCGCCGATCGTCCGGACGCTCAAGGCCAAGGAGGTGATCGACGACGGCCACCCGCTGTGCATCGGCGGGCTCGGCATGCTCGGCGGACGGCCCGGGGTCAAGGCGATGGACGCCTGCGACCTGCTGGTCATGGCCGGCACCGACTTCCCCTACGGCGACTTCTATCCCCACGACGCCAAGACCATCCAGATCGACACCCAGCCGACGCGGATCGGCCGGCGCCACCCGGTCGACGTCGCGCTGGTCGGCGACGCCGGCCCGACCCTGACCACGCTGGCCGCGGGCATCGACGGCGACCGCCCGGGCGATTTCCTGTCGGCGATGCAGCAGGCGATGCGCGACTGGCTCGACGACCAGGACGAGGCCGAGCGCTCCGACGCAGTGCCGATCCACCCGCCGCGGATCATGCGCGCGCTGTCCGAGGCGGCGCCCGACGACGCCATCTTCCTGAGCGACACCGGGACGGTCACCGCCTGGTCGGCGCGCCACCTGCGGCTCAAGCCCGGCCAGCGCTACGCCCTGTCGGGCAACCTGGCATCGATGGCCTTCGCCCTGCCCGCGGCGCTCGGCGCGCAGCTCGCCTATCCCGACCGGCGCGTGTTCGCGCTCGCCGGCGACGGCGGCTTCGCCATGCTGATGGGCGATTTCGTGACCGCGGTGCGCTACGACCTGCCGATCGTGGTGATCGTGCTGAACAACCGCAAGCTCGCCTTCATCAAGCTGGAACAAGAGGCCAAGGGCCTGCCCGACTGGGGCACCGAACTGATTAACCCCGACTTCGCCGCGGTGGCCACCGCCTGCGGCGGCCTCGGCCTGTCGGTCGAGCGGCCGGAAGACCTGGCGCCGGCGCTGGAAACCGCGATCGCCGCCAACCGCCCGGCGGTAATCGACGTCGCGGTCGACCCCAACGCGCTGATCCTGCCGCCCAAGATCACGGTGAGCCAGGCGGCCCATTTCGGCCTCGCCAAGATCCGCGAGGCCTTCGGCACATAGCGCCGGGTCGCCTCGCTCGCCGGCGCGGCTCCCGATAATCCGGACGCCGCGCATTGTGTGACATTTTTCTCACAAATCGCCCGATCCAATGAAATATTTCATAGTTTTGTGAAATATTACCGATGTTTGCTTGTAATGCTGGCCACCTCCCGCTAACTCGGGTACAGGTTAACGATAACTGGGAGGACTGAGCATGAACGTTCCCGCATGGGTCAAACCGGGCCTGACGGGCGCCGCCGCCGGCGCCATCGTGATCGCGATCGTCGGCTTCAGCGCCGGATGGGTCGTCTCCGGCAGCAAAGCCGCCAAGATCGCCGAGAACCGGGCCGATACCGCGGTCGTGGCCGCACTGACGCCGATCTGCGTCGCCCAATTCAAGAGCATGACGATGGCGGCGAAGCCCGCCGACGACAAGGATGCGGCCAAGTCGATGCGCGGCGTCGCCCTCGCGGCGCTCCGCAAGGAGGATAGCTGGAAGCGTGGCGACTTCGTCGTCAAGCGGGGCTGGGCGACCATGCCCGGCAGCACCAAGGCGAACGTGGATGTCGCGAGCGCCTGCGCCGACCGCATCGTCAAGATGGCGGCACTGAAGAAGTAGCCCGCCGCCGCCGCGGCAACCGCCCGAATCGCACGAACCAGTCGGGGCCCGACGCCGGCCGCTGCTACCGCGCGACGTTCGCGCTGCGCACCGGCACGCCGAACTCGCGGTGACAGATCTCGGCGAGCTTGGCGACGCCGGCGCGGATCGTCTCGGCCGACGGGTGGGCGAAGCACAGGCGCAGCCGGTTGCGGCCGTCGGCCGGGTCGGCGACCCATTCGGCGCCGGGATTGATCGCCACCCCCTCGGCCTGGGCGACCTCGGCCAGCCGCGACGTATCGACCGTCTCGGGCAGGGTTACCCACAGGAAGATGCCGCCGCGCGGCTCGAGGAACTCGGCGGACGCGCCGAACTGCTCCTCCAGCGCGCCGACCAGGGCGTCGGCCTTGGCCTTGAGCGCACCGCACAGCCGATCCACGTGGGCGTCGAAATGGGCCGGCGCGTATTCGCCCAGCACCATCTGCTCGAGCGCGCCCGAACCGGCGTCGGTCTTGAGCGGCATCGCCTGGGCCATCACCGGCCACGGCGCGATCAGGTAGCCGACCCGCAGGGCCGGCGCGATGGTCTTGGAGAAGGACCCGCAATAGATCACCCGGCCGTCCGTATCGAGGGCGTGGATCGCCGGCGGCCGCTCGCCCTCCCACAACAGGTCGGCGTAGCAGTCGTCCTCGAACACGGGCAGGTCGTGGTCGGATGCGATCCGGAGCAGCGCTTCCCGCCGGGCGCGGGTCATCACCGTCCCGGTCGGGTTCTGCACCGTCGGGATCGTATAGATGAACTTCGGCTTCACGCCCTGGGCCGCGAGGTCGTCGAGGGTCGCGGCGAGCGCGTCGGTGTCCATGCCATCTTGGTCGACCGGCACGCCGACGTAACGCACGCCGAGCCGCTGGAAGCGCGAGATGGTGCCGCCGTAGCAGGCGTCCTCGATCACCACCGTGTCCCCCGGCGCCAGGAACACGCCGTTGACCAGGTCGAGCGCCTGGAGCGAGCCCGACGTGACCAGGATGTTGTCCGGGTCGACGGTCATGCCCGCCCGACGGGCCAGCTTGGCGGCGATGAAGTCGCGCAGCGGCCGGTAACCCATCGGCCCGCTGTCGAGCTGATAAAGCGCGAGCTGCCGCCCTTCCCGCCCGATCACCGCCTGCGCCGCCGCGAGCAGCCCGTCGACCGGGATGCTGTCGGCGTCGTTGTGGCCGCCGACGAAGTTGTATTCCGGGTAGCCGGTCCAGCGGCCGGCCGCCGCCGGCAGGTCGGCGCGGAAATGGGGCGTGTGGTCGAAGGGCATGCGGGCGTTCCTCCTGGTTCGTCGCCGTTGACCCGTCTTATGGACCGGCGGCGTCGGCGGTGAAAAGCCGTCTTTTCGCCGCCGCCAGCCGGTGTGTGACGATTGAGCGACATCAAAGCGTACCGCCCTCCCCCGGTGCAGGCTGACACCATCGGTGCACGCTTGCGGGCCCGATCGGCACGGAGAGGGGTGCGAGCCATGGTCGGTTTCATCATCAGCCTGTTCCTCGGCTGGTTCGGGAAGTGGCGCCTGCTCGGGCTGGTCTATCTGCTCGAGCTGGTGGTGATCGTGGGCAGCCTGGTCTCGCCGGGCGCCAACGATGTCCAGTTCGTCGTGCTGCCGTCGATCGCGCTGGCAGAGGTCGCTTTCGGCTATGCTATCGGCGCCGGCTGGCGACGCCTTCGGACCGGCGCATGGCCGCGGGACGCCGCGATCGCCCGCCTGGCCGAAACCTTCCGGCAGGTCGACGATCCCACCGGGCCGGTCATGGTGTGGGAGGTCGAGACCCCGGTCCTGACCGCACCGGTCGCCAAGGTGATGGCGATCGTGCTCGCGGTCCTGTTCGCCTTGGTCTTCGCCCTGTTCTTCGCCATGCGGCCCGAAGCCCCGGATACCGCGCTGACAGTCGCCGGCATCGCCACCGGCGCCATCGTCGTGCTGTTCGCGATCGCGGTGCTGGGCATCTTGTTCAACCGCATCCGCAAGCGCTTCACCGTGACCGCGGCGGGTTACACGTCGACCATCGTCGACGGCCGGATCGCTTGGGCGGTCGTCGGCGGCGGCACGGCGGCGGCCGGGTCGCAATTGTCCGAATCGCAGCGCTGGGACCGGGTCGAGCGGTTCCGTCTCGACCCCGACAACGGCCGCGTCCTGGTCAAGCTCCGCGGGCGGGGCTGGGACGTCATACATTGCCCGGTCCACGGCTTCGTCCCGGCGGCGCGCGAAATCCGGCGCCACATCGATGCCGCCGCGGGCCGTGCGGCGCCGGAGGTGCCCGACGTCTGGACCACGGGCCGACGCACCGGTCGACCGGACGGCATGCTGCCCGGCAAGCCGGCCTGACGAGCGGCGCGGACACGGCAGGCCCCGAGGCGTTCCGGGACGGAGACGAGCGTTAATTCAAGTCGACGAAGGAAAGGGAAAGCGTATGAAACGGATTTTGATCGCATCGCTGATGGTGATCGGCATGGCCGGCCTGGCCAGTGCGCCGGCGTCGGCCTTCCCCGCCAGCCCCGCGCCGGCCCCGACCCTGCAGACCGGCAAGGCGCCGATCGTCCAGGTCCACGGCTGGCACTGCCGCCCCCTGTGGGCGCCCGGCTGGGGCTGGCACCGTCACTGGGGCGCCTGCCGCCAGCGTCGGTACAACCGCTGGAGATACCGCCGCGGCCCGCGCTGGTTCTGCTGGCACAACCGCTGGAGCCGCCGCATCTGCCGCCGCCGCTGGTAGGCCGGACGGCATTGCGGCCTGACGCCAATCGGGAGGGAGCCGCCCACCAGCGGCTTCCTCCAAGATGGCCGGCGTTCGCGTGCCGACGTTCACAGAACGGTCACATCGACATGCCATCTTCCGGCATCCCCGCCAACTCGTAGAATATCGGCATGATCAAGAACATTCTGGTTCCGCTCGACGGTTCCGAGCCCTCGGTAAGGGCGCTGGAGCTCGCCTGCGACCTGGCCGGCAAGTATGGCGCGCGCATTCATCTGCTCAACGTCGTCGACAACCTCGACGTGTCGGACGAGTTGCGCCATTTCGCCGACGTCGAGCATCTGACCGGGTCGAGCGAGCAGCTCCACCAGGTCGTTTCCGACCACATCCTCGATTACGGGCGCAATCTGGCCGTCGAGCATGGCTGCGCCGACCCGGCGACGGAGGTGCGGCAAGGCCCGCCAGCGCGTCGGATCGTCGAATACGCCAACGCGGCCGACATCGACGCCATCGTGATGGGCTCGCGCGGCCTCAGCGACCTCAAGGGGCTGCTGCTCGGCAGCGTCTCCCACAAAGTCGCCGAGCGCGCGCCCTGCACCTGCATCACGGTGCGCTGACCCGCCGGACCGCGACCCCGCCGGTTCGATCGAAAAACGGTAACCCGCCGGCGCTATGACCGGAGGACCGAGACGGTCCTGCCGCGACATGGTCACGCCGATGAAACGCTTCGCCGACACCTACCTCAAGGGCCGCGCCTTCACGCGCTCGCGCGGCGGCGGCGACCACGACCGCTGGACGGTCACCGACGTCTATTTCGACGTCGGCATGCGCGAGGCCCACGCCGTCCTGGTGTCCATACAGGGCGAGCAGGTCGAGCTACCGGTGTCGCACCTGAAGCATCCGTGGTGGGAGCCGCTGTACTAGGACGCGCGGAACCAGCACGCGCGGGCCGAACCCGGCCTACTCGAATTCGACGATCGACTGGTCGACCGACAGGTTGTCGCCGGCGGCCGCGTGCAGCGCCTTGACCGTGCCGTCGCGGCCGGCGCGCAGGATATTCTCCATCTTCATCGCCTCGACCACGGCGACCTCCTCGCCCGCCTTGACCGCCTGGCCGACCTCGACCGCGAGCGAGACCAAGAGGCCCGGCATCGGCGCGAGCACGAGGTTGGAGGTGTCCGGCGGCGCCTTCTCCGGCATCCGCCGGGCGAGCGTACCGACCGTACGCGAGAAGACCAGCACCTCGGCCCGCTGGCCAGCGTGGTGCAGCCGCCAGCCGATGCCCGTGCGGTCGACCTGGACGCAGACCTGACGGCCGCCGACCTGGCCCTCGAACAGCGGCTCGCCGGGCGACCAGCCGGTCAACACCGGGATCGCGCGCTCCTCGCCGGCGAGGTCCATGACCACCTCGCAATCCGACGGCTCACCGGAGACCGAGAGGTCGACATAGTCGCCGTCGATCTTGACCGTCCAGTCGCCGTCGGCGGTGGGGGCGTGGTCGGGCAGCCGGCCGGAGATCGCCGCCTCGCGCTCGCGCGTCGCGGCGTTGATCGCAGCGGCGACCGCGATCAGGGCGGCGCGGTCGTCCGGGTCGGCCTGCGCGCCGGCGAAGCCGTCGGGGAATTCCTCGGCGATGAAGCCGGTCGACAGCCGCCCCGAGCCGAAGCGCGGGTGGCGGATCACGGCGGCGAGGAAGCCCATATTGTGGTCGACGCCGCGCACGTAATATTCGTCGAGCGCGCGGGCGAGCCGCTCGATCGCCTCGTCGCGGTCCGCGCCGTGGGCGATCAGCTTGGCGATCATCGGGTCGTAGAACATCGAGATCTCGGCGCCCTCGCCCACCCCGGTGTCGACGCGCACGCTGCCGTCCCCTGGGCCGTCACCGTCCTCGTCGTCGGGCGCGCGGTAGCGGACCAGCCGGCCGATCGAGGGCAGGAAGTTGCGGTACGGGTCCTCGGCGTAGACCCGCGCCTCGATCGCCCAGCCGTCGAGGGCGACGTCCTTCTGCTTGATCTTCAGCTTCTGGCCGGCCGCGACCCGGATCATCTGCTCGACCAGGTCGATGCCGGTGACCATCTCGGTGACCGGGTGCTCGACCTGCAGCCGGGTGTTCATCTCAAGGAAATAGAAGTTGCGGTCGCGGTCGACGATGAACTCGACCGTCCCGGCGGAGCGGTATTTCACGGCCTCGGCCAGCTTGACCGCCTGCTCGCCCATCGCCGCGCGGGTCGCCGCGTCGAGGAACGGGCTCGGCGCCTCCTCGATCACCTTCTGGTGGCGGCGCTGGATCGAGCATTCGCGCTCGCCCAGATAGATCGTGTTGCCGTGGGCGTCGGCCAGCACCTGGATCTCGATGTGGCGCGGCTCCTCGATGAACTTCTCGATGAAGACGCGGTCGTCGGCGAAGGAGGACTTGGCCTCGCTCTTGGCCGAGCGGAAGCCGTCGGCGACCTCGTCGTCGCCGCGGGCCACGCGCATTCCCTTGCCGCCGCCGCCCGCCGATGCCTTGATCATGACCGGGTAGCCGATCTCGCGGGCGATCTTCACCGCCTCCTTGGCGTCCTTGATCACGCCGATATGGCCGGGCACGGTCGAGACGCCCGCCTTGGCGGCGAGCTTCTTCGATTCGATCTTGTCGCCCATCGCCGCGATCGCTTCGACGTTGGGCCCGATGAAGGCGATCTTGGCCTTGTCGAGCGCCTTGGCGAAGGCGGCGTTCTCCGACAGGAAGCCGTAGCCGGGGTGGACCGCCTTGGCCCCGGTCGCCTTGCAGGCGTCGACGATCTTGTCGATGACCAGGTAGGACTCGGCCGACGGCGCCGGGCCGATCGCCACGGCCTCGTCGGCCATGCGCACGTGGAGCGCGTCGCGGTCGGCCTCGGAATAGACCGCCACGGTGGCGATGCCCATCTTCTTCGCCGTGCGGATGACGCGGCAGGCGATCTCGCCGCGGTTGGCGATCAGGATCTTCTTGAACAAACCCGCTTTACCCCCGGTGTTGCTTGTTTGTTGGCCGCGGACGCGGCGCCCCCTGTTTAGAGGGTTTTGCTGCGGAGGGAAACGGGGGTGGGACGCCGTGGACCGCGGTCAGATCGGCAGGCGCTCGCGCAGCTTCTTCTTCGGCTTGGGCGGGTTGATCTCGTCCATCGGGATCTTGCGGCCGCGCGGCAGCTTGTCGATGTCGTCGGGCGCGCGCTGGGCCTTGCGGTCCTTGGGCGCCGGCCTGGCCTGCTTCTTGGCGCTGTCGGGGGCGGGCTTGGCCTCCGCCGGGGGCGCAGCCTCGGACGGGCGGTCCGTCTTCGGCGCCGTCGGCGCCGGCGGCTGCTTGAGCCGGGCGGACTGGTCCTTGGGCGCGCTCGGCGCCGCCGGCGCTTTCGTCGCCTCCGAATCCGCCTCGGGCGTGACCGGCGGCGCGCGGCGGACCACCAATTCCGGCGCGACCTGGCGGTCGGCATCCGTCTTCGGCGCCCTCTCCGGAGCCGCGTCCGGCACCCGCTTGAGGCGCGGTTGCACGTCGACCCGGTCGCGCACCGGCGGCACACCGCGTCGGCGGGGACGGACGACCTCCGGCTCGCGCGGCTGCTCCCAGCCGTTGTAGCGCCGGAACGAGGGCTCGCGGTCGCGCTCGGGCCCGGATTCCGGCGCATAGTCCTCGTCCAGCGAATAGCGGCGGGCCGGCGCGCGGTTCCACCGCTCGGAGCGGGCGTCGCGGTCGCAAACCCAGCGCCGGAAGCAGCGTCGGTTGCCCCAGTGGTCGAACCAGCAGGACCGGACCGGCCCGCAGCGCCGCTCGACCACCGGCACCACGCGGGCGGCCGGCTCGTCTTTGGTCGCTGCGCCCACGGCGATCCCGCCCGCGGACACGAGGATCGCGGCAAGCGCGCCCGCCACCATCCCGCGGCGCATTCGATGTCCTGGCTGCAACGGTTCGGTCCCCCTCCCGGTTGCGGCGGCCGGCCGCCGCGTCTGCACAGGATACTACGACGCCAGCGCCCTGCCCTCTCCACCCCGTTCCGCAATCGTGATCGCCGCGGCGGCCCGCTCGACTGGCAGCAGGCCGGCCCCACCCCTATATTCAGTCGGACGATATCTCCTTGGACGAGCGGCCCAGAGCGAACCAACCGTGACGGACACCCCCATTTCCGCCATCGACAGCTACCACGCCCACGTCTACTACGACGCCGACACGCGCGACCGGGCGGGGGTGATCCGCGCGGCCGTCGAGGACCGCTTCGACGTCGTGATGGGCCGCTGGCGCGACTTCCCGGTCGGCCCGCACCCGATGTGGAGCTACCAGATCGCCTTCGACGCGGCGCTGTTCGCCGAGATCATCCCGTGGCTCGCGCTCAACCGCGACGGGCTGACCGTGTTCGTCCATCCCAACACCGGCGACGCGCTGGCCGACCACCGCGACCACGCCCTGTGGATGGGCGCGCAGCAGGAACTGGACCTGTCGGCGCTCGAGCCGGCGGCGGACACCGGGACGTGAGCGAGCAGCTCATCGCGGCGCCGGGCTTCCCGGTCCTGATCACCGACGTCGACGACTGGCTCGCCGACCAGGCCCTGGGCGATCCCGACATCAGCACCATCATCGAGAACTGCTGCGAGCGGCTGTCCGCCGTCGGCATTCCGCTGTGGCGCGCCCACGTCACGACGACGACGCTGCACCCGCTGTTCCAGGCGACCGGCGGCACCTGGAAGCGCGGCGAGAAGTTCCAGTTCGAATGGTACGCCTTCCAGACCGACGACGAGACCAACGCGCTGTGGCAGGAGAGCCCGCTGCGTTACATCATGGAGCGGCGCATCCCCTTCCTGCGCCGGCGGCTGACCGGCGACGACGCGCTGCTCGACTTCCCGGTGCTCGAGGAATTTCGCGACGCCGGCGCGACCGACTGGCTCGCCTACCTGGTCCCGTTCGACCAGCGCGCCGAAGCCGGCATGATCGGCACCTGGGCGACCGACCGGCCGAACGGCTTCTCCGACGCGCAGATCGCCGCGCTGATGCACGTCCAGCGGCCGCTGTCGGTCGCGATCAAGATGGCGATGACCCAGCAGATCGCCGACAACGTCGCCAACACCTATCTCGGCCGGGTCGCCGGCCGGCGGGTGCTGTCGGGCCAGATCCGGCGCGGCGACGGCGACACCATTCCCGCGGTGATCTGGTATTCCGACATGCGCGGCTCGACCGCCATGGCGGACGCGCTGGGCCGCGAGGCCTACACCGCCATCCTCAACTGCTATTTCGAGGCCACGGGCGGCGCGGTGATCGACGCCGGCGGCGAGATCCTCGACTTCATCGGCGACGCCATCCTCGCCATCTTCCCGATCGAGAAGCGCGGCGTGACCCGGTCGCGGGCCGCGCGCCGGGCGCTCAAGGCCGCGCGCGAGGCCGACCGGCGGCTGGCGCTGGCCAATCGGGCCCGGATCGAGGAGGGGCAGCCGGCGCTGAGCTATGGCCTCGCGCTGCATACCGGCGACGTCATGTTCGGCAACATCGGCACGCCGGAGCGACTGACCTTCTCGGTGATCGGCTCGTCGGTCAACGAGGTCGCCCGCCTCCAGGACCTGACCAAGGAGCTCGGCCACCCGGTGCTCGCCAGCGACGCCTTCGCCGCCGCCGCGCCGGGCGACTGGACCGACCTCGGCGAGCACGCCCTGCGCGGGGTCGCCCGGCCGCTCAAGGTGTTCGCGCCGGCGGACGCGTAGCCTCACCCCTTATTGCAGCGGCTCGCGGCTGCGGTCGCGCATCAGGACCAGCGCCACCACCGACACGAGCGACAGGCCGGCCAGGTACCAGGCCGGCGCCAGCGGCGTGCCGGTCGCCTCGATCAGCCAGGTCGCGATCATCGGCGCGGTGCCGCCGACCAGGCCGAGGCCGAGGTTGAAGGCCAGGCTGTAGCCGGTCAGCCGGTCCTCGGTCGGGAACATCTCGGCGAACATCGCCGGCGCGATGCCGACCGGGAAGGCGATCAGCACGGCGAAGAAGACCTGGCCGACGAGCAGCGCGCCGAGGCCGCCGTGCGCGAGCGCCGCGAAGACCGGCCAGGCGGCCAGCACCATCGCCGCGAACGCCCCGATCAGCAGGTATTTCCGCCGCACCCAGCGGTCCGAGGCGTACCCGGTCAGCGGGATCAGCGGCAGCATGATCGCCGTCGCCAGGGCGTTGATCCGCAGCGCATCGGACAGGGCGACGCCGGTGACCGAATCGGCGTAGGTCGGCAGGTAGATCAGCGGGATGTAGAAGAACACGCCGTAGCCGGCGGCGAACAGGATCGCCAGCACGGTCTGGCGGCGGTTGCGGGTCAGCGCCTCGTGCAGCGGGTTGTCGTCCTCGTGGCCCTTGACGTGTTCGGCGAAGACCCGGCTGGCCGGCAGGTTGCGCCGCATGTAGAGCGCGAAGCCGGCGAGCAGCAGGCCGAGCAGGAACGGCACCCGCCAGCCCCAGGACTCGAGCGTGGCGGCGGACAGGATCGTCGCCATGCCGGCCGCCGTCGCCGAGCCCAGCAGGGTCCCGGCCATGCTGCCGACGTTGGCCCAGCTGCCGGCGTAGCCGCGCCGACGCGGCTGGCGCGGTCTCGACCATGTAGGTCACCGACGAGCTGAACTCGCCGCCGACCGACAGGCCCTGGACCAGCCGGATCACCACCAAGAGGAGCGGCGCCCACAGGCCGATCCGGTCGTAGGTCGGCAAGACGCCGAGCAGGAAGGTCGGCGCGCCCATCATGATCACCGACAGGAACAGCGCCTTGCTGCGGCCGAGCCGGTCGCCGACATAGCCGAACAGCACCGCGCCCAAGGGGCGCATGACGAAGCCGGCGGCGAACACGCCGTAGGTCTGGAGCAGGCCGGTGAGCGGGTCGCCCGAGGGGAAGAAATGGGTCGCGATGATCGGCGCGAAATAGCCGAACAGGGCGAAGTCGTACCATTCCATGACGTTGCCGATGACGCCGGCGGTCCGGCTCGACAGCGTGTGGCGGACCCGCCCGTGCGCGCGGGCGGGTCGGTCGGTGTCAGCGTGGCTGTTGTCGGTGCTGATGTCGGGCACCCCGCTGTTCACCTGCAGCCCGGCGACCGGACGATGACGCTAGCCGCCGAACGCCACGGCTAGTCCCGGTCGACGACCTTGCCGGGATCCCGGTCGTGGTCGCGGCGCACGGCCGGTCCGATGGCGTTGCGCCGGGCGATCAGGGTGATCAGCCCCATGCTCGCGCCGCTGCCGATCAGCACCAGGCCGACGATCAGGGCGACGTCGCCGGTCAGCTCGAACACCGATTCGCCGATCAGGATGAAGGCCAGGCCGAGGATGACGTCGATGAAGGCGGCGAGCAGCAGGACGCTACGGCTCTGGGCGCTCAAGGCCATCTCTATTCTCCCGTGCCGGTGAACTCGATGACGGCGCCGAAACCCGCGTCGGCGGCCACGCGCAGCGCGCCGTCGGCCTCGACGTAGGCGACGCCCCCGGCTTCGAGCGCCGTCCGCGCGGCGTCCAGGTCGGCGACGGCCACGCGCCAGCCGACGAAGGCCGGAACGGGCGAAACGCTGCCGGGCGGCTCCGCCGGGGCGGCGCCGCCGAACCGCTCGGCCAGCCTCCCACGGGGCAGGATCTCGATCAACCCGCGGGCGGTGCGCGCCACCGCCCCGTCGCCCTCCTCGTCCGGTCCGATCGCGTCGGCGCCGAGCAGCGCCGCGTAGTAGGCGGCGACGGTGCCGACATCTTCGGCCGCGACGGTCAGCCCGTCGATCCGCGTGGCCGTGTTGGCGTGGGCCTGGAACCCGGGCTTCCAGAAATGCTGGGGCGCGTGCTGCCGGCAGACGAAGCTGGGCAGCGACGGCACCGCGGCGCCGATCGCGAAGCAGATGGTGAAGGAGACGGTCTCCTCCGACCCGTCGGGCTGGACCGCGCCGCGCGAGAAGGTCAGCGGCGGCCAGGTGGTCAGTCCGGCGGCCGCGAACGCGTCGTGGTCGGCGGCCGGGTCGGCGCTGTCGAGGACCAGCATCGACAGGCCCTCGCGCATTTCCAGGAAGTCCCGGTTCCAGGCGGCGAAGCTGAAGCCGTCGGGCGAATGCTCGGGGATCTTCGACGGATCGGCGACGCCGAGGATCTCGACGAAGTTGCCGTCGAACATGGCCAGGTGGTTGGCCGTGCCGAAGGGATGCCAGGCGCGCGGCGTGAGCGTGAAGCCCATCGCCGCGAACCCCGCCGCCGCCGCATCCAGGTCGCGGACCGCGAGGACGAGGTGGTCGATGCCGCGGGGGTTGCCGCTATCGAGGGGCATGGGGTTTCAAAGCGGGATATTCCCGTGCTTCTTCCACGGGTTCTCCAGCTTCTTGCCGCGCAGCATCGACAGCGACTTGGCGACCCGGCGGCGGGTCGAGTGGGGCATGATGACGTCGTCGATGAAGCCGCGGGTGCCGGCGATGAAGGGGTTGGCGAATTTCTCGCGGTACTCTTCCGTCCGCGCCTCGATCTTGTCGGGGTCGCCGCGGTCCTGGCGGAAGATGATCTCCACCGCGCCCTTGGGGCCCATCACCGCGATCTCGGCCTGGGGCCAGGCGTAGTTGACGTCGCCGCGCAGGTGCTTCGACGCCATGACGTCGTAGGCGCCGCCATAGGCCTTGCGCGTGATCACCGTGACCTTGGGCACCGTCGCCTCGGCGTAGGCATAGAGCAGCTTGGCGCCGTGCTTGATGATCGCGCCGAACTCCTGGGCGGTGCCGGGCAGGAAGCCGGGCACGTCGACGAAGGTCACGATCGGGATGTTGAAGGCGTCGCAATAGCGCACGAAGCGCGCGCCCTTGCGCGCCGAGGAGATGTCGAGGCAGCCGGCCAGCACCATCGGCTGGTTGGCGACGAAGCCGACCGTGTGGCCCTCGATCCGCCCGAAGCCGATCACGATGTTGGCGGCGTAGTCGGGCTGGACCTCGAAGAAGTCGCCCTCGTCGGCGACCTTCACGATCAGTTCCTTGATGTCGTAGGGCTTGTTCGGGTTGTCCGGCACCAGCGTGTCGAGCGACATCTCGACCCGGTCCCACGGGTCGTCGGTCGGCCGCACCGGCGGCGCCTCGCGGTTCGACGCCGGCATGAAGTCGACGAAGCGGCGGAGCTGCAACAGCGCCTCGATGTCGTTCTCGAAGGCGTGGTCGGCGACGCCCGACTTGGCGGCATGGGTGCGCGCCCCGCCCAGCTCCTCGGCGGTGACCTCCTCGTGGGTCACCGTCTTGACCACCTCCGGGCCGGTCACGAACATGTAGGCGCTGTCCTTGACCATGAAGATGAAGTCGGTCATCGCCGGCGAATAGACCGCCCCGCCCGCGCACGGCCCCATGATGCAGGAGATCTGCGGGACCACGCCCGAGGCCATCACGTTGCGCTGGAACACCTCGGCGTAACCCGCGAGCGACGCGACGCCTTCCTGGATGCGCGCGCCGCCGGAATCGTTGAGGCCGATGACCGGGGCGCCGACCTTCATCGCCTGGTCCATCACCTTGCAGATCTTCTCGGCGTGGGCTTCCGACAGCGAGCCGCCGAACACGGTGAAGTCCTGGGAGAAGACGAAGACCATGCGGCCGTTGATCGTGCCCCAGCCGGTCACCACGCCGTCGCCGGGCACCTTCTGCTTCTCCATGCCGAAGTCCATGCAGCGGTGCTCGACGAACATGTCGTATTCCTCGAACGAGCCCGGATCGAGCAGCACGTCGAGGCGCTCGCGCGCGCTCAGCTTGCCCTTGGCGTGCTGCGCCTCGATCCGCTTCGCGCCGCCGCCCTGGCGGGCGCGCTCGCGGGCCTGTTCCAGTCTGTCGAGAATTTCCTGCATGCGGCGGACCTCTTCCCCTAACGCCGCCATCGGATAGCACCGCGGGCGGGCCAAGGCCAGTGCCCAAGGCCCGAAGTGAGGCGCGCCCTTGACGGGCCGTCGGCCTTTATTTAACGTATTAGTTAAATAATGATCGTGAGGATGTGCCATGAAGCCGACCAAGGTCGTGTCCAAGGACGAATGGGTGGCGGCGCGCAAGGCGCTGCTGGCCGAGGAGAAGGCGTTCACCCGCCAGCGCGACGCGCTCAGCGCCAGGCGCCGCGCATTGCCGTGGCTGCGGATCGACAAGGACTACCGCTTCGAGGGGCCGGACGGGGTCGAGACGCTGGCCGAGCTGTTCGGCGGCCGCGCCCAGCTGGTGGTCCAGCATTTCATGTTCCACCCCGACTGGGAGTCCGGGTGCAAGAGCTGCTCCTTCTGGGCCGACAGCTTCGACCGCGCGGTCGACCACCTGGCCCGCCGCGATACAAGCTTCGTCGCCGTCTCCCGCGCGCCGCTGGCGACACTGGAGGCGTTCCGCCGGCGGATGGGCTGGAGCTTCAAATGGGTCTCCTCCCACGGCTCCGACTTCAATTACGACTTCGACGTTTCCTTCACGCCGGAGGCGCTCGACGGCGGCACGGTCTACTACAACTTCGAGGAAACCACCTTCCCCGCGCCCGAGGCGCCGGGAATCAGCGTCTTCGCCACGGGCGACGACGGCGCGGTCTACCGCACCTATTCGACCTACGGCCGCGGCCTCGACATGATGAACGCGACCTACCAGCTGCTCGACCTCACGGCCAAGGGCCGCGACGAGGACGGCCTGTCCTATCCGATGGAATGGGTCGCGCTGCGGGAGCCCCACTCCCGCTGACGCCTGCGCCATTGCCGTCGGCGGCGCCGCGCGTGACAATGCCGCCGTCGGGCGCCACTCGCCCGCCCCGCTCCGGAGGTTCGTCATGCGCAAGGCCCTGCTCCCGCTCGTCCTGTTCGCCGCCGTGCTCGCACCGCTCCCGGCCCTGGCCTGCAGCTGCGTGCCGGCCAAGCGGGTCGACCTCGCCACGTTCGTCGCCCGGGTCCCGGTGATCTTCTGGGGCCGGGCGGTGTCCCAGCGGGTCGAGGGGAACGAGCGGGTCTACGTGTTCGAAGTCGCCGGCGCGAAGGGCGCCCTGCCCGTCCGGGTCCGGCTGCGCACCCGCCGGTCGTCGGCCGCCTGCGGCGCCACCTTCCCGCTCAACCGGCCGGTGCTGGTCGGCGCCGGGATCCGGCGCGGCACCCTGACCGCGAGCAGTTGCACCCAATACGTCATCCGGGTCCGGCAGGCCGAGATCCTGCGGCGCCTGCGCCGCTGCCGGCCTTTCGGTGGCTGCTCGTGACCCACTGCGGACCGCAAACAGAGGAAAAACCATGAAGCTCTATTGGGCGCCCCATACCCGCTCCTTCACCGCGCTGTGGGCGCTCCACGAGGCAGGGCGTCAGCTTCGAGCGGCAACTGGTCGACATCCGCAACGGCGCCCAGGACGACCCCGCCTTTCGCGCGATCAACCCGATGGGCAAGGTGCCCGTGCTGGTCGACGAGGGCGTGGTCGTGACCGAGACGGCGGCGATCTGCGCCTACCTCGCCGACCGGGTGCCCTCGCCCCAGCTCGCCCCGCTGGAAAGCTCGCCCCAGCGCGGCGCCTACTACCGCTGGATGTTCTTCGGGCCGTCCTGCATCGAGCCCGCCTTCACCGAGAAGTTCACCGGCCTCGACATGCCCAAGTCGACGGCCGGCTGGGGCAGCTACGACCTGGTCATGGACACGCTCGACGGCGTGACCGCGGCGGCCGCGCCGTGGCTGCTCGGCGAGCGCTTCACCATGGCCGACGTGGTGATCGGCGCGTCGCTGCATTTCGGCATCGCGTTCGAGATTATCGAGCCCCGGCCCGCCTTCACCGCTTATGTCGAGCGCTGCAGCGCCCGCCCCGCCTTCCAGGCCGCCCAGACGGTCGGCGCCGGGGGCTGATCGGCAACGGTCACGCCGAGCGCGACAGGGCGATGAAGTCCGCCGCGGCCTGCGAGGTCGGCGCGGATGCGGGCCCGGCGCTGGGCCGCCTCGGCGTCGTCGCCCCAGCGCTCGATCTGGAACAGCTCGTCGACATGGGCCACGGCGAACGCAGCTTCCGGGTCGATCTCGCCCTCGGCCAGCGCCAGCGCGATCACCACCGAGCCGGCGGCGCCGGTGGCGAGGTGGAGTGCGGCCAGGGCGAGGTCGTCGAAGGCGTCGACGGCCGCGCGGACCGCCGCCAGCGACGGCTCCGGCTGGTCCACGGGCAACAGGCCCTCGACGGCCTCCAGCCGTGCGTCGTGGCGGGCTTCGAGCCAGTCGAGCAACGGCTGCCACGCCGACGCCTGGCGCGCCACCAGCTCGGCCGGCCGGTCGGCGCGATAGCAGACCAGGTCGGTGCCGGCGTAACCCGCGATCTCCGCGACCACGTCGTCGCGGCGCGCCGGAAGCCGGTCGATCGCGGTGTTGGCCAGCTGGGTCAGCGGCATCGTCTCCGGCTTGATATCCTTGTCCTGGGCGTCCCACTCCGCGGCGATGCGCGCGGCCAGAGCCTCGGTCGGCAGCGCCAGCGGCGCCTTGTCCGGCGTCCGCACCGGCTTGCCGTCGAGCAGGATGTGATGCCCGCCGGCCCCGGGCGCGGCGGCGACGCTGCGATAGAAGCGCTTCATCAGCGGAACGGCAGGAGCTTCTTGAGCACCTTGCCGGGCTGCTTGAGCAGCTGGCCTGGCTTGCTGAGAATGCCGCCCTTGCCGACGTCGTCGCGGGCGCCGCAGCCGCGGCGGTGGGTCTGGCTATTGCTGCCGAACAGCGAGCCGGCGATGTCGCCGGGCAGCGAGATCGCCCCGAGGAGCCCCTTGACCACCTCGCGCGGCACGCCCTTGGGGTCGGGCGCGATGCTCGGGCTGGTCAGCGGCCCGCGCACCCGGAACGGCACCAGCCCGACCACCTTGGTCAGGCTGACGCCCTTGCCCGCGGGCACCACGACCATGTCCACATAGCGACGCGGCAGGTTGATCGCCCCGCGCCCGTAGAGCGTCACCCGCGAGGTATCGAGCACCAGGCTGCGGCTGTAGCCGACGCCGTTGCGGAACTGGAACGGGAACACGCCGCAGACGATCCGGAACGCGCCGCGGCTGGACAGCCCGAACAGCGACAGCACGTCGGTCGAGGCGATCTTGAACAGGCCCTGGTTGATCGGCCCGCCGCCGATATAGACGGCGACCGGGCCGCTCAGCGACCTGGTGATCGCGTCGATCGAGCGGCCATGGCCCTTCAGCCTGGCGGTGGCGCTCGCCATCGAGGTCAGCACCGGCCGGCCGACGGCCGCGCGGGTGACCTGGGCCAGCGAGATCTTCGACGCCTTGAGGTCGGCGGCGACCTTGGGCTGTGCGGTGCGCACGTCGATCTGCAGGTTGCCCTTGACCTCGCCGTTGGTCAGCTTGGCGGCGAGGTCGGTCACCTTGAGGTCGCCGCCGGCGAGCGCGACCTTGGCCGCGACGTCGCGGAACGGGTTGCGGCCGGCGATCAGGGTCGCGATCTTGACGTCGAGCTTCGCGTCGAACAGGCCGAGGATGCCGAGCGGCAGCTCGCCGCCGGGCTGGCGCACGGTGCGGGCGGACCGCTTCGCGGACGCCTTCTTGGCCTTGTCGGCGCGCCCCGTCGCCTTGGCGATCTCGTCGATGTCCAGCCGCTCCGAGGTCACCGTGCCCGAGAAGGACGGCACCCGGCCGCTCAGGTCGGACTTGATCGCCAGCTTCAGGTCGCTCTTGCCGAAGCGGACGCGCAGGTCGACCGGATAATCGTTGGTGCTGCGCAGGAAGTGGCCAAAGGCGCCCAGCTTGCCGTCGGTCTCGATCGGCACGTCGTTGTAGGTGCCCTTGGTGTGCAGCGACAGCGGCGAGTCGAGCGAATTCGCGGTCGCCGAGATCTCGTCGATATGGACGCGGCTGACCAGGCGCGAGCGGCCGTCGTAGAAGGTGAACAGCGAATCCTTGACGTGCAGGTTCTCGATCGCCGCGGTCGCGGGCGACTTCTGCTGCTTGGCCAGGGTCTCTGCCTTCTTCTCCTTCGACCAGAAGGCCCAGTTGGCCTCGCCCTTGGCGTTGGTCTCCAGCAGCACGTCGGCGCCGATGAGGGTGAAGCGCTTGACGTGGAAGTCGCCCGACAGCAGCGGGATCAGCGCCAGCGAGATCTCGATCCGCTTGGCGGTGACCATCTCGGGCCGCCGGCCCCACTTGGCGTTGGCGAAGGAGACGTCGTTGAGCACGATCGACGGCGACAGGGTCAGGACCTCCGTGTCGATCTTGCCCTTGATCGTGATCTTGCGGCCGGTCGCGGCCTCGACCGCGTCGGCGATCTCGGTCCGGTAGGCGGTGAAGTCGGCGGTGCTGACGAACACGACCAGCCCGACCGCGATGATGACGACCACCGCCACCAGCCCCACGAGATACTTGATCAGCCGTCGCATCGCACCGCTCCTGTCAGCCGCCGGACCCCATCAGACGCCGCACCGCGTCCGCGGCCTGCCCGTAATCCTCGATGATCGCCGCCGCCCCGGCCTGCTCGAGCTCGTCGACCGGGTGGTAGCCCCAGGCGACGCCGATCGCCGGCACCCCGGCATTCGTCGCCATCGCCATGTCGTAGCTGGTGTCGCCGATCACCACCGTCGCGTCGGCGTCGGCGCCGGTGTCGGCCATCGCCCGCAGCACCATGTCGGGCGCGGGCTTGCCCGGCGCACGATCGCTGGTCTGCAGGGTGACGAAGCGGCGGTCGAGGCCGTGCCGCTCCAGGGTCATCCGCAGGCCGCGCGCGCTCTTGCCGGTGGCGACCCCGAGCAGCATGCCCTCGGCCTCGATCGCGTCGAGCGCCTCGATCAGGCCCGGGAAGATCGGCTCCTCCAGCTCGGCGTCGGCGCGGCTGCGGGCGAAGGCCTCGCGGTAACGGTGGCACAGGATATCGTGGTCGTCGGCGGAGCGGTCCGGCGCCAGCGTGGCGATCGCGCGGTCGAGCGGCAGCCCGACCACCCGGCGTGCCGCCTCGCGGTCGGGCGGCTCCAGGTCGAGCGTCCGCCAGGCGGCGGCCACCGCGTCGTAGATGCCGGCCTGGCTGTCGATCATCGTGCCGTCACAGTCGAACACAACCAGACGGATGCGGGTGGTCACGCGGGCTCCTGTCGGTCAATGTGCGGGCACGGCCGGAGCCTCCGGACGAGCGTCCCGCGCGGGCGGACCGGACACGGGTCGGCGCCGGCCCTTCATGTCTTGGGTACGGACCTATAACCTAGTGCGTGACAGGCTGGAGCGCCATGCCGGAACCCGACGGTCACCAAAAATTCGCCCCGCGCGCCGACGACGAAGGCCACGGCCTGCGCCTGGGCACGGCCGGCGCGCTGGCGCTGGGGCCGCTGGTCGCCGGGATCATGCTCGCGCTCGGGCCGCCGCCGGGCCTGTCGGGACCCGCTTGGAGCACGGCGGCGCTGGCCGCGCTGATGGTGGTGTGGTGGATCACCGAGGCGCTGCCGGTGGGCATCACCGCGCTGGTGCCGATCGCCGTCCTGCCGCTGCTCGGCGTTGCGCCGATCGGCAAGGCCACCGCGCCTTACGCCAACCCGCTGATCTTCCTGTTCCTGGGCGGCTTCGTGCTCGCCCGGGCAGTCGAACGCTGGGGCCTGCACCGGCGGGTCGCGCTGGCCATCGTCGGGCTGGTCGGCCGGCGCCCGGCCCATATCGCCGGCGGCTTCATGATCGCGACGGCGGCGCTGAGCATGTGGATCAGCAATACCGCGACCGCGGTGATGATGCTGCCGATCGGCCTGTCGATCGTCGCCCTGATGCACCCCGGCTCGATCGGCGAGCCGCTCGACCCGCGGACCCGGAATTTCGAACGCGCCTTGCTGCTCGGCATCGCCTACGGCGCCAGCATCGGCGGCGTCGCCACCCTGATCGGCACCCCGCCCAACGCGCTGATGGCGGCCTGGCTGCGCCAATCGGCGGGGATCGATCTCGGCTTCGGCCGCTGGATGGCGATCGGCCTGCCGATGAGCGCGATCCTGCTCGCCGCCGCCTGGTTCCTCTTGACCCGGATCGTCTTCCCGGTCGGCCGCGAGCCGATCGCCGGCTCCGACACGATCCTGGCCCACGCCCGCGCCGAGCTCGGCCCGATACAGCCGTCCGAGAAGCGCGTCCTCGCCGTCTTCGCGCTGGTCGCCGTGGCCTGGATCACCCGGCCATTGCTGACCGCGCTGGTCGGCGATCTGCCGCTGACCGACGCGGGCATCGCCATCATCGGCGCGATCCTGCTGTTCGCCGTCCCGGCCGCGCGCGCCGATGGCGATGGCCCAGATACCGCGGCGCCAAAGACCTCAACCTGGACCCCGCTGCTGACCTGGGAGGACGCCAAGGCGCTGCCGTGGAGCGTGCTGCTGCTGATCGGCGGCGGGCTGAGCCTCGCCGACGCGATCGGGCGTTCGGGGCTGGCGCAATGGATCGGCGCCGGGCTCGAGGCCTGCACCGGCTGGCCCGGCTGGGTCACCGTGGCCGCGGTCGCCGCGCTGATCCTGCTGCTGACCGAGGTGATGAGCAACACCGCGACCGCGGCGATCTTCCTGCCCATCGTCGCCACCCTGGCCGCCTGCGCGCCGGGCGGCAAGCCGGTCCTGGCCGCGACGGTGGCGATGGCGGCGAGCTGCGCCTTCATGATGCCGATCGCGACCCCGTCCAACGCGATCGTCTTCGCCAGCGGCCGGGTGCGCATGGCCCACATGGCGAGCGCCGGCATCCTGCTCAACCTGATCGCGGTGGTGCTGGTGACCCTGATCGCCTGGCTATGGGCCCCGGTGATCCTGCCCGTCGGGCCCTGATCGTCGGTTCGGGCGCGGCCGCTAGAACGCGTCGCGGGTATCCAGGCTGTCGAAGCCGAACTCGGCGCGCAGTTCCACCGTGCCCTCGGCCTTCGCCTGCTCGAGCGGCAGACCGGTCGCGTCGGCCGCGCGGGGATAGGCGTTGAAGGCCGCGATCACCGCGGCGGCGTCGGACATGGCCTTGTCGCCCAGCGTCGCGACGATGCCGGCCCGCGCCGAAGCGATCTGGTCCGCGTCACGCCGGCAGACGCCTTCGGCGAAGGCATTCATGAGCGCACCCTCGGGCACGCCCGAGTCGCCGGCCGCCTCGCCTTCCATCACCGCACGCAGATCGTAGTCGTTACCAGTGTCGTCGCCGCTCACACGGAGCCGGGCCGCATGACTGGTCGTTCAGTACAGGCACCCGAGCAGCGCCGAGCAGCGCGCGGCGAGGAACTCGATCTGGGCCCGCGAGATCCCCCGGTCGAGCCCGTCGGTCTCGTTGATCCGCGGATCATCCATGTAGAGGGGGTTCATCAGGTCCCAGAAGCGCCGCACCTCGTCGGGCACGAGCGTCAGCGACCGGCGGATGTAGAAATGTGACTCGTTGGCATAGAAGTCCTCGAAGTCCGGCCCCGCATGCTCCGGCGCGATGGTCGAAATCCAGCCCGGCCCCATCGTCGCCTGGGGAGCCCGGATCCGGTGCGGCGTCCCGGCGGCCGGCGTCGGCAAGGGCGGCGGCGTCATGCCGATGCCGAGCGCGTAGGCGTCGACCGTCGTGGTGATGATGGTGACGCTGACGATCTCGACGAACTCGTCCTCACCGATCCCCGCGTCGCGTGCAGTCCGGTACCAGCGCTCGGTAAGGCGACCCGAGTCGCGCACGACCGGGTGGATGACATCGAGCCACGATGGGGGCAGCGGCGGCGTCGGATCGTGCTCGCCGGCGACCGTATAGGGCGATAGCGCATCCTTGCGCTGGTCGCAGAAATTGCACTCCCAGGCCTCGCGGGCGGCGGTGGCCACGGCAACACGCTGGGTTCCGTCGAGCCACGCGCCCGGGGCCGCGAGTTGCGTCCAGGCGCGTCCGAGCGCCTCGAACAGGTCGGCGCGGATCGGCGCCGGCGCGTTCTGGAAAGGATGGATCATGGTCCTCCACCTGTCGCGGATTCCGGCGAAGCGCGCTGGCGCGCCCGCCGACGATCGTCCGGCCAACGCTAGGCCCTCACCGCCGGGCGATCAAGCATCCACGACGCCGCGTTCGGGCTGCGAATGCCCCGGTCAGCCAACCCCCAGGGCGACGAACAGCACCGACAGGGTGACCACGGAGAACACGGTAGACAGGAGGATCACCGACGTCGAGCGCTGCAGGTAGATGTTGTACTGCTGGGCCAGGACGAAGACCAGCGCGCCCGTCGGCAGGGCCGCAAGGATCACCACCGAAGCCGCCCAGACGGGCGGCATGGTGAAGACGTGGAAGGCCAGCCACCAGGCGATCGCCGGGTGGATCACCAGCTTGATCACCACCAGCCAGCTCACCTCCCCCAGCCCCGACCGCAGCGACCGGCCGACCATGAACAGGCCGATGGCGAACAACGCGCACGGCCCCGCCGCCGCGCCGAGGATGTCGCAGAAGGTCGCGACCGCCTTGGGCAGCGGCAGCCCCGTCACCGATACGAGCACGCCCGCCACGCCGGCCAAGACGAGCGGGTTGAGCACCACCGCCCGCGTGACGTGCCGCAGGATGCGCAGGGGTCCGGTGCCCCGGCTCAGGTCGAGCTCGATGATGACGATACCCACGGGCATGACCACGATCACCATCATCACCGCCCCGAGGATCGCGGGCAGCCGGCCGGCGTCGCCGAAGGCCGTGATCAGCAACGGGATGCCCATGTAGCCGGCGTTGGAGAAATTCGCGCTCAACCCGTTGAGGGCGAGCGCGCCGAGCCGGTTGGGGAAGACGAACACGGCGACCGCGATGGCGAGCGCGAAGCTCGCCAGCAGGCTCAAGCCGAACACGGCGACGAAGTTCCAGTTGATCGGGTCGCCCGAGCCGACCCGGGCCAGGCCAATGAAGATCAGCGCCGGCAGCGCGCCGTAATAGACGAACCGGTTGAGCGCCTCGCTGTTGGCGTCGCCGAGCACCCGGAAGCGGCCGAACAGGTAGCCGGCGAGCATGATGCCGAAGACCGGCAGGACGACGTTGATGATCGCTGACATGGGCGGGACCTCGGCCGCTAGCGGCCCTCGTCCAGTTCGAACGGGTCGCCGTCTTCGTTCGGATCGAAGCCCAGCATCTCCCAGCTCCGCCGCATGTGGTCGGGCAGCGGCGCGGTGACGTCGATCATCCCGCCGCCGGGACGCGGCACGATCAGCCGGCGGGCGTGGAGGTGGAGCCGGTTGGAGACGCCGCGGCCGGTCAGGAAGGCCTCCTTGCCGCCATACTTGCCGTCGCCGACGATCGGCGTGCCCAGGGCGGCGGCGTGGACGCGGAGCTGGTGGGTGCGGCCGGTCAGCGGCATCATCGCCAGCCAGGACACCTGGTTGCCGGCATGGTCGACGACGACGTAGCGCGAGGCGGCGTTCTTGACGTCGTCGTCATCCTCGGCCTCGGGCGAATCCGCCAGCACGACCTTCTCGCCGCCCGCCGAGCCGCGCTTGGCCAGCGCCGCATCGATCCGGCCGCGGCGGCGGTGCGGCGTGCCGACGACCAGCGCCCAGTAGAGCTTGCGTGCCGTCTTGTGGCGGAAGGCGCCGGCCAGCGCCGCGGCCGCCGATGCGGTGCGGGCGAGCAGCAGGACGCCGCTGGTGTCCTTGTCGAGCCGGTGGACCAGCTTGGGCCGGACGCCCTTGTCGTTGGCCAGCGCGTCGAGCATCGCATCGAGGTTGCGCGCGCTCTTGGTGCCGCCCTGGACCGGCAGCCCCGGCGGCTTGTTGATGACGATCGCCTGGTCGTCCTGCCACAGCACCCACGACTTGAGGTCGGCCGCGTCGGCGGCGCTGATCGTCGGACGCTTGGGTGCCGGCCGGTCGGCGGTCGTGCCGGCGTCGATCGGCGGCACCCGGATCGACTGGCCGGCCTCGAGCCGCTGGCCCGCCTTGACTCGACCGCCGTCGACCCGGACCTGGCCGGTGCGCAGCAGTTTCTCCAGCTTGCCGTGGCCGAGCGACGGGAAGTGCCGCTTGAACCAGCGGTCGACGCGCAGCCCGGCCTCGTCGCCGGCGACGGTGTGATGGGTGACGGGCATTCGGATCAGAGCCGCGCTAGCGCGCAGCGGCCTTGGGCGCGCCGTATTGGAGCACCTGGACCTTCTCCAGCGTGACCAGGCCGCTCGCCATGATGCCGTCGAGCTCGGGCAGGAAGGCCTGGATCTTCTCGTCGCTGTCGACGATCTCGATGACCAGCGGCAGGTCCTGCGACAGCCGCAGGATCTTGGTCGTGTGCAGGTGGCTCGAATGGCCGAAGCCCATCGGCCCGCGCATCACGGTGGCGCCGGCCAGGCCGTGCTCGCGGGCCTTGAGCACGATCGCCTCGTAGAGCGGCCGGCCGTCGGCCTTGTCGTCCTCGCCGATGAAGATCCGCAACAGGACGGCGTCGCGTGGAACTTCCATGGTCAAGCCCCTTTCAATGCATTGATGCTGGCGCCGACGATATAGCCGAGCCAGACGCCGACCAGGCAGAGGATGACCGAGCCGACGACGTTGGCCCCGGCCCAGCCCCACTCGCCGTCGCGCGCCAGCGCCAGCGTCTGCAGGCTGAACGACGAGAACGTGGTGTAGCCGCCCAGGAACCCGGTGAGCACGAATTGCCGGGGGTTGGTGGCGATGAAAAAGCGGCCGTCGGGATCGGTCACGGTCGCGAACAGGCCGATCAGGAACGAGCCGGTCACGTTGACGAACAGCGTGCCCCACGGGAAGGTCTCGCCGAACGCGGTCGCGGCCACACCGGACAGCCAAAAGCGGGACACGCCGCCCAGCGCGCTGCCGACCGCCACCCACAGATAGATCATGCGCCGCTTCCCCTTTCCTTGCCGTGCCATCCCGACGGCGATGGCCGGCCGAGACACTGTCGCGCGCGATCCCGGCAAACGAAAAGCCGCCCTCGGGCGGCTCCGGACAGACCCCTACCGCCATCACGTCGCGCGGTAGGAGTCATCAGCCCTGGCGGGCGGTTTCGGGGAACCCCATCCCCATTTTCCGTCGCGCGGAGCTTACAATTCGGCGTCACGGGGGTCAATCGCGGCCGGGCTGCCGGCACGCGCCACGACCGTTGCCGATCGGCGCGACGGACCGTCAGCGCCCATACAATCGGGTCCGTCCGAGCAAGTCGGCTTCCCGCTTGCAGGCCGCGCCAGCCGCCAGGCTCCGACGCCGCGCGGCTGCGATCTCGCGGCGCGCCGCGCGCATCGCCTTCCTGAACGCGAGGGTCGCCATGCAGGCGGGCGACGACCGCGGCACCCAGCATCCGGCCGGCCTCGACGTCGCTGTTCCAGTGGACGTTGCAGACGAGCCGGCTTTCGCCGAACTGCCGGCCGCGCACCAGGATCCGATTGGCCCGGTCGGGGATCAGCTCGGCCAGCAGCAAGGCCCAGGTCCAGCCGACCGTGGAGTGACCGGAGGGGAAGGAGCCTTCCGTCCCCAGGTCCTTCGCCGCTCCGGGCGTGCAGATCGGCTTCCCGTTCAGCAGGAACGGCCGGCGGCGCCGGTAGTGCTTCTTGGCCCGGTGGGTCGATAGCCGCGCGTCGGTCTCGGCGCGGCCAAGCACCCGGTACAGGTTGGGCGTCTGGTCCTTGGTGATGCGGATTCCCGCCGCGCAGGTGAAGGCGTCGACGGACGCGGGAAGCGCCAACACCGCATCCCGCCTGGCGAGGTTCCACCGCGCCGTGCCGCGGAGCCGCCGCGCCGCCCGGTTCACCGCCCAGTCGGCGGCCATCCGGCCCGATCCGGGCAACGGCGGGGGCGGCAATATCTTGAGGCTGTTCGGCAGCGACGCCTTTGCCAGCCAGCCCCGGAGCACACCGGGACGAATCTCGGTGGCTGGCCTGGGCGTCGCGGCGGGCGCGACCGGCGCGCAGGCGCCCGCCAGGGCCAAGACTGCCGCCAGGATCGACGGATTGGCCGCCAAGCCGGCGCCGGCCCTAGCCGACATCGCCCCTCTCCCGCTCCGCCCGCAGCTTGGCCCAGTAGTCCAGCCGCTTGTTGATCTCCCGCTCGAAGCCGCGCTCGACCGGGTTGTAGAAACGCTCGCGCGGCATCTCGTCGGGGAAGTAGTTCTGGCCCGAGAAGCCCTCCTCGGTCGCGTGATCGTATTCGTAGCCCGAGCCGTAGCCGAGGTCCTTCATCAGCCGGGTCGGCGCGTTGAGGATGTGCTTGGGCGGCATCAGCGAGCCCGACGCCTTGGCCGAGCGCATGGCCGCGCCGATCGCCTTGTAGGCGGCGTTCGACTTGGGCGCGGTCGCCAGATAGATCACCAGCTGGGCGACCGCCAGCTCGCCCTCGGGCGAGCCGATCCGCTCGTAGGCCTCCCAGGCGGCGATCGCCTGGGGCAGCGCCTGGGGATCGGCGAGGCCGACGTCCTCGACCGCGAACCGGGTCAGCCGCCGGCAGATGTAGCGCGGGTCCTCGCCGCCGGCGAGCATGCGCGCGAGCCAGTAGAGGGCGGCGTCGCAGTCCGAGCCGCGCAGGCTCTTGTGCAGGGCGGAGATGAGGTTGTAGTGGCCCTCCTGGCTCTTGTCGTAGAGCGGCGCCCGGTGCTGGACGAGCTGCATCAGGCCCTCGGTGTCGAGCGGCTGCTTGGCCGCCGCGCCGAACACGCTCTCGGCCAGGTTGAGCAGGTAGCGGCCGTCGCCGTCGGCCATCGCCTTGAGCGCGGCGCGGGCATCCTCGGTCAGCGGCAGCTTGCGCCCCTCCTCCGCCTCGGCGCGGCTCAACAGCTCCTCCAGCGCGGCGGCGTCGAGCCGGTTGAGGACGTAGACCTGGCAGCGCGACAACAACGCGCCGTTGAGCTCGAAGGATGGGTTCTCGGTGGTGGCGCCGACCAGGGTCACCGTGCCGTCCTCGACCACCGGCAGGAAGGCGTCCTGCTGGGCGCGGTTGAAGCGGTGGATCTCGTCGACGAACAGCAGCGTGCCCTGCCCGGCCTGGCGCCGCTGGCGCGCTGCCTCGAACACCTTGCGCAGCTCGACCACGCCGGAGAAGACCGCCGACACGGGCTCGAAATGGAGCTCGGTATGGGCGGCCTCGAGCCGGGCGATGGTGGTCTTGCCGGTGCCCGGCGGCCCCCACAGGATGTGCGAGGTGAGCTGGTGGGTCGCCAGCATCCGCCCGATCGGCGCGTCTTCGGCGAGCAGGTGGTTCTGGCCGACGACGTCCTCGATCCGCTCTGGCCGCAGCCGGTCGGCGAGCGGCCGCGGGGCCGACGCCTCGAAAAGGCTGGGCGCGTTCGCCGTCACAGGCCGCGGGTGAATTCGTAGCGGCGGCCGCCGCGCTCCATCACGAAGCGCCAGGTGCCGTATTCGGGATTCTTCAGCGCGGCGACCAGCTCCTTGATCGTCTTCACCCGCTTGCCGTTGACCCCGAGAATGATGTCGCCCGGTCGGAAGCCCATGTAGCCGGCGGTGCTCTCGTTGCGCAGCCGCACGATGATCACGCCGCTGGTCCGGTTGATGCTCAGCTCCTCGGCGTATGCCGGCGACAGGTTGCCGACCTGGGCGCCCGACAGCGGCTGGCGGCCCGTCAGGTAGGTCAGGTTGCGCGGCGGGATCTCGGGCGCGGCGCGCAGCGGCACCCGGATCGTCAGTTGCTTGCCGGCGCGGACGACGGTGAGCTTGATCGAGCCGCCGATCGGCATGGTCGCCAGCCGGAACCGCAGCGCCTGCATGTCGCCGACCTCGCGGCCGTCGATGGCGGTGATGACGTCGCGCTGCTTCAGGCCGGACTTCGCCGCGGGGCTGTTCGGCAGGATCTGGACCAGCAGCACGCCCGCGATCCGCTTGAGCTCGAGCGACTTGGCGATGTCCGCGGTCACCGCCTGGCCGGCGATGCCCAGCCACGGCCGGTGCAGCTTGCCGCCATGCTCCGCGGCGCGCAGGACGGCGTGGACCATGTTCGACGGGATCGCGAAGCCGATGCCGACCGAACCGCCGTTGCGGGAATAGATCGCCGTGTTGATGCCGACCACCCGGCCGTCGAGGGTGACCAGCGGCCCGCCCGAGTTGCCCGGGTTGATCGCCGCGTCGGTCTGGATGAAGAAGCGGTAGTCGGTGATGCCGATGGTCGTGCGCGCCAGCGCCGAGACGATGCCCATGGTCACGGTCTGGCCGACGCCGAACGGGTTGCCCACGGCGATCACGATGTCGCCGACCTGGAGCTCGTCGGCGTCGCGCAGCTTGAGATAGGGCAAGGTCTCGCCCTTGGTGTCGATCTTGAGCACGGCGATGTCGGTGCGCTTGTCCTTGAGCACCACCTTGGCCTCGTATTCGCGCTTGTCGGCGAGCAGCACCTTGATTTCCGCCGCGTTCTTGATGACGTGGTTATTGGTGATGATGAGGCCGTTGGGCCGGACGATCACGCCCGAGCCGAGCGCGCCCGGCCGCTGCGCCTGCGGATTGCCGCGCGGACCGAAGAAGCGGCGGTAGAGCGGATCGCGCATCAGCGGATTGTCGGCGGTCGAAATCTGCCGCCGGGTACGGATGTTGACCACGGCCGGCGTCACCCGGCGCACCACCGGCGCGAAGGAGAGCTTGATCTGGGCCATCGAGGTCGGGACCTTGTCCTTGGCGTCCTGCGCCGACGCGCCGGACACGGCGGTGGCCAGCGTCAGCCCGAAAGCCGCGATGGTGCCGAGAGTACGAAACACGGGGGGACCTCCTTCCCGTCGAATGGGGCCGGCCGATCGGGCCGGCGCGTTCCCTGGCCTGCCATTCTAGCGCGGCGCCGGGGCGGGCGGAACCGAGCGCGACGGGCCACAAAGCAAAGAGGCAGCCGTGCGGGGCTGCCTCTGCCTAAGCTGCCGGTGCGCGGCGCGCTATGCCGCCGCGTCTTCCTCGGCCTCGGCGTCCTCGCCCTGGACCGGGCCGGAATCCTGGCCCTTGGCGTCGGGGTCGCGGTCGACCAGCTCGATGAAGGCCATCGGCGCCGAGTCGCCGTAGCGGAAGCCCGCCTTGAGCACCCGGGTATAGCCGCCGTTGCGGTCCTGGTAGCGCTCGGCCAGGGTGGTGAACAGCTTGTCGGTCAGCGCCCGGTCGGCGAGCATCGACATCGCCTGGCGCCGCGCATGCAGGTCGCCACGCTTGCCCAGCGTGATCAGACGGTCGGCCACCCGGCGCAGGTCCTTGGCCTTGGGCAGGGTGGTCTGGATCTGCTCGTGCTTGATCAGCGCCGCCGCCATGTTGGCGAACATGGCCTTGCGGTGGGAACTGGTGCGGTTCAGCTTGCGGCCGCTCAAACGGTGGCGCATGACTCTTGCTCCTTGGGTACTGCCCGGGCCCGGTTAGTCGTCCGGGGCTGCTTAGTAAGGCTCTTCCAGCTTCTTGGCCAGATCCTCGATGTTCTCGGGCGGCCAGTTCGGGATCTCCATGCCGAGCTGCAGACCCATCTGGGCCAGCACCTCCTTGATCTCGTTGAGCGACTTGCGGCCGAAGTTCGGCGTGCGCAGCATCTCCGTCTCGGACTTCTGGACCAGGTCGCCGATGTAGATGATGTTGTCGTTCTTGAGGCAGTTGGCCGAGCGGACCGACAGCTCCAGCTCGTCGACCTTGCGCAAGAGGTTGCGATTGAAGGGCAGATCGCCCTCCTTCTCCTCCTGCGCGATCTCGCGCGGCTCCTCGAAGGTGATGAACATCTGGAGCTGGTCCTGGAGGATGCGCGCGGCATAGGCCAGCGCGTCGTCCGGCGTGACCGCCCCGTTGGTCTCGATCAGGAGCGACAGCTTGTCCAGGTCGGTGACCTGGCCGACGCGGGCGTTCTCGACCTTGTAGGAGACCTTCTTGACCGGGCTGAAGATGGCGTCGACCGGGATCAGGCCGATCGGCGCGTCGGGCGCGCGGTTCTGCGCGGCCGGGACGTAGCCCTTGCCCAGCTCGACCGTCATCTCCATCCGCACCTCGATGTCGTCGTCGAGATGCATCAGGACGTGGTCGGGGTTCATGATCTCGATGTCGTGGCCGACCTCGATCTGGCCGGCGGTGATCGCGCCGGGCCCCTTGGCGTGCAGCGCGATGCGCTTGGGCCCCTCGCCGTGCATGCGCAGCGCCAGGCCCTTGATGTTGAGGATGATGTCGGTGACGTCCTCGAGCACGCCGCCGATCGACGAGAACTCGTGGAGGACGCCGTCGATCTGGACCGACGTCACCGCCGCGCCCTGGATCGAGGACAACAGAACGCGCCGCAGCGCGTTGCCGAGGGTCAGGCCGAAGCCGCGCTCGAGCGGCTGGACGACGATGGTCGCCTGGCGCTGGGGATCGTCGCCATAGTCGGTCGTCAGACCATTGGGCTTTATCAGTTCGGTCCAGTTCTTTTGGATTACGCTCATGGCCTCATACCTGCTGCCCGGCCGGGAGGATGCCGGGCGTCCTCAATTTCGGTTACGCGACGCCCGGCCCAAAAGCCGGACGAACCACCGTCAGACGCGGCGCCGCTTGCGCGGCCGGCACCCGTTATGCGGGATCGGCGTGACGTCGCGGATCGCCGTGATGGTGAAGCCGACGGTCTGCAGCGCACGCAGCGCCAACTCGCGGCCGGCGCCCGGCCCCTTGACCTCGACCTCGAGGGTCTTCATGCCATGCTCCATCGCCTTCTTGCCGGCGTTCTCCGCGGCGATCTGGGCGGCGTACGGCGTCGACTTGCGCGACCCCTTGAAGCCCTGGGCCCCCGCCGACGACCAGGCAATCGCGTTGCCCTGCGCATCGGTGATGGTGATCATGGTGTTGTTGAACGTCGCGCTGACATGCGCGACGCCGGAAGTGATGTTCTTGCGTTCACGCCGCCTGACGCGGCCGGCTGTCGATGGGGTCGCCATTCGATCCTCTCTTCAAGCTCGGGGTCGTACGGGACGCCCTATTTCTTCTTGCCGGCGATCGGCCGGGCCTTGCCCTTGCGGGTCCGGGCATTGGTATGGGTACGCTGGCCATGGACCGGCAGCCCCTTGCGATGGCGCAGGCCGCGATAGCAGCCAAGGTCCATCAGGCGCTTGACGTTCATCGCCGTCTCGCGGCGCAGGTCGCCCTCGACCGTGTAGTCGCGGTCGATCATCTCACGGATGCGCACGACCTCGTCGTCGGTCAGGTCGTTGACGCGCCGGTCACTCGGCACGCCGGCCTCTGCGACGATCTTCTTCGCGAAGGCGGGGCCGATGCCGTGAATATACGTCAGGGCAATCTCCACCCGCTTTCCGGTGGGTATGTTTACGCCAGCGATACGCGCCAAGGTGCGCTCTCCTCTTACCCGTTACCTGTCTGTTCGTGATCCGACCGATGCCGGGATGCCATTGGTGCAAACGCCAAACGGCCCCGGTGGGGCTTCGCCCCAGGAGCAGCAGGAATATAGCTCCCCCGCCCCCTCAGTCAAGCACGCCGCGCCGAATCCGAGCGCGGTTCGAGAATCTCCTCGAGCTGTTGCGTGACGTCCTCGATCGACGCCATGCCGTCCACCTGTTCGAGCCGCCCCGCCCCTTCGTAGTAAGGCAGGATCGGCGCCGTCTGGTCGCGATAGACCAAAATCCGTTTCTTGAGCGTCTCCGCGTTGTCGTCGGCGCGTACCTCGCCGCCCAATTCGCGAGCGCGGTTCTCGATGCGCGCGAACAGCGCGGCCTCGTCGACCGTCAGCTCGATGATGTGGTCGATCCCGATGCCCCGTTCGTCGAGCACCTCGTCGAGCTTCTCGGCCTGGGCCACGGTGCGCGGGAAGCCGTCGAGGATGAAGCCTTTGTCGCGGACGTCGGCCTCCTCGATCCGGTCGACGATGATGCCGACCACGATCTCGTCGGGGACCAGGTCGCCCCGGTCCATGATCGCCTTGGCCTTCATGCCGATCTCGGTGCCGGCGGCGACCGCGGCGCGCAGCATGTCGCCCGTCGACAGCTGGATCATGCCGTAGCGTTCCTGCAGCCGCTGCGCCTGGGTGCCCTTGCCGCACCCCGGCGGGCCCATGAGGATGATGTTCATCAGCGCTTGCCCCGCAACCGGGATTTCTTGATCAGGCCCTCGTACTGGTGCGCCAGCAGGTGGCCCTGGATCTGGGCGGTGGTGTCCATCGTCACCGAGACCACGATCAGCAGCGACGTCCCGCCGAAGTAGAACGGGATCGACCACTCGGTGCGCAGGATCTCGGGCAGCACGCAGACGGCGCACAGGTAGAGCGCTCCGATCACGGTGATCCGGGTCAGCACGTAGTCGAGATAGTCGGCGGTCGGCTTGCCCGGCCGGATGCCCGGCACGAAGCCGCCATACTTGCGCAGGTTGTCGGCGGTCTCCTGCGGGTTGAACACGATCGCCGTGTAGAAGAAGGAGAAGAACGCGATCATCGCGACGTAGATCAGCAGGAACAGCGGCTTGCCCTGGCCCAGGTAGGCGTTGAGCGTGCCCAGCCATTCCGGCCCGCCGGTGCCCTGGAAGCCCGACAGCGTCGCCGGCAGCAGCAGGATCGAGCTGGCGAAGATCGGCGGGATCACGCCGGCCGTGTTCAGCTTGAGCGGCATGTGCGAGCTCTCGCCGCCGACCATGCGATTGCCCTGCTGGCGTTTGGGATATTGGACGACAATTCGTCGTTGCGCGCGTTCCATGAACACGACGAAGGCGACCACCCCGACCGCGACCACGATGAAGGTGATGATCGCGAAGGCCGACAGCGACCCGCGCCGGCCCATTTCCAGGAGCTGGCCGACGGCCGCGGGACCGCTCGCGACGATGCCCGCGAAGATGATCAGCGAGATGCCGTTGCCGACGCCGCGCGCGGTGATCTGCTCGCCCAGCCACATCAGGAAGATGGTGCCGCCGACCAGGGTGATCACCACGGTCGCCCGGAAGAACATGCCGGGATCGTGGACCGCCGCGCCGGCGCTGGACGACGCGCCTTCCAGCCCCGCGGCCACGCCGTAGGCCTGAACCGCGGCCAGCAGCACGGTGAGGTAGCGGGTGTACTGGTTGATCTTCTTGTTGCCGACCTCGCCCTCCTTCTTGAGGGCTTCGAGCTTCGGCGACACCGCGGTCAGCAGCTGGATGATAATTGCCGCCGAGATGTAGGGCATGATGTTCAGCGCGAAGATGGTCATGCGCTGGAGGGCGCCGCCCGAGAAGGCGCCGAGGACGGTCAGCAGGCCGCCGCCCTTGTTGATCTGGTTGAAGATGTCCTGGAAAATCTGCTGGTCGACGCCGGGGATCGGGATGTAGGTGCCGAGCCGGTAGACGACGAGACAGGCAAGCGTGAACCACAGCCGCTTCTTGAGGTCGGTGGCCTTGGAGAACGCCCCAAGGCCCATATTCGCGGCCATTTTGTCGACGGCTGCCATCGGCTTCCTCGAATTCGGCTATCAGGACGTCGTGCTGTCGTCGCCCTGGGCGTCGGCCGCTTCACTCCCGGTCTCTTCGGCAGGCGTCTTGTCGGCGGGCGTCTTGGTAGGCTTCGGCGCAGCCTGTTTGATATTGACCTTGCCCCCCGCCTTTTCAACCGCGGCGATCGCGCCCTTGGTCGCGCCGACGACCTCGATCTCGACCTTGGCCGAGATCTCGCCCTTGCCGAGCAGGCGCACGCCGTCCTTGATCCGCCGGATCACACCGGCGGCCTTGAGCGCCTCGGCGTCGATCGGCTTCTTGGCGTCGATCTTCTTGGCGTCGATCGCGGCCTGCAGCCGGCCGACGTTCACCTCGGCGAACTCCTTGGCGAAGATGTTGGTGAAGCCGCGCTTGGGCAGGCGGCGGTAGAGCGGCATCTGGCCGCCCTCGAACCCGGCCAGGCTGACGCCCGACCGCGACTTCTGGCCCTTCTGGCCCGACCCGGCGGTCTTGCCCTTGCCCGAGCCGATGCCCCGGCCGACGCGCTTGGAGACGTAGCGCGCGCCCTTGTTGTCGGCGAGTTCGTTGAGCTTCATGTTCTGCCGCCTATTCCTCGACCCGCACCAGATGGTGGACCTTGTTGATCATGCCGCGGACCGCGGGCGTGTCTTCCAGCTCGCGGGTGCGGTGCATCTTGTTGAGGCCGAGGCCGATCAGCGTCTTGCGCTGGTCGGCCGGGCGGCCGATCGCGCTGCCGGTCTGGGTGACCTTGACCGTCTTGCCTTTTGCCGCCGCCATCGACCTACTCCTTCGCTTCGGCGCCCTGGGCGCGGCGGCCGACGATCTCGGCGACCTTCTTGCCCCGGCGGGCCGCGACGTCGCGCGGCGACTGGATCTGGCTCAGCGCGTCGAACGTCGCCTTGACCATGTTGTGCGGGTTGGAGGTGCCGGTCGACTTGGCGACGACGTCGTGGATGCCGATGCTCTCGAAGATCGCGCGCATCGGGCCGCCCGCGATGATGCCGGTGCCCGGAGGCGCCGCGCGGAGCACGACCTTGCCGGCGCCGAACCGGCCCTTGATGTCGTGGTGCAGCGTCCGGCCCTCGCGCAGGGGCACGCGCATCATGGTGCGCTTGGCCTGCTCGGTCGCCTTGCGGATCGCCTCGGGAACCTCGCGCGCCTTGCCCGAGCCGTGGCCGACGCGGCCCTTGCCGTCGCCGACGACAACCAGCGCGGCGAAGCCGAACCGCCGGCCGCCCTTCACCACCTTGGCGACACGGTTGATGCTGACCAGCTTCTCGACGAGATCGGACTCCTCGCGGTCCGGACCGTCTCGCCTCATCTCTCGCGCCATCTTTTTGGTCCCGTTTCTAAATGCGTCAGAAGGACAGGCCGGCTTCACGCGCAGCGTCAGCCAGCGCCTTGACCCGTCCGTGATAGAGATAGCCGCCGCGGTCGAACACGACGTTGCCGGCTTCGGCCTTGAGCGCGCGCTCGGCAATCAGCTTGCCGACCGCCGCCGCCGCCGCCGTGCCGGCGCCGTTCTTGACCTTGCCCTTGAGCTCCTTGTCGACCGACGAGGCCTGGGCGACCGTGCGACCGGCCCGATCGTCGATGAGCTGGGCGTAGATGTGCTTGCTCGAGCGGAACACGGTCAGCCGCAGCCGATCCGCGCCCTTGTGGCGCACGGTGTAACGCGTACGGCGCTTGCGCCGCTCGAAGAGTTGCTTGGCTTTCGACGCCATTGATCCCGTCTTTCCTGCTTCGCCCGTTCGGCGGCTTACTTCTTCTTGCCTTCCTTGCGCATGACATACTCGTCACGCAGGCGGACACCCTTGCCCTTATAGGGCTCCGGCGGCCGGAAGGCGCGCACCTCGGCGCAGAACTGCCCCAGAACCTGTTTGTTCGATCCCTTGACCTCGATCTGCGTGTTGCGCTCGACCGACACGTTGAGGCCGTCGGGGATCGGATAGTTGATATCGTGGCTGTGGCCGAGCTGCAGGTTCAGGGTCTTGCCCTGCACCGCCGCGCGATAGCCGACGCCCTGGATATCCAGGTTGTAGGTGAAGCCGTCGGAGACGCCCAGAACCAGGTTCTGCAGCAGGGCGCGCGACGTGCCCCACATCATGCGGGCGCGCTTGCCCGGATGCGCCGGCTCGACCGTAAGCTTGCCGTCGTCATGGGTCACCTTGACGTCGTCGGTCAGGGTGACGCTCTCCTCGCCCAGCTTGCCCTTGGCGGACACCACCACGCCGTCGATCTTGATCTCGACGCCGCCCGGGACCTCGATGGGCGATTGGCCTACACGTGACATCGTACAGACTTCCTTCCTGCGTCAGAAGACGCGGCAGAGAACTTCGCCGCCGACCCGGTCCTCGCGCGCCTGCGAATCCGACATGACGCCCCGCGGGGTCGACAGGATGCGGATACCCAGGCCGCCGCGCTCGCGCTCCAGGTCGTCGAAACCGGAATAGACCCGGCGGCCCGGCGTCGAGATGCGGCCGATCTCGCGGATCACCGGCTCGCCTTCGTAATATTTCAGCTCGATCACGAGCTCCTTGATGCCCGTGCGCACGTCACGCTCGGAATAGCCGCGGATGAAGCCCTCGTTCTTGAGCACTTCGAGCACGCCGGCCTTGAGCCGCGACGCGGGCGCGGTGATCGACTGCTTGCGGGCGTGCTGACCGTTGCGGATGCGCGTCAGCAGGTCGCCAATGGGATCGGACATCGCCATGCTTGTTCTTCCCTACCAGCTCGACTTGACGACGCCCGGCAGCTCGCCGCGCGACCCGAGATCCCGCAGCGCGATACGCGACAGGCGGAACTTGCGGTAGTAGCCGCGCGGCCGGCCGGTCAGCTCGCAGCGGTTGACCACGCGGGCGCGGGCGCTGTTGCGCGGCAGCTTCTGCAGCTGGAGCTGCGCCTTGAACCGCTCCTCGGGCGGCAGCGAGCTGTCCTTCGCCTGCGCCTTCAGCTGCGCGCGCTTGGCCGCGTAGCGGTCGGCCAGCTTGCGCCGCCGCTTGTTCTTTTCGATCGCGCTCTTCTTCGCCATTCCAACTCTCTCCTTTGCGCCGCCGGCCGCCGTCAGGTCCGGAACGGCAGGTCGAAGCCCTTGAGCAGCTCCAACGCCTCGCCGTCGGTGTCGGCCGTCGTGCAGATGATGATGTCCATGCCCCGGATGGTGTCGATCTTGTCGTAGTCGACCTCCGGGAACACGATCTGTTCCTTGATGCCCATCGCGAAATTGCCGCGGCCGTCGAAGCTCTTCGGGTTGAGGCCGCGGAAGTCGCGCACGCGCGGCAGCGCGATGGTCACCAGCCGGTCCAGGAACTCGTACATGCGCTCGTGACGCAGGGTCACCTTGACGCCGATCGCCATGCCTTCGCGCAGCTTGAAGGTGGCCTCCGACTTCTTGGCGTAGGTCACCACCGGCTTCTGGCCGGCGATCCGGGTCATGTCGTCGAGCGCGCCGTCGATCTTCTTCTTGTCCTGGGTCGCCTCGCCGACGCCCATGTTGATGACGATCTTCTCGATGCGCGGGATCTCGTGCGGGTTCTTGTACTCGAACGCCTGCTTGAGGTTGTCGCGCACGACGCTCTTGTAATGATCGTAAAGTCTGGCCATCGCGTCGCCTATCGGTCGATGATCTCGCCCGACTTGCGGGCGAAACGGACTTTGCGGCCGTCGTCGAGGGTGGTGAAGCCGATCCGCGCGGGCGTGTCGTCCTTGGGATCGAGCATCGCCACGTTGGAGATATGGATCGGGGCCTCCTTCTCGATGATGCCGCCGGGATTGGTCTGGCTCGGACGGGTGTGGCGCTTGATGATGTTGACGCCGGAGACGACCACGCGGTGGTCGCCGGGACGATCGCCCTTGACCACGACGAGCACGTCGCCCTTCTTGCCCTTGTCCTTGCCGGTCCGGACGACCACCCGGTCGCCCTTGCGGATACGCAGTTTCTCAGCCATCGCCCGTCGTCCCCTACAGCACTTCCGGCGCCAGCGAGATGATCTTCATGAAGCGGCGCGCGCGCAGCTCGCGCGTCACCGGGCCGAAGATGCGGGTCCCGATCGGCTCGCCGTTCTTGTCGATCAGCACGGCGGCGTTGCGGTCGAAGCGGATCGCCGAGCCGTCGTCGCGCCGGATGTCCTTCGCGGTGCGCACGATCACGGCGCGGTGGATGTCGCCCTTCTTGACGCGACCGCGCGGGATCGCCTCCTTGACCGAGACGACGATGATGTCGCCCACCCCGGCCGTCTTCCGCTTGGAGCCGCCGAGCACCTTGATGCACTGCACCTTGCGCGCTCCGGAATTGTCGGCGACCTCCAGCCTGGTCTGCATCTGGATCATGGGATTCGGTCCTTCTTCGCCGCCGCGCGCCTACGCCCCACCGGCCGCGGTTTCTTCCGAAACCACTTCCCAGGACTTGCGCTTGGAGATCGGCCGGCACTCGCGGATGCGCACGATGTCGCCGACCTTGCACGCATTGGTCTCGTCGTGCGCCATGAACTTCTTCGAGCGCCGGATGAACTTCTTGTACAGCGGGTGCATCACGCGACGCTCGACCGAGACGACGATCGTCTTGTCGCCCTTGTCGCTGGTGACTACCCCCTGAAGGACCCGTCTGGGCATTGCCTAAACTCCTAAACCTCTAGCTCGCGCTGGCGCGGTTCTTCTCGGTCAAAACGGTCTTCACCCGCGCGATGTCGCGGCGCACCACGCGGGCGCGGGCGGTGTTCTCGAGCTGCCCGCTGGCGGCCTGGAAGCGCAGGTTGAACTGCTCCTTCTTCAGGTCGTTGAGCTGCTCCTTGAGCTGATCGACCGACTTGGCCCGGAGATCAGTCGCGTCCATCGCCTACTCCTCCTCGCCCATGCGGGTGACGAACTTGGTCTGGATCGGCAGCTTGGCCGCGGCCAGTTCGAACGCCCGCTTGGCGACGTCGTGCGGAATGCCGTCGAGCTCGAACAGGATCCGGCCCGGCTTGATCCGCGCGGCCCACCACTCCGGCGAGCCCTTGCCCTTGCCCTGGCGCACCTCGGCCGGCTTCTGGCTGACCGGCACATCCGGGAACACGCGGATCCAGACCTTGCCGGCGCGGCGCATGTGGCGGGTGATCGCCCGCCGCGCGGCCTCGATCTGGCGCGAGCTGATCCGGCCCGGCGTCGTGGCCTTGAGGCCGTAGGCGCCGAAGTTGATCTGCGCGCCCCGCTGCGCGTTGCCGTGGATGCGGCCCTTGTGCTGCTTGCGGAACTTGGTTCGTTTCGGACTAAGCATTTCCCTGTTTCCCGCCTATCGGGCCGTCTGCTGGTCGAAGGCGCGCTTCTCCTGGGCCATGGGGTCGTGCTCCATGATCTCGCCCTTGTAGACCCAGACCTTCACCCCGCAGGTGCCGTAGGTCGTCTTGGCGGTCGCCTCGCCATAGTCGATGTCGGCGCGCAGGGTGTGCAGCGGCACGCGGCCTTCGCGATACCACTCCATCCGCGCGATCTCGGCGCCGCCGAGCCGGCCCGCGCAGTTGATCCGGATGCCCTGGGCGCCCAGGCGCATGGCCGACTGGACCGCACGCTTCATGGCGCGGCGGAAGGCGACCCGGCGCTCGAGCTGCTGGGCGATGTTCTCGGCCACCAGCTGGGCCTCGATCTCCGGCTTGCGGATCTCGAGGATGTTGAGGCTGACGTCGCCGCCGGTCTTGGCGGCCAGGTCGCGGCGAAGGCTTCTCGATATCGGCGCCCTTCTTGCCGATGACGACCCCCGGCCGCGCCGTATGGATCGTGATCCGGGCGCGCTTGGCCGGCCGCTCGATGACGATCTTGCTGACGCCGGCCTGGGCCAGCTTGTTCTTCAGGTAGCGGCGCAGCTGGACGTCCTGCTGGAGCAGGTCGCCGTAATCGTGGTCGGCATACCAGCGCGAATCCCAGGTCCGGTTCACGCCGAGCCGCAGCCCGATCGGATTTACCTTCTGACCCATTACGCCGCCTCCTCGGTTTCGCGCACGATGATGGTGAGACGACTGAACGGCTTCACGATCTTCGCCGATCGGCCGCGCGCCCGGGCGCGCCACCGCTTCATGACCAGGCTCTTGCCGACGAACGCCTCGCGGACGTAGAGCCGGTCGACGTCGAGCCCGTGGTTGTTCTCCGCATTCGCGATCGCCGACTCGAGCACCTTCTTGACGTCGCCCGCGATGCGCCGGCGCGAGAAGGCCAGCGTGGTCAGCGCCGCGTCGGCCTTCTTGCCGCGGATCATCGACGCGACGAGGTTCAGCTTCTGCGGGCTGACCCGGAGCTGGGTCGCCACCGCCTGGGCCTCGTTGTCGGAGAGCGAGCGTTCGCGCTTCGGCTTGCCCATGACTAACCCCGCCTCGCCTTCTTGTCCGCAGCGTGGCCGTGGAAGGTGCGCGTCGGCGCGAACTCGCCGAACTTGTGGCCGATCATGTTCTCGGTGACGAGCACCGGGATGAACTTCTGGCCGTTGTGCACACCGAAGGTGATGCCGACGAACTGCGGCAGGATGGTCGAGCGTCGCGACCACGTGCGAATCACGTCGTTGCGGCCGGACTCCCGAGCCTTTTCCGCTTTCTTCAGAAGGTAGCCGTCGACGAACGGACCCTTCCAAACCGAACGAGCCACTATACCGCTCCCTTACCGCTTCTTCCGCACATGACGCGTGCGGATGATCAATTTGTCCGAACCCTTCTTGCCGCGCGTGCGGTGACCCTTGGTCGGCTTGCCCCAGGGGCTGACCGGATGACGGCCGCCCGAGGTGCGGCCTTCGCCGCCGCCATGCGGGTGATCGACCGGGTTCATCGCCACGCCGCGTACCGACGGCCGCTTGCCCAGCCAGCGCGACCGGCCCGCCTTGGCGAGCACGATGTTCTGCTGGTCGGGGTTGGACACCGCCCCGACCGTGGCCATGCACTCCGCGCGCACCATGCGCATCTCGCCCGAGGTCAGGCGCAGCTGGGCATAGCCCGAATCGCGCCCGATCAGCTGGACGTAGGTGCCGCCGGCGCGGGCGATCTGGCCGCCCTTGCCCGGCTTCATCTCGACGTTGTGGACGATGGTGCCGATCGGCATCGCCGACAGCGGCATCGCGTTGCCCGGCTTGACGTCGACCTTCTCGCCCGCTTCCACCACGTCGCCGGCCTTCAGCCGCTGCGGCGCGAGGATGTAGGACAGCTCGCCGTCCTCGTACTTGATCAGCGCGAGGAAGGCCGTGCGGTTGGGATCGTACTCGATCCGCTCGACCGTCGCCGTGCCGAACCGCTGACGCTTGAAGTCGACGACGCGGTAGCGCTGCTTGTGGCCGCCGCCGATCCGCCGCGCCGTGATCCGGCCGTGGTTGTTGCGACCGCCGTTGCGGCTCTTGCCCTCGGTCAGGTGCTTGACCGGCTTGCCCTTCCAGAGCTGCGACCGGTCGACCAGCACCAGGCCGCGCTGGCTCGGCGTCGTCGGCTTGTATTTCTTCAGAGCCATCGCGTCAGACCCCCGTGGTCACGTCGATCGTCTGGCCCTCGGCGAGGGTGATGATCGCTTTCTTGTAGCCGGTGCGCACGCCGCGGCGGCCGCGGAACACCTTGCGCTTGCCCTGCTGGTTGAGCGTGTTGACGTTGGTCACCTTGACACCGAACAGGCCCTCGACCGCCGCCTTGATCTCCGGCTTGGTCGCGGTCGGCGCGACCTTGAGGGTGACCTGGCCGTGCTCGGAGCCGCGGGTCGCCTTCTCGGTGATCACCGGGGCGCGGATGATGTCGTACATCTGCTCCTTGGTGAGCGTCGGCTTGTTGAGATATTTCCAGCTCATTTGAGGCGCGCCTCCAGCGCTTCGACAGCAGACGTGGTCAGCACCAGCGTCTCGCGCCGCAGGATGTCGTAGACGTTGGCGCCTTGCTGCGGCAGCACGTCGACATTCGGCAGGTTGGCCGAGGCCTGGGCGAAGTTGGCGTCGACCTCCGGGCCGTCGATGACCAGGACGCTGCCCCAGCCCAGCTTGTCGAGCTGCTTGGCCAGCTCGCCGGTCTTGGCTTCCTTGAGCTTGGCCTCTTTGAGCACGACCAGCTTGCCCTCGGCCTGCTTGGCCGACAGCGCGGTCTTGAGGCCGAGCCGGCGGACCTTCTTGGGCAGGTCGTAGCCATGGTCGCGCGGGTGCGGGCCGAAGATCACCGCGCCGCCGCGGAACTGCGGCGAGCGCAGGCTGCCCTGGCGGGCCCGGCCGGTGCCCTTCTGCTTGAACGGCTTCTTGCTGGTGCCCTGGACGAAGGCGATCGTCTTGGTGTTGTGCGTGCCCGCGCGGCGCTTGGCCAGCTGCCACCGCACGACGCGGTGGAGGATGTCCTTGCGTACCGGCAGCCCGAACACGGCTTCGTCGAGATCGACGTCGCCCGCGGCCTTGGCGCCCAGGTCGATGACTTTGCTCTTGATCGCCATCAGTCCTTCTTCTCCTCGGCGTCGGCGGCCGGCTCTTCAGCCGCCGGTTCGGCCGCCGCCGTCTCTTCTGCGGGCGCCACGTCCGCCGCCGGTGCTTCGGTCTCGGCCGGGGTCTCCACGGGGGTCTCCGCCGCGGCCTCGGTCTCGGCCGGCGCTTCCGGCTCGGCCTCGGCCGTGGGCGCGCCACCCTTCAGCGCGGCCGGGATCGGCAGACCTTCGGGCGCCGGCGTCTTGGCCGCGTCGCGGATCTCGACGATCGTGCCCTTCGGGCCCGGGACCGCGCCCTTGATGAGGATCAGGCCGCGCTCGACGTCGGTGCCGACGATCTCCAGGTTCTGGATCGTCTGGCGGGTGTTGCCCATATGGCCGGCCATCTTCTTGCCCTTGAACACGCGGCCCGGATCCTGGCACTGGCCGGTCGAGCCGTGTGAGCGGTGCGAGATCGAGACGCCGTGCGAGGCGCGCAGGCCACCGAAGTTGTGCCGCTTCATCGCGCCGGCGAAGCCCTTGCCGATCGTCACCCCGGCGACGTCGACCTTCTGGCCCTCGACGAAATGCTCGGCCGACAGCTCGGCGCCGACGTCGACCATGTTGTCGGCATCGACGCGGAACTCGACCAGGCGACGCTTGGGCTCGACCTTGGCCTTGGCGAAGTGGCCGCGCATCGGCTTGGACACGGTCTTGACCCGCGCCTTGCCGCAGCCGAGCTGCAGGGCGGTGTAGCCGTCGCGCTCCTGCGTGCGCTGGGCGACGACCTGGCAGCCGTCGAGCTTGAGCACGGTCACCGGCAGGTGGGTTCCGTCGTCGCGGAACACCCGGCTCATGCCCAGCTTCTCGGCGATGACCCCGGTGCGCATCAGGCTTCTTCCTTCAGCTTGATGTCGACGTGGACGCCGGCGGCAAGGTCGAGCTTGCCGAGCGCGTCGACCGTCTGCGGCGTCGGGTCGACGATGTCGATCAGCCGCTTGTGGGTGCGGATCTCGAACTGCTCGCGCGACTTCTTGTCGATGTGCGGCGACCGCAACACGGTGTAGCGCTGCAGCCGGGTCGGCAGCGGAATCGGCCCGCGAACCTGGGCGCCCGTCCGTTTGGCCGTGCTCACGATCTCGCCCGTCGACTGGTCGAGCAGGCGATGATCGAAGGCCTTCAGCCGGATTCTGATCGTTTGGTTTTCCATTACCGTACCTAGTCAGGACACCGGCGGCCCAAGGCCGCCGGTTCGCGCGAAGTCAGAACTATTTGATGATCGAGGCGACGACGCCGGCACCGACGGTGCGGCCGCCTTCGCGGATGGCGAAGCGCAGGCCCTCGTCCATCGCGATCGGCTGGATCAGCTCGACCTCCATCGCAATGTTGTCGCCCGGCATCACCATCTCCGTGCCCTCGGGAAGCGTCACCGAGCCGGTCACGTCCGTCGTCCGGAAGTAGAACTGCGGGCGGTAGTTCGAGAAGAACGGCGTGTGGCGGCCGCCCTCCTCCTTGGTCAGGATGTAGGCTTCCGCCTTGAAGTTCGTGTGCGGCGTGATCGAGCCCGGCTTGGCCAGGACCTGGCCACGCTCGACGTCCTCGCGGCCGACGCCGCGCAGCAGCACGCCGATATTGTCTCCCGCCTGCCCCTGGTCAAGCAGCTTGCGGAACATTTCCACGCCCGTGCACACCGTCTTCGACGTGTCCTTCAGGCCCGACGATCTCGATCTCGTCGCCGACCTTCACGATGCCCTTCTCGACGCGCCCCGTCACCACCGTGCCGCGGCCCGAGATCGAGAACACGTCCTCGATCGGCATCAGGAACGCCTGGTCGATCGGACGCTCCGGCTGCGGAATGTAGCTGTCGACGGCATCCATCAGCTCGAGGATGGCCTTCTTGCCGATCTCCTCGTTGGAATCCTCCAGGGCGGCCAGCGCCGAGCCCTTGACGATCGGGATGTCGTCGCCCGGGAACTCGTAGCTCGACAGCAGCTCGCGAACCTCGAGCTCGACCAGCTCCAGAAGCTCCTCGTCGTCGACCTGGTCGACCTTGTTCATGAACACCACGATCGCCGGGACGCCGACCTGGCGCGCCAGCAGGATGTGCTCGCGCGTCTGCGGCATCGGGCCGTCGGCCGCCGACACCACCAGGATCGCGCCGTCCATCTGCGCCGCGCCCGTGATCATGTTCTTCACGTAGTCCGCGTGGCCCGGGCAGTCGACGTGGGCGTAGTGCCGGTTCGCCGTCTCGTACTCGACGTGGGCGGTCGCGATCGTGATGCCGCGCTCGCGCTCCTCCGGCGCCTTGTCGATGTTGTCGTACGACGTGTAGGTCGCACCGCCCGTCTCGGCCAGCACCTTCGTGATCGCCGCCGTCAACGTCGTCTTGCCATGATCGACGTGACCGATCGTGCCAATGTTGCAGTGCGGCTTCGTCCGCTCGAACTTCGCTTTCGACATCGACTATAGTTCCCTGGTTTGAGTCGTTGTGCCGGCCGGTGCCGACAACTAGGCCATCTTCTGACGCACTTCCTCGGCGACCGCCTGGGGCACCTCGGCATAGTGGTCGAACTGCATGGTGTAGGTGGCGCGGCCCTGACTGGCCGAGCGCAGCGTGTTGACGTAGCCGAACATGTTGGCCAGCGGCACCATCGCCGTGATCACCTGGGCGTTGCCGCGGGCGTCCATGCCCTGGACGTTGCCGCGCCGGCTGTTCAGGTCGCCGATGATGTCGCCCATATACTCCTCGGGCGTCACCACCTCGACATTCATGATCGGCTCGAGCAGCTTCGGCGAGCTCTTCTCCATGCCCTCCCGGAACGCCGCCCGGGCGGCGATCTCGAAGGCCATGACGCTCGAGTCGACGTCGTGGTAGGCGCCGTCGTAGAGCTCGGCCTTGAAGTCGATCACCGGGAAGCCGGCGAGCACGCCCGAGTCCTTGGAGCTCATCAGCCCCTTCTCGACGCCCGGGACGTATTCCTTGGGCACGTTGCCGCCGGTCACCGAGTTCTCGAAGCTGTAGCCCTCGCCGGGCTCGACCGGGAGGAAGCGGATCTTGACGCGGGCGAACTGGCCCGAACCGCCGGTCTGCTTCTTGTGGGTGTAGTCGATATCGACTTCCTTGCCGAAGGTCTCGCGGTAAGCGACCTGCGGGGCGCCGACGTTGGCGTCGACCTTGAACTCGCGCTTGAGCCGGTCGACGATGATCTCCAGGTGCAGCTCGCCCATGCCGGCGATGATGGTCTGGCCGCTCTCCTCGTCGGAGGACACGCGGAAGGACGGATCCTCCGCCGCCAGCCGCGCCAGGGCGACGCCCATCTTGTCGTGGTCGGCCTTGGTCTTGGGCTCCACGGCGACCTCGATGACCGGGTCCGGGAACTCCATCCGCTCGAGCACGACCGGCGCCGACGGGTCGCACAGGGTGTCGCCGGTGGTGACGTCCTTGAGGCCCGCGAAGGCGATGATCTCGCCGGCGCGCGCTTCCTTGATCTCTTCACGGCTGTTGGCGTGCATCGACAGCATCCGGCCGACGCGCTCGCGCTTGTCCTTGACCGTGTTGAGCATGCTGTCGCCGGTCTGGATGATGCCCGAATAGACGCGCGCGAAGGTCAGCGAGCCGACGAAGGAATCGTTCATGATCTTGAAGGCGAGCGCCGCGAACGGCTCGTCGTCGGAGCTCTTGCGCTCCATCGGCTCGTCGGTGCCCGGCTTGACGCCCTTGATCGCGGCGACGTCGATCGGCGCCGGCATGAAGTCGACGACGGCGTCGAGCAGCGGCTGCACGCCCTTGTTCTTGAACGCGCTGCCGCACAGCACCGGCACGAAGGCGTTGGCGAGCGTGCCCTTGCGGATGCAGGCGTTGAGCGTATCGACGTCCGGCTCGTTACCCTCGAGATAGGCCTCCATCGCGGCGTCGTCGTGCTCGACCGCGGCTTCGACCAGCTTCTCGCGATACTCGGCCGCCATATCCTGCAGGTCGGCGGGGATCTCGACATCGTTGAACTCGGCGCCGAGCTGCTCGCCGGTCCAGACCACGCCCTTCATCCGGACCAGGTCGACCAGGCCGGCGAAATCGGCCTCGCTGCCGATCGGCAGGTGCAGCACCAGCGGGGTCGCGCCCAGCCGATCCTCGATCATCGAGACGCAGCGGAAGAAGTCGGCGCCGGTGCGGTCCATCTTGTTGACGAAACACATGCGCGGCACGCCGTACTTGTCGGCCTGGCGCCACACCGTCTCGGACTGCGGCTCGACGCCGGCGACCGAGTCGAACACGGCGACGGCGCCGTCGAGCACGCGCAGCGAACGCTCGACCTCGATGGTGAAGTCGACGTGGCCCGGCGTGTCGATGATGTTGATCCGGTGGTCGCGCCAGAAGCACGTCGTCGCGGCGGACGTGATGGTGATGCCGCGCTCCTGCTCCTGCTCCATCCAGTCCATGGTCGCAGCGCCGTCATGCACCTCGCCGATCTTGTGGGACCGGCCGGTGTAATAGAGAACGCGCTCCGTGGTCGTCGTCTTGCCCGCATCGATGTGGGCCATGATGCCGATGTTGCGGAAGCGCTCGAGAGGGGTTTTGCGTGCCATGGTCGTGAATCCGGGTGGGAAGCGGCTTTACCAGCGGTAGTGCGAGAAGGCGCGGTTGGCTTCGGCCATGCGGTGGGTATCCTCGCGCTTCTTGACGGCGGCGCCGCGGTTGTCGGCGGCCTCCATCAGCTCGGCCGACAGGCGCTCGGCCATGGTCCGCTCGCTGCGGGCGCGGGCCGCGCTGATCAGCCAGCGCACGGCCAGCGCCTGGCCGCGGGCGGTGCGAACCTCGACCGGCACCTGGTAGGTGGCGCCGCCGACGCGCCGCGACCGCACCTCGATCGCCGGCTTGACGTTGTCGAGCGCGTCGTGGAACACGCGCAGCGGCTCGGTCCGCATCTTCTCCTCGATGCGGTCGAAGGCGCCGTAGACGATGCCCTCGGCGGCCGACTTCTTGCCGTCGCGCATCAGGCTGTTCATGAACTTGGTCAGCACCACGTCGCCATACTTGGCGTCGGGCAGGACCTCGCGTTTCTCGGCGCGGTGACGTCTCGACATCCGCCCCTCCCTATTTCGGCCGCTTGGCGCCGTATTTCGAACGGCGCTGGCGGCGGTCGGAGACGCCCTGGGTGTCGAGCGTGCCGCGGATGATGTGATAGCGGACGCCGGGCAGATCCTTGACGCGGCCGCCACGGATCATGACGACCGAGTGCTCCTGAAGGTTGTGACCTTCGCCCGGGATGTAGCTGGTGACCTCGAAGCCGTTGGTCAGGCGCACGCGCGCGACCTTGCGCAGCGCGGAGTTCGGCTTCTTCGGCGTGGTCGTGTAGACGCGCGTGCACACGCCGCGCTTCTGCGGACACGCCTCCATCGCCGGTACCTTGTTCCGCTTCACCGGCGCCCGGCGGGGCTTGCGGATCAGCTGGTTGATCGTCGGCATTCGAACAGTCTTCCTTCTTGCACTCTGCACCGTAGCCCGCGTCTGCCGGCCGTTTCCGAACCGCCGCGCACAACACGGCCGGGCGATGCAAAACACCGACCTGACGGCGCCACCTGCGCGATCGGTCGGTGCAGCGTCGCCCCCGAGTGGAACTATCCGTCCGCCTTGATCGGCGGCGTCGTCCCGGCTGGGCGATTGGGCTCGTTCAAAAAAAGCGACAAGCGCCGCGAGTCCCCGGAAGGGCCTCCCGGCGCGGCGCGTCGTTCTCACAACGCACGGGGAAAATACGCACGCCCCCGGGCGCCGTCAAGAAAAAGCAATGAAAATTCCGGCCCGCCGCGGCGCCTTTTTTGACGCGCCGGCCGGCGGACCGGAACAATACTCGATCAGGCGGCCGGCACCTCCTCCTTCGGCGGCTCCAGCGCCTCGGTTTCGGCGGCCTCGGCCTCCTCGGCCCGGCGCGCCAGCACCTCGCGGTCGCGCTCCGACGCCTCGTAGCGCAGGCGCTTCATCACGCTGCCCGTGCCGGCGGGGATCAGACGGCCGACGATGACGTTCTCCTTGAGCCCGATCAGCTCGTCGACCTTGCCGTTGACCGCCGCCTCGGTGAGGACGCGAGTGGTCTCCTGGAAGGACGCCGCCGAGATGAAGGACTTGGTCTGCAGGCTCGCCTTGGTGATGCCCTGCAGCACCGGCTCGCCGTCGGCCGCCTTGCCCTTCTCGTCGAGCGCCTTGCGGTTGGCCTCGTCGAACTCGTGCCGGTCGACCTGCTCGCCGACCAGGAAGGTGGTGTCGCCGGGATCGAGGATCTCGACCTTCTGCATCATCTGGCGAACGATCACCTCGATGTGCTTGTCGTTGATCTTCACGCCCTGCAACCGATAGACCTCCTGGATCTCGGTGGTCAGGTACTCCGACAGCGCCTCGACGCCCATGATCCTGAGGATGTCGTGGGGCACCGGGTTGCCGTCGAGCAGCGCGGTCCCCTTCTCGACCCAGTCGCCCTCCTGCACCGAGATGTGCTTGCCCTTCGGGATCATGTATTCCCGCGGCTCGCCCTCCTCGGGCCGGACCACGATCCGGCGCTTGGTCTTGTAGTCCTTGCCGAACTCGACCCGTCCCGGAATCTCCGAGATGATCGCGTAGTCCTTCGGCTTGCGCGCCTCGAACAGCTCGGCGACGCGCGGCAGACCGCCGGTGATGTCGCGGGTCTTCGACGATTCCCGCGGGATACGTGCGAGCACGTCGCCGGCCTGGACCTGCTGGCCGCCCTCGACCGACAGGATCGCGTCGACCGACATGAAGTAGCGGGCCTCGATACCGTTGGGCAGGGTGACGACCTCGCCCTGGGGCGAGTCGGCCTTCGGCCGCAGCGAGATGCGCGGCTTGAGGTCGGCGCCGCGGGGCTGCTGCCGCCAGTCGATCACCACCTTGTTGGCGATGCCGGTGGCCTCGTCGAGCACCTCGCGCATCGACAGGCCCTCGATCAGGTCGACGAAGTCCACATAGCCCTGCTTCTCGGTGATGATCGGGATCGTGTAGGGATCCCACTCGGCCAGCTTGTCGCCCTTCTCGACCTTCGACCCGTCGTCGACGAACAGCTTGGCGCCGTAGGGCACGCGATGGCGGGCACGCTCGCGGTCGTTCTCGTCGCGGAGGACGACCTCGCAGTTGCGCGACATCACGACCAGCAGGCCGTCGCTGTTCTTGACCACGTTCCGGTTCTCGATCGCGATGGTGGCGTCCATCGCCGCCTCGACGCTCGACTGCTCGGCGCCGCGCTGGGCCGCGCCGCCGATGTGGAAGGTCCGCATCGTCAGCTGGGTGCCCGGCTCGCCGATCGACTGCGCCGCGATCACGCCGACCGCCTCGCCGACGTTGACCGGGGTGCCGCGGGCCAGGTCGCGGCCGTAGCACTTGCCGCACACGCCCACCCGCGAATCGCAGGTCAGCACCGAGCGGATCTTGACCTCGTCGACGCCGGCCTGCTCGATCGCGTCGGCGGTCTCCTCCTCGATCAGGTCGCCGGCCTTGACGATGACGTCGCCCGACAGCGGATCGATGACGTCCTCGACCGCGGTCCGGCCGAGGATGCGCTCGGCGAGCGAGACGACGACCTCGCCGCCCTCGATCACCGCCTTGGTGGTCAGGCCCTCCTTGGTGCCGCAGTCGTCCTCGATGATGATGCAGTCCTGCGCCACGTCGACCAGACGGCGGGTCAGGTAGCCGGAGTTGGCCGTCTTCAGCGCGGTGTCGGCGAGACCCTTACGGGCGCCGTGGGTCGAGTTGAAGTATTCGAGAACCGACAGGCCTTCCTTGAAGTTGGCGATGATCGGCGTCTCGATGATCGAGCCGTCCGGCTTGGCCATCAGGCCGCGCATGCCGGCGAGCTGCTTGATCTGCGCCGCCGAACCACGGGCACCGGAATGGGCCATCATGAAGACGGAGTTGGTCGGCGCACCGGGCTCGACGCTGCTCATCTCCTTCATCATCTCGTCGGCGACCACGTCGGTGCAGCGCGACCAGGCGTCGACCACCTTGTTGTACTTCTCGCCCTGGGTGATCAGGCCTTCCTGGTACTGCTGCTCGAACTCCTTGACCTGGTCCTGGGTCTCGCGGATCAGGCGCTCCTTGGCGTCCGGAACCTTGAGGTCGTCCTTGCCGAACGAGATGCCGGCCCGGCAGGCGTAGGAGAAGCCCAGGCCCATGATCCGGTCGGCGAAGATCACCGTCTCCTTCTGACCGCAGTGGCGGTAGACGATGTCGATGACGTTGGTGATCTCCTTCTTGGTCAGCACCCGGTTGATCAGGCTGAACGGCACGTTCGGGTGGCGCGGCAGCACGCCGGCCAGGATCATCCGGCCGGGCGTCGAGATCACCCGCTCGGTGACCGGGTTGCCGTCCTCGTCGACCGTCTCGTAGAGCGCCTTGATCTTGGTGTGCAGGCTGACCATGCCGCTGTCGAGCGCCAGCTCGATCGAGCCGACGTCGGCGAAGCGCGGCACGCGGTGTGCCGTGATCTTGCCGTCCTTCAACGCCTTGAACAGCTTCTTGGTGTCGTCGACGTCGAGCACCGCGGTCGGCTTCTTGGCGTCGAACAGGGTGACGTCCTCGTTCTCCAGGGCGGCCTTGAGGGCGTCCTCGGAGTCGATGCTCACCGGCGGGCCGGCCACGTCGGGCCGCTCGTCGCTGAGATAGTAGATGCCGAGGACGATGTCCTGCGACGGCACGATGATCGGCTTGCCGTTGGCCGGGCTGAGGATGTTGTTGGTCGACATCATCAGCACGCGCGCCTCGAGCTGGGCCTCCAGCGACAGCGGCACGTGGACCGCCATCTGGTCACCGTCGAAGTCGGCGTTGAAGGCGGTGCAGACCAGCGGGTGGAGCTGGATCGCCTTGCCCTCGATCAGCACCGGCTCGAACGCCTGGATGCCGAGGCGGTGGAGCGTCGGCGCGCGGTTGAGCAGCACCGGATGCTCGCGGATGACCTCTTCGAGGATATCCCAGACCTCCGGCAGCTCCTTCTCGACCTTGCGCTTGGCCGCCTTGATGGTGGTCGCGAGCCCGCGCTCCTCCAGCTTGGCGTAGATGAAGGGCTTGAACAGCTCGAGCGCCATCTTCTTGGGCAGGCCGCACTGGTGCAATTTCAGCTCGGGCCCGACCACGATGACCGAACGGCCCGAATAGTCGACGCGCTTGCCGAGCAGGTTCTGGCGGAACCGGCCCTGCTTGCCCTTGAGCATGTCGGACAGCGACTTCAGCGGCCGCTTGTTGGCGCCGGTGATGACCCGGCCGCGGCGGCCGTTGTCGAACAGGGCGTCGACCAACTCCTGCAGCATCCGCTTCTCGTTGCGGATGATGATGTCGGGCGCGCGCAGCTCGATCAGCCGCTTCAGGCGGTTGTTCCGGTTGATGACGCGGCGGTAGAGGTCGTTGAGGTCGGACGTGGCGAAGCGGCCGCCGTCGAGCGGCACCAGCGGGCGCAGTTCCGGCGGGATGACCGGGATCACGTCCATGATCATCCACTCCGGCCGCGCGCCCGAGGCGCTGAACGCCTCGACCAGCTTGAGCCGCTTGACCAGCTTCTTGCGGCGCGCTTCCGACTTGCACTCGCGCAGTTCCTCGCGCAGCGTGACCTTCTCCTTCTCGAGGTCGATGCCGCCGAGCAGGTCCTTCATCGCCTCGGCGCCGATGCTGGCCTCGAAGCTGTCGTCGCCGAACTCGTCCAGCGCGTTCCAGTACTGCTCCTCCGACAGGAGCTGGCCCTGCTTGAGGGCGGTCAGGCCCGGCTCGGTGACGACGTAGCTCTCGAAGTAGAGCACCCGCTCCAGGTCCTTGAGCGTCATGTCGAGCAGCAGGCCGATGCGGCTCGGCAGCGACTTCAGGAACCAGATGTGGGCGACCGGCGAGGCCAGCTCGATGTGGCCCATGCGCTCGCGGCGGACCTTCTGCAGCGTCACCTCGACGCCGCACTTCTCGCAGATGATGCCGCGATACTTCATGCGCTTGTACTTGCCGCACAGGCACTCGTAGTCCTTGATCGGACCGAAGATGCGCGCGCAGAACAGCCCGTCGCGCTCGGGCTTGAACGTCCGGTAGTTGATCGTCTCGGGCTTCTTGATCTCGCCGAAAGACCACGAGCGAATCTGCTCGGGGCTCGCGATCGAGATCCGCATCTGGTCGAAGTCCTCCGTCTTGCGGACGGGGCCAAAGACGTTCATCAGTTCGTTCATCCAGGCTTCTCCTTCAGCGCTGGTACGTGTGTCCGTTCACGCGGGTCCTAGTAGGCTTCCTGCTTCAGCTCGACATTGAGGCCGAGCGACCGGAGCTCCTTGACCAGCACGTTGAACGATTCGGGTATGCCCGCCTCGAACGTGTCCTGACCGCGCACGATCTTGGCGTAGACGTTGGTGCGGCCGGCGACGTCGTCCGACTTCACGGTCAGCATCTCCTGCAGCGTGTAGGCGGCGCCGTAGGCTTCGAGCGCCCACACCTCCATTTCGCCGAACCGCTGGCCGCCGAACTGGGCCTTGCCGCCCAGCGGCTGCTGGGTGACCAGGCTGTACGGGCCAATCGAGCGGGCATGGATCTTGTCGTCGACCAGATGGTGCAGCTTGAGCATGTAGATATAGCCCACCGTCACCTTTCGATCGAATTCCTCGCCCGTACGGCCGTCCGTGAGGCTCACCTGGCCGGAGACGTCGAGCCCGGCTTCCGCCAGCATCTCGACGATGTCGTCCTCGCGCGCGCCGTCGAACACCGGCGTGGCGATCGACACGCCGCCGCGGACGCTCTCGCCGAACTTGATGATGTCGTCGTCGGACAGGCCGGCGATGTTGTCGCGATAGGCCGCCTCGTCATAGATGGTGCGGTACTTGTCGCGCAGCGCCTTGGCCGCCTCCTTCTTGGAGCCGCGGGCCGCCTCCTCGACGATCTGGCCGACCTGCCGGCCGATGCCGGCGGCCGCCCAGCCCAGATGGGTCTCGAGGATCTGGCCCACGTTCATGCGCGACGGCACGCCCAGCGGGTTGAGCACCAGGTCGACCGGGGTGCCGTCGTCCAGGTAGGGCATGTCCTCCATCGGCATGATCCGGGAGACGACGCCCTTGTTGCCGTGACGGCCGGCCATCTTGTCGCCGGACTGCATCTTGCGCTTCACCGCGACGAAGACCTTGACCATCTTCATCACGCCCGGCGGCAGCTCGTCGCCGCGCTGCAGCTTCTCGACCTTGTCCTGGAAGCGCTCCTCGATGCGCTGGACCGCGGCGTCGAACGCCTTGGTCAGCAACTCGATCTGCTTCATCACCTGGTCGTTCTTGACGGTGAACTGCCGCCACTCGTGCGGCTTGTACTCGTCGAGCACCGCATCGGTGATCTTGCCGCCGCCCTTGTAGCCCTTCGGCCCCGACTCGGAGACCTTGTTGAGCAGCAGGCTCTTCAGGTTGCTGCGGAAGCTCCGCTCCAGGATGGTCTTCTCGTCGTCGCGGTCCTTGGCGAGCCGGGCGATCTCCGCCCGCTCGATCGCCATGGCACGCTCGTCCTTGTCGATGCCGCGGCGCGAGAACACCCGCACCTCGACGATCGTGCCCGCGACGCCCGGGGGCAGCCGCATCGACGTGTCGCGCACGTCGGACGCCTTCTCGCCGAAGATCGCCCGCAGCAGCTTCTCTTCCGGGGTCATCGGCGATTCGCCCTTCGGCGTCACCTTGCCGACCAGGATGTCGCCCGGCTTGACCTCGGCGCCGATGTAGACGATGCCCGCCTCGTCGAGGTTCTTGAGCGCCTCCTCGCCGACGTTCGGGATGTCGCGGGTGATCTCTTCCTGGCCCAGCTTGGTGTCGCGGGCCATGACCTCGAATTCCTCGATGTGGATCGAGGTGAAGACGTCGTCCTTGACGATCCGCTCGGAGAGCAGGATCGAGTCCTCGAAGTTGTAGCCGTTCCAGGGCATGAACGCGCACAGCACGTTGCGGCCCAGCGCCAGCTCGCCCAGCGAGGTCGACGGGCCGTCGGCGATGATGTCGCCGGCGTCGACCTCGTCGCCCACCTTCACCAGCGGGCGCTGGGTGATGCAGGTGTTCTGGTTCGAGCGCTGGAACTTCAGCAGGTTGTAGATGTCGACGCCCGGCGCCTCGGTGTCCGGATCGACCTCCTTCGAGTGGATGACGATGCGGGTGGCGTCGACCTGGTCGACCACGCCGGTGCGGCGGGCCGCGATGGTCGCGCCCGAATCGCGCGCCACGGTGCCCTCCATGCCGGTGCCGACCAGCGGCGCCTCGGCCTGGATCAGGGGCACGGCCTGCCGCTGCATGTTCGAGCCCATCAGCGCGCGGTTCGCGTCGTCGTTCTCGAGGAACGGGATCAGCGAGGCGGCCACCGAGACGAGCTGCTTCGGCGAGACGTCGATGTAGTCGATCTGGTCCGGCGGGACCATCTCGTAGTCGCCGCCGCGGCGGCACGAGATCAGGTCGTCGACGAACTGGCCCTTGTCGTCGAGCTCGGCGTTGGCCTGGGCGATCGTGTACTTGCCCTCCTCCATCGCCGACAGGTAGTCGACGTGGGTCGTGACCTTGGCCTTGTCGACCTTGCGGTACGGGCTTTCGATGAAGCCGTACTTGTTGACCCGGGCGTAGGTCGCCAGCGAGTTGATCAGGCCGATATTCGGGCCTTCAGGCGTCTCGATCGGGCAGATCCGGCCATAGTGGGTCGGGTGCACGTCGCGCACCTCGAAGCCCGCCCGCTCGCGGGTCAGACCGCCCGGGCCGAGCGCCGACAGGCGCCGCTTGTGGGTGATCTCCGACAGCGGGTTGGTCTGGTCCATGAACTGCGAGAGCTGCGACGAGCCGAAGAACTCGCGCACCGCCGCGGCTGCCGGCTTGGCGTTGATCAGGTCGTGCGGCATGACCGAGTCGATCTCGACCGTGGACATGCGCTCCTTGATCGCCCGCTCCATGCGCAAGAGGCCGACGCGGTACTGGTTCTCCATCAGCTCGCCGACCGAGCGCACGCGCCGGTTGCCGAGATGGTCGATGTCGTCGATCTCGCCGCGGCCGTCCTTGAGGTCGACCAGCATCTTGACGATGGCGAGGATGTCCTCCTTGCGCAGCGTGCGGACCTGATCCGGCACGTCGGCGTCGGAGAAGCCCAGGCGCGCGTTCATCTTGACCCGGCCGACGGCCGACAGGTCGTAGCGCTCGGGATCGAAGAACATCGATTTGAGCAGGGCCTCGGCGGCCTCCACGGTCGGCGGCTCGCCCGGGCGCATCACCCGGTAGATGTCGAGCAGCGCGTCCTCGCGGGTCATGTTCTTGTCGGCGGCCAGCGTGTTGCGGATGTACGGGCCGACCGTGATGTGGTCGATCGCCAGGATCGGCAGCGTCTTGACGTTGGCCTCGTCGAGCGCGACCAGCGTCTCCTCGGTGATCTCGTCGCCGGCCTCGGCGTGGATCACGCCGGTCTTCGCGTCGACGATGTCCTCGGCGATGTAGGAGCCGATCAGCTCCTCCGGCGGGGCGATGCGCTCCTTGAGCCCACCCTCCTGGAGCCGCTTGGCGACGCGCGGGGTGATCTTGGTGCCGGCCTCGGCGACGACCTCGCCGGTCTTCGCGTCGACCATGTCGGCGACCAGCTTGACGCCCTTGAGCTGCTCGGGATCGAACTTGGTCTTCCACCCCTTGTTGGAGTGGGTGAAGACGATCTTGTCGTAGAACAGGTCGAGGATTTCCTCGGCGGTCATGCCCTGGGCCTCGAACGGGTCCAGGGTCTCGCCCTTGGCGGCGAGCTCGGCGCGCTTGGCGGCGGTCTCCTCGTTGTCCAGCGCAAGCAGCATCGTCGTCACCGGAAGCTTGCGGCGGCGATCGATGCGGACGTGGACGATGTCCTTGGCGTCGAACTCGAAGTCGAGCCACGAGCCCCGGTAGGGGATCACCCGCGACGCGAACAGATACTTGCCCGACGAATGGGTCTTGCCCTTGTCGTGGTCGAAGAAGACGCCCGGCGAGCGGTGCATCTGCGAGACGATGACGCGCTCGGTGCCGTTGACGACGAAGGTGCCGTGCTCGGTCATCAGCGGCATGTCGCCCATGTAGACGTCCTGGCGCTTGACGTCGCGCAGCGACTTGGCGCCGGTCTCCTCGTCGACGTCCATGACGACGAGGTCGAGGGTGACCTTCAGCGGCGCGGCGAAGGTCATGCCGCGCTGCTGGCACTCCTCGACGTCGAACTTCGGCGTCTCGAACTCATAACGGACGAACTGGAGCGTCGAGCGCTCGGAGAAGTCGGTGATCGGGAAGACCGACTTGAACACCGCCTCGAGCCCGGTGACCTCGCGGCCGCCCTCGGGCTCGTCGACCTGCAGGAAGTGGTCGTACGACTTCTTCTGAACCTCGATCAGGTTCGGCATGGGCGCCACTTCGGCGATGCGGCCGAAATTCTTTCGAATTCGCGTCCGACCGGTGAACGACTTCGCCATCGATGCTCCTCTCGTCCAGGCGGGTAATGCCCGCGCGGTCCTGCTTAAATTACATAAACGAATACGCCCGCCCGAAAAGGCGAGCGGGCCGCCGGGGCAATGCCCCGGCAGCCCATTGGCCCGTGAGCCTTACGATGCACGACGCGTCGGCTACTTGAGCTCGACCGTCGCACCCGCCTCTTCGAGCTTTTTCTTGAGCTCTTCGGCCTCGTCCTTGCTGGCCCCTTCCTTGACCGGCTTGGGCGCGCCTTCGACGAGATCCTTCGCTTCCTTGAGGCCCAGGCCGGTGATGGCCCGGACTTCCTTGATCACGTTGATCTTCTTGTCGCCGGCCGCGGTCAGGATGACGTCGAAGGAATCCTTCTCCTCTTCCGCCGCCGCAGCCTCGCCGGCCGGAGCACCCGCCGCGGCGACCGCCACGGGAGCCGCCGCCGAGACGCCCCACTTCTCTTCAAGCATCTTGCTGAGTTCCGCCGCCTCGAGCACCGTGAGGCCCGACAGATCTTCAACCATTTTTTCGAGATCAGCCATATTCAATGGTCTCCTGACTCTACAATTGGTTCCAGGCTACGCCGCCTCTTTCGATCCGTAGGCACCGAACACACGAGCCAACTGGCCGGCGGGCGCCTGAAGGACGCCGGCCACCTTGGTGGCCGGTGCCTGCAGCACCCCGACCAGCTTGCCGCGCAGTTCGTCGAGGGACGGCAGCTTCGCCAGCGCATCGACCTCGCCCTTATCCAGCAGCTTCTCATCGAGAGCGCCGCAGACAATGGCGAGCTTTTCGTTCTTCTTGGCGAATTCCACCGCCACCTTCGCCGCCGCGACCGGATCGCTCGAATAAGCGATGGCGGTCGGACCGGTGAACTGATCGGCGAGCCCGGCGAACTTCGTGCCTTCGATCGCGAGACGTGCGAGCCAATTCTTGGTTACTTTGAAGCTGGCTCCGGCTTCGAACATCTTCGACCGAAGGTCGGTGGACTCGGCCACCGTCAACCCGCTCTGATGGGTAACGACCACCAGTTGCGCGTTGCCAAAGATGTCGCGAAGCTGTTCGACCTGCTTCTCTTTCTGCGATCGGTCCACTTCGTCGTCTCCGATTGCCATTGGCTCCCACCGGGTTACCCCTTCAGGAACCGTTGCACCCACCCCCCACGGCCTCGACCGGCCCTGGGCGGCATACCTGCCCCGGATGCGTAACGGTCCTGACCCGGCGGGCCGGGCTGGAATTCCGTTGCCTCCGTCTATTGCAGGCGGACGAACCTTTGAGCCTTCGGGGTGCCTCCGTGGAGATATCCCTTGGGCGCCTGCAGTCTCGGACAGGGCGGAAGCCTTGCGGCTTCCCATCGGACCGGCGCGACAGCCCCGGCCCGAATCTCGTAAACTCTACTCGGCGCCTCCAACCAGCTCCGCGATGTCGAGCGTGCAGACCAGGGCCCATCGTCGACGTCAGCGAAACCTTCTTGATGTAGCTGCCTTTCACGCCGCTCGGCTTGGCCTGGTTGATGGCCTTGACGAAGGCGCGGGCGTTGTCCGCCAGCGCCGCCTCGGCTGAAGCTGACCTTGCCGATGCCGGCATGGATGATGCCGGCCTTCTCGGCGCGGAACTGAACCTGGCCGCCCTTGGCCGCCTTCACGGCCTCGGCGACGTCCTGGGTGACGGTGCCGACCTTGGGATTGGGCATCAGCCCCTTGGGGCCGAGCACCTTACCGAGGCGGCCGACCACCGGCATCATGTCCGGCGTTGCGATCACCCGCTCGAAGTCTATCTGGCCCTCTTGGACCTTTTCGGCAAGGTCTTCGGCGCCAACGACGTCCGCGCCGGCGGCCGTGGCCTCCTCCGCCTTGTCGCCCTTGGCGAAGACCGCGACCCGAAGCGTCCGGCCGGTGCCGTTGGGCAGCGTGACCGCGCCGCGCACGTTCTGGTCGGAGTGGCGCGGGTCGATACCCAGGTTCATCGAGATCTCGACGGTCTCGTCGAACTTGGTCTTGGCCGCGGCCTTGAGGATGCCGATCGCCTCGTCGAGCGTGTAGTCCTTGGTCCGGTCGATGCCTTCATAGGCCGTGCGGAGCCGCTTACCCTTCTTCGCCATCGCCCTACTCCACCACCTGGATGCCCATGGACCGCGCGGAGCCGGCAAGGATCTTGACGGCGGCGTCGACGTCGTTGGCGTTCAAATCCTTCATCTTCTGCTCGGCGATATCCTCGAGCTGCTTGCGCGTCACCTTGCCGACGAAGCTGCCCTGGCCGACCGTGCTGGCGCCCTTGCCGATCTTGGCCGCCTTCTTGAGGAAGTAGCTGGCCGGCGGCGCCTTGGTCTCGAACGAGAAGCTCCGGTCCGCGTACACCGTGATGATCACGGGGATCGGCATGCCGGGCTCCATGTTCTGGGTCGCCGCGTTGAACGCCTTGCAGAACTCCATGATGTTGACCCCGCGCTGACCCAGCGCCGGGCCGACCGGCGGCGACGGATTCGCCTGCCCCGCCGGTATCTGAAGCTTCAGATAACCTTCGATTTTCTTTGCCATGACCTCTCAGTCCTCTCGGTTCGGGGCCTCATCGGCCCACCGGCCGCGGTACGGCTTTGGCACGCCTCCCGCGGGCTTCGCACCGAGCACCGCCGGAAAAGGACGGGCGCCCGGCATCACAAAAATGCGCGTCAGGTCTTCTCGACCTGGCTGTACTCCAGCTCGACCGGGGTCGCCCGGCCGAAGATCGACACCGACACCTTGAGCCGCGACCGGTCTTCGTCGACCTCCTCGACGTAGCCGGAGAAGCTGTCGAAGGGACCGTCGCAGACCCGAACCTGTTCGCCGACCTCGAAGGTGATCGACGGCTTCGGCCGCTCGACGCCTTCGCGGACCTGGCGGAGGATCTGCTCCGCCTCGCGCTCCGAGATCGGCATCGGCTTGCCCTGGCCGCCCAGGAAGCCGGTGACCTTGGGCGTGTCCTGGACCAGGTGCCAGGTGGCGTCGTTCATATCCATGTGGATCAGAACGTAGCCCGGAAAGAACTTGCGCTCGGCGTTGACCTTGGCGCCGCGGCGCATCTCCACGACCTCTTCGGTCGGCACCAGAACCTCGTCGATCTGGTCGTCCAGCCCCTTGGCCTTTGCCTGCTCGCGGATCAATTCGGCGACCTTCTTCTCGAAGCCCGAATAGGCGTGGAGCACGTACCATTTCATGGCCATGCCGCTACCTCCCGAAACCGAGAATGGTCTGGACCAACGAGCCGAGCACCCAGTCGACCGCCAGGAAGAAGATCGCGATCAGGGTGACCATCACGAACACCATGATGGTCGTCTGGACCGTCTCCTTTCGGCTCGGCCAGGTGACCTTGGCCGTCTCCTGCCGGACTTCGCGGATGAATTTCGCCGGATTCGCCATGTAAGCTTCAATCGCCCCGTATGTCATGTCGCCGCCCGATGCGACGGCGCTGGCAGGAGTGGAGGGACTCGAACCCCCAACCCCCGGTTTTGGAGACCGGTGCTCTAGCCAGTTGAGCTACACTCCTCCGCGCCGCGCGTCCGCCGGTAGGCCGGCGGGGACGCCGCGTTTCCGAAGCGACTTCGCGCCTCCTTATTTGATGATCGAGGCGACGACGCCGGCACCGACGGTGCGGCCGCCTTCGCGGATGGCGAAGCGCAGGCCCTCGTCCATCGCGATCGGCTGGATCAGCTCGACCTCCATCGCAATGTTGTCGCCCGGCATCACCATCTCCGTGCCCTCGGGAAGCGTCACCGAGCCGGTCACGTCCGTCGTCCGGAAATAGAACTGCGGGCGGTAGTTCGAGAAGAACGGCGTGTGGCGGCCGCCCTCCTCCTTGGTCAGGATGTAGGCTTCCGCCTTGAAGTTCGTGTGCGGCGTGATCGAGCCGGGCTTGGCCAGGACCTGGCCACGCTCGACGTCCTCGCGGCCGACGCCGCGCAGCAGCACGCCGATATTGTCTCCCGCCTGCCCCTGGTCAAGCAGCTTGCGGAACATTTCCACGCCCGTGCACACCGTCTTCGACGTGTCCTTCAGGCCAACGATCTCGATCTCGTCGCCGACCTTCACGATGCCCTTCTCGACGCGCCCCGTCACCACCGTGCCGCGGCCCGAGATCGAGAACACGTCCTCGATCGGCATCAGGAACGGCAGGTCGATCGGGCGCTCCGGCTGCGGAATGTACGTGTCCACCGCCGTCATCAGCTCCAGGATCGCGTTCCTGCCCATCACCTCGTCGCCGTCTTCCAGCGCAACCAGGGCCGAACCCTTGACGATCGGGATGTCGTCGCCCGGGAACTCGTAGCTCGACAGCAGCTCGCGAACCTCGAGCTCGACCAGCTCCAGACAGCTCCTCGTCGTCGACCTGGTCGACCTTGTTCATGAACACCACGATCGCCGGGACGCCGACCTGGCGCGCCAGCAGGATGTGCTCGCGCGTCTGCGGCATCGGCCCGTCGGCCGCCGACACCACCAGGATCGCGCCGTCCATCTGCGCCGCGCCCGTGATCATGTTCTTCACGTAGTCCGCGTGGCCCGGGCAATCGACGTGGGCGTAGTGCCGGTTCGCCGTCTCGTACTCGACGTGGGCGGTCGCGATCGTGATGCCGCGCTCGCGCTCCTCCGGCGCCTTGTCGATATTGTCGTAGGACGTGTAGGTCGCACCGCCCGTCTCGGCCAGCACCTTCGTGATCGCCGCCGTCAACGACGTCTTGCCATGATCGACGTGACCGATCGTGCCAATGTTGCAGTGCGGCTTCGTCCGCTCGAACTTCGCTTTCGACATCGAGGTTGTGTCCTTGCCTTCTAGTAACTACTTCGGCCGGCGTGCTTGCGCGCCGCCCGCCGCGCGGCCCCTCTTCGATTTCTGGAGCGGGTGACGGGAATCGAACCCGCACAACCAGCTTGGAAGGCTGGGGCTCTACCATTGAGCTACACCCGCCCGAATTCCGCCTGCCCGGTACCGTCCCGAGAAGGCAACTGCCCTGCCGATCCGCCGCGAAGCCGATCCGTCCATCAATTCCGAAGCGCCGGTGGTGGAGGGGGTAGGATTCGAACCTACGTAGGCGTAAGCCAACGGGTTTACAGCCCGCCCCGTTTGACCGCTCCGGCACCCCTCCTGAAACACCGCGCGCCGGGAGACCTTCGGGGCCGCCGGCCGGCTGATAGACTTGGGATCAATCCGCGAAATTTCAACAAAGCAAACACGAACAAAGCCGCCAGCTCCCCCCGCCCGTTTCCGGTGAGCGGACGGAGCCGTGACTTGCATTCGCGGTAAAGAGGCGTATTAAGCGAATTCATGGCGAAACGCAAGCGTGTCCGCGGCCCCAGCGACAACCGCGATTCGGCGCGCGACCGGCGCCCCCCGGGCGATCCGCGAGGCGGCCCCCAGGGCGCGTCCAAGGCCAGCCCCAAGGGTAGCCCCAAGGGCAGCCTCGGACGAGCCGCCCATAGCGGCGACCGGAGCCTCCGGCTGTTCGGCCTGCACCCGGTCCGCGCCGCGCTCGCCAACCCCGCCCGCCGCCTCCACCGCCTGTGGCTGTCCGAGAACGCCGCCCGCACCCTCGCGCCGGTGATCGACGCCCTCGGCGCGCGCGCGCCGGCGGTCGAGACCGACGCCCGCGCCGCGCTCGACCGGCTGGTGCCCGCCGGCGCCGTCCACCAGGGCGCGGTGCTCGAGACCGAGCCCCTGCCCGCGCGGGCGCTCGGCGAGCTGGTGCCCGCCGATGCCGACGCGCCGGCGCTGGTGGTCGCCCTCGACCAGGTCACCGATCCCCAGAATGTCGGCGCGATCCTGCGCTCGGCGGCGGCCTTCGGCGCCGCGGGACTGGTCGTCACCACCCGTCACGCGCCGCCCGAATCCGGCGCCCTCGCCAAGGCGGCCGCCGGCGCGCTCGACGTCGTGCCGATCGCCCGCGTCGCCAACCTGGCCCAGGCCCTGCGCGACCTCAAGGAGGCCGGCTTCTGGTCCGTCGGCCTCGACGGCGACGCGGACGAGACGCTCGACGCCGGGACGCCGGCCAGCCGCACCGTGCTCGTGCTCGGCGCCGAGGGCAGCGGCCTGCGCCGGCTGACCGCCGAGACCTGCGACCGGATCGCGCGCATCCCGATCGCCCGCCCGGCCCTGCCCGGCGGCGCGCCGGCCATCGACAGCCTCAACGTGTCCAACGCCGCGGCGATCGCCCTGTTCGTGCTCGACCGGGCGCGGCGCGCCGGCGGCCCCGCGCGCTCGTGAGCCGAACCGCAAGTCCTCGATCGCGAATTCCAAGCACCGCGCAATGCCCGGCAAGGGGAGCGCAAATATTTATTTTAGGTTTTCTTACTTAACACGGGTGCGTGGCGCGTATTAATCATGTTATAATTTTTATCGGCATACCGTCACCGGCTCGATGTTCTGGCCCTTTTCAGTGAAGTGCCGGGGCGTCGGCCGAGACAACATCGCCTTGGACCGTTCCGATGCATCGTTTCCTACTCGGTATCCCGATCGTCCTCGCCGTCGCCGGCACCACCGCGGCGGCCGCGGAAACCAGTCTGCTCGCCGGGCTCGACACCAACGGCGACGGCGTGGTTACCCGCGCCGAGTTCGACGCCGCGCGCCGGCGCGACTTCCGCCTGCTCGACCGCAACGGCAACAAGGTCCTGTCCCGTCACGAGTTCTACCGGCGCGGCGAGCCCGCGGACCGCACGCTGCTGGCGCTGCGCCAGCGCCGCTACCGGCTGATGGACGTCAACGACGACGGCGGCATCACGCTGGCCGAGTATCTCGCCTACGGCCACAAGGTCTTCGCGCGCATGGACCGCGACCGCGACCGGCGCCTGACCGTCGGCGAGGTCGCCGCCGCCCGCGGCGTCCAGGTCGCCACCAACGACACCGGTCCGGGCCAGACGACGCCGGCCAGGATGAGCCAGCCCACATCCACGCCCCCCGCGTCCAAGGACAGCGAGGCGGCCCGGGCGCTGGGCGACATGCCCTTCGCGACGGTCGACCGCAACGGTGACGGCTACATCTCGCGCGCCGAATACCGCCACGCGGCGCTGAACCTGTTCCGCCGGCTGGACCGCAACCACAACCTGGTGCTGTCGCGCCACGAGTACTATTGGCGCGACAGCGCCAACGACAAGGCGCGGCTGGCCGCGCGCAAGGTCGCCTACCGGCGCGCCGACGAGAACGACGACGGCGGCCTGACCGGCGCCGAGTTCCTCAAGATGACCGGCGGCCTGTTCGCGCGGATCGACCACGACAAGGACCACCGCCTGTCGCGCGCCGAATGGACCGCCGCCTTCGGCGCCACGACGACGATGGCCAAGGCCGACCCGGTCCGGCCCGGCGGCAGGCTCCGCCTGGTGCGCTCGCTGCGGACCGAGCTGATCGCCGACGCAACCCGGGTCGCGCCGGCCGCCGAGACGACGCCGCCCCGCACGGCGACCACGCCGCCGCCGAAGGCCATGCCGGCGGCGAAGACGATGGCCGACAAGAAGCCGGCGATGTCCAAGACGGAGCCGGGCAGCGCGCTGCTGGCCCAGATGAAGGCGAGCCGCGCGAAAGTGACCCGGGTGCCTCAGCAGGTCGTCGGGCCCGCGCCCAAGACCCAGCCGCAGGTCGCCGCGCGGCCGCCGGCCACGATGACCCCGGCCAAGCCCGCGAAGCCGACGACCGATCCGCGGATCATCTTCGCCTTCCGCGGGCTGGACACCAACCACGACAACAAGATCTCGGAATTCGAGCTGAAGCTGGCGCGGATGAGCCGGTTCAACATCCTCGATGCCAACCGCGACCGCGTCCTCCAGGCCAGCGAGTTCATCGCCAACCGCGGCGCGGCCGCCGCCGCGCGGTTCCGGGAAATGGACCGGGACGGCAACGGGCTGGTGACGTGGGACGAATACAGCGCCGCGGGCATCCAGCGGTTCAGGCAGCTCGACACCAACGCCGACAAGTTCCTCTCGCTCGAAGAATTCGCCAACGCCGGCCGCGTCAACAGCACCAACGTCCGCTACGTCAAGCGGGTCAAGGTGCCGTCGTCGCCCGAAGCCAAGAAGGTCGAGACGCGCAAGCCGTCGGCGTTGCCGCCCGACTTCAACCCGTCCATCCGCTGACCCTCAGCCGATCATCCCGCTCTCGAGCAGCGCCGCAATCATCGCGGTGAAGCACAGGGCCAGGATCGGTGCGCCCGGCTCGCGGGCGAAATAGCGCAGAAACGTGGTCATCGGGTCGTCCCCTCGGCGAGAGCAGCGTGTCGCACACTCTCTACCGGGCGACGCCTGGCCCGTCGGTGACGGCCGTCACACGCCCGTCACGCCCCTATTCCACCCGCCTCACGCCGCCAGGGCGGCCTCGACCTTGCCGCGCACCTTGGCGCCCTCGTCGGCCATCAGGGTCAGGTAGGCCGGGTCGAAATAGTCGGCCATCGCGCCGAAGTTCGGCCGCGCCCGGATCCGCTCCAGCCAGGCGGCGACGCCCGGCCGCGCGCCCCACATCCAGGCGAGCTGGAGGTGGTCGAGCCGGACGACGTAGGGCGTCATCGCCACGTCGGCGAGCGTGTACTGGTCGCCCATCAGCCAGGGCCGGCCGTCGGCCAGCGCCGTCTCCATCCGCGCCAGCACCTTGTCGTAGGTCCGCACCGCGTCGGGCGCGTGGGGCGCGTCCATGCCCAGCTCGATGCCGAGCCGCTTGCGCTCGCGCCGGGCCGGATCGGGGGTGGCGGCGATGTTGGCCTCCAGGGCTTCCTTGCCAAGGGCGAGATACTGCTGGCGGAAGGCGATGCACTGGGACACCGTCCCGCAGGCGGCGTGCAGGCCCTGGTCGGGGATGCTGGCCCAGCGGCGCATCGCGGCGCGCAGCACCAGGTCGGCGGGGCGCAGCGGCGGGTCGGGGAAGGCTTCGTCGAGATACTCGGCGATCAGCGTCGATTCGATCACCACCCGGCCGTCGTGGACCAGGGTCGGGACCACCCCGTTCGGATTGAGCTTCATGTAGTCGGGCTCGAACTGGTCGCCCTTGCGCAGGTTGAGGTGATGTTCGGTCGCCTCCAGCCCCTTCTCGCGCAGGACCAGGCGCACCTTCTGGGCGCAGACCGACATGTTGTTGTGATAGAGCTCGAGCACCGCTGACCTCCCTGTTGAGCTGCCCCGTTGAACTGTGTCGTCCTTAACCGGCGGCGCCGAATACTAGCAAGCCCCGCGCGCCGCGCCCGTCCCGGCCGGCCGGACGCCCGCCACGCGGACTCGGGCGCGCAACGGCGGATAATTCCGCTTCCACTCAGTCCGGACAAAATAGCGGTCAAGAGATGGTTGGGTTATGGCTAAGATTAATGCTAGTATAGTGCCTCAGTTCTTCGGCAGCACCGGCGTAGGCACGCATGAAAGCCGGCCTTGTACTGGCCATCTACTTGGCGACTTCTTCGATCCTCTTGCCCGCCTCCGCCTTCTCGGCGCAAGTGGCCGAGGTTCCGCTGTGTGGCCGCTATGATCAGCAGGCACGCCTGCTGCGCGAACGCCGGGGCGAGTACCCCGTCTTCTGGGGCCGGTCCGGCCCCGGGGTCACGGTGCGGCTGTTCGCCAACCCCAAGACCGGGACCTGGACGATCCTGCGGGTGCTCGGCAACAGCCTCGCCTGCATCGAGGACAACGGCAGCGGCGCGAAGCGGGACGTCGGCCTCTAAGGACGCCCTGCCCGGTTGCCGGACAGCGCCGCCCTGCCCCTTGCGTCGCGGCGCGGAACCCGACAAAACCTGCCCCATTCCGCATTCCCCGATCCGAACAACAGGCGAGACGCAACCGTGACCGACCTTCCGACGACCATGACCGCCATCGAGATCTCCGAGCCGGGCGGCCCCGAGGTGCTGAAGCCGGCCAGCCGGCCCGTGCCCCGGCCGGGCCCCGGCGAGGCGCTGATCAAGGTCGCCGCCGCGGGGGTCAACCGGCCCGATCTTGCCCAGCGCGCCGGCCGCTACCCGCCGCCGCCGGGCGCCTCCGACCTGCCGGGCCTGGAGATCGCCGGCACCGTCGTCGCGCTCGGCGACGGCGCGGGCGGCGTGTCGATCGGCGAGGCGGTCTGCGCGCTCACCCCGGGCGGCGGCTACGCCGAATACTGCGTGACCCCGGCGGCACACTGCCTGCCGGTGCCCACGGGCTTCTCGATGGTCCAGGCCGCCGCCATCTGCGAGACCTATTTCACGGTCTGGCACAACGTATTCATGCGCGGCCGCCTCCAGCCCGGCGAGACGCTGCTGATCCACGGCGGCGCCAGCGGCATCGGCACCACGGCGATCCAGATCGCCCGCGAGCGCGGCGCCCGCATCCTGGTCACCGCGGGCACCGCCGACAAGTGCAAGGCCTGCGAGGCGCTCGGCGCCGAGCGCGCGATCAACTACCGCGAGGAGGACTTCGTCGAGGTCGTCAACGAGGTCACCGGCGGCGACGGCGCCGACGTCATCCTCGACATGGTCTGCGGCGACTACGTCCCGCGCAACCTGCGCTGCCTCGCCTTCGACGGCCGCACCGTGATCATCGCCCTGCAGGGCGGCGCCTCGGCCGAGATCAGCTTCAACCACCTGATGCGCAAGCGCCAGACCATCACCGGCTCGACCCTGCGGCCGCAGAGCGTCGAGGCCAAGGCGGCGATCGCCGAGGGCCTGCGCGCCGAGGTCTGGCCGCTGCTCGACGCCGGCAAGATCGGCCCGGTGATCCAGGGCGAGTTCCCGTTCGCCGAAGCCGCCAAGGCCCACGCCGCGCTCGAGGCCGGCGACCACGTCGGCAAGTTCGTGCTGAACCTCGACGCCTAGACCGGGAGACGACGGCCATGACCGGCAAGGCGATCAGCCTGACCATCGACAACGGGCCGGAACCCGGGGTCACCGACCGGGTCCTCGATATCCTGGCGACGCACGGCATCCGCACGACCTTCTTCGTGCTCGGCCGCAACGTGGCGACGCGCGACGGCCGCAAGCTGGCCGAGCGCGCCCACGCCGAGGGCCACCGGATCGGCAACCACACCTGGAGCCACGGCGCCCCGCTCGGCCGGCTCGACGCCGACGAGTCGGTGGCCGAGATCGCCCGGACCCAGGAAGCCATCGGCGACCTGGCGGATTCCGCCAAGCTGTTCCGGCCGGTCGGCGGCGGCGGCGCGCTGGGGCCGCACCTGCTCAGCCCCGCGGCCTACGACTACCTGCTGGCCGAAGCCTTCACCTGCGTGCTGTGGAACGCGGTCCCGGGCGACTTCAGCCGGCCCGACACCTGGGTCGACACCGCGGTCGAGCAGTGCGCGGCCGAGGCCGAGCCCCTGCTGGTGCTCCACGACATGCCCGGCGCCTGCGTCGACAAGCTCGACGGCTTCCTCGGCATGATGATCGACGGCGGCTATTCGTTCCGCCAGGAGCTGCCCGCGAGCGAGATCGTCATCGACCGGGGCCGGCCGACCGACCGCGCCGCCGCGGTGGTCGCCGCCGCGGCCTGACGCGCCGGTCCTAGATCCCCAGCAGCCGGCGGAAGTCGGCGATGGTCTGCGGCCGGTCCTGCTCGCGCAGCGCCATCGCGGCGTCGATCGCCGCCAGCAGCTTGCGGGAGAAGCGCCGGTTGCCCCTGCGCACCGCCGGGGCGTAGGGGTCGGCGCGGCCGTTGGCGACGGCGCCGATGCGCTGGTTGGCCTCGGTCGGCCGCTGCTTGGTCGTCGCCGCGTAGAGCACACCGCCCAACGCGTAGACATCGGTCCACGGCCCCTGGTTGCCGTCGGTGATGTACTGCTCGAACGGGGCGTAGCCGGGCGTGAGCAGCGTGGTCAGCTTGCGGCTGCGCGTGCCCAGCGCCATCCGCGCCGCGCCGAAGTCGAGCAGGATCGGCCGGTAGTCGGCGCGCCGGATGAAGATGTTCCCGGGCTTGATGTCGCGGTGGAGGAAGCCGGCCGCGTGGATGTGCTGGAGCGCGTCGAGGATCGGCGGCAGCAGGTGGAGGAGCTCGTCCTCGGTCAGCCAGTCGGGATCGTTGAGGATGGTCGACAGGTCGATGCCCCGCTCATAGGGCATGACGATGTAGGCGGTGTTGTTGGCGGTGAAGAAGCGCCGCACGGCGACGATGCCGGGATGCTCGAACTTGGCCAGGGTCCGCGCCTCGGCCTCGAACTTGGCCAGGCCGAAGCGGTAGTCCTCCTCGTCTTCGGCGGCGATGACGCCGACGCTGTGGGCGTCGTTCAGGCGCAGCGCGATCTCGAACGGGAGATACTCCTTGATCGCCACCGCGCGCGACGGATCGTCGCGCGGCAGCGTCGTCTCGTTGGCGCGATAGGTGATGCCGAAGCCGCCCGCGCCGAGCACCCGCTTGATCCGGTAGCGGTCGAGCACGTGCGCGGAAGGCAAGGCCTGGCGATGGTCGTCATCGTGGGTCATCGACGCCCCCGGCTCCTAGAGCCCGAGCGCAGCCTAGGCAATGCCAATCCGCCTGACAATGCGCCACGCTCGCGATGCCCTCATCGTTAATCGGACTTAACCGAAACCCTTAAGCGCGCGGCAATCCTCGGCCCGATACCGTGCCCCAAATAAATGGGGACTGCCGTCGGTCAAACGTGACGGCGCAGAGGGTAGATAGGTAGGTAGATGACGGTTGAGACCGAGAATCAGGACTCGCCCGGGGCCACCGAGAGTCCGCAGCACCACCCGATCCGCGTCCTCATCGCCTCCGGCGACGAGATCGCTGCCGCGCGCATCAACGCCATGCTCGACGGCCTGGACGCCGACGACATCGAGACCGACGTGGCGACCACCTTCGAGGAGGTGCTGTCGGCGCTGATGGAACGCCGGCACACGGTCTGCCTGCTCTCCGATCTCGCCTGCGGCCAGAGCGGGCTGGACGTGCTGCGCGAGGCCGACTCGCTCGGCTTCGACATCCCGTTCATCGTGCTCGGCTCGGCGCGCGAGCGCGAGCTCGACCGCAAGGCGCTGCACTACGGCGCCGCCGACTACCTGGTCAAGGAGCGGCTGACCCCCGACGCGCTGGAGCGCGCGATCCGGTTCTCGCTCGAACGGCACCGCACCACGTCGGCGCTGTCGCGGCTGGCCATGTTCGATGATTTGACCGGTCTGTATAACCGATCGATGTTCCACGAGCTGCTGCGCAACGCGATCTCGCGTGCGCGGCGCGCCAGCCGGCGCCTGACCCTGATGTTCCTCGACCTCGACCGGTTCAAGAACGTCAACGACACGCTCGGCCACCGCTACGGCGACCTCCTGTTGAAGGAGGTCGCCAAGCGCATCCGCGCCTGCCTGCGCGAGTCCGACATGGTCTGCCGGCTGGGCGGCGACGAGTTCACCCTGATCCTCGAAGGCGCATTGTCGCACATGGACGCGGCGACCGTCGCGCGCAAGGTGCTGACCCAGGTGTCGGCGCCCTACCGGCTCGAAGGCAAGGAATGCTTCGTCTCGGTGTCGATCGGCATCGCCGTCTATCCAGAGGGCGCCGAGGACGCCGACGCGCTGATCCGCAACGCCGACCTGGCGATGTACCGCGCCAAGTCGAAGGGCCGGGCCTGCTTCGAATTCTTCACCCCGGAATTCTCCGACGCCGCGCGCCGCCGGGTCGCCATCGAGGACGCCCTGCGCGAGGCGCTCGACAATGACGGGCTGACCCTGATGTACCAGCCCCAGCTCGACCTGCGCCGCGGCCGCATCACGGCGCTGGAAGCGCTGGTCCGGCTCAACCACCGCGCGCTCGGCACGGTCTCGCCCGCCGAGTTCATCCCGATCGCCGAGGAGGCCGGGCTGATCCATCGGGTCGGCGACTGGGTGCTCGGACAGGCCTGCCGGGAGGCGGCCGGCTGGACCGGCATGGGCCTCGACCACCTGCGGGTCGCGGTCAACGTCTCGCCACGCCAGTTCCAGCAACCCGACATCATCGAGACCATCCGCGTCGCGCTCGAAAGCACCGGCCTGGCCCCCGAACGGCTCGACCTCGAGCTGACCGAGAGCCACCTGGCCGGCGACCCCGACGCGGCGGCCGCGGTGCTGACCCGGCTGCGGGCAATGGGCGTCGGCACCGCGATCGACGACTTCGGCACCGGCTATTCCTCGCTCGCCGTGCTCAAGCGGCTGCCGGTGTCGTGGCTCAAGATCGACCGCTCCTTCGTCGCCGGCCTGCCCAACAACGCCGACGACGCGGCGATCGCCACCGCGATCATCGGCCTCGCCCACAGCCTGAACCTGCGCGCCATCGCCGAGGGCGTCGAGACCGACGCCCAGTTCCGCTTCCTGCGCGCCCGCGGCTGCGACGCGATCCAGGGCTACCTGCTCGCCGAGCCGCTCGACGCCGACGAGATCGAATCCTGGTTCGAGCAGATCCGGCACGACGAGCTGCTGCGCCAGATCACCGCCGCCTGAGCGCCGGCCGGCGACGCCGGAGCGATACGCGACCGCACGGCCGCCCGCCCGCGGCGTTTCCGACGGGCCGCGCCGGCCGCCGCCGGGCTTGAATATGCCAATCCCCACGCCATAATCACCGCGCACGGCAGCGAGCCTGCCCGGCGCCGCAATAGCTCAGCTGGTAGAGCAACTGATTTGTAATCAGTAGGTCGGGGGTTCGAGCCCCTCTTGCGGCACCATTCGCCGCAGCGCCATGCCGCCGCCGCAGGTTTTTATACAGACAGATCGGTATATAACGAACGCTCGCGTCGCTTACGGTCGCTTCGGCCGCAGGCGCGGCAGGGGGATCTTGCTCGGCGCCGGCTTCTGGCCGGGCTGTGCCGTCGGCGGCGGCGCCGTCTTTGTCCCCGGCCGCGGCGTCGGCACCGCTTTCATGCGGCAGCTCTCGGGCATACGCTCGTAGGCCGCCTTCCAGTTGGCCTCGGCCGCCCGCAGGGCGCGTTCGCTCTTTTCGACGTCGGCGCGCGCCTTGCGCAGATTGGCCTGCAGTTCCCGGTTGGCCTTGCGCTGGCGGGCGACCGCTGCCGTCTTGGTCGCGACCTCGGCGCGGATCGCGGCGATCTGGGCGGAAAGCTGCTCCGATTGCTTGCGGAACTCGGCTCGGGCGGCGCTGACCTTGGCCTGGCAGTCGCCTTCCATCGTGGCGATCGCGACGTAATGGGCGATCGCCCAGACGCCGCCGATCAGGGCCGCGATGATGACCAGCCGCGCCCAGTTGACGCGCAGACGGAGCGTCGGCAGGCGTCGCCGCGGCGTCTTGGGCGCATCCGGGGTCTTGGGCGCTTCCGGGGTCTCGGCGTCGGGATGCTCGTCGCTCATTCCGCGCGATCTGCGGTCGTTGGCACGGAATCGAAGCTAGCAGACATGGTTCGGCCTCGTCTAATGGAACCGGTTCGGCGATTCGCCGCGCTCCCCACCGTCTTGCCGGTAAGTCACTGTGTAACAACCGAAACCGCAATATTGTATCCCGTATACAAAGCGCCCGGACGGCACTTTTCGGGCAATTTTCGCGACGGACGCGCCCGCAACGAGGATTTTGTGCGATAGTGCACCCGCCAGTCGCCCCGCCGGCATCCCCGCTGGTTCATGTGCGGTTCAGCTTCGGCGTGGAAACTGGTAGGCGAGGGGCTCGTAAGACCGCTCATCCCGGTTCCATGATCGGCGCCGATGGAGTATCCGGCGACTTCGCCCGTATTATGGAGACGTCCCGCCTTAACCAATCCGCTTTCTGGAGGGAAAATGAAACGGATTTTGATCGCATCGCTGATGGTGATCGGCATGGCCGGCCTGGCCAGTGCGCCGGCGTCGGCCTTCCCCGCCAGCCCCGCGCCGGCCCCGACCCTGCAGACCGGCAAGGCGCCGATCGTCCAGGTCCACGGCTGGCACTGCCGCCCCCTGTGGGCGCCCGGCTGGGGATGGCATCGCCACTGGGGCGCCTGCCGCCAGCGTCGGTACAACCGCTGGAGATACCGCCGCGGCCCGCGCTGGTTCTGCTGGCACAACCGCTGGAGCCGCCGCATCTGCCGCCGCCGCTGGTAGACCGGACGGCAATCCGCCGAAATGGGAAAGGAGCCACCCTCGCGTGGCTCCTTTTTCTTTGGGCTCCCGGCATCTTCCGACCACGGCGTCTTCGGACCACGGCGTCTTCGGACCACGGCGTCTTCGGACCACAGGGTCTTCAGGTCCCGGGCCGCGCACGCCCGAACCGCGCCGGCGCGACGCCCCCCTACCCCGCGGGGACGAGAAAGTCCCGCACCGCGGCGATGTCGGCGTCCCGGGTCAGCGTCGGCGCGTGGCCGTATCCGTCGACCTCGACCAGCCGGCAGCGGGCGTTGCGCGCGACCATCGCCGCCGCCAGCTCGGCCGACAGCACGTCGGAATCGGCGCCGCGCAGCAGCAGCGTCGGACAGTCGACCGCCTCCCAGGCGTCCCACAGGTCCTGGTCGCCCGGATGCGCCGCCATCTGCGACGCGATCGCCGGGTCGTAGTGGAGCGTAATCCGGCCGTCCGGCAACCGCCGGCCGGAGCTGTCCGTCATCCGCTGCCAGAACGCGTCGCTGTTGTCGCCGAAGGGCGCGTAGACCGTGCGCAGATAGGCCGCCAGCTCGCTGACCCGGGCGAAGGCCGGCGGCTGGCTGACGTAGCTGACGATCCGTTCGATCGCCCCCGCCGGCACCTCGGGGGCGACGTCGTTGACCACCATGTGCGACAGCCGCCCGCGCAGCGGCCCGGCGGCGGCGTAGATACCCAGCAGTCCGCCCATCGAGGTGCCGACCCAGCGGACCGTTGTCGCGCCCAGCCCGTCGATCAGTGCGGCAGCGATCGCGGCGTAGGCGTCCAGGTGATAGTCGGCGCCGCCGTCGCCGGACCATTGGCTCAGCCCACGGCCGATCATATCCGGGCACAGGCAGTAGAAGTCGTCGGACAGGGCAGCGGCGATCTCGTCGAAGTCCCGGCCGGTCCGCGCCAGGCCATGCCAGAACACCACCGGCGGGCGGCCGGGATCGCCCCAGGCGCTAACGTGAATTTCATACCCCGCGCACGTCAGATAGTGCGACTGCCGCGTCATCGAGACCTCCCCCTGCGTGCCCGGCCGACGCCGCACCATTGCACGCCGCGAATTTTCGTCAAGGCGTGACGGCCGTCACAGCGCGCCCGGCGGCGCCGTGACACGGTAGCGCCATCGAACGCGGCGGCCGCGAGCCGCACGCCGGCAACAGGAAGGCCACTGCATGACCAACGCGATCAGCCGCGCAGATATCGCCGACCGACACCGCCTCGTCGACTTGCAGGCCTGCGCCGGCGACTGATCCGCGTCACCATTCCCGGGTTGGGCGGCGGACCACCGAAAGGTCTCTCCGCCGCCCCTTTGAGGGGCCCGGCTCAGGTGACGCACGTGGCGGCCGGGAGACGACCCGGCCGCCACCCTCCCTCTCAGTCCGCACCAGCGGGCGCCCAGCGCCCCTCGGGAAAGGAGACCGAACCATGAAGAAGATCATCCTCGTCGCCGTCGCCGCGACCGCCTTGGCCGCCCCCGTCCAGGCCGCCGCCACTCACCCCGCCTCCGACCATGCCGGCACGCCGCGCACCGCCGCCAGCACCTACATCGCCGACCGGCCGGATCCGTCGGCGCACGGCCGCCGCAAGGCGACCGCGTTCATCCTGCGAGACCGACGGCCGGCCGAGGTCGCCGCGCTGCCCCGCGTGCGGCCGTAGGCTCTAGCTCGGGTCCGCCGACCGCCAGTCGCGGGTGAAGGCGCAGAGATCCTCGAACAGGGCCGTGTCGTTGATGACGCGCGGCACCTTGTTCTGGCCGCCCAGCTTGCCGCGCCGCTTCATCCACGCCGCGAAGCCGCCCCGCGGCATCACCAGCACGGCCGGCCCGTCGAGCCCGACGCCGCCGGCGCGGTGCGCGGCATAGTCCTCGTTGAGCGCCTGCAGCCGTGTGTCGATGCCGTTGGCGAAGGCGGCCAGCCGGCTGTGCAGCGGCTCCGGCGGCGCGAACTCGACCACGTAGCGGTGGCTGCCCAGCGACCGCGTCTCGTCCGGATAGACCGCGCCGACGGCGTAGTCGTTGACCATCGCGCCGATATCCCGCGCCGAGGCGGCGATCGCCTCCTCGATCTCGGCGTCGATCAGGTGCTCGCCGAAGGCCGACAGGGTGAAGGCGGTCCGCCCGGTGACCAGCAGCCGCGGCGGCGACCGGTCGACGAAGCGCACCGTGTCGCCGATGATCCACGACCACAGGCCGGCGCAGGTGGTCATCACCAGGGCGTAGTTGACCCCGGTCTCGACCGTGCCGAGCCAGTGGCGGGTCGGCCGCGCCGACTCGAGCTCCTCGACCGGCACGAACTCGTAGAACATGCCGTGGTCGACGTTGAGCCGCAGCCCCTCGCCGTAGCCGCGGTCGCTCGACGCGACGAAGCCCTCGCTCGCGGCGAACGCCTCGCGCAGGTCGACCCGGCCGCCGTCGAGCCAGCGGTCGAACTGGGCCTTGTAGGGCTCGAAATTGACCCCGCCGTGAACGAGCAGGTCGAGCTGCGGCCAGATCGCCGGCAGCCGCCGGTCGACGTCGGGGCGCAGGTCGGCCAGCCGGTCGAAGAAGATCAGCAGCCAGCTCGGCGTGCCGCCGACCGAGCGGATGTCGCGCCGCGCCGCGCCCTCGGCGATGGCGGTCAACTTCTCCTCCCAGTCCTCGATCAGCGCCAGCTTCAGCGGCGGATAGGCGCGCGGCCGGGCCCAGAAGGACATCGCCTTCGCGGCGATGCCGCTGAGGTCGCCGGCGCTGATGCCAGGCGCCAGCGGCTCGAGGTCGGTGCTGCCGCCGAGGATCAGGTTGAGGCCGCCGAACAGCCGGGTCTCGGGCTTGTTGGCGACGTGATGGACGAGCAGGTCGAGCGCGGCGCGCTGGTTCGAGCGCACCATGGCGCGGCTGACCGGGATGTATTTGGTGACGTCGGCGGTGGTGCCCGAGGTCACCGCGAAATAGGGGATCGCCGTCGGCCAGCTCACGCCGCGCAGGTTCGGGAAGGCCGCCTGCCAGTAGTCGCGGTGGAAGTCCTCGTAGCGGCGCAGCGGCACCGCCGCCTGGTAGTCGGCGACCGTCTTCAGGCGGTCGAAGCCGTGGTCGCGGCCGAAGCGCGTGTCGCGGGCGCGGCGCAGCAGGCGGCGGAGCTGGACGCGCTGGCTCTCGACCGGGTCGAGCGCGGCGAGGCGCCGGAGGCGGCGGCGCGCATAGAGGCGAAGCAGAGGCGTCGCGTCGATCATGGACCCACGGCAGCTCGGTCGGGCGCGGCGCGGACGGCCGCCAGCGCGACGGCCAGCAGTGCGACGGCCGTCAGGCGTGCGGAGCTTAGATGGGGATCACGCGGGCGTCATGCCCGCGGAAATTGCCCGCGGAATTTGCACGATGGCGCGGGCCCGCCGTCACTCGGCGGCGAACAGCGGTTCGCGGTAGGCGTGGCGGCTCCTGCCGAACAGCTCGCACAGCACCTCGAGCACCCGGCGGGTCTGCGGCGCGGCGATCGAGTAGTAGACGTTCTTCGAGGACCGGCGCGCCGAGACCAGCTCGTCCTGGCGCAGCCGCGCGAGCTGCTGCGACAGGTTCGGCTGGCGCAGCTCCAACGCCGCCTCCAGCTCGCTGACGCTCTTCTCGCCGTCGACCAAGTGGCACAGGATCAACAGGCGGGTCTCGTTGGCGACGCTCTTGAGGAAGCGGCTCGCCTCGTCCGCGTTGCGCGACAGCGCGGTGATCTCGGTAACGGTCATCTCTTGGCAACCGGCATCCGGTCTGTGAACCCAATCAATTTCACACCATATCATATAGGTTATTCAGAAAAACCATAATCGCTATGTTAATTCGCGTGTCGCGTGGTGGCCGGAACGGCCGGGATTCGCCGATGTATACAATATACTAGGGCTGACTTGGGCGTCGCCGGAGCCGGGGTCGTCGGCGCGGGGGCCTTGTTGGGCTCGGCCGCCTTCGGTGCCGGCGGCGTCGGCGCCGCGGGGTTGGGCACCGGCACGGGCGGCGCGTTCCGGGCCTTGAGCACGGCGACCTGCGCCTCGAGGCGCGCGCGCAGGCTCGAATTCTTGGGCAGCACCGAGATCAGGGTCTCCCAGTGGCCGATCGCCTCCTGGATGCGGCCGGCCTCGGCGGCGAACACGCCGGCGTAATAGAGGCCGAGCGGATGCTTGGGATCGAGCGCGAGCAGGCTCATCAGCTTGCGGCGGATCGCCGGGGTCAGCGGCTTGCCCTTGGGGTGAGCGCGCAGCATCGCCAGCGCGTAGCGGCTCTGCACCGCGACATCCTTCGGCGCCAGCGCCGCGGCCCGGGCGAAAGCCTGTTCCGCCTTGGCCCGTTCGCCCAACACCTCGTAGGCGCGGCCCAGGCGCAGCCAGCCCTTCAGGTTGTCGGGGCTCTCCTTGAGCCTGGCCGCCAGGCCTTCGACCATGCCGCGGATCATCGCCAGACGCTGCGCCGGGGTCATCTTGCGGGCGGCATCGATGTCGGCAGGGGTCGGCCCGCGCCGGGCGGTCTGCTTCGGCACCGCGACGCCGACCAGGTCCGGCCGGCCCAGCGCGACGTAGAGGCTGCCGGCCGCCAGCGGCACCAGCAGCGCGATCACCAGCACGATGCGCGCCGACACCGGCTCGCTGGACGCCGCCGTCTCGCTGCGGGCATCGGCGGCCAGCATGCGCCGCTGGACCTCGAGCCGGGCGGCTTCGGCCTCCGTCTCGTCGATCGTGCCGCGCGCCTGGTCGCGCTCGATCTCGGCGAGCTGGTCGCGATAGACCTCGAGATCGTAGGCCGCGGCGCGCGCCTTGCCGGTGGCGCGGCGGGTCAACGGCCGCACCAGGAAGCCCAGTGCCAGCGCCATCAGCCCGGCGAGGACGAGCCACAGGATCATGCCCCGCCCTCCCCCGGCGCCTCGTCCGCGCCGCGCTGGAGCTGCGCGAGCTTGCGCCGCTCGGCCTCGCTCAGCGGCGCCGGCGCTTCAGCCAGGGACGCGCCGCGGCCGCGCAGCCGCCACCACAGCGCGATGACGCCGAGCAGCAGCAGCGCCGGCGGCCCGAACCAGAGCAGCCAGGTGGTCGGCTTGACCGGCGGCCGCAACAGCACGAAGTCGCCGTAGCGCGCCGTTATATACATAACGACCTGTCTATTCGTATCGCCCTTGACCAGCCGCTGTCGGACGATGCGGCGCAGATCCTTGGCCAGCGGCGCGTTCGAATCGTCGATCGATTCGTTCTGGCAGACCAGGCAGCGCAGGCCCTTGCTGATCTCGCGCGCGCGCTTCTCCAGCACCGGGTTCTTGAGCATCTCGCCCGGGTCGAGCGCGAAGGCGGCGCCGGACACGCACAGGACCAGAAGGAAGACGAGCCAGCGCATCTAGCCGGCCTCGCCCTTGATCTGCTTGCAGGTCTTCGACGCCAGCGCCTCGACCAGCGGCAGGATCTTCTTCTCGAGCACGTCCTGCGTGATCGGGCCGACCTGCTTCATGCAGATGATCCCGGTGCGGTCGACGATGAAGGTCTCGGGCACGCCGTAGACGCCCCAGTCGATCGCCACCCGGCCGTTGCGGTCGGCGCCGATCCGCTTGTAGGGGTTGCCGTGGCGGTCGAGCCAGGCGAGCGCCTGGTCATCCTTGTTCTTGTAGTTGAGCCCGAACACCCGCACGCCGGGATGCTGCGACAGCCTGATCACGTTGGGGTGCTCGATCAGGCACGGCGTGCACCAGGACGCGAACACGTTGACCACCGTCACCTTGCCGATCAGGTCCTTGCGGCCGAACCCCTTCATGCCCTTGAGCGCGGGCAGCTCGAAGGCCGGCGCCGGGTGGCCCAGCAGCGCCGACGGGATGATCTTGGGGTCGCGCCCGGACAGCATGAAATAGCCGACCACCAGGGCGACCAGCAGGAACACGACGGCGGGCAGGAAGAACAGGAGCTGCCGGCGGGGCATCGGCGCGTCGGTCACCACGTCCCCCTCAGGCCGCCGGTGTCGGCGACGGCCCGGACGCCGGGACCGGCCGGGCGGCCGAGCGCCGCGGCGCGCCGACCCGGTGGCGGCGGTCGGACAGCGAGATCAGGCCGCCGAAGAACATCAGGATCGCCCCGCCCCAGATCCACGGCACCAGCGGGTTGTAGTAGATCCGCGTCGCCCAGCGGCCGCCCGTGGCCGGGTCGCCGAGCACGACGTAGAGGTCGGCGAACAAGGTGGTGTGGATCGCCGCCTCGGTGGTCTGCTGGCGGGGCATGACGTAGACCCGCTTCTCCGGCGCCAGCACGGTGACGGGGCGGCCGTCGCTGGTGACGGTGAAGGTGCCGCGCCGGGCCAGGTAGTTGGGCCCGCGGACGTTGGCGACCCGGTCGAAGGCGACCTTGTAGCCGGCGATCGAGATCGACTGGCCCGGCTTGAGATACTGGATCCGCTCGATCTGCCACGCCGACGACACGGTGATGCCGGCGACGATGACCGCGGTCGCGCCGTGGGCGATGGTCATGCCCCAGGCCGCCCGCGGCAGCCCGGCGGCGCGCTTGAGCGAGTTGGCCAGCGGCACGCGGAACAGCCGGATCCGCTCGGCCAGCTCCCACAGCACGCTCAGGCCCAGCCATGCGGTGAGCCCGAGCCCGAGCGTGGCCAGCAGCGCCTTGGCGTCGGTCAGATAGAGCGACACCGCGACGACCAGCGCCGTGGCGAGGGCGACGAACTTCAGCCGCCCGAGCACGCCGGCGAGGTCGGCGCGCTTCCACGACATCAGCGGGGCGGCGGCCATGGCGACGATCACCGGGATCATCAGCGGCACGAAGGTGGAATTGAAATAGGGCCGGCCGACCGAGATCTTGCCGAGATCGAAGGTGCTGAGCATCAGCGGATAGAGGGTGCCGAGCAGCACGGTCGCCGCCGCCGTCGCCATCAACAGGTTGTTGAGCACCATCGCGCCCTCGCGCGAGATCGGCCGGAACATGCCGGTCGAGCGCAGCGCCGGCGCACGGAAGGCGTAGAGGGTGAGCGATCCGCCGATGGCGACGACCAGGATCGCCAGGATGAACATGCCGCGCGCCGGGTCGGTGGCGAAGGCATGGACCGAGGTCAGCACGCCCGAGCGCACCAGGAAGGTGCCGAGCAGGCTGAGCGCGAAGGTCAGGATCGCCAGCAGCACGGTCCAGCTCTTGAGCGCGTCGCGCTTCTCGACGACGACCGCCGAATGCAGCAGCGCGGTGCCGACCAGCCAGGGCATGAAGGAGGCGTTCTCGACCGGGTCCCAGAACCACCAGCCGCCCCAGCCGAGCTCGTAATAGGCCCACCAGCTGCCCAGCGCGATGCCGACGGTCAGGAAGCTCCACGCCGCCAGGGTCCACGGCCGCACCCAGCGCGCCCAGGCGGCGTCGACCTTGCCCTCGATCAGGGCGGCGACGGCGAAGGCGAAGGCGATCGAGAAGCCGACATAGCCGAGGTAGAGGAAGGGCGGATGGAAGGCCAGGCCCGGGTCCTGGAGGATCGGATTGAGCCCCTGCCCGTCCGCCGGCGGCGGGAACACCCGCGCGAACGGGTTCGAGGTGAACAGGATGAAGGTCAGGAAGGCGACCCCGATCATGCCCTGGACCGCCAGCACCCGCGCCTTGAGCGCCGGCGGCAGGTTGCGGCCGAAGACGCCGACCGCAGCGCCGAACAGCGACAGGATCAGCACCCACAGCATCATCGAGCCCTCGTGGTTCCCCCACAGGCCGGTGATCTTGTAGAGCAGCGGCTTCAGGGTGTGGGAGTTCTCGACGACGTTGCGGACGGTGAAGTCCGAGGTCACGTGGGCCGTCATCAGGCACAGGAAGGAGATCAGGATCAGCACGAACTGGCCCAGGCTGGTCGAGCCCGCGACCGCCATCAGCGGCGCATTGTTGCGCTGGGCCCCGACCAGCGGCAGCGTCGCCTGGGCGATGGCGAGCATCAGCGCCAGGATCAGGGCGAAATGTCCGGCTTCGGGAATCATCGGCTCGGGCGCTCTCGGTCTCGCGGGCTCAGCTCTTGGGGCAGGCGTGGCCGGGGCTGTCCTCGCGCCACTTGCCCTGCTTCTTCAGCGCATCGACCAGCTCCTTGGGCATGTACTTCTCGTCGTGCTTGGCCAGCACGGTGGTGGCGACGAACTCGCCGTTCGGGCCCATCTGGCCCTCGGCGACCACGCCCTGGCCCTCGCGGAACAGGTCGGGCAGCGGCCCGGCGCCCTTGTAGTGGACACGGATGGCGCGCTTGCAGTCGGTGACCTTGAACAGCTCCTCGAACGCGCCCGCCAGCTTCTTGCGGCTGCCCGGCTCGACCAGCCCGCCAAGGCGGATGCGCTGGCCCGGCGCGAGCTTCTTCTCGGCGACCTGGCTCGGCGTGTAGAAGAACAGCACCGAGCCCGAGAGCGCGGTCAGCGCCAGCGCGGTCGCCGCGCCGAGCAGGCCGAGCCCGAACACGACGAAGAACAGTCGGCGGCGTTTAGGCTTCATCCCCATTCCTCGCGTCCCGCGCCCTTCCGTCCTCGAGCAGGGCGAGCTGCCGCTCGCGCGCGCGCAGCGTGCGCAGGCTCGCGACCAGCAGCCCGATCAGCACCACGGCGGTCAGCGCCAGCGCCGGCCAGACATAGGCCGCATAGCCTCCCATCGACAGAAAATCGAGCATCGCCTTCATATACGTCGTCGCGTTGCCGGGGCGTCGGCCGATTCCGCCGCGCTGCGAACCATTTAGGTAGCATCGATAGCCGTTCGCGCGTAGGCCGTTGCGGCAAATGCACGCGCTTGTGACATGGGCGCCCGGCCGCGGTCGTGCCGGCCCGGCCCCTCTGCCGGCTTGCGGATCGCCGCCCGGCCCCTACACTGGCCGCTGCCGCCCCGACCGCAGCCGTCCACGGAGAACACCGAACCGCCATGCGCTACAGCCTCGACGACATCCAGCCGACCGTCTCGCCGGAGAGCTGGATCGCCCCCGACGCCGACGTCATCGGCAAGGTCACCCTGCACAAGGACGCCAGCGTCTGGTTCCACGCCGTCCTTCGCGGCGACACCGAGCCGATCGAGATCGGCGAGGGTTCGAACGTCCAGGACTTCTGCATGCTCCACACCGATCCGGGCTATCCGCTGCAGATCGGCCGCAACGTCACCATCGGCCACAACGTGGTGCTGCACGGCTGCACCATCGGCGACGACTGCCTGGTCGGCATCGGCTCGGTCATCCTCAACGGCGCCAAGATCGGCGCCAACTGCCTGATCGGGGCCCGCTCGCTGATCACCGAGGGCAAGGAGATCCCCGACGGTTCGGTGGTCATGGGCGCGCCGGGCAAGGTCGTCCGCGAGGTCACCGAGCAGGACCGCGCCTCGATGGCGCTCAACACCCTCCACTACGTCGAGCGCGCCCGCGCCTACCGCAAGGGATTCGCGCCGGTCGGCGGTAACTAGCCGCAGGCCGCGACACCGTCGGGCTCCCTGTTCACTCGAATTCCATCTCGGCGTAGACCGCCTGCGCGTTGCGCCCCGCGAGCGCATCGAACAGGTCGAGGTACTTGAAGGCGGACTGGTCGACCTTCGGCGCTCCGATCATGTTGCCGCCTGCCGCAATATACTTCCCGATACGCGCCCGCAGATTGACGAGATAGTCGTACGTATCCGCCTTCGCCCGCGCGAGCGTCGTTGGCGCGCCATGTCCGGGGACGACGTGATCCGGCCCGAGCGCCGCGATCGCTTCGAAGGCCTTGAGCCACGTCTTACTCTTCGAGACATCCAAGACACCGAGAAGGCGCTCGACGAACACGATGTCGCCGGTGAACACCGTCTTCTTCGCCGCGACCCAGACGAAGGCGTCGCCGGGCGTGTGCGCGGGGCCGGCATAGCGGACCTCAATCACCAGACCGCCGACTTTCAGGCGGTAGGACGTGGCGAAGGTGACGTCGGCATAGGCCGGCGCCGTCCCCGCCAACGCGGCGCCCAGCAACCGACCCAGCATCGTGAATTGCATGGATTGGCGGTCTCTTTGATCGGCGACCGCGGCCTTCGATGCGATGATCGTGGCGCCCTGCTTGCGCCAGTAGCCGTTCCCGAGCCAGCGATGATCCTGCCCGCCCGTGTCGATCACGTAGCGAACGGGCTTGTCGGTGACCGTTCGGATCGCGCGATCGAGCGCACCGGCACCCTTCCAGCTTCCGCCCGGATCGACGAGGACGCAGCCGCCGTCCGTCACGATCAACCCGAACGTTGCGTTGTTGGCGAGGTTCTTCGGTGAGCGTTGTCCCTTTTCCCCGACGATCGCGTAGATGCCGTCCGTGACCTTGACGACGTCGAGCGCAAGCGACGGCCTGGCCCAGAGACAGACCAGCAACCCAACCGAAGCGGCACGAACAACACGGCGCATAACGTTTACCCTATATGGGACGGCAGAACGGCTGCAGGCTTCGTGCTCCTAACCAAATGCGCGACGGTCCGGCGACCGGGTTCGTTGCCGAGCCCGGCTCGCTACACCGCGACCGAGTGGCGGCCGCCGCCGAGGTAACGGTCGAACGCCGCGGCGGCGACCCGCAGGAACGGTCGCCCCGCCTCGGTGACGGCGACGGTGCGCCCGTCGACCGCGACCAAGCCGTCGGCACGCATCGCGGCGAGCAACTCCAGCGCCTCGTCGAACCGGTCGGCGGCGGCGCCATGCCGCGCCGCCACCACGTCGAGGTCGACGCACAGGTCGCACATCAGCCGCTCGATCACGTCGCGGCGCAGCCGGTCGTCGGCGTCGATCGCCACCCCGCGCACGGTGGCGAGCCGCCCCGCCCCGACCGTCTTGAGATAGACCGCGACGTCGGCGGTGTTCTGGGCGTAGCCGTCGGGCAGCTCGCTGATCGCCGAGGCGCCGAGGCCGACCAGCACGTCGGCCGCGTCGTCGGTATAGCCCTGGAAGTTGCGATGCAGCCGGCCCGCCGCCGCGGCGACCGCCAACGGATCCTCGGGCCGGGCGAAATGATCGAGGCCGATCGGCACGAACCCGGCCGCGGCGAACACGTCGGCGGCGCGGCGGGCCTGGCGGAAGCGCTCGCGCGCGCCGGGCAGCGCGGCCTCGTCGATCAGCTTCTGGTGCGCCTTCATCCAGGGCACGTGGGCGTAGCCGAACAGCGCGATGCGGTCGGGCGCCAGGTCGAGGACGGCGCGCGCCGTCGCCGCCACGCCCGCCTCGGTCTGGTGCGGCAGGCCGTAGATCAGGTCGACGTTGAGCCGGGCGATGCCGTGCCGGCGCAAGAGCCGCACCACCCGCTCGGTCTCCTCGAAGCCCTGGACCCGGTTGATCGCGGCCTGGACCCTGGGGTCGAAGTCCTGGACGCCGATGCTGGCGCGGTTGACGCCGAGCGCCGCCAACGCCTCGACCACCGCCTCCGACAGCCCCCGCGGGTCGATCTCGACGCCGATCTCGGCCTCGGCGTCGAAGGCGAACCGGTCCCGCAGCCGCTCGCCGATGCGCGGGATCTCCGCCGGCGACAGGATGGTCGGCGACCCGCCGCCGAAATGGAGGTGGGTGACCCGGACGTCCTTCGGCAGCCGCTCGGCCACCGCGTCGATCTCGGCGAGCAGCGCCTCGACGTAGCGGGCGACCGGGCCGTGCCGGTTGACCACCCGGGTGTGGCAGCCGCAGAACCAGCACAGCGTGTCGCAGAACGGGATGTGCAGGTAGAGCGACAGGCTCGACCCCGCCGGCACCGTGCGCAACCACCCGTCGTAGCGCGCCGCGTCGACTCCCGGCCCGAACTGGGCGGCGGTCGGATAGCTGGTGTAGCGCGGCACCGGGGCCGCATAGCGGGCGATCAAATCGGTCGACATGGCTCGATTGATGCCTGCCGACGCGGCGCGCCACCTTGATATCGATCAAGGGCGAGAGCATGTTGGGGCGCGCGAAGGTTGCGCCGCCGTTGATGCACATCAAGGGGCCGACCGGCGGTCAAATCTAGGGTAGCGGCAACCTTCAAGGAGCCCGGCAATGCTGAAGAAGATCATCCTCCACCTGGCACGAACCCCGGAGTTCCCGGACGGCAGCCGGCACCACGGCTACGAGTTCGTGGCGCCGCTCGACGCCGAGGGCCATCTCGACGTCGACGGCTGGCAGGACGAGAAGAACGCCTGCATCGTGCGCCGCTTCTGGCAGGGCGAGGACGACGAGACCGGCAACCTGATCCGCACCCGAGGCGGCAAGTGGGCCTTCTCCTATGCGCCGGGGGAGGACGACGACGAGCCGATCTTCAAGTTCATGCAGCACCAGCTCAAGGAAGGCGAATACATCTCGATCACCGAGCATGACGGGGTCACCCGGCCCTTCCTGATCGTCTCCATCCACGACTACTACCACGCGTGACCACGGGCATTCGTGACCGCTGGCGACCCCGCCGAGACCGCACCGCCCTCCCCCGACGCTAGCGCGCCGGTCCGGCTGCGCCGCCGGCTGGGCTTGCCGCTGCTCGTCCTCTACGGGATGGGCACGACGATCGGCGCGGGCATCTACGTGCTGATCGGCAAGACCGCGGAACAGGCGGGCCTGTTCGCGCCGGTCTCCTTCCTGCTCGCCTGCGTCGTCGCCGGGCTGACCGCCTTCTCCTTCGCGGAGCTGTCCGCCCGCTTCCCGCAGAGCGCGGGTGAGGCGGTCTACGTTTCGAAGGGCTTCCGGTCGCGCCACGCGGCCTTCGCCACCGGCATGCTGGTGGTGCTCGCCGGGATCGTCTCGTCCGGGTCGATCGTCAACGGCTTCGTCGGCTATTTCCGGGAATTCTTCGACATCCACCCGTGGCTCGTGATCGCCGCGCTGACCGCCCTGCTCGGCCTGATCGCGGCCTGGGGCATCGCCGAATCGGTGCTGGTCGCCGGCGTGATGACGGTGATCGAGATCGGCGGCCTGATCGCGGTGGTCTGGGGCGGGCGCGACGCGCTGGGCACGGTGCCGGCGCGGATCGGCGAGCTGCTGCCGCCGTTCGACCTCGCGGTCTGGACCGGCATCGTCTCGGGCACCGTGCTCGCCTTCTATGCCTTCCTCGGCTTCGAGGACATGGTCAACGTGGCCGAGGAGGTGAAGACGCCGCGCAAGACCCTGCCGCGCGGCATCCTGCTGACCCTGGTGCTGACCCTGATCCTCTATGTCCTGCTGGCGCTGGTCGCCGTGCTGGCGATCCCGGCGGGCGAGCTGGCCCGGAGCCGCGCGCCGCTGGCCGAGATCTTCGCCCGCACCACCGGCGCCTCGTCGGCGGCGATCAGCCTGGTCGCGATGATCGCCGTGGTCAACGGCGCGCTGGTCCAGACGATCATGGCCTCGCGCGTGCTCTACGGCCTCGCCCGCCAGGGCTGGCTGCCGGCCGGGCTGGGCCGGGTCAGCGGGCTGACCCACACCCCGCTGGTCGCCACCGCCGTGGTCACCGCGAGCATCCTGGTGTTCGCGCTGTTCCTGCCGCTGACCACACTGGCCGAGGGCGCGGCGCTGGTCACGCTGATCATCTTCGCCATGGTCAACGCGGCCTTGCTGCTGGTCCGCCGCCGCGACCGGACCCGGCCGCACGGCTTCCGCGCCCCGATCTGGGCGCCGGTCTGTGGCGTACTCGTTTGCGCAGGGATGGCCGTGTTCCAGATCGTCGAGTTCGGCGCCCAGATCAGCCGGCTGGCGGCGCCGTGACCGGCACCGGGCCTTCACCGCGCGAAGGGAGGACGAGCCAGGAGGCGGTCGCCGCCTTCCTGCTCGATCCCGCGACCCACGGCGGCGCGCCGGTCGAGCGGATCGATACCCATATCTCCAGCGTCTTCCTGGCCGGCGACCGCGTCTACAAGATGAAGCGGGCGGTCCGTTTCGGCTATCTCGACTTCTCGAGCCTGGACGCCCGCCGCAAGGCCTGCGAGGCCGAGCTGCGCATCAACCGGACGACCGCGCCCGATCTCTACCTCGACGTCGTGCCGGTGACCCGCGGCGCCGACGGTGCGTTGCGGCTGGGCGATGATCGCGCGCTGCGCCGGGGCGCAGACGGCACGGTGGTCGAATGGCTGGTCGAGATGCGCCGGTTCGACCAGGCGATGCTGTTCGACCGGCTGGCCCAGGCGGGCAAGCTCGACGCCGGCCTGGCGCGCGCGCTCGCGGACATGATCTTCGACTTCCACGCTCGGGCGCCGGTCGCCGCGGGGACGGACGGCGGCGGCATCGTCGAGGACGTCATCCGCGGCAACGACGACGAAATGGCGGCCTCGGCCCCGGCGGTGTTCGATCCGGCGGCGGTCGCGCAGGTGACCGACGACAGCCTGGCCCGGCTCGCCCGGGTCCGCCCGGCGCTCGACGCGCGGTGCGCGGCCGGCTGGGTGCGCCGCTGCCACGGCGACCTGCACCTGCGCAACATCGTGCTGGTCGACGGCAGGCCGACCCTGTTCGACGCGATCGAGTTCAGCGAGGAACTGGCGACGATCGACGTGCTCTACGACCTCGCCTTCCTGCTGATGGACCTGGAGCATCGCGGCCTGGACGCGACCGCCAATGCCATCCTCAACCGCTACCTGATGCGCAGCGGCGACTATTCCGGCGTCGCGGCGCTGCCGCTGTTCCTGTCGATGCGCGCCGCGATCCGCGCCCACACCACCGCCGCGGCGGCGAGAGGCGGCGGGGAGATCGACAGCGCCAAGGCCGACGAGGCCCGCGCCTATCTCGACCTCGCCGCCGCGTTCCTGGCCCCCGCCCCGCCGTGCCTGGTGGCGATCGGCGGGCCCAGCGGCTCGGGCAAGTCGACGGTCGCCGCCGCGCTCGCGCCCGCCCTGGGCCAGCGGCCGGGTGCCCTGATCCTGCGCTCCGACGGCATCCGCAAGCGGCTGGCGGGGGTCGCGCCCGAGACCCGGCTCGGCGCCGACGCCTACAGCCACGACATGACCCGGCGGGTCTACGACGCGATCGCCGACGAGGCGGCGGCGGGCCTCGACGCTGGCTACACGGTGATTGCCGACGCGGTCTACGGCCGGGCCGACGAGCGCGCGGCGCTGCGCCGGGTCGCCGACGAGCGCGGCCTGCCATTTTCCGGCGTCTGGCTGGAGGCGCCGCCCGCGCTGCTCGCCGCGCGCATCGACGCCCGCCGCGACGACGCCTCGGACGCCGACCGCGCGGTCATGGAACAGCAGATCGACCGGATATCCCGCCCGGACGGCTGGCACCGGCTCGACGCCGCCGACGACGCGGCGGCGCTGGCCGGTGCGATCCGGACGCTGGTGGAGACCGCCGGCTAGGACCGGTCAGTGCGAGAGCAGCACCGGCGCGGTCATGTGGGCGAGCAGGTGGTGGGTGACGCCGCCCAGGATCATCTCGCGGAAGCGCGAGTGGCCGTAGGCGCCCATCACGCACAGGCCCGCGCCCAGGTCCGACATCCGCGACAGGATCATGTCGCCGGGGCCGAGGTCGCGGGTGTGGATCTCGTCATGGTCCGCCTCGATGCCGTGGCGACCGAGGAAAGCGACGACGTCCTCGGCCTTGGGATCGGTCTCGCTGGGATTGATCGCCAGCACGTGGGCCTTGGCGCCTTGCATCAGCGGCATCGCGTCGGCAACGGCGCGGGCGGCTTCCCGGGTCCCGTTCCAGGCGATCACCGCCGACTTGACGTCGACGTCGTAGGTGCCGGCATAGGGGACGACCAGCAGCGGCCGGCCCGAGCGCATGACCACGTCCGCCGGCAGGTCGAAGTCGGTCGTGGCGACGGCCTCGTCCGGATCGGGCTGGCCGACGATGGCCATGTCGGCGCCCATCGTGCGCCGCGCCATGACGTCCTGCCGGTAGCCCTGCAGCGCGGTCCAGGTCGTCTCGCCCTTGCAGTCCGCCACGGCCGCGTCGAAGACGGCCTGCGCCTCCTGCTGGGCCTGCTCGTTGTAGGCGTTCTGTGCCTCGATGATCTGGGCGGTGATGCCGCCCTCGATCGCCGGCGGCAGGCTCGGCGGCACGTTGGCGAAAACGCCCTCGAGCGAAGCGCCGGCCTTGTTGGCCAGCTTGACGGCGTAGTCCAACCGCAACGGGCAGTGCTTGTCGCGGTCGACGTGAACGGCGAGGTGCCGCAGGGTCATGGTCTTCCCCCTCTAACTTTGTGGTGCATCCAGGGGGCCAACGTCTCCCGAGGCGTCCCGTGGCGCAAGTGTCTTGCTGTAGCGGATACTGTCAAACGCAAACGAAAGCCGGTCGAGATGGTCTCGCATGTCCGGCGGCAACGCGCCGCGGGGCTCGGTCGTTGCGATTGATACGCTCAGGTGGCGACAGTCGTAAAGCCTCGCGATGCGCTCGGCGCCGTCGATCAGCGATTCGAACGGCAGGCCGCTGCGGATCAGCTCCGGCACGGTGAAGTTCTCGCAGTCGAGCGAACGGCCGCGCATCGGGTGCTCCACCACCTGGTAGCGGAACAGGCCGAGGACGTAACCCTTGCTGATCCTCAACCGCGAGTATGCCATGCGGCTGGCGTTCTCCATCGCCATCGCCGTTTCCGGCGCAGGCGAAGCGAAGCCATTCCGCCATCGCCTCGGGCCCGCCCAGCGCCTGCAGGATCGGATAGGCCTTCGGCAGGCTGTCCGCGTCGAGTTCTCGGATTATCAGCGTTCTATGATCACGCATCATTCGACAAATCTGCTGCCATTCGCCACAATGTCAGCGTTGACGCGGCAACCTACATTGACCTGCATCAACGGGCCGTCCGACGCTTAACGGTGCAACCTGTCTGTGCGAGTAGCTCGACGCGTGAGATGAAGGCGAACCAGATCGATCGACTGATGCCGGCGACCGCGCGCGGCGCGCAGCCGGACAATCCGTGCGCCGCCTGCGCGGTCCGGGACCTCAGCGTTTGTGGGGCTTTGCAGCCGGAAGACGTCGCCCGCCTGAACGCCATCGTGGTGCAGAAGCACCTCGACGCTGGCGAGATGCTGTTCCTCGAGGCGGACCCCGCCAACTCGCTGTTCGTGATCACCGAGGGCAGCATCAAGTTGTACAAGATGCTCGCCGACGGACGCCGGCAGATTACCGGCTTCCTGTTCCGGTCCGATTTCCTCGGCCTCGCCTTCCGCGAACGCTATGCATACAGTGCAGAGGCACTATCTCCGACGACGGTGTGCCGGTTCCCCAAGGACCGGCTCGAAGCCCTGCTCGACGAGTTCCCGGAGATGGAGCGGCGGCTGCTGTCGATCGCGTCGAACGAGCTGGCCTCGGCGCAGGACCAGATGCTCCTGCTCGGGCGCAAGACCGCCGAGGAGAAGCTGGCCTCGTTCCTGTGGATCCTGTCGCGGCGCGCCGCGCTCAAGGAACTCGACGGCCAGACCATCGACCTGCCGATGACCCGGATGGACATGGCCGACTATCTCGGCCTGACCATCGAGACGGTCAGCCGCAGCTTCTCCGCGCTCAAGCGCAAGGAGATCATCGCCTTCACGACGCCCCAGCGCATGCAGATCCTCGAGTTGCGCTCGATCGCCGAGCTGGCGGGCATCGAGGAGGACACCTGGGAGGTCCCGACCGCCCTGAACTAGGCCGCGACGAGCGGCCCCGCCGCCGCGGCGGAACCGCGGCGGCGCCGGGGGATGTGCCGGACTACTTCTTGGTACTGATCGCGATCTTGCGTTCGCTGGGCTTGCCGGCGGCGCTCTTCGGCACGACGACCTTGAGCACGCCGTTGTCGAAATCGGCCGAGATCTTCTGCTGGTCGGCCGCCTCGGGCAGATGGAAGGAACGCTCGAACGAGCCGTAGCTGCGCTCGGTCAGGTGATAGTTCTTCTTCTTCTCCTCGCGCTCGGCCTTCTTCTCGCCCTTGATCGACAGCACGCCCCGGTCGACCGACACCGAGACGTCCTTCTCGTCGACGCCGGGCAATTCGACCGAGATCTCGAACTGCTTGTCGTCCTCGGACGTCTCGACCTTGGGCATGTGGCCCAGGCCCAATCCGGTGCGCTGCTCGCGCAGCGCGGTCTCCCCGCCCAGCACGGGCCAGCCGGTCGCGAACGAATGGAACATGCGGTCCATCTGGTCACGCATCAATTCCATCGACGCGAACAGGTTGGGCAGCCCGAACAGGCCTTCCGCGGGCGTCACCGCGCCGGGCTTCTCGTCGGTGGGCTTGTCGGCGGCTGTCTTTTCCTTCGGCGCCGTCGTCTTGGTCTCGGTCATCGCCTGTCTCCCTAGTCGGATGGGTTGGACGTGTAGCAATGCTCGGTATCTCGCCCATGAGGCGAGGCGGCGCCTTGCGGCATATCAAAGAGATCGCGTCAGTAATATGTCTCGACGTGATAGCGGCCGGTGCGGCGCAGCTCGTCGCGCAGGGCGGGCCAGTCGAGGCCGTGGTCGCGGCAGATCGCGTCGAAGGCGGCGGCGACCCCGTCCTCCATCCGCTTGTGGCCGCAGATGTAGACGAAGGTGTTGTCGTCGCCGAGCAGCTTGGCGACGGCGTCGCTCTCGGCGCGCATCCGGTCCTGGACGTACTGCTTGTCCTGGCCGGCCTCGCGCGAGAAGGCGAGCTGGACGTTGATGAAGTCCTTGGGCAGCTTCATCAGCGGGCCGAAATAGGGCAGCTCGTCCCTGGTCCGCGCGCCGAAGAACAGGGTCATCGCGCCGCCCGCCTCGGCCGCGCCGCGCGCCCACTTGCGCCGGCGGCGCTCGGTCATCGCGCGCATCGGCGCCGAACCGGTGCCGGTGCAGATCATCAGGATGTTGGCGCCGGCGTGGTTGGGCATCAGGTAGCTGGTGCCGAACGGCCCGGTGACCTTGACCGTGTCGCCCTTCTCCAGGTCGCACAGGTAGTTGGAGGCGACGCCCGTGACCGGGTTGCCGTCGTTGTCCTCGGTGATCCGCTTCACCGTGATCGCGACGTTGTTGTAGCCGGCGCGCTCGCCCTCGCGCGGGCTGGCGACCGAATAGAGCCGGACGTGATGGGCCCGGCCCTTGGCGTCGGTGCCCGGCGGCAGGATGCCGATCGACTGGCCTTCGAGGTAGGGGAAGGCGGCGTTGCCGAAGTCGAGCACGATGTGGTGGATGTCGGTCGACGCGCCCTCGGCGGTCAGGCGCATGTTGCCGACCACGGTCGCCTCGGCCGGATGGTCCGGGGTGTAGAGATTGATATAGGGGTGCGCGGCCGACCACGGCGGCAGGGTCGCCCCGCCTGCGCCCTCGGTGGCGACCCCGGTGATCTGCTCGACGTCGTCGGGCACCGGCCCGGCGCTCTCCAGCACGATCTCGGAATCGGGCGGCAGGCTGTCCCAGCCGAACTGCTCCTCGACCGACCAGGCGCGGGCGACCTTGCGGAAGCTGTCGATCGCGCCGGTCGGGCACGGCGGCAGGCAGTCGCCCTTCATCGTGCACTTGGCGAAGTCGATCGCGTAGTTGACGTCGTTGTGGGTGATCGCCTTCTCCGGGCAGATCTCCTCGCAGGTGTTGCAGCGGATGCAGACCTCGGGGTCGATCAGATGCTGGCGCATCAGCTCGGCGGTCACGGTCGAACCTTCCATCTCAGGCCCCCCCTGTCAGTTCAGTCGTTGCTTTGTGCAGGCTCGGGGGCGGCCGCGGAATTCCCGCGCGCCGCCCCCCGTTCCGTGGGTCACGCCGACCGATCAGTCGAAGCGGACATACTCGAAGTCGAGCGCCGGCTTGCCGTCGATGCCCGCCCGCGGCGGCGCGATCCAGTTGGCGATCTTGCCCGGCTCGTTGACCGCCCCCATCAGCGAGGCGACATAGGCGTGGTCCTCGTGGGTCGGCAGCCACTCGGTGTGCATCTTGGTCCACTCGGCCTCGGAGATCGCCTTGCCGTCCGGCGAGATGTGGTCGGTGTCGGGCAGCTCGATGTCGAACCGGCCGACCCGGCGGTTGAAGCACTTGTGCGCCAGCTTCATCCGGGTCTGCACGCCCGCCTTCTCGAGCACCTTGTTCCAGCGGTCGACGCCCTTCTGCACGTCGGTGACGTAGTCGTCGCGCAGCCGCTCGTTCATCGCGGTGAGCGCGGGCACGTGCTCGACCCCGATCGACCCGTTGGTACGGATCGGCACCGGATAGGTGTCGTTCTTGAGCTGGTGGTCGTCCTCGATCTTGGTCTCCTCGAACCGCCCCTTCAGGCCCATCGTGTAGTAGTTGGCCGCGTTGGTGGAGATTTCGGAGCCATAGAGGTCCAGCGTCACCGAGAAGTGGAAGTTGAGGTACTTCTGGACCGTCTGGAAGTCGATCACCCCGGCCTTGCGCAGCGCCTCGGGATCCTCGGAGCCGATCTGCTTGGCGACCTCGGCGGTGCGCTGCAGGACGCGGGCGATGCCGGTCTCGCCGACGAACAGGTGGTGCGCCTCCTCGGTCAGCATGAACTTGGTCGACCGCGACAGCGGATCGAAGCCCGACTCGGCCAGGGCGGCGAGCTGGTACTTGCCGTCGCGGTCGGTGATGAAGGTGAAGAAGAAGAAGGACAGCCAGTCCGGCGTCTTCTCGTTGAACGCGCCGAGGATGCGCGGGTGGTTCTCGTCACCCGAGCGGCGCTCGAGCAGCGCCTCGCCCTCCTCGCGGCCGTCGCGGCCGAAATACTTGTGCAGGAGGTAGACCATCGCCCACAGGTGGCGGCCCTCCTCGACGTTGACCTGGAACAGGTTGCGCATGTCGTAGAGCGACGGCGCGGTCGAGCCGAGGTAGCGCTGCTGCTCGACCGAGGCCGGCTCGGTGTCGCCCTGGACGGTGATGATCCGGCGCAGGATCGAGCGGTACTCGCCCGGCACCTCGTTCCAGGCCTTGTCGCCCTTGTGGTCGCCGAAGTTGACCATCCGGTCCTGCTCGGACGGGGTCAGGAAGATGCCCCAGCGATAGTCGGGCATCTTGACGTAGCCGAACTGGGCCCAGCCCTGCGGGTCGACGCTGACCGCCGTGCGCAGGTAGACGTCCTGGCTCTGGAAGCCTTCCGGCCCCATCTCCTTCCACCAGTCGACGTATTTGGGCTGCCAATGCTCGAGCGCCCGCTGAAGCTGGCGGTCGTCGCCGAGATTGACGTTGTTCGGAATGCGTTCGTTGTAGTTGATCGACACGGCGTCCACTCCCGTTGGCTTGCCCCGCCCCGCTGACGAAGCTGCTGTGGTCGCCACCGTAGATTTATGCCTTATAATGCACTTTGATGTAGATCAATTGTCAAAAATTCACCGTTTCATGCATTATATTACATATTTCTCATGCACGAAACCGCCCGGCGCGGCGCCGGACGGGCCGTATCCGGGCGCTGCCGGCGACGGTTAGTGGCTGTCGGCCTCGGCCTGATCGGCCAGGCGCCGCAGGGTGGCGATCGCGACCAGCAGCCCGAAGGCGACGGCGAGCCAGCCGACGAAGGCGAACACGCCGGTGCCGTGCGCGGCCATGAACAGGCCGAGGATGCCGATGGCGATCGTCAGGAACAGGATGAACCAGGTCGACGTCTGGGTCATTGGGTCTTGGTCTCCTTGTCTTCCGTGGTGCCCGCCCCGGCGGCCGCCTCGGGCACCAGGTCCCGATAGGCGTGCCAGGTCGCGTGCGCGATCAGTGGTAGAGTCACGGTCAGGCCGATAAAGCCGACGACCACGCCGGCGGTGGTGAACAGCACGATCAGGATCGCCCACACCGTCATCGGCCACAGGTTCACCCGCACCGAGGCGATGCTGGTCGCCATCGCCTCGATCACGCCGACGCCGCGGTCGAGGATCATCGGCACCGCGATCGCCGTCAGGGCGAAGACGACGAAGGCGAGGATCGCGCCGATGACGATGCTGACGATCAGGAACACGGCGTTCTGGCCCGACAGGACGATCGTCTCGATGAAGCCGCGCAGATCCGGCACCGCGCCCCCCAGGCTCGGCGTATCGATGCCGAAGAACCAGGCGAACAGCAGCGTCGCGATGCGCATCCAGGCGAGGAAGAACAGGCCGAGGACGACGCCCATCAGGCCGAGCTCGCCGGGATGCTCCCGCCAGGCGGTCAGCGGCGTGCCGATGGTCACCGTGCCGCCCCGCTCGAGCGTACGGCTGACCTGGTAGAGGCCGGCGACCAGCACCGGCGCGATCAGCATGAAGCCCGCCACCAGCGGCATCGCCAGGTTGTAGAGCTGTCCGAAATGCAGCGCGGCGAGGATGACCAGACCCGCCAGTGCGAACAGGAAGCCCCAGGCCAGACTGACCCTGCGGCTGGAGCAGCAGTCGCCCCAGCCCGCGCCAAGCCAGTCCCACGGCCGCTGTGCCTCGATGCGGCGCACGCGGATAGGATTATTTGAGAAAGCCGAATGGACTGCTATTGTTTCGACCATCGTCCTCCCCGAGTCCGGCCCGCGTGATCGCGATGTCTTCATTAATCCGGACTGTATTCCCGGCAATTGACGCAAATCAATGCCGCGGGACCCTCGCCGTCGTCAAACGGGGTCTCGGGGCTGGACGATACGTTCCAAGCGACATGTCCATGTCATAGTCTATCCACCTCACCAACTCGGGGGAGCATCGGGGATGAGTGCCGCCACGGGGACCGTCGATACCGCGCCTAGCCACGCGGAGACGGTCGAATACAACATGGACGTCGTCCGCCAGTTCACGATCGCCACCATGTTCTGGGGCATCGCGGCGTTTCTGGCCGGCGTCTACATCGCGCTGCAGCTTGCCTTTCCGCAGCTCAACCTGAACCTGCCCTGGACCACCTTCGGCCGCCTGCGCCCGCTGCACACCTCGGCGGCGATCTTCGCCTTCGGCGGCAACGCGCTGCTGGCGACCTCGCTCTACGTGGTCCAGCGGACCTGCCGCGCGCGGCTGTGGGGCGGCCCGGCGCTCGCCTCCTTCCTGTTCTGGGGCTACCAGTTCTTCATCGTGCTGGCGGCGACCGGCTACGTCCTCGGCATCACCCAGAGCAAGGAATACGCGGAACCCGAGTGGTACACCGACCTGTGGCTGACCTTCGTCTGGGTCATCTACCTGGTCGTCTTCGTCGGCACGATCATGCGCCGCAAGGAACCGCACATCTACGTCGCCAACTGGTTCTACCTGGCGTTCATCGTGACCATCGCGATGCTCCACGTGGTCAACAACCTGGCGGTCCCGGTCTCCTTCTTCGGCACCAAGAGCTACATCCTGTGGTCCGGCGTGCAGGACGCGCTGACCCAGTGGTGGTACGGCCACAACGCGGTCGGCTTCTTCCTGACCGCCGGCTTCCTCGGGATCATGTACTACTTCATCCCGAAGCGGGCCGAGCGGCCGGTCTATTCCTACCGGCTGTCGATCGTCCACTTCTGGTCGCTGATCTTCCTCTACATCTGGGCCGGCCCGCACCACCTGCACTACACCGCCCTGCCCGACTGGGCGCAGTCCCTGGGCATGATGTTCTCGGTGATGCTGTGGATGCCGTCCTGGGGCGGCATGATCAACGGCCTGATGACCCTGTCGGGCGCGTGGGACAAGCTGCGCACCGACCCGGTGCTGCGCTTCCTGGTGGTCGCGGTCGGCTTCTACGGCATGAGCACCTTCGAGGGGCCGGTGATGTCGATCAAGCCGGTCAACGCGCTCAGCCACTACACCGACTGGACCATCGGCCACGTGCATTCCGGCGCGCTCGGCTGGGTCGCCTTCATCAGCTTCGGCGCGGTCTACTTCCTGGTGCCGAAACTGTGGGGACGGCGCGAGCTGTTCTCGCTCAAGCTGGTCAGCTACCACTTCTGGATCGCGACCATCGGCATCGTTCTCTACATCACCTCGATGTGGATCTCGGGGATCATGCAGGGGCTGATGTGGCGGGCCTACAACGAGCTGGGCTTCCTGCAATACAGCTTCGTCGAGACCGTCGAGGCGATGCATCCCTACTACGTCATCCGGGCCGGCGGCGGGATCCTGTTCCTCACCGGCGCCCTGATCATGGCCTACAACCTGTATCGCACCGTGAAGGGCGACTACGCCGACGCCGCCGAGGCCGCGAAGCTCGCCCCGGCCGGCGTGGCAGCGGAATAAGGGGGCGCGCAAGCGATGGCAAAGTTCAAGCACGCGATTCTCGAGAAGAACGTCATCCTGCTCCTGGTCGCCACCCTGATCACGGTGGCGATCGGCGGGCTGGTCGAGATCGTTCCGCTGTACACGATCAAGTCGACGATCGAGCCGGTGAAGGGGGTCCGCCCCTATTCGCCGCTCGAGCTGGTCGGTCGGAACATCTACATCCGCGAGGGCTGCTACAACTGCCACAGCCAGATGATCCGGCCGTTCCGCGACGAGGCGGAGCGCTACGGCCACTACAGCCTGGCGGCCGAGAGCATGTACGACCATCCGTTCCAGTGGGGCTCCAAGCGGACCGGCCCGGACCTGGCGCGCGTCGGCGGCAAGTATTCCAACGCCTGGCACGTCCAGCACCTGTCCGACCCGCGCTCGGTCGAGCCCGGCTCGATCATGCCCGGCTATCCCTGGCTGGTGGACCGTGAGCTCACCACCAAGGACATCGCCGCGCACCTGCGCACCAACCGGATCGTCGGCGTGCCCTATACCGACGAGATGATCGCCAAAGCCGCGGCCGACATGGTGGCCCAGGCCGATCCGGACGGCGACCACGACTTCGACGGGCTGCGCAAGCGGTATCCGAAGGTGGTGATCGCCGACTTCGACGGCGACCCCAAGAAGCTGACCGAGATGGACGCGCTGATCGCCTATCTCCAGATCCTGGGGCGGATGGTGGACTTCAAGAAGTACACCACCAAGGACCTGCAGCAGTAAGGCCGCGAACCAATGCTGGAACTTCACGGACTGTTTCGATCGGCTTGGGTCGTCTGGCTGATGGTCGTCTTCGTCGGGATCCTCGTCTGGGTGCTGTGGCCGTCGCGGCGGGGCGCCTTCAAGGACGCGGCCCAGATCCCGCTGGAGGACGACGAGCCCGATCGCCGAAATTCGAACAGGCGCGACGCTAAAGAGGGAAGCTGAGCGATGCCGACCAAAGTCGAGAAAGACGCCCTGACCGGGACCGAGATCCGGGACCACGAATGGGACGGGATACAGGAGCTGGATACGCCGCTGCCCAAGTGGTGGATCTACGTCTTCTACGCCTGCATCCTGTGGGCGATCGTCTACTTCATCCTCTACCCGTCGGTCCCCGGCATCACCGGCTACTTCAAGGGCGTGCTGGGCTGGTCGTCGCGGGTCCAGATCGAGCAGACCATGGCCGAGGTCCGCAAGGAGCAGTCCAAGTATCTCGACCGCATCCGCGCGCTGCCGCTGGCCGACATCCGCAAGAACCCGACCCTGCTCTCCTTCGCGATCGCCGGCGGCAAGGCGGCCTTCATCCAGAACTGCGCGCCGTGCCACGGGCCGGGCGCCGTCGGGCGCAAGGGCGGCTATCCCTCGCTGGCGGACGACGCCTGGCTGTGGGGCGGCACGCTGGCCGACATCTACAAGACGATCCAGGTCGGCATCCGCTCGGGTGCGGCGGATGCCCGCATCAACACCATGCCGACCTTCGGCGGCGTTGACGGCCCGCTCAAGCCTGCCCAAATCAACGACGTCGCTGAATTCGTGCTGTCGCTGACCAAGCGGTCGACCGACGCCAAGGCGGCGGCAAGGGGCGCCAAGATCTTCGCCGAGCAGTGCTCGACCTGCCACGGCAAGAATGGCGAGGGCCATGCGCAGCCGGGCGCGCCGGCCCTGAACGACCAGATCTGGCTGTACGGGGATACCAAGCAGGCGATCGTCTCCCAGGTCACCAAGCCCAAGCTGGGCGTCATGCCCACCTGGGGCGGACGGCTCGACAACGAGACGATCAAGATGCTCGCCCTCTACGTCCATTCGCTCGGGGGCGGCAAGTAGGGCCCGAACAAGCAGGGCCCGACACCGATGGATGGAAGCGGATCGATGCGTGAAGCAGACGTCGACCTGAAGCCCGCGCCGGCGGCCAAGCCGGCGCCTGCCGAGGCGGAGCCCGAGCCGCCCAGGTCGAGCCTCTATGCCAGCCGCGTCCGCGTCTATCCGAAGAAGGTCGCGGGCCGCTACCGCCAGCTCAAGTGGATCGCGCTCGGCACGCTGCTGGCCATCTACTACGTGCTGCCGTGGATCCGCTGGGACCGGGGGCCGGGCGCGCCGGACCAGGCGGTGCTCGTCGATCTCGCCCACGAGCGCGCCTACTTCTTCTTCATCGAGATCTGGGCCCAGGAGGTCTACTACCTCACCGGCGTCCTGATCCTCGCCGCCGTCGGCCTGTTCCTGGTCACCAGCCTGGCCGGGCGCATCTGGTGCGGCTATGCCTGCCCGCAGACGGTGTGGACCGACCTCTTCATGTGGGTCGAGCGGCTGATCGAGGGCGACCGCAACAAGCGGATCATGCTCGACCGCGGGCCGACGACGGCGCGCAAGGTGACCAAGAAAGTGCTCAAGCACGGCGCCTGGGTGCTGATCGCCTTCCTGACCGGCGGCGCCTGGATCATGTATTTCATCGACGCGCCGACCGTCGTCACCCAGTTCTTCACCGGCCAGTCGAGCGGCTCGGTCTACTTCTTCGTCGCGCTGTTCACCGGCACCACCTACCTGCTCGCCGGCTGGGCGCGCGAACAGGTCTGCACCTACATGTGCCCGTGGCCGCGCTTCCAGTCGGCGATGCTCGACGAGGACACGCTGGTCGTCACCTACCAGAAGTGGCGCGGCGAGCCCCGCGGCACCTTGCACAAGGGCGACGACTGGAGCCAGCGCGGCCACTGCGTCGACTGCCACCAGTGCGTCAACGTCTGCCCGACCGGCATCGACATCCGTGACGGCATCCAGCTCGAATGCATCGGCTGCGGCCTGTGCGCCGACGCCTGCGACACGGTGATGGAGAAGCTGGACCTGCCCAAGGGGCTGATCGGCTTCGACACCGAGCGCCGGCAGGAGCAGCGCGCCAAGGGCGAGCCGCTGACCTACCGCCTGATCCGGCCGCGCACGATCCTCTACGCCATGCTCATGGCCGGCGTCGCCGGCATCATGCTGTTCGCGCTGTTGACCCGCAGCAGCGAGTCGCTGACCGTGCTGCACGACCGCACCCTGTACGTCCAGCTCCACGACGGCAGCGTCCGCAACGGCTACACCGTGCGCGTGCTCAACAAGGCGCGCCAGGCACGGCTGTTCACGCTGTCCGTCGCCGGCCTGCCCGGCGCCCGCCTGCGCGTCGTCGGCACCGACAGCGCGCCGGCGCCGGCGGTGAGCCTCGCCGGCAAGCCCGACGGCGTGTCGAGCTATCAAGTCTACGTCCAGGCGCCGCGCTCGTCGCTGAAGGGCGCCGAGACGCCGATCCGCTTCGTCCTGGTCGACATGGCCACGAGCAAGCGGACGACCCGCGGCGCCAGCTTCAAGGGACCGGGCAAATGAGCACCACCGCCCCCACCCAGCGGAGCGGCCGCTGGATTCCGTGGACCTTCGTCGGCATGTTCGCGATCATCCTGGCGGTCAACGGCACCATGGTCACGCTCGCCCTGGAGACCTGGTCGGGCCTGTCGACCAAGGAGCCTTACCGCCGCGGCCTGCTGCACGACCGCCAGCTCGCCGAGATCGAGCGCGAGCAGCGCCTCGGCTGGAAGGTCAGCGTCGGCTTCAAGCCGACCGCGCCGGGCAACGGCGATATCGAGCTGCGCGCGCTCGACCGCGCCGGCAAACCCATCCTCGGCGCCAAGGTGGTCGCCCGGGTGGTCCGGCCCGTGGTCGAGGGCTCCGACTTCACCGTCACCCTGCTGCCCGGCCGCGACGCCGGCCTGTACGTGGCCTCGGTCCACTTCCCCCTGCGGGGACTGTGGGAGGTGCGCTACAGCGTCGTCGGCGACGGCGACAAGGTGACGGCGATCCACCGTTTCCAGGTCAAATGACCGGCGCGCCGACGGCGCTGCACGACGAGGCGGTGGCCGCCGGGCCGGCCCAACGCGCTGCGGGCGGCGGGCGCGACCTTTCCCCCTACGTCAAGGCAGGGCCGGACGGCGCCGAGCGGCTCAACTTCATCGTCGAGGGCGTCCATTGCGGCGGCTGCGTCGCCAAGATCGAGCGCGCGCTCAACGCCGAGCCCGACGTCGAGCAGGCCCGGGTCAACCTGTCGACCCGCCGGCTGGCGCTGACCTGGCGCGGCCCGGCCGCGCGCGCCAACACGCTCGCCGAGACGGTCGAGGGCCTGGGCTACAAGCTGTTCCCCTACGACCCGGCGCGCCTGGGCGACGAGACCAGGCGCGAGGAGAAGCGCCTGCTGCGCGCGATGGCGGTCGCCGGCTTCGCCGCCGCCAACGTCATGCTGCTGTCGGTCTCGATCTGGGCGGGCAACGCCGAGGGCATGACCGCGGAGACGCGCACCCTGTTCCACTGGTTCTCGGCGCTGATCGCCCTGCCCGCGATCGCCTACGCCGGCCAGCCCTTCTTCGCCTCGGCGCTGTCGGCGCTGGCCAAGCGGCGCACCAACATGGACGTGCCGATCTCGCTGGCGGTCACCCTCGCCGCGGCGATGAGCCTGTGGGAGACGATCAACGGCGGCCGCCACGCCTATTTCGATTCCGCGGTCACGCTCCTGTTCTTCCTGCTGCTCGGCCGCTTCCTCGACCGCCGGGCGCGCGGCCGCGCGCGGGCGTCGGCCGAACGGCTGCTCGCGCTCAACGCCGGCGCGGTCACCGTGCTCGGCGCCGACGGCACGCCCCACGTGGTCGCGCCCGACCAGGTCGCCGAGGGCGCCACCGTGCTGACCGCGGCCGGCGAGCGGATCGCGGTCGACGGCGTCGTCGCCGAGGGCGTCTCGACCCTCGACACCAGCCTGATCACCGGCGAGCCCATCCCGCGCCCGATCGCGCCCGGCGACAAGGTCTTCGCCGGCATGATCAACCAGGGCGCACCGCTGCGCCTGACCGTCACCGCGACCGGCGAGGACACGCTGCTGGCCGAGATCGTCCGGCTGATGGAGGCCGCCGAGCAGCGCAAGGCCCGCTACGTCGCGCTCGCCGACCGCGCCGCCCGGCTCTACGCCCCCGCGGTCCACGGCCTGGCGCTGGCCACCTTCCTCGGCTGGATGCTGATCGGCGGGCTCGCCTGGCAGACCAGCCTGCTCTACGCCATCGCCGTGCTGATCATCACCTGCCCCTGCGCGCTCGGCCTCGCCGTGCCGGCGGTACAGGTCATCGCCAGCGGCCGGCTGATGCGCCAGGGCACCCTGCTCAAGGCCGGCGACGCGCTCGAGCGGGCGATCGGGATCGACACCGTGGTGTTCGACAAGACCGGCACCCTGACCCTCGGCCAGCCCGAGCTGGCCAACGCCGACGCCGTCGACCCCGTCGCGCTGGAGCTGGCCGCCCGCCTCGCTGGCGCCAGCAACCACCCGCTGTCCCGCGCCATCGTCCGCGCCGCGCCCGGCGTCCCAGTCGCCAGCGGCGTGGTCGAGGAGCCGGGCCGCGGCCTGCGCCTGGAGAGCCCCGACGGCGAGATCCGCCTCGGCAGCGCCGCCTTTGCCGTGCCCGCCCCGGAAGACAGGGCCAACGCCACTCCCCCCGCCCGGGAGAACCCGCCCGCCGAAGCGCGAAGCGTGCAGGAGGGGATGGAGCTGTGGCTGGCCCGGCCGGGCGCCGCGCCGGTTCGCTTCGTCTTCGAGGACGCGCTGCGGCCCGACGCCGCCGACACCGTCGCGGCGCTGCGCACGCGCGGCATCGAGGTGCGCATGCTCTCGGGCGACCGCCCCGCCGCCGCCGAGGCGTTGGCCGGGCGCCTGGGCATCGAGCAGTGGCGCGGCGGCTGTACGCCCGCCGACAAGATCGCCGCGATCGAGGCGCTCGCCGCCGACGGGGCCAAGGTGCATGATGGTCGGCGACGGCCTCAACGACGCCCCGGCGCTCGCCGCCGCCAGCGTCTCGGTCTCGCCGTCGACCGCCGCCGACATCAGCCAGAACGCCGCCGACATCGTCTTCCAGGGCGACAGGCTGGCGCCGATCCTCGACATCCTCGCCATCGCGCGTCGGGCCGACCGCCTGGTCCGCCAGAATTTCGGCATGGCGATCGCCTACAACCTCGTCACCATCCCGATCGCCATGGCCGGGCTGGTGACGCCGCTGATCGCCGCGGTGTGCATGTCGGCCTCGTCGATCGTCGTGGTCGGCAACGCCCTGCGCCTGTCGCGCTACAAGTCCCCGCAAGACACGTCTCCCCAGGGCCCCGGGGCAACGATCGAGGCACGGTCGTGAGCGTCCTCATCTACCTGATCCCGATCGCGCTGTTCCTGGGCCTGCTCGGCCTCGGCGCCTTCCTGTGGTCGCTCAAGACCGGCCAGTACGAGGACCTCGACGGCGCTTCCCAGCGCATCCTGTTCGACGACGACGACGACAGCGACGCCAAGCGCTGACGGCGTGCGGCGGCCGGGTCGGCGCGCGTCTTCCCATCCTTCGTGACGCGCCCTTCGGGCGCTCCTCAGGACGAAGGCGGTGTATCAGGCAAGTAGCTCGGCCTTCATCCTGAGGAGGCCCGTCAGGGCCGTCTCGAAGGATGGGACGTACCGCGCACCACACCGCCGCCGCCAGCAGCCGACCTTGAGCGCTCTCCGCCCCCCCTGTACCATCACCGAGCGGGCGCCGTTGCCCGCGGGAACCATCGAGACGGAGGCCATTGCATGGCAGCCCTATCCTTCGATGCGGCCCCGGTCCCGATCCGCGACGACATCCGGGCGGCCCTGCCCGAGGTGTGGGCGGACATCGGCAGGCCGGGGACGTGGCTGACCGCGGAGCGCCGGGTGGCGATCGCCGCGGAGGCGCGCAACGCCGCCCACTGCACGCTGTGCGCCGAGCGCAAGGCGGCGCTGTCGCCCTTCACGGTAAAGGGCGAGCACGACACCCTCGGCGCCCTGCCGGGCAACTATATCGAGCTGGTCCACCGGGTGATGACCGATTCGGCCCGGCTCAGCCGACAAGTGGCACGAGGCCATCGTCTCGACCGGCATGACCAAGGGCGAATACGTCGAGGCGGTCGGCGTGATCGTCTGCACGGTCGGCGTCGACACCTTCCATCGCGGCATCGGCATGGCGCCACCGCCCCTGCCCGAGCCGCAGGCCGGCGAGCCGACGCCCTACACGCCGCCGGGACTCGAACACACGCTGGCCTACGTGCCGACCATCGACCCGACGCGGATCGGCCCCGACGAGGCCGAGTTCTACCGGGGCGGGCCCGCCAACATCCGCCGGGCGCTGACCTCGGTGCCGGACACGTTGCGGACCTTCTGGAAGATGGCCAACGTGCTCTACATGGCCGGCCACGAGATGCGCGACTTCGACCACGAATACCGCGCCATCACCCACGCCCAGATCGAACTGGTCGCGGGCCGGGTCTCCGCGATCAACCAGTGCGTCTATTGAACGACCAGCCATGCGGCACTGCTCCGTGCGAGCGGCGAACATACTGGTCAGCAGATCGATCTGAACGCGGTGATGGGTGAGGCTGGCGACGACAGCGGCATCCCCCATGCGGCCGTCCTGATCGAATTCGCCGAGGCGGTCCTCGACCCCGACGAAACGCGGCTCGACCGGGCGCGCCGGGCCGTGGTCGACGCCATGGGCGAGGCCGCCCTCGTCGACGCCGCGGCGGTCGCCGGCAACTTCAACGCCATCGACCGGATCGCCAATTCGACCGGCATCCCGCTCGAGGACGACAAGGCGGCGATGACCGCCGACTTCCGCTCGGCGCTCGGCATCGACGACTTCGGCAAGCGCCGCCCGGACGACGCGGCGGCGGAATAGCCGGGGATCGGCGGCCTGCAGCCGTCCGCGGAACGAGGGGTCGGCGGATCGTCGCCGGCCCCTTCGTCGTGCCGTCATATATGACTAAATTCCTTGATCGCGACACGCCCGGTCACCACCTGTCCTGCACGGTGACACGAGGCGCTACGCCCGTCCGCACCCGGACCGCGCCGGCAAAAGGATAACCGCTGATAACCGATGATAACCTTCTGCGGTCTTGTCGCCGGCGGGGCGGCCCCTCACCCTCCCGCCGCGGCGTCAGATGCTGACGAATGATGACAAATGATGACACCCACCGTCGACGATCGCATTACCCCCACCCTTCCCCCAGGGGAGGGTGGATCGCCGAACGCGGTGCCGACTGTTCGATGCTGACAAATGATGACGAATGCTGACACCCGTGGCGGTCAGCCCAGCAGAATCGTCGCCCCCGCGTCCCGCGGAACGATGCCGCCGATGATCGCCGCCTCACGGTATCCGGCGGCGCGCAGTTGGAGCAGGCAATCATCCGCCTTGTCCGCCGGCACGCTGGCCAGCAGCCCCCCGGCGGTCTGGGGGTCGAACAGGATGGGATCGGCAGCCGCCGCGCCGCCGAGCAACGGCCGGGCAACCCGAACGTTGCCGGGCTGCAGCGTGCTCTCGATGCCGGCGGAGAACAGGTCGGCGGCGGCGTCGAGCACGGGCAGCGCGGCGCGATCGAGCGTCGCGGCGACGCCCGAAGCGTCGAGCATCTCGCCCAGGTGGCCGGCCAGGCCGAAGCCGGTGACGTCGGTGCAGGCCGTCGCCCCGGCCGTCAGCAGAATGTCCGCCGCCGCCCGGTTCGAGTGCAGCATCGCCGCCAGCGCGGCGTCGACCCAGCGCGCCTCGGCCTTGCCGCGCATCGCGCCGGCCAGGATCACCCCGGTGCCGAGCGGCTTGGACAGGATCAGGCGGTCGCCGGGCCGTGCGCCCGCCTTGCGCAGCAGCCTGTCCGGGTCGGCCTCGCCGTTGACGGTGAAGCCCAGGCTCAGCTCGGCCCCCTCCCCCGTGTGGCCGCCGATCAGCGCGACCCCGGCGTCGGCGAAGACCGCGACCGCGCCCTGCATCAGCTGGTCGAGGTCGGCCTCCATCTTGGCCTCGTCGGCAAAGGGCAAGGTGACCGACGCCTGCGCCGTGCGCGGCGTCGCGCCCATCGCGTACAGGTCGCCGAGCGCGTGGTTGGCGGCAATCCGGGCGAAGGTGAACGGGTCGTCGACGAAGGCGCGGAACTGGTCGACGGTCTGGACCACCACCCGGCCGGGGCTTGGTGCAAATACCGCGGCATCGTCGGGCGCGCCGAGGCCGATCATCACCTCGGGCGGCGGCGCACCGTCGATCCGCGCCAGCACCCGGCGCAGGATGTCGGCCGGCACCTTGGCGCCGCAGCCGCCGCAGCGCATCGGGTCCGCGTCGTCCGCGTCGCCCCCGGCGACCGGATCGGCGGCCCCGTGTGCCGCCATGTCGGGCAGCTCCTGGTATTTCCGCATCCAGCGGCGGTCGATCCAGTCCTTGAAGCGCCACGCCCAGTCGCCCTCGGCCGCCAGCGGGCCGTAGGAGAGGACCGCTCGCCGCCGCCCCAGCGAGATCAGCGCCAGGGTGCGGCGCTGGGGGCGGTAGGCCACCAGCCGCTCGCCCGCGGCCGCGGCGCGCAGGTTGCGGGCCAGCGTCGGGCCCTGGCGCACGGCGTAGACGCCGCTCTTGGGCAGCGGACGGGCCTCGAAGCCGGCGACGTCGCCGGCCGCGAAGACGGCCGAATCGGTGACGCTCTGCAGCGTGTCGCCGACCCGGACGAAGCCGGCCTCGTCGAGCGCCAGGCCGGTGTCGCGCAGCCATGGCGCCGGGCCGCCGGGGGTGATGAGGACGGCGGCGTCGCAGGCGATCCGGCGCTCGGGCGCGCAGACCACGGCGTCGCCGGTGATCGCCACGGCCCGGTGGCCGCCGACGAAGTCGATGCCCTCGCGGGCAAGCGCGGCGGTCAGGCGGCGGCGCACGGCGGGGGCGTGGCTGGGCAGCGGCGCATCGGCCGGGTCGACCAGGGCGAAGCGCAGCCGGGCGGCATCCAGGCCCGCGCTGGCGAGCACGCCCGCCAGCCGGAAGCGCAGCGCCAGCGCCGCCTCGGTGCCGCCCGCCCCGGCGCCGATCACGACGATCGCGGCCTCGCCCCGCCGGTCGCGGACCAGGGCTTCGACCCCGGCCCAGCGGTCGAGGAAGCGGTCGACCGGCTTGACCGGGATCGCCCTGTCCGCGCCGTCGATGGCGGCCGGGTTGGGCGTCGAGCCGAGGTCGAGGCTGAGCAGGTCGAACGGCACCGGCGGCCGGCCGGCGCACAGGACCGTCCGGGCGGCGAGGTCGAGGCCCTCGACCCGCGCGTCGAGGAAGCGCGCGCGGCCGAACGCGCACAGCTTGCGGAGGTCGATGTGGCAATCGTCGAGGGCGTAGTGGCCGGCGAGATAGCCCGGCAGCATGCCCGAATAGGGTGTCGCCGAGCCGGCCGAGATCAGGGTGATCCGCGTGCCCGGCTGCGGCTCCATGCCGAAGCGCTTGACCACGTGGACGTGGGCGTGGCCGCCGCCGACCAGCACGATGTCGCGGCGCACCGGCGACGCGGGGATCATGGCGCCATCCCGGCCCGGCCGACGTGGCGGAAGAGGGTGGGAGTCGAACCCACCGAACACGCCCTGCGCGTCCCAACGGGTTTGAAGCCCGCGCGGCCCACCGGGTACCGTTCCTCTTCCACGATCCTGACTAGCACGGCACCGCCGCGCCGGGCGAGACGGAACGCCCTTCCCCCTCCGCGGCTTCGTCCGGTGCGGCTGCGAAGACCTCGGCCGCCGGCCGCCGGATCAGCCGCGCGTCGCCGACCCGCCGGGTCAGCCCGGCCCGGTCGAAATATTCGAGCAGCTCGATGGTGAGGTTGCGGCCGATCCCCGACCAGTCGCGGAAGTCGGCGGCGGTGAAGCGCCGGTCCGGCGACCGCGCCGCGCCGGCCTCGGCAACCTCCGCGAGCCGGCGCAGGGTGGCCGGCTTCATGAACCGGTTGATGGTGACCCGCGCCACAAGCCCGACATCGACCGCCCGGCCCAGCAGGGCGGCGACCTCGGCCTTGTCGGCGCCGATCGCCTCGGCGACCTCGAACACGGTGCGGGGCCGGCCTTCCGCCGTCTCCAGCGCCGGCGCGACCCGCTCCCACAGCTTCTGCTGCTTCGCGGGCAACCGGACCGCATGCCCGGCCAGCCGCAAGCAGCGCGCCCTGGCGCTCGACCGCGCCCCCGGCGACCAGCGCGGCCACCGCCGCGTCGAAGGCGACCCTGTGGATGCGCAACGGCAGCGCCCGCATCAGCACCGCGTCGTTGGGCCCGCCCCGTTCGGGATGGGCCGCGTGCCAGCTTGCCAGGGTGTCGCGGATCGACGCCTGCAGCGCGTCCCAATGGTCGCGGGCGATGCCGACCACCTCGCCGCCCATGGCGCAGCGGACGTGGTCCCCGCCGGCCAGCGCCTCGGCGGCGTCCGGGGTCAGGTTCCAGGCCGTCTCCAGCGGCGCCAGGTCGAGCCCGCCGGGCGCGTCGCGCAGCAGCCGGTCGAGGGCGATCCGGGGATCGGGCGCGTCCAGCGCCGCGAGCCGGGCCGCGCGCCGGCTGTGGCCGCGCGCCGGCGCGAACGGATCGAGGATTCGGCCGCCGCCGACGGTCCGGCGCGCCGACTGGTCGCGCAGGATCGCCACGTCGCCATGGAGCGCATTGACCGGCCGGTCGAGGACGAGATGGGCGAACACGGTATCGCCCGGCTCGGCCGCGCGCGTGCCGACCAGGCCGATCCGGCCGGTGACGTCGGCAGTGCCGATGTGGACGTGGACCGGCGTGCCGCTGCGCAACGGCCGCTCCTCCGTCGGCAGCACCCGGATGCGTGCGTCGAGCCGGCGGGTCGCCGCCTTGAGTTCCGGCGCCACCAGCCATTGGCCGCGGTGCAGCGCGGCCTTGTCGAGGTCCGGGCCGGCCAGGTTGAGGGCGCAGCGCTGGCCCGCCCGCCCCTCGTCGGCGGGCCGGTCCTGGGCGCGGAGGCCGCGCACCCGCGCCGGCCAGCCGGCGGGCGAGACGGTCAGCCGGTCGCCGACCCGCACCGACCCGCTCTCGACCAGCCCCGTCACCACCAGCCCGGCGCCCGAGACGTGGAAGGCGCGGTCGATCGGCATCCGGAAGCGGCCGGCGGCTGGCGCCTCGTCTCCGTCGGCGAGGCCGGCGAGCGCGGTGCGCAGCGTGTCGATCCCCGCTCCGGACGCCGCCGATACCGGCATCACCGGCGCGTCCTGCAGCGACGTGCCGTCGAGCAGTGCGGCGATCTCCTGCTTGACCACCTCAGTCCGCGCGGCGTCGACGAGATCGGTCTTGGTCAGCGCGACGATCCCGGTCTCGACCCCGATCAGGTCGAGGATCGCCAGATGCTCGCGGGTCTGGGGCATCGGCCCGTCGTCGGCCGCCACCACCAGCAGCGCCGCCCGGATTGCAGTGACCCCGGCGAGCATGTTGTGGACGAAGCGCTCGTGACCCGGCACGTCGACGAAGCCGATCACCGTGCCCGGCCGGATCGCGTCGTCGTAGACATAGCCGAGGTCGATGGTCAGGCCGCGCTTCTTCTCCTCGGGCAGGCGGTCGGCGTCGACGCCGGTCAGCGCCTTCAAGAGCGCGGTCTTGCCGTGGTCGACGTGGCCGGCGGTGGCGATGATCATGCGGCGGGGAGCCCGTCGAGAGGGAGCGCATCAAGCTGGCCCGCGAAGCCATCCGGGTCCTCCAGGCAACGGAGGTCGAAGTGAAGCGCGTTGTCGGCGACCCGGCCGATCACCGGCGTCGGCAGGCGGCGGAAGGCGTCGGCCAGCCGCCGGGCCGCCGCGCCCGCCTTCTTGCGCGGGCCGAGCGGACGCAGGACGAGCGCCGCGCTGTCGACCGCCTCAACCGGCATCGCGCCGCTGCCGATCTGGCTCCGGCAGGGCTCGACGGTGACGGTCGCCACGCCCTCCAGCACCGCCTGCACAGGCGCCTTCAGTTTGCCCGCCACCGCCTCGATTTCGGCCGCGCTCCGGCTCAACAGCCGCAGCACCGGAATCCGCTCGGCAAGCCGATCCGGGTCGGCATACAGGCGCAAAACGGCGCCCAGCGCCGCCGTCGTCAACTTGTCGACGCGCAGCGCCCGACGCATGGGGTTGGCCTTGATCTTCCCGATCAGGTCGGCCTGCCCGGCGATGACGCCCGCCTGTGGCCCGCCGAGCAGCTTGTCGCCGGAAAAGGTGACGAGGTCCGCGCCCCGGCGCCAGCGTCTCGCGGACGGTCGTCTCGTGCGGCAGGCCGAACCGTTCGAGGTCGACGAGCGTGCCGCTGCCGAGGTCGACGACATAGGGCAGGCCCGCCGTCCGCGCGATCTCGGCGAGCGCCGGGTCGGGCACGGCCGCGGTGAAGCCCTGGACCTCGAAGTTGCTGGTGTGAGCGCGCATGAGGAGCGCGGTGCGGTCGCCCACCGCCTCGCGGTAGTCCTTCGCATGGGTCCGGTTGGTCGTGCCGACCTCGACCAGCTTGGCGCCCGCCCGCTTCATGATGTCGGGCAGCCGGAACGAGCCGCCGATCTCGATCAGCTCGCCGCGCGAGACGATCACCTCCTTGCGCTGGGCCAGGCTGTTGAGCACCAGCAGGACGGCGGCGGCGTTGTTGTTGACCACGGTCGCCGCCTCGGCGCCGGTCAGCCGGCAGATCCAGTCCTCCAGGTGGGCATCGCGGTCGCCGCGTCGGCCGGCGGCGAGGTCGTATTCGAGATTGACCGGGCCAGCGGCGACGGCGGCGATTGCCTCGATCGCCTCCACGGGCAACGGCGCGCGGCCGAGATTGGTGTGGATCACGGTGCCGGTGAGGTTGAAGACCGGGCGCAGCGACGGCGCCAGCAGCGCGTCGGCACGCTCCCGCGCCCAGGCGAGCAGCTCGCCGTCATCCGGCGCAACGTCCGCGGGCGCATCGGCCAGCGCGGCGCGCGCCTCGTCGAGCACCTGCCGGACCGCCTCGGCGGCCAAGTCCCGCCCGGCCGTCTCGATCAACGCCCCGCACCCGGGATCGCGCAGCAGCCGGTCGACCGACGGCAGCGCCGCGCGGCCCCTGCGCCGCCCACCCGGTCGGCCTGCAGGTGTCGAGGTCCCTTCCATGTAAGCTATCTAGCACAGACGGACGGACCGTTCCCGGTCTCAATGTTCGCCCCGCGGAACGGCCGGCGCCCCGGTCTGGCACCGCGCGGCCGGGACCGCTAACGTGCCCGTGCCGTCCTTTCGCCACGGAGCCAGATCGAATGCCCAAGCTCACTGCCGCGCATGCCCTCGTCAAATCCCTGCTCGCCCACGACGTCGACACCGTGTTCGGCCTGCCGGGCGTCCAGCTCGACGGCCTGTTCAACGCCTTCTACGACGAGCGCGACAAGCTCCGGGTGATCGAATCGCGGCACGAGCAGGGCGTCGCCTACATGGCCTTCGGCTATGCCCAGTCCTCCGGCAGGGTCGGCACCTTCGCGGTGGTGCCCGGGCCGGGCGTGCTCAACGCCGGGGCGGCGCTGTCGACCGCCTACGCCTGCAACACGCCGGTGCTGTGCCTGACCGGGCAGATCCCGTCGGCGCAGATCGGCCGCGGCCTCGGCCTGCTTCACGAGATCCCGCACCAGCTCGAGGTGCTGCGCGGCCTGACCAAGTGGTGCACTCGCGCCGAGCACGGCATCGCGGCCTCGGGCGCCGTGCGCGAGGCGTTCCGCCAGCTGCAGACCGGCCGGCGGCGGCCGGTGGCGATCGAGATGGCGATGGACGTGATGCATGCGGGCCAGGACCTGGCGCTGACCGACCCGGCCCCGGCCGAGCCGCCGGTCGCGCCGGACCCGGACCAGATCGAGGCGGCGGCCAAGCTGCTCGGCAACGCCAAGGCGCCGCTGATCATCGCCGGGGGCGGCGCGCTCGGCGGCGAGGAGGCGTTGCAGGCTTTGGCCGAGACGCTCCAGGCGCCGGTGTCGATGTGGCGCTCGGGCCGCGGGCTGCTGAGCGACCGCCACGATCTCGGCGTGACCCAGCCGGTCGGCCACAGCTTCTGGGGCGAGGCCGACGTCGTGCTCGCGGTCGGCACCCGCCTGCAGCAGCAGCGCATGGGCTGGGGCACCAACGGCCTCAAGATCGTCAATATCAACATCGACCCGCACGACATGAGCGCACTCGGCCGGCCCGAGGTCGGCATCGTCGCAGACGCGCCGACCGCGCTCGCCGCGCTGGCCGACGCCGTCACCCGGCACAACGCCAAGCGCGCCGACCGCACCGAGGCGGTGCGCGATCGCAAGGCGCAGTTCCAGGCGGCCTACGAGCAGCGGCTGGCGCCGCAGATGGCCTATCTCGCGGCGATGCGCGCCGCCCTGCCCGACGACGGCTTCTTCATCGAGGACCTGACCCAGGTCGGCTACGTCTGCCGCTTCGGCTTCCCGATCTACCACCCCCGGACGATGCTCAACTCGGGCTACCAGGGCACGCTCGGCCACGGGCTGGCGACCGGGCTCGGGGTCAAGGTCGCCAACCCGGATCGGGCGGTCCTGTCGATCTCGGGCGACGGCGGCCTGATGTTCACGGTCCAGGAGCTGGCGACGGCGGCCAAGCACGGCATCGGGTCGGTCCACGTCGTCTTCAACGACAACGCCTACGGCAACGTGCAGCGCATGCAGGTCGAGGACTATGGCGGCAAGGTCATCGCCTCGGACCTGAAGAACCCCGATTTCGTCAAGCTGGCCGAGAGCTTCGGGGTCATGGGTCTGCGCGCGGAGACGCCCGAGGCCCTGCGACAGGCGCTCGAGACCGCCTTCGCCGACGGCGGCCCGGCCCTGGTCGAGGTGCCAATGGGCGAGATGCCGAGCCCGTGGGAGTTCATCATGCTCGGCCGCAACCGGCCCGCCTGACCGGCTGCCGGGCCCCGGGACCGGGGCCGCTGGTGCAACGGCACAGAAAAGCCTCGACGCCCGGCGAACAGGTAATGAATACTGAAGCCAGCATGCGGCGAGGACGTCATCCCTCCGCCGCCGATCGCAGCGGCCGGACAAGCCGCCGAAAGACAAACGGGAGGAAATGATGACCGCACGTACCAAATTGCTCGCCACGGCGGCGATCGCCGGGCTGCTGGTCGCCGGCCTGGGCCAGACCGCGTCGGCCAAGCTCAAGCGCATCTCGATCGGCACCAACAAGGCGGGCACGACCTATTTCGTGCTCGGCGGCGGCTTCGCCAAGCTGTTCCAGGAGAAGCTGGGCATCCGCTCGAACGCCCAGCCGCACGCCGGCTCGTCGGTCTACATCCCGCTGCTCGACCAGGGCGAGATCGCGCTCGGCATCAACTCCAGCATCGACTCCTCGCTCGCCTATCATGGCGGCAAGCCCTATCCGCGGCCGATGACCAAGCTGCGCGCGCTGGCGCGCATCTGGGTGCTGCCCTACGGCTATTTCGTCCGCGCCAATTCGGGCATCAAGACGGTCGAGGACCTCAAGGGCAAGAAGGTCGTCATCGACCTCAAGGCCAACGTCTCGCTGGCCGCGTTCAACTGGGCGATCATGGCCACCGGCGGGCTCGACAAGAACAGCCTGCAGCCGATCGCCGTCGGCGGCATCGGCCAGGGCCTCAACGCCGTGGTCGAGGGCCGCGCCGACGCCGCGCCGATCGCGCTCGGCATCCCGCTGCTGCGCAAGGCCGACGCCTCGATCCCCGGCGGCATCCGGATCGTCGCGCTGGGCAAGAAGGGCACCACCGCGTTCCTGAGCAGCCGAGTCGGCGGCACCATGGCGCTCGTCACCAAGCCCTCGAAGCGCAACGTCGGTGTCAAGAAGCCGATCACCGTCGGCGCGTTCAACACCTTCCTGAACGTCGGCAGCCAAGTCACCGACGACGAGGGCTACAAGCTTGCCAAGGTGCTGCACGAGAACTGGAAGTCGTTGCAGAAGGACTATCCCCCGCTGCGCGGCGTGCCCGCCAGCGCACTGGCGGCTCCGGTCAATCCACACCCCTACCAGGCGGGCGCGGTCCGCTATTACAAGGAAGTCGGGCTGTGGACGCCTGAGAACGAGAAGCACCGCGCCATGATCATGAAGAAGTAGGACGACGGCGCCGCGGCACCCCGACGGAGCCGGCCCCATGACGGCGGCGATCAAGCTGCTCGGCAAGATTTACTGCGCCTTGATCCCGATCATCGGGGTGCTGTGGATCCTCCACGTCGAGCAGCAGATCGGCTTCGCCCTGGTTGCGCCCGAGGTGATCGGCGTGATCCTGGGCGTCTCCGTGGCCGCGGCGTTCATCGTCCGCCCATACGGCAAGGAGCCCGGCCTCGTCGAGCTGCTGCTCGGCCTCGCCGGGCTCGCCGCCTGGATCTGGATGGCGGTCAACTACAACCACTGGCTCGTCGACGCCGCCAACCGGCCGGTCGAGAAGTGGGTTCCGGGCCTCGTCGGCATCGTCCTGATGATGGAGGCGATGCGGAAGACCTGCGGCCTCGCGATCACCATGCTGGTCTGGGTGTTGATCGCCTATTTCCTGACCGGCCACCTGATGCCCGGCGTGCTCGAATCCGAGTGGGTCTCGGTCGACAAGGCGGTCATGCTGATCTACGCGGACAGCAACAGCGTGCCCGGCCAGGTGATGACGGTCGTGATCGGCCTGGTGCTCGCGTTCATCGTCATGGGCAAGGTGATGGAGGTGAGCGGTGCGACCACCTTCTTCACCGACCTGTCGATGGCCTGGATGGGCCACCGCCGCGGCGGTCCCGCCAAGGTCGCGGTCGTCGCCTCGAGCATCTTCGGCACCATCAGCGGCTCGACCGTCGGCAACATCATGAGCACCGGGATCGTCACCATCCCGCTGATGATCCAGTCGGGCTTCAAGCGCCACCACGCCGCGGCGATCGAAGCGGTGGCCTCGAACGGCGGCCAGATCGCGCCGCCGGTGATGGGCGCAACCGCCTTCCTGATCGCCGATTTCATGGACGCCACCTATGCCGAGGTGGTGCTCGCGGCGATCGTGCCGGCGGCGATCTACTATCTCGCCCTGTTCGCCCAGGTCGACGCCTTGGCCGCCCGCCACGGCCTGCGCGGGCTCAACAAGGCCGACCTGCCACGCGCCCGCACGGTCGCCAAGGCCGGCTGGGTGTTCGCCGTGCCGCTGGCCGTGCTGATCTATTTCATCTTCTGGCTCGGCTACAACGCCGGCCTGTCGGCGCTCTACGCCGTCGCCGCGCTGTTGGTGCTGATGGTGATCCGGAACCGCCGATTGCCGACCCGCGCCCAATGGGCCGAGATCGTCAGCGGCAGCGGCGAGAACCTGCTGCCGCTCATGCTGATCGGCGCCGGGGCCGGCATCGTCGTCGGCGTGCTCAACTTCACCGGGCTGGGCTTCCAGCTCACCCTGATCCTCAAGCACGTCGCCGAGGCGCACGGCCTGTTCGTGATGCTGGCGGTGACCGCGCTGATCGCTATCGTCATGGGCATGGGCATGCCGACCGCGGCGGTCTACGTCGTCCTGGTCATCGTGCTTATCCCGGCGCTGATCCGCGCCGGGGTGCCGGACATGTCGGCGCACCTGTTCGTCTTCTACTACGGCCTGTTGTCGATGCTGACCCCGCCGGTGGCGGTGGCCAGCTACGTCGCCGGCGGGCTCGCCGGCGCGAACATGTGGCGGACCGGCATGTCGGGCATGCAACTGGCGGCCGCCGCCTACCTGCTGCCCTTCCTGTGGGCGTTCAATCCCGCCGTGCTGCTGTTCGGTTCGTGGCTCGCCTGCGTCATCGCGGTCTCGACCGCCGGTATCGCGGCGCTGATGCTGGGCCGGATGGTCATCCTCTACGGCCGCGGCGGACCGATCGGCTGGATCAGCGCGCTCGCCACCTTCATCCTCGCGATCGCCGTCGGCAGCGCGAGCCTGTGGGCCGGGCCCGAGTCCCCGATCGCATTGATCGTCGCCGTCGTCGCGGCCGGCGCCTGGTTCGCGACCCGGAACGGCGTGCCCGGCCTCGCCGCCCCGGCGCAAGGCACCGGATAGGCGCCGCGCCGGTCCCGAGCCGCACCGGCGGCGGCTATTTCTCTTCGGCGAGGATGCGCTCGAACTGGCGTACCGGCCCCTTGCGCCGCTTGGCCCCGGCGTCGCCGGCCGCCCGACGGAGCGCACGCGGCGGAGCGATCGCGACCTTGGCCCCCGCGATCCCGAACGGCCGGTCGCCCTTGATCGTCACCCGCTCCATCTTGCGGCGCTGCGGATAGTAGTCGTGAACCGCGTAGTGCTGGGTCGAGCGATTGTCCCACATGACCACCATGTTCGGCTTCCAGCGCAGGCGGAACTGGTATTCCGGCGTCTCCGACTGGTGGAACAGGATATCGAGCAGGGCGCGGCTCTCGCGCTCGCTCATGTCCTTGATCGCGACCGTGAACTGGGGATTGACGAACAGCACCTTGCGGCCCGAGACCGGGTGGACCCGCACGACCGGGTGGGTCTGGCGCGGATACATATCCTCCATGCGGCGCAGCGAGGCGATGCCCTCCGGCGTGTCCGGGAACAGCCGGCGGAACGGCCCGATGTCGAAGATCGCCTCCAGGCCGTCGATCTGGTTCTTGATCCGGTCGCTCAAGCCGTCGTAGGCCGCGGACATGCTCGCCCACATGGTATCGCCGCCCACCTTGGGCACCAGCACCGAGCGCAGGATCGTGCCCATCGGCGGCTCGACCCGGAAGGTTTCGTCGCTGTGCCAGACGTCGGTGGCGAAGGCGGGATTGCTCTCGTCATAGTCGAGGACGATCAGCTCGGGCTTGTCGTCGAGATTGGGCGAGAACGGGTGGACCGAGAGCTCGCCGAAGCGCCGGCCGAAATCCATCTGCTGGTCGACCGTGATGTCCTGGTCCGGGATGACGATGACCTCGTGCTCCATCAGCGCATCGTGCACCGCCTGAAACGTGGCGTCGTCGAGTGGTTGGGTGAGATCGACGCCCCGGATCTCGGCGCCGAGATAAGCGCCGAGTTGCTCGACCTCGACCGAGCTCTGGCGTGAAGCGATCGCTACCTTGGTCATTTCCTGCCCTCTTCGTTCTGGTGCGCGCGACAGGAGCCTCCCCGCATCGTTCCGGCGGCGGATTAACCTGTGTTGATGCGCCCGAGCGTCGGCGCGCGCACGATCGTAGACCCAAATTTAGCGCAAAGAGGCCGAGATGCCGAGCCTGCAACCGACACGACGCAAAGTGCTGGGCCGCTGGCGGCGCTGGTTCTTCCACCTCTGGACCGGCGCGACGATCGCGGCCCTGGCCTTCATTGCAATCCTGGACCCGGTGGTGCTGAGCGGCAACCTCGACAAGGCCGTCGTGGCTGCCTTCGTGCCGCCGTTGATGATCCTGCTGACCCTCTTCGGGGTCGGCTGGCTCGTCCTACTGATGTTGTCGCGACAGCGGCGAAACGACAACCGCCGAACGAATCCGGGCGGTGATCCGGCCGCCGCCAGCCGTCAGTAAAGGAACATCGGCAGGTCCATCACGTGCTTGATCGACGGCCGGTAGGCCGCCGCATCGTAGAGACGCTGGACGTCGACTCGCTTCTTGCCCTGGACGCAGGCGTCGATCGGCACCGTCGTGTAGCGCCCTTCGCGGATCGCCATCATCAGGCCGCTCTTGCCCGCGTCGAGCATCTGCACCGCCATGGTGCCGAAGGAGAAGGCGACCATGCGGTCGAGCGCGTCGGGAGCGCCGGCGCGCATCAGGTAGGCGAGCGACTGGCCGATGATGCCCTCCCCCGTGATCCGCTTCAGCTCGTCGCCCAGGGCCTGGCCGATGCCGCCCAGCTTGCGGTGGCCGTAGGCGTCGGCCTCGCCGCCTTCGATCACCGCGCCGCCCTCCATCTGCGCGCCCTCGGAGACGACGACGATCGCGTAGTTGCTCGGGTTGTCGCGCTTGTCGGCCTTGACCAGCTCGGCAAGCCGGTCGACGTCGAACGGCACCTCGCTGATCAGCACCCGGTCGGCGTCGCCGAGGAAACCCGAGATCAGCGCGGTCTCGCCGCTGTTGCGCCCGAACAGCTCGACCACGGCGATACGCTCGTGGCTGCCGGTCGGCGTGCGCAGCGCGTGGATGAACTCGACGCTGCGGCTGACCGCGGTGCCGAAGCCGATGCAGTAGTCGGTGCCGTGGACGTCGTTGTCCATCGTCTTGGGGCAGGCCACGACCTGCGCCCCCTCGCTATGCAGCCGCGCGGCATAGGACAGCGTGTCGTCGCCGCCGATCGGCACCAGCGCGTCGATTTCGAGCGATTCGAGCACGCGCAGGACGTGGGGCGTGCAATCGGTCTTGCCGTCCGCGCCCGCCTCGAAGCTGCCTTGCAGGAAATCCGGCACGTCCGCCGTCTTGACCGCGCTGGGATTGGTGCGCGATGTGTGCAGGATGGTGCCGCCGGTGCGGTCGATCGTGCGCACCGTATGGCGGTCGAGCTTTACCGTGTTGGCCTCGATCGTGCCGACGTCGTCGGGATTGACGTGGAGCGGCCCAGCCCAGCCGCGCCGGAAGCCGACGACGGACCAGCCGCGGTCTTCGGCCTGTTCGGTGATCGCCTTGATGCAGGGATTGAGCCCGGGCACGTCGCCACCGCCGGTCAGAACAGCCAAGCGCATTGCGGTCTCCTTCGTTTCGTCGCTGTATCGAACCCGGCCGCGCGACGCACGCCCGCCATCCATAGGTATCGACGGAACGACGGGGGTTCAACCTCGACGCAAGGAACCGCGCCGCCTCTTGCTGTCTGGTGGCGGAAGCGCTACGGAAACGCCCTGCTCCGGCAGACGGACGCCGTTGGCGCCGGTCGCCACCGCCGGCGCGGCCCCGACGATGGCACCGGCAACCAGGCGAGCGCGACCCGGCCCATGATTACGCAGCCCAACCATTCCCAAGCCAACCTCGACGTCGGCATGATCGGCAACTGTGCCTTCGGCGCGCTGATCAATCGCAAGGCCGAGGTGGTCTGGGCCTGCCTGCCCCGGTTCGACGGCGACCCGATCTTCAACTCGCTGCTCGGCGGCGAGGGCCGCTTCGCGATCGAGGTCGAGGGATTGGCCGAGACGCGCCAATCCTACGACCCGAATACCGCGATCCTGCGCACCGAGATGGTCGACAACCAGGGCCAGACGCTCGAGGTGACCGACTTCGCGCCGCGCTTCCTCACCCGCGGGCGCGTGTTCCGGCCGCTCACCCTGGTCCGCCGGCTGCGGCCCATCAGCGGCAGCCCCAAGATCCGCATCGTGATCCACCCGCGCTTCGACTGGGGCGGGATGGAGCCGCAGCTGACCCACGGCAGCAACCACATCCGCTACGTCGGCAGTTCCTACACCCTGCGCCTGACCACCAACGCGCCGGTCGACTACGTCCGCCACGCCACCCCCTTTCTGCTCGACGGGCCGATCAGCATGATCCTCGGGCCGGACGAGACGCTGGACTCGGGGATCGAATCGAAGGCCTTCGAGTTCGAGCGCGAGACCGCCGCCTACTGGCGGACCTGGGCGCGGCGGCTGGCCGTGCCGCTGGAGTGGCAGGACGCCGTCATCCGCGCCGCGATCACGCTGAAGCTGTGCGTGTTCGAGGAGACCGGCGCGATCGTCGCCGCGCTGACCTCGTCGCTGCCCGAAGCCGCCGACAGCGGCCGCAACTGGGATTACCGTTACTGCTGGCTGCGCGACGCGTTTTTCGTGGTCCGCGCGCTCAACAGCCTGGCCGAAGTCTCGACCATGGAAAGCTATGTCGGCTGGCTGAACAACGTCATCAGCACGGCCAAGGACGGCCACCTGCAGCCGGTCTACGGCATCGGCCTGGAGAGCGAGCTGACCGAGCATATCGTCGACACCCTGCCCGGCTATCGCGGCATGGGGCCGGTGCGGCGCGGCAACCAGGCCTTCGAGCACTACCAGAACGACGTCTACGGCAACGCCATCCTCGGCGCGACCCAGGCCTTCCTCGACGCCCGCCTGTTCCGGAAGGCGACGATCGACGACTTCCACCGGCTCGAGCAGCTCGGCGATCGCGCCTTCGCGCTCTACGACGTGCCCGACGCGGGGATGTGGGAGCTGCGCACCCGCTCCCAGGTCCACACCTCGTCGTCGCTGATGTGCTGGGCGGCGTGCGACCGGCTGGCCAAGATCGCCCGCTCCTTCGGCAACGTCCAGCGCGGCCGGTTCTGGACGGAGCGCGCCGACACCATCCGCGAACGCATCCTCAAGGAGGCGTGGAACGAAGACCGCGGCGCCTTCGTCGACAGCTTCGGCGGCCAGCATCTCGACGCCAGCCTGCTGCTGATGGGCGAGGTCGGCTTCCTGCCGCTCGACGACCCGCGCTTCGCCTCCACCGTCGACGCGATCGAGAAGACCCTGGCCGATGGGCCGCACATGCGCCGCTACGAGGCGCCCGACGACTTCGGCCAGCCGGAGACGGCGTTCAACATCTGCACCTTCTGGCGGATCGACGCCCTCGCCCGGATGGGGCGCAAGGAAGAGGCAAGGGAGATCTTCGAGACCATCCTGGCCTGCCGCAACCATGTCGGCCTGCTGTCGGAGGACATCCATGTCGAGACCGGCGAGCTGTGGGGCAACGTGCCGCAGACCTATTCGATGGTCGGCATCATCAACGGCGCCGTCCGCCTGAGCGCCCCATGGGAGAGCGCGATCTGACCCGGCCCTGCCGGGACCGCTTGACCGGCGGGACGCAACCCGCATCCTGTAGCCAATGACGACTGGAACTGGTGAAACCCGGCTGGTCGCCGACATCGGCGGCACCAACGCCCGCTTCGCCTGGGCGGCGGACGGCCGGCCCGGCGAAGCGATCCGGCTGCGCGTCGCCGACCACGAGAGCTTCGACGCAGCGCTCGACGCGGCGCTGGCGGCACTGCCGGCGGCGGCCGGCCCCTGCGACATCGCGATCGCCGCCGCCGGCCCCGTCCGTGGCGGTCGGGTCAAGCTGACCAATGCGCCGTGGACGATCGACACGTCCGAATTGGGGCAGCGCAACGACATCCGCAAGGCGCTCGTGGTCAACGACTTCCAGGCGGTGGCGATGGCCCTGCCCTATCTCACGGATACGGATCGCGCGCCGATCGACGCCGTGACCCGGTCCGACGGGGCGCGCCTGCCGCTCGTCGTGCTCGGCCCGGGCACCGGGATCGGCGTCGCCCTGTCGGTGCCGGACGGCCGCGACGGCTGGATTCCGGTCGCGACCGAGGGCGGTCACGCCGAGCTCGGCGCCTCGGTCCTGACGGCGGCGGTCGGCGCCGCGATACGGGACATGGTCGGCACTCCCGTGGTGGCCGAGGACATCCTGTGCGGCGACGGCCTGGTCCGCCTCTACCGCGCCCATGGCGGCGCCGACGCAACCGACGCCGCGGCGGTCGTGGCAGCGGCGCGCGAACGGCGCAGCGCCGGCCCGCGCGGCGATCGGCACCTTCATCACCGCCCTCGGCGCTTTCGCCGGCGACGCGGTCCTGCATGCTGGCGCGTTCGGCGGGACCTTCCTGGCCGGAGGAGTCACCCGCGCCATCGTCGAAGCGGGCCTGTTCGACGCCGCAGCCTTCCGCGCCGCCTTCGTCGACAAGAAGGACTATCGCGACCTGCTGGCCGGCGTCCCGGTCGCCCACGTCACCTATCCCGAGCCGGCGCTGCTCGGCCTGGCCAATGCGGCCATGTCATGAGCGGCCTTGCGCGACGATGGCGACAGCACGTATCCAAGGGGAGCGGCCCCAGCCATCGCCCGCCTGGGCGCCGGCGCAGCCATTGAACTGGGAGACCTGAGATGTTCGACGCGGACGCCGTCACGGCGATCGATTTCCATACCCACGCCGAGGAGCCGTGCGGCACCCATGCCGACGACGGCTACGACGACTTCCAGGCCGCGATGCAGAAGTATTTCCATTCCGGCCGGGCGCATCCGCCGACCATCCCGGAGACCGCCGAGTACTACCGCGAGCGCAACATCGGCTGCGTGATCTTCTCGGTCGACGCCGAGCGCGAGACCGGCTTCCGCCGCTACAACAACGAGGAGATGGCGGAACTCGCCCACGAGAACGGCGACATCATGATCCCCTTCGCCAGCATCGACCCGGCCAAGGGCAAGACCGGCGCCCGCGAGGCGCGCCGGCTGGTCGAGCATTTCGGCGTCAAGGGCTTCAAGTTCCACCCGACCATGCAGGGCTTCTACCCCAACGACCGCAGCGCCTACGTGCTCTACGAGGCGATCGCGGAGACCGGCATGCCGGCCCTGTTCCACACCGGCCAGACCGGCGTCGGTGCGGGCATGCGCGGCGGCAACGGCATGCGGCTGAAATACTCGAACCCGATGTATCTCGACGACGTCGCGGCGGACTTCCCGGAGATGCCGATCATCCTCGCCCACCCCTCCTTCCCGTGGCAGGAGGAGGCGCTGTCGGTCGCGACCCACAAGCCGAACGTCTACATCGACCTCTCGGGCTGGTCGCCGAAATACTTCCCGCCGATCCTGGTCCAGTACGCCAACTCGCTGCTGCGCAAGAAGGTGCTGTTCGGCTCGGACTGGCCGGCGATCACGCCCGACCGCTGGCTCTCGGACTTCGACACCCTGCCGATCAAGCCCGAGGTCAAGCCGCTGATCCTCAAGGACAACGCGCGCAAGCTGCTGGGGATCTAGGCAAATCCGAAACGCGAAAGGCCCGGTCCAGGGGACCGGGCCTTTGCAGGTATTGGAGGGCGATCGGGGACTCGAACCCCGGACCCGGTGATTAAGAGTCACCTGCTCTACCAACTGAGCTAATCGCCCGTTCGATGACCGTGCCTAGGCGAGGTTTTCTTTAGGCACTGAGCGGACACTGGTCAACGCCAGTCTGCTCTCCCCACGCGGCACGCAGGCTGTCCGCCCACCCGCCTGATCGCGCGGAGCGCCGCTATATAGCACCGGGGAGTCCGGCTTTAAAGCCCTTGAGGTCATCGATTTCGCACCCGTAGGTACACGCTCTTCGCCCTGCCTGGCCGGCGGCCTCGATCGTGCCCCTCGCCACCCCAGGCCGGCGCTCGAGCGATTGCTGCCGCGACGGCAGGTGCACGCTCCAACGCCGCGGGCCGCTTACGTGAGATACTTGGTGTCGCGCCGCAGCCGTCCGCTGGCCAGACGATCCTTCCACCAATCGACCGTGCGGGACAGACCGGCCGCGAGGTCGACGGTCGGCGACCAGCCGGTCGCCTCGGAAAACCTCGCGGCATCGGCGAGCAGCGTCATCACCTCGGACTTCTCGGGCCGCACCCGGTCTGCTTCGGTGACCACCGGCTTGTTGGCGCCGGTGATCGACCGCACCTGCTCGATCATGTCTCCGACGGAGACGGCGACTCCGGAGCCCGCATTATAGGGCACGCCGTGTTCGACCTCGCCGGCGGCGCCGATCGCCGCGAAGGCGGCAACGGTATCACCGACATAGTTGAAATCGCGCGTCGGTCGCACGTCGCCGATGGCGATCGCCTCGCACTCGGGATCGAGCGCCTGGCGGATCACGGTCGGAATCACCGCCCGTTCGCTCTGGCGCGGACCGTAGGTGTTGAACGGCCGCAAGATCACGACCGGCAAGTCGAACGACCGGGCGTAGGCCTCGGCCATCATGTCCGCAGCGATCTTGCTGGCCGAATAGGGCGACTGGCCCTGCAGCGGGTGCGCCTCCGAAATGGGTGTCGTGATCGCCGTGCCGTAGACCTCGCTCGTCGAGGTGTGGACGACGCGCCCGACGCTGTGCGTCCTCGCGGCCTCGAGCACGTTCAACGTGCCGGTTATGTTGGTGTCGACGTAGGACTGCGGGGCGGCATAGGAGTGGGGAATTGCGATCAGCGCCGCCAGGTGGAAGACGATCTCCTGGCCGGCCACGAGACGGGTCATGTAGGCCGGATCGCGGATGTCGCCCCGCTCGACAGTGACCCGGTCGGCCACGGCCTCGTCCAGCTCTTCCAGCCAACCGGTGGTGCCGATCGCATTATACTGGGCGAGCGCCGTGACCTTGGCGCCCGCCGCCGCCAGCCGCTCGGCCAGATGCGAGCCGATGAAGCCGTCGGCGCCGGTGACGAGGACGGGGCGATCCTTGTAGTGGGTGTCGTCACTGCGAGTCATCATCGCATCCTAAAGTAATCGCTATGCCACGCCCATAAGTCACAAGTGCGCCAAAGCGTCCCGCAGCCTCGCATTCGGTCAAGGAATCGAAAGCGATCAAGGCCCACAAATACCCCGAACCTAGCCGCCGGTGAGAACCTTTGCCTGGCTGATCGTTGGTTTGGGTTCGTTTTGCAAACAACACAACCATCTCTATTGGATAAAATAATATACAACTAATAATATTTATTGCCTTACTTCTTATAGGCGTCTTTTTTGTTGGAGGCTGCAGCAAGGCAAGTTCCAGAACCTCGGTTGCAGCAGTTACCCGTGGCGAATTCTAGAGCTCATAGGCACCCGCCGGGCCTAGGTAGGTTCGAATACCCTTCTGGAAGCACGTCGCGCACAGAAGGAGTTGGTGACTCGCCACGACACGATCGCCATCCGTGCAAGGCTTGACGAGAATTATGGCTCCCCAGCTGTCAACGCCATCGCGCGCTTCGCAGACCCGACACGTTAGAACCCTTAGTGTCGAACTCGCTCCATCTCCGCGAGCAGAAGTCTTGCCACCCGGGATAACGGTGTAGGATTGATGTCCGCCCGGCCGGTCCGTGTCCTTTTTCAATTGTAAGCTCCTTCTTGCGACGACCCTACCAGCTCCAGGTAGGCGGGTGGCCGCGGGCCATGATCGCTCGCCAAAGGATTTGAGGGCGGCATCTCGGTCGCCGGAAACTCGCCACAGCGCGGCCGCGAGCGCCCGACCATCGATGCCGTTCGAAGCGAGCCACGCTTCCTCGTCACCGGCGCCGTGAAGCTCGCGATGAGCTTTTCGGCTGAGCGGGATGGCAAAGCGATCAGCGGCGCGACGACCCATGCCGCGTGACTTGTCAGCTCGGAGCAGATGGTGCGCTTCGAGCGGTCGGCGATCGGGGTATACCGGACACTCGAGCGTCCTAAGGAAGCTCAGATGCGCAGGCCGGGTCTCTCTCCGCGACCCGGAATGGTGGCCGGCCAATCCGACCTTGGGTATACGCGGCGGAAGCGCCATCATCTCGCCTCGCTAACGGCAGCGGCAGCGTCCGCCGGCTTGTCCCGCCGACCGCGGCGCACGGTGCCGAACAGTTGAATTGGGCGATCGTCCGCAGCGGTTCGAACCTCCCCTGCTCTGCGATCTGCGTCCTCGCCATCAGCTGTGGGGATTTGAAACAGGCTGCGCAGAAATTGCTTGAGGGCATAGGATTGGGCAGCTCCAAAGGCTTGGGCACCATCGGCGGGAACCATCACCGACCGCGTCACTGGTCCCCACAGCGCACCGCTCTTGTGGGCGAGCGTGAAGGCAAAGGTCACCCATAACCAGGTCTGCCCGGCATTCCCGATGGGGTTATCGACGAGCCGTGCCGCGCGTTCATCCTGGAGGATAATGAGACCGGTCCTGGCGCACAGCGGTCCGACTGCCGCCAGGAAGCCATCGATCGAAGCGTAGCGATAGTCTGCCTCCGGATTGTGTTCGTCTCGGGTCAACGTGCCGGCACGGCGCATTACATGGGTGACCGCGGCCGCGATCGGCTCGGGCATTTCCTCGGGTCCGCCCATCAGTGTAAATCCCGGACGGTGAGCGCGCCGTTGCGTGCCCGGGTGACCCTGACGCCATGCCCCGACGCCAGCTTGACGTCGGCCTCGACCAGGCCTTTCAATCCTTTTGCTGCATCGGTGAAGACGGTAGCGGCTCGCCTGTTCTCGAGCCAGTCGCTGGCCAGTGTGGCCCAACGGTTGTGCCCGGTCATGTCGACGCTTCGCATGGCGTCGAAGGCGATTTCGACTTTGGCGGTTTCAGTATCTTCCGGCGCGATGTCCCGTTCGACGTGTCGCCAGAAGGCCGCTTCCTTCTCGATCAGCTGCTCCTGATAACCCGGATCGGGATCGACCTCGAAGAAGTCCCAGCGGTGATTGCCCCAGATCACCGACAGGAAGGCGATATCCGCCCCGGTCAGGGCCAGATAGTGCTGGACCTGTGGGTAGTAGCGGGTAACCACCGCCTCGTCCTTGGTGAAGGCCGAGACGTGCTTGCACTCGATCACACCGCCGTCGACCCGACCATCGAGATTGCCACGCATAAAGCTGTGGTCCGGGTGAACCAGATCGTCGCAGTGATCCCGACACACCGGCTGGCCGGTTTGCTGCTCGAACCAGCGGCGGTTGAGATCCTCGGTGACGATACCGATCTGGACCGGCAGCACGCCGGAGAGATCCTCGGGCGCGCGACGGCCGGTCTTTTCCTCCCACAAGGCGAGCCAATCGCCGTCCATGATTTCGTCGAGCGTCCGAGCCGCCGATGCCGTGGCTTCTGTCCATGATTTGCCTCTATGTATTGGGTAACTTCTCAGATAATATGCAATATGCCTCACAATATCAACAGTTATTGTGCCATATGCCCGATAATATGATAATTTCGCCCGAACAGTGCCGGGCCGCGCGGGGGCTGCTGGGCTGGTCCCAGCGCGATCTATCCCGGGCGTCCCTGGTCAACGAGCGCACCGTAATTGACTTCGAGCGCGGCGCGCGGCGGACGTATCCCAGGACGGTTGCCGACCTGAGACGCGCCTTCGAGGAGGCGGGGATCGAGTTCATCGACGAGAATGGCGGAGGTGCGGGGGTGCGGTTTAGGGAAACGAGTGAACGACGGGAAGACCGCCGATCGTAGGCTTGAGGTTGGCGGAACATTTTCCGACCAATGCGCGCTTCACGGGCCCTCAGATAGCTCCTTCAATCCCAGAACGCCGTTGCGGGCCACCCCCACGGTGTAGGAGGCAGTGAAATTAGCCGCCTAGCGAGACATATAATTCAACTATGTGCGACCGGATGCGCCTTAGCACTAGTTTTCGTTTTTTTGAGCCCGGAGGATATTTGGGCGAAGCTTCACAATATCCCTACTACGGCAGTTCTGGGAGCAATTTTCGCGGCAGCTTGCAACACGACGATTGTACTGGTTCGATTTCAGAAAACGCTCCTGCGTTTCGGATATAAACCTTCTCTTCGATCTGCCTTTATGGCATTCGGAATTGGTCAAGTATCCAATCTGTTGTTACTCAATGTCATCGGACAAAGCTTGAGCCGCGCGACGATTTTCGATCGTCGCGAGGAGTCCCGTTCTGGCACGACCTCTTGCCGCAACTTATTGGGAACGCTTCATCGCCGCCAGCGTCCTTTTCCTGCTGGCAATTGTCGGGGCTACCTTCTTGTTGCTCAATGTCGTTCCGGATCTAGGTTCAGGCGGCGCCTATCCGATCGCGGTGCTGATTGGTCTGATATGCGTTGTTTCGGTCACGACGTTGTACGTGTTTCCGATCGAACTCGTTCGACAGCGCATGCGGGACGGAATCGCATTTCTCTGGCGCCTCAAGGCGACCATCGGCCTGACATTCCTCGCGCATGCGATGATGCTCGCCGCATATCTCATATTGCTATGGGGAATGGTGCCTGAGGCAGCGACCACATTTCGAGTTGCCGCCGCGATTCTGGTGGTCATGTTCGCAGCCAGCCTGCCGATAAGCTTTTCTGGTTGGGGTGTCCGCGAGCTGAGTGCGATCAGTGCTTTGGCGGTCATCGGGATTGAACCGAGCGTGGCGACTGCCGCCGCCCTTTGGATAGGGTTGATATCGCTGACCATAACCTTGATTTGGGGTGGCGCGAGCTTCTATCTGCTACTCGATCGAGACCATACCGAAAGCGAACGCCCCACCGAATGGGACGAACACGGGAGCCTCGGTCCGATCATCGCTGTGCTTGCAGCAATGCTGATCTTCTTTCAGATCAAAATACCCGTACAAGCCGCCGCGGTTACGATCAATATCGCAGATCCAATTGCGCTCACCGGATTAGTGTATCTTTGTCTGCACCTGTGGAAGAGACGGACATTTTGCGGCGTACCCTGGCCGTTGAGAGTACTCTTCGCCTGCGTATCGTTGAGCTTGATCATTGGCATCGTGGTTGCCATAGCGCGTTTCGGCGGCAATGAATGGGGCCTAATCAACCGCGGCGTCGGCTGGCTGTTCATTGTGGGATATATGTCACTTGGAATCGTACTGTCCTTTTCGGGAAACCAGTCCACAAGCCGAATCGTATTGAAAACATTCATCGTTGCAGGATCGATCGTTGCCGCTTTCCAAATTGTATTGGCGACCGGCCACTTCGCCGGTATCGCACTTCCGAACAAGATGTTTGAGATGTCGAGTGCGGCGTTTGCAAACAACGCAAATGCCCATGCCTTTCAAATGATCTCGGTTTCGATTGCCGCGGTCCTGGCGATTCGGCTGCACCTTATGGGCCGAGTGGCGGAATATGCACTCATTCTTGTCGGCGTCGCACTGTATTTTGCACAATCACGGACCGGATATGCGCTTTTCGTTCTGGTCCTTGTCTATTTCATCTTGTCTTCCCGGAGGCGAATCAGGGATGCCGTGACCAGCGCCCGTGTGTTTGCCGCTGCTCTTGCCATCGGCCTTCTGTTACCGAACGTTGCCGCCTACGTGAAATTTCTCCTAGCGGGAGCAGATGGCGTTATCCCCAAGACCACGTCTCCGGTCATCAGGATCCTTGCCGAGCAATCGGACTCCGAGCGCTGGCAAAGCGTCGTTTGGGGCTGGCAACTGTGGCTGCACCACCCGATATTCGGCGGCGGACTGGGCGCCTTCGTTCACGATCGGGTAGCAAACGGTCAATCCTTCCTAGTCATCCATTCGGTTCCCATATGGCTCTTGAGTGATCTGGGGATCCTCGGGTTCGCGCTGATCGCATCTGCGTTTGCAGTATTGCTGTATTGTTGTCTGAAACACAGGTCGAACATCTGGATGTCCGGAACGCTGATCCTGGTGTCCTGTTATGCGATTGGCGGGCTCGTCCATGACCTGTTCTTCCAGCGCGTATTTTGGTTCTTGTTGGGCCTTTTCGTCATCAACGCACCGAACCCGAGTGGATTTCGGCATCGGGAAGCGACATAAAATGGACGTGAAGTCAGCGTTTCCCTGATCCGGCCGGAGCGAGTGCAACTGCCGTGGTCCCGCCGTTCAAGAATTCGTCCGTTCGAGGGTCTGGTCGCGCGCACGGAAGAAAAAATGGTGGGCGCGGGTCATAGACTTAGAGACCCCGATGCTTCGGGGCAGATCGCTTCGACCGTCTCGCCCTGGTCCAGAAGGGCAGCCGCTTCCCGAAGATGATTGATGATCTGCTCGACCGAAAAGCGCTTCCTGGGCATGGATTACCGACCACCAGCACCAGAGCTATCGTCCCGTTGGACCAGAGACCCAGACCTACAATCCACTGACAATCAAACCGGACCAGTCAGTGGGGCTGATCAATACGGATCCCAGGACGGTCGCTGACCTGAGGCGCGCCTTCGAGGAGGCGGGGGTCGGATTCATCGACGAGAATGGCGGGGAGCGGGCGTGCGGTTTCGGGAAACGAGCTGAACGACGGGAAGACCGCCGATCATAGCCTTGAGATGGATGGACGTTTTCCACCGCTGCGCGTCCTTGGGGAGCAACCAGAATTTCCATTAATGGGAACCACGGACTGCAGGCGTGTCGGACAGGAATAGATTGATCAATTTATGCTTATCATGCCTGAATATTTTCACGGGAGCATCGTTATTTAAGCAAGCAATTCTTTTCGAATTCTTGTCTACTTCGCTTATACGCCGCGATCCGCTCCCGTATTTCGGCGCTTTTCGCCTCAGCGGCTTCTGGCGTCATTTTCGCGACCATTTGTTCCAACACAGTCATTCCCTTATCTTTAGACTTCTCCTGCGGATTGCCGTCCCCATCCCCTAGACACGCCCGCTTTGGAAAGAAAGAATCGAATCGCGGGGCCGTCTCCGCGCTTGACGGCCTCGAGGAGATGAACTCGGCGAGATCCAGGATCTCCTCCTCGGCATCCACTGCCACTTCCTGCAAAGCCGGTGAAGCACGGAGACGCTCGACGATCTCCTGACGAGTCACGAGTTGGCCTCAGCCGCCGGGACACCAGTCGGGCGGCCGCAAGCTCGACCCCACCGGTTTCCTTTAGCGCGTTGGCAATAGCCAGATCGCTAAGCTTGGCGGTCATGGCGTGCCCCCGGCAGCAACACGGCGTCGAAATCGCGAAGTGCCTGTTTGAGTCGCGAATCCGCACGGCATTCGTAACGCTCGAGCTTTTTAGCTGCGGGACCGCGGCCGCGATCAGGGCGGAATTCCTCACACCGGGCGTGCGCGCATCCGCCCTCTGGATCGAATGGTCAGTTCCGCACGCACTTCGTCGGGCCAGTCGAAATACGGTTTGCCCATCTGGCGAACTGCCAGGGGCTGCTTCCGAGAAAGGCGGTCTTCCAGAGCCCACCGAACAAGCTCGAGCTACTCCCCGCCCAATCGGCCCAAGGCCAAATCTTCGTCCTTGGCCAGGGTTTGCAGCATCTGGGTCTTGGCGTTCTGAACCCGATTAAGATCGCAGAATGCCGTTGCGACCTCTCGGGCCGCATCACAACATCCGACCCGTCCCGAAAGGCTCGGCAACAAGTCGCGCGAGATTCTCGATCCAAGCGCGGCTTTTCGGACGCTGCCGGGCTCGAGCGACAGGCCATGTCTTAGCGCATTGCGTCTTGAGCGGTCTTGCCTTCCGCGGATTTAGGCCCGGAGCTCTTACGTGCATTCTTGCGGTTTGCATTGCACTGGCGTTCCGTGGTCACCGCTGTCTCCAACCAATGAAGTCTCAGATGTGCGAGTCTAGAGTTCGAATCGAACTCTAGGTCTTTGAATTCGCGTTTCTTCATGGCGCGGGCCAGGATGACCAATCGTTCGCGTCTGGCTTCAAGTTCCTTCAGCGCCCGCTCCCACCGGCTTCGGCATCTGCAATCAGTCTATCGAGCTTCTCGTATATTTCGGCATTGTTCAGATGCGACTGCGCCATGATTGCGCCGTACCGTAGCCGCGGCGGATAGTCGCCGTTGATCCGGTTGACGGTCTTCTTGTCGCCCCTGATATAGGCTTTGGCGTCGGCTCGATCACAAACGTGATAGGATCAGGCTCCTCGTAAATCAGGCCCAGAAGATCGTCAAGCCGTCACCCGCCCGTTCTTGAGAATTCTGAGTCTTGAACCGTTCAAGTCGTCGGATTTCCCACAGGAGACAGGTGAGACGATGGGTCCAGGAGATTTCAATGGGACCCTTGGGCTTGATTTCGATGGCCATCCGCCCCAAGAGGCTATGGAATTCCTCTGGATCCTCCCCGTCGATCACGGGTGGGTCGCCCATCAGCTCAATAAACTCCGGCGCAATGCTTGTTCTATCGCCGTGGAGTCGCTCGCTCGCCTGTTGGCTATTGTCGCCCGGATTTGTGCTTTCAAAGTCATCACGCATAACTTCCTCGCAGTTCGTCAGTAAAAGGTCGTCGACCAGCCGGGCTTTCGACGAAAAGCCAACTTCAAATACCGCGATCATGAAAGGAAATTTTTTAGGGGATGTTCTGGAATATACTTGACTAGCACAAAGGATTCGCTTTTTCGCATTTCTAAATTGTTGATTTTTTGATCTTTAATCGCTTACATAGAATTGTATTGATTGGCACTGTGCCAAAATTGGTAATGCAGCTAGCCAACTTTGCATTCCAATTCGTCTACCGAAACCATTCCTTGTATCACTTCCCACGACGATAGGTTCCGAAGACACCATTTCTGGCGATCCAAATCCGGCGAATGAACGCAATTGTCGTTGCGAATACTAATAGCAACGGCATCGATTAATACCACAAGCCCAGTGGCGTATGTTGTAGACGTCTTCGCCTTGACCGCTCCGATTGGAGTTATGGATATACACGTCACGATGAAATTGGCCTTGGAGCCCAGAAAATAGAACAAAATAGGAACAAATTTGCCGCTACACCAGTCGATTGACTAAGTTGAGATTGATGTATCGATAAGGAGCATGCCCCGTGCAGAGCATCCCCCTAATCGTAGATCGTGAAATAGGAGTACGCATTGTCGAAGAAGGCCTTGCTACAACGCCTTACCCCTCTGACTCTTGGTGCGGCGGCAATCGGTCAGTCCTACGGCATCGCAAATCCCAAGGAGACGATGAGCGATTCTGCAGCCCAATCGATACTTGATCGGTGCTGGGCTGTAGGGATTCGAAGCATCGATACCGCAGCAGCATACGGTGAAGCAGAGGACCGCATCGGCAGGTGGGCCCAAAGCCGCACAGTTTCTCCCCTCATCATTTCCAAATCGACGCCGCTAGGCGATGTCCCCGACGACCAGATTAGCGGCCGTGCTCGAAAGGAATATTGAGACGTCTCGATCGAAGCTGCGGGTATCGGCCCTCGACGGCTATCTTCTCCACAGCCATTCAGATTGGCGGCGGCAGTCGGTCCGCTCGGCGCTCCGGACCGCGAAGGAGCAAGGCCAGGTCCACGCCGTTGGGGTTTCCGCTTACGACGCGGACGACGTACTGGAACTGTTGTCGATTGATCGTTTCGACTTACTGCAACTTCCCTTCAGTATCTTCGACCGGCGTGCCGAGGCGACCGGGTTGCTCGACCGCGCCCAGGACCAGGGCATTCTCGTTTTCGCGCGAAGCATATTCTTACAGGGCTTGCTGTTCCTTGACCCCTCCCAGCTTTCGCCGGCGTTCAGGGCAGCCGCGCCGCAGCTTGAAAAGCTTCGCTCCCTGGCCGCCGAAGCAGGCTGCGACCTGACTGCCATCGCGATCAAGGCTGCCGAGAAGGCGGATGGGGTCGCATCGGCGATCGTTGGCTTTTACTCCACCGAGCAGGTTGACCAAGCCGCCAGCGCCATCGCAACGTCCGTGGATGAATCCGTAATCGCAGAAGCCTTCAAGATAGCAGAAGCACTTCCCGAGGGTCTCCGTGATCCGCGTCGGTGGCCGCGGAACTGATCCACAGAATGCGGCCTCGGCGGCCAACCTAATTGTTGGAGGCTCCATAGCCTTCAGCCGCCTCGCGCGCCACCCAAGCCTGAAGAGCGATCAAGGTCCAGAGCTTCTCCGAGGTATCGCGGCGGCGGGAGTCGAGGTCTGCCGAGCCAGCGGCTGGGCAGATCGGTTTTCGCTAGACCCAGATCGCGGAGGCGGTTCGGATCGGCGACCATTTCGGCCATACTCGCGCAGCGGCCCGGTCAGCCACTGGGCGATCGGGATTTCGAAGCCGCGCTTGGGCCGATCGAAGACTTCGTCCGGGAGCATGTCTGCGAACGCGTCGCGCAGCACCGCCTTGCCGCGCCCGGCCTGTAGCTTGTAGGCGGCGGGCATGGCGAAGGCCGCCTCGACCACGCGATGATCGAGCATCGGGCACCGCACCTCCAGGCCATGGGCCATGCTCATCCGGTCGACTTTGACCAACATGTCGCCAGGCAGGCCGATCCGCGTGTCGGCGTGCAGCATGGCGCCGACCGGGTCCAACGTCTCTGCTTCGGATCGAGCCGATTTGACCAGCGCTTCGACGGGGTCGCCGCCACTCGCGGAGGCGCCATCGCGCGTGAGCGCCGCGACTTCCGAGCTATCCATTGTCCGCATCCAGCCCGCCTGCCGGGCGCACGGGATCGCCGCCGGCATGGGCGACGAACCGGCGAAGGCGGCGCGCCCGCTCGCTCCAGCGACCGGACTTGCTCTCCGGCAACAGGCTCACGGCGGGCTCGATCAGGCCGCGGCGGACAAAGCCTGGTAGCCTGCGATAGTCGTCGGCGCGAAGCTCACCCTGATATTTGCGGTAACCGCCAAAGACCTCGTCAGCCCCGTCTCCGGACAAGGCGACGGTAACGTGCTTGCGGGTCGCGCCCGAGACCAGCCAGGTCGGGATCGCCGAACTGTCGGCGAACGGCTCGTCTAGGCCGTCGTAAACCGCGCCAACTGCGGCGAGCGCATCGTCGGCGGTGACGGCGATCTCGGTATGGTCGGTTCCGAGCGCCTCGGCTACAGCCCGGGCCGCCGGCCGCTCCTCGTAGTAGTCGGCGGCCCCCTCGAAGCCGATGGTGAAGGTGCGCACCCTGGACGCGCTACGGGCCATGCAGGCGGTGACGATGGCGCTGTCGATCCCGCCCGACAGGAAGGCGCCAACCGGCACATCAGCAACCAGCCGGTCGGCAACAGCTTGTTCGAGGCGCTGCCGCAGGTCCGACGCAGCCGCCTGCGCGTTGTCATACGAGGCCGGGCGTTCGGACGCCGGCTGGTGCCAACGCTCGATCGTGAAGCCGTCGGGAGACAACTGCGCCAAATGCCCCCCCGGCACCTTGGCGACGCCGGACAGGATTGACCGCGGCTCGGGCACATAGCGCAGAGCGAGATAGAGGTGCAGCGACTTCGGGATCGATCGATCCGCGCGCGCCGTCGAGATGCTGGAGGGCGCGCACATCGGACGCGAAGATCAGCCTAGAGCCATCGCGCCTATAGGCCAGCGGCTTCTTGCCGTACCGGTCGCGGGCGAGTGTCAGGGTCCGGTTCCGGGCATCCCAGATCGCAAAGGCGAACATGCCAACCAGCCGCGGCAACAGACCCCGCCCCCATTCGCGCCAGCCGGCGAGCAGGACCTCGGTATCGCAGTCGGACGCGAACACGTGGCCCTTGGCCGCCAGTTCCGCGCGGAGCGCCCGGTAGTTGTAGATCATGCCGTTGTAGGTGATCGCCAAGCCGTCGCGGACCATCGGCTGGGCACCAGCTGCCGACAGGTCGACGATGGCGAGCCGCCGGTGGCCGAGCAGGCAACGCTCGTCGGACCAGACGCCCTCACCGTCCGGGCCGCGCGGCGCCAGACGCGCAAGCGCTCGGCGCATCCGGGTGTGCGCGACGTCGGTATCAAGACCGTCGAAATCGACGATGCCAGCGAGGCCGCACATCAGAACATCACCTGTTCAAGGACATCGGCTTCCTGGCGATTGCAGGGCGATCCAGCAAACCGGACCAACCGCCGCCCCATCAGGTGCTTTCAACCGACAGGGAACGAAGCCAGGTTTCGACGTTGATCAGACGCATCATGATCCAGTCGCTCTTGGGAGCGTTGCCGCTGCGGTAGTCGTCGACCGCCCGGCGCAGGCGCGAGGAATCTGTATAGCTGGCGAGTTTGCAATCCGGCGCGACAAGATCATCGAGATACCGGCCGAGGGCGTCTTTGTCGCGAAGCCAATCGCGGAAGGGCAGCAGCAGCCCAATTTTGCGCCGGTACAGCAAATCCCGGGGCAGCCACGGTTCGGCTATGCGCTTCAACAACGGCTTGGTCTCGCGGCCGGGCACCCGGATATCCCGGGGCACCCCATTCAACACCCGTGCCAGAGGTAGATGAACGAACGGGACACGGGCCTCGACCGATTCCGCCATCGACATCTTGTCCTGACGAACCAGAAGCGATTCGAGATAGGCGGTCTGATCGACGGCAAGAAGCCGGTCGCGGAAGTCCCCAAAGCGGCGACTTGCCGCCTCGCGTTCGCCCGGCGCCGGGACAAGATCCGGGAACAGACGCTGAACTTGACGGAAATCGTCATAGACGCCGCCATAAGCCGCAGCATCGACGCCGGCAATCCGGCGGATTTCGTTGAAGGGTCTGCGTGACGGCCAAAACCTGTGAGGCGCGAGCCGTCCAAGACGCTCCTGCCACCGCGTCTTTCGCCATGTTCCGTATCGCCTGTAGCCACCGAAAAATTCGTCGGCTCCCTCTCCCGTCAACACCACCTTGCCATGTTTGCGAATCTCCCGGCACAGCAGCATGAGCATGACGCAACCGAGATGTGGCGTGGGACCTTCCATGTGCCGGGTGGCGACCGGCAAGGCGTCGGCGAAGTCACGGCCATTGAGCGCGACTTCCGTGTGTTCGAGGCCATAGCGCTCCGTCACCATCTGGCGCCATCGGCTCTCGTCGTGCTCGAAGTCGCCGAGGTTGATCCCGAAGGTGCGCAGGGCACCGTTGGTCTCCTGGCGCGCGAACGCGGCGATCAGGCTGGAATCAACACCGCCCGATAGCTGGACGGTATAGCCGACGTCGCTCACCAGATGGGCCTGCACCGACGCGCGAAGTGCCGTCGCCGCTTGCTCCTCGGCTTCTTCGGCCGTCAACGACGGATCGGGCTTCAGCGTATCGAGCGGGTCGCAGAAGCGTCGTTCGGTCACTTCGGCGTCGGCCAGCGACACGCGAAGAACCGTTCCTCCGGGGACGCGTTCGACATGCTTCTGATTGCTCATCCTGCCCGCGGCCCAACGGAAGGTCAGAAGTTCCGCGACTGCGTCGGGATCGGGTTCCGGGGGACCAAGTCGGGCAAAGGGGCGCATTTCGCTTGCCAGCCCAACCAGGCTTCCACGCCGCATGATGTAGAGAGGCTTGATCCCGAACGGGTCGCGCGCCGCAATCACGGTCCTTTGCTCCCGGTCGAGCAGCGCGAAGGCGAACATCCCCTCGAGACGGTCGAGTATCCCCTCGCCCCACAGCCGATACCCCTCCAGGATCGCTTCGGTGTCGCCATCCGTGCGCAGGCCAACGCCATGCTGCTCAAGCTCGCCGCGCAGCACCCGGTAGTTATAGATCTCACCATTGAAGACGAGGGTGTAGCGACCGCTCGGATCGGTCATGGGTTGGTCCGATCCGACCGTCGGATCGAGGATGGCGAGGCGGCGAAAGACCAACGCGACCCCGGGCTCGCTCAATCGTCCTCCCGAATCGGGGCCGCGGTGAAAGAGGTCTTGCTCCATGCCAGCAAGGAGCTCGTCGTCGAAGCGACGCCCGGGCTCGACCAGGGCTGCGAAACCGCACATATACTAGTCGAGCTCCTCGAGGATCGCGGTGAAGCGCTCGACGACAGCCGAAAGACCGTTGTCGCGCGGCAGAAGGCTGGACCGTAGCGATGCGGATTCTGCTCGGTTCGACGGCGCTCATCGCTTCCAAGAACGGAACGCCCGCCTCGACGACGGTCACCGCGCCCGGGAGATGCCGCCTCCGCCAGTTCGCCGATGCCGCCGGCTTCCGGAGTCGCGATGACGGGCGTGCCGCAAGCGAGCGCTTCGAGCACGACGTTGGGCATCCCTTCCCAGCGCGACGGCAGCAGCACGGCATCGGCACCGGCATACCATGGCCAGGGCGATGGCTCGAAGCCGGGCAACGCGACGCGTCCCTCCAATCCGAGGCGAACGATCTCCGCGTCGAGGCCGGCGCGTTCGCCGCCATCGCCGAAGATGGTCAGGTGTGCGTCGGCGGGAACATCCCCCATCGCCTCGACCAACCGGTCGAAGCCTTTCTGTCGCGTCAGGCGGCCAGCCGCAACGAAGCGCGGTCCGCGACCAGGAATGCGCTTCGGTTCGCGAGCGGCAGCTCGAATCTCCACCTCGTCGACGGGGTTGGGCAACACATGAAGGCGTTCCGCCGGCACGCGGTAGTCATTGCGGAACTCGTCCGCCATCCGTCTGGACGTGCACAGGACGGCGTCCGCACGCCGGTACAGTCGACGGTAGGCCATTCGGGTCAGTTTGGAATACGGCGCATTGGGCAGACTGAGCGACGGCAGATTGGCCTCGCGTACGACGATTCGCGTGTCACGCGGCAGCCAGCGCCGTAACGCCAGCAACGCCAGCGAGACATAGCCAAGGCTGGAGAAGACCATGGACGGCTTGATCCGCCTTATCGACCCGACCAGGGCCGGTATCGCGCGTCGCAGACGCCGCGTCCCCAACATACGGATGGCAGTGTCGGGCGCGATCAAGGTCGCAAGCGGCCCTTCGTCGGACAAGAGAACGAGCGCCGCTCGATATCGCCGGCGGTCGAGGCCGGCCATCAACGTAAGCGTCACACGCTCGGCGCCACCCCCGGCCAGCGACGGCAGGATGAACGCGACCGTCTTCATTCAGTGGGATTGATCGACTATTCGCCCGCCGCGCGCGCCGACGGTTCAACCGTCTCCAACCGTTCGCGGGCAGCGGCGACGGTCTTCTTGTTGCGCGCCTGGGTCGCCAGCTCCCGCGCGCCCAAGGTCGAGGCTTCCTTGTCCTTCGCCGCCGATAGGACGTAGCCGACCGGATTGTACTGCGTCGCCTTGGCGCCCATGCTGGCGGCCGCCAGCCGGCCCTGTACCAGCCGTCGGCCCTGCACCATCGCAGCGGCCAGGTCGCGGCGGACGTCGTCAGCGTTGATCAATACGCCGTTGTGGATGAGCCCGACCACCGGCTTGGCCATAACGGTGTGATGGCGAATGAACGACGTCATCACGCGGATATCGAGATTCTCGTTGGCGCCCACTTCCTCGAACACCAGCGGGACCACGAGACGGTCCGTGTAGACATAGTCGCCCCGGCGCAGATAGCGGGTCCGTTCCATGAACTGCTGGTAGACGCTCTCGAGCCCGACTCGATCGCGCGGCGAATAGAGCGCTGGCACCAGCACGTCCGGCCAGAGCAGATCCTCGTGAAGCTGCTTCATGCCGTCGTCGCGGCGGGCAATGATGCAGCGATACTCCTCGTCCGGGCCGACATGGATCGGGCAGATGTCACAGGCCAGACACGGCCGTACCCGGTAGCCCGTCAAACTCGTGGCGCGCAGCTCCACGTCCTTCAATTCATTCAGGAAGGGCGCGGCCCTCTCGGCCATCTCGCCGTCGCGGTCCTGCAGGATCCACATCCCCAGGCGCAGCGGATCGGCCAGCCGGCTGTCCTTCCCGAGAGCCATCTCCGCCGCCACCCGGCCGATGCGGCGGCCGGTGCCGAGGCTGGTGTTGATGCCGTACTCGTCCTTCGGGATGGTGCCGACATCGCCGGCGTGCGCGGTGCCGCCATACTGCGACGTCGTGTCCGAATCGTTGCCGACGCCCAGGATGCCCAGGTTGATCAGGTCGAGCATCTGGTAGATCAGGGTCGTCTCCTGGCCGCCGTTGCGCTTGGCGCCGACGGCGAGCCCGGCATAGAGCTTGCCCGCGAGGTCTGCCTGCAACGCCGGGTCGGCACGGATCATGTCGATGAACTTGTGCGCGATCGAGCTGCGATCGCCGAAATAGACCGGCGTGGACAGCAGAAAGCCGTCCGAGGCGCGCAGCTTGGCCTTGAGCGCGTCGATATCCACTTCCGAGCCGTCGGCCGGAAAATGATCGGCGAGCGCGACGTGTTCAACCGCACAACCCTTCTCCCGCGCGGCCCACATCGCAGCGACGAGGCAGACCTCGCTGTTCGAAAGGCCCTTCAGGCCACCGTTCTTCTGCAGCCCGCGGTAGATTTCATCGAACGGCTTGCCCTCGGCGCGGCCCGCCTCGACGAACTGGTCGAGATGGATCCGAGCCTGCTCATCGATGTAGGCGGTCAGATCCTCGCGGGATGCGATCGCGGCAACCTCAGCGGTCAGATTGGCCGACCCCGCCTTCGAACGCGCGTTGCGCAGGCTCGCTGACAGTCCGAGGATGTGCGGCTTCGTCATGGCTTCGTCTCCCGTGGCAAGCCATCGGCGATCCGGTTGCAGCGTCGCCGCTGCGGTGCAGCATGCCAAATCGGCAGGTTGGGCACAAGCGATATGTTCATAACGTGAACACGAACGTTAGGATCGGATCGACCTGCTCGAACGCGGTTTCGATTGCCGGCAATCCGGAAACATGGAGCTCGCCCCGCTCAACGCTGAAACGATTGCCGAAGGGGTCGCTGGCGATCTTGAGGACGCCGTTGAACTCGCCCGGCGTATCCAACGCCGCGTCCGCGTAGACCCGCGCTTCGAGATGGTTGCCGACCGCGCCCTGCACGCCGTTGCCGTAGATGATTCCCAGGCCCAGCATGCGGGCGCGGTCGATCAGCGCACGATTGGCAGCCATGCCGGGATGCTTGCAGAGCTTGAGCTTGACCCACTGTGCGCCGGTATCGGCGGCACGGTCGATATCGGCGGCGGTCCAGATCAATTCGTCCAGCATGAGCGGCACCGGCACTTCGGCCGCGAGGCGAGCGAAGGCGTCCCACGCGTCCGGCGGATATGGCTGTTCGACCAGTAGCACCGGCAAGTCGGCGGCGACGGCGCACAGGGCGCGCGCCTCCGCTTCGGCGAGGCGCTGATTGGCGTCGACACTGATCGTGGTCCCCGCCTCCAGCGCCCCGGCGACGGCACGCAGACGCGCGATATCGTCCTCGATGACGCCACCACCCGCCTTGAGCTTGAGGTGCGTGTAGCCCTGCTCCTGGAGCGCGCGCGCGCTGGCCTCGACGGCGTCAGGGCCATCGCCGCCGCACAGCGCGGCCAATGGCAGGGGATCGGGAACCGCGCTCTGAAATGCCGTCTCCAGTCCTTCTTCGAGCGTTTCGGCGGCGCACGCCAGGGCGCTGGCGACCATCGGGTCACTCCGCGCAAGAGCCGCCACCTGATCCCGCAAGGGCGCGCCGCCGCCCACGGCATCACCGATGCGGCCCAGCGCGGCGAGCGCGCTGTCGATCGTCTCGTCACTGTAGCCGGGCAGCGGCGTGATCTCGCCGAAGCCGAGCCGCCCGCCATCCCGCAGCGCGACGATCAGCGTGTCGAAGAAGTCCAGCGTGCCGAACGACAGGCGGTACGGGACTTCAAGCGGCTGCTTGAACCGGTAGACGCTTAGCACTGGTTTCGGTAAGGACCTGCTCATAGATCGCTTCGTTATCGCGCGCAAGGTCGGCCGACAGATGGCGCGCCTTGGTTCCGTTATTTTCCAACATCCCCCGCAGCAAACACGGTGCGCCAGACACGAGCCAAGTCTTCCGCTCGGGGGGGCCCACCGCACAGGTCGACAATTCGCTTCCTCGCCGCAATTCCCATCGCTTGCGCGCGGCTAGGATTGTCGGCCAAGTCCGCTATCGCTGACGCCATCGCCTCTGCGTTGAACTCGGGAAACAGAAGCCCCGTGCGGTCGTTCTCGACAAATTTGTCGAAAGATCCCGTCGCCAAGACCGGCAGCCCCGCCGCCATTGCCTCGAGCACTTCCCGCCCCCACGGATCGTAGTTTCGCGACGGGCGCGCCAGGATGTTGCAGCCGGCCAGGACCGGCGCCGGGTCCGGAACATGGCCCAGAAACAGAAACATGTCGGCCACGCCGCGCAAGCCGCGCGTAGTCGGCCAGCGTTCCCGAGCTTCGCGCGATGTCCCCGAGAGCGCCGGGAAGATTACCGGTCAGTTCGGTTCGGCCGGCGACGACAAACAGCAGGTCGCGGCGGCCCCGAGCCGCCAGCGCCGCCGCGACGTCGACCAGCCTGTCGTTGCCACGGAGCCAGGCGTAGTTCGAGACCGAGCCGATCTTGAAGCGGGGGTCATCTGCCAACGCCGGCAAGGGCGCCACCTTCAAGTCGGCGCGAACGATGTTGTAGATCACGGTCCCGGATGCGCGCCCCGAAGTCAGCCGTGCGACGTTGTCGCGCTCCATTTCCGTGATGAAAATCAGGTCGTCTGCCGCGTTGGCCAGGCAGCGATACTGCCAACGTGAAAACGGCGTCGACGGCAGCAGGGTTCGGACATGCGCTGTCAATCTGAGTGCGGCCGCCCAACCGCCATCGCAACCAGCGGGCCAACAAAAACAGCCCTTCATGGTTGCAGTGGATCGCGTCGAATTGTTGCCTCGCCGCCGCCTCCAGAGCACGACGAAATCGTCAACTCCCGGGCCAACTCAAGGCGAAACGAGAATAGGCGTACAGATTTCGCGACAGTCGGGGCAACGAGCTTATGTGCGGCATGTCCGGCATCACGCGGCAGGTAATCCCGATCGCGGCATACTTTTCCTGGACGGGCCCCGCCCGGCGGCACCAAACCTCGACGGAAATGTCGTCGGGCATGTTGCTGATGCTCTCGAACAGGCTGCGGGAAGACCCCCCGTAGCCGCCCTCGATATCCAGGCAAAGAACGTTCACGCCTATCGCCGAACGAGCGCCGCAGTGCGGTCCCAGCCAAGGTGGAAGACGGCGTCGAGGACGGAGAGCCCGGCCACGAAATCCTCAGCAGTCTGTACGTAGCGTGGATGCTCGAACTCGACATAGTCGAGCGTCAGTCCTGCCGAAACGAACTTGGCCGGATCCTGATATTTCGTCCCGCCCTTTCCCGACAGGTAGGCGCCGCCCGGGGCAATTTCCTCTACGATCGCGATCAGACGGTCGTCGGCCGTCGCCGACGCGGTCGCGAGTTCCGAGGAAGCGCGAAATTCCGGCGCCAAGCCCAAGTGTACCGCGATATCCTCGATCAGCTGTCTGTTGACGCGGCAAGATCAGCGTCAGGAATCCGGCCGAAAAAAGCTTCTATGTCGGGCCATACGACCTTGAAGGCGGGTGCCGCCTTGTAGGCACCCCGCAGCGTATCGAGATGCGCCCTCGCCCAACCCGCCTTGGCCGGCCGCACCTCGTTGATGGCCTGGCCCAGGCTCACGTGCACCGGCACCGTCAACCAGCGGCTGCAGCCGTCGTCCCTCAGAATCTGGACGCGGTTGATGTAGCTCTGCTTGCTGAACTGCACGTCATCCAGGAACACGAATACGTCCGCGCGCGCCATTTTTGCAAAATAACCCAACCAAGGGAGATAGTTAGGCTGATGGATCGCAACGATCGTCATGCGCCGCGCAGGCGGTCGAGGTATCTTGGCAGGAATTCGGCGAGGGAGGTAGGCGCGAAGTCGACCAACTCGCACAGCCGGTCGATGTTCATCACCTCATGTCGGCTCGGACCACCGGCTGACGTCTCAACGACACTTTGAGAACCGGCCAGCCGAACGAGTTGCGTCGCGACGTCGGCAAGGCAGAAGACATCGCGGCTGGCCAAATTTGCCACCACATTTGCGGGCGGCAGATCTGCGAACAGGAGAAGTTCAACCGCCTGTGCGACATCGTCGACGAAACACCAACGAAAGCGGCTGCCCGGTTGGTAGATTCGATCCTTGAGCCGGCCAAGGCATTGGACGCCATCGCATGCAGCGCGCCGGTGTCTCGGCCAATCCCGTGCACACCAGCGAGCCGGAGCGACACGGCGCGCCAGTCGGCCCGCTGGGCGGCGACGTCGAGCAGACCCTCGCCAGCAAGCTTGGACCAGCCATAGTAGCTGGCCGGCTTGGCATCTTCCTCGCGATAGCCTTCGGCAGCAGCCCCGCGCCTACCATAGACGCTGATCGTGGAAGTAAGGACAAAGCGCCGGATTCCGTGATCCTCCGCGGCCGCGATTACGTTCGCCGTGGCGAGAACGTTCACCTCGGCGGCGCGCCGCAGAAATGCCGAATCTTCGGTCCCGGCGACGACAGCGGCCGCATGCACCACGGCTTCGAGACGTCGCTTGCCTGTTCAAAAAGACCCGCAACGCTCGGTGGCGTCCACCAGGTCGGCCTGCCGCGGCCACGACCCCGGCCTGCTCCAACGCCAGCACTCGCGCCCCGTTCGAATGCCGGAGGTTCCTGTGACCGTGTGGCCGGCCTCGACCAATCGTCGTGCGACATGGGCACCAACAAAGCCGCCCGCGCCCGTGACGAGAACATGCATCTAGGCGAACCTGGAGCCGCAGTTCGGATACCAAGACGCGGCAAATCTCGTCAATGTCGGCCGGCGCGAGCTCGGCATGCATTGGTACACACAAGGACCGGTGCAGCACGTCCTCGGTGTACTTCAGGGTGCCGTCGTCGAACCCACGAAAGAGCTGCTCTTCGTCGGTAGGCTTGTAGATGCCTTTCGCCTCTATGCCGTGCTTTTCCTTCAGGCACCGCAATCAGCGCCGCTCGATCAATTCCATCGGCGAGAAACACGGGATACTGGTACCGGCTCGGAGCGCATCCAGCCGGAACATCAAGCAGGCGAAGTCCGGGCTGGTTCGCCAGGCCGGCGCGATAGCTGTCGGCGAGCGATCGACGGATGCGCAAGCTGTTCAGCAAGAATGCTCATGTGATGTGCGCCGACGCAGGCCCGGATTTCGTCCAGGAACCAGTCGTTGCCGTAGTGCACGATCTCGCCGGTTTGTTCGTCCTTGCCGAACACACGCATCTCCCGAGCGAACCTGGCGAGATCCGGATTGTCGGTCGTGAGCATGCCGCCGGTGCCGCTGGTTAGGATCTTGGTCGGATAGAAACTGAATGTGCTCGCGTCACCGAAGCTGCCGGCGGGTCATCCATCAAATCTCGGCACCGTGCGCGTGGGCTTGTCGTCCTCGATTAGGAACAAGTCGTGCCGTTCGGCGAAGTCGAGAATGGCACTATGGTCAGCCGCAACCATGCCGACCAAATGAACCCAGATCAGGGCGCGGGTTTCGGATGTCGCCTTGCGCTCCAGGTCCTCGACGTCAAGCGCCAGCGTATCCAGATTCATGTCGAGCGAGAACCGGTCGTCCGCCTGCGAATTTTACGGCGCTGATATCCGTGATGAAGCTGCCGGCTGGAACCAGTACCTCCTTGTCGCGAACGTCCGCAAAGGTCAGAGCAATTTGGAGCGCCGTGGTGCAGGTGTTGACACTGACAGCGTGGGCCCGCCCTGTGAGTGCGCAGAAGTTGCCCTCGAACCGTTTCGCCCACGGCCCATTCATCAGCCGTCCTGACGCGAAAATCGGCGTCGATGTCGGCTACAATCGCCTGCCGAACGACCGGCGGAAAATGCGGCCTTGACAGCGGGATCGAAGGCCCGTACGCTCATCATCCGCCTGCCTCTCGAACTCCGCTCGATCGTCGCCACGGGGATTGTCGATCGTCTCGATCTCCGCGGCGTACACGAGGATGTCGGCCGCCGGCAAATTCTCCAGAAGCCTCGCTTCGTCGCTCTCGTCACCGCGGTGGAGGACGACATGCTCGTCGAGTTCTCCGTCACCGCCGCCCAGCATGTACCGGTGTGAGACATGATTCGGTGCCGGCGCGCGCTCGATAAGGCCGCGACAACGCTCGTCCAGCACTTCCGCTAGATGCGCGTGGAATTCGGGCGAGAAATGCCACTGGTCGATAAGAGCCCGTTCCGGCCCACCGAAACCCGTCATCAGGTCGGTCAGGTCCAGCACCTCGCAACCATAAGCGTTCATAACTGGCAGCACGGCAGCATTCATCGCCGCGAGGCACTCGTCCCAATTCTCGATGGGCCGATAGCCGCCAGCGTGGAAGGTAGTGCCAACATAGCGCTTCGGCACCACCGGCAGGGTCAGCCAGACGACGTCGCGACGGCGGCGGCGGAAATAGGAGACCAGGCGCCGCGCCCGTTCGGCAAACGCGTTCGGCGATACGGAAAGCTTGTTGGCGACGAAGAGGTCGACCAGCTTGCGCGCACTGAATTCAAAATCAGTCTGAACCGCTCCCCCGACCCTGACCGCGTAGCTTGCGCTCGACATAGTCGAGGAAGTGGCGCTTGTTGATCAGCGTCTCCCAGATGCCGTCCACCACGACCACTACGGCGGGATCCGTCAGCGCGAGGCGCACGATATTGCTTTGAACGGTTCCGCCACGAAAATGATCGGGAATATGAACAACGTCGTAGGCAGGCCCGAGTGCTTGTCAGGGCCGCCTTTCGCCAGAGATGGGGAAAGTAAAATCGTATCCGTACCGGACAGCGTAGCTGTCGCTCGTGTAGTAGGTGTCGAATACGCGGGAATCGCCGAGCACTATACATTCGGCAGCGCCCCGCGCACTGTAGGTCGACGGTCCGGATTCCTGTTTCAAGTCGGAGCGCTCAAGGGTTCCAGGATTCCATCCACGAGTCGATAGCGCTGACCCGTGCGTGAGCAGGTGAGATCATCGCCCAACCGTTCGCCAGCATGGCTGACCCAGCCGATCCTCTTTGCGGGCACCCCGACCATCAACGCGAAGTCGGACACGTCGTGGCTCACAACGGCGCCCGCCCCAATCATCGCATAGGCGCCCACGGTGACGCCGCAAATGACGGTGCAGTTTGCCCCCAGCGTGGCGCCGCGCTTGACCAGGGTCGGGCGGAATTCCGATTTGCGCTCGATCTCGGCCCGGGGGTTGATGACGTTGGTGAAGACCATGGACGGACCACAGAACACGCCGTCTTCGAGTGTCACTCGGTCATATACCGAGACGTTGTTCTGCACCTTGACCCGGTCGCCGATGACCGCGCTGTTGCCACGAACACGTTCTGGCCGAGCGAACAGTTCCGGCCGATCACGGCCCGGCGCTGACATGGGTCCAGTGCCAAATGCTGGTCCCCTCTCCGATCGTAGCCCCCTCGTCGACGATGGCCGTCGGGTGCACCTCATGGCGCCGCATCTCCGCGCGCGACCAGGCCGGCCGCAACGCCGGATGATAGTCGCCACGCAGGCCGACTGGCTTGCCATCGCGAATTCTCGAAAGCGAGTTCGATCGACGGGCGTGCGTCTTCGAGGCCGAAGCCGTCGCCGGATAGGATTTCGTTGTAGCTCGCCGTGTGCAGGTCCGTAAAGCCGTCGGAAAATTCGAGTTCCTCGTCTTCGAGATGCGGATCGAGCGATAGGTCGTCTTGCCGGCCTCGCGGGCGGGCTCGGGCAGATCGCGCATATCGATGGACAAGAGCCACCTCACCCTGGCGCTCTGCGAACTCGAGGCCCGCCCCAGCGTCGATGTATGGGCAGTGGACCTCAACATGGCGGGCCGCCCGAACACGAAACACAGCATGTCGAAGAAATGGATTCCGATGTTGGTCGAGATGCCGCCCGACTTGCGCTCTGATCGCCCTTCCATGAGACGTGATACCAGCGCCCGCGCGAGGTGATGTAGGTCAGGTCGACGTAGAGGTTCCGCGCTGCTGGCGGCCTCGCTCCTGTTCGCGAAGCGGATCGGTCGGGTGAAACCGCAATTGGAGGATGGTGTTGATTCGATTTTCGGCCTCGGCCTCGATCTCGGCAAGCGTCGACGTTCCAAGGGTTCAGTACCAGCGGCTTCTCGCAGATGGCATGGGGCGGGGCTCGCAGCGCGAGCCGGATATGGGCGTCGTGGAAATGATTGGGCGAACAGATGGATAGTAGTCGATGCCGCGCCCGCCGGCGCGCCTTGTCGATCGCCCGGTCGAACCGCTCGAACTCGGTGAAGAACTTCGGCGTCGGGAAAATAGCTGTCCATGACCCCGACATTGTCGTGGGGGTCCAGCGCGGCGACGAGCCGGTTGCCAGTATCCTTGATCGCGCGCAGATGACGCGGCGCCACATAGCCGGCGGCGCCGATCAGGGCGAAACGAAGCGGTTCGTTCGACACGCCTACACCTCTCCATCTCGTCCAATGGCGCCGGGCCCCCGGGCGTCGCGGTAGGGTTCGCAATTGCGCGACAGCGCGGCCGCCAGAACGGCGTCGCGGTCCCCGCGGAAGCCGTCGAGCGTCGGCACCGGCCCCGCGCCGTCGCCCGCGGGTCCACCATATCGGGTGGGTCAGCAGTTGAAGCGCCCGGCCGCGCCGCGACCGCTTCGTGGGCCAGCGGATGGCCGTGGTGCCACCCGCCCCGGCTATCCGAGCAATAGCCCATTTCCGCAAAGAAGCACGGCTCGTACGCATGGGCGGCCGGCGAGCCGGCCGGCCCGGCCCTTGCAGCGACGGCCGGGCGGTGGAAGCTGACCGTCTCGACCGGCGCGCCGATGATCGTCTCCAGAGCGGCGCATTCCTCCGCGCAAGCCGCTTCCAGCGCGCCATCTTCGCCGGGACTAGAGCGACGCGTCGAGGTGCAGGCCGACTTCGTGTCCCAGGTCGGCAATCCGGCGCAGGTCGCTGCGGTTCGCCTCGGACCAGGGATTGTACATTTCGGTGCGCAACAGCACGAAGTAGTGGCCGGCGACACCCAGCGACGCCTCGACCTCGGCGACCCGCACCGCCGCCTGGATCGACATGTCCAGATCGTGGCGCAGGATGAGGTGCCGCGCCGCCGGATCGGCGTCCGCATAGCCGACCGCGGCGTAGCCGCGGTCGAAGAAGGCCCGCAGCAAGGCTGCGTAACCGTCGAGTGTGAAGTCCTGCGCCATCGGCGCGCCGGTCAGCCCGTGATCGCCGCTCTGACCGCCGCGCCGATGCGGTGGGCGACGTCTTCGCGCATGTAGCCGTGCATCGGCAGCGCCAGCACCCGGTCGGCGAGCGCTTCGCTCACCGGCATCGAGCCGGGGCCCTTGCCATAGGGTGCATAGGGCGGCTGGAAATGCATCGGCTTTGGGTAATAGATCGCGGTCGGGATGTCGGCCGCGTTCAGCCGCGCCTGAACTCCATCGCGATCGTCGACCTGGATGGTGTATTGCGCGAAGGCGCTCACCCGTCCGTCGACCCGCATCGGCGTCACGGCGACCTCGGCCAGGTAGTCGTCGTAGAGGTCGGCGAGCGCGTTGCGCGCCGCGATCTCGCCCTCGAGCGCGGGCAGCTTCGCCAGCAGCACGGCCGCCTGCAGCGAATCCAACCGGGCGTTCAGCCCGACCCGCTCGACCGCGTAGCGCTCGACGCCCTGCCCGTGGACCCGGATCGATACCAGTGTCGCCGCCATTTCGGCATCGTCGGTGAAGATCGCGCCGCCGTCGCCATAACAGCCGAGCGGCTTGGCCGGGAAGAAGCTGGTCGCGGTGACCGGAGCGAGTGCACCGACCCGCTTGTTGCCCATCGACCCGCCGAAGCTCTGCGCCGCGTCCGAGAGCAGGAACAGGCCCTCGCGTTCGGCGATCGGCGCGATCGCGTCATAGTCCGCCGGCAGCCCGAACAGGTCGACCGGCACCACCGCTTTCGGCGTCAACTTCCCTTCCGCCTTGACCTCGGCGATGCGCGCTTCGAGGTCGGCCGGATCGATGTTGTAGGTGCGAGGGTCGACGTCGACGAAGACCGGAGAAGCGCCGAGCAGGAGCGGCACCTCGGCCGTGGCCGTGAAGGTGAAGGCCGGCAGGAAGACGGCGTCGCCCGGGCCGATGCCGGCCGCCATCAGCGGCGCCACCAGCGCGTCCGTGCCGCTCGACACGCCGACCGCGTGCCGGGCTCCGGCGAAGTCGGCGAGCGCCGCCTCGAGCTCCTCGATCTCCGGGCCGAGGATGAAGCGGCCGTGACGGAAGACCTCGCCCACGCGGGGGCCGATAACGTCCTTCAACGCCGCATACTGCGCCTTGATGCCGGCGAACTCGAGTTCGGGCACATCCGCATCCGGCAGCAGCAGGGGCGTCCCCTCCGTGTTCAGCGTATCCACCTGTGATCTATCCGTTGGTTGTTGACGGCCGCCCGCCATCCCAGCGCAGGCCCTTGCTTTCCAGATAGTCGGCCACGTGCCAGACGAAAGCGCTGTAATGGCCTCGACGGTCGCGCGCAACCCGCCCGTACGGCCATGCCGCATACGCGCAAGTCGCGGCCATCCAATAGTCCAGGTAGCGCTTCTCGAATCGGTGCCAGCGCTCCCGGCCGAGAGGTGCGTGCAAGGCCTTGGCGAGGAAGCGAACCGGCCGCATCCAGCCCGGCCGGATCCGCGTCGGATTGACCGGGATGTCCTGCCACACGCCCCCCCAGTTGTCCCGGTGCAGAACGTCGCGGTAGAGCGCTTCGCCCTTCTTGGCAGCGAGCGGCGCGCGCGCCCAGAAATCCATGTAGGCCCGGTCCCACAGCGGCAGGCGCCAGTCCAGGCCTAGATACTCGTAGATGCGCTGGCCGTTCAGCACATATTTGCTCTGCCGGTCCTGGAACTCGCAATATTCGAAGATGCCGTGGTCGCCGGCGGGATCGTCGGGCAAGCCGCCCAGTTTGCCGATCTCCGCCCGGATCAGGCCGCCAATCTCGTCCAGCCGGTCTCGGGTCTGCAGCGATTCCCAATGCTTGTAGTGTTTGGCGAGCAGGGCGTCGACGATGCGCGCCACGCGCGTCTCCGCGCTTCCGCCCGGCTCGAACAGCGATTTAGGCACATGGTTGCCGGCGATGAAGTCGCCCGCCTGCCCGTTGACCACGATGGTCTCCCGGTCGAGCCCGTGGTCGGCCAGCATCACCGTCAGCATGCGGTATTCCTGCGGGAAATGCATGCCGGTGAGGCTGTCGGAATAGGCCTTGTAGCGCCCGTAATCCGGATCGTGGAAGGTCCGGCGCATCGTCCCCTGGGTATAGGGCACGAACGTCCAGTCGTAGCCGAGCCGCCGCGCGATCGTGCGGCTGGTCACCGCCTCGCGATTGCCGGCGAGGCCGTAGGAGACGCAGCGGACATTGTCGTAGCCGGCCTCCTTCAGCCCCGACGCGACGAAACGCGAATCGAGCCCCGCCGAGAGCGGCACCAGGATCGGGCGGCCGCCGGCGCCGGCGATCAGATCCTCGATCAGCCGGCGATTTAGCGCGGACAAGCGGCTCGACGAGGTCCTCGGGCGCGGCATCGTCCGGGAGCCAGGGCGTCCAGCGGTGATAGCGCGCTTGCCGCGGACCGTCCGCGTCGATCCACAGATACTCGCCCGGGACCGAGCTGGCGGCCGCCGGATAGAGCGTCGCGTCGCCGAACGGTGAAGCCGGACAGCGCCACCGCCCGGGCCATGACCGGATCGACGTCCGCCGGACCAAGACCGAGCCGCGCCTCCAGCGCCGGCCCGTCGTGGGTGACCAGCAACCGCCGTCACCGTCGCGCGCCCAGATCAGCGGATAGGACCGGACCGGGTCGGAGGCGGCCAGCGCCCAATCCGGCTGCCGACGATCAGGGAGAAATGGCCGTCCAGTCCGATCGAGCCAGGCCCGCGACCGTTGCCTCGGTCAGGCCGGCGGCTTCGGCCGGCGAGCGCCTCGGGCGTCCGCCCATGCACATGGCCGCGGAACTACATCGCGCCTGCGCCCGGACGGATAGCGCGCGCCAGCCGAAGCGCGGCTCGATCAGCACGTTGACCGGCAAAGTGCTCATTAGCGAAACGTCCGAAACCAGCGCTATTTACTAGCAATCTGTTCGGATGGCTCTAAGCAACCCGCCCTTCGATTTCGGCGACGCGCTGATCGCGCGTTATCACGAGCGGCACATCGACGCCGCGTAGGAAGACCCAGCCGGGGTCGAGGTCATAAACGCCGCGCGGCAGAACGACACTGGGATGCATCGCCAGCTGTAGATAGAGGCTGAACTGAGAATACTTGCCGACCCTGTCGAACTGTGGCGAGGTCATGGGAAAGCGGCCGATATTGATCTCGGTGACATAGGGCGTGCCCGCTACGTCGCATTTGAGGTCGGCCTGATAGAGCCCGTGCGGCTTGAGGTCGAACGCTCGGCAAACAGCCTCGACGGCGTCGATCGTCGCTTCAATTGGTTCCCGTTCGTCGATCGTGCGGCTCACCTTTGGCGTCGAGCCCATCATGGACAGCGAAACGTCCTCCGCCCAGTACGCCAGACGCTCGTATACCTTAGCGACGCACATCTCGCCATCCTGGAACAGCACTGACACGCAGAAGTCGCGCCCTGGAAGGAACGGCGCCAGCACGAAATCGGTCGCTTCCACGCCGCGCAACTCTTGCCATAGATCAATCCATCGCAGCGCCTGCAACTCCGTGTGCAACCAAGTAGCACCTTGCGACCCCGCGCCGGAGCGCAGCCGGATCCAAAACCTTTCATCCTCGCCAAGTTGGAGCTTGTCGATCGCTGCACCCACGCCATCGCGGGATTTGATCGGGATATTCGGAACCGTACGGCAGCCTTGCGAGCGCAGCAGGTCGAAGAAGCCGAACTTGTCCTGAACCGCGTCGATTTGCTCGGCCGGCGGCAGCAGGTGCCGACAGGGCAGCCGATGACGATTGGCGGAAAAGACAGCGGCCTCGATGTCGCTGTTCGCAATCAACACGTCGACACCATGTTTCTCGATCAGCCGGACATGGGCATCAACGAATTCCGGGCCATTCTTGGCTTTGGGCACCACGTAGAGATTCTTTAAGTCGGATTTTGCAAGCTCATAGGGATTGTAGTGGGTCCCGATGACTTCATATTCATGGGCGGTATCGAAACCGCGCAACGTGTTGACGAGGTTCAGGCTGCCTGTCCCGCCCATGGAGGTGATCAGAAGCTTCGGCATATCTTTCTCGGTTCGGGGTGTGAATATCTATTCGGCGGCGCACGCGATCTGGGTGGGCGCCGGCGGGTCAAGCAGGGAACGGACCGCCACACTCCCCAGCCGCCCCGCGTCACCCGGCCCGAACACCCAATCCCGCAATAAGGTCTCGCGCGCCGCCGCCTTCGCTGCCCACTGGCGCCCAATCTCGGCCAGGTCCTGGTTCAGTGCGGCGACGACAGCATCGGCCCAATCCGGTTGTGTCAGATCGAAGAAGAAGAGCGCACGGCTCAGAGCCTCCCGCGCGCCGGGGCGCAGCGGCGTCATGGGATCGGCCAAAAAAAAGACCGGCACGCCGGCGCCGAGCGCCCAGCCCAGGGTGCTGAGTGGCGTTTCAAGCAGGATCACATCAGCGGCAGCGCGCAAGAAGCGAAAATCACCGGCCTTGAGCGTGCGCACGGGCTGCGGCGGGGCGAAACCTTCAAGCAAAGGGTCGCCGTCGATATAGCGGCGTGTTGAATACAGCTTCATCACCGGCACACCATGCACCCGAGGCAAAACCTCATCAGCGATCGTTCGCTGGATGCGGTGCAAATGCGCGTCTTCCGGCGAGTGCGCGATCTTGCGCGTGTTGTTTTGGACCGATCGGCCCAGATAGACGACGACCCGCTGCCCCGGCCATGCCCCCAGGCGCCTCCGCGCGACAATGCGTTGGAGGCGGCGCAACGGCACGTGCCGGGTCTGCGCAGGCAGCCCGATCACCTCGAAACGGACTGGATCGAGCGCCGGCTCCTCCCGAAAGAAGGACACCGCTCTCGGGGCACAAGCAAGATAAACGGAGCCGTGAGCCGGCTCCGCCCAACGCCGGAGCACCTCATGAAATCGGGACAACCCCGCCGATACGCCGTGCTCAACAACGACAGTCGGCACGCCGCGCGCTGCGGCCTGGTCAGTCAGCATGGTAAGCGGCAGGCCCGACACCGTATTGGTCACAATCACTGTCGGACCATTACCCGCCAGCCTCTCCGCAGCGTCCGCGGCGAGCCGCATGGTCGACCGCCACCGCCGCGACACTGATCGCAAACGCTCAGCCGCGATCTGCGCCAGCCGTTTCGTCTGGACCGCGACTCCACGCTCGGCCAGGGCGGCCTCAAGCGCCTGTTGCAGGTCAAGAGCGTTGGGAGCCGCCGGTTCGGGCTCTCCCGGCGCACCGAGCTTCGGGGTCGGCAGCAACGCGATCGAACAATCCGCCTCGATCAGATGGGGCAGCATTTCCCGGATCGCCTCGTTGTTCCGGGCGACGTAGACGCGCCCCGAGGACCGCTTCGGGCCAAGGACGGTGTGGGGGTGTAGTCGCATCCGCCGCCAAAGCCGCTGTCCCGGTGACAAGTCCAGAAGGGAGAGAAGACGGTCGGACAGTAGGCCGCGATCGAAATCCCGTTCTAATGCCGACGTGTCGCGGTCGGGCGCATCGACAGTCTCGACGTCCAGTCCGTCCGCGAGCACGCGGAACAGCGTGTCAAAGGTGGCGACCTCAATGCCCGCGCCCGCCGGCGTCAGCTGGGGTACGCCCACGACGATCTTGCGACCGTCGGCGCGGGCAAACGCCTCAATCACCGCCTGCTTGAACGTGAGCAGCGATAGCAGCGACGCGACCGACCGGCACAGCAGTGGTCGTAGACCGGGTGAACCGAGTTCGGCTGCAATCGCGGCGAAGCGTGGCTCCAGATCGAACGCCGCGTCGCGGCAGGCGAGACCGATGGCCGACGACCAGCCCACCGGCAAGGCATCGTCGGCCCACACGATCTTCTCGCCGCGGGCTTGCATGACTTCCGCGACCATCGGCGCGGTTGTGTGCCAAACGATCTGGCCGTCGGCAGCGGCTCGGACGCGGTCCGTATCGTCCATGCATTCGACAAGGGCGTGTACATTGGAGGTCATGTGCCGGCGGTGCCTCCGGGTACCGGCACCGGGGCGTCCAACTTTTCGATCAACCCCGCCTCGGCGAAGCGGTCGAGATACATCCGAACGGTCGGAATCGGCAGCTCGAGTTCGAATGCGATGTCGATCGCCGACTTATTGCCCTCAAGATTGAGCATGATCGCCTCAGTCTTGAGATTTAGGTCCCAATCTTCCCGCCAGTCGACCCACAGCGGCGACGTGGTCCACCACACGATCGGGCCATGGGCGACTGCCCGCGTGAGCTTGACGTCATCGAGGCATTCGATCAGCGCATGAGTGGTCATGATCGCGCCGTGCTAGCCGCGCATTGCTTCCAGTTCTGCGACCTTCTCAGCACGTGTGATCACGAGCGGCAAATCGACCCCACGCAAGAAGACCCATCCAGGATCGAAATCGTAGACGCCGCGAGGAAGTGATGCGTTCGGGTCAAGGGCGAGCTCGATGTAGAGCGTAAGCTGTGAATACTGACCAACCCGGTCGAACTGCGGAGACGTCATGGGAAATCGGCCGATATTGATTTCGGTCACGTATGGCACGCCGTCCCCGTCGCACTTCAGATCGGCCTGGTACAGTCCGTGCGGCTCCACACCAAAGGCGCGGCATACCCCACGCACGGCTTCGATCGTGGCATCGACAGGAGCTCTTTCTTCGACGGTTTGACTGGTTTTCGGGGTCGACCCCATCATCGAGAGCGACACATCCTCCGTATAGTAGGCCAAGCGCTCATAGACCTTGCCGACGCTGAATGTCGCCTTTCTGGAACAACACGGACACGCAAAAATCTCGGCCCGGCAAGAAGGGAGCCAAGACGAAATCTGTCGGCGCCATGCCGCGCAGTTCGCACCATAGATCGATCCATTTCTGCGTCTGTTCGGCAGTGTAAAGCCACGTCGCACCCTGCGAGCCGGAGCCGTCGCGCAACCGGACCCAAAAGCGCTGACCTTCGGGAACACCAAGCTCCTTGACGGCATCAAAGATGCCTTCGCGCGACGCCACGGGGACGTTCGGAACCGTACGACAGCCCTGATCACGCAGCAGCTTGTAGAAGTCGTATTTGTCCTGGACCGCCGCCACCTGCTCGGCCGGTGGAATCGAAGTGAGCGCACGGAATGTCGATCGATGTTGCGGGCAAAGACCTTGGCCTCGATGTCGCTGTTAGCGATCAAGAGCTCGACGCCATGCTTCTCGATCAGCCTAAGATGAGCGTCGATATAGGCTCTTCGTCGCCGGCCCGCGGCACCGTGTATAGGTGCGGGAGGTCCGATTTGGTTAGCTCGTATGGATCGAAATGAGTCCCGACCACCTTGTGACGGCGCTCGTGATCGAACAGCCGCAGGCTGTTCACCAAATTTAGGCTGCCCGATCCGCCCATAGAGGTGATGAATTCGTGGTCACCCGCCGCGCTCCGTTGCGATTTCTTCGAACAAATCCTTCTCCAAGCAGTCGGTTGCAATTTCGCGCAATAGGCCGATCGGCATGCCGCTGCGTTCGGCGATCTCGATCAGATCGCGGCTGCCGTTGCACTGGTTACACAGCCAAAGCGTGGCGTGAGCGCGGCGGCGGTGATCCATGTCGGCGCGCTTGCCGCCCATACTGGGGTAAGATCTCTCTTACCCAGATTGGGCTCGCCGAATGGTGCGAGATTGCGATACGTCGAGTTCGCGTCCAAAACCCGGCAAATACTCTCCAGAAGTCGACCGATCCGGCGAGAGCCTCGAAGCTGATCAGATCCTTGTTGTCCAGAGAAGTATGATATTCAGGGTATTCGGCGTATGGGCCGCGCAGCAGCGATCCCAGGGGCAGATCGAATCCCGGCGCGCAATATTGTCGTTCGTCGCTGCCCGTCGGATGAAATCCCCGCGTTTCGAATTCCACGTCCGACTCCCTTAAGGCGTAGAGCGCCGCCCGGTCCGCAAGCGTGTCATGCCGCTGGGAATGCTGGTAGGTGAATGGCCGGTCTAGGCCGACACAAGTGACGACGTAGCCCGCACAAACGTGGTTCTTTCAGGTGCTCGCCCCGCTGCGCGAGATAGCTGATCGCGCCGATGGTCTCCGGCGCGAATACGAAACGATATGTGAGGCGGCGATGCGGCCACGCCGCGATGCGGCGTGCGAGAAATGTCGTGACCAGCGGCCCCGACAGTTCATTATTCGCCATCGATGGGTGGCAGGTATAGGTCGATACGAGCACCTCGGCTCGGCTTTCGCCGGGCAGGATGCATTCGGATATGGTCAGCGATCCGTCGACATGAGCCGTATCGACGACGACATCATAGTTGCCGTCGGGAAGCGTATCGCGCTGACGCTGGCTAAGGCAGAAGCCCCAGCGCGGGCGGTAGTAGCTGGTCACGTAGGGAATCGCGTCCGGCTGATCCGGCAGACTAACAAGTGCGGCTCGAGTTCCTGGCGGGTAAGTCTGCCCCGGAAAGGCACCGAGTAGTTGACCAAGTGCAGGTTGTTTTGCGCGATGTCGAGAATCCTGACGCCGTTCGGATCCGTCAGATGGGCTTCGCGGACGATCCATTCCTTGGGGACTGTCCAATCGAACACCGCGGTCCCCGACGGCACCTCTATCCGGTCGAGCGATACGAGCTCCCCCAAGATATCGTGGGTGCGTCGAACACCGTCGCCAGTGATCGATCGTAGTATCGGCCACAGGCGATCGAACATTGCCCGCATCTCTCTTTGGGTCTGTTTGCTCTCCGACGCGTTCATGGGGCATGTCGTCCTTCCGCAGAAGAAGCGGCAGAAAACCAGTCTCTTCGTGGGACGGGTGAATTGCAGAGGCGCACCCAGCCACCGTCCACGTAGAACCTTCGTTTCAAGGAAGCCGGTTCCCAGTGGCTTCGGTCACCGCCAGCCAGCCAGCCGCATCGAGGCGTTCCCCATTCCGCCTTGCGTCGGTCAAGCTCACCGCCCCGTCGGCACAGCCGACAATGGCGCCGTCCGCCGTGATTTCCCGGATCGCGCCAGGTGCCCCGGCGCCTGCTGCGGGTATCGCCCGAAAGACCTCGACGGGTCCGTCGGATAGCGCGATCGTCGCGGTGAAGCTGGGCGACCGAAAGGGCTGATAGTTGCCGGCGCGTATGAAGTCGACAATTTTCCGCCTCGTCCACCGCCAGTCGATCCGACCATCCAACGCTTCGCTGTGCCGATAGAGGACCCGCTTGTTGAGGTCCTGCCGCCGCCTCGGCAATGCACATCCCTCGACGATGGCATCAAGCAGGCCGACCATCGCGTCCACGCCTACCTTGAAGGAACGGTTGAATACCGACAGGCCGGTATCGTCCGCGCGGATCTCGAAGGGGGCCTCGGCGACGACGTCGCCTGTGTCCACTCCCAACTCCATGAAGTGGATCGTGGCGGCGAAGGAAGTCTCGCCGTTACGGATGCCCCATTGCGTCACGTGACGACCGGCGTAGGCGGGAAGCGGGCCGTTGTGCAGATTGAGCGCCCGCCCGCCCACGGCATTGATGACTGCGTCTGACAGCAGCGTCGCGCTGTTGACGCTAAAGAGCCAATCGGCGGCGATTAGCGTTTCCGCATGGTAGCGGAGCGGTCCAGCCTCGGCTACCGGAACGCCAGACCGCTCTGCCAGGGATACCAGTTGGGGCTGCCGTGCGACGTCGGTATGGAGCCCGGCAAGAAGACCGCGCTGTGCCAGCGCCTTGAGGAGTCGCTCGGCTGGTCGATTTTCGCCGACCAGGACTATGCGCGGCACGGGGCTCATGACCGCGTCAGAGGCTCCAGGTCTTGAGCCAAGCCCGCAACGGTGACCATTCTCTCTTCATCCAACGCCTCGATCTCGATTTCGATCGCAAACTCGTCTTCCAACGCGCCAATGAAGTCGAGGAATCCGAAGGAATCGAGCACGCCGCTGGTGAGCAGGTCTTCGTCGTCCGCGAATTCGGGCACTTCCCTATCGCCCGCGCTGATCCGCTTGACGAGAACCGCGCGGATCTTTTCCTGCAACCCTTGGGCAGCCGTCATTCTTGGCTCTCCCCGTGAGAATAAGTCTGGTGCTTCGATTGGGATCGGACCGCCAGTTGGCCGACATCGATCTTGTCGTTGGCGTTTCGTGGCAACGCTTCGACGACCGTGATTTCCGCCGGCACCGCATAATCCGGCAGAACGTCGCGCAAGCGTCCACGAATCGTCGCGAGCTCGGTGTCGTGCTCGGCCTCGATGAAGCTGACCGGCATGCCTTGCGACAGAATCGTGTAGGCCGCACGGGCGCCGCATCGCCGCAAAGCCGCATCGATTTCGCCCAATTCGACCCGGTTACCGTGGATCTTGACCTGGCGATCCAACCGGTTGGAAAAGAACAGGTGGCCGTTCTTTCGAAAGGCCCAATCGCCGGTGAAATATACCCGCCGTTCAATTCCGCCGTGGTGGATCGTTCGGAACGACTGCCGGGTCAAACCCGGTGCTTCCCAGTAGCCGCGGGCCACTTGGGGACCGGCAATGGCGATTTCGCCTTCGTCTTCGCGGAGACTATCGCCGTCGACCAGCAACAGCTTCATCCCGCTTATCGGCTCACCCAGGGCGACGCTGGTGTCGCACGCGTCTTCGTAATCTTCCCGGTTCAATCGAAGCATTGTGAACGACACCGTGGCCTCGGTCGGGCCGTAGGTGTTCTGGACGCAAAGGTCCGGCCGCGCGGCAAAAATGGCATCAAGATGTTCCTTGAAGAGCGGTTCGCCGCAAAAGGTGATCAGCCTGAGCGAGGCCAGATGTCGTTGGGATAACTGACGACCCTTGCGCATCAGGTCGATGACGCTTGGAACGGAATTCCAAATGGTAAGTCGTTTCTCCCGGATCGCCTCGCCCGGAAGCAAGCGCGCGCGGCGGCCGGTCACCGGGACCAACGTCGCGCCGCCGCAGAGTGCACCATAAATGTCGAGGACGCTGAGATCGAAGCCGATGTTGGGATGCTGCGACCAGCGGTCTTCGCGCGTAACCTCCGTCGCGCCGAGCGCCCAGGCTGTATAGTGGGCCAAGCCGTCCCGCCCAATCATGACGCCCTTCGGCTCGCCGGTGGAGCCCGACGTGAACATGACATAGGCCAGATCGTGTGCCGCCGCCGGTACGCTAAGTTCGGTCCGCGGGAGACGCTCGATGTCGATCAGCGGGATCGTAGCGGGCAAATCCAGAACCGAGACCGAGTCACGTGTGCCGACGACCGCATGGGGCTGGAACCGCCGGAAGACGTTGCGCTGTCTGGCGGCCGGATGCTCGAGATTGACCGGCGAATAGTATCCACCCGCCATCAATGTCCCGAACATCGCAGCATATGCCGGTGCCCCTTGCGGAAGATGGATCAAGACCCGCGGGTGCTCGACCATTTCGGCGCAGGCTGCCGCCACCCGCCTCGCGACCATGGCTAGTTCCGAATACGACATCACCTCGCCATCGTGCTCGACGGCGGCCGCGTCGGGCTCGCGCCGCGCGACTTCGAGGAACCGGAGCAGAGGATCGACCGCAACGGTCATGCCTTGTCCCCTCCGGCGACGAGCACATAGGGATCGAGTGAGAGCAGGCCGCGAACGCATCGGTCCAGGGATTCCAGCGGCAGAAGATGGCTTTGCCGTTTGCCGGAGCCTATCGGGATCGAGATCGCTTCCGGCTCGGACTGCGCCGCTGCCTCGCATGCCCGCAGATCATTTGCGAAACTGAGCTCCCGGCGCCGCGCATAGTAGGGACATTTGACCTGCCGTATGTTGCCGTCCGGTTCGCGGACGCGACGGTCCAGGTCGATCCATTTCCGATAGGGGACCCCAACCATCGCTTCCACGTGATGAATGAAAGTCGCGCCTTCCTGGAAGGTGCAGCCGAGCAAGAGCAACTTGAAACCACATTGCAACATCGTCTCGAAACTCGACTTTGGACCCAGTGACCGCGTCGGATCTGCAGCAAGCACCGCATCGGCGAAATGGCCCACCACGGCATGGCTATGCAGGGGGCAGAGCGTGCGCCGGACTCCTGGGACTTGGCGGGCGAACTCGGGGAGCACACCCATTCTCTCCGATGGTGTCTTGTCGGGATCGAAAGGCGTCGAAGCATCCAGTTTGAGCGTGTAGGTGGGAAAAGCCAGCGTCCCTTCGGGCCCGATTGCTTCCAGCAGAGCTTTGTAGACGGACGCCGCCCCCTCCTCGATCCGGCCGAAGCTCAACAGGCGTGAGTGAACCGCCAGGTGATCTCCAATTGCGACCCCGAGCGCTTTCAAATGCGCGGCAATATCCGCAATCGTCGAGTGCTGCCCCACTAGGGTTTCCGGAACACCGGCTGGACCTGGCGGCCGAGAAGTCGGTCGGCCAGATCGCCCGCGCACAAGCCGTCGGCGATGACCGACAGCGCCTGATTGTAGGCATCTAAAGTCGTGGCGACGTCCGCGTCGGTATGGGCGTAGGACGGCGCATGCCAGCCCGCCGCCAGAACGCCCCGGGCGCAGCTTTCCTGCTGGAAGACGCTCTTGAGCAGGAGCCCGTCCGCACCGTCGCCCGCGAAGCTCATCACATGACGGCCGGGATAGCCCGCCAGTCCGATATGCTGGCCCAGCCCGTGCCAGTCCACGAGGCTCCGGAAGCCATCGATCAGCGCCCTGCCGATGCGGCCGACATGGTCGAGCACCGGTTCGGTCTCGAGAACCGTCAGCACGGCGTCCGCCGCCGCGATCCCCAACAAGTCGCCGCCGAACGTGAAGGAGAAGAAGGCCTCGTCGAAGATGTTCATGATCTCGGCCCGGCCCAGGACGACCGAGATTGGCACGCCGTTGCCGAGCGCCTTGCCGAAGCAGGCGAGGTCGGGCGCCACCCCAAACTTGCCGAATGCGCCCTGGGGATGGATGCGAAATCCGGTCCAGCATTCGTCGAAGATCAACACTGCGCCCTGGGCGTCCGCCAGCTTGCGCACGGCTTCGAGATAGCCCGGCGATGGCTCGACGATGCCCATGGGTTCCATGATGATCGCGGCGACGGCGTCCTTGTGTGCGTCGAGTGCCGCTTCGAGCGCTGGCAGGTCGTTATAGGGGAAGGCAACCGTCAACGCGCTGACCGCGGCGGGCACGCCGGCTTTGCGGGTGGTCGTCCCGATGAACCAGTCCTGCCAACCGTGATAGCCGCAGCAGAGCACCACGTCGCGCCCGGTCACCGCGCGCGCCGCGCGGACGGCCCCGGCGGTCGCGTCCGATCCGTTCTTCCCAAAACGCACCCTTTCGGCATAAGGGAACCAGCCGATCAGCCGTTCCGCCAGTGCCAGTTCCGCTTCGGTCGGGAGCGAGAAGGCGACGCCCTCGCTCAGTTGCCGGGTTACCGCCTCGACGACCGCCGGATGATTATGGCCGAGCAGCAGCGGCCCAAGCGCCATCGGCCAGTCGATATATTCGTTGCCGTCAGCGTCCCAGACCCGGCCACCGTCCGCGCGGGTCGCGAATACTGGCGCAGCCCCGCGCGGATATTGGGTCCAGGCCTTGGAGAAAGTCTGCGCCTGCCCCGGGACCGCCCCCTCCGCTCGTTCGAGCAGGGCGAGCGAACGCTGATACCGCACATCGAACCGGTTGCCGACATTGTCCATCACGCGTCTGCTCCGGCATCTTCGGCGATGCTCTTGGCGAGGCCGGCGTCGCGCACCCCATCGCGCGTTGATGGCAGCGATGTCGGGACGAGACTGCAACAGGGCCGCAATCGCCTGCCAGCCCATGCCGACCAGCTCATTCGGCCCGGCCGCCTTGGCGAGCGTACGGAGCATCAGATAGTCCTCGGCCTGGTCGACGGTCCACCGCATGTGCGACAGGTCCACCGGCGCTTCGACGTTGCCTCGGCTGAGAGCCCGACCGCCTTCGAACTCCGTCGCCTCCCACATCCAGGGGACGACATGCTCGCGCTGGTAGGCGCGGCTTGCCTCGGCATTGGCGCGTTCGAGCGTCTCCCGGGAGAAGACGGAGACATCCAGCCCGTCCGGCCAAGTTGGCGGCCGCACGTTCGAGCAATAGTCCTGGCCGCGCTCGGCCCGCTCCGCCAGCACCTTGGCGATCACTTCGGGATCGGCGAGCGGGCAATCACCGGTCAACCGGACGATCACATCCGCGTCGAAGGTCCGCGCGGCGCCGACATAGCGCGCCAGGACATCGTCCTCGGCCCCCCGAAACACGTCGATCCCCAACTCTTCTGTAACGGTCGCCAGCGCATCGTTTTCCGGTCCGTCCCCGGTGGCGAGCACGATCGCATCCAGCCCCGGCGTGGCGCTCACGCGTTCGAGCATGAAGGCGATCATCGGCCGGCCGTCAAGTTCGTACAGAACCTTGCCTGGCAGGCGCTGGGAGCGCAGCCGCGCCTGGATCATGGCGACCGTCCGGCTCATGCGTTCCGCTCGCCCCCGCGCAGGTCGGACCAGATCGCCAGACGCAGCGCCGTCAGGATCCGCCGGTTCGCCCGCCAGCGTTGGCCGAAGCGGGAAGCCCCAGCCAACCGCGGCCGCAGCGGCACGTCGACGACCTCGAACCGCGCTCCCTGCCGCACCGACGCCAGCGCCAGTTCGGTGCCCACCGACCGGCCAGCATCGAAGCGGCCATGGGCACGGTAGAGGTCCATCCGATAGGCCTTCGCCCCGCACAGAATATCCCGGATACCGTGGCGCATCCGGGTGTAGAAGCCGAACAGCGCTTCGGAGATGCGCGCCGCCTTAGGCCGCCGGCCGAGCACCAAATCGGCCCGCCCGACCCGGATCGGCTCCAACAGGCGGGCGAGTGCGGCCGACTCGAACTGTCCGTCGGCGTCGAATGTCACGATGACCTCCGCGCCCAATCGGTCAGCCTCAGCAAAGCCAGCGTCGAGCGCTCCCTCGTACCCTCGGTTCGGATGGAGGCGCACCACTCGCGCGCCTGCCGCTTCCGCGAGGTCGCCGGTCCCGTCGCGAGAGCCGTCGTCGACCACTAGCACGGTGCCGTAGGGCGCCACGTCGCGCACGACCGCCTCGATCGTTGCCGCTTCATTATAGGCCGGCAGCAAGATGACCGTCGTCTCCTCAGGCGACATCTTCGGCGCGCACCACGTCGCCTTCGGCGATGTCGCGGGTCAGAGTCCCGCCGATCAGGTCGGCCATCCGATAGGGCGGCAGGGCGTCACGGGGACACGGCCGCAATACGGTCAAGTCCTCCTTTGCCACCGTCTCTCCGGTCGACAGCGCCCGGCGCGCCCGGATCGCCCGCCGCTGCAGCACCACCGTTTCCTGCTCGTTGTCCATAACCCGCTTGGTCTGCGGACCGAGCGCCAGTTCCAGTTCGCGGGTTGCCTCGACCATCGCACGCCAGCTTGCCGGATCCATCGAGAAGCCATGGTCGGGGCCCTCGCGCGTGAGGTCGTCGGTGAAATGCTTTTCGATCGCCCGCGCCCCGAGCGTCACCGCGCCGAGCACGGTCGTGTGTCCCGGCGTGTGATCCGATCAAGCCCAGCACCGCGTTCGGAAAGGCGGACGCGTAGCTTTTCAGGACGTTGAGCGCGATATAGCCGAAGTTCTCGCGTGACCCCGTGTAGTTGGTGTTGCACTGCATGACGCAGATCTGGTCGGTATGGCGGGCGGCCACCTCGACCGCCATGGTCACCTCCTCCATATCGGCGGCGCCGGTCGCCATGAAGAGCGGCTTGCCGTCCTTCGCCATCCGCTCGATCAATTCGTGCCAGGTGATGTCGCCGGAGCCGAGCTTCCAAGCGACAACGTATTTCGAAAGATATGGCAGCATGTCGAGATCGTAAGGCGCGGTGAAATAGTCGATCCCGGCCGCGTCGCACGTCTCCCGTAACGTCTCGGTCCAGTCGACCGGCAATGCCGCGTCGTCATAGACGTCGTACACGCGCTTCGACCAGTTGGCCTGATGCGACTGTTGTCCGCCCAATGCCTCGAAGCCGCGTTCGGACACGATGGTCGCAGCCAGGAAGTTTTGGAACTTCGCCGCGTTGGCGCCGGCCTCCGCACACATGTGGATGAGTTCCTTGGCGCGGCCCAGGTCGCCATCATGGTTGGCGGCGATGTCGGCGATGAAATAGGTCGGATGATCCAGACCGATCTTGAAGCGGCCGGTATCCAGCACGGCGGTCATAGGGTCTCTCCCACGGGCTCTCGTTCCAGCAAGGCGATCTCAGCCTCGACGCTCGGCATCTCACGGCCGAGTGCCCCTTCGATCTTGCCCACGGCCATCCGCATGTCATTCGGGCGCGGCGCCCGGCCCGGCAGGTCCGCCGACGGGCCGACGGTAGCGTGATCGGTAGACAGCCCCAGATGCCGAGCCAGCGCCAGGCCGAAATCCGCCTTGCTGATGCCGTCGCGCGATCCGAGGTTGTAGACGCCGCGCAAACCCGTTCGCACTGCATCAACCGCCAGGTGCGCCAGCGTCGACAGATGGAGCGGCGAAAACAGACTGTCGGTGAACAGAGTCATCGGCGAGCGGTCGCGAAACGCGCGGATCATCCAATCGGAAAGCGACACCCGCCCCACCGTGCGGGACGGGCCGAAGAAATTCACCCGCAACGCCAGCGCATTCGGATGCGCGAGCGCCATCGCCTCCCCAGCCAGCTTGGTGCGGCCATAGACATTGACCGGATCTTCCTGCCCCTCCGCGTAGGGACCGGCGGCGCCGGGATAGACTTGATCGGTCGAGACCTGCACCAGGGTGGCGTTGTCGGACAGCGCCGCGGCGAAGGCCGCAGGGACCGCCCTGTTCAACGCGTCGGCCGCGTCTGGATCCCTTTCGCAAGCATCGACATCAGTAAGAGCGACGCACTGAAACACTAGATCGGGCTGGACGTCGTCGACGAGTGCCGCGACCGCGCCGGCGTCCGCGAGCGGACGCTGGATGTCCCCGGACCGGCGGCCATGCACGACCACCGGGCCCAGCGGCGTCGCCGCCTCAGCGAGATACGGGCCGAGCAGGCCGCTGCCGCCGGCGATCAGGACTTTCATGCGCGGCTCATTTCCCGGAAGCGCAATAGCATGTGGACTTCGGACGCGGTCTTGCGCGTATCGAGCGCGCACTGTGCGTCATCCAGCGCGGGGGCGATCATCCTGCCCCAATGGTCGGACAGTGTGCGGGTCTCCGCCCGCCGCTCGAGTTCGACCGTCACGGCGCGAAACAAGTCGACCATATCCGTGCCGAACCACCATTCCGCAACCCGGTCGAGAGCGAATTCTTCGCACAGCCAGTCGATCGAGCTCTCGGTGAACAGATGCGTGTGGCCTGCGGAGAGCTGGCGCTGGAATACGTCCGGGAATACCGCCTCTAGCATCACGCAGGGGCTGAACAGCGGCACCGAAAGGAAGACATAACGAACGGACGGATTGCGACCGAACGCGGCCAGTATGTCGCGCGGATGCTGAACGTGCTCCAGCACACCGATCATCGACACGACGTCCGCGTCGACCGTCGCGGCCAAATCGACAGCGTCGTCAAGCGCGTGCTGCACGATCGCGCCGGGCGCGATCATGGCGTCGGCCAGGTCAACCTGGGTTCTCGAAACTTCGTAGCCGACAGCGCCACTCCACCCGATGTCACGCAAGGCCGCCACGAAATAGCCCGAACCCGCACCGAAATCGGCGCAGCGCAACCTCGCCGACGTCTCGCCGGCTTCGGCCAGCGCGTCGCGCAGGAATTCCGCCTTCGGTCGGTAGATATCCCGCACACGCGCCGCATAAGCCTCGCGGTCCCCGGCCGAGTAGGACTTGGCGTAGGACGCACCGTCCGCTTCGGTATAGACCGCCGCACAGAATTCGGCACTGTCCTCGTGCGCGCCATTGAGATGACCGCACCGGGCGCACAGCACATAGTCGATTCCCTGCTTGACGAAGCGCTCGCCGTCGAGCGCCGCTGCACAGCACTTGCAGGTCGCGCGGCGGGGCTGCTCCACGTATACCGCACCGATGCGCCGCCCCTCCGCCAACAGTTCGTTGTTTGCAGAAAAGAAGCCTTGTTTGTGGGCCAGCAAGGGGCCTGCACTCTTGCCGTATCGGATCATGCGCGCCCGTCAGCATCCAGTTCGGCGAGCAGTACCCTGAGCGCCTCTGCGGCTCAGCCACTCGTCGTTCAGATCGGACCGGTACCGGAAATCCTCCGGCACCGCCTTGCCAGCCTGCCCGTCGAAACGGTGGGCGGCTGTCTTCAGCTTGACGACGCCGGTCGGCTTGATGACGTAGCAAATATCGAAGCCAAGGGTATTCGGCGCGTCGTCCTCAGTGACCATGATCTCGTGCAGCTTTTCGCCGGAGCGGATTCCGACCACCTTGGTGGGATAACCGGGTGCAATCGCCTCAACCAGATCAATGACCTTCATGGACGGAATCTTGGGGACATAGATCTCACCGCCCTGCATGTTTTCGAGACAACGCAACACGAACTGAACACCCTGCCGGATCGTGATCCAAAAGCGGGTCATGCGTGGATCGGTGATCGGTAGATAGTCCGCACCGTCGGCGACCATGCGCCGGAACAGCGGAATAACGCTGCCCCGGCTGCCCAGCACGTTGCCGTAACGCACGACGGCAAAGTCGGTCTCCTGCCCGCCCGAAAGATTGTTCGCAGCGACAAACAGCTTGTCCGAGCACAGCTTGGTCGCGCCATAGAGATTGATAGGGTTCGCCGCTTTGTCCGTGGACAAAGCGATAATCCTTCGCACGCCGTTGTCGATGGCCGCGTTGATTACATTTTCCGCGCCGATGATGTTGGTGTTGATCGCCTCGATCGGATTGTATTCGGCGACCGGCACATGCTTCAGCGCGGCAGCATGGACAACGAAGTCGATCCCGACCATGGCACGTTTGAGCCGGTTGAAATCGCGCACGTCGCCGATGAAGTAACGCAGCGCAGGGTAGTCCTCCAGACGGTAGCGCTGCGCCATTTCGAACTGCTTCTGTTCATCCCGGCTGTAGACGACCAGACGACTGGGCTCGCTGTGGGCCAGCACCTCGCGGATGAAAGCTTGGCCGAACGAGCCTGTGCCTCCAGTAACAAGAATAGAGGCACCGTCAAGCTGCCGGAAGATGCGCGGGTCGGTGGCGGCGTTTAGTGGCGTCGGAGTTTCGTCGGGCATATTGGCCTAAGTTGTCGGGGTCAGGCTGCACCGCTGTTCAACGGCGTGATGTCGTCAGACAGTTGCTGATTGCGGAAAGCGTCACGATACCAAGTATCACGGGCCACCAACTCGGCATGAGTGCCGATTGCGCGGACGCGGCCACTGTCGATTACGACGATCTGATCTGCCATCGCCACAGTCGAAAGGCGATGGGCGATGATCACCATGGTAGTCGCCGTTTCCCTTCGAATCTGCCGCAGGGCAGTCAGGAATTTCGCCTCGGAATCAGCGTCGAGATTGCTGGTGGGCTCGTCCAGCACGAGAATCGGTGCACGGCGCACCAGGGCACGCGCTAGATCAAGCCGCTGCCGCTGACCGCCGGAAAGTCGATCGCCACTGTCACCGATCAAGGTATCGTAACCGTCCGGGAGCGCCAGAATGAAGTCCTCTGCTTGAGCGAGCCGCGCGGCGGTGCGCACCTCCTCGTCAGAGGCTTCCGTCTTGCCGTAACGGATATGCTCGCGCGCGGGAACATTGAACAACTCCGGGCGTTGCGGCGCATACGAGATGGCTGTTCGTAGAGCGGCGAGGTCGACATCATCTTGGGGTATGTCATCGAACAGAATTTGGCCGGCGGTCGGCGCGCGGAGTCTCGGCAGCAGATCGACGAGTGTCGACTTGCCAGCGCCGGACGGTCCCACAAGGGCAGTCATCTTGTGTGCCGGGATCGTGAAGCTCACCTTGCGCACCGCCGGCGCAACGGCGCCATTGTATGAAAATGTCACACCGTCAAAGCGAACATGCCGTTCAACGGCAATCAGAGGCTGTCCGCCGATATGCTTTTCCTTTGCGTCCCAAAGCCCGTGCAACCGCCCAAAGACGTTGTCGAAACAGGCCCGAAAGCCGTTCGCTGACTGCCGGGTGCGAACTAATTCCTTCACGACCGGCATCAAACGCATCAATACGACCATGAACAAGGCCAGCGACTCGAGCGGCTGCTTGTAGGTGGTCACGCCAAGATAGAGGAATACAAAACCAGCAAAGACGACGATCGGCTCGATCGCGGTATGCACCGCCGCCAGCAAAAACTGAATGCGGGTCATGGAGTCGCGTTGCCCTTCAACGTGCGTCGCCATTGCCTTTGTCTCAGCAGCCTCCATTCTCGCCAGCCGGATCAGGCGAGCCTGTTTCAGCCGCTCAACCAGAAAGCCGGACATCAACTGATTGGCCGTGGTGAAAGATCGGCCCAATGCCAAAGTCTTTGTCAGGAAAGACCGCAGGATCATGAAGGCGCAGCCGAACAGGACGAGCGCCACCGCAGTCATCGTAGGCGACAAGATCACGAGGGCCACGATGTAAAGGGCGAACACAAATAGCAGGCCGATCAACGTTATATTCGCCATGATGTATTGCATGGCGTTCTGCAAATCGGTGGTCATGTCATTCACGACCACGCCCGTATTGTCCTTTTCTTGCGCCTCGATCCTGGCCTGGAGAAATGCGTCGAACAGCTTCATTCGGACAGTCGCAATGGCCCGCTGGATGATGAACGCCGTAAACCTGAGGCGCGCATAGACGACGCCCTGGCGCAACAGTAAGAGCAGGAAAGTCGTCGTCAGCAGGGCTTCGAGGCTAAGGCGAACACCGACAAATCCATAAGCTCGATCCAATATGCGCCACAGCCGTTGGTCGGCGATCAGCTGCGTGACATTGCCGTCGGCAACCAGGAACTGGAAGATAGGCAGCAGGCTGAAGAGACCCAATACCTCCATGCCTGTGCCAACCAGGTGAAATATTAGAAGAAGCGAGAAGATTCGCCGATCGATTCCACCGGCCGCGGCGCCGTCGAGCATGCGAATGGGCCTAGACAACGGCGCCTCTCGATCAGCCGACATGCTTCCCACGAGCTGTATCGAAATTATTATGAGCCGCTTCCAGATCTTTCGGTCGCCGACGTCGGTCCAATATTCATGGATCGGGAATAGACCAATCTTAAGACCGATTTTCCGGCCCAAGGTCAGCAACTCAGGCATATCAATCGGCCGCTCTTGAGGCACCAAAGCCGAGAATTCCGGCCCGAGATAGTAAACTCCCGCGGCGATAAAGTTGCTTATGCTCGGCTTTTCCTCGATCGATTCGAATAAGCCGTCGTCGTCGTAGCGGATAACGCCGAAGGGAACCTCTATGTCGTGCCGCGCTACGCCAACCGTGGCATCGAAACCATGGCGGAGCTGAAAGTCGTGCAATGCGTGCAGATCTACGCGGGTCAGCACGTCGCCGTTGACAACCAATATCGGGCCCGAAATCATACCGTCGAGCCGGCCCAAGGCGCCCGCCGTCCCGAGCGCCTCCTCTTCCTCGATTAATACAATTTCGGCGCGGTTGGCCCGCCCTGCGACAAAGGAACGGATCTTGTCGGCGAGGTAGTGGACGGAAACATGCACCCGGACAACGCCCGCGTCTTCAAGTGCTGTCAGAACATGGTCCAAAATCGGTCGTCCGCCGACCGGCAACAAAGGCTTCGGTATCGATCTGGTACGTTCGCCGAGACGACGGCCGTAGCCACCCGCCATCACCAAAGCCTGAACGATACCGGCCTCTCCCTCGCGCACCAGCACCTCAACCACACGCCCCTCCCCGTCGAGTACGGGAAGGAATGGCCGGCTGCTGCCAAGCGTTGCCAAATGCCTCTTGTTCTGCTCGCTCCGCCCGACATGCCCGACAACGGGCCGTCGCTGCATGCACCGAGTTACCGATTCGTCCAATCCAATGCCATGCAACATAGCGCGGCGGATATCGCCATCTGTGACAGTACCAAGCAGATGCCCTTCCTCGTCTACGATCATCTGAAAGAGATGGGTTGTCACGTCGATGCGGGCGAGCACGTCCCGAATAGACGTCGCCTGCCCGCAGACGTAAGCCGAATAGTCCTTGATCGTGTTCATGTCAGAGCAACGGGGCGGGCAGTCTTTGGATGAAACGATGCCGTTTCGTCAGGAAGGCCGGACGCGAGGGCGGCCTCAGCGATCGACCAATCGGCAGCGGTGTCGATATCGATCGCTCTTGGCCCGTCGAGCACCAGCGGTAGAATCGCGCCTGCATAGAGTTTCCGGTCTCTCCGGATGGCTTCCGTGCGCGACAGGTAGAGGGCGCCGTTCGGCCGATAGACCGGTGCTCGCGCATCGTCAGCAACCGGCGATGCCGCCCCGTCGGCATCCGCCAAATACAAACGCGCGGGTGGGACATCGATCGCGGACATTGCGACGACGCTGTCGATATCCGTGCGCTCGGTCAGTAAACGGCAGGCCTCGCGAAGGCATGCGCTTCCCCGAAATGGCGACGTAGGCTGCAGTACCATCGTCGACGCCGGATCGGCGCCATGCGCCGCGCGGTACCAATCCAGTGTGTGCAAAACAGTGTCCAAGGTCGTGGCATGATCCGTCGCAAGCTCAGCAGGCCGCCGAAAAGGCACGGTCCATCCTAGTAGGATACCTTCGTGTGCGATGGCGTCGTCATCAGTGCTTAAGACGACCGGCGCATCCTGTGCGGCGCTGCGGATCGCCTCTGCTGTATGTGCCAACAACGACTTTCCGCCCAATAAGCGCAGATTCTTGCCCGGCAGCCGTTTGGAGCCGCCGCGTGCCGGCACGATGATGAGGAGCGAGGTCACGAATGTTTCAGACAGCTGGTCATCACCATACGTGGAAACGCAGCCGCCATCCGTCGTCAGTCTTTTCCCACAGATGCGGCGACCGGAAGCTGTCGGCGATGTCGAAGAACTCGTCCTCGTCCATGGCGAGATAGTCGAGAAACTCCGGAAAGTACTTGCGCGGGAATTCCTGGTCGTAGCGGTGGACCAGCGCCACGCCCTCTTCGCGGGTGATGTGGCCGTTGCGGATTTCCTGGCTGGCGTCGTAGGTCGCCCGGCCGATGCCGAACTTCACCAGCGTCGTCCAGTAGTGATAGGGATCGGTCTTGTCGTCGATCGAATTGTATTTCGAATAGGTGCCTTCGGTCCGGTCCTCATTCGCTTCAAAGCCGATGTGCTCGGCGGCATAGTAGTAGTTTTCCTGCGGCGCCCATTTCAGGTAGTAGCCGAGATAGTGAACCTCGACGCCGGCCGCCGTCAGCGCTTCCGGTGTCGGCCGGCATGTAGGGATCGATCTGGCCCGGCTCGATGCCGTAGCCCGCGCAGTTCGTCCAGCGGCACGCCGCCGAAGAAGAGCGGTCTCGTCCGCGCTCGCTGCTGCGCGAAATAGGCACAGGTCGCGCTTCGCGCTCTCATTCTCGCTTGACCGGGTTGCCGTATTCGGCCTCGTTCTCGCCGTAGAAGACCAGCGGAATGCCCATGCGCAGCGCCATCTTGGGCGCATAGTTCTTCTGGCCGAAGATGAAGGGCTGAAACGGATGCAGCAGGTTGCGGAAGGCCAGCTGGGTCAGCTTGCGGTGCACCTGGCCGTCGGGCGTGAACAGGTAGTTGTCGAAGCCGCCCTCGTGGATCCAGGCCTGATGGTTGCGCCAGCCGACGTCGGTGTAGAGATGCGGCGCCCAGGTCACCGTCAGCGGATGCATGCCGAATTCGTTCTTGAGCACCATGCGCGGCATAGACCGAATCCTTGCCGCCCGAGCCCGGCACCAGACAGTCATAGGAGCCGTTGCGCGACCGAAAACGGTCGCACAGCGCGCTGCAGCTCGGCCCGCGCTCGTTCCCAGTCGACCTCGGCGTCCTTCCGCTCGGCATAGCGGCAGGCGTCGCAGACGCCCTCGTCGTCGAAGCGGATCGTCACCTTCTTGGACTGCCTTGGTGTGCTTGAACTCGACCGCCGAGGACGGTCGCTGGTTGGAGATCACGCAGCGCTTGCAGAATTTCACCTCGGCCGGCAGCCCGTACTTGACCTCAAGCAGCCCTTCGTCGGGATCGTCGACGATACAGGACTTGCCGTCTTTCTCGACAGTCTTGATCGTGCCGTTCCTCTGCATGGTCAGATATCGCGTCGAGGAAACGCGACAGCAGCTTCAGCCCAGCCGGGCCGCTCTTTTCGGGATGGAACTGGACGCCGACGATATTGCCGCTGCGCACCGCGACCGGAATGTCCGCGCCGTTGACACGGATCGTCGCTGACACATGCTCCGGCCGGTCCACCATCGGCGCGAACGAATGGACGAAGTACATCATGTCGGTCTCGCCGAGGATGCCCAGCACCGGCGCATCGGGATGGACGTCGAGACGCCGCCAGCCGACATTGGGGATTCTGGATCGCGGCCGGATCGCCCGCGACGCGGATCGGGCAGCCGCCGCACCGTGCCGGGGATCAGGTCGAGACCGTCATGGCGGCCGAACTCCTCGCCGTGCGTCAGCAGAAGCTGGCAGCCGACGCAGATGCCAAGGATCGGCGTGCCCGTCGCCGCCGCCGCCTTGAGCGGTTCGACCAAGCCACGCTTGCGCAGGCCGTCCATGGCGTCACCGAACGCGCCGACGCCGGGAAACAGGATGCGCTCGGCCGCTTCGACCCGGTCCGGATCGCTCGTCACCTCGTGCGCAACGTTCAGGTGTCGCAGCGCCTGGCCGAGGCTGAACAGGTTGCCGCGGCCGTAGTCGACGACGACGATCATGCCGCCTCCGGCACTCGGCCGCACCGGGACACCGGCGTCTGCCAAAGCCGCCTTTAGCGCCGGCACTGGTACATGGTCGTAGTGGAACAGGCTGGCGCAGGCGATCGCATCCAGGCCGTCCTCGCGCGACCGCCGCGACCACGTGGTCCGCGGTGCCGGCGCCGCCGCAGCCGATCACCGGGATCGACACCCGTTCGCGGACCGCCCGGAACAGCGCGTGATCGAAGCCGCGCCGGGTGCCTTCCTTGTCGACCGAGGTGACCAGGATCTCGCCGGCGCCCAGCTCTTCGGCCTCGGCATACCCATTCCAGCACGTCAACGCCGGTACGTTCGCGGCCGTTGTCGGTCAGCGCCTCCCACCGGCCTTCCCCGCGCAGCTTCGCCTCGATCGACAGCACGATGCACTGGCTGCCGAGCGCGTTCGACGGCCTCACGCAGGAAGTCGGGCCGGGCGATCGCCGCGGTGTTGATGGCGACCTTGTCGGCGCCCGGAGCGCAGCGCGGCGGTGATGTCGTCGACCGATGCGGATGCCGCCCCCGACGGTCAGCGGCACGAAGATGTCGCGCGCCGCCTCCTCGACCACAGGCAAGATGTTGTTGCGGCCGTAGAGCGAGGCGACCGTGTCCATGTAGATGATCTCGTCGACGCCCTGTTCATAGTAACGGCGCGCCATTGGGCCCGGCTGGCCGACGACGCGCAGCCCTTCCAGGTGAATGCCCTTGATCACGTTCGGTCCCTTGATGTCGAGCCGCGCGATCAGGCGCGGCGGCGGCGCCACGTCCCTAGTCATAGTCGAACGTCGTACGAAATTCCGACAGATGCCGCCGGATGAGGTCTTGCTCCGACGCCGTCAGCGCCTGGATTGGCCGCTCCGCCGGGCCACTCTCGATCCCGTCGGTTGGCTTGAAGCTCGAAATGCCGGGCCAAGGGCGGCCCCGCATCGTCGGTTCGAGAAGACAGGGATCGAAGGCGATACCGAGCCAATCTGCGACTTCCGACATGACCTGCCTTGGATCGGCGACCAGGCTCTCGTAGCGGACGGGCCGCAGGCGGCTTGGGCTGGCGGCGCGAACCCGCCCGTGCATCTGCTGGAAGGCGCGAATGTTCTGGACGATCAGCGGCCAGGTCAGGAGCTTCTCGTCGCGCAATTCCCGCGAGCGCTTGAGGCTGTCGATGGCGTAGAGCGGATCGCGGAATATGACGATTGCCCGGCAGACCTCGATGCTGTTGAGCGCACCGACTCGCAGACTTGCCGTAGTCCGGCGATTTCATGCAGGCGAACGTCTTCGGCGATTCGCCCATGCCGGCGAGACAGGCCGCGACCAGCCACCGCCATAAGCCTGCCACCCCAGGCTCGCGCGGTCGGGCCAACACCGCCCGGAAGGCATCTTCGTCCCAGGGCGCGTCGATCGCCACCTCGGACACGCTGCCGCGCTTCACCGATTGCAGGTAGGGCAGGTGGAGAGGCGGGATGACCTGCTTGTCGCGAAGACCGTCGACCAGCGTATCGACGTCGTCCGGCACGGCGTCGAGGAAGACCTCCACCGAACCTGCACCAATATCGTCGAGATACTCGAACAGAAAGCCTTCATCGACCAGCCAGTTCACCTCGGGATGCCCGTCGAAAAGGTTATAGAGCAGGCTCGTCCCGGAGCGAGGGGCGCCGCTAATGATCAGGGGGTGACTTTCAGACAAGATCAGCGCGTCCTGCTATCGCGTGCCAGGTCAGCTTCGAACGGCGGCAAGTGGGACGTCGCTCCGTCGCGTCGAGGCTGTCTAGCAACGCCACATAGCTCGCGTCGGCGGCAGCATCAGAAACCGCATCGGGCTCTATCGGCTGGAAGTCCATGAGGTCGAACGAAGCGTCGACCATGGCCTGCAGAAACGCCTGCCGTCCGCGACCGCCTTGTCCCGATCGAACGCGTCGCTGAACGCTGTTTCAGATAGCCCTTCAACTGCGCTTCGTCTGTCACCACCATTACATGGGGCAGGAAATTGTAGATGTTGTGCCGTCCGAAGGTGATCACCGGCTTGCCCATCGCCGCAGCCTTCGAAGCCGCGCGTGCCGCTGATCGTCACCACGGCGCGGCTCGCGCGCGCGACGTCGATGCCCAATTCGGCCATGTTCATCAAGCGGACGTTTTTCAAATCGGCGATCTGCGCATAGAAATCCGAGGGCCGCCGGCCGGAAGCGGCATAATGCTCCTTAACGGCCACCACGTGCCTGCAGGGAGGTCGCGTGCGACCGAAATGATCGCGCGGCAACTGGTATAGATATTCGGGCGACAATGTCTGCAGCGCCGTCTCCGGCTCGGTGGCGAGCGGGAAGAAAGCGAACGGAACGTCCTGGAATTGCGCCAGGTCCGGCAGCGCGGCGCGCGTCATTTTGCGGACATCTTTGCGCCGCCGCCACAGATAGCGGACGTTCTCGCGCAAATAGTAGCCTTCGCCTTTTCGTAGCCGCGGGCCAACCAATAGGCCTGCCGAAGGACCGCAAGGGCGATCGCCTTGAGAGTTCGAGTGAGTCGAGGCCTGCTGCCGGAAATGCGCTCGGTAGCGCAGGTGCGAGGCATACGGCGCACTCAGATCGAGTTCGGCGTTGGGCTCGGCCCGCGCGAACGCCGCTTCGATCGCTGGGGTCTCGAGATACTCGTTGATCGCCCAGTAGTAGTAGTTCTTGAAGCGCGCGCCGGCGAGCATCCGGACCGGCGTACCGCGGCTCGCGCAAGGACGCACAGGACCTTCGGTGCGTTCAAGATCAACGTGGGCTTCTTGGCTTCCAGCTCCCGCCCAGAAGGCGATCACGGCATTGAAGCCGTTCACCATCTGCAGGTAGCTTGTCTCCTCGGAGATGCGCGAGCGCGGATGGTTGAATCCGCCAAGCGCGAAACCGCGCCCGAGATGCCGGTCGCTGACGGCGAGCTCGTTGATGGTTACCCCTAGTTCCGACTCGTTGCGACGCGCCTCTTCGATCGCCAGGTCGTCATCGTCGACCGGCTCCCGACAGACCGCGTACAGGGCGCTCTCGGCAGTGATTGACGCGAACAGATCAGGATGGGCCCGCCCGTAGTGGGCGGCCTCCTGCGCGGTTGCCGTGTACAAATGAATTTTGCGCATCGAAGTCGACCTTAAGTCGATTGACGATGCCCATGAAGACCCCGCGAAACTGCGAGTGAGCGCACAAGAAAACGACGCGCCGCGCTCAAGCATGGTCACCACTCCCGGCATCTGAAATTTTCTTCGCGGCGCCGAAGTCCCGCTATTCTCGATTCGCCGTCGCCAAGCACCGCGGCCACCTTCGGCCCCGCCGCCCCATCGCCGTACGGCGTGCCGGCCGGAAAGCGGTAGTAGGGTTCGGTGCCGAACCGATCGAGCGCGGTCACCACCGCGTCCGTGCTGTTCGGCACGTCGACGACATTGGCGCCCCGCTCGCGGCCCTTCTGGCGGTCGCCGACGTTGATCGCCGGCAGGCCGAACAGCCCCGCCTCGATCACGCCGCTCGACGAGTTGCCGACCATCAAAACCGCGTGGCGCAGCGCGTTGGGATAGAGCCGGCTGCCCAGCGTGTCGCGGAAATGGGCCCAGTCGTGGGCCGCGACGAAGGCGTCGATCCGCCGCCGCATCTCGGCGCCGCCGGGGTCGCTGTTCGGCGCGGTGAATAGGGTCAGCCCCGGCCGCGCGGCGAGCGCGCCGAGCACGGCTTCCAATGGCGCTAACGCATCCTCGGCGTTGGTCTCGGGATGGACGGTGACGAGGCGCAGGCCCGCCGTGTCGGGCAGCTCCAGCGCCGCAGCGAGATCTGCGGCAGACATCTCCGGGGCGGCCTTGAGCGTGTCGAGACCGGGTGCACCGGTGACGGTGATCCGCCAGTCCTCCTCGCCCAGCGCGCGCAGCCGGTCGCGCGCGCCCTCGGATGAGACGCAGTGCAGGTGCGCCAGCTTGGTGATCGCATGGCGGACCCGGTCGTCGACCGCGCCCTCGGTGACCTCGCCGCCGTGGAGATGGGCGAGCGGAATGTTGAAGGGCAAGGTCGCGGTCGCGGCCGGCAGCATGTCGAGCCGGTCGCCGGTGACCAGCACCAAGTCGGGCGCGACCCCCGCATAGACGTCGCCGGCGGCGCGGGTGATCGAGGCCATCGCGTCGGCGGCGTGGCTGCCGGTATCGCCGCCGAGATCGGCGCCGCCCTCGTGAACCGTCGCGCCGACCGGGACTCCCTCGACCTCCGGCGCGTCGTGCGCGCGGTGCATGCCGGTCAGGAACAGGTGCAGCTCCATGTCGTCGCGCGCGGCGAGCGCGGCCCAGACCGGGCCGAGGATGCCGACGTCGGCGCGGCTGGACGAAACGGACAACACCCGGCTCACCCCGCCGCCCCGGTGCCGTTGGCGACGAGGTCGGCGGCGCGTACCGGCGCATCCGCCTCGACCGCCGAGCTCAGAACCCGCCCGACCGGCGACTGGGCCGGCGGCAGGCCGTCGGCCGGCCGCTTCAGCACCACGTCCCCGGCGCCGACCACGGCCCCCGCGGACAGGTTGCAGCGGGCATGCCACGAGCGGCGCACGAGCGCCGCCGTCTCGGCCTCGCCCGGCGCGGGCGTCTTGTTGCCGTCGCCGAGCATCGCCGCGGTCTCGCGCAACTTCGCGATCATCGCGGCCAGTTCGCCCGGCTCCAGCGACGCCCGGTGGTCGGGGCCCGGCAGCGAACGGTCGAGGGTGAAATGCTTTTCGATCACGCTCGCGCCCAGCGCGACGGCGGCCACCGCGGCATGGTCGCCCAGGCTGTGGTCCGAATAGCCGACCGGGAGGCCGAAGGCGTCGGCCATCGTCGCCATCGCGCGAAGGTTCAGGTCCTCGGGCGCGGCAGGATAGAGTGAGGTGCAATGCAAGAGCGTGATGTCCGCGGCGCCGGCGGCCTTGAGGTCAGCCACCGCTTCGCCGACTTCGTCGAGCGTCGCCATCCCGGTCGACAACAGAATCGGCAGACCGAGGCCGGCAAAGCGCTGCAGCGCCGGGGTATTGGTGAGCTCGCCGGAGGCGACCTTGATCCGGTCCATGCCGAAGCGGACCAAGGCGTCGATCACCTCGACGTCAAAGGCGGTGCATAGAAACCCGATACCGCGCTCGCGGCACGCCGACGCGACCTCGGCAAAGGCATCGACGGGCAGCTCCAGCCCGCGCAGCAACGCGACCTGATCGGCCTCTCCGGTATTCGCAGCCTGATAGGCTGCGGTGCCCGCGCCCGCCGCAACCAGCTCGGCAGCGGTAAACGCCTGGAATTTGACGTAGTCCGCGCCGGCCTCCGCGGCGGCGACAACCATTTCCAGCGCCCGGCCCAGATCGCCGTTGTGGTTGACCCCGGCCTCGGCGATGACGAGCGGGCCGATCATATCGGGTGCCGCCTCAAGGCCGGGACAAGCTCGCCGGCATTCACCTCGCCGCCCGGCAACACCACCGCCCCCGCGCCGATCATCGCGTTGTCGCCGACCCGCGCGCCGCCCAGAACGACCGCGCCCGGCGCGACATGGGCGCCCGCGCCGATGCGCACGTCATGCTCGACGATCGCACCGGTGTTGATGATCGCCGCGGCGCCGATCGCCGTGCCCGGATTGACCGCGACGCGGGGCATGATGGTCGCGCCGTCGGCAACCGCCGCGCCGGGCGCGACATAGGCGGTGGAATGGATCAGGGATACTGCCTCGAAGCCGCGCGCCTCGTAGGACCGGAACAGGTCGAGCCGGGCCGCGAGCATCTCGCCCGTCACCCCACCGACGCCCATGACGAAGCCGTCGAAGTCGCCCGGCTGCGCATCCGCGTCACTCAGAAAGGGCGCGTCGAGCCAGGTGCTCGGCGACAGTGCCGTGTACGCCAAAATCTCGTGCCTGTTGTCGTTCAAAGCGTCGACCACGGTGCGGGCATGACCACCGGCACCGACCAGCAGCAGCTTCACGCCGCATCCCTCACCGCCGCGCCGCGCCAGTCGGCCAGCGCCGCGACGACGCGGGCCTGCTCGGCCTCGGCCAGATGACTGGAACAGGGCAGCGACACCACGGTGCCCGAGAGGGCCGCGGCGACACCGCGGCGGATCGCCGGGTAGCCGGCATAGGGCGGCTGCTCCGACAAGGCTTCCCAGAAGGTCCGCGCCTCGATCCCGGCACGGTCGAGATGGGCGACCAGGTCGGCGGCATCGTCCCGGCCGGCGCAACGGACCGAATAGAGCCAGCAACTCGACTCCGACCAATCGCACCGCGGCATCGGCGCCAGGTCGGCGCGGCCCGCCAGCGCGGCATCGTAGCGCGCGGCCAGGGCGCGCTTCGCCGCCACCATCTCGTCCAGCCGCTCCAACTGGGCCAGGCCCAGGGCGGCGTTCACGTTCGGCAGGCGGTAATTGAATCCCGCCTCGGTATGACGATAGGCGGCGCCCGCCCGGGCCTGGGTCGACAGCGCCCGCGCATGCTCGGCCCAATCGCCGCGGTCGGTCACGATGGCGCCGCCGCCGCCCGCGGTTACCGTCTTGTTGCCGTTGAAGCTGTAGATGCCGGCATCGGCCAGGCCGCCCGTCGGTTTGCCCCGGTAGCGCGCGCCGATCGCACCCGCGGCGTCCTCCAGAACCACGATGTCAGCCGCCGCCACGTGGATCGCGTCCATGTCCGCCGCGTGCCCCAGGGCGTGCACCGCGATGACCGCCTTGGGCGCGTGGGAGCGGACGCCCTCTGCCACCAGCGCCGGATCGAGAGTCCAGCTCGCCTCGGTCACGTCGACAAACACCGGTGTCGCACCGGCATGGATCACGGCATTGGCGGTCGCGGCGAATGTCCAGTCCGGAACCAAGACCCGGTCGCCGGGCTCGACCCCAACGGTTCGCAAGAGCAGTTGCAGCGCCGCCGTGCCGTTGACCGTCGCGACGGCGTATTCGGTCCCGGCGATCCGCGCGAGCGCGGCCTCGAAGGCGGTCACGTCCGGGCCGGCGGAGGAGACCCAATTGTCGGCAACGCAACGCACGAGATAGTCCGCTTCGCGCCCGCGCAGGTCCGGCACCGCGAGGGGAATGCGCGGCGTGGTCATGCTTCGGCGGTTCTCTCTTGCAACTTGGCGTCGAGCGCGGCGGCGCGCCGCTCGGACCAAAGCAGCCGGCCGCCCCGATCCTGGCCGGCCAGCGGCGAAACGCCGAACTCCCTGACCCCACAGGTAGACGAGCTTGGCAAGCGTCTTCGCCTTGGCGCCGGTACCCGGCGCGAGCCGCGCCCCGCCGATCCAGCCGCGGCGCCGTTCCGGCCTGGGGATCGGATAGCCGAGCTTGCGCGCGGTCGGACCGCAGACCTCGGCAATCACGTCGAGCGCCTGCGCGGTCCAGCACGTCGCGCCAGCGCACGATCGGTTCCGGGCGCAAGCCTGCTCCCGTGTCGCCCCAATTGGAGCCATAGCCGATGCCATCGATGACGCTGTCGAGCGCTGCTGCATCGAGAGCCGGCAAGTCGAGAAACTCGAACACCTCGGACAGCACCGTGCGCGGCTCCGTCACCAGCCGCTCGTAGGCATAGACCAAGGCTCGCTCGGGATACCGCGCGGCGAAACGCATGCAGCGTTGCGTCAGGTTCCGCCAGTAGATCGCTTCGGAGAGGACAACGGGTAACGCCGGCGCATCCACCTGATCCATGCGCATCGCCGACATCCGTGCGAGCGTTGCGATCGCGCCGCGCGGGTCGCGCACGATAAACAGGAACTTGGCTTGCGGATACTGCTCGGCGAGAAGCTCGATGCCGTTCGCGTCGTTGCCTTTGTCGAACCACGCCTGCCAGGTTTCAGGCGCCGCCGTGCGGGCCGGGTCGAGCGCGTAGAACAACGGGTACAGGTCGTGCATCGCACGGAAGTCGCGGGTGGCGAAGGCGCGGTGATAGAGGCGGTTCGCCGCCTCAGTCTTGTATCTTCGTCCAGCACGCCGTACATCGCCTCGCGGTCGATCAGCGCGTTCGCCCAGAAGATCACCTGCAGCAACCGCTCATGCACGACCTTCCGGTAGCGCCACAGCTGATTGATGAAATGGCTCGGACCGTGAAAACCGAGCAGCTGCGGATGGGCGCCGATCAGATGAAGGCTCATCGACGTTCCGCCGCGCGCCGAGCCCACCAGGTAGACCATGCGTTCCAGCGCCTCGTCCGGCAGCGAACGCAGCTTTTTCCTGAATGTCGGTTGAGATGTCGGTCATTTCTGTGACACAGCGGCACGTCCATGCGGGCAAGCTACCGCACCCGTGGTGAAGCCAATGTCTGGTTTCGCCCGGGTTTGCCCCTCGAGGAGCGGCGGATATGTTCACATTATGAACGCGGGTGTCAACCGTATTGTTCATCAGATGAACGCTACGTCGCGGCAACCGTTCCACGCGTTCGCCCTGGCCCGCTCACTCGTCCTCGAAGCGGCCGATCCGTTCGTCGCCGCCGGCGTGGACGCTGAGCACCAATCCGAAGGCGAACAACAGCGTCAGCATCGACGTGCCGCCGAAGGAGACCAGCGGCAAAGGCACGCCGACCACCGGCAGCAGGCCCATCACCATCGCCAGGTTGATGAACAGATAGAGGAAGAAGGTGAAGCCGATCCCCGAGCATAGCAGCCGGCCGAACTGGTGCCGGCAGCGCATGCCGACCCGGAAGGTCATGAACAGGATCAGGCTGTAGAGGACCAGCAGCGTCAGACCCCCGACGATGCCCCACTCCTCCGCCAGCACCGAGAAAATGAAGTCGGTGTGCATCTCCGGCAGGAAGTTCAGGTGGATCTGGGTGCCCTGCAGGAAGCCCTTGCCGAATACGCCACCCGAACCGAGCGCGATCTTCGACTGGATGATGTGGTAGCCCGCGCCCAGCGGATCGCTCTCCGGATCGAGGAACGCGACCAGCCGCTTCTTCTGGTACCCGTGCATCAGGCTCCAGACGAAGGGTACGAGGGCCGCGGCGATGCCGCCCGCGATCGCGAACTTCCACCAGCGCACGCCAGCCAGGAAGAAGATTGCCGCGCCGACCGCGACCAGGATCACCGCGGTGCCGAGGTCGGGCTGCTTCAACACCAGCGCGGCCGGCACCATGACGATCAGCACGGGCGGGATCAGCGTCAGGATGCCGCCGATCCGCTGATAGTCGAGCCGGTGGAAATAACGCGCCAGCGCCATGATCAGCGCGATCTTCATCACCTCCGACGGCTGCAGCCGGATCACGCCCAGGTTGATCCAGCGCTCGGCGCCGCCGCCCAGCGCCCCAACGAATTCGACGACGATCAGCAGCCCGAGCCCGACCGCGTAAGCGAGATACGCATAGCGCAGCCACAGCCGCACGGGGATCAGTCCGACGCACAGCATGATCACGAAGGCCACGCCGAAGCGGGCGAGCTGCTTGTTGAGCCACGGCGCGAAATGGCCGCCGGCCGCGGAATAGAGCAGCATGAAACCGATCGTGGCGACGGCGCAGATCAGCAGCATCAGGCCCCAGTGCAACCGGCGCAGGCGCGCGCCCAGCGTGTGCTCGGGCAGGTCGTGGGCGTGGGTGATCGCGATCATCGCCGCGCCTTCCCGGCGGTGCGGGCTTCGTCACGCGGCACGCTGGCGCGGTCGCCGCCGGGCGTGAAGCGCCGCTGCACCTCTTCCATGATATCCTTGGCGATCGGCGCGGCGGTGTGCGACCCGCCGCCGCCATGCTCGACCACGACCGACGCCGCGAACCGCGGACGGTCGACCGGCGCAACGGCAACGAACAAGGCGTGGTCGCGCCGGTCCCACGGCAGGTCTTCGTTGCGGACGACGCCGCGGGCGCGCTCGGCCTTGGTGATGCGGCGGACCTGCGACGTGCCGGTCTTGCCGCCCATGTGATGGCCCTCTTCCTTGATCATCGAGGCATGGGCCGTGCCGCCCACCTCGTTCACCACCGCCCCCATCGCGTCGAGGACGATATCGAGGTTGTGCCGGCGGAAGCCGAGATGGGGGAAATCCGCCGCGCCGACGGCGACCGGCGGGCCCGAGGGCGTCGACGTCGCGCCGACCAGGTGCGGCTTGACGGCATAGCCGCCGTTGGCGATGCGCGCGACCATCAGGGCGAGTTGCAGCGGCGTCGCCAACACGTAACCCTGACCAATGCCGGACAACACCGTCTCGCCGGGATACCAGCGCTTCTTGAAGGTCTTGCGCTTCCACGCCTGGTCGGGGATCAGGCCGCCGCTCTCGCCCGGCACGTCGATGCCGGTATCGGCGCCGAGGCCGAGCTTGTGCGCCATCGCGGCGATCCGGTCGATGCCGAGCTTCAGGGCGAGTTCGTAGAAGTAGACGTCGCAGGATTGCTTGATCGCGTTGCGCATGTTGATGACGCCGTGGCCGCCGCGGCGCCAGCAGTGGAACTTGGCGGGGCCGAGGGTCATCACCCCCGTACACGTGACCGTGTCTTCCGGCTTGATCACGCCGGCCTCCAGGCCGGCCAGTGCGACCAGGAGCTTGAAGGTCGATCCCGGCGCATAGCGGCCGTTGATCGCCTTGTTGTTCAGCGGTCCGCGCTTGTTGTTGCGCAGCGCGTTCCAGGTCTGCTTGTCGATGCCCTTGATGAACAGGTTGGGGTCGTAGGTCGGCGTCGACACCATCGACAGGACCTCGCCCGAGAAGACGTCGAGGACGACCGCGGCCGCGGCGTAGTGGCTCGCGATCTTGTCCATGCAGAAGCGTTGCAGACCGAGATCGAGGGTCAGGTGGAGATCGCGGCCCGGGGTGCCCTCCTTGCGGAACAGCTCGCGCTGGACGCGGCCCGACGCATTGATCTCGACCCGGCGCGTGCCGCTGGTCCCGCGCAGCGTCTCGTCATACTGGCGTTCGAGACCGCCCTTGCCGATGCGGAACCCCGGGATGCGCAGCAACGGGTCGAGGTCGGCCTCCTGCTCGGCTTCCGAGACGGAACCGACGTAACCGACCAGGTGCGCCATCAACTCGCCCTGAGGATAGATTCGCTTGAGGCCACGCTCGGTCAGGATGCCGGGCAGATCGGGGGCGTTGATCTCGATCCGGGCCACCTCTTCCCAGGTCAGACCCTGGGCGATCGTCACGGGCAGGAAGCGGCGGCGGCGGCGGATCTCCTTGAGCACCCGGTCCTGTTCCTCTTCCGGGATATTGATGATCTCGGAGAGCCGGCGCAGCGAGCCCCGCACGTCCTTGGTCCGCTCGGCGACGATGACCGCCCGGTAGTCCTCCTCATTCACCGCGATCGGCAGTTCGCGGCGGTCGAAGATGCGCCCGCGCGGCGGCAGCAGCAGGCGCGTGTTGATCCGGTTCTCTTCGGCGAGCGTCGTGTACTTGTCGGAATCGACGACCTGGAGCTTGTACATCCGGCCGACCACAGCCGACAGCAGCAGCGCCTGGCCGCCGACCAGCAGGACCGTGCGACGGCTGAAGGTGCGGATCTGCTCCTGGTCTTCTCTCACGGACCCTTCCTCATACGTGGTGCTGGACGGACCGGAACAGGCGCAACAATAGCACCGACAGCACCGGGAACACCGCGATCGTCAGCAGGTAGCGAAAGATTGCCGCAGTCGCCGCGACCGGCGTGCCGTAGGCGATCGACATGACGATCCATTCGAGCAGCGCCACCCCGACCGCGACGATCGCAAAGCCGACCCAGAAGGTATCGAACGTCCGGCCGAACAGGAAGCGGCGCTGGGTGCGCACGAAGAGCTGGGTGAGCAGCAGCAGAAGCGACGTCGCCCCGACCGGCGTGCCGCGCAGGAAATCCTCGAACACGCCGATCATGAACACGCCCAGATAGGGCACCAGGTCCGGACGCCAAACCGTCCAGCAATAGACAGCGATCAGGGTGTAGGCCGGGGCGATCGTGGTGTAGTTCGGGAACGGCAGATTGATCAGCCCGAGAAACGAGATCACCAGGATCGACAACAGCGGCGTCGCCTTGCGCAGCCAGCGGTCGAGGCGTTGTTGGACGGCCGTGTTCATCGCCGCTCTGCCCGGCTGGGCTGCTCGACCGGGGGCCGGTCCAGCCGCGGCCCGCGCTCCGAGCCTTGCACGACCAGGCCCGGCGTCGCGTAATCGATCACCCGCACCTCGGTGAGCCGGTTCCACGGGATGTTGGGCTGGACCAGCACCGTCCCGCGCTTGACCTCGACGACCTTGCCGACCTCGATACCCGGCGGCAGAACGCCGCCCTGACCGGAGGTGACGATCTTGGTGCCGACCTTCACGTTCGGCGCGTGAGCGAGGTAGATGAGCTTGAGCAGGCGGCCGTTGGTGCCGGCGACCACCGCGCGCTCGCCGGAGGCTTCGATCTTGACCGGCAGGCGCGAGTTGAGATCGGTGATCAGCATGACCCGCGCAGAGCGTTCGCCGACCTCGACCACGCGGCCGACCATGCCTTCGGGCGCGATCACCGCCAGACCTCGCCGGACGCCGCGCAGCCGCCCGGCGTCGATGATGATCGAGCGGACGTAGACCCCGCCCGGGTCGGTCAGCACGCGGGCGGCGATATGCTTGCCGACGTACCGCTTGCCAGCGTTGAGCAGCGCGCGCAGCTGCTTGTTCTCGGATTCCAGTCCCGCCTTCTTCTGCAGCTCCAACCGCAGACGGGCGACCTCGGCCGCCAGCGACGCGTTGCGCTCACGGGTCGTCGCACTCAACTCGAACGCGCGGAACCAGTCCGAGACGGCCTGGACGGGCTCGGACACGGCGACGATCATCGGGGTGACCATGTCGGTTACGAAAGACCGCGCGGAGCGGGCCCAGGGGGATTGGGTGCGGTCGATGACGATCAGGGCGAACGCCGCACAAATCAGCAGCAAAAACGCGAATCGCTGGACCCACAGCCGGGCCGACCTCAGTCGTCTGAAGGGCCGTCCACGTCTTCGAGGCAAGGTGCGAGTCCTCTCCGATCAGTTTGCCGCGTCGGTCCCCCTTCCGAACAGTGCGGCGCGCGTACTAGCGGGCTGAAACGCCCTACTGCGCCGTTATCAATACGGACTTGAGCGTCCTCAGGTCTTCCAGGCACCGGCCGGTGCCCAGGGCGACACAGGACAGCGGATCGTCGGCAATCGACACCGGCAGTCCCGTCGCCTGCCGCAGGACGAGGTCGAGGTTACCAAGCAGCGCCCCGCCGCCGGTCAGCATGATGCCCTTGTCGACGATATCCGCGGCGAGCTCGGGCGCGGTGTGCTCGAGCGCCATCTTGACGGCCTCGATGATCTGGCCGACCGGCTCCGCCAGCGCCTCCGCGATCTGGGCCTCGCTGAGGATCAGCTCCTTGGGCACGCCGTTCATCAGGTCGCGGCCCTTGACCGAGAGCATGCGCCCCTCGCCGTCCTTCGGCGTGGCCGCCGACCCGATTTCCTTCTTGATCCGCTCGGCGCTCGATTCACCGATCAGGACGTTGTGGTTGCGCCGGATCGAGGCGATGATCGCCTCGTCCATCTTGTCGCCGCCGACGCGCACCGAGCGCGAATAGACGATGCCGCCGAGCGACAGGACGGCGACCTCGGTGGTGCCGCCGCCGATGTCGACGACCATCGAGCCGGTCGGCTCGGTCACCGGCAGGCCGGCGCCGATCGCGGCAGCCATCGGCTCCTCGACCAGGTAGACCCGGTTGGCGCCGGCGCGCGAGCAGCTCTCGTGGATCGCCCGGCGCTCGACCACGGTCGAGCCCGAGGGCACGCAGACGATGATCTGCGGCGCCGCGAAGCTGCGCCGGTTGTGAACCTTGCGGATGAAGTGCTTGATCATCTCCTCCGCGACGTCGAAGTCGGCGATCACGCCGTCGCGCAGCGGCCGGATGGCATGGATGTTCCCGGGCGTGCGGCCAAGCATCATCTTGGCCTCGTCACCGACCGCCAGCACCTCACGCCGGCCCTTGACCTCGGTCAGGACCACGACCGACGGCTCGTTCAGCACGATCCCCCGGCCCTTGACGTAGACCAGCGTATTCGCGGTGCCGAGGTCGATCGCCATGTCGGCGGACAGTAATCCGAGTAGCCCGGATAGCATTCTGGTCACCCCCTGATTGTCCCCGCCTGGACGGACGAGCCTGCGCTGGGGCGCAATGACTGGACTCCGCGTAGCAGCATAACGGCTCGCTCGGAGCTTGGAAACGCTCGATACACGATTTCCCCGCGGAAGATCGTCATTCCTGATACGCGGTCAAGTCCCGTTTCCGGCCCTCGATGCCCCCTGCGACCAATGCGCCGCACCGGGGCGAAACCCAGGCCGGGAATCCTCCCGCCGGTCAACCGTGTGCGCATCCAGGATCCATCCGACGTTTCGGCGCAGCGGCCCCATCGATCGCCGCGAGCGCCCAAAACCGGTGCGGGAAAAACCGCACGATCGCGGCTATTTACGCTGTTTGCCCCCCGCCGTGCAAGGGGCCCACCGGCACGCCTAGCGCCTGCCGGTGGGCATCGGGACCTAGTTCTTGGACTTGTCGACCAGCCGGTTCTCGGCGATCCACGGCATCATGCCGCGCAGCTTCTCGCCGATCTCCTCGATCGGGTGGGCGTTGTTGCGCCGCCGGGTCGCCTTGAAGCTGGCCTGGCCGGCCTTGTTCTCGAGCACCCAGTCGCGGGTGAACCGGCCAGACTGGATATCGTCGAGCACCCGCTTCATCTCGGCCTTGGTCTCGCCGGTGATGATGCGCGGACCCGAGCGGTACTCGCCATACTCGGCCGTGTTCGAGATCGAGTAGTTCATGTTGGCGATGCCGCCCTCGTAGATCAGGTCGACGATCAGCTTGACCTCGTGGAGGCACTCGAAATAGGCCATCTCGGGGGCGTAGCCGGCCTCCGTCAGGGTCTCGTAGCCGGCGCGGATCAGCTCGACCAGGCCGCCGCACAGCACCACCTGTTCGCCGAACAGGTCGGTCTCGCATTCCTCCTGGAAGCTGGTCTCGATGATGCCGGCGCGGCCGCCGCCGATCGCCGAGGCGTAGCTCAGCCCGATCTCCTGGGCGTTGCCCGAAGCGTTCTTGTCGACCGCGAGCAGGCAGGGCACGCCGCCGCCGCGCAGATACTCCGAACGAACCGTGTGGCCCGGCCCCTTGGGCGCGACCATGAACACGTCGAGATCGTCGCGGGCCTCGATCAGGTTGAAGTGGACGTTGAGGCCGTGGGCGAAAGCGAGCGCCGCGCCGTTCTTCATGTTGGGGCCGATCTCGTCGGCGTAGATGTCGGCCTGCAGCTCGTCGGGCGTCAGCATCATGACGACGTCGGCCCACTTCGCGCCCTCGGCCGGCGTGTAGCAGGCGAAGCCCGCCTCCTCGGCCTTCTTGCGCGTCGCCGAGCCCTCGCGCAGCGCGATCGCCACGTCCTTGACCCCCGAGTCGCGCAGGTTCATGGCGTGAGCGTGACCCTGGCTGCCGTAGCCGACGATCAGCACCTTCTTGCCCTTGATCAGACTGACGTCAGCGTCACGATCGTAATAGACGCGCATTCCCGTACCCCTTTTTCTTGCGGTTCCCGTTGAGCCCGATCCCGGGCGTCAGATGCTTTCCTTGCCCCGGCTGATCGCCACGACGCCGGTGCGCGCCACTTCGCGCAGGCCGAGCGGCCGCATCAGCGCGATGAAGCGGTCGACCTTCTCGGTCTGGCCGTCCAGCCGGAAGACGAAGGATTCCAGTGTGGTGTCATCGACCTTGGCGCCGAAGATGTCGGCGATGCGCAACGCCTCGACCCGGTGCTCGCCCTGGCCGGTGACCTTGACCAGCGCCAGCTCGGTCTCGACGTGGTTGCCCTCGTCGGTCAGGTCGCGCACGGCTACGACCGGCACCAGACGGTCGAGCTGGGCCTTGATCTGCTCGATCACCATCGGCGTGCCGGTGGTGACGACGGTGATGCGCGACAGCCCCTTGTCGTGGTCGACCTCCGAGACGGTCAGACTCTCGATATTGTAGCCGCGCCCCGAGAACAGGCCGACGACGCGCGCCAGGATGCCCGGTTCGTTGTCCACCAGGACAGCGATCGTGTGGCGTTCGGCGACTTCCTCAGTACTCATTGTCGTTCTCGTCGTTGGGTTCGGCGGTGCGGCGCACCGCCGCCTGGAGGGCTCAAGCGCTGCGAATGCCGACCTCGCCGATGCGGTCGAAACCGGCGTCGGCCAGGATCACCGCCTGGGCGCAGACCACGCGGTCGCCGTCCATGGCGATCGCGGGCGAGCCATAGAGCACATAGCCGTCGGCGAGCGCACGCGAAACCTTCTCGCAGAAGCTGCGGTCGTCCGGTCCCGTCAGAAGCCGGTAGGTGAGGCGTTCGTCGGGATCAGACAAGGGCCATGCCCTCGTCGGAGATCGGCTTGGCCGCCTGGTCTTCCGGGTTGAGCAGCATCTCGTAGTGCGCCGCGCCGGACGGGATCATCGGGAAGCAGTTCTCGGCCTTGTCGATCAGGATGTCGGCGATCACCGGCCTGTCGACCGCCAGCATCTCGTCGATGACGTCACCGACCTCCGACGGCTTGGAGGCGCGCAGGCCAACGCCGCCGAACGCCTCGGCCAGCTTCACGAAATCGGGCAACGATTCCATGTAGCTCTCCGAGTAGCGGCCGCCGTGGAGCAATTCCTGCCACTGCCGGACCATGCCCATGTATTCGTTGTTGAGGATGAACACTTTCACCGGCAGCCGATACTGGATCAGCGTGCTCAGCTCCTGGATGTTCATCAGGATCGAGGATTCGCCGGCAACGTCGATCACCAGCGCGTCGGGGTGCGCGACCTGGACGCCCATCGCCGCCGGCAGGCCGTAGCCCATCGTGCCCAGGCCACCCGAGGTCATCCAGCGATTGGGCTTCTCGAACGGCAGGAACTGGGCCGCCCACATCTGGTGCTGGCCGACCTCCGTGGTGATGTAGACGTCGTCGCGGCCGATGATCCGTTCGCGCAGGCGCTCGAGCGCGAACTGCGGCTTGATCAGCTTGTCGTCGGGCTTGTAGCGCAGGCACTCGCGCGCCCGCCACTCGTCGATCTGCTTCCACCACTCGCCGATGGCCTTGCGTTCGGGGCGGTGCTGGCGCGCCTTCCAGACCTTGATCATGTCCTCGAGAACGTGGCCGACGTCGCCGATGATCGGGATGTCGACGCGCACGTTCTTGTTGATCTGGGAGGGATCGATATCGACGTGGATCTTCGTGGAATTGGGCGAGAACTCGGACAGCTTGCCGGTCACCCGGTCGTCGAAGCGCGCGCCGATGTTGACCATCACATCGCAATGGTACATCGCCAGGTTCGACTCGTAGGTGCCGTGCATCCCGACCATGCCGAGGAACTGCTTGTCGGACGCCGGGAAGGCGCCGAGGCCCATCAGGGTCAGCGTGCACGGGTGGCCGGTCAGCCGCACGAACTCGGTCAATAGCTGCGACGCCCGCGGCCCGGAATTGATCACGCCGCCGCCGCAATAGAACAGCGGCCGCTTGGCGCCGGCGATCAGGTCGACGGCCTTCTCGATCTGCTTGAGGTCGCCCTTGATCTGGGGTCGATAGCTCTTGCGCGGTTCGCGGGTCGCGGGCTTGTAGCTGCCCTTGCCCAGCAGGATGTCCTTGGGCAGGTCGACGACGACCGGGCCGGGCCGCCCGCTCCTGGCGACGTAGAAGGCCTCGTGCATGACCCGCGCCAGGTCGTCCATGTCCTTGACCAGGTAATTGTGCTTGGTGCACGGCCGCGTGATGCCGGTGGTGTCCGCCTCCTGGAAGGCGTCGTTGCCGATCAGGTGGGTCGGCACCTGGCCAGTCAGGCAGACGATCGGAATCGAATCCATCAGCGCGTCGGTCAGCCCGGTCACGGCATTGGTCGCGCCGGGGCCCGAGGTCACCAGCACGACGCCGACCTTACCGGTCGACCGGGCGTAACCCTCGGCGGCGTGGACCGCGCCCGCCTCCTGGCGCACCAGCACGTGGCGCAGCGAGTTCTGCTGGAACAGCGCGTCGTAGATCGGCAGGACGGCGCCGCCCGGATAACCGAAAATGACCTCGACGTCCTGATCCACGAGGGCGCGCAGGACGATTTCCGATCCGGTCATTTCGTTGGACATGGTCCACTCCGATAGAGGCTTGCTTCGGCCGGTCATCCGGCCATCCGACAACAAATACGTCGCCGCCCGATGGGGCGACGATCCGACACAACGCCTAACCGCCTTTCGCAGGTGCGGGAAGCGGGATACCTAAGCCGTCACCCGTCGAGGGTCAATAGAAATTGACGAATTTTTGGAAAGAATTCTTGCGACAAACTTTCCGAAAATTGCGCATCCAGAATCTGGTTCGCAGCCGTCTGGTGGCGGAGCCAGGTGTATTGCCGCTTGGCGTAGCGCCGGGTCGAGCGCTGGCCCGCCTCGATCATGGCCGCACGGTCGAGGGCGCCGCGGAGATGGGCCATGATCTCCGGCACGCCGACCGCCTTCATCGCCGGCAGGTCCGGATCGAGCGCCATCGCCATCAACTCCTCGACCTCGGCGACCGCGCCGGCCTCGACCATGCGGGCGAAACGGCGGTCGCAGGCGGCGTAGACCGCCTCGCGATCGGGCAAGAGCACGACGGTGTGGAACGCATAGGATGGCGCCACGGCTCCCGCGTCGGCCTGCCAGTCCAGGATGCTGCGGCCGGTATGGGTCACCACCGCCCAGGCGCGCTGGAGACGCTGCCGGTCGCTCGCCCGCACGGCCTGCGCGGCCGCCGGATCGATCGCGGCCAGTTGCCGGTGGAAGCCCTCGGCCCCGCACCGGGCCATCAGGTCGGCCGCCTCGCGGGAGACCGCGTCCGGGATCTCCGGCATCGGCGCCAGCCCGTCGGTCAGCGCCTTCAGGTAGAGGCCGGTGCCGCCGACCACGACCGGCACGCGCCCGGCGGCGTGGGCGGCATCGATCTCGGCGAATGCCAGGTCGCGCCAACGCCCCGCCGAGCACCGTTCGCGCACCGACAGAAAGCCGAACAGCCGGTGCGGCACGGCGGCCATCATTGCGTCATCTGGCCGCGCGGTGACGATTCGGAGTTCCTGATATACCTGCATGCTGTCGGCGTTGATCACGGTCCCGCCGAAGGCTTCGGCCACGGCGACCGCCGCGTCGGACTTGCCGCTCGCCGTCGGTCCGCCGATAACGACAACCGGGCGCAGGCTCGCATTCGGCTCGACGGCTTCGCTCTTCTCGCCGGTCATAACGTTGGTCCCCTCAGGCGCTGACCCCCAAGGTATCGCTGCATGAACTCAGTCGTCACGCTTATCAGCGACCCGGCCATGAAACGGATCATGCCGGAAGCCGCTGAAGCGGCGCGGCAGGCGCTGGTCCAGGCCGGCGCGGCGCCCGGCGGCATCGACTGGCTATGCCCGGAGCTCGCCTGCGACATCCCCTTCGAGGCGACACCAGCGATCGACGCCGATGCGGCCGTGCGCGGCGCGATCGGCGGCGCCCCGGTCGACGTGGTCGTGCAGGCCACCCAGGGCCGGCGCAAGCGGCTGCTGATCGCGGACATGGAATCGACCATGATCCAGAACGAGATGGTCGACGAGCTGGCCCGCCTGGTCGGCGTCGGCGACAAGGTGGCCGAGATCACCCACCGGGCGATGAACGGCGAGATCGAGTTCCGCCCCGCCCTGCGCGAGCGCGCCGCCCTGCTCGGCGGGCTCGAGGCGTCGTTGCTCAAGCAGATGCGCGAGACCATCGTGTTCACCCCCGGCGCCCACGCGCTGGTACGGACGATGAAGGCGCACGGCGCCAAGACGGCACTGGTGTCGGGCGGGTTCAAGGTCTACTCGAAGTGGGTCAAGAAGCGGCTCGGCTTCGACAAGCATTTCGCCAACGACCTGATCGTCCGCGACGGCATCGTGACCGGCGAGCTGGCCGAGCCGGTGCTCGGCCGCGAGGCGAAGCTCGAAGCGCTCGACAAGATGGCCGCCAAGCACGGGTTGAGCCGTGACGACGCCCTGGCGATCGGCGACGGCGCCAACGATCTGATGATCATTGCGGCCGCCGGCACCGGCGTCGCGTTCCACGCCAAGCCGTCGGTCGCGGCGCAGGCGACGGCCCGGATCAACCACGGCGACCTGACCGCGGCCCTCTATGTCCAGGGATACCGGCGCAGCGAGTTCGTCGAAGACGGCTGAGCGTGCGTCGTCCGCCCCGGTCTAGCGCTGGCTATCCGGCTTGAAGCGGATCACGACGAAACGGCGGTTCTCGCCCTGCTGGATGCGGAGCAGGGTCGAGATCTTGCGCGCCTCGTGCGCCTTGGCGAGCTGCTTCCTGACATCCTCCGGCTTCGAAACGGCGACCATGTCCATCTCGAGGATGATGTCGCCGGGCCGGACCTCCTTCGACCACGCATAGCTGTCGGTGTCGACGGCGGTGATGACGACACCCTCCTGCTTGCGCAGCTTGTAGCGCTTGACCAGGTCGGGCGTGATCTTGGCGAGGGTGATGCCGAGATCGGCGATGTGGTTCGACGGCGTCGTCGGCTTCGGATTCAGCGCGCCGCTCTTCTGCGCCTTCTCCAGCTCGCCGAGCTTGACCGTGAAGGTCCGCTCCGCCTTGTTGCGCAGGACGACGACCTCGACCGACTTGCCGACCTCGGTGGCCGCGACGATCTGCGGCAGGCGGCCGGAGTTGGCGACCGCCTTGCCGTCGAACTTCAGGATCACGTCGCCGGCGAGCAGGCCGCCCTTGGCGGCGGGCCCGTCAGGGATGACGTTGGCGATCAGGGCGCCGCGCGGCCGGTCGAGCCCGAGCGTCCGGGCGAGATCGTCGTCGACGTCCTGGATACGCACGCCGAGCCAGCCGCGCTTGGTCCGGCCATACTTGCGGAGCTGCTCGACGATCGGCTTGGCCATGGTCGACGGCACGGCGAAGGCGATGCCGAGATTGGTGCCGCCGCGCGAATAGATCGCCGTGTTGATGCCGATCACCTCGCCCTTGATGTTGAACAGCGGACCGCCCGAATTGCCCTTGTTGATGGCGGCGTCGGTCTGCAGGAAGCTGACGAAGGAAGAGCCCGGGAAACCGCCGAAGTTACGCAGGTGGCGGTGCCGCGCCGAGATGATGCCGAGCGTCACGGTGCCGCCCAGGCCGAACGGGTTGCCGACCGCGACGACGGTGTCGCCGACGCGCATCTTCTCCAACTCGCCCCAGGGCACGAAGGGCAGCGGCCGCTTCGGGTTGACCTTGAGCAGCGCCAGGTCGGCGCGCGGATCCTTGCCGACGATCTTGGCGTCGAGCTTGGTGCCGTCCTGGAGGATGACCTTGACCTCGGTCGCGTTGGTGATGACGTGGTTGTTGGTGACCACGTAGCCCGTCGGATCGATGATGAACCCGCTGCCGACGGCGCTGCCGCGGCGACGCCCGCGACGCTGGTCGAAGTAGTCCTTGAAATACTCGTTGAAGGGCGAGCCCGGCTTGGCGTTGGGCTGGTTCTCCGGCCCGCTGCCCGTCGTCGTCGCGATGTTGACCACCGCGGGCAGCAGCCGCGCCACCAGATCGGGAAGCTGGCGCCGGATGCTGGTCTGGGCAGGCTTGTCGGCCGCTGCGAGCTGGGTCGATCGCGTCTGCGCCTGGGCGGCGGCGCCGAAGGCGGTAACGGCCGCGACACCGAGCGCGGCGGCGAGCCGTCCGGTCCGGAGCCAACGCGACGGTGCGGATGTGACCAAGTCGTGCACGGGCGGTATCCTCTTGCCTTGCGACGCCGACGCGGCGCCCCGCGAGTCCTTCGATGCCGATTCTAGGACCGGCATGGAGCGAAGGCCATTCACACTATCCGGAGAGCTTTTCAAACGCACAATTATGGCGGAATTCCGGTGCGCGGCTCCGGTCAGCCACGGATGATCCAGAGCCCCAGGATACCGATGCCGGCGGCGACCAGCCCCATCACCCGCACCTGGTTCTCGGGCAGCCCGAGCACCTGCGTCATGAAGCGGCGCATCGCCTCCGGGAACAGGGCGTAGAGGCTCCCCTCGATCACGAAAGCGACGCAGATCGCCGCAAGCAGATCCTGCATGCCCCGGCCCGGGAAGTCCGACGGCTATTTCGCCGTCGTCTTCTCCTTCTGGCCGATCGTCGGCTCGCCGGTCATGTTGCCGAAGAAGCGGAAGAAGTCGCCGGAGGCGGGGCCGATATAGCGGGTCGTGTCGCTGGTCAGCGACACGCGCAGCGCGTTCATGGAGATCCAGAAGGCGAAGAATTTCGGATCCTGGCTATAAGCCTTGTTGTAGGTCGCCTGCGCCGTGCCCTCGCCTTCGCCGCGGATGATCTGCGACTTGCGTTCGGCGTCGGCCTTGATGATGCGCGCCCGTTTGTCCGCGTCGGCGCGGATCGCCTTGGCCTGGCGCTGGCCGTTGGCGCGGATGCGGGCGGCTTCCTGACCGCGCTGAGCGGTCATGCGCTTGTAGATCGCCTCGCTGTTCTCGGTCGGCAGGTCGAGCCGCTTGACGCGCACGTCGATCAGGTCGACCCCGAAGGCGGCGACTTCCTTGTGCACCGTCTTGGTGATCTCCTCCATCAACTCGGCCCGGCGGGGCGTCAGCAGGGTCGACAGGTCGACCCGGGCGAACACCGCTGCCGTGGTCGCATTCATGATCGAGCGCAGGTTCTGCTCGAACTGCACGATGGTTCGGGCGGTCTGATAGAAGCGCAGCGGGTCGATGATCCGGTATCGGGCGAAGGTGTCGACCACGACCTGTTTCTGGTCCTTGGTCGGGATTTCCCACGCCGCCGCGTCATAGTCGCGAACCCGGCGATCGAAGAATTCGACCGTCTGCACGAACGGCAGCTTGAAATGGAGACCCGGCTGCTTCTCGACCTTCACGAACTTGCCGAACTGCAGGATCAACGCCTGGTCGCGCACGTGGACGATGTAGATCGACAGGTAGCCGATGATCCCGGCGATGACCAGAAGGATGACGAGGAGTGTGCGCGCGCGCGACATTACTGCTGCCCTCCCAGGCGATCCGAGGTTTCCCGGTTAGGCCGGCTCGACGGCGTGTTCGCCGACGGCGTGTTCGTCGTCGTGCGCGTGGTGTGGCGCTTCATCAGCTCGGTGAGCGGCAGATAGGGAACGACGCCGCTGCGACCGTTCTTGTCGATGATGATCTTGTCCATGCCCTTGAGCACGTCGCGCATGGTATCGACGTAGATTCGCGTCCGAGTGATATTCTTGGCCAACTTGTATTGATTGTAGATCGAGAGGAAGCGGCGGGTCTCACCGGTGGCGATGGCGATCCGCTCCTGCTTGAACGCTTCGGCGGCGCGCACGATGCGCTCGGCGTCACCTTGCGCCTCCTGGACGACCTGGTTCAGATACTTGTTCGCCTTTTCGATCATGCTGTCCCGATCGGCGCGCGCAGCCTGGACGTCGCGGAAGGCGCTGATCACCCGTTGAGGCGGGTCGACCGCCTGCAACTGGACGCGCAGAATCCGAATGCCGGCGCCGTAGTCTTCGAGGATCCGCTGGATGATCTTCATCGCCTCCTGCTCGATCGCGACACGGCCGGTCGTCCGGATGTTCTCGAACTCGTTCTTGCCGACGATCTCGCGCATCGCCGCCTCGGTCGCGTCCTTCACCGTCTTCTTGGGATTGCGGATGTTGAACAGGAAGTCACGAATGCCGGGCTGGATCACGACCTCGCGGCCATCCCGCTTCACCGTCTTGGGGCGCTCGTCGATCTTCCAGAACACCACGGTCTGGATGTCGATGATGTTCTCGTCGCCGGTCAGCATCAGGCTTTCCCGCGGTACCCGGCGAACGCTCTCCGACGCGTCCGGACCGATCTGGACGAGGCCGACATAGGTCCGCCGTTCGACCTTGACGTCGGGCGTCTCGACCTCGCCGATCGGAGCCGGCCAGTTCCAGTGCAGGCCCTGCCCCGTCGTGTTGGTGACGCGGCCGAAGACGAGCTCGACGCCCGCTTGTTCGGGCTTGACCTGATAGAAGCCGGTCAGCAACCAGACGACGACGACGATCAGGGCGATCAGCGCAATGCCGCGCCCGCTGCCGAAGCCGCCGGGCAGGACGCGTCGGACGTTGTCCTGGCCGCGCCGGATCATGTCCTCGAAATTGGGCGGCTGCGAGCCGCCGCGCCGCCCGCCCCGACGCGGGCCCTGGCCCCAGGGGCCGTTCCCGTCGCCATTGCCGCCGCCGCCACCGCTGCCCCAAGGACCGCCGCCCTTGTCGCCGCCCGTCTGGTTCTTCCAAGGCATATTGCTGACCTTATGATGAGTTGCCGGCCGAGACCCGAATACGTCCTGTTCGCCGTCGATGCGGCCGTCCTATAGGACTGTCCCAGAAGCGCGCGCAACGCAAGCCCTCGATCTCCGGCGCGAGGCTGGAATCACGCACGTCTTCATCCTAAGTCAGCGTCGCCAAGCGACACGGCCTGGAAGCACATATCGGTCCTCGGGAGGAGAATTCAACCATGGCGAAGGTGAGCGAACGAAAGGTCCTGAAGGCGTTGTCGACGGTGATCGACCCAGACGCCGGGCGGGACATCGTGTCGCTGAACATGGTCAGCGGGCTGACGATCCGCGACACCAACGTAGGCTTCGCGATCGAGGTCGACCCGGCCCGCGGCCCCGCGCTCGAACCGCTGCGCAGACAGGCCGAACAGGCGGTCCACGAGATCAAGGGGGTGACCTCGGTCACCGCGGTCCTCACCGCCCACCGGGCAGCCGGCGCACAGACGCCGCCCCAGGGCCAGCCCGCCCCTCCCCCGCAGGGACCGGGATCCCACGGGCCGGGGCCTCAAGGACAAGGGCCGGGCCACGACCAGGCGCACCAGGCGCTTGCCCCCGGCGTCAAGTCGATCATCGCCGTCGCCTCGGGCAAGGGCGGCGTCGGCAAGTCGACCACCGCGGTCAACCTCGCCCTCGCCCTGGTCGCCGAGGGCCAGTCGGTCGGCCTGCTCGACGCCGACGTCTACGGTCCGTCGATCCCGCGCATGACCGGCGTCACCGGCCAGCCCGAGACCGCCGACGGCAAGACCCTGGAGCCGATGCAGAATTACGGCCTCAAGGTGATGTCGATGGGCTTCCTGGTCGACGAGGAGACGCCGATGATCTGGCGCGGCCCGATGGTGATGAGCGCGATCCAGCAGATGCTGCGCGACGTCAACTGGGGCACGTTGGACGTGCTGGTGGTCGACATGCCGCCCGGCACCGGCGACGCCCAGCTCACCCTGGCCCAGCAGGTGCCGCTGGCGGGCGCCGTGATCGTCTCGACGCCGCAGGACATCGCCCTGCTCGATGCGCGCAAGGGCCTCAACATGTTCAAGAAGGTCGACGTGCCGGTCTTCGGCATCATCGAGAACATGAGCTACTTCCTGTGCCCGCACTGCGGCGAGCGGTCGGAGATCTTCGGCCACGGCGGCGCGCGCGCCGAGGCGGAGAAGCTCGGCATCGACTTTCTCGGCGAGATCCCGCTCCACATCGCGATCCGCGAGACCTCCGACAGCGGCCATCCCATTGTTGTCGCCGAGCCCGAAAGCGCGTACACAAAGGCCTATCGCGATATCGCACGTGCCGTAATTGGGAAGCTCTCGTCGAGGCTGGACGACACCCGTCCGGCGCCCCGCATCGTTGTACAGTAGCGCCATGAAAAGCTTGATACTCGGACTCTCACTGGTTCTCGCCGGCACTGCCGCCGCCCAAGCGGACGGCCCGTTCGCACCGGCCCCGCTGCCAGGCGTCGTCAAGGGCGGCGCCCTGATCGCGGCGTTGACCAGCGTCCCCCGGCCCCAGGCCCCGACCGTCCAAGCGCTGCCGCGCTTCATGGGCGGCCGGCCGCCGCTGGTGCTGGTCCGCGGCCATCCGGAATGCCACGGGCGCAAGTATCACACCGCGGACTATGTCGATCACTACGATCCGGACAATTTCACCTACACGCCCGAATACCTGAAATACGGCCGCGCCAAGCAGCCGAGCCGGGCCGAAGCCGCCAAGATCGCCGAACAGCGCTTTCCCGAACTGGTCACGCCCAAGGTGGTGAAGATGCTGCGGCTGGTGAACCAGGTCCGCCGCAGCCGCGGCCTGACCGAGATGCGCATGGAGCCGCGGCTGATGCTCGCCGCGAAGCGGGAGAACGTCAACATCGCCGAATATGCGCTGATGCAGCACACCGGCACCGACTGCTCCCAGCTCAAGGACCGGGTGTGGGATACGGGCTACATCTGGACCAAGATCGCCGAGAACCTCGCGGGCGGCAACGCAACCGCGGAGGCGACGCTGAGCCAGTGGACCCACAGCAAGCGCCACCTGTTCCAGCTGACGCTGCCGGGCATGACCGAGGCGGGGCTCGCCTATGACTACAACCCGCATCCGCCGCGCAACGGCATTCCGATCAAACACTTCTGGACGCTGATCCTGGCGCGGCCGGACCCGTGGCGCGACCGTCGCGACACCAAGGACAGCTTCAACGATCACCTCAAGGACGCTCCGGCGAAAAAGGGATCGTCGAAGGCCAAAACGGTTAGCACGAAGAAATCATAATCTATCGTGGGCGCAGCGCCGGGCCGTCGGGGACAGGCCGCAGCGCAACCGCGCCCAGGGGTTCACAGGACGGAGCGTGGGAGACATGCTGAAGAGCCTTCTGATCGCCGGCGCGACGGTCGCGGTGCTGGCGGGCTGCGCCAAGGCACCGCCGCCGCCCGGTCCGCGGCAGACGCCGATGGTTCCCGATCCGACGCCGGAGCAGTACCGCCAGGCGCAGGCAATCATCCGCGAGGTCAACAAGTTCCGCGCGCAGAATGGCCTGCGGCCGCTGGTGCTCGAGACGCACCTGATCAAGGCGGCGATCGTCAAGGCGCATGACTTCCACAACAACTGGAAGTTCGTCCACGCCGGCAGCGACGGCAGCCGGCCCGAGCAGCGCGTGTCCCGCACCGGCTACCGCTGGACCCAGGTCGCCGAGACGCTTGCCGCCGGGAGCCCGACGCCGGCCGGCGCTGTCGCCACCCTGGCGGCGAGCCCGTGCCACCGCTGGGCTCTGCTGCGCGCCAGCTATCTGCAGGCCGGTGCGGCCTACGTCTACACCCCGAACGCCCCGCCGGGACGGTACAAATACTGGTGGGTGGTGAAGATGGCGCGGCCCGATCCGACCATGCACTTCGACAAGACCTTCCCGACCGCCGGCGCCGAGCTGACGGTCCGGCAAGGACCGCCGACCAAGATGGCGCTGCCCCGCGGCTGCGTCATCCGCGGCCGTACACCGAAGAACCAAGCCAAGAAGTGAGTTGAATGCCCGCAGGCCGGCCCGGTTGCGCCCCTGCAACCGGTGCGGCGGCTAGGGCTTGATCACGATCGGCGTGCCGTTGGGCACGGCGCTGTAGATCTCGTCGATCTCCTTGTTGGTGACGGCGATGCAGCCTGCGGTCCAGTCCCACTTGGTGTGCCGCTTGCCGGCCCAGGCCATGGTGAACCCGAGCCCGTGGATCTCGATCTGACCGCCCGGGTCGACGCCCTTCTCCGCGGCGCGCTTCTTGTCTTCCTCGTTCGGGTAGCTGATGTGCAGCGCCTTGTGGAAGCTGCTCTTGGGGAAGTGCATGTCGATCGTGTAGGTGCCTTCGGGCGTCCGGCTGTCGCCCTCCTGCTCCTTCGGCCCCTTCGGCGCGCCGCCGAGAGCGACGCGGTAGGTCCGCACGACCTTGCCCTTCCACAACAGCTGAAGGATGCGCTTGTGCTTGATCACGACGACCTTGTCGGCGCGCAAGCGCTTGGACGCCGCCGCCTCGCCCGCCGCGAAGGGAAGTGTAAGCAGAAACGCCGGCAGCACGATCGCTGCCGCGAAGGCGGTGATACGGCGCCTGGTGGGGTTCATCGATGGCGGTCCCTGGGTTGCCCGGTTCTTGTCGACGTCAGCCCCCGAGTTCCAGCACCGACACATAGCGCGAACCGGCGGTCTCGGCCAAGCCCCGGTCTAGAAGTCCGAACAAGTCCCGGATCGAGCCGGCGTCGCCGATGGTTACGCGGTGATCGCCCTTAGCCGTCCCTTTCGAGCACCGCCATCAACTCGCGCCACTCGCGCGCGGACAGCCCCGACTCCTTCTGGTCGACCGGTTCGCCGGCGATCATCCGGCGGACGACGTCGAGCGCCTTCGCCGACAGCATCGCCCCGCCCATGCGGTAGTCGAGGAAGGCTTCGTAGACCGTCGGCACCCAGGCCTTGACCGTCTCCAGCATGGCATCGGCGAAGACGCGGATCTCGTACTGGGCATGCGAGTCGGCGCGCAGGCTGAGGAAGTGCAGCAGATTGTGCAGGTCGGTCTTCCAGTACCACTGGGTATAGATGTTGAGCGGCAGGTTCATCCGCGCCAGTTCCCGGGTCAGCCCCTGACGCTCGGGGTCGGCCGGCTCGCCGCCGGGCCCCTCGTTCAGCATCTCCTCGTAGTGGTCGTAGCAGCGCGCGCTGTCCTCCTTGAGGATGGCCAGGACGCGCGCCGCTTCGTCGCCTTCGAGCACGTCACCCCGCCCCTGCCGGTTGGCGGTCGACTGGGCGGCGAGCTGCTCGGGCGCCGGGATGTAGAACTCGCGGTCGAGGATCGAGTAGCGGGCCGAGTATTCGTTGACGTTGGCGGTGCGGTGGCGAATCCACTGGCGCGCCACGAAGACCGGCAGCTTGATGTGGTACTTGATCTCGCACATCTCGAAGGGCGTCGTGTGCCGGTGCCGCATCAGGTAGCGGATCAGCCCGGCATCGTCGCGGACCGACTTGGTCCCGGTGCCGTAGGACACCCGCGCGGCCTGCACGATCGCCGCGTCGTCGCCCATGTAATCGACCACCCTGACGAAGCCGTGGTCGAGGACCGGGATCGCCTCGTAGAGAATGTCCTCGAGCGCCGACACGGTGGCGCGCCGGGTCTCGAACCGGGTCTCGCGTTGCGCCGCGATGTCGCGCGCTTGTTCCTCGCTGATCGGCATGACCTTACGAAATCTCCCCAAGATATCGGCTAAGCACCCGTTCAACCCACAATATCTTGTGGCACCGGCGCAATCAAGGCGGCGGCGCGCCAGCACCGCGCAATGCCACCGTTATAGGTGGGCGATCCGGACTCCGCCAGCGCGGGCAAAGCGGCGACCGTCAACGCTTTGTTAGGAAGTCGGGGCTTAGTTTTTCCGCAACCGGGGCGCGTCGCCGCCGGGGTTCTGACAAATCGGGGAAATGAAACGATGATCAACCAGTTTAAGGCTTTCTGCCGGGACGACTCCGGCGCCACCATGATCGAATACGGCCTGATCGCCGCGCTCGTCGCGGTCGCGGCCATCGTTGCCCTCGAGTCGCTGGGCACGTCGATCAGCGGCATGTTCACGGCGGTCTCGACCAAGCTCGACGCCGCGAAGCCCAAGTAAACAAACCGGACTACCCGGTCGCCCGACCTAGTTCGGGCGCTTCCTGACTGCATGACGCGCGGTGGCCCCATGAGGCCGCCGCGCCGTCAATGCATGCCCTGACGGCCGACGACGATCTGGATGGTGATGGGCCCGGCCCGCTTGAAGGTCAGGGTCAGGGGGAAACTCGTCCCCGCCTTCAACGGATGCTTGAGGCCGGTGAGCCACAGGTGCGTGCGCCAAGGCGCCAGAACGGCGGGACGGCCCGGCTCGACGGCGAGCCCGTCGGGCCACTTGGCGTCACCTCCCGAGACCTTGGTCCGGAACCGGACACGGGCCGCCACCGACGTCGTCGCACCGATCAGCCGGTCCGCCACCTTGCCGTTGTTGAGCAGAATCCCGAAGACGCCGGCTTCGCTGTCGCCGGCCTTGGTCGGCAACGACCAGAAGTGGCCGATCGAGATATCGCCCAACCGGTAGCCATGCGCATCGGCCGGCGCGACGGCGATGCCTGCGGTTGCCACGACCGCCACGACCGTCGGCACGATCCAACGGAGCCAGCGCCTCATCGGCGCAGCGCGTCGTTGTCGAAGATCGCCTTGCCCCGTTTGCCCAACTTGGTGTCGAGCTGCTTGGACCCCGCCTTCAAGTCGCGCGCGGCGCTGAGCTGCTTGGCCTTCGCGCCGTGGACCTTGAAGAAGGTATAGAACAGCGTGATCTCGTTGACGTCCTGGGTATTGGGATCCTTGAGGAACTGGTCGTCGACGTAGAGCACCACCGGCATCCGCGCGCTCTGGCCGGGATTGAGCCGCTCCTCGGTAAAGCAGAAGCACTGGATCTTGAAGAAATACGGCGCCGCCTTGTAGGGCGTCACGTTGAACGACGCCCGGGCGACGACCGGCTTATCCGAACGATTGCGGGCGTAATAGTAGATCTTGACCGGCTGCCCGACGGTGACCTCGACCGAGCGCTGCACCGGCCGGAACTCCCAGTCGAGCCCGGGCGCCACGCTGGAGTCGAACAGGATGCGGATCTTCCGCTTGACCGTCGGCTTTGCCGCGGCAGCGGTCGAGTGGACGACGCCGTTCGTTCGCTGGGTGGTGCCGCCGTAGCCCGTCACCGAACAGAATATCCGGTAGATCGTCGGCGCGTAGGACACCATGACCACGGCCGGCACCATCAGGGTGGCGGCGAGCACGGCGATTCGCAGGTTGCGGGTGCGGGTTGTGCGCATTGCTGTCTCGATCACCCACCTAAACCCGGGACGCCGGGCCCGCAAGGCGACGATCGGACGCAGTGCCCGTGGCAGCCAACGACCGCCTCAGGTCGATATCGCCTCGATCAGGCTGTCGGCGACCAGCACGGCGGCAAAGACCCAGAGCAGCGGCCAATCGACCGGAGCGTCCTTGAGCCGGTCGGCACAGGCCATGGTGATGAGCAGCGCGGCGGCCGACAGGTTGATGCCGACCACCAGCCGGGCGCCGAAGCCCGGGCCGAAGCCCATCAGGCTCCAGACCAGGAAGGCGCCGAGCGCGACCAGCGTAACCCCCAACAGCCGCGCGCCGCCGGTGCCGCTGTCGCCGAGATGGTCGATGCTCAGGCTGCCCGGCCGGATCAGCAGGACCATGCCGACGATGAGATCGATGCCGATATCGCTGATCGGGAACATACGACGGAGCCGCGCGAAGGGTTGACGGCGAAGCCTACTATGGCGGCGGGGCCGCCTCAATATCGTCCGGCCAGGTCGGGCGCGGCCTTCTGTCCCTTGCCAGGTCCGCCGCGGTGTGCGACCGAAACCAGGTGGCTCTCCCATCGACTGGAAACGCCCGTGACCACCGATCCCGTGCCGACCCAAGACCGCCCCGCCGAAACCGGCGCTCCGGGGCTGCTCCAACGGGCGCTCACGCGGCTGGGCAGGGGCGCCCGCCACATCGCCACCTATTTCGGCCTGCTTGCGCTCGCCGGCGCCGGCCTCGTCGTGATCGGCAAGGCGTTGCGGATGATCGGCCTGTCGGCCAACTCGGCTCACGTGGCGCGCTTCGCCATGCTCGGCCTTTACGCCGTCGCCGCCATCACGATGGTCCGCGGCAAGCGCTAGGTCGTCCGCCGGCGGCCCCGGACGCTTTACAACCGGTCAACCATAGGCTGACACCGCCGTTTAACAGGCGTGCGTGGATAGTCCACCGATCAGAGAGGTGGAGTGTCCCGAAATGCCACGAGTCTTCAAGCAGCCGACGGACCGGGAGCGTCCGTCAACGCAGCGCCGATCCTGGCGCGGTTCGTTCTCCCGATTTCTGCGCGACCGGCGCGGCGCCACCTACGTGGTCGTCGCGATCCTTTCGATCCCGTTGATCGGCTTCCTCGGCCTGTCGGCGGATGGCGGCCGCGCCTATCTGATCAAGGCGCGCCTGTCGACCAGCGTCGACGCCGCCGCCCTGGCCGGCGCCAAGAACGCGTGGAACGGGGCCTACGGCGACGACGTCACCAAATACTTCAACAGCAACTTCCCGCCCGGCTACCTCGGGGCGACCCCGATCGGTCCGACCTATTCGCGGACGACCACCGCCGACGGCTATGAAGTGGTGAAGGTCAGCGCCTCCGCGGCGATGCCGACATCGTTCATGCACCTGTTCGGGGTCGATACCATCACCGTGTCGGCCGAATCGGAGGCGACGCGCAAGACGGTCGCCATGGACGTGGTCCTGTCGATGGACATGTCGGGCTCGATGGCAAGTTGGGTCAACGGCACGCAGAAGATCGCCGCCGCCCGCGACGCGGCAAAGACCCTGGTCAATATCCTCTATGGCTCGCAGGAGACCAACTCGCTGCTCAAGGTCGGGCTGGTGCCGTGGAACGGCAACGTCAATGTCCTGCTCGACATCTCGGGGTCGAAGCCGATATCGGAATGGGACCCGAGCCTGACCACCAAGAAATCCGTCGCCGCCTTTACCAACCCGATCGACGGCCAGGTCCAGGACTACGTCTGGCAGATCAACAACTCGCCGGTGCGCCTGTTGTTCAAGCCGGACAGCGGCTGGAAGGGTTGCGTCTATGCCCGCTACAAGGACGACGCCGATACGACCAACGACGCCGACGACGATCTCGGCTACGTCGACGACAAGGGCTGGAAGGGCTGGGAGCCGCGCATCTACAATGGCAAGACCTGCGGCTGGAGCTGCACGCCCTGCCTCGAGCACGGCATCACGCCGCTCAACCAGAGCAAGACCCAGACGCTCGCGGCGATCGACCGGCTGCAGACCCCGACCGGCAACACCGACCTGCCGCAAGGGCCTGTCCTGGGCGTGGCGGGTGCTGATGAACACCGCGCCCTTCACCGAAGGCACCGCCGACGATCCCAAGCAAGAGCTGATCCGGGCCGTCGTCCTGCTCACCGACGGCGCCAACTGCGCCGCTACCGGCGACGGCTACAAGGCGGTGTGGGGCGGCTGCTACTGGTACTCGACCCAGAAGATGAACGAGCGCGCCATCCTGATCGCCAACAAGATGAAGGCGCAGGGCATCTTGATCTACACGATCCAGTTCGGCTTCAACGACGCCACCGCCGCGGCCACGCTCAAAGCGGTCGCGTCGGGAACGGGCGCGCCCTATTACAGCTATGCGCCCGACCCGGCCGCCTTGCAGCAGATCTTCCAGCAAATCGGCAATTCGCTGTCGGACCTGCGCCTGTCGAAATAGGCGAACCGCCGCACACCGTCCTCGAAGCGCCGGACACCACCGTGTCCGGCGCCTTTTCTTTCCGCGCCCGTCGTCAGAAGCCGCGTCGCGTAGCCACTGGATATGTTTTTTATGTATTCTATTGCGCATTATTTATCAAATTTTTGAGGATTTGAATTTCAAGCGTACTAATCGTAGAAAACGCGTCGGATCCGGGGAGTTGCCATGCAGGATTTCGGCGCCGCCTTCGGCGAAGCGTTCCGGCTGATCGTCACCCTCGATGCCGGTCTCATCGAGATCGTCGTCCTGTCGTTGCGTGTCAGCATATCGGCGGTCGTGCTGGCCGGGCTGATCGGCCTGCCGCTGGGCGCCGTGCTGGCGGTGGTGCGGTTTCCGGGCCGGCCGGTGCTGGTCACCCTACTCAACGCGCTGATGGGCCTGCCGCCGGTCGTCGTCGGCCTGCTCGTCTACCTGCTGCTGTCGCGAGCCGGCCCGCTCGGCGTCTTCGGCCTGCTCTACACCCCGACCGCGATGATCGTCGCCCAGATGGTCCTCGTCGTCCCGATCATCGCCGCGATCACCCGCCAGGTGATCGAGGACATGCGCGCCGAATACGACGAGCAGTTGCGTGTCCTCGGCGTCGGCCCCGCCGGCATGGTGCGGACGCTACTGTGGGACGCCCGCGCCAGCCTGCTCACCGCGCTGCTCGCCGGGTTCGGGCGGGCCATCGCCGAGGTCGGCGCGGTGATCATCGTCGGCGGCAACATCGACCACGTCACCCGGGTGATGACCACCGCGATCGCCCTGGAGACCTCGAAGGGCGACCTGCCGCTGGCGCTGGGGCTCGGCTTCGTCCTCCTGGTCATCGCCGTCGGCGTGAACGCCCTGGTCATGGGCTTGCGCCGGGCGACCGTGCGGGGCGCCTATGCCTGACGACGGAGCCGCGCAAAGGATGGCGACGCCCCGGCCCGGAAAGTGGGAGACCGCCGTCTTGCCGGTCGAGGGCATCGGCATCACGTTGCGCCGAAACGGCCGCATGCTGCTCGACGGCGTGTCGGTAATGTTCGACGGCCGCGACTTCTGCACGCTGATGGGGCCGAACGGTGCGGGCAAGAGCCTACTGTTGCGCGTGCTCGCGAACCTGATCCGCCCCGACAGCGGGACCGTACGCTGGGCGGGCGCCGCGCCCGACCGCCGCCGGGCGCCCAAGCTGGGCTTCGTATTCCAGAAGCCGGTGACCCTGCGCCGGTCGGTCCGCGCCAATGTCCGTTATGCCTTGGCCGCCGCCGGCGTCCGCGGCGCCGAAGGGCGACGCCGCGCCGAGGCCGTGCTGGAACGGGCCCGCCTGTCGGCGCTGGCCCGGTCGCCGGCCCGCGTCCTGTCGGGTGGCGAGCAGCAGCGCCTTGCCATCGCCCGCGCGCTCGCGGTCGAGCCCGAATTGCTGCTGCTCGACGAGCCGTCGGCCAACCTCGACCCGTCCTCCACCGCGGCGATCGAGACGCTGCTGCGCGACGCCGCCGGCAACGGGACCAAGATCGTCCTCGTCACCCATGACATCGGCCAGGCCCGCCGCCTCGCCGACACCGTCGTGTTCATGCATGCCGGCCGCATCACCGAGACCGGCGCCGCCGCTACGTTCTTCGACGCGCCCCAGAGCGAGGCCGCCGAAGCGTTCCTCGCGGGGCGGCTCGTCCTCTGACAACAACCCTCGAAACAGACCGGGAGATCGCCATGATTCAACGCCGCACGCTCATCGCCGGCCTCGCTGCCGCCGCTGCCTTCGCCGTCGTCCCGTTGGCGGGGACGGCGCATGCCGCCGGCAAGTTCATCGTCGTGCAGTCGACGACCTCGACGCAGAATTCGGGGCTGTTCAAGTACCTGCTGCCGATCTTCACCAAGAAGACCGGCATCGAGGTGCGGGTGGTTGCCGTCGGCACCGGCCAGGCGCTCAAGAACGCCCGAAACGGCGACGGTGACGTGCTGCTGGTCCACGCCAAGCCGGCGGAGTTGAAATTCGTCAAGGCCGGCTGGGGCGTGAAGCGGTTCGACCTGATGTACAACGACTTCGTGATCGTCGGCCCGCCCAAGGACCCGGCCAAGATCGCCGGCATGAAGGACGCTGTCGCGGCGCTCAAGAAGATCGCCGCGGCCAAGGCGATCTTCGCCTCGCGCGGCGACAATTCGGGCACCAACAAGAAAGAGCGCGCCCTGTGGAAGCTGACTGGCATCGACCCGAAGAAGTCGAGCGGCAAGTGGTACCGCGAGACCGGCTCGGGGATGGGCGCGACCCTCAATGCCTCGGTCGGCATGGGCGCCTACACGATGACCGACCGGGCGACGTGGATCGCCTTCAAGAACAAGGCCGACTTCAAGATCCTCGTCGAGGGCGACAAGAAGCTGTTCAACCAGTACGGCGTGATGCTGGTCAATCCGAAGAAGTATCCGCACGTCAAGGTGAAGGAAGGCCAGGCGTTCATCGACTGGCTCCTGAGCCCGCAAGGCCAGGCCATCATCGCCGCCTACAAGGTCAAGGGACAGCAGCTCTTCTTCCCGAACGCAAAGAAGCAGTAACCGCAGCGGCGGGCCTCGGTGGCATCGGCGCCGGGGCCCGCCTCCCCCGCCCCGCCGGGCGCCGTGGGCATAAGCCTCGAAGCTACGGCCCGTTGTGATGGACCGTGGCGAAGCCCGACAGGTCGTAGCCGCCGAGCGCGGCGGCCTTGTCGGCAAACGCCTTGGTCCGGGCAAAGGCGAACAGCGCCTGCAGCGGCGGCTCGAAATAGTCGCGCCGCCACACCGCCAGGTCGAACCGCTCGGCGAACAACGGCAGGAAGTCGAGCTTGAGCGGCCGCGCCGCGGCCGCCACGGCCATGCCGGCGTCGGCCCGGCCTTCGGCGATCGCCAACGCGACGTCGGTCTGGTTGCGCGCGGGCGGATCGAGGATGGTGGCGTCGGCCCCGGTCAGGCCCGCCTCGGCCATCAGATGATCGAGCAGCATCCGGCTGCCGGCGCCGGGCTGGCGCGGGATGATCCGCGTCCCGGCAAGATCGGCGACGCCGGCGATCTTGCGCGGGTTGCCCGCCGGCAGCACCAGCCCCTGCTGGCGCTTGGCGATCTCGATCAGCGCGACCGGCTGGCCGGGCATCGCCGCGGTCAGATGCCGGACGTTGAAGCTGCCGGTCTCGGGTTCGAACACGTGCATGCCGGCGGCGATCGCCTCGCCCTTCGCCAGCCGCTCCAGTCCGTCGAGGCTGCCGTCGAAATAGGTCGCGATGCCGGCCTTCAATTCGCGCAGCGCCCAGTCGAGCAGTGGATCGTGGCTGCCGGCGAGCACCAGCGGCCGGTTGGTCAACACCCCCACCCCTTCCCGGTACTCGGTATTCCGGAGCACCCAGGCTTCGACCAGGTCGCGCGGGAACAGCAGCTTGCCGGTCACGCGCGATACCGGGATCGCGCTCGACTTGGCGAGCTCGTAAACCTTGCGCTCCTTGAGCCGCAGCAACGCGGCGACCTCGCGGGTGGAGAGGAATTCACTCATGGGCCGGCGCCTCGGTGGCAGGAGCAACGCAACGGCCCGTGATAGCACAGGGCGACGCGCACGGCTTCAAATCCAGACCATTCATCCCTATATTAGGGGTGCCGCCTCGGCGGCTATGGCGATAAACGGCCTTCGTAATAACCACTGCGGACCCGGGGGCAGTACCCGGCGCCTCCACCAAATTCTCCCGAAGCCGGAAGGGCCTTCGGGACCGACGGGGGCGAAACAGGATCGACGCGTGGGTAAAGGTTGGCTTTTTGCTCGGCATGGTACCACCGTCATCGGGCCGTATTCACAATTGCCAATGACAACGATCAGTTGGCACTCGCTGCTTAGTCTCTAGGCAAGCGCGGCCCGGGGGGCGCCGGGCAACAGAAGCCCCCCACTCTCCCCGATGGGCGTCGATCGACCGAACACCGCGCGGCCGGCGCGCGGCGCGGCGAAATCGTGTACACGGGATACAATAGTTGCCTCGCGCCGCAAGGCTTCGCTTGCGTCGCGGCGCGTCTGTTCGATAATGGGCGCGACAGACCGCTCGACACTTGGCTGATGGAACCCGAAATCCTGCATTACGAAAAGATCGTCGAAGACGCGCTGCGCAGCGTCGTCCGCACCGCGCTCGTGCAGGTGTCGACCTATGGCCTGCCGGGGGACCACAGCCTCTACATCTCCTTCCTGACCCACTATCCCGGCGTCGACATCCCGGACCGGCTGGTCGCCGACTATCCCGAGGACATGACCATCGTCCTCGAGCATCAGTTCTGGGACCTCGAGGTCAACGACGAATTTTTCGGTGTGACGCTGAGCTTCAACCGCCGCAAGGAACGACTGATCATCCCCTTCGCCGCGGTCAACTCCTTCGCCGACCCGTCGGTGCCGTTCGGCCTCAAGTTCGAGCTCGCAACCGTGATGGCCGGATCCGAGGCGAGCGAAGCGGAATCGTCGCACCCCGCCGTGCCCGACGCCGCTACCAACGAATCGGACGCCCTCCCCGACGTGGACGACGATGACGAGGCGCGCACGGGCGAAGTGGTCAACCTAGACGCCTTCCGCAAGAAGCGCTGAGGGTTTGCGTCCCGGCCGAACCGGGACCGCCGAGGAAGGGACGCCATGAGCGTGGAAGTGTGGCCGGTCACCGATGGGTTTGCCGCCGAGATCGGCGACGTCGACCTGTCCCGTCCGCTCTCCGACGCCGATTGGCGGGCCATCGAGGACGCCTTTCATACCTATGGCGTCCTCGTGTTCCCGGACCAGGACATCACCCAGGACCAGCACGTCGCCTTCGCCAAGCGGTTCGGCCCGATCGATCCGTCGATGCAGGCCGACATGGACATCAGCAAGCTGCGCGTCCCGGTGGAACTGGCAGACGTTTCGAACCTGACCGCGAATGGCCGGATCATGGCCGCGGACAATCGGCTGCGCGAGTTCCAGCACGGCAACCAGCTGTGGCACACCGACAGCTCGTTCAAGCGCGTGCCGGCCAAGGCGTCGTTGCTGTTGATGCGCGCGATCCCGCCCGTCGGCGGCCAGACGGAGTTCGCCGACATGCGCGCCGCCTGGGATACGCTGCCCGACGACCTGAAGGCCCAGGTCGAGGGCCGCACCGCCTATCATGCGATCGCCTATTCACGGGCCCGCCAGGGCTTCGCCATGTCGGAGGCGGAGAACGCCGCGATGCCGCCCGTGCCCCAGGCGATGGTCCGCCACCACGCCTGCAGCGGGCGTACCTCGCTCTACATCGCCTCGCATATCGGCCGGATCGAGGGCATGGACGATGACGCCGCGATGGCGCTGGTCGACACGCTGATGGCCCACGCGACGCAGCCCCGCTTCGTCTATGCCCATCGCTGGCGGGTCAACGACCTGGTCTTGTGGGACAACCGTTGCACCATGCATCGCGGCCGGGCGTACGACGACCTGCGCTGGCCCCGCGACGGTCAGCGCGCCACGATCCAGGACGCCGCGCCGACCTGCGAGCAGGAGGGCTTGGCGGTCGCGGCGGAATAGTCCGGGCCGTACGTGAAGCCGGCACGTCCTGCCGCCTCCAAGCCATCGACCGCGCTCACGTCCGTCCCGATCCGGGATCCCAATCAGGGGCGCCCGACGAACGTCGCGATCTCCGCCAGCACCGGGGCCGACCGGCGCCGGCGCGGCGTCAGCGCGAGCAGCGGGCCGTTGTGGCCCCAGCGGGGATATACCAGCAGCCGGACCCAGCCTCCGGCGCGCCGGTAGGCCGCCGCCATCGCTTCCGCATCCGACTGCAGAACCCGCCGGTCGCGCCCGCCCTGCACCAGCAGGAGCCGTGGCTCGTGGTTGGCCACGTAGGTGATCGGCCGGGCGTTGATGCCCGGATGCGCGGCGAAGATCTTCCGGTTCCGCCAGAACCTGTGCGGATCGAAGGAATAGGGGCCGGACAGGCCGATCACGCCGCGGATCGCCGACCGCGGTACGCCGGCCGCGCGCAGGTAGCGCGGATCGAGCGCCACCAGCATCGCGATATGCGCGCCCGCCGAATGGCCCATCAGGTAGATTCGGTTGGGGTCGCCGCCCCAGCGTCGGATGTTGGCGTGGACCCACGCGGTCGCCCGGGCGGCGTCGTAGACGAAGGTGGGGAAACGCACCTCCGGATAGAGCCTGTAGTCGGCCGACACCACGATGTAGCCGGCGGCGGCGAGCGTCCGGCCGACGAAGCGAAGCCGGTCCTTGGTGCCGCGCCACCAGCCGCCGCCGTGGAAGAATACGATCGTCTTGCGCAGCCGCCCCTCGCCGCCGGGCAACCGCCGGCGGAAAACGTCGAGCCGTTGGCTGGGAGCCTGACCGTAGGCGATGTCGACCGCAACCTGTGCCGCAGCGGGCGGCGCATGACAGACGGCCGCCGCCAGGATCGCACCGAGCCCCATCCCAAGCCGTCCCGCCCACCGCGCCATCGCCAAACTTCCCGAATTGCGCCGCCTGCCCATCATCGACCGGTATAGTCGCCGACGGTCCGTTGTACCATCCACCGTTTCGTCATTCGGCCGGAGTACGCATGCCTGACGTCCTGCCCGACCTGATCTTCGATGGCCCCGCCGGCGCTGCGCTGACCATCGCGCTCGCCCACGGTGCCGGCGCGCCGATGGACAGCCCGTTCATGGACGCCGTCGCCTCTGGGCTCGCCGCGCGCGGATGGCGCGTCGCCCGGTTCGAATTCCCCTACATGGCGGCGCGGCGCGCCGAAGGCCGCAAGAAGCCGCCCGACCGCGAGCCGATCTTGCGGGCGACGTGGCAAGCGGTCATCGACCGGCTGGGCGCCAAGGGCGCGGTGATCGGCGGCAAGAGCATGGGCGGCCGCATCGCCAGCCTGGTCGCGGACGACGCCGGCGTACGCGGGCTGATCTGCCTGGGCTATCCGTTCCATCCGCCCGGCAAGCCCGATCGCCTGCGCACCGCCCACCTGGCCGACCTGCACACGCCGGCGCTGATCCTGCAGGGCGAGCGCGACGCGCTGGGCACGCGCGAGGAGATCGCGGGCTATCGACTGTCGGATTCGATCGAACTCGGCTTCCTGCCCGACGGCGACCACAGCTTCAAGCCGCGCAAGGCTTCCGGTCACACCGAAGCCGGCAACATCGACGCGGCGGTGGCGCGGATGGACGCGTTCCTGACGCGGATCGCCGGACGGTGACGCCAGCCGCGCAACGACGAGCGCGCAGGAACGATCAGGCATAGGACAGCTTGCACAGGCCGACGATGAAAACGGGCGTGCCCTCATCGTCGGCGAACGGCGCGTAGATCCGCTCGATCCGGACGATCTCGCGGCCGGGCACTCGGCTGCGCCGACGCTTGAGAAAGTCGGCGCGGCACCCGCCGAGGATATCGGCGTAATGCTGTTTCTGGCGGGTAGCCTCGTCAGCCGGGTAGAGGTCGTCCAGCGTGCACCCTTCGAGTCGACGCTTGTAGTAGAAGTTGAACGCTTCGCAGGCCTGGACGATTCGGAAATTCAACTTTTCCGCTTCAGAAGGCTCCGCACGAAAGACGATCCCGCTGAACGAGATCGGCGGCGCACTCGGCTGATTGAGCACCGAAATCGGCGCGACACCATCCGCCGGGCAGTGCTCGTGCCAATAGGCCACGAAGTATTGGAATGCCAACGGAAGCGCATCGATATGCGAAGCGCCGGCAATCGCCGGCGCCACACGCTCGGCGGGATTGCTCGGTTTTGCGGCATCGGATCCGCCGCCCGACATGAAGACCTCCTGGGCGGCCACCGCCCTCGAAACTGAACTATTCTCTTTTAAGTAGCATAAATTTTGAAATTAAACATACCTACGCGTGCATATAGCAATGCCCCATCAATGAATTAGCCATGCATGAAGATCAACGCGGCCGATTGCCATGCGCCGTTTCATTTCTTCACGCATCGCGGGAGGGCGCGCTATAGTCGATTCCGAGGGGCCCGGACCGGCCGGCCCGCCGCGGTTCCGACGGACGCGATGCCCAACAGCCCCGAATTCATCGACCACCTGACCGACCTGTTCGAAGCCAGCGCGCCGGTGACGGTCCGGCGCATGTTCAGTGGCGCCGGCGTTTTTCGCGACGGCTTGATGTTCGCACTGGTGGTCGACGACACCCTCTATCTCAAGGTCGACGACCGCAACCGGCCCGATTTCGAGGCGGCGTCGATGACGCCTTTCACCTACAGCCGTGGCGAGAAGAGCACGTCGATGTCCTACTGGACCTGCCCGCCGCACCTGCTGGACGACGGCGACGCCTTCGCCGACTGGGCGCATAAGGCGTTCGACGCCGCACTGGCGGGGCGTAAGGCCAAGGGCACGAAGGGCTAGGACAAGTTCCGTTCGAACGATGCGACCGTGCGGGCGACCAGCCTGTTGCGGTGGAGCTGATGGATGAGCCGGATCGTCGGCTTTGACGCGAACAGGATGCTGCCGATCAGGAACAGCCAGGTGCCGGCGTAGATCAGCGACTGATAGAAGAAGAAGACGCTGCCGAAAACGAAGCAGAAGCCGGCCAGGAAGTCTGCGACCAGGTGAATCCAGAAGTAGCGTTGCCGCAGGGCCTCGAGAATTTCGTCGACCTCCTCGTCGAACCCGTTGAGCCGTTCCGTCATCCCGATCTCTCCCATCTGTGCCTCCGATCTGGCCGCGACCCTAACACGCATGGACCGTCTCTCCAGGCCGCGCGCCGCATCGCCCTTTCGCGCCGCCGACCGGTTGCGTTAAAACCGCGGCAACCATTTCAAACCTAAACACTCCCGACCGAAGACCGAGAGGATCCCGCCTGATGGCCAAATCGCCGCAGACCCGCACCGAATCCAATTCGATGGGCGCCATCAAGGTGCCCGCCGACCACTACTGGGGGGCGCAAACGCAGCGTTCGATCCAGAACTTCCGCATCGGCGGCGAGCACATGCCCCAGCCGCTGATCCGCGCCTTCGGCATCCAGAAGCGCGCCGCGGCCGAGGCCAACATGGAGCTGGGCGAGCTGCCCAAGAAGATCGGCAACGCGATCGTCAAGGCGGCGACCGAGGTCATCGACGGCAAGCTCGACGACAATTTCCCGCTGGTCGTCTGGCAGACCGGCTCGGGCACCCAGACCAACATGAACGCCAACGAGGTGATCTCGAACCGGGCGATCGAGATGCTCGGCGGCACGATGGGCTCGAAGGATCCGGTCCATCCCAACGACCACTGCAACCGCGGCCAGTCGTCCAACGACTCCTTCCCGACGGCGATGCACATCGCCGCGGTGGAGGAGGTCAGCAACCGGCTGCTTCCGGCGCTGGAGCACCTGCGCGCCGCGCTCGAGGACCGGCAGAAGGCCTTCGCCAAGATCATCAAGATCGGCCGCACCCACACCCAGGACGCGACGCCGCTGACCCTGGGCCAGGAGTTCTCGGGCTACGTCACCCAGGTCGCCTTCGGCATCGACCGGGTCAAGGCCGCCCTGCCCCGGCTGACCCATCTGGCCCAGGGCGGCACCGCGGTCGGCACCGGGCTCAACGCCAAGAAGGGCTTCGACAAGCTGTTCGCGGCGAAGGTCTCGAAGATCACCGGCCTGAAGTTCATCACGGCCAAGAACAAGTTCGAGGCGCTCGCCGCGCACGACGCGCTGGTCGAAGGCTCGGGCGCGCTCAACACACTGGCGGCGTCGCTGATGAAGATCGCCAACGACATCCGCTTCCTCGGCTCGGGCCCGCGCTCGGGGCTCGGCGAGCTCGCCCTGCCCGCCAACGAGCCCGGCTCGTCGATCATGCCGGGCAAGGTCAACCCGACCCAGTGCGAGGCGATGACCATGGTCTGCGCCCAGGTGATGGGCAACCACACGACCATCACCGTCGCCGGCTCGACCGGCCACTTCGAGCTCAACGTCTTCAAGCCGGTCATCATCTACAACTTCCTGCAGTCGGTCCGCCTGATCGCCGACGCCTGCGTCAGCTTCGCCGACAACTGCGTCGCCGGCATCGAGGCCAACGAGGACCGGATCGGCGAGCTGATGCGCAACTCGCTGATGCTGGTGACCGCGCTCAACCCCCATATCGGCTACGACAGCGCAGCCAAGATCGCCAAGAAGGCCTTTGCCGACGGCACGACGCTGAAGGAAGCCGGTGTCGCGCTCGGCCTCTTGACCGAGAAGCAGTTCGACGACTGGGTGCGGCCGGAGAAGATGGTCGGCCCGACCGGATAACGCGCGCGGGACGAATAAGCCGCACACGGTTTGTCGCTCCCGGCAACGCAATCTTAAGCAATTCCGCCTATCGCTCGACGCGTGGGACCACCCACGCGAAGGGCGAGGCATGTCGACGTTCGGGATCAGTTTGCCCGACCTGGAAGCCTTTACGGCGACCAAGAGCAGGAAGCTCAGCTTTCCGCCGGATCTCGAGGCTGCGTTCCAGGCGCAGACGCAAAACTACCGCAAGTCGGTGATGCGCCACATCGCGTTGCCGACCGCGCTGGTCTACAACGCCTTTCTGGTCGCCGATTACGTGCTCGTGCCGGACACCTTCCTGCTTGCGGCGATCCTCCACCTGGCGGTCGTCACGCCGTTCGTCTTCCTGGCCAGCTTTCTGTACCAGCGCGACCTGACGATCGGGGTCCGCGAACTCCTTGCCGCGACCGTGCCGGCCCTGATCGTCGGCCAGATCATGCTCATCTACGCGCTCAACCACACGCCGGCGGCCCAGCACTACCAATATCTGGCGATCTTGATCGTCGTCTTCATGAACGTGAACCAGCGCCTCGGCCACCGCTTCGCGGTGATGTCGACGCTCGCCCTCGCCGTCCTCTACCTCGCCGTCCTTCTGCCCGGGCAGGCGTCATTTGCGGCAAAGCTCATCGGCGCGTCGAGCATGGCGGCGGTCTGCCACCTGACCCTGCTCGGCAACCTCCGCATGGAACGCGAACTGCGCCACTCCTTCCTGATGCGACTGCGCGACCGGCTGCGGCGCGAAGGCGCCGAGGATGCTGCGAACCGTGATCCGCTGACCGGCATCTCCAATCGTCGGTACCTGGACGACACCGCCGCGCGGATCTGGCAGCAGCCGGACAGCGACGTCTCGCCGATCGCGGTCATCATGGCCGATATCGACCACTTCAAAGCCTACAACGACCGCTACGGCCACCCCGCTGGCGATACCTGCCTCAAGCGCGTCGCCGGCGTGATTTCGGCCGAGCTGCGCGACGACGACGACTTAGCCGTCCGGCTCGGCGGCGAAGAATTTCTCGTCGTGCTGCCGCGCACCGGCCGAGGACACGGCGATCCGGATCGGCGAGCGCGTCCGGCGCAGCATCGAGGGCCTGGCAATTCCCCACCGCGACGTCGCCGCAGGCATCGTGACGGCGAGCTTCGGCGTCGTGGTCGGACAGGCGTCGGAGCAGTCGATCGCTGCGCTGATCGCCGAGGCGGACAGCGCGCTCTACGAAGCCAAGCGCCGCGGGCGCAACCAGGTCTGGCCGCCGCTGATCGCCGACGCCGTGGAAAGCACGAATGGACGGCACCACGACAAAGCAGACAGGAAAGTCGCCTGACCCGCCATCGGACACCGATCCGGCCGCCACCACCGGCCCGGAGCCGGGATGAAGCGGGCGCGGTACACGTATACCCTCCTGACACCGACACGAAGCCCCCCGGTTCGCCCACGTCTCCGATGACCCTCGATCAGACCATCCGCAAGCGCTCGGTGACCATCGCCGGCCACCGCACCTCGATTTCCTTGGAAACGGCCTTCTGGGACGGGCTGCGACAGGCGGCCGCGCGGCGGGGCATCTCGGTCAACGCGCTGATCACCGAGGTCGACGAGGCGAACCCTGCGAACCTGTCCAGCGCGCTGCGCGTCTTCGTGCTCGGCCTCTACCAGCGCGGCGAGCTGTCCTGACCTACTTGCCCAGCACGTCCGGCCAGTTCTTGTTGGCGCGGGAAATCCGCTCGTCGCGGTCTTCCAGCCACCGCGACCGCACGCCCCGCGAGAAATTCAGATAGAGCTTGCCGTTGTGGACCGTCCACGCGGTCGGGTCCGTCGGCGCGGTGACGCCCTCCGACACCGCGAAGGCGCAATATCCGCCGTATTGCGGGGCGTACTTGGTCGGGTTCGCCTTGAAGGCGTCGCGGTGCGCCGCCGACGCGAAACGCCAGGTGGCACCGCGCCAGCGATAGCTGAACTGGGCCTTGCCCGAGACCGGCTTCTTCTGGGTGAAGTAGGCGACCGCATCATAGCCCTGGATGGCCAGGCCGTTGGTCGTGAACACCCGAGGCTTGGAGGCGGCGTGCGCGGCGCCGGCGGCCATCGGCAGCGCCAACGCGATCAGGACCACGGCAAAACGGCGGCGAAGGGTCATTCGTTCCTCCCTGTCACGGACGGGTGGCGATGGGGCCGCAAGATGACGCCGCCCGCCGCAGGGTGCCAGACACGCTCGAACACGGTTGCTTGAGGATACGGCTGCCGTGCGTTTGACATTCGCGCGCCGTGCGGGGAAAAGGCTTCGGCCCGGCCGGCCACCGGCACGGAAAAGAACCATAAGGGGGGAACCATGGACTTCGGCCTGTTCGACCATCTCGACCGCAACCAGCATCCCGACACGCAGCTCTATGCCGACCGCCTGGCGGTGATCAAGGCGGCCGAAGCGGCCGGTTTCCGCAGCTACCACATGGCCGAGCATCACATGACGCCGTTGGGCCTGGGGCCGTCGCCCAGCGTGTTCCTGGCGGCCGTCGCGCAGCATACCAGCACCCTCCGGATCGGCCCGCTGGTCTATCTGCTGCCGCTTTACCACCCGCTGCGCCTGATCGAGGAAATCTGCATGCTCGACCAGATGACCGGCGGACGGCTCGAGCTCGGCGTCGGCGCCGGGGTGTCGCCCTACGAGGTCGGCTACTACGGCATCGATCTGGAGGAGAAGCAGGCGCTCTATCACGAGGCGCTGTCGATCGTGATCGAGGGCCTGACCAGCGAGCGACTGAACCACCAGGGCAAGTACCATTGCCTGGAGAACGTGCCGATGATCCTCAAGCCCGTCCAGCAGCCGATGCCCCCGCTATGGGCCGGCGTCGGCAGCGAGCCGGGCATGATCTTCGCCGCCCGCCACGGCATGAACGCGATCGGCCTGGGCCCCACGTCGCGGATCAAGAGCGTCGTCGCCTTCTATCGCGACGCCTGGGAGAGCCAGGCGAACGACCCGATGCGCGCGTTCACCCCGACCAAGACGCCGTTCATGGGCGGGCTCCGGCAGATCTACGTCGCCGAAACCGACGAACAGGCCTGGGCCGAGGCCAAACCGGCCTACGAAAGCTGGATCACTGCGCTCAACTGGCTTTGGGTCGAGCACGGCACGAATGCGTCGACCAATCTCGCCGCGGATCTCAAGACGGGGGTCGACATCGGCGCCGTGGTGGTGGGCTCGCCGGATACGGTGCGCGATGCCCTCGCCGACCAGGTCGCCGAGACCAAATCCAACTATCTGGTCCTGCAGTTCGCCTACGGCACGTTCAGCCGGGAACAGGTGCTGCGCTCGATCGACCTGTTCGCCACGGAGGTGAAACCGGCGCTGGCGTGAGCCGGCCGCCGCAAAAAAATGGGCCGCCAGCGGGGGCGCTGACGGCCATGCCAAGTTGGGGAGATCGCGGCGTGAAATCGACTGCGAAATCACACACGGTATCTGTCGTTACGCGCGATACCGGCGCGTCATCCCCCGCGCGGGAAGCCGGCGACACAGCCTGATCGTGCCCCTTCCGGCGTGGCCCGGCTTGGTGTATTGACCGGCCGCAATCGCTCCGTATCCAGTTGGCCGCCGCCGCAACACGCCCGATGTCCCTGTCGATCATCGCCAAAGGCCTTGTCAGCTTCGTCCTGCCCCCGTCCCTGCTCAACCGGTCGGGCGGCCGCACGCACGCGCCGCGCTACTGCTACGCCGTCCTGTTGCGCCACCTGGCCAAGCTCCACGACGCCGGGATCACGACCGACTTCCGCACCGTCGCCGAGATCGGTCCGGGCCAATCGATCGGCACCGGCCTGGCCGCGCTGGCGGCGGGCGCAGAGCGCTATTTCGGGTTCGACATCAAGGATTACGGCCCCCAGCCCGACGCAGCGGCGATGTTCGACGAGATCGCCGCCCTGTTCGGTCGGCGCGCGCCGGTGCCCGGCGGCGACGAGTTCCCGACCATCAAGCCGGTGCTCGACAGCGACGCCTTCCCCGCGGACGCCCTTCCCGACGCCCGGCTGAACGCCGCGCTCGCGCCCGACCGCCTGGACCGCCTGCGCGCCCGGCTGGCCGATCCGGCAACGAGCCCGGTGCAATATCGCGCCCCCTGGTTCGACGCCGATATCATCGAGCCGGGCAGCGTCGACTGGATCTTCTCCCAGGCGGTGATGGAGCATGTCGACGATCTCCTCGACACCTATGCCGCCTGCCGCGACTGGCTCGCGCCGGGCGGCGTCATGACCCATCAGATCGACTTCAAGTCGCACGGCACGGCCGACGCCTGGAACGGCCACTGGGCCTACGGCGACGCGACCTGGCGGGTGATCCGCGGCGGCCGGCTTTACCTGATCAACCGCCAGCCGATGTCGGCCCACGTCGCGGCGATGGAACGAGCCGGCTTCGACGTCGTATCGGCCACGCCGGTGGTCCGCGACGACGGCCTGCCCCGCGAGAAGCTCGCCCGCCGCTTCCGGACATTGTCGGACGACGACTTGCAGGCCGCCGGCGCCTTCATCATCGCGCGGCGGCGGGAGACCCTGCAGTGAGGTCGCGCCGGTGGGTCGGGGCGATGAAGCCGCCCGAGACGTCTTCGCAACGGCTGCAGCCGGCGCCGGATGGCGACCGCCCGGCCCCTGCGGACAACGGCGGCTCGTTCGACGCCTTCCGTGCACGCTTGCGCAGCTTCATCGAATCCAATCGCGTCCAGCGCACGATCACGACGATCATCGTCATCAACGCCGTCACGCTCGGCCTCGACACGTCCGACCGGGCGGTGCGCTACGCCGGCGAGGTGCTCGAATACATCGACCAGGCGATCCTCGGCGTCTTCGTCCTCGAACTGGCGCTGAAGATGATCGCCTGGGGGCCGATCGGCTTCTTTCGGCGCGGCTGGAACGTGTTCGACTTCATCGTCGTCGGCATCGCGCTGGTGCCCAGCGCCGGCCCGCTGTCGGTGCTGCGGGCGCTGCGCATCCTCCGGGTGCTGCGGCTGGTGTCGGTGGTGCCGGCGATGCGCAAGGTCGTGCAGGCGTTGCTCACCGCGATCCCGGGCGTCGCCTCGATCATCGCGCTGTTGTTCCTGGTCTTCTACGTGTTCGGCGTGATCTGCACGAAGCTGTACGGCGAAACCTTCCCGCAGTGGTTCGGCACGATCGGCGAGAGCATGTATTCGCTGTTCCAGATCATGACGCTGGAGAGCTGGTCGATGGGCATCGTCCGGCCGGTGATGGAGAAGGCGCCGCAGGCTTGGCTGGTGTTCGTGCCCTTCATCCTGATCACCAGCTTCGCCGTGCTGAACCTGTTCATCGCGGTGATCGTCAACGCGATGCAGGAGCAGCAGGCGACCGACCTGGCCGACGCGCGCGACACGCTGGAAGAGGATATCCAGCAGCAGACCAAGGTGCTGACCGCCGAGATCACCGAGCTGCGCCGCGAGCTGCGCGAGGTCCGCGGCATGCTCTCCGGCAAGGAATGAGGACGCCGGCCGGTCCCGCTGGCGGCCACGACGGCGCGTGCTAGGATCGCGGCCACGGCACCCAGGGGATCGGCCAGGCAACAACACGATGTCCGCGACGATCAAGCGGTTGAACAACGGTTACGCCCGCCTGATCCGGGTACTGCGCGCAATGCCGGCCCAGCTTCCCGCCCGCCTGCGCGCCGCGAAACCGGCAGCGAAACGCACCGTCCCTGAGGCCGAGAGCGCCAAACCAGGGACCGGAGGCGCCAAACCAAAGACCAAAGGCGCCGAACTGGAGACCGAGAGCCCTGCACCGAAGGCTGCGCCGCCCGGGCCGCCGATCGAGCCACGCGAGCTGCCCGTCATTCTCAAGCGGCTGTCCCGCGATTCGCGCATCGTATTGGCGGTCGCGGTGCTGGTCGTCGTCCTGATCACCACGCTGGCCATCGGGATCCCCGCCGCCCTCGACCGCATGGCGCTGCACCGCCGCCTGGCGGCGCGCGACGCCGACGTCGCGGCCTATCGCAGCCGGATCGTCGCGATGAAGGAGCGCGATACCGAGCGCGGCAAGTTCGTGCGGCGCTTCACCGCCCAATTCATGGACCCGCAGGTCTACAAGGCGGCGGCGACGCGCACGGCGACTTTCAAGCCCGACGGGCTCGACGAGGAAGGCACGCTGATCCGCTCGATGCTGTGGCAGCTCAAGAGCCACCGCGGCACCGCCCGCTTCCTCGCCGCGCGCAAGTCGATCGAGCTGACCGTGCTGCTCGACGGCGAGCTGCCCAAGGTCGAATGGCGGGAGTTCCCGAGCCCGCTGCCCGCGCTGTTGGAGAAGCTCGGCATCACGCCGACCGACCGCGCCATCCGCGCGCTCAATATCCAGATCAACCGCTACGGCTTCACCAACATCAACGGCCGGGCGGTGATCGCCCGCGACGTCGACGGCAAGCTGGTGATCGTCAAGCCGCGATAGGCAACGACCTGGCGGGCAAGCCGCCGGTCGGGCCCAAAGGATCGGCGGCGGCCCTAGACCCGCAGGATCTTGCCCGGGTTCATGATGTCGTCCGGGTCGAGCGCCTTCTTGATCTGGCGCATCACCGACAGGGCCTCGCCGTGCTCGGCGACCAGGAAGTCCATCTTGCCCATGCCGACGCCATGCTCGCCGGTGCAGGTGCCGTCCATCGCCAGCGCGCGCTCGACCAGCCGCTTGTTGACGCCGTTGGCCCGTTCCATCTCGTCGGCGTCGTTCTTGTCGGCGATCAGGACCATGTGGAAGTTGCCGTCGCCGACATGGCCGACGATCGGCGCGAGGATGTCGCTCTCGGCGAGGTCGCGCTCGGTCTCGACGATGCATTCCGCCAGCCGCGAGATCGGCACGCAGACGTCGGTCGCCCACACTTCCGCGCCCTGGCGCAGCGCCTTGGCGGCATAGGCGGCGTCGTGCCGGGCCTGCCACAGCTTGGAGCGCTCTTCGGCGCTGGTCGTCCACTTGAACTCGCCGCCGCCGAACTCGTCGGACAGCGCCTTGACCATCTCCGCCTGCTCCTTCACCCCGGCCTCGGTGCCGTGGAATTCCATGAACAGGGTCGGCTCCTCGGGGAAGTCGGTCTTGGAATAGAGGTTGATGGCCTTGAGCTGGATGCCGTTGGCGATCTCGATGCGGGCGATCGGGATGCCCGACTGGATCGTCGCGATCACCGTGTTCACCGCCGCCTCGAGCGACGGGTAGTTGCACACCGCGACCGAGGTCGCCTCCGGGATGCCGTAGAGCCGCAGCGAGATCTCGGTGATCACGCCGAGCGTGCCCTCGGAGCCGACGAACAGCCGGGTCAGGTCGTAGCCGGCCGACGACTTGCGCGCCCGCCGCGCCGTGCGGATCACCCGGCCGTCCGCCATCACCACGGTCAGGCCGAGCACGTTCTCACGCATGGTGCCGTAGCGCACCGCGTTGGTGCCCGAGGCGCGGGTCGCGGCCATGCCGCCGAGCGAGGCGTCGGCGCCGGGGTCGATCGGGAAGAACAGGCCGGTGTCACGCAGGTATTCGTTGAGCGCCTTGCGGGTCACGCCCGGCTGGACCTTGCAGTCGAGGTCCTCGGCATTGACCTCGAGCACCCGGTCCATGCGCTGAACGTTGATGCAGACCCCGCCATGGAGCGCGGCGACGTGGCCCTCGAGCGACGTCCCGGTGCCGAACGGGATCACCGGCACCTTGTACTCGGCGCACACCTTGACGATGTCGGCGACCTCCTCCGTCGACTCCGGAAACACGACGGCGTCGGGCGGCACGACCGGGTGGTGGTCCTCGCCCTTGCCGTGCTGCTCGCGCATCGCCTGCGACGTCGACAGCCGGTCGCCGAACTTCTCCTTGAGCACGCCGATCGCCTCGTCGATGCGCGATTCGGGCCGGTGCTCGACCTCACGATGGATCTGCAGCGACATCGGCGGGGCCTCCCTGGGAAATCTCGTTGGTATCGGTCAAGAAGCGTAATGACTTATGGCATCGCCGCGGGGCGGGCAAGCGGAGCGTCTCGGCGCTCACCAGCCGCGCCCGAGCCATGCTCGGCGGCGTCCAGGCTGTTTGTACCGAATCCCCCATTTAAATCGCCTGTCGCGATCACATATGTTTCCCATAACCGGCCACTCCATTTGGCCATAACAGACGTCACGCAACGGGGGTACGGCATGGCTGAGGACGACAACACCAAAGAGGGTGCGACGCCCGCGCCCCGCAAGCGCGCCAGCAGCGGAGCCAAGTCGAAGGCGGCCGGCGGCGCGACCCGCAAGACCACATCGGCGCGCAAGCCCGCCGCCAAGAGTGCGGCGGCGACCTCGACCGGCGCCGCCGACAAGACCACCGAGAAGACCGGCGAGCAGAAGGCCGACGCGCCGAAGTCGCCGGCCGACCGGATCAGCGCCGCGGCATCGGACGCCACCGAGGCGGTCGACCGGGCTGCCAGCGACGCCGCCAAGTGGGCGGAACAGACCAGCAAGCGCGCCGGCGAGGCCGTCAACCAGGCCTCCGAACGGACCGCCAAGGCGGCCGAGCGCGCCAGCGAAGCGTTGTCCGAAGCCGCCGCCGCGGTGTCCGAGGCGGCCGAAACCTTCGCCGGCGTCAGCGACGCGGCGACGGGTCCGCGCGCGGTCAAGGCGCAGACGCGTCTGACCCACATCGCCTACCTGCTGTTTGCCCTTTCGCCCGTCATGGGCGTGACCTGCGTCGCCGGGCTGATGCTCGCCTACCTGCGGCGGCGCGTCGACGGCGTGGGCGGAACGCTGCTGGAGAGCCACTACAACTGGCTGATCTGGACCTTCTGGTACGGGATCGCCGCCTATATCGTGTCGGGCATCCTGGTGCTGATCTACGTCGGCTGGATCCTGGTCGCCCTGACCTCGATCTGGATGATCTGGCGGCTGACCAAGGGCTGGCTCTACCTCTACGACGGCAAGGCGATCTCGAACCCGACCGCGGCGCTCTAGCGCCCGAAGAACCGCATCATCGGCCGGAGCAAGCGATCGGATGGGCGGCGCCTGCGAATATTTCGTGAACCGATCTGTCTACACGACGGAAGCGGCTTTTCCGAACTCGTGAGCGCCCCTATCATCGGCCAACGGCCCTGAACGGCAACGGAGGCCTCGTGTCATGACCCGGTTGGCGACCCTGTTCGGCCTGCTCGCCCTGCCCGCCTTGATCGCGACGGCGGGCCCGATGCCGGCCCGCGCCGACGGGTGCTACATCTGCACCCGGGGCAGCGCCTGCGGCCAGTATTGCCGTTATGCCGGACGCGACAGCTGGGCCAAGCGCAAGAAATGCATCGCCGCCGGCTGCAAGATCGGCGGCACCGCTTCCTGCCCGCGCGCGGCGAACATCCGCATCTGTTCCGGCCTCGGGCTCCTGCCCGGCAGTCTTCGCCAATATGCCGATCGCAGCGCCCGTCCCGGCGACTCGGCGTCAGAGCCTATGGTCGATGACTCATTATTCCGTTTATTACAGAAATAACTGACTTAAACAAAACGATGAAGAACCGCGTGCAAGATCCGCTTGCGACAGATCAAGGCTGACGGACGCTGAGCCGCTATCGTCCGTCCATTGCCGCGACGATGGGCTTCGACGGAGACAGTCATGACGCGGAAGATCACGATCATCCAGGGGCATCCCGATCCCGCCGGCGGCCACTTCGGCCATGCCCTCGCCGATGCCTATGCCGTGGGCGCGGCCGAGGCCGGCCACGATGTGCGCCGTGTCGAGGTCGCCACGCTCGACTTCCCCCTGCTGCGCAGCCAGTCGGACTTCCAGAACGGCGCCACCCCGCCCGATATCGCCGCGGCGCAGGAAGCGATCGGCTGGGCCGACCACTTGGTCGTCGTCTATCCGCTATGGCTGGGCACCATGCCGGCGCTGCTCAAGGGCTTTCTCGAACAGGTGTTCCGACCCGGCTTCGCCTTCGCCTATGAGTCCAAGGGCTGGCCCAAGAAGAAGCTGCAGGGTCGGTCGGCGCGCATCGTCGTCACCATGGGCATGCCGGCGCTGGTCTACCGCTGGATCTTCCTCGCCCACAGCCTGCGCAGCCTGGAGCGCAACATCCTGCGCTTCGTCGGCATCGGCCCGGTGCGTGACACCGTGGTCGGCATGGTCGAGGCGCTGTCCCCCGCCAAGCGCGAGGCCTGGTTCGCCCGGATGCGCGCGCTCGGACGACGCGCCCGCTGAAGCCGGCCTGCCCTACGCCGCGACCGTGTCCTGTCCGATCGCGCCGGACGTGGCGCACCGCGCCTGCCCGGCCTCGATGATCAGACGCAGCATGTCGGCGTAGCGCATGCCGCCGAAGCCGGCCATCAGGTTGAGCTTGCCGTCCCAACACCATCCCGGGTTCGGGTTGACTTCCAGCAGCTTGACCACTCCGTCCGCATCGGCGCGGAAATCGAAGCGGGCGTAGTCGCGGCATTCCAGCCGCTCGAACAGAAGCGACGAATGGTCGATCAGGCGACGCCGCACGTCTTCAGGCAACGACGCCTCGCGATAGCCGATGTCGGTCCAGTAGGGCGAATCCGGGTGCCACTTCGATTCGTATGGCAGCAGCCGCGGCAACGTCGGGTCGAGCTGGGAATAGTCGACCTCGAGCAGCGGCAGCGCCGTCAGCCCCTGGCCCGGATTACCGATCAGCCCGACGCTGTACTCGGCGCCGGACAGGAACTCCTGGACCAGCACCGGCCGCCCCGGCAGCAGCGCGCGCAGCTCGTTCAGATAGGCGTTGGCCTCCTCGGCGTTGGAGACGACGGCGTGCTGGGTGATGCCGATGCTCGAATCGCCGGTCGCCGGCTTGATCAGCGCAGGAAAGACCGACGGCATGGTCGCCGCGGTGTCGTCGGGATCGAAAAAGGTCTCCAGCGGGACCGGGATGTCGAGCGATTGGGCGATCGCCCGGACCAGCGCCTTGTTGTAGCAGATCCCCAGGCAGGACGGCCCGGCGCCCGAATAGGGAATGCCGTGCATCTCCAGATAGGCGGGCACGTGCAGCTCGCGGAAGGCGTCGTTGTTGAAGCCCTCGTCGCACAGGTTGAGCACGAAGCCCGGCTGCCGCGCCTTGAGGTCGGCCTCGAGCCCGGCATGGTTGTCGAGATAGTCGAACTGATAGCCGTCGAGCGACTCGAGCGCATCCTTGAGCCGCCGGATCGTCTCCATGTCCTCTTCGTTGAATTTGCCACCCTTCTTGACCGAATCGGGCAGGCGCGGATCGCCAAGCAGGACGGTCACATCCGGATGGGACGCGGCGGCGGCGGCCTTGGCGGTCTTCGCTGCCTTGCGCGGGGCGAAGGCGGTGATCACGTTGCGCCGCGCCATCATGCCGAGGTCCTGGTTGCGGCTCGACGCCGCCTCGATCGGGTCGTGGAAGCGGATCTCGGTGAAACCGGCTGCGTTCAGCAGGTCTTCGATGGCACCGCGGCTGTACAGCCGCTCGGCATAGAACTGGTCGGCAATGACCCCCTTCTCGGCATGGACGACCACCTCACGCGAGATCAGCCGGGTGGCGTCCTCCGACAGCGAGCGTTCGCGGCAGACGAACTGGGACTGGTCGATCCACTCCCACGAGCGCGGCTCGAAATGCTCGCGCATCCAGTCGCCATCGGCGAGGTCGAGCACGAGCCGACCATGGCCGCGCAGCACGCGCTTGACCGCCTCCAGCACGGCAAGGTCGTCCTCCTCGGTCGCGAAGTAACCGAACGAGTTGCCCATGACGATGACCGCGTCGACGCTGCTCTCGGCAACCCGGAACCGGCGGGCGTCGCCCTCCTGGAACGTCGCGGCGAGGCCGAGCTGCTGGGCCCGGCGCCGCGCGAGCCGCACGAGATAGCGCGAGCGGTCGACGCCGGTGACCGACCGGAAACCACGCCGGGCGAGCTCGATGACATGGCGGCCCTGGCCACAGCACAGGTCGAGGATGCGGTCGTTGGGCTCCAGCCCGGCGAACCGCACCACCATGTCGATCTCGCGCGCAGTGTTGGCGTCGTTCTCGACGACGTCGCCGTCGGTCTGCAGGTAGACCGCGTTGAACAGGCTGCGCCACCAGTCGTGCGGCAGGTGGCGCTCGAGGTCGGAGACCGGCCCCAGGGTGCGCGCGGCGGCGCGCTGGCCGGCCGACGCACGCGGCTTCGTGCTGGTTTCACTCATTTGATTTGACCCTCATCTTCGCCGCCCGAAGGCGGCACCGAACCTGTCAGCCGGGGCACGACGGCCACCGGCCTCCGTCGCGGTCGCCGTCGCCGGCTTGCGGCTCGTCCGTCGCGATATGAGGGTCTGCGATGGACGGCTTTGGGACCGGGCCCGTCAGGCCGTTCGGAATTTCGCGGCAAATGGGCCCGATCGACCCTGTCGTCAACGATTATTTTTTGCGCCTTGCACGCCCCTGGCCATCGGGTCATTTTCGGCCCAACCAAATCGACAATATGGGAGGGGCCCTACCGTGACCTACAAGCCGCATACCCTGCTGCCCACCTCGCTCGTCGGCAGCTATCCACAGCCCGAGTGGCTGATCGACAGGGCCAATCTCGCCGGCCGGTTCCCGCCCCGCGTGCGCGCCCGCGAGCTGTGGCGGGTCGACCCCGCCTACCTCGAGGAAGCCCAGGACGATGCGACCATCGTGGCGATCCGCGACCAGGAGCGGGCCGGGCTCGACATCATCACCGACGGCGAGATCCGCCGCGAGAGCTACTCGAACCGTTTCGCCACGGCGCTCGAAGGCGTCGACGTCGACAATCCGGGCACCGCGCTCGACCGCTCCGGCCATCCCAACCCGGTGCCCCGCATCACCGGCCCGATCCGGCGCAAGCACCCGGTCGCCGTCCGCGACGTCACCTTCCTGCGCGCCAACACCGATCATCCGATCAAGATGACGGTGCCCGGTCCCTTCACCATGAGCCAGCAGGCGCAAAACGACTTCTACGAGGATCCCAAGGGGGCCGCGCTCGACTACGCGGTCGCGGTCAATGCCGAGATCCGCGACCTGTTCGCCGCCGGCGCCGACGTCGTTCAGATCGACGAACCCTACATGCAGGCGCGGCCGGACAAGGCGCGCGAGTACGGCCTCGAAGCGCTGAACGCCGCGCTCGACGGCGTCGGCGGAACGACCTGCGTCCACATCTGCTTCGGCTACGCCGCGATCATCCACGAGCGGCCCGAGGGCTATTCCTTCCTGCCCGAGTTCGCCGGCTGCCACTGCCAGCAGGTGTCGATCGAGACGGCGCAATCGAACCTCGACACCAAGGTGCTCGAGACCCTGCCCGACAAGATGATCCTCTTGGGCGTGATCGATCTGGAGGACGAGGCGGTCGAGACGCCGGACACGGTCGCCGCACGCATCCGCCGGGCCCTCGCCCACAAGGATGCCGCCCAGATCATCGTCGCGCCGGACTGCGGCATGAAATACCTGCCGCGCGAGCGCGCCTACGCCAAGCTGGAGGCGATGGTCGCCGGCACCGACATCGTCCGCCAGGAACTGGCGACCAAGGCAGCCTAGCCCCGCGCTCCCTCGGGTCGCACGGGTCAGGTTGCCCGTCGGTAGGCGCCGAACGCGCGGGTCGCGAGCAGGCCGCAGACCAGTGCGAAGGCGGCAAGCAGGCTGCAGTTGAGCCAGAAGGGGCTGCCGAGATCGCCCTGCATCGCGGCGCGCGCCGCCGTTGCCGCCCACTGCACCGGGTTCGCCGCCGAGATCGTGCGAATCCAGCCGGGCATCAACTCCCGTGCCATGAAGGACGCGGACAGGAAGGTCAGCGGCAGGCCGAAGAAGTTGATCACGGCGATCAGCGTCTCCTCGCGGCGGGCGACCAGGGCGATGCCGTTGGACAGCGCCGCGAAGGACGCCGACACCAGTGCCGCCGGCACCAGCACGGCGACGAAGGTGATCGGCGGAAACTGGCCGGCGAGCACGATGCCCAGGGCCAGCACGATGACGACCTGGACGCCGACCATGATCATGGCGTGCAGCACGCGCGCGAGGATCAGCGCGCCCCGATACACCGGCGTCGCCAGCAGCCGGTCCATGCGGCCGTCGTTCAGGTCCTGGATCATGCCCATGCCCGCCCAGGCCGAGCCGAACAGGGAGGTCATGACCACGACGCCGGGGGTCAGGAACTCGATATAGTTGCCGCTCCCGCCGAAGCCCGGGATCTCGACCACGCGCCGGAAGAGCTGGCCGAACAGGCCCAGCCAGATGACCGGCTGCACGAGGGTGACGGCGATCCAGATCGGCATGCGCAGCGACACCAGCAGGTGACGCACCAGCAGGTGGTAGGTGTCCGAGAAGAACTGGCTCATGACGCAGCGTCCCGTGAGTCGAACCGGTGGCCCGTGTGGTGGAGGTAGACGTCGTCGAGCGACGGCCGGTGCAGCGACGCACTGTCGACGGCGATGCCCGCCCCCGCCAGCGCCGCAACGACGCGCGGCAATCCGGTCGGACCGTCGGCGACGTTGACACCCAGGGTCGCGCCGTCGGCTTCGACGCCGAGCACGCCTTCGATCTTGCGGGCGACCTCGGCCGCCCGGGCGGCGTCCGCCGTCGCCAAATCGAGTGTCACCCGGTCGCCGCCGATCTCGCCCTTGAGCTGGTCGGGCGTCCCCTCGGCAACGATCCGGCCGCCGTCGACGATGGCGATCCGGTCGCACAGGTTGTCGGCTTCCTCGAGATAGTGCGTGGTCAGCAGCACGGTCAGGCCGCGCTCGCCGCGGATGCGCCTCAGGTCGGTCCAAAGCGCGCGCCGCGTCTCGGGGTCGAGGCCGGTCGTCGGCTCGTCGAGGAACAGGACGCGCGGCTCGTGGATCAGGCCCATGGCGATGTCGAGCCGGCGCTTCATGCCGCCCGAATAGGTGGTGACCATCCGCTCGGCCGCCTCGGTCAAGCCGACCCAGGCGAGCAGCGCCGTCGCCCGCGCCGCGACCTGGTCGCCGGGCACCCGTTGCAGCCGCGCCTGCAGGGCCAGGTTCTCGCGGCCGGTCTGCCAGCGGTCGACACCCGAATCCTGGGCGACGTAACCCAGGTCGCGACGGACCCCGCCGGGGTCGGCGAACACGTCGTGACCGGCGACCGACGCCCGGCCGCCACTGGCCCGGGTGAGCGTCGCCAGGATGCGCACCGTCGTGCTCTTGCCCGCGCCGTTCGGCCCGAGCAGCCCGAACACCTCCCCCTTGCGGACCGCGAAGGAGAGATCGGCGACGGCGGTGACGCCGCGCGCGAAGGTCTTGGTCAAATGGTCGGCGACGATCTCGTCCATATCCTGCTCGCCCAGAGCCGGTCCGCATCGAACCGCGTCATCGATTGGCAATATTCGGCCGTGCCCCTGACGACCGTCGATGTTATCATCTTAGCACGCGAATTTCTTAAATCAAAAGAATCTTAGCTACTGAGATAAATGTCCAAACCTCGCAAGCCCTCCGAGACGGCCGAACGTCTGCACCGGGCGATCCGCGTCACCAGCGCCCAGAGCAACCTGTTCTCGAGCGCTGTCGCCGCGCGTCTCGGCATCACGGTCAACGACCTCGAGTGCCTCGACATCATCCACCTTCACGGACCGCTGACCGCCGGCGCGCTGGCCGAACGAACGGGACTCACCACCGGGGCGATCACCGGCATCGTCGACCGGCTGGCGGCCGTGGGCTTCGTCCGACGCGAGCCCGACCCCGACGACCGGCGGCGGGTCATCGTGCGAACGCAGCCAAAGGCTGGCGAGAAGGTCCAGCCGCTGTACAATTCGCTGGCCCGGCGCATGGACGAAGTCGTCGAGCGCTACCGCGAGGAGGATCTCGCCGTGCTGATCGACTACTACGAGATGGCCGCGGAGGTGCTGCGCGACGAGACCCGCCGTCTGCGCGAAGCGCCGCCCGAAGGCCGCGCGCGCGACCGGGAAGCGCGGGCAAAGCGCCGGGCGGAGAGCCGCGGGAAGAGCGGCTGATGTACGACTACGTCATCGTCGGCGCCGGCTCCGCCGGCTGCGTGCTTGCCGGACGGCTGAGCGAGGACCCCAACGTCCGCGTCTGCCTGCTCGAAGCCGGTGGCTCTGACGACAGCAAGGTGATCGTCATCCCGGCCGGTGTCGCCTCGATCCTGCCGACCCGGATCAAGAACTGGGCCTACGAGACCGTGCCCCAACCGGGCCTGAACGGCCGCCGGGGCTTCCAGCCGCGCGGCAAGGTGCTCGGCGGGTCGAGCTCGATAAACGCGATGATCTACACGCGCGGCCAGCGCGAGGACTATGACGGCTGGGCCGCGGCCGGCAACCGGGGCTGGGGCTTCGACGACCTGCTGCCCTACTTCCTGCGCGCCGAGGACCAGGCGCGCGGCGCCGACGACTGGCACGGCGTCGGCGGGCCGCTCCACGTCATGGACCCGCGCCACAAGAGCCCGGTCGCCCAGGCCTTCCTGGACGCGGGGGAGCAGCTGCAGCTGCCCGCGACCGACGACTTCAACGGCCCGCGCCAGGAGGGCCTCGGCTGGTACCAGGTCACCCAGAAGAACGGCGAGCGCTGGAACGCCGCCCGCGCCTACCTCAAGCCCGCGCTCGGCCGGCCCAACCTGACCGTGATCACCAAGGCGCGCGCGACCCGGATCCTGTTCGAGGGCCGCAAGGCGGTCGGCGTCGAGTACCGGCACGGCCGCGCCCGCCACGAGGTGCGCGCGGCGCGCGAGGTGATCCTGTCAGGCGGCGCCTTCAACTCGCCGCACCTGCTGCTGCTCTCCGGGATCGGCCCTGCCGCGGCGTTGCGGCAGCACGGCATCGCCGTGGTCCACGACCTGCCCGGGGTCGGCGCCAACCTTCATGACCATATCGACTACATCACCACCTACCGCAGCCGGACGCGCGACCCGATCGGGCTGACCCCTGCCGGGCTGGCGCGGGTGATCGGCCAATATTTCGAGTGGAAGCGGTCGCGTACCGGCCTGCTGACCACCAACTTCGCCGAGGCCGGCGGCTTCCTGAAGACCGACCCGGCGGTCGACCGACCCGACATCCAGTTCCACTTCGTGATCGGCATCGTCGACGCCCACAACCGCAAGCCCCACTTTACCCACGGCTATAGCTGCCACGTCTGCGTGCTGCGCCCGAAGAGCCGCGGCACCGTCGAGCTGGAAAGCCCCGATCCGATGAAGGCGCCGCGCATCGACCCGGCCTTCCTGGCCGAAAAGGAAGACCTCGACACCCTGATGGCCGGCACCCGGATCATGCGCCGGATCCTCGAAGCGCCCGCCTTCGAGCGTTTCCGCGGCCGCGAGCTCTATCCCGTCGACGCCGGCGACGACGCGGCGCTGGCCGAGGAGATCCGCAACCGGGCCGACACCGTCTATCACCCGGCCGGCACCTGCCGCATGGGCAACGACGACCAGGCCGTGGTCGACGACCGGCTGCGCGTGCGCGGGCTGGAGGGGCTGCGCGTGGTCGACGCCTCGATCATGCCGACCCTGATCAGTGGCAACACCAACGCGCCGACCATCGCGATCGGCGAGAAGGCCGTCGACATGATCCGCGCCGACGCCTAGCAGGTCGCCGGTCTCGATGACGCCCAGCACGAGCGACAGCGCGGCGGCCGCGATCGCCAGCACTTCGGTCGAGTAGGGTTCGAGCACGAAGGCGACGAACGGCACCGCCAGGATGCCGAGCATCGCCGGAGCGGCATAGGCCTCGAGGCCAAAAATCATGGAGCGGCGATCCTGCGCGGCGGCAGGGCTGGGCGATCCTGATCCTGCGGGGCGATCGGCCGAACCGATAGCCCGGATCGGCGGCCGTCGCCGACGGCTGTTCGGGCGCTCGACCTTGCCGCGCCATCCGGCGCACATTCGGCTATGATGATTGCCGTCCACATTGTCAGCCCGCACCAAATTCTATAGACTTATAGAAAACGATCTCGTTCCCGGAGGAAATGCCATGCTAGTTCGCACCGAGAAGCCCTGGCCGCTCAACGCCTGGTACCAGGCCGCCTGGGCGACCGAGATCGAGGAGGGTCAGATCCTCGCCCGCACCCTGCTCGACGAGCCGGTGGTGCTGTACCGGGACGCCGACGGCGCGGTCCACGCGCTCGAGGACCGCTGCTGCCACCGGGCGACCCCGCTTCGCCTCGGCGAGGTGGTGCCCGAGGGGCTGCAGTGCGGCTATCACGGCATGGTCTTCGACGGTTCGGGCAAATGCGTGGTGATCCCGGGCCAGGAGTCGATCCCGCCCCAGGCCCGCGTCCGCAGCTATCCGGTGGTCGAGCGCCAGGAATTCATCTGGATCTGGATGGGCGATCCGGAGAAGGCCGACGAGGCGCTGATCATCGACTACCCGTGGAACGACGACCACGAGAACTGGCCGCACAAGCACGGCATGTATCACGTCAAATGCAACTACATGCTGCTGATCGACAATCTGATGGACCTGACCCACATCCCCTTCATCCACCGCAGGACCATCGGCGGCGGCAACCAGATGGGCCAGGTCAACGCGACCATGGACGTCAAGAAAACGGACACCGGCGTCCACTACATCCGATGGATGGAAGACATCGTGCCGCCGCCGACCTATCAGAAGGGAGCCGGCTGGAACGGCGACACCCGGGTCGACCGCTGGCAGGAGTTCGAATACATCGCGCCGACCGCCGTCGTGCAGTGGACCGGCGCGCTCGAGGTCGGTCGCGGCGCCCGCGAGAACCGCGACCAGAAGGGCGGTTTCTCGCTGCGCCTGTGGCACTGCGCCACGCCAGAGACGGAAGACAGCTGCTTCTATTTCTGGACCCCGGCCAACGGCTACAAGCCCGAGGACCCGGAAGCGACGGAGATCCTCTACCAGGAGATCGCGACGACCTTCGTCGAGGACCTCGAGTTCCTGGAATCGCAGCAGGCCACCTACGCCGCCAATCCGGACGCGCCGCTGGTCGACATCAAGCACGACGCCGCGCGCCTGCCCGCTCGCCGTGCGGTCGAACGGATGATCCGGGCGGAAGAAAAGGCCGCGCCGGCCGTCGCCGCCGAGTAGCGGTCTCGCCGGCGGCTACTTCAGCGCCCGCGCGAAGAAGGCGACGATCTCGCGGTTGAGCCGGACGTGGACGGCCGCCCGGTCGACGCCGGGCGGATCGGTGCTGGCTGGTCCGACCTGACCCTGCAGCGCGGCCGGAAACGGCGCGATGAAGGTGAAGTGCCCGATCTTGGGGACGACGACATACTCGTGCGCGACCGGCAGGCTGCGGTGGATGTGCTCGGCGTGGAACGGGAAGCGCAGCACCGTATCGGCGCCGGCCCTATAGAGCCGTATCTTCGCCGTCACGCTCTTGAAGGCATCGGCGCCGAAGATCGCGCCGACCGGGGCGAGCAACACTGCGGCGCGGATACGCCGGTCCGGCTTGACCGTCAGCGGCCTGGGCGCCCCACCCGGCTTCTCCCGCCCATAGGCGCAGAACCCGGGGTCCTTGGCGCGATCGACCGTGCAGTGACGAACGACGCGCGCCAGGTCCGGCTTCGCCCCCAGGAGGGCGAGGATGGTGTAGCCGCCCGCCGAATGGCCGACCGCGCCGATCTTCCGGCGGTCGACCGCCTTGCCCAGAGCCTTGTCGGCCAGCACCGCGTCGATCGCCGCGGAGACGTCCTTCGGCCGGCTCAGGAACATCGCCCGTGTGCCGCTGCGGCTGCCGTCCTGCCAGTTGTCGCCGCGGTGGTGGACGGCGGCCACGACCCAGCCGGCGCGTGCCAGCGCCCGCCCGAGGTCGCGGTGATTGAGTTGACCGCCGCCGGTGCCATGGGAGAGGACGATCAGCCCGAAACGGCCGGGTGCGAGCGGCGCGTCGCTGGCGACCTTGAGCACGAAGGGGCCGAGCGTGACGACGCCTTCCTTGCGCGTCGTCGGATGCCACACGGTCATGGCCAGCCGCTCGCCGTCGACGGTCGTGTCCAGAAAGCGAATGCCGGCGTTATAGGTCTTGCCCGCCGCCGTCGCGCCGGACGCAGCGGTGGCGATCGCGCCGATTAAGCAAACGATCGCCAACAGGCTCCTAACGCCCCAGCCCACGATCCCATCCTCTCGGGGCGGCCTAGCCGCCGTAGAAGACCTTCTCGCCCAGGTCGGCCATGTGGAGGATCGCGAGGTCGGCGCGGCCGTCGGGCTGGTGGTAGACGGTGGCGTTGACCGCCTCGCCGATGACCGTGTGGTGGTCGCCCTTCTCGACGATCTCGGCGACCTTGAACTCGACCGCGGCGATGGCGTGGTCGAGGATCGGCGCGCCCGACATGCCGGTGTGGTAGGGCTCGCCCGAGATCTTGCCGTCATGGACCTCGGCTGGCTTGAAGAAGGTGAAGGCCATGCCGACGTGGTCCTTGCCCAACATGCACAGCGCGAAATGGCCGGATTTCTTCAGCACTTCGTAGGCGTGCGAATCCGCCTTGACGCCGACCGCCACCAGGGGCGGCTCGAAGGCGGTCTGGGTGACCCAGTTGACCGTCGCCGCCCCGATCTCGCCGTCGGCCTCGGCGGTGAGCACGTAGAGGCCATAGGGGATCATGCGCAGGGCGGTCTTCTTGGTGTCGGCGTCCATGGGGCGTTTCTCCGGTTCTCGTTGGGATCGGTACAGGTCGCGTCGAAGCTAGGCGACGCCATTCGGTCGATCAAGCGGACAGGGATGCATGTCGGCCATCGCTAGCCCTTGGGGGGCCCATACCCGCCGCCCCCGGGGCTCTCGATCACGAACACATCGCCCGCGCCGACCTCGCACTTGTCGGTCCCGCTCATCTCGACTCGCGACCCGTCCGCGCGCTCGACCCAGTTCTTGCCCGTCGCCCCGTCCTCCCCGCCGGCCATGCCGAAGGGCGCGACCTCGCGGCGGGACGACAGGATCGCGACGGTCATCGGCTCGAGGAAGCGCAGGCGGCGGATCGCGCCGTCGCCGCCCCTCCACTTTCCAGCGCCCCCTGAGTTTCCGCGGATGCGGAAATCCTCGAGCAGCACGGGGAAGCGCCATTCCAGCACCTCCGGGTCGGTCAGCCGCGAGTTGGTCATGTGGGTCTGGACCACGGCGGTGCCGTCGAAGCCCGGTCCGGCGCCGGAGCCGCCGGCGACCGTCTCGTAATACTGATAGGTGTCGTTGCCGAAGGTGACGTTGTTCATGGTCGCCTGGGCACTCGCCATCACGCCCATCGCGCCGTAGAGCGCGCAGGTGATGATCTGCGAGGTCTCGACGTTGCCGGCGACGACCGCGGCCGGGTACTGGGGGCGCAACATCGAGCCCTCGGGGATGACGATCTCCAGTGGCTTGAGCACGCCCTCGTTCATCGGGATCTCGTCCTCGACCAGGGTGCGAAAGACATAGAGCACGGCGGCCCGGCACACGGCGGCCGGGGCGTTGAAGTTGTTGGGTTGCTGCGGCGAGGTGCCGGTGAAGTCGATGACGGCGGTGCGGGCGTCGCGGTCGACCCTGACCGCCACCTCGATCTGCCCGCCGGCGTCGATCTCGGAAATAAAATGACCATCGGTCAGTTTTCCGAGGACGCGGCGCACCTGCTCCTCGGCATTGTCCTGGACGTGGCCCATATAGGCGCGCACGACGTCGAGCCCGAACTGGCCGATCATGCGCCGGACCTCCTGCACGCCCTTCTCGCAGGCGGCGATCTGGGCCTTCAGGTCGGCGATGTTCTGGTGGACGTTGCGGACGGGGTACTTGGCCGAGGTCAGCAGCTCGACCATGGCCTCTTCGCGGAACTCGCCGCGGTCGACCAGCAGGACGTTGTCGATCAGGACGCCCTCCTCCTCGACCGTCTTCGAGTCGGGCGGCATCGAGCCGGGGGTGATGCCGCCGATGTCGGCGTGATGGCCGCGGGCGCCGACGTAGAACAGGATTTCCGCGCCGCTATCGTCGAACACCGGCGTGATCACCGTGACGTCGGGCAGATGCGTGCCGCCGTTGTAGGGCGCGTTGAGGACGTAGACGTCGCCGGGGTTCATCGTCCCCGTCCGCGCCCGGATCACGGCGCGCACGCTCTCGCTCATCGAGCCGAGGTGGACCGGCATGTGCGGGGCGTTGGCGATCAGGTCGCCGGCGTCGTTGAAGATGGCGCAGGAGAAGTCCAGCCGCTCCTTCATGTTGACCGAGTAGCTGGTGTTCTCCAGCACGGAGCCCATCTGCTCGGCGATCGACATGAACAGGTTGTTGAACACCTCGAGCATGACCGGGTCGACCTGGGTGCCGACGGCCACGCCCCGGTCGGCGGGCGTGGTGCGGGTCAGGACGAGGTGGTTGCGGTCGGTGACTTCGCCGGTCCAGCCGGGCTCGATGACCGTGGTCGCGTTGGCCTCGAACACGATGGCCGGGCCGGCGACGCTGTCGCCGGGCTGGAGCGCGGCGCGGTCGTAGACCGCGGCGTCGTGGTGGGCGCCGCCGGAGAAGATCGAGACCGTCTCCAGCGGCTCGGGCGCGCGGTCGTCGGTGCGCGCGACCACCGGGTCCTCGACCTGGCCGGTGGCGCCGACCGCCTCGACCGAGACCGCCTCGGCGATCAGCGCCTTCTCCGGCACGACGAAGCCGAAGCGCTGGCGGTGGGCGGCCTCGAAATTGGCCTGGATCGCCGCCCGGTCGCCGAAATCGACGACCAGCGGCGCGTCGGTGCCCTCGTACTTCAGGTGGATCCGGCGGATGAGCGCGATGTGATCCTCGTCCACGCCCTGGTCGCGCAGCTCCGCCGCCGCCTCGCCGCCGAGCGCGTCGAGCGTGTCGCCGAGCTCGGCCACCAGGTCGTCGGAGAGCCGCGCCTCGACCGCCTTCTCGCGCATCGCCCGCATGTCGGCCAGGCCCATGCCGTAGGCCGACAGCACGCCCGCGAAGGGGTGGATGAAGACCCTGGTCATGCCCAGCGTGTCGGCGATCAGGCAGGCGTGCTGGCCGCCCGCCCCGCCGAAGCAGGTGAGCGTGTAGTGGGTGACGTCGTAGCCGCGCTGGATCGAGATTTCCTTGATCGCGTTGGCCATGTTCTCGACGGCGATCTTGAGGAAGCCTTCGGCGACCTCCACGGGGCTGCGGCTGTCGCCGGTCGCCTGCGAGATCTCCTCGGCCAGGGCGGCGAACTTCTCGCGCACGACCTCGGCGTCGAGCGGTTCGTCGCCGTCGGGGCCGAACACCGGCGGGAAATGCCCCGGCAGGATCTTGCCGAGCATGACGTTGGCGTCGGTCACCGCCAGCGGCCCGCCCCGGCGGTAGCAGGCCGGCCCCGGGTTGGCCCCCGCCGAATCGGGCCCGACCCGGTATTTCGCGCCGTCGAAATGCAGGATCGAGCCGCCGCCCGCCGCCACGGTGTGGATCTGCATCATCGGCGCGCGCATGCGCACGCCGGCGACCTGGGTCTCGAAGGCGCGCTCGTACTCGCCGGCGTAGTGCGAGACGTCGGTCGAGGTGCCGCCCATGTCGAAGCCGATGATCTCGTCGAAGCCGGCCATCTCGGCCGTGCGCACCGCGCCGACGATGCCGCCGGCCGGGCCCGACAGGATCGAATCCTTGCCCTGGAACAGGCGCGCGTCGGTCAGCCCGCCGTTCGACTGCATGAACATGAGCCGGGTGTCGCCGATCTCGCCCCCTTGCACCCTGGCGACCTGGTCGACGTAGCGGCGCAGGATCGGCGACAGGTAGGCGTCGACCACGGTGGTGTCGCCGCGCCCGACGAGCTTCATCAGCGGGCGAGACCTGGTGCGACACCGAGACCTGGGTGAAGCCGATCGTCGCGCGCCGCCGCGGCGACCTGCGCCTCGTGGTCGGGATAGCGGTAGCCGTGCATGAAGACGATGGCGACCGAGCGGATGCCGTCGTCGTAGGCCGCCTGCAGCGCCGCGCGGGCGCTATCGAGGTCGAGCGGCGTCTCGACCTCGCCGCCGGCCATGACCCGCTCGTCGACCTCCGCGACCCGCTCGTAGAGCAGCTCGGGCAGGACGATGTGGCGGTCGAACAGCTCGGGCCGGTTCTGGTAGGCGATGCGCAGCGCGTCGGCGAAGCCCTTGGTGATGACCAGCAAGGTCCGGTCGCCCTTGCGCTCGAGCAGCGCGTTGGTGGCGACCGTGGTGCCCATCTTGACCGCCTCGACCTGCTCGGCCGGGATCGGCTCGTCGGGCGCGAGCCCGAGCACGTCGCGGATGCCCTGCATCGCCGCGTCGCGATACCGCTCCGGGTTCTCGGACAACAGCTTGTGGGTCGAGAGCGAGCCGTCGGGATGCCGCGCGACGACGTCGGTGAAGGTGCCGCCGCGGTCGATCCAGAACTGGTAGCCGGCTGAGGTCATGGCATGGGCCGTAGCGCAGGCGCGCGCGCCGGTCTACCCCTGTCGCGCCGGTTTGCGCGTATCGGAGCGCTGCAGGGTGCGCAATTCGCCATTCCGTGTGCTCGCAGCGAATGGCTGGACCCTACCGGAGCCGCTGCTAGAGTGCGGCGCCGCCAACGCTGATCGTCCGGGCCCTTCAATGCCGCCTGCCGCCGACCCCCGCGTCCATCCCTACGCCAACTTCGACATCCCCGCCCTGCTCGCCGAGCGGGCGCGGACCCGCGCCGACCACCCCTTCATCGTCTGGGAGCCGTTCGAGGGCCCGGGCGCGACCTGGACCTATGCCCAGTTCGCCGACCGGGTCGACCGGGTCGCCGCCGGCCTGGCCGCGCGCGGGGTCAAGCCGGGCGACAGCGTGCTGGTCCATCTGGAGAACTGCCCGGAGATCCTGTTCGCCTGGTTCGCCTGCGCCAAGCTGGGCGCGATCTGCGTGACCACCAACGCCCGGTCTGCGGCCGACGAGATGACCTATTTCGCCGACCATTCGGGCGCGGTCGCGGCGATCACCCAGCCCAAGTTCGCCGACATGGTCGCCGGCGCCTGCACCGGCCTGCGCTGGCTGGCGGTGACCGACCACGACAGCGGCGCGCCGCCGGCCCAGGGCCAGGCGCCCGATGCGGACAGCGCCTTCGCGGCGCTCGACGGCGATCCGTCCGTCCGTGCCCGGCCGGGCCGCCGATCCGCTGGCGCCGCTGTCGGTCCAGTTCACCTCGGGCACGACGTCGCGGCCCAAGGCGGTGCTGTGGACCCACGCCAACGGCCTGTGGGGGGCGCAGGTCTGCGCCCAGCACGAGGACCTGCGGCCCGACGATATCCACCAGATCCAGCTGCCGCTGTTCCACACCAACGCCCAGGCCTATTCGATCCTGGCGACCCTGTGGGCCGGCGGCACGGCCGTGGTCGTACCCCGCTTCTCGGCGTCGCGCTTCTGGGACATCGCGGTGCGCAACCGCTGCACCTGGACCTCGCTGGTGCTGTTCTGCATCAAGGCGCTGAGGGACCGGGAGGTGCCGCCCGAGCACTTCTTCCGCCTGTGGGGCGCGTCGGTCTGTTCGCGCCGCCCGAGGACGCGCGCTTCGGGGTCAAGTCGATCGGCTGGTGGGGGATGACCGAGACCATCACCCACGGCATCGTCGGCCGCCCGCACCTGGACAACCGGCCGATGTCGATGGGCCGGCCTGCGCCGGAATATGAGATCGCGGTGGTCCGCGACGACGGCTCGCCGGTCGACCCCGGCGAGACGGGCAGTCTCCGGATCCGCGGCATCCGCGGCCTGTCGCTGTTCGCCGAGTATCTGGGCAACGCCCAGGCGACCGCCGACAGCTTCGATCCTGACGGCTGGTTCCTCACCGGCGACACGGTCACCCTGCACGACGACGGCTTCATCAGCTTCGCCGACCGCGACAAGGACATGCTGCGGGTCGGCGGCGAGAACGTCGCCGCGTCGGAGATCGAGCGGGTGATCGCGACCCTGCCGCTCGCCCACGAGGTCGCCGTGGTCGGCCGGCCGCACCCGATGCTCGACGAGGTGCCGGTCGCCTACGTGATGGTCGCCGGCGGGGTCGACAAGGCGCCGCCCGACTATGCCGACCAGGTGCTGGCCGCGTGCCGCGACAAGCTGGCCGACTTCAAGGTGCCGGCGGAGGTGCGGCTGGTCGACGACTTCCCCCGCTCGACGATCGAGAAGATCGCCAAGAACACGCTGCGGGCGGCGCTGGCGGCCGAGGCCGAGGGGGCGAAGGCGAGCGCATAAGCCCCCTGTCTGTCACCCCGGCCGGAGCGAAGCGAAGTGCCGGGGTCCATGGCCGATGCCGGAAACGGCCTTCGCATGCCGGATGGACCCCGGAACAAGTCCGGGGTGACAATTCCGGTTTTGTGGCGGCCTAACCACCTCACCCGCCATACAGCCGCACCGGATTGTCCACGAGGATCTTCCGCCGTTGCGCCTCGTCCGGCGCCCATACCGCGAGTCTGGTCCAGCAGGTGGCCGTCGTTCGGCATCGCGCCGGGCAGCATGACGTGGGGCCAGTCCGAGCCCCAGACGCACCGGTCCGGACCTGCTTCGATCAAGGTCTGCGCGTGGGCGACGACGTCGTCGAACGGCGGCGCGCGGTTGGCACTGATCCGCTCGGCACCCGACAGCTTGACCCACGCCTTGCCGTCGCGGAGCAGGCCGAGCATGCGGGCGAAACCGGGGTCGGCGGCGCCGCGGGCCACCGGCATGTGGCCCATATGGTCGATCACCAGCGGCACCGGCCAGCGGGCGAGCTCGTCCCACGGCACGTCGGGCGCCGACACGTCGATCAAGAGCTGGATGTGCCAGCCGAGCGAGGCGATCCGGGGCGCCAGCGCGGCGCCGACCGCGAAGCCGACCCCGCCGCCGAACAACAGGTTGACCCGGATGCCGCGCACGCCGGCGGCGTGCATCGCCGCGAGCTCGGCGTCGGTGATCGTCTCGTCGACCACGGCGACGCCGCGATAGCCGGGCGTGGCGCGCAGCGCCGCCAGCATCGCCCGGTTGTCGGTGCCGTGGACGCTGACCTGGACGAAGACGCCACGGGCGACGCCGAGGGCGTCGTGCAGGGCGCGGAGCCTCTCCAGCGGCGCGTCCGGCGGCGTGTAGCTGCGCTCGGGCACCAGCCCGGTGGCGCGGTCGATGACGTGGAAGTGGGTGTCCCAGGCGCCGGCCGGCATGGCGAAGCCGGGCGGCCGCGGTTCGGGATCGGGCCCCGGAATGTCGGGCGCGGTTAGAGCGGTCGAGGGGCGCGGCGAAGCCATGGCAGCCGTCGGCGGTGAGCGCGGGGCACTCAGCCTACGGCGGCACGGCGACGCGGGAAAGGCGGTGGAACCGCTTAGACGAACTCGGGCAGGCTGTGGATATGAACGTCTTCGGCGCCGTGGCGGTTGAGGATGCCGATCGCCTTGACCTCGGCGGCGGTATCCGGCGTCCGCACCCACAGGATCAGCCCGCCCTTGGCGAGCTGGTCTTCGATGCCGCGGGCATGGCGTTCGCCGACGATGTCGGCCAGCACGGAGCCGACCAGCCCGCCCGCCCCGCCGGCCATTGCTGCGGCAGCCAGGGCGCCGGCGATGGTGCCGCCGCTGGCGACCAGGGCGCCGGCCGCGGCGACCGCGCCGACATAGGCCAGTCCGCCGGTCAGGACGCCCTTGGCGTCGCCGACCAATTCGCGGGCGACATAGGCGATCCGCGGCGCGTCCGGGTCGTCCTCGACCTCGCGGACCTGCTCGTAGCGGTGGCCGAGCTTCTCCTCGACGGCATGTTGTCCGGCCAGCAGGCTCAGATCGGCCAGGTCGAACCCCGAGCTCTCCAGTTCGTCGGCCGCGCGCTCGAGCGCGGCATGGTCGTGAAAGACGCCGACTGCTTCACGGTTGACCACGGGCGTGGCGCTGCCATCCATCGCTGACCTCCTTTCGCTATTCGTAGCGTATTGAGGCCGAGATTTGGATAACAAGCCGTTAACCTTACGCCCGAAACGCGCAATTTTCAGCGCGCCGCATATTCCAGCAGTTCGTCGACCATGCCGACGGCGGTGTCGACATACTCGGCGACCACCGTGAGTGCGTCCGGGCGGTCCAGCCCCGCCTCGCCGATCACCTCACCGTCCTGGAACTTGAGGCGGATGCCGCACTTGCGCGCCAGCCGCTTCATCTTCTCGTTCTCGGGCAGGCACATCATGTACAGGTTGCCGATGTTCCGGTTGCGCGCCACGATCACCGCCCGGCTCAACAGGCGCGTGCCAAGGCCGCTGTTCTGCCACGGCCGCTCGACCGAAATCGCGAATTCGGCATTGCCCGGCTTGTCGAACCAGGCCTGCGACGAGCCGTCGACGACACAGATCTGCGCGACGCCGCGCAGCTTGCCGTCGACCAGATAACCGACGTGAAGGGACCGGGCGCGGTCGATGCTGTTGCAGTAGGTCTCGATCGCCTCCGGCTTGAGCGACGCGCCGCCGAAGCGCATGCGCCGGTCTTCCGGGTCGAGACGCAACAGGTGGTCCCTCAGCAGCGGGAGTTCCGATCCCGCCAGATAACGAATCACGCTCATGGCCTGAAGGCTTCCTGTCCTGTTCGAAGGAATTGTAAATTTGTTTACGTATATTGCGCTGCAACATAGCGAGAGCAATGCCGATTCATTTGCATGGCCTCTATGCAAATATTGGAAAACTGCGGTATAACTATAAGGATGATGGTCGGGCGTTTCGCGATTATTTGGCAGTGCAACATGAACCGGGGATTGCGCTGCGCTTGAAATCCCGGGCCGTCCGCCACTAAACCGTCACCGGGACAGCGGACCGGAACTCATGAGCATTTGGGGCAAGATCGTGGGCGGCGCGACGGGCTTCGCGCTCGGCGGGCCGCTGGGCGCGATATTGGGCTTGGCCGCCGGCCACGCCGCCGACGTCGCCATCGACAGCTTTTCCGGTCGCGTGCCCGGCGCCGACGGCACCAAGCAGATCGCCTTCACCACGGCGGTGATCGTGTTGGGCGCCAAGATGGCCAAGGCCGACGGCGTGGTCACCCGCGACGAGGTCGACGCCTTCAAGCAGGTCTTCCAGGTGCCGCCGAGCGAGATGAAGGGCGTCGCCCGCCTGTTCGACCTGGCCAAGAAGGACCATCGCGGCTTCGAGCCCTACGCGCGCCAGCTCGCACGGATGTTCGCGGAGAATCCCGCGATCCTCGAGCAGGTGCTCGACGCCCTGTTCCACATCGCCAAGGCCGACAACCAGTATCATCCGGGCGAGCGCGCCTTCCTCACCGAGGTCGCCCGGATCTTCGGCTTCGACCAGACCGAGTTCCGGCGGATCGAGGCCAAGCACACCGTGCAGCCCAAGGATGACCCCTATGCGATCCTGGGCCTTGCTCCCGACGCCACCGACGACGAGATCAAGGCCCGCTATCGCACCTTGATCCGCGAACACCACCCCGACCAACTCGTCGCCCAGGGCATGCCCAAGGAATTCGTCGACCAGGCCACCGCCGAGATGGCCAAGATCAACACCGCCTACGACGCGATCGAGAAAGAGCGCGCCGAGAGCCGATAGCATGAGCAGCCCGCCCCTCCTGTCGCTGCGCGGCGCCGCGATCGGCTTCGGCGGCGAGCCGCTGTTCGCGGACGTCGACCTCCATCTCGGCCGCGGCGAGCGCGCCTGCCTGATCGGCCGCAACGGCTGCGGCAAGTCGACCCTGATGAAGCTGATCGTCGGCGACCTCGAGCTCGACGCCGGCGAGCGCTATGCCGAACCCGGCCTGCGCATCGCCTACCTGGCGCAGGAGCCGGCCTTCCCCGAGGGCCAGACGGTGGCCGAGTTCGTCGCCGCCGGCAAGCACCCCGACCACATGGTCGAGGCCATCCTGTCGCGGCTCGACCTCGACGGCGGCCGGCGCCTCGACAGCCTGTCGGGCGGCGAGCGGAGGCGTGCCGGCCTCGCCCAGGTCTTCACCGACCCGCCCGACCTGCTGCTGCTCGACGAGCCGACCAACCATCTCGACATCGCGACGATCCAGTGGCTCGAGGACGCCTTGCAGGCCTTTCCCGGCGCGGCGCTGATCGTCAGCCACGACCGCGCCTTCCTGGCGCGGGCGACCAACCGCATCTTCTGGCTCGACCGCGGCGTGCTGCGCACCTCGGACCAGGGCTTCGCCAGCTTCGACGACTGGTCGGAGGCGGTGATCGAGGCCGAGGCCAACGAGGCGGCGCGGCTCGATTCCAAGCTGGCCGACGAGAAGCGGTGGCTGCTGCGCGGCATCACCGCCCGGCGCAAGCGCAACCAGGGCCGCCTGCGCCGGCTGGAGGACATGCGCGCCGCCCGCGCGGCGCTGTTGCAGGACACCGGCCGCATCCGCGCCAAGATCGACGACGGCGAGATCCGCTCGCGCCTGGTGATCGAGGCCAAGCAGATCGGCAAGGGCTTCGAGACCGACACCGGCCGGCGCGAGCTGGTCGGCGACTTCTCGACCCGCATCCTGCGCGGCGACCGCATCGGCATCATCGGCCCCAACGGCGCCGGCAAGACCACGCTCTTGAGCATGCTGATCGGCAATCTGGCGCCCGACCACGGCTCGGTCCGGATCGGCAAGGCGCTGCGCGTCTCCTATTTCGACCAGCACCGCGAAGTACTCAAGCGCGACGCCACGCTCAAGAACACGCTGTGCGAAGGCGGCGGCGACACGGTCGTCGTCTCGGGCCACCAGCGCAACGTCCGCGCCTATCTCAAGGACTGGCTGTTCGATCCCCGGCAGGCGGAGAGCCCGGTGGCGTCGCTGTCCGGCGGCGAGCGCAACCGGCTCCTGCTCGCCAAGATGCTGACCCTGCCGTCCGACCTGCTGGTGCTCGACGAGCCGACCAACGACCTCGACATGGAAACGCTCGACCTGCTCCAGGACATCCTCGCCGACTATGCCGGCACCCTGATCGTGGTCAGCCACGACCGCGACTTCCTCGACCGCTGCGTGACCAGCACGATCGTGCTCGAGGGCGACGGCGTCGTCCGCGAATATGCCGGCGGCTACGCGGACTACCTGCGCCAGCGCAAGGCGGCGCCCAAGAAGCCGCGCATGGTCGCCGAGGACAAGGGCGTCCCGAAACGCGACGCCACCGCGGAGCGTCCGCCCGAGCGGCCCAGGCAGCGCAGCCGGCTCAGCTACAAGGACCAGCGCGAGCTGGACGGCCTGCCCGACCGGATCGCCGGCCTCGAAGCCGAGATCGCCAACCTGGAGCGGGAGCTGGCCGACGCCGACCTCTACGCGCGCGACCCCGACCGCTTCGCCGCCGCGGCGAAGCGGCTCGACCAGGCCCGGGACGACCTGGCCGCCGCGGAGGAGCGCTGGCTGGAGTTGGAGACGGAACGCGAGCAATTGGAGAACACCAAGGCGGGCGCCGCCTGATGGCGCTGACCCATGTCGCCCTCGCCGTCCTGGTCATGCTGCTGTGGGGCCTCAACTTCGTCGCCGCCAAATTCGGGCTCCAGGAATTGTCGCCGCTGCTGATGCTGTCGCTGCGCTTCCTGATCGTCGGGCTGGTGCTGATCCCGTTCTGCCCCTATCCCCGGGGCCGGATGAAGCAGATCGGCGTGCTCTCGGTCGTCCTCGGCACCATCCATTTCAGCCTGATGTTCAACGGCATCCGCGGGGTCGACGCCGGGGTCGCCGCGGTGGCGATCCAGCTCCAGGTGCCGTTCGCGGCGATCCTCGCCGCCATCGTCTTCAAGGACCGCCTCGGCTGGCGCCGGATGGTGGGCATGGCCTTCGCTTTCGTCGGCGTCGCCATGCTCGCGGGCGAGCCGCGCATGGCGTCGAGCCTGTTCTCGCTGGCGCTGGTGGTCTCGGCGTCCTTCGTCTGGGCGATCTCGAACATCCAGGTCAAGATGATCGGCGAGATCAACCCGCTGTCGCTGCTGGCGTGGAGCAGCCTGTTGTCGGCCCCCCAACTGTTCGGCCTGTCGCTGTTGATGGAGCACGGCCAGATGGCCGCGATCGCCGACGCGGGTTGGCGCGGCTGGGGCGCGATCGCCTATATGGTCATCTGCGTCAGCGGCGTCGGCTACGGCATCTGGTACTATCTCGTGCCCCGCTATTCGGTGAACCAGACCATGCCGTTCACGTTGATGGTCCCGGTCTTCGGCATCGTGTCGGGCGCGCTGGTGCTCGGCGAGCGAATGACGTGGCTGATGCTGATCGGCAGTGTGCTGACCCTGGCCGGCGTCGCGGTCATCATCCTGCGCCGGCCGCGCGTCGCGGAAGGCCCGCTGCAAACCTGACCGGCCCGCGCTACGAGCCGGCAGCACCGAACAGGCAGCACCGAGACCGAAATGAAGATCGTCGAACGCCCCTCGCCCAACTTCAACGACCGGCCGGCCGAAACGCCGATCGACATCATCGTGCTCCACTACACCGGGCTGCCGACCGCCGCAGAGGCGCTCGCCCGGCTGTGCGACCCGGTGGCGCGGGTCAGCGCCCACTACACCATCGACGAAGACGGCACGGTCTACCGCCACGTCGCCGAGGACAAGCGCGCCTGGCACGCGGGCGTGAGCTCCTGGGGAGGCGATACCGACGTCAACGGCCGCTCGATCGGGATCGAGATCGTCAATCCGGGTCACGAGTTCGGCTATCGGGACTTCCCCGAGCCCCAGATGAGTGCGGTCGCGGCCCTGTGCCGCGAGTTGATCGCCCGCCATCCGATCCCGCCCTGTCGCGTGGTCGGCCATTCCGACGTCGCGCCCGACCGCAAGCGCGATCCCGGCGAGCTGTTCGACTGGCGCGGGCTCGCCGCAGCCGGGGTCGGCCTGTGGCCGGCTGCTGCCGACCTCGGGGCGGACGAATTCGTCGCGGGAGACAGTGTCGACGTCGCCGAGTTCCAGACGGGGCTGCGCCGCTACGGCTACGGCTGCCCCGAGAGCGGCGCGCTCGACGACGCGACGCGCACGGTGGTCGCCTCGTTCCAGCGCCACTTCCGGCCGGCGGCGGTCGACGGCCAGCCCGACGCGGAATGCGCCGCCATCCTCGCGGCGCTTCTCGGCGCGATGTGACGCGCCGCCCCCGCCGTTAACCAACGCGTAAGCCTGGGCGTCAACCGGCGTTAAAGCTTGGGCGTCAACCGAGGCGTAAGGTCCGCCGGGGCATTCTTCGGGTCTGAGGGGCATCGCCGTCCCGGCGGCGCTGCTGAATGCGATGGGAATTCGAACCATGAAGAAGAAGCCGACTTCCACGACCGAGAACTGGGTGATGGTGGCAACCGTCGGGATGCTGTTCACCGCGATGAGCACAGCGCTCGCGGTCTTCATCGCCTCGGGCGCGCTCGACGGCGTCGACGGCGCCTCGGTCCAGGGCCTGTGGGGCGCCGCGATCGCCCTGGCCAGCCTGTGCCTGCTGATGGCCGTCGCCGGGGTCGCGATCTTCGTGATGCGCACGGAGGGCCTGAAACAGGGGCCGAAACGCAAGCAGCGGGCCTTTACCAACCGCCCCCAAGCCACTTGAAACCTGCGCGCGAACCCCTAGTCTCTTCCTGCCAGACGGTCGGATGGCCGCGCTCCGGCACGGGAAACCAGCCGGGGTGAGGAAAGTCCGGGCTCCACGGAGACACGGTGCCGGGTAACGCCCGGCGGGGGCGACCCCCGAGACAGTGCCACAGAAAGCAAACCGCCCGCCCATCCCGGACTTGATCCGGGACCGGCGGGTAAGGGTGAAAGGGTGCGGTAAGAGCGCACCGCGCGCCTGGTAACAGGCGTGGCACGGTAAACCTCACCGGGAGCAAGACCGAATAGGGGCGGCATATGGCCTGTTTCCGGGCCGCCGCCCGGGTAGGTTGCACGAGGCGTCCGGCGACGGGCGTCCCAGAGGAATGGCCATCTCCTCCGAAGCCTCGGCCGAGGAGGGACAGAACCCGGCTTACAGGCCGTCTGGCATCTCCATTCCAATCCCCATTTCCGACGCCCATGAAATCCCATGGCGGCAGGCGCCCGCGGGCAAACGCCTTATGAGAACAAATCATGAATAGTATTGGCGGTAACTTGCTGAAATGATCGTCAAGATCAAGATGAGACTAGAACGTATCGTGATTCGCACGACATGTGGGCCTTTCGTCACTTCTGTTCTTCTATTTGATTCAACCCCTTAATTACTTGTTCGTCCATTGACGCCCATGAATTCCCATGATATCCCACCACATGGCAGAACGTGCGATCTTGCAGGGTCCGCGAGTGCCATTTGGGAGACAGACCGGGTTCCGCGGGGGACCCCGGAGGACGAGGGGCGGACGACGGTATGGCGTCGTTTATCGGCACCTATACGAACAGGGTCGATCGCAAGGGCCGCGTGTCGGTTCCGGCGCGCTTCCGTGCGGCCATCGCCGGCCAGCCCTTCAACGGCATCGTCGTCTCGCCGAACTTCGACCAGCAGGCCGTCGACGCCTGCGACCACCAGCGCATCGAGGAAGTCATCACCCGGCTCGACCAACCCGGCGCCTACTCCGCCGACCAGCGCCGCGCCGCCGAACTGATCCTGTCGCGCTCCGAAGAGATCACCTTCGATTCCGAGGGCCGCATCATCGTGCCGCCGGCGATGATGGAGCTGTCCGGGATCGGCGAGCAGGCGCTGTTCGTCGGCATCGGCCGGACGTTCCAGATCTGGAACCCCGAGCGGCGCGCCGAGTGGGAAACCCGCTCGCTGCAGGGCACCGAGGGCACCTCGCTGAGCCTCAAGGACCTCTATTCCCTGGGCGGAGCTGCCGAATGACCGGCGCCGGCCACATCCCCGTCCTCGCCGATGCCGTCGTCGCGGCGCTCGCGCCGCGGGCCGGCGGCACCTATGTCGACGGCACCTTCGGCGGCGGCGGCTACGCCCGCGCCCTGCTCGACGCCGCCGACTGCGCGGTGCTCGGCATCGACCGCGATCCCGATGCGATCGACCGCGGCCGGGAGCTGGAGCGCCGCTACGCCGGCCGGCTGTCGCTGGTCCACGGCCGCTTCGGCGACCTGGCCCGGCTGGTCCACGACGCCGGCGCCGAGCCGGTCGACGGCGTCACCTTCGACGTCGGCGTCTCGTCGATGCAGATCGACGAGGCCGACCGCGGCTTCTCGTTCCGCCAGGACGGGCCGCTCGACATGCGCATGTCGCAGGACGGCCCCAGCGCCGCCGACATCGTCAACGAGACACCGGAGCGTGATCTCGCCGACCTTATCTATACCTACGGCGAGGAGCGCCGCTCCCGGCAGGTGGCCAAGGCCATCGTGACCGCCCGGGCGGACGCCCCGATCACGCGCACCGGGCGGCTCGCCGAGATCGTTCGCGCCGCAATTCCCGCCTCTCCCAAGGGCGACGCGATCGATCCGGCGACCCGCACCTTCCAGGCGATCCGCATCGCGGTGAACGAGGAGCTCGACGAGCTCGGCCGCGGCCTCGACGGCGCCGAGGCGGTGCTCGCCCCGGGCGGCCGGCTCGCGGTCGTCAGCTTCCACTCGCTCGAGGACCGGATCGTCAAGACCTTCATGAAGGAGCGATCCGGCACCGCGCCGCGCGGCTCGCGCCACCGGCCCGAGGCCGGGCCGGGCCTGGCGCCGACCTTCCGCCTGCTGTTCCGCCGGCCGGTGACGCCCGGCGACGACGAGATCCGGCTCAACCCGCGCGCCCGGTCGGCGCGGCTGCGCGCGGCCGAACGCACCGACGCCCCGGCCCGGACCGCTCCGGCCCGGACCGCGGCGGGCGCGGGAGGGCGGCGCTGATGCGGCTATCCAACCTCCTCTGGCTCAGCCTGCTCGGCCTGATGCTCGCCGGCCTGTTCCAGGTCAAATACGAGGTCCAGAAGCTGGAGCACACGCTGGTCGGCATCCGCAAGCAGAGCGCCGAAATCCGCGAAACGATCGGCATCCTCAACGCCGAGTGGGCCTATCTGAACCGGCCGTCGCGGCTGGCTCGCCTGGGCAAGCCGCTGGGGCTGGAGCCGGTCGCGAGCAGCCAGCTCGCCGACTTCGCCACCCTGCCCGAGCGGTTCGACACGCCGCCGGCCGACCCGGCCGCCAAGCCGACCGAGACCGCGCCGAAGCCGCAGCGCCGGAGGAACCGGCGATGATGCGTCGTATCAAGGCGATCTGCCCGCCCTTCGCCGTCGGCGGGCGCTGCCGGCCCGGACAGGGCCGCCTCGAAGGCATCCACAAGGAGGCGCTGGACACCGGGCGCACCCGCCTGGTCTTCGCCGGGACGCTGTTCCTGCTCGCCTTCATGGCGATCAGCGCGCGCCTGCTCGACCTCGCCCTGGTCGACGCCGCGACCGCGCGCCACCATGTCGACCGCACCCGCCTCGCCGGGCCGAAGCCGCTGCACATGCGCGCCGACATCGTCGACCGCAACGGCGCGGTGCTCGCCACCAGCGTCGTCTCCTACTCGGTCTACGCCGACCCGGCCCGCGTCATCGGGGTCGAGCGGACGGCGCGCGGCCTCAAGTCCGTCTTCCCGGAGCTGGACCTCGCCACGCTGCGCCACCGGCTGTCGCAGAAGCGCCGCTTCGTCTGGATCCGCCGCCGGGCAGCGCCCGCCGCCTATCAGCAGATCCTGCGCATGGGCCTGGCCGGAATCAGCTTCCGCAAGGAGCCGCGCCGGGTGTTCCCGTTCGGCGCGCTGACCGCCCATATCGTCGGCTTCTCGAACGTCGACGGCCGCGGGCTGGCGGGCGTCGAGCAGTATTTCGACCACCGGCTGAGCACCCGCCACGACCCGCTGCGCCTGTCGATCGACGTCCGCGCCCAGGCCATCGTCAAGCGGGCGCTGGAGCACGCGATCAAGAGCTTCACCGCGAAGGGCGGCAACGGCCTTATTCTGGACATCAAGACCGGTGAAGTCGTCGCCATGGTCTCGCTGCCCGACTTCGACCCTCAAGCGCTGTCCCAGGCCAAGCCCCGCTCCCGGTTCAACCGGAACACGTTGGGCGTCTACGAGATGGGGTCGACCTTCAAGATCTTTAACACCGCGATGGCGCTCGACTACGGCGTGGTCAAGCTCAGCGACCGGTTCGACGTGCGCCACCCGATCAAGATCTCCCGGTTCGAGATCCGGGACTTCCACGCCGAGCACCACCCGTTGACGGTCGCCCAGATCTTCATCAAGTCGTCCAACATCGGCTCGGCCAAGATGGCGGTCGAGGTCGGGGCACAGCGCCAGAAGGCGTATCTCAAGCGGCTCGGCCTGCTCGACGAGATGCACCTGGAGCTGAACGAGCGCGCCGCCCCGCTCTACCCGCGCCAATGGCGCAAGATCAACACGATGACGATCTCGTTCGGCCACGGCATCGCCGTGACGCCGCTGCACCTCGTCCGGGCGGTGGCGGCGATCGCCAACGGCGGCCGGATGATCAACCCCACCCTGGTGCGCCGTCACCCCGGCGACCGGATCGCGATGCGCCAGGTGGTGTCGCCGCGGGTGTCGCGGACCCTGCTCGACCTGATGCGAGAGGTCGTCGAGAAGGGCACCGGCCGCAAGGCCGACGCTCCCGGCTACCGGGTCGGCGGCAAGACCGGCACCGCCGAGAAGGCTGGCCGGCACGGCTACCGGCACAAGCGGCTGTTGTCGTCCTTCGTCGCGGTCTTTCCGGTCGACGCGCCCCGCTTCGTCGTGCTGGTCTCGATCGACGAGCCGCACGGGACCAAGAAATCCTACGGTTACGCCACTGGCGGCTGGGTCGCCGCGCCGGCGGTGCGCGAGATCGTGATGCGGCTCGGGCCGATGTTCGGCATCGAGCCGCGCCCGACCGACCCCAAGATCAAGCCGTCGACGATGGTCGCCGAAACCACGCCGATCCGTGTGGTCTATCGGGGCAGCCGCCGCCGGGAGCGGGACCGGCGATGAAGCTTTCCGCCCTCATCGACAACGGCGCGTCGCGGCGCGCGGACATCGAGATAAGCGGGCTCACGGCCGACTCCCGGCTGGTCGAGCCCGGTTTCCTTTTTGCCGCCCTGCCCGGCACGCGGGTCGACGGCCGCCGATTCATCGCCGACGCCGTCGCCAAGGGCGCGGCGGCGATCCTGAGCACGCCGGACGCGAAAGCGTACCTGCCCGCGAAGGCGTCGGCGACGCCGCTGATCGCCGACGCCAACCCGCGCCGGCGCCTGGCGCTGGCCGCGGCGCGCTTCTACGGCCGCCAGCCCGAGCGGGTCGTGGCGGTGACCGGGACCAACGGCAAGACCTCGGTCGCCTCCTTCACCCAGCAGATCTGGAGCCGGCTCGGCCACAAGGCCGCCAGCATGGGCACGCTCGGCATCCGCGGCCCCGGCGTCGACCGCCACGGCGCGCTGACCACGCCCGACCCGGTGACCCTGCAAAAGGACCTCGCCGACCTCGCCGACGCCGGCATCGACCGGCTGGCGATCGAGGCGTCGAGCCACGGGCTCGACCAGTACCGGCTCGACGGCATCCGGCTGACCGCCGCCGCCTTCACCAACCTGACGCGCGACCACATCGACTATCACCAGACGATGCGCGCCTATCTGGACGCCAAGCTGCGCCTGTTCACCGAGCTGCTGCCCGAGGACGGCACCGCCGTGCTCAACGCCGACAGCGACCATTTCGGCGATGTCGAGACCGCCTGCCGCCGCCACGGCCGCCCGATCGTCACCTACGGCGAGAGGGCCGGCCGCGACGGCATCCGGATCGAGCGGGTCGAGCCCCGGCCCGACGGACTGGCGCTGGCGATCCGCATCCGCAACGTCCCCTACACGGTGGCGCTGCCGCTGGCCGGCGGCTTCCAGGCCTGGAATGCCGTCTGCGCGCTGGGCCTGGTGCTCGCGACGGGCGGCGACGAGGGCAAGGCGGCGCAGGCGATGGCCGACCTGAAGGGTGCGCCGGGCCGGCTCGAACGGGTCGCCACCCACCCCAGCGGCGCGCCGATCTATGTCGACTACGCGCACACGCCCGATGCGCTGGAGACCGTTCTCAAAGCCTTGCGGCCGCACACCAGGGGGCGCCTCAGCGTGGTGTTCGGTTGCGGCGGCGACCGCGACACCGGCAAACGGCCGATGATGGGCGCGGTCGCCGCCAAGAATGCCGACCGGGTCTGGGTGACCGACGACAATCCGCGCAGCGAGGACGCCGCCGCGATCCGCGGCGCGATCCTGCCGGCCTGCCCCGGCGCGATCGAGATCGGCGACCGGGCCCAGGCGATCGGCGCCGCGATCGAAGGCCTCGGTGCCGACGACCTGCTGGTGATCGCCGGCAAGGGCCACGAGCAGGGCCAGATCGTCGGCGACAAGGTGATCCCTTTCGACGACGCCGGCGTCGCCCGCGAGATCGTGGTCGGCCTGGGCGGGAGCGCCGCATGACCGCGACCGCCCCGCTCTGGCGTTCCGACGATGCCGCCGCGGCCACCGGCGGCTCGACCAGCACCGACTGGACCGCGACCGGCGTGTCGATCGACACCCGGACCCTGGCCAGCGGCGACCTGTTCGTCGCCCTGCGCGGGCCGAACCACGACGCCCACGCCTTCGTCGGCAACGCCTTCGCGGGCGGTGCGGCGGCAGCGATGGTCGCCTACGACGCCACCGTGCAGAACGGCGGCCCGCTGCTGCGCGTGGTCGACACCACCGAGGCCCTGACCGCGCTGGCCCAGGCCGCCCGGGCGCGCACCGCGGCGAAGCTGATCGCGGTCACCGGCAGCGTCGGCAAGACCGGCACCAAGGAGGCGCTGCGCCAGGTGCTGTCCGGCCAGGGGCCGACCTACGCCACCCAGGGCAACCTCAACAACCACTGGGGCGTGCCGCTGTCGCTCGCCCGCCTGCCCGCCCAGAGCCGCTTCGGCGTGTTCGAGCTGGGCATGAGCGCACCGGGCGAACTGACCCCGCTGTCCAAGCTGGTCCGCCCGCACGTCGCCATCATCACCGCGATCGCTCCCGCCCACGTCGAGTTCTTCGACTCGGTCGCCGACGTGGCGCGGGCCAAGGCCGAGATCTTCGCCGGCCTCGACGACGGCACCGCGATCATCCCGCGCGACAGCGAGCATTTCGATCTGCTGCGCGACGCCGCCGAAACGGCCGGAGTGAAGCGCATCGTCTCGTTCGGTGGCCACCACGAGGCCGACGTCCGCCTGCTGTCGTCGATGATGACCGCGGATTCGAGCCTGGTGAACGCCGAGATCGGCGGCCGACGGGTAAACTACGCGATCGGTGCACCCGGCCATCACTGGGTCATCAATTCGCTGGCCGTGCTCGCCGCGGTCGACGCGGTCGGCGCCGACGTCGAATCCGCGGCGCGGATGCTCGTCGAGGTCCACGCCCCCCAGGGGCGCGGCGCGCACAGCCGGGTCGCGCTCGACGGCGGCAGCTTCGAGCTGATCGACGAGAGCTACAACGCCAGCCCCGCCGCGATGCGCGCGGCGTTCGAGACGCTGATGCTGGCCAACCCGGAGGACGGCGGCCGCCGCATCGCCGTGCTCGGCGACATGCGCGAGCTGGGCGACGAGGGCCCCGCCCTGCACGCGGCGCTGGCCGAGGACGCGATCGCCGCCAAGATCGACCTGGTGTTCGCCTGCGGACCGCTGATGAAATCGCTGTACGACGCCCTGCCGGCGGCGCTTCGGGGCGCGCACGCCGACTCGTCGGCCGCTCTGGCGCCGCTGGTGCTGGCAGCCGTCCGGCCCGGCGACGTCGTCTGCGTCAAGGGCTCGCTCGGCAGCCGGATGGCGCCGATCGTCGAGGCGCTGACCGCGCTTGGCCAGAATGCGCCGGCCGGCGCAGAAGCAGGGGAGCGCTGAGGGGCGATGCTGTTCGAACTATTATTCCCGCTATCGGACGATTTCGGCGCCCTGCGCCTGTTCCAGTTCCTGACCTTCCGGTCGGGCGGCGCGCTGATCACCGCGCTCATCCTCAGCTTCGTGCTGGGCCCGGCGGTGATCCGCTGGCTCAAGCGCCGCCAGGGCGAGGGCCAGCCGATCCGCGACGACGGCCCGGAGACCCACCTCAAGAAGAAGGGCACGCCGACCATGGGCGGCGTGCTGATCCTCCTGTCGGTGTCGATCTCCTCCCTGCTGTGGATGGATCTCGCGAACGGCTACGTCTGGTCGGTGATGATCGTGACGCTCGGTTTCGGCGCGCTCGGCTTCTACGACGACTACCAGAAGCTGACCAAGCGCTCGTCGAGCGGCATGGGCAGCCGCTACAAGCTGCTCGGCCAGATCGTGATCGCCGGCATCGCCACCTACTGGATCATGAGCCTCGGCTGGGCCGCCCAGTTCAAGCCCGGCGTCGATCCCGGCTCGCCGCTCGCCACCGGCCTCGCGATCCCGTTCGTCAAGGACTACCTGTTCGACCTGGGCCGCTTCGTCTTCGTCCTGTTCGCCGTCTTCGTCATGGTCGGCGCCTCCAACGCGGTCAACCTGACCGACGGGCTGGACGGGCTGGCGATCGTGCCGGTGATGATCGCCGCCAGCGTGTTCGGCCTGATCGCCTACATGGCCGGCAACGCGATCTTCGCCAAATATCTGCAGATCACCTTCGTGCCGGGCACCGGCGAACTCGCCGTGTTCTGCGCCGCGCTGGTCGGCGCCGCGCTCGGCTTCCTCTGGTTCAATGCGCCGCCGGCCATGGTGTTCATGGGCGACACGGGCTCGCTCTCGATGGGCGGCGCGCTGGGCGCGATCGCGGTCGCGGTCAAGCACGAGATCGTGCTCGCCATCGTCGGCGGGCTGTTCGTGCTCGAGACCGTCTCGGTGATCGTGCAGGTGGCTTCGTTCAAGTTGACTGGTCGTCGCGTGTTTCGCATGGCGCCGATCCATCACCACTTCGAACAGAAGGGGTGGGCGGAACCCACTGTCGTGGTCCGCTTTTGGATTATCGCCGCGATCCTGGCGATCATCGGTCTGTCTACTCTCAAGTTGAGGTGACAGCTGGTGATCGATGTTCACTCCCTCGCAACTAAGCGCGTCGCCGTCATGGGTCTCGGCATAGCCGGTCTCATGACGGCGCGCGCCCTTTCTTCGAGCGGAGCGGACGTCCTCGCCTGGGACGACAACGAAATCTCGCGCGCCAAGGCCCGGGAAGACGGCATCGCGCTGACCGACCTGGCGGACATCGCCTGGGACGGGATCGCCGAGCTGGTCCTCTCGCCGGGCATTCCCGACCGCTTCCCAGCCCCCCACCCGGTCGCCGCCGAGGCGCGCGCGGCGGGGGTCGAGATCGTCTGCGACGTCGAGCTGCTGGTCCGGTCCCAGCCCGACGCGACCTTCGTCGGCATCACCGGCACCAACGGCAAGTCGACGACGACCGCCTTGGTCGGCCACGTCCTCGGCCAGGCCGGCCGTGAGATCGAGGTCGGCGGCAACCTGGGGCCGCCGGTGCTCGGCATGCGGCCGCTCGGCGCCGACGGCATCTACGTGCTCGAGCTGTCGTCCTACCAGCTCGAGCGGCTCTACACTTCCCGCTTCGCCGCCGCGGCCCTGCTCAACATTTCCGCCGACCACCTCGACCGCCACGGCGGCATGGACGGCTATGTCGCCGCCAAGCGCCGCATCTTCGACCGCCAGCAACCGAGCGACGCGGCCATCCTCGGCATCGACGACCCGCGCACCGCCGCGATCGCCGACGCCCTCGACCGCGACGGCAGCGGGCGGGTCATCCGCATCACGGCGGGGACGCCGCCCGCGGGCGGCGTCGGCGCCGACGGCACGACACTGGTCGACGCGATGGAGGGCGCGCCGGAACCGGTGGTCGACCTCGCCGGCATCGCCACCCTGCCTGGCGCGCACAACCGCCAGAACGCAGCGGCGGCCTACGCCATCTGCCGCCATCTCGGCGTCGAGCGGGCGCGCATCGCCGACGCGATCGTCAGCTTCCCCGGCCTCGCCCACCGGCAGGAGCCGGTTCGGCGGCTGGGCGACGTGCTGTTCGTCAACGACAGCAAGGCGACCAACGAGGATGCCGCAGCGCGGGCGCTGGCTTCCTACGACCGGATCTACTGGATCGCCGGCGGGCGAGCCAAGGAGGGCGGCTACGAGGCCCTGCGCCCCTACCTGCCGCGCATCGCCCACGCCTTCCTGATCGGCGAAGCCGCCGGCTCGGTCGCCGCCTTCCTCGACGGCGCCGCGCCGACCGTGCCCTACACCGTGAGCGAGACCCTCGACCGCGCCGTCGCCGACGCCTGGCGGCTGGCACGGGTCGACGGGCACCCCGGCGAGAAGGTCGTTCTGCTCGCCCCGGCCTGCGCCTCGTTCGACCAGTTCCCGAATTTCGCCGCACGCGGCAACGCCTTCACCGCGCTGGTCACCGCGCTGGAAGACAGCGATCGGAGGGCCGGATGAGCTACGTTCCGGCCCGCGCCGATACCAGCATCGTCGGCCGCTGGTGGTGGACGGTGGACCGCTGGATGCTGGGCGCGCTGCTGCTGCTGCTCGTCTATGGCGCGATCATGACCTTCGCGGCCAGCCCGCCGGCGGCGATCCGCATCAAGCTCGACAGCTTCCATTTCGTCCGCCAGCAGCTTTCGATCATCCCGGTCGCGCTGGGGATCATGATCGCGGTGTCGCTGCTGAGCGCGCGAGGCATCCGCCGCCTGGCCGTCGTCATGATGATCGTCGCCTTGGTGCTGACCGTGGTGACGCTGTTCTCGGGGCCCGAGATCAAGGGCGCGCGCCGCTGGATCGACGTGCTCGGATTCTCGCTGCAGCCGTCGGAATTCCTCAAGCCGGCCTTCGCCGTGTTCGCCGCCTGGATGTGCGCGACCGCCCGGCTCGAAGAGCGCTTCCCCGGCCGGATGATCGCCACCGTCGCCTGCATCGCGATCATCGGCGTGCTCGCGGTCCAGCCAGACATCGGCATGTCGGCGGTGATCTTCGCGATCTGGTTCAGCCAGCTGTTCATGGCCGGCCTGCCGCTGTTCTGGATCGCCATCGGCGTGTTCGCGATCGGCGGCATCCTGTTCGCCGCGTATCACACGTTTCCCCACGTCACCACGCGCGTCGACCTGTTCCTCGACCCGTCGACCGGCGACACCTACCAGGTCGACAAGTCGATCGACGCCTTCATCCACGGCGGCCTGTTCGGCACCGGCCCCGGCGAGGGCACCGTCAAGAACCTGCTGCCCGACGCGCACAGCGACTTCGTCTTCGCCGTGGTCGGCGAGGAGTTCGGCGCCCTGATCTGCGTCCTCGTGGTCGCGACCTACGCGTTCATCGTGCTGCGCGGCTTCGGCCGGGTGATCGAGGAGAGCAACCTGTTCGTGCTGTTCAGCACCACCGCCCTGCTCGTCGCGTTCGGTCTGCAGGCGCTGATCAACATGGCCTCGGCCTTGCATCTGATGCCGACCAAGGGCATGACCCTACCCTTCATCTCCTATGGCGGATCGTCGATGATCGCCTTGGCGATCGGAATGGGCATGGTGCTTGCGCTGACCCGCCGGCGCGCGGGGGCATCGTCGTGACCGCGTTGACCGAACGCCCGGTCGCGCTGACCGCCGGCGGCACCGGCGGCCACATGTTCCCGGCCGTCGCGCTGGGCGCCGAGCTGATCGAGCGCGGCTACCGGGTGCTGCTGCTCACCGACACGCGCGGCGCCGAATACGGCAGCCGCGTCCAGGGCATCGAGAGCCACGTCATTCCCGCAGCCTCTCCCTCGCGCGGCGGTCTGGCCGGCAAGCTGGGCTTCCTGTTCACGATGGCCCGCGGCGCCTGGGCGGCGCGCGGCGTGCTGCGGCGGCAGCGGGTTATCCTGGTGGTCGGCTTCGGCGGCTACGCCTCCTTCGCTCCGGCGTTCATGGCCGGCCGCGGCGGCATCCCGGTGATCCTGCACGAACAGAACGCCTATCTCGGCCTCGCCAACCGCAAGCTCGCCCCCCACGCCGCCATCCTCGCCCTGTCCTTCGGCTCGGTCGCCGGCATCCCCGCGACCCGCGCCGAGCAGGCGCAAACCGGCAACCCGGTCCGCCCCGACATCATCGCGCTGGCCGACACGCCCTACCCGGCGCCGGCGGCGGACGCCCCGATCAACCTGTTCGTCACCGGCGGCAGCCAGGGCGCCCGGGTGTTCAGCGAGGTCATCCCCGAGGCCTTCGCGCGGCTGGACGAGGCCGAGCGCGCCCGCTTCGCGGTGACCCAGCAGTGCCGCCCGGAAGACCTCGACGAGGTCCGCGCGGCCTACGACCGGCTCGGCGTCGCCGCCGAGCTGGCCAGCTTCTTCGACGACGTGCCCCGGCGGCTGGCCCACGCGCACGCCGTGATCTGCCGCGCCGGCGCGTCGACCTGCGCCGAGGTGACGGTTGCCGGCCGGCCGGCCATCTTCGTGCCCTACCCGTTTGCCGCCGACGACCACCAGACCCACAACGCCCGCGCGCTCGAGCAGGAGGGGGTCGGCTGGCTGATGCCCCAGCCCGAGTTCACCGCCGAGGCGCTGGCGGACCGGCTGCGCGGCTTCCTGACCGATCCGGCCGCCCTGGTCGATGCCGCGGCGGCCGCCAGGCGCGCCGCCCATCCCGACGCGGCGACCCGGCTGGCCGACCTGGTCGAGGGCCTGCTCGAAGCGAGGGCCGCGGCATGATGGCCAGGCTGCCCTTCGACATCGGCACCATTCATTTCGTCGGCATCGGCGGCATCGGCATGTCCGGCATCGCCGAGATCCTGCGCAACCTCGGCTACAAGGTGCAGGGCAGCGACATGGCCGAGGGCGCCAACGTGGTGCGGCTGCGCGAGCTGGGCATCCCGGTCGCCGTCGGCCATGCCGCCGAGAATATCGGCGACGCCTCGGTGGTCGTGGTCTCATCGGCGGTCAAGGCCGACAACCCCGAGGTCCAGGCCGCCCGCGCCCGGCTCACCCCGGTCGTCCGCCGCGCCGAGATGCTGGGTGAGCTGATGCGCCTGAAATGGGCGATCGCCGTCGGCGGCACCCATGGCAAGACGACGACGACCTCGCTGGTCGCCTCGCTGCTCGACGCCGCCGACCTCGACCCGACCGTGATCAACGGCGGCATCATCAACGCCTACGGCACCAATGCCCGGCTCGGCGAGGGCGACTGGATGGTGGTCGAGGCCGACGAATCCGACGGCTCGTTCCTCAAGCTGCCGGCCACGATCGCGGTGGTCACCAACATCGACCCCGAGCATCTCGACCATTACGGCGACTTCGACGCGCTGCGCTTCGCCTTCGACAGCTTCGTCGGCAACATCCCCTTCTATGGCTTCGCCGTGCTGTGCCTCGACCATCCCGAGGTCCAGGCGATGATCCCGCGCCTGTCGGACCGGCGGCTGATCACCTACGGCACCTCGCGCCAGGCCGACGTCCGCGCGGTCAACCTGCGCTACGAACCGGCACGGACCCTGTTCGACATCGTCATCAAGGACCGGACCAGTAACCGACAGGCGCAATATTTCGACATCGAGCTGCCGATGCTGGGCGAGCACAACGTGCGCAACGCCCTCGCCGCGGTCTCGATCGCCTGGGAGCTCGACATCGAGGAGAAGGTGCTGCGCCGCGCGCTGGCCGGCTTCGAGGGGGTCAAGCGCCGCTTCACCAAGACCGGCGAGGCCGGCGGCATTACCGTGATCGACGACTACGCCCACCACCCGGTCGAGATCGCCCACGTGTTGGCCGCAGCGCGCGCCGCCAGCCGCGGCCGCGTGATCGCCGTGGTCCAGCCCCATCGCTATTCGCGCCTGAACGACCTGTTCGAGGAGTTCTGCACCTGCTTCAACGACGCCGACAAGGTCGTCGTCGCCGACGTCTATCCGGCCGGCGAGGATCCGATCCCCGGCGCCGACCGCGACCATCTCGCCGACGGCCTGCGCGGCCACGGCCACCGCAACGTGCGCATCCTGGACAAGCCGGAGGACCTGGCGCCCCTGATCGCCGACCTCGCCGGCGCCGACGACTTCGTCATCTGCATGGGCGCGGGCAGCATCTCCCAATGGGCCCAGGCCCTGCCCGCGGCGCTCGACAAGATCGTGGGGACGGGCAAATGACCGCGGCGCTGCGCAGCGACGCCCGCCTGATCGACCGGCTGCCGCCCGTGCGCGGCAGCCTGGAGGAGCATGCCCCGCTCGACCGCGAGACCTGGTTCAAGGTCGGCGGTCCGGCCGAGGTGATGTTCCGCCCCGCCGACCGCGACGACCTCGCCGACTTCCTGCGCGCCGTGCCCGAGGGCATCGCAGTCACCGTGATCGGCTTCGGCTCCAACATGCTGGTGCGCGATGGCGGCGTCGGCGGCGTGGTGATCCGCATGGGCCGGGAGATGGCCGGCATCGAGGTCGACGGCGACACGATCAGCGCCGGCGCCGGCGCGTCCGACCCCGCGGTCGCCGCGGCGGCGCGCGACGCCGGGCTGACCGGCCTCGAATTCCTCTCCGGCATCCCCGGCACGGTCGGCGGCGCCCTGCGCATGAACGCCGGCGCGTACGGCGGCGAGGTCAAGGACATCCTGATCGAGTGCAAGGCGATCGACCCCGACGGCAACCTGCACAAGCTGTCGGTCGACGACATGGGCTTCTCCTACCGGCGTTGCTCGATCCCCGACGCCTGGATCTTCACCAGCGCCGTGTTCCGCGGCGCGCCCGGCGACCGCGACGCGATCGCGGCGCGGATGGCGGAGATCCGCGCGGCGCGCGAAGAGACCCAGCCGATGCGCACCCGCACCGGCGGCAGCACCTTCCAGAACCCCCCCGGCGAGAAGGCTTGGGAGCTGGTCGACCGCGCCGGCTGCCGCGGGCTGACCATCGGCGGGGCGATGGTGTCGGAGAAGCACACCAACTTCCTGATCAACACCGGCACCGCCACCGCCGCCGACATCGAGGCGCTGGGCGAGGAGGTCCGCCGCCGGGTGATGGAGAGCTCGGGCATCGACCTGCACTGGGAGATCCGCCGCATCGGCGTTCCGGCAGGAGGCCGGGCATGAGCAAGCGCGTCGCCGTGCTGATGGGCGGCACCTCGTCCGAGCGGGAAGTCTCGCTGTCGTCGGGCAAGGGCGTGTCGGAGAGCCTGCGCCGGTCGGGCTTCGACGTGCTCGATATCGACGTCGGCGCCGACGTGTCCGCGCTGATCGCGGCGCTGACGCCGGCGCCCGACGCGGTGTTCAACGCCTTGCACGGCACCTTCGGCGAGGACGGCCGGGTCCAGGGCCTGCTCGACATGATGGGCATCCCCTACACCCACTCCGGCATGGTCGCCTCGACCGTCGCGATGGACAAGTCGATCAGCCGTCTCATCTTCGACGACATCGGCCTGCCGATCGCGCCGGGGAACGTCTATACCCGGTCGATGCTGGCGACGATCGACGAGCCCGCCCGCCCTTACGTGGTCAAGCCGCTCAACGAGGGCAGCTCGGTCGGCGTCGAGATCGTGCTCGAACAGGACAACAAGGCCTGGTCGTCGGTGGTCGACGACTTCTCCCGCTACCCCCGGGTGCTGATCGAGCGCTACATCCCCGGCCGCGAGATCCAGGTCGCGATCATGGGCGACAAGCCGCTGGGCGCGATCGAGATCCGAACCGAGCACCGCTTCTACGACTACCGCGCCAAATACACGCCGGGCGAGTCGAGCCACCTGATGCCCGCGCCGATCCACGCCGACGCCTACGCCGCGTCGCTGGACCTGTCGCTGCGCGCCCACCAGGTGCTGGGCTGCCGCGGTGTCAGCCGGGTCGACCTGCGCTACGACGACACCAACGGCGAGCCGGGCGACCTGTTCCTGCTCGAGGTCAATACCCAGCCGGGCATGACCCCGACGTCGCTGGTCCCCGAGATCGCCGCCGACACCGGTATCGACTTCGACGCCCTGGTCGCCTGGATGGTGGAGGACGCCACATGCGACGGCTGATGGGCGCCAACCGGGCCGAGGCCGCCGAACCGGCCTTCGATCACCGCCACGACATGGAGGAGCGCCGGCCGCGGCTGGGGCCCGACGGCACCGCCCTGAGCCCGGCCGCGATCATCGCGCGGGCCGCCGCCACCGTGCCGGGCGAGGGCGGGCCGGCCCCGACCCCCGCCCCCGCCGTGCCGCGCACCACCGAGGACACCCTGGTGCTGCCGGCGCCGCGCCCGAACCGGCGCGCCCAGCGCCGGCCCTACGCCCTGGTCGCCGCCCGGGCGCGCCGCGCCGCCTACACCCTGCGCCACGCGCCGCTGCTGCTGGTGCTGTTCGGGACGCCCCTCTTGCTATGGCAGACCGGACGGCTCGACGCCGCGCTCGATCGCATCGGCACCGAGACCGACCGGGTCTACCGCGGCGCCCGCTCCGCGATGAACCTCCGGCTGCGCCACGTCCGCGTCAAAGGCCGCCATCGCACCAGCCTCGCCGCTCTACGCAAGGCCACCGCCCTGGCCCACGGGCAGGACGTCATGTCCGTCGACCTCGAGGCGCTGGGACGACGGCTCGAACGCCTGCCCTGGGTCAGCCGCGCGATCGTCGCCCGGCAGCTGCCGGACACGATCGTCGTCCGGCTGCAGGAGCACGCCCCGATCGCCCGGTTCCGCACGGGCGACCGCACCATCTTGATCGGCGACGGCGGCAAGGCGATCCCGATCGACGCCAGCGCGGCCAACAGCCGGCTGCTGCTGTTCGCCGGCGACGGCGCGCCCGAGGCCGCCCGCTCGCTGCTGCTAATCCTGGAGAAGACGCCGGCACTGCGCGCCCGGGTGGCCGCGGCGGTCCGGCGCGGCAAGCGCCGCTGGGACATCGTGTTCGACAACCGCGTCGTGCTGCGGTTGCCGGAGCTCCACGACGAGGCGGCCTGGCTTCGCTTCGCCGAGCTCGAGCGGCGTTACAACCTGCTCGGTCGCGGCGCGGTTTCCTTCGACATGCGGTTGCGCGACCGGCTGGTCATTCGCAAGCGCGTGACCACGACCAACAATTCCGGTTAGGATTCAGATCGGGGAGTCATGGCACTGAAGAACAAGAAGAACGGTCACTCAGTCGCGCCGCTGATCGCTGCGATCGATATCGGCAGCAGCAAGACCGCCTGCCTGATCGCGCGATTGGAGGACGATGCGCCGCGCATCGTCGGCGTCGGCCACCGCCGCATGGACGGGGTCCGCAACGGCGCCATCATCAACCTGGAGGCTGCGCGCGACGCGCTGGTCAACACCATCACCGTCGCCGAGAACATGGCCGGCGAGACGATCCGCGAGGTGGTCGTCAACGTGAGCTGCGGCAAGCCGCATTCCGAGATCGTCTCGGTCGACGTCCCGATCGGCGGCCACGAGGTGTCGCGCGCCGACGTCCGCCGGCTCCTCGTCCACGGCCGCAAGGCGGAGGAGAACCTGGAGCGCGAACTGGTCCACGCCATCCCGGTCGGCTTCCGCATCGACGGCACCAAGGGCATCCACGACCCGCGCGGCCTGTACGGCGAGCGGCTGGGCGCCGACATCCACACCGTGACCGCGGAGCACGGGCCGCTGCGCACGCTCGCCGCCTGCATCAGCGGCTGCCACCTGCAAGTCAACTCGTTCGTCGTCTCCCCCTACGCCTCGGGCCTCGCCGCCCTGGTCGAGGACGAGCGCGAGCTGGGCGCGACCGTGATCGACCTCGGCGCCGGGACGACCGGGGTCGCCGTCTTCCAGGGCGGCGAGCTGGTCCACACCGACAGCATCCCGGTCGGCGGCGCCCACGTCACCACCGACATCGCCCACGGCCTGTCGACCCCGCTCGAACAGGCCGAACGGATCAAGATGCTCTATGGCACCGCCCTCTCCTCGCCCGGGGACGAGGCGGCGATCGTCGAGGTCCCGCCGATCGGCGAGGCCGACGAAGCGGTCGCGACCCCGGTGCCGAAGAGCCTGCTGACCGGCATCATCAAGCCGCGGGTCGAAGAGACGCTGGAACTGGTGCGCGGCCGCCTCGAAGCGAGCGGCTGGCTGCCCAGCGCCGGCCGGCGCGTCGTCCTGACCGGCGGCGCCAGCAAGCTCCGCGGGCTGCGCGAGCTGACCGGCTCGATCTTCGATTGCAAGGTCCGCACCGGCCGCGCCTACCCGCTGGACGGCCTCGCCGAATCGGCCACCGGCCCGGCCTTCGCCACATCGACCGGACTGATCCTGTACGCGCTCCGCGCGCGCCAAGACACCATCAGCGGCGCCCTGAGCACGCTGGCTGCCACCCACGAACCGCGCCCAGAGCGGCATGTTCCGCCGCGTCGGCTCGTGGCTCCACGAACATTTTTGACCTGAACCTTGACCACGACCATGACCCAGACCCTGACCATCCGCCACGCGACGGGCACTCTCGAGAGGAGGCACGCATGACCATCAATCTTTCCATGCCCCAACAGCCCACCGAACTCCGGCCGAAAATCATCGTGTTCGGTGTCGGCGGCGCCGGCTGCAACGCCGTCAACAACATGATCCGCTCCAACATCGAGGGCGTGGAGTGCGTGGTCGCCAACACGGATGCCCAGGCGCTGACGCAGTCGAGCTGCCAGCGCCAGATCCAGTTGGGCATGAACATCACCCAGGGGCTCGGTGCCGGCTCGCGGCCGGAGATCGGCCGCGCCGCCGCCGAAGAGGGCCTGGAGGAGATCATCACCCAGCTCCAGGGCGGCCACATGGTGTTCATCACCGCCGGCATGGGCGGCGGCACCGGCACCGGCGCCGCGCCGGTCATCGCCCGCACCGCGCGCGAACACGGCATCCTGACCGTCGGCGTGGTGACCAAGCCGTTCCACTTCGAGGGCGCGCACCGGATGAAGCTCGCCGAGGCGGGCCTGCAGGAGCTGCAGGAGGTGGTCGACACGCTGATCGTCATCCCCAACCAGAACCTGTTCCGGATCGCCAACGAGAAGACCACCTTCGCCGACGCCTTCAAGATGGCCGACGAGGTGCTGCATTCGGGCGTGCGCGGGATCACCGACCTGATGGTCATGCCGGGTCTGATCAACCTCGACTTCGCCGACATCCGCACGGTGATGAGCGAGATGGGCAAGGCGATGATGGGCGCCGGCGAGGCCGACGGCGACAACCGCGCCGTCGACGCGGCGGAGGCAGCGATCTCGAACCCGCTGCTCGACGACGTCTCGATGGCCGGCGCGCGCGGCCTGCTGATCAACATCTCGGGCGGCTCCGACCTCACCCTCTACGAGGTCGACGAGGCGGCCAACCGGGTCCGCGACGAGGTCGATCCGGGCGCGAACATCATCTTCGGCTCGACCTTCGACGAGAGCCTGGACGGCCGGATGCGGGTATCGGTGTTCGCCACCGGCATCGACTCCGAGGCGATGGCCCGCCCGGCCGACGCCGAGGTCCGCATCATGAAGCCGGCCAAGCCGCAGTTCCTCGAGGCCGATCCGCTGGAGAGCCTGACCAGGGAGCAGCCGGAGCCCGCGCCGCAGCCGGTCGCCCAGCAGACGGCTCCCCAGGTCCGGCCAATCGTCCCCGCCCAGCCCGGCGAGGCGACGGCCGACCAGGCGACGGCCAAGCCGAGCGACGCCGCCGATCCGAGTCGAGGAACCCGACCCGAACCAGACCGACATGTTCGATCGCGGCGCGGCGCCGTCGGCCGACCACACGATCATCCCCGAATCGCCGATGCCTCCGCCTCAGGCTCCGGCCGCGACCACCCCGGCCCGGCCGCAGGCGCCGACCCAGATCCCGTCGAACGACGCCCGTCGTCGCAGCCTGGCGCTCAAGGTCATCCCCCGCGACGAGGACGGCGACGACGCCACCAAGGGCGACGGTTCGGCCGCCAACCGCAAGGATGCGGTGCTCGGCTTCTTCCGCTCGCGCAAGAAGGGCAGCGGCCCCGAGGCGAACGACCGCGGTGCGTTCGGCGATGCCGACACGACCACCCGGCCGCTGATGCCCAAGGAGCCAATCCGCGCGGTCGAGCCGTCGCAACCGCGTGAGAACCCGGCGGCGACCGTGACGCCAGGCCCCGGAGAGGCCGGCCGCCGACTTGCCGGAGCGGAGGGACGCGCGCCCTTTAGTCCAGGAACCGCCGGAAAAGACGGCGGCCAAGGCGACTGAGCAGGACGAGGACGATCTGCTCGAGATTCCCGCCTTCCTGCGCCGCCAGGCGAACTGACGACCGCGCCCTGCGTGCGACGGGCGGGCGGCATCCCACCGGGGTGCCGCCCGCTTCGCATCCGGACCCGCCGGACAGCGCCGCAGGCGGTCGAAACATAGTGTAACAAAGAGTGATTTGAGGGTTTCCCGCCGCTGCTGCTAGATCACTATGCCGATAGCCGGCATGGGGACCGGCGACGAGCAATTCGGACAAGGCGGACGCGAACCGCCACCAAACCGGATCGGGGCCGTCGGGAAAACGGAAGCGGAACCGGCGGAAACATAAAGATGCAGGGGTACAAGGGGTTCAACGTGCGGATGTTCGAGAGGGGAAACGGCGGAACGCGTCAACCGGGCACGGGCGTGTACGTCTTTCAGAAGACACTCAAGGAATCGATTTCCTGTTCGGGAACCGGCCTGCATTCCGGCCTTAAGCTGTCGCTGACGCTTCGGCCGGCCGAACCGAACATGGGCATGGTCTTCCGGCGCACCGATCTGTCGGGCCGGGGCGCGACCATCCACGCGCGCTGGGACAACGTCGTCGATTCGCGCCTGTGCACGACCATCGGCAACGCCGACGGCGTCACCATCGGCACGGTCGAGCACCTGGTCGCGGCACTGGCCGGGGCCGGGGTCGACAACGTGCTGGTCGAGGTCAGCGGCCCCGAAGTCCCGGTCATGGACGGCAGCGCCGAGCCCTTCTCGTTCCTGATCGAATGCGCCGGCACCGTCGAGCAGGACGAGCCGCGCAAGGCGATCCAGATCCTGCAGCCGGTCAGCGTCGGCGATGTCAACAAGTCGGCCGCGCTGATGCCCTCGTCGGGGCGCAGCTTCTCGTTCGAGATCGATTTCGACAATTCGGTGATCGGCCGCCAGCAGCTCCAGGTCGAGCTGGTCAACGGCACTTTCCGCCGGGAACTGGCGCGGGCCCGCACTTTCGGCTTCGCCCACGAGGTCGCCCAGATGCGCTCGATGGGCCTCGCCCGCGGCGGCTCGCTGGAGAACGCCGTGGTCATCTCGGACGACCAGATCCTCAACGACGACGGCCTCCGCTTCGACGACGAGTTCGTCCGTCACAAGCTGCTCGATTCGATCGGCGACATCTATCTGGCCGGCTATCCGGTCATCGGCCACTTCCACGGCTTCAAGTCGGGCCACGCGCTGAACAACGCTCTGCTGCACAAGATGTTCGCCCAGCCCGACACCTGGCGCCTCGTCACCCTCGACGGCGCGGTCGAGCCGGTCGCGGCCCAGCCGATCCGGCAGCGGGCCAACGTCGCCGCCAACGCCTGATCCCGTTTCTCGGCCGGGACTGCCGACGCGACGCCCGTCTTCGCGCGGCGTCGCCGCCTGCGCGCCGGCGGCGCAGGAACGTTTCCCGCGCGCCGAACGAACAGTGGATGGGCGCTGCGCCGTCATGCTAGATTGACATCGTCGGCGCGCCGATGTTGGTGTGCTTTCCGCAAGCGCAGGCAGGGCGTGGACCAGATCCCTTCCCGGCGACCCGAATCCGCGATTTCACGGGTGTCCGGAACCTGGTTCGGGCCTGAACCGGCACTGGCATTGCAGCGTTTCGAAGCGACCCGACCTTCTCCGTCACGACAAGCCTGGTGGCCATGACATCCGCAGCATCGTCCGCAGTTCCGACGACCCGATCCCGATCCGCACGCCTGCGCATGCTGGCGCTCGTGCTGGCCATCACCTTCCCGGTCACGGCCTGCGACCTGATCGCCGACAAGCAGAAGGACACCTACGTCGAGGGCACGGTCGAGCAGCTCTACAACACCGGCCTCGATCTGCTTAAGAAGGAGGAATACAAGGACGCGGCGAAGTACTTCAACGAGATCGACCGGCAGCACCCCTACTCCGCCTGGGCAGCCCGGTCGCAGTTGATGGTCGCCTACGCCAACTACAAATACAGAGATTACGACACAGCGATCCTGACCCTACAGCGCTTCCAGCGGCTGCACCCGGGCCATCGCGACATCGCCTACGCCTTCTACCTCGAGGGCCTGTGCTACTTCGAACAGGTCCGCGACACCAAGCGCGACCAGGCCAATACCCGGCTTGCGGTCCGTGCGTTCACGATCGTCGCGCGGCGCTTCCCGGAATCGAAATACGCCGCCGACGCGGCGCGCAAGTTCGCCGTGTTGCGGGACCATCTGGCCGGCCACGAGATGGAGGTGGGGCGCTACTACCAGAGTAAGAACCTGCATCTGGCCGCGGTCAACCGGTTCAAGAACGTCGTCGTCAATTTCCAGGGCTCGCGGCACGTGCCCGAGGCGCTGTTGCGGATGACCGAGAGCTACACCGCGCTCGGGCTCACCAACGAGGCCCGCCGGGCGGCCGCGGTGCTGGGCCACAACTTCCCGGAAAGCCGCTGGTACGCCTACGCCTATGACCTCGTCCAGGGCAAGCGCTCGTCGCGCGTGAGGGTCCCGGCGCCGAAGAAGGCGCCGCCGCCCAAGACCGACAGCAAATCGGCGCCGCCCCCGCCGTCGGACACGCCACCGGGCGACAAGCCGGACGCCAAGGTCGGCGCCAAGGTCGCACCTACGGCCAGCCCCTCGACCAAGACGGCAGCGCCCGAGGACAAGACCGCGGACAAGACCGGCGAGAAGCCGTCCGCCCCCAAGACCGAAATGACCCCGGCCAAGCCGGCGCGCCGTTCCTTCTTCGGCCGGCTTATCGACCGCGTCTTCTAGGAACCCTTGTAGGAGCCGATGCTCACGGGCCTGTCGATTCGCGACGTCGTGCTGATCGACCGCCTCGACCTCGCCTTCCATCCCGGCCTGTGCGTGCTGACCGGCGAGACCGGCGCCGGCAAGTCGATCCTGCTCGACGCCCTCGGCCTGGCGCTCGGCGGCCGCAGCGAAGCGACCCTGATCCGCAGCGGCGCCGACCAGGCGGTGGTCACCGCGAGCTTCGACGCCCCCGCCGACCACCCGGTCCGGGCGCTGCTGGCGGAACAGGGGCTGGACGGCGAGGACGCCATCCTGGTCCGCCGTGTCGTCAACCGCGACGGCCGCAGCCGCGCCTTCATCAACGACCAGCCGACCAGCGTCGGCATGCTGCGCCAGGCCGGCGACCTGCTGGTCGAGGTTCACGGCCAATATGATCAGCGCGGCCTGCTCGATCCCGCCACGCATCGCGCGCTGCTGGACGATTTCGGCGGGCTGACCGCGGCGCTCGACGCGACCCGGACCGCCTGGGACGCCTGGAAGGCGGCCGAGGCGGAGCGCGACGGCGCGGCCGAGGCCGCCGAGGCGGCGCGGGCCGAGGAAGACTATCTCCGCGACGCGCTCGACCAGCTCACCACGCTCGCCCCCGAGGCGGACGAGGAAGACAAGCTGATCGCCGAACGCAACCGGCTGATGAACAGCGAGAAGCTGGTCGAGGCGCTGAACGCCGCCGCCGAGACGCTGACCGGGCGCGAGCCGGTCGACGATGCCCTGCGCAGCGCCCAGCGCCAGATCGAACGCGCCCGCGACATGGCCCCCGACCTGCTCGACCCGCTGCTCGCCGCGCTGGAGCGCGCCGCGATCGAGGTCGAGGAAGCGCGCGCCCAGCTCGACCATGCCGGTGCCGCGATCAACGGCGAGCCCGGCCGGCTGGAGACGGTCGACGACCGCCTGTTCGCGCTGCGCGACGCCGCCCGCAAGCACCGCGTCGCGATCGCCGCTCTGCCCGCGCTGCGCGAGGAGCTGGCCGGCCGGCTCGCCCTGATCGAGGACCAGAGCGACCGCATCGCCCGACTCGACAAGCACCTGGCGGAAACCGCCGCTGCTTACGAGACGGCGGCGCGGGCGCTCTCGGCCAAGCGCAAGGCCGCGGCGGCCGCGCTGGACAAGGCGGTCGCCCACGAGCTGCCGCCGCTCAAGCTGGAGAAGGCGCGCTTCGTCACCCAGGTCGATCCGCTGCCGCCGGAGAGCTGGTCCCGCGACGGCGTCGACCGGGTGCGCTTCGAGGCGGCCACCAATCCCGGCGCGACCCCCGGGCCGATCGCCAAGATCGCCTCGGGCGGCGAGCTGGCGCGCTTCACCCTGGCGCTCAAGGTCGTGCTGTCGCGCACCGGCGCCGCGCCGACGCTGATCTTCGACGAGGTCGACAGCGGCATCGGCGGCGCCACCGCGGCCGCCGTCGGCGAGCGTCTGGGCCGGCTCGGCGACGACCTCCAGGTTCTGGTCGTCACCCACTCGCCCCAGGTCGCGGCGCGCGGCGGCCACCACTGGCGCGTGTCCAAGGCCGCCGACGACGGCAGCGGCACGGTCACCCGCGTTTCGGAGCTCGACCCCGACGCCCGCCGCGAGGAGATCGCGCGCATGCTCGCCGGACACGACGTTACCGAGGAGGCCCGCGCGGCGGCGCGCGTTCTGATCGCCGGAGGCGCCGCGTGAGCTCGGCTTCGGACGACCCGACCGACGCGACGCAGATCGCGGTCGACGAGCTGACCGCCGAGCAGGCCGCCGCCGAGCTGGCCCGCCTGGCGGCCGAGATCGCGCACCACGACGAGCTCTATTACCGCAAGGACGCGCCGGAGATCTCCGACGCCGACTACGATGCCCTGCGCCGGCGCAACGAGGCGATCGAGGCGCGCTTCCCCGATCTGGTCCGCGACGACAGCCCGTCGCGCCGGGTCGGCGCCAAGCCGGCCGAAGGCTTCGCCGAGGTCCGCCACGCGGTGCCGATGCTGTCGCTCGGCAACGCCTTCGAGAAGCAGGACGTCCACGATTTCGAGGCGCGCATCCGGCGCTTCCTCGGGCTCGGCGCCGACGAGACGGTCGAGCTGGTCGCCGAGCCGAAGATCGACGGCCTGTCGGCGACCGTGCATTTCCACGCCGGCCGCTTCGTGCTCGGCGCGACCCGCGGCGACGGCACCGTCGGCGAGGACGTCACCCGCAACCTGGCGACGGTGGTCGACCTGCCGCAACGGATTTCCGGGGCCCCCGAAAAGCTGGAGGTCCGCGGCGAGGTCTACATGCGCCACTCCGACTTCGCGGCGCTCAACCAGCAGCGCGAAGCCGACGGGCTGCCGCTCTACGCCAACCCGCGCAACTCGGCTTCCGGCTCGCTGCGCCAGCTCGACCCGTCGATTACCGCGAGCCGCCGGCTGCATTTCTTCGCCTATTCCTGGGGCGAGATCAGCGAGCCGCCCGGCGACACCTACTGGCACTTCCTGGAGCGGCTCAAGGGCTGGGGCTTCCCGGTCAACCCGCTGGCCCGGCTGTGCCGGTCGGTCGACGAGGCGCTCGCCCTCTACGACGAGATCATGGCCAACCGGGCCCAGCTCGACTACGACATCGACGGCGTCGTCTACAAGGTCAACCGGCTCGACTGGCAGGAGCGGCTCGGCTTCGTCAGCCGCGCGCCGCGCTGGGCGATCGCCCACAAGTTCCCCGCCGAGCAGGCGCAGACCGTGCTGGAGGACATCGTCATCCAGGTCGGCCGCACCGGCGCGCTGACCCCGGTCGCCCACCTGACCCCGATCACGGTCGGCGGCGTCGTCGTCTCGCGCGCGACCCTGCACAACGAGGACGAGATCGCGCGCAAGGACATCCGCGTCGGCGACACGGTGGTGATCCAGCGCGCCGGCGACGTCATCCCCCAGGTCGTCGCCGTCGTGCCGGAGAAGCGGCCCAAGGACTCCAAGCCCTACGCGTTCCCCAAGGTCTGCCCCTGCGAGCTGAAGACGCCGACGCACCGCGAACCGGGCGAGGCGGTGACCCGCTGCACCGGCGAGCTGGCCTGCCCGTTCCAGCAGCTCAACCGGCTCAAGCATTTCGTCTCGCGCCAGGCGTTCGACATCGAGGGGCTGGGCTCGAAGCATGTCGAGGCGTTCCGCGACGCGGGCCTGGTCGAGACCCCGGGCGACATCTTCCGGCTCAAGGACAAGGCCGACACGCTGCTCGACTGGGAGGGCTGGGGCGAACAGTCGGTCGCCAACCTGCTGGCGGCGATCGAGGACCGGCGCGCGATCGGCTTCGACCGCTTCATCTATGCGCTGGGCATCCGCCAGGTCGGCGAGGCCACCGCCCGCCTGCTCGCCCGCCGCTACGACACGTTGGAGGCCTGGCGCGATGCAATGGAACAGGCCGCCGAGGAGCGAAACGCCAACCCCGACGAGATGAAGAAGCCCGAGCTGGTCGGCGAGGCCTTCGCGGCGCTGTGCGCCATCGACGGGGTCGGCTTCGCGATGGCCGACGACCTGGTCGCCTTCTTCACCGAGCCGCACAACATCAAGAAGCTCGACGACCTCGCCGGCGAGCTCACCATCCGCCCGCTGGAGAAGGCCGCGAGCGATTCGCCGGTCGCCGGCAAGACCGTGGTCTTCACCGGCTCGCTGGAAGCGATGACCCGCCAGGAGGCCAAGGCCCGCGCCGAATCGCTCGGCGCCAAGGTCTCCGGCTCGGTCTCGGCCAAGACCGACATCGTCGTCGCCGGCCCCGGCGCCGGTTCCAAGCTGAAGAAGGCGGCGGATCTGGGTGTCGAGGTGATGACCGAGGAGGAATGGCTGGCGCTGATCGGCGGCTAGGAGGCGCCCGCCGGCCCTAGAGCTCCGCCAGCGTCGCCACGATCAGCTCGGCGAAGGCCGTCACCGGCGGCAACGGCCGGCCCGCGCCGCGGTAGAGGCTGATCTCGATCTCGGGCAGCGGCGGGAAACCCTGATCGGCGCCGAGGATGCGCAGCGTGTCGTCGACCATCCGCCGCGGCAGGATGGTCACGGCGAGGCCCGCCGACACCGCGGCGTCCAGGCCGTCTCGGCTCGCGCTGTTGTAGGCGTGGCGGTAGCGCCGGCCGCCGTCCTCCAGCGCCTTCAGGGCGATGTCGCGATAGATGCAGCCAGGCCCGAACAGCGCGAGCGGCAGCGGATCGACCGTGTCGACCGCCGACTGGCCGCGCGACCGCCCAGACCAGCGGCTCCCGCGCCACCACCTCGCCGCCGCTACGCCCGCAATCCTGGGTCACCAGGGCCAGATCGACCTCGCCCGCCTCGAGCGCGTCGAGCGCGGTCCAGCTCCGCTCGCAGCGCAGTTCCAGCTCGATCAGCGGATAGCTCTGGGCGAAGCGAGACAGGATCGGCGGCACGAAGCACATCGACGTATCGGTCGCCGCCAGCCGGACCCGCCCCTGCACGCCGCGGTCGCCGAACAGCGCCAGCGTCTCGTCGTTGAGCCGCAGCATCCGCCCGGCATACTGGCGGAACACCTCGCCCTCGGGGGTCAGCCGGACCCGCCGCCGCGAGCGGTCGAGCAGCGGCACGCCGACCAGCGCCTCCAGCCGCTTGATCTGCATGCTCACCGCCGACTGGGCCCGGTGCAGCCGCTCGGCGGCGCGGGTGAAGTGCCGGGTCTCCGCCACCATGGCGAAGGAGCGGAGCAGGTCGAGGTCGAGATCGCCGCGCATGATCAAATCATCAAAAATGAGAATTAGACGGAAATTATAATCTGATTATTTGATCGAAATCGAGCCCGCCGATCGCCTGGGCGACCCTCGGGCGACCGGCCGCACCACCATCGAGGATCGAGACATGTCGGGACGCGCCTGGGCGATCATCCTGTGCGGCGGCGGCGTGATGGCGCTGGCGATCGGCTATCGCCAGAGCCTCGGCCTGTTCCTGACGCCGATCGCCACCGACCTCGGCGTCGGCCGGGAGGGCTTCGCGCTCGGCATGGGCCTGATGAACCTGATCTGGGGCCTGGCGTCGCCCTTCGCCGGCGCGATCGCCGACCGGTACGGCACCGGCCGGGTCGCGGCGCTGGGCGGCCTGCTCTACGCCGCCGGGCTGATGGTGATGACCCTGGGCGGCGACGGCGGCCAGCTCGTCCTCGGCGGCAGCCTGATCGGGCTGGGGCTGAGCGGCTGCGGCTTCTCGGTCATCCTCGGCACGGTCGGCCGGGCGGCGCCGCCTGAGAAGCGCAGCCTCGCGCTCGGCATCGCCTCGATGGGCGGGTCGATCGGCCAGTTCGCCGCCCTGCCCTTCGTCAACGCCCTGATCCAGGGCGCCGGCTGGGTGGCCAGCCTGACCATCCTGGCCGCGACCGCGCTGATGATCGTGCCGCTCGCCGCCGGCGTCGCCGGCCGCCCGGCGCCGGCCGAGCCGGGAGCCACGCAACAGACCGTCCGCGAGGCGTTCGACGAGGCGCGGCGGATTCCGAGCTTCTGGCTGCTGACCGCGGGCTTCTTCGTGTGCGGCTTCCACCTCGCCTTCATCGCGGTCCACCTGCCGGCCTTCCTCGCCGACCGCGGCTTCCCGTCCTGGCTCGCCGCCGCCGCGCTGACCCTGGTCGGCCTCGCCAACATCGTCGGCTCCTGGGCCTTCGGCGCGCTGGGCGGGCATTTCTCCAAGAAGAGGCTGCTCGCCGGGCTCTACCTCGCCCGCGCCGCGATCTTCCTGATCTTCCTCTTGTTCCCCGTCACCGAGACGAGCGTGCTGGTGTTCGGCGTCGCGATGGGCTTCGCTGTGGCTCGGCACCGTGCCGCTGACCAGCGGCCTGGTCGCGCAGATGTTCGGCACGGCCTACATGTCGATGCTGTTCGGCATCGTCTTCCTCGGCCACCAGGTCGGCGGCTTCCTGGGCGCGTGGCTGGCCGGCCTGCTCTACGACGCGGTCGGCTCCTACGACGTCATGTGGTGGCTGTGCGTGGCGCTGGGCGTCGGCTCGGCGGCGCTGCACTGGCCGATCGCCGAGCGGCCGGTGGCGCGGCTGGCCGAAGCCTGAACGCGGCTCAGGCGGCCCGCTTCGGCCCGGTTGCCCCAGAGGATCAGCGCGATCGCGACCAGGCTCAAGACCGGCAGGATCATCCGCTCCGGCGTGCCCAGCAGCCACGACCAGCCGCCGCCGATCACGGCCCACAGGGCCGGGATCACCAGCAGCCACCACGGCACCCGGCGGACGCTCATCAACAGCAGCGCGAGGGTCAGCAGGCAGGTCGGGTCGGGGGTGACACCGACATATTGCGCCTCGGTCCAGCCGCGCCCGACCGCCCGCTCGATCAGCGGATGGACGACGATCGCGACGACGGCCAGGCCGAGGCCCGCCCACGCCGATACGCCGCCGTCGAAGCGGAGGTCGAGGCCGCCGCGCAGGGTGCCGTAACCGAGCAGCAGCGCCCCCTGTACCGCGAAGGCGATCTCGTAATAGGTTCCCGCCCAGTTGATCGACGCATAGTGGTCGCCGAGGAAGGCGATGCCCGCGAACAGCCAGCCCGCGCCCAGGATCGCCGCGATCACCCGGCCGCTACCCCGGCGCGGCCACAGGGCGTAGGCCAGCGCCGCCAGCGCCAGCAGCAGGGCGACCACCTGCGCCGGGAAGATCGCCTGGTTGTAGTAGCCGATGACCGCGTAGAGCGTGTCGGGGTCGTAGAGGATCAGCCGGTGCATCGGCCGGTGCCGGCGGCCCTAGAGGCTTTCGACGTATTTGGCCATGCGCCGGCGCATCGCCGGGTCGGGCAGCCGGCCGCGCAGCGCGCCCATGTTCTCGCGCATGTGCGCGACCTTCGAGGTCGCCGGGATCGGGCAGGTCACCGCCGGGTGCGACATGATGAACTTGAGCAGGAACTGCGCCCAGTTGGCGGCGTCGAACTCACCCGCCCAGGCCGGCAGCTCGTGCCGCTTCATCCGGTCGATCAGCGAGCCGCCCCGGAACGGCCGGTTGACGATCACCGCCAGCTTGCGCTCCGCCGCCAGCGGCAGCAGCCGCGCTTCGGCCTCGCGGTCGACGGCGTTATAGGTGAGCTGGACGAAGTCGATCGGCTGGGTCTTCATCACCCGCTCCATCTCGTCGTGGCGGCTGCCGTGCGACGTGGTGATGCCGACGTAGCGGACCTGGCCCTTCGCCTTCATCGCGAACAGGGTCTGCAGATGGTCTTCCCACGACAAGAGGTTGTGGACCTGGAGCAGGTCGAGGCGCTTCTCGCCCCACAGCCGCTCCGACTCGGCGATCTGCTCGCGGCCGCGCGACTTGGACCCGGTCCATACCTTGGTCGCCGAGAACAGCTTCCCCTTGTCCGCGAGCCGGCGCAGGCACCAGCCGACCACCGCTTCCGACGAGCCGTACATCGGCGACGAATCGATCACCGCGCCGCCGAGCGCGAAGAAGGTCTTCAGGACCTCGAGCCGCGCCGCGCGCAGCCGCGGCACCCGGCCGACGTTGAAGGTGATCCAGGTGCCCATGCCGACCGCCGGCAACGGCTCGCCGGTCTTCGGGATCGGGCGGGTCAGGATCGGGCCCGGTAACGGAGCGGGCCAGGGCGGGCCCCAACGGCGCCGCGGCGCCCGCCGCGGCCGGCCGACGCGACGAAGGCGCGGCGGGTGAGCATGGGATGGGTCTTCGTCACCGGAACCTCCTGCCTCGGCCTTTGGCCTCTCCAACCAAACAGGACTTCCCCGGCCCCGGGCCGGAAATCAGATCGGCGCGGTCGCCCGCATCAGCCAGGCCCGGTCGTCGCCGTCGAGCTGATCGGCGAGGGTCTCGCGCACCCGCCGGTGATAGGCGTCGAGCCAGGCGATCTCCTCGGCCGACATCATCGCCCGGTCGACCAGATAACGGTCGATCGGCGCCAGGGTCAGCGTCTCGAACGCCAGCATCGGCTTCTCCGCCCCCTCGGGCGGCTCGGCCGCGACCACGGCGACCAGGTTCTCGATGCGGATGCCGTATTCGCCGGTCCGGTAATAGCCGGGCTCGTTGGAGACGATCATGCCCGGCCTGAGCGCGACCGAGTTGGGCAGCTTGGAGATCCGCTGCGGCCCCTCGTGGACCGACAGGTAGCTGCCGACCCCGTGGCCGGTGCCGTGGTCGTAGTCGAGGCCGTGCCGCCACAGGTGCTGGCGGGCGAAGGCATCGAGCTGCGAGCCGGTCGTCCCCTCGGGGAACAACGCCGTGGCCAGGGCGATGTGGCCCTTCAGCACCAGGGTGAAATGCCGCCGCATCGCCGGCGTCGGCGTGCCGATCGCGACCGTGCGGGTCACGTCGGTGGTGCCGTCGGGATATTGCGCGCCCGAATCGACCAGGTAGAGCGAGCCGGGCTCGATCCGCCGGTTGCTCTCCGGCGTCACCCGGTAGTGGACGATCGCGCCGTTGGGCCCGGCGCCGGAGATGGTGTCGAAGCTGAGGTCGCGGAACAGGTTGCTCTCGCGCCGCAGCGCTTCGAGCCGGTCGGCCGCGGCGATCTCGGTGAGCGCGCCGGCCGCTCCCTCTTTCGCGAGCCAGCCGAGGAAGCGGGTCAGCGCCGCGCCGTCGCGGCGGTGCGCGGCGCGGGTGCCGTCGAGCTCGACCGGGTTCTTGCACGCCTTGGGGAGCTGGCAGGGATCGGCCTCGCGGACGATCTCGGCATCCGCATCGCGCAGCCGGTCGAACACCCAACGCGCCGACCAGCCGGGATCGGCGAGGACGCGCCGGCCGGCGAGCGCCGCCAGGGCCGCCGCGAAAGCCTCCGGCGCCCGCACGTCGACGCCGTCGCCCAGATGGGCGCGCAGCGGGCCGGTCACCTTCGCCGGATCGACGAACAGCGCGACCCGGCCGTCGGCGTGGAGGATGGCGAAGGACAGCGGCACCGGGTTGTGCGGCACGTCGTTGCCGCGGATGTTGAGCAGCCAGGCGATCGAATCCGGCAGGGTCAGCACCGCCGCGGCGATCTCCCGCCCGGCCAGGTCGGCCGCGACCTGGGCGCGCTTGTCGGCGCTGTCGCGGCCGGCATAGTCCGACGGATGCGCGACGATCGGCGCCTGGGGCGGCGGCGGCTGGTCGGTCCACACCGCATCGAGCGGGTTGTCGTCGACCGGCACCGCGTCGGCGCCGGCGCGCGCGCAGGCCGCCTCGATCCGCGTCGCGCCGTCCTCGGTGTGGAGCCAGGGATCGAAGCCGATCCGCGCGCCCTTGGGCGCGTTCCTGGCCAGCCATTCGGCCGGCGGCGTCTCGACCAGATGCTCGATGGCGTAGCGCGTGGCGTCGACCTGGTCGGCCGCCTGCAGGGTATAGCGCCCGTCGACGAAGACCGCCGCATGGTCCGCCAGCACGATCGCCATGCCGGCCGAGCCGGTGAAGCCGGTCAGCCAGGCCAGCCGCTCGTCATGCGCGGGCAGATACTCGCCCTGGTGAGGGTCGGCATGGGGCACCAGGAAGCCGTCGAGGCCGCGGCGCGTCAGCTCGGCGCGCAGCGCATCGAGCCGCGCGGTGAGGCTTTGCTGCCGGCCGCTATCGTCGGTTCGTACGTCCATCAACGGAACCTAGGGCCGCCCCCGCCCCTTCGCAAGTAACGCCCGCGATAGCCGGCGCCGCCGGAGACGCGATCTTTCGATATGCACACAGCGCATAGCTCAATTCGGCGTTCGCGAATTGTACTCGCGCGCGCACGTGCTACATCGTTGTGCAACGCAACATTAAACAAACGGGCACGAAATGAACGAGAACAAGTTCGTCAATCTCACCACCGAAACCGAGATCCGCCGGCGCGCGGCGGAGGTTCGCGCGATCTACCTGCGCGAGCTGTTCGACGCGCTCGGCCACCGGATCCGCGCCGCCCTCACCGGCCGTAAGGCTCGGAAAAGCGGCCGTAAATTCAACAAGCACGTCGGCGGCGCCGCGGCCTGACGCCTGCCTCGGCGGCACATCCAGCGCCGCCGGGGACTAGCCGGCGTTGCGCCCCACGACGATCGTGAAGACGCCGTGCAGCGCACCCGGCTCCAGCTCTGCGGCTTGCCGTAACGGCACGATTACGCTGCGCCGCACAATCGGATCACGGATGGCGTTGAGGACGAAGTCGCGGCGATTGCCCGGCTCGCCCTCGACGTACATCTGCGTGGTCAGCCCGGCGAAGCCGGGTCCCGAGATCTTGAAATGGATGTGCGGGGTGCGCCCCGGATAGGCGACCGGCCGGATCGTCCGGAACCGGTAGCCGCCGTCGGCCGCCGCGACGGTTCGGCCGTATCCCTGGAAATCGGGGTCCGCCGGCCCACGGCTGTCGCCGGAATGGTGATAGACACCCGCCGCGTCGCATTGCCAGATCTCGATCCGGGCGCCGGCGACGGGCCGCCCACGCGGATCGACGACGCGGCCGGTGACGTAGGTGACCACTCCCCTGGCCCGGCCTTTGCGGCCGGCGACCTGGACCAGATCGGCGTCCGAAATCGACGGGGAAGCGCGTCGGATAGAACGGCCCCTCGGTCTGGGCCGGCGTACGCACCAGCGCCGCGGCCCGGGCCGCCGCCGACGTTCCGACGATGCCGGAGGCGCCCATTGCGCCCAGCGCCACGACGGTGCGGCGGCGCGACCAGTCGGCTCGGTCCATCGAGCCCATCTCGTCTCCCCTTACTTCCTACCCGGTCGTCCGGATCTTGCTGCGCTTGCGTTGCTCGATGTCCTTCTCGGTCGGCGCGCCTTCGATCTTGGTGAGAACGATCCGGATCCGGTCGGGATAGCGATTGCCGCCCGCGAGCGCGTCGAACTTGGACGGGACGACCGCGCCGCCCGGCTTGTAGCCGTCGGCGTAGCAGGAGATTCGCAACGGATCGGGGCTGCGGCGGACGGCCACCTGCCCCGGCGCCTTGGCGCGGATGCGGCCGATCGCCTTCGACTGGACGACGCAGCTCGCCGCCACGCCGCCGGTATTGATGTAGACGGCCTGCTGCGGTCCGGTCCCGAAGGTGCCGCACCCGGCCAGCAATCCAGCCGCGGCCAGGGCGGCGCCGATCCTGATCAAATTCATTCCCCTCTCTCCGATTGCTTCATGGTCGCCGACGAGCCCGAAAACCCGGTACCGCGGTACTGTAGCGAAATTCGGGCAGCGAATGAATGGCTCGAGGTCGCCCGCGGCCCCGCCGCAGCACCAGCGTCGCCCAGTCGCCCAGGTCGATCCGGTCGGCGAGGACGAAGCCGTGCGACCGATACGCCGCCAGGACCGACGGCGCCTGGCGGCGCAGGACGCCGGACAGGATCACGACCGCCCCCGGCGTGGCATGGCGGTGCAAGGCGCGGGCCAGCGCCATCAGCGGCCGGGCGTGGATGTTGGCGACGATCAGGTCGAAGCGGCCGCGCCGGGCGACCGGCCGCAAGCCCGGCCCGGTCCGCGCCTCGACCAGCGCGGCGACGTGGTTGGCCGCTGCGTTCTCCCGCGTGGTCGCGGCCGCGACCGGGTCGATATCGGTCGCCAGCACCGGGCATTGCCAGGTCTTGGCCGCCGCGATGGCGAGGATGCCGGAGCCGGCGCCGAGGTCGAGGACCCGGCGCGGCGGCGCCCGACGGGCGCGCCGGTCGAGCGCGAGCAGGCATCCTCGGGTCGATTCGTGGGTGCCCGACCCGAACGCCGGTCCGGCGTTGAGCCGAATGACGATGGCCCCGGCACTGGGCGGCAGGTCGCCGGGAGGCACGGCGGAAGGGTCCGCGTCCCACGGGATCACCCGATAGCGCCCCGCCACCACCGGGCGGAACGACCGGCGGTTCTCGGCGAGCCAGTCGGTCGCCGGCAACGGCGCCACCACCGGCGCCGGCAGCGCATCGCCCTCGGCGGCCGCCGCTACCGCGAGCCGGCCGTCAAGCTCCGCCCGGTCGGGCGCCGTCGACGCGTAGCCGGTCACCGTCCAGCAATCCCTGCCGAGGTCCAGCGCCTCGAACGACGCGACCGCGTCGCAGAACGGCTCCAGCGCCGCCTCCACGGCGGCCACCGCCCGTTGCGGCACGGCGACCTCGATCGTCCATTCGATCGGCCTGGCCGTCGCGGGCGTCATCGCGGCGACCCGCCGGCCGGGCCCGGACGCCGGCTCGCCCCGGCGGGCAAGGTCGCCAGGCGCGCCATCGCCGGTGCGCGCAGGAGTGCGGGGTCGTCCAGGTAGGCGCGCGCGAAGTCGGTACCGTCGACGCCCCAGAACAGCTCGCCGTCGATCTCGAGGGTCGGGACGCCGAACACGCCGCGGTCGGCGGCAGCCTCGGTGTTGGCGCGCAACGCCGCCTTGACCGAGGGGTCCTCGACCCGTTGGTCGGCGTCAACTATCCCCGCGGCCTCGACCAGCGCCGCCCACGTATCCGGGTCGGCCGGGTCCCGCCCCTGCCCCCAGACGACGTCGAAGATCGCGTCGATCGCGGCGCGGTCGTTGCCCGCGGCGATGGCCAGGCGGAGCGGCCGGATCGGGTTGAACGGATGGGCCGGCGGCATCAGGAAGGGGATGCCGTGCGCGTCGGCGAACCACTGGCAGAAGCGATAGGTCCACAGCCGCTTGGGCCCCAATTCGGCCGGCCCGGTCGTACCCCAGTGGTCGAGCAGGCCGGCGAACAGCACGGGTACCGGCTCGATCACCGCCTTGCCCTCGAACGGGCCGAGCCGCTTGCTCTGCAGGTAGGCGTAGGGCGAGACGAAATCGAAATACCAGCGCACCGGCTTCATCGCCGCGACCTCCCGCCGGGTTGACGACCGGCCGCCCGGCTTGTCATCTGAGCCGTCATCACGTTCCCTCTAGCCCGCGATCCTCGCCCCAACACCGGCAACCTCTTCCAGGCATCGTTCCATGGCCCGACGGCGCAAGCGTTCCGGCAGCGACCGAGCCCGATTGGCGACATTATCGCTCGCCGCCGTCGGCATCGTCTTCGGCGATATCGGGACCAGCCCACTCTATGCCTTTCGCGAGGCGTTTCACAGCCTCGGCGGCGCGGCCACGGCCGCCGACGTGCTCGGAATCCTGTCGGTGATCTTCTGGTCGCTGATCGTCGTGATCTCCGGCAAATACGTCCTGTTCCTGATGCGCGCCAGCTACAAGGGCGAAGGCGGCGTGCTGGTGCTGGTGGCCCTGCTGCGCCCGCCGCGCGGGCGCCCCCGCGGCCGGCGCCGGTGGCTGATCCCGCTGGGCGTGCTCGCCGCCGCCCTGTTGTACGCCGACGGCACCATCACGCCGGCGATCTCCGTGCTCAGCGCGATCGAGGGCCTGGGCAAGACGACCGACGTGTTCGACCCCTTCGTGGTGCCGCTGACCGTGGTCGTCCTCTTGCTGCTGTTCCTGTTCCAGCGCCGGGGCACCGAGGGGATCGGCCGCATCTTCGGGCCGGTGATCGTGGTCTGGTTCGTTACCCTCGGCGCGTTCGGGATCCACGCCATGGTCGACCAGCCGTCGGTGCTGTGGGCGCTCGACCCCGCCTACGCGGTCCGGTTCTTCGCGACCAGCGGCTGGACCGGCGTCGTCGTGCTCGGCGCCGTCTTCCTGGTGGTGACCGGCGGCGAGGCGCTCTACGCCGACCTCGGCCATTTCGGCCCGCTGCCGATTCGCATCGCCTGGTTCGGGGTCGCGCTGCCAGGGCTGGTGCTCAACTATTTCGGCCAGGGCGCCGCGGTGCTGTCGAGCCCCGACGCCGCCAAGCATCCCTTCTACGCCGTGGCGCCGGACTGGGCCCATTATCCGCTCGTCCTGCTGGCGACGGCGGCGACGGTAATCGCCTCCCAGGCGATCATCTCGGGCGCCTTCTCGCTGACCCGGCAGGCCGTCCAGATGGACTTCCTGCCGCGCCTGCGGGTCGTCCACACCCACGGCGAGGAGGAAGGCCAGATCTACCTGCCCGCCGTGAACTGGTTCCTGATGATCGCCTCGATCGGCCTGGTGATCGGCTTCGGGTCGTCGGCGAACCTGGCGTCGGCCTACGGCATCGCGGTGTCGGCCAACATGGTGATCACCACCGTCCTGGTGGTCGCGGTCGCCATACGGCGGCGCTGGAACCTGTGGGTCACCGGGGCGCTCGCCGGGGTCTTCATCGTCATCGACATCGCTTTCTTCGGCGCCAACCTGCTCAAGATCGAATCGGGCGGCTGGTACGCGGTGCTCGTCGGCGCGCTGCTGTTCCTGGTCATGATGACCTGGTGGCAGGGCCGCGAGCTGCAGCGCCGGCGGGTGCGCGAGAAGGACCTCGCCATCGAGAAGTTCTTCGAGCTGCTCGAGGAGAGCAAGCCGAAGCGGGTGCCTGGCACTGCGGTCTACCTGGCGCCGCCCGAGCTGCGGGTGCCGCCGGCGCTGACCCAGTTCCTGCAATATGGTGGCGCCATCCATCAGCGCGCCGTCCTGATGGGGGTCGAGATGGCGTCGCAGCCGCGCATCCCCGCCGCCGACCGGCTGCGGTGCGAGACGCTGGACCACGGCTTCGTCCGGCTGATCGCGCGCTACGGCTTCATGCAGAGCCCCAACGTCCCGGTTGCCTTGCGCTTCGCCCGGGATCAGGGGGTGCTCGACATCGACGCCGACGACGTCACCTACGTGATCAGCCGCCAGACCGTCCTGCCGAGCGCGGAGGTCGCCGGAATGTGGGTATGGCGGGAGAGGCTGTACGCCCTGCTGGTGCGCAATGCGCTGCCGGCAACGACCTATTTCCGCATCCCGCCGCAGAAGGTCATCGAGATCGGCATCCAGGTCGAGATCTGACGGCGCGCCGGCCGGGCCCGCCTAGCGGATATACATCAGCCGCACGATCCGGCTCTTCATCAGGAAGGCCAGCACGTTGTCGGCGACCTTGAACACCGTGTAGCAGAACACCCGTCCGCCGTGGATCGGCGAGTCGATGATGCAGATCCGGCTGCCGCGCGCCTCCCAGTAGGCCTTGACCGGGTTGGGCCGCATCCAGTCGCCGGGCAGCTTCATCACGACCTTGCCGTCCTGGCCGAAGTCCCACCAGCCATCGTCGTGCGGCTCGGGCGCCGTGAACAGCCGCTTGCCGTTGACCAGGGCCTTGAGCGCCGCCGGCGTCACCGGCTGGGCGCCGTGCTCGAACAGGTGGTCCGCCGAATAGATCAGCTCGGGCGTGTCGATCTTGAACCGCGCCGGGCGGCAGGTGAACGCTCCCGGGCGCGCCGGCAACTCGACGAACTTCTCGAGGCAGCCGCCCCAGGCCCGGGCGAAATTGGGCGACCAGCCGGAATTGTGGCCGAGCAGGCCGGCGGGCCGGTCGATCAGGAATAGGCTGACCCCGGGCCGGTCGGCCATGGCCGCGCGGGCGAGCGCGGCGCGCGACGACGGCATGAACGGGTCGCCGCGGAAGAAGGCGAACGCGATGCGCGGCGCCTTGAGCCGCCGCGCCAGGGCCTGGAAGGCCGGGTTGCCGCGGTCGAAGTTGAGGTTGCGGCGGCCGTTGCTGAGATAGCGCGTGCCGTGAGCGGCCGGCGCCGCCATGATGACGGCGTCGATGGGCAACGTGCCGTCGGTCGCGCTGAGGATCTCCCAGGAGCCCCGCGACTGGCCGGCGAGCACGACCTTGCGGTAGCCGTTCGATTTGGCCTCGGCCACGGTGCGGCGGATCAGGGCGACGATCCGCGGCAGGTTGGCCGGCGGCCGGTTGTAGTACGGCACCTCGACAGACTTGATGTCCCAGCCGTTGCGGGCGAAGCGGTGCAGGTAGGGCGGCACCCGGCTGTAGGACAGCGCCGGCGGGAAGCGCCAGGCGCCATAGCCGCGGAAGTAGAACACGACGCCCTTGGCCTTGGCCGGCCCGCGCAGCGTCGTCCCCGCGGCGGTATGGATCGCGGCGCCGAGGTTGGTTTCCTTCTCGACCTTGCCCTTCCACACCGTCCTGCGGCCGACCGCATAGATATAGCAGGGGTTGTCGATCTTGATCGCGTCGCAGCGGCGCAACGCGGCCCGGGCGGCGGTGCCGGCGTCGCACCGCCCGCCGGGGCGGCAATAGCGCCAGGACGCGTACCGGCCGTGCCGCGAGATGACGAAGACCAGCGGGTTGGTCTCGCCGAGATACCGCCGGAGCCCGGACTGGACGTTGACCGACAGGTGCAGCGGATGCAGCCCGATCGCGTCCGTCGCCCAGCTCGGCAAGGTCAGGTCCACCTGCGCCTGGCGGCGCCGTGTCGGTCGGGCGCCGCACGCTGCTGCCGTCACGCTCCGGCGCTTCGCGGCGATCCAGCCGGTTGACCGGCGTCCGGGTCGGCTGGGTGGCGCGCGGGTGCTCGCTGTCCATCTCGCGCCGCAGGCTGCGCTGGCCGTCCGGGTGGACCTGGGCGACGGCCGGGGTCGAAACGATGACGGCCGCGGCCAGGACCAGCCCGGCCGCGACGATCCCGCCGGCGCACCGGCCGGCGATGCCGGGCCGGCGCCCGGGACTGATATGGCTGGTCACGCCTTTTCCACGAAGCTGTCCATGACGTTCTTCTCACCGGAATGTTCGAACACAACGGCGAGTTTATCCCCCTCGACCGAGCGGACGACGCCGTAGCCGAACTTCTGGTGGAACACCCGCTCGCCCTGCCGGAAGCGCGCCTCCTTGGGGCCGCGATCGACCCGCTCGGCGGTGCCCTCGATGGTCCGGACCCGGCCGCGGGCGCCGCCGGGGCGCTGGGCCGCCGCCGGCCGCCGCACCGGCCCGCGCGACCAGTGGGTCTCGTTCCAGTCGTCGTTCCAGGACGACACCGATTCCGAAAAGCCGCGCCGGCCGCCCCCGCGGCCGCCACCGCCGTAGAGGCCCTGCTCGGTCGCCACTTCGACCTGCGCGGCCGGCAGCTCGTCGATGAAGCGCGACGGGATCACGCTCTGCCACTGGTTGTGGATGCGCCGGTTGGCGGCGAACGAGACGTGGACCGCCTTGCGCGCCCGGGTCAGGCCGACATAGGCGAGCCGCCGCTCCTCCTCGAGCCCGGCCTGGCCGGCTCTCGTCGAGCGCGCGCTGGTGGGGGAAGACGCCCTCCTCCCAGCCCGGCAGGAACACCGTGTCGAACTCCAGGCCCTTGGCCGAGTGCAAGGTCATGATGTTGACCATGTCGCCCTGCGCGTTCTCGTTGGTCTCCATGACCAGCGAGATATGCTCGAGGAAGCCGCCCAGATTGTCGAACTCTTCGAGCGCGCGGACAAGCTCCTTCAGGTTCTCCAGCCGGCCCGGCGCGTCGGGCGTCTTCTCGCGCTGCCACATCTCGGTGTAGCCGGATTCGTCGAGCACGGTCTCGGCGACCTCGACGTGGGAGGCCGTCTCGGCATAGGCGCGCCAGCGGTCGAGCATCTCGACGAACTTGCCGAGCGCGTTGCGCGCCTGGGGCCGCAGGTCGTCGGACCCGGCCAGCAACCGCGCCGCCTCGCTCATCGGCACGCCGCGGTCGCGGGCCAGCCGGTGCAGCGCCTGGACCGCGGCGTCGCCCAGCCCGCGCTTGGGCTTGTTGACGATCCGCTCGAAGGCGAGGTCGTCGTCGGGCGAATTGAGCAGGCGCAGATAAGCGACCGCGTCGCGGATCTCCATCCGCTCGTAGAAGCGCGGGCCGCCGACCACCCGGTAGGGCACGCCCAGGGTGATGAAGCGCTCTTCGAACTCGCGGGTCTGGAAGCTGGCCCGCACCAGGATCGCGATCTCGGACAGCGGGTGGCCGTGGCGCTGCATGTCCTCGACCAGCTCGCCGATGATCCGCGCCTCCTCCTCGCCGTCCCAGATGCCGCGCAGGCGGACCTTCTCGCCGCCGTCGGCGTCGGTCCACAGGGTCTTGCCCAGCCGGCCCTCGTTGTGGGCGATCAGGTGCGAGGCGGCGGCGAGGATCGGCGGGGTCGAGCGGTAGTTCTGCTCCAGCCGGATGATCCGCGCGCCGGGGAAGTCCTGCTCGAACTTGAGGATGTTGCCGACCTCGGCGCCGCGCCAGCCGTAGATCGACTGGTCGTCGTCGCCGACGCAGCAGATGTTCTTCTCGCGCTGGGCCAAGAGCCGCAGCCACAGATACTGGGCGACGTTGGTGTCCTGGTACTCGTCGACCAGGATGTAGCGGAAGCGGCGCTGATACTTGTCCAGCACGTCCTCGTGCTGGGTGAACAGGGTCAGGTTGTGCAGCAGCAGGTCGCCGAAATCGACGGCGTTGAGGGTGCGCAGCCGCTCCTGGTAGGCGGTGTAGATCGCCAGCGCCCGGCCGCCCGCGAAGTCGCCGACGTCGGCCGGGTTGACCTGGTCGGGCCTGAGCCCCTTGTCCTTCCAGCGCTCGATGATGACGTGGAGGATCCGCGCCGGCCACTTCTTGGTGTCGACGTTGTCGGCCTCGAGCAACTGCTTGATCAGCCGGATCTGGTCGTCGGGGTCGAGGATGGTGAAGTTGGGCTTCAAGCCCACCAGCTCGGCATGAACGCGCAGGATGCGTGCGGCCAGCGCGTGGAAGGTGCCGAGCCACAGCCCCTCGGTGGCGCCCCGCCCCATGATCGGCTGGACCAGCGCCTCGACCCGCTGCTGCATCTCGCGCGCGGCCTTGTTGGTGAAGGTGACGGCGAGGATCTGGTAGGGCTTGGCCCGGCCGCTGCCGAGGATCTGGGCGATCCGGGTGGTCAGCGCGCGCGTCTTGCCGGTGCCGGCCCCGGCGAGCACCAGCACCGGACCGTCGAGCGCCTCGACCGCCTCCCGCTGGGCGGCGTTGAGCCCGTCGAGCCACGGCGCCTCCGCGGGCCGCACGAGCGGTCCGGCGAGCTCCGACAGCCGGGGGGTGGACGACGCAGGTTCCGCCATTGTTCCGTCTCTATATCACGGATGCCGGCGCCGGTGACACACAAATGGTGGGCATCGGGGCCCGCAATCTCACAATTTCTTGTGGATTTGTCGTCGCCGGAGGCCGGTGGGCGGCCCGCGTCAGTCCTCCCGCGCCTGATGGTGGGCGCGGTCGTAGGCGACCATGACGTCGCGCTGCTGGACGGTGCCGACGATGCGCATCGAATCGCGGTCCTCGACCACCGGCAGGGTGGTCTCCGTGGTGCGCGCGAAGACGGTCATCGCCTCCTCGACATGGTCGTCGGCCAGCAGGAAGGGCGGCTCGCGAATCAGCGCCGCGAGCGGGTCTTCGGCCTCCGCCGCCGCGGCCTCCTTGGCGAAGATGTCGCTCAGGGCGACGACCCCGCGATAGCCGCCGTCGTCGCCGACCAGGTAGATCGGCCGCTGCGGCGCCGCCAGCAGCATCTGGCGCAGCGCGTCGACGCCGACGGCCATGGTGGCGACCGAGAAATGGCGACGCATCAGCATGCGCATGCGGGTGCGCCGCAGGATGACCTGGGTCTGGTCGAGCCCGACGACCACGCCGCGGCGGTCGAGCTGGAGCTGGAAGAAGGAGCGGCCGACGACCGCCTGGGTGATCAGCGACGAGATCACCACGGCGACCATCACCGCCACGGTCACCTCGTAGTCGCCGGTCAGCTCGAAGACGATCAGGATGGTCGAGATCGGTGCGCCGAGCACCGAGCCGGCGACCGCGCCCATCCCGACCAGGGCATAGGCGCCGCGGTCGGACGCGAGCTCCGGGAACACCTGCGCCGCGACGGTGCCGAACGCCGCGCCGAGCATGCCGCCGAGCACCAACGACGGGCTGAACACGCCGCCGCCGAAGCCGCCGCCGAGCGAAACCGCCGTCGCCGCCGTCTTGGCGACGATCACGCCGACCAGCAGCCAGAGGCCGAAGCCGCCCTTGAGCACGGTGTCGGTCGGCTCGTAGCCGACGCCCAGGACCTGGGGATAGACCAGCGCGATCGCACCGACGATCAGGCCGGCGATGCCAGGCCGCACCCAGGGCGGTACCGGCACCCGCTCGGCCGTGCGCGTCGCGTACATGATCGAGACCATCATCACGATCGCCATGATCGCGCTGGCGACGCCGAGCAGGCCGAAGGCCGGGAACTCCCAGATCGAACTCGATGGTGAACTGCGGTTTGATGAAAGCCGGATACGCGCCGTAGTAGCTGCGCGAGATCACCGTGCCGGTCACCGACGCGATCACGACCGGCGCGAAGGCCTGCAGCCGGTAGTGGCCGATCACCACTTCCAGCGCGAACAGCGCGCCCGCCAGCGGGGCGTTGAACGAGGCCGCCACCGCCGCGGCGACGCCGCTGCCGACCATGGTCATGACGAAGGAGCGCGACAGGTGGAGCCGCTTGCCGACCGACGACGCCAGCGAGGCGCCGAGCAGCACCACCGGCCCCTCGCGCCCGACCGAGGCGCCGCAGCCGATCGACGCGGCGTTGGCGAGCGAGGCCAGCAGCCCGCGCCGCAGCGACATCTCGCCGTCGCGGGTGGCCGCCGCCTCCATCACCTCGGCGACGCCCAGCGGGCGCCGCTCCGGGATCAGATAACGCACGAACAGCCCGATCAGCAGGCCGCCGACCGCCGGCGCCAGCAAGAGCTGCCACCAGGGCAGCGACAGCACCGCGGAATAGAGCTTCTCGGTGGATTCCTGGTAGAACAGGTACTGGACCGCGCCGATCACGTGGCGGAAGCCGATCGCCGCGATCGCCGCGGCGACGCCGATCAGCAGCGACAAAATGACAAGGCGGAGCTGGTCGTTGCGCAGGAAGCGCCGCGTGCGCACGAGGCCGCGCTTCCACGCCCGGCGCGCGGTCATCCGCGCGCCCGCGATCGGGCCGAAGCGGCGGCCGGCCTAGCGCCGGTCCGCCGGTTCCGGCGACTTCGGGTCATCGCTGGTCGCGTCCAGGTGCCCCGGGGACGCCGCCGAACCGCCGGCGTCTCGGTCGTAACCCTTGCGATTGCTGTAGAAAACCAGGGCCATCAGGCCCATGCCGAGCCCCAGCGAGATCACCACGCCGAGGATCAGCGCGATGATTCCGTGGATCGACATGGTCACGCCGGCGAGCTGGTCCCACGTATAAAGCGCGACGGCCGCGGCGCCGGCGAGCAGGCCGACCATCGTCGAAATCAGGAGTGTCACTTTCAATGCATTCAGCCCGGCCGGTTGCGGATAGTTATGGATTATTAACCAATTTCCAAGCAAGCTCAGGTTCGTTGGTCAAAACTGGCGTTTCGGCGGCGTGGTCTTACCGTAAGGAATATGGTAGGCAAGCGCCGCACAATAGCAAATTCAGGAGAGGGGAAAGCCGCAAGGTGCGATCATTCAGGCGTTTTTGTGTGGGGGCCGCCGCAGTTCTGATCGTCGCCGGGTGCGCATCGACCGGGACGCCGAGCTCGCAGGACACGCTCGGCGGGTTGCGCGACCCGTACGAGAAGACGAACCGATTCTTTTTTCGGGCGAATATGAAGCTTGACGACGCGGTCGGCCGACCGCTGACCAAGGTCTATCGCGTCATCCCGCAGTACGGCCGGAACCGGATTCGCGACTTCCTCGCGAACTATTCCTCGCCGGTCACCTTCATCAACGACGTCCTGCAGGGCGAGACCCGGCGGGCGCAGGAAACCTTCGTGCGCTTCTGGGTCAACACCATCTTCGGCGGCGCCGGCCTGTGGGACATCGCCGGCGAGAGCGGCCTGCCCGGCCACAAGGAGGATTTCGGCCAGACCCTCGCGGTCTGGGGCGTCGGCCCCGGGCCCTATCTGGTCGTGCCCCTGCTCGGCCCGAACACCACCCGCCACCTGGCCGGACGCCTGGTCGATTCGCGGCTCAACCCGTTCAGCTATCTGCTGGCCGACGCCGGTGTCGGCTGGGTCGAGATCATCGGCTCGGCGGTCGACGTGCTCGACACGCGCGAGCGGACCGAATCGGCGCTGGCCGACATCAGGCGGACCTCGCTGGACTACTACGCGGCGATCCGCAGCCTGTACTGGCAGAACCGACTGTCGGAAATTCGCAACGGGAAGGTGGAAAAGCTCCCCGTTCCCGGCGACGACGAATAGCGATCACCACGCCGGCCCGCGCCGTTCCGGGGGCCGCCGATCTGAAAGTGGAGAGACTGATGAGGCATGAGCGTCGTCACTTCCTGTTCGCGGCCGTGTTGGCCGTCGGCGCCTTCGTGGCGCCGACCGCGCCGTCGGCCGCGACCGTCGTCGACGAGGGCAAGCAGGTCATCATGAACATGTCCGACCAGGTGCTCTCGATCCTGAAGAACAAGGGACTGTCGCGGGCGGCGCGCGAACAGCGGTTCGCCGCGATCTTCCGGAACAATTTCGACGTGCCGACGATCGGCCGCTGGGTGATGGGCCGGGCCTGGCGGCAGGCCACCGCGAGCCAGCGCGCGACGCTGATGAGGCTGTTCCAGGCCTATATCGTCAAGACCTATACGATCCAGCTCTCCAAATACACGGGCGAGATGTTCAAGGTCGTCTCGGCCAGCCCGGACGGGCGCGGCGCCGTGGTCATCAGCCACATCACCGGCGGCACCTCGCCGGTCATACTGAAGTGGCGGATGCGCCGCTCTGGCGACGCGGTCAAGGTGCGCGACGTGGTGATCGACAACATCTCGATGTCGCTCAACCAGCGCCGCGAGTTCGCCTCGGTCTACCGCACGCATGGCGGCAAGGTTTCCGGCCTGATCGCGGCGATGCGCCGGAAGGTGGCCGAGCTCGACCGGAAGTAGCCGCCTGGCCGAAGATCCAGCCCTCGACAACAAGGCCGGGATCATCGGCCGGCTCACCGCTCGACCGCCGGCCCAAGCAGATGTTGACCATCCCGCAGACTCCCACCAGAGCGTCAAAGCGGTCCTCACCATCGGCGCTGCCGCCGAACCCATCCTCGATCTCGGCCCTCAGGGCATCGGTGAAGCGGACGCCCGCGGCAGATGCCCAGGTCTCAAAGGCCGCCGCGTTCGCCGCCCGGTCGGCCTGCTGCCGCTTGCCGTAGCGCCCGGCAGTCCGCACCCGGTCGAACCGCACATCGAGATGATGATAGACCTCGCCCGGATAGGTCTCGGCGACCACCATCACCCCGGGCGCGAGAAGGGCATCGAGTGAGCCTTCGAATGGCCACAAACGGATCGGCAGGTCGACGCCCTGACCAGCGATTAGCATCTCGCGCCAGAAGGTCAGCGCGGCCTTGCCGACCTGCTTGCCGCCAAGCGTCCAGAACAGCGCTTCTGCCCGCGGCCGGTTGGCCGTCGCTTGGTCGCATCGCCGATTGATTGCCAGCGGGTCTTCGAACCCGAGCCCGTCGAGCAAATGCTTGCGCGAGGACCCGCCCGGCCGGGCAGGGTAAAAGGGCCGCTCGATACCGATCTCTGCCACGCTCTCGCACACGTCGAAGAAGCGCGACCAGCGCCCCTCGCCAAGCAGCGGTAGCAACTCGACAAAATTGCCAACTCCGGCTCGCTTGGCCCAGGCCCTTGGCACGCCGATAGGGCAGTCCACGCCGAACAGAACACTGCCGCCCCCCGCCCTGGCCAGCAGATCGGAGGCGTAGTCGAGAACCGGCCCGACCGGTCGTGGCGCGTCAATCAGATAGGCACCTTCGATCAACGCCGCCTCGGCGACGAACCGCTTTGCCGGTCCGAGGCTCCAGTCCGCGTGAGCGACCATGGCCGGTAGTTGGAAGCGCCCCGCCACTGGCGGCCCTGGCATATCGGGTCGGAGACCGGGATTGAGCGCACGCGGGACGGCTCGTGCTAATGGCGGTGAGCCAGAGGCTTCATCGCGACCAACGTCGGCACCGGCGTCGTGCGCGATCTCAGCCAAGCCGATCGTGACCCAATCGCCGCGCCGGCGCTGCAGGTCGTGCCAGTGATTTCTCGCCTCGCCCAACGGCTTGAGGCCGAGGGTCGGTTGCCTTCCGTCTGCCATCTTCTCCCAGGTGCCGCCCACACCGTCGACGGTCAGGGCGATACGACTGCCGCCTGACAACGCGCGTAGGTACTCCGCCAATGCGGCGTCCCCATGGATGTGCTTAATCCAAAGGACGTGATCCCTGATCTGAACGCTGCCGGCCACGATCGCCCTATCTCGCCCCTACCCATTCAGCTTCTTGTACTTGATCCGGTGCGGCCGGTCGGCCTCGTCGCCGAGCCGCCGTTTCAGGTCCTGCTCGTAGTCGTGGTAGTTGCCCTCGATCCACACGACCTGGCTGTCGCCCTCGAAGGCGAGGATGTGGGTGCAGATGCGGTCGAGGAACCAGCGGTCGTGGCTGATCACGATCGCCGAGCCGGCGAAATCGAGCAGCGCGTCTTCCAGCGCCCGCATGGTGTCGACGTCGAGGTCGTTGGTCGGCTCGTCGAGCAACAACAGGTTGGCGCCCGACTTGAGCACCTTGGCCAGATGGACCCGGTTGCGCTCGCCGCCCGATAGCTGGCCGACCTTCTTCTGCTGGTCCGACCCCTTGAAGTTGAAGTTGGAGACGTAGGCGCGGCTCGGCATCTCGCGCTTGCCCAGCTTGATCACGTCGTTGCCGTCGGAGATCTCCTCCCAGACGTTCTTGTCGGCGGCGAGCGTGTCGCGCGACTGGTCGACATAGCCGAGCACGACCGTCTCGCCGACGCGCAGGCTCCCGCCATCCGGCTCTTCCTGCCCCGCGATCATCCGGAACAGGGTGGTCTTGCCGGCGCCGTTCGGGCCGATCACGCCGACGATCGCGCCCGGCGGCATCTTGAAGGTCAGGTCCTCGATCAGCAGCCGGTCGCCGTAGCCCTTGTTGACGTGGTCGGCCTCGATCACGACGCCGCCCAGCCGCGGCCCGGCCGGGATGAAGATCTGGACCTGGTCGGGCGCCCTCTGCCCGGCCTCGGCCAGCATCGATTCGTAGGCCTGCAGCCGCGCCTTGCTCTTGGCCTGGCGCGCGCGCGGCGCCGCCCGGACCCATTCCAATTCGTGCTGGAGGGTGCGCTGGCGCGCGGCCTCGGCCTTGCCCTCCTGCTCCAGCCGCTTCTCCTTCTGCTCCAGCCAGGAGGAGTAGTTGCCCTCCCACGGAATGCCCTCGCCGCGGTCGAGCTCGAGGATCCAGCCGGCGACGTTGTCGAGGAAGTAGCGATCGTGGGTGACCGCCACCACGGTGCCCGGGAAGTCGGCCAGGAAGCGCTCCAGCCAGGCCACCGATTCGGCGTCGAGATGGTTGGTCGGCTCGTCGAGCAGCAGCATGTCGGGGTTCGACAGCAAGAGCCGGCACAGCGCCACCCGGCGCCGCTCGCCGCCCGACAGCTTGGTCACGTCGGCGTCGCCCGGCGGGCAGCGCAGCGCGTCCATCGCGATCTCGATGGTGCGGTCGAGGTTCCAGGCGTCGGCGTGGTCGATCTTCTCCTGCAGCTCGGCCTGCTCGGCGATCAGCGCGTTCATCTCGTCGTCGCTGAGCTCCTCGCCGAAGCGCATCGACACCTCGTTGAAGCGGTCGAGCAGCGCCTTGGTCTCGGCGACGCCGTCCATGACGTTCTCCTCGACCGTCTTGGCCGGGTCGAGCTGGGGCTCCTGCGGCAGGTAGCCGACCTTGACCCCCTCGGCCGCCCAGGCCTCGCCGGTATAGTCCTGGTCCTCGCCGGCCATGATCCGCAGCAGCGACGACTTGCCGGCGCCGTTCAGGCCGAGCACGCCGATCTTGGCGCCGGGGAAGAAGGACAGCCAGATGTTCTTCAACACCTGCTTGCCGCCGGGATAGGCCTTGGACAGGCCCTTCATCACATAGACGTATTGGTAGGAGGCCATTTGGGTCCTTTGGGAGGGGCCTTGGGAGGGCTCAGGAAACGGACGGGATGTGGAGCCGCGTTGTAACCGGCGCGGCGGCGCGTCTCAACGCCAATCGGTGCGGCGAAAAGGGTGCGAAGGTTGTCATCGGTTATCTTCGGTTATCTTTCGGGGCGGCGGCGCGGCGCGCGACGTCGTCATGTGTCAGCATTTGTCATCATTCCGCCGCCCGCGCGCCGGGGAGGCCCCCGGCAGGTAAGGAAAAGTAAGGGTCCGTCATCGGCGGGCGGGCGGGTTGAAAACCGCCCGCCGCAGCGGCGCCGCACCGGTTCCGGCAGCGAAGGCGGGATGGGTCGGGATGTGGGTTTTGTCAGGTCGGGTCACCAATCGTCCTCAGGGCGTTCGCACCCGCCAGCCATCCAGAGCCGTCACCCCGGCCTTGCGCCGGGGTCCACGCACCGGCCGCCATGAAGGTGGACCCCGGCTCAAGGCCGGGGTGACAAATGGGTTGGCGGGATCGATTTCTTGGCGGGCCGGCGTTGAGAGGAATATGATCCTCGAAACGACCGAATTCAAGGTGAGGATCAAACCGCCGATGCCCGGCCGCGCGCCGGCACCACTGGGCGATGCACCGTCGGCCGCCAGCGCGGCGGCCGGTCCCGGGCCAGTTTCGAGACGGGAGGACGGGACGGCCGACGCCGCTATTTTCCCGCGGCCAGCGGGCAAGCCCTGGCGAATTGCGCAACGGCAGCCGCCGTGCGCGACAGGCCGAATACCATCTCGCGCGGGGCGTGCGGCACATCCAGCGTAGGTTCGCCCGAAGCGCCGCGGCCCGAGGGCACGCGCAGCCGAACCCGGGCGCGCCGCGCGAGCGGCGCGAAGAAGCGCCACGGCACGTTGAAGGCGACGATCATCCTGTACGGGTTCTCCTTCGCCATCGACGCCTGGAAGCTGAGCGCAACGAGCTTGAGCTGACCGTCGAGCGACTTGTCCTTCCACGTCGCGTTCTTGAAGTACGTCCGCTCCGGTCCGCCGGGCAGGAGCTGCAGCGAGAGCGTGACCCGGCCGGGCGGGGTTTCGGTCGACCCCGTATGGCGCGCGGTCGAGAAATAGAGCGCCGAAAGGATGCCTTGCGGGGTCCGAAAGCAGCTGATGACCAGGCAGGCGTAGCCGATGCTGTTGAGGATCCCCAAGACGCGGGGATAACCGTCCGGGAATCCGAGGTCCTTGACCGGCAGTTGCAGCACGTTGCCGGCGCAGCCGGCCCGGGCGAGCGGTTGGCGCGGGATTGTGTTGACCAGGAGCGCCGGCTTCTTCGGGGCCGTCGACCGCGCGAGCCCCGAGTCGCCGATCTGGTGCAGGGTGTAGTCGCCGTCGGCCTGCGCCGAGGCGCCGAACAGCAATGACGCGAACGCCGTCGACAGCAGCCGAGTGAGAATTGGAATGAACGGGCGGACGCGCTTCATGGGATTGACCCCGCGTGAGATGCCGGCACCGCAGCGACGAAGATTGTGCCACGGCTTCGGCCGAGCACCATGGCGAAGGGCGGCGGCCGGCCTGTTTCGAGTGGCGCGCCGGTCGCAACCACCCGGCCGCGCGCCCCGCGACCCCGGACTGCGATCGGGGCAGGCGCTACAGCGGCCAGGTGCCAAACAGCGGGCCCGGGGCGCGCCGTTTCTAGGGGCACACCCCTCCGGCTTGAACACCCGGTCCGTGCTCGCGGGGTGCTTGCGCAGCAGCGCCGGGGGCCGGGCCGGGCGCGGGACCAGTTCGCCGCCGCAGTTGGGGCAGCGGCCGCCCAGCCGGGTCTCGGCGCAGTCGGCGCAGAACGTGCATTCGAAGGAGCAGATCATCGCCCCCGCCGCGTCGGGCGGCAGGTCGCGGTCGCAGCATTCGCAACCCGGTTTCATCAGCAGCATCATGACCTCGCGGGTAGTGGCTCGGCCGGCGGTGCCCGGAGTATACAGGATGCGACCAATCGTTCCGGAGGAAACCGCCTGATGGCCACCGACAAGTTCGCAATCGCGTACCCCGACATGTCAGCCATGACGCCCGACGAACTGCTCGCGACCATGCAGGCGCACGACACGCCGTTCGCCCGCCACCTGGGCATCGTGCTGACCGAGGTGACCCCCGACCGCGTGCGCGCCGAGCTGCCGGTGCGCGAGGAGGTCTGCACCAGCCCGACGCGGGTCCACGGCGGCGCGCTCATGGCCTTCGCCGACAACCTGGGCGCGATCGCGACCGTGGTGAACCTGCCGACGGGCGCGAGCACGACGACGATCGAGAGCAAGACCAACTTCCTCGCCGCGATCCCGCTGGGCCAGAAGGCGCTGGGCGAGACCACGCCCGTCCACAAGGGGCGCACGACCATGGTCTGGCAGACGAAGATCAGCCGCGAGGACGGCCGGCTGGCGGCGGTGGTGACGCAGACGCAGCTGGTGCTGCCGGGCCAGGGCTGAGCGCCGACGGCAGCGCAGGCTCGGGACGCGCGCACCCGGCGAGTGCGGTCGAAAAGCCCTCGCCAATCCGGCGATAATATGGAAAATGATCGCTGGAATATGGGAAATGATCGTTGGAAATGTGTCCAACCGTCGTCGCGGTGGCGACCATCGCGGGGGCGGCGGCGCTGATACGGGGAACACCGAAATGGCCACATATTGCCGCCTTCTGGCCGTCGCCGCCGTCGCAATGCTCGGCACGGCGATGTTTTCGAGCGCCGGATGGGCACGCGACACCTGCGTCTGCCTGGTCAGCAACCAGCTCAACACCGGCCAGGCGCCGGTCCGCTACCAATACCGAAGCTGCCTCCGGAACGGGAAGTGCAGCCACTGGAAGACGCGAACGTTCAAGCAGGGTAACGCCTTCGGAATCAAGGTGATCTGCAACACCGACCGGACCTTTCGCCGGTACCAGGTGCGCTACGACCGAAGCTACGCGCCGGGCATCCAGCTGCGGGTGCAGACCTTGACCCACTATAAGTCGTTCACCGTGGGGAAAGACCAAATCCCGACCTGCGGCTGCATGCCGCGAGCGCAGTATCGCTTCGTCAAACAGCGGTCGGGGGTCAGACTGTATTATGGCCGGCCCGGCAACATCGCGCCCCTGCACTGCCGAATTAACTCGCTGTAGCGGCGGCGCCGCAATCGCGGCCGCCCGCCGACGGTTGGCGGCGGTCAAAATGTTCTAGCCCTGTTCTTTTTGCATGACTCGGGGTGCGATGCCCGTAATAATCCTGTGGGGGATGCAACCACGCGCAGCCGTCGGCTGAACGGTGCGCGCCCAGAGGAGATGCAAGATGCCACGCTGGCTCCTGACCCTCGCCGCGGCGGCCGTGATCGGCCTCGCCGGCACCACCGCCGGGTACGCCCGGACCGCGGCCCCCGACACCGCCAATCCCCAGATCGCCCAGTCGGACAAGGCCACCACCAAGACCACCGACAAGCCGGCCGCGAAGAAGGCGACCAAGAAGCGGACCCGCAAGACCAAGCGGCGTTATCGCTACGGCAAGGTCTACCTGACCGCCTACGCCAAGAACGGGCGGCAGCGGAAGGCCGGCAAGTTCGGCACCCGGATCCGGCTCTACACCACGGCGACCAAGTCGCGGAAGACCAAGAAGGGCAAGCGGCGCGCCGGCCGCACCGAGGCCGTGACCTATTGCGGCAAGACCTACTACACCACCAAGCGCGGCACCCGTTGGATCGCGGCCCACGAGAAGGCCGGCCACGTGCTGGTCGTGCGCAAGCACGTGGCGCGCAAGAAGTTCACCACCATCTGCGGCAAGAAGCCGAAGCGGGTGAAGCGGCGGTCGACCCACAAGCGCAAGTCGACGACCAAGAAGAAGACCCAGAAGAAGGTCGACGACAAGTCGTAGTCTCCGCGTCTCCCCTCTCCCCTTGAGGGAGAGGGGCCGGGGGTGAGGGCCCGTCGAAGGCGCATCGCGCCGTCGGATATTCAAGGCTCGAAAACGGGCGTCGACCAAGGCCGGCGACGGTCGATATCCCGCGGGCAGGATCAAGGCGACGACGGTCGCGTTCCGCCGTCGAAGGGCCCACCGCTGAAGGGCCCGCCGCAAAAGGGCCCTCACCCCCTGCCCCCTCTCCCCCATGGGGAGAGGGGGAATAGTGACCCTACGCCGCCTTGTTCAGCGCCTGGTCGAGGTCGGCGAGGATGTCGTCGATGTGCTCCAGGCCGATCGACAGGCGGACGTAGCCGTCGGTGACGCCGGTGGCGAGCTGGTCCTCCGGCGAGAGCTGGCTGTGGGTCGTGGTCGCCGGGTGGATGGCCAGCGACCGCGCGTCGCCGATGTTGGCGACGTGGTAGAACATCTCCAGCGAATTGATGAACTTGCGGCCCGCTTCCAGCCCGCCTTCGAGCTCCATGCCGACCAGCGCGCCGTAGCCGCCCTTGAGGTACTTGTCGGCCCGCTTCCGGGACTCGCCGCTCTGCTGCGACGGGTGGATCACCTTCGACACGCCCTTGCGCTTGGCGAGGTATTCGGCGACCGCCTGGCCGTTGCGGTTGTGCTCGCGCATGCGCAGCGGCAGCGTCTCCAGCCCCTGGATGAACTGGAAGGCGTTGAACGGGCTCATCGCCGCGCCGAGGTCGCGCAGCAGCGTGGTCCGCGCCTTGATGATGTAGGCGACCGGGCCGATCGGCTTGACCGCCTCGGTCCAGATGGCGCCGTGGTAGGACGGATCGGGCGTGTTGAGCGCCGGCTGGCGGGCCTTGTGCTCCTCCCACGGGAAGTTGCCGCCGTCGACCAGCATGCCGCCGATCGAGGTGCCGTGGCCGCCGATATACTTGGTGGTCGAGTAGAGCACGATCGCCGCGCCATGCTCGAGCGGCTTGCACATCACCGGGCAGGCGGTGTTGTCCATGACCAGCGGGATGCCCATCTCGCGGCCGAGCGCCGCGACCTCGGCGATCGGGAACACGTTCAGCTTCGGGTTGGGCAGGGTCTCGGCGTACCACACGCGGGTGCGGTCGTCCGAGGCGTTGCGGAAGGCCGCCGGATCGCCCGGGTCGACGAAACGGACCTCGATGCCCTGGTCCTTCAGCGTGTTGGCGAACAGGTTCCAGGTGCCGCCGTAGAGGTCGGTCGAGCTGACCACGTTGTCCCCGGCCCGGGCCAGGTTCTGGACCGCCATCGCCGACGCCGCCTGCCCCGACGCCAGCGCCAGCGCCGCGACGCCGCCCTCGAGCGCGGCCACCCGCTGCTCGAGCACGTCGCAGGTCGGGTTCATGATCCGGGTGTAGATGTTGCCCAGCTCGCTCAGCGCGAACAGGTTGGCCGCGTGCTCGGTGTCGCGGAACTGATAGGACGTGGTCTGGTGGATCGGCACCGCCACGGACCCGGTGGTCGGGTCGGCCCGCCATCCGGCGTGAAGGACGATCGTCTCGGGATTCTTGCTCTCGACGGCCACGTCAACCTCCTTTGATTATGATTTGTCGACTTCGGCGGCGCCGGCCGGCCCCGCCCCCGACGGCGCGCGTCCCAGTGAGATACCAGGTCCGGCACCGACCAAGTCCCTTGAACGTCTGCTCGCCGCGGGCCTCGAAGGTATAGGCGTCGGCCAGACGGCGATAGACGGGTTCGGATACCTGAATACGCATCGGCGCGCCATAGGCCTCCATGCGGCTGGCGACGTTGACCGTGTCGCCCCACAGGTCGTAGGCGAAGCGCCGGTCGCCGATCACGCCGGCGACGACGGGGCCGCAGCTCAGCCCGATGCGCACCTGGACCGGCCCGGCGTCGAGCGGCTCGATCCGCGCCGCGGCGTCGATCATGTCGAGCGCGAGGTCGGCCATCGCCGCGGTGTGGTCGGCGCGAAGCGTCGGCAGACCGGCCGCGGCCATGTAGGCGTCCCCGATCGTCTTGATCTTCTCGAGCCCGTGCTTGTCGACCAGCTCGTCGAACACCGCGAAGATGCGTTCGAGGAAGGCGACCACGTCCTCGGGCGGATGGTGCGCGGCGACCTTGGTGAAGCCGACCATGTCGGCGAACATCACGGTCGCCTCGTCGAACCGGTCGGCGATCTCCTCCTCGCCGCGCTGCAGCCGGTCGGCGATCGACCGCGGCAGGATCCGGGTCAGCAGGCCCCGGCTGCGCGCGCGTTCCGCGGCGATCCGCTGGAGGTTGGCGAAGTCGAACCGCCGCAGGCGCTCGATATGGTAGAGCGACACCGCGCCGACCACGTTGGCGCAGACCACCAGGAAGGCGAGGATCGCGAATGGCAGGCTCGCCATCGGGTGCCACACGCCGATGATCGCCAGGTAGACCGCCGAGCAGGCCAGCGCGGTCGACAGGCCCCACAGGAAGTCGAGCGGCAGCAGCACGTAGATCGCGACAACCAGCACGAGGATGCCGGCGACGTAGGTCCGCGGCGCGGCGAGCAGCACGTCGAAGACGGCGTAGAGGACCGTGAAGAAGCCGGCCAGGCCGGCCATCGCGCCCATGTGGCGGTGCTTCCAGGCGCGCAAGTAGGTCAGCCCCATGAGCAGGGCGAAACCGACGATCTCGGCGCCGTGGCCGATCAGCAGCGCGGTCCGCTGGTCCGGGCCGAAGATGCGGAGGTCGACGAAGAAGGTGGCGACCGTGACCAGGAAGACGACGACCAGGACGATGCGGGCGAAGCGCAGGTCCCCCGCCTCGCGCGCGGCGCGGTAGCGCAACTCGTCGGCGTGCCCGGCGAAGCGCAGCGTGAACCGGTTGAGCCGGGGCGCGTGCTCGCCCAGGTCGATGATGGCCGCTGCGCGGGCGCGGGCGGCGGCGCGGATCACCGCATCGACCCGCCAGGCGGGCACTCACCGCCGGCCGCCGCCATGATGCCCCCGGTCATTCCTCGGTTCATGCCTCGCCCCAGACCTCTTGGGCGACCTCGACCACCAGGCCCAGCTTGGCGCGCTCGTCGTCGACCGTGACCTTGTTGCCCTCGACGACGCTGGCGAAGCCGCATTGCGGGCTCAACGCCAGGTCCTCCATCGGCACGATCCGGCTGGCGTCGTCGATCCGGCGCTTGAGCTCGTCCTTGCTCTCCAGCGGCGCGAACTTGGTGGTGATCAGGCCGAGCACGACCTTCTTGCCCTTTGGCACGTGGCGCAGCGCCTCGAAGTCGCCCGAGCGCTCGTCGTCATATTCGAGGAAGAAGGCGTCGACGTCGAGATGGGCGAAGATCGGCTCGGCGATGCTGTCGTAGCCGCCCGAGCCGATCCACGAGCTCTTGGCGTTGCCGCGGCACAGGTGGAAGCCGAGATAGGTCTCGGGCTTGCGCTTGGCGATGCAGTCGTTGAGCACGCGGACGTAGGTCTTGACCAGGTCGGCCGGCTCCTCGCCCAGCTTGCGGACGTTGTCGTGCAGGCTCTCGTCGACGAAATAGGCGATCACCGGGTCGTCGATCTGGATGTAGGTGCAGCCCGCCGCCTCGAGGTCGGCGATCTCGTCCTGGTAGACCTTGGCGACGTCGGCCCAGAACTCGTCCATGTCCGGATAGGCGTCCTTGCTCACCGCCGGGCGGCCGCCATGATAGTGGATGCGCGACGGCGAGGGCACGGTGATCTTGGGCGTCCGGTCCGTGGTCGCCCTGAGCATCTTGTAGTCGTCGACCAGGATCGGGTGCGAGCGGCCGACCTTGCCGACGGTCAGCACGTTCTTGGGGATGTAGCCGGACTTGTGGTCGGGCGCGTCCTTGAAGCCCGACGCGTCGTCGTCGCCGGCGATCTTGATGCCGTCGATCTGCTCGATGAAGTCGATCCACCAGTTCTCGCGCCGGAACTCGCCGTCGACGACGACCCCGAGGCCGATCTCCTCCTGCATCCGCACCGCCTCGGCGATGGCGTCGTCCTCGACCGCGTGCAGCGCCTCGCGCGTGATCGTGCCGGCCTTCCACTGGTCGCGCGCATCGAGCAGGCGCTGCGGCCTCAGCAGGCTGCCGACCTGCTCGGCCCGGAAAAAGGGCTTTGCCCCCGACGATGCACTCATGTTTTCCTCCCGTCGTTCGGCGGCACCATAGGCCGCGACATGGCGATTGGCAAAGCGGCTGCCGGAGGCAAACCCAGGTTAATGCAGTGCAGCCGGGCCCCCGGCTAGGGATACGGGATTACTGTTGGACGCCAAGGAATAATCCGGCCCTGACGCCAAAAGACGGCCAATAATCGGGCCGAGACAGGATACGGGTTCATGACAGATGATCACTTTGACACGGTATTGCTGAGCGGCGCCAGCGGGCGGGCTTACGAGTTCCAGGTGTTCGGTCCCGAATCGACACCGCCGGCGGCCGGCGGCGTCTTCGTCGTCACCGACCACGGCTGCGACTTCGGCACCGTCGGCGCCGACGACATCCGGCTGATCGGCCGGAGCGCGAACCTGTCGCTGACGCTGGCGCAGGTGAGAAGCCACGCCCGGCTCGACGGCCTTGGATCGGCATGGTGCTTCTGCGCGCGGGTCGAGGATCAAGACCGCGAGGCGCGCAACCGGATCGCGATCGACTTGGCGGCAAGCTACCAGCTTAGCCGCCAAAATAATGGGTCGGCCTAGGCCCCGGGACGAAGCGCGCCCTCGTGCGCGACGTGGTGTTCCTGGTCCAGGTAGGTCGGATCGAACTCGGCAACCTCGTTCAGCGCGTCGACGTCGGGAATGAACACCCGACCGTCCTCGACCTCGACGAGGCCCCGCTTGCGCAGCTTCTGGAGCGTCCGGTTGACGTGGACGGTGCTCAACCCGAGCGTGTCGGCGATCAGCTCCTGGGTCAGCGGCAGTTCGAACGATCGCCGCCCGGCGGCGTCGACCAGCTGCAGCCGGCGCAACAGCTCCAGCAGGAAATGGGCGATCCGCTCGAGCGCGGTGCGACGGCCGATGCGCATGACCTGCTCGCTGAGCATCGACTGCTCGCGCGCGGACGACCACATCAGCGCCATCACCAGGCGCGGATGGACGCGGCAGGCGTCCTGCAACCGGTCGAGCGGAAAGGACGCGATCTCGCAGTCGGTCAGCGCCTCGACGGTATCGTCGGCGAATTCCATCAGGCTCGCCCGCAGGCCGATCATGTCGCCCGGCACGAGATAGCTGAATATCTGACGGCGGCCGTCGGGAATGAACTTGGCGCGGAACGCCCAGCCGTCGCGCAGCAGGTAGACGTCGTCATAGACCTCTCCCTCGACGACGATCTGGCGTCCCTTGGGAACCACGTGGGGCGTTCCCTGCAGGTCCAGGAAATATCGCTGTTCCTCGTCCGTCAGGTCGAGGACGGCACAAAATTTCTGCAATGTCGGGTTCATCGGGGCTTCGTTTTCTGGTCGTTGGCGGGGCCGCGCCGGTTCCCCCACCTGGCGCCGCATTCGCCCCCTTTGGGACGCGACCGGCACGGTCGCACAAATACTGGTTCGATCTGCAACCCGGGTCTGGCGGGGCGCTTGGTGAAGGCCGCGTGGCGACCCGTCCCGGTCGCCCGCTCGGGCTGCCTGTTCACGGTCGCCAGACTACGCCCCCCAAAGTGACAAGAATTGGGCATTTGCATCAAACCGCCGGAGGTTAACCTGTGCAAATGCCGTCGCCCCGCGAACCGGTAGGGTTCGGTCGTATCTAACGCCCCAAACCAAAGGAGGTTAGGCGATGAACTTACGTTCGACCGGAATTCTCACGATCGCCCTCGCCGGCGCACTTGCGGCGGGCGGTTGCACCACCATGAACGGCAACCAGAGCGTGGCCAGCGCCCTCAACACGGGCAGTCCGTCCCAGCCGTACATCCTGCCGCTGTCGGAAACCAAGGCCACGCGCCTGGTCTACGGCGGCGTGCCGTCGACGCTCCCGACCGGGCGCCAGTTGACCAATCGGGAACTCTCCGTGACCTTCAAGCACCATCGGACCGTGTTCCATACGCCCAACGGCGACAAGAACCTGATGTTCGGGAACCGGACGGTCAGTTACACCCGGCCCGACGGCAAACGGATGTCCGGCCAGTGGCGCGTCAGCAACAACCTGATGTGCGTCAAGTGGCAGACGATGAACGAGAACTGCTACAAGATCTTCGTCACCGGCAGGAACCAGTACACCGTGTGGATGGGCGACCAGCCGCGCGGCCAGATGTCCGTCTTCTAGCAGCGTTCCAACGCGTGCGTGAAATCGGGGCCGCCCTGGGCGGCCCCGATTTTTTTGCCCGCGTCAGTCGAGTTCCGCGAGCCGTTCGTGCGCCGCCGCGACAGCGCCGGCCCGGCAACCGACGCCGCGCCACACGTCGCCGGTCCGGGCCAGGCGGCGGAAGATGTTGGTGATCGCGTACTTGCGCGGCGACAGCGCCCCGGCAAGGGCCTCGTCCCAGCGAGCGGCGCCGCCACCGGCGACCGCCGATCGCCCGCACCCCGTAGGGGGCGACTGCGGTCTGGCCGTAAGCATTGCGCAGGTAGTCCAGGAACACCCGATCGCCGCGCTTGTCCTTGCGCTGCTCGACGGTCACCAGCCGATCGTGGCGCACGGCCAGGTGCTCGGCGACGGCCCGGGCGAAGTCGCGGGCGGTATCGAAGTCGGCGCTGCGGTCCAGCGGCACCAGCACGTGGAGACCGCGCGAGCCGGTGGTCTTGACGAAGCTGGGCAGGTCCAGGTCGTCGAACAGCCGGCGCAGCAGCCGGGCCGCCTTCTGGACCTTGGCGAAGTCGCCGTCCGACGGATCGAGGTCGAGGATCAGCTGGTCCGGGCGGTCGGGCTCGTCGCAGCGGCTCAGGCCCAGGTGCGGGGTGATGCAGCCCTGGTTGGCGAGGTAGACCAGCGTCGCCGGCTCGTTGGCGACCACGTAGGTGACCGTGCCGTCCGCCTTGGCGAGCTCGACCCGGTCGATCCAGTCGGGGAAACTGTCCGGGATGTCCTTCTGGAAGAAGCCTTCGCCGGCGATACCGTCGGGGAAGCGCTGCATGCTCAGGGGCCGGTCGCGGAAGTGCCGGAGCGCGTCGTCGGCGATCCGGCGGTAATAGTCGACCAGGTCACCCTTGGTCAGGTCAGCGGCGGGGAACATGACCTTGTCGAGGTTCGACAGCTCGATGCGCCGGCCGCCGACCGTGACCGTCTTGGTGGTGCGCCTAGCCATCGGGCGCTTCGCGGACGACGTCCTGAGCCGCCTTGTCGTCGCGCAGCCCGAGAAAGCGGGGGTGACGCAACTTGTGGTCGCGGGTCCATTCGGTGAAGCCGGCCTGGGCGACCAATTCGGGCGCGACGAAATGGACGCCCGTCTCGTCCACCGGCTCGTAGAAAGGCGAGCTGTCCTGTTCGAGCGCGTCGAGCCTGCCACGCAGCGTGCGGAGCATGTCGTCGTCGAAGCCCGTTCCGATCTTGCCGGCATAGCGCAGCTTGCCGTCCTCGTAGAAGCCGACCAGCAGCGCACCGAAACCGATCCGGCCGCCTTGCGGCTCGGTGAAGCCGCCGACGACCAGCTCCTGGTCGTTGACGCACTTGAACTTGAGCCATTTGCGGGTCCGCCCGTGCCGGTACCGGCTCGTCCCGTCCTTGGCAATCACGCCTTCCCAGCCCTTGTCGCAGGCCTCGCGGTGATAGGCGACGCCGTGCTCGCGCCGATGAGCGGTGAAGCGGACGCGGTTGTCGAAAGACAGCCCCGCGCGCAGCAGCGCCTTGCGCGTCGTCAGCGGCAGGGCGTCGAGCGCATAGCCGCCGGCGACCAGGATGTCGAACACGTAGAGGTAGACCGCGATCCGGCTCGCTCGGGCACGCGCCGCGTCCTGTATGCCGATCCGGCCCTGGAGCCGGGCGAAGCTGGTCCGGTTGCCCTCGAAGGCGACGATCTCGCCGTCGATCACGAAGTCGCCCCGCTGCGACTCGAGCGCCTCGACGATCTCGGGATAGGTGCCGCTCAGGTCCTTCTCGTTGCGGGAATAGAGGGTCACCGCGCCGTCCTTCCTGACCGCGATCACCCGCTCGCCGTCGAACTTGCGCTCGAAGATCCAGTCGGGATCGTCGAAATAATCCTCGGTCAAGGTGGCCAGGGCCGGTACGACGAAACCGGGCTCCGCCTCGGGGCAGGCGCCGTCGCCGCAGCAGTCGCGCAGCCGTTCGGCAAAGCCGCGGTCAACCATCGGATTCGGCCTTGCGGATCTCGTGCATCGTCCGCCCCGAGGTTGCCGAGCGGTTCTCGACGCTCGCCGGCTTGCGCCGGGCGTCGGCCGCGTCGTCCTTCATCTTGATCAACAGCCAGTTGTCGCCGTCCTTCTTGCCGGTCCGCACGAGCGCGTACTTGCCCTTGATGCGGTCGCCGCACAGCTCGACCTCGATCTGGCCGTCCTCGTACTGGTCCTCCAGCGGGGCCTCCTTGACGTTCTTCATCGGCCCGATGTCGAAGATCATGACCGTGCCGGCGCCATACTGGCCCTCGGGGATCACGCCCTCGAAGCCGCCATAGGCGATCGGGTGGTCCTCGGTCTCGATCGCCAGCCGCTTCTCGCGGGGATCGAGCGACGGGCCCTTGGGCACGGCCCAGGACTTGAGCGCGCCGCCGATCTCGAGCCGCAGGTCGAAATGCAGGCTCGACGCATCGTGCTTCTGGATCACGAACATCGGCCTGGCCTCGATCGGGCGCTTGCCGTCGAAGGGTTCCGGGGTTTTGCCCCGGTTGCGCTTGCTCTGGTAGGTGCCGGTCGTGGAGGTCGTCATCGTTCCGTCGCATCCGCGTCTTCAGCCGGAATTCCGGACCACAGTGTCACCGAAAGTAGGCCGGCGCGACTTCACCTATGAAAATCTCGGCGCCCTTGGGCCCGATCCCCTTGAATTCCTGGATGGCCTTGCGCAGCGCCGCTTCGTCGTCGCAGGCGGTGACCAGGTTGCGCAGCTTGCCGCCATACTCCTCCTCGACCTTGCGGCTCGCGGCGATCAGGCGCGAGGCGGTGGATTCGTCGTAGCGCTTGTAGTGTGCCTCGCCGAGCAGCTTGACCAGCCGCTGCCAGCCGGCGTCGCGGATCCGCTCGGGCGTGTCGGCCTTGTTCTCCTTCAGGGCGCGGAAGGCGGCCGCCGCGATCTCCTGCTGCACGGGCTTGCTGAACAGGATGACGCAGATCAGCCAGTGGAACAGGGCGCGCTCGCGGCGCGAGGCGACGTCGATGCCGAGGTCGGCGGCGGTAACGCGGGCTTGGTCGGCCATTGTCCGGCCCCTGCCGGCCTTGGCCGGCGCTAACGGTGGCGGCCGCACCGGCAACGGCCCGTACGCCTCCATCGCGACGGGCTTCCGGGCGGCTCTCGCTGGCCGACCCTGCCCGCCGGATTTGGCGAGACCATGACGGTCCGCCGCCGCGCCGGGGCCCGTTGCGCGAGCCCCGGCGACGCAACGCCCTATTCGGCCGCCCTACTCGGCGGCGTCGCGCAGGTGGGTCATCGACGGGTCGATGACGTCGGCGACGTGCGAGGTGCGCAGCGGGATGTCGCCCTCGATGCCGGTGACCGTGACCACGCCCGGATATTTCGGCTCGCCGATCGCCGCCGCCTGCTCGGCGTGGGTCTTGCCGAGCGCGCGCGGCTGCTTCTTGTAGGACGGCAGGCCGTCGGCCTCGCGGAAGTGCGGGATGACCTCCTCGGCGGTGATCTGCAGGCTCTTCATCACCATCCATTCCGGCATCGGACCGAACACCCCGCCGGCGCCGATGATGCCGCCCACGCCCATGTCCTCGACATATTCCTTGGCGAGGATGTCGATCACCGTCTGCGGCGAGCCGACGATGATGTAGCGGTCCTTGACCAGCTCGTCATAGCTGAGCTCGCAGTGGGGCTTGAGGCCGTACTTGATGCGCGCGCCGAGGAAGTTGACGAAGGATTCGGCCGTCGAGTAGCCCGGCGGCACGTGATAGTGCTCCGGATGGCGCAGGCCGGTATTGAACAGCCAGCTCAGATACCCCTTCGCCTCGCGATGGGCCTGCTCGTCGGTCTCGGCGACGTAGACGGGCACGGTCGCCGACATCTGCTTGGGCGACGCCTGGTAGCCGAACTCCTCCTCCGCGAACTTGCGGTAGGCGTCGAAGTTGAGCTTGGCGAACCAGCTCGGCGTGTAGACCGTCATGTAGTGGTACTTGAGCTCGGCGCACTTGCGGACGGTGTCCATCGAGCCGATGCCGGGGATCCAGATCGGCGGATGCGGCTTCTGCAGCGGCAGCGGCAACGGGTTGACGTTGGGGATGTGCCAGTTGTCGCCCTCCCACACGAAGGGCCCCGGCTCGGTCCACGCCTTGATGATCAGGTCGTGGGCCTCCCAGAACCGCTCGCGGGCGAAGGCGGGGTTCACCGGCTGGCTGAAATACTCCATGCCGGTGCCGACGACGAAGCCGGAGATGATCCGCCCGCCCGAGATGACGTCGAGCATCGCCACCTCTTCGGCCACCCGCACCGGGTTGGCGAACAGCGGCAGCGCGTTGCCGATCATGCCGACCGGGATCTCGCTGGTCCGCGCGACGATGTTCATCGCGGTCAGGTTGGGCGCCGGCTGCAGGCTGTAGTAGGTGCAGTGGTGCTCGTTCAACAGCGTGCCGTCGTAACCGAACCGCTCGGCCGCCACCGAGGCGTTGAGCGCGCTGGTGTAGACCTGGTGGGCCAGCTTGGGGTCGAAATACTTGTTCGACATGGTGACCCACTTGGAATCCTCCTCGTCGTTGGAGGGGACGTAGGGGTAGTGGATCGTGTTGAAGACGTAGAAATCGAGGGTGTTCATCGTCTCAGACCCCCTTCACGAAGGTGGAGATGGCGTCGGCCGTGGCGTCCGGCTGCTCGGCGATCAGGGCGTGGCCGCAATCCGGGATGGTCACCGACTTGGCGTTGGGCAGCGCTTCGATGAAGCTCTGGGCGATCTGGTCCGGGACCAGCCGGTCCTCGCCGGCGCGCAGCACCTGCGATGGACAGGTCACGCGGCCCAGCCGCCGGGCGAGCTGGATGTTGTAGCGCGGCGTCCACAGCATCTTGGCGACCGCGATCCCCTCCCCGAACAGGAAGCCGATCTCGTCGAGGCCGTTCTCCTCGTTGGGCAGGAACGGCTCCATCTTTTCGGGGTAGTTGAACAGCTTGCCCATGATCTTCTCCGGGCCGAGCTCGAACAGGTCGGGGCCGAGCGCCGTGCCCTTGAGGCCGACCGGCGTGATCAGGGTCAGGCTCTTGATCGCGTCGGGGTAGTAGCTGGCGAACTCGGCCGCGATCCAGCCGCCCATCGAGTAGCCGACCAGGTGAACGTCCTTGAGGCCCATCGCCCGGAAGAACTCGTGGTAGTGGATCACCGCGTCCTGGATGCCGCGCAGCCACTCCGGCATCGGCGTCGAGCCGCAGCCGGGATGCTCGGGGCAGATCAGGTCGACCGACTGGGACAGCCGATCGTACATCGGCAGCCACATGCGGGTCATGCCGGCGCCGTGCAGGAACACGACCGTCTCGCCCGAGCCCTTGCGGCGGTAGGCGGTCGGATGCCCGGCGACGTCGATCCAGTCGGGTTCCGTGTAATAGCTCTTGGGCCGGGGAACGGCCGGCCGCTCGATGGTCGCAGTCCCTTCCATGATGCTGGTACTCCCTAGACCTTGTTCGGCGTGCGGACACCATAGCCGCGCCCCGGGACCCGCCGTCACCTATCGAAGGGAAGGCCTTCGACCGCGATTGGCCGGCCGGCGCGGCGAGACCCCCGCCCAGGCGCCGCGACCCCAGCGATGCAGCCCGTTCGGCGCGACTATCTTTCGATAGGTCCGCTGCAAGGGCGGGGCCGAATAGTATTCTGGAGTTGCCAGCGCCAGTCGAGCACGGACGGACGGTACCGTTGCGTTGTCCTGCACGGGATGACAGGTTGGCCCGAGAGCGCGGCGAACGGCTACGAGAGGTAGCGATGAGCGACTATCGCTTCAATTTCATGCATTTCATGCCCTACATCCACCTGCCGGAGGGGCATAAGGAATATCCGTCGCTCTGGGTCGATTTTCCGAACAAGTTCTTCGATCCGGAAAAGGCCCACGACCTCTATCACCGGTATGTCGGCGAACTCGCCCTGGCCGACGAGCTGGGCTTCGACGGCGTGGTGATCAACGAGCACCACAACACGTCCTACTCGATGATGGCGACACCCAACATCATTGCCGGAATGCTCGTCCCGCACATCAAGCGGGCCCGCATCTGCGTGTGGGGCACGCCGCCGAACCTGGAATATCCCAACCGGCTGGCGGAGGAATACGCGACGCTGGACGTGCTGACCAAGGGCCGGCTCGAGATCGCCCTGCCGCTGGGTACGGGCATGGAGTACTGGGCCAACCCGATCAATCCGACCACCGCCCGCGACCGGTTCCGCGAGAGCGTCGACATCATGGTCAAGGCGTGGACCGAGGACGGGCCGACGACCTACTACGGCGACTTCTACACCTACCGCTACCTCAATACCTGGCCACGGCCGTACCAGAAGCCGCACCCGCCCTGCTACGTGGTCGGCACGGGCAGCCCTGAGACGGTGGAATTCGCGGCGCGGCTGGGCTTCGGCTATTCGGCCGTGTTCGTCACCCACCAGCGGGCCGAGGAGCTCAACAACACGCTGCGCGAGCGGGCCGCCGAGTATGGCCACGAAATCCGTCCGGAACAGCTGCCGCTGGGGGTGATGGCCTACGTCGCCGAAACCGACGAGCAGGCCGAGCGCGAATACGTCGAACACATCCGTTTCTTCTTCGAAGACGGCATGCGCACCACGCCGCGGTATCTGGCGCCACCGGGCTACATCTCGGTCGAGCAGCTCAAGATCAGGGCGGCGATGGCCGACAAGATGCACGGCGGCTTCGACCTCAACACGGTGAGCGGATCGTTCTTCGTCACCTTCGGGACGCCGGAGAAGGTCGCCAACCAGATCGGCGAATGGGCCGAGCGGATGGGCACCAACCACATCAACGGCCAGCTCCATCTCGGCAACATGCCGCACTGGAAGACGGTCAAGAACCTGACGCTGTTCGCCGAGGAGGTCATCCCGCGCCTGCGGTCGACCGGCGGCGGAACCGCCCAGGCGGCCGCGGAATAAGGCGAACCGAGCAATGTCTGGCAAAGTGACTTCCTTCGACCGCGAAACCCACACCGTCAACGGCGTCGAGATCGTCATGCTGACCGCCGGCGAGGGTGATCCCCTGGTCTTCTTCCATGGCGCCGGGACCTTCCACGGCTTCGATTTCGCGCTGCCCTGGGCCGAGAACCGCCGCGTGCTGATCCCGTTCCATCCGGGCTTCGGCGAGTCCGGCGACGACCCGTCCTTCACCGACGTCCAGGACTATGTCCTGCACTATGCCGAGCTGTTCGACATGCTCGGGCTCGATCGAGTGTCTCTGATCGGCTTCTCGCTCGGCGGCTTCTTCGCGTCGCGCTTCGCCGTGATCCAGGGCCACCGCATCGACAAGCTGGTGCTGGTCAGCCCGGCGGGCCTGCGCGACGACGAGCATCCGACCGCCGATCTGTTCCTGGTGCCGCCGGAAGAGCTGCCCGGTATGCTGGTCTCCAACATGGAGGTGTTGCTGCCCCACCTGCCGACGGGGCCGGACATCGACTTCATGGCCGACCGCTATCGCGAATCGACCACGCTCGCGCGGCTGATGTGGGAAAAGCCGTGGGACCCGCGGCTGCCGCGCCATCTGCACCGGCTGTCGATGCCGACCCTCCTGGTCTGGGGTGAAGAGGACAAGATCATTCCGGTGGGCCAGGGCGAGACGTGGCGAACGCTGATCCCCGGATCGAACCTCGAGGTTTTCAAGGGCGCCGGCCATCTGGTGCTCGACGAAAAGCCCGAGGCGGTGGCCGCGGTCGCCGACTTCCTGGCCTGATACACAGTATCTGCGCCCACACGTTCGATTTGCGCACGCATCCCGCGCAGCGGACGGGATCAGGCCAACTATCTTTCGATAGGTTCGGGGACGGCCGTCGGGAATTACTTTATCGGCGTTCCGAAGCCACTCGAACAATTCGAAGGGCACGGTAGAGTTTGCCTACACGATACGGGAGGAATGCCATGTCTTGGGTACACAACAGGCGGTCGACCCTCGGGTTGGTCGCGGCCGCGGGCACCGCCCTGGCCATTTCGGCGGCGACGCCTGCCGCGGCGGCCGATGCGCCCAAGTCGATCAAGATCGGCTACGGGATCTCGCTGACCGGTCCCTACGCGCCCGGCGCCGGCGCCACCACGCTCGGCAACTATCAACTGTGGGTGAAGGACGTCAACGCCAAGGGCGGCATCTACCTGTCGAAGTACAAGAAGCGGGTGCCGCTCACGGTCAAGGTCTACGACAACAAGAGCTCGCTCGAAGAGGCCGTCCGCAACACCGAGCGCCTGATGCTCTCGGACAAGGTCGACTTCGTGCTCGCGCCGTGGGGCACCGCCACCCATCTCGCCGTCGCCCCGCTCTACGAGCGCCACGGCTTCCCCCTGCTCGCCTACACCGCGGCGACCGATAAGTCGCTGGTGCTGCGCAACCGGTTCAAGAACGTGTTCTGGCTGCTCGACCCGCCGACGCACCTGGTCAACGGCCTGCTGACCGTCCTCGACAAGCTCAAGAAGGAAGGCAAGATCAACAACAAGGTCGCGATCGCCTTCGTCTCCGACCAGCTCGGCGTCGAGATGGCGGCCGCGGCGCGCAAGCTGTTGCCCAAGCACGGCTTCAAGGTCGTCTACTACAAGGGCTATCCGCTCGGCGTGAAGGACCTGTCGACCCAGATCAACGAGATGAAGAAGCTCGGCGTCGACACCTTCCTGGGCATGAGCTATCCGCCGGACACGATCATGCTGATCGAACAGTCCAAGGTGCTCGGCTTCAACACCAAGGTCTACTTCACCGCCGTCGGCCTGCCGTTCGACTTCATGGAGAAGAAGTTCGGCAAGAAGACCCTGCAGGGCATCATGGGCATGGGCGGCATGGACCCGAACTATCCGCCGACCAAGGCCTACTTCGCGCGCTACATGAAGGTCATCGGCCATTCGGCCGACCTCAACGGCGGTCCGATGGAGTATGCCAGCCTGCAGATCCTGCAGCAGGCGATCGAGAAGGTCGGGGAGATCGACCGCAAGAAGGTGATCCAGGCCATCGCCACGGGCACCTTCAAGACGATCGTCGGCCCGATCAAGTTCGACAACCGCCTGATCGACCATGCCTGGCTCGCCGGCCAGTACCAGAACGGTCATTGGGTCGGCATCGCGCCGCTCGACAAGAAAGGCGCCGTCGCGCCGGTCTTCCCGAAGCCCAAGTGGCAGTAGAGTGGCAGTACGTAGTCTAGCCACGCCAGCCAACGACCCGCCGGGCGCGCCGTCAGACGCGGCGCGCCCGGCGACCGTCGGCCCCGCAGCCGACCGGCCGACCCGGCCGGTCATCCTTTCCGAGTTGCATACGCACGCAATGTCCGTTTTCATCGGCTTCGGCCCGATCCCCGTGCCGTCCCGGCCCGTCCGGCTCCGGTCGCGGGCCGCGGGGAACCGCCGTTTCCGAGGCCATCCCGGGACCCACCGCAAACCGCCCATGTCCAGGCTCGAACCGTGATCGTCGTCGACATCCTCATCACCGGCCTGATGCTGGGCGGCCTCTACGCGCTGGTCGCGATCGGCTTCAACTTCCAGTATGGCGTCGCCCGGATCATGAACCTGTCCTACGGGGAAGGCTTCATGCTCGCCGCCTTCCTCACCTTCGTGCTGTTCACGCTCTACCACGTCAGCCCGCTGGTCACCGTGCTGATCGCGGCGCCCGCGGGCTTCCTGATCAGCCTGGCGATCTACTACGTGATCCTGGCGCCGCTGGTGCGCCGGGCGAAGGACCAGGACGTGCTCGAGCGCGACAGCATCCTGGTCACCTTCGGCCTCTTGTTCGTGATCGAGGGCGCGGCGCTGTGGGTGTGGGGCAGCCAGCCGCGCGGCTATACCTTCCTCGCCATCCCGATCCAGCTCGGCGACCTGACGGTCGCGGTCAACCGGCTGCTGTCCTTCGGCGCCGCCTGCGTGCTCGGCGCCGGGCTGTGGCTGTTCCTGGTGCGCACCCGGACCGGCGTGGCGCTGCGGGCGATCGCGGTCGACCCGGTCGCGGCCGAGCTGGTCGCCATCGACGTGCGCCGCTACTCGGCGCTCGCCTTCGCCACCGGCGGCGCGCTGATCGCGGTCTCCGGCGTGCTGATCAGCGCCTATCTCAGCTTCGACCCGTCGAGCGGCGTCCAGTTCACCCTGATCGCGCTGATCGTGGTCATCATGGGCGGCCTGGGGCACATGGGCGGGGCGCTGGTCGCCGGCGTGATCCTCGGCGTCGCCGAGGCGGCCACCGCCCGGCTGATCGATTCCGAGCTGACCCTGGCGGTCAACTACGCGATCTTCCTGGTCATTCTCATCGTCAAGCCGACCGGCCTGTTCGGGAGGGCGTGAGACGATGACCCGGAACCGCTCGCTTCGCTACACCAGCATCGCCGCGATCGTCGTCGTGTTCGCCCTGTTCGCGGCGGCGCCCCAGGTGGTCGGCGCCTACCAGACGTCGTTCCTGATCAACATGCTGGGCTACGTCGTCATGGCGACGGCCTGGGCGATCTTCTCGGGCAACACCAAGTACATCTCGCTGGCCACCGCCGCCTTCTTCGGCGTCGGCGCCTACTCGGTCGCGTTCATCGGCGACGCCCTGCCGATGCCGGTGATCGTCGTCATCGCCGCGGTGGTCGGCTTCCTGGTCGCGCTGGTGGTCGGGCTGTCGACGCTCAGGCTGCGCGGCGTCTATTTCGTCGTCTTCACGTTTGGTTTGACCGAGCTGACCCGCCAGCTGGTCCACTGGTACGAGATCAACGAGACCAACAACCTGGTCCGCCTGCTGTTCCTCGACGTCACCTCGACCGAGCTCTACTACTACCTGATCGTGCTGACCGCGATCACCTTCCTGACCGCGTGGCTGGTCAAGCGCTCACGGATCGGCCTGGCGCTCAAGGTGATCGGCGAGGACGAGACCGTCGCCAACCACACCGGCATCAACGCGACGCGGATCAAGGTCCTGACCTTCGCGCTGTCGGCCAGCCTGATCAGCGCGACCGGCGCGATCATGGTGCCGCGCTGGACCAACGTGGAGCCCAACCTCGCCTTCAACTCGCTGATCTCGTTCCAGGTCCTGGTGATGGCGCTGCTCGGCGGCACCGGCACCCTGTTCGGCCCGGCGCTCGGCGCGATCCCGCTGGTGTTCCTGTCGGAATACCTGTCGGGGACCTTTCCCTACCAGTTCAACATCGCGCTCGGCCTGTGCTTCGTCGCGATCGTCTACCTGCTGCCCCAGGGCGTCGCCGGCGCGCTGACCGACGCATGGCGGCGCATCAAGGCGCGCCGCGCCAACGGGCGGGCGCCGGCATGAGCGCGGCACCGGCCACTGCCGCCGCGCCGGCGGCCGAACGCGCGGCCCCGATCCTGACCGTGCGCGACCTGACCAAGTCGTTCGGCGGCTTGGTCGCCGTGAACAGCGTCAGCTTCGACGTGCGCCCGGGCGAGGTGCTCGGCCTGATCGGGCCCAACGGCTCGGGCAAGACCACGGTGCTCAACCTGATCACCGGCGAGTACCGGGCGGATTCCGGCGCCATCACCCTCGACGGCGAGAGCCTGAGCGGCCTGCGCCCGCACCGGATCAACCGCAAGCGGATCGCCCGCACCTTCCAGCTCGTCCGCGTGCTGGAGGGCATGACCGTGCGCGAGAACGTGCTGACCGGCGCGGTGTTCGGCAGCGACCCCAAGAGCGTCGGCGCGGCCGGCGACGAGCCGCTGGAGCTGCTCGACCTGGTCGGCCTGCGGGCGAAGGCGGACGCGCCGGCCGGCGACCTGACCTATGTCGACCAGAAGCGGCTGGAGCTGGCGCGGGCGCTCGCGACCAAGCCGGTCGTCCTCCTGCTCGACGAATGGCTCGCCGGGCTGAACCCGACCGAGCTGCACGAAGGCATCGAGCTGATCCGCCGCATCCGCGACCGGGGCATGGCGATCATCCTGATCGAGCACGTCATGCACGCGGTCCGCGAGCTGTCGAGCCACATCGTGGTGATGAGCGCGGGCCGGCTGATCGCCGAGGGCGCGCCCAGGGAGGTGCTGGCCAACGCGGAAGTGATCCGCGCCTATCTGGGGCCGGAAGATGCTTGAGGTCAGCCACCTCACCGTCCGCTACGGCGGCCACCGGGCGATCGCCGACGTCGCCCTGCGCGTCGACGAGGGCGAGGCGATCGTCATCCTGGGCTCGAACGGCGCCGGCAAGACCACCCTGCTCAACGCCATCGGCGGCCTGCTCACCCCGGTCAAGGGCGCACAGATCACCTTCAAGGGGGAGAGCCTGGCCTACCGGCCGGCCCACGCCATCGTCGAGAGCGGCATCGCCATGGTGCCGGAGGGACGCCGCCTGTTCGGGCCGCTGTCGGTCGCCGACAACCTGCGCCTGGGCGGCTTCCCCAAGCGCGCCCGCGGCGCCGAGCGCGAGACGCTCGACTGGGTGTTCGAGCTGTTCCCGCGGCTCGCCGAGCGGCGCTCGCAGCGCGCCAACACGATGAGCGGCGGCGAGCAGCAGATGCTGGCGATCGGCCGCGCGCTGATGACCCGGCCCGAGCTGCTGCTGCTCGACGAGCCGTCGATCGGGCTGAGCCCGCTGCTCACCGCCGAGCTGTTCGGCAACCTCGAGAAGCTGCACGCCGCCGGCGTCGCGCTGCTGATCGTCGAGCAGAACGCCCGGCGCGGGCTGGAGCTGGCCGACCGCGCCTACATCCTGGAGAACGGCGCGATCGTGATCGAGGGCAAGGCCAGCGAGCTGGTCAACGACGCGCGCGTCGCGGCGAGCTATCTCGGGGCATAGGAAGCCGCGCACCACGCGCAATTCCGGACCTGCAGCCGCGCCGTGACCACGCATTCCACGGATTTGCCGAGCGCCAATGCGGCGCAATAGCACTTGTGTCGCGACCGGGCGACGACTAAACCGGCAGGGCGACACCCGGTACGGACATAGCTTTTGGCGACGCTTTCTCGGTCGATCGTGGCACTCGCCGCGCTCCTCGCGCTGCACGCTGTGCCCGCTGCTGCCCAGACCCATTCCGCGGCTCGGCGGCGGGCACGGCCGCCCACGCCCGTCGAAGCGGCGAAGGTCGAGAGGCGCGCCATCGTGGAGGATATCCACGCGATCGGGACCTTGCGCGCCAACCGATCGGTGATGGTCCGCGCCGAGATCGCCGGCCTCGTCACCGGCATCGGCTTTAGAGAATCCGGTCCGGTCGCCAAGCGGGATGTCCTGTTCCGGCTCGACGACGCCATCGTGCGCGCGCAGCTCGGACAGGCCGAGGCCCGCCTGGCGCTGAGCGAACGCAACAACAAGCGCACCATGTCGCTCTACAACAAGGGCGCCGGCACCGCCCAGGCGCGCGACCAGGCGGTCGCCTCGCTCGAATCCGACCGCGCGGCGGTCGCCCTGGCGAAAGCCCGGCTTGCGCAAACGGTGGTACGCGCGCCGTTCGCCGGCGTCGTCGGGATCAGCAAGGTGGACGTCGGCGCCTACATCAAGGCCGGCCAGGACCTCGTCAGCCTCGACGACATCGACACGATGAAGATCGACTTCAACGTGCCCGAGCGCTACGCGCGCTTCATCGCCAAGAAGGAGAAGGTGGTCGTTGCGCCGGACGCGCTGCCGGGGCGGAGCTTCGACGGCCACGTTTCCGTGGCGGCGACGCGCATCGACCCGGAGGCCCGCACGCTCGGCGTCCGCGCGCGCGTGCCCAATCCCGACCACCTGCTGCGCCCCGGCATGTTCGTGCGGGTGACCGTCCAAGTCGGCGAACGGCGGCGGGCGATCGTGATCCCGGAGCAGGCGATCCTCGCCCGCGGCGACACGTTCCTCGTCTTCCGGGTGGTCGGCGGCAAGGCGGTCCGAACGCCGGTAACCTTGGGATTGCGCCGGTACGGCGAGGTCGAGATCGCGAAGGGGTTGAACGCCGGCGACACGGTGATCACCGCGGGTCAGCAGAAGGTTCACGACGGGTCCCCGGTCAGGATCGTCGGCGCGGTGGCGACAAAGCCCGACAAGCCGCACCAAGCCACCGATCCGTAGGCGAAACGACCGGCCGATGAAGCTCTCCGACCTGTGCATTCGTCGTCCCGTGTTCGCCACGGTTCTCAGCTTGATCATCGTGCTGATCGGACTGGTCTCGTACGAGCGGCTGTCGATTTGCGAATATCCCAAGATCGACGCGCCGGTGGTCAGCGTCCAGACCACCTACAAGGGCGCCAGCCCCGAGATCATGGAGAGCCAGGTCACCCAGCCGCTCGAGGAAGCGCTGTCGGGCATCGAGGGCATCGACTTCATCACCTCGACCAATCGCCAGGAACAGTCGAACATCACGATCACCTTCAACCTCGACCGCGATCCCTCGGCGGCGGCGGCGGACGTGCGCGACCGGGTCAGCCGGGCCCGCAAGCAGCTGCCCGCCGACGTCGACGAGCCGATCATCCAGAAGGTCGAGGCCGACGCCCATTCGACCATCTTCCTCGCCTTCTCCTCGGACCGGTACAGCCCGATGGAGATCAGCGATTACGTCGACCGCCACGTCAAGGAGATGCTTCAGGTCCTGCCGGGGGTCGCGCAGATCCACATCTTCGGCGAGCGGCGCTACTCGATGCGGATCTGGCTCGATCCCGACCGTATGGCCGCCTATCACCTGACGCCGCAGGACGTCGAGGCGGCGCTCAAGCGCGAGAACGTCGAGGTGCCCGCCGGCCGGGTCGAAAGCCGCTACCGGGAATTCACCGTTCTGTCGCAAACCGATCTCGCGACCACCGCCCAGTTCAAGCGAATGGTCATCCGCAAGGGCGCCGGCGACGCCTTGGTGCGGCTACGCGACGTCGCCAACGTCGAGATCGGCCCCGCCAACAAGCGCACCCTGATCCGCTTCAACGGCCGCGATGCGGTCGCGGTCGGCGTGATCAAGCAGTCGACGGCGAACCCGCTCGACATCGCCAAGGAGGTGCGCGCGAAAATGCCGGCGATCGCGGCCAGCCTCCCGCCGGGGATGCACGCCCAGATCGCCCACGACCACACGCTGTTCATCCAGGCGTCGATCAAGAACGTCTACACCACCATCGGCGAGGCGGTCGCCCTCGTCGTGCTGATCATCTTCCTGTTCCTGCGCTCGGGGCGCGCCACCCTGGTGCCGCTGGTGACCATCCCGATCGCCCTGATCGGGGCGTTCGCGCTGATGTACCTGTTCGGCTTTTCGATCAACACGCTCACCCTGCTCGCGCTGGTGCTCGCGGTGGGCCTGGTGGTCGACGATTCGATCGTCATGCTCGAGAACATCTGGCGCCATATCGAACGCGGGGAGCCGCCGATCCAGGCGGCGCTCAAGGGCGCGCGCGAGATCGGCTTCGCCGTGGTCGCGATGACCCTGACGCTCGCCGCCGTATACGTGCCGATCGGCTTCATGCAAGGCACGACCGGGCGGCTGTTCACCGAGTTCGCGCTGACCCTGGCCGGCGCGGTGCTGGTGTCCGGCTTCGTCGCGCTGACCGCGTCCCCGATGATGTGCTCGCGCTTGCTCAAACACACGGAGCGGCACAATTTCGCCTACCGCGCGGGCGAGCGCCTGCTCGACGGCCTGGTTTCCGGCTACCGCGCGCTGCTCGGCGTCGCGCTGCGCGCTCGCCCGCTCGTGCTGCTGGTCGGGATCGTCGTGGCGGGCAGCGGCTATTACTTCTACACCCACCTCCAGACCGAGCTCGCCCCCTACGAGGACCAGGGCACCCTGGTGGTCTTCTTCAAGGCGCCCCAGGGCTCGACCATCGACTATGTCAAGAAATACGCCCTCCAGGTCGAGCACATCGTCGCCAGCGTCCCGGAGGTCGAACGCTACTTCGTCGTCGCCGGCTACCCGACCGTCAACCAGGGGATCGCCTTCTCGCTGCTGAAACCCTGGGGACAGCGCACGCGGCGGCAGCGGGACATCGCCGCCTCGATCGCGCGCAAGCTGTACGCCGTGCCGGGCATCCGCGCGTTCCCGATCAACCCGCCGCCGCTCGGGCGGAGCCCGCGCGACAAGCCGATCAAGGTGGTGATCCAGACGACCCACTCCTACGCCGAGCTGCAGAAGATGGTGACCCGGTTCATCGCGGCGGCCGAGAAGAACCCGGCCCTGAGCAACATCGATTCGGACCTGCAACTCAACAAGCCGCAGCTCAAGATCACGGTCGACCGGGACAAGGCGGCCGCGCTCGGCATATCGGGCGAAACCATCGGCCACGCGCTCCAGACCTTCCTCGGCGGCCACCAGGTCACGCGCTTCAAGCGCGAGGGCAAGCAGTATGACGTCATCGTCCAGGTCGCCGACCGCTTCCGGACCAGCCCGGTCGACGTGCCCCGGCTCTACGTGCGCGGCACGTCGGGCCTGGTCCAGCTCGGCAACCTCGTGCGGGTGAAGGAGACGGTGGCGCCGAGCGAGCTCAACCACTTCGACCAGCTCCGCGCCGCCACGATCACCGCCAACCTCGCTCCCGGCGCGGGCATGGGGGCCGCGCTCAAATACCTGCAGGGGGTGGCCAAGCACGACCTGCCGGCCGCGGCGCAGATCGACTATGCCGGACAGTCGCGCGAGTTCTGGCGGTCGACCGGCAGCGTCTACATCACCTTCGCGCTGGCGCTCGCCTTCATCTACCTCGTGCTCGCGGCGCAGTTCGAAAGCTTCCGCAGCCCCTTCATCATCATGCTGACGGTGCCGCTGTCGATGGCCGGCGGACTGCTGGCGCTGTGGCTCGACGGCTCGACCCTCAACATCTACAGCCAGGTCGGCCTGGTCACCCTGATCGGGCTGATCACCAAGCACGGCATCCTGATCGTCGAGTTCGCCAACCAGAACCGCGCGCGCGGGCTCGACGCCATCGCCGCCGTCCGCGAGGCGGCGGTCGTGCGACTGCGCCCGATCCTGATGACGACCGGCGCGATGGTGGTCGGCGCCGTGCCGCTCGCGATCGCAACCGGCGCCGGCGCGGAGAGCCGCCAGGACATCGGCCTGGTGATCGTCGGCGGGCTGCTGGTCGGCACCTTCTTCACCCTGTTCGTGATCCCGGCGGTCTACACCTACCTGGCCGGGCATCCGAGGACGGTCGCGCACCCGGAGGCGGACGAAGCCAAGGACGAGCAGGCATCGGCGCACGACGGGGATCGGCGTCCGCCGACCCCCGTGCCGACGCTGTAGCGGCCCCCATGGCGTGGCCGTCGCGCGGGGCGCGAGGGCGCGGGCGCGGGCCGGAGAAGCGCGTCCCTTTTGTGCCGCACATCGACCTCGGCTATCCTCGGCGTCGCCGGCGCGGGCCGGCGTCATCTCGCGACAGGAGGGCCGATCGAATGACCAAGCGGACTGTTCAGCGCGCCGGGCTGGCCCTGGCGCTGGCCGGGTGCCTCGCGGCGCCGGCGGCGATGGCCCAGGAAGAGGGCTGCCAGGGCGAGCTCGCCCGCACCTATCTGACCACCATCACCACCAGCAAGGGCGGCTACGCCTCGCGCTCGCTGGTCACGATCCACGGCGACGGCACCCTGTCGGCGGTCGATTCGCGCCAGTATCACGGCGTCATGGGCGCCGCGTTCAGCGCGCAGAGCGGCACCTATCGCTGCACCGGCCCGCAGGCCGCGACCGGCCGCACGCTCAACTTCGGCTTTCCCAAGCGGGCGTCGATCGCGCGCAGCGAGTGGACGATCACCCGCAACAAGGCCACCGGGGCGATCTCGGGCACGATCACCCTGATCGTCTACAAGGGGGTCAAGGGCGTCGATCCGTTCGGCAAGGGCGGCCGGAAGATCGACACGTTCCGCTTCACCGGCGTCCCGGTCGGCACCCCGGCCAAATAGGGGGATACACTCTCAGTAAGGCGGCGCGGCGCGCCCGGCCCTACCGCAAGATCCCGAATTCCCGCGCCCGGGTCACCGCCTGGAGGCGGCGGCGCGAGCCGACCTTGTCGTAGATCTGCTGCATATACCATTTGACCGAGCCCTCGGTCAGGCCGAGCCGGCGGCCGATCTCGCGGTTGCGCAGGCCGTCGGCGACCAGGCTGAGGATCTCGACCTCGCGTGCGCTGAGCAATTCGGGCGGCGGCGCGCCGGGCTCGAAGTCAGCGGCATCCTCGTTCGCCGGGACATGCCGGTGCGCCGTCTCCGCCGCAACGGCCGGCGCGCCGTCGGGGTGGAAGGCGGCGAGCAGGGTCCGCACGAAGGTGGCGACCGGATCGACGCTGCCGTTGACCACGCCGGCGCCGGGATCGACCTCCTGCAGCAGCGCCTCGACCGGCGCGCCCTCGTCGACGAAGGGGCGGACGAACCGGGTCGGCTGGGCCCGCGCCAGGATCCGCGACATCAACCGCCGGGCGGCGCCGGCGTCGCCCGCCAGCCGCAGGCAGCAGGCCAGCAGCACGCCGATGCGGATCTCCGAACGGACGGCGCCGCGGTCGGTGGCGAACTTGAGCCACATGCGCAGCACCTCGGCGGCGTCGATCACCCGCCCCTCGGCCATCGCCAGCCGCGCCCAGCACACCGCCTCGGCCTCCATCGCCGTGGTCACATTGCCGGTCGGCAGCGGCTTCTTCGCCAGGTCGATGCCGGCGTCGCGGGCGACCTGGGCCGCGGCGGCGACGTTGTTGCTGCCGAGCAGCTGGCGCACCCGCTCGCCGGCGACCTGGAGCTTGAGCCGGGTGAACGACTGGGCCGCCGCCATCCGCGCGCCGGTCGACAGCGCGTCGCAGACCGCGGCCGAGTCGTCGCGGATCGCCGCCAGCCGCGCCTTGGTGACGAAGGCGGCGACGAGCTGGTCGACGAAGCCGAGCTCGGCGGCGATCGGCAGGTAGGTGTCGATCAGCTTCTGCGCCGTCTCGGTCTGGTCCAGCTCGTAATACACCTCGGACATCAGCAGCGCCGGCATCGCCACCAGCGGCGAGAACTCGCCGGCGATCTCCTTGGCGATGTCGAACGCCTCGCGCAGCGCGGTCAGCGCGCTGTTGGGCTGGCCCGTCATCAGGTAGCTCGGGCCCAGGATCGAGTTGTGCCAGACGATGACGAAGCGGCTGCCCGACTGGCGGAACCACGACCGCGCCGACGCCGCCAGCGCCTCGATGTCGCCGAGCTTGTACTGCTCGCGCCGGGCGTAGATCAGCGAGGTGTCGACGGTGCCCTGGAGATAGGCGTCGTCGGTCGGGAAGTCGTTCTTGAGGTCGAGGCATTGCAGCTCGACCGTCGGCATCTGGTCGGCGAACTGGGCGAGCATCATCTCGCGATGGAGCAGGATGCGGCGCTGCTTGTGGAGCGTCTCCAGGTCCACGGTCCGCTCGCGGCCCCAGCGATTGAGGGTCTCGTTGACCCGCTGGAGGATCGCGCTGGCCTCGTCGAAGCGCCATTCGAGGATCAGCGACCAGGCGCGCAGGTGCTGGATGTTGGGGAACTCGTCGAGCACCGCCTCGGGCAGCCGCGCCGACCAGTTGGCCAGCGTCGCCAGCCGGCCGGCGTAGAAGATCGCCTCGCACTGGTCGCTGAGGATGCGCCCGGCGCGGTGGTGGTCGCCGGCCTGGAGCGCGTGGCTGAACGCCTCCTCGGTATAGCCGTGGCGCTCGAACCAGGCGCTCGCCCGCTGGTGCAGGTCGACCTCGACGGCGGGCTGCTGCTCGCGCAGCCGCTTGTGCAGGAACTCCGCGAACAGGTGGTGGTAGCGGTACCACTGGCGCTGGTCGTCGAGCGAGAACAGGAACAGGCTCGACGCCTCCAGCCGGTCGAGGTGCTCGCGCGCCTTGTCGGTGCCGATGATCGCGTCGCACAGCCGGGCGTCGAACCGGCGCAGGATCGAGGTCTGCATCAGGAAGTCGCGCAGGTCCTCGTCGAGCCGGGCCAACACGTCCTCGGCCAGGAAGTCGGCGACGTCGCGATGGTCGCCGCTGAACGAGGCGATGAAGTGGGATTTGTCCTCCCGCGAGCGCAGCGAGATGATCGCGAGCTGCAGGCCGGCGATCCAGCCCTCGGTGCGCTCGGCCAGCTCGCGCACGCAGCTGTCGGCGACCGACGTGAAGCCCTCCAGCTCGAGCAGCCGGGTGGTCTCGCTGATCGAGAAGCGCAGGTCCGGGCCGTCGACCAGCAGCAGCTCGCGCTGGGAGCGCAGCCGGCCGAGCTGGAACGGCGGCGCGCCCCGGCTGGACACGACGATGTGGAGCCGCGGCGGCGCCGTCTGGAGCAGCTGGTCGATGACGCCGACCACCGGGTTGTCGGCGACGAAGTGGATGTCGTCGAGGAACAGGAACACGTCGCGCTCGACCTGGAACAGGTCGTTGACGAACAGGGCGGTCAGGGTCGCCGCCGGCACCGGGTCGCCGGTGTCGAGGATCGCCCGCAACGACGCGCCGACGCCGGGGTCCATCCGGCTGGCGAGCTCGGCCAGGTAGGTGAAGAATTCGAGGACGTCGCCGTCGGCCTCGTCGAGGCTGAGCCAGCCGACCAGCTCGCCGCCCGCCTGGAGCTGGCGGAAGAGCTGGACCATCAGGCTGGTCTTGCCGTAGCCGGCCGGCCCCATGATCAGGGTCAGCGTGTGCTGGTCGACCGCACCCAGGCCGTCGAGCAGCCGCGGCCGCTCGACCAGCCGCCCCTCGCGGATCGGCGGCACCAGCTTGGTGTTCAGAACCGTCAAGCCTTCCTCCCTTGCCTGACGCGGGCCCTGTTCTTGTTGTTGGCGGGCCTTGCGGCGCGATCGCGGCGGAGCGTTGCGGGGCTCCGGCGATCGCGGACTGGTTTTGCCGAATAGACAACGCCACTGGCTAACCCATTTCAATCCCTAAATTCATGGGTTGCGATTCGCGGTCCCAGCAGGCGGCCCAGCGCGAGGCCCAGCGACAGTCCGGACCCGGCCGGGATGCGGCCCGCGGTTTCCCGGCGGCGGGCTTCGCTCTACACTGCCCCCCGCGATGACCGACTATTGGCTCAGCAAGCTGTTCTTCGACCTGCAGGATCCGGCGGCGGCGGCCGAATACCGCGCCGACCGCGAGGCGGTGCTGGCGCGCTACCCGCTCGGCGAGCCGGTGCTGGCGGCGCTGCGCGCCGACGACGTCGCCGCGGTCGCCCCGCTCGTGAACCCCTACCTGCTGCGCTACTACTTCACCGCGTCGGGCATGGCCGACGGCGAGTTCATCCGCCAGCTCCGCGCCAGCGCGGGCGCCGGAGCCGACGCTGGAGGACGCGCGTGGCTAACCTGGTCGGCATCTACGCGGCCAGCCACGGCCCGCTGATCGCGCGCGACTGGCACCTGCTGCCCGACGCGCCCAAGGCGCGCCTCGCCGCCGGCTACCGCGACCTCGGCGCGCGCCTGACCGCGGCGCGGCCCGACGTGCTGGTGATCGTCTCGCCCGACCACTGGGTCAACTTCTTCCTCGACAACCTGCCGAGCGTCTGCCTCGGCGTCGGGGCGGAGCACGACGGGCCGCCCGAGCCCTTCCTCAAGGACTTCCCGCACGACCCGATCGCCGGCCACCCGGCGCTGGCCGGGCACATCGTCGAGACCGCTCTCGCGCAGGATTTCGAGCCCTCGATCTCGCACCGGCTCAAGCTCGACCACGGCTTCTGCATCCCGCTCTTGCGCATGGAGCTCGACGCGCTGCCGCCGGTGATCCCGATGATCGTCAACGACCTCGAACCGCCGATGCCGTCGATCCGCCGCTGCCTCGCCTGGGGCGCGCTGCTCGCCGAGGCGGTCGCGTCCTATCCCGAGGACCTGCGCGTCGCGGTGCTCGCCACCGGCGGGCTCAGCCACTCGATCGGCGAGCCGACCATGGGCGCGATCGACGAGCCGTTCGACCACGACTGCATCCGCGCCTTCGAGGCCGGCGACGGCGACGCGATCGTTTCCTTCCTCGACGAACGCCTGCCCGGCGCCGGCAACGGCTCGCACGAGGTCCGCAACTGGGTCGTCGCCCACGGCGCCGCCGGCAACCGCGGCTTCGAACTGATCGACTACCTCCCCGTGCCCGAGGTCTATGTCGGCTGCGGCTTCGCCGCCTGGGCGGTCGACTGAGCGTCCGCCCCCCGACCCCGCCCCGTCGTGGTTAGCGGCCGGTTAACCCTGATCGTTTCCGGTTGATTGACGGTATTCAGGTATTGGTTGAGCCGACCCTGACGTGTTTCGACAGGAGGTTGGCGAACATGGCCATCCTGCGCATCGCACCGATCCTGGTCGCCCTGGCGATCGCCGTCATGCTGTTCGGCCGCCATGGCCTGGCCGCCTACTGACCCGATTGTGCACCGCAGAAATTGGTCGAAGTGACCAATGGAATCATGCGATTAGCGGGCACCACAGGGCCAGCATTTCTGCTAATATGGCGCCAACGGGGTCCCTTCGGCGTGCCGGAGGGGATGAGTTCGAGTTCGGGGAGTTCGAGGCATTCAGGATCTGGCATCGACGACGGTCGTTGATCTCCGGACGCTGGGCGGGTACCTGCCGCGGCTGAAAGAGAAGATGCGCGTCGCCGTCATCTACAACGGCGACAAGACGGCACCGGGCGCCGTCATCAACGAGACCACCAACCCGCGCTCCTCGAAGTCCTACCGCCCGATCGCCGAGGACATCGCCGAGGCCTTGCGCGGCGAAGGTTTCCGGCACATCACCCTGATGCCCGACGACATGACCCTGGGCGCGCACCTGCGCGAGGAAGGCATCCATTTCGCCTGGCTCAACACGGCCGGGGTCCAGGGCTACGGCGCGGCCGGCCACGCGCCGTCGATGCTCGAGCTGTTCGGCATCCCCTATGTCGGTCACGACCCGATCGACTCGATGATCCTGGACAACAAGCACGTCTTCAAACGCAGCCTGTATTCGCTGGGCATCGCCACGCCGCCCTTCGTGGTCTGGGACCCGACCCTGGACGACGGGGCGCACCGCGCCGCCGCCTTCTGGGACGCCTCCTTCCCCGGCTATCCGGGCCCGTTCATCGTCAAGCCGGTGACCGGGCGGGCGTCGCAGAACGTCCACTTCGTCGACGGACCGGCCGAGCTGCCCGGGGTCATGGAAGAGGTCTACGCCACGACCCAGAACGCCGTGCTGGTCGAGCAGTTCGTCGGCGGGCCGGAATACACGGTGGGCGTCGCCGGCCGGGTCTGCGTCCGCGGCGGCGCGCTGGTCGAGCTGGACGGTCCGCTGGTGCTGTCGCCGTGCGAACGGGTGCTGAACCCCGGCGAGAGGGTGTTCACCTCGATGGACGTGCGGCCGATCACGCGCGACCGCGCCCGCCTGCTCGACCCGGTCGCCGACGCCGAGATATACGCGCGGCTGTGCGCGCTCGGACAACAGATCTCGACCGCGCTCCATCTGCGCACCCTGATCCGGGTCGACGCCCGAGCCGACGCGACCGGCGCGCTCAACGTCCTGGAAGTGAACCCGAAACCGGACCTGAAGCGACCGACCGAGGCACAGACCAACCTGGTCAGCATCGGCCTCGCCCAGGCGGGGCTGACCTACGACGAGCTGCTGCTGTCGCTGCTGATGGACCGGTTGTTCTTCTATTTCGTGCACCGACCGCATATCGTGCGCCACATCGCGAAGCTGCTCGACTAGCACGATCCGAAGGCGCCGATGGCGAACAGTCCCGACCCGCAGGCCCCCCCGCAACGCCGGCTGCTCTACGGCACCATCATGCTGGCGGTCGCCCTCGCCTCGCTGTGGCTGCTGGTCTACGTCGGCTATGCCGAAGGCCGCCGCACCTACCAGAGCTTCGTCGTCGACAAGATGGCCGCCCAGGGCGAGCTGATCAAATCGCCGGTCGAGACCTTCCTGCGCAACGGCCTGCCGCTGCGCCAGTTCCCCGGCTTCGGCCCGATCGCCCGCCAGGTGCTGTCGTCCGATACGTCGATCGCCGCGATCACCGCGATCGGGCGCGACGGCAAGCCGGTGTTCACCGTGCGGCGCTCGGCGGACGTGCCCAAGGCGGGCACCGTGGCGATTCCGCCCGGCGACAAGCGCTTCGTCACCCGCGAGGCCGGCGCCTGGATCCACGTCCTGCTGCCGCTGCACGACCGTTTCGAGGCGATCGGCGCGATCCGCCTGACCGTGCCCCGCGCCGCGGTGACCGCCGCGGTGCTGTCGCGCTTCCTGCCGCTGGCGCTGATCGCCGCCGCGCTGGCGCTCGCCTTCGCGCTGTGGGCGACCCTGCTGCGCAACCGGCTCGACCGCAGCCGGGCGCCGTGGCTGCACATCGGCTTCGCCGGCGTCTTCCTCGTGGTCAGCGCGGCGGTCGTGTTCACCCTGGTCTCGGTCTATTCGCAAGGCGTCCAGGGCAAGGCGCGGGCGCTGGCCGAATCGCTGCGCCAGCGGCTCGAACCGATCGTCGCCTACCACCTCAAGCTCTCGGACCTGGACGGGCTGCGCGACACCTTCCTGCAGTACCGCAAGCTCAACCCCGACATCCAGGCGATCGGGCTGACCGAGAACGGCCGCATCCTCATCCACACCGATCCGTCGATGATCGGCAAGCGGTGGACCGAGGCGCCGGACACCCACGAGTTCGCCGCCAACCTGGGCGACACCAAGATGCGCATCGCCGTCGCCCTGCCCGACGACGTGGTGCTGCGGGCGGTCGCCAAGAACATCAAGAACTTCGTCGCCCTGTTCATCGCCACCGCCCTGTTCGCCGCGCTGTTCCTGCGCCTGGGCCGGTCGATCGAGAGCCAGGCCGCCGCGCGCGCATCGCCCGGCGCCGCCGGCGCGGAGCTGGGCGAGAGTGCGATCGCGGTGCTGCAGCCGGTCTTCTTCCTGGCGATCTTCTTCGAGAACCTGTCGACCAGCTTCATGCCGCAGCTGCTGCGCGGCTCGGCGCGCGCCGCCGGCTTCGGCGCCGACGCGACCTCCTACGCCTTCGCCACCTACTTCCTGTGCTTCCTTTTGGTGCTGATCCCGTCGACCAAGTTCGCCGACCGGCGCGGGCCGCGGGCGCTGTTGTGGGCGGGCGCCCTGCTCGCCGCCGGCGGCGCGGCGATCTTCGCCCTGTCCGACTGGTTCCCGGCGATGGCGGCCGCGCGCGGGCTCGCCGGCTTCGGCCAGGGCATGCTGCTGATCGGAGCGCAGACCTACATCCTCAACCACGCGCCGCCGCAGATGCGCACCCGCGCCGCGGCGGTGATCGTGTTCGGCTTCAACGGCGGGATGATCGCGGGCACCGCGATCGGCTCGCTCCTGGTCAACTACATCGACGTGCCCGGCGTGTTCTGGCTGGCGGTCATCACCGGCGGCGTGGTCGCCCTGTTCGCGGTGACCCTGATGCCCAAGGTGCCGGGCATGGAGCCGGACGACCCGATGGCCGACGCCCGCTTCTTCCGCATGGCCGGCCAGGCGCTGAAGAGCTTCGAGTTCCTGCGGGTGATGGTGCTGGTCGGGCTGCCGTCGAAGGCGACCCTGACCGGCATCGTCGCCTTCGCCCTGCCGCTGGTGCTGTCGGGCCTGGGCTACCCGCCCGAGGACATCGGCCAGATCGTGATGATCTATCCGCTCGGCGTGCTGGTGGCGAGCGGCTGGATCTCGCGCCGGATCGACGCGGTCGGCGGCGCGCGGACGGCGCTGGTCATCGGCGCGTTGGGCGCGGGCGCCGCGATGCTGGTGATCAGCGGGGTCGACTGGTCGTTCGTGCCGCCGGTGCTGCGCTCTGCGCAGGCGCAGCCGTTCGTGATCGGCGTCGGCGTGCTGCTGCTCGGCCTCGCCCACGGCTTCATCAACGCCCCGGTGATCGCCTACGTCGCGACCACGGACGTGGCGCAGCGGCTGGGGGCGAACCAGGTGTCATCGCTCTATCGCGTGCTCGAGCGGGTCGGCCACGTCGCCGGTCCGGCGCTGGCGGCGCAGCTGCTGGTGATGGCCGGCGGCGGGCCCGCGGCGATCGGCTGGGCGGGCCTGGTCCTGCTCGTGTTCGCGGTGTTCTTCTGGCTGCCGATCGGGAGCCGGCGGACCGCCGCGGCGGAATAGGTCGGGAGGATGCAAGCATGAAACGCGCAAGCCCCTATCGCATCCAGGCGGTCGCAGCCGCCCTGGCGGTCCTCGCGGCGCTCGCCTCGGCCCCGGTCCGGGCCGAGACGCCGCTGCCGGCGCCGATGGACCGGATCGGCGGATGGTTCAAGATCCTGCCGCGGGCGCTCCGCTACTGGAAGGTCGAGCCCCACCCCGACGATCCGCTGCGCGTCACGGTACGGCTCAAGACGCCGCTGCCGGGGCCGGTGCGCAAGATCATGGTGATCTATCCGCGCAAGTCGTCGGCCTACGACATCGCGGCGACCGAGCTGCTGGTCGGTTTCCACGACAAGGGCATCGCCTCGACCTTCGAGATGGTCAACTTCGACCGCAAGAGCCCGCGCGGCAACGCCCTGGTCGACGAGGCCGCCAAGAACGGCTACTCGCTGATCTTCTCGATGGGCTCGCAGACCACCGCGTGGCTGTGGAAGCACCGCCGCAACGGCAAGGTGCCGATCGTCTCGGTCTGTTCCAAGGACCCGGTCCAGCTCGGCCAGCTCGAGAGCTACGACAAGGGCAGCGGCGTCAACTTCGCCTTCACCTCGCTCAACGTGCTGGTCGGCGTGCAGATGGCCTACCTGCGCACGCTCAAGCCGCACCTGAAGAACATCGCGATCCTGGTCAATTCGAAGAACATCAGCGCGGTCAAGACCCAGGCGATCCCGCTGGTCGAGGCGTCCAAGCCGCTCGGCATCAACGCCTTCCAGGTCGCCGTCCAGGACCCCAAGAAGGCCAGGGAAGAGCTGGCAGCGCTGATGCCCAAGGCGATCGAGCGGATGCGCCGCACCGACCCCAGCCTCGAGAACAGCCTGTTCTGGATCACCGGCTCGACCTCGGTCTTCGTCGAGATCAAGACGATCATCACGCACGCCGACAAGGTGCCGGTGCTCAGCGTGGTGCCGGAGATCGTCCAGAAGGGGCCGGACAGCGCCGTGCTGTCGATCGGCGTCAGCTTCCAGAGCAACGCCCAGCTCGCCGCCAAGACCGGCGCCGACATCCTCGCCGGCCGCGACAACCCGCCCAAGATGAAGGTCGGCATCGTTTCGCCGCCCAACATCGCGGTCAGCTTCCTGCGCGCCAAGGCGATCGGGCTGCGCATCCCGTTCAGCCTGTTCGAGGCGGCGGACTACATCTACGGCTACGACGGCCAGCCGCTGCGCGTCGCCGGCCGCGACGTCATCCGCGAGGCGCGCGCCAAGTAGCGCGGCCGGCGCCGCTCCGTCCGCGCGATCTCGGGCTACTGCCCGCCCTCGGGCGTCGCCTGCAGCAGCCGGCGCTCGGCGGTCGCCAGTTCCCGGTCCTGGTGCTCGGTCAGGATGCGCTCGCTCGGGGTCAGGGTCCGGGCCAGCGACAGGATCGACTTGCGCAGGGCGCGCGGGTTGTGGCCCTCGGCGCGCGCCGCCGCGACGATGGCGTCGAACGCGCCCCGGTGCCGGTCGGCCAGCGCCGCCAGCGCGTCGGCCGCGGTCTCGGCGGCGTAGCGCGGGTCCTGCAACGCCAGCCGGACGTGGGAATAGAGGGTGCGGCAGACGCGCACCGACTTGGCCGCGACCAATAGCACCGCGCCCTCGAAGACGATCATCAGCGCGCCGAGGACGTCCGCGCCCATCGCGAAGGCGACCACCGCGCACAGCGCCGGGATCGCCGGGATCAGGCAGGCGATCATGACCAGCCGCTGCACCGGGATCCGCCCGCGGGTGCCGAGCAGATAGTGCATCGACAGCGCGAAATCGTCGATCAGCAGGAAGGTGAGCAGGTTGAGCAGGCTGATCAGCAGCGTATCGACCGGCTGCGCCTTGGCGTACCAGATGAACGAGACCGAGACCGGGAACACCGCGCCCAGCAGGCACAGCCAGAACAGCTGGCGCGGGAACAGGTTGAGCGTCACCACCCCGCGCATCCGCCCGCGGCCGCGCCGGACGCGGTCGCCCCGGTCGCCCAGGATGCGGATCGCGCCGCGGACGAAGAAATAGACCGGGAAGGCGACCATCACCGTGTTGGCGCGCAACAACAGCCGGCCCGATTCGAATTCGCGCGCGAGGTAGTCGGCGAAGTCCGCGCCCGGCCGGTCGAGAAAGATGGCGAAGAAATTGACCACGGCGTGGATCACCGGGAAGGTGATGACCCCGGCCAGCGCGGTCATCACCAGGCTCTTGACCACCACCCGCCGCTCGGCGGTCTGGACATAGGTCAGGAAGAAGACGTAGCCGGCCAGGAACACGACGCAGAAGGCCGCCGCCGTCGCCACCGAGACGCCGATGCCGGCGAAGATCGGGAAGTGGCTGGCGCCGGTCATCGCCGGCCGCTCCCGCCGCCGCCAGCGAGCAGTCGCCGGCGGGCGAAGGCGCCGCGCACGCCGAGCACGTAGAAATAGACGAACAGGACGGCGATCAGGATCGCGGTCAGGTCGGGCTGGGGCGAGGCGAACAGCCAGTTGAAGGCCCTGCTGGCGATGAACAGGACCAGCCCGGCGGCGGCCGCCACCGGCAGGTAGAACCACATGCCGATCGCCACGACGACCGAGATCGCGCTGTCGGCCGCCGCCCACCAGATCATCACCTGGGTCGCCGGCACCGGCACCGCCGCGCCGACGTCGAGCAGCAGGTAGAGCAGCAGCGCACTCAGCGCGGCGTTGATCGCCGCCGCCCAGAAGCCATAGCGCGCGACCCGCGACGCCGCCTCGACCGTGTCGACCTTCGGCCAGAAGGTCTGGTGGATCGTGGCGCGGGACGGCGGCGGCGGGTCCGTCTGCGGAGATCTCCGTGGTCCGGTCATCGGCTCCATCCCGTGAGGTGAAGTTTCCGTTGCGTCGGGGCCTGCGATCGGCAAGCCTTGACGCTTCTATCACCGCACCGGGAATGGGCAAATGTCCCCGCGCCTGATGCTCGCGACGATCGCCGTCCTGGGCGCCCTCCTCCCCGCCGCGCCACGCGCCGGGGCCGAGCCGCGGGACACGCTGACCATCGGCATCACCCAGTTCCCGGCGACGATGAACCCGATGATCGAGTCGATGCTGGCCAAGACCTACATCCTGGGCATGGTCTACCGGCCGTTCGTCACCTACGACCAGCGCTGGAAGCTGGTCTGCATGCTCTGCGTCAGCCTGCCCTCGATCAAGAACGGCCAGGCCAAGGTGGTCGATCTGCCCAACGGCAAGAAGGGCATGCGGGTGACCTGGCGCATCCGCCCCGAGGTGCGCTGGGGCGACGGCACGCCGGTCACGGTCAAGGACGTGATCTTCGCCTGGCACATCGGCCGCCATCCCAAGAGCGGCGTCGCCAACCGCGAGCCCTACGTCCGCACGATCGCGATCGAGCGGATCGACGACCATACCTTCGTCCAGGTGCTCGACAAGGTGCGCTTCGACTACCAGCTCCTGGTCCCCGACCCGATGCCGGCGCACCTCGAGCGCAAGGCCTTCGCCGACCCGGCCGAATACCGCCACCGCACCCTCTACGACCGCGACTACACCAAACCCGGCCTCTACGACGGCCCCTACCGGATCGCCGAGATCGTCTCCGGCTCGCACGTCGAGCTGGTGCGCAACCAGCACTGGTGGGGCCAGAAGCCCTATTTCCAGCGCATCATCGTCCGCGCCATCACCAACAGCGCCGCGCTGGAGGCCAACCTGCGCGCGGGCGGCATCGACTACGCCGCCGGCGAGCTCGGCCTGACCCCGCGCCAGGCGCTCGGCCTCAAGGCGCGCGAGCCCAACCGCTACCGCTTCATCTTCAAGGCCGGGCTGATCTACGAGCACGCCGACTTCAACCTCGACAACCCGGTCCTGAAGGACCGCCGGGTGCGCCGGGCGCTGGCCTACGGGCTGGACCGGGCGCTGATGAGCAAGACCCTGTTCCACGGCCTGCAGCCGGTCGCCGACACCTTCGTCAGCCCGCTCGACCCCTACGCGACCAAGGACGTGCGCCGCTATCCGTTCGAGCCGAAGAAGGCCGCCGCCCTGCTCGACGCCGCCGGCTGGAAACGGCGCGGCGACGGCTGGCGCTACGACAAGGCCGGCAACCGGCTGACCCTGTCGCTGATGACCACCGCCGACAACCGCATCCGCGCGCTGGTCAGCGAGATCATGCAGGCCTACTGGCGGCGGATCGGCGTCGACGTGCGCCTGAAGCTGCAGCCGCCGCGCATCTTCTTCGGCCGCACCGTGAGCCGGCGGCTGTTCCCCGGACTGGCGATGTACGCCTGGATCAGCGCGCCGGGCAGCTCGCCGCGCTCGACCCTGCATTCCGCGATGATCCCGCGCGCCGCCAACAACTGGGGCGGCCAGAACACGCCCGGCTTCCGCAACAAGGAGGCCGACGACCTGATCGACCGCATCGACGTCGAGCTCGACCCGGCCAAGCGCAAGGCGCTGTGGGTGCGGCTGCAGCAGATCTACGCCGACGAGCTGCCGGTGCTGCCGCTCTATTTCCGCGCCAACGCCTACGTCATCCCGCGCTGGCTCAAGGGCATCCGCCCGACCGGCCACATGGCGCCGAGCACGCTGTGGATCGAGCAGTGGCGCGCGGTCGACGAGCAGGCGCAGGCGAAGCCGTGATGCGCCGTTCCCCAGCGGCCACGACCCGCGCCAGCCGATGACCGCCTTCCTCGTCCGGCGCACGATCCAGGCGATCGTGGTCCTGTTGGTGATGTCCTTCCTGATCTATGCGCTGATCGGGCTGATGCCGGGCGACCCGATCGACATCATGATCGCCTCGGACCCCAAGCTGACCCCGGCCGACGCGATCCGGCTCAAGGCGCTCTACGGCCTCGACCTGCCGATCTGGGAGCGCTACGTCAACTGGCTGTCGAACGCGCTGACCGGCGACTTCGGCTATTCGCGCACCTTCAACGAGCCGGTGCTCCAGATCATGGCGCCGCACCTGGCGCGGACCCTCGTCCTGATGGGGCTGAGCTTCGTGCTGTCGGTCGCCATCGCGATCCCGCTCGGCGTGTGGGCAGCGGCGCGGCCCTATTCGGTGCGCGACTACACGGTCAACCTGTTCAGCTTCGCCGGCCGCTCGGTGCCGCCGTTCTGGCTGGCGCTGCTGCTGATCTTCGTCTTCGCGGTCTGGCTCGGCTGGTTCCCGGCCGGCGGCATGGAAACGGTCGGCCGCGGCGGCCTCGCCGACCGCGCCTGGTACCTGGTCCTGCCGGTGGTCACCCTGACCCTGCTCAACATCGCCGGCTTCACCCGCTACGTCCGCGCCGAGACGGTCAACGCGATGCGCCAGGACTATATCCGCACCGCCCGGGCCAAGGGGCTGAGCGCGCGCGGCGTGATGATGGGCCACGCCCTGCGCAACGCGATGATCCCGGTGGTCACGATCATCGCGCTCGACGTCGGCACCGTCTTCTCCGGCGCGCTGATCACCGAGACGGTGTTCGCCTACCCGGGCATGGGCAAGCTGATCTACAACGCGATCCTGTCCAACGACTACAACCTGGCGCTGATCGGGCTGTTGTTCGCCACCCTGATCACGCTGATCGCCAACCTCGGCGCCGACATCGCCTATGTCGGCCTCGACCCGCGGATCAAGCTGCAATGAGCGTCGCCGCGGCCGGCCGGAACGAGATGCGCCGCCTGCGCATCCGCCGCTTCGTGCGCCACCGGCTCGCGGTGGCCAGCGGGCTGGTGCTGCTCGTGCTCGTCCTGCTGTCGCTTTCCGCGCCGCTGGTCGAGCGCGCGATGGGGCTCGACATCCGCGACGTCGACCTCGTCAACATGCTCGCCGGCCCGAGCCTGGCCCACCCGCTGGGCACCGACGAGCTCGGCCGCGACATGCTGGTCAAGCTGCTCTACGGCGGGCGCATCTCGCTGCTGGTCGGGCTCGCGGCGGCGCTGGTCTCCGCGGTGATCGGCACCCTGATGGGCCTGTTCGCGGGGTTCTACGGCGGCCGGCTCGACGCCTTCCTGATGCGCTTCACCGACGGGGTGATCTCGCTGCCGATCCTGCCGCTCCTGATCGTCCTGGCCGCGGTCGACCTGCGCAAGGTCGGCCTGCCGCCGGCGATCGTCCAGTCGGAGGACGTCAGCTTCTACCGCATCATCTTCATCATCGGCCTGGTCGGCTGGACCGGCGTCGCCCGGCTGGTCCGCGGCGCCAGCCTGTCGATCAAGGAGCGCGAGTTCGTCCGCGCCGCCCAGGCGCTGGGGGCGAGCAACAAGCGGATCATGTTCGTCCACATCCTGCCCAACGTGGTCTCGCCGATCATCGTGGCGACGACCTTGTCGGTCGGCGGCATCATCCTGTTCGAATCGATCCTCTCCTTCCTCGGCCTCGGCATCCAGCCGCCGATCCCGAGCTGGGGCAACATGCTGTCCAACGCCCAGGAGCAGATGAGCACCGCGCCCCAGCTGATGATCTGGCCCGGGCTGATGATCTTCGTCACCGTGATCGCCTTCAACTTCCTCGGCGACGGCCTTCAGGACGCGCTCGACCCGCGGGCGATCAGCGACTGAGGCTGCGGACTCGCCCGGCCGATCCGGCGGGGCGGCCGGCACTCGAGCTAGCCACGTGCCTTGCGCAGGCGCGGGCCCACGGCATAGACGCCGGCGCCGCCGGCCTTCTTGCCCCGCATGCGCCCGCCGGTGGGGTCCGAGCGGCGCCGGGCGCCGTCGTCGCCGGCGGCCTCCTCGTTGCCGAGGCCGGCGACGACGTCGGCAATGATCCCGTCGTCGTCCGTCCCGATCAGATGGCGGGCGTGAACCGTGCCGAGCAGCTCGTCCTCGTCGTCGAGAACCGCCAGCGTGGGCGTGCTTTCCGCCGCCATCGCGCGGGCCGCGGCGCGGACGGACCAGTCGGCCCGGCACAGCGGGATGTCCTTGCTCATGATGTCGCCGACGGCGGTTTGGGCGATGTCCCGGTCCTCGGCGATCGCCCTCACGACGATGTCGAACGTCGAGAGCGTGCCGACGAGCTCGTCGCCGTCGACGACGAACAGCAGCTTTCGGCCGCCCTCGCGAATCCGGCCGACGGCGTCGCTCAGACGGGCGTCCACGTGGACGAGTTCGTACGGGTCCACCGCGGTCATGGCTTGCGACAGTCGAGAGGTCGAGCTTGTCTTCATGATCGGGCCGATTGTCCGGAAGACCCGCGCGCGAACCGGCGATGGCCGGGGCCGCCGCGCGGGACGATGGCCGCGGCGGCCGCCCTGCCGTGTTTGGCGGCGTCGGCGCTCGGGGTCGTCAGGTCCGAGATCTGCATGTCGCCCTCCGGTCGTTGGTCTGGGCGTGTCTTCGCGATGCATTTCGTCGGGGTTTCGACAATGGGCGCACCCTAGCCGTGCTCGCCCGTCCGCTCACCAACACAGGTTAATGCGCGGACGCCGAGAGATCCCATGATCGAGGCCAACACAGCGCAGATCACCGATGACACGACACACGATCGATATCGACCAGCCGGTCGAGTATCTGTCGATCCTCGACGAGGGGGGAGAGGTCGATGCGGAGCTGGAACCGGACGTCCCGGGCGACCTTCTGGTCGCCGGCCTGAAGACCATGCTGTTGGCGCGCCGGTTCGACGAGCGGCGCCTGAAGCTGCAACGCTCCGGCCGGATCGGGACCTTCGCGCCGGTCAATGGCCAGGAAGCCGCACAGGTCGGCTCGATCGCCGCGCTGCGCGCGGACGACTGGTTCGTCCCCTCCTACCGCGAGACCGCCGCGAACTTCTGGCGCGGCGTCGACGCCGCCCACATGCTGGCCTTCGACGCCGGCTACAACGAGGGCGTCGCGATCCCCGAGGACGCGCGCAACCTCCCCAACGCCGTGCCCGTCGGCACCCAGATGCTGCAGGCCGCTGGCATCGCCTACGCGGCGCGACGGCGCGGCACCGACGAGGTCGCCATGACCTATTTCGGCGACGGCGCGACGTCGCAGGGCGACTTCCACGAAGCCCTGAACTTCGCGTCGGTGTTCGACTGCCCGGTGGTGTTCGTGTGCCAGAACAACCAGTACGCCATCTCCGTGCCGCGCGAGAAGCAGACCCGCGCGGCGACGATCGCGCAGAAGGCGATCGCCTACGGCATGCCGGGGATCCAGATCGATGGCAACGACGTCCTCGCCGCTTACGTCGCCGCGAGCGAGGCGGTGAAGCGCGCCCGCGAGGAAGCGCGGCCGACCTTGATCGAGTGCGTCACCTACCGGCTGGAAATGCACACGACCGCCGACGATCCCACGCGCTACCGCACCGACGAGGAGGTCGAGGAATGGCGGTCCCGGGACCCGATCGAGCGCTTCGCCGGCTATCTGGCGGCCAAGGATCTGATCGACGACGCCAAGCGCGACAGCCTCGAGGACGAGGTCGAAACCGCGATCGACGAAGCCTGGCGGAAGGCGGAGGACCTGATCGGCCAGGCGGCGGGCCCGACCCGGATGTTCGAGCATATCCTCGCCGAGAAGACGCCGGAACTGCAGCGTCAGCAGGAACGGTTCGCCGCCATCTGGGACGCGCAGCAAAAGGACGGCGGCGATGACTGAGCTGACCATGGTCGAAGCCATCAACCGGGCGCTTCGCGACGAGATGCAGGCGGACGAGGACGTCGTCCTGCTGGGCGAGGACGTCGGCGTCGACGGCGGCATCTTCCGGGCGACGGTCGACCTGATCGAGGAGTTCGGCGAGGGTCGCGTGATGGACACGCCGCTCGCCGAAGTCCGGCATCCTCGGCTTCTCGATCGGCATGGCGATCCGCGGCCTCAAGCCCGTTCCGGAGATGCAGTTCTCGGGCTTCAGCTATCTCGGCTTCCACCAGATCGAATCCCACGCGTCGCGCATGCGATGGCGCTCCCAGGGACGGTTCACGGTGCCGATGGTGGTGCGCATGCCCTATGGCAGCGGCGTGCGCGCGCTCGAGCACCATTCGGAGAGCCGCGAGGTCTTCTTCGCGCACATGCCGGGGGTGAAGCTGGTCGTCCCGTCCGGCCCCCGCAACGCGCGCGCCCTGCTGATCGCGGCAATTCGCGACCCCGACCCGGTCGTATTCTTCGAGCCCAAGGCGGTCTACCGCGCCTTTCGCGAAGAGGTTCCCGACGAGCCCGAGACGATGGAGATCGGCAAGGCCGAGGTCGTCCGCGAGGGCGACGACCTGACCATGATCGCCTACGGAGCGATGTTGACGCGGACGCTCGACGCCGCCGAGACGCTCTCGGACGAAGACGGCGTCGAGGCGACCGTGATCGACCTCCGGACCTTGTCGCCGCTCGACCACGCGCCGATCGACGAACTCGGTCGCCCGGACCGGCCGCGCCGTGATGGTGCACGAGGCGCCCCTGACCTACGGACCCGCCGGCGAGATCGCCGCGCGGTTGATGGAGAACGCGTTCCTCTACCTCGAAGCGCCCCTCGCCAGGGTCGCCGGGCCCGACGTCCACATGCCCTATTTCGCCCGCGAGCAGCGCTACCTGCCTGCCGTCGAGCGGATCGTGTCGGCGGCGCGCGAGACCCTGGCCTACTGAGCGGGAGGGAACGATGGCATTCGAATTCAAGCTGGAAGATCCGGGCGAAGGGATCCACGAGGCCGAGATCCTCGACATCCTGGTGTCGACGGGCGACGCGGTCGAGGAAGGCGACGACGTCCTCGTCGCCGAGACCGACAAGGCCGCCGTCGAGATCCCGGCGCCGGTCACCGGCACGGTGACGGATATCAAGGTCGACGAAGGCGACATCGTCGAGGTCGGCGACGTGCTCATGGTCTTCGACCAGGACGGCGCCGAGAACGCGGAGGCCGGGAAAGCCGAGGCGGCGCCCGCCGACGACCAAGACGAAAACGACGAGGAGACGACCGAAGAGAAGACGACCGAAGAAAAGACGACCGACGCGGAAGCCGAAGCGGCGGCCGACGACGACGGCGGGGCCGCGGCCGAGAAGTCCGACGCGGGCGCGGCGAAACCGTCGTCGGGCGAAGAGACGAGAAGCTTCCGGCACGGAGACCACCGACGAGAGCACCGCGCAACCCTCGCGCGGCGGCGACGATGAGGCGGCCGAACCCGACCGGCAACCCGAGGACACGGACCGGCAAGGGGAACGGGCCGAACCGGTGCCGGCGACGCCGGCGGTCCGGCGTCTCGCCCGGGAGCTGGGTGTCGATCTCGACGCCGTCGATGCCAGCGGCGACGACGGCCGCGTCCGCGCGGATGACGTCCGCGCCGCCGCCGGCAAATCAGAGACCGGTAAACCGGAACGATCTCGCGACGCGAAAGATGGCGGCCTGCCGGACTTCGACCGGTGGGGCGACACCGAGCGCGTCGAGCTCCGGTCGATCCGCCGGTCGATCGCCAGGCGCATGGCGCGGTCGTGGCGGGAGATCCCCCACGTCACCCATCAGGACGAGATCGACATCACCGATCTCGAGAGGCTGCGCCGCGCCCACGCCGACGAGATCGCCGAGCGTGGCGGACAACTCACACTCACCCCGTTCTTCGTCAAGGCCCTGGTCGCCGCCCTCAAGGAGCATCCGCGCTTCAACGCCAGCCTCGACGCCGACCGCGCGGAGATCGTGCTCAAGGATTTCTACAATATCGGCGTCGCGCTCGACACGGATCGCGGCCTGCTCGTCCCGGTGATCCATCACGCCGACGCCAAGAGCATCGCCGACATCGCCATCGAGCTGGCCGAGCTGGCGGCGGCAATCCGGGGCGGCCGGGCAAGTCGGGACCAGCTCCGCGGCGGGACCTTTTCCCTGACCAATGTCGGCTCGCTGGGGGGCACCCAGTTCTCGCCCATCATCAATCACCCGGAAGCCGCCATCTTCGGCACCGCCCGGGCCCGGTTGCAGCCCGTCGTGGTCGGCGATCTCGACGACAACAGCATCGAGGTCCGGCTGGTCCTTCCCGTCTGCGTGACCTTCGACCACCGGATCAACGACGGCGCCGACGCCGCACGCTTCATGGAGTCGGTCAAGGGCGTGCTGTCCGACCCCGAAACCCTGATGCTGGCGAGCTGAGCCGGCGAGCGGGAGACCGAACCATGTCCTCGACCCTGACCGACAAGCTGATCGACACCCACCGGATCGACGGGTCCACCGTGCCCGGCCATGCGGTGGCGCTGGCGATCGACCAGACCCTGACCCAGGACGCGACCGGCACGCTCGCCATGCTCGAGCTCGAGGCGATGGGCATCGACCGCGTCCAGACCGAGCTCTCGGCCCAGTACGTGGACCACAACCTGCTCCAGACGGACGAGAAGAACGCCGACGATCACCTGTTCCTCGAAAGCGCCTGCCGGCGCTTCGGGATCTGGTTCAGCCGGCCCGGCAACGGGGTCAGCCACCCGGTCCACATGCAGCGCTTCGGCAAGCCCGGCAAGACGCTGATCGGCTCGGACAGCCACACGCCGGCGGCCGGGTCGCTGGGCATGCTCGCGATCGGCGCCGGCGGCCTCGACGTCGCGATGGCGATGGCCGGGCACCCCTATTTCGTGACCCGCCCGGCCGTGTTCGGCGTGCGGCTCACCGGCGAATTGCCCGATTGGGTCAGCGCCAAGGACGTGGTCCTGGAAATGCTGCGTCGGCACGGCGTCGACGGCGCCCGCGGCATGGTGATCGAGTATCACGGCCCGGGCGTGGCCGCCCTGTCGGCCATGGACCGCCACGTGATCGCCAACATGGGCACCGAGCTCGGCGCGACCAGCACCGTGTTCCCGTCCGACGAGGCGGTCCGGTCCTTCCTGGCCGACGAGGGCCGCGAGGACGATTGGGTCCCGCTCGCCGCCGACGACGGCGCCGAATACGCCTACACCGACGAGATCGACCTGGGCGGGCTCGTCCCGTTGATCGCGCGACCGTCGAGCCCGGGCGACGTGGTTCCGGTCGCGCGAGGTCGAGGGCGAGCCGATCTATCAGGCCTATATCGGTTCCTCCGCCAATCCCGGCTATCGCGACTTCGCCGTCGCGGCCGACATGGTCGCCGGCCGCACGGTGCCGGCGACGGTCTCCTTCGACATCAACCCGACCTCGCGCCAACTCCTCAACGCCCTGATCGCCGACGGCGCGCTGGCCAAGCTGATCGAGGCCGGCGCGCGCATCCACCAGGCCGGCTGCAACGGCTGCATCGGCATGGGGCAGGCGCCCGCGACCGGGCGCAACAGCCTGCGCACGACGCCGCGCAATTTCCCCGGCCGTTCCGGGACCACCGAGGACGCGGTCTTCCTGTGCAGCCCGGAGACGGCAACCGCCTCGGCCCTCAACGGCCGCATCACCGATCCAAGACGCCTCGACATGGACTGTCCCGCGCCGGGCAAGCCCTCCGTCCGGAAACCGTTCACCGATCTTCTCGAGCCGCCGTTGGACGGCGAACAAGCCGCGCGGATCGAGATCGTGAAGTCCGACAACATCGCCTCCATGCCCCGGTTCGAGCCCTTGCCCGACGAGGCCGCCATCCCGATCGTCCTCAAGGTCGGCGACCACGTGTCGACGGACGAGATCCTGCCGGCCGGCTCCCGGGTGCTGCCGTACCGGAGCAACATTCCCAAGATCAGCGAATTCGCCTTTGCCGACCTGGACCCGGATTACGTCGACCGGGCGCGCGCCGCGGCGGAGGACGACGGCATCGGCCACGTCATCGTCGCCGGCCGCAATTACGGACAGGGGTCGTCGCGCGAACACGCCGCGGTCGCGACCCGCTTCCTCGGCCTTCGCATCGTCGTCGCCAAGTCCTTCGCGCGCATCCACCACGAGAATCTCGTCAATTTCGGCGTCCTGCCGCTGATCTTCGCGGACGAGTCGGACTACGACCGGCTCGACCAGGGCGACACGGTAGATCTCTCGGGCATCCGGTCCGCGCTGGAACGCGGCGAGTCCCGCATCGAGACGCGGGACGGCAACGGCGGCGCCATCGCCTTCGACCTCGACCTGGGCGAACGCCACCGAGAGGTCCTGCTCGCCGGCGGGCTCATCAACCGGGAGCGGGGCGGGTCGGATTCCTGACCGTTATCGAAGGTCGACCGCCCCCTGCCCACCAGGCGATCGGTCCGAATTCGCGGCGCCGGTCCATTCCTTGAGGAAATCCGTCTAGCGCCCCGTTCACCGCCAGGCTGTCCCGTCACCGCCGGCCACGGCGCCGGAGCCTGCCACGCGCGGTTGCCGACGCCCGGCGTATGGGGTCTGACCAACGAAGTCGCGAGCAGACGCACCGGAGCCTGCCGGTCCTTGATGCACCGGCCGCGGAAATCGCTATAGTCCGCCCCATCGACCCGAAGCGACCGGACAACGCCGTGGGGCCGCTGTGAAGAGCTTCTTTCGCCTGCTGCTGATCCTGATCGTCGTCGCGGCCGCCGCGGCGGCGGTGCCGGCCTATTGGCCGTCGCTGATCTGGCACGACCGGGCCGCCACGACGGCCGACCCGCAAACCGACCCGAAGGCCGACGCCAAGCGCGGCGAATACGTCTTCCACCTGGGCGGCTGCGCGGCGTGCCACACCGCCAAGGGCGGCAAGCTGCTGGCCGGGGGCAGGAAGCTGAAGTCGCCGTTCGGCACCTTCACCGTGCCCAACATCACGCCCGACCGCGACACCGGCATCGGCCGCTGGAGCGAGCGCGACTTCGTCCGCGCCATGACCCTGGGCCTGTTGCCCGACGGGCGGCACCTCTATCCGGCCTTCCCCTACACCTCCTACACCAAGATGTCGCAGCGCGACCTCGCCGACCTGTGGGCCTATCTCAAGACCGTGCCGGCGGTGCGCAACCGCACGGCGGGCCACGACCTCGCCTTCCCCTATTCGATCCGCGCCGGGATCGGCCTGTGGAAGCTGCTGTACTTCGACGACGCGCCGTACAAGCCCGACGCCGACAAGTCGGTCGACTGGAACCGGGGCGCCTATATCGTCACCGGGCCGGGCCATTGCGGCGAATGCCACACGCCGCGCAACTTCCTGGGCGGCCCGGTGCAGAGCCGGGCGCTGGCCGGCGCCAAGGCGGGGCCGGACGGCGACGCGGTCCCCAACCTCACCCCCGACAAGGCCCATGGCCTCGGCAAGTGGACCGCGCAGGAGATCACCTTCGCCCTGCAGACCGGGCTGACCCCGTCGGGCGACGTGCTCGGCGGCGCGATGGCCGAGGTGGTGAACAACGACACCGGCAAGCTGACCGATGCCGACCGCAAGGCGATCGCCGTCTACCTGATGTCGCTGCCGCCGCGCAGCGGCGAGTGATCGGCGGCCAACCGGCAGCGACGGGACGCGGGATCGGCATGGCACGGCACGGCGCGCGCACGGCCCGCAGCAGGGCCGGTCGGGAGCAAGGCGGGACGCGAGGAAGCGGCGGCGGGCCTTGCCGCGCTCGCGGCCGGCGCCTACGCCGAGGCGGTGTTCCACCTCGAGGCCGCGGTCGGCGCCGCGCCGCGCGACGCCCGGCTGCGCACGGCGCTGGCCCGGGCCCACGCCGGCGACGGAGCCCCCGCCGAGGCGATCGACCGCGCCAGCGAGGCGCTCGGCCTCGACCCGCGCAGCCACGATGCCGCGCGGCTCGCTTCCGGCCTGCTGCTGGAATACGAGCTGACCGACTTTGCCGGGCTCGACCCGCGCGGGCTGCGCGCCGCGATGGCGTTCGACGACATCGACCACGCGCCGCTGGCGCGCACCGCGCTCGCCTTCCTGCGCGAGCGCTCGCCGCTCGGCGACCTGCTCGCCCGGGGGGCGCAGGACGGTTGGGCCGCAGCGGCCGACGCCCTGCTCGCCGACCCCAGAGAGCAGTTGGGCGGGCCGGTCGGCGATCCCCTGTTTCACGCCGCGCTGGCCGCCGCGCCGCTGGCCGACGCCGAGATCGAGTTCCTGCTGACCGCGGCGCGGGCGCGGCTGCTCGAGGCCGGCCGCGACGCGCCGCTCGACAAGGCCCGGGCCGGCCTGGCCTGCACCCTGATCGCCCAGGGGCTGCTCAACGAATACGTCTGGGCGGTCGGGGACGCCGAACGCAACGCGCTCGCCGGGCTCGCGGTCGACGCGCAAGGGATCGCCGCCGGGGACACGGACGCGATCGCCGACTGCGCGCGCGCGCTGCTGCTCGGCGCGCTCTACACCCCGCCCGAACGGCTGCTCGACCCGGCGACCGACCCGAAAACGCTCGCCGCGCTGCGGCCGCGGGCGCTGCGCGACCTGGTCACCGAGCGGTTCGCGGCGCTGCGTGCGGAGGCCGCACTGGCCCAGGAGATCGATAGCCTGGGCGAGCCCGACGACGCGGTTTCCCAGGCGGTGCGGGACCAGTACGAGGACAATCCCTATCCGCGCTGGACCTCGACCCTGGTGCCCGAGCCAGGCTCGCTGCACGAGGCGCTGGCGGGCTTCTTCACCGCCGACGAGCTGGCGCCGTTCGACCGGCCGATCGACGTGCTGGTCGCGGGCTGCGGCACCGGCCAGCAGCTCGTCCACGCCGCGCGCGGCTATGGCGGCAACGCCCATGTCGACGGCATCGACCTCAGCCGCGCCAGCCTGGCCTATGCCAAGCGCATGTGTGGACAGATCGGTATAGACAACATCGCGCTGCGCCAGGGCGACATCCTGGCGCTCGCCGGGGCCGAAAAGCGCTACGACGTGATCGAATCGGTCGGCGTCCTGCACCATATGAGCGATCCGTTCGCCGGTTGGCGCATCCTGATCGGCGTTCTGAGGCCCGGCGGGCTGATGTATACCGGACTCTACAGCGCCGCCGCGCGGGCTCAAATCCAGGCTTTGCGCGAGAAACTGCGCGCCGAAGGGCTGGGCGACGACGCCGACACGATCCGGGCGGTGCGTCGGCGGATGATGGACGCGCCGGAGGGCTCCGACGAGCGTGCGCTGGCCCGGTCGGCCGATTTCAACACGCTGAGCAACGTCCGAGACCTGCTGTTCCACCGCCATGAGGCGCCGGTGACGATCGCGCAGATCCGGGATTTCCTCGATACCGAGGGGCTGGCGTTCCACGGTTTCGACGTCCGCCCCCACATCGCCGACGCCTTCGCCCGCCATTTCGGCGCCGACGCCGACCCGCGCGACCTGTCACAGTGGGAAACGTTCGAGTCCGAGCACCCGTCGACCTTCGACGGCATGTACCTGTTCTGGTGCCGCAAACCGGCGGAAAACAGCCAGGATCGCTGACGGCATACAGTATACAGGGGACGATTCCGCCGTTTGTTCCGGTCGCGTTCTCACCGGCGGCGCGGCGCTCGGGCCGGGCGGGTGCGGACCGCCGCATCTTTCTGGCCCCATCGCGCCGTGGTAAGAGGGGCACGAGGCGGCGCTTCCGTCGAAACCGGACGCCGCGCCCCAGGATTGAGCCATGCTGCGCGTTCCGGTCATCTCGGCCATTGCCCTCACCCGCCTGGCGGCGCTGATCGTCGCCGGCACCTGCGTCTACATCCTGCTGGCGCCCGAGACCGTGCTCGGCCCCGCCCAGCCGGCCGGCGACGCCTGGCTGCGCGAGACGGCGCGGACGGTCGGCGCGCTGGCGATCGTGATCGCGGTCGGCATCGCCGCGCTCTACGCCCTGTTCCGGCACGGCCCCCACAACGGCATGCGCTACCTCGCTTTCGTCACCCTGCTGACGCCCGCCTTCCTGTTCCTGCCGACCCTGACCCGCTCGCCGCACTGGTACATCAGCCTGATCATCATGGGCATGCTGTTCCTCGCCGCGATCTCCTGCCTGCTGCCCAACCCGGTTCAGGCCTGGACGACCTTCGAGCCGACGGCCCGGCGCTAGGCGGTCGGCGATGTGGGTGGATATATACCGACTAGTCTAAAAAATATTGATGTTTGGGCCAGTTCGGCGTCTTCGGCACCGGGAAGCCCCTCACCCTCCCAAAGCCTGACGGCTTCGGGCCCCTCCCTCTCCCCAGAGGAGAGGGGAATATCCTGTGACGCGCGGCGCGAAAACCCCTCTCCCTGGGGAGAGGGAGGGGCCCGGCGCGTCAGCGACGGGAGGGTGAGGGGTCCGCCGCCGAAGGCGGGTCGCGGACTTCAGGAAACCGCTACCGGGAAGACGCCCGGGATCGACCGAGATCGAAATCCCCCGCCCCGGCCGCCGCTACGCCGCCAACTCCTGTTCGACCAGGCGCGCCCAGTAGCTCGCGCCGACCGGCAGGATGGCGTCGTTGAAGTCGTAGTGCGGGTTGTGGAGCATGCAGCCGCCCTCGCCGGCGCCGTTGCCGATCCAGACGTAGGCGCCCGGCTTGACCTGGAGCATGAAGGCGAAGTCCTCGGCGCCCATCACCGGCTCGGAATCGGGGAACACGTTGTCCGCGCCGACCACCGCCGCGGCCGCGCGGGCGGCGCGGCCGGCCTCGGCCTCGGTGTTGACCAGCGGCGGGTAGTTGCGCTCGTAGTCGAGCTCGATCGTGACCCCGTGGGCGGTGGCGACGCCGGCGCAGATGGCGTTCATCCGGGCCTCGATCGTGTCCTGGACCGCCGCGCTGAACGAGCGGGTCGTGCCGCTCAGCCTCGCCGTCTCGGGGATCACGTTGTCGGCCTCGCCGGCGTGGAACTGGGTGACGCTGACCACCACCGCCTCGAGCGGGTCGACGGTGCGGCTGGCGATCGTCTGCAGCGCCGAGACCAGCTCGGCGCCGACCACGACCGGGTCGATGCCCAGGTGCGGCATTGCGCCGTGGGCGCCCTTGGCGCGGATCGTGATCGAGAAATTGTCGGCCGACGCCAGGAACGGCCCGCTGCGCACCCCGAAGGTGCCCGGCGGCATGCCCGGCCAGTTGTGCATACCGTATACAGAGTCGCACGGAAACCGCAGAAACAAGCCATCTTCGATCATCACGCGCGCGCCGCCGGCCCCTTCCTCCGCCGGCTGGAAGATGAAGTGGACGGTGCCGTCGAACGTGCGCGTCTCGGCCAGATAGCGCGCCGCGGCGAGCAACATCGTGGTGTGACCGTCGTGGCCGCAGCCGTGCATCTTGCCGTCGTGGCGCGAGCGGTGGCCGAACGCGTTGAGCTCCTGCATCGGCAGCGCGTCCATGTCGGCGCGCAGGCCGATGGTGCGATCCGACGACCCTGCCTGGAGGCGGCCGACCACGCCGGTCTTGCCGAGCCCGCGATGGACCTCGATGCCGAAGGACTCGAGCGCCTTGGCGACGATGTCCGCGGTCCGCTCCTCCTCGAAGGCGGTCTCGGGATGGGCGTGGATGTCGCGGCGCCATGCGGTCAGCTCTTCCTGGCACGCGGCGATCGCCTCGATCACGGACATGGGCGGCCTCCTTTACTGTTGGACGAATTGTGACCGTTGCAGCCGGTTTGGCAAGCCCGAATATGGCGCGGCCCGACGCCGACGCACCTCCCCTTCATTTGCCAGAGGACCGGCCCGACCGCTGGGACCGCCAGGCGGGTGGCGCCGCCTACACGGTTTCGAGGCCAACGCCCGGCATCGACCGCTGCTGGCTCGGCAGACCGAGGCGGGCGCGACCGACCGCTTCCTGCCGAGCCCAAGCCCTGCGATGCGGACGATGGCGTTAATTGCCCGGCCGCCGCACGCCGCGCCATTAAAATAAACAGACTATTCTTTTTATAATAGATTCGGCGGATTGACGAAGATGGCCGTGCGCCGACCCGCCAGCGGCTCCGTGCGCTTGCGAAGCGGCGGTATCGCCGGCGTCGATCACGCGGCCCTTGCGCAGCCGGCGCAAAACGCCACATAACCCGTCAGTCGGCGCGCCGGTCGGGCGCGCCACGGCGGCACCAGATGCAGGACACCGGACGATGCCCAGCGGAGTTGTGAAACTGATCGGCGTGCTCCTGCTCGTCGGCTCGATCGGCGTGATCGGCGTCCAGGCCTGCACGACCAAGGATCCCCGCTCCTTCTCGAGCGCGCCGAAGGCGACGTCATTGACCGTCCCGGCCCCCGCGAAAGCCGCTCTCACCAAGGCCGCCCTTGCCAAGGCCGCCCGGGCGCATGGCTGACACCCGCCAGCACCGCCGCATGGGCGAGAAGCGCGACCGCCAGGTCGCCGCCGCCTCGGCCTTCCTGTTGTTCCTGCTGCCCTCGCCGCTGGTCCTCAAGGCCGTCTACGCCATCCTCGGCGGCCACATCATCACGCTCGCCTGGACCGTCGGCGTCTACGCCCTGTTCATGATCGGCGCCGAGGTCGCCCGCAAGGGCCTGATGCGCACCGCCGAGCAGCAGGCCCAGGGCCTGTCGCACGCCGCCGGCCCGCCCCTGCGCACCGCCGGCGCGCTGATCGTCGCCTTCGCCACCTTCGCCGCGTCCTGGCTGCTGGTCCGGCACAATGTCGGCATCTCGGTCGCCTTCGGCGCCGCCGCGGCCGCCGGCACGCTCTTGCTCTACGGCGTCGATTCCTTCGGCCTGCGCGCGGCGGTCAGCCGCGACGACGAGGCCAAGCGGCTCGCCGGCGCGCTCGACGCCGCCCGGCTCAAGCTCGCCCGCATCGACGCGGCCGCCCGGCGCATCCCCGACCGCAGCCTTCAGGGCCGGGTCGACGCCATCCTCGGCGAGGCCGACAAGGTGCTCGAAGAGATCGCCCGCGACCCGCGCGACCTGCGCCGGGCGCGCAAGTTCCTCAACGTCTATCTCGACGGCGCGGTCGACGTGGTCGAGCGCTACGCCGACACCGCGGCGCGGACGCAAGTCCGACCAGCTCGACGACAGTTTCCGCACGCTGTTGACCGACATGGAGCACGTTTTCCGCGAGCAGCACGAAAAGCTCCTGAAGGACGACGTCATGGACCTCGACATCCAGATGGACGTGCTCAAGACGCGGCTCAGGCGCGAAGGCGTGCTATAGTTCCCCCTCCCCCTCCCGGAGTTCGAGACATGGCAGACAGCAAGGTCGACACCGCCGCCACCACCACCCCCGCGGCGACGCCGATCCAGGCGATGAAGGAAACCACGTCGCCCGAGGCGATCGCCGGCGAGCTGGTCGAATACCAGGCGGCCCCGCCCGACCAGAAGGCGCGCATCGACAAGGCGCTGGCCGAGCTCGACGTGAGCGACAGCAACTCGGTCATCTTCTTCGGCGCCAAGGCGCAGGAGGAGCTGACCACCATCTCGGACTCGATGCTGGAAGGCGTCCGCAACAAGGACACCGGCCCGGCCGGCGAGGCGCTCAACGAGATGCTGGTCAAGCTGCGCGGCTTCAAGGTCGACGACCTGGCGCCCGGCAAGAAGCCCGGCTTCCTCGCCCGGCTGTTCGGCGCGGTCTCGCCGGTCGCCCGCTTCGTCCAGCGCTACGAGGAGGTCCGCGACCAGATCGATTCGGTGTCGAACCGGCTCGACGGCCACAAGACCACCCTGATGACCGACATCGAGAAGCTCGACCGGCTCTACGACGCCAACCTCGACTATTTCCACGACCTCGCCGACTACATCGCCGCCGGCGACGAGAAGCTGCGCCAGCTCGACACGCAAGTGATCCCGGCCAAGGAGAAGGAGGTCGAGGGCTCCGAGGAGGCGATGAAGGCCCAGGAGCTGCGCGACGTCCGCCAGACCCGCGACGACCTCGAACGCCGGGTCCACGACTTGAAGCTCACCCGCCAGGTGGCGATGCAGAGCCTGCCGTCGATCCGCCTCGTGCAGGAGAACGACAAGGCGCTGGTCACCAAGATCAACTCGACGATGGTCAACACCATCCCGCTGTGGAAGCAGCAGCTGGCCCAGGCGGTGACCATCTACCGCGCCCACCAGGCCGCCGAGACGGTCAAGGAGGCGACCGACCTGACCAACGAGCTGTTGGTCCAGAACGCCAAGAACCTGAAGCAGGCCAATGCGGAAGTGCGCGAGCAGATCGAGCGCGGCGTGGTCGACATCGAGTCGATCAAGCAGGCCAACAAGCTGCTGATCGAGACCATCGAGGACAGCCTGCGCATCGCCGACGAGGGCAAGGCCAAGCGGAAGGAGGCCGAGAAGGAGCTGGTCAGCGCCGAGAGCGACCTGCGCCAGGCGCTCAAGGCCGCGTCCGCGCCCAAGCCGGCGCCGGCCGCCGAGGCGGAGTAGTCGGCGGCCCAGCGGGAAGGTCGTGCGATCGATACCGAACGCGCGTGTTGAAGCACGGCCACGCCGAAGGCATGGTTGAGCCGCGATTGCGATCGGTTCGCGTGATATGGAAAATCCCCTCCCCTTCGCAGGGGGAGGGACAGGGAGGGGGTGACACCCTCTGCGCCGACGCGAGGTCGGCGGATGACGGGCTGTCCCTTTTCGTGCCGCCCGACGGCGGTCCACCCCCACCCCAACCCTCCGCCCTCGAGGGGGAGGGAACGGTTGGTAGCCCCGTTTCGATAACAATCATCGAAACGCGCAGCAGACGGAGCGGAGAAGCGACATGGGCCTCTGGGACAGGATCAAAGGCGAATTTATCGACGTCATCGAGTGGACCGATGCGTCGGACGACATCATGGTCTACCGCTTCGAGCGCCACGGCAACGAGATCAAGTACGGCGCCAAGCTGACCGTGCGCGAGAGCCAGGTCGCCGTCTTCATCAACGAGGGCCAGCTGGCCGACGTCTTCCAGCCCGGCATGTACACGCTGGAGACCGCCAACCTGCCGGTGCTGTCGACGCTCCAGGGCTGGAAATTCGGCTTCGAGAGCCCGTTCAAGGCGGAGATCTACTTCGTCAACACCAAGCGCTTCCGCGACCTCAAGTGGGGCACCAAGAACCCGATCACCCTGCGCGACCCGGAGTTCGGCCCGGTCCGGCTGCGCGCCTTCGGCACCTACGAGATCCGGGTCAAGGACGCGCCGACCTTCTTGAAGGAGATCGTCGGCACCGACGGCTACTTCACCACCGACGAGATCTCCGACCAGCTCCGCAACATCACCGTCTCGCGTTTCGCGACGACGCTGGGGTCGAGCGGCATCCCCGTGCTCGACCTCGCCGCCAACTACGAGCAGCTCTCGGGCTTCCTGACCGAGCGGATCGGCCCCGAGTTCGACCAGTACGGCCTGCAGCTGACCAAGCTCCTGGTCGAGAACATCTCGCTGCCGCCCGCGGTCGAGGAGGCGCTCGACAAGCGCTCGTCGATGGGCGTGCTCGGCGACCTCTCGAAATACACCCAGTTCCAGACCGCCGAGGCGATCACCAAGGCGGCCGAGAACCCCACTGCCGGCACCGCCGGGGTCGGCGTCGGCCTCGGCGCCGGCATGGCGATGGCCCAGCAGATGGCCAACTCGATGAACCAGCAGAACCAGGCCCAGCCCGCACCCGCTGCGGCACCGGCGGCGCCCCCGCCCCTGCCCGGGGCCAAGTCCTACTTCGTCGCCGTCGACGGCCACCAGCAGGGTCCGCACCCGCTCGACCAGCTCAAGGCCCAGGCCCAGTCCGGCACGTTGACCCGCGAGTCCCTGGTCTGGTGCGAGGGCATGGCCGGCTGGGAAAAGGCCGGCGAGGTCGAGGAGCTGTCGAGCCTGTTCGCGAGCGTGCCGCCGCCGCTGCCGCCGGCCGGGTGAGCGCCGTGGGCCGCGTCTCCGCAGGGCTCGCCGCCGGCGTCTTCGCCGCCCTGTTTCTCCTGACGGCCGGCGCCGCGCCGGCCCACGCCGCGGGCTACTGGACCTGCAAGGCGGGCCAGTGGTCGGCGGTCGGCAGCCCGCAGCACGCCAAGCCCACGAAGCCATGCGCGCCCAAATTCACCCGGCCGCGCACCCGCACCGCCTGCCTCGCGGCCGGGGGCCGCTGGGCGCGCGCCGGCCTGTCGCCGCGTCCGATCTGCACCATGCCCACCCGCGACGGCGGCCGGATCTGCGCCGACGGCGGCGAGTGCGACGGCGCCTGCGTCGCCACGCTCACGCCCGAGCAGCGCCGCCTGATGTCGACCCGGCGGGTGCCGGCGCTGGGCCGGTGCACGACCCACACCCCGGTCTTCGGCTGCCGCGCCTTCGTCACGGCGGGCTACGTCACCGGCATCCTGTGCGTCGACTAGCCGTGGCAGGATCGGTCGAGCGCCCCGGCGCCGACAGGGGCCTGCCACGCGCGGGCGACCTCATCAATCGAACGACAGGCCGGCGGCGGCCGGCGCACTCGCGCAGGCGCGGAGAGCATCGATGACCAACCCCTTCACCGCCCATCCCCGCTCGGTCGGCGAGGGCTATTTCGAACACATGGGCTCCGCCCTGCGCGTCTGGGCCTGGCTGCTGGTCGCGACCACCGTGGTCTTCGTCCACGCCTTCCTGCCCTTCCTGTTCCCGACCACGGGCAGCCGCATCCTGCGCGACCTGCTCGCCGCGCGCGAGCGTCCGCACAAGCGGCCTGCCGCCTGAACCGGCGGCCCGGATCCGGCGTGGCCGTAGGGGCGGGTTTCCAACCCGCCCGTTCAGGCGTTGGCGCGAGAGGACCAGGCGCGCGGGAAGTCGATCGGCCGCGGGTGCAGGCGGGTTACGAACCCGCCCCTGCGGACGGTCGCGCCCGGTGAGACCTCCTTCGATCCGGCACCCTCCCGTTCGCGCAGCCGTCGATAGGCCGCCAACGGCAGCAGCGCCGGCACGACGATCAGCGCGCTGTCGCGCAGCGCCGGGCCCCAGGCCGCGCCGTCGACGACCATCTCGACGACGTGCAGCCCGGCGTGGCCGACCAGGAACACGCACGCCGGCGCCAGCAGCCCCGCGGGCGCGCCCCGGCGGGCGGCGAGCGCCAACGCCGCGGCCGCGGCGAGGAAGCCGAGACCGATGTCGCGGATGAAGTGGATATTGGCCGGGCCGGTCGCCGTCACGCCCGGGACGGCGTGGTACCACGCCTCGGGCGCGGCCAGCATGACCAGGCCGTTGGCGCCGTGGTAGACGGCCAGGGCGGCGAGCAGGGTTCGCATCGGGTCGGTCCTCCATCGCCGGCGACGGTACTTGCCGACATGAAGACGAGCCAGCGGCGGATGGTGTGACACGGCCGGTGACGTTCCGCCTTGCCCGGCATCGCGTCCGAGCCCGAGGGCCGGCCGCTCCCGCGACACAAACCGGCCCTATTCAAGGCTCATTCGTGGACTAGCTTGACGCACCTAAACGTCAAGGCGCTGCGGGCGGCGAAGCGATCGCCGACAGCGCCGCAAGGAACCCACCACAATGAAGACCCTGTATTTGATCGTCGCCGCCGGGACGCTCTTCCTGCTCCCGGGGACAGCGAACGCGCAGTCCTACAGCGCCAACGTGACCACGACGGTCTACATGCGCTCCGGGCCGTCGACCGAGTATCCCGCCGTCGTCGCCGTGCCGGGCGGCGCCACCGTGATCGTATACGGCTGCGTCGCCGGCTGGACCTGGTGCGATGCGTCCTGGGGCCCGAACCGCGGCTGGATCGCCGGCACCTTCCTGCAGGCGCAGTACCAGCAGCGCTACGTGCCCTACGGCTATTACGGGCCGCGCATCGGCATCCCGATCATCCCCTTCGTCTTCGGCAACTATTGGGGCCGCCACTACCAAGGCCGCTCCTGGTACCGCAATCGTGGCCGCTACCAGAACTACAACCGCGGCCATCGCCGCCACCGCTGACGCCTGATCGCCGCCGCCCTCCGGGGCGGCGGCGACGTTTCAGCCCCCACCCGTCCAAGGCGCGGCCGGCCGCACGCCCTTGAAGGCGCGCCTTTTCAGGACCATATTCCTGACAATTGACGTCGCCTTCGCCCCGCTCGCCGGACCGCGCCGTGCCTTCCCCATCCCCAACCGTCACCCCCGCGCAGGCGGGGGACCGGCCCGTGCACGCCGTGCGCCGACCGGAACAGCCTCGAGTTCCCGCCTGCGCGGGAATGACAAGACGATGGCTGACGACCCGGCGGGACACGCTTGCCGCTGCCGACCTGCTTCGGCGCGCCGGGCCGGTCACGCCGCCGAAAAGATAACCCTTGATAACCGATGATAACCTTTGCGCCGCTCCCCCGACCGCGCGCGCCGCGCCGCGCCGATTCCGGCGAGCAAATTCTGGACACGCGCGGCCCCGCCGGTAACGATGGCCGGCGGTTCCATCACGTCGGAAAGGTTGGATCGAGGGGGCGATGACGAAGGAATTTCCCTGCGGGCAGTGCGGCGCGACCCTGGCCTACGAGCCGGGCACGGACGTCATCAAGTGCAAGTATTGCGGCTTCGAGAACCCGATCGAGGCGGCGCCGGACGCGCCGCCGGTCGAGGAGCAGGATTTCTACGCCGCCCTGGCCAAGCTGCAGGACGCCGCGCCGCTCGAGGAGCACCAGACCGTCAAGTGCGACACCTGCGCGGCGGAATTCACGTGGGACCCGGCGGTCCACGCCGCGGACTGCCCGTTCTGCGGCAGCGCCATCGTCGCCGACCCCGCCGCGAGCCGCCACATCCAGCCGGCCGCGCTGATCCCCTTCCAGCTGACCCAGCAGGAAGCGCAGGAGCGGCTCAAGAAATGGCTCGGCAGCCTGTGGTTCGCGCCCAACGACGTCAAGCGCTATGCCTATACCCAGGGACGCCTGGTCGGCATGTACGTCCCCTACTGGACCTACGACAGCCAGACCTATTCCGACTATGACGGCGAGCGCGGCATCAACTACACCGAGACCTATACCGACACCGACAAGGACGGCAATCCGATCACCCAGACGCGCACGCGGATCGAGTGGTACCCGGTTTCCGGCCACGTCGACCGCTGGTTCGACGACGTGCTGATCGTCGCCAGCAAGTCGCTGCCCAAGAAATACGCCGACCGGCTCGACGAGTGGAACCTGGACGCGCTGCAGCCCTATCAGGACCAGTACATCGCCGGCTACCGCAGCGAGGTCTACCAGGTCGGCCTCGAGGAGGGCTTCGGCGAGGCGCGGGGCAAGATGGAAGAGGTGATCCGCGACGACGTCCGCCACGACATCGGCGGCGACCACCAGCGCATCCACTGGGTCAACACCCAGTACGACGACATCACCTTCAAGCACATCCTGCTGCCGATCTGGATGAACGCCTACCGCTACGCCGGCAAGAGCTACCAGTTCCTGGTCAACGCCCAGACCGGCGAGGTCGAGGGCGCGCGGCCGTGGAGCTGGATCAAGATCGGCCTGGCGGTGGCGGCCGGCATCGTGGTCGTCGGCGTCATCGCCTACTTCGCCAGCCAGGGCAAATGAGGCGGCGGCCTACTTCGCCGCGCGGGCCGGCGGCACGGGCCGGCGCCAGCCCCAGGTGAGGCCGTGGAACAGCAGGCCGCCCAGCGCGCCGTTGCCGGCGGCGAACAGGAAGGTCTGGCGCAGCTCGTCGGCGCGGAACTCGCCGCCGAGCAGGAGCAGGTTGAGCGCGGTCAACGGCACCGCCGCCGCGACGATCCCGGCCAGCGCGTAGCGCCAGGCCGGCGGGCGGCGGCCATGGCGCCCCTGCCACAGGTGCCACGGCAGCAGGAACGCGAGGGTGATCGCGAGCGCGATCGGGTAGCCGTAGGCGTAGACGGCGAGGAACAGACGGGGCGATTCGAGCGCGAAGCCGGCCGCCGTCGGCAACAGGGTGAGCGACGGCGCGGCGAACACGGCCACGAAAGTCTTTCTCAAGCCCGGTCGGTCCATTCTGTCATAACCGATAGAAATGAAATTTCCTGCCCCGCGGCACTGCGAAACCTTGGCCCGGCAGCCCGTTGGATCGCCGGCCTTCGGCCTGCCGGAACCGACATGGTGACCGCCGGCCCGGACCCTGGCAAGCGCTTCGAGGCCCTGCTCGGCGCGCGCCGGACGACGCGCGCGGAGCTGGACGCCCTGTTCGACAGCCTGGCGCCGGTGACCGCCGAGGCGATGTTCGGGCGCTGGACCGGGTTGGCCTTCCCGACCGGCGACCTGTGGCAACGACTGCTGCGCCGGCGGCCGCTGTTCCGCTGGCACGGCAAGCGGTTCCGCAGTGCCGACCGGGTCAACGCCCTGGTGGTGAGCGTCTTCGGGCTGCGCGTCGCCGCGCCGCTGGGCGCCGCCGTGCTGCGGCCGGTCGAGTTCCGCGGCGTGCTGTCGACGGCGATGATCTATTGCTGGCTGCCGATCATCGACCACTTCCGCGCGGTCGACGCCGACACGCTGATGGGCGTGATGGAGACCCGCGGCCGGGTGCGGACCCACTTCGCGCTGCGGCGGGAAGCCGAGCGCTAGGCGCGGCCAGAGCCTCAGGCGCGGCGCCGGGCCGGGAACAGGCTGACCACCAGGACCGCGGCCAGCGCCAGGGTCGACAGCCACCATTCCTGCCAGACGCCGAAGCTCATCGAGGCCACGGTCATCGCCGCGGCCGCCGCGCCCGCGGTCGCCATCAGCGGCGGGCGCGCCTCGAAGCGCCGGCGGGCGCCGACCGCCACCAGCGCGACCAGCGCGATCGCGACGAGGAGGCCGATCACCCCGGTCTCGAGCCAGAGCTGGATCCAGTTGTTGTGGGTGTGCAGCGGCATCACGTCGAGGTGGGCGCGCGGGTCGGCGCTGATGACCATCTGGTGGTGCTGGTCCGAGATCCAGCGCGCCGTGCCGAAGCCGAGCCCGACCAGCGGGTGGTCGGCGATCCGGGCGGCGGCGTGCTCCCAGATCGCCAGCCGGTGATAGGCCGACAGCGGCAGCGACGAGATCAGCCGGAAGCCGGCGTCCGCGGTCAGCAGGTGCAGCGAGATCCACGGCGCGGCCAGGCCGTAGACGCCGAACAGGCCGGAGACGACGACCACGGTCGCCCGCGGCGCGACCGCGGCGGCGGCGAAGGCGAGCAGCCCGATCACGGAGGCGACCTGGGCCGCGCGCATCGTGCCGCCCCAGATCGCGATCCCGGCGCCGATGGCGAGGATCACGGCGAGCGCGTACCAGCGCTTCTCGACCAGGATCGCGAGCGCGATCCAGACGGCGACGACCAGGACCGCACAGCCGCGCGGCCAGATCGCGTGACCGACATGGTCGACGCCGCGGATGAAGGCCGCGCCCGCGCCCAGGGTGAACGCCTCGAACATCAGGCCGGCGACCAGCACGGCGATGGAGACCAGGAAAACGGTGCGCAGTCGCCGGTCGTGCGGCGCCGGCAGCGGCCGGGCCACGGCGACCGCGAGGCCGCACAGGAGCAGGGTCGCCACCGCTGCGCCGGCCCGGTCGGGCAGGTCCCGCGGCGTCCAGGCCAGGGTCACCGCCAGCCACGCGCACCCGGCGGCCAGCAGCGCGAAGGCCGGATGGCGCAGGATATCGCCTGGCCGGGGACGGTAGGCGACGAGCATCCCGGCCGCCGCGACCGCGAGCAGCGGCAGCATGCCCAGGCGCTGGGCCCAGGCGACCGGCCCGATCGCGCCGACCGCCGCGCCGAACGCCAGGAACCCGAGCAGGGTGACGACGGCCGCCGCCTTATGCGGCGCGCGCGCCTGATCTGTCGCCGACGTCGATGGCATTCTCGCTCCAGGATGGCCGTGCATGCGGCGGATGGGGCCGGCAAGATAGAGGAGGACCCGGCCGCGGTAAACGCGGCGCGCGGGCGCCTCGCCGCGGGCAAATCGTCACGGCTGCTCCGGCGCGCGGGCGGGCGCGGCCAGCCACAGCGGCACGCCGGGCAGGCCGGTCGCGAACAGGCCGAGGCCGAGCAGGATCGACACCGCGAGGGCGTCGTCCGCCGCCACGCCGGCATAGCCGAGCGCGACCACCATCGCCCCCTCGCGCACGCCCCAGCCGGCGATGCTGACCGGCACCACGGCGAACAGCATCACCATCGGCACCAGCGCGACCAGGACGCCGAAGCCGAGCGGCCGCCCCATGCCGTCGAGCAGCAGCGCCGCGGCGGCGACGAGCAGGAGATGGACGGCGATCGACTGGCCCGCGACGACCAGCCCGCCGCCGGGCGACCGGCCGATCGCCCGCACGCCGCCGGCGACCCGGCGGACCAGCGCCGCCAGGCGGCCGTCGCGCCGCGCCGGCCGGCCGCCGAGCCAGGCGAGGAAAGCCAGCCCGCACACCGCGCCGAACGCGAGCGCCGCGACCACGGCCGCCGGGGTCGACAGCGCCGGCACGCCGAGGATGAAAGGCAGCCCCGCCGCGGCGGTGATCGCCAGCGCGGCGACCCCGGTGACCCGGTCGACCAGCACGTTGGCGAGTGCGTCGGTCAGGGTCGCGCCGTCGCGGCGTACCAGGAGCACGCGCACCGCGTCGCCGCCCAGCGACGACGGCAGGGTCTGGTTGAAGAACAGCCCGATGAACAGGAACCGGCACGCGCGCGGGAACGGCAGCGCCATGCCCATCGCCTCCGACAGCAGCGCCCAGCGCCAGGCCGCGAGCCCGGACATCGCGAACAGCACGGCCAGGGCGGCGGCGAGCTCGACCAGCGGGATCGCGGCGATCCGGGCCCCGACCGCGCCGATGTCGGTCTGGCGCAGCGCCAGCCAGATCAGGCCGAGCGAGACCGCGGCCTTGCCGACGACAATGGCGGCACGCGCGACCGGGTGGGACGCCGCCATCGGCGCTCAGTCGGCCCGGCGGTCGGCCGGTGCGTCGAAGCCGAGCCGCTGCTCCTCGATGACGGCGTGGCGGTGCGAGACCTGGTGGTAGATGCGCGCCAGATATTCGCCGATGATCCCCAGGAACAGCGCGTTGAGGCTGATCGACAGCAAGAGCAGGACGGTGGTCGTGGCGAAGCCCGGCGGCCAGTCGACGTCGAAGAACAGGCGCGCGACGACGTAGCCGATGATCGCCAGGAAGGTCAGCACGGCGACGACCAGCCCGGTATAGGTCGAGATCCGGAGCGGGATGATCGACTGGCTGACGATGCCGTCGATCGCGAGCCCCATCATGGCCCGCAGCGGGAACTTGGATCGCCCGTATTCGCGCTTGGCCCGGTCGTAGGGGATGCCGACCTGGTCGAAGCCCATGCCGGCGATCTGGCCGCGCAGGTAGGGGTGGCTGGTCGGGGTCGCGCCGAGCACGTCGATGATGCAGCGGTCGACCAGGCGGAAGTCGCCGGAATCGAGCGGCAGCGGGTATTCGGACAGCGCGCTGATGACCCGGTAGAAGGCGCGGCGCAGGAAGGTGACGACGCGGCCCTCCTGCCGCGTCTCGCGCACGCCGTAGACCACCCGGGCGCCCTGCTCCCACGCCTCGACCATCCTGGGGATCAGCTCGGGCGGGTCCTGCAGGTCGGCGTCGAGCTGGACCGCGCAGGCGCCGCGGGCGTTGAGGTAGCCGGTCAGCACCGACTTCTGGTAGCCGAAGTTGCGCGAGAAGCGGATCACCCGCACCCGCGGGTCCGACCGCGCCAGGTCGGCCAGCAGCGCGAAGGTGCGGTCGGTCGAATGGTTGTCGGTGAAGACGAACTCGACGTCGTACCGGTCGGCGATCGGGGCCAGGGCCGCGTCGACCGCCGGCACGATGCGGGGGACGTTCTCCTCCTCGTTGAAGACGGGAATGCAGACCGACAGCAGCGGCTTGGTCTTCTTGGTCATCCGTCGATCTCCCGCAGCACGCTCTGCAATCCCTCCTCCAGGCCGATCGCCGGCGTCCAGTCCAACGGCGCCGACGGCATCGGCCCCGGCCGCATCGGCACGTCGGGGCTGTAGGGCCGCGCCCCCCAGTTCGCGTGCACCGGCCGCCCGACCGCCGCCGCGACCGCGTCGGCCAGCGCCCGGATCGTCACCGGCCGGCCGGAGGCGACCGCGAAGCAGGCCGGCGCCCCGCCTCCAGCCAGCGCCCCGGCGGCCGCCGCGAACGCCGCCGCCACGTCGTCGACATGGACCAGGTCGATCGCCTGCTCCCCCGGCGACAGGTCGAGCGGCGCGCCGGTCAGCGCCGCCCGCACCAGGGTATCGACGATCTTGCCGCGCCAGTCGCCCGGCCCGTAGACATCGTGCAGCACCAGCGAGGCCATCGCAAAGGGCGCGCCGCGCGCCGCCGTTTCCAGGATCACCCGGCCGGCGGCCTTGGTCGCGGCGTAGCGGTTGGCGGGCGCGAACCGGCCGTCGGTGTCCCACTCCCACCAGCTCGCGGCGTGGAGCAGCGGCGCACGGCCATAGCGGGTAAGCGCGGCGCCGAGATGGGCCGGCAGGCGGACGTTGGCGTCGACCAGCGCGTCGACGGCCGCCGCATCATCGCCATGGGGCGTACCCGCAGCCAGGTGCATCACCACGTCGGGCGCGGCCGCGGCCAGGATCTTGTCGAGATCGCCGCCGGGATCGTCCATCTCGTGGCAGGTCACGCCCGGCAGCCCGCCGGCGCGATTCAAATCGGCGCCGGGACGGACGACCGCGTCAACGGCCCAGCCGCGCGCGACCAGGTGGCGGCACAGTCGGGAGCCGGTGTAGCCGGTCGCGCCGGTGACGAGCGCCCGCATCGCCCGCGCCTCAGGCCGGCGCCCCGGCGGTCGCGGCGATCTGCGCGGCCATCAGGTCCTGCAACGCATCCGCGTCGGCGCCGTCGGCCCAACGCTTGTACCAGTCGACGGTCAGCGCCAGCGCCCGGTCGAGGTCGAGCGCCGGCCGCCAGCCGAGCCGGTCGGCCGCGAGCGACGAATCGAGGGTCAGCAGGGTCGCCTCGTGCGGCGCGTCGACGGGCGGGTCGGCGCGCCAGGTCGGCACCGCCGCCCCAGGCGGCGGCCAAGCCGGTCGACCACCTGGTCGACCCGGTAGAACTGTTCCGAGGACGGCCCGAAATTCCACGCCCGCGCCCACGCCGCGCGCCCATCCTCGCCGGCAAGGCGCTGGGCCAGCATCAGGTAGCCGGCCAGCGGCTCGATCACGTGCTGCCACGGCCGCACCGCGTCGGGGTTGCGCACGATCAGCGCGTTCCCGGAGGTGAAGGCGCGCATCGCATCCGGGACCAGCCGGTCCTCGCTCCAGTCGCCGCCGCCGATGACGTTGCCGGCGCGCGCGGTCGCCACCGCCGGCCCGCCGGCGAAGAAGGCGCCGCGCCAGGCCTGGGCGGCCAGCTCGGCCGCGGCCTTGCTCAGTCCATAGGGCTCCGAGCCGCCGAGCGGATCGTCCTCGGCGAAGGCGTCGCCCGTCTCCGGGTTGGCGTAGACCTTGTCGGTGGTCACCACCACCACCGCCTCCAGCCCCGGGCAGTCGCGGCAGGCGTCGAGCAGGTGGGCCGTGCCCATGACGTTGACCGCGAAGGTCTCGACCGGCTCGGCATAGCTGCGCCGGACCAGCGACTGGGCGGCGAGGTGCAGCACGACCTGGGGCCGGAACGCGCCCAGCGACCGGGCGAGCGCATCGCGGTCGAGGATGTCGGCGATCTCCGACTGGCACAGGCCGGCGATGCCCGCGGCCTCGAACAGGTCGTGGTCCCGCTCGGGCTCCAGCGCATAGCCGTGCACCCGCGCGCCCATGCGCGCGAGCCACAGGGTCAGCCAGGCGCCCTTGAATCCGGTATGCCCGGTCAGGAAGACGCGCCGGCCCGACCAGAACCCCGGGTCGACGCCGAGGCCGCCGCTCACCATGATTTCCAGGGGGCCTTGCCCGACTCCCACAACTCTTCGAGCAGCCGCTTCTCGCGCAGCGTGTCCATCGGCTGCCAGAAGCCGTCGTGGTTGAAGCACTGCAGCTCGCCGGCGTCGGCCAGGCGGCGCAGCGGCGCCTCCTCCCACGAGGTCTGGTCGCCGTCGATGACGTCGAGCGCGCGCGGCTCGAGCACGAAGAAGCCGCCGTTGATCCGGTCGCCGGCGTTGTGCGCCTTCTCGTGGAAGCCGGTCACCGCCGTGCCGTCGAGCGACAGCGAGCCGAACCGGGCCGCCGGCACCACGCCGGTCACGGTCGCCGCCCGGCCATGCTTGCGGTGGAAGGCGATCGACGCCTTGACGTCGATGTCGGCGACGCCGTCGCCATAGGTCATGCAGAAGGCGCCGTCGGAGACGTAGGGCCGGATCCGCTTGAGCCGGCCGCCGGTCTTGGTGTTCAGGCCGGTGTCGATCAGCGTCACCTTCCACTGCTCGGCGCGGCCCTTGTGGACCTCGACCTGGTTGGCGCCCAGGTCGATGGTGACGTCGGCCATGTGCAGGAAGTAGTTGGAGAAGAACTCCTTGATGACGTAGCCGCGATAGCCGAGGCAGATGACGAACTCGGTGATCCCGTGGGCCTCGTAGATCTTCATGATGTGCCACAGGATCGGCCGGCCGCCGATCTCGACCATCGGCTTGGGCTTGAGCTCGGTCTCCTCCGAGAGCCGGGTGCCGAGCCCGCCGGCGAGCAGCACCGCCTTCATCGCCGGGCCTCCCGCACGAAGGCCGCGATGGTCTCGACCATGTAGTCGATCTGCTCGCTCCCGATGCCGGGCCAGACGCCGATCCAGAAGGACCGGTTCATGATCGTGTCGGTCACCGACAAATCGGAGACGACCCGGTGGGCGACGCCCTTGAAGGCGGGCTGGCGGACCAGGTTGCCGGCGAACAACAGACGCGTGCCGATCCTGTTCGCCTCGAGGTGGCGGGTCAGCGCGTTGCGCTCGAACGGCGCGCCCTCGCGCACGGTCATCAGGTAGCCGAACCAGCTCGGCTCGGCGTGGGGCGCCGGCTCGGGCAGGTGGAAGAATTCGTGCAGCTGCTCGGCCTTGAGCCGCTCCGACAGCGCGCTCCAGTTCTCGCGCCGGCGGGCGACGAAGCGGTCGAGCTTGTCGAGCTGGCTGGCGCCGATGGCCGCCTGCATGTCGGTCATCTTCAGGTTATAGCCGAGGTGGGAATAGATGTACTTGTGGTCGTAGCCGTGCGGCAGGTCGCCGAGCTGCCAGCCGAACCGGTTGTTGCAGGTGTTGTCGAAGCCCGGCGCGCAATAGCAGTCGCGGCCCCAGTCGCGGAAGCTCGACAATACCGTCAGCAGCATCTTGTCGCTGCCGAACACCGCCCCGCCCTCGCCCGTGGTGATGTGGTGGGCCGGATAGAAGCTGAGCGTACCGAGGTCGCCGTAGCTGCCGACCGGCGCGCCGCGGTAGGTCGCGCCGAAGGCGTCGCAGCAGTCCTCGACCACCCACAGGTCGTGGGCCTTGGCCACTTCCATGACGGCGTCGAGGTTGAACGGGTTGCCCAGGGTGTGGGCGATCATGATCGCCCGGGTCTTGTCGGTGACCGCCGCCGCCAGGTCGTCCGGATCGATGTCGGCGTTGGGCAGCGTGACGTCGCAGAAGACCGGGATGCAGCCGGCCTGGACGATCGGCGCCACCGTGGTCGGGAAACCGGCGGCCACCGTGATCACCTCCGACCCCGGCTCGATCCGCCGGTCCTTCAGCTTCCACGAGGTCAGCGCCGAGAAGGCGAGCAGGTTGGCGGCCGAGCCCGAGACGGTCAGGCGCGCCTCGCGCACGCCGAAGCGCTCGGCGATCCGGCGCTCGAAGCCCTCGGCGTGGGGGCCGGCGGTCAGCCACAGGTCGAGCGAGGCGTCGACCAGCGCGACCGCGTCGTCGGCATCGAGCACCTTGCCGCTGACCGGGATGTAGGTTTCGCCGGGAACGAAGGCTTTCGCCCGGGTCGCGTCCGCGGCATAGCCACGGACGAGGGCCAGGATGTCTTGACGCCGGTCCATTCGGTCCCTTCGGGTTCCCCAAGCGGCGCGAATGTAGACGGTTACGGCGAACCAGCGCAATCAGCGCCGGCACTTTGTGCAACGGCCGATGAGTGGTATTCGAACCGCTCCAAACCCGCCCAAGGAGCCCCATGGCGGCCCCCGCTACCCTGCAACGGCCCCGGTTCGCCCTGCTCGACCGCCCGCTGACCTGGCGCGACGCCGCGATCGTCGTCGCGCTGGCCCTGATCGTGCGCCTGGCCGACATCTGGACGCTGTCGGGGGTCCAGAACGGCTTCTATTTCGGCGAGAGCGTCGGCGAATACGTCAGCCACGCCCTGCGATGGCAGCAGCAGGGCCATTTCTGGTCGTATCTGGGCGGCACGATCGTGCTGCCGCCCGAGCGGGCGCCGGGCTATTTCTGGTTCCTGTCGGGCATCTTCACCCTGTTCGGCAAGTCGGCCGCGGCCGTCGCCATCGTCCAGGGCGTGCTCGACGCCGGAACCTGCCTGCTGATCGGCCTGCTCGCCCGGCCGCTCGGCCCCGCCGCCGCCCGGCTCGCCGGCCTGAGCGCGGCGCTGTGGCCGACCCTGGTGATCCATTCGGCGCTGGTGCTGCAGGATACGCTGTTCCTGTTCTTCCTGACCGGCTTCCTCGTCCTGCTGGTCGCCTTCGCGCGACGGCCCGGCTACCGGCTCGCCGCCGGGGTCGGCCTGCTGTTCGGCCTCGCCTTCATGGCCAGGGCGGTGATCCAGTTCCTGCCCCCGGTGATGCTGGTCGCGATCGCGCTCTTGGCCTGGCGAAAGCACCGCCGGGCGGCGCCGACGGTGCTGGCGCCGCTGGTCTTCCTGGTCGCCATGCTGGTGCCGCTGTCGCCGCTGGTCTACCGCAACGCCACCGCCTTCCACACGATCGCGCCGACCACCCAGTCCGGCCTGCATGCGCTGTTCTGGACCACCACGCTGATCCACATGGACCAGCGCGGCACGACCTTCGACGCCGAATCGTTGCGCACCCAGGCGCGCTACCGGGCGTGGCTCAAGGAGAAGGGCCTGTCCGAGCAGGGACTGAACCCGTTCCAGGTCGACGCCCTGCGGCGCCGGCGCGCGGTCGAGGAGCTGCTCCAGATCCCGCTGACGCGGCTGGTCAAGGTCTGGGTCCAGGGCGCGGCCATCAACCTGCTGTCGCCGTCGGTCCTGTCCGACGCCCGGGTCCGCGCCCTGCCCCGGCCGAGCTTCTACGCGACCGCGGGCAAGGGCCTGTTCGGCCGGGCCTGGGCCTATTTCTTCGCCGATCCGGGCTGGTTCCAGATCGTGGTGCTGATCGGCCTGGCGGGCTCGGTGCTCGCCTTCGCGTTCCAGCTCTGGGGTCTGGCGGCGCTGTACCGGTTCAGCCGGCTCGCCGCCGTCGGCACAGTGCTGTTCGTCGCCTACTTCCTGGCGATCAGCGGGCCGACCGCCGGCCCCAAGTACCGCATGCCGTTCGAGCCGGTGATGATCGTGCTGTTCGCGCTCGGGCTCGAGGCCGCGGGGCGGCGGATCAGGCGACGGCGCGCGGCGGCATCCGTGGCGCCATCGCCCACGCCGCCAAGCTAGGCTGGCGTCGCGACAACACGATAACGGGGAGGACATCATGGCCGGACGACTTGACGGCAAGGTCTGCGTGGTCACCGGCGGCGCCGGCAGCCTGGGACTGGCGAGCGCCGCGCTGTTCGCGCAGGAAGGCGGCCGGGTGCTGCTGGTCGACCGCGACGAGGAGCGGCTGGAAACGGCGCGCGCACAGCTGGACGCGCCGGCCGACACCGTCGCCGCGATCGCCGCCGACGTGTCCGACGCCGAGCAGACCCGGCGCTATCTCGACCGCGCGGTCGAGCGCTGGGGCAAGATCGACGTGCTGTTCTCCAACGCCGGCGTCAGCGGCGTGATCGCACCGGTCACCGACTATCCCGAGGACGTGTTCGATCAGGTCATGGCGGTCAACGTGCGCGCCGCCTTCCTGGCCTGCAAATACGGCCTGCCGCGGATGAACGACGGCGGCAGCGTGATCGTGACGTCGAGCGTGGTCGGCGTGACCAGCGATCCCGGCATCTGCGCCTACGCGACGTCGAAGCACGCCGTCATCGGCCTGGTGCGCACGGTCGCCAAGGAGGCCGCGGCGCGCAGCATCCGCGTCAACGTGCTGGCGCCCGGGCCGATCGACAACGACTTCCAGGCGACGATCGAGGACGGCATCACCGAAGCGATCGGCCGCAACGCGACCGAATTGATCGATTCGCGCATCCCCCTCGGCCGCCACGCCGCCGCCGGCGAGGTCGCGCGCCTGGCGCTGTTCCTGGCATCCGACGAGAGCAGCTTCTCGACCGGCGGCGTCTACCTGTCGGACGGCGGCTTCACGATCTGACCCGGACGGTCTCGATCCGCTAACGGGCGTCGGCGCCGCGCTTCGAGGCGGGATCGCGGACCGCCGACAGCTCCGCCCGGCTCGCCGGCCGCAGCCGCGGCAGCAGGCGCCGGGACCTGTCGGCGCGGAGCTTGTCGGCCGCCAGGCCGCGCACCGCCGTGAGGTGCCGGAACGAGGTGTGGCGGAACTTGTCGAGCGTCGGCGACAGCCGCGCGCCGTTGGTCGCCGCCTTCTGGATGGTGTCCTTGTTCTCCTTGCTGACCGTGGTCTCGAAGGCGAACTTGCTGTTGAGCAGGTGCCGGCCGGCGATCAGGAAGTTCTCGGGATTGCGCGGCCGCCCCCTGAACAGCACCTCGTAGTGGAGATGCGGCCCGGTGCTGCGGCCGGTCGAGCCGAGCAGGCCGACGACCTGGCGGAAGCCGACCCACTGGCCCTTGGTCACGATGATCTTGCTCAGGTGGGCGTAGCGCGTGCGCATGCCGTTGCCGTGATCGACCTCGACCAGCCAGCCGTAGCCGGAATGCCATTCCGCATAGGTCACCCGCCCCGCCGCCGTGGCGTGCACCGGGGTGCCGATCTCGTTGACCAGGTCGAGGCCCTCGTGGAACTTCTTGTTCTCGTTGATCGGGTCCTGGCGAATGCCGAACCGGCTCGACAGCCGGAAATGGTCCAGCGGCGGTACCAGCGGCATCGACTTGTAGGCCAGCCCCCAGTTCTCGTACGACACCGCGATATACGGATTGATGCGGATCGCGGCGTCGTAGTCGGCGATCGCCTGCTCGATCTTGTTCAACGCGGCGTAGGCGTTGCCCCGGCGGTAGTAGGCCACGGCCGACTTGGGGTCGCGCTCGATCGCGGTGTCGTAGTCGTTGATGGCCTTGTTGTATTTCTCGAGGTCGGCGTAGGCGTTGCCGCGGGCGTAGTGGGCGTTGGCGTAGTTGGGATTGAGCTTCAGGGTCCGGTCGAAGTCCGCGATCGCCTTGCTATAGCGCCGCAGGCTCGCCCACGCCGCGCCCCGGCGGTAATGCGCGCTCGCCGATCCCGGCGCCAGCGCCAGCGCCCGGTCGAAGTCCGCGATCGCCTGCTCGTAGCGCCGCAGCCGCGCCCGCGCCGTGCCCCGGCTGTAGTAGGCCAGCGCCCGCCGCGGATCGAGACGGATCGCTTCGTCATAGTCCGCGATCGCCTTCTCGTACCGGTTCAGGTGCCGGTAGGTCGTGCCCCGGTTGAAGTAGATCGCCGCGTCCCCCGGCGCGAGCTTGATCGCCGCATCGTAGTCCGCCAGCGCCTTGTCGTACTGGTTCAGGTCCCGGTAGGCGTTGCCCCGGTTGTGGTGCGCCGCCGCGAAGCGCGGGTCGAGCTCGAGCGCCCGGTCGTAGTCCGCGATCGCCGTCGCGAACCGGTTCACGCTGGCGTAGCTGATGCCCCGGTTGAAGTAGGCCACCGCGTTGCGCGGGTTCAGCGCCAGCGCCTGGTCGAAGTCCGCGATCGCCTTCTGGTGCTGGTTCAGCTTGGCGTAGGCCACGCCCCGGTTGTTGAACGCCTCGGCGTGGCGCGGTTCGAGCCCGATCGCCTGGTCGTAGTCCGCGATCGCCTTCTCGTACCGGCCCAGCCGGGCATAGGCGATGCCCCGGTTGTAGTAGACCGCCGCATCCCGCGGGTTGAGCGCCAGCGCCTTATCGAAGTCCGCCACCGCCGCCCGGTAGCGCTTCAGGTGGGCGCGTGCGTTGCCGCGGCCGTAATAGGCGTCGCCGTGGCGCGGATCGAGCTTGAGCGCCCGGCCGAAGTCGGCGATCGCCTGCTCGTACTGCTCCAGGCTGGCGTAGGCGCTGGCCCGGTTGTAGTAGGCCGCGGCGTCGCGCGGGTTGAGCTTGAGCGCCGCGTCGAAGTCCGGCGATCGCGCGCTTGTGCTTGTTCAGGTTGGCGTAGGCGGTGCCGCGGTCGTAGTAGGCGTTGGCGTCGTCGGGCTTGAGCTTGAGCGCCGCGTCGAAGTCCGTGATCGCCTTCGCGTAGCGCTTCAAATGCGCGTAGGCGATGCCCCGGCTGTACAGCGCCACCGCGTCACGTGGAGACAGCTTCAACGCCGCGTCGAAGTCCGAGACGGCTTTGGAGAACTGGCTCAGGTTGGAATGGGCGATGCCGCGGCTGAAGAAGGCGCGCTTGTCGCTCGGATCCAGGCCGACCGCCTGGTCGAAGTCGGCGATCGCCTTCTCGTACTGCTTGAGGTTGGCGTAGGCCGTACCGCGATTGTAGTAGGCCTCGGCGTCGCCCGGATCGATCGCGACCACCTTGTCGAAGTCCGCCACCGCCTTTTCGTACTGGGCCAGGTTGGCGTGCGCGACGCCGCGGTTGTAGAAGGCGGTCGCGTCGTCCGGCTTCAGCTCGATCGCCTTGCCGAAGTCCGCCACCGCTTCGGCGTAGCGCCGCACCTTCGCGTAGGCGGCGCCCCGGCGGAAATAGGTGGAGGCGTCTTTCGGGCGCAGCTCGATGGCCTGGCCGAAGTCGGCGATCGCCCGCCAGTAGTCCGCCATCCTGACGAAGGCCTTGCCGCGGTCGTAGTAGGAATTGACGTCGCGCGGGCTGAGCGCGAGCGCCCGGCCGAAGTCGGCGATAGCCTCCGGGTCGCGGCCGAGCTGCGCATAGGCGCTGCCACGCTTGTAGAGCGTCGCAGGGTCCCGCGCTCGGAGCCGAAGCGCCGCGTCGAAATCGGCGATCGCGCGGGTGTAGCGGCCGAGGCTGAAGTTGGCGTGGCCCCGATCCCGATAGGCGACGGCGAGCGATGGGTTCAGGCGCAGCGCCTGGTTATAGTCGACGATCGCCTTGCGATAGGCGCCCAGGCGACGATAGGCGTTGCCGCGCTTGTAGTGGGTGATGTGGTTGCCAGGCTCCAGGCGCAGCGCCCGGTTGTAGTCGACGATCGCCCGCCGGTACCGCTTGAGGCTGGCGTAGGTCTCGCCTCGTTTGAAGAAGGCCGCGGGATCGCGCGGGTTGTAGCGGATCGCCTTGGTCAGGTCGCCGATCGCCTTCTCGTACTCGTGCAGGCTGGAATAGGCGATGCCCCGATTGTAGAAGGCGATCGCGTCCTTCGGCTTCGACCGCAGCAGCAGGTCGTAGTTCTTGATCGCCTCGTCGAACTTGCCGAGGTTGGAATAGGCGGCGCCGCGGAAATAGTAGGCTTCCGCGAAACGCGGGTTCAGACGGATCGCCGTGCCGAGGCTGTCGATCGACTTCGCATAGTCGTTGATGTTGTAGAGCGCGATGCCGCGGTCGTAGTAGGCCCGGTACAGGCGCTTGTTGAGCGCGATCGCCCGGTCGTAGTCCACGATCGCCTTGCGGTATCGGTTGAGGTTGGCGTAGGCCAGTCCCCGGCCGTGGTGGGCGTCCGCACTGCGCGGGTTGAGCTCGATCACCCGGCCGAAGTCGGCGATCGCCTTCTTGAAGTCGTCCAGCTTGGCGTAGGTGACAGCGCGGGCATAGTAGGCGGCGGTGTAGCGAGGCTTGATCGCGACCGCGCGGCCGAAGTCCTCGATCGCCTTGTCGTATTTGCCGCGCGCGGCGTAGGCCCGGCCCCGCCGGAAATGGATCAGCGACCAGTCCAGGCGCTTCTTGGCGAACAGGGTCAGGAGCCTGCTGCAGCCGTCGATCGCCTGCTGGGGCTTGCGGCTCCGGCACTCCTTCAGGCTCGCGTAGTAGGAGGGTGCGGCGGCGGCAACCGGCGCGACGATGACCGATCCGGCGGCAACGGCGGCGACGACCGCGGCCCGGACGCCGGTGACGACGATCCGAGCGCGGCCGGTCTCGCGCCGGGCCGCGACAGGACCGACCGCACGCGGGCGCACGCGCAACGCGCCTCGGCGATCAGCTCCGTTCTGCGGCACCCCCACGGACAGGGCTCCCCTCATTGGACCCGGACTCCTCAATCCTTAACGCGGGGCGATGCTTGCTCCCCAATGAAAAGACTTTGTTAACCATAAATATTCAGCGGCCCTGTTGCGGACTTGTCACATTCCTCCCGCGGGATCACCCGCCCTCGTCCCCGCCTCGTCTCGACCTCAACTTTGACGATTGCTACGGTCGCTACAGCGGCCGGAAATCGCCAGCATGCGCTTGCACGTTACCGTGTTCCCGGTTTCGGCTTGCGCGCCGCGTCCGGCACGCTCGCCTGATTGGGGAAGGTCGCCGGCCGCAACTGCGGCAGCGGCAGCCGATAGACGTTCGCGGGACGGGTCTGCGCGCTGAGCCGACGGACCGCCCACAGGTCGCGGAACGCCGCGGTCCGGAACGCGACCAGGGCGGGCGCGAGGCGCGTGCCGGCGACCGTGGCGCCCAGGATGGGATCGCTGGCCGGGTCCTCTTTGCCGGCCGGGAAGACGTAGCCGTCGCCGAGCAGGTACCGTCCGGCGATCATGAACCGCACCGGATCGCGCGGCTGCCCGTCGAGGCGGATCTCGTAGCGAAACGCCGGCTTCGCCCCGGCGCGGGACGCGCCCAGCACCCCGATGGCCTGGCGCCGGCTGACCCACTGCCCCTCGGACACCAGGATTCGGCCCAGCGTGACATAGCGCGTGGTCAGGCCGTGGCCGTGGTCGATCGTCACGGTCAGGCCCTGCCCGTCGGCCTTGCCCGCGAACGAGACCCTGCCTGCCGCGGTGGCCATGACCGTGGCGCCGGTCTCGCCGGCCAGATCGACGCCGCCGTTGCGGTCCTTGCCCGTCGTGTCCACACCCGTCGTGTCCGCGTGCCGGCCGACGACCTCGAATGTCTTCAGCGGCGCGGCCAGCGGCATCGCCTTGAACGCGATTCCCCAGTTGTTGTAGGCCGCCGCCAGGTACGGATTGAGCTCGATTGCGGTGTCGTAGTCCTTGATGGCCTTGTTGTATTTCTCGAGGTCGGCGTAGGCGTTGCCGCGGGCGTAGTGGGCGTTGGCGTAGTTGGGATTGAGCTTCAGGGTCCGGTCGAAGTCCGCGATCGCCTTGCGGTAGCGCCGCAGGCTCGCCCACGCCGCGCCCCGGCGGTAATGCGCGCTCGCCGATCCCGGCGCCAGCGCCAGCGCCCGGTCGAAGTCCGCGATCGCCTTCTCGTAGCGCCGCAGCCGCGCCCGCGCCGTGCCCCGGCTGTAGTAGGCCAGCGCCCGCCGCGGATCGAGACGGATCGCTTCGTCATAGTCCGCGATCGCCTTCTCGTACCGGTTCAGGTGCCGGTAGGTCGTGCCCCGGTTGAAGTAGATCGCCGCGTCCCCCGGCGCGAGCTTGATCGCCGCATCGTAGTCCGCCAGCGCCTTGTCGTACTGGTTCAGGTCCCGGTAGGCGTTGCCCCGGTTGTGGTGCGCCGCCGCGAAGCGCGGGTCGAGCTCGAGCGCCCGGTCGTAGTCCGCGATCGCCGTCGCGAACCGGTTCACGCTGGCGTAGCTGATGCCCCGGTTGAAGTAGGCCACCGCGTTGCGCGGGTTCAGCGCCAGCGCCTGGTCGAAGTCCGCGATCGCCTTCTGGTGCTGGTTCAACTTGGCGTAGGCCACGCCCCGGTTGTTGAACGCCTCGGCGTGGCGCGGTTCGAGCCCGATCGCCTGGTCGTAGTCCGCGATCGCCTTCTCGTACCGGCCCAGCCGGGCATAGGCGATGCCCCGGTTGTAGTAGACCGCCGCATCCCGCGGGTTGAGCGCCAGCGCCTTATCGAAGTCCGCCACCGCCGCCCGGTAGCGCTTCAGGTGGGCGCGCGCGTTGCCGCGGCCGTAATAGGCGTCGCCGTGGCGCGGATCGAGCTTGAGCGCCCGGCCGAAGTCGGCGATCGCCTGCTCGTACTGCTCCAGGCTGGCGTAGGCGCTGGCCCGGTTGTAGTAGGCCGCGGCGTCGCGCGGGTTGAGCTTGAGCGCCGCGTCGAAGTCCGCGATCGCGCGCTTGTGCTTGTTCAGGTTGGCGTAGGCGGTGCCGCGGTCGTAGTAGGCGTTGGCGTCGTCGGGCTTGAGCTTGAGCGCCGCGTCGAAGTCCGTGATCGCCTTCGCGTAGCGCTTCAAATGCGCGTAGGCGATGCCCCGGCTGTACAGCGCCACCGCGTCCGTGGAGACAGCTTCAACGCCGCGTCGAAGTCGACGATCGCCTTGCCGTACTGCTCCAGGCTGGCGTGGGCCGCGCCCCGGTTGTAGAGGCTGGCGGCGTGGTGCGGATCGAGCTTGAGGGCCGCGTCGAAATCGTCGATCGCCTTCTCGTACTGCTCGAGGTTGGCGTAGGCCGTGCCGCGGTTGTAGTAGGCGCCGGTATTCTTCGGGTTGAGGTCGAGCGCCCGGTCGAAGTCCAGGATGGCCTTCGGGAACCGGCCCAGGTTGGCGTAGGCGATGCCGCGGTTGTAGAAGGCGTTGCCGTCGTTGGGATCGAGGCTGACCGCCCGGTCGAAGTCGGCGACCGCCTGCACGAACCGTTTCAGCGTGGCGTAGGCCGTGCCCCGGTTGAAATAGGCGGCGGCGTAGCGGGGCTGGAGCTCGATCGCGGTGTCGAAATCGGCGATCGCCTTGTCGAGCTGGCCGAGGTTCGCGTAGATCGTGCCGCGGTTGTAATAGGCGTCCGGATTGTTCGGGTCGAGCACGAGGGCCTGGTCGAAGTCCGCCAGCGCCTTGTCGGGCTGCTTCAGTTCGACATAGGCGCTGCCGCGCTTGAAATAGGACGCCGCCGCCCGCGGATTGAGCTCGATCGACTTGTCGAAGTCGGCGATCGCCTTCTTGTAGTCCTTCAGGTCGAGATACGCGCCGCCCCGGCCGAGACGCGCGGCGTGGTTGCGCGGGTCCAGGTCGATCGCCTTGTCGAAGTCCTTGATCGCCGTCTCGAACTTGCCGAAGCTGACATAGATCCGCCCCCGATCGAGATAGGTCCGTGGATCGCGGGGGGTGATCTCGATCGCCCGGCTGTAGTCGGCGATCGCCTTGGGATAGTGCTTCAGCCGGGCGAAGGCCGCGCCGCGCCGGACGAAAGCCACCGCATCGTTCGGATCGAGCGCGATCGCCTTGTCGAAATCGACGATCGCCTTCTGGTACCGCTGCAGGCTGGCCTGGGCCTCGCCCCGGCTGAGATAGGCGGCCCGGTATCCCGGTTTGGTGCCGATCGCCTGGTCGAAATTGGCGATCGCCTTCTCGAACCGCTTCAGGCTGGCATAGGCTTCGCCGCGCCGATAGAGGACCACGGCGTCGTGCGGCTTGAGGACCAGCGCCTGGTCGAAATCCGCGATCGCCTTCGCGTACCGGCCCTCGCGGCCGAAGGCAAGGCCGCGTTGGTAGAAGGCCGCAGCGTGGCGCGGATCGAGCTCGACCGCCTTGTCGAAGTCCGCGATCGCCGCGTCGGACCGCTTGAGCGCGGCGTAGGCCCGGCCTCGGCTGTAGTACGCTTCGGCGTGGCGCGGCATCCGTTCGACGGCCTTGTCGAAGTCCGCGATCGCCTTCCGGAACTTCCCGAGCCTGGCCCGGGCCACGCCGCGGTCGTAGAAGGCGGCGGCGTCGCGCGGGTCGACCTCGAGCGCCTTGTCGAAGTCGGCGATCGCCTGCTCGTACCGCTTCAGGCGGGCGTAGGCGGTGCCCCGGCTGTGATAGGCCGCGGTCTGGCCGGGATCGAGATTCAACGCCTTGTCGAAATCGGCGACCGCCTTGGCATTCTCACCCAGCCTGGCCCGGGCTTCGCCGCGGCGATAGTAGGCCGCCGCATCGCGCGGCTTCAGCTCGACCACCTTGTCGAAGTCGGCCGCCGCCTTGGCGTGCCGGCCGAGCCGGGCATAGGCGGCGCCTCGGCCGAAATAGGCCACTGCGTAACGCGGATCGAGGCCGATAGCCTGCTCGTAGTCGGCGACCGCCTTGCGATATTGCTTCAGCGCGTGGTGAACCAGCGCCCGGCCGTAGAAGGCGCGGGCGTCACGCGGATCGAGGTGGATCGCCTCGCCATAGTCGGCAAATGCCTTGGCATAGTGGCCGAGCTTGAACTGCGCCGCACCGCGGCTGCGGAAGGCGGCGCCGTTGCGGGGGGCCAGCTTCAGCGCCGCGCCGAAGTCGGCAACCGCCGGCTGGTACTTGTTCAGGCTGGCGTAGGCCGTCCCGCGGTCATAGTAGGCGGCGGCATCGCGCGGGTCGGCCTCGATCGCCTTGTCGAAGTCCGCGATCGCCTTGTCGTACTGCTTCAGGCGGGCGTAGGCGACCCCGCGGCTGTGATAGGCCACGGTTCGGCCCGGATCGAGCTCGAGCGTCTTGTCGAAGTCGGCGACCGCCTTGGCGTAGCGGTGCAGGTGGGCCCGCGCCGTACCCCGCCGGAAGTAGGCAGCGGCGTCGCCCGGCTTCAGCTCGATCACCTTGTCGAAATCCGCCGCCGCCCGGGCGTACCGGCCCAGCCGGGCGTAGGCGACGCCCCGGCCGAAATAGGCCGCCGTGTAGCGCGGATCGAGGCCGATCGCCTGGGCGTAGTCGGCCACTGCTTGGCGGTCTTGGTGCTGCTTGCCATGCACCGCGCCCCGGCCGTAGAAGGCGCGCGCGTCGCGGGGGTCGAGGCGGATCGCCTCGTCGTAGTCGGCGAACGCCTCGGCGTAGTGCCCGAGCCTGAACTGCGCGGCGCCCCGGCTGCGGAAGGCGGCGGCATTGCGCGGGGCCAGCTTCAGCGCCGCGCCGAAATCGGCGACCGCCGGCTGGTACTTGTTGAGGCTGGCGTAGGCCGTCCCGCGGTCATAGTAGGCGGCGGCATCGCGCGGGTTCACCTCGATCGCCTTGTCGAAATCCGCGATCGCCTTGTCGTATTGCTTCAGATGGGCGTAGGCCGCCCCGCGGCTGTGATAGGCGACGGTTCGGCCCGGATCGAGTTCGAGCGTCTTGTCGAAGTCGGCGACCGCCTTGGCGTAGCGGTGCAGGCGGGCCCGCGCGGTACCCCGCCGGAAGTAGGCAGCGGCGTCGCCCGGCTTGAGCTCGATCACCTTGTCGAAGTCCGCCGCCGCCTTGGCGTGCCGGCCCAGCCGGGCGTAGGCGACGCCCCGGCCGAAATAGGCCGCCGTGTAGCGCGGATCGAGGCCGATCGCCTGGGTGTAGTCGGCCACCGCCTTGCGGTCCTGGTGCAGGGTCGCGTAGGCCTCGGCGCGGCTGAAATAGGCGGGGGCGTATCCCGGCCGGACGCCGATCGCCTGGTCGAAGTTCGCGATCGCGTCCTGCGGCTTGTTCAGGCGCCGATACGCCCTGCCCCGCCCGTAGAGCGCCGCGGCGAAACGCGGATTGAGGTCGAGCGCCTTGGAGAAGTCGCCGAGCGCCCGCCGGTCCTGCCCCAGCTCGGCATAGACCAGGCCGCGCCGGTAGTAGGCCGCCGCGTCGCGCGGCCGCAACGCGACCACCTTGTCGAAGTCGGCGATCGCCTTGTCGTGCCGCTTGAGCGCCGCGTAGGCCCGGCCCCGGCTGAAATAGGCGGCGGCGTCACGCGGCCGGAGCTCGACCGCCTTGTCGAAGTCGGCGATCGCCTCCTGGAACTGCTTGAGCCGGGCGTAGGCGGTGCCGCGATCCCGGTAGGCGTCGGCGTCGCGCGGCGTCAATTCGAGCGCCTTGTCGAGATCCGCGACCGCCTTGCGATACCGCTCGAGATGGGCATAGGCCGCGGCCCGGCTGCGGTAGGCGGCGGCCTCGCGCGGCTCGAGGGCGATCACCTTGCCGAAATCGGCGACCGCTTTGCGATACCGTTCGAGGCTGACATAGACCCCGCCCCGGCCGGCGAAGAAGGCCGCCGCGTTGGGATCGAGGCGGGTCGCCTCGTCATAGTCGGCGATCGCCTTCTGGTACTCGCCCTTGATCCGGAAGACGTTGGCGCGGCTCGCATAGGCGACCGCCAGGTCCGGCCGCAGCCGGATGCTCTGGCTGTAGTCCGCGATCGCCTTCTCGTACTGCTTCAGCCCGCGATAGGCATGACCCCGCCCCAGATGACCGATGGCGTCCCGCGGCCGCAGCCGCAGCGCCCGGTCGAAATCCCGGATCGCATTGAAGTACTTGCCCAGTTCGTAGCGGGAGAAGCCCCGGTTCCTGTAGACGCGGGGATTGCGCGGATCGAGCCGGACCGCCTGGTCGAAATCGTCGACCGCCTTCTCGTGATCGCCGAGCTTCGCCAGGGCGACGCCGCGGTTGTAGTAGGCGGTGGCGTCCTTCGGCTTCAGCCGGATCGCCTCGCCATAGTCGGCGATCGCCTTTCGGTACTGCCGGAGGTTGGCGTAGGCGACGCCGCGATTGTAGTAGGCGGCCGCGTAACCCCCGTCGAGGCGGATGGCCTGGTCGAAATCGGCGATCGCCTTCCGGTACCGGTTGAGGTTGTAGTAGGCGATGCCCCGCCGGAAGAAGGTGTTCCGGTCGTTGGGGCTGAGCGTCAGCGCCCGATCGAAATCGGCGATCGCCTTCTGGAACTCGTTGAGCGCGCCGTAGGCGACCCCGCGCGCGGTGAAGGCCTCGGTGTATTTCGGGCTGATCTCGATCGCCCGGTCGAAGTCCGCGATCGCCTTCGGGTAGTCCTCGGTCTGCGTGTAGGCCACGCCGCGCTCGTAGTAGGCGGCCGCATAGCGCGGCGCCAGGCGAATGGCGTCATCGAAATCCGCCACGGCCTTGGGGTACAGCTTCTTGCGGGCGTAGGCCCGGCCGCGATGATAGTGGAAGAAGGCCTGTTCCGCGCCTTCGCGCTTGGTCCGCGTCAGCAGCCAGGTGCACGCGGCGATGGACTTCTCGACCGACGGTCCGGCGCACAGTTTTAGGTATTGGCTGTAGGACTGCGCGGCCGCCGGCGCGATCGGCGCGGCCAGGACCAGGACGCAGGCTGCCGTCGCGACGGCCAGGCCCGGACGGCGGGGTCGCCTTATGGGCGCATATTCCTCAACCGTTACGATTACACGACGGTCGACGGGCGACCGCGACGGGCATCGACGGCGAAAGAGTCGCGAAGGCAAGCAAGTTCGATGCATCAGCAGCGCTGTACATGTTTCGATCTTGCCCCCACCAACAACAAACGCCCAAAGCCAACACCTCTCAATTGGAAACCCTTGTTAACCATAAATATGCGGGGCGCATGTTGCAAAATAGTCACACAATGCCTCACGACGTCCGACCCGCCGCGCCGGAGGCCGTCACCCGCCCGACGTCGAGACCGCGTTCGGGGTCCGCGACCCGGTCAAAACTATAAGAATTAATTCAAGAAAATTTGATGACAGGCGTCCCCGGCCGCGCCAGCTCCAGTGTTGGCGAGGGCCGCGCCGTCGCGCCGTGCGACGCACGAACAAGGCACCTCGCGACGGTCCGACGCCAGCGACGGAACGGGGCCCGGTCCGCGTTTATCGGAGTGATGAGGCAGCCCGCCTCGCCCCTCGACCAACGGGAGCCGCCATGAAAGCCCTTCCCCTCCTCGCCGCGTTGACCACCGCCGCCGCCCTGTTCGCGGCCGCGCCCGCCTCGGCCTCGCCGCCGTCCAAGCCGTGCACCGACGCCGCCCAGAGCACCTGGATGAAGATCGACGACGCCAAGGCCAAGCTGACCGCGGCCGGCTACGACGTCCGCCGGATCCGGGTCTCGATGCGCTGCTACGAGGCGTACGTCACCAAGGACGGCCAGCGACTGGAGCTGTTCCTCGACCCGGTCTCGGGCAAGGTCGTCGAGACCAAGCACAACTGATCCAAGCACGATTGATGGTGCGGCCATGAAGGACGACGCGCGGCCGGTGGCCGGAACGGCAAAGACGGTCCGGGTGTGGGATCCGCTGGTGCGGATCTTCCACTGGTCGCTCGTCGCCGCCTTCGTCACCGCCTACGTCACCCACGAGGACGGCTTCTCGGCGACGCACCTGACCGCCGGCTACGTCGTCGCCGGGCTGGTCGGCTTCCGCCTCCTGTGGGGCTTCGTCGGCAGCCGGCACGCCCGCTTCGCCGACTTCGTCCGCGGCCCGGCGGCGACGCTCGGCTATCTCCGCGGCCTCGTCACCCGCGCGGCGCCGCGGACGATCGGCCACAACCCGGCCGGCGGCGCAATGGTCGTGGTGCTGCTGACCCTGCTGGCGGTCATCTGCCTGACCGGCTGGGGCATGACCACGACCGCCTTCTACGCGAGCGAGACCCTCGAGACGATCCACGAGGTCGCGGTGAACCTGGCGCTGATCGCCGTGCTGCTGCACCTGATCGGCGTCGCCGCCTCGAGCCTGGCGCACCGGGAGAACCTCGTCCGGGCGATGATCACGGGACGCAAAAAGGTCGAGCTGCCGGAATGACAGGGCCACGCGGCGCGCGGCTGTCGGCACGCGGTATGCCACGATCGGAATAGCGCGAAATTGGAAGCTATCTGGCCGTCTGGGCCGTGGGACCGCCCACCGGGGCCTCACCCGCCGCGTCGATCGCCGCCTTGGCGTCGACGCCCAGTTCGAGCCAATCGCCCGCTTCGTCGATATCCCGCACGACCAGCGTCTCGATCGAACTGTTGTCGGTCAGCGACATGAACATGCGCAGCAGGCCGTAGGCGACGTCGGACGCGACCACCGCCAGCCACTTGGTCCCGCCCCACTTGGGCGCGACCGAACGGACCAGCGCAGACAGGACCCGGATATCGTCGCCGCTGAGATCGATCTCGGCGCGGCGCAGGTCGCAGATGGCCCGCAAGCCGGGGCGAAATCCGGGATTGCCGGACATATCGGCATAGGCCTGGCGAATCTGGTCCAGATCGACGCGACCCGAATATCGCGCGACGAAGACGCCAAGCGTCTCGTTCAAGCTCACCGCATCGAGCATCTGGACGCTTAACCCAGCCGAATGGTGCATCACTTCTCGGCAATTAAGTGTATCCGAAATATCCGCGGGCAATGGGCGGCCTGCCCGAAGACGGCGGCAGGTCATGCGGATGTAATGGGGTAGTGCCGGCCAAAACGTGGGAAACGAGTGGCCTTGAGCCCGTCTTGTGCCGGTTTCCGACGCACCGAAAAAAATTGCACCGGTTCCGGCGCCCGCGGCTGGCCGGAAACCGTCGCCGCAGCGAGGCGACCGGCGGAAGCAGCCGAGCCGCAGCGACACGGACGGCGGTCGGGCCGAAATCGCGGTCTCTTGCGAGAAGTCGATTGGCAGGCGCCAACCGCCCATCGCGCCGCGCTACATCACGGCGGCCCGACGCGGTTCAGTCCGCCACCCGGGATACCGGCAACAGGTCGGCGTTCAGGCAGGCGCGCCGCAGCTTCACCTTGCAGCTACGGTCGCGTTGATCGCTGCATTGCGCGACGGTGCGTTGACAAATCTCCGCCTGCTGGTCGAACTCGATTTCCGGTGGCGACGCCAACCACCACACGACCCCGAACAGCACCGCCCCCGCGACGCAGGACATGATCACCAGCGGCTTCGTCATAACTGCCCTCTGCAGTCCTCCACCGAGGCCAACCGCCATCCAATTCGTTATTCACTTTACTACAACAATCGATGCGTTTGCCACTGGTCCGTCGATGCACGCGGCGGCCCGGGTCCCCGCTAGTCGCGCGACACGGCCCCGGTCTTGCGGGTGCGGACGAACGGCGCCTGGTGCCCCAGCAGGCCGCGGACCGCCGCCGACGTGCCGATCAGGGCGTTCAGGACGACGACAGCCACCGAGCAGGGCAGGTCGAGGACGATCGCGGCGGCGCCGATCCGCCGCGTCGCGGCCAGGGCGACGATCGGCGCGAGTGCGGTCCGCATCACGATCAGGGCCAGCGCGGCGGCGAACAGCAGTTCGGCCGACGCGCCCGGATCGGTCGCGTAGGTCACGTGCAGCGCGCCCGCGACCAGCGCCAGGATCGAGATCGGCGCCGCGAAGACGTTGACGAGCTGATAGAGCAGCGACGCCTTCACGCGACCGCTGGTCGCGCGCGACACGAGCGGCCGCCACATCTGGCGCATCACCTGGGCCGTGCCCATCGACCAGCGTCGCTGCTGACCGAGCCAGTCCCGGACGCTCTCGGGAAGCTCGCCGGGGACCGGAACGTCGAGCAGGTACCGGCCGCGCCACCCGGCGGCCTCGACCCGGTAGGTCAGGTCCATGTCCTCGACGAGCGTCTCGCCGCGCCAGCCGCCGACCGCGTCGATCGCCGCGCGGCGCCACACGCCACCGGTTCCGTTGAAGGGAACGACCAGGCCGACGGCATCCCGCCCGCCCTGCTCGACGACGTAATGGACGTCGAGCAGCAGGGCCTGGCCGCGCGTGAACCAGGTCGAATCGCGGTTGAGGAAATCGATCCGCGACTGGACGAAGGCGAGGCGTTCGTCGCGGCACAGCGGCCCCATGCACGCCCGCAGCCAGCCGGATGCCGGAACGTAATCGGCATCCAGGATCGCGACGTAGGGCGCGTCTGACGCCGCCAGCCCGTGCTGCAGGGCGCCGGCCTTGAAGCCGTCGCGTTGCGTGCGGTGCCGGACTTCTGCGCGAAGGCCGTCCCGCGCCAGCCGTTCGATGACCGCGGCGGCCGCCGCCGGCGTGCGATCCGTGCTGTCGTCGAGGATCTGGACGCATAGCCGGTCCTTGGGCCAGTCCAGCGCGGCAACCGCCTCGAGCGCCCGGCCGATCACGTCGGGCTCGTTGTAGGTCGGGATCTGGATCAGGACGTCGGGAAGGTCCGCATCGCCATCCAGGGGCCCGCGGGCGCCGGCCGACCGGGCCCGGAACACGGCCGCCCAGGAGAAGGCCGCCAGCAACAGCACCGACGGCGCGTTGACCAGGACCGACAGAGCGAGCAGCAAGACGACGATCGCGACCACGATCTCAGGAGCGCCCACGTCCCACTCCCCCGCCGTTGCGGGCCGGGACGGCGCGATGCCGGACGCCCCTCACGTCGCGGCCAGCCGTCGCCGATCGTCCGGCGGCTCCTTGCGGCGATGCCGGCGCGGCTTCTTCTCGCGCGACAACAGGTAGAGCAGCAGGGCGCCGTCGAAGAAGACGGCGACGGGCACGCCGTACAGGATTTCGGGCCAGTCCGACGCGAACTTCACGTAGGCGGACAGGAAGACGATGTAAAAGCTGTGGATCCCCAGGACCGCGACCAACCCGAAGGGGATGACCCAATAGGCGTTGCGCACACGCGCGCCGACCCACCCGACGATCCCGATGATCAGGATGCCGTAGCCGAAGCACATGATCGGATTGATGATCCGCTTGTTTCCTTCCATCATCCATTCGGCGCGTTGACGCGGCCTCAGCTTCAGGCTTGCCGGCGGGTTCAGCAGCACACCGATGTGGCGTTCGAAATAACCCCACGCCCGTCCGACCGGCAAATCGTATCGGAAGGTCTTGCCGATCGGATACCGCAGGACTTGGAAGCCGAACATGTCGACCTCCCAGGGCCGTTTGCCCGGCTTCTGGATGGTGCCGTCGTACAGGATCAGCGAGATGTCCTTCTTGCCGAAATCGAGGAGCCCGCGCTTGGCGACCAGGATCGTCGGCGCCTTTGGCTGCGAGCCGTCCTTCAGAACGATGCCCTTCATGGTGCCGCCCTCGCCGCGGCTCTTGAAATAGAGGGTGTAGCCGCCCGCGATCTGGTTGAATTTCCCGTATTCCAGCAACTCCGAGTTCAGGCGCCTCGACGCCACGAACGCCATGTCCTTGAACTTCAGGATCGTCACGGGAAGCAGGTAGAGCGACAGCAGGGCACAAAGAACGGCGCCGAACATCGCGGCGATCGCGCCGGGCAGCGCGATCCGCAACGGCGACGCCCCGGCGGCGAGCGCCATCGTCAATTCCTTGTCGCGCGCCATGAGCAGATAGACGAACCCGATCGAGAACGCCACGATCAGGGGCATCTGGAGATAGAAGATCATCGGGTAGAGCAGGAACCACATCTGCCAGAACTCGCCGACGGAGATCTGGCCGACGGCGAGCGACCGGATCAGCGGCTCGACGTGCGGAAGAATAAGGACGAAACCCATCGCAAAGATGGTGTAGAGCATCGCCAGGATACAGCGCTTCAGTACATATCTGGTCAGCGTCGACATCTAGGCGGAGCGCGTTGGTTCTGTGCAGTATTTCGAGAGCCCGGCTCGGATAGTTCACCCTACCATGGAATGTGGGGCCCCACACGCCCCATTCGGGCCAGCGCCGGCAACCGTCGGGCCGGGGCCGCCGCCGCCGCCCGCTCGTTCGCGCGCGTGGCGTGTCGAGGCCGAGGACCTTTCCGGTAAAGACACCCTCCCGACATTCGATTACCCTCCCCCGCAAGAACCCGGGCAACGCGATGACGGACGGTCACGCCAAGACGGAATCAGCGCATGATCCGCAACGGCGGCGCCGTCCCCAAATAGATGACAGACACCAAGACGCACCGACAGGTCGCGCCGGAAACGGCCGAAGACGGTTCAACTCAAGACAAGCGGTCGGTGTTCTACTTTCACGGATACGATCCGCGATCGAACCGGTATTACAGAGACCACTTCAAGACCAACATCGACGCGTACCTGTCGCAGCATGACGGACGACAGACGGCCGCTCGGATCGAGCGTCACGGTCGGGACTACGTAATTGCGGTCGAGCCCGAGACCGCCGATCGGGCCGTGGTCGACACCAGGCTCGCCATTCCCGATTGGCACGCCTTCATCGTGTCGACCTTGCTGATGAACCGCTGGCCGCTCGTCCGGCACTACTATCGGCTGGCGGGCACGGCGATCGTCACCGGGGCGCTCCGGCGCATCTGGAACGTCTGGTGGAAGCACGGCGCGGTCCTCCTGTTCTTCTTGATCGTCCCGCTGCTCGGCATTCCGCTCGGCGTGGCCGCCGCGCTGCTGCTGCCCGTCGACGGCGCCTTGCCGCTGCGGGCGGTGGGAGCCGCCGGGGTGGCGATTCTCTGGTTCGGGGCCGCGTGGGTCTGGCTGCTCGACGACCAGTTCAGACGCTTCCTCCTGTGGTCGATATGCTTCGTCTGCGATCTCGGCGGGTTGTCGACGATCGCCTGGACCCGATGCTCGGGCAGTACGACGCCTCCATCGAACGCATCGCCGACCAGGTCATGGCCGAGATCACCGCCGGCGAGCGCCGCGACATCCTGGTCGTCGGGCACAGCATCGGCGTGGTCGTGGCAATCGCGACCGTCGCGCGGGTCTTGGAGCGAGCGCCGGAGGCGTTGGCGGGCCGCCGGCTGCGCCTGATCACGCTCGGCGGCTGCTGGCCCTTTCTGTCGGTCTTGAACGGGCCCCGCGCGGCCCGTCAGCGTGCCGACGTCCACCGCATCCTGAGCAACGAGCGCGTCGAATGGTACGACGTCGTCGCCTGGGAAGACATCCTCGGCGCGCCCGGCACCGACAAGCTGCTGCCCCGGATCCTGCACGACCTGCCGCAACCCGAACGGTCCTTCTGCTTCGTCGATCCGGTCTATCCGACGGTCTTCGAGGACGCCTTCTATCAGCGGAACAAGAGCAAGTTCGCGCTTAATGCATTTCCAGTACATCAACCGCCCCCAACGCGAAGACGGCTTCAACCTCTATCGCCTGCTGCTGACGCGCTGGAACACCATGGATTACAAGGCCAACGTGCGCTAACCGCGGGTGTCGGCGATGCACCCGCGCCGCCGCGGTCGCGCGCCCGGCCTATTTCGGCGTCCGCTCGAAGTGCCGGCCGCCGCCGACCAGCGCGACCGCCGCGCTGATCGTCTTCACCAGGGCCAGGCGGATGCCGAGGTAGATGGCGCCGGCCAGGCTTCGAAAGACGTAGCCGACCCGGACGCGCCCCAGCGCCACCGGCGTGGCGAGCAGCGGGAACCAGAAGACGCGCAGCGATCCCGCGACGTAGACCAGGACGGCGAGCGCGATCTCGACCGGGCCGAACGTGCCGGCCGCCGCCCTGCCGATCACGACGATCAGCGCCACCAGGACCAGGGGCGCGTAGACGGCTTCCGCCAGGTGGAGCGACAGGGAGCCGATCACGGCGAAGGACCATCGATGCGGCGGCGTCGCCAACAGGCGCCCGAGCACCGCCAGGGCCACCTGCATGCCGCCGGTCGACCACCGCGCCTGCTGGGTCCGCCACGCGCGCACCGTCGCCGGCAAATGGCCCTCGACGCAGCGGGAGACGAGATAGAGCGCCGACCAGCCCTGCGCCGCGGCGCGATAGCTCAAGTCCATGTCCTCCGCGACCGTGTGCGCCGCCCAACCGCCGGCCCGGTCGATCGCCTCGCGCCGCCAGACGCCGCCGGTGCCGCCGAACGGCACGAGGATGCCGCACAGCGCCCGCCCGCCCTGCTCGACGACGTTCTGGCCGTCCAGCAGGGCCGCCTGCGCCCGCGTCACCCCGCTTTCGAAGCGGTTGGCGAAGCCGATCCGGAACTGGACATAGGCGAGCCTGCTATCGGCGGTCAGGGCGCCGACGGCCCGGTCGAGCCAGTCGGCCGGCGGCGCGTAGTCGACGTCCAGGATCGCGACGTAGGGCTCGGTCGCATCGGCCAGGCCGTCGCGCAGGGCGCCGGCCTTGTAGCCGCGCCGGGCGTCGCGGTGGACCACCGTCACGTCGATGCCCGACCGCCGCACCGACTCGGCGGCGCGGTCGGCCAGCCGGGTGGTGTCGTCGGTGCTGTCGTCGAGAATCTGGACCCGCAGCCGGTCGGCGGGCCACGCCAGCCGCGCGACCGCGTGCACGGCCCGCTCGACGAAGCGCTCTTCGTTGAAGCAGGGGATCTGCACCAGGACCGGGGGGAATTCCGCCCTCCCCGCCCCCGAAACCGTCGGCAGGCCCGCCTCGGCCGAGACGCGGGCGCGGATGCCGACGAGAAACGCGACCGCCAGGGTCAGGTAAGGCAGGCACAGGAGCGCCAGACCGGCGGTGATGACGGCGCACACGACGTCCATCATCACGCTCCCTCGACAGTAACGGTCTTGGCGGCGCCGGTCGCGGCAATCAGGCTGGAGCGAACGCCGCGGCGGTCACTCCGCGGCGACCGAGAAATGCTTGATCTCCGGGAAGGCCTCGACGCATTCCGCGAGGATGTCCGCCGCGCGGTCGAGCTGCTCCTTGGTATGCGCCGCCGACAGGCTGAAGCGGATGATGTGCGTGTTCGGCGGCGTCGCCGGCGGCAACAGCGCGTTGGCGTAGACACCCGCGTCGAAGAGCCAGCGCCACACCCGATAGCCGACCTGCAGCCCGGGCAGGGTCGCGGTCACGATCGGCGAGACGTCGGGATTGATCTTCAGGCCGAGGCGTTCGATCCGGTGGCGGAAATGGGCGACGTTCGACCACAGCGCCGGCCGCAGCGCGGTGTCGTCCCGCAGCATCGTGATGCCCTGCCGCGCCGCGGCGATCAGCGACGAGGGCAGCGCCGCCGTGAACAGGTAGGCGCGCGCCGCGTATTTCAGGCAGTTGAAGTCGGGGTAGTCCGAGACGGCGGCGCCGCCGATCAGGCCGAGGCTCTTGCTGAAGGTGAGGATGAAGATGTCGACGTCGTCGGCGATGCCGAGGCTGTGCGCCAGACTCTCTCCCCTGTCGCCGTAGAGGCCGAAGGAATGAGCCTCGTCGACCGCCAGGAAGGCCCCGAATTCGCGCTTGAGCGCGACGATCTCCCGCAGCGGCGCCTCGTCGCCCATCGCGCTGAAGATGCTCTCGGTCACGATCAGCGCGCGCCGGGGGTCGACGTCGAGCGTCTCGAGCTTGCGGCGCAGGTCGTCGACGTCGTTGTGGCGGAACTTGATCTTGCGGGCTGCACTGAGCGACGCCGCAACGAAGATGCTGGCGTGGCAGTCGGCATCGATCAGCAGGACGTCGCCGCTCTGCGCCAGGCCGGCCAAGACGCCCAGGTTGGTCTGGAACCCGGTCGAGAAGACGACCGCGTGCGCCTTGCCCAGATAGTCGGCCAGGTCGCGTTCCAGCCCGACGTGCATCGAGGTCGTGCCCGACGCGACCCGCGAGGCGGTCGTCCCCACGCCGAAATCCTCGATCGCGGCATCGACCGCCGCCTTGTACTCGTCGGTGAACGGAAGCCCGAGATAGTTGTTCGAGCCCATCATGATGAGCTCGCGCCCGTCGATGATCGCGGTGGTCGGCGTCGGATAGCGCTCGACCACGGTGTCGAGCGCATTGGGACCGTTGTCGAGCTGGCCGAGGATCGCCTCGCGCCGGCGCGCCAGCGAATCGAGCCCGGAGAAGATGGTGCGATCTTCCGACGGCGCACTTGTGACGGGAGACGCGCTTTGCATCCCCGCCTCGGCCGATCTCACGTCGTCGAAAGTACTACCAGCCATCCCCTCACTCCGGCTGCCGAAGGCGATTGTTGCCTCCTCCCAAGCGAACGCCCGCTGCCATCACCCGCCAAGAATGTGCATCCGGACAGGCGTAATCCGCCATTTTGAACATGATGTCGGATGACCGGGATTGCCGCAAGTGCATTCATGGTCATTTGGCCCAATACTTCAGGTCGACCAAGCGACGTTTCTCACATTGTCGCATCGATCTAACCGCATCGATAATAATTCTCAATAACCGAATTTCTTGGTAAATATTCGCCGAATAAAGTTGGGGGTCCGAGAAGTAAATTGGCGAAATCTGTCCTCGCTCCACGGGCATTTCAAGTGAACTCAAGTCGACGGCCAGCCGATAGCTGTCCGATACTGGATGCAGAACCCGGTCATCCCGCCCGGTCACCCCGGCGGTACGCCCCGCATCCGCTTCATAATCCAGTCCTTCAGTCTTACGGGCGCTCGGGACGTCAGCGTTGCCCCGATATAGAGCAGCCAAGGGAAGGCGATATAGGCGCGCCGCCGCGCGATCCCGCGCAGGATGATGCCGGCCGATCGCTCGACCGGGAGCCGGAGCGGCTTTGGCGACGCATAGCTCCGGTCCATCGGCGTGTCGACGTGCCCGGGGATGATCACCGACACGGCGACGCCCCGCTCGGCCAGCCGGGGCCGAAGGGCGTCGCCGTAGGCCTTCACCGCCGCCTTGGTGGCCGAATAGGTCGGCGCGTGCGGCAGCGGGGTGATCGCGGCGGTCGAGCTCATCAAGGCGAGGGAACCGCGGCCCCGCGGGACCATCACCGAGAGCGCCACGTCGGCGGTGTGGTACAGGCCGATCAGGTTGGCCGAAATCAGGTCTGTAGCCTTTGCGGCGGCGTCAAGGACACGGTCGGGCGGATTGACGTTCAAGAGCCCCGCATTGGCGATCACCAGGTCGACCGGCTCGACCGCCTCGACGCGCCGCACGAACGCCTCCATCGCCTCCCGCGACGCGACGTCGAACGTGTCCGACACCACCGTGGCGCCGCGCGCCTCGCAGGATCGGACCGCTTCCGCCAGGCGCGCCGCGTTCCGGCCGGTCAGCCCCAGCACGATGCCGGGGCGGGCGAGCGCCTCGGCCAGGGCGAGCCCGATACCGCTGGTCGCGCCGGTGATGACGGCGCAACGGAAGGGATATCGCGTCATGTGCCAAGCCTCATGGAAGACGATCGGCGGGCGCCGGCGCCGATCCGGGCGCGGCACCGGGCCGTTCGCGCGGCATGCGGGCGGCCGCGCGCCGGCGGCGTCCCGTTCCCGGCTGGCGCCCCGCCATGCCGGCCGGCATTATGCACGGCGTTCCGCGAATTGCGACAACGGGTCGCCGGCGACACGACATGGCAACGCTGTTTCTCGTCTTCTGGGTCACGATCCTGGTGGTCCACGCCCTGCTGTTCGTCGGCGCCCTGGCGCAGCCGCTGAGACGGCGGCGCGCCGGCGGTCCCGCCGACGACGGCGTGCTGCCCGCGGTCAGCATCGTGGTGCCGGTCCGCGGCGACCGCGCGGATCTGCGCGCCTGCCTGGCGAGCCTCGCCCGCATCGACTACCCGAACGCCGAACTGGTGCTGTGCGTCGGCGACGAGCAGGAGCCGGCGCTGCCGACGGTCCGCGCGGTGATCGAGGAGGCGACGGTGCCGGCGCGATGCGTGATCGGCCGGCCCGCGGGCTTCAAGAACGACAAGCTGACGCTGGTCGCCAACGGATACGGGCACGGCAGCCATCCGGTCGTGCTGATGACCGACGACAACATGGTCTGGCGCGGCGGCCTGCTGCGCGACCTGGTCGGGCGCCTCGCCCGCGACGTCGGCCTCGTTTCGGGCGTCACCACGGCAACCGTCGCGAACACCTTCTGGGGCCGGGTCGACCAGGCGATGATCAACGGCTATTTCAACAAGCTGATGCTGGTCGGCGACCTGCTCGGCGTCAGCCACGCCACCGGCAAGATCCTGCTGTTCCGGCGTGCCGACCTGGACGCAGCCGGCGGCATCGCGGCGCTGAACGAAGGCGTGTGCGAAGACGCGGTGCTGCGCGAGAAGCTGGAAGCGCGCGGCCTGCACACCGTGCTGTCGCCGCTCGCGGCCGACCATCCGATCGCCGACAGGACCTTCTCCGGCCTGTGGCACCGCCACCTGCGCTGGTTCCGCTGCCGCCGGGCCCACGGCGGCCTGATGTTCTGGCTGGAGCCGCTGATCAGCCTGGCGGCGCTGGTGACCTGGAGCGTGCTGTGGGGTGTGCTCGACGCGGCGGTCCCGGTCTGGCTGCCGCTCGCCGTCGGGATCGCCCTATGGCTGGTGCTGGAGACCGGATATCTTGCCCTCAAGCGCCTGCCCCTGAGCCCCTGGCTCTTGCCCGCGGCGCTGGTTCGCGAGCTGCTCTTCCCGATCCTCTGGATCCAGTGCCTGACCCGCGAATTGATTGACTGGCGCGGCAATGCGTTCCAGATGGCGACCGGCGAAACGCGTGCGCCGTGACGCCGCAGACGATGACGCCCGGTCGACAGCGAACGAGAGGTTTGTGTATTAGGCCAGACGCCGGCGCTACCGCAGGGGCGGGCGCGTTCGGGAACCTCGACAATGGGGAGCGTCCCGGGTCCGGACCGGACCCGGCGCGACGGAAACGGAATTGGTGGGAGAAACCTTGTCCGAGGTCAGCAGCAGCAATCGTGCGAACGGGGTCCTAGCGGCCGAGATCCACGATGCCATTCGTCATTTCGATTTCGCGCTGCAGATCGCCTGGAGCAACGCCCGGGCGGAGTATCGCCGGTCCTTCCTGGGGCCGGGCTGGCTCGTGGTCGGGACGGCCATCGGCGTCGGCGGCATGGGCTTCGTCTGGGGCGCGCTGTTCAACGTCGACGCGGCCGAATTCGTGCCGGTCATCACCGTCGGTCTCGTCGTCTGGTACCTGCTGTCGACGTCGGTGGTCGGCGCCTCGTCGGTATACTATCGAAACCGGGATCTGTTCCTGAACCGGCGCGTGTCGTCGTTGCTGATATCCGCGGTTCACCTGCTGGAGCAGCTCGTCGACTTCGCCCACAATTTCGTCGTCGTCATCATCGTTCTGCTGATCTTCCCGCAGAAGGTCTCGCTCGTGGCGTTCCTGGCGATCCCCGGATTCCTGGTGGTCATCATGAACCTGCTCTGGGTGATCCAGATCATCGGCTACGTCGGCGCCCGCTTTCGCGATTTCGAGCCGCTCATCTCGTCAATCATCCAGCCGCTGTTCCTGATCACGCCCGTGCTGTTCAGCCCCAGCCAGCTCGGCAGCGCCAAGATCATCGTCTACTTCAACCCGTTCGCCTATTGCCTGTCGCTGATCCGGGACCCGTTGCTGGGTCAGGTCCCGGACTTGATCACGTGGATCGGATCGCTGGCGATGGTGCCGATCGGATGGGCCTTCGCGCTCTGGCTGACCAAGCGCAAACGCCCGAACCTCGCCTACTGGGTCAACTGACATGGCGCACATCGAGGCCCGGCACGCGACCATCGACTACCCGATCTACGACGGCGCGAGCATGCATCTGCGCAACAAGATCGTCGAGGTCAGCACGGGCGGGATCATCTCCCGGGGAACGCGCAACGTCGTCACCATCCGGGCGCTCGACGACGTCTCCTTCACCATCGAGGACGGCGACTTCGTCGGTCTCGTCGGCCACAACGGCGCCGGGAAATCGACGCTGTTGCGAACCCTGGCGGGCATCTACACGCCGGTGAGCGGGTCGATCGAGGTGTCGGGGCGGATTTCGACGATCTTCCAGATGGGCGCGGGCATGAACCGCGATCTGACGGGCTACCAGAACATCGTGCGCATGGGCATGTACATGGGCGCCAGCTCGGCCCAGGCCAAAGCCTTCATCCCCGACGTCGAGGCCTTCTCGGAGCTCGGCGATTTCCTGTCCATGCCCGTCCACACCTATTCGGACGGCATGCTCACGCGGCTGACCTTCGCGGTCGCGACCGCGGTCCGGCCGGATATCCTGCTCATCGACGAGGCGCTCAGCGCCGGCGACGCGGAATTCCAGAAGAAGGCGCAGGCGCGGATATCCGACATCATCAGCTCGGCGAAGATCCTGGTGCTCGCGTCGCACGTGCCCAAGCTGATCGAGCTCTACTGCAACCGCGTGCTGCATTTCGAACACGGCAAGCTGATCAAGGACGAGCGCCTGAAAGGCGCATGATCCCGGCCTTCCGCATCTACCAATAGGTTGGCCGGCGGTGCAGCAGCCACGACAGCTCCCGGCGCAGGTTGCCGAATACCGAGCCGACGGCGCGCACGTAGCGGCGCGCCACCTGGCCGGCGACGAGGCCGGGGGCGACGCCGTTGCGGCGCAGGATCGCGCGCGCCTGGGCGATCGAACAGAAGCGCATGACGATGTTGGCGAACTGCCGCTCGCCCAGCGCGTCGCAGAAGGCGGCGCTCTCCTGCTCCAGACACTCGGCGATGCTCGCCTTGGGATCGGGTCCGGTCGCGGCCGAGCGGCGCGTCAGCGGGACGAAGCCGCCGAGCACGGCGTTGTTGGAGAAGTTGTTGCCGCCGTGCCGCCGATACATGCCGAGCGCCTTGCGGATGATCGCCGTGCCGCCGATGGCGTGGGCGAAGTTGGCCAGATACTCGTCGGCGCAGATCCGCATCTCGAAGGCCGGGATCATGATCAGGGCGAGCACGTCGCGCCGGAACATCATCGAGCTGGTCGTGCCCCAGATCCAATAGCCGGCGTGGTTGGCGTCGGCCGCGATCTCCTCGACGACCACCGTCTCCTCGATGAAGTCGTCCTCGAGCATCGCCTCGCGGACGAACCGCCGCGGCAGCGCATGGAACGGCCGGAACTTGCTGCGCGGGTTGACGCCGACGAGGAAGCCGTCCTTGTCGATCAGCCACTGGTCGGAGGTCGACAGCGCAGCGTGGGCCTCCTCGCTCAGATGGCAGGCGACATGGGTCGCGACGAAATCCTCGTGCAGCAGGTCGTCGGCGTCGACGAAGACGACGAACTGGCCCGACGCCGCGGCGAGCCCCCGGCGCATCGCCAGATACTGGCCCTGGGCGGCCTCGTTGCGGACGACGACCAGCGCGCCCCGCGCCCAGCCCGCCTCGATCCCGGACAGCACCGCTGCCGAGTTGTCGGTCGAGCCGTCGTCCACGACGATGGTCTCGATCCGCCCGTAGGTCTGCGCGGCAATCGACTCGAGACAGGGCGCCAGGTAGCGCCCGTAATTGTGGTTCGTGACGATCACGCTGACCCAGGGCAACCCGGTGTGGGGCGCGGCATCGGTGCGCGGTGATGGGTCCTGCAGCATCCTGGCCTGGGCGAATTGTCAACCGACGCGCGATGGTAGGGATACGGCGCGCGAATCGTCAACGCGGCTTCGCCACCGCCGGTCCCGTGCCGGGCGGGCCGGTCGCTTGCCATCCACAGTCCTGTCGGTCAAGGTGCTTCGCTGGTCTTCCGGCCTCGCGCACGCCAGCGCGCGGCCACAAACGCAGGGTTGGTGACGTTACGGTGGCGCGCGAGTTGACCTCACTTTCGGGTGGACATGCCCTCCCCGGACGCGCCCGCAGGCACCCCGGCATGCGGCATCGCGAACGACCGAACCGGCCGACGGCGCACGGCTCGCCACGGTGACCGGCCTCGCTGATTCGCTCGGCGCCGCCGACGCCGTGGCCGCCTTCGATCGGGGCGACTATCACGCCGCGACCCGGGGACCGAGCCCGTGCTGGCAGACGCACGCCGCGCTGGGCATGTTGGGCATCGTCGAGCCGGCGCTCGACCGGCTGGGCGGCTTCCCGGACGCCCGCGCCGCCTTCTTCCACGCCGCCACCCTCTGGATCGCCGGTCGGGATTCGGACGCGCTCGACATCCTGCGCCGGACCGACCTGCCCGAGGCCTCGGCGCTGACCGCCCTGATCGAGAAGCCGACGATCACGGTGTTGGGACAGTTGCCCTATCAGCGGGGCTGGCCGCAGGTGCTGGTTGAAGGGATCGCCGCCGACCCGAAATTCCGCGTCGCCAACCACACCTATCATCCCGACGACCTGCCGAGCCGGCCCGACGCCAGCGTATTCGACTGGTTCGACCCTGCCGAACCGCCCGATTTCTACGTCTGCCACATGCTGGAGTGGCACGCGCCGCCGGCCGACATCCACGACGCGCCCTTCCCGATCTTCGCCCACACGGCAGACACCGACCTCCATATCCAGCTGCTGCGCCGCTGGCTGCCGAGCTTCGACGGCTTGTTCGTCACCGACACCACCGAGCACGCGATGGTCCGCCGCCTGGTCCCGGACGGCGGCGTCGCCTGCACGCCGTCGCCGTTCGGATGGTCCGGCGGGCCCAGAAGGCGTCCCGATCGCCGATAGCGACCGGCCGATCGACGTCTTCATGTCCGGGATCATGCTGCGCCCGTTCCATCCCGACAAGGCGCGATTTCTTATAGAACTGTTCAAACAGAATGATCTGAATATGTTGATTATCGACGGAACTGTGTCGCGGCTGGACTACCTGGCGATCATGGCGCGGTCGAAGGTGACGCTCTGCTACACGCGGAACCAGGGCGCGATGGTGACGCGTGGGATCGACGCGCTGGGGGTCGGCTGCCTCCCGGTGGTCGCCCGCGACAGCGTGATACGGCTGTGGGCGCCTGACGACTGCGCGTTCACCTACCGCCCGGATTTCGCCGACGTCGTCGATGCCGTGCGCGCGGCGCTCGCCGCGTTCGACCGGAGCGATCCGCAACACCGCGCGCGAACCGTTCACCGAGGCTTCGACCGGAACCTGGTCGCCTCGCGATACATGCGCGCGCTCACCGTCCACGCCGCGCTGGCGGCCGCGGCCCCCAACCGCCGACGCTACGATCCCCTGCGCGATCACCGGCGGAATTCCCAGTTCGTCAACTGGCCGATCCCCTTCGAGCCGGTCGCCCGCGCCTTCTACGAGCACAACCGCCGCACCTTCCGGCAGCGGCTCAAGGCGGGCTGGACCACCGAGGCCGCCAACAACCTGGCGCGGGAATACATCCTGCAATACGCCGAGGCGGTGCGGCGCGACCGGCGCGGCGCCCTGATGCCCCGGCTGCGCGGCGCCCTCCGTATCCTGGAAATGGCGATCGCCCGGGACCCGCGCTGCCTGGTGCTCCGGCTCAACTACATCCGGGCCGCCCGCTTCCTGGGCGACGAAACGCTGCGTAGCCGCGCGGCCGCGGCGCTGGCCGCCGTCCTCGAGCAGGACGAGACCTATTGGACCGTGTCCGTCCACGACGACGTGCTGCCGCCCGATTATTTCGACAACCTGCTCGACCGACACGCCTATTTCGCCACGCTGGCGCGCGTGCCCGTCGGCCAGGACGCCGACTCCGCCGGCGTCGACGACCGATTGCGACGGTGCTTGCTCGCCTCGCTGCACTGGCTCGCCGGCTGGGTCTTCGCCGACGAGGACCGTTTCGCGTCGGCCTACCGCCTGCATCCCGACTATGACGTGATCGCCTTTGACTTCCTGCTGTCCGCGCTGCGGCGCGGCGGACCGCTGCCGGACGAGGCCCTCGAGGCGCTCCGCCGGCTGCTGCGCGAATCGCACCTGTACGCGCAGGCGGCCGCGATCGTCGTCGCCCACGCCGAGCGTCTGCGCGACCAGCTCGATCCGGCCGAGATCGAGACGTGCCGCCACCTGTCCCGGTCGTTCGACGACCAGGTCCTGCCGCTCGAGACGTTCAACTACACGCGCGGCGTCGGCGCCATCCACGCCTTCGGCCCCCGGTCGCTGGAATCGGCCGCCGAGCCGTCAGCGGTGGGCGGGGCGCGTCTCGGCCTCGTGCTGTGCGAGTTCGATCGCGAGCGGCCGGCGCCGGCCGATGCGGTGACGGCGCTCGAAAGACAAGCGTTCGCCGGACGGACCCGTACCGCGCCCTTCGTCCACGCCGGCCTGCCGCTGCGGCCCGATCGCTGGCGCTGCGTGGTCGGCAATGGCCTGAAGGTCGACCCGGTCGCGCTGTTCGACCGCGCCGTCCGCGTCACGCCGGGCGACGTCATCGTCACGGTCTACGACGCCGCGGCTTTCGTGCGGGATTTCCTGCCGCGGCTGCTCGACCACGCGGCAGTATCCGACCCGATCGTCATGCTGCGCCAGGAGCGCGAGACGGGGAGACAGCAAATCGTCGGCGTCGCCTGCCCGCGCCAAGCCCTCGCCTCGCCGCCGTCGCGCGCGCACGGGATCGGGACCGACAGCCTGTTCGACCCGTTCGAGCTGCCACGACGGTTTGCCCGCGACGGTCTCGACCTGGAGGTCTGGGCGCCGCCGGGGGCCCAGACGCCGGCGCTGGCGATCCCTTCCCCGGCCGAGATCGTGCCCGCAAACCGACGATACGTCGCGCAGGTCCACGACCGTGTCGCCGCGGCTCCGGCCGGGCGCAGCGACGCGGCGCCGGCCGGCAGCAGTCTGTCCGCGATTGCAGGCGCGATCGCCGCCTTGCCGCACAAGCTCACAGCGATCGTCGGATACAGGATCTGGCGCCTTCGCTGCCGGTTGCGCCGCCCCCCCGTGCGCGCCCTGTTCGACGCCGATTGGTACGCCCGGCGCTACCCGGACGTGGCGGCCAGCGGGCTGGCCCCGTTCGAGCACTACAAGACCGTCGGCGTGCGCGAACGGCGCGATCCGCATCCGCTGTTCGACGTCGCCTGGTATCTCGACCAGAACCCGGAGCTGGCGGACGCCGGCGGCGAACCCCTGCGCCATTTCATCCGCTACGGCGCCTACAACGGCCGGAACCCGAACCCGATGTTCGACGTTGCCTGGTATCTCGCCGCCTATCCCGACGTAACGGATGCGGGCCTGAACCCGCTTCACCACTACATCACCCAGGGTGCGCGGGAGGGCCGCGACCCCGGTCCGGACTTCGACACCGACTGGTACGTGTCGCAGCATCCGGAGGCCGGACCGGACGGGCGCAATCCGCTCGCCCACTATCTCCACGTCGGGGCCGTCGCCGGATATCTGCCCAATCCAGGGGAGATCAACAGCGACGGCACCTTGCTGTAAGCGATCCCGACGAAGACGGGCGGCAATGCACGCCGACAAGCCCACGCCGCGACGATGGAAGCGGGTCGACGGCAAGAAGAATACACCGCGTCAGCCGCGGCCGATCGCGGCGCCACGAAAGGCAATTTTAAATTAGCTCTTCTGAATATTGAGGTACGGCACGACGTGCACTGGCGCGGTATTATTTGCGCTCCTATGCCAACGCTATTTCGACATCTGATGGAGACGACAATCGTCTACCAGCACGGTTCCGCTCATGATATTATGCGGACGTTGGGGGCTAAAGAAAAAGAAGACTGGGAGTGTGTCGTTGGCCCGCATCATGACCGGAGAGCTTGCTCGTCAGGCCCTGCTCAACGCCAGTAGAATCGTCGTCGTGGGCCCGCCCGGGAGCGGCAAGACGACATTCTCGAAACGAATTCAATCATTGCTGGAACACCCGACCTACCACCTCGATGATCTCCTCTGGGGCGCTCGTTGGGAACAGGTCGACATTCAGGTGTTTATCGACGCCCAGCAGAGGATTGTCGGTGAGGAGAGCTGGATCATCGACGGCACCCATTTCTCGGGCATAGAAATGCGGTTGGAGCGTGCGGACACTCTATGCATTCTCAACTTGCCTGTGACATTGACCCTGCCTGGCTTTCTGACACGCGCCGCTCGACGGGCGTTGGGAGACACCGCAAGTTTGCCCAAGGCAGTCCGTGACGACGAGAACTACCATTGGCGACCCAAGTGGGATCGCCTTGTCCTCAAGATGATACTGAGATTTCACCACATTATCCTGCCTGTAATATTGGATCATGCGAGTAATAATCCGTCGTTAAACATTGTTTTCTTTGAAAGCCATAAACAAAAACATTCTCTCTTCCGGGAGCTTTTGCAGGTCCGCAGCGGCCGCAGCGAGGAGAGTATAGCGGCTCGTGCGGCCTGAAATCCCGAGTTCTAATTGAGACGCCCCAGCTAAACGGCGAAATTCGAAATAGCCCCACTTACTTCCACGTGCAGGCGGCCTTGCGAAGGGCTGATCCGCTGTTGGTGCCACTGGCAGCGATCTGTTGTATAGAGGCCGGTGCGTCCGGCCGCGCAATTCGTCCATCCAACTCCGGGAGACCATGACTTGCCCTCACCGCAGCTGACCGCGGGGGACGTCGAGCGGATCTACCGCAGCCTGCGGCTGATCCGTCGCGTCGAAGAGGAAGTCGCGCGAATCTATCCGAGCGACAAGATCAAGAGCCCGGTGCACCTGTCGATCGGGCAGGAAGCCGTCGCCGTCGGGGTCTGTGACGCGCTGCAGCAAGGTGACGTCGTCTCGGGCACCTATCGTGGCCATGCCGCCTACCTGGCCAAGGGCGGCGACCTGCCGGCGATGTTCGCCGAGCTCTACGGCAAGGCGGACGGCTGCGCCCGCGGCAAGGGCGGCTCGATGCACATGATCGACATGGGCCACGGCGTGCTCGGCAACTCGGCGGTGGTCGGGTCGACCGTGCCCGTCGCGATGGGCTACGCCTTCGCCCTGAAGCGCCAGGGCGCGCCGAACATCGTCGCCGCCTTCTTCGGCGACGGCGCCACCGAGGAAGGCGTGTTCTGGGAGAGCGTGAACTTCTCGGTCCTGCACCGGCTGCCGATCCTGTTCGTGTGCGAGAACAACGGCCTTGCCATCCACACGCCGCTGGAAAAGCGCTGGGCGGTCCCCGATCTGCTGCCGAAGGTGGAAGCCTTCGGCTTGCCGGCGGACCGGGTGCCCGACGGCGACGTGTTCGCGATCCGGGAGAAGGTCGCCGCGGCGGCTGAGGCGATGCGCACGGGCGACGCCGGCCCCGCCTTCATCGAATGCCGGACCTATCGCTGGAAGGAGCATGTCGGCCCGGGCGAGGACTACGACGCCGGCTATCGGACGCTGGCGGACAAGCGCCCGTGGGTCGAGAACGACCAGGTCGCGCGGGTCGGCGCGATGCTCGACACCGCGACCCGCGACCGGGCCGACGCCGAGATCGAGGCGCGCATCACCGAGGCGGTCGCGTTCGCCGAAGCCAGCCCCTTCCCCGCCGCCGAGGAGCTGTTCGCCAATGTCTATGCCGGCTGAGAAGCTCGACCGCGAACGGCTGGTCAAATACGTCGACGCCCTCGCCGAGGGCGTCGCGCTGGAGATGGCGCGCGACGCGCGGGTGTTCCTCTACGGCCTCGACGTCGACGACCACAAGCGGATCCAGGGCTCGACCAACGGCCTGCTGGAGCAATTCGGCGCCGAGCGCGTGTTCACCACGCCGCTGTCCGAGGACGCCATGACCGGGCTCGGCATCGGCGCGGCGATGGCCGGGATGCGGCCGATTCACGTCCACATCCGGATGGACTTCCTGATGTTGTGCATGAACCAGCTCGTCAACATGGCGGCCAAGGCCCACTACATGTATGGCGGCGCGGTCAGGGTGCCGCTGGTGGTCCGCTCGATGATCGGCAAGTCCTGGGGCCAGGGCGCCCAGCACAGCCAGGGCCTGCACGCCATGTTCATGCACGTGCCGGGCCTCAAGGTGGTGGCGCCGTCCAACGCCCACGACGCCAAGGGCTGCATGATCGCGGCGATCCGCGACGACAACCCGGTGATCTTCGTCGAGCACCGGCTGCTCTACAACACCGAGTCGCACGTCCCCGAGGGCGACTACGAGGTCGACTTCGGGCGCGCCCGGGTCTGCACGCGAGGGCGACGACGTCACCATCGTCGGCGTCTCCAACATGGCGATGGAGTGCATCCGCGCCGCCGAACTGCTCGCGGAAGCCGGGATCCACGCGGAGGTGATCGACCCGATCTCGCTGACCCCGCTCGACAGCGACACCATCATCCGGTCGGCCGAACGCACCGGTCGCCTGCTGGTCGTCGACAACGCCTGGCTGACCAGCGGCGCCAGCGCCGAGATCGTCGCGCGGGTCGCCGAGCGGTCGCCGCAGGGGACGTCGATCGCGATGGCCCGGATGGGCTTCGCGGCGACCACCTGCCCGACCACGCCGTCGCTGGAGGAGCATTTCTATCCCAACCCGGCGACCATCGCCGAGCGCGCCTACCGGCTCGTCCATCCCGACCGGCCCGCGTGGCGGCCGGATCCGGAGCGCGCGCGGCTGGCCTACCAGACCCAGTTCCGCGGGCCGTTTTGAGCGCCCGCGCGGACCGCCCGTCCATCGACCTTCGCGGGGACGCCTGACCCATGTTCTACGACCTCGCCGCTTCGACCTGGGACGACGATGAGCTCGACGCCATCCGCGCGGTCATCGAGAGCGACCGCTACACGATGGGCCCGCGGGTCGCCGAGTTCGAGGCGGCGTTCGCCCGCTATTTCGGGGCCGAACACGCGGTCATGGTCAATTCCGGCTCGTCGGCGAACCTGATCGCCGTCGCCGCGCTGTTCTTCAAGCAGGACCGGCCGCTCCAGCGCGGCGACGAGGTGATCGTCCCGGCGATCTCGTGGAGCACGACCTATCACCCGCTCCAGCAATACGGTCTCAAGCTGAAATTCGTCGACGTCGAGCTCGACACCCTCAACGTCGACATGCGCCAGCTCGAAGAAGCGATCACCGACCGGACCCGGCTGATCGTCGCCGTCTCGATCCTGGGCAACCCGGCCGGGCTCGACCGCATGCGCGAGATCGCCGACGCCCGCGGCATCTACCTGTTGGAAGACAATTGCGAATCGATGGACGCCGAGCTCGGCTGGGCGCAAGGCCGGCACCTTCGGCGACCTCAACACGTTCAGCTGCTTCTTCTCGCACCACATCTCGACGATGGAGGGCGGCGTCGTCCTGACCGACGACCTCGAGCTGTGCCACCTGGCGCGGTCGTTGCGCGCCCACGGCTGGACCCGCGACCTGCCGGCGGACAGCCCGATCTTCGAGCGCACGGGCGCCGAGCATTTCGAGGCCTATCGCTTCATCCTGCCCGGCTACAACGTCCGGCCGATCGAGATGGCCGGCGCGATCGGCCTGCGCCAGCTCGACAAGCTGCCGGGCTTCACCGCCCGGCGGCGCAAGAACCTGGCGACCTTCGAGGGCCTGTTCGCCGGCGACGACCGCTTCATCACCCAACGCGAAAACGGCAAGAGTTCGAGCTTCTGCTTCCCGATCGTCCTCGCGCCGACCGCGCCGATCGACCGGGAACGGGTGTTCGCCGCGCTCAAGGAAGCGGATATCGGCTTCCGCATCATCACCGGGGGCTGTTTCCTGAGGCACGACTGCATCAAATATTTCGACTATGACATCCACGGCAACGGCGTGCCCAACGCGGAGATCGCGCACGACCGGGGCTTTTTCGTCGGCAATCACCCGTTCGACCTGACGCCGCAGATCGAACGGCTGTACGCGGTGCTCGACAAGGCCTGTGGCTGAGACCGACGAACGAGGCGGAGCGAAAACGGAGCCGATGGCGGACAGTCTCAACATCCTGGTGACCGGCGGGGCCGGCTATCTCGGCTCGATCCTGGTGCCGGCCCTGCTGGCCGACGGGCACACGGTGACCGTGCTCGACAATTTCATGTTCAAGCAGAGCTCGCTGAACCACTGCTGCGCCGACCCGAACTTCGACTGCTACCGGGGCGACGCGCGCGAGCCCGACACGCTGAAGCCGCTCGTCGCCAAGGCCGACGTCGTGATCCCGCTGGCCGCCCTGGTCGGCGCGCCGCTGTGCGACCGCGACCGGCTGGCCACCGTCTCGACCAACCGCGACGCCGTCCGGACCCTGGTCGACATGCTCTCCCCCGACCAGCGGATCATGATGCCGATCACCAACAGCGGCTACGGCGTCGGCGAGACGGGCAAGTTCTGCACCGAGGAGAGCCCGCTGCGGCCGATCAGCCTTTACGGCACCACCAAGGTCGAGGCCGAGCAGATCGCGTTGAGCCACCCCAACGCCATCTCCTTCCGCCTCGCCACCGTGTTCGGCATGGCGCCGCGCATGCGCATCGACCTGCTGGTCAACGACTTCGTCTACCGCGCCGTCTACGATCGGGTGGTCGTGCTGTTCGAGGCCAACTTCAAGCGCAACTACATCCACGTGCGCGACGTCGCCCGCGCCTTCCGCCACGGCCTCGCCAACTTCGAGGCGATGAAGGGCGGGCCCTACAATGTCGGACTGTCGGACGCCAACCTGTCGAAGAAGGAGCTGGCCGAGCGGATCCAGCAGCACCTGCCGAACTTCGTCTATCTCGAATCGGCGATCGGCGAGGACCCGGACAAGCGCGACTACATCGTGTCCAACGAGAAGATCGAGCGCACCGGCTTCACGCCGGCCCATTCGCTGGACATGGGCATCGAGGAGCTGATCAAGGGCTACCGGATGATCTCGAACGCGACCTACGCCAACGTGTGAGCGCGATGGGCTCGGGCGAAGACTTCGACCTTGCCGGCAAGCGGGTCTGGGTCGCCGGCCACCGGGGCATGGTCGGCGGCGCCCTGATGCGGCGGCTCTCCGACGAGGCGTGCGAGCTGGTCACCGTCGACCGTGGCGAGGTCGACCTGCGCGACCAGGCGGCGGTCGATCGCTGGATGGGGCGGACGCGGCCCGACGCCGTCTTCGTCGCCGCCGGCACCGTCGGCGGGATCGAGGCGAACCGGACCCGGCCGGCCGAGTTCCTCTACGACAACCTGGCGATCGCGGCGAACGTCATCCACGCCGCCGCCACGCACGGCGTCGCCAAGCTGATGTATCTGGGCTCGTCCTGCGTCTATCCGCGGCTCGCCGACCAGCCGGTCACGGAGGACAGCCTGTTCACCGGCCCCTTCGAGTCGACCAACGAGGGATACGCCATCGCCAAGGTCGCGGGCATGAAGCTGTGCCAGGCCTACCGCCAGCAATACGGGCGCGACTTCATCGCCGTGGTGCCGACCAACCTCTACGGCCCGGGCGACTCGTTCGACCTGGCCTCGGGCCACGTCGTCGCCGCCCTGATCCGCAAGATCGACGCCGCCAAGGCGACCGGCGGCGCCGTCGAGGTCTGGGGGACGGGGCGGCCGCGCCGGGAGTTCATGTATGTCGACGACGCGGCCGACGGCCTCGTCTTCCTGATGCGGCGCTATTCCGAGGCCGGGCCGATCAATCTCGCCGGCGGCGAAGACGTGTCGATCGGCGAGCTGGCTTCGCTGATCGCCGAGGTCGTTGGCTTCGACGGCCCGTTCCGGTTCGACGAGACCCGGCCCGACGGGATGCCGCTCAAGAGCCTCGACGCCTCCCGGATCATGGCGCTGGGCTGGCGGGCCGCGACGCCGCTGCGGGACGGCCTTGTCCGGACCTACCGCTGGTGGCAGGATTCCCGGGAACGGCTGGATGCCGTTGCCGAAACGGGGAGCGCATGACCGATATGCGTCAAGGGATCGCCCCTGGAGGGCCGTTACAGTCGACGGGCGTTTCATGAGCGACCGGCCCGACATCCTCCTGGTCAATCCGGGCGGCCGGGAGAAGATCTACCAGGAGCTCGGCGCCGACCTGACGGCGGTCGAGCCGCCGCTGTGGGTCCGCCTGATCGCGGGCTACCTGATCGACCGGGGACATGCGGTCGAAATCGTCGACTCGGAAGCGGAGAATATCGGCCCCGAGGGCGTGGCGGAAATGGTCCGGGACCGGAACCCCGTTCTCACCGGCCTGATCGTGTTCGGCCATCAACCGTCGGCCTCGACCCAGCAGATGGCGGCGGCCGGCGAGCTGGCCAGCGCCATCCGGCAGGCGGCGCCCGAGGCGAAGACGATCATCGTCGGCGGTCACGTCTCCGCGCTGCCGGAGCGGACGATGCGCGAGGAAGACGTGGATTTCGCGTGCGGCGGCGAGGGCCCGGTCACCATTGACCAGCTCATTGCGTGCCTCAAGGAAGACGAGTGGGAAGCCGGCCTCTCCGCGGTCGAAGGCCTGGTCTGGCGCGACGGCGACGACATCCGCATCAATCCGGGCGCGCCGCTGATCCGGGACCTGGACGCCGACCTGCACGGCAACGTCTGGCACCTGCTGCCGATGGACCGCTACCGCGCCCACAACTGGCAGTGCTTCGAGGACCTGGAGACGCGCCGGCCCTACGCCTCGATCTACACGTCGCTCGGCTGCCCGTACAAATGCACCTTCTGCTGCATCAACGCACCGTTCGGCGCCAACCGCTACCGCATGCGCAGCCCGGACGCGGTGGTCGAGGAGATCGACCTCCTCTACACCCGCTACGGCGTCAAGACGTTCAAGATCATCGACGAGATGTTCGTGCTCAACCACCGGCACGTGAACGGCATCTGCGAGCGGCTGGCGGCCAAGCCCTATGCCGGCGAGCTGAACATCTGGGCCTACGCCCGCATCGATACGGTCGCGCCCGAGCACCTCGCGCTGCTGCGCAGCGCCGGCATCCGCTGGCTCGCGCTGGGGATCGAATCCGGCAGCGCGCACGTGCGCGACGGGGCGGAGAAGTCGTTCGAGCACGCCGACATCGTCCACATCGTCCGCGAGATCCAGAAGGCGGGCATCAACGTCATCGGCAACTACATCTTCGGCCTGCCCGACGACGACCTCGAATCGATGCGCGAGACGCTCGCGCTGGCCAAGGAGCTCAACTGCGAGTTCGCCAACTTCTATTCCGCCATGGCCTATCCGGGGTCGCCGCTCTACAACATGGCGGTGGAACAGGGGTGGGAGCTGCCGGACAAGTGGAGCGGCTATTCGCAGCACAGCTACGACACCAAGCCGCTGCCGACCGAGAAGGTCGGCGCCGCCGACGTGCTGCGCTTCCGCGACGAGGCGTTCCACGAGTATTTCGCGAACGAGCGCTATCTCGACTACGTCACGCAGCGCTTCGGCTGGCCGGTGCGCAAGCACATCGAGGAGATGGCGAAGACCCGCCTGCGCCGCGCTTTGCTGGAGCCGGGCGGGCTGGCGGCATAGTGCGCCCTAGCAGCCGACCGACGGGCGGATCGGCGGCGACGGTGCTCCGCCGGGACGGGGGAACGGCGCCGTGATCATCAGCCGCACGCCCTTCCGCATGTCCTTCTTCGGCGGCGGGACCGACTACCCGGCCTGGTACGAGACGCACGGCGGCGCAGTCCTCGGCACCACGATCAACAAATACTGCTACATCTCGATCCGGTATCTGCCGCCCTTCTTCGAGCACAAGCACCGGATCGTCTATTCCCGGATCGAGCTGTGCGCGGACGTGAGCGAGATCGAGCACCCCTCGGTGCGCGCCTGCGTGACCGAGATGGGGGTCGACCATGGCCTCGAGATCCAGCACGCCGGCGACCTGCCGGCCCGGTCGGGCCTGGGCTCGAGCTCGTCCTTCACGGTCGGCCTGCTCAACGCGCTCCACGCCCTGCAGGGCCGGATGATCACGTCCCAGGACCTGGCCAAGGAAGCGATCCGGATCGAGCAGCAGGTCATCCAGGAGAAGGTCGGCTCGCAGGACCAGATCTGGGCGGCCTTCGGCGGCATGAACCGGATCGACTTCCTGCCCAACAACGGCTTCCACGTCACCCCGCTGATCATGAAGCGCGAGCGGCTGGCGGCGCTGACCGACAACATCCTGCTCTTCTTCACCGGCTTCTCGCGCAACGCCGAGACCATCGCCGGCCAGAAGATCGCCAATCTGAACGCGCGCGACAACCACCTGAAGACGATGCGGTCGATCGTCGACGACGCCGAGGGCATCCTGCAGTCCCCCGACCGGCCGCTGGACGATTTCGGCAGGCTGCTGCACGAATCCTGGCAATTGAAGCGAGAGCTGGCGGACAGCGTCAGCAACCGCGAGATCGACGCGCTCTACGAGGCCGGCCGGGACGCCGGCGCCCTGGGCGGCAAGCTGCTCGGCGCCGGTGGCGGCGGCTTCATGATCTTCTACGCCCGGCCCGAGCACCACGCGGCGATCCGGGACCGGCTCAAGTCCCTGATCGAGGTGTCGTTCGAGATGAACAGCCCGGGCAGCAAGATCGTCCTGTACGAACCCAACGGGCTGGACAGCGTCTGAACGTGAACTCGATCTCAGCTCTCCTCTTAAAGCTGAATAGTCTGAATAGACCGAAATAAATTCAGAGGAACCACCTGCCGATGGCGTGCAAAATTCTGGTGACGGGGGGCAAGGGCTTCATCGGGACCAACCTGGCCAACGAGCTGTCGCGCCGGGGCCACGCGGTCACGACCATCGACATCATGCACGGCGAGGAGGAGAACCACGTCCGCGTCGACGTCTCGAGCTTTCGCCAGCTCGCCAAGATCTTCGAGAAGAACCAGTTCGACTACGTCTACCACCTGGCGGCCGAATACGGCCGGTGGAACGGCGAGGACCATTACGAAGACCTGTGGTCGACCAACGCGGTCGGCACCAAGAACGTCCTCACCCTGCAAAAGGAGCATCGCTTCCGGCTGATTTCCTTCAGCAGCTGCGAGGTCTACGGCGACTACGACGGCATCATGTCCGAAGACGTGATGGACCGGATCCCGATCAAGCAGATGAACGATTACGCGATCTCCAAGTGGGCCGGCGAGCTCCAGGTCCTGAACGCGGCGGAGATGTTCGGCACCGAGACGGTGCGGGTGAGGCCGCTGAACTGCTACGGCCCGCACGAGTATTACAGCCCCTATCGCGGCGTCGTGCCGATCTTCGTCTACCGGGCGCTGATGGACCTGCCCTACACGGTCTACAGCGGGCACCTGCGGATCTTCGACTATGTCGACGACAGCGTCCGCACGCTCGCCAACATCGTCGACAACTTCATTCCCGGCGAGGTCTACAACATCGGCGGCCGGGCGGACTGGGTCGTCGACATCCGCCAGCTCTCCGACCTGGTCCTGTCCCATCTCGGCAAGCGCGACGACAAGGTCACCTACAAGCAGGCGGAGCCGTTCACCACCAAGACGAAACGCGTCGACTTCTCCAAGAGCATCCGGGACCTCAAGCACGATCCCAAGGTCCCGATCGAGGACGGCATCCCGCTCTATGTGGACTGGATGCGGAAGGTCTACGGCAGGTAAGCTGTCGACGCTCCCCGGCCGGGCGCAGGCGCAAGGGCATGGCATGACCGACTACAAGACGCACCTGAAGGGCAAGACGATCCTGGTCACCGGCGGCGCCGGGGCGATCGGCTCGAACCTGTGCCGGGCGCTGGCCGATCTCGACGCCGGGCTGGTCATCGTCCTCGACGACCTGTCCGCCTCCTACGAATGGAACATCCCGTCGAGCAGCCGGATCATGTTCTGCCGCGGCTGCATCACCGACGAGGCGATGCTGAAACGGGTCTTCAACGAGGGCCCCGAGATCGTCTTCCACCTGGCGGCCTTCTTCGCCAACCAGAACTCGGTCGATTTCCCCGAGCGCGACCTGCACGTCAACGGGCTCGGCACGCTGCGGCTGCTCCAGTACGCCAAGATGTCGGGGGTCGGCCGCTTCGTCTACGCGTCGTCCGGCTGCTCGATCTACGGCAGCCAGGCGCCGCTGCCGCTGCGCGAAGAGTTCATGTCGATGAACCTGACCACGCCCTATCAGATCACCAAGATGCTGGGCGAGCTGTACGGCAACTTCTTCGCCAACCACTACGATTTCCCGGTGGTCAAGGCGCGCTTCTTCAATTCCTACGGCCCCGGCGAGGTGCCCGGCCAGTACCGCAACGTCATCCCCAACTTCATCTACTGGGCGATGAAGGGGCTGCCCCTGCCGATCACCGGCAACGCCGAGGCGACGCGCGACTTCACCTATGTCGACGACCTGGTCGACGGCCTGCTGCGCGCCGCCTATTTCGACGCGGCCGTCGGCGAGGAGTTCAACCTGGCGTCGGGGCGGGAGATCACCATCGGGCATCTCGCCGAACGGGTGAACGCGCTGACCGGGAACGAGGCCGGCGTCCGCATCGTCGGCAAGCGCAAGTGGGACACCAAGAGCCGGCTGCTCGCCTCCGTCGACAAGGCCGGGCGCTGCATCGGCTACGCGCCCAAGGCCGACTTCGAGCAGGGGCTCGCCGCGACGATCGAATGGTTCCGGGCGAACTGGGCCCGGATCGAGGACTGCGCCGCCTTCCCGCCCGGGGCCTCTTCAGCGGTACGCGAGCAGGTTTCCGTGTCGTGAAGAAAGTCCTCGTCGTTTTCGGCACGCGCCCGGAAGCGATCAAGCTCGTCCCCGTGATCTTCGCGCTCCGGGCGCATCCCGACAAATTTCGAACGATCGTCTGCACCACCGGCCAGCATCGCCAGATGCTCGACCAGGTGCTCGGCTTCTTCGGCGTCACCCCCGATCACGACATCGGCGTCATGCTCGAGGACCAGAACCTGTTCGACCTGACCTCTGCGCTGCTCGGCGGGCTCCGGCGGATCCTCGACCTGGAGGCGCCGGACCTGGTCGTCGTCCAGGGCGACACGACCACATCGTTCGTCGCCGGCCTGGCGGCCTTCTACCGGCAGGTGCCCGTCGCCCACGTCGAGGCGGGCCTGCGGACCTACGACCTGCACCAGCCCTTCCCGGAGGAAGCGAACCGCCACATGCTGAGCGTGCTGGCCGACCACCACTTCGCGCCGACCGAGTGGGCGCGGCGCAACCTCCTGCGCGAGAACGTGCCCGAGGACAGGATCTGGGTCACGGGCAACACCGGCATCGACGCGCTGCTGCGCGCGGTGGCGATCCTGGAGAGCCAGCCAGCGCAGCCGTCACCCTCGCCGATCGATGAGGCCGGCGACGAGGCCGGCGAGGAGCGGCGGCTGGTGCTCGTCACCGGCCACCGGCGCGAGAGCTTCGGCCCCGGCTTCGAGCGCATCTGCCGGGCGCTGCGCCGGATCGCGGACCGCAATCCGGATGTCGACATCGTCTACCCGGTGCACCTCAACCCCAACGTGCGCAAGCCCGTCTTCGCGATCCTCGGGGGCGACGGGGCAGAGGCGGCCGCGCCGAACATTCGCCTGATCGAACCGCTCGACTATGCCGCGTTCGTCGCCCTGATGCAGCGGTCGCTACCTGATCCTGACGGACTCGGGCGGCATCCAGGAGGAAGCGCCGTCTTTGGGCAAACCGGTCCTCGTCATGCGCGAGACGACCGAGCGCCCCGAGGGAGTCGACGCCGGCGTGGTCGCGCTGGTCGGCACGGCGGAGGACCGCATCGTCGAGGAGACGCAGCGCCTGCTCGACGACCGGGACCGATACCTGGCGATGGCGCGGCGCGAGAACCCCTACGGCGACGGGACGGCCGCCGAGAAGATCGTCGGTATCCTGCTGGAGACGGTCTGAGACGTCGAGGCTCCGGCGGGGAGGCTCCCTCCCCCAGCATCACAGGAAGGGGTTGTGACCGATCTCGCCCGGTGGCCGGCGGACTGACGTGAGAACCGGGAACCTATAGCGCCGAAGAGATTGCGTTCCAAAAGGACGTCGCCGAGTACCGATTCTTGAATGTTTGATGTCCTGTCTCCGCGATCTGTGCCGTCCGGTCGCGATCTCCCAGAAGACCGGAAATGACGGCTGCAAGGTCTTCCCCTTCACCCCATGCCACGTAATCAAGTCCGGGACGCAAGTATCGCGGCGTAATCGGATTCGCGTCTTCCACTATGCAGCATCTGCCCGACAACGCCTCGAACACACGCGCCTTCAATTGGGGAAAGCCAGCCGGTGTCTTGCTAAAATTGAGCGCAATTAGAGAGCGATCGATAGTATCGAGATAGTCATCGAAACTGCGCCGGTCCTCATTTCTTCCGCCACCGACAACGATATTGATTCCAGCGTCGGTCAAACGGGCCAATGTCGCGATGCGGTCGGGATAGTTTGCCCGCGCGCCCATGAAGCAGACGTCGATCGTTTTCTCCTTTGGAGGACGAGAGGCCCTCGCGGCCCAAAGCGACAAGAACCGCGAGCCAATCGGTCGTTGATCGCCATCTACGTTGATGCAGAGGTCCGAGGCAGCGGCATACGGTGCGCTGAACTTTCGGACCTCAGGCTTGGCAAGGTCAAAAAAGACGGAAACGATCCGGCAAGGAAGCGAGCGCATCACATCGGCGGGCACGTTGAGATCTGCAAGCGCAGCGCTCGGAATCGGTGTCAGAACGACAACATCGGGTCGAAAGTCCTCCGCTGCTTCGCACACAGCAACACGCACATCTTTTCCGTTATGGTGCGCCACATCGGTCCAGACCAATTCGCGCGTGCCTTTCCCCCACTCATCGAACGTCTCGATCAGGTGTGGAATCGTAACACTCTCGCCCGTATCGGGCGCGGCATCGCCCCACATATGCGTCACGAACAGGCAGCGCATCTCCGTCTTCCTACGGCTAGAAAAAGGATGCGTCCTGGGCAACGCCAAGGGTCTCACCCAAGATCCGTTCCATTATCGACTTCATCGGCATTTCCGCTCGAAGGCGCTCGAATGCCAATTCCGCCCTCCCGACCCAATCTGAGTGCAGTTGGTCCAACGCGTAGTCGACATAGTCGCTCGCTTCGGGCCGAGCGCCCACGATGGCCGATTGCCGAGTTACCTGTGGCGTCCAGTCCAGCGCCACGCCGCGCCTTCCCATGATCGCCATCCCGACGCGTGTCGGTGACGGCATCTGCCAATCGGGCGTCTTATTTATGGAGAGGTTGATCTTGGTCGCCAAAATCAAAGCGTCCCGCTCGTCGATGGGAAGCAGATGCTCGTACCAGACCACATGCGCGCGTCGCGACAGGGCATCGAGAATGCGCCTGCGATGCGGGGTCAAAATTCCGGTAAACGAAAATTCAACGGCCGGCTCTTGGACGGCCAATGGCCGGAGCGAGTCGGAATAGCCCAGTTCGACGAACGACGCGGGCGCGAGGTCGCGCAGAGGTGCCACATTGCTTTCAACCATCGACCAAAAGAAGCGAGCCCCTCTTGCCGCCGCCCGAAAACCTTCGGCACGTGCCTGGTAGACGGGGTCACGCCGGTTGTCTTCATCGGCCATCGGCGTGCCGAAATTGAAGCCATAACCGTCCATGAACTCGGTAACAATCAGGCCATAGTCCACGCCTGAACTGGCGAGATCAGCGCCGGCTTCGGGAGCGAAACCCTCCCAGATTATGTTGATTGCGGACCCATCAATGGCATCCGAAGAATAGGTGACTTGATGGCCACATTCCTCCAAGCCAGCGCGAAGCCAGCGATACATATCGAAGAGGGTGAGATCGTAGGGCGGTGCATGGTTGAACGAGGTGAAGTGAAACCGCATCTGTCTCTTACTCGTTCTCACATTGGCGCGTTGAAGATTAGCGCAAACTGTGGCGGCCCCACAATTGGACGGCGCATATGTAGGCTTTAATCGGTCTATCGAAGACTAGCGTTATCTTTCATTTATCTACCTTCGAAATGAAGTCCCAATTTCGCACTTCGTGGAAAGGGCCACGCAAAGCTCCTCCATGAATTCCGCACGCATGGAACGCACGAAATCCTGCCGTTCGAGGACACGAGGACATGCTGGAGTTCGGCAGAGGACAAATTAGGCACCATTTGGGCTGAGACAGCGCATGTCCGAGCCGACGCCGGACCCAGTTGGTATCGCCGCTTGGGTCGGCGCGGAAATGAGGTTGAGCGTCGTCATCGCATCGCTTCTATCCACGTCGCTTTCCGCTCAGCAGCCTCATTGCAAAGTGCCATGGTGCAATGACAGTTCGGCAGCCCGCCCACCATATCCTGGCGATGATTTCTCTCGAACCGGCGATCGTCGCCCTTGTCAGTCCGATGACAACCGGCGCAGCATAGCTTCCCCTTTTGGTCTTGCGAACGGTCCACGCCAATTGTGTAGCTCCATCGACCATTTTCCCAGCACCGGTCGCAGCCAGCCGAACAAGCGCCCGAACCGCTGTCGGAGCGACGGCTCGACCGCCGCGTAATAGACGATCACAGGAAGAAAGCGCAACCATCTAAGTTCGCTTCCGCCGGAACAAGCCGACCACAGAACCGTCCCGTTGCCACGACGGCGTCGTGGCACACCGACCAAATCCGGACAACGATCTCCCACCAGCCGACCGCCGTCGCCTTCGCTAGGCCCCGCAACAGAGGGCGCGCGTAGCTACCGCCGTTTCTTGCGGACGACATTCGTGGACGTATGAAGTTCCATCGACCATTTCTGGGTGATCGGACGAAGGCTGCTGAAGATCTGCCCCAACCATCGCGCGATCGACGGCTCGATCACCGTGTAATACGTCAGCGCCCGCGGCGAGAAGATGCTGCCGCCGTGCTTCAACACCAGGAAGAAGTCCTCGCGGGCCCTGTTGCGCCGGATCTTCGCCTCACGGGGCGCCGGTTTGAGGCTGATACTGCCCTCGTGCAGCCGCCAGTTGGTCAGCGTCTCCTGGAGGTGGGTCATCGGGAACCGCCGCGCGACCTTCATATAGAAATAGAGGTCGTTGCCGAGATCGTTGACGAAGCCGACCGTCTCGATGACCTCGCGTCTGAAGAAGGTCGCGCAGAAGACGATGTAGTGCCACTCGTTGAGCCACTGCGTCCGGTCGAAGTCGCGGATCACGAAACTGCCGATGTGATCGCCCTTGGCGTCGATGATCCGGCAGCCGCCATAGACGAAATAGGCGTCGTCATGGGCGGCGAAATGATCCATCGCGGTCTTCACGGCGTCCGGCTCGTAGACGTCGTCGGCGTCGATCCAGCCGATGACGTCGCCGCGGCACTGGGCATAGGCGCGCTTCAGCGCGCTGCCGACGCCGTTGTCCTTGGCCGAGGTCACGCGGATGCGGCCCGGATATTCCTTTGCGTACCGCTCGATGATCGCCAGCGTCCCGTCGGTCGAGCCGCCGTCGGCGAGGACGTGCTCGATATTCGGATAGGTCTGGGCCTGGACGCTCTTCAGGCAGGTCTCGAGATAGGTCTCGGCGTTGAGAACCGGCGTGAGGATGCTGACCAGCGGCATCGAGTCGGTCGTTTCAGGCATCGACCCGCTCGCTTTCGCGCACCGTCGCATGGGCCGCCTGGCGGAGGGCGTTCTCCAGCTGGTCGACGATCACCTCCTGGCTGTGGGTCTGCTCGACGTAGCACCGTCCCAGCGCGGCCAGATGCCGCCTGCGGTCGGGCTCGCCCAGCAGCTTCGTCACCGCGTCGGCGACCCCGTCGATCGTCTCGGCATAGACCACCCCGGTTTCCTCGCTGCTCAACGCCGTCGTGATGCCGGGCAGGGCGCTGGACACCGTCGGCTTCCCGCACGCCAGGTACTGGACGATCTTGGCGGAGAAGATGTCGTCGGTACGCGGATTGATCGGGAACACGTTGATGCACAGCTCCGCCGCCGCGATGTAGTGCGGCATGTCGTCGAACGGCTGGTATCCGGTGACGACGACCCGGTCGCCCAGGCCGAGACGGGCGATCGCCGCGTCGAGCGCGGGCCGGGCGGCGCCGTCGCCGACGATCAGGAGCTTGGCGTCCGGCACCGAGCGCAGGACCCGCGGGAAGCGTTCGACGAAGTCCAACATCCCGCCGAACTCGTAGAGGGTCCCGACGAAGGCGATGACGCGGTCGCTTGCCGTGATGCCCCACGCCTCCCGCACGCGGGTGGCGTCCACAGCCGGGTGGAACTTGGAGACGTCGATCGGAAACGGCAGCACCGACAGATCGCGCCGGTCGGCCCCGAAGCGGACCAGGTAGTCGCCGTATTTCGGCGTCAGGGCGAGTGTCCTGTCCACGCGCCGGTAGACATAGTGCTCGGCCCGCTTGGCGAATGTCCGCCAGTACCAGGTCGGCCAGAGATTGTAGAGCTTGTCGACGTTGCGGAAGACCACCGGAATGCCGAACCGCCGCGCCAGACGCACGGCCTGCGGCCCCATCCGCACGCCGGAATAGAGCAGGATCACATCGACGGCGTTCGCGCGCAGGAATTCGCGGATCTCGCGATGGCGCACGTAGCATCCATAGGCCAGCCGGGCGAGCGGTATCCGGTCGGTCACGCGGTATCCGGGCCACCCGCTCGGCCGAAAGCGCGGGCTGACGGTCGAGACGTGGGCATCCGGGAACACCCGCGGAAGATCCTCGACGACGTTCGGTTCGCCGCCATACTTCCCCGGATCGAGGACGTGGACGTCATGCCCTCTCAGAGCGAGGCCCTCGGCGAGCACGTGCAGGTCATAAACGACACCGTCCGCCCAGACTGATTCGCAGATGACGAGAACCTTCATCGCTGCCGGGGTCATCGCCCATGAAGCTCCTCGACGATCTTCCGAACGGTCTCTTCGGGTTGGAGACAGATGAGGTGATGGGTCTTGTGTCCGGACTGGAACACCATGATCGTGGGAACGATGCTGACCTTGAAGCGGGCCGCGATGTCGGCGTTGTCGTCGACGTTCACCGCAACGCCCGTGAGGGTCGTGCCATCGGGGACCTCCATCGCGGCGACGAGGTCACGCATGTTGCGCGACGGCTCGCACCACTCCGCCCAGAAAACGACCAGGACCTGCTTGCCCGGCGCCAATACGCCGTCGTCCCAGCTGTCGGCGGCGGCGCTCTCCACCTCAAACCGCATTGTCTACTCGTAACGCCAAGTGCATGCCCCCACCGGACGAAACCCGGTCGACAGGTTCGCCACGTTAATTCTCGGTCTTGCCAAACAGTCGCCCCAACGCACCCCTTGGCTCCTTCAACACGCTCACCCCATATCGTCCCAGTTTCGAAGGAATGTTGCGAAACCGATTTGCTCTTCGAGTTCAGCTCTTCCTGTAGCGCGTTCCGCTCTTCCTGTAGCGCGTTCCGCTCTGCCCGCGCCTCGTCCAGCTCCGCTTGCAGCTCTTCGACTGTGCGAGCCCCTGTCGCGAGTTCCGCCTCCAATTGCTGAATTCGCTCGCCCCTGCCCGTCCAGTCCCTTTCGAGGTCCAAATACCGCGCTTGAAGATTGGCCAATCCGACTTCCGCCTCGAAGACACGCTGATCGCCGTTGAGGGCATCGAGCAGTGCCAACAGGCGCTTGCTCTCCAACTGCGCTCCCGATCCATCCTCGGCGGCGGTTCTTTGCGGGTCTGCCGCGTGTCGCAAGACGTCGGAGACCAAATCATGGAGATACGGACGGGTCGCCACGACCGTATCGTCGTTTCGATTGACGGCGGTGTATCGCGCGCCGTCGAAGAGGATGCGCGTATCCCCTCCGATGTCCTGGACCCACAGCGGCCACTCGAAATTGCCGGCCTGCACCGTCTTCCAGGGACACGGCAGCTCGAACGCATCCTGCAGAAACGCCGCGGTCCGCTGCATCTCGGCGGCGTACATATCGCTCAGCAGGGCATCGATATGCGCGGGTCGGGACTGGGCCGCGCTGGCGTTGAGCGGCTGGCTCAGGTCGACGCCATCCCATGTCGCCGGCACGGTGCCGCCCAGGAAGCCGATCAGCCGCGTCAGGAATCCGGCTGGATCGCCGACGGCCGTCTCGAAATACTCCACGAAAACGGCAGACCGGTCGAAGCGGGTCAGCCACCGCTCGAGGATGCGGACGTAATCGTTGCACGACCGGACGAAGTCCGACGTCAGGTTCTTGACGACGTCTTCGGGCGTCGGCGTCCGGCCGACGAGATCGCGAAAGGTGTCCTCCCGGCAACCGACCGCATGCTTCATTTGCGACCAGGAACGCTCGATCGGATTGCGCACCACCACGACGATCTTGAGGTCGGGCTTCAACGTGCTGATGAGCGAAATGATCTCTTCCGGCAGCAGGGAATAGGTCGGCGTTGCTTCGCCCTTGATGGCGTCCTTGTTCGCCCGGAAATAGTCGGCGTATTGCGCCAGTGTCAGGTGCTTCCAATCGTGATCGAAATAGTGAAGCTCCTTCTTTTCCGGAACGAACAGACCATCGACCTCCCGCAGGACGCTCGCGAGCCAGGTGGTGCCGGTGCGCGGCGGGCCGATGATCAGGAAATCCGGGAAATACGGCTTGTCGCCGTCGGCAAGCGCGCCGAGCCTGCTGCGGCAGCGACAGCCATAGGGGATCGATATCGTCCCACAATGGATACATGGCGTGCCCCCATGTCCCGTCGACGCCGGAGCAGCTCGTGTATCCTGCGCTTCCGGCGAGTGCCGATCCGTTCGTAGCTGCCAGGATAGAACGATTCGTCCCGCGCTTCACCATAATCGAGGCGCTGTCCGCGAGCGGTGCGCTTGCGACGTCGCCTTCGTCGATCCGGATCCGTTCCGCCTTTCGCCGCCGACAATTCCAGAAGCGCACCGCCACTCCGGGCTGATCCGGCCCCTGCGCCTTTCGACCATTCCGGGTATCCGCCGAGGCCCGACGACATTGGCGGCTGGGCATGGCGGCAACCGTCGGCCGAAACGGCGGGGAACGCCGCAGCGATCGACTGCAGGCATGCCTGGAACTGATCAGGGTCCGACCGTTTCGGAAGCGTCGATGCCGTCGTGCGGATTGACCGCCGCTAGGCCGCCCGCTCCTCCTCATCCGTCGCCCACGGGCGATCCCGCTCCTCCGCCTCGTACACCTTGACCTGCTCGCGGATGAAGTGGGTCGGGTCGGTGATCGGGCCGCCGGCGTCGATCGGCTTGACCTCGTCGGCGCCGAACATGTCGACATAGTCGCCGTGGAAGCCGTCGCAGATGCCGCGGGCGTCGCACCGCTCGCAGGCGGAGGCGTATTGGTAGCGGCAATGGTCCATGGCGCGCATCCGGGCGTGATCGCGGTAGACCGCCGCCGACCGGCCGAGCTCGTCGGCGACCGCCGGCGTGGCGCCGCTTCGGCCGAGGCGCCGGCGGAGCCGCTCGACGACGAGATGGGCGACGGTGCGCACGCCGTTGATGCTGGCAATCCGCGACAGGCCGATGCCGCCTTCGGGCATCAGTTTGCCCTCGGTGAAGACCGGCGACCAATAGGTCGCGTTGGCCAGGCTCTTGTGGTGCGGCGAGGGATCGCCCCACTTCATGCGCTGGGCCTGCTCCCCGGTCCAGGTCCACGAATCGTAGTCCCATTCGTGCGGGTCGTAGGAGAGCTGCTGGAAGTTGTACATCGACTTGCGGTGGCGCGGCTCGACCATGCAGATCGGGAAGTAGCGCACGTTGGCTTCGACGCCGGCCGCGTCGAGGATGTCGAGCGCACGGTTCAGCGCCGGCGCGACCTCGGAATAGCGCGGCACGTTCTCGGTGCTGCGGTGACCGCCCATCGCCTGGTCCTCGAACGGATTGAAGGCCAGGAAATTGACGGCGCGCGCGCCCTTGGCCACGGCGAGTTCGGCGATCGCCTCGAACTGCGGGATCGCCTTCTTCGACAAGACGCAGTTGAAGCGGAAGGGAATGCCGACCTCGATGCAGTTCTCGATGCCCTGGAGCTGCTTCTCCGAGCCGCCGGGCAGGCCGACGATGTCGTCGTAGGTCTCGCCGAGCGCGTGGACGCTGATCAGCAGGTCGCGGACGCCGGCCGCCTCGAGCTCTTCCGCCTTGTGCTTCTTGGCCAGCGCGATCGCATTGGTGATCAGGGTCGGGTAGAGGCCGATCTCGGCGCAATAGGCGACCAGGTCGTTGATGTGGCGCCAGATCGTCGGCTCGCCGCCCTGGATGTCGATCGACGTATTGCCGTACTTGAAGCGCAGGTCGTGGCAGATCGCCTTGGCCTTCTCGAGCTCCATGAACGGATGCTCGAGATGCTCCTTGTCGGCGATGCGGTCGAGGAAATAGCAGAAATGGCAGCGGATGTTGCAGGTCTGCCCCAGCCACAGCACCCCGCGCCGCGTGAGCAGCTTCTCGCGGGTGTGGAAGACCGTGTCCGATGTCGCCGGCAGCTGTCGCTGCATCCTGCCCCTCTTGTCCTGATCTGTCGTGGACGCCGGATCGAAGACTAGGACACCTTGCCGTCGCGCGCCACCAGCTGTGTCCACAGGCGCTGCAGCAGCGAGCCGCGAGCGCCCGGGCTGAAGGTGTCCGCGCGCAGGCCGCGGATGAAGCGCGTGACCTCGTCGAAGCGTTCGCCGCCCAGGGCCGAGACGAAATCGTCCTTGCGCTCGGACAGCACCTGGAGGGTGAGCGTCTTCAGCGCCTCCGTCGTCGGGTGCGCGCGCATGTCGCCCGTCTGCATGCGCGCCGCGATGATGCCGTTGGTGGTGAAGTTGTTGCCGCCGTGCCGGCGGTAGCACCCCAGCGCCTCGCGGAACACGAAGGAGCCGCCGATCAACTGGCCCAGCCGGACCAGGTAGAAGTCGGCGCAGGTCCGGAAGGCGTCGAGCCCCGCCGATGTCTGCGGCAGGATCAGGCCGAGCAGGGTCCGCCGGAACATCATCGTGCTCTGCGTGCCCCAGACCCAGGCGCGGGAATGCGTCATCGTTCATCCAGAACGGGAACAGCAGGCCGTCGACCGGCGCTCCGCCTTCGGCCGCATCGGCGCCAGTCTCTTCGACCCGGACCTCGACACCCGCGTCCGAATACAGCCGGCTCACCAGGTCGGTGTGGTGCTTGGCCAGCAACTGGCCGTCCGCGCGCGATCGTCCATTGGTTCGAACTGGTGAAGCCGACCGGCGTCTCGAGGTTGTGGTGGACGAACAGATGCCGCGCCACGAAGTCGGGAAAGAGCAGGTCGTCGGCGTCGAGGAACACGACGAATTCGCCCTTGCTTCGGGCAAAGCCTTCGACCTGCGCGCCGAGCTGCCCCACGTTGCGGGACAGGCGGTGATAGCTGAAGCGGGGATCGTTCCAGCCGGCCAGCAGGCCCTCCACCACCGCCGGCGTGTCGTCGTCCGAACAGTCGTCGACGACGATGCACTCGATCCGGGGATGGGTCTGGGCGAAGACCGAGTTCAGGCAATCCGCGACGAAGCGGCCGTAGTTGTGCGCCGTGACGATGATCGAGACCAGCGGCGGTTCGACGGGAACCGGGAACAGCCGCCGGGCAGCCTGGACATGGTCAGAACCGGAAGCCAATGTTCGGTCGCGGGTGTCTGGCATGACGCGTCGCCTGCGACTGCGATCAACGGGCGAAGGCGCGGCGGAAATACGCCACCGTCTCGCCAAGGCCCGACTTTAGGGAAACCTTCGGCTCCCAGTCAATCAGCCCCCGCGCCTTGGCGATGTCCGGCTGACGCTGCTTCGGGTCGTCGTCGGGCAGCGGATGGAAGCTCAACGTCGACCGCGAGTCGGTCAGCCGGATGACCATCTCGGCCAGCGCGCCGATCTCGACCTCGGCCGGATTGCCCAGGTTGAGCGGGCCCGGCTCGTCGTCGTCCAGGTCCATGTAGCGCAACACGCCCTCGACCAGGTCGTCGACGTAGCAGAAGGAGCGCGTCTGGGTGCCGTCGCCGTAGATCGTGATCTCCTCGCCGCGCAGCGCCTGCATGATGAAGTTGGAGACGACCCGGCCGTCGTTGGGGTGCATGCGCGGCCCGTAGGTGTTGAAGATCCGCGCAACCCGGATCGGCAGCCGGTACTGCCGGTAATAGTCGAAGAACAGCGTCTCGGCGCAGCGCTTGCCCTCGTCGTAGCAGGCGCGCGGCCCGACCGGATTGACGTTGCCCCAATAGCCCTCGGTCTGCGGGTGTTCGTCCGGGTCGCCGTAGACCTCGCTGGTCGAGGCCTGCAGGATGCGCGCCTTGGTCCGCTTGGCGAGCCCCAGCATGTTGATCGCCCCGTGGACGCAGGTCTTGGTCGTCTGGACCGGATCGCGCTGGTAGTGGATCGGCGACGCCGGGCAGGCGAAGTTGAAGATCTGGTCGACCTCGAGATAGAGCGGGAAGGTGACGTCGTGCCGAACCGCCTCGAAGCGCGGGTTGGCCAGCAGATGCTCGATGTTGCCTCGGCTCGCCGAGAAATAGTTGTCGACGCTGATCACCTCGCAGTCGCACGCCAGCAGCCGCTCGCACAGATGCGAGCCGAGAAACCCGGCGCCGCCGGTCACGAAAATGCGCTGTGCCTCAAACATCCCTGCTCATGCTCATGTTGCGCTCCGTCCGCCGCTATCGCGACCGTCCACGAACCTGCCGCCCGATCACCATGCCCATCCGATCGACGGAGCCCCTTCGACGAACCACCGGAGACTTCCCTGCCAGCTCCCAATCAAGCGTTAGCTCAAATCCGCACTCACGCCCACCACATACGCGATCGAACACCCGGCCGCGATCAAACACCCGTCCCGGCAGACCGCCCCGCGCCCGGTGAGGCATACCGACACCCGCCGAGCGCGCGCGGCCCCGTCAGCCCGATGGCAACGCGCCCGGAGCCAGTCTATGACAAATACAAGTCACGCCCGCGCGAACCGGCCACCGGAATGTGTATCGAACCGTGGCGAGCCGGACGTGCACGACGCCTTTATCCAAGAGCCCTCTATCGCGCAAATAGTCGACCCAGCATCCCTAGACGGTTCGCCTTCACCTTTTCCTGAACCTCGGCCTTCGATTTTCCGAAATAGACGTTGTCCAGATCCCCGCGCACGAGTTCATCGAAATTATATTCATAGGCTCCGGCCGGCGCCGCGGCGAACAAGTCCGAACCGAGCTGATAGACATCATGGCCGCGATATCGGTCACATTTCGACGCCAGATCGTGCACCGCCGCCGCCGCCAACAATTTCACCACTTTGACCAAAATCGCCGACAAATGCACGTTCATAGTCACCCAACAACAACTTCTCCGGATAATACGCGCCTTCGGTCTGCCCGAGCGCGAGGAATCGATTCTCTCCGATCTCCAATATATTGAAGCCCAGGTAGTTTTCTTCCAGCAACGTCACGGGATACAGGCGCTGTTCCTCGATATGATCCGGCAAGCGCACCTGACCACTACTGCGAAAACATGGGTGTAGAATATCGATTGGGCTGTCGTCCGAACGCGTCTTGGCAAGCAGATGCTCGACGACATCGTCGCGCAACTCACGCACAAATATCATCATGTTCTGCGCGTACCACCAACTGACACGCTGATCGTACCAAAGGATCGGACGCAAAACATCGAAATGACGAAATCCTTCCTGCGAAAACAAGGCGATCCAGTAACTAAGCCATCTCTCGTTTGCACCCAAGCGCCTTGATTGCCCTGGTGCGGCGGCGCTAAACACCACCACGTCACTTGTACACGTCAATTGCTTCACAAAATGTTCCGAGGACGAATGCGGCAGGCAGTCCGCCACTTCGAGCGACATCGCCAAGTCATAGCGATCGGGTGGCGCGAACTCATCGCGAAAATCGATGCGCTTGATCGTCAATTCTCCAACCTGCAGAAGATCCGACGGAATATCGCCGCCATCTAGCCCGGCGACATCGCGAACGCCCCGCGCCTCGAATTCGGCAAGCCAACCGCCCGGGCCACACCCGATATCGATGACCGACCGAACGAAGGGAAAAAGGCCGAGCAACATCGGGACGACGATGGAGGCCGACCTCTCCGATTGTTCGAGCCAGCGAGCGAAATAGTTATAGTCGTAAAGTTCATTGTAAATGTTCTTGCCATACGTCATCCGCGTGTGCCTTCAACCCCTCAACCAGACGCGCTCTAGAGAATGTCATTGAGCGCTTTGGAAAGACTATCGAGCACCGCACCGTCCGCGAGGGACTCTCGATACCTGATGTAGGCCGGGCTCGGCGACCAATCCTAAATCGCTGCTCTTGCTTCTCTAAGGGCTTTCGCAACGGCGGCGGGGGTTTGGGCGTCGACGACAATTCCCAAGTCGTGATCGGCGGAAACGCGGCCGATGATACTGTCCACCGACGAAATAATCGGCTTGTTCGCAACAACGAAATTCGGGGCTATTCCGCTCATGCAAGACTTCTGGGATTGATCATATAGCAGAAGGCCGAAATCGCTGGCTGAAATGTATTCACCGAACTCCCGATCCGACAACACATCGTATTTGAACGGCTTTCTCGCACTGCGCAAATCCAGATGATACTGCGCCCCCCTTTGTCGAGCGCGTCGGAAATTGACGCTTCATCCAATTCTTCGGGGCGGCCGGCGATCAAGAAGAACAACTCGGACAGTTCTTCGTTCGAGAGTTGGTCGATCGCGTTCAACAGCACATCGAGGCCTTTGCCGGGGCGCACCTGGCCCAGGATCGAAAACACGGTCTGTGTCTCGCTGGCTCCGATCTTCCGGCGAACGGCGTCTCGATTTGACCCGATGAATTTGGCGAGGGGCGCGCTTGGTGGGAAATAGCGGACGTTCTTGATGCCGTAGTCCAGCGCCAGCACATTGACGAGCGGCTCGGCGAGGACGAATAGGTTAGCGATGTATGGCGCCACTTCCCGGAGGGCCTCGTCCTGTTCGGGGTCCTCCGGTATGCGGTGGAGAATTCCGAAGATCGGCACGTCGGTCGATTGGGCCAGCTCGATCAGGGCAGGCCTGCTCGGGCCATATATCAAGGGCTCCAGCGTGACGAAGGTAATCGTCTGGACCGTGGGCTGCAGGGACCGTTGGATATAAGCGAGGCCGGGATCGAAGTTGTGCCACAACGGATAAGGCAACGTCAGGAGTTGGGCATCAGGGAGCGCCCCATAGAGCGCGTATAGAAAGAAATGAGAGGGCTGGCCCTCGACGAACAAATGTCGCGTCGACGGATGGATGGGGGCCACCAGATCGATGGGATCGGGCGCGAAGCTTGGGCGTCCTTGTGGACCGGAATTACCTGCCGCGTCGCTTCGCACCGACCCGCTCGCGTATAGCGCCTCCTCCAACACGAGAGTCGTCGAGATTCTTCAATTCGAGCATCAGCACGAACAGGTGATAGATCAGATCGAGCTGGATCGAAAACGTCTGGCGATCACCGGGCTCGACCAGCCGGGTGACCAGTTCGCCGACGCCGAGCTTGTCCGCCGCGATCCGTATCTCATGCGGCGATCGCTCGAAGTGATGGAGAGGTTGGCTGCGCAGCAGGCTCGAGACCGCCTGCCAAGCCATCCTCGAGCGAAACCAGTTGCGCGTCAGCCGATCGGCATGGACCTTGTGCGTGACGGAGGCGTCGGCGGCATACCACGTTTGGTGGCCACCTTGTCTCAGCAAGATCTGCGGCTCGATATCGTCATCGCGCAGGAGATTCGCGCCGCCCCTCGGGCCGATCCCCACGTTGAAGCCGCCGATATCGCGCAAGGCTTCGACCTCGAAGGCCATGTTGGCGCCGAAGGCGAACTCCTCACCCGTCAGCCAGCGGCTCTCCTTGCCGTAGTCCAGGATGGTCAGGCACGACGCGTATTTTGGGGGCAGCCATTCCGGCTCGGGACCCGGCCAGTCCGGGCGGATCGGGCCCGCGACGACGCTCGGGCGGTGATCGAGAAAGGCGCGGGTGAGGCGCTCGACCCACCGCGGATCCGGAACCGCGTCGTCGTCGAGGAAGGCGATATAGGGCGTGTCACAGGCTTCGAGGGCAACGTTGCGCGCATGCGACACGCCGGGCGGCGAGGACCGAAGGACCGTCAGATTGGAAACCTGGCCGAACTCGGCCACCAACCCGTCGAAATGGGCCGGGTCTTCGCTGTTTTCGACGACGCAGATCCGATAGTCGTCGGACGAGACGCCATGCTGATCGTTCAGGAGCTTGGACAGCAGGTTCTTGAGCAGTGTCGGACGGCCGTAGCTGCAAACGGCGACCGTTATCGACGCGCCGGCCGGCAAAGCCTCGGACGCCCTGCCGTCGCCACCCGTCGATTTTGCGTCTTCGTACGTCATACCCGTCCTGCCAGCGCCGAGCACAGGTGATCGCGGCTGCGCGCCTCGATCCGGCGGACACGCGAAGCGGACGGCGGCCACACGACCCCGTCCGTCGGACGTGCACCACTGGAACTGGACGCTCGAATTCAGGCTGCAATGCCCGGCTTCACGGTGTTCTCCCGGGTGGCATTATGCCACGAAACGGTTTGGCGAACCGAAGCAATTCGCGCTCTCCAGCGACACGGCCCACGATCCGCCGCGCCCCGGGACGTCCTCGGCCACGGCGCCCTTGTCACCGTCTTACGACGATCCGGCAGCCACACGCTGCCGACAATCCGTCAACAATGCCGCGATCGTCTCGTCGAGATCGTGCGTCGGGGTCCACCCCAGCATCTCGCGCGCCCGGGATGCGTCGCCGACGAGGCGCGGAATTTCGCTCCGGCGCATCCGCTCGCTGTCGGTCTCGATGTCGATCGGGACGGGGCTCGACGCGCACAACCGGTCGAGAATGTCGCCGATCTGCCGTGGCACGCCCGAGGCGATATTGAGGATCAGGCCGGCCGGCAGGCGATCCTGCTGCTCGATCCCGAGACCATAGGCGGCGACGACATCGCGCACGTCGGAGAAGTCGCGCTCGGCGTCGAGATTGCCGACCCGCAGCACGGGCGGCGCCAGGCCGGCCTCGATCCGGGCGACCTGCATCGCGAAGCTCGGGATGGCGAAGCGCTCGCTCTGTCCGGGCCCGGTGTGGTTGAACGGCCGAAAGCGGATGCATTGCAGCCCCCGTTCGACCAGGGCGCCCAGCGCGAGATCCGCCGCCGCTTTCGTCGCGGCATAGTCGTCGAGGGGCGCAAGCAGCGTATCCTCGTCGAGCGCCCGCCCCGACGTCGCGCTGCGGCCATAGACATGCCCCGAGCCGACGAACAGCAGGGCGCAATCCGGCGCCCGGGCGAGGATCTCCCAAGCCAGGTTGAGGGTTCCGTCGACATTCACGCGCCACGCCGCCGCCGGGTCGCGGGCGGCGTCCGGCGGCGCGGTCACGCCGGCGAGGTGGACGACATGGGTCGGCCGAACCCGGCCGATGAAGTCGCCGACCGCGGCCCGGTCGGTGACGTCGAGTTCCTCGACCACCCCCAGGACGGGATGCGCCTCGGGGCGCTTTGCCGTCGGCACGATCACGGCGTCAGCGCCCAGACGCCGCGCCAAAGCGTCGACCAGATGGTGCCCGACGAACCCCCGCGCCCCGGTGATGACGAGCTTCATGCCGACAACCGTTCAGCTCCGTCCCGCTTCGGTCGTGCGGACATGCTCGAGGTCCGCCTCGATCATCTCGGCGATCAATTCCTCGAGGGTCGTCTCAGCCCGCCAGCCCAGGACCCGCTGCGCCTTGGACGAATCGCCGACGAGCATATCGACGTCGGCGGGCCGCAGGAATTGCGGGTCGACCACGACATGGTCGTCCGCGTTCAGCCCGACCTGGGAAAACGCGATCCGGGCGAACTCGCGGACGGACACCGCCCGGCCCGTGGCGATAACGTAGTCGTCGGGCGTGTTCTGCTGCAGCATCAGCCACATCGCCTTGACGTAATCGCGGGCGTGGCCCCAGTCCCGCTTGGCGTCGAGGTTGCCGAGCGCGAGGCGATCTTGCAGGCCGAGCTTTATCCGCGCCGCGGCGCGCGTGATCTTCCGGCTGACGAATTCGACGCCGCGCAACGGCGATTCGTGGTTGAAGAGAATTCCGGACGACGCGTGGATGCCGAAGCTCTCGCGGTAGTTCACGGTCATCCAGTGCGCGTAGAGCTTGGCCGCGGCATAGGGCGAGCGCGGGCGAAATTCCGTCCGGTCCGCGCGATCCGGGTCTTGCCCGGCCCCATACATCTCCGACGAAGAGGCCTGGTAGAAGCGGATACCCGGGTCCACGATCCGCACGGCTTCGAGCATGTTCGTGGCGCCCAGCCCGGTGACCAGCCCCGTCAGGTACGGCTGTTGCCAGGAGGACTTGACGAAGGATTGCGCCGCCAGATTGTAGACCTCGGTCGGCTCGACGCTCTCGACGATCCGAATCAGGCTCGACAGGTCCGTTACGTTGCCGTCGTGGAGCGTGACGTCGTCGAGGGCTCCGATCGCCTGGAGGCGCGACGCGACGACATCCGACGATGCGGACCGCCGCACGAGACCGTGGACCTCGTATCCGTTCTCGATCAGGAAGCGCGACAGATAAGCGCCGTCCTGGCCGGTTACGCCGGAGATGAATGCGCATTTCCTCGCCAAGTCAGGCTCCTCATTCACGCCCTTGCGCCACGGAAGCGCGAAGCAAACAACGCGTCGCTCAATTCGCGCGAAACGCGAACGCAGCCCGATCGCCTCCCGACGCCTCCTCGGCCCCTGCGGCGGCCAGGCGTCGCGACCTGCTTTAGCATGATCTCTCCCGTCGGACCCCAACCATCGCCCTCGGCGATGCGGCCGGTCGGCGTCGACCGGATGGCTGCGCGGCCCGAGGGAGTGTCTTGACAACCTGCGCCACCGCCCATCCGATGGGGCGGGCGATCCAAGCCGCGGGGAGAAGAATGCCGACTTTGCGAGCGGCGCGGCCGGGCTGGCGCGAGCAGACGGCCCTGACCGGGAGACAGAGCAATCGAGCGTCGCTGCGCACGGTCGTGCCGGTCGCGTCGTCGACGGGAACCCGCGCATGACCGCCCCCAACGTCCTGGTGACCGGGGGCGCCGGCTTCGTGGGGAGTCACGTCGCCAAATCGCTGTCCCGGGCCGGGTTTCTCCCCGTCGTCTACGACGATCTCTCCAACGGCGCCCGCGATGCCGTGCGTTGGGGGCCGTTCGAACAAGGCGCGCTGCAGGACGAGCCGCGTCTTCGGGACGTGTTCGAGCGCTACCGGCCGATCGCCGTGCTGCATTTCGCGGCCTTCATCGAGGTCGCGGAGTCGGTCCGGGACCCTGTCCGCTTCTATCGCAACAACGTGGGCGGAAGCATCTCTTTGCTCCAGCACAGCATCGCCGCCGGGATCGAAGCCTTCGTGTTCTCATCGACGGCGGCGGTCTACGGCGAGCCGCGCACGATTCCCGTGCCCGAAAGCGATCCGTTGGCGCCGACCAGTCCGTATGGCGTGAGCAAGATGTTCGCAGAGCGCATTATCGCCGATATGCACGCGGCCGGCGGGCCGCGCTTCTGTTCGCTGCGTTATTTCAATGCGGCGGGCGCCGATCCGGACGGCGAGCTCCGAGAAAGCCACCGCCCGGAGACCCATCTGATCCCCCTGGCGCTCGATGCGGCGTCGGGGCGACACCCCGATATCGCGGTATTCGGCGAAGACTACCCGACGCCGGACGGCACCTGCCTGCGGGACTATACCCACGTATCGGATCTCGCGGCGGCTCACGTCCTCGCGCTGAAGCGGCTGCTCGACGGCGGCGACCCGCTCGTCGCCAATCTGGGATCCGGCACCGGGACGTCCGTACGCGAGGTCTTGTCCGCCGTCGAACACGTCACCGGGCTTCCGGTCCCGGTACGGCCGGAAGCCCGGCGCCCGGGAGACCCGCCGATCCTGGTGGCGGATGCCGGCCTCGCGCGACGAGAGCTCGGGTGGCTGCCGGAACGGTCCGACCTCACGACGATTCTCCGAGACGCCCACCGATCGCGCCACTAGACCATCGGCTCGCGGACCGCCGCGCGCATCGCGAGCCCCAGCCGACCGGCGCTCTTCCCGTACACCCGGCTCCCGAACCCCATTCCGATGGCACAGCCGCCTCACGTCGCCGCCTGCATCACCGCCTCGGCCCGCGCCAGATCTTCCGGCGTGCCGATGTCGATGAACCGCCCGTCGTAGACGTGGCCGTACAGCAGGCCGTCCCGGGCGAGCCCGGGCAGGACCTCCTGCTCCAGCGATACGACGGACACCGGGACGTGGTCGAGGATCGACCGGCGCAGCCAGTACAGGCCGGCGTTGATCACCCCCGCCCCCGGCTCCGCCTTCTCGGCGAAGGAGACGATCCGGTCGGCGTCGCGACCGGAATCCCCACCCGCATCCCCATCGGGTTCAACGACGACGCGGCCGTAGCGACCGGCATCGCCGACCGCGCGCAGCGCAATGCAGCCGACCCATGGTCGATCGGGCACCCGCGCGATTAGGTCGCGATAGTCGACGTCGAAGAAGGAATCGCCGTTGAGCAGCAGGAAACGCTCGTCGAGCAGGCCCGCGGCCTCGTGGAGCGCGCCGCCGGTGCCGCGCGGTTCCGGCTCGGGGACGAAATGCAGGTCGAGGCCGAACCGCGCGCCGTCGCCCAGCACGTCGCGATAGGCGTCGGCGAACGGCCCGACCAGCAGGATCGCCTCGTCGAAGCCGAAGCGCCGCAGCCGCTCCAGGAGGTGTTCGACGAACGGCCGGCCGGCGACGCGCAACAGGGGCTTGGGCCTGCGCGCGGTCACGGCGCCCAAGCGGCTGCCCTTCCCGCCCGCCAAGATAACGGCCTGCTGGCTCATGTGATCCGCGTGACCCGCTCCGTCGACCCGGCGCAAAGACTAGGCGAGCGACGGGGCCTTGGAAACGCCCGATCCGGCCGCCCAGCCCGGTGCACCGCCCGGTGCACGACCGGGTGCACGGCCGGGGGCACGACCGGTCGCGGGCGCGTCACGACGCGGGAACCGGCTCCCGGCCCGCCGAGCGGGTGTGGTAGGCGGACAGGTTGCCCAGGTCGACGATCGGGTCGCTCAGCCGCGGGTCGTTCACCGCCTCGATGAAGTCGCGGTATTCCGGATGGCCCGGGTCCCAGACGCAGCGCCGCGCATACTGGTCGTTGGTCCAGGTCCCCCAGTTGGTCAGGCCGGAAAAGGTGATCTCGTCGACGCCCCATCGCTTGCCCAGCGCGACGAACTCCCCCATCTCGCGGAAATTCTCGAGCTGGACGACGAAGTCGATCCGGAAGTTGCCGAATTCGCCCCGGCGGCGCGCGGTGGCGAGGAAGTCCATGTTCTTCAGGAGCTGGCCCCAGTCGCCGCCGCGCCGGACGATCGCATAGGTCGGCGCGCTGGCCGCGTCGACCGAGACGTGGAGGTGATGGACCCGGCCGTGCAGGTTGCTCATCCGCCGCCACATCTTCTCGGTCAGCAGCACGCCGTTGGTCTGCAGGTGGATCGACAGGTTCGGGAAGGGGTCGACGTCCAGGGTCTCGAGGAACTCCCGGAACACCCGCGACGCAATCGGGTCGCCGCCGCCGGTGACGTTGACGACCACCTCGTCCGCGTGCGGCTCGGCGAAGAAGGCGTCGAACAGCCGGTCCTGCAGACGCTGCCGGGTGTCGTATTCGGGGCCCTTGGGGAAATTGATCTTCTTGGTCCGGCAACTCGGGCAGGACAGGTTGCACGAGCGGTCGTGGGACAGGTTGAACTGCCGGGGCACACGGTCGATCTGGGTGACCTTGTCGTCGATGATCCGGCGATAGCGCGGGTCGCGCCGGGCCTCCGCGCGGGTCGGCAGCCGGCCGGACTGAAAGCGCGGGCAGATGTCGAGCCGGCAGTATTTGAACGACCCGTCGAGGATGCTCGCGCGGATCGCCTGTGCGGTCTTCGAGTTCCACACCGCCCGTGGGTCCTCGGCATTGATGTCGCCCGCAGGCCTCGGCATCCAGGTCGGGCAGCACAGATAGACGCTGCCGTTCTCCTGCAGCTCGAACTTCTCGAACGGCGCCGGGCAGAACAGCTGTCGCGTATCGAAGCGGTCCGGGCCGGCCTTGCGGCGCCAGAGCGTGAACAGCAGGTAGCGGATGGCCTCGCCCAGATGGGTGACCTGGCGCCAGCCGGGCGACGCCCAGCGCCGCTCCATGAACACGTAGGCCTGCCGATAGATTTGCCTGATCATCGCATCCGCCGGCGGGTTAGCGCAGCGCCGGACCGATCCGGCGCGCCTCAACGAGCGTCCGGCCGATCATACACGCGCGGCGGCCCGGGAAACAGGCCGGGCGCCGAGCGGCATACGCTCCGCGATCCGAACCCCGGCATGACCGGCGACATGGCTGGAAAAATGGTGGGCGCGGCTGGGATTGAACCAGCGACCCCGACGAAATCAAACAATGGGTCACAAGAGTCCTGATGTTTCCCCGAGACAGATGACCCCTAAAAAGACACTTATTTTCATATAGATATACCACATCCACGGACACTTCTTCTTCTGACAGAGTGTGTTGTGGTTTGATTTTGGATGCGGCTCATTTGCGACCTGACAGGGACGGAGCGGTGAAGCGGAGCCTGACCAAGCGGGTCGCCGCCCCGCTGAGGCAGGCCGCGCATCTCACCGGCTTCTTCGGCGGCGGCGCGTCCTGAGCGGGATTGTTAGAGGCCCGCAGCGACCGCCGGACCGACATCCACGCGAATCAGGTCGGCCAGCCACTCTTCCCGCCCGAGTCCGGTCCTCTCCAACCTCACGCCTGCCCTGCGCCTGGTTCCGCCTTTCCGGCGCCGCCGCCTTGCTGCGGTTCTTCCCGCGCTTCGCGGATCTGGCCGACCGCAGCGCCAAACTGCTGCAGCACATTCGACAGCTCCGAGATCGCCGTCAGGGGAAGCACCAGCCGATGCGAGTGGGTGCGCACCTCCTGCCCGGACTCGCGGTCGTAGCCGACGACCCGGTACAGGTCGAGCTTGAGCACGTTGCGCCCAACCGTGAAGCCGCCGACGCCGTCGGCGAAGGAATCGTCGACCGGGGCCGGCGACGGAATCGTCCGGAACGCCGGACCAGCTGCATCCTGGTCCTGGGCTTGTTTCTTCTCCGCCGCAGGCGGACGGTCGTTCTTGTTATCGGCCACGAAGCACCTCCTCGTTGGTTGACTGGGATATCCGCAGCGCCGGGATACATCGGCCCGCCAGGACAGGCCGCGTCGACGCTAGAACGACGATTCGCGGACCAGAACGGACAGCAGCCAGTTCGAAGCGCGCCGCGCCAGGCTCTGGCGGCCGGCATCGATCTCGACCCGGCCGGTGACCTTGCGCGCGGGCAGCGCGGCGGACCGGTCGACGCCGAGCGTCAGCCGAAAGGTCGATCCGACGGGGATCAGCGACTTGTCGTCGGCGAGGCGAACCGGCACCCGGCCCCCGTGAATGTCCGTGACGGCGGGCTCGGACACCCGCCGGAGATTGGTCTTCTCGATGCTGGTCAGGGTGGCGGCGACCGGCCGGGCCGCCGCGTCGTCGGGATGAAAGCGCGCCGCCGAACCGGTCTTCAGGCGCGCAAGGTCCTCGACCGGCACGAAGGCGAGCAACTTGTAGCGCGACGGCTGGATCAGGATCGCGAGCCGGGCGCCGACCCGGTACCAGCGGCCCGCGCGCAGGTCGGGCGCGACGTCGACCAGTTCACCGTCCCGCGGCGCGCGGATCGTCAGCTTGGCCTTCTCCTGGCGGTACCCGAGCAGGTTCCGCTGCAACTCGCTCATCCGCTGGCGCAGGACATCGACGGCGTCGACCGTCGTGACCGACGCCTCCAGCACGCGCAGCCGAGACCGCAGGATGGCGATCTCGTGCCGGGCGGCATCGATCTTGTAATCGAGGTCGGGCGAGGCGAACACGAACAGCACGTCGCCCGCCTTGACCCGCGCGCCCTGGCGACCACGGATTCGCTCGAGCCGCGCCGGGGTCTCGACATAGAGCGAGACGGACGCCTGCGAGACCACGATCGCCGGCGCAGTGACCGGCACCCTGAACGGATAGAAGAAGAAGAACGCCGCGGCGCCCAGCGATACGGCCACGCCGGCGCCGAACCAGGTCGGCCGCATATGGCGGCGCATGCCCTTCAGCGCCTTCACCTCGCCCAAGACCGGGAGGACCAGCAGCATCGAGATCTCCAGCGAGAACAGGGCGACGCCGACCACCTTGATGAAGAAGTGGTAGACCACCAGGGCGATGGTGAAGAACAGGGTCGCCCGGTAGATCCAGACGCCGAACCCGAACCAGACCAGGAAATGGCGCACGCCGGGGGGAAGCGGTTCGGGTGGCGGTAGCGGGATGCCGAACACGCTGCGCCGGATGCGCCAGCGCGCGTGCTGGAACGCCCGTGTGTGGAGGTTCGGTATGCCGAGCAGGTCGGACAGCACGTAGTAGCCGTCGAACCGCATGAACGGGCTCATGTTGATCGCGAAGGTCGTCGCCAGGGCGAAGGCGCTGATCATGAACAGTGCGTTGCGGAACGGCCCCGGATCGATCGCGCTCCACAGCAGCAGCGCGGCGATGGCGAGGTACAGCTCGGCGATCACGCCCGCAGCCCCGATCACCACCCGGCTGCGTCGCCGGGTGAGCTTCCAGGCTTCCGACGACTCGGTGAACAGCACCGGCCACATCACCAGGAACGCGATGCCGAAATGGTTCACCTTGACCCCGGCGCGCACCATCGCATAGCCGTGGGCGAATTCGTGGACGGCCTTCGACACCGCGAGCAGGCAGAAGAACCAGACCAGCGTCGCCGGGCGCCACAGCTCGCCGGGGTTGGCCAGCAACGTGTCCCAGCGCCGGAACAGCAGCACGAAGGCGAAGACGGCGAGCGCCGCCATGGCGAGAGCGAAGCGCCGGCCGAACACGCCTTCGACGAACGGCAGCGTCGCTTTCAAGAAGGCCTGCGGGCCGAACAGCGGAATTCGGAAGAACAGATAGCGCTGAAAGAAGCGGTGGATCAGGCTGCCCCGCCCGGCCGCGGCCAGCGCCATCAGCGCCCGGTAGCGCCCCGCGTCGGCGGCCTGGACGAGCTGGCTCTGGACCAGGAAGCGGGCGAACGCCTCGACCTCGTCCTGGGCGATGGCCAGGTTCGCCTGGCTTGAGATGCGCGCGGCAAGGTCGGCCGCGGGCAGCGGAGCCCAGTGGCGCATCAGGATCAGTTCGCGTTCTCCGATCTGGTAGAAGCGGTTGCGCGGCCGGTCGTGGATGATCCAGGTCGGCGCGCCGGCGCGGCTGGACATACCGCGCGACAGGCTCAGGTCGCCGCGCAGCATCGGCATCGTCCCGGCTGGCGGCGAGGCCGTCCGCTCGGGCGACCGTGGTGCGCCTACGGCTGCGTCGAGGATCGTCATCGCGCCCGCCTAGAAGCCGGTCAGGCGGCGGATCTCGGCAATCGGCCGCCTGAACAGATAGAAGAACAGCGACACCTCCTCGCCGTAGATCTTGGCGGTGCCGTGCGCTCCCAGCCGCGGCGATGCGGCGTCCTTGGCGAAGTGGGCGCGCAGCCGGTAGACCGAAATCCGGTCGGCCGCGACGAGCGGCTCGTAGCTGGTCCGCGAAATGCGCGCCTCGAGCGGCCGCAGCGGATCGGTATCGAGAAACAGGACGACCCTGGCGCCGACGTCGAGCGCGATCGCGTCGCTCACCGGCAGGTCGATCTCCAGCACCGAGTCGTCGGGGTCGGCGATCTGCATGATCCGCTCGCCCACCTGGACCGGCTTGCCGATCCAGTTGTTGCGGTCCGCGAAGACGGCGACCCCCGCCGCCGGCGCACGCACGACTGTCCGGTCGAGCAGCGACTTTTGATAGGCAGCTTCGGTCTCACGCAGCTCGACCCGCTTTTCGAGGATCGTGATCTGGGCCTTGCTGTCCGTATCGGAGAAGGCGCGCCGCGAGACCCGCCGCAGCTCGGCCTGCGCGACGTCGAGCGCGCGCAGGGCGATTTCGTATTTGCTCCGGATCACCGTGTCGTCCAGGTGGAACAGCACGTCGCCCTTGCGGACGGCGCTGAACGGCTCGACGTCGATCGACCTGACCAGGCCGTTGTACGGCGCGGTGATCACCGCCGGCGTGCGCGACACGATCCGCGCGGGCGCCACCGCCGACAGGCGGACCGGCAGGAAGGCGGCGGCGATGACGGCGGCGGCGAGGCCGGCCATCACCGCACGCCGAACGATGGGACGCCGGCGCACTCGGATCAACGTCCGCGGCTTCAGGGCAAGCCAGGCGTGAGCGTAGGCGTCGGCCAGCCAGTCGCAGATCTGCCGCTCGCCGTCTGTCCAGGGTTCGTCGCGGAGCAGGATCAGCCCGGCGAAGGTCCGGTCGTCGCGCCGGAACGGGACGACCAACGCCTCCCCCGGCAGGTCCTTCGACCATTCTTGGGCGATCGCCGGCGCGCAATCCGCGGGCCCAACGGTGCCGGTCTGGTCGAGCCGCCCGGCGCGCTGCAAATGGTTCAACAGCCGGTCCAGCAGGCGCGTGAACTCGGCGCGCGGATCGAAGTCGCTGACCCCGCTCAGCGCCGTCACCCGCACCCGCTTGCCGCGCCGCTCGTAGACCACCGCCTGCCGATAGGAGACCAGCGCCCCGGTCCGGTTGGCGACGAGGTAGCGCAACTCCGCCACGCGTTCGGCGCTGCGCGCCTCGCGCTGGATCTCGTTGAGCACCCGGAGACCCGCCGACTGGCGGTCGTTCGGGATCGCGAACTGGGTGACGGCCTCGTTCACGAATACATCATTGCGCGGCCGGCGGCTTTTGGAACCGCGCGGCGCCGCTCATGCCCGGCAGCAGCTCCGGCGCCTGGGTCGCCAGGTGCCCGACCACCTCGATACGCTGGCTGCCGGTGTCGACGCGCGCGCCGATCGCGCTGACGACGGCGTCGTAGGCGCGACCGGTCTCCTCCACGCTGATCCGGAAGGCGGAACCGGGCTTGAGCCACCGCAGCCAGATACCCGGGACGAGGATCTGGATTTCGAGCTTGCGGCCGACGATGTCGAGCAACGGCTTGCCGGTCGACACCGTCTCGAACGGTTTCGAATGGACCTTGGCGACACGGCCCGCGAAGGGCGCCGCCACCTTGCAGTCCGCGACGCGGGCCTCGATCTCCTGCAGGCTCGCGGCCGCCTTTTCGCGATCGGCGAGCGCGAGATCGAGCTCGAGCTTGCCGGCGGCCTTGAGCTCGACGAGGCGCGCCTTGGCCCGCCACGTCGCCGTCGCCGCGCGCAATTCGGCCTGGGCGCGCCGCGCCGCGGCGTCGAGCCGGCGGCAATCGAACCGGACCAGCACGTCGCCCTTGGCGAACCGCTGGCCGAGCTTGACCGTCACCTCGGCGATCTGGCCGTCGAGGTTGCTCGCCAGCGTCGCCCGGTCCTTGGCGACGAGCTTCGCACGGATCCTGAATTCGGAATCACGCGCCGGCGCCGCGGCGACCGGCACCGCAAGGCAGGCGCTGGCCAGCACCAAGCCACCGACGACCAGCGACCGCAGGATCGGGCGCGGCGGACGGGAAGTTCGGTTGATCATGGGCTGGCGCCTTCCTTCCGGTGCCCGGCTCGGCCCTAGTCGATCGCCCGGCTCTTGGCCGGCGGGTGATGGCGCATCGCCCGTTCGGCCTCGGTCGACAGCGCCGCCAGCCGGCGGCCCAGCCCGTCGCGGAACCAGCTCCGCAACGCCGCGCCGAGGGTGTCGACGTCCTTGGCGGCGCTGTTGGGCACCGCGATGTCGACGCCGATCGAATCGAGCACCCGGCCGTAGGAGGCCTGCAGGTCGGCATAGGCATTGAGCAGGTTGAGGCGGGCGAGCAGCAGGTTGGCCCAGGCCTCGACATAGTCGGTCCGGCCGGCGACGGTGACCCGCTCGGCCGCGCGCACGGCGGTGAAATTCTGCCACTCGTTGCCGTAGAACTCACGCGCCAGGCGATAGGCGTGCAGCTTCTGGTGATAGGCCTGGAACGCCAGGTGCACCTGGGTCACCACCGCCAGGGTCGCGGTCTTGCGGCGCAGAGCGAACAGCTTCTTCCTGGCCTTGACCTGTTCGAGCCGCGACGGCAGCGCGATCAGGCGCTGAAGCTGCACGGTCAGCCGGGCGCCGAACTCGTACCAGATGTTGTTGTTCAGGAACTGGTTGCTGTCGTAGTTGAACGCCCCTTCGAGCCGCAGCCCCGGCAGCGCCGACAGGATCTCGGAATACTTTTCGAGGCGGGCAATGCGGTCCTTGTAGTCGGCCTCGTACAGCTCCGGCCGATACATCAACGCGATGGTGCGCAGCTTGCGGACCCGGATCTTGATCCGGGGCACCTTGTAGGCGTTCAGCGGTGGTGCGGCGACGCCGAACCGGGTCGCCGGGTCGAGGTTCATCAGCGAGGCGAGCTGGGCCCGGGCGAGCGCCAGGTTCTGCAGCACGTTGGTCGCGGTCAGCATGGTCCGCGACAGCCGCCGGTAGTCGACCGCCGCGCGGGTCGTGATCAGGCCCTCGCGCTGGGCGCTGCCGATCCGCCAGATCGCATTGCGCACGGCGCCGACCGCCTGGCGCAGCGACGCCTCGACGGACTGGGCGGCGACCTCCGCCAGTAGGCGCGCCGGACCTCGTAGAGCAGATTGTTGGTGACCTTGCGGCGTGCCTCGCGGGCGATAGGACCCGGTTGCCCTCCTGTTTCAGCCGCACGAAGCTGACGCCGAAGTCGAGCACGCTCCACACGATCCGGGCATCGCCGATCGTCCGGTCGCGTTGCTGCGACGTCGACGGCTGCAGAGACTGCCGCCCGGTGATGATCGACTGGCTGCTCGACGCCGGGACGTTGCTGCGCGTCGTGCGCTCGACGACCCGGACACGTTGGGCGGCAGGTTGAACTTGGCGAGATGAACTCGCCGGCGGCGAAGGCCACCTCCATCGCCCGGACCCGCCGTAGAGGTTGTATTTGAGCGCGCGGGCCATCGCCTCGTAGATGTCAATTCTGCCCGTGACCGGTTTCTGCTCGGCGAAGATCGCCGCCAGGTCGGCGTTGGCCCGCGCCAGCCGCTCCCCGCCGCGGGTGATCGCCTTCGGCGCACACCCGCCCAGCACCAGGGCGCCGGCAATCAGTATCAGGCCCGCTCCGGCCGACAGGTGTCGGCCGGGCCCTGCGTTTCCCCACATACGTCATGAAAAATCCCCGATGTGGCCCTGGCGATCGCCAGCGGCGCGGTCCCCCTTCCCTGCCACGACACACACCCTTCTTAGTTGACGACGGGCGGGCATCAGTGACCGGCCGAGTAGGCTAACGCGCCGTCGGGCATCGAGGGACTCAATTCGTCGTGTGCAACCCTGATTTGCAAATCGAAGCTCGGCAGCGCCAGCGCGGCGGGAGAGGCCGTGTCGAGGCCCGCGACCGCACCACGGCCCACCGATAGCGCGGCGAGCTCGAACGTCCGCGGCGACAGCGACGGCAGCTCGGCCGTGCTGATGATCGCCCGCAAGGCGTCGCAAGCGCCCGGCGCGCCTTGGCAGGCGGTGTCGGCGACGCGGCTCAGGAGCTGCCGGATCAAGCCGAGGTCGGTGCCCGACTTCATCGCGTCGCGAAGCGCCTGGAGCGTGTCGGTGTCGACCAGCTTGGTCAGGTCGTCGGTCGCCAAGCGGTTGAACACCGAGCCGATCTTTCGAAGCAGCGCCGCCAGGTCGCTATTCGACGCGCCGTCGGTGACCAGGGTGCGGATATCGGCCAGCACCTGGTCGCGCGCGGGGCCCGCGCCCGGATTGATCGCGTTGAACTGATCGGGCCCCGGCGTGGTCGTGCTGCCGGTATTGTCGCCGCTCGCGGGGCCGAGCGTGTTCCGGGTGGTCAGGCCGTCGCCGAACGGGATCACGCCGTTCAGGATGGTCAGCCCGTCGTTGCCGGCGCCGGGATCGCCCGTGCCGTTGCCATCCGTCGTCCCGCCGTTGGTCTGGTCGGTCGCGCCGGTCGAGGCCAGGTCGTCGACGGCGTCCGACCCCGGCAACGGTGACGGTTCCGATCTGGCTGGCGGCCGCAAAGGCCGGGCCGCCGGTGTCCTGAACGGTGAAGGTGAAGGTACCCGTGCCCGAGACGCCGGTGGGGCTCAGCCACTTGAGCTGGCCGGCGTTGATCGCGGCGATGCTGACCACGTCGTTCGCCGCCACCGCCTCGCCAGCGTCGACGACGCCGTCGCCGTTCACATCGACGAAGAACTGGCCGGTCGCGGCGTTCGGCACCGTATCGAAGCGGACCGCGCCCAGGCTGTCGCCGGGATCGCCGTCGGTGAAGTTGAAGGCCGACGCGCCGATGACCGATGGGACATCAGGCGCCGCCGAAATCGACGCGGCCCCGGTCGTGCCCGGCAGGTCGTTGACCGCGGCGACGTTGACGGTGACATCGGCGCCCGGCGTGACCCCGCCGTCGCCGTCGTCGATGGTGACCGTCACGGTGCGCGGCGTGACGTCGGGGCTGACCGTATCGGTGTTCGAATAGTGCAGCGCCCGCACCAGCGTCTGCACCAGCGGGCCGGTCGAATTGGCGTTGAGCGCGACGACGAGGTCTGCGCCGTTCTGTCCGTCCGAGGTGATCGTGCCGATGTCGGTACCGCCGACCGAGACCACCGAGCCGACGGTCACGCCGGCCGACAACGCGACGCCGCCGCTGGTGTCGATCAGCAGCAAGTCCTCGCCGGGTACGTTGTGGGCCGAGATCGCGACGGTGACGTTGCCGCCGTCGAAGTCGGGCAAATCGACGACCGAAACCGTGGCGTCGCCGTTCTGGTCGAGCGCGACGGGGACGCCGTCCTCGGTGAAGGTGACGGTGTCGCCGTCGAGGTTGCTGAGCGTCGGCGGATCGTTCACCGCGGTGACGTCCACGGTGATGGTGTTCGGCGCGGCATCGAAAGCGTTGCCGCTGTCCTGCACCGAGAAGGTGAAGCTGGTCAGCCCGCTGCCATTGGCGTCCGCCGGCGGCGTGTAGACCAGGTTGCCGAGGTTCGCCGCCGCGATCACCTGCCCAGCGGTCACGTCCACGCCGGAGAGCTGGAGGGTGCCCATACCCGGTACCGTGTCGATGCGCACCGCCTGGAGGGTGTCGCCGGTATCCACGTCGGAGAAGCCGAAGTCGGCCGCCGCGAAGGTATGCGCCGTGTCTTCGCTGGTCGTGATCGTGTTGTCGGCGCCGGTCGGCGCGTCGTTCACGGCGGTGACGTCGACCGTGACCGTGTTCGGCGCGGCGTCGAAGGCGCCGGCGCTGTCCTGGACCGAGAAGGTGAAGCTCGCCAACCCATTGCCATTAGCATCGGCCGGCGGGGTGTTGACCAGGTTGCCCAGGTCGGCTACCGCGATCACCTGCCCCGCGGTCACGTCGACGTTGGAGAGCTGGAGCGACCCCGTGCCCGGCACCGTGTCGATGCGAACTGCCTGGAGCGCGTCGCCGGTGTCGACGTCGGAGAAGCCGAACTCGCCAGCCGCGAAGGTGTGCGCCGTGTCCTCATTGGTGGTGATGGTGTTGTTGGCGCCGGTCGGGGCGTCGTTCACGGCTGTGACGTCGACCGTGATCGTGTTCGGTGCGGCATCGAAGGCGCCGGCGCTGTCCTGGACCGAGAAGGTGAAGCTGGCCAGCCCGCTGCCGTTGGCGTCCGCCGGCGGCGTGTAGACCAGGTTGCCCAGGTCTGCCAGCGCGATGACCTGGCCGGCGGTCACGCGACATTGGAGAGCTGCAGCGTGCCGGCCACCGGCAGCGCGTCGATACGGACCGCCTGGAGGGTGTCGCCGGTGTCGACATCGGAGAAGCCGAACTCGCCAGCCGCGAAGGTGTGTGCCGTGTCCTCGTTGGTGGTGATGGTGTTGTCGGCGCCGGTCGGCGCGTCGTTCGCCGCCGTCACGTTCACGGTGATCGTGTTCGGCGCAGCGTCGAAGGCGTTGGCGGGGGTTTGTCCTGCACCGAGAAGGTGAAGCTGGCCAGGGCGGAGCCATTCGCGTCGGCCGGCGGCGTGTAGACCAGGTTGCCCAGGTTCGCCGTGGCGATCACCTGCCCGGCGGTCACGTCGACGCCCGATAGCTGGAGCGTGCCGGTCGCCGGTATCGTATCCACGCGAACCGCCTGGAGGGTGTCGCCGGTATCCACGTCCGAGACGCGTCGTTCACCGCCGTCACATCGACGGTGATGGTGTTCCGCGGTCGGATCGAGGTCGGCCCCGCATTGGACGTGCCGCCTCGTCCTGCACCTGGAACGTGAAGAGCATAGCCGCTGCCGTTGGCGTCGGCCGCCGGCGTGAACACCAGCTTGCCGCCGGTGATGTCCGCGAGCAATGACGTCGCCGGCGCTCACCGCGCCGGAGGCTCAAGGTCCCGGCCCCCGGCAAGGTCGCGATCTTCACCGCCGCCAGCGCGTTGCCAGTCGACGCTGAAGCCGAAGTCGGCCGTCGTGAAGGTATGCCCGGTGTCCTCCGCGGTCGTCATCGTCTTGTCCGCGCCAGACGGGGCATCGTTAGCCGCCGTCACGTCGACGGTGATGGTGTTCGGCGCTGCGTCGAAGGCGCCGGCGGTGTCCTGCACCGAGAAGGTGAAGCTGGCCAGGGCGGAGCCGTTGGCGTCCGCCGGCGGCGCATAGACCAGGTTGCCCAGGTTCGCCGCCGCGATCACCTGCCCGGCGGTCACGTCGACGCCCGAGAGCTGGAGCGTGCCGGTCGCCGGTATCGTATCCACGCGAACCGCCTGGAGCGTGTCGCCGGTGTCGACGTCCGAGAAGCCGAAGCTGAAGACGGAGAAGGTGTGCGCGCCGTCCTCGGCGATCGTAACCGTCCGGTCGGCGCCCGTGGGCGCATCGTTCACCGGCGTTACATTGATGTCGACGGTGCCGAAGCCCACCAGGCTGGACACGCTGTCGTAGCCGGTGAAGGAAATCACGTCGGCGGGAGAGCCGTTGTGGTCGGCGGCCGGCGTGTACTGGATGTTGCTCACGACGTTCAGGTAGGTGTCGATATCCGCCGCGGTGCCGACCAGGCGCAGGCCGGCGCTGCCGCTGCCGGTCACGGTGACGTTCCCCGATGAGCTGGCGGTGAAGGTGCCCTGGGTGGAGCCGATCGAGGTGACGTTAAGCGTCGCGTCGCCCGGGCCGTCCGGGTCGAAGAAGGTCGCCCCGGAGAGGTCGAAGTTGCCCTGGGTGTCCTCGGCGAAGGTTACGGTCGCCGGCAGGCCCGTCAGGGTCGGCACGTCGTTGACCGCGGTGATGTCGACGTTGACCGTGCCGAGCGCCACGTTCGTCCCCGCCGCCGCTGCCCGTGTTGCCGCCGTCGTTGGCGGTCAGGGTCAGCGTGTCGGCGTTGTCGCCGGCGGCGTTGAGCACGCCGGTATATTTTGATGTTCGACGCGGTGTTCAGGTAGGCGTCGATCTCCGCCTGGGTGCCGGTCAGCGTGATCGCGCTGCCGCCGGAGCCGGAGACGATCACGCCGCCGGAATCGACGCCGGTCAGGGTGCCGGCGCCGGCCGCAATGGTCAGCGTGATGTCGGCGCCACCCAATCCGAGTCAGGAGAAGGTCACCGCGGACAGGTTTACGTTGCTGGCCGTGTCCTCGACCACCGTGACGTCGGTCGGCAGTCCGGTCACGCGCGGGTTGTCGTTGACCGCGTTGACCGTGATCGCCCGGGTGTCGCTCGAGGCCGCGCCCTTGTTGTCGGTCGCCGTGATGGTAACCGTCTTGGACGCCGCCGGATCGTCGGCCGTGGTGTTGAAGTGGAAGGTCCGGACGACCTGCTGGACAAGCGCGTTGGTCGCGTTGGCGTTGAAGGTGATGGTCAGCGCGGTATTGCCGGTGACCGTGCCCTGAGTGGCCGAGAGGGTACCGATCGTCGTCGAGGACCATCGCGCAGGCTGAAGCCCGTCGTCCGGATGGTCCCGACCACGTTGTCCGGCATCGCGATAGAATCGCCGGCCTGGGCGTTGCCGGTGACCTGGATTACCAGCGTGCCGCCGTCCCAGTCGGCGTCGCCATCCGCGTCGCTGAGCGTCGCCGCCGGGTCAATCTCGACCGCCGACCCGTCCTCGGTGACGATCAGCGCGACGTCGTTGACCGAGATCGACGGGGCGGCGTTCGGCGAGCTCTCGACCGCGCCGATGTCGACCGTGGCGTTCTGGATACGCGCTTCGCCGCGCTGGTCTGCGGTCAGGTCGTCGCCGGGCGTCTCGCCCGGGGTGCCATTTCCGTCGATATCCGCGCCATGATCGTCGCCCTGGATCAGGGCGTTGGAGCCGGCGTCGATCAGCGGGCTGCCGGGCTGAGGCATATCGGTCATCCGCCGCCACCGTTGTCCGCGAGCACGCCGAGTTGCGGGTCGAGGGGCGCGGCAGCGGTGCCGATCTGGTCGCCATTGTCCCCGTCGGTGCCCTCGAAAATGCCCTGCACACCGACGAAATTGTTGCCAGCGCTGACAATGCGGCCATTCCCGCCACTCGGAACCGATCCGGCGTCGGCGTGGGTCGCGACCCCGCCAACGGTGTTGCCGGCAAGGACGGTGTTGGCGAGCGTCGTCGTGCCGGAGGTGGCGTAAAGGCCACCGGCCGCCGCGGCGGCATCGTTCCCCGTAATGGTCGAGTTGGTGATCCTCACGGTGCCGTACGAATTAATGCCCGCGCCGATGTCACCGGTGTTACCGGAAACGGTGGCGTTCACGATCGTCCCGTTTCGGGCGGCCAAGCCGCCGCCATCGGTGCCGGCAGCGTTGCCGGAGATGGTCGATCCGATCACCTGGAAATTCGAGATGGAAAGCCCGCCGCCGCTTCGGGCCGCGTAATTGTCCGTAATGACGCTGTCCCGAACGATCCGTGTCCCGCTGCCCTGGGCGTACATGCCGCCGCCGCCGCCGCTGGTCGTGCGGTTTTCCGTCAGCGTGACCCGGTCGAGCGTGATGTCCGAATTGCCGGCCCTAATGCCGCCGCCGTCGGCGCCCGAGGCAAAGCCGTCGCGGATGACCAGGTCGGCGAACGACACATCTAGATTCGCGGCCACGTTGAACACCCGCGTGTCGCCGACGCCGTCCGTATCGCCCGCGCCGATCAGGCCGCCGCCGGCCAGGCTGTCGCCGGAAATGGTGACCCGCGACAGGCCGGTGGCGTCGGTCGCGTCGAAGGTGTTGCCCTGGATGGTCAGGTCGTCCGTGATCGACAGCTCGCTGTTCAGCCGGATGATGTCCTCGGCGCCGTCGAACACCGTGCCGTCGAAGGTGATCGTGTCCGCGCCGGCGTGCGCGTTGGCGTAGGCGACGGCCTCGCGCAGCGAGGTGACCCCGTCCGTGGCGTCGACCGTGTCCGCCGTGGTGGTCACGACCAGCGAGGGCATCTCGGTCGTCCGCTCGAACGCACCCATGTCGACGGCGCCGAACAGGACGCGGTCGAAGCCCGTACCGCGCTGGTCGAAGGCCAGGGTGTCGGCGCCGTTGACGGTGCCGTCGCCGTTGGCGTCGACCAGGAACGTGCCGGAGCCGTTGGCAGACAGGTTGCCGGCATTGACCGCCTGGCTGGCGTCGCCCAGCGCCATGGTCCACGTTGGCCCGCCATTGTCCTGCAGCGGGCCGAGGTCGGCGTCGCCGCCGAAAATGTTGTTGCCGAAGAGCTCATCGTCGAAGGTCAGGTTCGGCGCCGCGCTGCCGAACAGGTTGTACTCCGCATTGTCCAACCGGATCGCGGTGTCCCGCTCCTTGCCGAAGGTATCGGTGTTGTCGTCGAAGACGCTGTTGACGACCTTGATGGTGGCCGACGAGGCGCCATCCAGCGCGGCGCCAGAGGTATCGTACGTTGCTTTGTTGCCGGCGATGGTGCTGTTGGCGATGGTCAGCGTTCCGTTACCGCTGCCGGAGACGGCACTCGCCTGGAACCCGTCCGAGCTGTTGTTGGCGATGGTCGTGTGACGATGGTCGCCGTGTCGCCGCATTGGAGACCCGGATGTAGATGCGCTTGCCCTTCCCGCCTAAGTGCGAGTCGGACATGGTGTTGGAATGGAACACCGAGTCGGAGATCGTGACCCGGTCGTTGTCGTACATCCGGAGCGCGCCGCCGAGACTGGTCGCCGAATTGTTGGCGAAGGTGCTGGCGGTGATATTCACGTCCGCCGAGCCGCCGATGTACAACGCGCCGCCCTCGCTGTTGCCGACGACGCTGTTGTTCTCGAAGGTCGAGCCCGATATCGACACCGATCCGGTGTTGACGTGCTGGATCGCACCGCCGTCCCCGCCGGAGTGGGGTCCCGCCACGTGGGCGCCGGCCTCGTTGTCCGCGAAGCGGCTGTCGACGACGGTCAGATCCCCGGCACTGTAAACGGCGCCGGCGGCGATGCCCGCCGTGTTGTCGACGAACTCGGTGGGCGTCAGGGTCAGGCTGTCCGCCTGCGACACGACGCCTCCGCCCTGCCCCGTCGTCGTGCCGTCGCGAACGATCAGGTCCGTGAGGGAGACGTCGACCGATGTCTCATAGAACCGGAAGACCTGAACGTCCCGCGTGCCGTCGTCACCGCTGTCGCCGGAGACGGTTACGGAGGCGGTGTCGTCGTCGCTGCCGATGCCGTCGCCGTCGATGGTCAGGTTGCCCAGCGCGCCGAAGTTGTAGGTCAGCGACGAATCGAGGTTGATCTCCGTATCCGCGCCCATGGCGGCGAGGTCGAAGGTGATGGTGTCGTCGCCCGCGGTGGCCGCCGCCGTCGCCATCGCCTCGCGCAGCGAGATCTGGCCGTCGTCGGCGACCCGGTCCTGCGCGGTGGTGACGATCAGCGCCGCCGCGCCGGTGGCGTCGTGGAGGTTGGCGACGTTGAGCGTGCGCGTGTCGACCGCCGATGCGCCATGGGGATCGGTGGCGGTGAACGTCACCGTCCGGCTGGCCGCCGGGTTTTCTTCCGTCGTCGTGAAATGGATCGCCCGCAACACTTCCTGGACAAAGGACCCGACGGCGTTGCTGTTGAAGGTGATGGTGAGCGCGGCACTTCCGGTAACGGTTCCCTCGGCGGCCGACAGCGTCCCGATCACCTTCGAGCCGCGGCGCAGGTCCGTGCCGTCGGTATTGATGGTGGTAACTGCATTGTCCGGGATCGTCAGGCTGTCCAGCGCCTCGGCGCCGGCAGAAATCTGCACGACCAGCGTGGCGCCACCCATGTCGCTACCGTCGTCGGGTTCGTGAAACGTGGCGAGGGCATCGACCTTCACCGTCTCGCCTTCATTCACTGCCAGGGCATTGTCGTTGATCGACAGTTCCGGCGCCCGGGACAGGCTCGACTCCACCGCACCGATATCGACCCAACCGGTCTGAACGCGGGCATTGCCGATCTGATCGGTGGTCAGGTCGTCGCCACCGTCGACCGTGCCGTCGCCATTGATATCTGCCTGATGGTTCGTCGCAAAAAGCCAATAGGTATCGCCGGTATTGACGAGCGGGCTGCCGGCCAGCGGCGTGTGGGTTCTCATGCCGCCGCCATTGTCCGCCAGGGCGCCGAGTAGCGGGTCGAGCGGCGCAGCGTCGGTGCCAACCTGATCGCCATTTAGGACAGAAGTGCCGGTAATCTCGCCGGCTTTACCGATGAAATTGTTGCCGAGGCTATACACCACCCGGCGCCGAAGGTCCCTACATCGTCCCGGGCGGAATTGCCGGTCGCGGTGTTCTGGGCGATCACCGTGTTCGCGAGGTAGAAGGTGCCGTTGGCCGCCAATATGCCGCCGCCGCCGGTCGCGCTGTTCTGCGTAATCGTGCTGTTGGTGATGCGGACTTCTGCGCCCGTCGAGGCAAAGATGCCGCCGCCGCCGGCATTGGTGGCCGTGTTGCCGGAAATCGTCGTGTTGACGATCGTGCCGTCGCCAACCGTGTAAATGCCGCCGCCCTGGTTCGCGGTGTTGCCGCTGATGGTCGAATTGATGACGCTGAAGTCGTTGGCGAGGATGCCGCCACCGACATTCGCATTGATCGACGTGTTGTCGGAGACGATGCCGTTTCGCAGCGTGAAGAAGCCACCGGTGGCGCGGATGCCACCGCCAGCCCCGCCGCGGTTCTCGGTGACGGTCACATTCTCCAGCGTCACGTCGTGGCCGAGTTCCGCGTTGATCGCGCCGGCTTGAAACGTAGAAGAGCCGTCGCGCAGGACCAGGTCCTGGAAGGCGACGTCGGCGCTGCCGCTGGTCACCCGGAAGAGGTTCGTGTCGCCGAAGCCGTCCGCATCGCCCGCCCCGATCAGCCCGCCGTCGGCCAGGCTGTCGCCGGAAATGGTGATGCGGGAGAGGCCGGTGGCGTCGGTCGGATCGAAGGTCGCGCCCTGGATGACGACGCTGTCGGTGATCGTCAGCTCGGAGTCGATCCGGATGATGTCGCTGGCGTCGTTGAACACCGTGGCATCGAACGTGATCGTGTCCACGCCGGCGTTGGCGTTCGCGTTGGCGATCGCCTCGCGCAGCGAGATCAGCCCGTCGTTGGCGACCACGTCGTCCGTGGTGGTCACAACGAACCCGGCCGCACCCGAGGGATCGCCGTCATCGACCGTGACGGTGACCTCGCTGACGTTGCTGGTCGCGCCCCCTGAACCAATCGGGCCGTCGGTCACCGAAATGCCGACCGTGCGGGCCGTGTTGTCGGCATCCGTCTCGGTGTTCTGATAGGTCAGCGCCCGGATCAGGGTTTCCACGCGCACCAGCGTCGCATCGCCGTTCAGGTTGACGACGAAGTCGTTGCCCACGGCCACGCTGTTGGCCAGCGTGCCGACCACGACGCCGTTGACCAGCACGTTGGAGCCCGGCGAGGTGCCGCCGAGGCTGACGGCGCCGCTCTGGTCGACGCCCAGCAGGTCCTCGCCCACGACGGCGTTGGTCGCGATCGTGACGGTCAGCGTGCCGCCATCGAAGTCGGGGCTGTCGACATCGAGCACCCTCGCGTCGCTGCCCAGGTCGAGCAGCACCGCCGCGCCGCCACCGATGGCGGACACGGAGCCGCCGACATTGCCGAGGATCGGCGCGTCATTGACGTCGGTCAGCGTGATCTCGACGGTATCGTCGTCGTGCAGGCCGGTCTGGTCGGTAACGCGGACGTCGAGGGTGAAGCTGGGCGTCGTCTCGAAGTCGAGCTGCGAGGCGTCGTTGACCGTGTCGCGCCGGTGTTCGGATCGATGGTGAAGGCGTTGCCGGTGTTGCCGCCGGTGATCGAGAAGGTCAGCGTGTCGCCGGAATTGGGATCGCTCGCCGTGAGCGTGGTGACCGTCGTGCCGTTGGCCGTGTTCTCGGGGTCCGGACTGGGTCGCCTGCGGCGTGCCGACGGCAAGGGCGCTGATGGAACTGCCGTTGTCGTCGCTGGCGACCAGGTCCGAGGCCTCCGACTGGAAGACCACCGTCCGGCCGTCGCCGAGATCTGGGGCGCGGAAGACCCGCTGTTCCCGGAGCCGCCGCCGGTCGACTCGCTGACGAGCCGCACCGTGTCGGTGTCGCGGTCGTAGACGAAGACGTCGCCGCGGCCGTTGGCGTCGCCGGCGACCAGGTTGCTGGCATAGCTGTCGAACGTCACGAACCGGCCGTCGTCCAGAAGTCCACCTGGTAGGTATAGGAATTGCCCAGCACGCCGGCATCGGTCTTGCTGACGATGTCCAGTTCGCCGGTCACCAGATCCTTGACGGAGGCCTGGCCGAAGCCTGTGGTATCCCCGAGCGAGGCTGCCTCGCTGACGAAGCTGACGAAGCGGCCGTTGCCGGAGATGAAGCTGGCATAGCTGTAGCCGTCGGCCTGGATGCCGCCGGCGGTGACGTTGACCCGCGTCACCGTGCCTTCCTGACGGTCGTAGACGAAGATGTCGGGCTTTGCCGTTGGTGTCGCCGGAGACCATGTTGGTGGCGTCGGACTGGAAGCTGACGTAGCGCCCGTCGGCGGAGATCGAGGAGATCCAGCTGCGGTCGTTGCCCTCGGCGCCGCCGGTCGTGACGCTGACGCGCTCGGTCACGCCGGTCTCTCGGTCGTGGACGAAGACGTCCAACTTGCCGTTGGTGTCGCCGGCGACCAGATTGGTCGCCAGGCTGGTGAACGTGACGTAGCGGCCGTTGCCCGAGATCTGGGGCAGGTAGCTGAAGCCGTCCGACTGGCCCCCGCCCGTGGCGACGCTGATCCGCTCGGTGACGCCGGAGACCCGGTCGTAGACGAAGACGTCCGCGGTGGCGTTGGTGTCGCCGGCGACCAGGTCGGTGGCGCTGCTGACGAACGCGACATAGCGGCCGTCGTCGGAGACCGTCGGCGAGCTGCTGCTGTCGTCGCCGGCGGTGATCCGGAAGGTCTCGCCGGTAAGGGTGTCCTTCAGGAACACGTCCGCGCGGCCGCCGCCGTTGGCATTGCCGGGCTCGATCGTCTGCGAGGTCGAGGTGAAAACGACGTAGCGGCCGTCATAGCTCGACGACGGCTCGTAGCCGCCGGGCTGGCCGTAGCCGGGGTCGATCGGCTGGGTGCCCGCATCGCTGGTGCCGACGATGGTGGCCGGCGCTGCCGGGTCCGTGGTGCCGCCGGTGAATTCGGGCGGATCGTACCCGCTTTCGACCGCGCCGATGTCGACGGTGCCGCCAACGACCCGGCCGAACCCGCGCTGGTCGGTGGTCAGGTCGTCGTCGGGCGTCTCGCCCGGGGTGCCGTCGCCGTCGATGTCGGCGCCATGAACATTCCCCGCCAGATTGGCGTTGGAGCCCGCGTCGATTAGCGGGCTGCCGGCCTGCGGCAAGTGGGTCAGCGTCGGCCCGCCGTTGTCCGCCAGCGCCCCGAGGTTGGCGCGCGTTTCCGACGAAATTTCCGCCCTGATCGTAAATCGACCCTAGGCTTTAAATCTGTGTCGCCGGCCGCGGCCTGATCGGCAACGACAGTATTCCGCAACGTTATCGCGGCCCGATTGTAGAAGGCCGAGCCATTTGTCGCGCTATTTTCGGTAATCGTGGAATTGATAAATGTTACATTGGACGATCCTCCGTTATCTCCATTGTAGAAAGCACCCGCAGACTGTCCGAACCGGGTAACGACGTTGCCCGACAGCGTACTGTTAACGGAGAAAATCCCAGATTTCGACCGTTAAATACAACACCACCACCCCGGGACCCTGTCGTGCCAGCATCATTGCCAACTTGGTTGTTGGATATAGTGGAACGGAAAACATTTAGCTGCGTTCCGGGAGCGTTATCGACGAATATTGCGCCGCCTTCTTGATCCGCTTTGTTTCCATCGATGGTCAAATCACTGATCGTTACTTCACCGCGGCGAACGAATATGGCGCCGCCTGCCGTGGCATTGTTCCCCGACACGATAGTGTCGTTGACCGTCAACGTGTCTGCATATGAAACGATCGCGCCGCCGCCGGTCGGAGAGTCGTTGGCAACGAGTGCACTGTCCTCAATGGTTACATTTGTGCCACCCGCGGAAACCCGTACCGCCTGCTGGCCGTCGCAAATCACCAGATCTCGGAATGCGACAGCGCCTGCGCCCCCGACAGATATTGAAGACGCGGGTATCGACCGTCCCGTCGTTGTCACTGTCGCCGGAGATGGTGACCGCGACAGGCCGCGTGGCGTCGTCCGCATCGAACGGTGATGCCCTCGATGGTCAGGTCGTCGGTGATCGTGAGCACCGAGCCAACCCGGATGACCACGCTCTCGTCCGTGAACACCGAGGCGTCGAAGGCGATGGTGTCGGGCGTCCGATTGGCATTTGCGCCATCTATTGCCTCGCGCAGCGCGGTGATCCCGTTGCCGGCGTTGCCGTCGTCCGCATCGCCGGTCGAGTTGGCGACGAAGCTCGCCAGCAACGCGCCGTAATCGTCCCGGGCCTGCGCGGACAGGACAGTGGCCGCCTCATCGTCCGGTCGCGACTTCGAGGTCCAGTTGCCGCCCAATGCGTCCGTGCCGGTATAGTCGACCGAAGCCGCCACGTCGGCGCCGGTCGCCTGGGCGACGGCATCGACGAAGGCCTGGCCGTCGCCGCCGAGCGCGACGTTCAGCGGTAGAGCAGGATGTCGGCGCCGTCGGCCAGGACGTGTCCCGGCTGGGCCAGCGCGCTCTGGTAGCTGGTGACGTTCGAGCCGTCGATCGACTGGCCGGCCTTCTTGATGGCGCCGTTCTTGCCCTCGGAGAAAATGTGCAGTTCGCGCACGTCGGTGCGCCCGGCGAGGATCTCCGTGATCTGGGCGATGCCGGTCCGGCTGGGGTCGAGGACGAAGACTTCGGCGTCGGAATCGACGCCGGCGAGGATCGTCTGGACGTCTTTCACGTCGGGATCGACGATAACGATCTTGCTGCCGTCGCGTTGTCGGGGCCGTGGGCGTTGCCCTGCTTGTCGCCGTTCTGGACCGCCGCCGGGGCATCGGCCGTGTGGTGGTCCGAGCCGTTGTTCTGGTTGTGGTCCTGCTGATGACCCTGGTCGTGGGACGGGTTGTCGTGGGCCGCATCGTTGGCCTGCGCCGCGGTGTCGACCATGGCGGCGTCGAGCAGGACCCGCGGGTTCGAGCGCCATGCGCATCGACCCGGCATGGCGGATGCCGGCGTGGCGCCGGGCGCTCAGGGCCCGGCCGACCGCCGTGCCCGGGCCAGCTTCGTCGGTACGACGACGGTTGTGCCGCTTCGTCCAGCCGGGGATCGGACGTTTGGCCATATACCGCTACTCCCTCTCGCGACGGCGGCCGCCCCGCGGTCACCGGACCCGAAGGGAGACGTCCGACGGTGCGGCGTGCCACCTGTCAGTTCCGGTCGCCGCCAACGACGACCGGTCGCTTCGTGTCGCAGGTGCGGGCCGGCGTCGGCCGGAGCCGCTTGCGGACGCTCTCGCGCCCCGCTCCTGCTGCGATCGCCAGGTTCCCCTTGGGCACCCCGGTCTGTTCTTGGTGTCGGACGCTGCACGGTGCGGTGGCATCGGCCCGGCGCGAAAACGACCCAAACGATCAGCCCCCGATCGCTTCCACCCTCGGATATGTCGTAAGGTAAAAAATAAGTAAAATCGCATTTCCCGATACTCCCTATCGGCTATCCTGATATTGCACGAAGGCCAAAGGGAACCGCCGGCAGGATGCTTCCAAAAAACGTCGATCTTAACCTTTTGCAGGTTTTCCACGCGGTCTACGGCGCCCGCAGCGTCAGCGCGGCAGCCCAGGGTCTGGGGGTAAGTCAGCCTTCGGTGAGCGGCGCCCTGGCTCGGCTGCGCGAAATCTTCGACGACCCGCTGTTCCTGAGGGCGCCGGGCGGCGTCACGCCCACCGCGCGCGCCGACGCGATCGCGGGTCCGGTGCACCAGGCGCTCCGACGCCTGACCGATGCCCTGACCGAAGACACCGGGTTCGACCCTCGCGACGTGACGACCGAATTCCGGATGACCATGATCGATCCGCTCGAACCGTTGATGACGCGGCGGCTGTCGCGCGCGGCGCAGGACGAGATGCCCGGCCTGAAGGTCCAGTTCCTGTCGGTATACGGCTCGGATTTCCTGGCCGACCTGTTCAGCGGGCGTAGCCACGTGGCCATGCATTACTTTCAAAGAAGGGTGCCGCAGATCCGTGCCGAGCCGCTGATCACGGCCAAGCTGGTGTGCGTCGCGCGCCGTGGCTGGGTCGAGCGCAACGGGCCGCTGGACCGCGCCGCCTTCGATCGGGCCCCCTGCACCGCGTTGACCCAGAGCCTGCGCGCGTCGACCAACCTGGACCGGCTCTTGGCCGGACAGGGGAGCTACCGGCCGATCATCTGCGAGACGACCGGGTTCTGGTCAATGGCCAATCTGGTCAGCACGACAGATTTGATCGCGCTGATGCCGCGCTTTTACGTCGAACAGGTCCAGGAGGCGTTCGACCTGGTGCAGATCCCCTGTCCATACGATCTCCCCGACGAAACGCTCTTTCTGCACTGGCATGAGCGGAACGAGAACGACCCGGTCCAGAAATGGCTGCGCGACCTGTGCTTCGAGGCGGTTCGGGAGAGCGTCGACGCGATCGAACGCCCGGGCGACGGCGCGGCGGAAGATGATGCCGTGGAGCATGATGCCGCGGAGGGCCGCCCATGAAGTCCTCCAGCATCGACCTGAACCTCCTGCGCATCTTCGAGACGGTGTTCGACGAGCGCAACGTCAGCCGCGCCGCCGAACGGCTGGGCTTGAGCCAGCCGGCGGTGAGCGGCGCGCTCGCCCGGCTGAGCAAACAGATCGGCGAGCCGCTGTTCCAGCGCGCCCAAGGCGGCGTCATCCCGACACCGCGTGCCCAACGCCTGATCGGCCCGGTTCGGGACGCGCTCCACGCCCTGCGCAGCACGGTCGCTCAAGGCGAAACGGACAAGACGTCCGCCACGGCGCGGCGCTTCCGGATCGGCATGTTCGGCATGGCGGAGCCCGCGCTGCTGCCGCACGTCATCCGGACCATCATGGACGAGTCGCTCGACGTCGTCCTCGACATCGTGGCGGCCGTAATCGCCGACCCCGCGGCCGAGCTGACAGCCGGCACGCTCGACCTGATGTTCCATCTGCGTCCCGTCGACAACGACGAGATCATCACGCAGCCGCTGCGGCCGACGCCATTCGTTTGCGTGACCCGGCCGGGCTGGACCGACAGCAATGGCCCGTTGGACGCAGCCGCCCTGGCAGGCGCGTTTCAGGTCCAGATCGTGGTGCCCGAGGCGCTGGCGACAGGTGAAGGCCTGTCAGACATCACGCGGCTGGCGCCCGAAGATCACGTCAAGTTCAAAGTCACCAAGGGGTGGAGCGTGCCCAATGTCGTCGCGGTGAGCGACCTCGTCGCAATCCTGCCGCTCGCCTTCGCCAGCGTGTGCGCGCCGCGCTTCGGGCTGGAGATTCATCCGCTTCCGGTCGACGTCCGTTTCCCGGTGCACCACATGTCGTGGCACCGGCGGGTGGACAACGATCCGCTGCATGCGCGACTGCGGGGGATGTTCATCGACGCGATCGAACGCTTCGGACCGGCGACGCCGCCCCGGTCCGCCCAGTCCGAGTTGGCCGGACGCTGAGTGCGCTACCCGGTGCGCTGATCCGCGGCTCCCGGTGGCATGGACGCAGGGATCCCGCGCGATAGCGCCCGCCCGGCCAGGAAGAAGTGGAACGCCGCCCAGAGCCCGAGTAGCTGGAGGAGCACGATGGCGTAACGGAGCCCGTCGCCACCGTCGAACAACAGGTCGCTCAGCGCGCCGACGAGCACCGGTCCCAGCCCCAGCCCGACCAGGTTGATGGTGAACAGCAGGACCGCCGAAGCGACCGGGCGCAGCCGCGGTTCGGTCCGGTCGTGCAGGACCGAGATCATCGGTCCGAGGAACACGGCGCCGAACACCGTCGCCAGCACGAAGGCGGCGAGCACGGGTACGGTCGTGTCCGACAGCAGGAAAAAGAACATGAACGGCTTGCCAACGAGGATCGCCGCCGCCAGTACCCAGCAGTACCAGCGTCGGTCGCGGCGCGCCAACCGGTCCGCCAGCAGGCCGCCGGCGAAGGTTCCGGCCGCGCCGATCAATCCGATGACGACGGCGAGGTAGATGCCGACGACCTTCAGCGGCAGATCGTGCACGCGGATCAGGTAGGTCGGCGTCCAGGCGAGTAGGCCATAGATGACGGTGGTATTCAGGGCCGCACCGGCGATCACGTGACGCAGGCCGGGATCGCGCCACAGGTGCGACAGCGTCGGGCGCAGCAGCGACGTTCTCCCCGGCGGCACGCTACCGTCGTCGGCGCCGGATTCGCGTAGCGGTTCGGGCACGGTCCGGAGCACGACGGCCATGATCAGGCCCGGGATGCCGGCGACGATGAACGCCCAGCGCCAGCCGAACGATGACGCCACGATGGCGCCGACCATCATGGCCGTGAAGAATCCCAAGTTGGCGCCGGCCGAATAGAAGGCCATCGCGCCGGCGCGCCGCCCTTCGGGATAGAGGTCGGAAATCATCGAATGCGAGGGTGCTGTGCCGCCCGCCTCGCCGATGCCGACCCCGAACCGGGCCAGCGCGAGCTGCCAGAAATTCTGCGCGAAGCCGCAGGCCAGGGTCAACGCGCTCCACACGACGAGCGCCACGGTGATGATGTTGCGCCGGTTGCGTCGTGCCGCCAACAGCGCGATCGGGATGCCCATGACGGCATAGATGCCGCCGAACACGATGCCGGACAGAAAACCGAGCTGGAGGTCGCTCAGCATCAAATCGAGCTTGATCCGCTCGAGCAGGATGGCGAGCAGGTGTCGGTCGAAGTGGTTGAACGCGCCGACCAGCATGAGGACGACCAACACGTACCGCCGCCGGCTGGCGACGACCGGGACGGACGTCTCTCCCTCCGGATCCTCCGACGAACTCAGATGCAGCCACGCCGCGCTTCACAGACCCCCCGAGCTCGCAATGGTTGCCGCATGTTAGCGACCTCGGGCGAGGCTGGATACCGGGCCCCCGATCACAATCGGTCCAGGAGGCGTGACGCGGCGCCGGCGGTGATCCGCCGGCCGGCGCAAGGGGCAGAACCGGACGAAGGAAAATGGTGGGCGCGGCTGGGATTGAACCAGCGACCCCTACGATGTCAACGTAGTGCTCTCCCGCTGAGCTACGCGCCCCGCGCGGGGCCCCGTGGGGGCCCGGCGTCAAGAGCCGGTCATATTGCGCATATCGCCCGGCAATTCAAGCCCGACGTCCGGCCCGCGCGGCAACGCACGCTCCGCTGCGGCAAACGCACCGCGGGCCACGCCTCTGCGCCGGGCAGGCCTGCGGCGTCGCGGGGTGACAAGGCTCCGGCGATGGGCTAATCAGAATTCCAGTATGGACGCACAACCGCTCAACGATGCCGCCGCGGCCGGGCCGGTCGCGTCCGCGAACCGGGCCTATGACATCCTCTATCCGGTCGACCAGACGGCACCGGTCGTCTTCGCGTCGCCGCACAGCGGGATCGACTACCTGCCCGAGTTCCGGGCGCAGTCCAAGCTCGACCCGCTGACCCTGCGCAAGTCCGAGGACAGCTTCGTCGACGAGCTGTTCGCCGCCGCGCCGCGCCACGGCGCGCCGCTGATCCGGGCCTTGTTCCCGCGCGCCTACGTCGACCCCAACCGCGAGCCGTTCGAGCTCGACCCGGCGATGTTCGCCGACCCCCTGCCCGACTACGTCAACGCCGGATCGCCGCGGGTCGCCGCCGGGCTGGGCACGGTCGCCAAGCTGGTCTGCTCGGGCGCCGAGATCTACGAAGCGAAGCTGCGCTTCGACGACGCGCTGCGCCGGGTCGACACCTACTACCGCCCCTATCACGCCGCGCTCCAGCAGCTCATCGACGCCACCGTCGAGCGGTTCGGCAGCTGCGTGCTGATCGACTGCCATTCGATGCCCTCGATCGGCGGCCCGATGGACGCCGACCCGGGCCGGCGCCGGGTCGACTTCGTGCTCGGCGACTGCCACGGCGTGTCGTGCGACCGCCGCCTGACCGACCTCGCCCGCGAGACGCTGGCGCGCAGCGGCTACGTCGTCAAACGCAACCTGCCCTATGCCGGCGGCTTCACCACCCGGCACTACGGCAAGCCGGCCAACCACGTCCACGCGCTGCAGATCGAGATCAACCGCGCGCTCTACATGGACGAGGACAGCTTCGAGCGGCGCCCCTATTTCGGCCGCCTCGCCGACCACCTGACCGAACTGGTCTCGGTGCTGACCGCCATCCGCCCGGAGGCGCTGGCGGCATGACCGGGGCCACCGCCGCCGGCACGGCCGGCGCGGCTGCGGCCGCGACGGCGGTTTTCGTGCGGGATGCGACCGAGGCCGACGTCCCCGCGATCCACGCCGTCTACGCCCACCACGTCGAGCACGGCTCCGGCTCGTTCGAGCTCGCCCCGCCGGCGCTGGCCGAGATGGCCCGCCGCCGCGCCGAGATCGTCGGCAAGGGCATGCCCTATCTGGTCGCGGTCGAGGACGGCGGCGGGGACGCGCGGGTGCTCGGCTTCGCCTACGCCGCGCCCTACCGGCCGCGGGCGGCCTACCGCTACACCGTCGAGGACTCGGTCTACGTCGCGCCGGACGCGATCGGCCGCGGTGTCGGCGCGGTCCTGCTCGAGGCGTTGATCGAGACCTGCACCCGGCTCGGCTTCCGCCAGATGGTCGCGGTGATCGGCGATTCGGAGAACCGGCGGTCGATCCGCCTGCACGAGAAGGCGGGCTTCGCCCGCGCCGGCACGCTGCACGCGGTCGGCTACAAGTTCGAGCGCTGGGTCGACAGCGTCACCATGCAGCGGGCCCTGGGCCCGGGCAGCGACACCCAGCCGCCGCCGATCGACTAGGCGGCCGCACACCCGCAGCTGGCCGGCCATCGCGGCCGCGCCACCGGACATTGCACAAAAAAAAGGGCCGCGCGCGGCGCGGCCCAAGTCTAGGGAGGAAACGCCCAAGAAGTGCAAGGCGACATATTACGACCGACAGAACCGGCCGCATGGGCGTATGTCGCACTGCACAATATGACACCGAGCACACCAGGAATCAAACAAAAATTATCGTCCAATTGACCAAGCTTGCCCCCGATACCCAAAGAAAACCGGATAATCGCGACCTTTCGACGCGCAATGCTGCGTTGCACAACCCTCCGGGCACGGACAATTCATTGGTCAGTTGCATGACATGCGATGATTGGCAGGCGTCCCGAATAGCCGCTATGACTGTCCACCGGGGTGTTTCTTCGGGTAGTGAGCGTGCATGACGGGCCCGGCGGGCTGGATCAAGCGAAGTGACGAGGCCGGGCCGGCCGCGCTGCAGGTCGGGGGCGACTGGCGGATCGACGAGCTGTCGGTGCTGTCGCGCGAGATCGAGCGCACGCTGCCGTCCGCCAAAGGCGCGGGCGCGTCCCTCCAGCTCGACGCCCGCGGCATCACCTCGATCGACAGCGCCGGCGCGTGGCTGCTGTTCAAGACCACCCAGCTCGCCAAGCAGCGCGGCTACGAGCCCGCGATCGAGGGGCTCGACCCCGATTTCCAGAACCTGATCGACCGCGCCGCCCTGGCGGCGGAAGCACTATTCGGGCCAGGCGCCGGAAAAGCGCATCAATCCGATCGTCGGCGAGCTCAACCACGTCGGCAAGACCGTGTTCGACGTGGCCGGCAAGATCGTCGAGCTGGTCAGCTTCCTCGGCCTGACCGTGACCACGATCGCCTGGGCCTTCGCCCGGCCGTGGACCATCCAGGTCCGCGCGACGATCCGCCAGATCGAGCTGACCGGCCTCAACGCGCTGCCGATCATCGGCCTGCTCTCCTTCCTGATCGGCGTGGTCATCGCCTTCATGGGCGCGGTCCAGCTGACCAAGTTCGGCGCCGAGATCTACACGGTCGACCTGGTCGGCGTCGCGGTGCTGCGCGAGCTGGGTGTGCTGTTCGCGGCGATCCTGGTGGCCGGCCGGTCGGGCAGCGCGTTCACCGCGCAGATCGGCACGATGAAGGTCAACCAGGAGGTCGACGCGATGCAGACGATCGGGCTCAGCCCGGTCGACGTGCTCGTGCTGCCGCGCATCCTGGCGCTGATGATCGCCCTGCCCCTGCTCACCATCTACGCCGACCTGGTCGGGCTCGCCGGCGGCGCGGCGATCTGCGCCTCCGTGCTCGGCATCTCGGTGTCCGCCTTCACCGCCGAACTCGCCGGGGCAATCGACCCCACCACCTTCTGGATCGGCATGGTCAAGGCGCCGGTGTTCGCCTTCGTGATCGCGGTGATCGGCTGCTACGAGGGCTTCAAGGTGTCGGGCAGCGCCGAGAGCGTCGGCCACCGCACGACCACGTCGGTGGTCGAATTGATCTTCATGGTGATCGGCATCGACGCCGCCTTCGCCATCGCCCTGTCCTATCTGGGGATCTGACGTGATGGCCTCTCCGGACATCCGGCAGGACACCCGGCAGCATGCCCAGCAGGACACCCAGCAGGACGCCGGGGACGTCGTCATCCAGATCCGCGACCTGGTCAACCGGTTCGGCCAGCAGACGGTCCACGACCATGTCGATCTCGACGTCATCCGCGGCGAGGTGATGGGCGTGGTCGGCGGCTCGGGCACCGGCAAGTCGGTCCTGCTGCGCACGATCATCGGCCTGAACCGGCAGAAGTCGGGCACGATCAAGGTGTTCGGCCAGGAACTGGACAAGCTCTCCGGCCAGGCGCTGAAGCACTTCCTGCGCCGCTGGGGCGTGCTGTTCCAGGACGGCGCCCTGTTCAGCTCGCTGACCGTCGCACAGAACATCGAGACCACGATCAAGGAGCACCTGTCGGTCCCCGCGCACCTGCGAGAGGAGGTGATCCGGATGAAGATCGACATGGTCGGCCTTCCCTTGGACGCCGCCAGCAAATATCCTTCCGAACTGTCGGGGGGCATGCGGAAGCGCGCGGGCTTGGCGCGCGCGTTGGCGCTCGATCCGGAGATCGTGTTCCTGGACGAGCCGACCGCAGGCCTTGACCCGATCGGGGCGGCCGCATTCGATCAGCTCATCCTGGATCTGAAACAGAGTCTCGGATTGACGGTCTTCATGGTGACCCACGACCTCGACTCGCTGTTGACGGTCACCGACCGCATCGCGGTCCTGGTCGACAAGAGGGCGAAGGTGGGAACGATCGAGACCCTGATGAAAGACAACCACCCGTGGATCCGCGACTATTTCCACGGACCGCGCGGCCGCGCGGCGGTCCTCGCGAGCGGGCGGGCGGGCTGAGATGGAGACCCGAGCCAGCTACGTCCTGGTCGGCGCCTTCCTGCTCGGCCTGATCGCCGCCGGCGTCGTCTTCCTGCTGTGGCTCGGCGGCCAGCAGGACACCGACAACGCGGTGCCGCTGCGGGTCCATTTCAAGGGCGACGTCACCGGCCTCGACAAGGGCTCGAACGTCCGCTACCGCGGCATCCCCGTCGGCAAGGTCTCCCGCATCCGGATCTATCCCAAGGACCCCGACATCATCGAGGTGTTCATCAACGTCCGCGCCGATACGCCGATCTGGACCGACACGGTCGCGCGCCTGGAAACCCAGGGCCTGACCGGCGCGCCCTTCGTCCAGCTGCTGCGGCCGCACCCCGACACCCAGCCGGCCGGCGCGCCGGAGCCGAAGCAGTTGTCGGCCCGCGAGCTCCGCCGGCTGGACGAGCCCTACCTGATCCAGGGCGAGCCGACCAACCTGCAGAAGCTGTTCGAAGAGCTGCCCAAGGCGATCGCCTCGATCGAAAAACTGGCGACCCAGGCGACCAAGATGGTCGAACGCGCCAGCAGCTTCCTGGACGACGACAACCGCAAGCAGGTCAAGTCGATCCTGAAGAATGTCGAAGTCGCCACCGCCAACGTCCAAGCGTTCACCAAGAACGCCAACAGCCTGCTCAACCAGAAGAACCGGGACCGGGTCGACCGCATCCTGAAGCTGACCGAAGAGGCGATGGCCGACATCCGCCCGGCGGTCAAACGCCTGACCTCGGCCGTCGGCAACGTCGAGAAAGGCGCGAAGTCCTTTGGCGACATGAGCGCGCAGATCGAGGCGATGATCCGTGAGAACCGGCGGCCGATCCGCAACTTCACGGCGAACGGCCTGTACGAGTTCGGGCGGTTCATCACCGACTTCCGGAAACTTGTGAATTCGATGGAGCGACTGGTGCGCAGAATTGAGAACGATCCCTCCGGCTTCTTCTTCGGCCGCCGCCGCGGCTACCAGCCGGGCCGATGAGCGCCCGGTCCCCCCGGCAGCGCAGTGGTGCCGCGACCTATCGTCGTTGGCGCACCGGCGCCGCGGTCGGTCTGGCGCTCGCGCTGCTGCCCGCCCTCGCCGCCTGCTCGGTGCTGACCGGGTCGCATAGCGAGCCCAACCTCTACGAGCTGTCGCCGAAGAACACCTTCCCCGAACACCTGCCCACCGTGAACGCGCAGCTCCTGGTGCAGACGCCGGCCGCGTCGGCGGGGCTGACCTCGGCCCGCATCGCGATCAAGCTGAAGCCGGAGACGCTCGAATACGTCGACAATTCCGCCTGGACCGACGTCGCGCCCAGCGTGGTCCAGACCCTGATCATCGAATCCTTCGACAACGCCAACAAGGTCAAGGGCGTCGCGCGCGAAGGCTCCGGCCTGCGGGTCGACTTCCTGCTCAAGACCGACCTGCGCGAGTTCCAGGCGGAGCTCTACAAGGGCCGGCCGAAATCAGTGCTGGTCCGCATCAGCGCCAAGCTGGTGCGCTGGCGGACGCGCGAGATCATCGCCTCGTTCCGGATCGCCCGGCGCATCCAGCTCAAGGACACCAAGATCGACACCATCGTCGAGGGCTACAACGAGGCGCTCGGCAAGGTGCTCAAGCGGCTGGTGACCTGGACGATCGAGACGATGGCCAAGGACATCCGCCGGCACCCGATCGTCCGCGATTAGAGAACCGGCGCTCGGACCGTCCCCGGTCGAGGAGTCACCGGGCGAGGCGTCCCCGGTCGAGGCGTCCCCGCCCTCGATAGCTGCGGGGGGCGTGCCTTGATCTTGCCCAGATCATCGGTGCACACCTTGATGCTACGACGCGCCCGGCCCGCCGGCCGCGCCGGCCGTCCATCCCAGGGAACCACTGCATGCCGCCGATCGACCTGAACCGCGCCCGCGCCGAGACGCCCGGTACGCGCAGCGTGCTCCACTTCAACAACGCCGGCGCGGCGCTGATGCCCGGCCCGGTGATCGACGCCGTCCGCGACTACGTCGCCCGCGAGGGCGAGATCGGCGGCTACGAGACGGCGCGGGAGAGCTGGGACCGGCTGGAGCACTGCTACGACGCGCTCGCCGCCCTGCTCGGCGCCGCGCCCGGCGAGATCGCGGTGGTCGAGAACGCCACCCGCGCCTGGGACATGCTGTTCTACTCGCTCACCTTCGGCCCCGGCGACCGCATCCTGACCTGCGAGAGCGAGTATGCCAGCAACTACATCGCCTACCTGCAGGTCGCCCGGCGCACCGGCTGCACCGTCGAGCCGGTGCCCAACGACGCCGACGGCGCCCTGTCGGTCGACGCGCTGCGCGAACGGATCGACGACCGGGTCAAGCTGATCGCGGTGTCCCACGTGCCAACCAACGGCGGCCTGGTCAATCCGGCGGCGGCGATCGGCGCGGTCGCCCGCGACGCCGGCGTCCCCTTCCTGCTCGATGCCTGCCAGTCGGTCGGGCAGATCCCCATCGACGTGGCTGCGATCGGCTGCGACATGCTGACCGCGACCAGCCGCAAATACCTGCGCGGCCCGCGCGGCGTCGGCTTCCTCTACGTCCGCGAGGGGCTGATCGGCCAGCTCGAGCCGCCCTTCCTCGACCTCCACGCCGCCGAGTGGACCGGGCCCGACCGGTTCCGCGTGCGCGACGACGCGCGCCGGTTCGAGACCTGGGAGTGCAACTGGGCGGGCAAGGTCGGCCTGGGCGTCGCCGTCGACTATGCGCTCGGCTGGGGGCTCGACGCGATCGAGGCCCGGGTCACGGCGCTGGCGAACCGGCTGCGCACCGCGCTGTCGTCGATCCCGGACGTAACCCTGCAGGACCTCGGCACGCGGCGCTGCGGCATCGTCAGCTTCACCATCGACGGGCTCGACCCGGCCGACATCCAGGCAACAATGTCGGCGCAGGCGATGAACATCGCGGTCTCGCCGGCCAATTTCACCCTGCTCGACATGGCCGCGCGCGGGCTGGGCTCGGTCGCCCGCGCCTCGGTCCACTACTACAACAGCGAGGCCGAGGTCGACCGCTTCGCCGCCGCGGTCGAGACCCTGGCGCTGGCCCGGCGATGAGCGGGCGATGAGCAGGCGATGAGCGGGCGGGGCGACGCGCGGACAAACGAAAAACTCCCTCTCCATGGGGAGAGGGAGATCCGTGTCACGCATCCCGGGGCGCGCAGGCGCGCGCCCGGTCCGGCAACCGCTCAGCTGATGCCGAACTTCTCGAAGCGCTTGTTGAACTTGGCGAGCTGGCCGCCGGAGTCGACCAGGCGGTGCACGCCCGTCCACGCCGGATGGGACTTCGGGTCGATGTCCAGACGCAGCGTGTCGCCCGGGCTGCCCCAGGTGGTGCGCGTCGTGAACTCGGAACCGTCGGTCATCACGACCGTGACTTCGTGATACTCTGGATGGATATCTTTCTTCATCTACCGTCTCCCATCGCGTGCGCGGCTATATAAAGAAGCCGGGCGCGGCGTTCAAGCGTTGCAACCCGAATTCCGGAGGGCGAGATCGACCAGACTGACGACAGCGCGGCACCCCGGCGGCGACGGCGCCGGCGCGACGGGCCCAAGCCGCGGCAACTGCGCTTCCTGCTGGGCTTCGCGGCGCCCTATCGCTGGACCATCGCCGGGGCCACGGTGGCGCTTACGGTGGCGGCGGGCACCGTGCTCGCCTTCGGCCTCGGCCTGCGCTGGCTGGTCGACACCGGCCTGCACAACGGCACCGACCGGCTCGACCAGGCCCTGATCGGGATGACCGTGATCGTCGCCGTGCTGGCGGTTGCGACATTCTGGCGCGCCTACCTGGTGTCGTGGATCGGCGAGCGGATCGCCGCCGACCTGCGCCTGGCCGTGTTCCGCAACGTCATCCGGCTCGACCCGGCCTTCTACGAGATCACGCCGACCGGCGAGGTGCTGTCGCGCCTGACCACGGACACCACCCTGCTCCAGTCGATCATCGGCAGCTCGGCGTCGATGGCGCTGCGCAACATCCTGATGTTGACCGGCGGCGTCGTCATGATGGCGGTGACCAGCCTCAAGCTCACCCTCTTGGTGCTGGTCGTGATCCCGCTGGTGGTGCTGCCGCTGGTCGTGTTCGGGCGCAAGGTGCGCCGGCTGTCGCGCGCGGCGCAGGACCGCATCGGCGACCTCGGCGCCCAGATCGACGAGACCCTCAACGCGGTGCGCACCGTGCAGGCCTTCAACCGGCAGGACGACGCCACCGCGACCTTCGCCGAGCGCACCGAGCGCGCCTTCGCCACCGCCGCACGGCGGGTCCGCGCCCGCGCGCTGTTGAGCGGCTGCGTCATCTTCCTGGTCTTCCTCGCGATCGGGGTGCTGCTGTGGATCGGCGGCAGCGACCTGCTCGCCGGGCGGATCACCGCGGGCGACCTGTCCGCGTTCCTGTTCTTCGCCGTGCTCGCGGCCGGCACGGTCGGTTCGCTGAGCGAGTTCGCCGCCGAGTTCCAGCGCGCGATCGGCGCCGGCGAGCGGCTGCACGAGCTGCTGACCGCCGCGCCGACCATCCGCGCCCCCGCCGACCCCGTGTCCCTGCCGGCGCCCGAAGGCGCGGTGGCGTTCGAGGCGGTCTCCTTCGCCTACCCGGCCCGGCCCGACCGGTCGGCGCTGCACGCGTTCGACCTGACGGTGGCGCCGGGCGAGACGGTCGCGCTGGTCGGCCCGTCGGGCGCGGGCAAGTCGACCGTGTTCCAGCTGCTGATGCGCTTCTACGACCCGCAGCACGGCGCGGTCCGCCTCGACGGCGTCGACATCCGCGAGGCCGACCCGGGCGACGTGCGCCAGCGCCTCGGCATGGTCGCCCAGGAGCCGGTGATCTTCTCGGCCAGCCTCGCCGACAACATCGCCTTCGGCCGCCCCGGCGCCACGCGCGCCGAGATCGAGGCCGCGGCCGCGCACCGCGCACATGGACTTCCTCGACGAGCTGCCCGAGGGGCTCGACACCCATGTCGGCGAGAAGGGCGTGCGCCTGTCCGGCGGCCAGCGCCAGCGCGTCGCGATCGCCCGCGCCGTGCTGCGCGACCCCTGCGTGCTGCTGCTCGACGAGGCGACCAGCGCGCTCGACGCGGAAAGCGAGCGCGCGGTGCAACAGGCGCTCGACGAGGTCATGGTCGGCCGCACCACGCTGGTCATCGCCCACCGCCTGGCCACCGTGCTCAAGGCCGACCGCATCGCCGTGCTCGACCAGGGCCGGGTCGTCGCCGAGGGCACCCACGCCGCGCTGGTCGCCCAGGGCGGGCTCTACGCCCGGCTGGCGGCGCTGCAGTTCAAGACCGACGCGGTGGACGCGGCGGCGGAGTAGCGCCGAAACGACGCGCCCCGGCCCTTCGGTACTGGACCCCGGCCTTGAGCCGGGGTCCAGTGACGGCAAACGTTGGAGCCCGCCGTCAGGCAAAGCCACTCGCCAGTACCCGGCCGCGCGCCCCGCCATGGGGCTCCGCTTCGCTGCGCCCCTCTCCCGGGGCCAACCCGGGGCGCGCCGTTTCGCTACTGCTGCGTGATCTTCAGTTCGATCCGGCGGTTCTTGGCGTAGGCCTCGGCGGTCTGGCGCGGATCGATCGGATGGTACTGGCCGAAGCCGGCGGCGATCAGCCGCTTGGGCGGGATGCCCTCTTCGATGAGATAGTTGACCACGGCGAGCGCGCGCGCCGTCGACAGCTCCCAGTTCGACTTGAACTTGCCGTCGCCGCGGATCGGCCGGATGTCGGTGTGGCCGTCGACGCGGACGACCCAGTTGATGTCCTTGGGGATGTGCCCGGCGATCTGCTTCAGGGTCGACGCGACCTTGGCCAGCTGCTTCTTGCCCGCCTCCTGGAGGCGGGCGGAGCCGGTCGGGAACAGCACCTCCGACTGGAACACGAAGCGGTCGCCGACGATCTTGATGTTCTTGTTCTTGCCGAGCGTCGCGCGCAGCCGGCCGAAGAACTCGGAACGATAGCGCTCCAGCTCGCGGACCTTGCGCGCCAACGCGACGTTGAGCCGCTTGCCGAGGTCGTCGATCTTGATCTTCTGGTTCTTGACCTTCTGCTCCGACGTCTCCAGCGCCGTCTGGATCGCCAGGAGCTGGTTGCGGAGCTGGGCGATCTGACGGTTGAGCAGCGCGATCTCGGCCGCCTGTTGGTCGGTCAGCCTGCGCTGGGCGGCGAGCTTCTGCTGGGCCGTCCCGAGCTTGGTCTTGGTGTTCTTGCCGGTGTCCTCGAGCAGTGCGAGGCGCGCCATCAGCGCCTCGCGCTCGCGCTCCAGCTTGGCCAGGCGGGCGACCAGCTTCTTGCGCTCGTCGGACAGCGAAGCGGTCTTGGTATCCAGGCTGTCGCGCGCCTTGAGCGCGGCGGCGAGGTTGGTGCGCAGGTCGCGGTTCTCGGCCTCCAGCTTGGCGATGCGCCGGGCCAGGACGGCCTTCTCGTCCAACAGCGTCGCCCGCTGCTTCTCGAGCTTGGTCACCGCCGCGGCGCGGGTCTCGCCGCGCTTGAGCGCGTCGGCGAGGCTCTTGGACAGGCGGTCGTTCTCGGCCTGGAGCGCGGCCAGCTTCCGGGCCAGGTCGGCGGCCTGGGCGGCCAGCGCACGGCGCGACTTCTCCAGCGTGGCGGTCTTGGTGTCGAGCGCCTTGCGCGACGCCAGCGCCGCGGCGAGCTGGGTGCTCAGCGTCTTGTTCTCTTCCTCCAGCTTGGCGATGCGCCGGGCCAGGTCGGCCGTCTGCGCGGTCAGCGCCGCGTTCTGTTTCTGGAGGTCGCCCTTGGACTTCTCGAGCGTGGTGTTGCTCTGGGCCAACGTCTGCTTCTCGCGCAGCGCCGCCGCGAGCTGGTTGGCCAGCCGGGTGTTCTCGCTCTCGAGCGACGCGATCTTCTCGATCAGCTTGCGCTTGTCGGCCTCGAGCGTCTCCAGCTTGACGGTCAGTCCCTTCTTGTCGGACTCGAGCGTGCCGATCCGCGCCGAGGCCACGCTGTACTGCTTGGTCAGCTTGGCCAGCTCGCCCTTCATCAGCGTGATCGCGCTCTGGAGCGTGTTCTTCTCCTCGGCCAGCTTGTTGCGCAGGTTGATCGCCGTGCGCAGCTCCTCGGCGAGCTCGGCGATGGTCTTGCGCGCGGTGTCGACCTTGGTCTTCTCCGCCGAGAGCTGCCTCATGATCGCCGTCAGCTCGGTCCGCAGCGAGGCGAGCCGGGCGTTGAGGTCGACGATCTTGCGCTCGCGCCCGCTCAGCGTCTCGGCGAGGAAGAACTGGGCGGCCATGAAGATCATCGACGTGATCAGGACGATGATGAACAGGCCCGACAGCGCGTCGACGAAGCCCGGCCAGATATCGAAGGTGCGCCGCGTGCCGCGGTGGCGAAGGGCCATTTCTATCCCTCCACGCTCTCCTCGTGACCCGCGCCCGGCTGCGACCGCTGGGTGTTCGCCAGGGTCGCCAGCGTCCGGGCCAGGATCCTGAATTCGTTACGCAACGTATCGATCAACTGTCGCCGGTCTTCCTTGTTCTCGTCGATCATGTTGGCGAAGGCGGTCCGCGATTTGGTCTGCAGCCCCGCCATCCGGTCGCCCAGCGTGTTGAGCTCGCCCTGGATCTGGGCCATCAGCTGGGCGTTCTCGTCGCCGGAGGCGTCGCGGACGCTGTCGGCAAGCACCTTCAGGTCCGCGCGCAGCACGCCGACCAGCGCTTCGCGGTCGGCCGCCATCGTCGCGCTGAGCCGCTCCAGCACCGGCGTCAGGTCGATCGGCTCCGGGCCCTTGGTCGCGGCCCGCAATTCCTCGACCAGCGCGGCCCGGTCGGCGGCCAGGCCGGCGGCCAGGCTCTCGCTCAGCCGGTCGGCGATCGGGGTCAGGTCGATCGGCGCCGCGGCCGGGCCCGTGCGCGCCTCGACCAGCGCGGCCAGCTCGGCGGCCCGCGCCTGGCGGTCGGCGCCCAGCTCATCCGCCATGCGCCCGATCTGTCCGTCGAGCCGCTCGGTCGCCTCGGCCAGCCGCTGCGGGCTCGATCCGTCGCTCAGTGCGCCGAGCTGGCGGCTGACCTCGGCCAGGTTGCGGTTGGTCTCCTCGGCCGCGCCGTCGCTGCGCTGCATCGTCGACAGCATGGTCGCGAGCTGGCGGGCGATGAAATCGAGCGCCTTGCCGACGAACTCGACCGGGTTGCCTTCCTGCAGGTCTTCGAGGTCGACCGGAAGTGAACTGAGTTGCGTCTCGCGGGAAAGCCAGTCCTCGAGGTCGAGATAGAAGCGGCTCTGCGCCTGGCTCGCCTGGAGATCGAGGAAGCCCACGATCAGCGAGCCGCCGAGGCCGTAGAGCGAGGTCGAGAACGCGGTGCCGGCGCCGCCCAGCGAGTGGAGCAGGTCGACCTTGAAGCGGGCGAAGACGCTGGTGAACTCCTCGCCGGCGCCGACCGACAGGTTGCCGATCGCGGCGGTGACGCCCTGGATCGTCTCCAGGAGCCCCCAGAAGGTGCCGAGCAGGCCGAGGAAGACCAGCAGGCCGATCAGGTAGCGCGAGATCTCGCGGCTCTCGTCGAGACGCGCGCCGATGCCGTCGAGCAGGGTGGTCATCGACCCGGCCGTCAGCCACAGGCCGCGCCCGCGGCGCTCGCCGAACATTTGGACCATCGGCGCGATCAGCGGCGGCGTGTATTCCGGCACCTCCTCGCCCTTGCGAAAGTGGCGCACCCAGGTGATCTCGGGCCACAGCCGGATCGTCAGCCAGAAGGAATAGACGATGCCGATGATCATCACGCCGACGATCAGGCCGTTGAGCACCGGATTGGTCAGGAAGAAGGCGAGCAGGTTCTCGCCGATGACGACGACGGGGATCAGCAGGACCCCCAGAAAAACGCACATCCGTATGATGTAATAGGAAGGTAGCGCCACGTGCCCGGGCTCCGAATCGCCGGACGTACGCCGGCGTATTGATTCAGCGGTACTTCGCGACTGTATCGAAGGGGCGCGTCCGCGACAACCGGGTTAGGGCGGCGTTCACCAAGTATTGCGGCCGAAACCGCTCACGCCATGCCCGACCGCACCAGCTTGGCCAGCGGGTCGTACAGCCGCGCGTTGGTCGCGATCACGCCCTTGGTCTGGAAGATCGCGGCGCCGCCGTCGATGTCGGTGACCCGGCCGCCGGCCTCGCGCACCAACAGCAGGCCCGCCGCCATGTCCCAGGGCTCCAGGTCGAACTCCCAGAAGCCGTCGTAGCGCCCGGCCGCGACCCAGGCGAGGTCGAGCGCCGCCGAGCCGAAGCGGCGGATGCCGGCGACCTCGGGCATCACCTTGGCCAGGGTGCCGAGGAAGGCGGGGTGCTTCTCTTTGCCGCGGAACGGGATGCCGGTGGCGATCAGCGCATCCTGCACGTGCTCGCGGGAGGACACCCGCAGCCGGCGGCGGTTGAGATAGGCGCCGACGCCCTTGGCCGCCCAGAACATCTCGTCGCGCAGCGGCTCGAAGACGACGCCGGCGATGACCTCGCCGTCCTGTTCCTGGGCGATCGAGATGGCGAAGTGCGGAATGCCGTGGACGAAGTTGGTGGTGCCGTCGAGCGGGTCGACGATCCAGCGGTTGTGCTCGTCCTTGCCGGGCTTGGCGCCGCCCTCCTCCATCAGCAGGCCGTAGCGCGGGCGGGCCTTGCGCAACTCCTCGAGCAGAATGCGCTCGGCGCGCATGTCGGCGGCGGTGACGAAGTCCGACGGGCCCTTGCGCGAGACCTGGAGCTGCTCGACCTCGCCGAAGTCGCGGATCAGCCCGCGCGCCGCCTTGCGCGCCGCCTGTTCCATGACATTGATGATCGGCGGCTGCACGGCCATGCGCGGTTCACTCCAGGATACGGTTGCGTTCGGTCGGCCGGGCCGCCCGGGGGCGGCCGTCGGCCTCGATGGGTCGGGAACGCCGGCGGGCGGCCCCGGCGGACGACTAGTCCTTGGCGCGTTCCATGTAGGCGCCGTCGGCGGTGCCGACCACCACCCGGGTGCCCGACGCGATGTGGGGCGGCACCATGATCCGGCGGCCGTTCTCCAGCTTGGCCGGCTTGTAGGACGAGGACGCGGTCTGGCCCTTGACCACCGCGTCGGCCTCGACGATCTCCATGACGACCGAATCCGGCAGGGTGACGCTGATCGGCGAGCCCTCGTAGGATCTCGACCGTCACCATCATGCCGTCCTGCAGGAAGTCGGCCGGATCGCCGATCAGCTCGCGGTTGAGCGTGATCTGGTCGTAGGTCTCGACGTCCATGAAGGTGAAGTCGTCGCCGTCGGCGAACAGGTACTGGTATTCCTTCTCGTCGAGCCGCACCCGCTCGACGTCCTCGGAGGCGCGGAAGCGCTCGTTGAGCTTGGTGCCGTCGCGGATGTCCTTGAGCTCGGCCTGGAGATAGGCGCCGCCCTTGCCCGGCTGGGTGTGCGCGATCTTGACCGCGCGCCAGAGCCGCCCCTGGTGCTCGATGATCATCCCGGGACGGATCGCATTACCGTTGATTTTCATAGGCTTGAGGTATTTCGGTTGGGTTGCCCGTTGGAAGCGGGCGGAAGCTATCACCGGGACGGATACGGCGCAACGGGCGGCATGGCGCGCCGCGGCCCGCCGATGGCTCGGTCAGCGCGCCGGTTTCCGACCCGGAACGGGCCTCCCGCGGCCACCCTCGAGACGCGTGGCTCAAGCGCTAACGCGCGTCGAAATCGGCCGGAAAGACGTGCCGCCCGTCGTCGCCCAGCGGCAGATCGTCGACCCGCACGACGGCCGCTGTCGGCAGCGCGCCATAGAGATGGGGGAACAGCGCGCCGCCGCGCGACGCTTCCCACTTGAGCGCCGGCCCCAACGCCTCCGGATCGACGCTCAGCAGGACGAGCCCCGTCTGCCCCGCGCGGTGTCTGGCGGCGCTCTCGACGATCTGCGCCCGGGTCGAGAAGTGAATGAAGCCGTCGGCCCGGTCCTGGGACGAGCCCGCATAGGACCCTGCGGCTTCGGCCGCCAGCCATTCGTCGCGCCGGCACATGTGGAAGATCGGGTCGCCTGGCATGAGGACGGACCCGGCCTCAGCCGTTCAGCGCCGCGGCGTGCCAGGCGATATGGTCGGGCGTGAAGGTCTGGACGAAGAAATAGGCGTGGTCGTAGCCGGGCTGGATGCGCAGCGTGACCTCCTGCCCGCCCGCGGCGCAGGCGTCGCGGAACTCCTCCACCTTCATCGCGCCCATCTTGTAGAAATTGTCGGCGTCGCCCTGGTCGATCAGGATCGGCCTGGTGCGCTTGCCGGCACGGACCAGCTCCATCGCGTCATAGTCCCGCCACGCCGCCTCGTCCGGGCCGAGATAGGCGGTGAAGGCGCGCTTGCCGAGGTCGGTGGCGGTCGGGTGGCAGATCGGCGCCAGCACCGAGACAGACCGGTACGTATCCGGGTTGCGCAAGGCGATCACCAGCGTGCCGTGGCCGCCCATCGAATGGCCCATCAGCGACTGGCGGCCGGGATCGACCGGCAGGCCCGCGGCGACGACCTTGGGCAGCTCCTCGACGATATAGTCGTACATGCGGTAATGCGCCGCCCACGGCGCCTGCGTGGCGTTGACGTAGAAGCCCGCGCCGGTGCCCAGGTCCCAGGCCTCGTCGTCGGCGACGCCCTCGCCGCGCGGGCTGGTGTCGGGCGCGATCACGATCACGCCGTGCTCGGCGGCGTGGCGCTGGGCCGCCGCCTTGACGGTGAAATTCTCCTCGGTGCAGGTCAGCCCCGACAGGTAGTAGAGCACCGGGCACGGGCCGTCCGCGGCCTGCGGCGGGACGTAGGCGGAGAAGCGCATCGTGCAGTTGGTGGTCTCGGCCGGGTGGGCAAAGACGTACTGGGTGCCGCCGAAACACTTGCTGGCGCTGACTTCTTCGAGGGTCACTTTCGCTCCTTATTCCGCTGCGTGACGGTCGGGGGCCGCTGAAACACCGCGAAGCAGACCCGCGGTCCCGATGTCTTCGTCGATGTCCGGCCAGTGCAGGCCGTAGCCGCCGGCACACACCTGCCAGTTCGCGCGCTCGGCCGGGGTCGCGGCGAACAGCCGCGGGAACCACGCCAGGGGGACCGAGATCCGACGCCCATCCATCAGGGTGACGGTGAGCTCATTGTCGTCGATCGCGGCCGCTTTGACCCGTTCGTCAGGTTTGACCGAAGTAGTCATGCCATGCCTCTAGAAACTGCGCCTGGCGTTCGCCGACGGTTCGCTGGATACGGCCGAGTTCTCGCGCCGAGAAGCCGATGTTGCGCGCCAGCTCGACCGGGTCGAGCCAGAATTTCGCCGAATTGCCGTCCCGGTCAACATGGATATGGGGCGGCTCGTCGCCTTCGTTGCTGAAGAAATAGCATCTGTACGGCCCTTCTCGTAGCACGGTCGGCATGGATCGTGGCTCACGAAGCCGCCCGGGTGCCACGCCGCCGCCACGGCAACCGGCGCGCGTTGGCGACCCAGATGCCGGCGACGATCAGGGCGGCGCCGATGACATGGTATGCCTGGACCAATTCGTCGATCAGCAGCACGGCGAAGATCGCGGCGAAGACCGGGATCAGGTACTGGAACAGGCTGGCCGGCCCGGCGCCGATCCGGCGCACGCCGAAGTTCCAGACCAGGTAGGAGCCGACCGACGCGAACACGCCGAGATAGATCGCCCCGCCGATCGCCCCTTCCGTCAGCCGGGTCTGCATCCCCTCGGCCGCCTCCAGGATCACGAAGGGCGCGAGCAGGACCAGGGCGATCACCGCGGTCGCCGAGATGAAGGCGAGCGGCGGCAGCTTGCTCGGCCACTGGCGGACGTAGATGTTGTAGAGCGCCCACAGGAACATCGCCCCGGCCACCCACAGGTCGCCGTCGACGAACTGCATGGTCAGGATGCGCTCGGGCGCGCCGCGGGTGATGATCAGGACCAGGCCGGGCAGCGACACCACGACCCCGGCGATCTGCTTCCACCGGCTCTTCTCGCCGATGCCGACCAGCGACAGGAGCACGATGTAGATCGGCGTCGCCGCGTTGATCAGCGCGCCGTTGATCGCCGTGGTCGTGTGCAGCCCCTTGAAGATCATGGCGTTGAAGCCGGCGACGCCGCACGCCGAGACGAAGGCGATGCGCCAGAACTCGCGCCTGAGGTCGGCGCGGTGGCGGATCAGCGGGCCCAGGGTGAAGGGCAGCAGCACGACCAGCGCGATCGCCCAGCGCGAGAAGGCCAGGGTCACCGGCGGCACCGCCTCGATCAGGCTGCGCGCCACCGGCCATGTGCCGCCCCAGAAAGCGGCGCCGACGGTCAGCGCCAGATAGGGGGCGAGGGGTTCGAGGCCGGTCGGTTTGTCGCGAGCGATGTCAGGTCCTCACATATCGTCGTTCCCGCGACGGCGGGAACCCGGACTCACCACGGACATTCTGGGCCCCCGCCTTCGCGGGGGCGACGCGGGAAAGCGATTGCCGGACCTGGCCATCCGATCAGAACGTCACGACGCTGCGGATGCTCTCGCCTTCGTGCATCAGGTCGAAGGCCTCGTTGATCTGGTCGAGCGGCATGGTGTGGGTGATCAGGTCGTCGATGTTGATCTTCCCGTCCATGTACCAGTCGACGATCTTGGGCACCTGGGTGCGGCTCCGCGCGCCGCCGAAGGCGGTGCCCTTCCACACCCGGCCGGTGACGAGCTGGAACGGCCGGGTCGAGATCTCCTGGCCGGCGCCGGCCACGCCGATGATGATCGACTGGCCCCAGCCGCGGTGGCAGCATTCCAGCGCCTGGCGCATGGTGTGGACGTTGCCGATGCACTCGAACGAATAGTCGGCGCCACCGTCGGTCAGGTCGACGATCGCCTCGACGACCTTGTCGCGCCCGACCTCGTCGGGGTTGACGAAATCGGTCATGCCGAACTTCTCGGCCAGCGCGACCTTTTTCGGGTTGAGGTCGACGCCGACGATCTTGTCGGCCCCGGCCATGCGCGCGCCCTGGATCACGTTCAGGCCGATGCCGCCCAGGCCGAACACGACGACGTTGGCGCCCGGCTCGACCTTGGCGGTGTTGATGACCGCGCCGATGCCGGTGGTCACGCCGCAGCCGATGTAGCAGATCTTGTCGAACGGCGCGTCCTCGCGGACCTTGGCGACCGCGATCTCGGGCATCACCGTGTAGTTGGAGAAGGTCGAGGTGCCCATGTAGTGGAACAGCCTGTCGCCGCCGATCGAGAAGCGCGAGGTGCCGTCCGGCATCACGCCCTTGCCCTGGGTGTCGCGGATCGCGGTGCACAGGTTGGTCTTGCCCGACAGGCACGATTTGCACTGGCGGCATTCCGGGATGTAGAGCGGGATGACGTGGTCGCCCTTGGCGACGCTGGTCACGCCCGGGCCGGTGTCGACCACCACGCCCGCGCCCTCGTGGCCGAGGATGGCGGGGAACAGCCCCTCCGGGTCGTCGCCCGACAGGGTGAAGGCGTCGGTGTGGCAGATGCCGGTGGCCTTGATCTCGACCAGGACCTCGCCCTCGCGGGGGCCGTCGAGATTGACGGTCTCGATGGTGAGCGGCTGACCGGCGGCGTGGGCGACGGCGGCGCGTGATTCCATAAGGCTTCCCCCCATTGCGGATGCGTGGCTTCCGGTTCGTGGCGCCATACTTGTCCGAGCCTCCCCGGCGAGGCAACCCGGTTTTCCGGCATGGCCGGCCCCCGGACGGGCCGAATCGCGGACATGTGACGGCTGTCACTGCGATCATCGGGCGATCCGGTCAGAGTGGCGGAAATCGACGCCCAACGACCGGACGACAGACGATGAGACGCAGAAACAGCATTGCCCCCGGCGGCTTCAGCCCCTGGCTGCTCGACGGCCTCGCCCTGGCGGCCTGCGCGGTGATCGTGTTCGCCTTCGCGCTGGCTCCCGCCGGGATCTGAGCCGAAGCCGACGCATAGCGAATTCCGGGCTTGAACGACCGGCAGGCGCCTCACGGGGCGCTCGCCGACCTGTGACACCTGGCCGCTTGCATAGTAGCGGCCCGACACCAAATGAAGCGCCGAGGGGATCAACGACCGACGACGCTGACCCGACATGATGATGACGATGACCAAAGACGAATACAGAGAACCCGCGATCGAATGCTGGGGACCGCCGCTGCTGCGCCTGCTCGCGACGGTCGCGGGCCTGGCCATTCTCGGCCCCGTGCTGCTGGCGCTGATCGGGCCGCTGTTCGCGTAGCGTCTCCCTCCCGCTGCGCCGAACGTGCCGTCGGCCCGGCTCCGGGATCCATCCCGGGCCGGGCCGAAGCCATCTAGGGGCAGGGATCCGGGCGAGGACCGCCTCAGGCGGAGCCCCAGACCTCCTCGGCGAGGTCGACGATCATCCGCATCTTCGCCCACTCCTCGTCCTCGGTGAGGACGTTGCCGATGGCGTTGGAGGAGAAGCCGCACTGCGGCGACAGGCAGAGCTGGTCGAGCGAGACGAATTTCGACGCCTCGTCGATGCGCGCCTTGAGCTCGTCGACGTCTTCGAGCTTGCCGCTCTTGGAGGTGACGATGCCGAGCACGATCTTCTTCTTGCCCTTGGGCACGAAGCGCAACGGCTCGAACCCGCCCGAGCGCTCGTCGTCGTATTCCAGGAAGAAGCCGTCGACGTCGGTCAGGTTGAACAGCTTGTCGGCGACCGGCTCGTAGTCGCCCTCGGCGAACCACAGGCTGCGCGCGTTGCCGCGGCACAGGTGGATGCACGCCGCCATGTCGGCCGGCCGGTCCTTGATCGACTGGTTGATCAGGTCGGCGTAGGTCCGGGGCAGCTCCTCCGGGTCCTCGCCGCGCGCCTTGGCCGCCTCGCGCATGTTGACGTCGCACAGATAGGCCAGGTTGGTGTCGTCGAACTGGATGTAGCGGCAGCCCGCGGCTGCCAGGTCGGCGATCTCGTCGCGGTAGAGCTTGGCGAGGTCGGCGAAGAAGTCCTCCATCTCCGGATAGGCCTTCTCGCTGATCGCCTTCCGGCCGCCGCGGAAGTGGGTCATGGTCGGCGACGGCATGGTGATCTTGGGCTCGATGCCCTCGTGGCCGTCGGTCAGCGACTTCAGATACTTGAAGTTCTCGACCTCGATGCCGCCCGCGGGCCGGGTCATGCGGTCGACCACCTCGATGGTCACCGGCGCCTGCTTCTCGCCGCCGGCCTTGGTCTGCTCGCCCTGGGCGAAGGCGCCCTTGATCGTGAAGTTGTGCTTCACGCCGCCGATCTTGTCGATGAAGTCGATGTGGAAGCTCTCGCGGCGGAACTCGCCGTCGGTGATGTCCTTGATGCCGACCGCTTCCTGCTTCTTGACGACCTCGGCGATCGCCTTGTTCTCGTCCTCGCGCAGCTCCTCGAGCGTGATCGCGTCCGCCTTCCAGCGCTCGCGCTGTTCGAGCAGCCACTCGGGGCGCAGGAAGCTGCCGACGTGGTCGGCGCGGTAGGGTCCTTTCATGGGTCTTCCTCCCTGGAAGCGACGCCGGGAACGCCCCCGAGCGCACTCTGCGGGGCACCGCCGTCAGGTTCGGGCCGGGCGCCCCCTGGGATACTCCTTCGGGAGGTCGCCGGCGTCCATTCGCGTGAAATCCGGCCGCCAGTTATGCGTTCCGGCGCGGCGCCGGGCAAGGCTCGGACCGCCCGTTCCGCTATCGGCCGACAGTTTCTATCAAACTATTGAACGCCGCAACCGCAGCGCCGGGCCCGTCCGGGTGCGACCAAACGCCCGCGACCACGGCGAGGAAGTCCGCCCCGGCCTCGATCAGCGGCCGGGCGTTGTCGACCGTGATGCCGCCGATGGCGACGCAGGGCACGGTCGAGACCTCGGCCCAACGCGCCAGCGTGTCGATCTCGGCGCGGGCCTTGGGGTCCTTGGTGCCGGTGTCGAAGAAGGCGCCGAAGGCGACGTAGTCCGCCCCCGCCTCGGCCGCCTCGATGGCGAGGTCGATCGAAGTCGTGGCAGGTCACCCCGACGATGGCGTCGGCGCCGACGATCCGGCGCGCCTCGGCATAGGCCGCGTCCTCCTGGCCGACATGGACCCCGTCGGCGCCCGCCCGGGCGGCAAGGTCGGGCCGGTCGTTGACGATCAAGGCGACGTCGTGGGCGTGGCACAGCGGCATCAGCGCCGCGGCGGCGGCGAGCACGGCCTCGTCGCTGACGTCCTTGAGCCGGAGCTGCAGACAGGCGACGTCGCCGGCGTCGAGGGCCTCGGCGAGCTGGGCGGCGAACGGCGCGATCTCGAAGGCCGGCGGCGTGATCAGGTAGAGCCGGCAGCGGTCCTCGTCTTGGTCAGCCACGGCCACCCTCCCCCGTCATTCCCGCGAAGGCGGGACTCCAGGGATCGTGGGGCGCCACCGTGGCCGTCGTCGCTGGCCGCCCCCGCCTGCGCGGGGGTGACGGGAAGGAAGCATTGCGTCCGTTACGCCTGCCCCTTGTAGATCTTCACGATCGTGTCGAGCAGGTCGAGCGCGTCTTCCTTCGACCGCTGGAACGAGTTGCGGCCGATGATCGAGCCGGTGCCGCCGCCGTCGCGGATCTGGCGGATCTCGTTCAGCAGCCCCTCGGTGTCCTTGGCCGCGCCGCCCGAGAACACCACCAGCCGCCGGCCGTTGAAGGCCGACTGGACGACGTGGGCGATGCGCGCCGTCAGGGTCGAGGTGTCGATGCCCTCGTAGTACTTCTTGGCCTCTTCCTGCTCGACGTAAGTCGGTCGGCGGCTTGACCTTGATGATGTGGGCGCCGATCAGGGCCGCGATCTGCGCGGCGTAGGCGGTGACGTCGACCGCCGTCTCGCCCTGCCTTCGACAGGTTGCCGCCGCGCGGATAGGACCAGATCACCACGGCGAGGCCGACCGACTTGGCCTCCTCGGCCAGCTCGCGGATCTCCTCGATCATCTCGAACTGCTCGTCGGAGCCGGGATAGATGGTGAAGCCGATCGCCGAGCAGCCCAGCCGCAGCGCGTCGTCGACCGAGGCGGTGACCGCCTGGTCCTTCACGGTCGACGTGGGAGTTGGCGTTGTTGCACTTGAGGATGGTCGGGATCGCCCCGGCGAAGGTGTCGGCGCCCGCCTCGATCATGCCCAGCGGCGCGGCGTAGGCCGACAGGCCGGCGTCGAGGGCGAGCTGGAAGTGGTAGTGCGGGTCGTAGGCCGGCGGGTTGGGCGCGAAGCTGCGCGCCGGGCCGTGCTCGAAGCCCTGGTCGACCGGCAGGATGACCACGTGGCCGGTGCCGGCGAGCTTGCCGGTCATCAGGATGCGGGCGAGGTTCGCCTTGGTGCCCGGGCAATCGCTCTCATAGTTGGCAAGGATCTGTTTGACTCGGCGCGTGATCCGCATGAACGCCCCCTTCAATTGCGGTGATGCCGGACGACCGGCCGGTTCCGGCCTGAATAGCCTAGCGCCCGGGGCAATGCAACGCGGCGCGGCACGCCGCCTCGGGGTCCTCCGTCCGGCCCAGGTCGAGCGCCGGCAGCGGGGCGTCGACCAGCCGCGCCCCGGACTTGTGTGCAATATCATCGAGCCGCGCCCGCGCCGCCGCCGGACCGGCGAAGCGGACCGCGGCGATGCCCTCGCCCAGCGCCGCCAGCACCGCGCCGGCGTCGTCGGCGCAGTCGAGCACGGCCTCGACCGCGACATCGGGGAACGCGTCGGCCAGCGCCTCGACCAGCGCCCGCCAGTAGCCGGGGCCGAGGGTGAGCGCCGCGCCGGGCGGGCTGAACAGGCGTGCCGGAACCCCCGCTGCGCGCGCGGCCCGCAGCGCGGCGCCGGCCTGGCCGAGGTCGTGGACGATCGCGTCGAGGGTGATTGCGGCTGACATTCGGCCCGTAGGAAGTTGTGACGGCATCGCCGGCGCCGCGCGGAAAGGCCGACCGCGGCACCGGGTCGCTGGCCGCTGGCCCGGCGTCCGCCTATCCTGCCGTTCCGTCGGCAACCCACGGCCCGAGGTATCAAATCGATGACGGCACGCCGCCGCAACCGGCTTCTGATCGCCATCGTGCTCGTCGTCCTCGCCGCCGGCGCGGCGGCCTGGTTCCTGTTCGGCCGCGCGCCGGTGGTCCAGGTCGCCCGCCCGACCCGCGGGCCGGCGATCGAGGCGGTCTACGCCACCGGCGCGGTCGAGCCGGTCTATTGGGCCAAGGTGTCGTCGACCGTGGTCGGCCGGATCGCCGAGATCCGCCAAAAGGAGGGCGACCACGTCAAGCTTGGCGACGTGCTGTTCCGGCTCGACGACCGCGAGGCCAGGGCGCGGCTCGCCGAGGCCGAGGCGCGGCGCAAGTTCCTGGCCCAGGAACAGGAGCGCTACGCCAAGCTGGCGCTCAACAACATCGCCTCGCGCCGCCAGTACCAGGAGATCGTCTCCAAGCATGCCGAGGCGATCGCCGCGGTGGCCGCGGCGCGGCAGCGGCTGCTCGACTACACCATCCGCGCGCCGCTGTCGGGCGAGATCCTGCGCCTCGACGGCAACGTCGGCGAGGTGATCCGGGCCGGCGACGCGCTCGCCTGGGTCGGCGTGCGCGAGCCGATGCGGATCGAGGCCGAGGTCGACGAGGAGGACATCCCCCAGGTCAAGAAGGGCCAGACCGTGCTGGTCCGCGCCGACGCCTTCCCGGGCAAGGCGTTCGAGGCCAAGGTCACCTCGATCACCGCCAAGGGCGACCCGGTCAGCAAGATCTACCGGGTGCGGATCACCCTGCCCAAGGGCACGCCGCTGCACATCGGCATGACCACCGAGGTCAACATCGTCGTGCGCAAGCACGACAACGCGCTGCTGCTGCCCTTCACCGCGGTCAGCGGCGGCAAGGTCTGGGTGGTGCGCGACGGCCGGGCCTATCGAAGGGCGGTCGAGACCGGCATCGTCGGCGCCCGGCGGATCGAGATCCGCAAGGGCGTCGCGGCGGACGACCGGGTGATCGTCAACCCGCCCGCCGGCCTCGAGGACGGCGACCGCGTCGCCGCCCGGCGCGCCAAGCCGCCCGCCAACGGCGGCTGAGCCGTGGCGCTCGCCCTCGACATCGCGCTCACCCACCTCGCCGCGCGCACGCGCCAGACCCTGGTGTCGGTGCTCGGCGTGGCGATGGGGGTCGGCTTCTTCGTCGCCATGTCGGCGATGATGCAGGGCTTCCAGCAGGACTTCGTCAACAAGATCGTCGACAACACGCCCTACATCGTCATCAAGGACGAGTTCCGCACGCCGCCGCGCCAGCCCGCGCGGATCGCCTACGCCGACGCCGCGATCGACCTGCGCGGGCTCAAGCCGCGCGACGAGATCCGCGGCATCAAGCGCGCCGGCCAGATCCTCAAGGTCGTCTCCGACTGGCCCGGCGTCGCCGCCGCCTCGCCGACGCTCCAGGGCCAACTGTTCCTGCGCTACGGCGGCAAGGAGGTCTCGGTCTCCTCGGTGGGCATCGACCCGGAGCGCGAGCGGCGCGTCACCAAGCTCGAGAAGGACATCAAGCAGGGCTCCCTCGACGCGCTCAAGACCACCAACAACGGCATCATCGTCGGCGCCGGGGTGGCGCGGAAGCTGGGCGCCGAGATGCATTCGATCGTCACCGCGGTCTCGCCCAAGGGCGTGATCCTGCGCATGAAGATCGTCGGCCTGATCCAGACCGGCATCGTCCAGATCGACGACAGCCAGGCTTACCTGCTGCTCAAGAAGTCGCAGATCCTGCAGCAGCGGATCAACGTGGTGAACCAGATCCGGATCAAGACGACCGACCTCAACCAGGCCCACGCGATCGCCCGCCAGATCGAGAACCGCTTCGACTACAAGGCGGAGAGCTGGGAGGAATCGAACGCCGGGGTATTCGGCGTGTTCGTGATCCAGAACGCGGTGATGTACTCGACCACCGGCGCGATCCTGATCGTCGCCTGCTTCGGCATCTTCAACATCATCTCGACGGTGATCTTCGAGAAGACGCGCGACATCGCGATCCTCAAGTCGATCGGCTTCGAGGCGCGCGACATCCGCCGCATCTTCCTGCTCGAGGGCTTCGCGGTCGGCCTGATCGGCAGCCTGCTCGGCTGTGCGCTGGGCTTCGCGCTGACCCACCTGCTCGGCGCGGTCCGCTTCGACATCAAGGCGATGATCGAGACCAAGGGCTTCGTGCTGAAGTGGAGCGTCTGGCACTACGTCATCGCCAGCGCGATGGCGATGGCCTCGGCGGTGCTCGCCGCCTACCTGCCGGCGCGGCGCGCGGCCGGGGTCAACCCGGTGACGATCATCCGGGGCGCGGCGTGACCGGTACATCCGAAACGGCCACCCCGCCCGCTGCCGGGGCGTCCGGGCCGGCGGTCCCGCCGGTGATCGAGGCGCGGGCGATGACCCGGATCCTGCCCGGGCCGGTGCCGGTGACCCTGGTCGACAACGTCTCGCTGGCGATCCGCCCGGGCGAGCTGGTCGCGATCACCGGGCCGTCGGGGTCGGGCAAGTCGTCGCTGTTGTACCTGCTCGGCCTGCTCGACGCGCCGACCGCGGGCGCGGTGCTGATCGACGGCGAGGACGCCTCGCGGCTCGACGCCGAGGCCCAGGCGGCGATCCGGCTGGAGCGGATCGGCTTCGTCTTCCAGTTCCACTTCCTCTTGCCCGAGTTCCGCGTGCTCGACAACGTCACGGTGCCGATGCGCAAGCTCGACCGGCTGTCCGCGCGCGAAGCGGAGGCCCGCGGCCGCCAACTGCTCGCCGACATGGACCTGGCCGAGCACGCCCGCAAGCGGCCCGACCAGCTCTCCGGCGGCCAGCGCCAGCGCGTCGCCGTCGCCCGCGCGCTGGCCAACGACCCGCAGCTCATCCTCGCCGACGAGCCGACCGGCAGCCTCGACCAGAAGTCGAGCCGCAACGTCTTCGAGATCTTCCGGCGGCTGGTCCACGACCAGGGCCGGACCATCGTCATGGTCACCCACGAGCCCGACCTGGCGGCGGAATGCGACCGCCAGGTCCACCTGGTCGACGGCCGGATCGTGCGGGACGGCTGAGCGCCGACCGCCGCATCGCCCGCCGCGTGACGCGGCTCAGTCCTCGTACCCCGCCTTGCGCAGGCCCTCCATGACCTGCTCGAACGCCTCCGGCGTGGCGTTCCACTTGCGCAGCTCGGCGCGGGGGTCGAAGCCGGGCACCTGCTCCCGCGCCTGGGCGAGCGCGGCCATCGCGCCCTCGGCGTCGCCGAGGTGGCCGCGGGCAGCGGCCTCGATCAGCCAGGTCCAGTAGAACTGCGGCATGTTGATCTTGCGGACCTCGGCGAGCACGCCGGGATAGTCGTGCGCGGCCAGCCGCTCGCGCACGAACGAGAAATGGTACCAGCCGGGATAGAGCGGGTTGAGCTCGATCGCGCGCCGGGTCAGCGCCGCGCCGCGTTCGTAGTCCCCCATGTAGGCATAGTAGTGGCCCATCTCCGCGAGCGTCTCGGGATCGTTGGGGTTGAGCGCCAGCGCGCGCCGCGCCTCGGCGTCGAAACGGGCGTTGTCGTGATTGAAGAAATGGATGATCGCCCGCCAGCACCGGGCGTAGGAATTCTGCGGGTCGAGCTCGATCGCCTTCTCGGCCATCGCGGTCGCCCGGCCGATCGGGTCGGGGCGCGGATTGGCGTCGAAGCGGTGTTCCGCGAGATAGACGTTGGCGAGCATGGCGTAGGCGTCGGCATAGTTGGGATCGAGCGCGATCGCCTTCTCCAGCAGGTCGCGCGCCCGCGCGTGCTCCTCCGGGCGACAGGGTCACGGTGTAGCGCCGCGCCCGCAGCACGCAGTCGTAGGCGGTCAGGTCCGCCGGGCTCTTGCGCAGGGCGATCTCGCGCTCGGCGTCCTGCAGGCGCACGCCGAGCGCCGCGGCGATGGTCTGGGTGACCTCGTCCTGGACCGCGAAGATGTCCTCGAGGTCGCGGTCGTAGCGGTCGGCCCACAGGTGGGTGCCGTCGCCGGCCTGGATCAGCTGGGCGGTGATGCGCACCCGGTTGGCGGCGCGGCGAACGCTGCCCTCGACCACGTAGCCGGCGTTGAGCTCGCGGCCGACCTGGGCGATGTCGACCGAGCGGCCCTTGTACTGGAAGGTCGAGTTGCGGGCGATCACCAGCAGCTCGCGGAAGTGGGTCAGCGCGGTGATGATGTCCTCGGTCAGGCCGTCGGCGAAATATTCGTCCTCCTCGGCCCGGCTCATGTTCTCGAACGGCAGCACGGCGATGACCGGCCGCGCCGTCGGAGCCCTGCGCTCGGTCTGGGCGGGCGCCGACGCCGACGCCGGAGCCGCCGTCCCGATCCGCGCGGCGTAGGCCCGGATCGGGCGGTCGATGTTCTTGACCTTCTGCGCGCCGAGATCGTCGAAGGACGCGTCGAGCTTGCCCTGGACCTGGTCGAACACGCTGCCCGAGATCAGCACCGAACCCGGTTCGCACAACGCCTCCAGCCGCGCCGCGACGTTGACCCCGTCACCGTGGATGTCGTCGCCCTCGACGATGATGTCGCCGACGTTGATGCCGAAGCGGAAGTCGATGCGCCGGTCGTCGGCCACGCCCTCGTTCTGTGCCGCCATCGCCGCCTGGGCGGCGAGCGCGCAGCGCACCGCGTCGACCGCGCTGGGAAACTCGGCGAGCAGGCCGTCGCCGGTCGTCTTGACGACCCGGCCGCTCTCGGCCTTGATCTTCGGCTCGATCAGATCGGCGTAGAGATGCCGGACCCGGGCGCGGGTCCCCTCCTCGTCGGTCTCGATCAACCTCGAATAGCCGACCACATCGGCGGCCAGGATCGCCGCCAGCCGGCGCTGGACGCGGCCGTCGGCGACCGTGACCTCGCCGACGAAGCGGTAGCCGCGGCCGTGGACGGTGCGGATCAGGCTCTGGGCGCGGCCGTCGTCGCCGACCGCCTGGCGCGCCATCTTGAGGCAGGTCGACAGGGTCGCCTCGGTGATGATGCGGCCCTGCCAGATCGCCTCGATGATCTCGTCGCGGCTGACCACGCGGTCGCGGTTGCGCACCAGGAACAGCAGCAGGTCGAAGACCTGCGGCTCGACCTTGCACGGCCGACCGCCGCGCCGGAGCTCGTAGAGCTCCGTGTCGAGTGCCCATTCACCGAACTGGAAGATCATGGTCGGCTGCTGCCCGTCACCGAAACCGTATGGCCGCTAATCTTAGTGGCCTGCGAGCCGAAGTCGAGCGACGCCAACGGATCGCGCCACGCGGTCGCCGCATGCCGGGAATATTTCCCACGAATTCCTCAACAATTCCTCAGGCCGGCTTCAAGCTTGGATTTTCGCGGTGGTCTATCCCTGTCGTCATGCACTGGGGCGGTCCCGGGGCACGGACACAGAAAGAAAGGAACCATCATGCCTCTCGTCGACATCCAGCTTATCGAAGGCGTCTTCACCCCCGAGCAGAAGAAGGAGATGATCGAGAAGGTCACCGACACCATGGTCGCCATCGAGGGCGAGACCATGCGCGGGGTCACCTGGGTCCGCGTCCACGAGGTGGGCAGCGGCGAATGGGGGATCGGCGGCAAGGCCCTGACCACGGCGGACGTCAAGGCCCTCCAGGGCAACGGCGGCTAGCCGCCGCCCCTCCCGGCAACACCTGCCGGCGGCCGGCCGCGCGCGATCGCGGTCGGCCGCCCCGCGTCCGCCCTTCCGCCGCGCGCCGTTGCGATCGATCGAGATTCGGCCCCGCCGCCGCGCTAGTATGACCGCCGTGTGACGATCCACAGACCCTGGCCGCCGCGAACGCCCGCATGTTCGAGAATGCCGAAATCTACGAACGCCTCCTGCTCGCCCTCGGCGTCGGGCTGCTGATCGGCTTCGAGCGCGGCTGGCAGGCGCGCGAGGCCCAGGCCGGCGCGCGCATGGCGGGCATCCGCACCTTCACCCTGATCGGCTTCCTGGGCGGGCTGGCCGGCCTGCTCGGCGAGCTGCTGGGCGAGATCGTGCTGGCGGTGATCTTCGCCGGGGTCGGCCTGTTGGTGATCGCGGTCTACGTGATGAACCGGCGCGAGGGCGGCGACAAGGGCATCACCACCGACGTCGCCGCGCTGGTCGCCTTCGCCCTGGGGGTGATCGCGGTGCGTGGCGACATGGTGGTGGCCGCGGCCGGCGCGGTGGTCACCGCCGCCTTCCTCGACATCAAGACGCCGCTGCACGACTTCCTGCAGCGGGTCCGCCAGATCGAGCTCGACGCCGTGATCAAGCTCTTGCTGATCTCGGTCGTGCTGCTGCCGGTGCTGCCCGACAAGGGCTACGGCCCGGGCGGGATCTGGAACCCCTACGTGCTGTGGTGGATGGTGGTGCTGGTCTCGGGCATCTCGCTGGCCGGCTACATCGCGATCCGGCTGGCCGGCGCCCAGCGCGGCGCGCTGGCGATGGGGCTGCTCGGCGGGCTGGCCTCGTCGACCGCGGTGACCGTGAGTAGCGCGCGCATGACCCGGAGCTCACCCGAGCTCGCTCCCCATTTCGCCGCCGCGATCGCCGGGGCGTCGGGCATGATGGCGTTCCGCACCCTGGCGATCGCGCTGGTCCTGTTCGGCGCGCTCGGGGCCTACGCCCGGTTCCTCGCCCCGCCCTTCGTCGCCGCGGGGCTCGCCGGCCTGCTGGTCGCCTGGCTCTATGGCCGCATGGCCGCCCGCTCCGGCATCTCGACCGAGCAGGCCTTCCAGCACATCCGCTCGCCCGAGAATATCGGCACGGCGCTCCAGTTCGCCGTCGTCATGGCGGTGGTGATCCTGGTCGCCTACTACGCCCGCGCCTGGCTCGGCGACGCGGGCGTGCTGGCGACCGCGGCGATCTCTGGCCTGGTCGACGTCGACGCGGTGACCGTGTCGATGACCCGGCTGGCCAGCGGCGCGCACGGCAGCCTGAGCATCACCGTTGCCGGCGCCGCGATCCTGGTCGCGACCGTCGTCAACCAGCTGGTCAAGGTCGCCATCACCAGCGCGCTCGCCGGCCGCCGGCTGGCGCTGATGACGACGGCCATGGTCGCCGCGCAATTCGCGGCGGGCGCGGTGGCCTTCGTGGTGGCGGCGAGCTTCTAGCGCGAACGCGCGCCGGCCGGGTCTCCGGGGCCGGGGTCGGTCATCGGAAGTCGGATGCTCGGCAGGAAGGAGCCGGGCGGGACTGCGCTCTGGCGCCGAGCACGCAGCGTTCGAAGACGGGCTTCGGCCTCGGCCGCCTCGCCGGCGGCGCACCCGGCCCTGCGGTCCCGGCGTCGGTGGCCGTCCTTGCCCGGGGTGCGCCCGGCGCCGGCCTACTCCAGCCCGCCCATCACGATGGCGGTGTCGCTCATCCGGTTGGAGAAGCCCCACTCGTTGTCGTACCAGCTGACCACGCGCACGAAGGTGCCGTCGATCACCTGGGTCTGGGTCAGGTCGAAGGTCGAGCTGGCCGGGTTGTGGTTGAAGTCGATCGAGACCAGCGGCGCGTCGTTGACGGCGAGCACGCCCTGGAGCGGGCCCGACGCCGCGGCCGCCGTCATCGCCGCGTTGACCTCTTCGACCGAGGTCGCCTTCCCGGCGTCGAACTTGAAGTCGATCAGCGAGACGTTCGGCGTCGGCACCCGGATCGAGTTGCCGTCGAGCTTGCCCTTGAGCTCGGGCAGGACGAGGCCGATCGCCTTGGCCGCGCCGGTCGAGGTCGGGATCATCGACACCGCCGCCGCGCGCGCCCGGCGCTTGTCCTTGTGCAGGGTGTCGACCGTGCGCTGGTCGCCGGTATAGGCGTGGATCGTGGTCATGAAGCCGCGCTCGATGCCGATCGCGTCGTTGAGCACCTTGGCCACCGGGGCCAGGCAGTTGGTCGTGCACGAGGCGTTGGAGACGACGCCATGGTTGTTGTTCAGGTCCTGGTGGTTGACGCCGTAGACCACGGTCAGGTCGGCGCCGTCGGCCGGGGCCGAGACCAGCACCTTCTTGGCGCCCGCCTCCAGGTGCTTCGCCGCGGCGTCGCGCTTGGTGAACAGGCCGGTGCACTCCATCACCACGTCGACCCCCAGCTCGCCCCAGGGCAGCTTGGCGGGGTCGCGCTCGGCGGTCACCTTGATCGGGCCGTTGCCGAGGTCGATCGTGTCGCCGTTGGCGGTGACGGCGCCGGGCAGCGTGCCGTGGACCGAGTCGTACTTGAGCAGGTGCGCGTTGTCCTCGGCCGAGCCCAGGTCGTTGATGGCGACGAATTCCAGATCGGTCCGCCCCGCCTCGTGGGCGGCGCGCAGCACCAGGCGGCCGATGCGGCCAAATCCGTTGATCGCGACCCGAACGGTCATGCTGTCCTCCAGTCTCTGTCTTGCGTCTCTTGCGTCGTCACCAGCCCGGATGCAGGGTTCCGGCCGGTCAGGCCTCCGGCGTATGGCAAACCGCCTCGATATTGTGCCCGTCCGGATCGAGCACGAAGGCGCCGTAGTAATTCGGGTGATAGTGCGGGCGCAAGCCCGGTGCGCCGTTGTCGCGCCCGCCGGCGGCCAGCGCCGCGGCGTGGAAGGCGTCGACCTCGGCGCGGGTCTTGGTCCGCAGCGCGACATGGGTTCGCTGGGACGGCGCACCGTCCTGGCCGATCCAGAAGTCGGGGGACTCCGAGCCGAAGCCGGCCGCGGGGTGGCCGCCGGTCTGTTCGGCGGTGACCTCCATGATCAGGGTGTAGCCGAGCGGCGCCAGCGCCTGCGCATAGAAGGCCTTGCTGGCCGCCAGGTCCGCCACACTGATGCCGACGTGGTCGATCATCGCGCTGTTTCCTTCGCCGAGGGCCCCTGAACTAGAGTCGCTCGCGCACCGCGGCAACGACCGCGTCGGCGGTGATGCCGAAATGCTTGAACAGCTCGCCCGCGGGCGCCGACGCGCCGAACGAGGTCATGCCGACGAAACCGCCCTTGTCGCCGACCCAGCGCTCCCAGCCGAAGCCGATCGCCGCCTCGACCGCGACCCGCACGCCGTCGCCCAGCACTTGCGTGCGGTAGGCCTCGGGCTGCGCGGCGAACAGCTCCAGCGACGGCATCGAGACCACCGCCGTGCCGATGCCGTCCGCCTCCAGCGCCGCCTTGGCCGCCAGCGCCAGCTCGACCTCGGAGCCGGTTGCGATCAGGGTCGCCTGCCGCTCGCCCGCCGCCTCGGCCAGCACATAGGCGCCGCGGGCGCACAGGTTCTCGTCGGTATGCTCGGTGCGCACGGTCGGCAGGCCCTGGCGGGTCAGCGCCAGCACGGTCGGGCCGTCCCGGCGCTCCAGCGCGATCGCCCAGCCCTCGGCGGTCTCGACCGCGTCGGCCGGCCGAAGAACACAAACATTGGGCATCGCCCGCAGCATCGCGAGCTGCTCGACCGGCTGGTGGGTCGGGCCGTCCTCGCCCAGGCCGATCGAATCGTGGGTGAAGACGTAGATCACCCGCTGGCCCATCAGCGCCGACAGCCGGATCGCGGGCCGGCAATAGTCGGCGAAGACCAGGAAGGTGCCGCCATAGGGGATCACGCCGCCGTGCAGCGCCATGCCGTTCATCGCCGCGGCCATGCCGTGCTCGCGCACGCCGTAGTGGACGTAGCCGCCGGCGAAGTCGTCGGGGGTGACCACCGCCTGGGTCTTGGCCTTGGTGTTGTTCGAGCCGGTCAGGTCGGCCGAGCCGCCGACCAGCTCCGGCACCACCGGCGCCAGCGCGTCGAGCACGGCGCCGGACGACTGCCGGGTCGCCTGCTTGGGCGCGTCCGCGCTGGCCGCGCGCTTGAAGTCGTGGATCGCGGCGTGCCAGTGGTCGGGCAGCAGCCCCTCGACCCGCCGGGTGAACTCCGCCTGCTCCTCCGCCGGCGCCGCCGCCAGCCGCGCGTCCCAATCGGCGTGGGCGCCGGCGCTGCGCGCGCCCGCCGCGCGCCAGGCCGCGGCGATCTCGTCGGGGATCTCGAACGGCGGATAGGGCCAGCCGAGCTGCTCGCGCGCGCCGGCGATCTCCTCGGCGCCGAGCGGCGCGCCGTGGGTCGAGGCCGAGCCCGCCTTGGTCGGCGCGCCGTAGCCGATCACCGTCTTGCACGCGATCATCGACGGCGTGTCGGTGCCCTTGGCCGCCTCGATCGCGGCGGCGACCGCCTCGGGATCGTGGCCGTCGACCCGCTGGACGTCCCAGCCGTGGGCGGCGAAGCGCGCGGCCTGGTCGTCGTCGACGGTCAGGCTGGTCGGCCCGTCGATCGAGATCGAGTTGTCGTCGAACAGCACGATCAGCTTGGACAGCTTGAAATGCCCGGCCAGCGAGATCGCCTCGTGGGAGATGCCCTCCATCAGGCAGCCGTCGCCGGCGATCGCGTAGGTATAGTGGTCGACCAGGCCGTCGCCGAACCGGGCGTTCATCAGGCGCTCGGCCAGCGCCATGCCGACCGCGTTGCCGAGCCCCTGGCCGAGCGGGCCGGTGGTGGTCTCGATGCCCGGCGCCTCGCCGTATTCGGGATGGCCCGGCGTGCGGCTGCCGAGCTGCCGGAAGCGCTCGATCTCGGCCATGGTCATGTCGGCGTAGCCGGTCAGGTGCAGCAGCGCGTAGAGCAGCATCGAGCCGTGGCCGGCCGACAGCACGAAACGGTCGCGGTCGGGCCAGGCGGGCTGGGCCGGGTCGAACTTGAGGAAGCGGGTGAACAGGACCGTGGCGACGTCGGCCATGCCCATGGGCATGCCCGGATGGCCGGAATTCGCGGCCTGTACCGCGTCCATGGCCAGCGCGCGGATGGCGTTGGCCATTTTCTGATGGGTAACGGTTTGGGCGTCCATGAGCGAGATCGTGTGCGGGGCGGCGGCGCCAGCCGGGGCGGCCGACGCCAGCGGAACATGCCGCCGGGCGGGGGGTACGTCAACCGATTGGGAACCTCGTTCGCGGGCGGACGGCAGGCAGGTGCATCGCCCGCCAGGCGCGACGGTGAAATCAGCACTATCGGACGGAGAGCGCACGGGCTCCACGACGCGCTGACCGCCTGCCCTTCTGCCCGTCTGCCCGTCTGAGATCGGGCCCGTCGATCGAGCGGAACGTCACGACGCCATCGCGTCCGCCTCGAAGCTGTTGAATTATTAGAATGATCATTTTATTAAATAACCATGGGACGAAACCGGAAGTACGATCGCGAGGTGGTGCTGGACAGGGCGATGGGCCTGTTCTGGCGGAACGGCTATCAGGCCACGTCGATGGCCGAGATGGTTCAGACGACCGGCCTGAACACCGCGAGCATGTACAAGGAGTTCGGCGACAAGAACGGCCTGTTCGAACGGGCGCTGGAGCATTATCGCGGCCACGTCATGGCGCCCCGGTTCGAAATCCTGATCGGTCAGCCGAACCTGAAGGGCGTCGAGGCCTTCCTCGACAGCGTGGTGAGCGGCGCGGCCAAGGCGGACTACAAGGGCTGCCTGATGATGAACCACCTGGCCCAGAAGGATGCGATCGGCGCGGACGCCGCCGAGATGATCGACGATTTCTGCGCCGCGATGAAAGGGCTGCTGGAAGCCGCGCTCCGCAACGCACAGGCGGCCGGTGACCTGTCGAGCGACAAGGACCCGGCAGGCCTGGCAAGCTACATCATGTGCTGCGTCCACGGACTGGTGCTGTACGGACGGCACCGGAGCAAGAAGAAGGACATTGCGCAGATTCACGACACGATCCTGCAGACCCTGCACGCGTGAGGGCCCGCGCCCCGGATTATTTTTGAAGTGTATATTTTAAAATGGATATTTTGAAACGATCGTTTTAATATCCCTGGACCAAGTGGCGAACCCGGCGGGGATCGCATTTGGATCAACGCCCCGACCGGGGCCTCGGGACAGGGAGACCAGCCTATGTCGATGTCTGAAACCGCCATGAAATTCTTCGAAGCCTGCGAGACGGGCAAGGGATGGGACGCCTGCAAGGCGTGGTGCCACGAGGGCGCGACCTTCTCCTGCCAGGCGGACGCGCTGGCCGATACGACGACGCTCGAAGGCTATACCGAATGGATGAAGGGGCTGTTGACCCCGATTCCCGACGGGCGATACGAGCTCAAGGCCTTCGCCGCCGACGAAGGGCGGGGCGCGGTTCTGGCGTTCGGCGTCTTCCACGGGACCCATACCGGCGAGGGCGGGCCGACCCCGGCCACCGGAAAGGCGCTGGCGGCCGACTACGTCTATTCGATGGCGTTCGACGGCGACAAGATCCGCCACATGACGAAGATCTGGAACGACGGCCATTCGCTGAAACAGCTGGGCTGGGCCTAGCACGATCGCAGCCGCCCGGCGCCATCCGGCGCCGGCGGCTCTGCGGCGCGGCGGGTGCGCAACCGTCGTACGCCGCGGCGTGGAGACCGGACGCGCGGCTGCCGAGCCGCCTGAACCCCGTGCAACGGGCCGGTGCGCGGATCGCCACCGGCCATTCTCTGATGTGTAGCCGTCCAGCTCTCGCTGATGTTGACGGCCCCCGAGCCCCGCTTTATCCTTCGCCCTAGAGATCACTCCTAAGTACTAGAATCTCAAGCCTTTTCGTCGGCCTTCGGCCCCGGCCGGCCGTTCATTCGTGAACCTCGGAGCGAGTATGGCCACACTTCAGGACGTGCGCGATCGGTTGGAACGGGCGGTCGGCCGGCTCGAAACCGCGCAGCGCGCCTATCGCGAGCGCCAGGAGACCAGGCTGGCCGAGGCCCAGATCGAGGCGATGCGCGCCGGCGACGGTGCCGGGCCGGACGTCGAGGACCTGGTCAAGGCGCTGGAGGACACCCAGAAGCACAACCAGGCCCTGGTCGCCGAACGCGAGGCGATGGCCGACCAGGTCGACGCGGTGATCGGCCGGCTGCGCGCCGTGCTCGCCGCCAACCCCGAACACGGTTTCGACGAGGGCGAGGACGGCTTCGGCGAGGAGGGCGAGTGATGAGCGACGTCTCGGTCACGATCAACCGGCGGTCCTACCAGATCGCCTGCGACGACGGGCAGGAGGAGCACCTGCGCCGGCTCGCCTCGATCGTCGACAAGCGGGTCGAGGAGCTGGTCCTGGCCATGGGCCAGATCGGCGACCAGCGGCTGGTGGTGATGGCGAGCCTGCTGCTCGCCGACGAGGTCGCCGACGTGCGCGGCGAGCTGGAACAGCTCGAGGGCAAGCTGCGCGCGCTCGAGGCCAAGACCCCGCGCGAGGTCACCGAGGCCGACACGCTCTCCACCCTGGCGACCCGGCTGGAGCGAATGGCCGAGGCGATGGAGTCGGCCTGAGCAAGGCCGATGCTGCGGCGCTCGGCGGCACACACGCAACCGTCGTTCCCGCGCAGGCGGGAACCCAGCCTTCGCAAGCGCCCCTGGACCCCCGCCTGCGCGGGGGTGACGAGGTAGGAATGGTCGACGCGAGGAACGAACGCCTGATGACCGCCACCTTTGCCCGTGGATTGCACCGCGCGGTTCCCCTCTCCCCTTGGGGGAGACACGCCGGGGGCGCCCGCCGATGAGCATGGACCTCGCCGAGGAGAAGGCCATCCTGCGGCGGCGGGCCCAGGCCTGGCGGGCCGACGCGGCGGCGCGGGCCGGGCCGGACGCGGCGCTGGACCTGCGCGACCACGCGCTCGCCGTGCTCGACGCCGCCAAGGGCGACACCGTCTCCGGCTTCTGGCCGATGCGCGACGAGATCGACACGCGCCCGCTGCTCGAGGCGCTGCACGCCGGCGGCGCCGTCTGCTGCCTGCCGGTGGTGGCCGAGCGCGCCGCGCCGCTGGTGTTCCGGCGCTGGGCGCCGGGCGATCCGATGGCGGACGGCGGCTTCGGCACCCGGGTGCCGGCCGCGAGCGCGCCGCTCGTCACCCCGACCAAGCTGCTCGTCCCCCTGCTCGCCTTCGACCGGGCCGGCTACCGGCTCGGCTACGGCGGCGGCTACTACGACCGCACCCTGGCGGCGCTCCGGGAGGCAAGTCCCGCGGGATCGGTCCTTGCCGTCGGCGTCGCCTACGCCGCGCAGGAGATCGACGACGTGCCCCATGACGCCCGCGACATGCGGCTCGACTGGGTTGTCACCGAGACCGGCGCCCTTTACATGGGCGGCACGCCAACCGCCCGGAATTCGTGATGCGCATCCTCTATTGCGGCGACGTCGTCGGCCGGTCGGGCCGCGACGCCGTGCTCGACCACCTGCCGCGCCTGCGCCGGGAGCTCAAGATCGACTTCGTCGCCGTCAACGGCGAGAACGCCGCCCACGGCTTCGGCATCACCGCCGAGATCTCGCAGCAGATCTACGGCGCCGGCGCCGACGCCATCCTGCTCGGCAACCACAGCTGGGACCAGCGCGAGATCATCGGCTACATCGACGGCGACCCGCGCATGATCCGCCCGCTCAACTACCCCAAGGGCACGCCGGGCCGGGGCCTGGCCGAGTTCCGCCTGGCCGACGGGCGCAAGGTGCTGGTGATCCAGGTGATGGCGCGGCTGTTCATGGACCCGCTCGACGATCCGTTCGCGGCGATCGAGACCGCGCTGTCGAGCTACCGGCTCGGCCGCAGCGTCGACGCCATCCTGGTCGACATCCACGGCGAGGCGACCAGCGAGAAGATGGCGATGGGCCACTTCTGCGACGGCCGCGTCTCGCTGGTCGCGGGCACCCACACCCATGTCCCCACCGCCGACGCCCAGGTGCTGCCCGGCGGCACCGGCTACATCACCGACGTCGGCATGTGCGGCGACTACGATTCGGTGATCGGCATGAAGAAGGCCGCCCCGATCGACCGTTTCCGCAAGAAGATGCCCGGCGACCGGCTGGAGCCGGCGACCGGCGAGGCGACCGTGTGCGCGGTATTCGTCGAGATCGACGACACCACCGGCCTGGCGACGCGGGTCGAGCCGGTCCGGGTCGGCCCCCGGCTGGCGCCAGCGCTGCCAAGCGTTTCCGCCGCCTGACCGGCCTCTGCCGGCGTCCCCCACGCCGCGACCAGGTGTTGACATTGGCGCTGAGCGGAACACACTGCGCACCGGTGTCGGTGTCCCGGCATCGACGACGCTCAAAGCAAGAGGGGGTATTATGGGCGACTTCTTGGCCTTCAGGAAATTCATCACGCCGCTGGTCATCCAGATTCTGTTCTGGATCGGCGTCATCCTCTGCCTCATCGGCGGTATCATCATGATCGTCTCCGCGGGCCAGATCATCCAGGGAATCCTGGTGTTCTTCCTCGGCCCGATCTTCGTGCGCATCTACTGCGAAGTGCTGATGATCTTCTTCCGGATCCACGATCGCATGGCGTCGATCGACGACAAGACCAAGTAATCGCGGCCACCGCCGCAAGAGACGGAAATCGGGCGGGTCAAACCGCCCGATTTTCTTTGGGGGGCGTCCCGCTGTATAACCGTGTGCGCTGGCAGAGCCGATACCATATGTGGTAGAAGCGGTTCCTGACGGAAGAAAATCTAGCCGGCGCAACCCGAACGCAGCAACCCAACGAGTGCCGGACGAGGGCAATGGCTGGTCATTCCCAATTCAAGAACATCATGTACCGCAAGGGCGCGCAGGACGCGAAGCGCGCCAAGGTCTTCGCCAAGCTGGCCCGCGAGGTCATGGTCGCCGCGCGCGACGGCGCCGACCCGGCGATGAACGCCCGGCTGCGCGCCGCCATCGCCGCGGCGCGGGCCGAGAACATGCCCAAGGACAATATCGAGCGCGCGATCAAGCGCGGCTCGGGCGAAGACGACGGCGCGTCCTACGAGGAGATCCGCTACGAGGGCTACGGCCCCGGCGGGGTCGCGCTGATCGTCGACACGCTGACCGACAACCGCAACCGCACCGCCTCCGACGTCCGCTCGGCCTTCTCCAAGCACGGCGGCAACCTCGGCGAGACCAACTCGGTCAGCTTCATGTTCGACCGGGTCGGCAGCATCACCTACCCGGCCGACGCCGCCTCGGCCGACGCGATGTTCGAGGCCGCGCTCGAGGCCGGCGCCGAGAATGTCGAGAGCGACGACAGCGGCCACGAGATCACCTGCGCGCCGGAGGACTTCAACGACGTCCGCGACGCGCTGGAGGAGACGTTCGGCGCGCCGGAGCGCGCCGGCCTGGTGTGGAAGCCGCAGACCACCGTCGAGGTCGACGAGGCGGCGGCGACCACCCTCATCAAGCTGGTCGAGACCCTGGAGGACAACGACGACGTGCAGCAGGTGTCGGTGAATTTCGAGATGTCGGACGAGTTGCTCGCCCGCCTGACCGGCTGACCGCGCCGGTGGAGGCGACCCGGTGAGGATCCTCGGCCTCGACCCCGGCCTGCGCCGCACCGGCTGGGGCGTCATCGACGCCCGCGACAACCGCCTGCGCCACGTCGCCAACGGCGTCATCGCCCCGCCCGCCGACGCCGAGATGAGCCGAACGGCTGGCCCACCTGTTCGACGGCGTCGCCGCCGTGCTCGCCGACCACGCGCCCGAGACCGCCGCGGTCGAGGCCATCTTCGTCTCCAAGAACGGCGCCAGCACGCTCAAGCTCGGCCAGGCGCGCGGCGTGGTCATGCTCGCCCCGGCCCGGGCCGCGCTGCCGGTCCACGAATACGCCGCCAACGCGATCAAGAAGTCGGTGGTCGGCGCCGGCCACGCCGACAAGGCCCAGATCGGCGCCATGGTCCGGATGCTGATGCCCGGCTGCCAGCCGGCCGGCGACGACGCGGCCGATGCCTTGGCCGTCGCCATCTGCCACGCCCACCACGCCGCGACCAACGCGCTGTGGGAGGCCCGGCGGGATGTCGGGTCCGGCCGAGGCGCTGCCGTGATCGCCGCGCTCAACGGCCGGGTCGACTCGGTGACCGCCGAGGGCGCGGTGATCGACGTCGGCGGCGTCGGCTACCAGGTCTTCGCCTCGGCGCAGGACGCTGGCCGCGCTGCCGCCGCGGGCGAGCCGATCAAGCTGGCGATCGAGACCCACGTCCGCGAGGACCATATCCACCTGTTCGGCTTCGTCGACGCCGCCGAGCGCGACTGGTTCCGGCTCCTGACCACAGTCCAGGGCGTCGGCGCACGGGTGGCGCTGGCGATCCTGTCGGTGCTCGACCCCGACGCGCTGACCACCGCGCTCGCCGCCCAGGACAAGACCGCGCTGACCCGCGCGGACGGGGTCGGCCCCAAGCTCGCGGCCCGCATCCTCAACGAGCTGCGCGACAAGACCCCGCTCGGCGACCAGCTCGCCGCGCCGGCGCCGGCCGTCGCCGGCGCGGCCGGGGCCAGGGGCGCCGACCGGTCCGACGCCATCTCCGCCCTGGTCAACCTCGGCTATGGCCGCAGCGAGGCGTTCGGCGCGGTCGGCCGCGCCGCCCAGGCGCTGGGCGACGACGCCGGCGTCGAGGCGCTGATCCGCGAGGGCCTCAAGGAGCTCGGCGCATGAGCCCGCCCCCCGCCGCCCCCGACCCCGCCGACCTGGATCGCGAGGCGCGCTACGTCGCGCCCGAGACGACCGCCGGCGACGCCGACGACGCGCCGCTGCGCCCGCGCTCGCTCGCCGACTTCGTCGGCCAGCCGGGGCTCAAGGAGAATCTGAGCATCTTCATCGAGGCCGCGCGGGCGCGCGCCGAGGCGCTCGACCACGTGCTGCTGCACGGCCCGCCCGGACTGGGCAAGACCACGCTGGCCCAGATCGTCGCCCGCGAGCTCGCCGTCGGCTTCCGCGCCACCTCCGGCCCGGTGATCGCGCGGGCCGGCGACCTCGCCGCGATCCTGACCAACCTGCAGGCCGGCGACGTCCTGTTCATCGACGAGATCCACCGGCTCAACCCGGCGGTCGAGGAGATCCTCTACCCGGCGATGGAGGACTTCCAGCTCGACCTGGTGATCGGCGAGGGCCCGGCGGCGCGCTCGGTCAAGATCGACCTGCCCCGCTTCACCCTGGTCGGCGCCACCACCCGCTCGGGGCTCTTGACCACGCCGCTGCGCGAACGGTTCGGCATCCCGCTCCGGCTCGACTTCTACAATGTCGACGACCTGCAATCGATCGTCGCCCGCGCCGCCCGCCTGCTCGCCTTCGAGATCACCGCCGAGGCCGCCCGCGAGGTCGCCCGGCGCTCGCGCGGCACGCCGCGGGTCGCCTCGCGCCTGCTGCGCCGGGTGCGCGACTTCGCCGCCGTCGCCGGCCACGCCGTGGTCGAGGCCGAGGACGCCTCGGCGGCCCTGTCCCGGCTCGCGGTCGACCACCGCGGCCTCGACGAGATGGACCGCCGCTACCTCGGCGCGATCGCCGAGAAATACGGCGGCGGGCCGGTCGGCGTCGACACCATCGCCGCCGTGCTGTCCGAGCACCGCGACATGATCGAGGACGTCATCGAGCCGTTCCTGATCCAGGAGGGCCTGATCCAGCGCACCCCGCGCGGCCGGATGCTGGCGCGCGCCGGCTACGCCTATCTGGGCCTGCCCGAGCCGGCCCGCCCGGACCAGTTCGACCTGCTCGACCGCGATCGGGCCCGACCAGGATGCCGGCGATGCCGACCGCTGACCCGAGCGCCAACGGGGGCACGAACGGGAGCGCCAACGGGGGCGCCAGCGCGGGCGGGCGCGCGGGCGTCGCGCCGACCAGCGGCTGGACCGAGGACGCGCGCCACGAGCACGTCTTCCCGCTGCGCGTCTACTACGAGGACACCGACGCCGGCGGCATCGTCTACTACGTCAACTACCTCAAGTTCGCCGAACGGGCGCGCACCGAGATGCTGCGTCTGTTGGGCCACCACCAGGTCGACCTGCTCGCCCGCGAGGGCATCGGCTTCACGGTGCGGAGCTGCACCGCCGACTACCTGGCGCCGGCCCGGCTCGACGACGCGCTCGAGGTGCGCACCACCCTGATCGACGTCGGCGGCGCCAGCATGCGGCTGCGCCAGCGCATCCTGCGCGACGAGACGCTTTTGTGCGATCTGCGCTTCCGTCTGGCGGTGATGAAGCGCGACGGCCGGCCGGCCCGGATGCCCCAGGCGATTCGCGAGGCGCTGGAGCCCCACGCGCTGGGCGAGGCGGACGCTTGATTCGCCACCGATTCGGTCACAAAAAAACCGCTTTCCATCCATAGTGGAGGCCCGATGGATCCGACAATGCTGACAGACTGGAGCGTCGCAGCGAACGGTTGGCTGACGGGGCACGTGCCCTTGTTGTCCGACGCGATCCAGCTTGCGCAGGCGACGGATCCGACCGCGCCGGCCAAGGTGGCGGTGACCAAGATCGGCACCGACCTGCAGCCCGGCGACTTCTCGATCCTGGCGATCTTCGAGCGCGCCGACATCATCGTGAAGATGGTGGTCTCGATCCTGGTGTTCGCCTCGATCTGGTCGTGGGGCGTGATCTTCGAGAAATGGATGCTGCTGCGCCGGGTCAACACGCGGTCGAACAAGTTCGAGCAGGAGTTCTGGTCGGGCGGCTCGGTCGACGACCTCTACGAGAAGGTCGGCACCAAGCCGACCAGCCCGATGGCGGCGGTGTTCGCCGCGGCGATGCGCGAATGGCGGCGGTCGACCGGCACCGCGGGCGGGCCGCCCAAGCTGATGCCAGGCCTGGGCGAGCGCATCGATCGGGTCATGCAGGTCACGCTCAACCGCGAGATGGGGCGGATCGAGCGCTACCTCGGCTCGCTCGCCTCGGTCGGCTCGACCGCGCCCTTCATCGGCCTGTTCGGCACGGTCTGGGGCATCATGAACAGCTTCCACCACATCGCGCTGGCCAAGAACGCCAGCCTGGTGACCGTCGCGCCGGGCATCTCCGAAGCGCTGTTCGCGACCGCGCTGGGCCTGGTGGCCGCAATTCCTGCGGTTCTTGCGTATAATAAGCTGTCGACGGACTTCGACCGCTATGCCCATCGGCTCGAGGGCTTTCAGGGCGAATTCAGCGCGATCGTCTCGCGCGAACTGGAGAGTGGGACCGACTGATGGCGATGAGCGTCAGCAGCGGCGGGAACGGACGCGGGCGCCGGACGTACCGGCCGATGTCCGAGATCAACGTTACGCCCTTCGTGGACGTGATGCTGGTTCTGCTTGTAATCTTCATGATTACGGCGCCGCTATTGACCGTCGCGGTGCCGGTGAACCTCGCCAAGACCAAGGGCGCGACGATCGGCAAGCCCGACAAGCCCTTGATCGTCTCGATCAAGGCGGGGGACAGGTCTATCTCCAGGATACGGAGATGGACGGTAAGACCTTGATCGCGCGGCTGAAAGCGATTACCGCCAGTCGGCCGGGCACGACGGTTTATGTCCGGGGCGACAAGGCCGTCCCGTATGGACAGGTATTGGCGGTTATGGGCCAGATCAGCGCCGCGGGCTTCACCAAGGTCGCGCTGATCGCCGAGCAAGACACCACCAAAGGGCCGGCGGCGGACAAGCCGGGACCGAAGAAGCAATAGGATGCCAAGCGGACGATGCGCGGCGGCTTGATCATTTCGGTGGCTTTCCACGTGCTGGTGCTGGTGGCGCTGATCGTCGGCCTGCCCTTCCTGGAAAGCACGCCCGAGCCGGTCTCGACGCCGATCCCGGTCGAGGTCGTCCGCCTGAGCCCCGAGACCAGCACGCCCAAGGGCGCCAAGCCGGAGCCGAAGCACAAGCGCCCGCCCGACCCCGACGCCAACAAGTCGACCACCAAGGACCCGATCGCGCGCGACCCCAAGGCCGGCGACAAGGGCAAGGCGACCAAGACGGCCAAGGTCGAAACCCCGCCCAAGGCCAAGCCGCCGGAGAAGAAACCCGAGCCGACTCCGGTGAAGAAGGTCGAGGCCAAGCCGAAGAAGGCGCCGGCGCCCAAGCCGGTCCAGAAGGCCGAGGTCAAGCCCGCGCCGAAGCCCAAGCCCGAGGCCAAGCCGAAGGCCGCGCCGAAAAAGGCCGAGGTCGCGCCGGCGCCGAAGCAGGCCGAGAAGAAACCCGCGAAGAAGCCCGAGAAGAAGCAGGTCGCCGAGGCGAACCCGCCCAAGGCCAAGGACGACAAGAAGACCGCCGAGAAGGCGAAGCCGGAGAAGAAGCAACGTATCGCCGCCCGGCCGCAGTTCCGGCCGCGGCCGCCGCGCCAGGTCGCCCGCGACACCGAGCCCGAGCACAAGACGAAGAAGCACGCGAGCCGCAAGCGCGGCGAGGCCCGGTCGATGGATTCGGTGTTCAAGACCGTCAACCGGTTCAAGCGGGAGACCCGCCAGGAAGCCAACGTCGACCAGACCCGCCGCGCGCGGCCGATCGGCCGCGAGGACGCGCCCAGGAAGGTGCCGCTGACCGCGAGCGAGATCGGCGCGGCGGTGATCCGCCAGATCCGGCCGTGCTGGAACTTCCCCGCCGGCGCCGACAACCCCGACCGGCTGCTGGTCGTCCTGCGCATCGAGCTGCGCCCGGACGGCGGGCTGATCCGCGCCCGCGTCCGCGACCGCGCCCGGATGGCGACCGACACCTACTTCCGCGCCGCGGCCGAGGCCGCCCTGCGCGCGGTGCGCGACCCGCGCTGCAGCCCGCTGCGGCTGCCGGCCGCCCACTACCGGCAATGGAAGCAACTGACGATCGAATTCGATCCGGCCGAGTTGAGGTCCGGGTGACGAAAGACCATGGAGTGACGTCCCGCCCGCAGGGATGGCAACCGAGAGACCAAAGGGGAGAACCGTGTCCCGAACGCTGACCGCCTTCGTCCTGCTCGTCTTCGCCGCCGCGCTCGCCGCGCCGGCCGGCGCCGAGCCGGTGATCCGCATCGACAAGCCCAACGTCGCGCCCCTGCCGATCGCGCTCGTCACGCCCCGCGGCAGCAACGAGCCCGAGAACGACATGGGGCGCAAGATCAACGAGGTCGTCACCAACGACCTCGCCCGTTCCGGCCTGTTCAAGACGCTCGACCCGTCGACCTTCATCCAGCGCGACGGCTCCGAGGTCACCGCGCCGCGCTTCGCCGGCTGGAAGGCGATCGGGGCGCAGGCGCTGGTCACCGGCCGGGTGTTCCTGCGCACCAACGGCGACGTCCGCGTCGAGGCGCGGCTGTGGGACGTGATCGCCGGCAAGCAGCTGCTCGGCCGCGCGCTCGAGACCCGCACCAGCAACTGGCGCCGGCTCGCCCACAAGCTGTCCGACGCGATCTACGAGCGGATCACCGGCGAGAAAGGCTATTTCGACACGCGGGTGGTCTACGTCTCCGAGACCGGCCCGGTGACCAAGCGGGTCAAGCGGCTGGCGATCATGGACCAGGACAGCGCCAACAACCGCTTCCTGACCGACGGCAAGAACCTGGTGCTGACCCCGCGCTTCTCGCCGTCGGCGCAGGAGATCACCTTCCTCGAATACGTCAACGGCCGGCCGCGGGTGTACATCATGCACATCGACACCGGCCGGCGGGAGATCGTCGGGGACTTCCCCGGCATGACCTTCGCCCCCCGCTTCTCGCCCGACGGCAACCGGATCATCATGAGCCTGGAGACCGGAGGCAATTCCGAGATCTACACGATGGACCTGCGCACCCGCGCGGTGCGCCGGCTGACCAACAACCCGGCGATCGACACCTCGCCCTCCTTCTCGCCGGACGGCACGAAGATCACCTTCAATTCCGACCGCAGCGGCCAGCAGAAGATCTACGTGATGAATTCCGACGGCAGCGGCGTCACCCGGATCAGCAACCGGCCGGGGCGCTACGCCACGCCGGTGTGGTCGCCGCGCGGCGATCTGATCGCCTTCACCAAGCTGCAGGGCGGCCGGTTCTACATCGGCGTGATGAAGCCCAACGGCGACGGCGAGCGGATCCTGACCAGCGGCTTCCTGGTCGAGGGCCCGACCTGGGCGCCCAACGGCCGCGTGCTGATGTATTTCAAGCAATCGCGGGGCGGCGAGGCGCAGCTCTACTCGATCGACCTGACCGGCCGCAACGAGCGCCTGGTGCCGACGCCGACGGCCGCTTCGGACCCGGCCTGGTCGCCGTCGCTGGCCCGATGAGGCCAACCCGCCATAGCGCCGGGGCCTGCGGCCGCGGTGCGCACAACCAACATCGTGGCCCGGGCGCCCTCAGCCCGGACCCGACTCTGGGGCGGGGCGCCGCGCGCGGTGTCCCGGCCGTCAAACAAGGAAATGGGGAACAAAGATGAAAACAAAGGCAATCGTCGCGTTGATCGCCATCGCGGTCTTTTCGGTAGGGTGCAGCTACGACAAGAAGGAGCCGGCGAACAACACGCAGACCACGAGCCGGCCGAGCCCGAAGGTGTCGTGGACCGACTTCACCAACAAGGCGCGCAACGGCTACAGCGACCGCGTGTTCTTCGCCTACGACCAGTCGGACCTGGGCGCCAGCGCACGCGGGACGATCGAGGCCTGGGCGTCCTGGCTCAAGGCCCACGACGGCGCGCGCGTCCTGATCGAGGGCCATTGCGACGAGCGCGGCACCCGCGAGTACAACCTGGCGCTCGGCGCCCGGCGCGCCAACGCGATCCGCGACTACCTGGTCGCGCTGGGGGTCCGGGCGTCGCGCGTGCGCACGGTCTCCTACGGCAAGGAGCGCCCGGCGGTGGCCGGCTCCAACGAGGAAGCCTGGGCCAAGAACCGCCGCGGCGTCGCCAAGCCGAGCGGGGCCGGCAGCTAACCCGCGTGCCGGCGCGCCCCGCCCGATCCTGGCAGGGATCATGCGGCGGGGCGGCCCCGGCAGGCATCGCCGTTGGGGGCGCCTCTGGCATGGACATCTCTGGCGGGGCATCTCTGGTAAGGACGGAAGGATGAAACCGATCGGCTCCACCCTGTTCGCGCTCGTCGCCGCGCCGATGTTGCTGCTCGCCGGCACGGGCGTCGCGACCGCCGCGCCGCCGGGCAACAGCGCGGCGACGGTCAGCCCCGGAACCGGACCGGATACGGCGCCGGCCGCGCTGCGCACCCAGTTGCGCGCCGCCGCCGACCGCCTCGGCCGGCTGCGCCGGGACGCGGCCGCGTTCCGGGCGCGGATCCAGCTCGCCGCCGACGAGATCCCGCCGACCGCGGCGGCGCGGTTCGAGGTGCGGCTGAGCCAGATGGAGCGGTCGATCCGCGAGCTGACCGGCAAGATCGAGGACCTGGCCTACAAGGTCAAACAGGCCGAGAAGTTCCAGGCCAGCGTCGACGAACGGCTGCGCGCGCTGGAGCAGGGCCGCAATACCGGGCCGAGGACGCCGACCGACCGGACCGCGCCCCCGAGCCGCAACGACCGTACCGACACGACGCCGCCGAGCGACCGCACCGCGGCGCCGGTGACCCTGCCCGCGGGCCCGCCCGCCGAGCAGTACCGCTTCGCCATCGGCCTGCTGCGCAAGGCGCGCTACACGGCCGCGGCGGCGGCGTTCAAGCAGTTCATCCGGCTGCATCCGCGCCACCGGCTGGCCGGCAACGCCCACTACTGGCTGGGCGAGGCCTATTACGTGCAGGGCGACTACCGGGAAGCCGCGATCCAGTTCGCCGACGGCTTCCAGAAGTTCCCGAAACATCCCAAGGCGCCCGACATCCTGCTCAAGCTCGGCATGACCATGGCCAAGCTCAACAAGAACCAGGAAGCCTGCGCGACCCTGGCCGAGCTGCGCCGCCGCTTCCCCAGGGCCAGCAGCCACATCCGCCGCGCCGCGGCCGCCGAGCGCCGCAAGCTGGGCTGCACCGGCTAGGCCGGGCGGCCGGCTGTGCGGGTGGCCCCGGCCAGCGCCATCGCCAGCGCCATCACCCAGCGTGATTTCGACGCCGCGCTCGACGCGCTCGGCCCGTTCGAGGCCGCGCCGGCGCTCGCCGTCGCCGTCTCCGGCGGCGCCGACAGCCTCGCCGCCGCCCTGCTCTGCCACGCCTGGGCCCGCGCGCGCGGCGGCGCCGCCACCGCGCTGATCGTCGATCACGGCCTGCGGCCCGAGAGCGCCGACGAGGCGGCCCGCGCCCGCGCGCTGCTCGCCGGCCACGGGATGGCCGCGACGATCCTCGCGCTCGGCGACACCGGCGGCGACCGCAACCTGCAGGCCGCCGCCCGGGCCGGGCGCTACGACGCGCTCGCCCGCTGGTGCCGCGACACCGGCGTGCTCCACCTGGTCACCGGCCACCACCGCGGCGACCAGGCCGAGACCTTCTTCCTGCGGCTGATGCGCGGCAGCGGCGTCGACGGCCTGTCGGCGATGGCCGCGGTCCAGCCCGCGCCCGGCTGCCGCATCCTGCGCCCGCTGCTCGATACCGATCCGGACCGCCTGCGCGCCTACCTGCGGGACCAGGGCGTCGACTGGATCGAGGACCCGAGCAACCGCGACACCCGCTTCCGCCGGGTCCAGGTCCGCGGCGTCCTGGCGCGTATGGCCGATGGGGCGCGGCTGGCCGATGGGACGCGCGTGGCCGACGGCGACGACGTTGCCGCGCGGGCGGCCGCGGCGGCAGCCGAATTCAGGCCGGGCCCGGCGCACGCTCGAAGCCGCCGCCGACGCGCTCGCGGTCGCGACGGTGCGGCTCGCGCCCGAGGGCTACGCCCTCCTCGACGCCGCCGCGCTGGCCGCCGCCCCCGAGGACGCCGGCCTGCGCGTGCTGGCGCGGACGATCCGCTGCATCGGCGGCCTCGACCAGGCCCCCCGCTTCGCCCGGCTGCGGGCCGTTTACGCGGCGTTACGAATTGATCGGCTAGAACGGGGACGCACGCTGGGCGGTTGCCGGATCGCACCGGCCGGGAACGGGAGCGGCGTGCTGGTCTGCCGGGAGGCGGGACGCGCGCGCACGCAGCCCTTCGCCCGGCAAGCGATGGTCTGGGACGGGCGCTTCGCGATCCGCCCGGCCGCGGCGGTGTCGGATCAACCAACCAGCGGGGACGCCATGACGATCGGCCCCCTCGGCCAGGACGGCTGGGCTGCGTGCGTGACCGCCGCGCCGTGGCTGCGCGCGACGCATATCCCCCATGCCGCCCGGCTGGCGCTGCCGGCCCTGCGGCGCGGCGCCGCGGTGGTCGCCGTGCCGGCGCTCGGCTTCGTCGCAAAGGCGCCCGACGCGCCCGCGCAAGGTCCGGTCTCCGCGACGTTCCGGCCGCGCCGCCCGCTCTGCGCTGCGCGCTTCCGACCCCTGCACGCCGCACCCGGAGCGGCGCTTGCGACCGCGCGATAGATCATTGTTTAATCACAAAGTCTGCTTATCTCTAACGTCGTTGGAAAAGCTTCCTGATACGGCCTCGCCCGGGACGAGGCCGGCAGAGGATCGCCCGGTGGCGACAGAAAGGCGCAGCGAGTGAACAATTTCGGCAGAAACATCGCGATGTGGTTGATCATCGGCGTGCTGTTGATCGCGCTGTTCAACCTGTTCCAGGGCGGCACAAATCGCGATGCGGCCAAGGAGATGAGCTACTCCACCTTCCTGTCGCAGGTGAAGTCCGGCCACGTCAAAGGCGTGGTCATCCAGGGCGACAAGATCCGCGGCACCCTGTCCACCGGCCGCAGCTTCACGCTGACCAACCCGAACGATCCCAAGCTGGTCGAGCGGCTGGTCGACGCCAACGTCTCGATCCGCGCCGTGCCCAAGGACAAGGGCATGCACCCGCTCCTGTCGATCCTGGTCTCGTGGCTGCCGATCATCCTGATCATCGCCGTGTGGATCTTCTTCATGCGCCAGATGCAGTCGGGCACCGGCCGCGCGATGGGCTTCGGCAAGTCGCGCGCCAAGCTGCTGACCGAGCGCACCGGCCGCGTCACCTTCGAGGACGTCGCCGGCGTCGACGAGGCCAAGCAGGAGGTCCAGGAGATCGTCGAGTATCTCAGGGACCCGCAGAAGTTCCAGCGCCTCGGCGGCAAGATCCCCAAGGGCGTGCTGCTGGTCGGCCCTCCGGGCACCGGTAAGACGCTGCTCGCCCGCGCCATCGCCGGCGAGGCCAACGTGCCCTTCTTCACCATCTCCGGCTCCGACTTCGTCGAGATGTTCGTCGGCGTCGGCGCCAGCCGCGTCCGCGACATGTTCGAGCAGGGCAAGAAGAACGCGCCCTGCATCATCTTCATCGACGAGCTCGACGCCGTCGGCCGCCATCGCGGCGCCGGCCTGGGCGGCGGCAACGACGAGCGCGAGCAGACGCTGAACCAGCTGCTGGTCGAGATGGACGGCTTCGATTCCAACGAGGGCGTGATCCTGATCGCGGCGACCAACCGGCCCGACGTGCTCGACCCGGCGCTGCTGCGCCCGGGCCGCTTCGACCGCCAGGTCGTCGTCCCCAACCCGGACATCGTCGGCCGCGAGAAGATCCTCAAGGTCCACATGCGCCGGGTGCCGCTCGCCCCCAACGTCGACGCCCGGGTGATCGCCCGCGGCACGCCGGGCTTCTCCGGCGCCGACCTCGCCAACCTGGTCAACGAGGCGGCGCTGCTCGCCGCGCGCAAGAACAAGCGGATCGTCTCGATGCGCGAGTTCGAGGAGGCCAAGGACAAGGTGCATGATGGGCGCCGAGCGCCGGTCGATGGTGATGACCGAGGAAGAGAAGGAGATGACCGCCTATCACGAGTCCGGTCACGCCATCGTCGGCTCCACGCCGAGGGCCACGACCCGCTCCACAAGGTCACCATCATCCCGCGCGGCCGCGCGCTGGGCGTGACCATGTCGCTGCCCGAGCGCGACAAGTATGCGCTATACCCTGACCGAGCTCAAGGCCAAGATCGCCATGGCCTTCGGCGGCCGCGTCGCCGAGGAGATGATCTACGGCAAGAACAAGGTCTCGACCGGCGCCGCGAGCGACATCCAGGCAGGCGACCACGCTGGCGCGCCGCATGGTCACCGAGTTCGGCTATTCCGAGAAGCTCGGTCCGCTGCGCTACGAGGAGAACCAGGAAGAGGTCTTCCTCGGCCACTCGGTCGCGCGCCACCAGAACGTCTCCGACGCCACCGCCAAGGTGATCGACGAGGAGATCCGCAGCTTCGTCGCCGAGGGCGAGCAGACCGCGCGCGACATCCTGGAGAAGTACCGGGACGACCTCGACCGCCTGGCCAAGGGCCTGCTCGAATACGAGACGCTGACCGGCGACGAGATCGGCGCCGTCCTGCGCGGCGAGAAGATCGAGCGCCCGGACGCCGAGCCGGAGCCGGTCAACGAGCCCGACGACAAGAAGCCGCCGCGTTCGACCGTGCCGAGCAGCCGGCGGCGCCCCGGCGGCGGCATGGAGCCCGAGCCCCAGACCTGACCGGCCGGAGTCGCGATCCGGCGCGGCCCGGATCGAACCACGATTCACGCCGTCATCACATCCTTCGAGACGCCGCGGCCGGTTGGCCGCGGCTCCTCAGGATGAAGACGGTGGCCGACACGAGCAGCAGCGCCTTCATCCTGAGGAGGCCCGTCAGGGCCGTCTCGAAGGATGCGATGACGCGCACCACCGCCCCCTCCTCCCACGCCCCCCGTTCCCGCTATAGTGCGGCCCGACACACCACGAGCCGCGCATGACCCAGCCCGCCTCCGAACCGTCCGCCGCCCCGACCTGGGCCGACCTCCTGCCCTCGGGCCGCCCCGCGCTGATGGGCATCCTCAACGTCACCCCCGACAGCTTCTCCGACGGCGGCCGGTTCCAGGCGCCGGCCGACGCCGCGGCCCGGGCCGACCGGCTGATCGCCGAGGGCGCGGACATCGTCGACCTCGGCGGCGAGTCGACCCGCCCCGGCGCTCAGGCGACGCCGGTGGACGACGAGCTGGCCCGCGTCCTCCCCGCCCTCGACCACCTCGCCAGCGTTGGCGCAACAGTCTCGATCGACACCCGCAACGCCGCGGTGATGCGCGCGGCGCTGGGTGCGGGCGCGGGCATCGTCAACGACGTCAGCGCGCTGCGCCACGACCCGGACAGCCTCGCGCTGGCCGCCGCCGCGCGGGCGCCGGTGATCCTGATGCACATGCAGGGCGAGCCCGCGACCATGAACGACGACCCGCGCTATGACGACGTGGTCGCCGAGGTCGCCGCCTGGCTCGCCGCGCGCGCCGAGGCCTGCATCGCCGCCGGCATCGAGCCCGAGCGCATCGCCCTCGACCCCGGCCTCGGCTTCGGCAAGACCTATCGCCAGAACCTCGCCCTGCTGCACGGGCTCGACGCGATCGTCGCGCTGGGCTACCCGGTCTGCCTCGGCGCCTCGCGCAAGCTCGCCGCCTGGACCGCCGCCGACAGCGTCCGGCTCGCGGTCTCGACGACGGCCGCCGTGATCGCCGCGAGCAAGGGCGCGGCCATCCTGCGCGTCCACGACGTCGCCGAGACCCGCGCCGCGCTGCGGGTCGCGGGACTGCTGCCGCTGGGGTAGCACCGAGGCCGTCCTCCTCTCCTTCGGGACGCCGCGTCCGCGGCTCCTCAGGATGAAGGCATTGGCTGACCTCACGCAAAGGCTTCATCCTGAGGAGGCCCGCGAGGGCCGTCTCGAAGGATGAGAAGACGGGCTCGGTCGCCTTCACCCGGCACGGCACTCCTGCTTCGCAATGGCATCAATGAAGGAACCCGGAGCCATTGCGTAGCAGGCGGCAGACGCGCCCTGCCGACCACCGAAAATTCCTTGCATAAATTCCTATAACCCCCACGTGACCGGGACACCCGCACCAACCCAGGAGTCCCCGCCATGCCCACCGCCATGTCCACCGCCCTGCCCGCCGCCGAAACCGTCGCGCCGCTGCCGGCGCCGCCGCCCGATACGGACCCTCGCCTGACCCCGCGCCAGGCCGCCTTCGCCGACGCCTATGCCCGCCAGCCCAACGGCGCGGCGGCGGCGCGGATCGCCGGCTATGCCCACAACAGCGCCAAGGTCGCCGCGGCGCGCAACCTGCGGCGGTCGGGCGTGCTGATGCGGATCATGGCGCGGCGGCGCGAGCAGGCGCTGGCGCGCCAGGCCCAGCGCGAGCGGATCGCCGGCATCCTCGACGAGGCGCTGGCCTTCGCCCGCCAGCGCGAGAACCCGCACGCCCTGGCGCGGATCGCCGCGCTGCTGATGCGGCTCGACGGGCTGCACGCGGTCAGCCCGGCCGACGACGAACTGCTCGCCGCCGCGACCGCGGACCAGCTCCAGGAATTGCTGGCCTGCTATGAAATCGCCACCGGCGGCGCCGACCCGGAGGTGCCCGACCCGCAGTCCGCCACCGTCGGCGAGCTGGCCGAGCGCGCCGCCGAGCTGATGGAGGCCGCCCGCGACAAGGCGCACGACCTGCCCGGCGTCCGCGTCGCCGACGGCTATCTCGACGGCCTGATCGACTATCTCGAACAGGGGGTGCGCGGCGCGGCGGACGCCTGCGCCTTCGCCCGGATGGTGGAGGAAGCCGCCACAGCCGGCGCCGCCCCGCCCGATCCCTGGGGCCTGGCGGCCGGGCCGGAGCAGGCCCGCGGGACCGCACGGGGCGACGGTGCGACATGCGCGCGGTAAACGCGTATCCCGCCCGAAGCCGCGGGCGAGGTCGACCGCGCGGGCGAAGCCTCGCTGCGGGTCGGGAGCCCGGGCGCATCAGGCCCGCCGCGGCAGGACGCCCCCTGCCCGGCGGCGATCGGAGCGGCCGCGACGGGCGGCGGGCGGGTTGGAAACCCGCCCCTACGGCGCCTGGCGAGTTCCCGTTGATAGGGTCTTGCGAACGGCCATACCCGGCGCTCGCTCCCGGATCACGACCCATCCTTCCGTAGGGGCGGGTTTCCAACCCGCCCGCGCCGCCGCCGTGGCCCCTGCTGTTCGGGCGCGCCGGACTCGGGGGATGCCGCCGCCGACGCCCGCGAAAGATAACCGATGATAACCGATGATAACCTTTCCGGCCTCGGCCGGACCGGCCGCCACAGCGTCGGCGCGAACGAGTCGGAGACGCCACAACCCGCAGATTTCTGCGGTTTGTGCCGGGACGTTAACGAAATCTAAAGGATGCCCAGCCGAGATTGCCGGCGACGACGCCGATCGGGCCCTTGGGTCGCTGGGGCGTGAGGGGGCTTCGCCCCGCGCGGCCCGTGTTCTATAAGATCGGCATGGCCGGGGGAGAAGGAGCATGACCCGCAAGCTGTTCGGGACGGACGGGATCCGCGGCACGGCCAACACCGAGCCGATGACGGCGACGACTGCCTTGTCGCTGGCGATGGCGGCCGGCGCCTATTTCAGGCGCGGCGACCACACCCACCGGGTGGTGATCGGCAAGGACACGCGGCTCTCCGGCTACATGATCGAGCCGGCGCTGACCGCCGGCTTCGTCGCCATGGGCATGAACGTGATCCTGGTCGGGCCGATGCCGACGCCGGCGATCGCCATGCTGACGCCGAGCCTGCGCGCCGACCTGGGCGTGATGGTGTCGGCCTCGCACAACCCCTACCAGGACAACGGCATCAAGCTGTTCGGCCCGGACGGCTACAAGCTGTCGGACGCGATCGAGGCCGAGATCGAGCGGATGATGGAGGCCAACGGGTCCGCCGCCGGGTTCGCCGCGCCGGACAAGCTCGGCCGCGCCCAGCGGCTCGAGGACGCGCCCGGCCGCTACATGGAGTTCGCCAAGCGGACCTTCCCGGAGGGCCGGCGGCTCGACGGGCTCAAGATCGTGGTCGATTGCGCCAACGGCGCCGCCTACAAGGTCGCGCCGACCGTGCTGTGGGAGCTGGGCGCCGACGTCGTGCCGATCGCGGTCAACCCCAACGGCTTCAACATCAACGACAAGTGCGGCGCGACCGCGCCCGACGCGCTGGCCACCGCGGTGGTCGGCCACGGCGCCGACCTCGGCATCGCGCTCGACGGCGACGCCGACCGGCTGGTGATGGTCGACGAGAAGGGCCAGGTGATCGACGGCGACCAGCTGATGGCGCTGATCGCCACCTTCTGGCGCGACCACGACCGGCTGCGCGGCGGCGGGCTGGTCACCACGGTGATGTCGAATCTCGGCCTGGAACGCTACCTCAAGACGCTCAGCCTCGGCATCGTGCGCACCCAGGTCGGCGACCGCTACGTTCTCGAGCACATGCGCGAGCACGGCTTCAACGTCGGCGGCGAGCAATCTGGACATATCATTCTGTCCGATTACAACACCACCGGCGACGGGCTGATCGCGGCGCTGCAGGTGCTCGCCGTGCTGACCGGCACCGGACGGCCGGTGAGCGAGACCGCGCGGCTGTTCGAGCCGGTGCCGCAGCTCCTGCGCAACGTCCGCTTCGCCGCCAACGGCGCCAAGCCGCCGCTGGAGACCGCGCCGGTGCGCGAGGCGATCTCCGAGGGCGAGCACCGGCTCGGCAACGCCGGCCGCCTGGTCATCCGCAAGAGCGGCACGGAGCCGGTCATCCGGGTCATGGCCGAGGGCGACGACGCCGCCCTGGTCGAGGCGGTGGTCGGCGACATCTGCTCCGCCATCGAGACGACGGCTGGGGCCGGGGCCCCGTGACGGCTGAGGGCCGAGGGCTTGGGTAGTGCCGGGGATGGGCTTGAAGGCGCGCGCATGAGGGATCGGGCATGAAGGGCCGGGTCCTGATCGTCGCCGGATCCGATTCCGGGGGCGGCGCGGGCATCCAGGCCGACGTCAAGACGGTCACGGCCCTGAACGGCTACGCGATGACCGCGATCACCGCGCTGACGGCCCAGAATACGCGCGGTGTATACGGCATACATCCGGTCCCGGAAGCGTTTATCGCCAAACAGATGGCGCTGGTGCTCGACGATATCGGCGCCGACGCGATCAAGACCGGCATGCTGCACAGCGCGGCGGTGATCGAGACCGTGGTGGCGACCTTGGAGGCCGAGGCGCCGACCGTACCGCTGGTCGCCGACCCGGTGATGGTCGCCAAGGGCGGCGCGCGGCTGCTCGAAGAGGCCGCGGTGGCGGCGCTGCGCGACCGGCTGCTGCCGCGGGCGGCGGTGATCACGCCCAACCTGCCCGAGGCCGGCGCCCTGCTCGGCCGCCCGGTCGCCGAGATCGACGACATGGAGGCCGCGGCCCGCGACCTGCTCGCGCTCGGGCCCCGGGCGGTGTTCCTCAAGGGCGGGCACCTGCCCGGCGACCGCGTGGTCGACGTCCTGGTGGCCCGCGACGGCGCGCCACAGCGCTTCGAGAGCGCGCGGATCGACACGCCGCACACCCACGGCACCGGCTGCACCCTCGCCTCGGCGATCGCGACCGGCATCGCCCAGGGCCTGCCCCTGCCCGCCGCGGTCGCCCGCGCCCGGGCCTACGTGATCGAGGCGATCGCCCGCGCCCCCGGCTACGGCCACGGCCACGGCCCGCTCGACCACGCCCACACGGTGACGGATTTCGAAATAGACTGACTGGTATGTTTATTTTCGTGCCGCGAGGCGGCCTGTTCGCCCCGGAGCGCCGTGTCCTCGGCGACGTAGCGCTGCACCGGGTCGTCGGGCAGGCGGACCGCCAGGCCCGGCTCAGATCACCGCGCGCCGCGAGCCGCCGTGGGAGGCGGCGAGGTCGCGGATCCGGCCGAGCGCGTCGGCCAGGGTGGCCCGGTCGGGCGCCGCCGACAGCGACACCCGGACGCCGTGGGGCGCGGTCTCCTGGCCGACGGCGAAAGCCGACAGCGGGATCACCCGCACGCCCTTGGCGTGCAGCGCCTCGGTGAACTCCTCGCGCCGCCAGGGCGCGGGCAGGTTGAGCATGACGTGGAAGGCCGCCGGATGGGCCTGGAAGTCGAGCCCGGCCAGCGCCTCGCGCGCCAGCGCCTGGCGGGCCGCGTTCTCGATCCGGAGCCGCCGGACCAGCTCGTTCGCCGTGCCGTCGTCGATCCAGCGCCGGACCACCTCCTGCAGCAGCGCCGGCAGCGAGGTGGTCATGCCGTAGACGGCGTCGACCAGCCGGTCGACATAGACCGCGGGAGCATGGATCCAGCCGACGCGCAGTCCCGGCGCGATCGCCTTGGACGCGCTGGTCAGGTAGATGGTCCGGTCCGGTGCCATGGTCGCGATCGGCGCCGGCCGCTCCGGCGGCAACAGGCCGTAGACGTCGTCCTCGACGATGACGAGGTCGCGCTTGCGGGCGACCGCGACGATCTCGGCCCGGCGGGCCTCGTCCATCATCGCCGTGACGGGGTTGTGGATGGTCGGCTGGCAGATCACCACGCGGGCGCCGCTGTCCCGGGCCGCGACGTCGAGCGCGTCGGGCTTCATGCCCCGCTCGTCCATCTCGACCGGCAGCAGGGTGTGGCCGAACAGGCGGGCGTTGTCGATCACGCCGGTATAGGTCAGCGCCTCGCACAGCGCCGGCTCGCGCGGACCGAGCAAGGCGGCGAAGGTCGCGGCGATGCCCTGCTGGGCGCCGTTGGTCAGCACGATCCGGTCGGCCGCGGTGTCGATACCGAGCTGCCCGATCCAGCGCGCCCCGGCCGCCCGATACTCGGTGTGGCCGGCGGCCGGCATGTAGCGCAGCAGCCGCTCCAGATGGGTCGCCTGGCCGATCTCCGCCAGGGTGCGGCCCAGCACCTCGCCGTGATAGGCCGACATCGTGGCGTTGATGCCGAGGTCGATGATGCTGCCGTCTTCCGGCGCGAGCAGCGCCCCGGTGTTCGACCCGCCGGCCTCACGCACGAAGGTCCCCCGCCCGACCTCGCCGGTGACCAGCCCGCGCTGCTCGGCGAGCATGTAGCCCCGGCTCACCGTCCCCACGGTCACGCCCAGCCGCCACGCCAGGTCGCGATGCGGCGGCAGGCGGTCGCCCGGTTTGAGGGTCCCATTTTCGATGGCTTCGTCGATGGCCGCCGCGATCGCCTGATAGCGGGGCCCGGGGATGGCGTCGATCGTCGGAATCCAGATTGTCATGGTTCAATGTTTATATTGACATCATTTTTGTGTCAACAATATTCTCCGTTGTGCGATACAATATGGCTATCCCGCCAGATTGATCGAAGAATGGAGCCCGTTAATCATGCGTTATTGGATCGATACAATCCGGCAGTCAGGCCGGACACATCGGTCCGGCCCCCGGTCAGTGTTTTCCGGCCTGGAGTTTGCGACCGATCTTCTCCTGACATGGCTCGACCGCTATGCCCAGCGGCGGCAGCTCGCGCGCCTGGACTCGCGCATGCTCAAGGACATCGGCGTCTCCCGGGTCGACGCCGTCGAGGAGGCGCGCAAGCCGTTCTGGAAGGCGTGAGGCATGTATCTGCCGCCCGCCTTCGCCGAGCGTGACACCGAACGGCTCCACGGCTTCATCGAGGCCGAGCCGTTCGGCATGCTGGTCGCGGCCGGCGCCGACGGTCCGCCCGATGGGCTGACCGTCTCTCACCTGCCCTTCCTGCTCGACGTCGCGAACGATGGCGCCCGCACCCTGCTGGCCCACGCCGCCGCGGCCAATCCGCAGGTCGACCGGCTCGACGGCGCGCCGGTCCTGGTCGTCTTCCAGGGCCCTCACGGCTACGTCTCGCCGCGCTGGTACGGCGACGGCCCGGCGGTGCCGACCTGGAACTATGGGACCGTCCACGTCCGCGGCACGGCGACGACGTTTCGCGATCCGGCGCGGCTCGAGGCTGCCGTGCGCCGCCTCGCCGACCGTTTCGAGGCCGGAACCGCCGACCCGTGGTCGCTGTCCGAGACGCCGGAAGCGTTCCGGCGCGGCATGCTCTCGGCCATCGTCGGCATCGAGATTGCGGTTGCGACCATCGAGGGCAAGATGAAACTGTCGCAGAACCGGCCAGTCGGCGACCGCTATCGCGGTGGCCGCGGCGCTGCACGCGTCCGAGCGCGGCGGCGACCGCGACCTGGCGCGGCTCATGGACCGCTACAACACGGTGCGGGAGGAACAATGACGACGACGATCCCTCTCTATCAGCTCGACGCCTTCTCCGACCGGCCCTTCGCCGGCAACCCGGCGGCGGTGTGCCCGCTCGGGGTCTGGCTGCCCGACGACCGGATGCAGGCGATCGCGGCCGAGAACAATCTCTCGGAGACCGCCTTCTTCGTCCGCCGCGCCGACGGCGACTACGACCTGCGCTGGTTCACCCCGGCGGTCGAGGTCGACCTGTGCGGCCACGCCACCCTGGCCAGCGCCCATGTCGTGCTCAACCGGCTGACCCCGGACGCCGACACGGTCACCTTCCACACCCGCAGCGGGCCACTGATCGTGACCCGCGACGGCGACAAGCTGGCGATGGACTTCCCGGCCCAGCCGCCGGCGCCCGGGACCGTGGCGGGCCTGGCCGAGGCGCTCGGCGCCGCGCCCGCCGAGGTCCAGGTCGGCCGCTACGCGGTGGCGGTCTACGAGTCGGCCGCCGAGGTCGCCGCGCTCGAGCCCGACTTCCGCGCCATGGCGAAGCTCGATCCGCCCATGGTCATCGCCACCGCGCCGGGCGACGACTGCGACTTCGTCTCGCGCTTCTTCGCGCCCGCCGCGGGCGTCGACGAAGACCCGGTCACCGGCTCGGCCCATTGCATCCTGATCCCCTTCTGGGCCGGCCGGCTGGGCAAGAGCGAGCTGTTCGCGCGCCAGATCTCGCGGCGCGGCGGCGCGCTGTGGTGCCGCCACAACGGCGACCGGGTGATGATCGCCGGCCACTGCGCCCCCTATCTGGAGGGCCGGATCGCGGCATGACCGCGCGCGGCGCCACGATCGGCCGCCCCGCCGCGATGCCGCTGCCCGCGATGGCGGCGGTGGCGCTGACCCTCGTCTTCTGGTCGGCGACGCCGATCGCCAACCGCTTCGCCGTCGCCCATGTCGATGCGATCACCGCGGGCGCGTCCCGGTCGATGGTCGCCGGGCTGGTCGCCCTGTGCCTCGCCCTCGCCCTGCGCCTGCCCTTCCCGGCGACGCCCCGGCAACGCCTGCTGCTGGTCTATTCCGGCTGGATGAATTTCGCGATCTGGCCGGCCATGCTGTCGGTCGGCATCTCGCTGGCCAACGCCAGCCACGCGGCGCTGATCATGGCGCTGATCCCGGTGTGGACCGGGCTGATCGCCGCGCTGGTCGAGCGCCGCCGGCTGCGGCCGGGCTGGTGGCTGGGCGCGGCGATCGCGATCGCCGGCACCGCCGTGCTGGTCGCCTTCAGCCGGCCCGCGGGCGAATTGACGCTTTCCACCGACTTCCTGGCCGGCGACCTGATCATCCTCGCCGGGGTCGGCCTGTGCGCGTCGGGCTACGTCGCCGGCGCGCGGCTGTCGCCGGTGATCGGCAGCTGGGCCTCGACCTTCTGGGGCCTGACCGTCGCACTGCTGCTGCTGGTGCCGACGGTCGCGCTGCTGTTCGGCCGCACCGACTGGGCCGCGGTGCCGGCGAGCGGCTGGGCCAGCCTGGCCTGGCTCGCCTTCCTGTCTTCGCTGGCCGGCTATGCCCTGTGGTTCCTCGCCATGCAGAAGGCCGGGGTGGCGCGGATCGCCGTGTGGCAGTTCGCCCAGCCGGTCTTGACCCTGGCCGGCGCCGCGGTTTTGCTCGACGAGCCGTTCACCTGGCCGATCGCGGTCGCCGCGGTCGCGGTGATCGGCGGCACGTTCCTGGCCCATCGCCACGCGCATTGACGAGGCGATCGACGAGACGACGATGACCACACGGATACCGACCGGGTGCCAGCCATGATCGACCGCACCGACCTGGAAGCCGCCGCCGCGCTGGTCCACGCGACCATGACGCCGACGCCCCAGATCGCCTGGCCGCTGCTGGCGGCGCGCGCCGGGGCGGAGGTCTGGGTCAAGCACGAGAACGCCACCCCGATCGGCGCCTTCAAGATCCGCGGCGGGCTGGTCTACATGGACGACCTGCGGCGGCGCGAGCCCGACTGCCCGGGCGTGATCGCGGCGACCCGGGGCAACCACGGCCAGAGCGTCACGGTCGCCGCCCGGCGCAACGGGTTCGACGCCGTGATCGTCGTGCCCGAGGGCAACAGCCGCGAGAAGAACGCCGCGATGCAGGCCCAGGGCGCCGAGCTGGTCGTGCACGGCCACGACTTCCAGGCGGCGCTCGAACACGCCCGCGACCTCGCCGCCGAGCGCGGCCTGCACATGGTGCCGTCGTTCCACGACCTGCTGATCCAAGGGGTCGGCACCTACGCGCTCGAGTTCCTGACCGCGGTGCCCGGCCTCGACACGGTCTACGTGCCGATCGGCCTGGGCTCGGGCATCTGCGGCATGATCGCCGCGCGCGACGCGCTGGGTCTGACCACCGAGGTGGTCGGCGTGGTCGCCGAGGCGGCGCCGGCCTATGAGCTCTCCTTCCGCGCCGGCGACCCCGTTTCGACCAATTCGGCCGACACCATGGCCGACGGGATGGCCTGCCGGGTGCCGGTCGACGACGCGGTCGCCCGGATCAATGCCGGCGCCGCACGGATCGTCGCGGTCTCGGACGCCGAGATCGAGGCGGCGATGCGCCACCTCTTCACCGACACCCATCAGGTCGCCGAGGGCGCGGGCGCCGCCGCTCTCGCTGCTCTTCTGAAAGAACGGAATAAAATGAAAGACAGAAAAGTCGGCATCGTTCTGTCGGGCGGCAATGTTGACATCGACGTCTACCGGGCGATCCTGTCGGCGGACGCAACGGAGGCCGGGTCATGACCGAAGAGATCTTCCGCGAAGACGGCTACGCGCGACGCTGCGAGGCCACCGTCGTCTCGGCCGGGCCCGACGGCATCGTCCTCGACCGCACCGTGTTCTTCCCCGAAGGCGGCGGCCAGCCGGGCGATACCGGCACGCTGCGCCTCGCCGACGGCCGCGAGATCGCCATCGCCGACACCCAGAAGGGCGAAACCGGCGTCCGTCACCTGCCCGCCGAAGGCGCCGCCCTGCCCGCCCCCGGCGACACCGTCACCGCCGAGATCGACTGGGACCGCCGCTACCGCTTCATGCGGATGCATACCTGCCTGCACCTGCTGCTCGCCTGCGTCGACGCCCACGTCACCGGCGGCCAGGTCGGCGACGGCAAGGGCCGGGTCGACTTCAACCTGCCCGACACCAACATCGACAAGGCCGCGCTCGAGGCCCGGCTCAACCAGCTCATCGCCGAGGACCACCCGGTCGGCCCGGAATGGATCACCGACGAGGAGATGGACGCCCGGCCGGAGCTGATCCGCACCATGTCGGTCAAGCCGCCGATGGGCGCCGGCCGGGTCCGGCTGGTCCGGATCGGCGACGGCGTCGACCTGCAGCCCTGCGGCGGCACCCACGTCGCCAGCACCGGCGAGATCGGCCCGATCACGATCGGCAAGATCGAGAACAAGGGCCGCCAGAACCGGCGGATCAACCTGCGCTTCGCGGACTGACCGGCGATGACCGACCCAACTTCCGACCGAACCGAGATCGTCTACGCGGTCGAGCCCACCCTCGACCCGGCCGAGATGGTCGACCTGTTCCACCGCTCCGGCCTCGCCGAACGGCGGCCGGTCGACGACCCGGAGGTCACCGCCGGGATGGCGGCGGGCGCCAACCTGGTCGTCACCGCGCGGCTCGACGGCCGCCTGGTCGGCCTGGCCCGCTCGGTCACCGATTTCGCCTACTGCGTCTATCTCTCGGACCTGGCGACCGACAGCGCCTGCCAGGGCCGCGGCATCGGCACGCGCCTGATCGAGATGACCCGCGACGCCGCCGGCCCCAAGGCCAACCTGATCCTGATCTCGGCGCCCAAGGCGATGGACTTCTACCGCAAGGTCGGCCCGTCGATCGGCCTGGAGAACGTCGACAGCGGCTGGATCATCCGGCGCTAGCGGCGCTGGCCCAAGGCGGCGAGCCGGCGCGCGGGCGAAAGAACGCGCGACGGTTATCATCGGTTATCAAAGGTTATCTTCCTGCCGGCGGCGTGCCGGCGCTGCCCCTGGCCGGGGCGTCACCGACCACTAGCAAATGGCCCCGGCGCGGGCCGCTCTCAAGTATTATTTCCTATTTCGATCGATCCCCGGCTCGGCCCGCGGCCCAGCGCCACCATCTCCCAGACCGCGACGATCACCAGCGCGGCGGCAACGCCGGCGCCCAGCAGCAGCGGCGTGACGACGAAGCCCGCCGGGATCAGCAGCACCAGCAGCCCGAGCCCGATCAGGTGCGACAGCGGCTGGCGGCCGAAGATCGTCTTCTTGAAGGCGATGTTGCCGATCAGATAGAGCGCCGGCCCGCCGATCGCGGCGATCAGCGTCTCCGGCGCGGTGTGGCCGGTCGGGTGGGCGAGGATGAATTCGTCGGCGACCGCGGTCAGCACGACGCCGGCGACCACCGGCAGGTGGATGTAGGTATAGGCGAGCCGGGCGAGGCGGCCGGGGTCGGTGGAATGGGCGATCAGCTCGCTGCCCCGCCGGTGGCCGGCCTCGAAATAGATCCACCACATCGCGGCGGTGCCGACGAAGGCGGCCGCGAAGGCGCCGGCCGACGCCCAGTTCCAGGACTGGCCGGCGAAGGTCGCGCCGGTGACCAGGATCGATTCGCCCAGCGCGATGATGATGAACAGGCCGCAGCGCTCCGCCATGTGCGCGCCTTCGACGTCCCAGTCGCTGCTGTGCGCGCGGCCGCGGCCGGGAAGCCAGTAGCCCATGCCCGGCCCCCCGTATTCGATCACGAGGGCAACCGCCCACAGCGCCATCCGCGTCTCGGCCTCGACGAACACGCCCGCGATCCAGAAGACGCCGGACAGAACGAACCAGGCGAGGATGCCGCGAAAGGTCTTGGACAGGCGCGGATGGCCGTCGCCGAGCGCCCACAGCATGAAGGCCGTGCGCCCGACCTGGATCCCGACGTAGGCGACGGCGAAGGCGAGCCCGCGCGACCCGAACGCCTGCGGGATCGACATCGACAGGACCAGGCCGACCAGCATCAGGACGATCAGCAACAGCCGGACGGGCTTGCGCTCCGGGTCGAGCCAGTTGGTGAACCACGAGGTGTAGATCCAGGCCCACCACACGGCGAGCAGCAGCATCGCGGTCTGGAGCGCGGCCAGGGCGGTGAAATGCCCGAGCAGGCCGTGCGAGAGCTGGGTGATCGCGAAGACGAAGACGAGATCGAAGAACAGCTCGACGAAGGTCACCCGGCCGTCGTCGTGGCCGCCGCGGTGCCGGCGAAGGTTACGGTCCGTCCTGCCGCTCATGATCCCCTCCCGCCTTTTCCGGCCCGCGCGCGGGCTCTTCCCCGGCGCCGGCGCGCCACGCCGGCTCGAACGCCGCCACCGCCGCATCCGGCTGGCCGGCCCGCACCTCCGCCATCTCCTCCAGCAGCCACTCGCGAAAGGCGGCGCCGTTCCGGTCGATGCCCGGGTCCTCCGGATAGACCAGATAATAGGCGCCGGCGGCGGGCATGTAGATGTCGAAGGGCGCGATCAACCGGCCGCTGGCCAGGTCGTCGCCGATCACCTGGCGGTCGGCGATGGCGACGCCGAGGCCCTGGGCGGCGGCTTCGAGGGCGACCGGCATGCTCTGGAAATGCGGGCCGGCGGTGGGGTCGAGCCCGGTCACCCCGGCGGCGACGAACCACATGCGCCAGTCGTCTGGCCGGGTCTCGCAGTGGAGCAGCGTGTGGGCGGCCAGGTCCTGCGGCCGGCGCAGCGGCGGGTCGCCGTCGATCAGCGCGGGCGCGCAGACCGGCAGCGCGTCGAGCGCCATCAGCCACTCGGCGCAGACCCCCGGCCAGTCGCCGCGGCCGTAGCGGACGGCGAGGTCGATGTCGTCGCGCCGGAAGTCGACCAGCGCCGAGCTGCTGACGAAGCGGACCTCGATGCCGGGGTTGCGGCTCTGGAAGCGCGCCAGGCGCGGCAGCAGCCAGCGCATCGCGAAGGCCGGGGCCAGGCTGAGGTTGAGCGTGCGCTTGCCCTTGCCGGCGGCGAACCGGCGCGTGGCGGTGCGCATCATCGCGATCGCCTCGCCGATCTCGCCGGCGTAGCGGGCGCCCGCCTGGGTCAGCGCGACGTGGCGGCCGACCCGGTCGAACAGCGCGGCGCCGAGCAGATCCTCGAGCGCCTTGATCCGGTGGCTGACCGCGGACGGGGTGATGTTGAGCTCGTCGGCAGCGGCCTGGAAGCTGCCGGCCCGGGCGGCGGCCTCGAACACCTTGAGCGCATCGAGCGGCGGGAGATCGGGCATCTATTAGTGAATTTCTCTCATCAATAGACTGAGAAACTATACTTTGTTTTCATTGAAGTCCAGGCGCTATATCGGCAGCAGGAAAATTGAGTGCGCTTCATTAAAACGTGCAGGAGCGCACAACATGGAAAGGCCTGACAGATGACCGAACTTCTGCCGCGCCACCGGTACACCGCGTACGACGGCAGCGCCGATGGCCCCTTCGCCTACGCCCGCACTCCCGAGGCGATCGGCCTGGCGCCGGTCGTGCCGCCGCTGCGCCGCACCAAGGACGGGCTGATCGACTACGAGCATTACCTGCGCATGGCCCGCGCGGAGCGGTCGCGCGCGATCCGCGACATCGTCAAGGGCATCGGCCGGGCGTTCGCCGCTCTCTTCGGCGGCGCCATTGTCGGCCGCAAGCGGCTCAACCGTCTGCACCACATCTGAGCCGTGCCTTGGCAAGGCGGGCCGTGCTGAGGTAACAGAGACCGGCGTCGGCACAAGGCGACGCCGCCCCTGTCCATCTCAGCCGGCCCGCCGATGCCCCAGGACGCCCACCCCGTCCGTAGCCGTACCGCCACCTGGCCGTCGCCCGCCGCCCTGCGCCGCCGCCGGCTGAGCGCGAGCGGCCTCGACTTCTTCCGCGACCTCGCCGCTTCGCCCGGACCGCAGGTGCCGCTCTACGAGGTGATGGACTTCCGCCTCGCCGACGTCGGCGAGGGCTGGTCGCGCTTCGAATGCACCCCCGGCGAGCACCTGTGCAACCCGCTTGGCACGATCCACGGCGGCCTGCCCGCCGCGCTGATCAATTCGGCGACCGGCGTCTCGGTCCAGAGCACGCTGGAGGAAGGCTTCACCTCGGCGACGATCCGCCTCCACGTCGACTTCGTGCGCGCGATCATGCCCGGCGCCGGACCGCTGGTCTGCGAGGGCCGGATCGCCAAGCCCGGCCGCCAGGTCGCCATCGCCGACGCCACCCTGACCGACGCCGACGGCAAGCTCTACGCCCGCGGCCAGGCGACCTTCGCCGTCTCGCCGCGCCGCCAGGCCCCCGACCTTGCGGCCGAGGCCGCCGAGGACGAAACCGAGAGCCGCACCTTCACCTGGGCCGATCCGTCGATCGTCGCCACCGCCGGCCGCACGGCCGATAGCGGCCTCGATTACATGCGCGCGATGATCGCCGGCGACCTGCCCGCGCCGGCGATCGCCGAGACGCTGGACTTCAACGTCGCCGAGGTCGAACACGGCCGCGCGGTCTTCGGCTGCACGCCGCAATCGATGCATTACAACCCGATGGGCACGGTCCACGGCGGGCTCGCCGCGACGCTGATCGACAGCGCCACCGGCTGCGCCGTGCACACCCAGCTCGACAAGGGCTACGGCTTCACCACCGCCTACCTGACGGTCGAGTATTTCCGCGGCCTGACCGACCAGGTCGGCGAGGTGCGGGCCGACGCCCGGGTGGTGCGCTCGGGCAAGCGGCTGGCGGTCGCCGACGCGACCCTGGCCGACGCGGCCGGCACGGTCTACGCCCGCGGCACCGCAACCTGCCTCATCTTCCCGTTCTGAGCCGTGACCAGCGCGCGGGACCAGCTGACGCCGAAGGTCGCCATCGAGGCGGTCACCGACCCGAACGGCCTCGCCCACGTCCGCAGCCTGTTCATCGAGTATGCCGAATGGCTCGACGTCGACCTCTGCTTCCAGGGCTTCGACGAGGAGATGGAGAGCTTCCCCGGCCGCTACGCGCCGCCCGAGGGGATCCTGCTACTGGCTCGGGTCGACGGCTCGGCCGCCGGCGCGGTCGGCCTGCGCCCGCTCGGTGACGGCGTCTGCGAGATGAAGCGGATGTACGTCCGGCCGCCGTGGCGCAGCCTCAGGATCGGGCGCATGCTGGCCGAGCGCGTGATCGACGAGGCGCGGCGGATCGGCTACCGCGCGATGCAGCTCGACACGCTGGAGCGGCTCACCGCCGCCGACGCGCTCTATCGCTCGCTCGGCTTCCGCCGAATCGACGCCTATTACGAAAACCCGCTCGACGGCGTGCGCTACTACGAGCTCGACCTGACCGCGGCAAACGCCAGGGAGGATCCATGAGCACCCACAAGATCGCCGTCATCGCCGGCGACGGCATCGGCAAGGAAGTGGTGCCCGAGGGCATCCGCGTGCTCGAGGCCGCGGGTGCGAAGCACGACGTGTCGTTCGACTGGACCGAGTTCGACTGGAGCTGCGAGCGCTACGCCCGCGAGGGCGCGCTGATGCCCGACGACGGGCTCGACCAGCTGCGCGGCTTCGACGCCATCTTCCTCGGCGCGGTCGGCTTCCCCGGCGTGCCCGACCACGTCTCGCTGTGGGGCCTGCTGATCCCGATCCGCCGGGCGTTCGAGCAATACGTCAACCTGCGCCCGGTGCGCCTGCTCGAGGGCGTGCCCTGCCCGCTCGCCGGCCGCAAGCCGGGCGACATCGACTACCTGATCGTGCGCGAGAACTGCGAGGGCGAGTATTCGGAGATCGGCGGCCGGCTCTATCCCGGCACCGACGCCGAGATGGCGGTGCAGGAGACCGTGTTCACCCGGCGCGGGGTCGACCGCATCCTGCGCTACGCCTTCGAGCTGGCCAAGACGCGCGAACGCCGCCACGTGACCTCGGCGACCAAGTCGAACGGGATCATCCACACCATGCCGTTCTGGGACGAGCGCTTCGCCGCCGTATCCGCCGACTATCCCGACGTGCGCACCGACCAGTTCCACATCGACATCCTCGCCGCCCATTTCGTGCGCAACCCGCACTGGTTCGACGTCGTGGTCGGCTCCAACCTGTTCGGCGACATCCTCTCCGACCTCGGCCCCGGCACCACCGGGACCATCGCCATCGCGCCGTCGGGCAACATCAACCCCGAGCGCGAGCACCCCTCGATGTTCGAGCCGGTCCACGGCTCGGCGCCGGACATTGCCGGCCAGGGCATCGCCAACCCGATCGGCCAGATCTGGTCGGGCGCGATGATGCTCGACCACCTGGGCGAGCCGCGAGGCCGCGGCATCGGTGGTCGCCGCCTTCGAGACGGTGCTGCGCGAGGGCAAGGTGCTGACCCCCGACATGGGCGGAACGGCGACGACCGAAGAGCTCGGCAAGGCGGTGGCGGCGCAGATCTAGCCGGCCCGCGCCCGGTCACGCCCGGCCGAGCAGCGCCCCGGCGAGCGCGTCGATCCGGGCCAGCAGCGCCTCGGCCGGCGCGCGGCAGCCCGCCTCGATCCAGCCCTCGATCAGCGCGGCGACGCCGCCGGACAGGAAGACGATCCGGTCGGCCGGCACGCGCGCGGCCCAACCGGCTTGCGCGACCTCGCGGCGCGCCAGCGTCTCGATCACCCGCCGGAACCGGACCAGGATCGCGTAGCCCGCCGCCGACCGCGCGTTGATCTGCAACACGGTGCGGTGGCCGGCGACATGGTCGAGCAGCGCCGGCAGGAAAGCGAAGCGGCCGTCGCGGTCGAGGCCGCGGTCGGGGTGGGCGATGTCGAGCTCGGACTCGAGCTGGCCGAAGCTGAATTCCCGCAGCGCGTGCTTGTTGTCGAAATGGGCGTAGAAGGACGACCGCGCGACGTCGGCCCGGTCGCAGATCTGCTGGACGTTGATCCGGTCCCACGGGGTCGTCTTCATCAGGCCGATCAGGGCGTCGCGCAGCTGCCGCCGCGTCCGCGCCACCCGGCGATCAACCTTCCGTCCTTCTGCTGCACCACCTTCGACTGGCCTGTCGTCCATCCTCGCTACTCCGCGTTTCCGGCCAAATCGGCCCGTGCTGTCCGAAAACCAACGGCGTGGCGGCCGTTGCTCTGGCCGCCGGCCCGGCTCCGGCACTATTCCGACAGTTATCCGTTATCGGACAGATGTCCAGGAATAGGAGGATCGATGCCGGACCTGAAAGCGCTGCGCGGGGCCGTTCGCTGGGGGCTCTATCCCGCCTGCTGGCTCTACCTCGCCCTGATGGGCTGGCACGTCCATCTCGGCCTGATCTCGGCGGAGACGGCGGCGCTGGTGTTCACCGGCACCCTGGTCGCCCTGTGCATCCTGCTTGAGCTGGTGATCCCCTACCGGCGGCGCTGGTCGATGACCTGGCGGTCGTTCTTCACCGACCTGGTCTATATCGCCCTCAACGCCTCGACCTTGGCGGCCATCACCGCGCTGTTCGGCCTGGCCGCGATCCGAATGGCCGGCGATACCGACGGGCTGGCCGCGGGGTGGCCGTTCTGGGCGCAATGCGCCGTCATCCTGCTAGTGTTCGAGGCGATCAACTACGCGATACACCGCGCCATGCACGAAGGCCGCGGCCGGTTCGGGGACTTCCTGTGGCGGGTCCACGCCGCCCACCATATGCCGGACCGGGTCTACGTCGTCATGCACGCCGTGTTCCACCCGCTCAACGCGGTGATCCTGCGGCCGCTGGCGATGATCCTGCCGGTCTGGGCGCTGGGCTACGACCCGCTGGTGGTGACCCTGTTCGTGATGGTCAACGGCATGCACGGGCTGGTCAGCCACTTCAACGTCGACATGCGGATGGGCTGGCTCAATTACCTGTTCGTCGGGCCGGAGCTGCACCGCTATCACCACAGCGCCGATTTCGACGAGGCCAAGAACTACGGCGCCACCCTGTCGGTCTTCGACCAGCTCTTCGGCACCTTCGTCTACCGGCCGGGCGTGCTCCCGGAACAGCTCGGCGTCCCGGCGTCGCTCGGCTTCCCTCAATATCGGAAAATTCTGTTGGTAATGAAATTACCCTTCACGAGGCCGAAAGACAGCGGCTTGCCGGAGGCCGCCGGGGCGGCCGAATAGAGCATAGGAAGAACCAGCGGCCTGAGCAGGTCAGGTCGGTCGCGGCCTATTTGCCGCCGAGCGCACGATAGATCTTGCGGCCGGCGCGGCCGGTCTGCGGCATGCCCAGCCGCGCCTCCTCCTTCTTGATCGCCTCCCGGGTCTTCGAGCCGACCCTGCCATCGGCGCCGCCGACGTCGTGGCCGCGGGCGATCAGGAGTTTCTGTAACGCCAGACGCTGGGCGCGCGACAGGCCCGGATCGTCGGTCGGCCACGGCGTCCGGAACGCCGGATAGCCGGCCATCCGATCGGCCAGGTGGGAGATCGCGAGCGCATAGGATTCGGCGTGGTTGTAGGCGTAGATGGCGTCGAAGTTGCGGAAGGTGAGGAAGCCCGGCCCCTTCGGCCCCGCCGGCAGGATCAGGCCGGCCCTGCGCCGAGCCGGTCAACGGCTTGCCGTCGGCGCGCACGACGCCGCGGCCGGCCCAGGTCGACAGCGGCGCCTTGCCGCGCCGCCCGACCGGGCCGTCGTAGCCGGCCGGCACCTTGACCTCGATCATCCAGGGCTGGCCGCGGCGCCAGCCGGCGCGGCGCAGGTAGTTGGCGGTCGAGCCGAGCGCGTCGGCGACCGAATCGATCAGGTCGCGCCGGCCGTCACGGTCGAAGTCGACGGCGAGCCGCTGGTAGGTCGAGGGCATGAACTGGGTCTGGCCGAAGGCCCCGGCCCAGGAGCCGTAGAGCTTGTCGAGCTTGAGGTCGCCCCGGTCGACCAGCTTGAGCGCCGCGAGCAGCTCGCCGCGCCAGAAGGCCGCGCGCCGGCCGCTGCTGCAGGACAGGGTCGCCAGCGCATGGGGCAGGAAATAGCTGCCGGTGGTGCGCCCGAAATCGGTCTCGATGCCCCACACCGCCGCGATGACGTGGCGCTCGACGCCGAAGCGCTTTTCCGCCGCACGCAGGATCTTGTCGTACTTGCGCATCATCGCGCGGCCGTCGGCGATGCGCTGGTCGTCGACCAGATAGGCCAGGTAGTCCCAGATCTTGTCGTTGACCTCGGGCCGGACCCGGGAGATGCGCAGGATCTTCTCGTCAGGCTTGGCGATGTCGAGCGCGCGCGCCGCGATCGAGCGGTCGACACCAGCGCGCACCGCCGCGCTCCTGAGCGACGCGACGCAGGACGTGAAATCCGCCAGCGCCGCGGGCGCACCGCCGGCGATCAGCACCGCGGCGAGGACGAGGACGTTGCGCATGGTTCCGCTCCCGATTGATCCGGTCAGAGATTGATACGGCCGGACCCATGAAAACATGGGTCCCACCGCGCACGCTACCGGACCGCCACCAGGAACAGCCGGCGGAACGGGAACAGCGTCTTGCCGTCGGCGCGGCGCGGATAGGCCTGGCGCACGCGGGCGCGGTATTCGGCCTCGAAGCCGGCGCGGTCGGGCTCGTCGAGCGCGTCGAGCAGCGGGCGCAGCCACGTCCCCTTGGTCCATTCGGCGACCGGGTCGTCGCCGTCGAGGACCTGGAGGTATTCGCTCTCCCAGATGTCGAGCGCGGCGACGTGGGGCGCCACCACGTCATAGTAGAACGCCGGCTCGGCCACCGGCGACGGCTTGAGCAGCGGCTCCAGGGCGGCGCGCCACGGCCCGGCGCGGGCGGCGTCGGCCATCGACGTGTGCGACGGTGCGCCGAAGTTGCGCGGCATCTGGACGGCGAGCACGCCGCCCGGCGCGAGGCTCTCGATCAGCCGCGGGAACAGGGTGTCGTGGCCGCCGAGCCAGTGCAGCGCGGCGTTGGAATAGATCAGGTCGACCGGCGCATCGGGCGCCCAGCCGGCCATGTCCGCCTCGACCCAGTCGATCGCCGGCGCGGTCTCGCGCGCCTTGGCGAGCATGTCGGCGGAGCCGTCGACCCCGGTGATCGCCGCGTCGGGCCAGCGGTCGCGCAGCAGCACCGTGACGTTGCCCGCGCCGCAGCCGAGGTCGACCACCGTCTTTGGACCGGACAGGTCGATCCGGTCGAGCAGGTCGATCGCCGGGCGCAGGCGATGGCCGGCGAAGCGCAGATACTGGCGCGGGTCCCAGGCGGTCTGATCGGACATCTCGGCGGCCTCTTGAGGCATGGGTTCGATGCATGCGCCCGGCTGGACAGGGCGTCGCGGCTGCCCCTATCAATCGCGCGGCGCGACGGGATAGGCAAGGGAGCGATATGCGCGGCTACGACCTGTTTTTCGACGACTTCGCGGTCGGCGACGAATTCGCCACGGCCGGCGAGACGATCACCGAGAGCCAGATCATCGACTTCGCGATGATGTGGGACCCGCAGCCGTTCCACACCAATCTGGTCCACGAGCGCACCCAGGCCGTCGGCGGGCTGATCGCCAGCGGTTTCCACACGGTGTGCATGACCTTCCGCCAGTTCCTCGGCGACGGGGTGATCGCCGCCGGCAACCTGTCGAGCCCGGGCATGGACAAGCTGCGCTGGCACCGGCCGGTGCGGCCCGGCGACACCTTGCGCGTCGTCTCCACGGTGATCGCCACCCGCGCCTCGCGGTCGAAGCCGGACCGCGGCACGGTGACGATGGAGCACGTCACCCTGAACCAGGACGACGAGGTGGTGTTCAGCTGCGAGTGCGTCCACATGCTCAAGCGCCGGGACGCCTGAGGCGCGGCCGCTACTTCGCCGCCGGATCGGTCTTGGTGGGCGGGGTCGTCGGTCGCGGGCGGTCTGGTTCGGGGCGGTCTTGGTCGGCGCATTCTTGGCCGGGGGGCGGGTCATCGGCTTCGTCGGGTCGACCTTCTCGTAGCCGGACGGGATGGCGAATACGGCCGGGTCGACCGGGCCGACGCGCAGGTCGCGCATGACGATCCTGATTTGGCGCGTCTTGCCCTTGGCGGAGGTCTCGCCTTCCATCCGGATCATGATGTTCTGGGCGGTCAGCCACAGGAAGCCGTTGAAGGTCCGCCCCCGCAGGCTGCGGCCCTCGAGCCGGTACTTGACGCACGCGACGCCGTCGATCGTGTCCGGGCCGATCTTTTCCAGCTTGGCGTTGCGCGCGAGCTGCTTGATCGTGTCATGCTCGCCGGGCCGCAGCGGCCGGACAGCGTAGCGCTTGAGGTCGGGGAACAGGACGAAGGTCTTGTCCCGGGTGCGGTCGACGATGAAGACGAAGCGCGTGCCGAAGGCCGACATCTCGCGCCGGATGCGCTGCGCGGTGTAGTCGATGCGGATGGTCAGCGACTTGGCCGGCGGATAGGTGATGACCATGGTCCCGGAGAAGTCGACCGTCGGCCCGGGCAATTCATCCGCGCCGGCCGCAGGCGACACGAGCGGAACGGCACAGACCAGGAGCACCGCGGCCAGACCGCGCCAGCGCAACGCCCGCGCCGCCATCGCCCTGCCCGGTCCCGCCGCCGCCACGGGTCAGCGCTTCGGCTTGGCCGGGGGCAACGCCTTGTAGCCCTTCGGCAGTTGCAGCAGGTCGGCTTCGACCGGGCCGATGGTCAGCTCGGTCATGGTCATCGCGATCTTCTGCTTGCGGCGGCCCCGTTGGGCGGTGCCCTCGAGCCGGACCACGATGCGCTGGGCGGTGATCCAGGCGACGCCGTCGAAGCTGTCGCCCTGCCGGGTCTTGGCGCTGACCTCGTAGCGGCCGACCGCCTTGCCGAGCAGCGTCTCGTCGCCGACCTTGCGCCGCTTGGACGCGGGGTTCGACACGCCGAGGAAATAGTCCGGCGGCACGAACGGCACGGGCTGGTACTGGCGCCGGTTGAGCAGCAATAGCCAGCTCTTCTTGGCGGTCTTGTCGACCAGCAGGGCGATCGGCTCCTGTCCGGCCAGGTATTCCAGGCGCTGCTTGTCGGCGGTGTAGTAGAGCCGGGCCTTGCGCGTCTGGCCGGCGCCGTTGCGGAAGACCATCTCGGCGACGAAGTCGACCGTCGGCCCGCCCCAGTCGTCGGCGCGCGCCGGCGTCCCGGCCGCGACGACCGGCGCCGCGGCCACCAGCCCGGCGATCAGCAACAGGGAAAATCGGTTTCTTGGCATCTCGCTTCCGTCTTGCGGTTCGGCCCGCCGCCCACGCCGGAACCGATCGGGTCGGGGTCGCCGGCCGGCGGTCTTGCTAGCATGGATGGCGGTGGCTGCCCAGAGGGCCCGCCCGGGGTGCGGCCGGGCGTCGCCGCCCCCCGGAAATGGGCGTTTTTCCGGCCGGAATCGAGCGCTGCGTCACATTGTCTCCGCGCCGGCTGTGGATTTGACGGTCGAGGGGTCGCTCCCTAAACTCCGCGCCTGTTTGCGAACACCCCCACATGCCTGCAAGGACAGTCGCATGACCGCCCCCACCGACCAGCCCGGGGCTCGACCGGGCGTTCCCAATTTCTCGTCCGGCCCCTGCGCCAAACGGCCCGGCTGGAGCATCGACGCGCTGTCGCAGGCGCTGGTCGGCCGATCGCACCGGGCGGCGGCCGGCAAGGCGCGGCTGAAGGACGTGATCGACCGGTCGCGCGCCATCCTCGGCGTGCCCGAGGACTACCGCATCGGCATCGTGCCGGCGTCGGACACCGGCGCCGTCGAGATGGCGCTGTGGTCGCTGCTCGGCGACCGCGGCGTCGACGTGCTGGCCTGGGAGAGCTTCGGCAAGGGCTGGGTCACCGACGTGGTCAAGCAGCTCAAGATCGATGACGCGCGGGTGCTCGAGGCCGACTACGGCGCCCTGCCCGACCTCGGTCAGGTCGACTTCGACCGCGACGTGGTGTTCACCTGGAACGGCACGACCTCGGGCGTGCGCGTGCCGAACGGCGACTGGATCGCCGCCGACCGCGCCGGCCTGACCATCTGCGACGCGACCTCGGCCGCCTTCGCGATGGACCTGCCCTGGGACAAGCTCGACGTCGTCACCTACTCCTGGCAGAAGGTGCTGGGCGGCGAGGCCCAGCACGGCATGCTGATCCTGAGCCCGCGCGCCGTCGAGCGGCTGGAGAGCTACACCCCGCCCTGGCCGCTGCCGAAGATCTTCCGCATGACCAAGGGCGGCAAGATCAACGAGGGCATCTTCAAGGGCGAGACCATCAACACGCCGTCGATGATCTGCGTCGAGGACGCGCTCGACGGCCTCACGTGGGCCGAGGGCGCCGGCGGCCTCGCCGGGCTGATCGAGCGGGCCGAGGGCAACCTCGCCGCGATCGCAGCCTGGGTCGAGAAGACGCCCTGGGTCGACTTCCTCGCCGCGGACCCGGCGGTGCGTTCGTGCACCTCGATCTGCCTCAAGATCGTCGATCCGCGCGTCGCCGGCCGGTCGGAGGACGACCAGCGCGCCTTCGCCAAGGCCCTGACCAAGAGGCTCGCCGACGAAGGCGTCGCCTACGACATCGACGCCTACCGCGACGCCCCTCCGGGCCTGCGCATCTGGGGCGGCGCCACGGTCGAGCGGTCGGATATCGAGGCCCTGCTGCCGTGGCTCGACTGGGCCTTCGCCCAATCGGTCGAGCAGACCCAGGCCGCGGCCTGATCCGCTGGAAATCCTGAAGAACAAAACAGAATAGAGCTTCAAGCCATGCCGAAAGTCCTGATCTCGGACAAGATGAGCCCGCGCGCCGCCGAGGTGTTCCGCGACCGCGGCGTCGAGGTGGACGTCAAGCCCGGCATGTCGCCGGACGAATTGAAGGCGGTCATCGGCGCGTATGACGGGCTGGCGATCCGGTCCGCGACGAAGGTCACCGCCGACATCGTCGAGGCCGCGACCAACCTGAAGGCGATCGGCCGCGCCGGCATCGGCGTCGACAACGTCGACATCGCCGCCGCCACCGCCAAGGGCATCCTGGTGATGAACACGCCGTTCGGCAATTCGATCACCACCGCCGAGCACGCCATCGCCATGATGTTCGCGCTGGCGCGCCAGATCCCGCAGGCCGACCGATCGACCCAGGCGGGCAAGTGGGAGAAGTCGAAGTTCATGGGCGCCGAGCTGACCGGCAAGACGCTCGGCATCATCGGCTGCGGCAACATCGGCACCATCGTCGCCGACCGCGGCCGCGGCCTGCACATGAAGGTGCTGGCCTTCGATCCGTTCCTCGCGCCCCAGCGGGCCTCGGAGCTGGGCGTCGAGAAGGTCGAACTGGACGAGCTGTTCCAGCGCTCGGACTTCATCACCCTGCACACGCCGCTGACCGACGGCACCCGCAACCTGATCAACAAGGACGCCTTCGCCAAGATGAAGGCGGGCGTGCGCATCATCAACTGCGCCCGCGGCGGCCTGATCAACGAGGCGGAGCTCAAGGAGGCGCTCGACGGCGGCCACGTCGCCGGCGCCGCGCTCGACGTGTTCGAAACCGAGCCGGCCAAGGAGAACGTCCTGTTCGGCAACGACAAGCTGGTGGCGACGCCGCATCTCGGCGCCTCGACCGAGGAAGCCCAGGAGAACGTCGCCGTCCAGGTCGCCGAGCAGATCTCGGACTTCCTGTGCACCGGCGCGATCACCAACCCGATCAACATGCCGGCCGTGTCGTCCGACGACGCGCCCAAGCTGCGGCCCTACCTGGCGCTGGCCCGCCAGCTCGGCGGCTTCGCCGGCCAGATCACCGAATCGCCGCTCCAGGCGGTGCGGATCAGCTATCAGGGCCACGCCGCGTCGCTCAACACCAAGCCGCTGACCGCAGCGCTGCTCGAAGGCCTGCTGGCGCCGCTCTTCGAGAGCGTCAACATGGTCAACGCGCCGGTCCTGGCGCGCGAGCGCGACATCGACGTGACCGAGGAGACCGTCGAGAAGTCGGTCGACTACCAGACCCGGATCAAGCTCGAGATCACCACCGAGCGCCGCGTCCGTTCGGTCTGCGGCACGCTGGTCGGCGGCGACAAGCCGCGGATCATCGAGGTCGAGGGCATCGAGATGGAAGCCGCGCTGGTCAACGACATGCTGTTCGTCCGCAACGAGGACCGGCCCGGCTTCATCGGCGACCTCGGCCGGACCCTGGCCGAGGCGGGCATCAACATCGCCACCTTCCATCTGGGCCGGGCGGCGCCCGGCGGCGACGCCTGCTCGCTGATCGCGGTGGACCATCCGATCGAGGGCGACGTGCTCAAGACCATCCGCGCGCTGCCCCACGTCACCCAGGCCCGGCCGCTGCGTTTCTGAGCGCGGCCGGACCGCCGCGACGGCGGTGCGCCCGACCGACGCGGTTTGCACCCGGGCGCAGATACCGCTACAAGCCGCCGGCCGGATGACAATGGGCCCCGAACTCTCCAGGTCGCCATGACGGACGCCAACAACACGGCGCTGCTGCCCCCGGGCATGCGGGACATCCTGCCGCCCGACGGCGCCCATGCCGCCACGATCGTGGAGCGGCTGCGGGCGAGCTTTGCCCGCTGGGGCTACCAGTGGGTCAAGCCGCCGCTGATCGAGTTCGAGTCCTCGCTGCTCAACGGCGCGGGCGCGGCGATGTCGGGCGAGACATTCCGGCTGATGGACCCGGTGTCCCAGCAGATGATGGGCATCCGCGCCGACATCACCCTGCAGATCGCCCGCATCGCGGCGACCCGGCTGCGCAACGAGCCGCGGCCGCTGCGCCTGTCCTACTACGGCGACGTGCTGCGGGTGCGCAGCAAGCAGCTCCGGCCGGAGCGCCAGTTCACCCAGATCGGGGCGGAGCTGATCGGCGCGGGCGGCTCGGCCGCCGATGCCGAGGTCGTGCTGATGGCCGCCTCCGCGCTCGACGCGCTCGGCGTCAGCGACCTGTCGATCGACCTGACCTTCCCGACCCTGGTGCCGAGCCTGTGCGCCGCCTTCGGTATCGAGGGCCAGCAGCTCGCCACCCTGCGCGCCGCGCTCGACCGCAAGGACAGCGCCGCGGTCGCCGCCGCCGCCGGCCCCGAACGGGCCGGGCTGTTCCAGGGCCTGCTCGAAGCGGCCGGGCCGCTCGACGGCGCGCTCGACCGCCTCGGCGCGCTCGACCTGCCCGAGGGCCCGCGCGGCGAGGCCGAGCGGCTGTCCGACGTCGCCACCCGCATCCGCGAGACCGCGCCGGACCTGACGCTGACCCTGGACCCGATCGAGTTCCGCGGCTTCGAGTACCACACCGGCTTGAGCTTCACGATCTTCCGCCAGGGCGTGCGCGGCGAGGTCGGCAGCGGCGGCCGCTACATCGCCGGCCGCGACATCGACGGCCGCGACACCGAGCCGGCGACCGGCTTCACCCTCTATCTCGACACGATCCTGCGCGCCCTGCCCGAGCCGACCCGGGACCGGCTGCTGTTCCTGCCCTTCGGCACGGACGCCGGCGAGGCCGCGCGGTGGCGCGACGAGGGCTGGCCGGCGGTCGCCGCGCTCGACGCCGGCGACGCCGAGAGCGAGGCGCGGCGGTTGGGATGCAGCCACCTGCTGCGCGACGGCGCGCCGGTCGCGCTGTCGGACGAATAGGCGGAGCGAAGCATGGCGAACGTCGTGGTGGTCGGCTCGCAGTGGGGCGACGAGGGCAAGGGCAAGATCGTCGACTGGCTGAGCGAGCGCGCCGAGGTCGTGGTCCGCTTCCAGGGCGGCCACAATGCCGGGCACACGCTGGTCATCGACGGCGTCACCTACAAGCTCAGCCTGCTGCCGTCGGGCATCGTGCGGCCGGGCAAGCTGTCCTTCATCGGCAACGGCGTGGTCATCGACCCGTGGGCGCTGCTCGACGAGATCGAGACGGTGCGGGCCAAGGGCGTCGACATCTCGCCGGACCGGCTCAAGATCGCCGACAACGCGACCCTGATCCTGCCGCTCCATTCCGAGCTCGACCACATCCGCGAGAACGCCAGCGGCGCGGCCAAGATCGGCACCACCGGCCGGGGCATCGGCCCGGCCTACGAGGACAAGGTCGGCCGGCGGGCGATCCGCGTCTGCGACCTGGCCGACCCGGCCCGGCTCGAAGCCAAGATCGACGCCCTGCTCACGCACCACAACGCGCTGCGCCGCGGGCTCGGGGCCGAGCTGGTCGATCCGGCCGCCCTGCTCGCGTCACTGACCGAGATCGCGCCGCGCATCCTGCCCTACGCCGAGCGGATCTGGGCGCGGCTCGGCGACCTGCGCCGGAAGGGCCGGCGGATCCTGTTCGAGGGCGCCCAGGGCACGATGCTCGACATCGACCACGGCACCTTCCCGTTCGTCACCTCGTCGAACACCGTGGCCGGCCAGGCCGCGATCGGCTCGGGCCAGGGCCCGGGCGCGCTCAGCTACGTGCTCGGCATCACCAAGGCCTACACGACGCGGGTCGGCAACGGGCCGTTCCCGACCGAGCAGGACAACGACGTCGGCAACCGGCTGGGCGAGCGCGGCCACGAGTTCGGCACCGTCACCGGGCGCAAGCGCCGCTGCGGCTGGTTCGACGCGGTGATGGTGCGCCAGGCGATCAAGGTCGGCGGCATCAACGGCATCGCCCTGACCAAGCTCGACGTGCTCGACGGGTTCGACACGCTCAAGGTCTGCGTCGGCTACCGCCTCGACGGCGAGACGGTCGACTACCTGCCCGCGGCGACCGGCGACCAGCTGCGCGCCGAGCCGGTCTACGAGGAGCTCGAAGGGTGGCAGGAGACCACCCACGGCGCCCGGTCCTGGGCCGACCTGCCGGCGACGGCGATCAAGTATGTCCGCCGTATCGAGGAGCTGATCGAGGCGCCGGTCGCGATGCTCTCGACCAGCCCCAAACGCGAAGACACGATCCTGGTGCGTGATCCGTACTCGGATTAAGCCTTCGAAAAACAGAATGCTGCGCTATCTTCAGCGGCGTGGAATCGTCAATCGGGGGGTTCAGGGAGTCACGGGATGAAGTTGGTCAAACTGCTCACCTTGCTGATCGCTGCCGCGTTCGCGCTGCCGCCGGTGGCCCACGCCGCGGCCCAGAGCAAGAGCAAGCCCAAGGTATCGGACATCCCGCCCAGCATCTCCACGCTGTCGGCCGGGCAGGCGCGCCGGATCGACGGCGTCGCGCGGTCGCTGATGCGGGCGAACCGGATCAAGGGCCTGTCGGTCGGCGTCGCGGTCGACGGCAAGGTCGTCTACGCGCGCGGCTACGGCCAGGACCGCGGCAAGCGCGCGGCGACCAAGGATTCGATCTACGGCATCGGCCAGATCACCCAGGAGTTCACCGCCGGCGCCCTCCTGCTGTGGCAGCAGCGGCGCTATCGCAACGCGCCGCGGGTCACGGTCAACGACCCGCTGACCGAGTATTTCTTCGGCGTGGCCCACTGGGGCGGCGCCAAGCTGTCGAACCTGCTGACCCACACCTCGGGCATGCCCGAGCTGACCGACTCGATCTTCTTCACCGAGCGGCTCTATTCGCGGGTGAAGACCGACCGCATCCTCGACTTCATCAAGGGCCGCGACCTCGCGTTCAAGCCGGGGACGGCGTTCCGCTACAGCGATTCCAACTATTTCCTGATCGCCCAGGTGCTCGAGATCGGCCTCGAGGTCTACTACTACGACTTCCTCCAGACCGACATCTACGACCAGCTCAAGATGAAGCGGTCGAGCTTCCTGTCGCGCCAGCCGCTGCGCCAGCGCGCCCAGGGCTATCTCGGCGTCAAGGTGGCGCGCGAGGTCAATCCGGCGATGTTCTTCGGCAGCGCCGACGCCACCTCGACGGTCATGGACCTGATCAAGTGGGACCGCGGCATCCTGCGCAGCAAGATGTTCACCAAGCTGTCGCGCGACACCTTCTTCGGCAAGTTCGTGCAGGTGAAGTCGATGCGCGCCTGGTACGGGGCCGGCTTCTTCGTGCGGCCGGGCGGGGCCTGGAACGAGTATTTCACGATCGGCCACATCCCCGGCTTCAGCGGCATCAACAAGATCCTGCAGCGGACCAAGGGCGGCGGCGACGTCTACGTCGTGATCCTGAGCAACCAGACCAAGGTCAAGGGCCTGGACCGGGCGGCGAGCGCGATCGCCCACGTCGCGCGCTAGCGGCGCCGGCCTGCGCTGCGGCGACGTCTGACGGGATGACCGCGGGCCGGCCCGCCCGCAGCGCCCGCGTTCCCTGAAGCGCCCGCGTTCCCTGAAGCACGCGCGTTCCCTGAAGCGCCAGCCCGTCGTCGAAGACGGGCGGACCTGTCGGGACGGCGAGCCGGGCGGCGCCGCGCGGCGAGGCGATCGACGCCGGGGCGCGGCATCGACCGCTGCCGGCTCGGCAGAAGACGGCGGGCTCGGCCGGCCTTGTCCTGCCGGGCAAAAGCCCTTGGATGCCGGGCTCTGGCGTCAACCGCCTCGCCGGCGGCGCACCCCGCCTCGTCGTCCCGACGCCGGTGGACGTCCCCGGATGGGGCGGCCGCCCCAATGCGTGCCGGGCCTCAGCCATGCCTCGCCCCGAGCGCCGTCGCGCCGCCCCCCTCCCCCGGATGTAGGGTTCTGTCGGGTCGGTGGTCTCCGGCGCGCCCGCGGTCCTGGGCGCGCCCGCGGTCTTGGGCGGGCCCGCGGTCTTGGGCGAGCCCGCAGTCCTGGGCGGCCCGGTTCCCGCCGGGGGGCAAGGGGACGGGATGTAGGGTTCCGTCGGGTCGGCCCGGATCGGCCGCGCTTTCCTCCCCTGGGGCCGACGCTGGGGCCGGCCCTGGCTCCTGCACTGTGTCCGGCGCGCTATCCGAAGCCGGGGCCGGATCGCCGGCCGCCGCCACCAGCCGGGCGGCTTCCTCGGCGTCGCCGCCGGACCGCTCGAACAGCCGGGAGGCTGCCGCCATGTCCCGGCCGGCCAGCTCGTAGATGCGGGCGGCCTGCTCGGCCTCCTCGTCGGTGACCAGCCGGTGCTCGCCGCCGCGCCGGGCCATTTCCTCGACCGTGATCCCGTGCGCGGACGCCGCGGCGTCCGGGTCGTCGGGGTCGGCCTCGAACACCTCGCCGGGCGCGGCGTCGCGCCGGGCGGCCCGGGCCGGGTCGCGGGGCGCCGCCGCCGCCGCGGCGGCCAGGGCGTCGCCATCCCCGGCATGCTCGACCGCGCGTTCGAGCGGCCCGGCCTGGCCGTCCGGCCCCCACAGCCGGACCCGCGCCTCGGCGGGGCCGGTCAGGCCCGACAGCTTCGCCTCCATCGCCACCGCCTGGAGCATGGCGAACAGGTTGTCGGCCGCATCCGCCGACCGCCAGATGCGCTCGAGCCGGGACAACAGGATCGCGGATTCGCGCAGCGCGGTCTCGGCGAAGCCCCGGCGGATCTCGTCGAGCCGGAAGACGATGTAGGGCTTGTGCAGGTTCTCGTAGCCCTGCTGGCGGGCGTTGGTCTCGGCATAGCCGGCCGCCCGCGCCGCCGCCGCGGCGTTACCGCAGACCGCATAGTGCCGGCAGAAGGCCTCCTGCCGGTTGGAGAGCAAGGTGGGCATGGGGATGGCTCCTCACAACGGATGGGGAAATAGTCCCGATGTGGGGAGAGATGGGAATATTTTCAAGAGTACGCAGCTAAGCATAATCGGCGTGAGGGTAGGAGAATGAAATCCGATCGTCCGGAGGGACAGGCCGGCCACTCCGAGTCCATGACAAACAGGGACGAAATGTTCAGGAGCTGCGCGGGATGGCACATCTCTTCTTGCGAACAAAGTGACTGCTCACTTCGGGAGACTTTGAAATCTGTTTACCTGGCGATGGAGGAAGTAAAGCCTTCAGCTCACGACGCTAACGTATTAGCGCGGGTGCATGTTCATTTGAGTTCAGCCGCCACGCCCTCGCATGATCGGCTGCGTTACCGGATCTAGATCAGGAAACAGTTGACGTGGGATGGCAGCCAGAGCCTTTGTGCCTAGCCAATCGTTTTCTCCGTGATGAGCCTGAGTTGGGGCGGCATGCCCGGCGCCGGTATCGCCCAAGACGTCATGGGCTAGATTATTACGTTTTTCGCCGGCCTCGCTGAGATCGTCTTTGAGTACATCTAGGTCCGTCAATACACTAACTCCTGATATCGGAGCCGGTATGTCGAGACGGCTCTGCTATGCTCTGGAGAGATGATCAACCACATCGCCATGTCGATCTAACATCGCGAGGAAGATCGATTCTTATAGGCTAGGATTAAAGAAGAGCTCCAATTACTACTACTTAGCCCAGATCTGCGCAGAAGCATATTGGCGCGCCAAGCCTGACGTGGTCGCCGTAAGCAGTGGCAAAGCCTCAGAAAGATGGATAATCAGCGCAAGAGAGACGTGGCGCATCATGGAGCGGTTGGTGAAGATGCCGCCAAAAGCCGCAGCAGAGACGGTGAGATTGGCCTGGATGAAATTGACTTCCAGATGGACGTCATAGCATTGGTGATTCGACTCACAGCCATGACGGCTGTGGCGAGGCAATTATGGATTCGTTAAACGAACTTGGAGTATCCTGCTGAATACGGCGTTCGAGCCTACTGTCGAGTGTGGTCGGCTTGTGGCCACAGGTTTTGTATTCACCTGGAGATGAGTTCGATGTCTTTACGCGGTCTAGAGTGACGAGAAGTGCCGAACTGGATTTGGTGGGCGCTTTAGCATTCGCCTGTAGCTTCATAGCACAGTTTCTGCTTGCTGGGTCGAAAAGAACGCGATACCATGCGACCGTTATCATGTGAGGCAGACTGTGCCTGAGCGATTAGCAAAGTATCGCTCGCGGCTAATTGCAGATCAGAATATTCCAATAAAGACCGATAAAGGCCGAGCTTGGATGCAGCACACAGCTCCGACAGGAGATTGTGAATTACATTTCCCTGCACATCAGTTCAGCCGAAAGTTTGTCATTCGACAGAAAGGGCATCTTTAGCACTATTACTTTAAGAAACGCCTATAGCGATGAGCACACATGTGGCAAAGCCAAATAGTCCGCGATTATTTGTGGTTGGATGAATGCGTCAAGGATATGCACGAGGCCGACCGCGCGCCGATCAGAATTTGCCTGTTGCTGGCGACCTCTTGACGGGGATCAAACCCCATCTTCAACGTAGCGGCTGCCGGATCCTGGCAGACACCCGGCCGCACGCCCCGCCCGACGCGAGAGCGGCCAGTCACCTGACAGCGGGGCTCGGGGCGTGCCGTTTCCGCGCCACGCTAGACCCTCGGCACGATCCGCAGCACCGGCCGCGGCTCGGGCGGGCCCGGGTCTTCCGGGTCGGCCGAATCGAAGGTCTGGGACGGCTCGGTCCACGATTCGACGATCTCGATCAGCGCCTCGGTGGTCTCGATCGCGAAGTCGCGCTGGGCGTCGTCCCACCACGGGTATTCCAGCGGCGGCTCGCCCTTGTCGCGGCGGATCAGCGACTGGTAGCTGCGCTCGTCGGGCCGCTGGTAGCGGTAGGCGTCGCGCAGCTCGCGCAGCATCTCCTCGACCACGTGCATGGTCGAGCGGAACCGCACCCACTTGTGCGCCTCCCAGTTGACCTCGACGTCCCACTTGGGCCCGGTCGCGAACCGCTCGGCCAGCATCCGGCCGGCGCGCCGGCCGCGGTCGGCCAGGTCCTGGACCACGTCGCCGGGCATGTTCAGGTTGATGCCGCCTTCCTTGCGCTTGAGGATGATGTGGACGACGCGGTCGCGATAGCCGGGGACGCGGGCCTGCTCGTTGTCGACCCAGTTCTGGGCGACCTCCTTGACCGCGCTGAGATAGCCGAACAGCGACGCCCGGCCGTTGGCGTCGAAGCGGTGCCAGATGGCGACGCCGCGCTCGCGATAGCTGTGCGGCATCCACACCGATTCGTCCGGCCGGTCGTCGACGTGGGGCGGGCGCAGGTTGATCGCGAAGGTCGGCCAGCGGGGCAGCGGCTGGTCGAAGAAGTGAACCGGGAAGTTGCTCGAGATGCCGCCGTCGGAGAACCAGCAGCGCTCGGGCTTCGGCTCGGTGCGGGTGAAGTCGCGGGTCCAGTCGATGGCGTAGAGCGGCACCGCGCTGAGCAGGACCGGATAGGCGAGGCTGAGCCGGACCCCGACGGCGACCGGCATGTCCTTGGCCAGCGGCAGCGGCACCAGGGGCGCGTATTGCCGGGTCACGTCGGTCCAGTTGGCGTGCTCGACCATCCAGTCGACCAGGCGGTCGGGGAACAGGCGGCGCAGCTCGATGGGATTGAAATAATACTGGCTGACGCCCTTCTCGCCCGGGTCCTCGAACGGGATGCGCAGCGGCCGGCCCTGGGTCAGGTTGGTCGTCATCATCTGCAGGTTGACGCCGTCGCCGTCGCTGTCGGGGCCGTCGCCTTTCCACAGGTCGCCGAAGGTCAGCGGCGGATCGGCCACCGGGTCGCGGCCGGCGATCCGGGCGACGGTGTCGGCGACCCAGTTGGTCAGCGGCATCCCCTGGGTCGGGTGTTCGGCGTAGCCGGTGCACATGCCGTAGAAGTTCTCCGGGATCCGCCGCAGCACGATCCGCGCCATGCCGGCGAAGATGGCCAGCGCGACGCCGACCAGGACCAGCGCGGCCGCGGCGGCGAGCGGCGCCCACAGCATCACGCCGGCCCCGTAGACCGCCGCGAGCACGGCCAGCACGCCGCCGGGCGCGGCGCCGATCAGGGCGTGGCCGGGGAAGTTGCGCAGCGCCGCGGCGATCACGTTGACCGCGCGGCCGATCCGGTTGCGCCGGCCCCGCAAGGTGGCCGCGAAGACGTTGAAGAAGGGCGCGATCCGCGGCGCCGGCTGGAACAGGGCGAACAGGTTGGACTTGCCGTCCTTGCGCACGCTCTCGGCGAACCAGCCGGGCAGCGCGGCGAGCGCGTCGAAGCCGCCGGACTTGCGGTCGCGGGCGTATTCGGCGGCGGCGGTGTAGGCGGCGGCGATCGCCCCGGCCGAGGTGCCGCCGATGTTCTTGAAGCGGTAGACCCGCGCCAGCTCGACCGTCGCCATCGGATAGACGACGCCGCTGGTGATGCCGCCCTTCATGACGACGTCGCAATAGCGGATCGAGGGGGACGGCTGGGGGGCGCGCTTGCGGCGCCTGAACGGAAGCCGCCGGCCCCTCGCCTTGTCGGCGTTGGCCCTCGACTTGTCGGCGCGGGCGCGGCGCGGCCGCGGCCCCTTCCTGCGTTCAGGCAAGCGCTCCTCCCCGGACGGTCATGCTTCGGCGCACAGAATAACGGGGGCCCGCGGTTGCGGCACCCCCGTCGTTCGAAGCCTGTCCGGCGGTCGGCTTACGCCTCTTGGCCCACCTTCTGCTCGATGACCATGTTCTTCATCGACTTCTGGAGCTTCTCGAACGCGCGCACCTCGATCTGGCGCACCCGCTCGCGGCTGATGCCGTATTCCTGGCTCAGCTCCTCCAGGGTCAGCGGCTCGTCGCGCAGGCGCCGTTCGGTGAGGATGTGGCGCTCGCGCTTGTTGAGCGTCTTCATCGCCTCCTGGAGCATGTTGCGGCGGACGCCCAGCTCCTCGCTGTCGGCGAGCAGGGTCTCCTGGTCGACCTGCTGTTCGTCGACCAGCCAGTCCTGCCACTCGCCGTCGCCGTCGATGCGCAGCGGCGCGTTGAGCGAATGGTCCGGCGCGGCCAGGCGGCGGTTCATCTGGACGACGTCGTCCTCGGTGACCTTCAGCTCCTCGGAGATCTTCTTGACGTTCTCGGGCGACAGGTCGCCCTCCTCGAGCGCGCGCAGCCGGCCCTTCATCTTGCGCAGGTTGAAGAACAGCTTCTTCTGCGCGGCGGTCGTGCCCATCTTCACCAGCGACCAGGAATGCAGGATGTATTCCTGGATCGACGCCCGGATCCACCACATCGCGTAGGTGGCGAGCCGGAAGCCGCGCTCGGGGTCGAAGCGCTTGACCGCCTGCATGATGCCGACGTTGCCTTCGGAGATCAGCTCGGCGGTGGGCAGGCCGTAGCCGCGGTAGCCCATGGCGATCTTGGCGACCAGGCGCAGGTGGCTGGTCACCAGCTTGTGCGCGGCGTTGACGTCGCCGTGCTCGCGCCAGCGCTTGGCGAGCATGTATTCTTCGTCCGGCGCCAGCATCGGAAACTTCCGGATCTGCTGGAGATAGGCCGAGAGATTACCCTCCGGGCCGATCGTCGGGACCGCCGGCAGGGTGGCAATCATCGATCCACTGGCCATGTCTGAGATACTCCCACTTTTCGTCGCGCGGAGACCGATTTTTCGGCCGTTTCCACCGTTGTTTTTCTGTTAGTCATGTGGGGATCCGTCTTCGCCATTTCAATCAGATTCTGCCGCTGCTTGGCCGATTTCCTCGACCTATAATAATTCCAGGGTTGCTACCAAATCCCTTATATCGTCGGGTAAATCGCATTCGAACCTGACCCTCTCGCCGGTCCCGGGGTGCTCGAAGCCCAGCACCGCCGCATGCAGCGCCTGACGGCCGAACCCCCGGATCGCCGCGGCCGCCGCGCTGTCCGCTCCCTGTCCGGGAAGGCTGCGCTGGCGCCCGTATACCCTATCGCCGACCACCGGGTTGCCGCGATGCGCCATATGCACGCGGATCTGGTGGGTCCGCCCGGTGGCCAGCCGGCAGGAAACCAGGCTGACGGCGTCGGCGAAGCTCCGTTCCACTTGATAATACGTACGAGCGTGCTTCCCTCCGTCGCTGACCACCGCCATTTTCGTGCGATGGGCCGGGTGGCGGCCGATATTGCCCTCGACCTCGCCCTTCAGCGGCCGGGGCACGCCCCAGACCAGCGCGCGATAGATCCGCTCGATCGAATGGTCCGCGAACTGCCGGGCCAGGTGGCGGTGCGCCTTGTCGTTCTTGGCGGCGACCATCACCCCGCTGGTGTCCTTGTCGAGCCGGTGGACGATGCCGGGCCGGAGCACCCCGCCGATCCCCGACAGCGACCCTTCGCAATGGGCGATCAGGGCGTTGACCAGGGTCCGGTCCGCATTGCCCGGGGCAGGATGGACCACCATGCCCGCGGGCTTGTTGACGCAAATCAACCACTCGTCCTCGTAGACGACGTCGAGCGGGATCGCCTGGCCGGCCGGCGCCGCGGGGACCGCCGCCGGGATCGACACCGCGAAGGCCTGCCCCGCCCGCACGGCGAGCGCCGGATCGCGCACCGCCGCGCCCGCGGACGTGACGCAGCCGTCCTTGATCAGCTGCTTGACCCGGCTGCGCGAGACGTCCTCGAGGGAGCCGGCCAGCCAGGCGTCGAGCCGCGCGCCGGCGGCCGCGTCGGCGACCGTCACGGTTATGCTCAACTCGTCCGCCTTCGCCGCTATTTTTACCGGCTCATCCATCGTCCACCGACATCCCAAAGCATCGGACCGCCATCCATGAAGAAAATGCTGACCGCGAGCGTCATCATCATGGGCGTCCTCATTCTGGCAGGCACGGTCGCGCTGGTCATCGGCATCATGCGCCGCGTCAATTCGACCAGCGGCGCCCCGCGCACCGCCGCGCGCGACCCTGCCAAGGGCGTCCTCGTTCGCCTGAAGCTTCCCGGAGAGACCAAGGTGCGCAGCCTGACCCGCACGGACAAGGGCCTGGCGATCCTGCTCACCATTCCCGGCCGGGGCGACTGGATCTACGTCGTGCCGACCGACGGCGACGGCCCGATCGTCCGCATCGCCGTCTCGGCGGAGAAATAGGCATGAATTTCGCGAGCGACAACGTCACCGGGGTAGCGCCCGAGATCATGCAGGCCATCGCCGCGGCCAACGAGCCGGTGGCGGCGGCGCCCTACGGCGACGACGACATCACCGCCGGGCTGGACGCGCTGTTCAGCGGGGTGTTCGAGGCCGACTGCCAGGTCTTCCCGGTGGCGACCGGCACGGCGGCGAACGCGCTGTCGATGAGCGTGATGGCGCCGCCCTACGGCGGCATCTTCTGCCTGGCCCACAGCCACTCCAACTGGGACGAGTGCGGCGCGCCGGAATTCTACACCGGCGGCGCCAAGCTGATCCCGATCAAGGGCGAGAACGGCAAGCTGACCCGGGCGCTGTTCGACGCCACGATCGCCGACCTCGGGCCGCCGCACGGCGTCCACAACGTCCAGCTCGCCGCGGTCTCCGTGACCCAGTCGAGCGAGATGGGCACCGTCTACGCGCCCGAAGAGATGCGCGAGATCTGCTCCTTCGCCCGCGCCAACGGGCTCTACGTCCACGTCGACGGCTCGCGCTTCGCCAACGCCGTCGCCAGCCTGGGCTGCCGGCCGGCCGAGCTGACCGTCGCGGCCGGCGTCGACATCATGTCGTTCGGCGCGACCAAGAACGGCGCGATGGCGGCCGAGGCGGTCGTGGTGTTCAACCCGGAGCTGGCCGAGTCCCTGGGCTTCCGGCGCAAGCGCGGCGCCCACCTGTTCTCCAAGATGCGCTTCCTGTCGGCCCAGCTCGAAGCCTATGTGGCCGACGGCCTGTGGCTGAAGCTGGCCGGCCAGGCCAACGCCATGGCCGAGCGGCTGGCCGACGGCCTGAGCGACGTCGACGGCGTCGAGATCCTGTTCCCCGTCGAGGCCAACATGATCTTCGCGCAGCTGCCGATCGCCCTGGTCGAGCGGCTCCACGACGACGGCTTCTGGTTCCACCACTGGGGCGACCCGGAGACGCCGATGGTCCGGCTGGTCACCGCGTTCAACACCGACGCCGACGACGTCGACCGGTTCGTGGAGGTCGCCCACGCCCAGATGGCGGAGGCCTGAGGGGGCGCCCCGGACGACAATGCGCGCGCGGCGCAGGATATCCGGCCTGTCGGCCCTGGGCGTGGCGGTGCTGGGCGTATCGGTGCTGGGCGTGGCGGCGCTGGCCGCCGCCGCGCCGGTCCGCCCGCGCGCGGCCGCCGACGCCGGCACCGTTGCGAAGACCCTGCCCCGGGCCTGGTGCGGCCGGTACCGCTGGCGCGGCGACGCCACGATCCAGCGCATGGCGATCGTCTTCACGACGGTGTCGGTGCGCACGGACGGCCAAGTCGCCGCGCGCGGCGCGGCGGTCATCATCGTGCCGGGACGGCGCTATTCGCTGTCGGTCAGCGCGGTGATCGAGCCCAAGACCCGGCACATCGTGCTGCGCGAGCACCGGCCGGTGCCCGACACCCCCGACTTCACCACCGACGGCGCCCATCGCGGCTCGCTCGGCGCGGACCTGCGCACGATCCGCACCGTGTGGACCCAGAACCTGACCGGCGAAAAGGGCGACCTGACCATGCACGCCGTGCCGGCGACGGGCGCGACGCCGCCGACCTGCGGGAAACCGAGCGTCTAGGCGCCCGCGTGCCGGGGGTGACCGGGCTCAGCCCTTGCCGTGACCGCCCGAGGCCGGCAGCTTGGCCAGCTCGGCGATGGCGTCGAGATCCGGCTCGAAGCCCAGGCCCGGCGCCTGCGGCAGCTCGAGCCAACCGTCCTTCGGCGCGGGCAGGTCCTTGTACATCTGCTTGCAGCACTCGACCGCGACGTAGTGGTATTCGCCCAGCGTGCCGTTCGCCATCGCCGCCTGCAGGTGCATGTTGTGGTGGATCCACGCGCCGCCGTTGGCGATCGGCACGTTGTACGCCTGGGCCATGCCGGCGATCTTGGCGCACTGGGTATAGCCGCCGGTGATCGCGACGTTGGGCTGGAGCACGTCGACCGCCTGGGCCGCCAGCAGGTCGCGGAACCGGAAGGACAGCCCCTCGTTCTGGCCGCAGGCGAGCGGGATCGAGGTCTGCCGGCGCAGCTCGGCCATCTGGCGCACGTCGTTCTGGGTGATCGGCTCCTCGAAGAAGGCGATGCCCAGCGGCTCCAGCCGGCGCGCCAGCTTGGCCGCGTGGTAGTGGTCGAGGCTGCAGTTGGCGTCGATGTAGATCTCGATCTCGTCGCCGACCGCGTCGCGCACCGCCTTGACCCGCTGGTAGTCCTCGGCGATCACGTCGGCCAGCGGCCGGGGCTCGTCGCGCCGCTGCAGCGCCGCCATGCCGACGGTCATCTTGAGCCGCCGGTGGCCGTTGGACACCCACAGCTTGGCCGCCTCGCCGAGCTGGTCGCGGTCGAAGAAGCCGAAGCCGAAGGTGGCGTAGGTCTGGATCCGGTCGCGGGTGCCGCCGAGCAGCTTGTAGACCGGCTGGCCGAGCGCCTTGCCCTTGATGTCCCACAGCGCGATGTCGAGCGCGGCGATGGCGTGGGCCGCGTAGCCGGTCTGGCCGCGCGGCGCGAGCAGCCAGTAGAGCTTGTCCCACGCCCGCTCGGTCAGCAGCGGGTCGTCGCCGACCAGCGCCGGACCGGCGACCTTCTCGACGATCGACGCGATCACCTCTTCCTCGGTGATCGCGGTGAAGCCGTAGCCCGAGACGCCGGCGTCGGTGTGGACGGCGACGAAGCACATGCTCAGCGTCATCGTCTTGTCGAGGCCGAGCAGGTCGATCTCGAGCGGGATGTTGAGGGGCGTGGCCTCGACGGCGGTGATCTTCATGGGCGGGCGCTCTTCTCGATGCAGGGCGCGCCGGAACGCGCGGGCGAGCCCGCGGCCGGCGCTGTCACCCCCGAGATATCAACAAGAGCGGCATGGCTGCCATGTGATTCGCGGCGCGAAGCCATAAGCCGTGGTTAAGGGGCTGCCGCGGCGGCGGTGCCCGGCTGGCGGAGATAGCCGAGCAGGAGCCGTGCCGCGGGCGCCAGGCCGGCGCGGCGACGGCGGACGATGCCGAGCTGGCGCCGCCATTCCATGCCCTCGACGTTCAGGGCGCGCAGCGCGCCGTCGTCGCCGGCGACCTCGGCCAGCGCCCGGGGGAAGAAGCTGAGCGCGTCCGATGCGCGCAGGTAGGCCATGAGGAACAGCACGGAATCGGATTCGGCGGCGATGTCGATCGGGCCGAGGTCGTGCTCCGCGACGAGCTGCTCGAACATCTGGCGGGCCGAATGCTGCCGCGGCGTGACCACCCAGGGGTAGTCGCGCAGCGCCGCCAGCGGCACCGGCGACCGTTCCTGCAGCGGGTGGTCGCGCCGGGCCACCACGGCGACCGGGCTGTCGGTCAGCGGTTCCTGGACCAGCGACTCGTCGAGCGGCGCCTCGGCGATCGTGACCACCGCGAAGTCGAGGTCGCCGTACAGCACCTCCCGGATCAGGTTGTCGGGCTTGCCCTCGCGGACGTGGACCCGCACGCCCGGATGCTCCGCCCGCAGCCGGGCGACCGCCCGGGGCAGGATGATCGCGCCGAAGCTGGGCCGCGCCCCGATCCGGACCACGCCGCGGCTGGTCCCCTTGAGCTCGTCGATCACGCCGAGCGCGCGCCCGATCTCGCTCTGGACCAGCCGCGCGTGGACGGCGAGCAACTCGCCGAACACCGTCGGCGTCATGCCGCGCGGGCCGCGGTCGAGCAGGCGTACCTGCAACAATTCTTCGAGCCGGCGGATGCTCTTGCTCAGCGCGGGCTCGGAAATCCCCAGCGTCTTGGCGGCCCGGCCGAGCGAGCCGGACTCCAGGACGGCGAGGAAATGGTTCAGATGACGGAGCTCCATGACTTAACCGGAAGTTATTGCTTTGGGCCGCGGCGATAATTGTCGGGCCACGGTTCGGGTGTCAATTTGCGTGCCGCCTGCACATGGCCGGGGGCCGGACCGCCCCTTGTCCGCATCGGCCGGCGCCCGCGATCGACGGTCACCCGGTCGTCGGCAGCACGAGGACAGCGCGGATGCAGCACCGCGGCCGCACGGACGCAGGCCGGGAGACATCCGAGCGAAGCAGCGAACGAACACACCAAGAGGAGGAAATGATGCTCAGGAAACGCCGCATCGGTCTCGCGATCGGCCTGCCGTTGGCCGCCGCCCTCGGCGCCGCGCCGACGGTCGCCACCGCCGCCTTCCCCGACAAGCCGGTCAAGCTGGTGATCCCGTTCCGGGCCGGCGGCGGCAGCGATTCGCTCGCCCGCCAGCTCCAGGCCGTGATCCAGAAGTACAAGCTGCTGCCGCAGCCGCTGGTCGTCGTCAACGTCACCGGCGCGGGCGGCACGATCGGCTCGAAGAGCGTGCTCAACGCCAAGCCCGACGGCTACACCATCCTGCAGATCCACCAGGAGATGCTCGCCGTCTCGGCGACCGGCCGGGTCAAGTACAAGCCCAGCGACTTCACCCCGATCATCCAGACCACCCGCGCCTGCCTCTACCTGGCGGTGCCGGCGAGCGAGCCGTTCAAGACCTTCAAGCAGCTGGTCGCCTACGCCAAGAAGCACCCCGGCAAGCTCAAGCAGGCCGACATCATCGGCGGCGTCGGCCACTTCCCGGCGGTGATGCTGATGAACGCGACCGGCGCGCGGTTCGGCATCGTCCAGTCGGGCGGCACGTCGAAGCGGTTCGCGATGATGAAGGGCGGCTTCGCCCAGCTCGCCTTCATGTCGCCCGGCTGGATCAAGCGCGGCGGCGACCAGCTCCGCGGCCTGTTGTGGCTCGGCCCGACCCGCAACCCCGCGGCGCCGAACATGCCGACCGCCAAGGAGCTCGGCTACAACGTGCAGGCCTGCCTGAAGCGCCGCTTCTGGGCGCCCAAGGGCACCCCGGCCGCGCGCGTCAAGGTGCTGGCCGACGCCATCGAGAAGGCGATGAAGACGCCGGAGATGATCGCCTTCCACAAGAAGCGGCTGTCCGACATCGTCATCGTCCGCGGCGCGGCGCTCAAGAAGCAGATCGCCGACGAATACGCGGCCTATCTGAAGGTCGCGCCCGAGGTCAAGAAGTCGATGATGCGGAAGTAGCCATCCGTCAACGGGTTGCCGCCGGGCCGCACTCTGCGCCGCCCGGCGGCATCGCCTCTGTCACGCCCGCCGCCCATGTTCGGTAGAAAGATCTTCGTCGCGCGAGCCATCGTGGCGCTGCTGTTCGCGGGCGGCAGCGTGCTGGTCTACGCCCTGACCCAGTCGCTGCCCGAGGCGGTGCTGGAGCCGATCGGGCCGGCCGCCTTCCCGCGGACGGTGGCGGTGATCCTGTTCGTGCTCAGCGGCGCCACCCTCTACCTGTCCTTCGAGAAGTCGCCCGCGCCGAGCGCGCCGGGCGCGCCGGGCGGCGGCCGCCCGCTGCTGACCCTGGCGTCGCTCGGCCTGCTGATCCTCTATATCGCGGTGATGGATTTCGGGCTGCTCGGCTACCGGCCGGCGACGATCGGCTTCCTGTTCGCGCTCGGCGTCGTGCTGCTGGGGCCGAAGCCGGCGCGGATCGCCGCCGCCGCGCTGATCGCGCTCGCCATCGGCTTCGGCACCCATTTCGTGTTCACCCGCTTCATGTATATCGACCTGCCGCAGTGACCGGACGGACCATCGATGGAATACCTGCTCTCCGCCTTCGGTGACGTCCTCGAGCCGCTCTCGTTCCTGTTCCTGCTGCTGGGCGTCGGCGTCGGCGTCACCGTGGGGGCGATCCCGGGACTGAGCGGCGCGATGGTCATCGCGCTGACCCTGCCGCTGACCTATTTCATGCAGCCGACCCACGCGCTGACGCTGCTGGTCTCGATGTATGTCGGCGCCACCGCGGGCGGGCTGATCTCGGCGACCCTGATGCGCATGCCGGGCACGCCGGCGGCGATGATGACCGTGCTCGACGGGTTCCCGATGGCCCAGCGGGGCGAGCCCGGCCGCGCGCTCGGCTTCGGCATCACCGCCTCCTTCGTCGGCGGCATGGTGTCGTGGCTGTTCCTCGCCATCCTGTCGCCGCCGCTGGCGGAGCTCGCCGTGCGGTTCGGGCCCTACGAGAAGTTCTCGATGGTGCTGGTCGCGCTGGTCCTGATCGCCGCGGTCAGCCGCGGGTCGATGGTGGTCGGCCTGCTCTCGGGCTTCTTCGGCGTGATGGTGTCGATGGTCGGCGACGACCCGTCGTCGGGCATCACCCGGCTGACCGGCGGCGTGTTCGACCTGTCGGCCGGGTTCCGGCTGCTGCCGGTGATCCTCGGCATGCTGGTGCTGAGCCAGGTGATCGACGACATCCTCAACCTGGGCGCCAAGGTCGAGCGGGTGCGCACCACCTTCCGCGGCATGTTCATGTCGCTCGCCGACTTCCGGCGCCAGGCCTGGAACATGACCCGGTCGAGCCTGATCGGCACCTGGATCGGCATCCTGCCGGGCATCGGCGGCACCACCGCGGCGATCGCCTCCTACACCACCGCCAAGACCCTGTCGAAGAACCCGGAGAAGTTCGGCACCGGCACCGAGGACGGCATCGTCGCCGCCGAGACCGCCAACAACGCCGCGGTCAACGGCGCGCTGGTGCCGCTGATCACGCTCGGCATCCCGGGCAGCGTCATCGACGTGATCCTGCTGGGCGCGATGATCCTGCACAACCTGACGCCCGGCCCGCTGCTGTTCAGCCAGAACCCGGAAATCGCCTACGGCGTGATCGCCGCGGCGCTGATCGCCAACATCGTCATGTTCGTGATGATGATCCTGGCGACGCCGCTGTTCGCCAAGCTGATGTACGTCAACCGCGGCTACCTGCTGCCGGCGATCATCGTGTTCTGCGTGATCGGCGCCTTCGCCACCGGCAACCGGATGTTCGACGTCTGGGTGATGATCGGGTTCGGCGTCGTCGGCTTCCTGATGACCAAGGCGAAGATCCCGCTCGGCCCGTTCATCATCGGCTACATCCTCGCGCCGATCGCCGAGCGCGAGCTGCGCTCGGGCCTGATGGTCTACGACGGCAGCTTCTGGCCGCTGTTGACCCGGCCGGTCTCGGCCGCGCTGATCGTGGTCGCCGTGGTGACGCTGGTGCTGCCGTGGCTGCGCGGCTGGATCGGCGCGCTGCGCCGGCCCAAGGCACCGTAACCGGAACAATAACGCCCTGTATCGACCGGACGGCCGCGGCCGAATCGGCCGCGCGGGCGGTCGCCGACCTTGTTCGACCTCGGCGCGATCCACCTCGACGGCGACATCGGCCGCGCCATGCGCTTGACGCTGTTGCAGGGGCTCCCCAAATCCGCTAACGGTGTCGCGCGTTCAGCGGCCCCCATCGTCTAGTGGCCTAGGACGCCGGCCTCTCACGCCGGAAACAGGGGTTCGAGTCCCCTTGGGGGCGCCATTGCTACCGAGTAGCGTGGCATTTCAATGGGCTATTGGTTCTGAATGCCCCAGCAGCACGAGACTGCTGCACAGAGACGTGACGCAACGGCTGAACCGCCGTAACTCCAGAAGCATCGCGACGTTTGGAATTGCTATCGGCGGGTGCCAACCGATGTCCGATCGATCGTTGGCGCCGACTTCATCCAAGAGCCGCTGACGACTGGCGACAAGACTGAAGCGCGACAACGCGTGGGCAAACCCATCGCCGATACCGATACCCAGGTCGAGGCGACCCGGAACGGTGAATGACCGCCGGTCCGGGCCATCGCGGGCGGCGTCCATCGCACTCGGCGCTCCAACGGCGTAGCGGATTTGGTCCGCCAGTGGACGAAACCGGCTTGGATATCGACCGGCGCGTCACGAAGAGCTGTTTGATCGCCGTGCTCCAAACCGTTCAACGTCTGGCCGCAAGCGTCGCCGGCCAGGCGCATGCCCCCACCCGCGCGGCTGTCAGTTGTGGCCCGTCGACCCGCTACGACCGCTGCTGTCTTGGGTTCAGGCTTGAGTTCCGGAGACCAAATCTAGACCGTTTTGCGGGAGATATCCTGCTTCCGGCGGGCGGGCCACGAGGGGCCCCGGCGATCCCTTCGCAATTTCAAATTCATCGTGTATGGTGCATCAGATGAAAGATCGCGGTGAGGCAGCGATGACCGGTACGGAAGCCCCCCTTGTCCTGCGCAATGCGCACGTCATCGATCCGTCGCAAGGCCTCGATGGCAATGGCGACGTCGTGATTGCCGATGGCCGGATCGCAGCCGTCGGCAAGGACGCCGGGGAGGATGCCGGCGCGGGCGCCACAACGATCGATCTGTCGGGCCAGTATCTGAGCCCAGGGTGGATCGACATCCATATCCACGCCTACGGCATGCTCGGCTTCGCCGATCCCGACAGCATCGGGATCTATCAGGGCGTGACGACCTTCATCGACGCCGGCGGCCCGGGGATCGGCGTCATGGACGAATTCTCGGCGCTGTTCGAAGGGCGGACGGTCACCGACCTCTACGCCGGTCCATACATCCGGCCGATGGGCATCATCGGCGCCCAGTATATCGAAGGCGAGATGCGCAGCCTGATGAGCTTTCCGATTTCGGAATGGCTCGACTTCATGGCGGCGAAGCCGGGGCTGGTTCGCTACCTCAAGGTGGCCGCGCTCGGCAGCTACGGCACCGGGCCGCTCAAGATGGCCAAGGGCCAGTCCGAGATCATCGGCGTCCCCCTCTACGGCCACATCGGCGAGTATCAGCAGCAGCAGGTCGATCCCTCGGTCTACGAGATCTTCAACATCTCGCAGGCAGGCGACATCATCACCCACCTCTACCATGCCAACGACGGCGCCGTGCTCGACGAGACCGGGCGGGTGCTGCCGGTCGTGCGCGACGCGGAGCGGCGCGGTGTGCTGTTCGACGTCGGCTTCGGAGCGTTCAACTTCGACTGGGACCTGGCCGAGAAATGCTTCGCGCAGGACTTGCGGCCGCACATCATCAGCTCCGACCTGCAACAGTTCAACGTGATCAGCCCGGCCTTCTCGCTGGCCAACATCATGGGGATGTTCCTCCATCTGGGCATGACCCCGGCCGAGGTGATCGAAGGCGTGACCTGGGCGCCGGCGAAGGCGCTCAGCTTGACGGACAAAGGCGGCAGCCTGAAACCGGGCATGCCCGCCGACGTCACGGTATTCCGCCTGGAGGACGGCGCGTTCGACACCCTCGACACGTTCGACAAAACGCGCGTCGTCAACCGACGCTTCATGCCTTCGATGGTCTTCAAGAACGGGGTCCGGCACGAGATCGACATGATCCGCTGCCAGGACGACAAGAACTGGCTGCTGCAGTTCGCGGAAGACCACGTTCCCGAGGCCGCCCATCACTTGAGCGGTGCGCAGCGGGACTTCCTCGGCGCGCTTGCGAACGACCTGGAGCCGGTGTCCTGGCATTATTCGATCGAATCGATCGACCTCGACAAGGCCGCGGAACTCCAGGGCGTCTTCCGCAATACGGTTCGCCGGCAGGGCCTGCCGCTTCGCGATGCGTTGCTGGCGATTTTCGCGGGCTTCCTCGACAGCGGCTTCACCATGCAGAGCGGGCTGTTCCTGTTGCAGATCGAAAAGGGTCACGCGCTCGAACGGCTGCGCGAGGTCGCCGGGCTGCGCCAGGCAGCGGCCTAGTCGTCGAATGGGGGAGCCGTCCGACAAGCATTGGCAGCGGATCGACGGGGTCGATCCGGCGGCCAGCGAGTATCCCGTCGAAGTCGAGATCGGCGGCGAACCGGTCCTGATCTTCAGGACCGCCACCGGATACCGCGGCACCGAGCCGCTCTGTCCGCATCAGAAGGTGTCGTTGAAGACCGCCATTCTGATGGCCAACGACACGATGATCCGCTGTTCGCGCCACAATTTCACCTTTCGGCTCGAAGGCGGCGCGGGCGTCAACTGTCCGGGGATGAAGCTGGTCACCTACGACGTCCGGGAGCGCGACGGCTTCCTGGAGATCGCCGTCCCGGGCGACATCGCGGCGGCATCGGCGGAGGCCCGCCGGTGACCGCGGGCGAGGGGCCCGCCTGGGACTACATCATCGTCGGCGGCGGCACTGCCGGCTGCGTTCTCGCCGGCCGCCTGTCTGAAGATTCCTCGTCCAAGGTCCTGCTGATCGAGGCCGGTCCCGACTATCCGCCGGGACGCGAGCCCGCCGACATCCGGGACACCTACTATCTGACCTTCTTCAGGCCCGACAACTTCTGGCCGCAACTGCGCGCGCACTTTGCGCCGGTATCGCCGGACAAGCCGGCGACGACGGTGCCCCGGCGTTACGAACAAGCCCGCGTCATCGGCGGCGGCTCCAGCATCAACGCAATGATCGCCCTGCGCGGCATGCCGGGCGACTTCGCGGAATGGGTCGAGCAAGGCGCAGACGGTTGGGACTGGGACGACGTCCTGCCCTACTACAAACGTCTCGAAACCGATCTCGACTTCGACGGTCCGCTGCACGGCAAGAACGGGCCGATCCCGGTGCGGCGGCATCGCCGGGACCAGTGGCCCGGCTTCTGCCAGGGCGTGGCCGAGGCCGCCGAAGACCTGTACGGCTTCAAGCACGTCGCGGACATGAACGGCGCGATCGAGAACGGCTATTGCTCCGTTCCGATCAGCAGCAACCCGCAGCAGCGGGTCAGCGCGGCGATGGGCTACCTCACCGACGCGGTGCGACGCCGGCCCAACCTGCGCATCCTCGCCGACACGCAGGTCGATCGTGTCCTCTTCGATGGCCGTCGGGCGACCGGCGTCGTGACCGTATCCGGCGAAACGCATCTCGGCGCGGAGACGATCGTTTCGTCCGGCTCGCTGATGACACCCGGCCTGTTGATGCGGTCGGGTATCGGCGCCGGCGAGACGGTCACGGCGCTCGGCCGGGACGTCGTCGCCGACCTGCCTGGCGTCGGGCGCAATCTGCAGGACCACCCCGCGGTCTCGATGGCGGCCTACCTGAAGCCGGCCGCGCGCCAGCCGCGCAGCTTGCGGGCCGCGCCGAACGTTGCGCTGCGCTACTCCTCGGACGTCGAGGGATGCGGCGAGTCGGACATGTACGTGTCGGTGACGAACAAGTCCTCGTGGCACCCGCTCGGCCAGTGCCTCGGCGGCCTGGTCTGCTGCATCTACAAGCCGAAGTCGCGTGGCCAGGTCAGCGTCACCGATCCCGATCCGCGCGCCTCGCCGAAGGTCGAGTTCAACCTGGCCTCCGACCAGCGCGACGCCGATCGGCTCTGCGCCGCGTTGCGGATGGCTTACGCGATCTATCGTCACCCGGCGCTGGACAAGGCGGTCTACGAGTTCTTCCCAGCGAGCTACTCCGAGCGAATCCGCGACCTGAACCGCTACGGGACCGGGAACTGGCTCCGGTCGCTCGCCGCGAAGGTGCTGCTCGAAGGCCCGGCTCCGCTGCGCCGGTCCCTGATCCGCAACGTGGTGGCGCCGGGCGACGACGCCGACGCCTTGATGGCGAGCGACGCCGATCTCGAGCAATGGGTCCGCGAACGGGCGGTCCCCTTCTACCATCCCGTCGGCACCTGCCGGATGGGCACGGACGCCACCGCGGTGGTCGATGCCGATTGCCGCGTGAAAGGTGTCGCGGGGCTGCGCGTCATCGACGCGTCCATCATGCCGTCGATCGTCCGCGCAAATACCAATTTGACGGTGGCCATGATCGCCGAAAAAATGGCGGAAACGATAAGGGCAGAGCGCTAAGCGAGAAGACATCGGGATCGGCCGCGGCGACAGCCGATCGAAACGAGCGGTCAGGTCGGCACGGCGTTGGTCGATCCGGTCGGGGGGAGTAGGCTGCCCTTCACGGGGGACGTCGGGGAGAGCGTTTACTTGAGCCTTCTATTGATCTTCGAGCAGCTGCTCAACGGCGTGCAGCTCGGCCTGATGCTGTTCCTGATGGCGGCCGGGCTGACCTTGATCTTCGGCATCATGGACTTCGTCAACCTGACCCACGGCTCGCTCTACATGATGGGCGGCTTCTTCGCCGCCTACATGCAGCAGGCGACCGGCTCGTTCCTGCTCGCGGTGCTGGTGGGATGCATCGGGGTCTTCCTGCTCGGCATCCTGATGGAGGCGCTGACCCTGCGAAGGCTCTACGAGCGCAGCCACCTCGACCACGTCCTCGCGACCTTCGGCCTCCTGCTATTCTTCAACGAGCTGGCCCTGATCCTGTTCGGGGCGGAGCCGGTCAACCTGCCCAAGCCGCAGGCGCTGACCGCGCCGGTATTGATCTTCGGCATCAACTACTCCTCCTACCGCCTCGCGATCACCGTCGTCGCGCTCGCGGTCGCTATCGGCCTGTTCCTGATGATCGCCCGAACGCGCATCGGCATGCTCATCCGGGCGGGCGCGAGCAACCGAGAGATGGTCGTCGGCCTCGGGGTCAACATTCGCTGGCTCTATACCCTCGTCTTCGGGCTCGGCGCGGGGCTGGCGGCGCTGGCCGGAGTGATGACCACGCCGCTGCTCAGCATCCAGGTCGGTGCGGGCGAGCCGATCATGATCCTGACCTTCGTGGTGATCGTGATCGGGGGAATCGGCTCTATCCGGGGCGCGTTCATTGCCTCGATCCTGGTCGGCATCATCGATACGCTCGGCCGGTCGATGCTGCCCATCTGGCTCGGCTACACGGTCGGCCCGGCCCTCTCGTCGATGTCGATCTACCTCGCGATGGCCGCCATCCTGTTCTTCAAGCCCCAGGGCTTGTTCGTGGCGGGGCGGGGCTAGGCCATGGGCGGCGACGGCGTTCGGGTGGAAGTCCCGGTTCGGAAAGTCCGGGTTCGACCTGCGCCCCGTGGTCATCCTGGCCGGGCTGGCCGTCCTCCTGTTCGTCCCGGTGTTCGGCGACGCCTACGTGATCCGGGTCGCGACCCGGATCATGGTCCTGGCGATGGTCGCCGTCAGCCTCGACATCCTGCTCGGCTACGGCGGGCTGATCAGCTTCGGCCACGCCATGTTCCTTGGCATCGGCGGCTACCTGACGGGCATCCTCGCCGTCAACGGGGTCGACAACGCGATCGTCGCCTGGTTCCTCGCCATCGGTGGCTCGGCGCTGCTCGCGCTGATCGTCGGGCTGATCGTCCTGAAGACGACCGGCGTCTATTTCATCATGATCACGATGGCGTTTGCCCAGATGCTGTTCTACCTGGCGCAGAGCCTGGCCCGCTACGGCGGCGACGACGGATTGCCCCTCGCCAACCGGAACACCCTGTTCGGGCTGATCAATCCCGAGAGCCCGATGGTGTTCCACTACATGGTCCTGGTGCTGCTCGCCGCCGTGCTCTTCTTCAGTTACCGCCTGGTCAACTCGCGGTTCGGCCGCGTGCTCCAGGCGGCCCGCGACAACGACCGCCGCGTCCGGTCGCTCGGCTACAACACGTTCCGCTACCGGCTGTCGGCCTTCGTGATCTCGGGGGCGATCGCCGGCCTGGCGGGCGCCCTGCACATGAACCTGCAGAAGTTCGTGAGCCCGCCGCTGCTCGAGTGGGTCACGTCCGGCGACCTGCTGGTCATGGTCATCGTCGGCGGCGCCAACTCGCTGTTCGGTCCGGTCATCGGGACCGGCGTGTTCGTGCTGCTGGAAGAGGTCATATCCGGCTACACGACGCACTGGATGATCATCTTCGGCCCGCTGCTGCTCGTCGTGGTCCTGTTCGGCCGGCAGGGGATCTGGGGTCTGATCCGACCGAAGGACAAGACCGATGGCTGACCCGATCCTCACCGTCAGCGGCCTGACCAAGCGTTTCGGCGCGCTGATCGCCAACGACCGCGTCGAACTCGAGGTCGAACGCGGCGAGATCCATGCCATCATCGGGCCGAACGGCGCCGGCAAGACGACGTTCATCAACCAGCTGTCGGGAGAGATGCCCTCGGACGAGGGCCGGATCGTCTTCGACGGGCGCGACGTCACCAGGGACCCGATCTTCAAGCGGGCGCGCCTCGGCCTCGCCCGGTCATACCAGATCACCAGCATCATCCCGTCCTTCACGGCGCTCGACAACGTCGCCCTGGCCGCCCAGGCGATGGACGGGCATTCCTATCGCTTCTGGAAGCCGGTACGCAGCATCCGGCACCTGAACGAGAAGGCGGCAGCGATCCTCAACTCGGTCGGGTTCGGCGAGCGGAAGTCCATGCTCGCCCGCAATCTCGCCCATGGCGAACACCGCCAGCTCGAGATCGCCATGGCGCTCGCGACCGACCCCAAGATGCTCCTGCTCGACGAGCCGGCGGCGGGGATGGGCCCGTCGGCCACCGAGGCGATGACCGGATTTCTCGCCACCTTGAAGCCGACCTATTCGATCCTGCTGATCGAGCACGACATGGACGTGGTCTTCACCCTCGCCGACCGGATCAGCGTGCTGGTCAACGGCCGTACGATCGCGACCGGGACGCCGACGGAGATCCGGGGCAACCCCGAGGTGCGACGAGCCTATCTCGGCAACAAGGCGGACGCGCTCGCCGTGGGCCGGCCGGAGCCCGCGTGATGCTGACGGTCGACAACATCACCACCTTCTACGGCGCCAGCCAGGCCCTGTTCGGCATGTCGATCGAGATCGCCGAGGGCGAGGTGGTGACCCTGATGGGCCGCAACGGCATGGGCAAGACGACGACGGTGCGCTCGGTCATGGGCTTCACCCCCATCCGCAGCGGCCAGATCATCTTCGACGGGCGGCGCATGGACGTCCTGCCAGCCTATCAGGTGCCCCGCGCGGGCATCGGCCTGGTGCCCGAAGGGCGCCAGATCTTCCCGAACCTGACCGTCTACGAAAACCTGGTCGCGACCGCGGCGAACCGGCGCAACGCGCCGACGCCCTGGACGGTCGACCGCATCTTCGACCTATTCCCCCGGCTCGCCGAACGTGCCAGCCATCTGGGCAACCAGATCTCGGGCGGCGAACAGCAGATGGTCGCCATCGGGCGCGCGCTCGCGACCAACCCGAAGCTGTTGATCCTCGACGAGGCGACCGAGGGCCTGGCGCCCCTGATCCAGGAAGATATCTGGCGGGTGCTGGAAGGACTCAAGGCGAACGGTCAGTCGATCCTCGTCATCGACAAGGACGTCGACGCGCTGATGCGCCTCGCTGACCGGCATTATTTCGTGCAGAACGGCTGTGTCGAATGGGCCGGCACGAGCGACGAGCTGCAGCAGGATTTGACGCTGATCGAGCGCTTTCTCGGCGTCTGACACCCTTCGCGCGAAGAAAACCCCGGCGGGGCCGGACGATCGTCCGGCCCCGCCGGGAGGTTCTACTTCTTCATCTTGCATTGGGTGTAGTAGCGGTCCTTCTGGTTCTCGAATGCCTTCCCGACGACCTCGTGCTGGAGCTGGCCGTTCTTCTTCACGACCTTGCCCAAGTAGACGTCCTGGATCGGGAAGTGGTTCACGTTGAAGGCGAAGCGGCCGCGTACCGACTTGAAGTCGGCCTTCTCCAGCGCGGCCCGCAGCTTGGCCTTGTCCTTGATCCCGCCCGCTTGCCGGACGGCGGCGTCGAGCAGGTTGATCGCGTCATACTGGAAGGCGGCGTAGAAGACCGGATTGCGGCCGTACTTCTTGCGGAAGGCAGCGACGAACTCCTTGTTCGCCGGATTGTCGAGCTGCGCGAACCACGGGTTCGACACCTCGATACCGAGCGCGCTGTCGCCCAGAACCTTGAAGCTGTGCTCGTCGGCAACCCACGAGCCGCCCAGGATCTTGATCTTCTTCATCAGACCGGCGCCGTCCATCTGCTTCAGGAAGGCGATGCCGCCGCGACCTGGCAGGAACATGAACACCGCTTCCGGATTGGCGGCCCGGATCCGCGCGATCTCCGCCGCGTAGTCCACCTGGGTCCGCGGCACGTAGGCTTCGCCGACCCGCTTGCCCTTGTAGTAGTACCAGACGCCGCGAACGTGGTCGCGACCGGTGACGTAGTTCTGGCTGATCGCGAAGACGCTCTTGATCCCGGCCTGCTGCATGTACTTGCCGATGGCCTCGCTGGGGCCCTCGTTCTGCCAGGACATGATGAAGACGTTCGGGTTGCAGTCCTTGCCCGCGAGCGGCGTCGGTCCGGACGTCGCGCTGATCATGAACACGCCCTTGCTGGTGACCGGCTTGGCCAGGGCGATCGTCTGGTTGGAAAGCAAGAGCCCGGTCAGGATGTCGATCTTGTCCTGCTCGATGAGCTTGGTCGCGGCCTGCATCGCCGTCGCCGCGCTCATGCGCGAATCCGTCTTGAAGACCTCGACCGGAATACCGCCGATCTTGTTGTGGAGCCGCTCGAGCGCGAGATCGAGCCCCATCTCCATTTCCTTGCCCAGGAAGGACAAGGGGCCGCTCAGCGGCGTCAGGAAGCCGATCCTTATCTTGTCCTGCGCCTTCGCGCCCGGCGCCACGGCCAGCAGGCCGACCGCGAGCACCACCGTCATCAGTCTTTTCACCATCTCCCGTTCTCCCTGTATTTCGACATTACCCGGCGCACCACGCGCCGAGCTCCCAAGTCCCCCGAGGCGGTCACGGCATCTGCGCGATCAGGCCGCCTCTTGTTCATTGATGAGCCGCGCCACCTGCCGGCGCGCGAGCAATCCTCCCTGGTCGGCGTTGATGTCGATCCAGGCCGGCCGCTTGCCGGCCGCGTCGAGCATCGCCTGCTGCACTTCCAGCAGCTCGACATCCTCGGTGAAGGCCGCCACCGAGCCTTCGTGAAACGCCTTGGTGACTTCCGGGTCGGGCGCGAAGTTCCGCGGCACCGCCCAGAAGTGATGCACTTCGTTCTCGGTCGCCGGGGTTATCCCGTTCAGCACCCGGTATTCGAGCACCATCTCCGGATCGTTCGAGCCCGACGGAAACGATCGCAACTCGATGACGATGTTCGACGGCGGGGTCCACTCGATGTTCTGGGTCCGGTCGATCTCGCCCGAAAAGCCCTTGAGCTTCACGTAGAGCGGCGGCGCCGGGTGGCCGTTGATCTGCCGCCGGACCCAGACCGACTCGCCTTCGGCCGTGGTGTGGACCGGCGTGTCGGCGACGGCGGCGTTGCCGATCGTCGTCGGGTGGACGAAGGTCTCGTGCGATAGGTCGAGGAGGTTGTCGACCAGGAGCTGATAGTTGCACTTGATGTGAAAGCGACCGCCGGTCGGCGTCCACTCGGGGTCGTCGTTCCAGTGGAAGTCCGGGATGAGGCTCTCGTCCGCCTGCTCCGGATCGCCCATCCAGATCCACAGCCAGTTCCACTTCTCGACGATCGGATACGCGCGCACCCGGCAGCGCGGGGGGATGTTGACCTGCGCGGGGATCTTGACGCAGGCGCCGGTCGGATCGAAGCGGAGGCCGTGATACCAGCATTCGACCTCGTCGCCGTCGAGCCGGCCCCGGCTGAGCGGAACGCTTCGATGGGGGCAGAGGTCGCTCAGCGCGACCGGGGCGCCGTCTTCGGTCCTGAACAGGAGCACCGGCTCGTTCAGCAGCCAGCGCTGCATCAAAGCGCGACCGACTTCATCCGATATCGCTGCGATGTACCAGTAGTTCCGCAGGAACATTCATACCTCCCAGCTCAGGTCAGCCGTAATTTCAACTCCGATAAAAAAAGAATGCTATTTGAATTATAGCCCCCGCCGAGGACGGGTGTCGATTCCGATCGCCCCCAGACGTGACCTTCAGGGCCCGCGTTCGCCCATAACGATTGAAAATCTCGACGTTCCCACCCTTTTTTCGGCGTTCGAGGGGCGCCAAGGGTCGGGAACCGAGCGCCGGCCGCGGACGACGGGCAGATTCCGCTGCGCCTTTCCTCCGAATCGTGCAAGGTCGATGCGAAACGGCCTCGAACGGCGCCACCGACGCGCCATGACGCCCGCCGAGCACCGCGGCTCGGGCGCGGTCCGAGGCTCACGGCGCGCCAGGCCGGCTTGCGTCGCCCGCCTCGGCCAAGGCGGCGAGCACCCGCTCGGGACTCAACGGCAGCGCCGTGATGCGCACGCCGACGGCGTCATAAATCGCGTTCGCGATCGCGCTGGCGACCGGCAACATGCCGCCCTCGCCCATGCCCTTGGCGCCGAACGGGCCGGGTCCGTGGCCCTGTTCCTGGGTGACCGACCAGAAGCGATCGGGCAGATCCTCGGCCAGTGGCACCCGATACATCAGGGCTTCGCCGTTCACGAGCTGCGTGCCGTCGTAGATCATCCGCTCGAACAGGGCCTGGCCCAGGCCCATCACCGCGGCCCCTTCGTCCTGGCCGCGGCAGACCAGGTGGTTGATCGCCCGGCCGGCGTCGCCGGTGACGAACAGCTTTTCCACCGTCACCTTGCCGGTCTCGGTATCGACCGCGACCTGGGCGCCGCCCCAGCCGATCTCCCAGAACACGCACGGCGTCTCCAGGGGCGCGGCGTGGCTGTTCTTCGCCTTGTGGAAGCCCTCGCCCACGAACTCGAAGCCGGTGCCGCCGAAGTGGCCCATGACCATCGGGGCGAGGGGAATGGCCTCGTTGCCCTTCCGGATCGTCCAGTCCTCGAGGGCGACGTCCTCGACCCCGCACCCCAGCGCCTCGGCGGCGAAGGCCAGGATCTTGTCGCGCACGTCGACGGCCGCGCGTTCGACCGCCTGCCCCATGACCGAGATGCCGGAGCTGGCATTGGTGCCCTGGTCGAAGGGCGTGTGGTCGGTGTCGACCGGCATGAACCGGACCTTCGCCCGGTCTGCATTGAGGATCTCCGCGACCACCGAGGCGAGGGCGGTCTGGGCGCCCTGTCCGATCTCGATGGTCCCGCACTGCAGGAACACGTCGCCCGAGGTCGAGACCTTGACCCGGGCCGTCGCGGGCTTGTTCACCCCGCCGCCGTCCTTGAACCCGATCGACAGGCCGACGCCGCGCCGGATCGGACCCTCGTCGTCGAGACCCTTGCGGTCGTGATAGCCCAGTTCCTTCGCGACGAGGCCGAGCCCTACGCGCAGGTCGCTGTCGATCCCGCTCTCGCCCGGCACGAACGGCTGGCCCAGATCGACGAGATTCTTCATCCGCATTTCATAGGGGTCGATGCCGAGCCGGCGGGCGATCATGTCGATCTGCGATTCGCAGGCCCACGTCGTCTGCGTTCCGCCGAAGCCCCGGAACGGCCCGGCGGGCGCCGTGTTGGTCATGACGCAATCGCACACGGTCTTGATATGCTTGTACCGGTAGGGCCCGGGAATTCTATAGCCGGCCTTTTCCGCCACCAACGGGCTGCCGTCGGAATAGGCGCCGGCGTCGAGCAGGATTTCGCTCTCGCGGGCGACCAGCGTGCCGTCCTTCATGACCCCGGTCTTCACCTTGAGGACCGCGGCGTGCTGAGTGTTGGTGAGGAAGCCCTCCTCGAGCGTCAGGCAGAACCGCACCGGGCGGCCGGTCATCCGCGAGAGCGCGAGCGCGATCGGCTCGGTCTTGCAGTTGTTCTTGCTGCCGAAGCCGCCGCCGATATACGGCACGCGCACCGAAATCCGGTTCTCGCCGATGCCGAAGATGCGCGCGATCTCCTTGCGCAGCGGGAACGGGTTCTGGCAGCTCGTCCACAGTTCGACCCGCTCCTCCCGCGACCAGTCCGCCACCGTGACGAACGGCTCGAGGTGGAAGTGGTGCATCCGCGAGAAGTGGAACACGTCCTCGAACACGTGGTCGCAGTCGGCGAAGACGTCGGGCGATCCGGTTTCGTACGCGAATCGGTAGCAGACGTTCTTGCGCGGGCGCAGCGCGCCGGACGCCCCCTCGCCATAGCCCGGCACGATCCCCACCGGTGCTTCCTCGAACAGCTCGGGCGCGTCGTCGGCGAGCGCACTGTCGATGTCCGGGGCCGACGGCAGCAGCTCGTAGTCAATCCGAATCTGCGCCAGCGCGCGGTTGGCCGTGGCCTCGTCCTCCGCGGCCACGGCCGCGACGACGTCGCCCTCGAAGCGCACCTTGTCGGTCGCGACGATCGGCTGGTCTTTGATGAAATAGCCGTAGACCGGCATCTTGATCGCCGCCGTTTCGTCGCGGGTCAGGACGGCGTGCACGCCGGGCATCGCGCGCGCGGCGCTGGCGTCTATCGACCGGATCCGCGCGTGACCGTGCGGGCTGCGTAGCACCTTGGCGTGCAGCATTCCCGGCAGCGAGACGTCGGCCGTGTAGACCGCGTTGCCGGAGACCTTGTCCTCGGCGTCGGTGCGTCGGGCCGGCTGGCCGACCGTTCTCAACGGCAGTTCGGTCATTGCCCGCCCTTCCCTTGCGCCGCCTTCCGCCGACCGGCGGCATCGCGGACCGCCTCGATGATCAGGGTGTAGCCGGTGCAGCGGCAGACATTGGAGCTGATCCAATCCTTGATCGTCGCCTCGTCGGGATCGGGGTCGGTCGCGAGCAGCGCCTCGGTGAGCATGATCATGCCGGACGTGCAGTAGCCACACTGGAAGGCCGAATTGTCTGCAAACGCAGCCTGCACGGCGCCCAGCGCCGCGCCGTCGGCGGCGCCCTCGACGGTCCGGACGTCGGCGCCCGCGACCTCGAAGGCAAAGGTCGCGCAGCTGGCGGCCGGCCGGCCGTCGACCAGCACGGTGCAGGCGCCGCAGACCGAGCGCGAACAGGAGAGCTTGGTGCCGCGCAGACCGAGCTGCTCGCGCAGCAGGTCCGCCAAGGTCGTCGCCGTCGTCGCGGCGACGGTGACCGGCGCGCCGTTGAGCGTGAAGGTCAGCTCCAGGTCGGGTCCGAGCCGCTCCATCAGGCGCTTCCCCGAAGACGGCCAAGCTGCCGGGCCAGGAGCGCCGCGCCGGCCTGCCTGAGATACGCGTTTCCGGTCGCCGGGTCCGCGAAGTCACCCGGCAGGGTTTCGAAGGCCGCCGCAGTGACGCTGCGGGCGTCGGCGTCGCCGGACAGGTCGAGCTCCATCGCAAAGGGCCGGAGATACTCGGTCGCGATCACGGCGCGCCCGCAAGGGCCGCCCCGGCGTCCGTCCACAAGGCGAGGGCCTGCGTCACGATCGGGCGCAGCGACCGCTCGTAGTCGAGCCGCAGCCCGGCCGTCAGCGGAACCTCGATCCGAGTCAGCAGCGACCGCTCGGGCACTTTGCCGTCCCAGATATCCTGCGGCGTCAGCGCGATTTCGCCGTCCTGGGTCGCGAAGCGTGCGACCCCGCCCATCGCGGTCGACCGGATCGACATCTCGTAGCGGCAGTGCCGCGCCATCAGGTTTCCGCCCGCCGTCGCCGTCTGCCGCACCCGCACGTTGGCGATCCGCTTCCAGGCGTCGGCCAAGCCCGGGATCGCCGCGGTGGCGGCGGCCGACGCGCCGTCGTGATGGGTGGTGAGTGCGCCGATGGTCAGGACGTCGCCGGCGCGGTCGACGCCGCGCAACGCGTCGAGATGCTTCAGCCACACCAGCGTGCCGATCTCCGCCCCGTCACGAACCGCCGCGCAGAGATGCGTTCCGCCGGCATAGGGCACCGGCCCCTCGGCCTTCGCCATGGCCGACAGCGCTTCGTCGAGGGTTTGGGGAACGATCACTTCGAACGGCGACACGTCCCGGAAAGAGGCGGCAATCAGGCCAGATTGCTCAATCCGGCGCATGGGTGCCACCCACCACCGGCGCCGCGTCGGTGCGACCAGGATCCGGTTTCCATTCGAACAAGGAGGCCATTGGTCGGATCGCCGCTAAATGTTTTGTACATGAAACGAGCGTCAGGATATAAAACTGTATTATCGGCACCCATTCCTGTCAAAGGCATTGTCAGACGGTGTCAGAGAAAATCGGCTCGAGGGTAAGCATCGGGCGCGCCTGGCAGCGTTGACACTGTAGCCGCCGTGGTCGTCGAAGACCTCGGTCGTTATGCGGTTCAAGCGGCAAGCCAGTTCTGTCGATCGCTGGCGCAAGGAGTACGGCGACATGAAGACCGACCAACTCAAGCGGCGGAAAAAGCGCGAGAAGGAGAACGAGCGGCTGCGCAAGGCGGTGCCGGATCTGACCCTGGACAAGCTGATCCTGACCGAGGCCGCCAGGGGAACTGACGAGCCCCTCGCGCCGGCGCCACACCATCGACCGGGTGTGTAACCCCCTCGGCGTCTCCGAACGCCGGGCGTTTCGCGTGCTCGGTCAAAACCGGTCGACCCAACGCCACCTGCCCAGGGGCCGTGAGGACGAAGACCGGCTTGTCGCCGACATGATCGAGCGGGGCCGGCTGCGGTCCGCCGTTGGGGGCAAGTCCAAGACGACAATCCACCAACAATCAAACTGGACCAGTCAGCGGGAGCTGATCAGGACAGCGGCTGGAAAGCTGGTGGAGTCGTCATGGTTCGAATTCCACTGTCCGGATTCGCACCCTATCGACGCTACCCGGCACCGCGATCGCCGGCGACGAAAGAAAAGCGGGCCCGCAATCGGGCCCGCTGCAGGTGACTTCGGCGCCTGTCGGGATCAGGCGAGATCGAAGCGATCGGCGTTCATCACCTTGGTCCAGGCGGCGACGAAGTCGTTGACGAACTTCTCCTTGCTGTCGTCCTGGGCATAGACCTCGGCATAGGCGCGCAGGATCGCGTTGGAGCCGAAGACCAGATCCAGGCGCGTCGCCGTCCACTTGACCTCGCCGCTCTTGCGGTCGCGGATCTCGTAGAGGCCGTCGCCGACCGGCTTCCACGCGTAGGCCATGTCGGTCAGGTTCACGAAGAAGTCGTTCGTCAGCGCGCCCTCGCGATCGGTGAACACGCCGTGCTTGGTGCCGCCGTGGTTGGTGCCCAGGACCCGCATGCCGCCGACCAGCACGGTCATCTCCGGCGCGGTCAGGCCCATGAGCTGGGTGCGGTCGAGCATCAGCTCCTCCGCGGTGACGGCGTAGTCCTTCTTGAGCCAGTTGCGGTAGCCGTCATGGACCGGCTCCAGCGGCTCGAAGGACTCGGCATCGGTCATCGCGTCGGTGGCGTCGCCGCGGCCGGGCGCGAAGGGCACGGCGACGTCGAAGCCGGCCGCCTTCGCCGCCTGCTCGATGCCGAGGTTGCCGGCCAGCACGATCACGTCGGCGACGCTCGCGCCGGTCTCCGCCGCGATCGGCTCGAGCACCGCCAGGACCTTGGCCAGACGATCGGGCTCGTTGCCCTCCCAGTCCTTCTGGGGCGCCAGGCGGATGCGCGCGCCGTTGGCGCCGCCCCGCATGTCCGAGCCGCGGAAGGTCCGGGCGCTGTCCCACGCCGTCGCGACCATCTCGCTCACGCTCAGGCCGCTGGCCGCGATCTTCGCCTTGACGGCGTCGACGTCGTAGCCGGTGCTGCCGGCGGGGACCGGGTCCTGCCAGATCAGGTCCTCTTCCGGCACGTCGGGGCCGATGTAGCGCGCCTTCGGGCCCATGTCGCGGTGGGTCAGCTTGAACCAGGCCCGCGCGAAGGTGTCCTTGAAGTACTCCGGATCGGCCATGAACTTCTGGCAGATCTCGCGGTAGATCGGGTCCACCTTCATGGCCATGTCGGCGTCGGTCATGATCGGGTTGTGGCGGATCGAGGGGTCGCTCGACATCGACCGGCTTGTCCTCTTCCTTGATGTCGACCGGCTCCCACTGCCGGGCGCCGGCGGGGCTCGTCCGGATTTCCCACTCGTGATCGAACAGCAGGTCGAAATAGCCCATGTCGAACACGGTCGGATTGCGTCGTCCAGGCGCCTTCGATGCCGCTGGTGACGGCGTTCGCGGCCTTGCCGCCCATGTTCGGGTTGGCCCAGCCGAGGCCCTGCTCCTCGACGTCGGCGCCTTCGGGGTCCGGACCCAGCGCGGCTCGCATCGCCGTTGCCGTGGGTCTTGCCGACGGTGTGGCCGCCGGCGGTCAGCGCGGCGGTTTCCTCGTCGTTCATCGCCATGCGGGCGAAGGTCACGCGAACGGCCTCCGCCGTCTTCATCGGATCGGGCTTGCCGTCGACGCCTTCCGGGTTGACGTAGATCAGGCCCATCTGCACCGCGGCCAGCGGGTTCTCGAGCGAGGTCTCGTCGTTGGCGTCTCGCGTAGCGGTCCTTGCCGAGCCACTCCTTCTCCGACCCCCAGTAGACGTCCTTTTCGGGGTGCCAGATGTCCTCGCGGCCGAAGCCGAAGCCGAAGGTCTTCAGGCCCATGGACTCGTAGGCGATGGTGCCGGCGAGGATGATCAGGTCGGCCCAGCTGACCTTGTTGCCGTACTTCTTCTTGATCGGCCACAGCAGGCGGCGCGCCTTGTCGAGGCTGACATTGTCCGGCCAGGAGTTCAGCGGCGCGAAGCGCTGGTTGCCGGTGCCGCCGCCGCCGCGGCCGTCGGCGATCCGGTAGGAGCCGGCGGCGTGCCAGGACATGCGGATCATCAGGCCGCCATAGTGGCCCCAGTCCGCCGGCCACCAGTCCTGGCTGTCGGTCATCAGGGCGTGCACGTCCTTCTTCAGCGCTTCGAAATCGAGCGTCTTGACTTCTTCGCGATAGTCGAAGCCCCGGCCCATCGGGTCGGTCTTGGTATCGTGCTGATGAAGGATGTCGAGGTTCAGGGCCTTCGGCCACCAGTCCATGACCGACGTGCCGGTCTCCGTGACTGCGCCGTGCATCACCGGGCATTTGCCTGCGTCGGTGCGGTCATTTCCGTCCATGTTTCTCTCCGATCATGTTCCAGTTGTCGTCGAATGGCCTTCACGGAACCGTTTCGTTGTCCGGGAGCCGTCGTCGGCGAGGCTCCGATCGCCGGGTCGATCCGGTCCGTCGCCGCGCCGCGACCCGAAGACCGCGGACGCCGCTTTTTAGAATTATTCTAATATAGAAAGCGGAATATGAGTCTTCAAGGCCGCGATGGTCGAAAAATCGACCGCCGCCCCCGCCGAGCCCGAGGCATCGGGCGCTGGCCGTTTTCCGCCGGAACCGCCGGCGTCAACACTTCGGCAAGGTCAAACCGTTAGCCGGTATTCACCAATTCCCTTCACGGTCCGCCAATCCGACGCCGCTACGCTGGGATCGTCGGGAGATCGGGTCCCGGCACCCAGAGGAGGAGAAACCGATGTTGAACCAGTTCCGCACCTTCCTGCACGACGAATCGGGCGCGACCATGATCGAATACGGTCTGATCGCGGCGCTGGTCGCCGTGGCGGCGATCGTCGCGCTCGAGTCCCTCGGCACGTCGATCTCCGGCATCTTCACGGCGGTCGGCACCAAGATCGACAGCGCCAAGCCGAAGTAGACCTTCCAGAGACCATGACGGGCCGCCCCCGGTCGCCTGACGGCGCGCCGGGGCGGCCCCCTTTCGCGCGAGGCCGACCAAATGGATCTGACCAAATAGAAAGGCGGCTTCGAAGGAAGCCGCCTGAGTTGGGAGGGTCAGAGGGGGTGGATCGCCCCTCCTCGCGTTGGCTACCTTGCCGTCATGCGCGGGCCTCAACCTTGATCTGCATCAACTCCCGATCGGCCGCCGGCGCCCCGCCGGCGGGCGGATTTTGCGTGCAGGTAGACTTAATTCAGGCCTAACGAGCGTCCCGACCCAACTCTTCGTTGGTGGCCGCGGATGTTGTCGGGTATTATCTTCTCATCACCACGCTCGACATCTCCCGGGGGCAACAGGACATGGTCGAGGATACCGACGTCAGGCGCGCCGCGGATGTCTACATCCGTCGCTATCGCGAGAATGCGGCGCTCTATGCGACCCAAAAGGGTAACCTGCATCAGCAACGCGGCGATGTGGGCATGGCTGCCATGTGGGATCGGATCTGCGCGGCGATCGTCGAGCAGCTCAACGCCGAGCAGCGCTAGCGCGTGCCGAAGCGCGAGCAATCCCCTTCGCACAACGAGCGGTCCAACTGGCAGCTCCGCGTGGCCGATTCGGTCTTCGCGCCGGCCATGCAGGCGTTGTAGCGATTCTCGCATTTGACGATGCAGGTGTTGTAGTCGCGCGCGACCCGCAGGTAGCGCAGTACCGCATGGGCGTCGGCCGCCGACGGGGCCGGGTTGAACGGCGTCGTGCTCGCCCGGGCACCGGTGACCGCGACGAAGGCCAGCAACACAGACATGACGAACATCTTCATGGCGATCACCCCCGCTCCCGATGCGCCCGCGCCGACAGCGGCGCCGAGCTTCGCCGCGGGACATATACCAAGCAAGGTCGAAGCTCAATTCACTAAATCGTGCGCGCTCGCCGCCGAAGGCCGGCCCGGCTGGGCCGGCGCATTTGGCTGGGGCCGGCGCGTTTGGATGGTCGAACGGGAGCGGTGACAGGGCCGGGGCCGGCGGGCCCGGGCGGCGCTACAGATCGCTGAAGGCGCTAAAGATCGCTGAAGACGTAGATCAAGGCGATCAGGGCCATGTAGGTGCCGAAGCCAATCAGGTAGGTCATCGCAGACTCCTGGCCGCCGCATCGGCCGACGATCGGAACCCGGAGCGCGAAGAACACCGTCCCGCGAATGGTGCCACACGCCCCCCGCGGTGACAATCGCCGATCGTCAGGTCGCGCGGCCGATGCGACCGGAAACGGACCAAAACGCCGATCGCGCTTTGCCCCGATCGGCAAAGCTTGATAAACGACCGTCGGCACCAATCAACGTGTGGATGCGCCCGATGACCGCGACCGCGATTCGACCCCGACGGAGCCTTATCTTCGTCCCCGGCGACAAGCCGCAGATGTACCCGAAAGCGCTGGCGACCGGCGCCGACGTCGTCTGCGTCGACCTCGAGGACGCGGTGGCGCCCGCCGACAAGGACGATGCGCGGGAGCGCACGGTGGCCCTGTTCGCACAGCATGGCCCGGGCGGCGACGACGGGCCGGAACGGCTGGTCCGGATCAACAGCCTGCACACGCCCGAGGGGCTCAAGGACGTCACCGCCTTCGTCGACGCCGCCGTGCGGCCGAAGGGCCTGATGCTGACCAAGGTCAAGAGCCGCGGCGAGATCGTCCTGCTCGACGACCTGCTGACCGAGTGCGGCCTGGACACGCGCCTCCACGTCATCATCGAGACCAACGAGGGGCTCGACGCCGCCTTCGCCATCGCCCAGGCCAGCGACCGCATCGATGCCATGCTGTTCGGCGCCATCGACATGGCCGCCGACCTGCGCACCACGCCGACCTGGGACAACCTGTTCTACGCCCGGTCGCGGGTCGTCCACGCCGCCGCGGGCGCCGGGGTCGACCTGCTCGACGTGCCCTGGCTGGACCTCGAGGACATGGACGGCCTCGAACGCGAGGCGCGGGCGGCGGCGGCGCTGGGCGTGACCGGCAAGGCCGCGATCCACCCCAAGCAGATCCCGATCCTCAACGAGGTCTTCTCCCCGTCGGCCGAGGAGATCGAGCGCGCCCGGTCGATCATCGCCGCCTTCGAGGCGAGCACCGGCGGACTGGTGGTGATCGACGGCAAGCTGATCGAGAAGCCGGTGCTGCGCTCGATGCAGCGCATCGTCGCGATCGCCGAACGCGTCGCCGCGCGCGGATGACCCAGCCGCCCGCCGCGGCCGCCGCACCCACGGGCGGCCGCGTCGCCGTCCTGGTGCTGCTGCCCTTCGCCGGCGGCTATTTCCTGTCCTACCTGTTCCGCACGGTGAACTCGGTGATCGGCGCGGACCTGATCCGCGACATGGGGCTGAGCGCGGGCGACATCGGCCTGCTGACCGCGGCCTATCTGCTGGCCTTCGCCGTGTTCCAGATACCGCTGGGCGTGCTGCTCGACCGCTTCGGGCCGCGCCGGGTCAACGCCGCGTTGCTGACCATCGCCGCGGCGGGCGCGCTCGTGTTCTCGCTCGGCGACAGCCGCGAGATGCTGATCCTGGGCCGGGCGCTGATCGGGCTCGGCGTCTCCGCCGGCCTGATGTCGTCGTTCAAGGCGGTCACCCAGTGGTTCCCGCGCGAGCGCTGGGCGCTGGCCAATGGCAGCGTCCTGATGGTCGGCGGCCTCGGCGCGATCGCCGGCACCGCGCCGGTCCAGGCGGCGCTGTCGGTGACCGACTGGCGCGGGGTCTTCCTGGGCCTGAGCATCGCGACGATCTGCGTCGCGATCCTGGTCGCGACCGTGGTTCCCGACCGGGACACGGGCGTCGCCCGCGACTCGTTGCGCGAGCAACTCGGCGGCCTGGTCGCCGTGTACGCCAGCCCGATCTTTCGCGCGGTCGCGCCGGTGGTGGTGACCTCGATGGCGGCGAGCCTCGCCATCCAGGGGCTGTGGGCGGGCCTGTGGCTGCGCGACGTCGCGGCGCTCGACCGCCAGGCGACGGCCGACATCCTCGCGTTGCTCAACGTCGGCCTGACCCTGGGATTCATCGGGACCGGCGTCCTCGCCGACCAGTGCGGGCGTCGCGGCATCGGCAGCGCGCCGGTGTTGGCGACGCTGATCGTCTTGTACTGCACCGTGCAGGCCGCGATCGTGTTCGATTTCGGCGTCACCCCGGCGATCCTGTGGCCGCTGTTCGGCCTGCTGTCGAACGTCTCCGTTCTGTGCTACCCGCTGGTCGCCGACTATTTCTCGCTCGCCTTCACCGGCCGGACCAATACGGCCGTCAATCTCAGCGCCTTCGTCGGCGCCTTCGCCGCCCAGTACGCGATCGGCGCCATCATCGACGGCTACCCGACGCTGCCCGGCGACCACTTCGCGCCGGCCGCCTATCAGGCCGCGTTCGGGACCCTGCTGGCGCTACAAATTGCTGGACTGTTGTGGTTTCTCTATGCTTTCCAGCGTATCCGGCGGCGCGCCAGACGGGACGCCGCGGTGTAGCGGAGGCATTCGCCCTGACAGTCGGCAAGGACAAGGTGAAGGTCGCGGCCATCGGCTGCGGCTATTTCGGCAGCTTGCATGCCCAGAAATACGCGGCGCTCGACGCGGCCGAGCTGGTCGGCGTCTGCGACGTCGACGCCAAGCGCGCGGCGGCGTGCGCCGAGAAGAACGGGACGACCCCGTACACGGACATCGCGGACCTGTTCGGCAAGGTCGACGCGGTCACCGTCGCCGTCCCGACCACCGAGCATTTCGAGGTCGCCCGCGCGTTCCTCGAGAACGGCGTCGACGTGCTGATCGAGAAGCCGATCTGCAGCACGCTCGAGGAGGCCGACGCCCTGATCGCGCTCGCCGCCGAGCAGGACCGCATCCTCCAGGTCGGCCACCTGGAGCGGTTCAGCCCGATCATGGAGGCGCTGAGCGAGGAGGTGTCCAAGCCGGGCTACATCGAATCCCACCGCATCTCGCAGTATCGCGGCCGCGGCACCGACACGACCGTGATCCTCGACATGATGATCCACGACATCGACCACATCCTGCACATGGTCGGCGCCCCGATCGACCAGATCGACGCCGTGGGCGTGCCGGTGATCAGCCCGGCCGAGGACATCGCCAACGCGCGGCTGCGCTTCGCCAACGGCTGCGTGGCCACGGTCACGGCGAGCCGGGTGAGCTGGAAGATCCAGCGCACGATGCGGGTCTTCCAGCACAACGCCTACATCGTCGCCGACATGGCCGAGAACAAGATGGTCATCACCCGCCGCACCGGCGGCGAGGACGGCGAGCCGATGACCCTGGGCGCCGAGCAGCGCGAGTTCGAGCCGGCCGACCTGCTGATGCTCCAGGCCGACAGCTTCCTCGACTGCGTCGCGACGCGGACGCCGCCGGTCGTCTCCGGCGCCGACGTCCGGCCCGTGCTCGAAGCGGCGCTGTCGATCACCGACCAGCTTCGCGAGTGGCATCGCCGGACCAAATGAGCCGGCACGCGCAGTGCGACGCGGCCGAGGCCGAGGACCGCGGAGAAAGGAAACCGGGGGGACGGGAATGAGTGACCAGACCTGCTTCATCATCATCGGCGCGGGCCATGCCGGCGGCCGGGCGGCGCAGGCGATGCGCCAGGCCGGCTTCGAGGGACGGATCGTCCTGATCGGCGAGGAGGCCTATCCGCCCTACGAGCGCCCGCCCCTGTCGAAGGAGCTGCTCTACGGCGACGACGGCATGGAGAAGGCGCAGATCCACGACCCCGGCTGGTACGACGAGCACAAGGTCGAGCTGCGCCTCAACGCCCGGGCCACGGCGATCGACCCGGCGGCCCACACCGTCACCCTCGCCGACGGCGAGACGCTCCGCTACGACAAGCTGCTGCTGACCACGGGCGCGCGGGTCCGGCGGCTGCCGATCCCGGGCGCCGACCTCGACGGCGTCTTCTACGTCCGCGACTTCAACGATACCCAAGCGCTGCGCGCGAGGTTGAAGCCCGGCACCAAGGCGGTGGTCATCGGCGGCGGCTTCATCGGGCTGGAGACGGCGGCGAGCGCGCTCGCCCGCGGCGCCACGGTCACCGTGCTGGAGGCGGCCGACCGGCTGATGGGCCGCTCGATCGCGCCCGAGGTCGCGGCCTGGTTCGCCGACATGCACCGCGACCGCGGCATCGACCTGCGGCTGGGCGCGGCGATCACGGCGATCGAAGGCGACGGCAAGGTCGAGCGGGTGGTCATGGGCGACGGCTCGGCGATCGACGCCGACGTGGTCGTGATCGGCATCGGCATCATCCCCAACACCGAGCTGGCCGAGGCGGCGGGGCTCGCGATCGACAACGGCGTCGTCGTCGACGCCCACGGCCGCACCTCGGACCCGGACATCTACGCCGCCGGCGACGTCGCCAACCAGCCCAACGCCTTCACCGGCCGCCGTCTGCGGCTGGAGAGCTACCAGAACGCCCAGGACCAGGCGCAGGCCGCCGCCCGCAACATGTGCGGCGGCGACGAGGTCTACGAGGACTCGCTGTGGGTCTGGTCGGACCAGCACGACGTCAACCTGCAGATGACCGGCGTCGCCGACGGCTATGACGAGCTGGTCTGGCGCGGCGACGTCGCCGGCGGCGTGTTCACGGTCTTCTACATGAAGGACGGCCGGGTGGTCGCGGTGAACACGGTCAACAACGGCCGCGAGATGCGGCCGTGCCAGCGGCTGATGCAGTCGGGCAAGCAGTTCGAGGCGGCGGTGCTCACCGACCCCGAGGTCAAGCTGCTGCGGCTCGCCAAGGACTAGCGGCGGGGCGCGGCGCCGGCCTATTCGGCGGCGATCACCTGCAGCTCGGCCGACGGCGAATCGAGGAAGGTCACCCCGTTGCGGCCGTCGTTCTTGGCTTGGTAGAGGGCCTCGTCGGCGCGGCTCATCAGCGCCTGGATCGATTCGTCGGCGGGCGTGCAGGCGACCACGCCGATGCTGACCGTCAGGTTGAGCGTATGGCCCTCGTGGGGGACGCGCAGGGCGGCGACCCCGGCGCGGATGCGCTCGCACAACGCCACCGCCTCGTCGCTGCCGGTGTCGGGCAGCATCAGCGCGAATTCCTCGCCGCCCAGCCGGGCCCAGGCGTCGCTCTTGCGGATCTGGCTCACCACCTCGTCGGAGAAGGCCTTGAGGCAGGCGTCACCCGCGCCATGGCCGTAGGTGTCGTTGACCGCCTTGAAGTGGTCGATGTCGAACAGCGCCACGGTCAGCGAATGGCCGTAGCGGCGGGCCCGATAGAATTCGGATTCGAGCAGCTCGCTGAACTTGCGCCGGTTCCAGGTCCCGGTCAGCGCGTCGGTCGTGGCGAGCCGCTGCAGCTCCTTGACCAGGGCGGCGTTCTTGACGTTGAGGGCGGCATTCTCGGTCACCGACGTCTCGATGCTGCGGACGTTCTTGACCAGCACCAGCCCGAAGAAGATGACGAGCACGCCCATCATCTTGTTGACGAAGCCGTCGGTGAACAGGAAGAAGGCCGCCATCGGCGCCAGCACGGGAACCAGGAACCACAGGTAGACCCGGACGCTGACCGCCGCGGCCGCCACCCCCGCCGCGGCCACCCCGGCCAGGACGAAGACGATCAGCGCCGCCGAGATCGGCCCCGGCTCGAAGAACAGCATCGCGCCGGGCATGCCCCACACGATCCCGCCCAGCAGCGCGACCACCGAGAGCATCCGCACCCACGCCTCGGGGTTCTCCTGATACTCGGGCTTGCGGTAGCGCCGGGCGACGACCGAGCGGATCAGGTTGACGACGATCAGCAGCTCGAGCCAGATCGCCAGCACCAGCCGGTCGACGCCGACATAGAGCAGCGCGGCAACCAGGACGCAGCCGACGATCAGGTTGGCGTTGTCGCTGTTGGAATGGAGAATGCGCGCCTGTTCCCGAAGCGATGCGTCGTGCACGCTGTCGCGAATCTCTTCGTCGTTGGGAGACGGCGCGTTCATCGATATGGTGTTGCCCGACCATGCGGCGTCCCGGCGCGGCAGGAGCGCCACACCATCGTCGCCGAGTGCGAAATCGTTGCGGATTCTGGAGGAAATTGGTTAACCGTTTGCTAATGCAGGCAGGGCTTGCAGGGCACGCAGGCCACCGCCGCGGCGCGCGCAACGCGCCGATGCGAGCCCGCCTCCACGTCGCCGGACAAGCCGTTGACCGGCATGGGAATTCGTCCGCTACAGAATTGCCCGGCATGTGGATAAACCTGTGCATTCTATCCCGTCTGAACAAACCTAAGCATTTGATTTTGCTCTATATCTCTTGTCATTCGCCCCTGGGTACGTCACAGTCGGCAATCATCGCGGGAGGAGTTTCTTGAACCAGGTCCTGGCGGACGAACCGCCCCTCGAAATCGACCGAGCGCAGCTCCGGCGTGCTGCCGTCGCAGCGGCTGAAGGCGCTGATCGCCGACGGCGAAATTTTCGGCGCGCACGACATCGACGACGCGCAGATCCAGCCCGCGAGCATCGATCTGCGCCTCGGCACGGTCGCCCACCGGGTCCAGGCGAGCTTCCTGCCCGGCCCCGATCACGCCGTCGCCGAGAAGGTCGAGCGCTACGGCCAGTACACCATCGACCTGACCGAGGGCGCGGTGCTGGAGCGCGGCGCGGTCTACATCGTCCCGCTGCTCGAAAGCCTGAAGCTGTCGGCGCGCCATTCGGCGATCACCAACCCGAAGAGCTCGACCGGCCGGCTCGACATCTTCACCCGGCTGATCACCGACCACTCGGGCGAGTTCGACCGGGTCGCGCCGGGCTACCACGGCCCCCTCTACGCCGAGATCTCGCCGCGCACCTTCTCGATCCGGGTGCGTACCGGCACGCGGCTGAGCCAGCTCCGCGTCCGCCGCGGCGCGCCCAAGCGCAGCGAGGCCGCCCTGCGCCGGCTGCACGAGCGCGAGCAGCTCGTCGTCGGCGCGCCCGGCCCTCATCCCGAGGGTTCCGCGAAGGGGCCACACATCGTCGAGGGCAAGATCGGGGTCAGCATCGACCTGGCCGGCGATCCCGAGAGCGGCCTGATCGGCTACAAGGCCAAGCGCGACGCCGGGGTGATCGATTTCGACAAGCCCGGCGCCTACGAGCCGCTCGACTTCTGGGAGCCGATCGTGCGCCGGCCCGACCAGGTGATCGTGCTCAACCTCGACGACTTCTACATCCTCGCCTCGAAGGAGGCGGTCGCGGTGCCGCCCGACCACGCCGCCGAGATGATCCCCTACGACACCTTGGTCGGCGAGTTCCGGGTCCATTACGCCGGCTTCTTCGACCCCGGCTTCGGCCATTCCGAATACGGCGGCGAAGGCAGCCGCGCCGTGCTCGAGGTCCGCCCGCACGAGGTGCCCTTCGTGGTCGAGGACGGCCAGATCGTCGGCAAGCTGGTCTACGAGCGGCTGACCGAAACGCCCGACCGCCTCTACGGCCAGGGCATCGGCTCCAACTACCAGGCCCAGGGCCTCAAGCTGAGCAAGCATTTCCGCACCGGCTGATCCGGCCCGCGGCGCCGGGCGACAGGCGCCGAAGGTTCTCCTCGGTTATCCTCGGTTACCGTCGCGTCGCCGGTTCGGAAATTCCGCGCCGTCCTGTCGCCCGGCAACGTAAGGGCCGCCCTCGGCGACCGGGCGGGTTTGAAGCCCGCCCCTACAAGGCCCGGCGAACCAAGCCCGACAGCACGGCCTCTTCTATCGCCGCCTCTATTGCCGCGCCTCGGCGCGACCACGGAAATCCGTAGGGGCGGGTTTCAAACCCGCCCGCCGCCCCGCGCCGGGGCCAAGCCGGCCGATGACGTTCCGAAAATTCGGGCCGGACAAAAAGACAGCCGCCCCCGACTTTCGGACGCATCACAGCATCAGGAAAATTATCTTTGATCGCGCCGTTTCAAGCGCGGACAGGGCCGCCGCGGATCAGCGCCGGCCGGCCCGCACCGCCAGGACGACGCCGAAGACCGCCACCAGCACCCAGCCGAGGATGAAGAGCGTGCCGCCGACCGGCACGATCGGCCCCAGCGCGGTGACGCCGGTGAAGGCCTGCAGGTAGAGGCCGCCGGAGAAGAACAGGGTGCCGCCGATCCAGCAGCCGGCGATCCACCACGGCCAGCGCCCGCCCACGGCCGCCGCCGCGCCGGCCAACGCGACCAGCGCCACGGCGTGGAGCAGGTGATAGCGCAGCGCGATGTCCGCCAGGTGGCCCGCCGCGGTCGCCGTCCCGCCGGCGATGGTCAGGTGGGCGATCATCGCGGCCAGCACCATCGCCACCGCGCCCGAAACGCCGGCGACGGCGAGGATCACGCCGGCCGCGCGCATGCCCTCGTCCTTTCCGGTCCGCGGCGCGCGGGGAAGCCGGCCGCGGCATCGACAACCGACCTGCGGGCCGGCCGCAAAAAAAGGGCCCCGAACCGGAGTTCGGGGCGCAAGTCTGGGGAGAGTCCAAAGGGGGAAGGGAGGATGGCTGCCTCAGCAGCCACGGACGACCCTACGCGCAGGGGGCGCGGGCGTCTGTGACGGCCGTCACACCCCCGGACTCTTTGTGCATGGCGCACGAAAAAGAGGCCCCGCGCAAAAGCGCGGGGCAAGGGAAATGGGGAGATCCCAGTCATTGGGAGGATGGCTGTAGGCTCAGCCACGGTACGATCGTACCCGACCGCCCTTAACATCGCCTTAACGCCGTGCGGTTGCATTTGCCATCGATCATACGCGCTCGATCGCCATGGCGATGCCCTGCCCGACGCCGATGCACATGGTCGCCAGCGCGTAGCGGCCGCCGCGGCGGGCAAGCTCCCGCGCCGCCGTGCCGGTGATGCGCGCACCCGAGGCGCCGAGCGGATGGCCGAGGGCGATCGCGCCGCCGTTCGGATTGACGTGCTCGGCGTCGTCGGGCAGGCCGAGCATCCGGGTCACCGCCAGCCCCTGGGCGGCGAAGGCCTCGTTGAGCTCGATCACGTCCATCTCGCTCGCCTTGAGGCCGAGCCGCGCCAGCAGCTTCTCCGACGCGGGCGCCGGGCCGATGCCCATGATCCGGGGCGGCACGCCGGCGGCCGCCGCGCCGAGCACCCGGGCGATCGGCGTCAGCCCGTATTTCTCGACCGCCGCCGCCGAGGCGACGAACATCGCCGCCGAGCCGTCGTTGACGCCCGAGGCGTTGCCCGCGGTCACCGTGCCGTCCTTGCGGAACGGCGTCGGCAGCTTGGCCAGCTTCTCGGCGGTGGTGTCGCCGCGCGGATGCTCGTCGGTGTCGACGACGATCGGGTCGCCGCGGCGCTGGGGCACGACCACGGGGACGATCTCCTCGGCCAGCTTGCCGTTGCCTTGCGCCGCCACGGCGCGCTGCTGCGAGCGCAGGGCGAAGGCGTCCTGGTCGGCGCGGCTGACCTGGAACTCCTCGGCGACGTTCTCGGCCGTCTCGGGCATCGAACTCGACGCCGTACTGCTCCTTCATCAGCTTGTTGACGAAGCGCCAGCCGATCGTCGTGTCGTAGATTTCGGCCTTGCGCGAAAACGCGGTGTCGGCCTTGCCCGTGACGAAGGGCGCGCGGGTCATGCTCTCGACGCCGCCGGCGATGGTCAGCTCGGCCTCGCCGGCCTTGACCGCCTGGGCGCAGATCGCGATCGCGTCCATGCCCGACCCGCACAGGCGGTTGACGGTCGCGCCCGGCACCGTCTCCGGCAGCCCGGCGAGCAGCAGCGCCATGCGCGCGACGTTGCGGTTGTCCTCGCCGGCCTGGTTGGCGCAGCCGTAGACGACGTCGTCGATCGCCGCCGGGTCGACCTTGGGGTTGCGCTCCATCAGCGCCTTGAGCGGGATCGCCGCCAGGTCGTCGGTGCGGACCTGGGCGAGCGCGCCGCCGTAGCGGCCGATCGGGGTGCGGATGGGGTCACAGATGAAGGCGTCGGTCATGGCTCTACTCCTCGCGACTTTGGTTGGCCATTGATCGGGTGCGGCCAGCGCGGCTGGCCCCGCGGAAGACGGCGATCAGGTCGCCGTCCTGGTTGGTGACGGAAATATCATATGTGCCGCTGCGGCCGGCAAGGGCGACCTCCTCCCCGGTGGCGGTCAAAACGTCGCCGGCCGTGGCCGAGCGCAGCCAGTTGATCTGCGCGCTTTGGGCCAGCGCGCCGGGGCGGTGGGTCCAGGCGGCCGCGCCGGAACAGGTGTCGGCCAACGCAAAGACCACCGCGCCGTGGACGACGCCGGCGCCGTTCAGCATCTCGGGGCGGACCGTCATGCGCATCACGCAACGCCCCTTGCCGGTTTCGAGGGTCTCGATGCCCAGCGTGTCGGCGAAGGGACCGCCCGCGACGGCGGTGGCATCCGGGGTGGCGTCGGCTGTCATGTCGGGTCCTGTCCAAATGGCGGCCCGGCAATTAGCGGCAGCGGACGAGTGCATTTCAAGGGAAAGCGGGACCACATGGAGAAGCGCGGACCGCATGGGGAAGATCAGACCGGGGCGCGGCGGTGGTACGCCGGAACATCGCGAGGCCGGTCCCGGAGCGCGCCAGGCGGCGCACCGGGCCGGCGCCCAGAGAGAGCGAAAGAATGGCTATTTTTCCGTTATTCTTAATAACTGGTTAACGCGCGGCGACCTATACTTTGTCAGAACAAAAGAAATGCCGCGCTTTGCGGGTTCTTCGAGAAAGCTCATCAAATAGGCGCGCGTTTACCGCCTGTTAATCTCCATTCGTTACTTTCGCTTCAGTCCGGGGCGCATTCCCGGATCAACCTTTCTCGAGGAGGAGATAAGTCATGTTGAACCACGTTCGCAATTTCGTCCGGGACGAGTTCGGCGCCACCATGATCGAGTATGGCCTGATCGCGGCTCTCGTCGCCGTCGCGGCCATCGTCGCCCTGCAGTCGCTCGGCACCTCGATCAGCGGTATGTTCACCGCCGTTTCGACCAAGCTGGACTCCGCGAAGCCGAAGTAATGGCGCGGGCACCCGCTGCCCGCCGGTGGGGGACCGGCCGGCAGCGACGCCCTCGCACCTTCAGCTTTACGACTACGGCGCGCAGCGCCGGCCACCGGCCGCGCTGCGCGTTTCGTTTTGGGACCGGCGTTCTCGCGCCCTGACCGCTCTCCGGCTCAGCGCACCCCTTGCGGCAGCAGGACCGCCGGCGCGCGCCGCTTGAAATACAGCTCCGCCCCTTTGTGGATCAGGCCCTCGCGGGCCAGCCGCTCGGACACCTGGGTCACGCAGGTCGTGTAGACCAGCCGGGTGAAGCCCTCGTTCTTCGCGATCAAACCCAGCCGCCGCCACGCCTGGGCGACGGTCTCGCGCCGGTCGCGCTTGCCGTCGCCGTTCATGTCGACGAGCCGGCCGCGGCCGTCGAGCGGCTCCAGGTTGACGCCGTCGAAGGCGGCGAAGCCGGTCACCCGCAACCCGACCGGCCGTTTGCCCAGCTCCGGCGGATAGGTGAAATAGACCCCGAGCGGGCAGGCCAGCGGCGGCAGCGCGATCGCCCGGTTGACCGGCTTGCCCTTGGCGTCGACCCCGCCGAGCGCCGGGTCGTCCGAGCGCGTCGCCGGCGGCGTCTTGCCGGCGTCGACCCAGGCGTCGAGGTGGTCGATCATCACCGAGATCACCGGCGTCAGGTCGATATTCTGGAACTTGAGGTCGCGCCGGCCGACCGGATCCTCCGGCCCGAACCCGGCGTCGTAGTGGCTGACCCCGCGCACCTCGTAGAGCCGGTGCGAGCCGCCCAGCCCCTTCTCGCGCAGCAACTCGGCGTTGCGCCGCTTGTTCTTGAGGTGGGGCACGTCGCCGGGCGCGTCGTAGAGCTGGTGGGCGATGTCGATCTGCTTGACGAACCCGGCCCGCGCCGCGGCGGTGGTCAGCGCGACGTCCTGGCCGTCCTTGCGCAGGATCGGCAGCCACAGGCCGTTGGCCGCGTCGTCGGCGAGGATGCCGTCGAACACCGGGCGGCCGCGACCGTCGTCGTTCAAGCCCGGCTGGTAGTTGAGCAGGCGGCCGACCATCGCGCCCGAGCCGAAACCATAGAAATAGGTCCGCTTGGGCAGGCGGCCGAGCCGGTCGCGGACGATGTTGCGGGCGAGCATCGCCCACACCGTCATCAGCCCGCCGTGCTGGGAGACCTGGTAGCCGGTCACGGTGCGGCCGTTCTCCAGGGTCACCGTCATATCGCCCTGATCGAGCCCGGTCGCCGACGACCGCCGCGTGTAGGCGACGGCATAGCCCTTGTCGATCATCAGGCCGACATACTTGTTGACGTTGGCGTAGGGGTGGAACGCCAACGCCCCGTTGCGCGGCACCAGGGTGCCGACCCGGTCGTAGGCGTGGCCGCCATGGGCGGTGACGAACAGCTTGCCGTTCCAGGCCGCCGCCTTCAGCGGCACGAACAGGGTCAGGCCGGCGCCCTTCGACGCCTCGTACCGCGCGATGCCGCGATAGCGGTGACCGGTCACGCCGAGCTGGTCGAAGACGATGTCGGGCGCATCGGTGAAGGTGGTGAAATTCGGCTGGCGCTTGGTCACCGCCCAGCCGCCGACGGTGCCGTCGAGCCCGATCTCGAGCCGCGCGAAGGCCTGGCCCTTGGCGTTGAGCACCACCCGGCGCGACAGGATGCGGCAGCTCTCGATGCCGACCGTCTTGTCGAGCCAGACCGTGAGCGGCGGCGCCAGCTTCATGCAGGACGCCGGCTCGTCCTCGGCGCGGGCCTGCGCCGGCGCGGCCGCCGCCGCCAATGCTGCCATCGCGGCGGCGAGCAGGAGCGCCGTCCCGGCCGCGAGGCGGCGGCATCTGCCTCGAATTTCTGTATGTACGGAAATAATCGTCATCCTCGATAACCAGACCGTGCCGCACGCATGAGGCCTCCGATGCCCGCTGTAGCGGGCGTTTGCGGCGAAGCTATGACCATGACAAGCCGACACGGGGGCGTGGCCGGCACGGACCGCTCGCTCGATCGTGAAGCCCCCCGAGCGATCGGTTTGCCGTAACCTGCCGGGCACCGCAACCCCGTCCGCCCCGCGAGCCCGCCGCCGCCATGATCGAGCCCCCCGCCCCCGTCCGCATGACCGGCCCCGCGCTGCTGTTCGGCGGCCCCTACGGCAATCTGGAAGCGACCGCCGCCCTGTTCGAGGCGGCGGCCACGCGCGGCATCCCGGCCGACCACGTCGTCTGCACCGGCGACGTCACCGCCTATTGCGCCGACCCGCAGGCCGTGGTCGACCGCATCCGCGCCGCCGGGATCCACGTGGTCATGGGCAATTGCGAGGAATCGCTGGCCGCCGCGGCGGAGGATTGCGGCTGCGGCTTCGCCGAGGACAGCGCCTGCGCCGCGCTGTCGGCCGAATGGTACGCCTATACCGACCGCCGGCTCGATGCGGACAGCAGGGCCTGGTTCGCCGCCCTGCCGCGGGCGCTCCTGCTGGAGATCGGCGGCGCCACCCTGCGCGTGGTCCACGGCGGGGTCCACCGGATCAACCGCTTCGTCTTCATGTCCGATGCCGCGGCGATCGCGGAGGAGCTCGCCGGCGTCCCCGAGGACGGGGTGATCGGCGGCCATTGCGGCCTGCCCTTCACCCGGATCGCCGGCGGCCGGCTGTGGCACAACCCCGGTGTCATCGGCCTGCCCGCCAACGACGGCACCCCGCGCGGCTGGTACAGCGTGCTGACGCCGACCCCGGACGGCCTGCGGATCGAGCCCGTCCCGCTCGCCTACGACCATGCCGGCGCGGCGGCGCGGATGCGCCGGGCAGGCCTGCCCGCGGGCTATGCCGACGCGCTGGAGACCGGCCGCTGGCCGAGCCTCGACGTGCTGCCCGCCGCCGAACGCCGCCGGACCGGCGTGCCGCTCGCGCCGCGGGCGCTGACCTGGCGCCGCTGACCTGGCAGCCACTGACCTGGCGGCCGCAGCGGGAACGCGCCGGCGCCGCCTGACCGAGGGCCATTCGACCACCCACCCGGTTGGAAACGCTCGGTTGGATACGCCCGGTTGGAAACGCTCGGTATGCCGCGCCCCGCTTGGCCGCAGGCCGGGGCTGGGCCATACTCCGGCTTGCGTACTCGCCCTGCCGGCGTGCGGCCGAAGCGCTACCGTCGGCGCGGCAGGAGACGATACTTGTGCAAGGGAGGATTGCCATGGCCCCGTCGCCCGGGATTAGTGCGACGCCGCGGGATGCGGACACTGGTCGTCGCCGCGGCGGTCGCCGTGACCCTCGCCGGCTGCGACGACCAGAGCCAGGTCGCGCAGCTCGAAGCCCGCGCCCGGACCCTCAAGACCCAGCTCGCCGCCGAACGCAAAGCCGCCGCGACGCGCCTCGCCGCAGCGGTCAAGCGGATCGACGCGCTCGAGCGCCGCGCCAAGTCGAGCGACGAGCGGATCGCCGCGATGGCGGTGAGCCTGGTCAACGCCGAACGTCGCGACAAGGCGACCAAGGCGGCGGTGGCCAAGCTGCGCCAGCGGGTCGACGAGCTGGAGGCGACCGCCAAGACCCTGGCCTCGACCGCCGCGCACACCGCCCGCGCCGACGCCGATGCGATCAAGGCGCTGAAGGCGAGGCTCGACGCGCTCGACACGCGGACTAGGCCGCTGACCAAGTCGATCGATGCCAACGAGGCCAACCTGGCGACGCTGCGCAAGCAGGTCGCCATCCTCGACCGCCAGGCGCGCAGCCTGATCGCCGCCATCGCCCCGTCGGCCACGGCGGCCGACGACCAGAACAAGCGGATCGACGCGCTGTCCCGGACGATCGGGCGGCTGACCAAGCTGGTGACCGAGATCGCCAAGAGCAGCGGCAGCCTCGCCGGCAAGATCGGCCCGCTGTCGGCCGAGACCAGCGCCGCCCTGTCGCGCCTGCGCACGCTGACCGCGGCGATGGGCGCGCTGCGGGTCGCGGTCGAGCGGGTGGAGAGCAAGGCGACCGGGCTGGAGAAGCGGCTCCAGGCGGTCGAGGCCAAGCGGAAGCCCTAGGCCCGTCCGGCCCGCGTCATTTCCCCTCGCGCATCGCCGGCTCGTTCATCCGGCGCATCTGGGCGCGGAACAGGGCGACCTGGTCGCCGTCCTGGTTGGTGACGACGACGTCGAGCAGGCCGGTGCGGCCCTGCCAGGCGATATCGCGGGCGACCGCGGTCAGCCGGTCCCCCTCGTGCGCGGTGCGCAGCCAGGTGATCGAGGCGTTCTGGGACAGCGCCTGCGGCCCGTGCGAGCAGCCGGCGAAGCCGACCGCGCTGTCGGCCAGCGCGAAGATGATGCCGCCGTGGCACAGCTTGGCCGAGTTGAGCATCGCCTCGGTCACGGTCATCGCGACCCGGGCGTAGCCCCGATCCATCTCCTCGACGGTGATGCCCAGCGTGTCGCGGGTGGCGGTGTCGCCGGCCAGCATCGAGGCGGCGATCGCCGCCGGCTCAGGCGACGGCGAAGTCACGCGACTGCTCGGCCTTGAGCCGGCGCAGCAGCGGCGACACCCGATAGCGCGGGTCGCCATAGAGCCGGTGCAGGTTGTCGAGCACGTCGACCACCCGGTCGAAGCCGATCTCCCGCGCCCAGGCGAGCGGGCCCCTGGGATAGTTGAGCCCCATCAGCATCGCCGTGTCCGCGCCCTCGGCGTCGCACACGCCGGTATAGACCGCCTCGGCGGCCTCGTTGGCGAGCATGGCGACGACCCGCATCAGCACCAGGCCGGGCACGTCCTCGACCAGGGTCACGGACTTGCCCAGCGCCTGGAAGAAGCCGGCGGCGGCCAGGATCGCGGTGCGCGGCGCGCCGCGCTGGGCGGCGATCACCACGCGCGGACTGGCCTCGTAGTCGAGGCACAGGTCGTAGTGGACGACCGGATTCTCGTCGGGATCGCCCCAGTCCTCCTCCCAGGCCGGCAGGCCGCGGCTCAGGCGCAGGGTCGCGCCGTCGAGCTGGATCAGGGTCTCGGTGAACGGGCTGTAATGCGCCTCGGCGGTGCCGTCGAGCTCGCCCTCGCCGTCGTCCGACGGCTCCTCCTCCCACTCGGGCAGGTCGGGGAGATCGTCGAGCTCCTCGAAGTCGGCGAACAGCTCCTCGTAGGCGACCTCGATGCCGGCGGCGCGGGCGAGCCTGACCAGGGTCGCCGCGGGGTCGCTCGGCTTGTCGCCCCAGACCGGGGCGAAGTCGGGGTTCTGGGACAGGATGATCCGCTTGGGCCGGGGCCCCTGCAGCGCCTCCGACGCCGACGCCGCCTTGGCCGGGTCGCCGTCGCCGGAATAGTCGTACCAGCCGTGGCCCGACTTGCGGCCGTGGCGGCCGCCGGCGACCAGCTCCTCCTGCAGCAGGCTGGGCGCGTAGCGCGGGTCGTAGTGGAACGCTTCCCACACCGAGCGGGTCACCGACAGGTTCACGTCGGTGCCGATCAGGTCCATGAGCTGGAACGGACCCATGCGGAAGCCGCCGCAATCGCGCAGGATCGCATCGAGGGTCGAGACCTCGGCGGCCTGTTCCTCGCGCAGCCGCAGGGTCTCGCTGTAGAACGGCCGGGCGATGCGGTTGGCGATGAAGCCGGGGGTCGACTTGGCGACCACCGGGCTCTTGCCCCAGGCCTTCGCGGTCTCGGCGACGGTGTCGCGGACGGCGGCGTCGGTGGCCAGCCCGACCACGACCTCGACCAGCCGCATCAGCGGCGCCGGGTTGAAGAAGTGCATGCCGACCAGCCGGCCCGGCTTGTCCAGCGCCGCGCCGATCGCGGTGATCGACAAGGACGAGGTGTTCGACGCCAGGATCGCGTCGGCGCCGACGATGCCTTCGAGCTCGCCGAACACCGACTGCTTGACGTCGAGCCGCTCGACGATCGCCTCGACCACCAGCGCCGCGGGGGCGAGGTCGGCGAGCGCCTTGGCCGGCGTGATCCGGCCCAGGATGGCGTCGCGCTCGCCCGCCTCCAGCCGGCCCTTCTCGACCGAGCGGGCGAGGATCTTGCCGATGCCCTCGAGGCCGCGGTCGATCGCGGCGGCGTCGGCGTCGAACAGCAGGACGGGGTGGCCGTGGGTCGCGGCGACCTGGGCGATACCCGCGCCCATCGTGCCCGCGCCGATCACGGCGACGGTGGCGTCCTTGGCGAGTGCTGGCATGGAGCGAACGGCTGCGTTGGTTGGAGGGATGGGCGGGTTGTAGCGGCGCGCGCGGGTGCGGGCAAGGGAGGGCGGCGGTCCTGCCGCACCCCCTGCAGCGCCGCGACGCAATCCGCCGCGCACCCAGCGCGCCCCATCGCGCTGGAGGGTCGAAGCGGTATAGAATGGCGCCGGTCTCGGGCTAAAGGAGCGAACCATGCGCGCACGCCTCGCCGCCATCGCGATCGCCGGCCTCGCCGCGACAGGCACAACCGCCGTCTGGGCGCCCGGCGCTCACGCCGCCGGCGACCCGAACGGCGCCAAGTCGATCGTCGCGGGCTTCTGCGTCAACTGCCACGAGGTGCCCGGCTACAAGGCGCGCCACGGCCGGGCCACGGTCAACGCGCCGCCGTTCCAGACGATGGCCGACAACCCCAAGGCCTATCCGCGCGACCGCATCTATGGCGCGCTGCGCAAGCCGCACTACTACATGCGCGGCATGACGATGTCCGAGCAGAACATCCAGGACATCATCGCCTTCATCGAGAGCCTGCGCAAAAAGCCGAAGTAACGGACCCTCGGCAGGCGACCGGCACCCGCCCCATGTCGGCGACGATGCGGGTCGGTGCCGCCTGGCCGACCTGCATCCGGCGGTTGAGGTCGAACATGATCCACAGGGTGCCGCCGAACATGATCAGGATCAGCACGACGGCGAAGGCGACCGTCGCCAGGGTTTCCGGCGCCGAGCGCCGCAGCCCGAGATGCAGGAAGAAGCGGAGGTGGACGACCACCTGGACGAGCGCGGCGACGGCGATGACCGCGAGCATTGCCGTGCGCGGCAACGCGTGCGCGGCGACCAGCGCGAAGGGGATCGCGGTCAGCGCCAGCGCCAGGGCGAGGCCGATCAGGTAGCTGCGCATCGCCGGCGCGGCGCGGGTCGACGGCGCGGCCATCAGACCAGCCCCGGCAGGTAGACCATCGAGAAGATCCCGACCCAGACGATGTCGAGGAAGTGCCAGAACAGGCCCAGCCGGAACAGCCGCGACAGCGCCGCGTCGGTCGGCCCGCGCACCGCCAGTTCGGCGCCGAGCAGGACGACCCAGACCAGGCCCATGGTGACGTGCAGGCCGTGGGTGCCGACCAGGGTGAAGAAGGCGGACAGCGCGCCGTTGCGCGCCGGCCCGGCGCCCTGGGCGGCCATGCCGACGAATTCGGAGATCTCCAGGCCGAGGAAGCCCAGCCCGAGCAGCGCGGTCACCCCGAGCCAGGCGAGCGCGCCGCGCTTGCGGCCCGCGCGTCGCGGTCAGGAAGGCGATGCCGAAGGTGGCGCTGCTGGTCAGCAGCAGCAGGGTCTCCGCCGCGGTGCGGGTCAGGCTGAACAGGCCGGCTGGCGACGGCCCGCCCGCGGTGGCGCCGGCCATGACGGCGTAGGTCGCGAACAGGAGCGCGAAGATGATCGCGTCGCTCATCAGGTAGACCCAGAAGCCGAACGCCCGCTCGTCGCGCTGGCGGCCGGCCTCCTCGGCTTCCAGGTCCTCGAGGGAGGTCGCGCGGTCGGTCATGCCGCCCCGCCCGGTCCCGCGGCCGCCGCGCCGCGCCGGCCTTCGATCGCCTCGACCTCCGCGGCGGGGATGACGTGCTCGGTCTTGTCGTTGAAGGTCCGGGCGACGACCACCGCCCCCATGCCCAGGCCGGTGACGATCGCCAGCCACCAGATGTACCAGACCATGGCGAAGGCGAAGACGAAGGCGAGCACGCCGAGGACGACGCCGGACGCCGGTGCTGTCGGGCATCAGGATGTCGTCGTAGCGCGCCGGCTTTTCGCTTGCGGTTCCCGCCTGCTTCATCGCCCACAGCGCGTCGGTCTCGGCGACCGTCGGGGTGACCGGCGAAATTGTAGGGCGCCGGCGGCGACGCGGTCGCCCATTCCAGCGTCCGCCCGTCCCAGGGGTCGCCGGTGTCGTCGCGCAGCGCCGCCCGGTTGCGGACGCTGACGTAGAGCTGCACGACCATGCAGAGGATGCCGCACAGGATCAGGACCGCCCCCGCCGCGGCGACGATCAGGTAGGGCTGCCATTCGGGATTGTAGTAGCGCTCCAGCCGCCGCGGCATGCCCATCGCGCCGAGCAGGTAGAGCGGCATGAACGCGAGGTAGAAGCCGACGATCCAGGCCCAGAACGACCGCCGCCCCCAGCGGTCGTCGAGCCGGAAGCCGAACGCCTTGGGGAACCAGTACTGGTAGCCGGCGAAATAGCCGAACAGCGCGCCCGGGATCAGCATGTTGTGGAAATGCGCGACCAGGAAGGTCGTGTTGTGCATCAGGTAGTCGACCGGCGGCACGGCGAGCAGCACGCCGGTCAGCCCGCCGATGACGAAGGTGACGATGAAGCCGATCGTGAACAGCATCGGCACGCTCAGCCGCACCCGGCCGCGATAGAGCGTGAACAGCCAGTTGAAGATCTTCACCCCGGTCGGCACCGCGATGATCATGGTGGTGATGCCGAAGAAGGCGTTGACGTCGGGGCTGGCGCCCATCGTGAAGAAGTGGTGCAGCCAGACGCTGAACGACAGCAGGGTGATCACCACGGTCGCGTAGACCAGCGAGCGGTAGCCGAACAGCCGCTTGCGCGAGAAGGTCGCGACCACCTCGGAATAGATGCCGAAGGCGGGCAGGATCAGGATGTAGACCTCCGGGTGGCCCCACATCCAGATCAGGTTGATGTAGTTCATCATGTTGCCGCCGTCGCCGTTGGTGAAGAAGTGCATGCCCAGGTAGCGGTCGAGCCCGAGCAGGGCGCTGGCGACGGTGACGGCGGGAAAGGCGAACACCATCAGCACGCTGGTGCACAGCGCGGTCCAGGTGAACAGCGGCATCTTCATCAGCGCCATGCCGGGCGCCCGCCGCTTGACGATGGTGACGACGAAATTGATCCCGGTCAGCGTCGAGCCGACCCCGCTGACCAGGACGATCCAGATCCAGTAGTCGACGCCGACCCCGGGGGCGTAGCGGGCCCCGGAATAGGGCGGATAGGCGGTCCAGCCCGCGGTCGAGAACTTGCCGACGACGAGCGAGACCATGACCAGCCCGGCGGCGGCGACCGACAGCCACAGGCTGACCGAGTTGAGGAACGGGAAGGCGACGTCGCGCGCGCCGATCTGCTGCGGCACGACGATGTTGATCAGGCCGACCAGGAACGGCATCGCGACCAGGAAGATCATCATGGTGCCGTGGGAGCTGAAGATCTGGTCGAAATGGCTGGCCGGCAGGTAGCCGCCGCCGTTCAACGCGACCGCCTGCTGGGCGCGCATCATCAGCGCGTCGATGAAGCCGCGCAGCAGCATGATCAGCGCCAGCACCACGTACATGATGCCGATCTTCTTGTGATCGACGCTGGTCAGCCACTCGGTCCACAGATAGCGCCACTTGCCGGCCCAGGTGATGACCGCGGCGACGGCGAGCGCACCGAACACCGTGATCAGGGCGCCGCCCATCGCGATCGCGCTGTAGAGCGGCAGGGCGTCGATGGTGAGCCGGCCGAGCATGTCAGCGGGCCTTTTTCGATGCGGTGCGCTTGGGCCCCGGCCCGCGCTTGTACTTGGCGACGATCTTGGCGAACAGGCCGGACGCGACGCTCGAATAGTAGGTCACCGGCACGTTGCGGCTGGGCTTGGCCAGGGCGGCGTAGGCCGCCGCGTCGAGCGCCTTGGCCGAGCCCTTGACCCGGGCGACCCAGGCCTGGAACCGGGCGCCGGTCACCGCGCGCACGGCGAAATGCTGCTCGGGGAAGCCGGCGCCGCTGTACTGCATGTTGCGGCCGGTGAAGCGCGACGGGTGGTCGGCGATCAGGTTGAGCTTCGTGCGCATCCCCGCCATCGCGTAGATCTGGCCGGCGAGGCCGGGGACGTAGAAGGCGTTCATCACCGTGTCGGAGGTCATCACGATGCGCAGCGGCCGGCCGACCGGGAAGACCAGCTCGTTGACCGTGGCGATCCCCTGCTCGGGATAGATGAACAGCCACTTCCAGTCCTGCGCGACGGCCCTGACCTCGAGCGGCGGGCCGGTGCCGGCGATCGGGCGGTAGGGGTCGAGGTCGTGGGTCTTGGTCCAGACCAGGTAGCCGAGGATGGCGACGATCACGGCCGGCACCAGCCAGACCACCGCGTCGAGCCAGGGCGAATAGTCCCACTCGGGCGTGTAGCGCCCGCGCCCGCCGGAGGCCCGATAGCGCCGCACGAACCAGAAGGTGAGCAGGAAGACCGGGATGATGACGATCAGCATCAGCCCGGCGGCGAGGAAGAAAAGATCGCGCTCGGTCCGGGCGATCGGCCCGTCCGCATGGATCACGGGGGCGTCGAGCAGCCCGCAGGCGCCGAGTGTGAGAAGCGGCACGACGGCCAGGGCCACGCGCAGGGACGCGGTCAGGCCCGGGCGTCGCCTACGAAAGTGCCGTGCGCGGAAAATGCCCCACCAGCCTATGACTGAAGTTCCGGGGCGAGGATAGGGCCGATGCCGGCTGGATGCAAACGCGCCAGCGACGCAACCGGCAAATGTCGCCGGCTACTCGCCCGTGAACTTCGGCGCACGCTTCTCGCGGAAGGCCGTCACCCCCTCGACATAGTCGTGGGTATGGCCGCACTGGTATTGCAGGTCGCGTTCGAGGTCGAGCTGGCGGTTGAGGTCGTTGTGCTCCGAGGCGTCGAGCGCCTGCTTGATCAGGCCGAGGCCGACCGTGGGCATGCCCGCCAGCCGCGCGGTCAGCGCGCGCGCCTCGTCCATCAGCGTGTCGTCGTCGAACGTCTTCCAGATCAGCCCCCAGGCCTCGGCCTGCTCGGCGCTGACCGGCTCCGCGGTCATCGCCATGGCGCGGGCGCGGGCCGGGCCGACCAGGCGCGGCACGATCCAGGTCGAGCCCGCGTCGGGCACCAGGCCGAGCTTGGCGAAGGACTGGATGAAACTCGCCGAGCGCGCCGCCAGCACGATGTCGGCGGCGAGCGCGAAACCCATCCCCGCCCCGGCGGCGACGCCGTTGACCGCGGCGACGATCGGGATGCGGGTCTCGCGCATCAGCCGGATCAGCGGGTTGTAGCGGGTCTGCAGGAACTGGCGCAGGTCGGGCTTCTCGCCCGGCTCGGGCAGCTTGCGCTCGGTCAGGTCCTGGCCGGCGCAGAAGCCGCGGCCGGCGCCGGTGACCAGGATCGCCCGCGCCCCGCCCGCGATCGCGCCTTCGAGCGCCGCGCGCAGCTCGGCGTGGAGCGCGCCGGTGAAGGCGTTGAGACGGTCGGGCCGGTTCAGGGTGATCTCCCACCAGCCGTCGTGCTGTTCGGTGAGCACGGTCTTGTCGGTCATGCTGTCCATCCCACTCTGCGCTGCAGGCATGCGCACAAAGCCACTGCCCGTTGTTCGTGTCCGGGGCTTGCGCCCCCGGTGTTCCCGCTGACATACCACAGGCACACGCTTCGGCAATCGAGAGAGATGCAGTCCATGGCCAACGTCTACGCCATCCGCGGCATGGTCCCGGTGATCGACCCGGCCGCCTTCGTCCACCCGACCGCGACCCTGATCGGCGACGTCATCATCGGCCCCGGCTGCTACGTCGGGCCGGGCGCCAGCCTGCGCGGCGACTTCGGCCGGCTGGTCATGGAGGAAGGCTCCAACATCCAGGACAACTGCATCATGCACGGCCTGCCCGACTTCGACACGGTGATCGAGGTCGACGGCCATATCGGCCACGGCGCGATCATCCACGGCGCCCGGATCGGCCGCAACGTGCTGGTCGGGGTCAACGCCGCGGTGATGGACTATGCCGAGATCGGCGCGGATTCGGTGGTCGCGGCGATGGCCTTCGTCAAGGCCAAGACCAAGGTGCCGCCGCGCACCCTGGTCGCCGGCATCCCGGCCAAGCCGATCCGCGAGATCGGGGCCAAGGACCTCGCCTGGAAGGCCTGGGGCACGCGCGAGTACCAGCGGCTCGCCCAGGTCTGCCGCGACAGCCTGGTCGTCGCCGAACCGCTCGCAACGGTCGAGGCCGACCGGCCGCGCGACTACATCTGCGAGGGCGAGCCCGATATGGGCGCCGGCTGAGCGCCGCCTCCGCTCGGCGCGCGCGGACGCCGCCGCCAGCTGCGGCGTGCACGTGCCCGGGGGGTGCGCGGCGGCCGTCGATCTGCTAGACGACGGCTTCGGCCGCCACCCGCCCGGACAGACGCGCACGACATGCCCCTTCGGCTCTACAACACCCTGACCCGGAAGAAGGAAGACTTCCGCCCGATCGATCCGGCGAACGTCCGCATGTATGTCTGCGGGCCGACCGTCTACGACCGCATCCATGTCGGCAACGCGCGGCCGCTGGTCGTCTTCGACGTGCTGTTCCGGCTGCTGCGCCACGAATACGGGGCGGACCACGTCACCTACGTCCGCAACATCACGGACGTCGACGACAAGATCAACGCGCGCGCCAAGGAGCTCGGCGTCGACATCCGCCAGCTCACCGAGGACACCGCCGCGCGCTTCCACGCCGACGCCGAGGCGCTGGGCTGCCTGCCGCCGACGGTCGAGCCGCGCGCGACCGAGCATATCGCCCAGATGATCGCGATGATCGAGACGCTGATCGCCAAGGGCCACGCCTACCCCGCCGACGGCCACGTGTTGTTCAACGTGCCGTCGATGCCCGACTACGGCGAGCTGTCGGGGCGCAACCGGGACGAACAGATCGCCGGCGCGCGCGTCGACGTCGCGCCCTACAAGAAGGACCCGGCCGACTTCGTGCTGTGGAAGCCGAGCGAACCGGACCTGCCCGGCTGGGACAGCCCGTGGGGCCGCGGCCGGCCCGGCTGGCACATCGAATGCTCGGCGATGTCCGAGACCCATCTGGGCAGGCATTTCGACCTGCACGGCGGCGGCCTCGACCTGGTCTTCCCGCACCACGAGAACGAGATCGCCCAGAGCCGCTGCGCCCACGACGGCGAGCCGATGGCGACCCACTGGGTCCACAACGGCTACCTGATGGCCGAGGGCGAGAAGATGTCGAAGTCGCTCGGCAACTTCTACACGGTCGCCGAGCTGCTCGACGAGTTCCCCGGCGAGGCGATCCGGCTGCTGCTGCTCAAGACCCACTACCGCCAGCCGCTGGATTTCACCAAGGACGGGCTCAAGGAGGCGAAGGCGCAGTTGGACCGGTGGTACCGGCTCAAGCAGATCGCCGACGACTATTGCGAGGAGACCGGCTTCCCGCGCGACGGATGGGTCGCCCTCGGCGAGGAAGATGCCGACCCGGTGATTGGTGCGCTCGAAGACGACCTCAACACGCCGGAGGCCTTGGCGGAACTGTCCGAAATCGCCAACCAGGCCTTCTATTCGCGCGAGCAGGGGGACAGCCCGCAAGTCGTGGCGACCTTCGTCATGGACCTTGAACGGCAGGCCGAATTGCTGGGCACTGTTGCAGGGCTCGGCAAAGGAATGGTTCCGCTGGCAGCCCGCCGGGGCCGCTACCGTCGACGAGGCCGAGATCGACGTCTCTCATCGAGGCGCGCAACGCGGCGCGCAAGGCGAAGGACTTCGCCGAGGCCGACCGCATCCGCGACGCGCTCGCGGCCCAGGGCATTCAGCTGGAGGACGGGCCCGCCGGCACCACCTGGCGGCGGGCGGGTTAGGCAGCGCGGCTTGGGCGCGGCGTGTGCGGGCGGGTTTGAAACCCGCCCCTACGGATGTGGGTGACCGGCCGTCGATCCGGAAGCCTCCGTTCTGCCGGCTCCTGCCACGTCCTCTCCAATCCGAAAATCGTGCCGTAGGGGCGGGTTTCCAACCCGCCCGTCCGCCTGCCGGTTCCGCGGTGTAACGATCGAGAGGCCGACGCGGCCGGCGCCGGGCGGAGCCGGTCGCCTAGAGCGACGCGCGCCGAACGGGACGCCGCGCCGGGACGGGCTCGCCGGCGAGCGGCAGGCGCCGCGGCAGCCGGAGCACCCGCATCTTGCGGCCCGGGCCGGCGCCGTCATAGGGCAGCATCATGATCCCGGCGCCCATCGCCGCGCTGCCGAAGGTGATCGCGGTGCCGATCATCAGCATGACCAGCGGGATCAGAGGCGTCGACGAATGGAACACCAGGTCGGCGAGGCCGCCGGTGTTGGTCACCAGCAGGCCGCCGAGGACGAACCAGCCGCCGACGATCCCGATCGCGGCGTGGACCAACAGGAAACGGATCAACAGGGGCGCGCGCATGGCTTCTCGATGCCTCGTCCGGACGACATGACTTCAAGATAGGTACGCCGCGACGGCCGTAACATCCCGCCCCGATGCGACAAAGCGCCCGCGGCTACCCCGGCTCGACGCCGTCGAGCGTGACCGCGCCGCCATCGAGCCCACCCCCTTCGTGCGCACCGTCGTCGAGCGCGCCGCGCAGGCCGGTGCGCAGCCAGCCGCCGGGCCGGAACCGCGCGGCGCTGGCCGCGGGGTCGTCGACATAGCCGGGCGCCTGCGCCGGGCCGCGCGCCTCGATCTCGCCGTCCGCGGCGAGGCGCAGCTCGATCCCGGGCAGCGGCTGCCACCGGCGCGCCGATGTGTCGCTCTCCTCGTCACCGTCGCCGGCCAGCAAGGCGGGGCACTCGGCCATCGTCACCAGCCGCTTGCCGTCGGTACCGACCGCGACCACCGCGGCGGGCCCGGCGGCGGACGCGCCCGTGGGCGCGAGGTCGAGCCCCTGATCGGGCGCGGCGCCGGCATCGATCGCGAGCGGCGCGCCGGTGATCAGCCAGTGGCCGAGGGCCACGGCGAAGCCGGGCGCCGCCCAATCGCCGCGCCAGGCCACCGCGGCCGGCGTCTCGCCGAGCGTGTCGGCGGCCGACCGCGCGCCGGCGAGCAGGGTCTGGTGGGTATGCGGCACCAGCCGGCCGCCCGCGGCGAGCAGCAGGGCGAGGTCGCCCGCCACCGGCGGCACCGGCGGCCGACCGGACGCGGCGCCGGCGATATCCTGGAGGGTCGGCATGGCGGACGCCCCGCCTGTGCCCGTCGCCAGCAAGGACAGCGCCGGCAGCATGTCGGCGATCCGGGCGAAGCCGGCCGCGCCGGGGCCGTCCCGCGCCGGGTCGAAGATCACCGCGCGGACCCGGCCGCGATGCAGCAGCTCGGCGGCGGCGGATTCGTCCAGCCCGGCGGGGAGCGGCAACACGACGCCGCCCAGCCGCCACACCGCGATGATCGCCCCGATGGCGTCGGCCCCCGGCGGCAGCGCCAGGGCGACCGCCTCGCCGCGGCCGACGTTGCGCGCGGCGAGCCCGCCGGCGAGCGCCGCAGCCTCCGCCGCCAGCGCGCTCCAGGTCAGCCGTTCGTTGCCCGCCGCGACCGCCGGGTCGCCGCCGCGGTCGCGCGCGTGGGCGGCAACGCGGTCCCACAGGGTCTCCGCCGTCCAGGCGCCGCTGCCGACGTAAGCGGCGACCCGTTCGCGGTCGAAGGCGAGCGCCTGGCGCAGCAGCGCCGCCTCGGGGCGCACGGCGTAGGCTTCTTCCGGGTCGACATAGTCATCCGGCCGCCAGCGCAACCCGCCGCCCAGGCGGTAGAGCTTGCGGTACTGGTTGGTCCGGAAGACCCGCCGCTCGAGCACGTTGCGGATGAAGGTCACCTGCGGCCGGGCCAGGCCGATGCGCGCGGCGATCTCGTCGTCGGTCAGCCCGGTGGCGTCGCGCTGGGCGACCCAGGCGGCGTGGTCGAGCTGGCGCACGGGATCGCCGCGGCGGACCTGCTTGTTGAGGCTCAAGTCGAAGACGACCTGGCCCCAGGCGTCGATCATCTGGGTGGTGACGCCGTAGGGCATCGCTCAGCCCTCTGCCGCGCCGTCGCCGCGCGACGCGCGCTTGAGCGCGCCGCGGCGCAGCGGGTCGACCTCCGGCCCCTGGGTCGCGATCGGGCAGACCCGCATGCACTCGAAGCACTGGGCGTTGGTGTCGACGCCGGCGGTCGCCTTGTAGAAGTAGGACTGGGCCTCGCCGCCGTAGAGCATCTGCTCGCGTTCGAGCGTGTCGTCGGCCTCGAAGGCGCGCTCGATGATGGTCGGCATGTTCTCGTACTGCTGGCACATCTCGGCGCAGCGGAACATGTCGAAGTTCATCTCCTCGATCTCGCCCTTGTCGTCGATCGAGCCGGACAGGCATTCGACCGGGCAGTTCTGCATGCACGGCGTCTTGCCGGATTTGCGATAGAGCGAGACGCAGGACGGCGCCGGGCACGGGTTGTCGGCCATCGGCTTGTCCGGCGGCAGCGGCATCTCGGTGAAGACCGAGCCGTAGTAGAGCATGCCGAAATCGGGGTGGAGCAGGATGTCGCCGGCCATCGAGCGCGCGCCGGTGCCGGCCAGCTCGGCGTGGAGCTTGAGGCTCTGCATCGGGTGGCGGGCGCCCAGCTCCGGGTCGACGTGGGGCGGGCAGTAGATCGCGCGGTAGCCGAACTCGCCCTCGAGCCGGAAGGCCAGGCCCATGGCGACCCGATAGATGCGGCTGACGTTGGTGCCGATCGAGGTCATCACCTTGGCCGGCGTCCGCCAGGTGCCCTGGGTCGGGCCGGTGACGCCGACCGAGATCACCGACCGGGCGCGCGGCAGCAGGGCGCGCGGGCCGTAGCCGGGCGGCGCGAACTTCTCGATCAGGTCGACGTCGGCGACGCCGACGGCGGCCGCGCCGCGGGAGAGCGCATAGTCGAGCAGCTTCTCCTTGGCGGCCTGGAAATCGATCGTCGGAGCGTCGTCGGGCATGGCTCAGCCCTTCTTCTCGTCGGCCGGATCGCCCCACCACTCCCGGGGCGGGCGGCGGCGACCATAGCCGAGCTTGACGTCGAGCCATAGCGCCAGGCGCCGGAGCCGCGTCCCCGCCAGCCAGCGGCCGGCGCGGAAGTACCACTTGGAGAAGTCCTTGTTGTAGGGGCAGACGCGGATGCACACCGCGCAGTCGCTCTTGATCTTGGTCCAGTAGCCGAAGCAGCGCTCGGCATCCATCGACCACTTGCGCACGCCCTTGATGGTCGAGCGGTTGTAGGGTTCGTCGCTCGGGTCGCCGAACGGCAGCGCCTTGGACGGGCATTCCTCCGAGCAGCGCCGGCAGACCTCGCAGAATTCGCGCACGCCGAAGGAGACCGGCGCGTCGTGGTCGAGCGGCAGGTCGGTGAAGATCTTGGCGAAGCGCACGCGCGGGCCATAGTCCTTGGTGATCGCCAGGTTCGACCGGCCGTATTCGGCCAGCCCCGCCTTGACCGCGTAGGGCACCGCCAGCGCGGTGTCGTTCATGTTGGCGACGGCGGTGTAGCCCGAGTTGGTGATGTATTCGGCCAGGCTCGCCGTCGCGATCGCATCGCGGGAATAGCCGAGCGACACCGCCGCGCTGGCCAGCGCCGAGGGCGTGGTGTCGATCATGTCCTTGTCCATCGCGAAGCCGAGCACGATGGTCGAGGTCAGCCCGTCGGGAATGTCGAGCGGTTCGGACTCGCGGGTGAAGAAGTTGAACTTGCCCGAATAGGTCCAGCGCTCGTCGTAGTCGGTGATGCCGACCAGCTCCGCCCCGAAGGTGTGCGCGAGCCGCTTGATCTCCGCGGTCATCGCGGCGGTCGACTCGATCTCGCGCTTCAACGGCGACGGCGGATAGCAGGGCACGAACGGGTCCTGGAAGCCCTCGCGGACCTGGGTGGCCTCGCCCCGCTCGGAGAAGGTCAGCGCGCCGACCCAGCCGGCGTTGCGCAGGGCGTAGTCGCGGTGGCGGAAGCCGTCGCCCCGGCGCGGCATCATCGTCCGGTGGGTCTTGTAGAAGTCGCTGGTCGCCTTGGACCGGATGGCCGGGTCCCACAAGGCGCGGGAATAGATGTCGTCGCGCTGGTCGAAGCGCGCGAAGCCGGCGGTGACCTCGATCCCCGCGGCGCGGTCGCCGGGCCGGGAGGCCCCGTCCGTGGACGCTTTCGCGCTTGCCTGACTGCTCATGCCGTCCCTTTCGGCGCGTGCCGATATTGGATAGTCCCAGATTGGACTATTTTGACTAATGCATCAATATCTAATGCGTTAGGTTTTTTGTCGGCTTGGAGAGGGAGCCCGTCTTCCCATCCTTCGAGACGGCCCTTACGGGCCTCCTCAGGATGAAGTCATTGCTTGAGGTCGCACACCATACTTCATCCTGAGGAGCGCCGTCAGGCGCGTCTCGAAGGATGGGATGACGGACCGAGGCCCTGAAGCCGATCTGGCGCGAACGCGCCCCTACAGGAAATCCCGCAGCATCGCCACCAGGGGCACGTCGGCCGGCGGCATCGGGTAGTCGGCGAGCCGCATCGGCGGCACCCACTTGAGCGTCTGGCCCTCGAGCGGGCGCATCGTGCCCTCCCACTTGCGGCACAGGTAGAGCGGCATCAGCAGGTGGAAGTCGTCGTAGGCGTGGGAGGCGAAGGTGAAGGCGCCCAGGCAGCTCTGGGTCACGTCGATGTCGAGCTCCTCCTTGAGCTCGCGGATCAGCGCCGCCTCCGGGGTCTCGCCCGCGTGGACCTTGCCGCCGGGGAACTCCCACAACCCCGCCATCGCCTTGCCCTCGGGCCGTTGGGCGAGCAGCACGCGGCTGTCGATGTCGACCAGGGCGACCGCGGCGACGAGGACGATGGGCCGATGATTGCCGGTCGGGGGCTCAGCTCCGGTAGTCGGCATTGATGTCGATGTAGCCGTGGGTCAGGTCGCAGGTCCACACCGTCGCCCGGCCCCGGCCGATGCCGAGGTCGACGGCGATGTCGATCTCCTGGCCCTTCATGTGGGCGGCGACCGGGGTCTCGTCGTAGCCGGGCACGATCTGGCCGTGCTCGGTGATGGTGACCCCGCCGATGGCGATCGACAGCTTGTCGCGGTCGGCCTTCTCGCCCGCCTTGCCGACGGCCATGACGATCCGGCCCCAGTTGGCGTCCTCGCCGGCGATCGCGGTCTTGACCAGCGGCGAGTTGGCGATCGCCAGGCCGATCCGCCGGGCGGCGCGGGCCGAGGCGGCGCCGGTGACCGTGATGGTGACGAACTTCCGCGCGCCCTCGCCGTCGCGGACGATCTGCTGGGCGAGGTCGACCAGGACCGCGTCGAGCGCCTTGCGGAAGCCGCGCAGCCGCGGGTCGCGGTGGTCGGCGATCTCGCCGTGCCCCGCCTTGCCGGTGGCGAACAGCAGCACGGTGTCGCTGGTCGAGGTGTCGCCGTCGACGGTGATCGAATTGAACGAGCGGTCGTTGGCCGCGGTCAGCAGCTTCTGCAGCGCCGGGGCGGCGATCGCCGCGTCGGTGAAGACGAAGGCGAGCATGGTCGCCATGTCGGGCGCGATCATGCCCGAGCCCTTGGCGATGCCGTTGATGGTGACCGGCGCGCCGTCGACCGTGCAGGTCCGGGTCGCGCCCTTGGCGAAGGTGTCGGTGGTCATGATCGCCGCCGCCGCGTCGGTCCAGCTCTCCGCGGCGAGCGACTGGGACAGGCCGGGCAGGCAGCCGGCGATGTGGTCGGGCGGGACCGGCACGCCGATCACCCCGGTCGAGGCGATGAAGACCTCCTCCGGCGCGCAGCCGAACAGCTCGGCCGCGGCGGCGACGGTGCGCTCGACCGTGGTGTCCCCGGCCTTGCCGGTAAACGCGTTGGCGTTGCCGGAATTGACCACGATGGCGCGGGCGCTCCCGGTCGGCAGCGCGTGGCGGCACCAGTCGACCGGCGCCGACGAGCACAGCGAGCGGGTCAGCACGCCGGCCACGGTGGTGCCGGGATCGAGCGCGGCGAGGAACAGGTCGCGCGCGCCGTTGCGCTTGAGGCCGCAGGCGGCCCCGGCGACGCGGACGCCGGGCACCACCGGCAGGTCCGGGAATTGCGCCGGCGCGAGAGGAGAGACGGGCAGTGGCATGGATCGATATCGCCGGCGCGCGGCGCCGGCCTCCGGCTGGGATGACTGGGCCTGTTCTAGTCCATCATCCGCCGGCGGGGAATCGGTTCCGGCCCGGATCGGACCGGGCCGGAACGCGAAACCATCGGCGCGGGCGCGCTACGTCCTGCCCGCGCTACTTCTTGTCGGGCTTGGCCGGCGCCTTCGGATCCGGCGCCTTCTTCGCCGCCATCGGCGAGCCGTCCATCTGGTAGCGGACGATCTTGGCCTCCTTGGTCAGGCGGTCGAGTTCGGCCACGGCGATCTTGCGGCCCAGCTTGACGCGGAGCTGCGCCTTCATCTTCTCGAACGGGGGCGCGGGCCTGGTGCGGCGGCCGGTGACCATGATGACGTGCCAGCCGTACTTGCTCTTGACCGGGGTCTTGGAGTGCTCGCCCTTCTTGAGCGCGTAGGCGGCATCGGCGAAGGGCTTGACCATGTCCTTGCGGGTGAACCAGCCGAGGTCGCCGCCACGGGCCTTCGACGGGCCGATCGACTTGGCCTTGGCCAGGTCGGCGAACTTCTCGCCCTTCTCCAGCGCCTCGATGATGGCCATGGCCTCTTTCTTGTCCTTGACCAGGATGTGGCTCGCGCGGACTTCCTCGACGCCCTTGTAGTTCTTGACGTAGTCGTCGTAGGCGGCCTTGAGCGCGGCGTCGTCGAGCTTCTTGTCGACGAAGCGCTCGATGAAGACGTCACGCAGCACCCGGTCGCGATAGGCGTCGACGCGCTTGACCACCTCGGCGTCCTTGTCCAGGCCGGCCTTGCGCCCGGCGTCGGACAACAGCCGGATCTGGATCATCAGCTCGAGCAGCGGCTTGTAGATGCGCGCCAGCGGGATCGCGCGGACCCGCGACTGCGGGAAGTCGGCGTGCAGCGCCTTGAGCTCGGAGAGCATGATCTTGCCGCCGTTGACCGTCGCGATGACGGGGTCCTTGGCGGGCTGCTTCTCTGCCGCATGGGCGATCGGCGCGGCGGCCAGAGCGAACGCGACGGAGGCCGCGGCGGCCAGCCGACCGAAAACTGAAACAGTCATAAGGGATTTTCCTTCTATCGCATCGTCGGCGCATCGTCCGGGCTGTGCGGCCGGATGCGCGTCGTCGGTGAACATGTAGTGCCGAACGATTTTGGCAAGATCAGGTCAGGATTTGGGTCAGTTCGCATAAATTGTCCGTGACCGGCACCGCGGCGGATTCGCATCCGCTGCCGTGCACACCACCCGAAAAGCGCTGGGAAACTGCGCACCCAAGCCGTCGCCGCCGCGTTGACAGCACCCACTGCCCCCCCTATTTGTGCTGTGCACCTTGCCGCCCCTTCGATACGTATCTTCATCGCAGAGCGCTGCCGGTGCCTGCACCGCCCGACTATTCCAGAGAACGAGCATGCTCGGCAACCTCGCCAAACGCTTTTTCGGCTCCGCGAACGAACGCTTCGTCAAGCGCTACGAGTCCAAGGTCGACGCAATCAACGCCGCCGAGGACGAACTCAAGGCGCTCACCGACGACGACCTTCGCGCCCGCACCGACTGGCTGAAGCAGCGGCACGCCGACGGCGAATCGCTCGACGACCTGCTGGTCGACGCCTTCGCCACCGTGCGCGAGGCGGCGCGACGGACCCTGGGCGAGCGGCCCTACGACGTCCAGCTGATCGGCGGCATCGTGCTGCACAACGGCATGATCGCCGAGATGAAGACCGGTGAAGGCAAGACGCTGGTCGCCACCCTGCCGGTCTATCTCAATTCGCTGGGCAGCAAGGGCGTCCACGTGGTCACGGTCAACGACTACCTGGCCAAGCGCGACTCCGAATGGATGGGCGAGGTCTACCGCTTCCTCGGCCTGACCGTCGGCGCCATCGTCCACGACATGGACGACGACGAGCGCCGCGAGGCCTACGCCTGCGACGTCACCTACGGCACCAACAACGAGTTCGGCTTCGACTATCTCCGCGACAACATGAAGTTCGAGCTCGAGGAGATGGTGCAGCGGCCGTTCAACTACGCCATCGTCGACGAGGTCGACTCGATCCTGATCGACGAGGCGCGCACCCCGCTGATCATTTCCGGCCCGGCCGAGGATTCCTCGGAGCTGTACACCGCGGTCGACAAGCTGATGCCCAAGCTGGTGCCGGACGACTACGAGAAGGACGAGAAACAGAAGACCGTCGCGCTGACCGACGCCGGCATGGAGCATATCGAGCAGCTGCTGCGCGAGGCGGGCCTGCTGGTCGAAGGCAACATGTACGACATCCAGCACATCGCCCTGGTCCACCACGTCAACCAGGCGCTGCGCGCCCACACCATGTTCGCGCGCGACACCGACTATATCGTCAAGAACAACCAGGTGATCATCATCGACGAGTTCACCGGCCGCACGATGGAAGGCCGGCGCTACTCGGAGGGTCTGCACCAGGCGCTCGAGGCCAAGGAGCGCGTCGAGATCCAGATGGAGAACCAGACGCTCGCGTCGATCACCTTCCAGAACTACTTCCGCATGTATCCCAAGCTGGCCGGCATGACCGGCACGGCGATGACCGAGGCGGCCGAGTTCCACGACATCTACAAGCTGGAAGTCGTCGAGATCCCGACCAACCTGCCGATGGTCCGCGACGACCAGGACGACGAGGTCTACCGCACCGGCGAGGAGCGCGACGAGGCGGTGATCGACCTGATCGCCGAATGCTCCAAGCGGCAGCAGCCGGTGCTGGTCGGCACGGTCAGCATCGAGAAGTCGGAGTTCCTGGCCGAGAAGCTCAAGCAGCGCAAGGTGCCGCACGAGGTGCTCAACGCCCGCCACCACGAGCGCGAGGCCCACATCATCGCCCAGGCCGGCGCGCCGGGTGCGGTGACGATCGCGACCAACATGGCCGGCCGCGGCACCGACATCAAGCTGGGCGGCAACGCCGAGATGCGCATCGAGGACGAGCTCGGCGACATGCCCGCCGGTCCCGAGCGCGAGGCCAAGGAAAAGAAGATCCACGAGGAGATCGAGGTCGCCAAGCAGGCGGTGCTCGCCGCCGGCGGCCTGTTCGTGATCGGCACCGAGCGCCACGAGAGCCGGCGCGTCGACAACCAGCTCCGCGGCCGCTCGGGCCGCCAGGGCGACGCGGGCGCCTCGCGCTTCTTCATCTCGCTGCAAGACGATCTGATGCGGATCTTCGGGTCCGACCGGATGGACGGCTGGCTGCAGAAGCTCGGCCTCAAGGAGGGCGAGGCCGTCGTCCACAGCTGGATCAACAAGGCGATCGAACGGGCCCAGCGCAAGGTCGAGGAGCGGAACTTCGAGATCCGCAAGAACCTGCTGAAGTTCGACGACGTCATGAACGACCAGCGCAAGATCATCTACGGCCAGCGCCGCGACATCATGGATCGCGAGGACGTATCGTCGATGATCCAGGAGATGCGCGAGCAGAGCATCGAGGCGGTCGTCCAGGACTGCATCCCCGAGGGCGCCTACCCCGAGCAGTGGGACACCGAGGGCCTGCACACCCGCACCCTGCGCCCTGCTCGGCATCGAGCTGCCGGTCAAGGACTGGGCCGCCGAGGAAGGCATCGCCGACCAGGAGCTCTACGACCGCATCCTCAAGGAAGCGGACAAGATGATGGCCGAGAAGGCCGCCAAGTACGGCCACGAGCTGATGCGGCTGGCGGAGAAGAGCGTGCTGCTCCAGATCCTGGACCAGCAGTGGAAGGAGCACCTGCTCCAGCTCGACCACCTGCGCCAGACCGTCAACCTGCGCGCCTACGGCCAGAAGGACCCGCTGATCGAGTACAAGCGCGAGGCCTTCGACATGTTCCAGGTCATGCTCGCCGGCCTGCGCGAGACGGTGACCGGCGCGCTCGCCCATATCGAGATCGAGCTCGACGCCGACCCCGACGCGCTGATGCCCCGCAGCGAGCAGGAGATGTACGAGTCGCGCATGGACCCGTCGTTGATCGAGCTGGGCGACGCGCCCTACGACGACTATGGCGACGGCGACATCGCCCTGGCCCCGGTGCGCACCCGCCAGGCCTCGGCCAACGTCGACCCCAACGATCCGTCGACCTGGGGCAAGGTGCCGCGCAACGCGGCCTGCCCGTGCGGCTCGGGCAAGAAGTTCAAGCACTGCCACGGCAAGGTGTGAGCCCGGCCGCTTTCCCCGGCCAGCCCCTGCACGAACAAGAGCGCCCTCGATACGGCCGCTGACGCGGCCTGCTCGGGAGGGGGGCGTGTCTGCCGTCCGATCTCCGATCCCTCATCCCGAGGAGCGCTGCGCGAGCGGCGCGTCTCGAAGGACCGGAGGGGTGATGGGGGACGTAGGTGGAGCGGGCCGTGTGGTGTGCACAGAAGAAGTGGGATTGCGCAGGATAGGGCAACGGCAGCATGAGGCGGGAGCGTTGAGAAGGTGGGGGTGGGAGTGGAAGTGGTTGGGATGCGAGAAGGCGCGTGGTATGCTGTGTGAATATGATATGCGGCGCACGCAGGCGAGTTTGCTCAGGATGTGAGAAGCGCGTGGTGATGCGATATGGTGAGGGGGCGTAGCGCTGGGGGTAGAGTGCGTGGATAGGAGGATGGGGGGAAGCAGGGAAAGGTGATGATAATTGCTGAGGCAGTTTGGCGGGTGGGAAAGAGTGATGGCGAAGTGACGCGGCGCGAGGGTTGCAGTGGGGTAAAGGCAGATGTGTAGCGTATGGGGTGGATGCATGGGTTGAAGGGGGTGAAGCTGGTGGCGCGGAGATATTGAAGTGTTAGATGCTGGGTGAATGGTCGGGCCGGATAAATGGGTTGGCGAGCAGCGGCGCAGCGGTGGCGATTGCTGCGCACGCGGCGTGGGCACCACGTGATGTACATAACGGGTGTGAAGACGAGGCGCAGACGGGAGCATGGCTAGGGCGGCTGGCTCAGCCAGCGCTCGGCGCGCGGTACGCTGCGCTCGTCGAGCAGCGCCTAGCGGAAGCAGGTTGAGGTGATTGCGTAGGTTGAGCTAGCGATGTATACGCCTCTCAGCGACGCTGTTTCTAAAATTACATTTGGTATTTAAAATATCAAAAATAGTATTGGAGCATTCAAAGCGCATATGCTGATGGTGGCACCACCACGGGCATGGCTGAAGGGAGAGCAGCTGAACGTGATGCGGTTGCGCGGCACGGTGCGCCTGTGCGTGTCAACGCGCAGACACGCTGACTTCTCTTCTGGGTGCGTGGTACACGCTGATGACTGCACGGCAGTGGATGCACGTGAAAAGGCGACAACGGCAGGGTGTGTTGCAGCTGCAAGCGGTTGCCTCCGCGCATCTCGACGCGGGCGCACGGCGAGAGGTGACGCGCTTTGGCGCGCGGCTATTCACCAAGCGCTCGCGCTACAGTTCACGAGCTCGTTTCGGCGACAAGGGAGATAGTGGTGCGCTGTGGGGAGTATTTGCGAAGATATTGCGGGGTGAGTTGGTGGTGAACCAGGGCGGGGCCTCTTCACGCGGGCGCGGTCTCGAGGGAGTGAAGGGGCTGAAGATTGTGGCGGATGATCGGCGCAGATGTGAGGTGGGGCGGGTGGTCTCGCAGCTGCCAGGTCTACGAGCTGCTGTCGACGGGCGTGGTCGACGGGGTCACTTTGGGTATCGGTGTCGAGCTTCGGATCACGCGGCTGGTGCCGTACGCCACCATCGTCCCGGCGGGCTCTACAGTTCGAGCTTCTTCCTGGTCTTGTCCAGAAGAAGTGGGACGGCCTGCCAGCAGGACAAGGACGCGATCGCGCCGCTGATCGGCGAGCATTCGCCGCTCGCCGGCAAGGCCTGGGACCCCTAACGCCGCCGGCGAACTGCCGGCAGGAAGGCGTGGACCAAGATGTCACCGCGCCGCTGGCGATCATGAACGGGATCAAGGCGTTGATGCCGAAGTTCGAGTCGCCACCCAAGCGCGCCAAGGCGGTCGGCGTCGCCGACGGCGCGGCGTGATCGCCTACTTCCGGAGCCAGGTCGCGGCGTTGAGGGCGTCTCGCCGCGGGCCCGAATGGTGTTTTGTGAGTGAGGTGGTGTTCTCTTCAGTTGTTGTTGCGTTGCTGGTGTTTTTCTGGTGTTGTCCTAGTTCGAGATTGTGTTGCATTTGTCGCTCTGTTCGAGCGTTTTGATCGCTCGTTCTGCGCGTTACGTCGCAGCGACAGCTGTTACGTCACCTTCGATGGCTGGTGAGATTGTAGTTGTTGATCGCACTCGTTTCGATGTGTGTGTTGTTCTGTCACGCGATGGTGTCTATGTGTGCTCTATTCGCGCTCTAGTGTCGAGCGCTGGTGTGTTGTGCTTGCATTCGAGCGCGCTTCTCGGCGACGTTGTATACGCGCGTCTTCTCGATCGCTTCTTCGAACTCCTATCGACTGCGCGACATCGTCGCGACGTGCGCTGATCGATGTCTTTTCTTCCACGCGACCCGTCTCACATGATCTCCATTGCTCATGTCTGTTTGATAATCTTCCGAGCTTTTATTATATTCATTAAAATATTATATAAATTATCGGGCCGATCGAGGCCCGCGCCGACGCGGCCGAATTATCGCCCCGGTCAGCCGCGTCCGCCGGCGCGCACCTCGCGCGGGGTGGCGCCGAAGCGCGCCTTGAAGCGGCGGTTGAAGTGGGACAGGTCGGCGAAGCCGTTGCGGTAGGCGATCGCGGCGATGGTCGGCGGCGCGCGGCCGTCGAGCGGGGACGGCACGGTCAGGTCGGCGAGGACGCGGTCGAGCCGCCGATCGAGGACATGTTCCGAGAAGCGCCGGCCGGTCCGCTCGCAGAGCCGGTGCACGTAGCGCTTGGAGACGCCCAGGTGCGCCGCCGCCGCGGCGACCGACAGCGCCGGGTCCGCCAGCCGCGCCTCGACGAAGGCGAGCAGGGCCTGGAGCAGCGCCGGCCGCAGGGCGGGCTCGTGCGGCGCCAATGGCGGGTCGTCGGCCGCGGCGAGCGCGGTCAGCTGCAGCAGGCTGTCGAACAGCGCCCGCGCCTCGGCCTCGGTCAGGCGCTCGGCCTGGTCGTTGAGCGTGCGCGCGGTGGCTGCGATCAGCGGCCCCAGCCGCGGGTGGTCGGACAGCATCAGCCCGTCGAAACGCGCCCCCGGTCGCGCCATCCGGTCGAGCGCCTCGTGCGGCACCCAGAAGGAGGCGACGCGCAGGTCGGCGGCCATCGGGTGGCGCAGCGCGAAGGTCCGGCCGCTGTCGAAGATGCCGACCTGGCCCGCCTTGAGCGCGATATGGCGGTCGCCCTGGGCGATCCGGCACTCGGCGCCGAGCTGGAGGTTGAGGTAGTAGCACTGGCGGACCGAGCGGCCGATCTCGGTTCGGGTCCGGTTGACCGGATGGGGGCTCGCCCGGACCCGGTTGACCGCCCCGTCGCCCAGCGGCACGCAGGCGACCTCCGCCGAGAAGGGCGCGTCGCCGCCCTGCTCCGGCGCCAGCTCCATGAAGGCCTCGCAGATCGCCTCGCGGTAGTAGGCGAAGCGTTCGCGCGCGGCGACCTCGTCGGTACGCCAGACCCGCGGTTGCGGCGGCGGCCGCCAGCCCGCGCTGGCCCCCTTGGCGCCGATGTTGGCGCCATCGGGGGCGCCGGCGGCGCCCAGGGGCATTCCCTCCTGGCCCATTTCGCTTCGCTTTCGTCCAAGCGGCGACGGTCGTTCGGTGGCAGGATAGCGCGATCGGCGGGCCAATCGCAAAGCGTCCGCCATCGGCATCCAGGGAGGACCCCATGGCAACCTACGTCCTGATCCACGGCGCCTGGCACACGGGCGAGCTGCTCGAAGACACCGCGGCCCCGATCCGCGCGGCGGGCCACGAGGTCCACTGTCCGACGCTGGCCGGCAACCGGCCCGGCGACGCCAAGACCAGCGGCCTCGACGAGGCGATCACCTCGGTGACCGACTATCTCGACCAGCACAATCTCTCGGACATCGTGCTGATGGGCCACAGCTACGGCGGCATGGTCATCACCGGCGTCGCCGACCGCATGCCCGACCGCATCCGCCGGCTGGTCTACTGGAACGCCTTCGTGCCCCACGACGGCGAGAGCCTCAACGACATGGTGCCGGAGCACTATGTCGCCCTGTTCGACCAGATCTCGGCGCAGCTCGGCGACGGCAGCGTCGTGCTGCCCTTCCCGATCTGGCGCGAGGCGTTCATCAACGACGCCGACGGGGCGCTGGCCCAGGCGGCCTACGACAAGCTCAACCCGCACCCCTACAGGACCTTCACCGACAAGATCGCGCTCAAGGCCTTCCCGGAGATCGAGGTCGGCAAGTCCTACCTCAACTGCCAGCAGGACACGGCCCTGCCCCACTCCTACCCCTGGCACCCGCGCCTGTCGGACAAGCTCGGCCTCTACCGCCTGGTCGAGATGCCGGGCAGCCACGAGAGCTGCTTCACCAATCCGAAGCTGTTGGGCGAGAAGATCATGGAGGCCGGGCGGGATTGAGCCCCGCCGGAAACGGGCGGAGGGCCTTTCGACATCTTGGCCAGAGCTTCACCGGCGCACTACGGCTCCTGAGGCGATATGACGAGCGTCAATGCCCGGCCGCGTCCCTTGGTGACGACGGCTGGGGTCGGCCTTGAGTGCGGCACGATCAGCATTTGGTGACGTCACCTACACCGGACGCTGGGACCGTTTAGCATATATTCCTTGATATATAAGATTAATTACCTAGATACGTGGCACCTGCGAAAATTCAATAGGGAGAGGTGCTGTGTCGTTATTGCGTGTGTCGGAACCGGTTGGCGACAACAAGCCCAACCGCACCCAGGACGTCGAGCAGCTTGGCGATGCGCTGCGGATCTTTGGATACCTCGATCCCGGTACCGTCGACAACGCGGCAGTAACGCAAAGGTTCCTTGATGCCGTCCGGTCTTTTCAAGGCGACCACGGCGTTGCGAGCGACGGCGTGGTGACACCCCATGGCGAAACCGAGCAGGCCATCAACAATGACCTGCTCGGCAAGCCACGCGGCGCCGCCTTCATGGACAGCCCGCCCATTGCGCTTCGGGAACGGTCGGCGACGGTCAGGTCAATCGGCCCGGCGACGTGAAGCGGATCAAGATCGCCTTGGGGGGCCTGGGCCTCATGCCCGAAAACCCATTCGACGACCCGCACGGGTTCGTCGATCAGGGAACGCTTGATGCCCTGAAAACATTTCAAGAGGAGCACGGCCTTAAGGTCGATGGCATCGCCGCCCCCGACGGCGAAACGGTCCCGCGTCTGAATGAAGCGGTTGCCACTCGGCGTGACGAGGTGGAACCGCTGGTTGCCGCCTATCGTAGAAGGACCCGCGAAGCCGTACCGGCGCAAAAAGAACAAACAGGAATAAACGAACCGGCATCGTCCCGCTCTCGGACGTGTTCCCAACGAACTGTTCAAGGGGCGGATAGAGCCGCTGCCGGCTCCGAAGATCCTCCCCCCTCCCCCTCCCCTTCCCATTCCGCCGCATCTCTCCGCGGCGAATCATGCCACCGCGTATCCACACGTACCCGGGAAGGCCCGCTCTACCTGCCCCGCCGACGATCTTCAAAGGGCCGGATCCCCACGCACGGCCAGCACCACAGCAATCGTCACCGGGAACGCCAGCAGAAACGCCAAAGGTGCCGCACAAGGAGGAGATCCGCCCCTTGAACCCGCTGCTCCAGGGCTCGATCGAGATCTTTCCGGATCGGTCCGAATATTGGAACCGGCCGGTTATCGTTGAGAACCGGCAGGGGTCCCCACGAACCAAGGAGCAGAACGCAGACCTGTCCGATCCCGCGAGGCGCGTGGGTGGAGTCATCTTCGGCAGCCGGTTCAAGCAGATCGGTGGGCCGGGCGAAGATCGCGGCAAGAATACAGCGAGTACCATTTGCGGAACTGGGATACACGCATCAACGGCCACGCACGACCAAAGGCGATTACACGGACGCCTCGTTTCGAATCGAGCTGCCCACGAAAGATGCGAATGGGAATCCCCGATACGTCTACATTCACCTGGACACCTTCACGCCGACCAGGAGGACGAGAAAGCCGAACGCGAGAGAACAAAGGCAGCACAACAAGCTCTTGTACAACGAGCGAGGCTACGCTTTTATCGTTCGCGTGCCGAAACTCGGCGAAAACGAAGCATTGGATAAGCTCGCCTGGGACAACTACATCTGGAACCTGATGATGCACATCAAGAAAGGGATCGAGAACGGCGCGTTCGACAACCCCCGCAACGCGCACAAGGTCGAGGATCTCTTCAGGCCGATTAAACGCAGGTAGCCGACGAGGAAAATGGGACGAGCCCGAAAGTCCTGGAACTCGAAGTGCCGCTACTACGTTGCGACGACCGCGAAGGACGCTCAGGACTTTTCTGACGCGCTCCGGGCGGCTTATCCGGACATCCGTTTTCTGCCTGAGGACTATACCGAGAAATGGTCGGAAATCTGGCGCTGGGCACCCGTGATCACCGAAATGCGCAATCACGATTGCTGGAGCTTCGATCCGCCGCTTATGCGCGATCCGTCCGGAGACACGTTGATCTACTACGATTTCCTCGCCGATCCCCGGCAGCTCAATTTTACAGCCTGGGTCGAACCGCCGGGCTGGCAACCAGTGTGGGTCAGGGACGACGAGCGCGGGTACTATTTCCTCGATAACGAGCCCAAGCTTTGCTTTCAGTTCCGGCGCGGCTGGTTCACTAACAGCGGCACAGTGGACCGACCCTCAAATTTGCCGCGTGAGATGAATTACTGGGGGCCGGCAAACGGTACCTCGGTCCGCCGCAGGTCGACGATCCAGACAAGGTCGTGACCCTGATCGGCGACCGGGTCGTCGGCTATTGGGACAAGGGCGACAAAGAGGCCGAAGCGTTTGTCCGGAAAGTCTTTCGCATCCTGAGCAAGTTGACCACCAATAAGTTCCGCTGGGTCGACGAGTACACGATGCATCCGTTACCAGGCGTTCAGTCCAGGGTGTACGAGTGGGCCGGCCACGACGCCATTCGATGGGCTAAGGTGAGGCGGAATAACTACCTTATCCGGTTCAACAAGCCGGCCGAATACGATTTCGGCGACGAGCCGCTGACGAGCTTCGAGGAGGTCGAGAAACGCGACGCGGAAAGGCGACGCCGCTTTGTCGAGGAGCACGGCATCGATCCGTGGAGTTGACTGGTTCCGTCGTCGCCCGAGAAGGCATGCAAGCAGGTACTGGCCCGACATGGCGCAAGCTCTACCCGAGCCCCTTCTTGCCCATGTCGAGGAACTTCTCCCGCCGGCGCGCGCGCAGGACGGTGCCTTCGACGCCGACCAGCCGCTTGAGCGCCTTGGCGAGCGCGTCGCCGACGGCCTTGTAGGTCGCGTCCGGGTCGCGGTGGGCGCCGCCGACCGGCTCGGGGACGATCTCGTCGATCACGCCGAGCGCGTGCAGGTCTTCCGACGTGATCTTGAGCGCCTCGGCGGCCTCCTGGGCCATGTCCGAATCGCGCCACAGGATCGAGGCGCAGCCCTCCGGCGAGATCACCGAGTAGACCGCGTGCTCGAGCATCAGGATGGTGTTGGCCGCGGCCAGCGCGATCGCGCCGCCGGAGCCGCCCTCGCCGATGACGATGGTCACCGCCGGCACCTTGAGGCCGAGCATCAGCTCGATCGAGCGGGCGATGGCCTCCGACTGGCCGCGTTCCTCCGCACCCTTGCCGGGATAGGCGCCCGAGGTGTCGACCAGGGTGACCACCGGCACGTGGAACCGCTCGGCCAGCTTCATCAGCCGCTGGGCCTTGCGGTAGCCCTCCGGCCGGGGCATGCCGAAATTGTGCTTGATGCGCGTGTCGGTGTCGTGGCCCTTCTCCTGGCCCAACAGCATGACCGACTGGCCGCGGAAGCGCGCGAGGCCGCCGACGATGGCGTGGTCCTCGGCGAAGGCGCGGTCGCCCGCCAGCGGCATGTAGTCGTCGAACAGCGCCTCGATATAGTCGAGCGCGTGCGGCCGCTCGGGGTGGCGCGCGACGGAGACCTTCTGCCAGGGCGTGAGCTTGGCGTAGGTCGACCGCAGCATGCGGTCCACCTTCTCCTGAAGGCGCGCGACCTCGTCGGTGATGTTGATCCCGCCGCCGTCGGAGAGGTGCCGAAGATCCTTGATCTTCCCTTCCAGCTCGGCGATCGGCTTTTCGAAATCCAGGAAACTGGCCATGGCCCCCACACTACCATACGCCGCCGCACCGCGACAGCCGCCGCGGCCAACATATGGCAAGCTTCGTTAACAGTTGCAATACGGTGACAGCCTCGGGGGGCGTGCCGCCCCTACCCGACCAGCCCGAACACCCCGGCGGCGGCGAGGAAGACGTAGGCGATCCAGCGGTAGTGCACGTCGGCGGCCCGGCCGGCCAGCCGGCTGCCGATCCAAGACCCGAGCAGGACCACCGGCAGCAGGATCGCGGCGTCGACGATGGCGGCGACCGCGTGCGGCGCGGCGACCATGACCAGGACGATCAGCACGAAGCTGGTCAGGAAGAAATAGGCGATGATGTCGGCGCGGATGCGCGCCGCCGGCCGCGCCGCCGCCAGCATGTAGAGCAGGATCGGCGGCCCGCCGACCGACGAGGTCGCCATCATCGCGCCCGAGGCCGCGCCGATGCCCAGGGTCAGCGCCATCGGCCGCGGCCCGCGATAGCGCCAGCCGATCGCCAGGATCGCCACGAAGGCGAGGACGATCCCGGCGACCACCTTGGTCAGGATGGTCCGGTCGACGCTGAGCAGCGCCCACACGCCCAGCGGCATCGCGACCATGGCGATCAGCGCCATCGGCACGACGAAGCCCCATTCGACGTCGCGCCGGGCGCCGACGAACAGCATCGCGCCCATCGGGAACTCCATCGCCGCGATCAGCGGCACCATGTGGACCGGCCCCATCAGCACCGCGAACACGGGCGCCATCAGCATCGCCGAGCCGAAGCCGGCGAAGCCGCGCATCAACCCGGCGACGAAGGTGACGAGCGCCGCCCAGATCAGGATGCCGCCGGGATCGGCGAGGAGGAGGGAACCGGCCATCGTTTCGTCGCTGCGCTTTGCGGGTCCGCCGGGGGTAGCGGCTGGAGCGCCGGAGGGCAAGCGCGCCGGGCGCATGGATACCCTGCCGGAGGGCGGCCGCCGCGCGCTGCGGCAAAATCTCCGCGCGCCCAATTGCCCGGTCGATCAGCCGGACCGCGATGGCCTATTCTGACACCGGCCATTTGCGGCACGATGAGGCATGATCAGCAGAGCTCCCGAAATCCGCGACCGGATCGAGTCCGAGGGCGAGACGCTCTATGAAGAGCTCGCCAGCACCCTGATCCACATGGTCGGCGCCGTGCTGGCCGGGGCCGGCATCGCGCTGCTGGTCGTGCTGGCGTCGTTCACCGACAGCCCGCGCGCCGTTACCGCCTGCGCGATCTACGGCACGGCGGTGTTCCTGACCTTCCTGTTCTCGGCGCTCTATCACGGCGTCTGGCACCGCTCGGCCAAGGCCGCCTTCCTGCTGCTCGACCACTGCGCGATCTTCGTGCTGATCGCCGGCACCTACACGCCGATCGTGCTGCTGGCGCTGCCCCAGCCGCTGGGCTGGACCCTGTTCGGCCTGATCTGGGGGCTGGCCGTGCTGGGCATCGCCGTCCGGCTGTGGATCGGCCACCTGCACTGGAGCCTGATCCCGATCTTCGTCGCCATGGGCTGGCTGTGGGGGATCTGGGCGAACACGGTGTTCACCCACCTGGGCAGCGCCGGCGGCTGGCTGCTGCTGTCCGGCGGCTTCGCCTATACCGGCGGGCTCGTGTTCTTCCTGTGGCGGCGGCTGCCCTTCCACCACGCGATCTGGCACTGCTGCGTGCTGGGCGGCGCGGTCTGCCACTTCCTGCTGATCGCGCTCTACACCCTGCCGGAGCGACTCGCCGGATAGTGGACGGCCGCCGGCGCCGACACGTCGGCCTTGCTCTTTCGCGCCCAACACCCCATATGGTGTCGACGGCCCTCTGCCGCTTTCAGGTCGAACTGCCCGGCCCTCGGTTTTCGCTCCGGCGAGATTTGCTCCGAAGCCGCTAACGTTTGTTCCCGCACGCAGTCGAGATCCGTTATACGCCCCGCGGTCGGCGACCCGCATCCGGCGGCCCATGGCCGCAGCGGAAAGCCGCTTCGGGAATTATCGCCGGACGATCGCGACGGGAGACCCCCGCAGCGGCGGTTCGGCCTACCAAGACGAAAGACAAATCATGACCACAGGTACCGTTAAGTTCTTCAATGCGACCCGCGGCTTCGGCTTCATCAGCCCCGACGATGGCTCCAAGGACGTGTTCGTCCATGTTACCGCCGTCGAGCAGGCCGGAATGACCAGCATCGCCGAAGGACAGAAGCTCAACTTCGAAGTCCAGAACGATGCGCGCGGCCCGAAGGCGGTTAATCTGGCGGCGGCCGACTAAGCCCAGCCTCCATACGACGGCCGCCACGGCGGCCGTCGCACGAGCGCCCGCGCGAGTTTCTCGCCGGGCGTTTCTTGTGTCCGGCCGGTCCGTTGCCGCACGCCCTAGGACCGTCCGGTGGAACCGCCTATACTGGTCGCGTTGGCACCCCTCCGGCACGGCGGCGTGCGATGAGCGACACCGAGACCAGACCGCGCACACGGGTCAAGCCGAAGGCCCGTCCCAAGACCCAGCGGCCGCCGCTGTACAAGGTCATCCTGGTCAACGACGACTACACCCCGCGCGAGTTCGTGGTGACCGTGCTCAAGGGCGTGTTCCGGCTGACCGAGGACCAGGCCTACCGGGTGATGATGACCGCCCACCAGCGCGACGCCTGCGTGGTCGCCGTCTATACCCGCGACGTCGCCGAGACCAAGGCGACCCAGGGCACCGAGGCCGGCCGCCGCGCCGGCTACCCGCTGATGTTCACGACCGAGCCGGAACACTAGCGCCCGAATTGCCGGGTCATGCCGGCGCTTCCGTGTTACGGTGCTTTTCGAAATCGCAAGCGTTTCGCTCTCCCGGCCGGCACCGGGGCGGCGCGCCTCGCTCCGGCTTCGAACCGTTGGGTCAACCGAATGGGAAGCGCTGCGATGTATTTCGACATGGGATTCTGGCTCTCTCTGGTGGCCTTCCTCGCCGCGCTCGGCGTGATCGGGTGGGTCGCCCTCGCGCTGACGCGCAAGCGATAGCGCCGACGCGCCGGCGAGCCCGCGCCTAGAAGGGCCACAACCGGTCCACCAAATCTGCCGTCTCGACCGCGCCCCACAGCGCCGCCGCCGTGATCGCCAGCGAGGCCAGCGCGGCGAGCAGCGAGACCAGCAGCGCGGCGCCGTCCTCCTCCAGATACGCCAACGCCAGCAGCATGATCACCCCGGCCGGGATGACGTGGCTGAACGGGAACGGCGACATCAAGGTCACGCCGAGCAGCAGCACCAGCACCCCGGTTATCCGCTCGGTCGCCCATAGCTGCATCGGCCAGCGCGGCTTGAACAGCCGTTCGAGCCAGCGCAGCCGGGGCACCAGGAAGCGGATCGCGCGGGCCAGCCGTGCCACCGAGATCTTGCGCCGCGCGAAGAAGCCGGGCAGCACCGGGGTGTGGTGGCCGAGCATCATCTGGATCGCCGGCCAGGCGATCAGCACGCCGATCACCGTCGATGCGCCCGGCACCAAAGCGATCACCGCCATGATGAAGAGCGTGAGCCCGAAGGACCGCGCGCCGAGCTGTTCGATCAGCCAGCCGGCCGTGACCGCTTCGGTAGAAGCCTGGTCCAGCAGCCGCGACAGGTGCTCGGACGTGGGCACGTAGGATGGCGGCGTCTCGGCCTCGGGTTGGCTCATGGTGTCGGATCGGCGGGCGGCGCGCGGGACGCCCGCTATCTAGCGGATCAGGTTGAGCACGGTAAAGACCGCCGCGGCGAGCAGCGCCGCCGCCGGGACCGTGATCACCCAGGCCGCGACGATCGTGATCAGGTGCGAGCGCCGGACCAGCTTGCGGTGGCGCAGTTCCTCCGGCCCGAGCCGGCGAGCCTCCTCGCCCGTGTCGCTGTGGCGCGGGCTGACCATCGCGCGGCGGCGCTTCGAGTGCTTGGTGAACAGCTCGCGGAAGAAGCCGACGCCGAACACCGCGCCGACCGCGATGTGGGTCGAGCTGACCGGCAGGCCCAGCCACGACGCGACGATCACCGTGATCGCCGCCGACAGGGCGACGCAATAGGCGCGCATCGGGTTCATCTTGGTGATCTGGGCGCCGACCATGCGGATCAGCTTCGGCCCGTAGAGGAACAGGCCCAGGCTGATGCCGAAGGCGCCGATCAGCAGGATCCAGGTCGGCACGGGCACCGCGCGGGCGATGTCGCCCGCCTGCGCGCTGTGGATGATCGCCGCCAGCGGGCCCACCGCATTGGCCAGGTCGTTGGCGCCATGGGCGAAGGACAACAGCGCAGCGGCGCAGATCAGCGGAATGCGGAACAGCGCGCGGAGCGACTGGTTGCGGTTCTCCATGCCGCGCGACTGCCAGCGGATCACCGGGCGCATGATCAGCCAGGCGGCGATGAAGGTCGCCACGCCGACGCCGACCACGACCTCGATCTCCGGCTTCCAGATCTTCTTGAAACCCTTGATCGCCAGGTAGCAGGCGAAGGCGCCCGCCATGGTCGCGACCAGGAAGGGCACCCAGGTGCGCGCCGCCGCGATCTTGTCCGGCCGGTAGATGATGTTGATCTTGATGATCGCCAGGAACAGGGCGGCGATCATGGCGCCGAGCAGCGGCGAGATGATCCAGCTCGCCGCGATCGCCGTGATCGTGTCCCAGTTGACCAGATCGAAGCCCACCGCGGCGACCCCCGCGCCGAGCACGCCGCCGACCACGGCGTGGGTGGTCGACACCGGCGCGCCGATCACGGTGGCCAGGTTGACCCACACGGCCGACGAGATCAGCGCCGCCATCATCGCCCAGACGAAGACCCCGCTGTCGGTGACCTGGGCGGGGTCGATGATGCCCTTGGAGATGGTGTTGACCACGTCGCCGCCGGCGAGCAGGGCGCCGGCGGTCTCGAAGATCGCGGCGATCACCAGCGCGCCGATCATGGTCAGCGCCCGCGCGCCGACCGCCGGACCGACATTGTTGGCGACGTCGTTGGCGCCGATGTTGAGCGCCATGTAGCCGCCCAGGATCGCCGCCACCGCGGCGAGTACGGTGTCGGTGGTCAGGCCGACGTAGAGGCTGGCGAGGAGGGCCGAGAGGACAAGGAAGACGAGCGCGATGCTGTGAGGAACGATGCCGAACGCGGTCTGCCGCGCGGCCGCCTCGACATGAACGAATTTCTCCAGGTCCTTGTCGAGGGACTGCTTGACCGACGCCATACCACTTCGCGATCTGGGGGCCGGCGGGAGCCGGCTGCGGGCGAGGACCTAGGCGGCCTCGAAGAGGGCCGCGGCGTATGACGCTTTTGTTACGATACTCTGAAGCGGCGCACCACCCGAATTCGCCAGATCGGCAAGCAGGTCACCGAGTTGCGCATCGTCGACCAGGGTCGCGGCTTCGTCGAGGGCGCACCATTTGAGCATGCGCTCGCCCCGCTCGGGCCAGTCGATCGAGTGCTGGAGCACCAGGATCGGGTAGACGAAGACGTGGCACGGCACGTCGTAGCCGGCGTCCATCCGCTTGCGGTAGAGGTAGCTGCCGATCGGCTCGGGGTGGACGGTGCCGACGATGCCCGCCTCTTCCGCCGCCTCCTTGGCGGCGGCCTCGGGCAGCGACAGCTGCTTGACCGGCCATCCCTTGGGCACGATCCAGCGCTGCCGGCGCCGCGACGAGACGAGCAGGACGGAGACGTCCGATCCCATCGGCACGAAGGGCAGCGTGGCGACCTGCTGCACGGTTCGACGCTGGATAATCACGGTTAAACGCTTCTTTTTTCGCGTTTCGTTCTTGGCCCGATACTTCCCCCGACAAATGAAATAACAAATTACCTGCACAATTTCAACAGCATCGACGCGCCGGCCGTCGGGCGCGACCGCGCCCGGATGCCCGTCAGCGACCGTCGGCGTCGGTCGGCCACAGCGGTTTCGGGACGTCGGGCAACACGGAAAAGATCGCGGCGGCGGCGGTCGGTCCTTGAGCGCCGCGAGCAATTCCTGATCGCGCTCCGTCGCGTGCTTGACGTCGTCCGGTTGGGCCTTCGCGCCTCGCCTTCCCGGCTGCCGACACAAGCCGGCGGCCGCGGCCGTAGCACGAGGCACCCCGCATCTTCAGCGGCCAATTCGCCGCCGCAGGGCGACCATGATCGTTTCCAGCCTTTGCCTCGACCGGACGCCGTGCCACCCTTGGGGCGGAGTTGCATCGAGAAGGAAGCGCCCGTGTCCACACGTCCCACCGCGATCGTCATCGGCGGATCGATCGGCGGCCTGTTCGCGGCCAGCCTGTTACGCGCCCAGGGCTGGGACGCGACCGTCTACGAACGGTCGCGCGGCGATCTGTCCGGCCGCGGCGCCGGGGTCGGCATCACCCAGGAGCTGCTCGACGCCATGGGCCGGATCGGCCTGCCCTTCGACCCGTCGATCGGCGTGTCGATCCGCTCCTACCTGTGGCTGGGCCGGGACGGCACGACCCGCCACGAGCATCCCCGGCCGATGGTCGCCAGCGCCTGGTCGAGCGTCTACCGCCCGCTGCGCGCGGCCTTCCCCGACGCCCACTATCGCACCGGCATGGCCCTGGCCAGAATCGAACAGGGCGACGGCACGGTCACGGCGGTGTTCGAGGACGGCAGCCGGGCGACCGGCGACCTGCTGGTCGCCGCCGACGGCAGCCTGTCGACCGCGCGCGCCCAGTTCCAGCCCGAGGCCAACCCGCGCTACGCCGGCTACGTCGCCTGGCGGGGGGTGGTCAACGAGGCCGACATACCGGCCGCGACGCGCGATGCGGTGTCCGGCCACATCGTCTTCTCGTTCCACGAGGGCGAGCAGATGCTGACGATGATCGTGCCCGGCGCCGACGACGACGTGCGGCCGGGGCACCGGCGCTATTATTTCATCTGGTACCGGCCGACCGGGAGCGAGGCCGCGCTAGCCGACCTGCACACCGACGCGCACGGACGCAACCATGGCCTGTCGATCCCGCCGCCGCTGATCCGGCCCGAATTCCAGGCCGACGTCCGGGCCAGGGCGGCCGAGATGTTCGCGCCGCCGGTCGCCGCGGTCGTCGAGGCCGTGCCCCAGCTCCTGCTGCAGGCGATCACGGACCTGGAATCCCCATCGATCGTCTTCGGCCGGACGGCCCTGGTCGGTGACGCCGCCTTCGTCGCCCGCCCCCACGTCGCGGCGGGCATCACCAAGGCGGCGATGAACGCCGAGGCTTTGGCGGGCGCCGTCGGCGACGGCTCGGGCGATCTCGACGCCGCGCTCGCCCGCTATGCGGTCCAGGCGTCCGATCTCGGCACGGCGATGGTCCGTCACGCGCGCGCCCTGGGCTCGCATATCGGTAGCGCGCTGCCGGGCGCGCCACCGCCGCCGCCCGAACACGCCCGCTACCGCGACCCGGTCAACGTGATGCACGACTATGGCGCGCCGCAGCCTGCTCCACGACGCCGACCCGGCGCAGTTCATGCTGCCGGCGGGGGCGTGAGGGGCGGCGCGCCCGCCATCGCCTGGCACACCTCGATGCCCTCGGGGATCACCAGCCAGTCCGGCTTCGACCGCGCGAAGACGAAGCGTTCGAGGTCGTACCAGAAGGTCGGCGGATCGAAGGTGCCGCCGGCGATGCCGTGCAGGCCGGGCAGGAATTCGAGCGTCCAGCCGACCGTGGTGCCGCAGGTCGGGCAGAACCGGGTCTCGATCCAGCGGCCGGCGTCGGAGACGAGCCGGTAGGTCTGCGGCGTCCCCTCGGTGAAGGCGACGTTGCGCTGGTCGAAATAGACCGAGACCCCCAGCGCGCTGCCGGTCCGCTTCTGGCACCAGCGGCAGGCGCAGGCGCTGACCCGCTGGGGCGCCCCGGTGACACGGTAGCGGATCCCGCCGCAGACGCAGCCGCCTTCGTGGGCCTCGTCCGGATTAGCGCTCATCGATCGTGCTCCCCGGTTGCAGCGTGCATCCGGGTCCCGGTATCACGCCTTGGCCTCTGGCGTACAGGGGCGGCGGAGACCGGCTTCCCATCCTTCGAGACGCCCCTGCGGGGCTCCTCAGGATGAAGTCTGTGCCAGCGGTCGTCTCCGCCCTTCATCCTGAGGAGCCGCGGCCGCGAGGCCGCGGCGTCTCGAAGGATGGGAAGATGTGCGCAGTCCAGGCGCGCCCTACCCCTTCGCCGCGATCGCGTCGGCGACCTTGACCAGGTGCTCGGCCTGGCGGATCGAGGCGTAGTCGACCAGCTTGCCGTCGAGCGCGGCCGCGCCGGCGCCCGAGGCCTCCGATTCCTTCATCGCGGCGAGGATCTTGCGCGCCTTGTCGAGCTCGTCGGCGGGCGGGGTGTAGATCTCGTTGGCGAGGTCGAGCTGGGACGGGTGGATCGCCCACTTGCCCTCGCAGCCGAGCACGGCGGCGCGCTTGGCGTGGGCGGAGAAGGCCTCCGGGTCGGAGAAGTCGCCGAACGGCCCGTCGATCGGCCGCAGCCCGTTGGCGCGCGCGGCGACGACCATGCGGCTGATCGCGTAGTGCCACATGTCCGACCAGTGGAAGTCGCGCGCGCCGCCCTCCTCGGCCGCGTCGGTGAGCACGCCGTAGTCCGGGTTGGCGCCGCCGATCTGGACGGTGCGCATCCGGGTCGAGGCGGCATAGTCGGCGGCGCCGAAATGCAGGCTCTCGTTGCGCGGGCTGGCGGCGGCGATCTCGGCGATGTTCTGCATGCCCAGCGCGGTCTCGATGATCAGCTCGAAGCCGATCCGCTTCTTGCGGCCCATCGCGGTCTCGACCTGGGTGACCAGCATGTCGACGGCATAGATGTCGGCAGCGGTGCCGACCTTGGGGATCATGATCAGGTCGAGCCGCTCGGACGCGTTCTCCAGCACCTCGATCACGTCGCGGTACATCAGCGGCGTGTCGAGCCCGTTGATGCGGACCGACAGCACCTTGTCGCCCCAGTCGACGTCGCCGATCGCCTGGATCACGTTCTTGCGCGCCTCGTCCTTCTTGTCGGGCGCGACAGCGTCCTCGAGGTCGAGGAACACGGCGTCGGCCTGGCCGGCGGCGGCCTTCTCGAAGAAGCGCGGGCTCGAGCCGGGCACGGCGAGCTCGCTGCGATTCAGGCGCGCGGGCGCCGGGGTGATGGTGGTGAAGCTCATGAGGGTCTGCTCTCGCGATGACGGGATTTGGTGCAGTGCAATAACCGCGCGGCGACCATAGGGCAACGGCCGGGCGCCGACAAACCCGCGCTGGCGGTCGCGCCCGATTGTCCCGCCCGCCGGGCAGCACCGGGAAATCAGGGCTGGACGCCGCGCCACCCTTGTTCCCGGCGCGCGCCGACCAATCTATGGGGGGCACGTCAAACAGCCGGGAAATCGAACTTTCATGGTCGACTACGAAATCTTCGTCGCGGGGCTGCCGGAGCTCAAGGACTACGGCCCGCCGCGGATCGGCCATGTCATCTCCTTCCTCGATCCGGACTACGACGCCGACGGCCATTTCGAGACGCTGGCCGGCATCGAGCGGTCGGAATTCCGCTTCCACGACGTGATCGAGCCCGGCGACGGCTCGGTCCTGCCCGAGCCCGACGCGGTCGCCGCCTTGCTGGCGATCGGCGAGACGTTGCGCGCCACCGCCCCCGACGCGGTGCTGGTGCACTGCCACGCCGGCATCTCGCGGTCGACCGCCGCGGCGGCGATCCTGATGGCCCAGTTCAACCCCGGCCGGGAGGACGCGGTCTGCACCCGGCTGACCGAGATCCGCCCCCAGGCGTGGCCCAACAGCCGGATGATCCGCTTCGCCGACGAGCAGCTCGGCCGCGACGGCGCGCTGATCGCCGCGGTCGAGGCCATCTACCGCCGCACCGCCACCGACCGGCCCGACCTGGTCGCCGCCCTGCGCCGCTTCGGCCGCGGCGCGGAGGTGCCGGCGGATTTCGAGTAGAGGGGCGCTGCCGCGCTGCTCGTATGACCCAAAAAGCTCTGCACTATGGCGTCATGCCCGCGCAGGCGGGCATCCAGTTCGAACCTCGGACAGTCTGGATTCCCGCCTTCGCGGGAATGACGACGCCGGATCGAACAGACAAACTCAAGTGAACGTGAAAAGAAAAATCGCCCAAATCGGCAACATCATCATCGTTTTATAATACAAATCGCGTATTACTGGGATCGCGACACCAGAATTCCGTGAGCCGGGCATGCTTCCCTACACCATCTCTATCGCCGGACTTGGCGAGCTGGGCGAATACAGCCTCGCCAACACCGATTTCGTCATCTCCCTGCTCGATCCGGACTGCGACGCCCGCGCGCAGATGCGAACGGTCTACGCCGTGCCGCGGCGGGAGTTCCGCTTCGATGACGCGCCCGTCGCGCAGGCAGCCGGCCGCGCGACCGTCGGCCGGTTGCTGGCGTTGGGCGCCGAGCTGTCGCAGGCACGCCCGCGCCGGGTGCTGATCCATTGCCACGCCGGGATGTCGCGCTCGACCGCGACGGCCGCGATGCTGATGGCCCAGGCCGCCCCCGGGCGCGAGGCCGAGATCCCGGACGCCCTGCTCGCACTGCGTCCCGGCGCCTGGCCCAATCGCTGGATGATCCGCGACGCCGACGACCTGCTCGGCGCCGGCGGCGCGCTGGTCGAAGCGGTCGAGACGGTTTACCGGCGCGCCGCGTGCAAGGCCCCGATCGCGGCCTGAGGCCGGCCGTACGGCCATCGCCCCCGCCCACGCACACGCCCCTCTGATCCGGATCGACGCCGGGACCCGTCCCTGCCCGGTTCGCAGTTTGCGCCCGCCGCCGCCGATGGCATGATCCCGGGCGACACCGTGCGCCCGCACGGAGCCCATGCCGGAGGACGCCGATGACGCTCACGCTCTATCACTTCAACAACTCGGTCTGCTCGCAGAAGATCCGCATGGTCCTGCGCGAGAAGGGCATCGACGACTGGCAGAGCGTCGAGGTCGACCTGTTCGCCGGCAAGCAGTTCGACCCGGACTATCTCAAGCTCAACCCCAAGGGGGTCGTGCCGACCCTGGTCCACGACGGCAGGGTGCTCACCGAATCGACCCTGATCGCGGAATATCTGGACGAGGCCTTTCCCGATCCGCCGCTCAAGCCGGCCGATCCGTACGAGCGCGCCCAGATGCGCCTCTACTCCAAGGCCTGCGACGAGGGGCTGCACCAGGGCGTCGCGGTGCTGAGCTACTCGGCCATGTTCATGGACCGGCTGCGCGCGATGCCGCCCGAGCAGGTCCGGGAGCATCTGTCGCACATCCTCGACCTCGAGCGGCGCGACCGGCAGACCGCGGTCTACGAGCACGGGGTCGACGCGCCCCACGTCTATCGCGGCACGGTCGCCTTCGAGAAGGTGTTCCAGAAGATGGACAAGGCGCTGGCCGACGGCCGCGACTGGCTCGCCGGCGGCGCCTGGTCGCTGGCCGAGATCAACCTCGCCGTCTACGTCTCCCGGCTCGACTACATGAACCTGCTCGACGTCTGGACCGGCGACCGTCCGGCGGTCGCCGCCTGGTACGACCGGGTGACGGCCCGCCCCAGCTTCAAGACCGAGGTGGTCGACTGGGTCCACGCCGACGAGTGGGACGAGATGCGCGCGGCCGGCACCCGGATCAAGCCGAGGATCGCGGAATTCCGCGCGCACTATCTCGCCAACGACTTCGGCGCCGCGATCTATTGATTCCGGCACGTCCGTGCGGCCGACGGACCCGATCGCCCCCCTGCGCCGTTAAGGCAAAATTAGCAATCCGTCGCCGATGCTGCGCCGTTCGGGACCTAGGTCTGGCGGCGCGGTGTCGCCATCGGCGGCCGCGCAGCGTGCAGGCCACGCTTTGCGGCGTTCGGAGAGACGGTATGCCGGATCGAAAGATACGGATGGACGAAACCTTGGCGGAGCGCGCCTGGCGGATGCTGGCGCGGATCCGGCCTGCTTATCTGGTCATCATCGCCGTTGCCATCCTGGCCCAGGCGATCCTGGTCTCGATCGGCTCGTTCGAGGTGATCTACAACTTCAGCCGCGCCCACGAGAGTTGGGAGCTTGACGAGTTCTTCACGGTCTTCATCGTGGCGACCTTCGCGCTGCTCGCCATCCTGGCGGTGCGCGCGAATACCTTGCGCAAGGAGGTCCATCGCCGGGTCAGCGCCGAGGCGGAGGCCGAGCGGCTCGCCCGTCACGACCCGTTGACCGGCCTCGGCAACCGCCGCCTGCTGTACGAGGAGTTCGCGCATCGGCTCGGCGGCCACCGCGCGAGCAATTCGCGCCAGGCCCTGTTCCTGCTCGACCTCGACCGGTTCAAGGCGGTCAACGACACTTACGGCCACACGGCCGGCGACAGGCTGCTGCAGTCGGCCGCCGACCGGCTGTCGACGCTGCTGCGGCCCCAGGACTTCCTGGCGCGGCTGGGCGGCGACGAATTCGCGATCCTGATCAGCGACGTCGACAACGAAGAGATCATCTTCCGCATCGCCCAGCGCATCCTGAACGCCGTCGCCGAGCCGATCTTCGACGAAACCTTCCACGCCACCGTGACCGTGAGCATCGGCATCGCCGTCTATCCGTCCGACGGCGACACGGTCGAGCTGCTGATGCAACGGGCCGACGCGGCGATGTACCAGGCCAAGTCGGGCGGCCGGAACACGTACGCCATGTTCAACACCACGCTCGACCAGATGATGCGCGAGCGGTTCGCCATGGAGACCGCCCTGCGCGAGGCGATCGCCCAGGGCGACATCTTCCCCCACTACCAGCCGCTGATCGACCTTGCGACCAAGCGGATCGTCAGCTTCGAGGCGCTGGCCCGGTGGCGTCACCCCAAGCTCGGCGTCCTGGACGCGAGCAAGTTCGTCCCGATCGCGGAGGACGCCGGCCTGATCGGCGATATCTTCTCGGCCGTGCTCCGGCAGGCCTGCCTGGACGGGCGCCATTGGGATTCCTCGCTCACGATCGCGGTCAACGTCTCGCCGTCGCAGTTCCGCGACCCGCGGCTGGCCGACAAGGTCCTGCAGGTGCTGCTGGACACCGGCTTCCCGCCCGAGCGGCTCGAGATCGAGATCACCGAGAACGCCCTGGTGGTCGATATCGAGGCGACCCGGCAGACGATCGACGCGCTCAAGGCCAAGGGCGTCCGCGTCGCGCTCGACGATTTCGGCACCGGCTATTCGAGCCTGCGCCACCTGCACGAGCTGCCCTTCGACAAGGTCAAGATCGACCAGTCCTTCGTCCACAAGCTGGGCACCGACGAGGAAAGCCAGAAGATCACCGCGTCGATCATCGGGCTGGGCCGGGCGCTCGGGCTGGTCACCGTGGCCGAGGGCATCGAGACCGATCTCGAAGCCGACTGGATATGGGAGCATGGCGGCAAGCTCGGCCAGGGCTTCCTGTTCTCCAGGCCGGTCGAGGCGAAGGACATCCCCGCCCTGATCGCCGCACAGCGCGAGCACCGGCCGGGCTCGGTCGGCCACGCCCAGGATTCCTCCGCGGCCTGAGCGGCCGGCCCAGGACTCGCCCGCGGCCTGAGCGGCCGCCGGCCCGCTCACCCCCGCAAGAACTCGAACGCGTCGCCGCCGGGCTCGACGCCCTCGATGTGGCGCTTGTGCCAGATCGCGTAGAACAGCAGCGTCCACGCGGCGCGCGCCTGGCGCGGGTGGAACGACTGGAAGAAGTCCCGCACGGCCTCCGGCCGGCAGATCTCCTCGATGCAGGGCTGGTTCGCGACCAGCGCGCCGATGTCGGCGCCGCGCGCCGCGATCCACTCGCCGACCGGCACGGTGAAGCCCCGCTTGCGCTCGAACGCGCCGGCGGCGGGGCAATGCCTGGCCAGCCAGTGACGGATCACCGCCTTGCCCAGGTTCTTCTCGATCTTGAACCGGGTCGGCAGGTGAAAGCCGAACCGCGCCACCACCGGGTCGAGGAAGGGCGTCCGCCCCTCGACGGCGTGGGCCATCAGCGCGCGGTCGAGCTTGAGCAGCAGGTCTGCCGGCAACCAGCCCTCGATGTCGGCGGCCTGGGCGGCCTGCAGCTTGTCGGGCCAGGCCGTGCGCGCGTCGCGGCGCACGCCTGCCAGCCCGGTGGTCCACAGCCGCGCCTCGTTGCGGAGCACGCCGGCATTGTCGAGCTCGCCCTTGATCCGCGGCCGCCGGCCGCCCCGCCACCAGGGCTTTAGCAATTTCCTGTAACGACCGTAGCCGGCGAAGATCTCGTCGCCCCCCTCGCCCGACAGCACGACCTTGACGTGCTTGCGCGCCTCCTGGGCCAGCTTCCAGCTCGGCAGGATCGCATAGTCCGTGGTCGGCTCGTCGAAGGCGTCGGCGATCGCGGGCAGGTTGGTCCAGAAGTCGTCCGCCGAGAACTCGACCTGGACGTGCTGGGCGCCGAGCGCCTCGGCGACCTTCTGCGCGGCAGGCCGCTCGTCCGGCACCCGGGTGCCGGTGAAGCCGCAGGTGAAGGCGAGCACCGACCGCTCGTTGAGCCGCGCCATCATGGTCAGCACCGCGCTCGAGTCGATGCCCCCCGACAGGAACATGCCGTAAGGCACGTCCGCGCGCTGGTGCAGCCGCACCAAATCCTCGAAGGCCGCGTCGAAGCGGGCGACGGCCTCGTCCATGTCGGCCGGCGGCGCGGCGGCGTCGCCGTCGACCCCGGCGACGGGCGCGGGCGGGACCGCGGGCAGGCGGCGGCGCTCGGCGATCGTGCCGCCGGACAGGCGCAGCGCCTCGCCGGGCATCAGCCGCTCGATCCCGGCGAACACCGTGTCGCGGCCGGTGGTGTAGTGGAGCTGGAGGAACTCCGTGCGCTTGTGGCCGTTCAGCCGCGGCTTGGCGAGGCCGGCGGCGAACAGCGCGCGCGGCTCGGAGGCGAAGGCGAAGGCGTCGTCGGTCTCGACCGTGTAGAGCGGCTTGATGCCGAACGGATCGCGCGCCAGCAGCACGTCGCCGGCGGCGCCGTCCTGTCCCTCGCCGCCGGGCCGGAGCATGGCGAAGGCGTACATGCCGCGCATGTCGGCGGCGGCGGCGCAGCCCCGCGCCTCCAACCGCGACAGGGTCGGCTCGAAATCGGCGTTGGTCCGGTGCTCGACCTTGCCCTCCTGCTCGGCGCGCAGCTCGACGTAGTTGTAGATCTCGCCGTTGCCGACCAGGGCGCCGCCGCCCGGTCCGAACAACGGCTGGTCGCCGGTGGCAAGGTCGATGATCGCCAGCCGGGTGTGGACCAACCCGACCGGACCGGCGACGTGCTCGCCGCCGCCGTCGGGGCCGCGGTGAGCCAGCGCCGCGCGCATCGCGACCAGCGCGGTGCGGTCCGGTTCCGCCCCGTTCTTCATGATGATGCCGGCGATGCCGCACATGCGCGCCCGGTCCCCTTCCGCGTGGCCCCGTCGTGACGCGGCGCCCGAGCGGCCGCGTCGCAGGCGAAGATGGCGGAATTGGCGGCGGAAGGCCATAGCGCCGACGGCCGCTCCGGCGATGGCCGCCGGCGCCCGTTTCTGATAGACTGCCGTGGAGAATAACCACCGGCGCGAGCAGGCGCGCATGGCTCCGTCCGATCCAGGACGCAATACCGGCAAGGTCCCGGACTCCCCCATGATCCGAGGCACCTCGAACCCGCGCGCGATGCCGCTCGCCTTCCAGGAGTTCGCCGCCTACTGGCACGAACACGCCGATGTCGACGCGGCCCCGCCGCTCGACGTTCTCGACGCCCGCAACGCGCCGCCCTTCACGACGGGCGGCATCGTGTTCGACGCCGAACCGCGCGCGGCCGGCGGCTGGCATTTCGTGGTCCGCTTCGCCGGCGAGGCCTTCGCCTTCTTCTTCCAGCGCGACATCGCCGGCAACACGCTGGACCAGCTCTTCTCGCCCGCCGCGGCGCGGACCGCGACCGAGCGCTACGGCGCGATCATGGACGCGAACCGGCCGTCCTACAGCAACCGGCGGCGGAGCTGGATCCCGGGCCGCGAGCTGGTCTGGGTCGAGCGCATCTACGCGCCCTTCACCGACGCGGACGGCGCGCCGGCCCACCTCGCCGGGTTGAGCCGGCTCTCCTACGCCTGAGACGCGCTACGCCGCCGGCGCGCGGGCGATCGCGTAGCCGGTGATCTCCGGGATCATCACCCCGGTCTCGACCGCCTCGAAGCCGGCGGCGCGCAGCCAGCCGGCGGCCTCCTCGGCGGTGAACGAGACCGGGTCGGTGCGCAGCGAGAGGTAGGACAGGAAGAAGCCGGCGGCGGCGAACGGCCCGCTGCGCTGGTCGTCGAGCATGAAATCATGGACCACGACCAGCCCGCCCGGCTTGAGCGCCGCGCGGGCCCGCTCGACCAGGACCGGGATGTCGGCCGCACCGACGGCGCTGAGCAGGTAGGACATCAGCACGGCGTCCTGCCCGCCCGGCCAGTCGACGCCGAGCGCGTCGCCGGGCAACAGCGCGATCCGGTCGGCCAGGCCGGCCTCGTCGACATAGCGCCGGGCGACGTCGGTGACGGTCGGGAAGTCGAGGATCGTCGCCGTCATCCCGGGGTTCTGGCGGCACAGCACGATCGAATAGGCGCCGGTGCCGCCGGCCACGTCGAGCATGGTGCCCACGCCCGAGAAATCGAGCGTCTTGGCCATCAGCATCGCCGGGCCCATCGACCCGGCGTGCTGGGCGCGGGAGAAGGCCTCGGCCTCGACCGGGTCTTCCAGCATCGAGCTCATCGAATCGTGGGCCAGCGCGTCGGCGTCGCCCTGCAGGCCGGCGTCGAGCGCGAGCATGTTGGGATAGAGCTGGCGGTCGATCTGGTAGCGGTAATAGTCGCCGAAATAGGCCGGCTCGCCAGGGACCAGATAGCGCGCCGCCGCCGGCGAATTGGCCCAGCGCCCATCGTCGTGCGTGACCAGGCCGCACGAGGCCAGCGCCGCCAGCAGGGTCGCCATCCGGTTCTCGGCGACGCCGGTCGCCGCGGCCAGGTCGGCGGCGGTCTGCGGCCCGGCGGCGAGGTGCCGGAACAGCTCGATGTTGAGCGCGCCGAACAGCGCCTTCGAGGCGAAGAAGCCGTAGGCGATGTGGGAGATCTGGCGGACGTCGGTGAGCGGCTCGGGCATTCGGAGCGGTCGGTCGGGGTCGCGGCGGGGTGTCAGCAAATCACGATCGATCGGCGCTGGCAACGCGCCGGCGCGCCGGCGCCGGGCCGAGCACGGTCGCCGCCAGCGCCCCGGCGCCGTCGGGGTCGAGCGGCGTCGGGGTCATCAGCCGGCGGAAGAAGATCGCGCCGAGCAGGGCCTCGGCGGCGAGCGCGGGATCGGTGCCGGCCGGGAAGTCGCCGGCCGCGACACCCTCGGCGATCACCGCGATCGTCGGCCGGCGCGCCTCGGCCTGGAAGCGGTGGTGGAAGGCGCGCAGCGCCGGGTCGCGCTCGGCGCCGTCGATCAGCGCGGGGATGCAGGCGGAGAAGGGCGATTCGGCGACCACCTCGGCGACGTGGCGCAGGATGCGCACCAGCCGCTCGCGCGGCGTCCCGCTGGCGAGGTCGGGCCCCTCCTCCGCGTGCAGCGTGCGGAAGGCGGCGGCGATCAGGGCCAGCTTGTCGGGCCAGTGGCGGTAGATGGTCGACTTGCCGACGCCGGCGCGGGCCGCGACCAATTCGATGGTGAAGGCGCCGTAGCCCGCCGCGCCGAGCTCCGCGACCGCGGCCTCCAGGATCACCCGCCGCGACCGTTCGATCCGGGGATCGACCCGGCGCGCCGCTTGCGCCGGCGCTGCTATCGTCCCGCCTCCGACGTGGCTGCGGTCATTTCCGCGCGGCGCGGCTGGCCGACCCCGGCGCGCGGTAGGCGGGCGAGTTGGGCTCGAACAGCTCGACCAGGTTGCCCGACGGGTCCTCCAGCAGGATCTGCTTGCCGCCGACGCCCTGGACGGCCGCGCTGCGGAACCGGGCGCCCGCCGCCTCGAGCCGCGCGACGGTGGCGTCGAGATCGTCGACCACCAGGTGGATGCGGTTCCAGCCGCCCGGTCGGGGCTGCTCCCCCGACGCCAGCGGCGCGGCGGCGCCGTGCGCCGACGGCTGGCTGAGATAGAGGTGCATGTCGCCGCGCGAGATCTCGGCGAAGGGCGGCGACGGGTGCATCTCGAGCGTGAAGCCGAGCTGGCTGGTGTAGAAGTCGATCGCGGCGTCGACGTCGTCGACGATGTAGCGGAAGCAGGCAGCCATCGGTTCGGTTCTCCGGGATGCATCGGCGCATTACTTATGAAACGTATTCGTTTCGCTACGAAACGTCAACGTATCAAAAAGGCCGCCGCCAAATTTCGCCACATGCGTGGCTATCATCGCCGTCGGGCGCGGTATCGACGTGACGCGTCGCGCCCGGCAATCCATGGAGATTCGCATGACCCCGACGAAGACCCTGACCATCGCCGCCTGCCTCGCCACGGGCCTGGCCGTCCCCGCGCTCGGCGCGAGCATGACCAAAGTTCGTCAGTGCCGCTACACCGGCCCGGAGATGACCACCTGCAGCGGCCTAATGGACGGCAGCATCTTCCAATACACGGACGACAAGCTGTGCGCCGCGAAGCGCCCCGCCTACTACTCCATCCTGGCGACGGCCATGGGCATGCAGAAATACGCGGTCGAAATCCGCCGCGCCGGCCAGCCCACGCCGGTCTACCGGCTCGGCACCGGCGGCTACCGCAAGGCCGCCTATAGTTTCGAACTGGATGGCGCCCTCAACATCGTCGGCAGCCGCGAACTGCTGGTCATCCGGCCGGCCGGCAAGAACCGGGTCATCGAGATCTGGCGGCGCGGCCGCTGCCGGACGGTCCGGGTCGACGTCGACGCGCTGGAAGGTAAGGTCGCGCGGGCGGCGCGCGCCAAGTGACCGAGAGAATGACGGGGCGGTAACGGGGGCCTAGCGCCCCCGCTTCGCCAGCGGGTGCTTCTCCTGGACCAGGGTCTTGAGCCGCTCGTCGAGCACGTGGGTATAGATCTGCGTGGTCGAGATGTCGGCGTGGCCGAGCATCTGCTGGACCGAGCGCAGGTCGGCGCCGCGGTTGAGCAGGTGGGTGGCGAAGGCGTGGCGCAGCACGTGGGGCGACACCTTGGCCGGGTCGAGCCCGGCGGCGGCGGCGGTCTCCTTCAGGAGCTGGGCGAAGCGGTGGCGGGTCAGGTTGCCCTCGGCCGCGCGCGACGGGAACAGGCTCGTCGCAGGCCGGCCCTTGGGGACGAAGGCGTCGCGAACGGTGAGGTAGGCGTCGAGCGCGTCGCGCGCCGGCTCGCTCAGCGGCACCACCCGCTCCTTGCCGCCCTTGCCGCGGACGACCAGGAAGCGCGGATCGCGGGTCACCGCCGCATAGGGCAGGCCGACCAGCTCCGACACGCGCAGACCGGTGGCGTAGAGCACCTCGAGCAGCGCCACCAGGCGCAGGCCGTCGGCGCCGTCGCGCCGGCGCGCGGCGGCGAGCAGGCGGTCGACCTCGTCCTCCGACAGCAGCTTGGGCAACGGCCGGCTCTGGCGCGGCGCGTCGAGCCCGGCGGTCGGGTCGTCGGCGCGCGTGCCCTCGGCGTAGAGGAAACGGTAGAACTGGCGCAGGGCGGAGAGCCGGCGCGCCGCGGTGCGCGCCGACAGGCCGACGGCGCGGAGGTGGCCGAGATAGTCGCGCAGGTCGGCCTCCGACGCCGCCGCGATGGCCGTGCGCCGGCCGGACAGGAAGGCGTCGAGATCCTGCAGATCGCGGCGGTAGGCATCGATCGTGTTCATCGCCGCGCCGCGCTCGACCACCAGCATCTCGAGGAAGACCTCGACGGAGGTGGCCAGGGGGCGGGACGGCGGGCGGCGTTCGGACAGGTTCATGGCGCTCACAACCCCGCCTGCAAGGCAGCCTCGACCGCCAGCGCCCGCGCGTCACGGCGCAGGCCGACCCGGCGCAGGGCGGCGACCGCCGCCGTCAACGCGGCCGGCGCCGCCTTGGCCAGACCGGTCGAGCCCAGCGCGACCAGCATGCGCAGCACGGTCTCGCCCCGGCGGCCGTCGCCCGCGGCGGCCTCGACCATGCGCCAGTCGGCGGCGGCGGGGCCGGCAGGCTGCGGCGCGACCGCCGTCGCGCGCCAGTCGGCCACGGCGTCCGGCGCCTGGTCCAGGCCGCTCAACAGCGCGTAGAAGCGCGCCGCCCGCGCGGTCGCGTCGCCGTCGCGGCGGCGCTGGTAGTCGCGCCAGCCGCGCAGGTCGTCGACACCCACGGCCGCCGGGTCGGCCAGCGCCGCCGCCGCGGTCAGCCGGTAGAAGTCGTCGGGATTACGGAACGGCTGGTCCTTGAGCACCCGGTACCAGTCGAGGGCGCGGCGCAGCCGGCCGGTCCAGAAGTAGACCCGGGCGATGTGGCCGGCATAGTCCTGCCAGCGGCGGCCGGGCCGGATGTTCTTCAGCAGCGGGGCGGTCAGGCGGGCGGTCAGCGACTCGTCGCGGGCGGCGCGCGCCAGGCGCCACCAGGCCGCCAGGGTCAGCATGCGCTGCTCGGGGTTGGTCTCCAGCGCGGCGGCCTGATAGAGGCGTATCCGGGCGTCGCGGCCATAGTCGCGCAGGCGGATCTCGCGGGCGCTGCGCACCGCGGCGGCGGGAACGTCGGCGCCGGCATAGAGCGCGGCGAGCAGCCCGTCGGGCAGCGCGTGATCGGCCGCCAGGCGCTCGGCGGCGGCGATCCGGCGCATCCGCGGCGGCTTGCCCGAGACGACGACGCCGCGCAGCAGCGGCAGGGACAGCGTGGCGATATCCATGGCGGGCAGCGGGAACCGGCCCGCCGGCAGCAGCGCGACCTGGAGTGCGGTCGGATGGTCGAGCCGCGGCGGCGGCGGGCCCTGATCGGCAGCGGCGGCGACCAGCGCGGCGAGGACCGGGTCGACCTTGCGGCCGGCCTCGCGGAGCAGGCCGAGCGCCATCGCCGCCCGTTCGTGCCGGCCGTTGCGGGCGTGGCAGACGATCGAGGCGCGTTCGAGGAAGGGCGTGATCGGGCCGTTGAGCGCATCGTCGACCGCCCGGCAGGCGGGTTCGGCGCGGCCTTCGAGCAGCAACCCGGCGATCGCCGTGCGGATGCGCACCGGATCGCGCGGGGAATTGGGCGCGCTCTTGCGCGCCACCTCGTAGAGCGCCGCCAGCCCGTCGAGCGCGGCCATGGCGTAGAGCCGCCGCAGGCGGTGGGTGATCAGGCCGGGATCCTTGTCGTCGCCGCCGGCCGGCGGCACCGCCGCGGTCAGCAACAGCCGACGCTCCAGATCGCGCAGCACCCGCGAGCCCGGCGCGGCGGGCAGTCGCGCCATCAGCGCCGCGACCGCCGGTGCGGCCGAGCCGCGCCACAGGTCGGCGCCGAGCCCGTCGCGGTCGGGGCCGAGCACCCCGATCGCCTGGCCCTCGGCCACGCCGGTGGGCGGGCCCAGGTCTTCCTGGCGCACGGGCGCGCGCCGCGGCGCGTCGCCGGGACGGTCGGTCTGGGCACTGGCCGCGCCGACCGCCATCACGGGCACTGCCATAAATGACAGCGCCGCGAGGCAAGTCGCGGCGAGCAAGCGCGTTGCTTTTTTTGCCGGAAGCGGCATCTTGGGTCCGATGTTGGCGAAGTCTACCAGACGCGCCCTCATGCCGACGGATGGTATGGGACCGACTGTGGCGAGATTACGGCGGGGCTTCCCGGTATCATGACCCCGTCCAAAACGAAACCAGAGGCTGCTTCCCGCTCGGTGGTGCTGATCGGAATGATGGGCGCGGGCAAGAGTGCGATCGGCCGGCGCCTGGCGCCGCGGCTGGGGCTGCCCTTCGTCGACGCCGACATCGAGATCGAGCGCGCCGCGGGCTGCTCGATCCCGGCCTTCTTCGCGGCCCACGGCGAAGCGGCCTTCCGCGACGGCGAGCGCCGGGTCATCGCCCGCCTGCTGAGCGGCGACCCGATCGTGCTGGCCACCGGCGGCGGCGCCTTCATGGACCCGGAGACCCGGGCCACCATCGCCCGGGCCGGCCTGTCGGTGTGGCTCAAGGCCGACGTCGATACGCTGCTGTCGCGGGTCAAGCGGCGCGACAACCGCCCGCTGCTCAAACAAGGGGACCCCCGTGCGGTTCTGGAACGATTGATTGCCGAACGCTATCCGATATACGCCGAAGCCGACGTTACCGTGGAAAGCACCGACGCCCCCGTGTCGGTGATGGTCGACAAGGTGATGACGGCGATCGACGAGTGGCAGGGCAGCCGCGCCCGGCGCGCCGCGGGCGCGCGCTGACCATGGACGGGACCGCAACCCCGGCCGAGTGCGTGCGCGTCGAGCTCGGCGCGCGCAGCTACGACATCCTGGTCGGCGCCGGGCTGATCGACCAGGCGGGCGCCCTGATCGCGCCGCTGTTGCGCCGGCCGCGCGCGCTGGTCGTCACCGACGAGACCGTCGCCAGCCTGTGGGGCGGGCGGCTCGAGGCCGCGCTGGCCGCCGAGGGCATCGCCGTCGAGACGATCACGGTGCCGGCCGGTGAGGAGACCAAGAGCTTCGCCTGGCTGGAGACGCTGACCGGCGCCTGCCTCGACCGCGGCCTCGAGCGCGGCGACCTGGTCGTGGCCCTGGGCGGCGGCGTGGTCGGCGACCTCGCCGGCTTTGCCGCGGCGATCCTGCTGCGCGGCGTTCGCTTCGTCCAGGTGCCGACCACCCTGCTCGCCCAGGTCAATTCGGCGGTCGGCGGCAAGACCGCGATCGACATGCCCCAGGGCAAGAACCTGGTCGGCGCCTTCCACCAGCCCTCGCTGGTGATCGCCGACATCGCCACGCTGGACACGCTGCCGCCGCGCCAGCTCCGCGCCGGCTATGCCGAGGTGGTCAAGTACGGGCTGATCCGCGACCGCGGCTTCTTCGACTGGCTCGACGCCAGCGGCGCCGGGCTGTTGGCCGGGGATGCGGCCGCGCGGGCCCGCGCGGTGGCGGAGAGCTGCCGGGCCAAGGCGGCGGTCGTCGCCGCCGACGAGCGCGAGGCCGGCGAACGCGCCCTGCTCAACCTCGGCCACACCTTCGGCCACGCCTTCGAGGCCGCCCACGGCTTCGGCGACGCCCTGCTCCACGGCGAGGCGATCGCGGTCGGCATGGTGCTGGCGTTCGAATTGTCGGTGCGCCTGGGTCTGTGTCCCGCCGGGGACGCCCAGCGGATGCGCGTCCACCTGGAGAGCGCCGGCCTGCCGGTCTCGCTGGCCGCGGTCGCCGGCGACGACTGGACCGCCGACCGGCTGCTCACGCTGATGCAGAGCGACAAGAAGGTCGTCGACGGCCGGCTGACCTTCATCCTCGCCCGCGGCATCGGCGACGCCGTGGTCATGGGCGACGTCGACACCGCCGCGGTTCGCGACTTGCTCGACGACGCCCTGCGCCGCTGACGCGTACACACTCGGTCAGGGCGAGCGTCCGCCCCTGTCGCCGTCGCCCCTAGGTCCGCGATCCCGGGTGCCAGCCTCCGCCTCCATGAGCCGGTAGAAATCGGCGAGCGTCTTGCCGCGCTCGGCCCGGAACGGTTCGCCGCCCGGCTCGATCTGCGCGATGCGGTCGACGCGGAACATGCGAAAGTCATCGCGCAGCTCGCACCAGGCGACCAGCGTCCAGACCTTGCCCCAGAACCACAGGCCGAGGGGGCGGACGGTGCGCTCGGTCGCCCGGTCCTCGGCGTCGAGATAGGACAGCGCCAGCCGCTGCCGCGCCTCGATCGCCTGCTCGACCCGGTCGAGGCGCTCGCGCACGGCCGGCGTCATCCCCATCGCGACCGCGTGGATCTCGACCCGGTCGGCCCGCGCACGCTCGGTCTCGGGCAGCACGGCCTCGATCTTGACCAGCGCCTCCTCGGCGGCGCGCGCCATCGACGCGCCGCCCCAGGCGCGCACCAGCCGGGCGCCGGCGACCAGGGCGACGATCTCGTCACGGGTGAACATCAGGGGCGGCAGGTCGTAGCCGTCGCGCATCAGGTAGCCGACGCCGGCCTCGCCGTCGATCGGCACGCCGGAGGACTGCAGGTCGGCGACGTCGCGGTAGATCGTCCGCTCGGAGACCTCCAGCCATTCGGACAGCTTCGCCGCGGTGACGAGCCGACCGCCCCTCAGGTATTGCACGATCTGGAACAGGCGGTCGGCGCGTCGCATCGCGGGTTTCCTAGCTGGAGAAGATCCCGATCGAGTTCCCGTCCGGGTCGAGGCAGTAGGCGAACCGCCCGGCCGGGATCGTGATCGTATCGGACAGTACCTTGCCGCCCGCCTCCGTGACCCGCGCCAGCGCGTCCTCGAGCGCGTCCGGACAGGCCAGGTGGATCGTCGGCCCGCTGCCGTCCCCGGCCGGCTTGCCGGGATAGAGATGGCCGGACACGCCTCGGCCCGACGTCGGGAACACGGCCATGGGGTTCGGTCCGTTCTCTTCCTTCTTCAACTCCGTATCGAGCACCTTGTTGTAAAAGGCGATCGCCCGGTCCAGGTCGGTGACGGGGATCTCCGCCCAGACGGTGGAATTCTCGGGGATGACGCTCATCTTCATGTCTCCGGTTGGGGTGTCAACGCGGCCATTGTGCCAGCCCCCTCCTGACAGCCTTCTGTCAGGAGCCTGCATCGGCGACGAAGCCCCTTCGCGAACCCCCGTGCCATGCTAAGGTTTCGGCCCGTCCGCAACGGTCGACGGACCGGTAACTGCGTCCCAAGGACCGGCGACAGCGCCCGCGGGCCGACGCGCCTCCGCCACCAACCCCCTCGTCTCGAACCCCACGCACGCCATGGACCTGGTCTACACCCTCCTCCCGATCCTCTTCCTCCTGATCCTGTCCGCCTTCTTCTCGGGCTCGGAGACGGCGATGACGGCCGCCTCGCAGCCGCGCATGTTCGAGCTCGAGCGCCGCGGCAACCGTCGGGCCGGCCAGGTCAACGCCCTGCGCGCCAGGAAGGAGCGGCTGATCGGCTCGATCCTGCTGGGCAACAACCTGGTCAACATCCTGGCCTCGGCGCTGGCGACCAGCATGTTCATCGGCTGGCTGGGCAACGGCGGCGTCGTCTACGCAACCCTGGTGATGACGCTCCTGGTGCTGATCTTCGCCGAGGTCATGCCCAAGGCCTATGCGCTGCACCACGCCGACCGGCTGGCGCTTGCGGTCGCGCCGCTGATGAAGGTGATCGTGCTGGTGTTCGCGCCGATCGCGCGGACGATCCAGTTCGTCGTCGAAGGCACCTTGCGCCTGTTCGGCATTCGCTTCGACACCCACCTCGCCGGGTTGAGCTCGGAGGAGGAACTGCGCGGCGTCATCAGCATGCACCAGGGCCCCGACCAGGAGGTCCAGGACGAACGCGAGATGCTGCGCAGCGTGCTCGACCTGGGCGACCTCGAGGTCGGCGAGGTGATGACCCACCGCTCGACGGTGGTCACGATCGACGCCTCCAAGCCGGCGGCCGAGATCGTCCAGGAGGTGCTGGCCAGTCCCTACACCCGCCTGCCGCTCTACGAGGGCGAGGCCGACAACATCACCGGCGTGGTCCACGCCAAGGACCTGTTGCGTGCGGTCCAGCGCGCCGAAGGCAAGGTCGACTCGCTCGACATCCGACAGATCGCCTCGGCGCCGTGGTTCATCCCGGAATCGACCTCGCTGCTCGACCAGCTCCGCGCCTTCCGCCAGCGGCGCGAGCATTTCGCCATCGTGGTCGACGAATACGGCTCGCTGATGGGCATCGTCACGCTGGAGGACATCATCGAGGAGATCGTCGGCGACATCTCCGACGAGCACGACGCCGCCGTCGCCGGCATCCGCCCGGCCGGCGCCAACGCCTGGATCGTCAATGGCGAGGTCACCATCCGCGACCTCAACCGCGAGCTCGGCTGGGAGCTGCCCGACGAGCATGCGGCGACCGTCGCCGGGCTGGTCATGCACGAAGCGCGGCGGATTCCCGAGGTCCGGCAGGTGTTCGCCTTCCACGGCATCCGCTTCGAAATCTTGCGCCGCCACGGTCACCGAATTACTTCCATCCGGGTGTCGCCGCTGGAACCGGGCGAAGCGGAGGCCGCCCCCGAGACCGCCGGCGACTGACCCCCCGTGCCCGCCGGCCGCCAGGAACCGGCGGCGCACCGTCCGCATTGCAGAAAGGAAGGCGAATGCCCCTATCCGACCCGGCGCCGCGCGAGGCGCTGCACGACCGCACGATCGAGATGCGCGGCTTCATCCGCGAGGACGGGTTGTGGGACATCGAGGGCCGCATCGTCGACGCCAAGACCTATTCGTTCGAGAACGAATGGCGCGGCGAGGTCGGCGCGGGCGTACCGGTCCACGAGATGCACGTGCGGCTGACCATCGACGACGACCGGCTGATCCACGCCTGCGAGGCGACGTTCGAGCACCACCCCTTCCCGACCTGCGCGGGCGCAGCGCCCAACTTCGCCGGGCTGAAGGGCATCAAGATCGGCCCCGGCTGGATGCGCGAGGTGCGCCGGGTCGTCGGCGGCACCAGCGGCTGCACCCACATCGTCGAGATGCTCGCCCAGATGGGCACGGTCGCCTATCAGACCCACGTCGCCAAGGAGCGGGTCAAAGGGCCCAAGGAGAAGACCGCCGACGGCGACAAGAAGCGGGTCCGCCCGGCGCTGATCGATACCTGCCACGCGCTCGCCGCCGACGGCCCGGTGGTCGAGAAGCTGATGCCCGACTGGTATACCGGCGAGAAGAAGGCGGCCGGCGGGGCATAGGGTCCCTAACCTATGTTGAAGCCGGAGCGAGAAAGCCCCCTAGACTAGGAGATTGCAGAGCGCCTGTTGCAGAGCGGTGCCAATGCCGCGCGACCGGCGCCCGGCCGACGGCGCCGGTCGGCGCCCTCGCGCACCCGTCGATCAACAGCGAGGCCTTGGCCGAGGCCGTAGTGACCATGTCCAACCTGTACCATCTCCTCGTCGGCAGCGGGCCGCACCACATCCTGTGGTGGCAGATGATGGTCAGGACCGCGGTTATCTTCCTCTACGGCCTGTTCCTGATCCGCATTGCCAGCAACCGCGCCTTCGGGCGCGCCACCGCCGTCGATCTCATGCTGGCGGTCCTCCTGGGCTCGACCCTGAGCCGGGCGCTGACCGGCAACGCGGAGCTGCTGCCGACCATGGCGGCGGCCGGGCTGATCGTGGCCGTGCATCGGGTGCTCGGCCAGATCGCCTTCCGCTGGCCCTGGTTCGCGCGGCTGATCAAGGGCCGGACGCTGCCGCTGATGCACAGAGGGCGGGAAGATCGCGGACGCATGCGGCGCGCGTCGGTCACCCGCTTCGACCTTCTCGAAGCGGCCCGCGCCCACGGCGTGAACCGCATCGAGGACATCGAGGAAGCCTATCTGGAACGCAGCGGCGACATTACCGTCGTGCCGCGGCGATAACGGCCGGCTGCCGCTTACTGGCCCGGCGGCATCTGCCGGAACGAGGTCGCGAAGCGGCGCTGCATGCGCGTGACGACCGGATCCATCACCGGCTTCTCTTCGGGCGGATAGACCGCCAACAGGCGGCCGACATATTCACCGCCGTGCTTGCGCGCGATCTGGACGTATTCGTAGAAGACCCGACCGTGGCGGACGCCCGAGACGACGAAGAAGTCGACGCCGCGCCGGCGGTAGGTCACGTTCTGGGGGCCGTATTCGGCAAGCGCCTTGGCGTAGAGTCCGCCGACCGTGTCGTCGAGGACGTTGTGCGACGCCGAGGCCGAGACGTCGATCCGGCGCTCGACCGACCGGAAGGCGCGGCCGTCGTCGTTGGCCGGCGCCGGCTGCATCTGCAGGATGTCGGCGGGATAGACCACGGCGAAGCCGAACCGGGCGTTGCGGTAGGTCTGCCAATCGGCGGCGTGGGCGCCGGCGGCGGCGAGCCCCAGGGTCACCGGCATCAGCACGGCCAACAGGCGAAGCGCGGGACGGATCATCGCTATTCTCCCGGGGCGCGGGTGTTGAGCGCGAGCGCATGCACCCGCTCGGCCATCTCTTCGGCGAGCAGGCCGTAGACCATCCGCTGCCGGTCGATCCGCGACTTGCCGGCGAAGGCCGCGGACACCACGGTGACGGTGAAATGGGTCTCGCCGCCCTCGCGCGCGCCGGCATGACCGGCGTGCTTGTGGGAATCGTCGACGATGTCGAGGCTGTCCGGCGACAGCGCGGCTTCGAGCTTGCTGCGGATGCGGTCGGCGATGCGCATGGCGGCCTTGTGGATACGGGTGTGGACCTCGGCGAGGGCCTCGGCCAAGGTGCTATCCGCTTGGCGCCGCGTCAAGCGCCCGCGCCATCACCGCCGATCGGGGCATGACCGAGCAGCCCGCCGCCACCGCCGCCAGTCCCCCGGACGCCGCGCTCCCCACGCCGCCCGCGGCAGAGACCGGGTCGCTGCCGGTCGGCCGGACCGCGGCCTACGGCCTGATGCTGGTCGTCATCGCGATCTGGGGCTGCGGCTGGCCGATCGCCAAGACCGGGTTCACCTGGATCCCGCCGCTGTGGTTCGGCTTCGGCCGGGCGGCGATCTGCGCGGTGACGCTGTTCCTGGTGGTCGCGATGCGCGGCCAGCTGCGCCTGCCCGGCCGCGCCGACATGCCGATCGTGCTGTCGATCGGCATCATCCAGGTCGGCGTGTTCATGGCGCTGATGCACTTCTCGCTCGCCCTGGTCGAGGCCGGCCGCGCCGCCATCCTCGCCTACACCTCGTCGCTGTGGGTGGTGCCGATCGCCCTGCTGCTGCTGGGCGAGCGCCTGTCGGTCCGGCGCGGCCTCGGCCTCGCCGCCGGCCTCGGCGGCGTGCTCGTGCTGTTCAACCCGTTCGGCTTCGACTGGAGCAACGGCGCGGTGGTCGTCGGCAACGTCCTGCTGCTGGTCTGCGCGATGTGCTGGGGCATCGGCATCGTGCACGTGAAGGTCCACCGCTGGCGCCAGTCGCCGCTCCAGGTCGCGCCGTGGCAGATGGTGATCGGGGCGATCCCGTCGCTGGTCGCGGCGATCGTGACCGAGCCGGTATCGACCATCAACTGGGACTGGCGCGGGCTGGTGATCGTCGCCGCCATGGGCTCGGTCGGGACCGCCCTGCCGTTCTGGGCGCTGCTGACGCTCAACCGCGCGCTGCCCGCGATCACGACCTCGCTCAGCCTGCTCGCCGTGCCCGCCGTCGGCCTGATCGCCAGCATGGCGATCCTGGGCGAAGAACTGACCCCGACCCTGGGCGCGGGCTTCGTGCTGATCCTGATCGGGGTCGGCCTGGTGGCGGTCGCCGACCGGCGCTGATACGGCTGCGACGACGGCCGGCGCCATGCGTTTGCGGCATGGCCAAACCCCGCCTGCGACGCCGCGTTTACTTGTTCGGAGCGGGGTTTGTGCCCATACTTTATGGATGCGTAAGGTGCCCTTGCAGGACTTCCACGACCTGGGCGTTTCCCTCGGTTTGAGCGAAGCGAAGGGCGCGCGCGTCTGCGATCATCCGGAGTGCCGGGAACCGGGCGAGTTCCGCGCCCCGAAATCGCCGAGCAAGATCAACGAATACTTCTGGTTCTGCCGGCCCCACGTGGAGCTCTACAACCGGGCCTGGAACTACTATGCCGGCCTGGACCCGGACGAGATCGAGCTCCATATCCAGCAGGACGCCATGTGGAACCGGCCGACCTGGCCGCTGGGTTTCCGGGGCACCGGGGTCCAAGGCCGGTTCGGCTCGGTCGACGAAGGCTTCAAGGACGCCTTCGAGCTGTTCGAGGAAGAAAAGCGCGCCCGCGCCAATGCCCGGCGCAACGGCCGCCGGGGCGGCGACCAGGGCGGGGACCGCGCGCAGACCGCCGACCAAAAGGCCCTCCGGGCCTTGCAGTTGGACGACAGCGCCGATATGAAAACCGTGAAAGCCCGCTACCATGAGCTGGTGAAGAAGTATCACCCGGATGCCAATGGCGGGGACGCGTCCGCGGAAAGCGAACTGAAGCGGATCAACGAGGCCTACAATACGCTCAAGCGGAGCCTGATCGCCCGCGCGCTTTGATGGCCCCGATCGCGTCGGTTTTGCCCAGACCAGTGAGGTAACGTGACAGACACCGCCGCCAGTGTGAAAGACGACGACGCCATGCCCATCGACCTGCCCGACATCAAGGTGTCGGTGCGTCAGACCTTCGGGCTCGACATCGACATGGACGTGCCGGCCTACAGCCAGCAGGAAGAGCATGTCCCGATCCTGGACCCGTCCTATCACTTCGACCGCGAGACCACGCTGGCGATCCTGGCCGGCTTCGCGCACAACCGGCGCGTCCTGATCCAGGGCTATCACGGCACCGGCAAGTCGACCCATATCGAGCAGGTCGCCGCGCGGCTCAACTGGCCGTGCATCCGGATCAACCTGGACAGCCACATCAGCCGCATCGACCTGGTCGGCAAGGACGCCATCGTCCTGCGCGACGGCAAGCAGGTGACCGAGTTCCGCGAGGGCATCCTGCCCTGGGCGCTGCAGCACCCGACCGCGCTGGTGTTCGACGAATACGACGCCGGCCGCCCGGACGTGATGTTCGTGATCCAGCGCATCCTCGAGGTCGAGGGCAAGCTGACGCTCCTGGACCAGAGCCGGGTGATCCGCCCGCACCCCGCCTTCCGGCTGTTCGCCACGGCGAACACGGTCGGCCTGGGCGACACCACCGGCCTCTATCACGGCACCCAGCAGATCAACCAGGGCCAGATGGACCGCTGGAACATCGTCGCGACCCTGAACTACCTGGAACCCGACCAGGAGCAGAAGATCGTCCTCTCCAAGGCGCCCGACTACGACAACGACGAGGGCCGCGAGAAGATCGCCGCGATGATCGCGGTCGCCGACCTGACCCGCGCCGGCTTCATGGCCGGCGACATCTCGACCGTGATGTCGCCGCGGACGGTGATGACCTGGGCGGAGAACGCGACGATCTTCAACGACCTCGGCTACGCCTTCCGGGTGACCTTCCTCAACAAGTGCGACGAGGTGGAGCGGCCGGTCATCGCCGAATACTACCAGCGCTGCATGGGGACGGAGCTGCCCGAGAGCAGCGCCAACGTCACCCTGTCCTGAGGCCGGGCCGCCGGCCGCCGTGTCCCGCTCCGACGACAACCCGACCGACGCCCTGCGCCACGTCACCGGCGCGGCGATGCGCGCGATCGCCCGGCGCACGGAGCTGAACGTCACCTTCGCCGCGGAGCCGGCGCAAATCGTCGGCGACGAGGCGCGGCTGCCCGCGCCCCAGCGCGAGCTGAACTACGACGAGGTCTGCGAGCTGCGCGGCGAGGCCGACGCGCTCGCCCTGCGCCTGCGCCATCACAGCGAGGAGACGCACCGCCGCCGGGCGCCGACCGGCGACCAGGCGCGCCAGGTCTACGACGCCGTCGAGCAGGCCCGCTGCGAGGCCATCGGCGCCAAGCGCATGGTCGGGGTGCGCTCCAACCTCGCCGCCGCGCACGAGCACCGCGCCCGCGAAGAGGGCTACGACCAGGTCGGCCAGCGCGACGACACGCTGCTCGCCGAGGCGATCGGCTTCCTCGCATCGGAGGCCTTCACCGGCGACAAGCCGCCGCCGTCGGCGCGGCCGATGGTCGACGCCGTGCGCAAGACGCTCGATCCGCGGGTCGGCCGCGACCTGACCGAGCTCGGCGGCCTGATCGACGACCAGGAAGCCTTCGTCGAGTCCCTGCGCAGGCTGATCCAGGATCTCGACCTCGAGGACGACACCCAGCCGATGGGCGAGGAGGAGACCGAGGGCGAGAGCGAGGACCAGCAGAGCGAGGGCGACGACAGCGATTCCTCGGGCGCCGAGGAGAGCGAGGCGTCGGCCCAGGCCAGCGTGCCGACCGAGACCACCGAATCGGAGGAATCGCAGGACGCCGAGGGCGCGTCCGAGGGCGACGAGGCCGAGTTCATGTCGGACCAGGGCGACGAGGAGCCCGCCGGCCCCGGCCAGATCCCGCGCCACGACCACAACAGCCAGCCCGACGGGCGCCAGGCCTACCGCGCCTTCACCACCAGCTACGACGAGACCGTGGCGGCCGAGGACCTGTGCGACCCGGACGAGCTGAGCCGGCTGCGCCACAACCTCGACCAGCAGCTCTCGCACCTGCAGGGCGTCATCGCGCGGCTGGCCAACCGGCTGCAGCGGCGGCTGATGGCCAAGCAGAACCGGTCGTGGGACTTCGACCTCGAGGAAGGCGTGCTCGACACCGCCCGGCTCGACCGGGTCGTGGTCAGCCCGACCGACCCGCTGTCCTACATGCAGGAGCGCGACACCGAGTTCCGCGACACCGTCGTCACGCTCTTGATCGACAATTCCGGCTCGATGCGCGGCCGGCCGATCTCGGTCGCGGCGATGAGCGCCGACATCCTGGCGCGCACGCTCGAGCGCTGCGCGGTCAAGGTCGAGGTGCTGGGCTTCACCACCCGCGCGTGGAAGGGCGGCCAGGCGCGCGAGAAGTGGCTGAGCGCGGGCAAGCCGCCCAACCCGGGCCGGCTCAACGACCTGCGCCACATCATCTACAAGCAGGCCGACGCGCCGTGGCGGCGGGCGCGCAAGAACCTGGGCCTGATGCTGCGCGAGGGCATCCTCAAGGAGAATATCGACGGCGAGGCGCTGTTGTGGGCGCACAACCGCCTGCTCGCCCGCACCGAGCAGCGCAAGGTGCTGATGGTCATCTCCGACGGCGCCCCGGTCGACGATTCGACCCTGTCGGTCAACCCGGGCAACTATCTCGAGAAGCACCTGCGCGACGTCATCGGCTGGATCGAGACCATGTCGCCGGTCCAGCTCCTCGCCATCGGCATCGGCCACGACGTCACCCGCTACTACCGCCGCGCCGTGACCATCGTCGACGCCGAGCAGCTCGGCGGCACCATGATGGAAGAGCTCGCCTCCCTGTTCGAGGAGGACGAGGGCCGCGGAACGTCATCACGGGGCCGAGGCCGCCGCGCCGCCTGAACGCGCCGCCAACTCGAACTAAAGGCCGTCTCCTTCGGCCGAATGCGCGCGTCGGCCTGAGTTCTGAGCATTTTTTCCCAAGAATTGTGTTCACGAATCCGTGAGGAGGCTCTAGTGTCGCCGACGCCGGGGGCATAAGTGAGTGGGGGCGCTCGGACCACCGCAACGGGGAGTTAGATGGCAGAATGGTTCCGGGACGAGCGCCTGTTGAAGATCTACGAATACTGGCAGTCCAAACGCCACGGGCGCCCGGCACCGGCCCGATCTGACATCGTCTTCGCCGAGATCGCCCACCTGCTGCCGGTCATGCAGATCGTCGAGGTGCAGCGGGACCCGATGCGCTTTCGGCACCGGTTCGTCGGCACCGAGATCGTCGAGTCGATGGGGCGGGACGTCACCGGGCGTTACGTCGACCAGGCGCTCTACGGCACCGCGACCGACGAGATCCTCGCCAGCCTGGAAACGGTCGTGCGCGAAGGGCGGCCGTATCGCCGCGAAGCGCTGCTGACCTGGTACGACCGCGACTGGCTGATGATCGAGGCGGTGGAGCTGCCGCTTCTGGACGACAGCGGCGAGATCGGCGCCATCCTGGCCGGCGTCGATTTCCGCCGGCGCGGCGACGACGTCGCCAGTCGGCTGGTTCACCTCCCGCTGCCGATACCGGGGGACGGCGCCGAAAACGGCAATGGCAACGGCGCACCGCCGGGCCCCGCCTGACCGATCCAGCCCAGCCCGGAGGGAGCCCCGCGCATCCCGACCGGGCGTTCATCGCTTCTTCGCTTGATCCGCCGGCGCCGAGCACGTGAAATGCGCCGACCGCTCCCCGCATCGCCGGAGGCCGCCATGCGCCTGCGTCCCGCACTCCGCCTCGCCGCTCTCGCCGTCCTGCTGCTGGCGGCGGGCTCCGCCCGCGCCGCGGAGACGACCCGCATAACCTTCCTGCACATCAATGACACCTACCAGATCTGGCCCCAGCGCGGGCTCGGCGGGCTGACCACGCTGGCCACCCTGTTGAAGCGCGAGCGGGCGCGGACGCCGAACGCGATCTTCACCCACGGCGGCGACCTGATCTCGCCCTCGCTGATGTCGGGGCTGACCAAGGGCGCCCACATGATCGACATCATGAACCGGCTGAAGCTCGACGTCGCCGTGCTCGGCAACCACGAGTTCGACTTCGGCCTCGGCGTCCTGAAGCAGCGGATCGCGCAGTCGAAATTCCCCTGGCTCGGCGCCAACGTCAGGAACAAGAACAACCGGCCGCTGCCCGGCCTGGCCAGCCTGTGGATCCGCAAGACCGGCCCGGTCACGGTCGGCATCTTCGGCGTGATCACGCCGAAAACGCGCACCTACATCCGCGGCGACGTGCCGGTCACCTTCGGCCCGGTGCCGCCGACCGCGAAAGCCGCGGTCGCCGCGCTCAAGGCCCGCGGCGCCAACGTCTTCGTCGCGCTGACCCATCAGAGCCTGGCCGAGGACCGCGCGCTGGCCCGCGCGGTGCCGGCGCTGAGCCTGATCCTCGGCGGCCACGAGCACATCCCGATCACGCTGATGGAAGGCCACACCCTGATCTTCAAGGCCGGGTCGGACGCCGACTGGCTCGGCGTGGTGACGCTGCAGGTGGTCACGACCAAGAAGCGGGTGCGGGTGATCCCGAGCTGGCGGCTGATCGCCAACTATCAAGTGCCGCCCGCCCCGGCCATCGTCGCCGTCGGCAAGCGCTACGAGGCGCGGCTGAACAAGACCCTGGGCGGCAAGATCGGCACCACGGCGACCGCGCTCGACAGCTCAGCCGCCGTCGTCCGCACCCGCGAGGCGGCGATCGGCGACCTGATCGCGGACGCGGTCCGCGCCGCCGTCCACGCCGACGTCGCCCTGATCAACGGCGGCGGCATTCGCGGCAACAAGCGCTACCCCGCCGGCAGCGCGCTGACCGCGCGCGATATCCTCGGCGAGCTGCCGTTCAACAACATCGTCATGGTGCTGGCGGCGACCGGCGCCCAGCTTCGCGCCGCGCTCGAGCACGGGCTGGCCGGGATCGGCGCGGGCCGTTTCCCGCAGGTCTCCGGCCTGCGCCTGACCTTCGATCCCAAGCGCCCGGCCGGGTCGCGGATCACGGCGCTGACCGTCGGGGGCCAGCCGGTCGATCCGACCAAGGTCTACCGCCTGGCAACCAACGACTTCCTCGCCGACGGCGGCGACGGCTACACGATGTTCAAGACGCTCGAGCGCCTGGTCAACGCCCAGAACGGCCCGGCCATGACCAACGCGGTGATCGACTACATCCGCGCCAAGGGCACGGTCGCGCCGAAGGTCGAGGGGCGGCTGACGCCGCAGTGAGCGGCGCACGGAGGGAACCGCCATGACCGGCTTCTGGCAACGATGGCTCGAGATCGCCTTCATCCTCGTCACCGTGTTCGGGGTCGTCTACGCCCTGTTCGGCACCACGGCGCTGTTCGCGCCGGGCGTCGGGCCGATCCTGAGCGGCTTCTGGCCCGGCGGCGTGATCCCGGCCGACGTGCGCGGCTTCGCGATGTTCAACTTCGGCATCGCCGGCGGACTGACCGCGGGGTTCGGGCTGCTGGGCTGGTTCGTCGCCCGCAACCCGGTCCGGCGCGGCGAGCGGTGGGGCGCGGTCGCGCTGCTGTGGTCGCTGGCGCTGTGGTTCGTGCTCGACAGCGGCATGTCGGTCTATTCGGGCGCGCCGCTCAACGTCGTCGTCAACGGGGCGTTCCTGGTCATCGGCGTGATCCCGCTGATCGCGCTGTGGCCGCGCCTGCGCCCAGGCTGATGGAGACTGCGCTGAACGAGAAAGGGCCGCCCCGAAGGACGGCCCCGTGCGCAGGACGTTTACCAGAGGTCAGGCCAGGTTCTTCTTGAAGAACGCCGTCGTCCGCGACCAGGCGAGCTTGGACGCGGCCTCGTTGAAGCGGCCGCCGCTCGGGTTCGCGAAGGCGTGGTTGGCGTCGTACCAGTAGACGGTGAGCTGGTCCGCCTTGCCCGCCTTCTTCATGTTGGCGACGAAGCCATCGACCATCTTCTTGTTGATGTAGCCGTCCTGCGTGCCGAAATGGCCGAGGACGGGGCCCTTGAGCTTCTTGAGCTGGGCCACCGTGCGGGTGACGTTGCCGTAATAGATCACCGTGGCGTCGACCGGCCGCGCGATCGAGGCGTTGAGCGACCAGCCGCCGCCGAAGCACCAGCCGACGGTGCCGACCTTGCCGGTGCCGCGGTCGTGCTTCTTGAGCCAGTCGACCCAGGCGGCGCAGGTCTCGAAGCCGGCCTTGGGATCGGCCATCATCGCCCGCATGTATTTGGTCGCCGCGCCCGGGTTGCTCATCGGCGCGACGTTGCCGCCGTAGAGGTCGATCGCCAGCGCGACATAGCCCTGCTTGGCGAAGTCGGCGGCGACCGCCTTGATCTGGTCGTTGAGGCCCCACCATTCGTGCACGAGCAGGACGCTCGGCGCCTTCTGCGCCGCGGGCAGCGCGAGCGCCGCGCTGACGTTGCGCCCGGACGGCGTCTTGATCGTGACGGTGTCGAGTTGCTGGGCGACCGCGCGCGCGATCAGCGGATCGGCCAGGATCGCCGCCAGCGGCAGGCTCGCCGCGCCCTTCAGTACATCACGACGTTGAATGCTCATCCTCGTTCTCCCTAGTGGATCACCCGCCCCTAATGGCGGTATGACTTAGCGTCGAACTCTGTGGCCGGAAATGGGCCGAAGACGGGGCATCACGAAATTTTGACCGTGGCGACAATCAACGGTTACCGCCGCCGCCGCGTTTGGACGGCCGCGCTGGCGGCCGTGCTGGGCGCGGCCGCCCTGCTCCATGCCCGGGCGGCGACCGCCGCCGAGCCCGCCAAGGCCGGCCCGATCGGCGTGGTCGCGACCGAGGTGCCACTCGATCCCGCCGACCGTAGCCGCGAGACGGTCGGCGCGTTGCGCTACCGCGGCGGGCTGGTGCTGCGCTCGCCCGACCCGCGCTTCGGCGGCTTCTCGGACATCCACGTCACCGCCGACGGGCGCCGTCTGATCGCGGTCAGTGATCACGGCAACTGGCTGCGGCTGCGGCTGACCTACAGCGAGGACGGCCGCCTCGCCGGGATCGCGGTGCCCGAGATGGGCCCGCTGATCGACGCGGACGGCAAGCCGCTGAGCGGCTGGTACGGCGACGCCGAGGCGCTGGCCTTCCTGCCCGACGGCTCGGCGCTGGTCGGCTTCGAGCGCATCCACCGGCTGCTGCTCTATCCGCCGAGCGCGATACCGTTCGCCAAGCCGCCGACGTCCTATCCGATCCCGGTCGGGCTCGAACGCGCGCCGCTCAATGGCGGCGCCGAAGCGCTCGCCCACGTCGGCAGCCGCTTTTTGTTCCTGCTCACCGAGAAGCTGCGCGCCTCGGGATCGAGCGTCGCCGGCTGGGTCGGCCGCGACCGCCAGTGGCGGCCCTTCGCCTACGCCCGGCGCGACGGCTTCCGGCCGACCGGCGCGACCCTGCTGCCCGGCGGCGACGTCATGGTGGTCGAGCGGCGATACACCGCCAAGCACGGGCCCGCGGCGCGGCTGGTCGTGGTGCCGCGCGCGACCATCGCCCCGCACCGGCTGCTCCAGGGCCGGGAGGTGGCCCGGATCATCAAGCCGCTGACCATCGACAACATGGAAGGCATCGCCGCCCGCCGCGGTCCGTCGCGCGAGACGCTGATCTACCTGATGTCGGACGACAATTTCTCGAGCACGCAGCGCACGCTGCTGATGATGTTCACGCTCGAAGCACGGTAGGCACCGCGCCGAACGAAGACGCCCGCCCCGCTGCACGGATGGCAACGAGGCGGGCGCTCTATCTTACCCCTATCGCGCGTCGCTCCGAGAGGGACGAACGCGGGGCACCATGGTCAGACTAGTAGCGGCGGCAAACACGGTACCGGCGGCAGACGCGGTACGGCCGGCAGCGCACGTGCCAGCGATAGCCGTATCGCACGCGGTAGCATCGGCGATGCACCCGGCACCGGCGCACCCAGTGGCACCGAACATGACGATAACGCTGCGCCACCTGATCGCCGGCCTGCTTGGCGGGAGCGATTTGATCCAGGATCGTCTGGATGCTCCCGTCCGCCCGCGCCGGGGTCGACCCCACGAACGCCATCGCCATTCCGGCGGCGAAGATCGCCGCAAATATCTTGAACTTCATGACAGTTCCCTCGCCAAGAGTTGATCACATTCACGATTGCGCATGCATTTGAGCGCAAAGATCAATCTGTTTCTTTGACATATGTCACGTCGAAGAACGCTTCTCGCGGCCTGCTTCGGCCACAAAAAAAGGCCCGCGAGGCGGGCCTTTCGATATCCAGCGCGGTGATGCCGGTCAGGCGCTGGCGCCGGCGCGCGTGGCCTGGGCCTTGGCGATCCGCCGCTTGATCCGGCGCGCCTCGGTCGACAGCTTGGCGTCGGCGGTGCCGAGCAGGTAGGCGTCGAGGCCGCCGTTGTGCTCGACCGTGCGCAGGCCCTGGGTCGACAGCCTCAGCCGCACCGCGGTGCCGAGCGCCTCGCTGTACAGCGAAGCGGCCTGGATGTTCGGCAGGAAGCGCCGCCGCGTCCTGCGGTTGGAGTGGCTGACATTGTTGCCCGCCTGAACGCCCTTGCCGGTGATGATGCAGCGCCGTGCCATCTCGTCTACCTCGGTTCCTGTCCGGTGCCGCCGGCCGCCCGTGCGGCAGCGCACCGTCAATTCCATACAACGTTAAAACGATTGCCGGGCCCGCAAGGTGCAGGCCCGGTGCGCGCGGAGATTTAGGGCACCCGGCCCCCGGGGTCAAGCGCCCGTTTCGCCGCGGAAAGCCGCCAATACCTGCGCCGCGGCGGCGGCCGGCGACACGGCGCCGGCGCCGACCGCGCGCTCCAGCTCGGCAAGCCGCGCCTTGACGCCGGGATGAGCCTGCAACGCGGCCATCAGGCCGTCCTCGATCTCGCTCCACATCCAGGCCTTGGCCTGGTCGGCGCGGCGCGCGGCGATCGCGTCGGACGGGCCCAGCGCCTGCCGGTAGGCGCCGACCGCGTCCCACACCGCCGCGATGCCCGATCCCTCCAGCGCCGAGCATTGCAGCACGCGCGGCGTCCAGGCCGGGCTCGCCGGGGTCAGCAGCTCCAGCGCGTGCTGGTACTCGGCTGCCGCCCGGCCGGCGGCAGCCTTCAGGTCGCCATCGGCCTTGTTGACCACCAGCAGGTCGGCCATCTCGACCACGCCCTTCTTGAGCCCCTGCAGCTCGTCGCCGCCCGCCGGGGCGAGCAGCAGCACGAACATGTCGACCATGTCGGCGACCGCGGTCTCCGACTGGCCGACGCCGACCGTCTCGACGATCACCACGTCGAAGCCGGCGGCCTCGCACACCAGCATGCTTTCGCGGGTGCGCCGGGCGACGCCACCCAAGGTGGCGCCCGCGGGCGACGGCCGGATAAAGGCTTGCGCGCGCCGCGACAGGGTCTCCATCCGCGTCTTGTCGGCCAGGATCGAGCCCCCCGAGCGTTTCGAGGTCGGATCGACGGCGAGCACGGCGACCCGATGCCCCGCCTCGATCAGGTGCAGCCCGAAGGCCTCGATGAAGGTCGACTTGCCGACGCCGGGCACGCCGGTGATGCCGAGCCGTACCGAGTTGCCGGTGTCGGGCAGGAGGTCGGCGATCAACGCCCGGGCGTCGGCGCGATGGTCGCCGCGGGTCGATTCGACCAGCGTGATCGCGCGGGCCAGCGCCCGCCGGTCGCCCGCGCGCACGGCGGCGGCGAGGGACGCCGCGCTGGGGTCGGTCGGACGGGCTTTCGAGGCAGGGGCCATGGTGGCGCCTATCTAGGCCCGTGAGGCATGGAAAGACAACGGTTTCGGGGCAGCCGCCGTCCTCACCCCGCCCCCGGTCCGAGCGGCTGGCCGAAGCTGAACTCGACCATGTTGCCGTCGGGGTCGCGCACGCCGCAGTAGTAGCCGACCGGATAGGGCTCCTCGCGCGGCGGCCAGTCGAGCCGGCCGTCGGCCTCGGCCCTGGCGGCGACGGCGTCGACCGCCGCGCGGCTGTCGAGGGCGAAGCCGAGGTGGCTGTAGTCGCCCTCGCCCTGGTCGCGGCCCGGCCCGCCGGGGATCAGCACGATGATGAAATCATCGGCGCGCTCAGGCTCGGCGAGCCAGACGATGCGGCCGGACTCGTCCTGCCGGTCGTGGACCAGCGCGAGACCGCAATAGTCGGTGTAGAAGGCGATGCAGGCGTCGAGGTCGCGCACATGGAGCGCGATATGGGTCAGCGCCGCGACGGTCACGACGGAGACGCCGCCTTCTTGCAGGCGTTGAGCGCGGCGAACATCCGGGAGGCGCCCGCGATCCTGCCCTCGACCAGGTCCCTTTCGGCCATCGCCCGTGCCGTGACGTCGCGGCGTTCGGTGGCTTCGAACGACTTGACCATGACGCGCCGCGCCGCCTCTGGAAAGGCCGGGTCATTGACCAGCTTTCCGGCCATGCAGGTGCAGACCTTGTCCGGCGCCGAGGCGAGCACACCGGTCACCTTGCCGGCCTTGGCCTCGGCACGAAAGGCGCTCGTGCAGGCCGACGCGAAGTCGGCCTCGGTGACACGGTCGTCGCCGCATCCCGCGAGCACGGAGGCCGCGGTCACGGCGGAAATCAAGATTTCGCACCAAAGTTCCCCCTCTTCGATGCCTGGTCGATCCTCGCGCGCAGGCATCTGCAGCTAGGCCGCCGTCTCCTGGCCCGCCGGTTCGTGCTCGGCGACGACGGCCAGTTCCTCGGGCTCGACCAGCTCGAGCGCGCGGGCGCTCTCCTGCTGCTTGCGCCACATCTCGGCGTAAACGCCGCCGTGCTCGAGCAGGTCCTGGTGGTGGCCGCGCTCGACCACCCGGCCGTGGTCGAGGACCAGGATCTCGTCGGCGTCGATCACCGTCGACAGGCGGTGGGCGATGACCAGGGTGGTGCGGTCGACCGAGACCGCGCGCAGGCTGCGCTGGATCTCGCGCTCGGTGTTGGTGTCGAGCGCCGAGGTCGCCTCGTCGAACAGCAGGATCTTGGGCTGCTTGAGGATCGTCCGGGCGATCGCCACGCGCTGCTTCTCGCCGCCGGACAGCTTCAGCCCGCGCTCGCCGACCATGGTGTCGTAGCCGTCGGGCAGCAGGGCGATGAAATCGTGGAGCTGGGCCAGCTTGGCGGCGTGCTCGATCTCCTCCGCCGTCGCGTCGGGCCGGCCGTAGGCGATGTTGTAGCGGATGGTGTCGTTGAACAGCACGGTGTCCTGCGGGACGATGCCGATCGCCCGCCGGACGCTGCCCTGGGTCACGTCGCGGATATCCTGGCCGTCGATCGTCACCCGGCCGTTCTCGACGTCGTAGAAGCGGAACAGGATGCGGGAGATGGTCGACTTGCCCGCGCCGCTCGGCCCGACGATGGCGACGGTGTTGCCCGCCGGCACCTCGAACGAGACGTCGTGCAGGATCGTCCGCCGCTCCTCGTAGTGGAAGTCGACATGCTCGAAGCGGACGACGCCGTCGCGCACGGTCAGGTCGGCGGCGCCCGGCTTGTCCTGGACCTCGCGGTTGACCCGCAGCAGCGAGAACATCCGCTCCATGTCGACCAGCGACTGCTTGATCTCGCGGTAGACGAAGCCGAGGAAGTTGAGCGGCTGGTAGAGCTGCAGCAGGTAGGCGTTGACCAGGACGAAATCGCCGACCGTCATCGTCTTGTTCACGACCCCGACCCCGGCCATGTACATGACCAGGGTCAGCCCGGTGGCGATGATGAAGCCCTGGCCGATGTTGAGCAGCGACAGGCTGGTCTTCGACTTGACCGAGGCGCGCTCGTAGCGGCGCAGGGCGTTGTCGTAGCGGCTCGCCTCGTGCTCCTCGTTGTTGAAATACTTGACCGTCTCGTAGTTGAGCAGGCTGTCGATCGCCTTGGTGTTGGCTTCCTCGTCCGACTTGTTCATCTGCCGGCGGTACTTGAGCCGCCATTCGGTCACCACCGCGCTGTAGACGACGTAGCTGACCACGGTGACCAGCGTGACCAGCGCGAACCAGATGTTGAACAGCGCCCACAGGATGCCGCAGACCAGGAAGATCTCGACCAGGGTCGGGATGATGTTGAACAGCATGAAGGAGAGCAGGAACTCGATCCCCTTCGTGCCCCGCTCGATGGCGCGGGACAGGCCGCCGGTCTGGCGGTCGAGGTGGAAGCGCAAGGCCAGGCCGTGGAGGTGGCGGAAGGTCGCCAGCGCCACCGTGCGGATCGCCCGGTGCGCGACCTTGGCGAAGACCGCGTCGCGCAGCTCGCCGAAGGCGACCGACAGGACCCGGACCAGCCCGTAGGCAACCAGGATGCCGATCGGCACGGCGATGATCGCCTTTCCGGGCTCGATCGTCAGCGCGTCGATCGCCAGCTTGTAGAGCATCGGCACGTAGACGATCGCGACCTTGGCGCAGACCAAGAGGATCAGCGCGACCACGACGCGGACGCGCATCTCCTTCCAGCCCTCGACGTGGGCGCCGGGCCAGAGATAGGGAACGAGCGTGCGCAGCGCGCGGCGGCCGTAGCCGTCCTCGGCCTTTTCGTCGGAGACGGGGCGTGGCGGAACCATCGGCATAAGGTAGGTTTCGTGGCCGATCGAGCAAGCATAGATCGATCCGGGGATACCCGAGCCGGCGCCCGCCCGGATTGACATTCGGCGCGGCCCGGCGAACCATCCGCCCGCTACATCGAGGCCGCGCTAGACAGAAATGGCCCGAGGGAGGAAAGCCGCATGCCCCGCCAGTTCATCGACATCTCGATCCCGCTCGAGAACGACGTGATCTCCGACCCGCAGCCGTTCAGCCCGAAGATCACCTACGTCGACCACGACCAGTCCTACCAGCAGATGGCGCCGTTCTTCCCGGGCCTGCAGAAGGACGACCTGCCCGACGGCGAGGCCTGGGCGATCGAGATGGTCCAGCTGATCACCCACAACGGCACCCATCTCGACGCGCCCTATCACTTCGCCTCGACCATGAACAAGGGCGAGCGGGCGCATCACCATCGACGAGGTGCCGCTCGACTGGTGCTTCCGGCCGGGCGTCAAGCTCGACTTCCGCCACTTCGACGACGGCTACGTCGTCACCGCCGAGGACGTCGAGGCGGAGCTCGCGCGCATCGGCCACGAGCTCCAGCCGTTCGACATCGTCGTGGTCAATACCGCGCGCCGGGTCGGCCTACGGCACCGACGGCTACGTCGACGCCGGCTGCGGCATGGGCTACGCCGCGACCATGTACCTGCTCGAACGCGGCGTGCGGCTGACCGGCACCGACGCCTGGAGCTGGGACGCGCCGTTCAGCTACACCGCCGAGCGCTACCAGGAGAGCCACGACCCCTCGATCATCTGGGAGGGGCACAAGGCCGGGCGCGACATCGGCTATTGCCACCTGGAGAAGCTGCACAACCTGGAGGCGCTGCCGGCGACCGGCTTCACCGTGTCCTGCTTCCCGGTCAAGATCCGCGGCGCGTCGGCCGGCTGGACCCGCGCGGTCGCGATCCTCGACGCCTGAGCCGCGCGCCCGGCGCTGGCGAGTTCCCGCCAACTGCGCTACGCTCCAAGCGAACCCCAGGAGGAAAGCGTGGCGCGTCCGGGCATTCAACTGTGCGCCTCGATCATCGCGGCCGGACTCGTCGCGGCACCGGCGATGCGCGCCGGCGCCGTCGAGAAGCCGCGCGTCATCGCTGCCGACTACGTGGTCACCTGGCTCGGCTTTCCCGTCTACGAGACCCGTTTCGCCGCCGCGATCCGGCGCGGCAGCTACCGCGCGGTGATGTCGGCGCGCAGCCGCGGCCTGGTCGAGATCGCGTCGCACATCCGGGTCCATTTCGAGACGGTCGGCCGCATCGTCGCCAACGACTTCCTGCCCCGGACGGTGCACCAGATCTACCTGCTCAAGCACGGCAAGTTTCGCCACGTCGACATCGACTACCGCGACAACGGCGACGTGACCGCCGTGATCCGCCCGCCCGAGAGCCCGGGCAAGCGCAAGCCGGTGCCGGCGGCGCTGCGCCGCCACACCGTCGACCCGATGTCGGCGCTGCTGCGGGCGCTGACGATCGCGCTGACCGCCAAGCCGTGCAAATACGCCGCGGCGGTGTTCGAGGGTCGCCGGCGGGTCGACACGCGGCTGACCTATGCCGGCGCGGTCGGCACGCCGAGCCTGCCCGTCCACGGCCTGCCGAAGCGGGCCGAGATGTGCCTCTTGCACGCCAAGCGGATCGCCGGCTTCCGGCTGCGCGCGTTCCACCTGATGCCGACGTTGCCTCCGGCGCAGCTCTGGGTGGTCCGCTACCGTCCGGCCGGCATCTGGCTGCCGGTCCAGCTCCGCCTCGCCACCCGCTGGGGGCCGATCTACGCCCGCATCACCCGCTTCCAGACCGGGGCGCCGCCGCAATAGCGGGCGACCGCCGGCGCGTCACCACTCGCGCCAGAAGAAGGGCGTGACCACGACCAGCACGGTCATCAGCTCGAGCCGGCCGAGCAGCATCGCGGCGCTGGTCACCAGCTTGGCGGCGTCGGAGAAGGAGCCGAAATTGCCGGCCGGACCGACCGTGCTGCCGAGGCCGGGACCGACATTGCCGATCGCCGTCACCGCGCTCGACACCGCGGTCAGGAAGTCGAGCCCGAACACCGACAGCACGATCGTCACCCCGGCGACGGTCGCGACGTAGAGGCCGACGAAGGCGAGCACCGAGCTGGCCACCGAGGTGTCGATGTCGCGATTGTCGAGCCGGGTGGCGATGACCCGGTTGGGCATGATCTGGCGGGTCACCTGGGCCCGGGCGAACAGGTAGATCACCTGCAGGCGGAACACCTTGATGCCGCCCGCGGTCGAGCCGGTACAGCCGCCCACGTACATCAGCACGAAGAGGATCGCGATCGGGAAGCCGCCCCACAGCATGTAGTCGGAGCTGGCATAGCCGGTGGTGGTGACGATCGAGACGACGGTGAACAGTGCGTGCCGGATCGACGCCTCGATCGGCCGGCCCTGGTCGAGCCACAGCCAGGCCGCGATCGCGGCGGCGGAGACCAGGATGATCGCCAGGTAGGCGGTGACCTGGCTCTGCCAGACGTCGCTCAGCCGCTTGCCCTGGGCGAGCTGGACATAGAGCACGAAGGGCAGCGCACCGGACAACATGAAGACGATTGCGATCCAGTGGATAGCCGGGTTGGTGTAGCCACCGAGCGAGGCGTCGTGGGTCGAGTAGCCGCCGGTCGACAGCGTCGTCATCGCATGCAGCGCCGCGTCGAAGAAGGGCATGCCGGCGAGCGCATAGGCGATCGTGCACAGCAGGCTGAGCAGCAGGTAGGCCGACATCACGAAGCGGATGAACTGCGCCGTCGACGCGAAGACCTTCTCCGAGCGGTCCGACGATTCGGTGTGGAACAGCTGCATGCCGCCGACCCGCAGCATCGGCAGCGCGACCATCGCCATGACGATGATGCCGAGCCCGCCGAGCCATTGCAGCAGGGCACGCCACAGCAGGATGTCGGCGGGCATCTTGTCCAGCCCGGTCATCACCGTCGATCCGGTGGTGGTCAGGCCCGACACCGTCTCGAAATAGGCGTCGGCCAGGTTCATGCCGATGCCGTGGAACACGAAGGGCAGCGCGCCGAAGAAGGAGGCGGTGACCCAGGACAGCGCGGTCAGCAGGTACATCTGGCGGACGTTGAGGTGCAGCGTCTCCGAGCGCGAGCCGAAGATCAGCGCGCCGGCGACGAAGCCGGTGATCGCCGCGGCCACCAGGAAGGTGGTCGCGCCGCCGATGCCGTCGCCCCAGCAATAGAGCGCCGGCACCAGCATGGACGCGGCCACGATGGCGAGGATGAGGCCGAGCAGATAGCCGACCGGTGCGAAACCCTTGGACAGTGGAACAGCCCCGAATGCGCAATGCGGTGGCCATTATGGCGAACGGCGGGGACCGGGCAAGGCGACCAATGCCACGAGCTCGCCCCGTCGTCCACGGCCGGCCCCGCGGGCCCTGTCTGGGCCCGTGTCTCGGGCCCGTGTCTATTGAAAACGGCGCGGCCGGCCGTAGATGGTTGAACGCCTGGGTTTCCCGCCCCTTGCGACCGGTAGAGCGATGAAGCTGTTCGAGTGCCAGAACTGCGGCAACGCGATCTATTTCGAGAACGTGAACTGCGAGGCGTGCGGTTCGCTGCTCGGCTTCATCGCCGAGACGGCGACCCTGAGCGCGCTGGCCGCGACCGGCGACGGACGGTGGCGCGCCCTGGCGGCGCCCGACGGGCTCTACAACTTCTGCGCCAACGCCAGCCACGACGCCTGCAACTGGCTGGTCCCGGCCGACGGGGCCGAGCGCTGGTGCACGGCCTGCCGGCTCAACCGGACCATCCCCGACCTGTCCGACCCCGCCAACTGGCAACGCTGGCATCGGCTCGAGGGCGCCAAGCGCCGGCTGGTCTACGGCCTGATCCGCCTGGGCCTGCCGCTGGCCAACAAGGGCGACGATCCCGCGGCGGGACTCGCCTTCGACTTCCTGGCCGACACCGGGCCGACCTTCCAGGAAGGCCCCCGGGTGATCACCGGCCACCACCAGGGCATCATCACCATCAACGTCGGCGAGGCCGACGACGCCGAGCGCGAGCGGCACCGCCAGGACATGGCCGAGCCCTATCGCACGCTGCTCGGCCATTTCCGCCACGAGATCGGCCACTACTACTGGGAGCGTCTGGTCCGCTACGGTCCGGCGCTGCCCGGGTTCCGCGCCCTGTTCGGCGACGAGCGCGACGACTACGCGGCGGCGCTCCAGGCCCACTATGCCGAGGGGCCGCCGGCCGGCTGGCCCGACCGGTTCGTCAGCGCCTACGCCACCGCCCACCCCTGGGAGGACTGGGCCGAGACCTTCGCCCATTGCCTGCACATCATCGACACGCTGGAGACCGCCGAGGCCTTCGGCATCCGCATCGAGGCCGGCACGCCCTCGGGCCAACGGGCGCTGGCGGCGGCGATCGATTTCGACCCCTACGACGCGCCCGACTTCGACATGCTGGTCCGGGCCTGGCTGCCGCTGACCTTCGCGGTCAACAGCCTCAACCGCAGCATGGGCCAGCCCGACCTCTACCCCTTCGTGCTGACCCGGGCGGTGATCGACAAGCTGGGCTTCGTCTACGACCTGATCCGCGCCGAACGGCGCGGCGCCTGATTTCGTCGCACCCGCAACCGCCGGATCCGCCGCCATTTCGCGCCCGCCCTGCTGTGGCGGCTGGTCACGTCTGCGTGCACCGGGTGAACGGTGCGCGCCGCCGCCCCGAATATAGCAACGGGGAGCGTGACGAATTGGAGCAACCTTATGAATGCCACCATCAACGGCGTCGGACGCGGCCTGGTGGCCGCCTGGCGCAAACGCTGGCTGAAGCTCGCCCTGGCGCTCGCCATCGGCAGCGTGGCCCTGTCGGGCTGCTACTACTACGGCGACCCCTATTATGACGGGCCGTATTACAATGGCCCGTACTACACCGGGCCGTCGGTCTACGTCGCCCCCAGCATCTGGGTCGGGCCGGGCTGGCGTGGTCGCGGTTGGCGCGGTCGCGGCTGGCGCGGGCGCCACTGGCGCTAGGCAGCCGAGGCCGGCGGGTCGCCGCAGCGATCCGTCATCGGGCATCCTGACGCCGAGGTGATACCGGCGCCAACCACAGCACCACGGACCGTACGGCCGCGCCTCGGCGCGGCCGGCGGCTTCGTGCGCCCGGAACCGCGCCGGGACGCCGCTAGACCAGTATCTCGCTGACCTGCACGATCGGCTGGATGTCGGTGAAGTTGGGCACGTCGGCGAACAGTTCCTCGCCATGCTGGCCCAGCCCGGCCCCCATCGCCTCGGCGCTGTCGAAGGTGAGGTGCGCCATGAAGCGGAACTCGGGCGCCGTGCCCGGCTGCCCGCCCGACAGGCCGTTGACCGCCCGAAAGTCCTTGAGCGCGCTGCCCAGCCGGTCGCGCACCAGCGGGATATGCTTGGTGACGTAGTAGTCGGCGTCGAACTTGGCGCCGTCGACGTTGGGGTAGAGGACGGAGAGCAGGACCATGGTCGGCCTCGTTTGCGGGTGGGTGGATGTGCGGGTCGATGGAGACCTGCCAGCGTCGGCGGATCGGCGGCGCCCGTCAAGCCGCGCGCCGCGGGGTTGGACAGCGACCCCTTAAAGAAGTATATTCTATACATTATTCTTCATCGACGGACCCGGCCATGCGGCTGACCACCTACACCGACTTCTCCCTGCGCGTGCTGACCTATCTGGGCCTGCGCGCCGACCGGCTGGCCACGATCCACGAGATCGCGACGGCCTACGGCGTGTCGCAGAACCACCTGATGAAGGTGGTCAACCAGCTCGGCCACGCCGGCTTCGTCGAAACCGTGCGCGGCCGCAACGGTGGGCTGCGCCTGGCCCGGGCGCCTGCCGCGATCCGGGTCGGCGACGTGGTCCGCCGGATGGAGGACGACTTCCAGCTCGTCGCCTGCTTCGGCGGCAACGACGAGAGCGGCCGCGGGGGCGGCTGCGTGATCGCGCCCGACTGCCGGCTCGCCGGGGCGTTCGACGAGGCGTTGCACGCCTTCCTCGCCGTGCTCGACCGCTACACGCTGGCCGACCTGCTGGCCGCGCCGGACCGGCTCGGCCGGCACTTCCCGGCGCTTGCCGCACCGCCGGACCCGGCCGCCGCGCCGGCCTGAGCCCGCCGACGCCCTCCGCTGCCCTCCCCAACGCCTTTCCGGGCGCGGCCCGTCGGCACCAGCCCCTGCGACAAAACATGCATTGACAATGCATCTAATCAGACAAAAGATATATCCATGATGCAGGATAACGCCCGCCCGAGCTTCACCGACACCGACGAGGGTCCGCCCCGCCGCGCCCGGCTGGTCCGCGAGATCCGCGCGGCCACGGGCATCGACGAGGCGATGATCGAGCGCCTGGTCCACCGCTTCTACGACCGGGTCCGCGCCGACCCGCTGCTCGGCCCCGTGTTCGCCGCGCGCATCGCCGACTGGGGGCCGCACCTGGACAAGATGTGCGCCTTCTGGTCGTCGGTCGCGCTGATGACCGGCCGCTATCACGGCCAGCCCGTCGTCGCCCATCGCGACCTGCCGGTCGGCGCCGACCATTTCGACCGCTGGCTCGCCCTGTTCCGCGCGACGGCGCGGGCCGAATGCCCGCCCGCCGCCGCCGACCATTTCATCGAGCGCGCCGAGCGCATCGCCGAGAGCCTGGAGCTGGCCGCCGCCGTCCACCGCGGCGAGCCGCTGCCGCCACCGCGGACACGCGCCGGCGCCGCCCGGCTCGGCCAAGCCATCCGCCGACAAGGAGAGACACGATGACCGCCGTTGTGAACCGTGCCGCCGCCAGCCGGAATGCCGGCTCGCTGAACGCCCTGCCCCTGGCCGAGATCGCCCGCAGCCTGCCGGGCGCGACCGCCGTGTTCCGCCGCCACGGGCTCGACTTCTGCTGCGGCGGCGGCGACAGCCTGGCCGAGGCCGCGTCGGAGAAGGGCCTGGCGGCCGAGGCGATCGCCGCCGAGCTCGCCGCCCTCGACCCCGGCAACGCCCCGGCGGTGCCGCGCGAGCCGGACAAGCTGATCGACCATATCCTGGCCCGCTATCACGAGGTCCACCGCCGCGAGCTGCCCGAGCTGATCAAGCTGGCCGCCCGGGTCGAGGCCGCGCACAAGGGCCACCCCAAGGTTCCCGCCGGCATCGCCGACGCCCTGCGCGAGCTGGAGACCGAGCTCGAAGTCCCACATGCAGAAGGAGGAGCAGGTCCTGTTCCCGCTGATGCGCGCCGGCGGCGCGCCGATGATCGTCCACCCGATCGCGCGCATGCGCTTCGAGCACGACGAGCACGGCGAACGCCTGCGCCGGCTCGAAGCCCTGACCGGCAACTTCGCCCTGCCCGCCGACGCCTGCCCGACCTGGGCGGCCCTGTACACGGGCCTGCGCAAGCTGGTCGACGACCTGATGGAGCACGTCCACCTGGAGAACAACGTGCTGTTCCCGCAATTCGCCGCCGAGGGCGAATTGCCGGCGACGCCGGTGTGCGGCATGGGCTGCTGAGGGCCGCTGCGGCAGGACCGGCGCCGCCCGACCGGGCGCGGCGAAAACCGTGAAAAGGTTATCATCGGTTATCTTTGGTTATCCCCGCCGTGGCCGAGGCGGCGGGGATGTCGGCAAATGTAAGCATTTGTCATCATCGGCAGCGTAACGGCGCAGGGCTCCCTCGATACGCCCCGGATCGCATCCGGGGCTACTCGGGATGAGGGCCCGGTTTCCCGCCATTCCTCCCCCGTCCTCATCCCGAGTAGGCCGCGCGCCGCGCGGCCGTATCGAGGGACCTGCCGGCGACGGTTTGCCACCGAGGCGCATGGCGGTGTCATCATGTGTCATCATTTGTCAGCAGCCGTTGCGTTCCAGGCCCGCACGGGGTGCGCCGGGCCAGCAGCCCGAACATGCTCCGCACCGGGACGCCCGGGCCGCGACACTTGATAATATTCCTATATGGTGACCGGCCAGGTTAGATGCAACGCGTCGGGGCGGGCGAGCCCCCAAACACCATCCCCGCGCAGGCGGGGATCCAGGATGCTTCGTCACGGGATTGGATGCCCGCTTGCGCGGGCATGACGGTTGGGTAGACGCTGCGCCATCGGCCTGCCGTTCAGGAGCAAAAGGCCTTACGAGATTGGCGCCGTCGACGCGGCGCAGCCTGAAGAACTCGCGCGCGAATTGCCGAATTCCCTGATCGAACACTATGGGTGGCGGCGGACATGAGGGTCGTTTCCCGAGAAATAGACGGTCCCTTCTCCTCTATCCGATTATTGCAGCTCTTCCAATTCACCTACCAATTATGCCCAACGGACAAGAACGGGCACGCCCCCAACTTTGCCTTAGGTCGCTCCCGCCCATACAGCGCAGCAATCATGTACCGCGTGACACCCTCGCTCACCCCAGAAAATCCATGGATCCACATTTTTGTAGATCTTGCACATTTCCGCAGAATACATGTATGGTTGGTCGTCAAATCAACCAACAGTACGCCGAACATGATCTCCCACATTCGCATCAAGAACTTTCGTTCAATCGAACTACTTGAAATACCAACCAACTATCTTACGACCTTTGTCGGCCCCAATGACGCTGGAAAATCTAATATCGTTCGCGCTCTTAATTTGTTCTTTAATGGACAAACTGATCACAACTCAGAATTTTCCTTCAATTCCGATTTCAATTCCAACGCAAAAGTGCCGGCGCGAAAGGCAGCAGAAATCGAAGTCACTATTACGATTGATTTACCATCCGGCTTTATTCGAAAGGGTTATGCCGAAAGCATAAGTTGGAGGAAAACATGGCGCAAAGACGGAGAACATCTGGATCGCCAAGTTCGTTGCTTTACCGATGGAAGGGAATTCCCCAGATATAGCAAAATACCGAATTTTCTAGACAGGATTGTCTTCCATTACGTACCCGCTATAAAAGACAAGGGGTATTTTACTAATCTTCAAGGACAACTTTATGAGGTGTTATCAACCGTTGCTGCAGATTCGTTAAGAAATTCCGCAATTCAATTTGAGAGCGAGATTCAAGGGCATTTAAGCGAGCTACTTTTGGACCTCGACAGCACCATCAACACTTCAACTCAACTAAAGCTACCCCAAGATCTAAGACGCGTCTTTGAGGATCTAGAATTTGATTCGAATAACACCCCTCTATCAAGGCGTGGAGATGGGATAAAAATTCGTCACATTCCTATGATCCTACATTTTTTGGGAGAAAAGGAAAATTCTATCCTTGGCTCAGGTAGCATCAAACACACTTATGTGTGGGCATTCGAGGAGCCTGAAAACAACGTTGAGTTACGATCGTGCTTTGACATGGCAGAACAGTTCATGGGATTTATAGAAAACGAAAGCGCCCAAATTTTTATGACAACTCACTCTCCCGTTTTTTATGCAATCCCGGATCCCGGCGGCGACGATCCCAATGAAGCGTGGATCACAACTTATTATGTTCGAAAGCCAGAAGACTTTACCGAACTTTCAACATTCAACAGAGAGTTGGTTGATGAAAATCTGGGTTTGATGCCCTTGGTCGCGCCTTATGTTACAAAAGAAAAGGAGAGAATCGAGCGCCTAGAAAAGACGATATCAGAGATTAGAAAAGATAAGCCTGTAATATTTTTGGAAGGTCGCACAGATGAAGTCGTCGTACGAAAGGCCTTGTCTACATTCTTCCCGGATGCACTAGATAATTTGTATGTCTATGGGGGACAAGAGGCAGAATATGGCAGCGCAATGGCTGCTGCTAACAGGGCCATCGCCTAGCAACTGGAGCAGCAGCATAAGAAAAAGCCTATCTCTGCAGCAGTAATTTTCGACAAAGATGATGCAGGCCGCAAGGCCAAAAGGTACTTTGAAGAACAAATGTCTACTCGAGACAAGAAGCATGTCCGGGCTCTCTTTTGGGAGTCATCGTCGACCTTGAGAAGCCTTGTCGGTCAAAAGAAATATAGACTGGATGTTGATACTAGAAGCCATGCTCGATGACACCGCGTGGCGGGATACGCAAGCAGAAATCGCATTTTGTCGTCAGCGGATAAGTTGCACCTTCGATATCCGGAAACAGTTGTTGAAAAGTTGCTGAAATCGGGAGGCGAATCTTCGCTTGAGGAGCTTGGGGCCGTTGAAAAGATTCGGGTAACCGGAATTCAAGAATGAAGCATCGAAAGCTAGCATTGCGCGTTGGGCCGCGACGCTTGCTCCAGATGATGCGCGTCGAAGGCCCTGGCGGCATTTGAGCCGATCCTCAAAAAGGTAATTGATCGCCTGCTTGTGTAGTTGACTTCGTCACTCCGCCGCGCGCTTCAACCCCCGGATCAGCCCCAGCACCTCGCCCGCGGCCTCGGGGATGTTCGTCCCCGGCCCGTAGATGGCGTGCACGCCGGCGCGCTTGAGCATGTCGTAGTCCTGGGGCGGGATGACGCCGCCGCAGATCACCACCACGTCGCCGGCGCCCTGGGCGCGGAGCTGCTCGATCAGCGCGGGGACGAGCGTCTTGTGGCCCGCGGCCTGGGTCGAGACGCCGACGACGTGGACGTCGTTCTCGACCGCCTGGCGGGCGCATTCCTCGGGGGTGGCGAACATCGGGCCGATGTCGACGTCGAAGCCGATGTCGGCGAAGGCGGTGGCGATCACCTTCATGCCGCGGTCGTGGCCGTCCTGGCCGAGCTTGGCGACCAGGATGCGCGGGCGGCGGCCCTCCTCGGCGGCGAAGGCGTCGACCTGCGCGCGGATCGCTTCGAACATGGCATCGCCCTCCCAGGCCTTGGCGTAGACGCCGGAGATCGAGCGGGTCTCCGCCCGGTGGCGGCCGAACACCGTCTTCCATCGCGTCGGACATCTCGCCGACCGTCGCGCGGGCCCGCGCCGCCTCGACGCAGGCGGCGAGCAGGTTGCCGTCGGATTTGGCCGCCTCGCGTGATGGCCTCGAGCGCGGCAGTGCAGGCGGCCTCGTCCCGTGACGCCCGGATCTTTTCCAGCCGGGCGACCTGGGCGCGCAGCACCTCGGTGTTGTCGATGTCGAGGATGTCGACCTGCTCGGGGTTCTCGGGCCGGTACTTGTTGACGCCGACGATGACCTCCTCGCCCCGGTCGATCTTGGCCTGGCGGCGGGCGGCGGCCTCCTCGATGCGCAGCTTGGGCATGCCGGCGGCGACCGCCTTGGTCATGCCGCCGTGTTCCTCGACCTCCTCGATCAGGGCCCAGGCGGCCTCGGCGACGGAGGCGGTCAGCGCCTCGACGTAATAGGACCCGCCCAGCGGGTCGATCACGTGGGTGACGCCCGTTTCCTCGGCGATGACCAGCTGCGTATTCCGCGCGATCCGCGCCGAGAACGGCGTCGGCAGGGCCAGCGCCTCGTCGAAGGCGTTGGTGTGCAGGCTCTGGGTGCCGCCGAGCACGCCGGCCAGCGCCTCGATCGTGGTGCGCATGACGTTGTTGTAGGGGTCCTGCTCGGTCAGCGAGACGCCGGAGGTCTGGCAGTGGGTGCGCAGCGCCGACGAGCGCGGGTCCTTGGGCTCGTACTGCGCCGACGATCTTCGCCCACAGCAGCCGCGCGGCGCGCAGCTTGGCGATCTCCATGAAGAAGTTCATGCCGAGGCAGAAGAAGAAGGACAGCCGCGGCGCGAACTTGTCGATGTCGAGGCCGCGGGCCAGCGCCGCGCGGACGTATTCCCAGCCGTCGGCGAGGGTGAAGGCGAGCTCCTGGACGCAGGTCGCCCCCGCCTCCTGCATGTGGTAGCCGGAGATCGAGATCGAGTTGAAGCGCGGCATCTCCCGCGCGGTGTAGTCGATGATGTCCGCGACGATCCGCATCGAGGGCTCGGGCGGATAGATGTAGGTGTTGCGGACCATGAACTCCTTGAGGATGTCGTTCTGGATGGTCCCCGACAGGTCCGCGCGCGCGACGCCCTGCTCCTCGCCGGCGACGATGAAGGACGCCAGCACGGGCAGGACGGCGCCGTTCATGGTCATCGACACGGAGATCTTCTCGAGCGGGATGCCGTCGAACAGGACCTTCATGTCCTCGACCGAATCGATCGCCACGCCGGCCTTGCCGACGTCGCCGACCACCCGCGGGTGGTCCGAGTCGTAGCCGCGGTGGGTGGCGAGGTCGAAGGCGACCGACAGGCCCGTCTGCCCGCCGGCCAGCGCCTGGCGGTAGAACTTGTTGGACTCCTCGGCGGTCGAGAAGCCGGCATACTGGCGGATCGTCCACGGCCGGTTGGCGTACATGGTCGCGCGCGGGCCGCGGACGTAGGGCGCGAAGCCGGGCATGCCGCCCAGATGCTCGATCCCCTCCAGGTCGGCGGCGGTGTAGAGCGGCTTGACCGCGACCCCCTCGGGGGTCTGCCAGGTCAGGGTCTCGGGCTCGGCGCCCTTGAGCTCCTTGCTCGCCAGGGCGCGCCAGTCGTCAAGCGTGGTTTCGGGTTTGTCGGCCATCGTCGGTCACTCTCAGCTACACGCGGATTATATCGCACGTGCGAAAGGGCGGTAACAGGCAATCGTCGCGGAGGCCGACGGCCGGCCCGTCGGCCAACCGGCCGTGACGCTGGCCTTGACCTCCTCCGCGGCTGTAGCTACATTCGTATCTACAGTTCCACCGGACGCGAGCAAATCGATGCACAAGGTCAAGCTGCGCAAGATCGGCAATTCGCTGGGCTTCACCATCCCCAAGGAGGCGCTCGCCCGGCTCAAGGTCGCCGACGGCGACACCCTGATCCTGACCGAGTGCGCCGACGGCTACATCGTCACGCCCTACGACGCGGACTTCGAGGACGCGATGAAGATCGCCGACGAGGGCATGCGGCGGTATCGCAACGCCCTGCGCGAACTGGCCAAATGAGCGTCCGGTGGCTCACCGTCGAAATGGTCGATGCCTTGCATGAGATGCAGATCGCCCAGTTCGGCGGCTCGTCCGGTACCCGCGACGATGGACTGGTCGACTCGGCGCTGGCCCGGCCCAAGAACCTGGCCGCCTACGGCGAGCCGCGGATCGCCGAGCTTGCGGCGGCCTACGCTTTCGGTATCGCTCGGAACCATCCGTTCATCGATGGCAACAAGCGGACGGCCTTCATGGCCGCCTACGTGTTCCTCGGCCTCAACGGCCTCCGCTTGGAGACGCCGGAGGAAGAGGCCGTGATCGTTTTCCGCGATCTCGCCGCTGGCGACCTCGACGAGGGCGAGCTGGTGCGCTGGATCGAGGACCGTTCCGTGCCGAAGAATGATTGATCGCAATGCCGATCGCGCAGGCGGAACAAACGCGAAAGGCCGGCGCGAAACGCCGGCCTTTCCCGTGTCGAAGCGACACGTGGGCTAGTTCACCCGGCGCGACCGCACGATGTCGGCGCTGTCGGCGGTCACGATGACGCGGTAGCTGTGGCCCCGCCGGTCGGCGCGCGCGACGTAGCGCTCGCGTTTGCCTTGGTCGACGAAGCGCAGGTTGCGGATGTGGCGATAGCCGGCGGCGTGCAGGGTCTGGCGCACGTCGCGACGGCTGGCCCGCTCGTTCTCCAGCCGGACCCGGCGGATCGGCCGGCCGGTCTCGATGTCGGCGAAGACGCGGAAGGTGATGCTGTTCTTCACCGCCCGGGCGACCCAGAGTTCGTTGCCGCCGCGGTCGCGCACGCGCAGGTTGGCGATGTGGCGATAGCCGCGCCGGCGGAGCTGGTGCCGCACCTGCTGCTTGCTGGCGCGGATCGTCTTCAGCCGCGTGCGGCTCTCGACCTTGCCGGTGCGCTCGTCGACGCGGACGCGGAACACCGCACCGCCCTTGCGGGCGCGGGCGACGTACATCTCGCGGCGGCCGCGGTCGACATAGCGGATGTTGCGGATGTGGCGGTAGCCCTGGTGGCGCAACCGCGCGCGGATCTGGCCTTCGTTCAGGCGCCGATGGCCACGGACGCGGCCGACGCGGCGGGCGCTGATCAGCCGGCCGGTGTCGGCGTTGGCGTAGATCACGAAGCGGCGGCCGTTGCGCGCCGCGGCGGCGCGGTAGAAGCCGCACTTGTTGCGCCGGTTGAAACGCCGGCCGTGATACTTGATGTCGTGGATATGACGGTAGCCGCTGGCGCGCGCGTACTGCCGCACGGTCGCCTTGCTCGCCCTGGGCGCGTCGTAGAGACAGACCGGCCAGACGTTGATGTTGAAGTCGCCGTTGCCGAAATCGAACTTGATCTGGGCGTGGGCCGGCGCCGCGAGGGACGCGGCAAGCAGCGTGCCCGCGCAGGCGGTGAGAATCCTGTGCATTTGAGCTCTCCTTGTCGTTGGCTAGCTCCCCTGCACGCGACACTGGCCGACCGTGCGGCGGCCGGCATTCACCTATGTGAATATGCGGATTTGCCCTTGCCGCCCCTCGGACCCGCCGCGCGCGCCTAAAGGTCCCACTCGGGCCCGGGCGCGCCCCGGAAGGTGCGCTGCAGGCCGCGGCCCCAGTAGCGGCGCAGGCGCTGGAAATAGGGGTCGTTCTCCTCCAGCCGGAGGCGCAGGGCGACCTTCTGTTCGTTGCGGCGGGCGATCACCAGGTCGATCGGCGGGCCCACCGAGATGTTCGAGCGCATGGTCGAATCGAACGAGACCAGCGCGCATTTGGCCGCGTCGAGCAGGCCGGTCTGCTTGTCGACGACCCGGTCGATCACCGGCTTGCCGTACTTGACCTCGCCGATCTGGAAATAGGGCGTGTCGTCGGTCGCCTCGATGAAGTTGCCCGCGGCGTAGATCTCGAACAGGCGCAGGTTGCCGCCCTTGACCTGGCCGCCCAGGATCATCGAGGCGTTGAAGTCGATGCCCAGCGCTTCGAGCGCCTCGCCATCCTCCTCGTAGACCGTGCGCAACGCCCGGCCGACGATGCGGGCGGCCTGGTACATCGAGGTCGCTTCCATCAGGTTGGGAAAGTCGTTCTTGCCCTCGATCGCCTCGGCGACGTGGCTGACCGCCGACTGGGTGATCGACAGGTTGCCGGCGGTGAGGATGACGAACAGCCGCTCGCCGGGCTGCTCGAAGACGTAGAGCTTGCGGAAGGTGGCGACCCGGTCGACCCCGGCGTTGGTCCGCGAATCCGCCGCCATGACGAGCCCTTCGTCGAGCAGAATGCCAACTCCATAGGACACGCCGCAGCCCTCCCCGTTCGCTTGTTGTCTGTATTCTATTGCTGCTGCTGGGCGCCTTCGGCCTGGAGCCGGACCTCGACCTCGAGCTTCTCGTCGCCGCCGCCGATGCGCACCCCGCGTACCGGCCCGGCGTCAGCATAGTCGAAGCCGATCGCCGCGCGCACGTACCGTTCGGTCGCGGAGACGCCGTTGGCGGGGTCGAAGCTGACCCAGCCGAGCGGCTCGACCAGCGCCGACGCCCAGGCGTGGCCGGCGGCGTGGGTCTCGGTGCCGTCGCTGGTCGCCAGATAGCCGCCGATGTAGCGGGCCGGGATGCCGAGCCGCCGGCAGCAGGCGATGAAGATGTGGGCATGGTCCTGGCACACGCCGATCCCCTCGGCGAAGGCTTGCGCCGCGGTGGTGTGGACGTGGGTGCCCTGCTCCTGGTAGCGGACCGCCGCGCGGATGCCGGCCATCAGGTCGTGGAGGCCCTGGAGCGGGTCCTTGGCGATGCCCGCGGCGTGCCGGTCGGCGAACTCGGCGAGCTGGGCGTCGGTCCGGGTGAACAGGGTCTGGCGCAGGTAGAGCGCGATCGGCAGGTCGCTCGGCGTCTGCGGCACGACGCCGCCGGTGTCGACCGTCTCGACCTGGCCCGAACAGGTGATCGTCACCTCGGTCAGCGGCTCGCGGATGACCACGGTGTGGCACGGGTTGCGATGGTGGTCGGTCCACGCCGACACGCTGCCCGGCGCCTCGACCTGCCAGACCCGCACGTGCTGCCGCGCCGAGGCGCGGGGGGTGAGGCGAAGGTACTGGATGACGCGAGCGAGAGGTTCGGAATAGGCGTAGGTGGTGGAGTGCCGAATCGAGATTCGCATGCGGGCGCCTACTCCACCGGCCGGGCCATCATGAAGTCGCGGTGTATCTGCATGCCCAGCTCGTTGTTCCGCTCGATGAAGGTGTCGAGAAACTCGTGGAGGCCGTCGCGGAATATCCGGGCAATGTCGCCGAAACGCAATCCAGCCTGGATCTCGGTGGCGATGCGGTGGCATTCCAGCGGCCGCTCGCTGTCGATCGCCTCGAAGGTCGCCAGCACCTCGTCGAAGCAGGCGCGTAGCGAACGCGGCATGTCGGGCCGCAGGGTCAGCAATTCGGCAACCTTCCACGGCTGGATGGTGTCGCGGTAGACCGCCCGGTAGGAGCGGAAGGCGCTGACCGAGCGCAACAGCGCGCCCCACTGGTAGTAGTCGATCGCGCCGCCGACGCTTTCGCCCTTGGGCAGCAGCACGTGATACTTCACGTCGAGGATGCGCGCGGTGTTGTCGGCGCGCTCGATGAACACGCCGAGCCGGTTGAAGTGGAACGCCTCGTCGCGCAGCATCGTGCCGTAGGTGACGCCGCGGAACAGGTGCGAGCGCTCCTTGATCCAGTCGAAGAAGGCGCGGTGGCCCCAGTCCTCCAGCTTGGTCCTGTCGAGGTCGCGGATCTCGAGCCAGGTCGAGTTGAGGCTCTCCCACATCTCGGTCGAGATCGCGTTGCGCTCGGCCCGGGCGTTCTCCCGGGCGGCGCCGACGCAGGTCAGGATGCTCGACGGGTTGTCGCGGTCGAGCACCATGTAGTCGATGACGTTGCTCTCGCTCGCCTCGTCGTAGTGCTCGTGGAAATAGTCGGGATCGGGGCCGATCTCGACCGACGGCAGCCAGTGCAGCTCCTGGATGCCGGCGACCGAGGGCAGGCGCGACATCCGGTAGCTGACGTCGAGCGTGCGCGCGGCGTTCTCGGCCCGCTCGACGTAGCGGGACATCCAGTAGAGGTTCTCGGCGGTGCGGCTCAGCATGGCGTCGTGCCGGTCTCGTGAAGCCGGGCGTCAGTCATAGCGTTCCAGCACCCAGGTATCCTTGGTGCCGCCCCCCTGCGAGGAATTGACCACCAGCGAGCCCTCGCGCAGGGCCACCCGGGTCAGCCCGCCGGGCACCACGCTGACGCTCTCGCCCGACAGCACGAACGGGCGCAGGTCGACGTGGCGCGGCGCGATGCCGTTCTCGACCATGGTCGGGCAGGTGCTCAGCGCCAGGGTCGGCTGGGCGATGAACAGCTCCGGGTCGGCCAGCACCCGCGCGCGATAGGCCTCGCGCTCGGCCTCGGTCGATGCCGGTCCGATCAGCATGCCGTAACCGCCCGAGCCGTGGACCTCCTTGATGACCAGATCCTTCATGTTGTCCAGAACATACTGTCGGTCCTGCTCGTCGCGCAGCCGATAGGTCGGCACGTTGGACAGGATCGGCTCCTCGTCGAGGTAGAAGCGGATGATGTCGGGCACGTAGGTATAGGTCGCCTTGTCGTCGGCGACGCCGGTGCCGATCGCGTTGGCCAGGGTCACGCGCCCGGCGCGGACCACCGACAGCAGGCCGGGCACGCCCAGCATCGAATCGGCGCGGAAGGCGAGCGGGTCGAGGAAGTCGTCGTCGACCCGGCGGTAGATGACGTGGACCCGGCGCGGCCCCTCGGTCGTGCGCATGAACACCGAGCCCTTGTCGACATAGAGGTCGGAGCCCTCGACCAGTTCCACGCCCATCTCCTCGGCCAGGAAGACGTGCTCGAAATAGGCGCTGTTGAAGCGGCCCGGCGTCATCACCGCGACGGTCGGCTCGGCGACGTCCTCGGGCGCCACGGCGCGCAGGTTCTGCAGCAGCCGCTCGGCGTAGTTGCCGACCGGGGCGATGCGGTGCCGGATGAACATGTCCGGGAACAGCCGCATCATGATCTCGCGGTTCTCGAGCAGGTAGGAGACGCCCGACGGCGTCCGCAGGTTGTCCTCGAGGACGTAGAACTCCTTCTCGCCGATGCGCACCAGGTCGATGCCGGCGATGTGGGCGTAGACCTGCTCGGGCAGGTCGAGGCCGTGCGCCTCGGGCCGGTAGGCCTCGTTGTTGATGACCAGTTCCTGGGGCACCACGCCGGCCTTGAGGATCTCCTGGTCGTGGTAGACGTCGTGCAGGAACATGTTGAGCGCGGTGACCCGCTGGATGCAGCCGCGCTCCAGCACGGACCATTCCTCGGGCCCGAGGATGCGCGGCACCAGGTCGAAGGGGATCAGCCGCTCGTCGCCGCCGCCCTCGCCGTAGACGAGGAAGGTGATGCCCATGCGGCGGAAGAAGGCGTCGGCTTCCTGCTGCTTGGTCTGCAGATGCTGGATCGGCGTCTCCTCCAGCACCTTGGCGAAGCCCCGATAGGCGGCGCGGACCTCGCCCTCGTCGGTCGTCATCTCGTCGAAGAAGCGTCTCGGCAATGTCCCTCCTCGTCGGTCATCCCGGTTGATGTGCACCACCAGGAAACGGAGCGGCGGTCCGGTCGTCTGCCCCACGCCGGCCGCGGCGAACGCCGCGAACTCGACCGCATCTCGATTTCCTGACACCTTGTCACGGGACGGAAACGTTAGCACAAGCGGTACGAGCGATGAAATTCTATGATTGCGGGACGGCGCCGAGCCCGCGCCGGGCGCGTATCGCGCTGGCCGAAAAGGGCCTCCTGGACAAGATCGAACGTGTCGAGGTCAACCTGCGCGAGCAGGAACAGCTCACGCCCGAATTCGCCGCGATCAACCCCAACCTGACCGTGCCCGTGCTGGAGCTCGACGACGGCACCCGCATCCTCAGCTCGACCGGCATCTTCCACTATCTCGAAGCCGCCTATCCCGACCCGCCGCTGATCGGGCGCACCCCGGCCGAGAAGGGCGTCGTCACCGACGCCGAATGGTACATCGAGCGGGACGGCTTCACCGCGGTCGGCGAATGCCTGCGCAACACCGCCAAGGGCATGGCCGGCCGGGCGACCACCGGCCCGGATTCGTACGAGCAGATCCCCGAGCTTGGCGAGCGCGGGCGCATGCGCGCCCAGCGCTTCGTCGAGCGGTTCGACGCGATGGTCGGCGACAAGCCGTTCGTCGCCGGCGACTTCTTCTCGATCGCCGACATCACCGCCCTGGTCGTCATCGACTTCGCCAAGTGGATCAAGATCGAGCTGCCGGCGGATGCGGCCAACGCCCGGCGCTGGCACGACGCGGTCTCGGCGCGGCCGAGCGCGGCGCTGTGACGGCGGCGGGGAACCGTCATCCCATCCTTCGAGACGCCCGCTGACGCGGGCACCTCAGGATGAGCTGGCGCATCGACATCCCAAATCTCACTGGCCTAACGCTCAGGCTCATCCTGAGGTGCCGCCGAAGGCGGCCTCGAAGGATGGATGACGGACCGGTCCGACCCCCGCCTAACCCTGGAACACCAGCTGCAGCCGGAGCAGGCCGTAGGCGATGCAGGTCAGCGCCATCAGGGCGATCACGCCATAGGTCAGCACGATGCCGATCGACCGCGCGCTGGTGCGCCCGCCGGTGCGCGACAGGCCGACCGCATGGAGGACGCGGCCGACCACCAGCGCGGCCGAGCCGACCAGGATCAGCCAGATGCTCGCGGACAGCGCCTGGGCCGCGATCAGCAGGATCAGCGCCAGCGGCACGTATTCCATGAAGTTGCCGTGGGTGCGGATCGCCTGCTCGAGCTCGTGCACGCCGCCGTGGCCGATGCCGATCTGGTGCATGATGCGCAGCCGCGACACGCGCAGCGACAGGTAGACGTAGATCAGCCCGAGCAGTCCGCCCGCGATCGCGATCGTCGCCATTCCCGTGCCTGTCGTCATGCCATGCCTGCCCTTTGCGGAGACCGGCGGAGGCTACCACCGAAAGGCGGTGGCGGTATAGGTCGGGGACACGCCGTGGCGCGCGAACAGGCGGCCGAGCGCCGCCGGGTCGGGCGCGGCGAAGGGCTCGTGGCCGAGCTCGCGCGCCATCAGGCCGCTGGCGATGAACAGCGAATCCATGCCGACGGTCGCGGCGCCGGCGACGTCGGTGCGCAGCGAATCGCCGACCGCGAGCACCCGCGTCCGGCCCGTGCAGGCCGAGCCGGGCGAAGCTGAGCGTATAGATCGGCGGGTGCGGCTTGCCGTGATAGTGGACCTCGCCGCCCAGCGCTTCGTAGCGCGCCGCCAGCGCACCGGCGCACAGCTCGTATTTCTCGCCGCGCATCACCTCGAGGTCCGGGTTGGCGCAGATCATCTTGAGGTCGCGCGCGCGCATGCCGGCGAGCAGCTCTTCGTAGGCGTCGAGCGTGTCGCCACGGTTGAAGACGCCGACCGCGATCACGAAGTCGGCGTCGTCGATCGCGCCGACCTCGGTCAGGTCCTGGTCCTGGAGCACCGATTCGTCGCCCGCCTCGCCGATCACGAAGCAGCGCCGGCCGAGCTCGGCGTGCCAGGGATCGGTGCGCTCGTACAGCGCCAGCCAGGCCGCCTCGCCCGACGACAGCACCGCGTCGTAGGCGTCGCGCGGGATGCCGACCGCGTCCAGGCGCTCGACCACCGCCGGGATGCGGCGCGGGGCGTTGGACAGGATCAGCATCTGCTTGCCCGCGGCCCGCAGCGCGTAGAGGCAGTCGATCGCACCCGGGAACGGCCGGACGCCGTCATGGATCGTCCCCCACAGGTCGAGGATGAAGGCGTCGTAGCGGTCGGCGACGTCGGTCAGGCCGGCGACGATGGAAGGCTCGGAGGTCATGCGGGGTACGGGTGTCGGTTGGAGGCTGCAGCGCGAGGCGCCCTTGTGCCACGGCACGGCGCGGCTGCAAAGCCCGCGCGTCAGGGCCCCGGTGCGGCGTGGTCGGCGCCGACCGCCTCGGCGACCGAGCCGAAGCCGTCGCGGCGCAACAGCGCGGCCAGCTCGGTCTTGACCCGCGCGACCAGGCCGATGCCGTCGTAGATCAGCGCGGTGTAGAGCTGGACCAGGGTCGCGCCGGCGCGGATCCGGGCATAGGCGTCGGCGCCCGAGGCGATGCCGCCGACCCCGATCAGCGGCAGCCGGCCCTCGGTCAGCCGGTGGAAGTCGGCCAGCACCGACTGGGCGAGCGGCTTGAGCGGCGCGCCGCTCAGGCCCCCCGTCTCGTCGCGGTGGCGGCTCTTCAGCCCGTCGGGCCGGCCGATCGTGGTGTTGCTGACGATCAGGCCGTCGACCGGGGCGTCGCGGACGACGGCGGCGATGTCGGCCTTGTCCTGGTCGGTCAGGTCGGGCGCGACCTTGAGCAGCAGCGGCGGCGGATCGGCGGGCAGCACGGCGCGCACGGCGGCGAGCAGGTCGCGCAGCGGCTCCGGCCCCTGCAGCGCGCGCAGGCCCGGCGTGTTGGGCGACGAGACGTTGACCACGAGATAGTCGGCGAGCGGCGCCAGCCGCGCCGCGCCCTCGGCATAGTCGGCGGCGGCGTCCGCGCTCTCCTTGTTCCTGCCGAGGTTGACCCCGACCGGACCGGGCAGCGGAACGGCGTACGCCCGTTCGAGCGCGCGGGCGGCGTGGTCGAGCCCCTTCGAATTGAAGCCGTAGCGGTTGATCACCGCGCGGTCCCGCTCCAGGCGGAACACGCGCGGGCGCGGGTTGCCGGGCTGGGGCCGGGGCGTGATCGAGCCGACCTCGACGAAACCGAAGCCGAAGCCGAGCATCTGGCGCGGCGTCTCGGCGTCCTTGTCGAAGCCGGCGGCGAGGCCGACCGGGTTGGCGAAGCTGTGGCCGAAGGCGTCGACCGCGAGGATCGGGTCGTCGGCCGGCGGCTGGCGCGCGGACATCAGGCGCAGCGCCCGGATCGTGGCGCGGTGCGCGGTCTCCGGCGGCAGCAGGCGCATCAGGGCACTGCCGAGGTCGTAGAGGGCCATGACCGGCGACCCTAGAGGCATTTGCGCGAGAGGGGAATCCGCGCGATGCGCCGACGACGCAGAGCGCGGCCCGCTATTTGTATTTCTTGTCGATGTAGTGGCGGATCAGCGCCCTGGCACCCTTGGAATCCCAGTCGGCCGGGCCGACCAGGTAGCCGACCACCATGCCGCGGCGGTCGACGATGAAGCTCTGCGGCAGGCTGTCGACGCCGAGCTTGCGGGCGCTGTGCCACTTCGGGTCGAGCGCGATGTGGAGGTTCTTGAAGCCGTGCTCCTGCCAGAACGGGCGCACCGTCTTGATGCCGTGGCGGTCGAGCGCGATGGGGACGACCTGGAACTTGTCGCCGCCGAGCGCGCCCTGGAGCTTGTCGAGGGTCGGCATCTCGACGACGCACGGCCCGCACCAGGTCGCCCAGAAGTTGATCAGCAGCACCTTGCCCTTGAGGGCGGCGCGGTCGAGCGGCTTGCCGTCGGGGCCCGTGACCCCCTGCAGCGGCACCGGCTTCTCCGGCTCGACCAGCACGTAGGGGCCGACCGTCCCGGCGAACGGCGGCGGGTCGTCGGCCCGGACCGGGAAAGCGTGGACCATCAGGGCCAAAGCCACTAGAAACCCGAGCAATACTTGCTTTCGAAGCGCGTGCATTGCGGGACCTTTGCGCGGTTGCTTCGTGATCTGTGTCATTCGGCCTGGATCCTGTCGATGTCCGAGTCAAAGAAGACCAAGGATGTGAACGCCTTGTGGGGCGGCCGCTTCGCGGCCGGCCCCGACGCCCTGATGGAGGCGATCAACGCGTCGATCGGTTTCGACCGGCGCCTGTTCGCGTGCGACATCGAGGGATCGCGCGCCCACGCCGCCATGCTCGCCGCCCAGGGCATCATCAGCCCCGAAGATGAGACGGCGATCCAGAAGGGCCTAGCGGATATTCTTCAAGAAATCGAGAGCGGCCGGTTCGAGTTCAAGACCGCGCTCGAGGACATCCACATGAACATCGAGGCGCGGCTGGCCGAGCTGATCGGCGAGCCGGCCGGCCGGCTGCACACCGCGCGGTCGCGCAACGACCAGGTCGCGACCGACCTGCGGCTGTGGGTGCGCGCGGCGATCGACCGGCTCGATACGGCGATGCGGGCGTTGCAATCGGTGATGCTCGACCAGGCGGAAGCCAGTGTCGACGCCATCATGCCCGGCTTCACCCATCTGCAGACCGCCCAGCCGGTGACCTTCGGCCACCACATGCTGGCCTATGTCGAGATGGTCGGGCGCGACCGCGGCCGGCTGGCCGACGCGCGCCGGCGGGTCAACGAATCGCCGCTCGGCGCCGCGGCGCTGGCCGGCACCTCCTTCCCGATCGACCGGCACGCCACCGCCGCGGCGCTCGGCTTCGACCGGCCGCTGGCCAATTCGCTCGACGCCGTCTCGGCGCGCGACTTCGCGCTGGAATTCCTCGCCGCCGCCGCGATCGCGGCGACCCACCTGTCGCGCCTGGCCGAAGAGATCGTGATCTGGTCGAGCGCGCCGTTCGGCTTCGTGCGGCTGTCGGACGCCTTCTCGACCGGCAGCTCGATCATGCCGCAGAAGCGCAACCCCGACGCCGCCGAGCTGGTCCGCGCCAAGACCGGGCGCATCGTCGGCGCGCTGACCGGCCTCGCCGTCGTGCTCAAGGGCCTGCCGCTGGCCTATTCCAAGGACATGCAGGAGGACAAGGAGCCGGTGTTCGACGCCGCCGACAGCCTGGAGCTGTGCGTCGCCGCGATGGCCGGCATGGTCGGCGAGATGACCATCGACCGCGACCGTATGCTGGCCGCCGCCTCGGCCGGCTTCGCCACCGCCACCGACCTCGCCGACTGGCTGGTGCGGGCGCTCGGCCTGCCCTTCCGCCGCGCCCACCACATCACCGGCGCCCTGGTCGCCGAGGCGGAGAAGCGCGGCTGCGACCTCGCCGACCTGCCGCTGGACTATATGCGGAGCGTCGAGCCGGACATCACGGAGGCTGTTTTCGACGTCCTCCGCGTGCCATATTCTGTGCAGAGTCGGAACTCGTATGGCGGAACGGCGCCGGAGAACGTCAGGGCGGCGGTGACCGCCGCCCGGGAGCGGTATTTATGAAGCGCGCGACGGTTTGGATCCTGGTGGCCCTGGCGGCGGCGACGGTGTCGTCGTGCGGCCGCAAGGCGGTGCCGCGGCTTCCTGCCGGGGTCCATGACAATTATCCGGCGGGCTATCCCAAGGGCGCGAAGCCGACGCCGGAGCGGTTCCTGGTCAAGCCGGGCCCGGACCCGGTCTGACGCGCGCGGCACGACCGTCCGACCGGCGTTCGGGGGACACCAGATAGCGACACAGGGCCTGGAGAGATGACGCAGCCGCTGCCCGCGCCCGAGTTCACCTACCGCGGCGGCGAGCTGTTCGCCGAGGCGGTGCCGCTCGCCCGCATCGCGGCCGAGGTCGGCACCCCGTTCTACTGCTATTCCGAGGCTGCGCTGCGCCGCGCCTACCGATCCTTTGCCTCTGCTTTGACAAAATTGCCGGCGACTATCTGCTTCGCATTGAAGGCAAATTCGAACCAGGCCGTGATTCGCACCTTTGCTCAAGAAGGCGCCGGCGCCGATGTCGTGTCCGAGGGCGAGTTGCGCCGGGCGCTGGCGGCTGGCGTGCCGCCGGAGCGGATCGTGTTTTCCGGCGTGGGCAAGACGGCCGCCGAGATCGACTTCGCCCTCGATGCCGGGATCGCCCAGATCAACGTCGAATCCGAGCCCGAGCTGCGGCTGCTGAGCGAGATCGCCGCGGCCCGCGGGGTCACCGCGCGGGTGGCGATCCGGGTCAATCCCGACGTCGACGCGGCGACGCACCACAAGATCTCGACCGGGCGCAAGCAGGACAAGTTCGGCATCGACATCGCGCGGCTGGAGGCGGTCTTCGCCGAAGCCGCGGCCCTGCCGGGCGTCGAGGCCGCCGGCGTCGCCGTCCATATCGGCTCACAGCTGCTGTCGCTCGAGCCCTACCGCGCCGCCTTCGCGCGGGTCGCCGACGCGGTGCGCGCGCTGCGCGCGGCCGGCTTCACCGTGACCAGCCTCGACCTCGGCGGCGGGGTCGGCATCATCTATCGCGACGAGGCGCCGCCGCAGTTCACCGAATACGCCGCCATCGTCGCGGAGACGGTGGGCGAGCTGGGCTGCGACCTCGTGTTCGAGCCGGGCCGCGCCCTGGTCGGCAACGCCGGCCTGCTGGCCAGCACCGTGCTGTTCGTCAAGCAGGGCGGCGAGCGGCCGATCGTGGTGGTCGACGCCGGCATGAACGACCTGAAGCGACCGGCCATGTACGGCGCCTATCACGCGATCGTGACCGGCCGCGAGCCGGCCGACGCGACGACCGCCGAGGCCGACGTGGTCGGCCCGATCTGCGAGACCGGCGACACCTTCGCGACCGCCCGGGCGCTGCCGCCCGTGGCGTCCGGCGACCTGATCGCGTTCGGCTCCGCCGGCGCCTACGGCGCCGTGATGGCGTCGGAATACAACAGCCGGCTGCTGGTGCCGGAGGTGATGGTTTCGGGCGACCGCTTTGCCGTCGTCCGCGCACGGCCTAGTTTCGATGATATGATCGGTATGGACACGATCCCGGACTGGCTCGACGAGCCCCCGGTCCGGGTCGCGCGAGGTGCGGCATGACGAAATCCGCCTACCGGCCCAACAGCCAGACCGTCTCCACCGACGACCCCAAGGGCGCCCCGAAAGGCGCCCCGACCCCGCGCATCCCCCGCTACCGCGGACGCCTGGCCCTGTCCTGGTGCGCGCTGGTCTGGGAGCGGCTATGGCCGCGGCTGTGGGCGCTGGCCGCGCTGGTCGGCCTGTTCGTCGCCGTCGCCCTGTTCGACGTCCTGCCCGACCTGGCCGGGTGGATCCACACCGCCATCCTCGCCGGCTTCGGCGTCGCCGCGCTGGCCGCGCTGGCGTGGACCTTCCGCGGCCTGCACCTGCCCGGCCGCGAGGAGGCGCGCCGCCGGCTGGAGATCTCGAGCGGCCTCGACCACCGCCCGCTCGCCACCGCCGAGGACACGATCGCCGTCGGCAGCGGCGACCCCGCCGCCGAGGCGCTGTGGCAGGCGCACCAACGGCGCATCCGCGAGCGCGCCAAGGACCTGCGCGTCGGCGCGCCCGCGCCGCCGGTCGCACGGCGCGACCCGTGGGCGCTGCGCGGCGCGGTGCTGGTCCTGCTGGTGATCGCACTCGCGACCGGCGGCTGGAGCGACGCCGGCGGCCGACTGACCCGGGTGTTCATGCCCGCCTTCGAGCCGACCACGAGCGTGCCGCTGACCATCGAGGCGTGGCTGACGCCGCCCGAATATACCGGCCTGCCGCCGCGCATGATCACGGGCGACAACGGCTCCAAGCCGGTGGCGGTGCCCGACGGCTCGCGGATCATGATCCAGGTCCACGGCGGCCGCGGCCGGCCGCACCTGGTCTTCGGCAAGCAGGACATCATGCTCGACCGGCTCGGCCGGGCCAGCTACCAGGGCGAGGTGCTGGCCAAGTTCCCGGGCCGGCTGGTCGTCACCCAGCGCGGCCGCGACATCGTCGACTGGCCGGTGCGGATCATCGCGGACAAGCCGCCGACGATCAAATTCACCAAGAAGCCGGGCGTCACCGCCCGGGCGTCGATCCGGCTCGATTACGAAGCCAAGGACGACTACCGCATCGCCAAGATCCGCGCCTACATCGCCCGCGCCGGCGACACCGACGTGATCGACCTCAAGATCCCGGCCGGCGGCGCCAAGACCGCCAAGGGCAGCAGCTTCCACGACCTGTCCGGCCACCGCTGGGCCGGGCTCGACGTCGCCGTGGTGCTGGAGGTGACCGACGACCAGGGCCAGCGCGGTCGCAGCAAGGTCATGACGATGACCCTGCCCGAGCGGGCCTTCCATCACCCGGTCGCGCGCCACATCATCCGGCTGCGCCGGATGCTGGCCGAGGACCCGGCCTACGTCGACCGCGTGGTGCGCCTGCTGGGCGTGATCGCGTCGCAGCCGCAGAGCTACGGCGGCGATTTCATCGTCCACCTGGCGCTGCGCGCGATCCAGGGCCGCCTGATCCTGGGCACCGACCATGACGGCCGCAGCGACGCCCAGCTTCGCGCCGACACCTACAAGGCGATCCGCCAGGTCGACCCGATCATGTGGGAGACCGCTCTCAGGGTCGAAGAAGGCGTCACCCGCCAGGAGGAGAAGCGGCTGGCCGAGCTCCGGAAGAAGCTGATGGAGATGCTGTCGCGCAAGAACGTCAAGGATCCCGAGGTCCAGAAGCTGCTCGACCAGCTGCGCGAGGCGATGAAGAAGTACATGGAGGCGTTGCGGCGCGACATGGCGCGCAACCCGGAGAAATACGCCCGGCGGCCGATGGATCCCAACGCCCAGGCCTACACGCCGCAGGACATGCAGCGGATGATGCAGCGCATGCAGGACATGCTGAACCAGGGCCGCAAGGAGGCCTTGAAGCGGATGCTGTCCGAGCTGCAGCGCCAGATGCAGAACCTGCGCTTCGCCCAGCCCAACCAGCGCCAGCTCGACCCGAACCATCCGGCGATGAAGATGATGCGCCAGCTCGGCGACCTCATCCAGCGCCAGCAGAAGCTGATGGACGAGAGCTTCCGGCGCGGCCAGCAGCGGCGCGAGGGGCAGCCGCGCGATCCCAAGGCCGACCAGAAGGCCGAGCAGGAGCAGCGCGCGCTGCGCCGCAAGCTCGGCGAGATGATGCGCAAGCTGGGCGAGATGACCGGCAAGGTGCCGAAGAATTTCGGCAACGCCGAACAGCAGATGCGCCGCTCCCAAGGCCAGTTGAAGCGCGGCAACCCGGGCCGGAGCGTCCGCCCCCAGGGACGTGCCCTGCGCGAGCTCCAGCGCGGCAGCCAACAGGCGATGCGCCAGCTCGCCCGGCGCTTCGGCCTCGGCATCGGCCCCGGCCGCTTCGCCAACCGGTCGGGCCAGCAGCGCTTCGGCCAGGACCGCGACCCGCTGGGCCGCCGCCTCGACGGCATGGGCCCGCTCGACACCGAGGACGTCAAGGTGCCGACCGAGGCCGAGCGCAAGAAGGCGCGCGAGATCCTGGAAGAGCTGCGCCGGCGTTCGGGCCAGACCAATCGGCCCAAATACGAGCGCCAGTACATCGACCGGCTGCTGCGGCGCTTCTAGCGCGCCGCACCGGTCCCGGTCCCGGCCTCAGCCCTCGAAGCTGACGTAGCCCTCCGGGCTGATCGGCCAGGCCGGGTTCCAGGCGATCTCCCAGGCGTGGCCGTCGGGATCGGCGACGTAGCCGGCGAAGCCGCCATGGGGTGGCTCGACCGCCGCCTTCAGCAGCGCGCCGCCGTGGGCCGTCAGCCGCGCGATCGCGGGCTCGACCGCGTCGCGCGTGGCGACGTTGTGGGCCAGCGCGAAGGCGCCGGGCGACGCCAGGCCGGAACGGCCGCTGTCGGCCTCGAGCGCGCCCTTGAGCCACGTCCCCAGCACGAAGCCATTCATCTGGTAGAAGACGATCTCATCGTTCTCGAACACCGGCGTCCAGCCGAAGCCGTCGACGTAGAACCGGCGCGAGCGCGGCAGGTCGGCAATGCCGAGGGTGATGACGGAGAGCTGCTGTTGCATGACCGGCCTTTCGGTCGGCGCCGGGCGGCTTCCGCACCCGGCGGGCGCGGCGTCAGTTGTCGGCGACGAAGTCGAAGCGGACCTTCTTGGCCTCCGCGGGCGGGTTCTCCACGCTGCTGCGGAAGGTCATGCTCGCTCCCGGCTCCAGCGTCCGGGCCTCGGGCGCGAACAGCCAGCTCTTGAGCGCCTTGTCGTTGCCGTCGGTCAGGGTAATGCGCATCTGGCCGACCGGCTGGGACCGGTCCGACTGGTTGCGGATCTCGCCGGAGATGACCAGGATCGGCGTGCCGTCGCGCGCCTCGCGTTCGATCTTGATCGACGTATCGGGAACGACCAGCGCCGCCTTCTTGACCACCGGCGCGGGCTGCTTCTGCTGCGCCGGCTGGACCGAGATACCCAGCGCGCTGTAGAGCCGCTCGGCCGGTGGCCAGCGCCGGACCACGTCCTGCCGGTAGCGGTAGCCGCCGCCGATGATCAGCGCGATCACGAAGATGAACAGGAACCAGGCGGCGAGCCGAGACCATAGCCGCCCGCGCGGCCGGCGCGCGGTGTCGCGGTCGAGCGGCGTGGTGATCTCGTCGTCCAGGGTCAGCGGCGGCGGCTCGTAGGCGGTATCGGCGGGCGGCTCCTGGAACCAGGAATGGCCGCAGGCGCCACAGCGCACCGACCGCCCCTTCTCGCCAAGCGCAACCGGGTCGACGAGGAATCGCGTGGAACATTTGGGGCAGTTGAGAATCATCGCGCTCGGCGTCTGTGGAGGGCCGCCGCCGGATGGCCGATCCGGCGCCTGCCGGCCAAAAGTTTCTAAAGCTTATGATGAAAATATGCGAAAAAGGCAAATGTGAAGCGCCGCTTTTGAGTAATCTCGAAACAATACGTGCCCTCTGGTAAAGAGTTATTCACAGACATTTCCACCAGCCGCCCCAGATCAACCCCGTGATTTACCGTGTCCTTGGCCGATGATGGATGACGACGACCCGATCGTCCGGTTCGACAACGTCGGGATGCGCTACGGCACCGGGCCGGAGATCCTGCGCGACATCAACGTCGCGCTCGAGCCGGGCTCGTTCTATTTCCTCACCGGGGAGAGCGGCGCGGGCAAGACCTCGCTGTTGCGGCTGATGTATCTCGCCAACCGGCCGTCGCGCGGCCTGGTCCACGTCTTCGGCCGCGACGTCTCGACCATCGGCCGCGACGAGGTGCCGGTGCTGCGCCGCCACATGGGCGTGATCTTCCAGGACTTCCGCCTGCTCGACCACCTGTCGACGCTCGACAACGTCGCGCTGCCGCTGCGCGTCGCCGGCGCCAAGGGGCCCAAGGTGCGTCAGCATGTCGCCGAGCTGCTGCGCTGGGTGGGGCTGGGCGACCACATCAACGCGCGGCCGAACACCCTGTCGGGCGGCGAGCAGCAGCGCATCGCCATCGCCCGCGCGGTGATCAACCAGCCCAACCTGCTGCTCGCCGACGAGCCGACCGGCAACGTCGACGACAATATCGGCATGCGGCTGCTGTTCCTGTTCGAGGAGCTCAACCGGATGGGCACCACGGTCGTGGTCGCCACCCACAACGACCGCCTGGTCGAGCGCTTCCCCTACCCCCGTCTGGTGCTCGAGGACGGCCAGCTCACCAAGCAGAAGGCGTGACCCGGGCGATGTTTCGGCGACAGATCGACATCCCGCTGGAACGCGACGCCGCCAGCCGCATGCTGCCCTGGATCATCGCGATCATGGTCTACCTGGCGGCGCTGGCGATCGCCGGCACGATCACGCTCAGCCAGGTGATCCGGTCGTGGTCGGTCGCTGGCAGCGGCACGCTGACGATCCAGGTGCCGTTCGGCAAGTCGGCCGACGAGACCACCGCCCTGGCCCGCCGCGCCGCGGACGAGCTGCGCAAGACGCCGGGCATCCAGCGGGTCCGGCTGCTCAGCCGTGACGACGTCGCCGCGCTGATCCGGCCGTGGCTCGGACCGGTCGACCAGACCGCCGGCCTGCCCCTGCCCGCGCTGATCGACGCCAGCGTCGCCAACGACGCGTCGGTCGACCTCGCCGCGCTGTCCAAGCGGCTGGCCGGTATCGCCCCCGGGACCACGGTCGAGGACCACCAGAAGTGGCTCGACAAGCTGGTCGGCTTCGCCCGCTCGATCTGGCTGGTGACCCTGCTGGTGGTCGGCATGATCCTGCTCGCCGCGGTGGTCACGGTGATCTTCACGACGCGGACCGGCCTGCGCATCCATTACCGGGTGATCGAGGTGCTGCACCTGATCGGCGCGCACGACCGCTACATCTCGCGCCAGTTCGAGCGCCAGGCGGTGCTGTTGAGCCTCAAGGGCGCGCTGGTCGGGGTCCTGCTGGCGATCCTCACCGTGGTCGCGCTCGCCCACCTCGCCGCCCAGGTCGACATCATCCACACGCCCCGGCTGGTCTTCTCTTTGTGGCAGTGGGCGCTGTTCGCGCTGGTGCCGATCGTCGCCGGCCTGGTGGCGCTCTACACCGCGCGGCTGACGGTTTTGCGCACGCTGGGACGACTGACGTAAAATGGCGCCGTTATGGCCGACACCCGGACACTGCCGACGACCCGGATGCTGCTCTGGCGCGGCCTGCGCTGGACGCTCGTGATCTTTTCGATCCTGTTCTTCGTGTGGGCGGCCGGGCTGGTGTGGTTCGCCGCCGCGATGCCGCGCCGGGTCGCCGACACCAAGACCCATACCGACGCCATCGTCGTGCTGACCGGCGGCAGCGGGCGGCTGGAGGAAGGCCTGCGCCTGCTCAAGAAGGGCTTCGCGCCGGTGCTGTTCGTCTCCGGCGTCAACCCGATCCTGACCCGGCGCGACGTCAAGCGGCTGCTCGGCGACGCCGCGCCGGCGCTGGGCAAGCGGGTGCTGGTCGGCTACCGCGCCGAGCACACCCGCGGCAACGCGATCGAGACGGCGATGTGGGCCAACGCGCAGCGGCTGCACTCGCTGCGGCTGGTCACCGCGAACTATCACATGCGGCGTAGCCTGTTCGAGCTGTCGCACGCCCTGCCCGACGTGGTGGTGATCCCCAACCCCGTCTTCCCCAAGGGCGTCCGGCCCGGATTGTGGTGGCAAACCGGCTCCGGTTTCGCCACGGTGTTCCGGGAGTACAACAAGTATCTGGCGACGCTGCTGCTCGCCACCTTCACCCCCAACATCCTGAGGGATCGCCCCCGGTGGTCATAGCCCGCTCGACCCTGTTCATGATCGGCCTGGTGGTGTGGACGACGGCGCTCGGCGTCGGCGCGCTGTTCACCCTGCCCTTCCCGCGCCGCGTCGCCTACGGCTACTCGCGCTTCTGGGCGCGCGGCGTGCTGTGGATGCTGCGCATGTTCGTCGGCCTGCAATACCAGGTGCGCGGTCGCGAGCGGCTGCCCGGCGGCACGGTGATCTACGCGCTCAAGCATCAGTCGGCGTGGGAGACGATCGCGATGCCGGTGATCGTCCCGCCCTTCGCCGCCGTGCTCAAGAAGGAGCTCCTGCGCGTCCCGATCTACGGCTGGTACCTGCTCAAGGTCGGCATGGTGCCGATCGACCGCGCGGCGCGCGGCGCCGCGATGCGCGCCATGCTCAAGGCGGCGCGCGACCATATCGCCGCGGGCCGGTCGATCATGATCATGCCGGAGGGTACCCGCATCGCGCCGGGCCGCAAGGGCCGCTACCATTCCGGCGTCGCCGCGCTCTACGGCCACCTCGACCTGCCGGTGGTGCCGATCGCGCTCAATTCCGGACTGTTCTGGGGCCGGCGCGCCTTCGTCAAGCGGCCGGGCGTCATCACCCTCGAATTCCTCGACCCGATCCGCCCCGGCCTCGACCGCCAGGCCTTCATGGCGCTCTTGGAGGAGCGGATCGAGACCGCGTCGGAGCGGCTGCGCCAGGAGGTCGTGGGCGAGGTCCCGCCGGGCGAGGAGCCGGAAGCGGCCTGACCCGCCGGCCCCCGGCTATCCACCGATCGCGCCGGCCTGTGGATTGCGTGGATGGGCCCGCCGCCGCCCTGTGGAAGCCGGGGATAAGTCCAATTTAACGATCTTTCAATAGGTTACCGGCGGCACCGGCGGGATGGTTCGGTTCATCCTTTCTGGAAACATATCGGGAACAATCGTTGAAAAAATCGGCATCGAGCGGTAAGTTAAGGCGTGTGATCGACGCCCGTCGACGGCCCTGCAATCATCTCGTGGGCGACGGTGGGGCGGATCGCACCCCTGTTTGAAAAAGGATAGCGGAGCGAGACGGCGATGGCGCGCGTGGCCAGCATCTCCCAGCAGATCTGGGACATGAAATACCGCCTCAAGGCGGCCGACGGCGCGCCGGTCGACAAGTCGATCGAGGACAGCTGGCGCCGGGTCGCGACCGCGCTGGCCGCGCCGGAGCAGGACCCCGCGGCCTGGGCCGACACCTTCTACGACGCGATGGCCGACTTCCGCTTCCTGCCCGCCGGCCGCATCCTCGCCGGCGCCGGCACCGAGCGGTCGGTGACGCTGTTCAACTGCTTCGTCATGGGCACGATCCCGGACGACATGGGCGGCATCTTCGACCACCTGCAGGAAGCCGCGCTGACCATGCAGCAGGGCGGCGGCATCGGCTACGACTTCTCGACGCTCCGGCCCAAGGGCGCGCCGGTCAAGGGCGTCGGCGCCGACGCCTCGGGCCCGCTCTCGTTCATGGACGTGTGGGACGCGATGTGCCGGACGATCATGAGCGCCGGCCACCGCCGCGGCGCGATGATGGCGACCCTGCGCCTGCGACCACCCGGACATCGAGGCCTTCATCGAGGCCAAGCGCGAGCCCGGGCGGCTGCGCATGTTCAACCTCTCGGTCCTGGTCACCGACGCCTTCATGGAGGCGGTCAAGCAGGACGCGCCCTGGGAGCTGACGTTCGACGGCACCACCTTCCGCAGCGTCTCGGCGCGCGGGCTGTGGGACAAGATCATGCGCGCGACCTACGCCTACGCCGAGCCGGGCGTGATCTTCATCGACCGCATCAACCAGCGGAACACCGCTGTATTACTGCGAGAAGATCCGCGCCACCAATCCCTGCGGCGAGCAGCCGCTGCCGCCCTACGGCGCCTGCCTGCTCGGCTCGATCAACCTGGCCCGGCTGGTCCGGGACCCGTTCGAGGACGGCGCCGGCATCGACCCGGCCGAGCTCGACGCGCTGACCCGCACCGCCGTGCGGATGATGGACAACGTCATCGACGTCTCCGACTTCCCGCTCGACAAGCAGGACGAGGAGGCCCAGGCCAAGCGCCGCATCGGCCTCGGCGTCACCGGCCTGGCCGACGCGCTGATCCTGTGCAGGGCGCGCTACGGCTCCAAGGAGGCGGTGCGGCTGGCCGAGACCTGGCTGAAGGCGATCCAGCGCGCCGCCTATCTCGCCTCGGCCGACCTCGCCGCCGAGAAGGGCGCCTTCCCGCTGTTCGACGCCGACCAGTATCTGGCCGGCGACGGCGGTCAAGGAGCTCGACGACGACGTGCGCGCGGCGATCCGGCGAGAAGGGCATGCGCAACGCCCTGCTCACCTCGATCGCGCCGACCGGCACGATCTCGCTGTTCGCCGACAACGTCTCCTCGGGGATCGAGCCGGTCTTCGCCTTCTCCTACACCCGCAACGTGCTGATGCCCGACGGCAGCCGGCGCGAGGAGGAGGTCTCCGACTACGCCTACCGCCTGTTCCGGCGGCTGAAGGGCGAGACGCGCGCCGCTGCCCGACTATTTCGTCGACGCCCAGCACCTGAGCCCGCGCGACCATGTCGTGATGCAGGCGGCGGTGCAGAAATACATCGACAGCTCGATCTCCAAGACGATCAACGTGCCCGAGGACATCGCCTTCGAGGCGTTCAAGACCGTCTACCAGAGGCCTACGACCTCGGCTGCAAGGGCTGCACCACCTACCGCCCGAACGAGGTCACCGGCGCGGTGCTGGAGCTCCGCGAGGACGCGGCGGAGGACGGCGCCCGATCCGACGAGCCGGAGCTGCCGCTGCCGATGGCCGACGCGACCACGACCAGTCCGCGCGACCCGCTCGAGGCCGGCGGCATCGTCTACATGACCCAGCCGCTGTCGCGGCCCGAGGGCCTGCCCGGCCAGACCTACAAGATGCGCTGGCCGGAGAGCGACCACGCCATCTACATCACCATCAACGACATCGTGCAGGACGGCCGCCGCCGCCCGTTCGAGGTGTTCATCAACTCCAAGAACATGGAGCACTACGCCTGGACGGTGGCGCTGACCCGGATGATCTCGGCGGTGTTCCGGCGCGGCGGCGACGTCTCCTTCGTGGTCGACGAGCTGAAGGCGGTGTTCGACCCGCGCGGCGGCCAGTGGATGGGCAAGACGCTACGTGCCCTCGCTGCTCGCCGCGATCGGCGGGGTGATCGAGAAGCACATGATCGACATCGGCTTCATCCCCAACCCCAAGGAGGCGCGCGAGGGCCTGCGCGAGCTCAAGGTGGTCGGCGGGTCGGAGACGGTGGCGGCCGGCGCCGGCACGGCCCCCGAGGGCGTGCGGATGCGCGGCTGCCCCAAGTGCGGCGAGCGCACGCTGATCCGCCAGGAGGATTGCGACATCTGCACGAGCTGCGGGCACTCGAAGTGCGGGTGAGAGCCGTGCGGCCATTGCCCGTGATTGCGTAGGGGCGGGTTTCAAACCCGCCCTTTCTTCATGCGCCCGGACCGTCATCCCCGCGCAGGCGGGGATCCAGGATGCCGCCGACACGGCACGGCTTCTACAGGCTGGATTCCCGCCTGCGCGGGAATGACGGCCTTGAAAGCGTCGAGAGCGGGCGAACGGCGCCCTACTCCGCCGCCTCCCCCCGCTCCGGCACTTCGCACCCCGTCGCGCAGCAGCGGCCCGGCTGCTTCGATACCCGCCGGCCGTCGGCCAAAATCCCGCGGTCCAACAGCCGCTCGACGTGGTCGACCTTGTCCATCACCGGGTAGTTGCGCCAGATCTCGCGCTTCATCGCCTCGGGCGAGCCGCCGCCGTGGAGCGAGATGACCGAGTACCAGCCGCCCTGGTAGGAGGCGGTCAGGTCCTCGACCAGCCGGGCGACCGCGAGCCGGGCGTCCGCGGGGATGTCGGGCCGCCCCGCCAGCACCGCCGACAATGACGCCTGGGTTTCCGGGTTGTGGTCCTCGTCCGGCCCCGGCAGCGAGACGATCAGCCCGCCCGAGACGTAGTGGGCGAGCCGGTGCATGTCGTAGATCTTGGTCGCCAAGCAGCAGCTTGCCGATGTTGGCGAAGACCGTGTCGGGCATCGCCGCGCCGCTGGCGTCCTTCTGGCAGTAGACCGACGCCGCCACGCCGCAGGCGAAGAAGCTCTCGGTGATCGTGATCAGCTCGACCATGGCGTCGCGGATGTGGCCGTGGGCGTCCGGGTCGAGCCCGTTGGCCTCGACCATCAGCGCGCCGGCGCCGATCAGCAGGTCGCCGAAGCCGGCGCGGGCGCCGATGCAGGTGTGGCGGTGGTGGGTGGCGTAGGTCGTGGTCAGATAGCCGCCCTCCTCGTGCTCGCCGGCGAGGAAGACCCGCTCGTGGGGCACGAACACGTCGTCGAACAGGACGACCCCCGTGGACTGGCCGTACTTGGCCGAGAACTTGGCGGCGGCCTCGCCCGGCCGGCCGGCGGGGCGCGCGACGATGGTCACGCCCGGCGCGTCGACCGGCACCGCGCAGCACACCGCGCAGTCGGCGTCGTCCGCCGTGTGGGTGCGCGAGGGCATGACCAGGAATTCGTGGACGTAGGGCGCGCCGGTGACGATCGCCTTGGTGCCGCGGATGACGATGCCGTCGGGCCGCCGCTCGGTGATGTGGACGTAGGTGTCGCGGGTTGGCCTGCAAACCGGGCCGCTTCGAGCGGTCGCCCTTGGCGTCGGTCATCGCGATGCCCAGGGTCAGGTCCTCGTCCTGGACCCGGTGCAGGTAGGCGACCAGCCGCTCGTGATAGTCGGTGCCGTGGGTGTCGTCGGTCCGCCGGGTCGCCTGGAAGGCGGCGACCAGCCCGTCGTGGGTCAGGTAGCGCTGGGCGCAGCCCGATTCCCGGCACACCAGCCGGACGGCCTCGAGCTTGTAGAGCAGGTCGGTCGAGCTCTCGTCGACATGGGCCATGCGGTTGACGGTCTGGCCCGACGTGGCCTGGCGCGCGGTCATCAGGACCTTGTGCTCGGGCGCGTGGGCGAAGTCGTAGGTGACGCCGATCGCGTTGACCCCCGGCGCCAGGCGCGGCTCGTCCGCGACGCTCTCGATCGCGTCGCCATCGACGAACACCCGCGGCGCATAGCGGCGCAGCGACTCGCGATAGTCCGCGGCGGTCATCAGCATGGCGGCGTCCTCCCTGAAGCTTGTTCATAATTTTGAACAATGTTAGAAAAGGAATTGAATCGATCTCGGAATCAGGGCGGAGCGGGGCGGAAACGGGCATGGCGGCGGAGCGACGGAGCGGACGGCGGCAGGCGGTCAGCGCGCTCAAGCGGGAGATGATCCTCGACGCCGCGCGCACGGTGTTCGAGGCCGAGGGGCTCGACGGCGCTACGGTGCGCAGGATCGCCGCCGAGGCCGGCTACACCCCCGCCGCGCTCTACTTCCACTTCGACTTCGAAAGAGGCGATCTACGCCGCCGTGCTCGAAGCCTCGATCGCCCGGCTGGGCGCGGCGGTCGACCGGGAGCTGGCGGACGCGGCCACCCCGGCCGCGCGGCTGCGCGCCGCGGCGATGGCCTTCTTCGGCTTCTACGTCGCCAACCCGCGCGACCTCGACCTCGGCTTCTACCTGTTCCGCGGCGGGATGAAGCCCCGGGGCCTGGGCCGGGAGCGGGACGAGGCGCTCAACGCCGCCCTCGCCGAGGCCCTGCGCCCGATCGCCGAGGCGGCCGAGGCGCTCGGCGCGGCGCCCGACGACGCCAACCTGCTGATGGTCGACACCTTCGCCCACGCCGCCGGGCTCCTGCTGCTGGCGCATACCGGGCGCATCCGCATGTTCGGCGCGTCGGCCCCGGCGCTGATGGAACGCTACGTCGACGACGCCCTCGCCCGGCTCGCCGGGGGGCGTTGACGGGGATGGCGGTCGGCGCCGGTTAGACGAGGCCGGCTTCGCGGTCGAGCCGCTTCAGCAGCCGGACCAGCCGCGGCTCCGGGATACCCAGCTCGGCCAGGTGGACGACCGTTTCGCGCAGATAGTCGCGGTTGGCGCCGCTGACGCCGTGGGCGTCGCGGATCACCGCGACGATGGCGTCGTCGTCGAGGTCGCCGCGGAAATCGGGATGATCGGGATCGGGCAGGAAGGTCAGCGCCTCGGCCGGTTCCGGGTCGGCGTCGCCGGCGCCGACCGGTTCGACCGTGACCGTCGCCTCGCGATAGACCGGGTACCAGCGCAGCTCGCGCTCGTGCAGGTAGGCGCGCACCGCCTCCGCGTCGCCCGGCTCCACCGTGAACAGCACGCCGCTGCAGGTGCCGCCGGGCGCCAGGCCGAGGACCAGGCCGGGCCGGTCGGGGGTGCCGCGATGGTGCACCGTGCGGACGCAGAAGGCGCGATGGTATCCCTGCAGGACCGCGCGCTGGCGCGCCGCGAATTCGAAGCCCGGCCGCCACATCAGCGAGCCGTAGCCGAACACGCGCAGCGGCGGGGCCCCGCTCATCCCTCTTGAGGCGCCGGCGCGCGCGCGACGGCGGGCTCGGGCGCGGGTTCCGGAGCGCCGCGGTCACGGTCGGCGGCGTTCCGGCCGGCCGAGTCGTTGCCGGCCGCGTCGTTGCCGGCCGCCTCGTTGCTGGCCATGCGCGCCTCGGCCTCGCGGGTCAGCGCCGGGCGCACCATGACGATCATCAGCAGCACCGAGACGACCAGCAAGGCCAGGATCTGATAGGCCATCGGCCGCGGCGTGCCGTCGTGCAGCGCGACCACCACGGCGCCCATCGCCGCGCCGCCGAGCCACTGGAACAGGCCGATCAGCGACGACGCCGAGCCCGCCGTCCGCGCGAACGGCGCCAGCGCGCCGGCGAAGGCGCTGGGCGAGGTCAGCCCGATGCCGAGCATGAACAGGCCGAGCGGCGCGATCACGGCGGCCAGGGTGACGACCCCGGCCGCGGCCAGCCCGGCGAGCGTGCCCCCCGCCGTCAGCAGGACCGCGAAGCCGATCGCCAGCACGGTCAGCGGCCGGTAGCGCACCGACAGCCGGGTCGACAGCATCGCGCCGACGATCAGCCCGAACATCAGCGCGCCGAAGGCGAGGCCGACCGCCTCGCCGCTCATGCCGAGCGCATCGGTCAGCACGAAGGGGAAGGCCGAGATGAAGGTGAACATCGCCCCGTACATGCAGGCGATCATCAAGGTGAAGCCGAGGAAGACGCGGTTCGACATGAGCTGCCCGAAGGTGCGCAGCATCGGCTTGATCTGGGTCGCCTCGGGGTGGCGGTGCTGGTTGGTTTCGTCGAGGAACAGCCAGATCACGACGAACATCGCCGCCGCCGCCACGCCCAGCACGATGAAGATCTCGTGCCAGCCGGCCACCGCGAGGATGGCGCCGCCGACCGCCGGCGCCATGATCGGCGCCAGCCCGGTGAAGGTGACCACGATCGACATCGCCCGCGCCATGTTGGGGCCGTGGATGTCGCGTACGCAGGCCCGCGCCAGCACCATGCCGCCCGCCGACCCCGCGCCCTGCAGGAAGCGGCCGACCAGCAGCATGTCGATCGACACGGCGAAGATGCAGATCGCGCTGGCCGCCAGGAACACGCCCAGCGCGACCAGCATCACCGGCCGCCGGCCGTAACGGTCCGACAGCGGGCCATAGACCATCTGCCCGGCGGCGAAGCCGATCAGGAACAGGCTGACGACGAGCTGGGCGTTGGTGCCGGTGGTCGCGAAGGCGCGCGCGATCTGGGGCAGCGCCGGCAGCGGCATGTCGACCGACATCGGCGTCACCGCGATCGACGCCGCGATGATGGCGGTGACCCAGCCGGAGGTGAGGGCGGGACGGCGCACGGCTCAGCGCCCCCCGTCGCCGGCGGGCGGCCGTTCGATCCCGATTTCGTCGTCGCGTACGTTCATCGACCCTCGCGTTCGTGGCGCGCGGGCCGTCGCCCCCGCTACCGGTTGACCAGCGCGACCCCGGCCGCGGCCAAGGCCATGCCGGCCAAGGCCAGCATCCCCAACGTCTCGCCGAACACCGGCCACGCGATCAGCGCGGTCAGCGGCGGCACCATGTAGAACAGACTGGCGACGCGGCCCGCGGCGCCGCGCCGGATCATCGTCATCAGCAACCAGATCGACACCACCGACAGGACGATCGACAGCCATACGAGGGCGATCGCCAGGTCCCAGCTCGGCACGACGCGGAACGACTCGAAAGCCGCCGCGGCGAGGGCCACCACGAGCAGTGCCCCGCCATACTGGAATACCCCGCCCGTGATGAGGTGTGCGTTCGACGCATACCTTTTCTGATACAGGGTCGCCACGGTGATGCCGACCAGGGCCCCAGCGGCATAGAGATAGCCGACCGGCGTGCCCTCGCCGAAGGACAGCTTCTGCCACAACACCAAGGTAATCCCGGCGAGGCCGAGGACGAGTCCGAGCCACTGCATGGGTGTAACCCGTTCGCCGAGCACCGGGCCGACCAGGGTCGCGGTCAGCAACGGCTGGATGCCGACGACCAGGGCGGCGACGCCCGCCGGCACGCCGGCCGCGATCGCGGCGAACACGCCGCCGAGATAGCCGCCGTGGAGCAGCACGCCGACGACGACGGAGTGCGCCGCCGGCCGCCAGCCCCTGGGCCACGGCGCCCGCACGGCCACCGCCATGCCCAGCATCAGCACCAGCACGATGGCGAAGCGCATGGTCAGGAAGGTCGCCGGCTCGGTCGACGGCATGCCGAGCTTGGCGAAGATGAAACCGGTGCTCCACAGGCCGATGAACACCGCCGGGATGGCGGCGACGGCGACGCGGCGGGCGGACGTGCCGTCTGGCACACCGTCGCGCGGCGTATCCTGTCGGGAGCCCGAGGGCGGTGGGTCGTCGGGCGGCATGTCGGCGAGAGCTCCGGTCAGCCGTCGAGCTTCTTGGAGTCCTCCCACTCGTGCTGGTGGGCGTCGATGATGCCGCGGCGGACCTCGCGGGTGCGCGTGAACCAGTCGAGCAGCGCATCGCCGTCGTGGCGGCGCAGCGCCTTGCGCATCGCGGTCAGGTCCTCGGTGAAGCGGGTCAGCATCTCCAGCACGGCCTCGCGGTTGGTCAGCAGCACGTCACGCCAGAATTCGGGGTCCGACGCGGCGATGCGGGTGAAGTCGCGGAAGCCGCCGGCGGAGAACTTGATGACCTCGGACTTGAGGTCCTCCTCCAGCTCGGTCGCGGTACCGACGATGGTGTAGGCGATGACGTGAGGCAGGTGCGAGGTCAGCGCCAGCACGATGTCGTGGTGGTGGGCGTCCATCAGCTCGACCTGCATGCCCGCCGCGCGCCACAGCGCGCGCACGGTCTCGACCGCCTGCGGGTCGGCGTCGGCGGCCGGGGTCAGGATGCAGAAGCGCTTGTCGAACAGCTCGGCGAAGCCCGCCTCGGGACCGGAGAACTCGGTGCCCGCGACCGGGTGGCCGGGGACCAGGTGGACCGTGTCGGGCAGATGCGCCTTCAACACCTCGGCCGCCGCCGCCTTGGCCGAGCCGACGTCGGTGACGATCGCGCCCGGCGCGAGCCGGCCGGCGATCGCCTCGGCGACCGGCGCGTAGCCGCCCAGGTGCAGCGCGAAGACGACCAGGTCGGCGCCCTCGACCGCGTCGCCGGGATCCGCCTCGGCCCGGTCGACCACGCCCAGGTCGACCGCCCGCTCGCGGGTGCCGTCGGTGCGCGAGTAGGCGACGATTTCGTCGGCCAGCCCCCGCTCGCGGATGACCCGCGCCAGCGACGACCCGATCAGCCCGATGCCGAGGAACGCGACCTTCTTGAAGTGCGGCTCGGCTAACATGTCGGTTACCCGACGAACTCGCGCAGGGCGTCGACGGTCGCGCGCATCTCGTGCTCCAGGCCGATGGTGATCCGCAGGCAGTCCGGCAGGCCGTAGCCCGCGACCTTGCGCGGGATGATCCCCTTCTTGTTGAGGAAATCGTTGGCCGCGTTGGCGTCGCGGCCGTCGCCGTTGGGGAAGCGGACCAGCACGAAGTTGCCGATGCTGGGCAGCGCCTCCAGGCCGAGCGCGTTGACCTGGTCCCGGAACCAGGGCAGCCACTCGTCGTTGTGGGTGCGCGCCTTGTCGAGATGGGCGACGTCGCGGACCGCCGCGGTCGCCGCGGCGATGCCGCCGGAGTTGATGTTGAACGGCCCGCGCGTGCGGTGGATCACGTCGATGATGTCGGTCGGGCCGTAGCACCAGCCGACCCGCAGCCCGGCGAGGCCGTAGATCTTCGAGAAGGTGCGCGTCATCACCACGTTGGGCGCCGTCGACGCCAGCTCGATCCCGGCCGAGTAGTCGTTGCGGCTGACGTATTCGGCGTAGGCCGCGTCGAGCACGAGCAGCACGTTCTCCGGCAGCGCGGCGTGCAGCCGCTCGACCTCGCCGGTCGGCAGGTAGGTGCCGGTCGGATTGTTCGGGTTGGCCAGGAAGACGATCTTGGTGCGGTCGGACAGCTTCTCGAGGAAACCGTCGACGCTCGCGGTCAGGCCGGCGTCCTTCGCGGTCACCGGCCGCGCCCCGGCGGCCAGGGTCGCGATCGGGTACATGGCGAAGCCGTGCTCGCTGAACAGCACCTCGTCTTCGCGGCCCGCATAGGCCTTCGTCAGCAGGCCGATCAGCTCGTCGGAGCCGTTGCCGCAGGCGATCCGCTCGGCGTCGATGCCGTGCAGCTCGGCCAGGGCCGTGCGCAGCTCGGTGGCGGCGCCGTCAGCGTAGCGGTGCAGGTGGCCGGCGACCGACTTGAACGCCTCGATGGCGTAGGGGCTCGGCCCGATCGCGCTCTCGTTCGAGGCGAGGCAGATCGGGTCGTCGAACCCGGGCAGCTTGGCGTCGCCGCCCCGGTAGATCTGAATATCCAGGATACCGGGCCGCGGTGCGGGACCAGTCATCGTGCGCACTCCGTTATGTCGTCACAGATCGAGCGGCGAGGGATAGGCGCCGAGCCAAACCAATCGCGCGTCAGCCCCCGCTGCGGCCGCAATCGCATCCGCGGACACGAAACCCTGTACCTCGATCAGATCGAATGCGCTCGCCCGGGCGAGCCGCTGCGTATCCGAAATATCCGCCGATTGCAATGCTTTCGCAGCCCCGTCGCCGGCCGCCGCGACCAGGGTGCGGTCGTCGCCGCTATCGCCCGCGATGCCCTTGCCGACGACCAGCCAGCGCGGCGCGCCGCCGGTGAACGGCAGCCGCCACAACACCCCCGCCTCGACGCCCCGCTCACGCGCGACCGCAAGCCGCAGCCACCAGCTGCCGATCTGCGCCGCGGCCGGCCAGGGCAGCAGCGCCGCCTCCGCCTCGCCGTCGATCACCGGGGCGAGCGGGTCGTGGACGCGCGACACCGGCGTCGCGGTGCCGAAATGCTCGCGCGCCGCCTGCGCCGACGCGTCGTCGGCGACGGTCACCCGGAACGGCCCCTGCTGGCACACCGACGCGGCGATCAGCTCGCGCCAGATGCGCACGATCGAGGCCTTCGGGAAGGCGCCCTCGTGCCGGGCCAGCAGCCGGCGGACGATCTGGGCCTCGCGGGCCGGGCGATGGACGACCGCGTTGGCGTCACGCTTGGTGGCGCCGACCTGCGCCACCGTCGCCGTGCGCCGCATGATCGCGTCGTGGATCGCGTCGTCGGCGGCGTCGATCTCCGCCCGCAACGCCGCCAGGTCGACCGTCTTGTCTGCCATGTGCGTATGTCTCCCGTTCGTTGCGGGCCCTTGTAGGCGGCATTGCCCTGCCGCGTAAAGACAGGCGGGGGCGGCCACCGGGTCCCTCGATACGCTCGCTTTGCGAGCTACTCGGGATGAGGCCAATGATGGTGCCCATCGAAGTCCTCATCCCGAGTAGCCCGGGCCGATAGGCCGGGGCGTATCGAGGGGCCCGCCGGCTGGACCTGGACCGGCGCTGGACCTGGGCCGAACCGACCCCATATTTCGTCGACGCCGGGCAACGCTTGCGCCGGCGGGGCGGATTGAGCAGTATCCGCCGCTCTCTCGGACCCCTGGGACAAGACGGAAACAAGCCGATGCCCATCAAGATTCCGGACGACCTTCCCGCAGCGAAAACGCTGGAGGAGGAAGGCGTCGTCATCATGCGCGAAAACGCCGCCATCCGTCAGGACATCCGCCCGATGCGGATCGCGCTGCTCAACCTGATGCCCGAGAAGATCAAGACGGAAACCCAGCTTTCCCGCCTGATCGGCGCGACGCCGCTGCAGGTCGAGATGACCCTGCTGACGACCGCGTCCTACACGCCGACCAACACGCCGGCCGAGCACATGCTCGCCTTCTACCAGCCGTGGAACGAGGTCGCCGACGAGCGGTTCGACGGCCTGATCGTCACCGGCGCGCCGGTCGAGGAGATCGAGTTCGAGGAGGTCAAATACTGGCCGGAGCTGTGCGACATCTTCGATTGGGCGCGCACGCACGCGCACAGCTCGTTCAACATCTGCTGGGGCGCCCAGGCGGCGCTGTTCCATTACTACGGCGTGCCGAAATACCTGCTGCCGCGCAAGCTGTCGGGCATCTTCCCGCACCGGGTCGTCCGGCGCAGCGCCAAGCTGACCCGCGGCTTCAACGACATCTTCCCGGTGCCGGTCTCGCGCTACACCGAGAACCGCCAGCGCGACATCGACCGGCACGACTCCTTGGAGATCCTGGCCGAATCGGACGAGGCCGGGCTGTGCCTGATCCAGGACCACGCGCTCAACGCGGTCTACATGTTCAACCACCTCGAATACGACACGCGCAGCCTGTCCGACGAGTACAACCGGGATATGAAGGCGCGCCCGGATACGGTGCGCATCCCGGAGCATTACTTCCCCGGCGAGGACCCGGCCAAGCGGCCGATCAACACCTGGCGCTCGCACGGCCACCTGCTGATCGCCAACTGGATCAACGACGTCTACCAGACGACGCCGTTCGACCTCGCCGACATCGGCAAGGACCGCTAGCGGCTAACCGCCGTGGCGCGCGGCGGCGATGCCGTCGGGCACGGTCACCCGGCGCGCCCTGGCGCGCGCGGGCGTCGGCACGCCGGCATAGACCTGCTTGGCGGCCTCGGTCAGCATCACCCCGGCGAGGATCGGCAGCCAGGCGTGGAACAGCCGTTCCCACGCGGTCCCCGTCGACAACAGCATGCGCGAGCGGAACGGCGGCACGAACAGGGCGCGCTCTGTGCGCAGCGGCGTGAACATGGCGTCGCGCAGCAGCCGCCCGATCTGGCCCTCGGAGAAGGGCCGGCCGTGGCCGAAGGGCGTCCGCTCCAGCCGCGCCCAGATGCTGCGCCGGTTCGGCGTGACGACGATCATCCGGCCGTCGTCGGTCAGCACCCGCCAGACCTCGCGCAGCATCGAGGGCAGCGCCTCGCTGTGCTCGACCGCGTGGATCAGCAGCGCCCGGTCGATCGAACGGTCGGGCAGCGGCAGCAGGGTCTCGTCGCAGATGGTCACGGCGTTGGGCTCGTCGTCGGGCCAGCGCAGCACGCCCTGCTGGGCGGGCATCACCGCGAACACCCGCACCGCCTCGGCCTGGAACAGACGCAGGTAGGGGACGGCGTAGCCGAAACCCATCACGCTCGACCCGCCGACGTTGGGCCACATCGCGCGCAGGCGCCGGCGGATCAGCCGGCGCGCGACCAGCCCCGGCCCGCTGCCGTAGAAATTGCGGAGATCGACGACGTCCATCGACATGCGGCACTCGGTCCTCTGCCCCTGATTTTGCCGGCGGCGCGTTCGGTGCTAGTACCCTTCGGCGTGCGCAGATACTAGGTTTGCCGTACACACCGATCCGTCAAGAGAATGGGACTTCGACCGCGCCATGGCAAAGCTCGAAATCGTCCAGATCCCGGTGCTCTCGGACAACTACGTCTACCTGGTCCGCGAGCCCGATAGCGGGTCCGTCGCCGTCGTCGACCCGGCGGTTGCCGAGCCGGTGATGGCCGAGGCCGACCGGCGCGGCTGGCGGATCACCCACATCCTCAACACCCACCACCACGGCGACCACGTCGGCGGCAACCTGACGATCAAGGAAGCGACCGGCTGCACCATCGTCGGGCCGCGCGCCGATGCCGGCCGCATCCCGGGCATCGACGTCGAGGTCGGCGACGGCGACAGCTACGATTTCGGCGCCGAGACCGCGCAGGTGTTCGACGTGCCGGGCCACACCCGCGGCCACATCGCCTATTGGTTCGCCGGCTCGGACGCGCTGTTCTGCGGCGATACCCTGTTCATCCTCGGCTGCGGGCGGCTGTTCGAGGGCACGCCGGCGCAGATGTGGCAGAGCCTGGGCAAGCTGCGCGCCCTGCCCGACGCGACCCGCATCTACTGCGCCCACGAATACACCCAGGCCAACGCCCGCTTCGCGGTCACGGTCGACCCGGACAACGCCGACCTGACCGCGCGCGCCGCGGCGATCGACGCCGCCCGCGCCCGCAACGAGCCGACCGTGCCCGACACGATGGGCCTGGAGAAACGCACCAACCCGTTCCTGCGCGCCGACGCGCCGAGCGTTGCCGACGCCGTCGGCCTGGCCGGCGCCGACCCGGTCGCGGTCTTCGCCGAGGTCCGCGAGCGCAAGGACAATTTCCGCGGCTGATGGGGCCGCGGTCCAATGGAGAACCATCCCTGATGAAGCTCTACTACGCCTCCGCCTCGCCCTTCGTGCGCAAGTGCATGGTCACCGCGATCGAGCTCGGCCTCGACGACAAGATCGAGCCGGTGACGGTGGCGACGACCCCGATCGCGCCGGCGGCCGAGCTCGACGCCGTCAACCCGATCCGCAAGATCCCGGCGTTGGTCACCGACGACGGCCAGACGCTCTACGATTCGGCGGTCATCTGCGAATATCTCGATGCCATCGGCGGCAACCACCTGATCCCGAAGGAGGGCGCGGCGCGCTGGGCGGTGCGGCGGCAGGAGTTGCTCGCCGACGGCCTGCTCGACGCCGCGGTGATCACCCGCTACGAGCTCGCGGTGCGGCCCGAGGAAAAGCAGTGGGACACCTGGATCGAGGCCCAGAAGGGCAAGATCGACGGCGCGCTCGACCAGATGGAGCACGACGCGGCCAATTTCGGCGGGGCGATCCACATGGGCGCGGTGGCCTTCGGCTGCGCGCTCGGCTATCTGGACTTCCGCTTTGCCGACGACGACTGGCGCGCCGGACACGGCAAGCTCGCCGCCTGGTACGAGGGCTTCGCCCAGCGGCCGTCGATGCAGCGCACCGCCCCCGCCGTCTGAGCAGCCCCCGATGAAGCTCCACTGGGCGTCGACCTCGCCCTACGTCCGCAAGGTCATGGTGGCGGCGCACGAGCTCGGCGTCGCCGACCGGTTCGAGCTGGTCGCGACGACGCCCCAGACGGTGATCGACGACGTGTAGCGCCGACAACCCGCTCGGCATGATCCCGGCGCTGGTCACCGACGACGGCGAGGCGCTCTACGATTCGTTCGTCATCATCGCCTGGCTGAACGACCGCTTCGGCGGCGACCTGATCCCGGCATGGGGCCCCGACGCCTGGCAGGCCTATCGTCGCCACGCCCTTGCTCACGGCCTGATCGACACGACCAACGCGCTGGCCCACGAGCGGCGGCGGCCGCCCGAGCTGCAGTGGCCGGACCAGGACGCCAAGCTGAGACGGCGGATCGGCCTCGCCATCGACGGGCTGGACCGCGAGGCCGGCGCGCTCGGCGGACCGTTCACCCTCGCCCCGATCACCGCGGCGGTGGCGCTGGGCTATGTCGACCGCCACCTGTCCGACGACGACTGGCCCGACGGCGACTGGCGGCCGGGCCGGCCGGCGCTGGCGGAATGGTACGCCGAGGTCTCGCAACGGCCGTCGATGGCCGCGACCGCGCCGCCCAAACTTTAGCGTCGCTCTAGGGTTTGAGTTCCGGGAAGACCGCCGCCCGCATCCGCGCCGTGTAGGCGACGATCGCCGGGTAGCCGCGGCCGATCTCGCGCAGCCGGGTCGGCAGGTCGACGTCGACGACGTTGGTCAGCACGCCGTAGGCCGACGCGTCGACCCGTCCGGGCTCGGCGCCGGCGAGAAAGCCCGTCTCGGGCAGCAGCGCGGCGACCGCGTCGAGGTCGCGCACCGCCCGGCCATAGATCACCTCGGCGCTGTGGCGGCCGATGCCCTGCTGCCAGAGTTGGCGGCGCACCGCGCGCCGGGCCAGCAGCGGAACCAGGTCCCGGACCACCGGCGGCAAGCCCGCGAAGAAGGCCCGCCTCACCCCCTCGAAGCCGTCGTCGATCCAGCGGCTGTAGACGAGGACGAAGTAGAGATGCTCCTCGAGCAGGCGCTGGAGCGCATGGCCGGCCGGGTCGACCTGTCGCAGCCGCTCGGGCAACGCGGGATGGCGGGCGGCGAGCAGGTCGATGATCAGGTCGGAATCGCCGACCACCTGCCCGCCGAGCCGGACGAACGGCACCTTGCCCTTGGGCCCCTTGCGCGGGTTGAACACCGGCTTGACGACGTAGGGCAGTCCCGCCAGCCGCAGCCACGTCTCCAGCTTGGTGCAGAACGGGCTGGCGTTGGGCACGCCGAGCATGGCCGGCGGCTGGCACAGGACGATGGTTTCGCGCGCGGCATCGGCTTCGGTCATCGCGTTCGTCCCTTTGATCGGATCAGGTCCTGCGCCGCGAGCAGCGCGCCCCCGGTGATCAGCACCGCGGCCAGCGCGAGGATGCCGGTCGCCGCGGCCCGGCCGAAGACCACGAGCAGCACGGTCGAGATCAGCGGCGCGGCGTAGGAGAAGGCGCCCAGGGCGCGGATGTCGCCATGCTTGACGCCATGGTCCCAGGTGAAGAAGGCCAGCCCGACCGGACCGAGGCCGAGCAGCACGACGGCGATCCATTCGCCCGGCGCCGCCGGCCAGGCGGCCGGCTCCAGCAGGAAATGGCACAGGAAGCCGAGCAGCGCGGTGACCGCGCAGAAGCCGCCGACCGCGTCGGACGGCACGCCGGCGAAGCGCCGGCTGAGCACCGAATAGCCCGACCAGGTCAGCGCGCAGACCAGCGCCGCGCCATAGCCGAGGGCGAATTCCGGCCGGATCGAGAGGGCGCCGCCGCGCGTGACCAGCAGGGCCGCGCCGGCGAAGCCCATCAACGCGCCCGCCGCGTGGAACCAGCGCAATCGCTCGCCCGGCAGCAGCGACGAGAACAGCACGATCAGCAGGGGCCACAGGTAGGCGATCAGCCCGGCATCGGCCGGCGGCGCGTTCTTGAGCGCGGTGTAGTAGAAGAAGTGGTAACCGAACAGGCCGCCGACGCCGAGCAGCCAGACCCGGCCCGGCAGCCGCACCAGCGGCCCGATCGCCCGCCCCTGCACCGCCCATTTGGTCGCGAACAGCACGGTCGCCACCGAGAAGCTCAAGCCCACCAGCAGGAACGGCGGCACCCGGCCGGTCCAGGTGGTGAACAGCGCCAGGGTCGCCCACATCAGCACCGCGGTGCCGCCGATCAACGTGGCGGACAGGCGGTCGTCGGCGGGCGTTTGGGCGGACGGTGGCATCGGCACGGTGATCGGGGCGGCGGGGTCGCGCCCGTGTGGATAGACAAGTCGGCCGCGCTTGTCACCGGCCCCGGCGGCGGCGATGCGCGGCGGCCAGCCATGCGCCGGGCCGGACCCACCGTCGAGGGCGGCGAATGGCGCGATAGGGATTAGCGGTTGAACCGCCTGCGCGGCGAGCACACGATCCGGCGCAACCAGGCACGCCGGGCAACGCGCAGCAGCACGAGGAGACGCCGCAGATGACTTCGCCCTATTCCCGATCGGTCGACCAGGACTTCACCCGCCTGTGCGCCCTGCTCACCGGGGCCGGCGCGGCCGCCGACGCCGTCGCGGCGATCCAGTCGACCAACGTCCAGCCGACCGGCGATCTCGACCGCGACCGCGAGGCCCATGCCACGCACTGGGCCGCCGTCGATGCCTTGCGCCGCACCCTGGGCGGCCCGTTCCAGCGCGACGCGGCGACCGCGGCGGCGATCCTGGCGCTGCGCGACCATGCCTGCCAGTCCCGGTCCCGCTTCCTCGACCATCACGCCGGCCGCGTCTACGACGCGATCACCGACGACCGCGCCCGCCTGATGCGGATCGACGCGCTGATCGACGCGGCGGGCGCGCTGGTGCCCGGCCTGGTCCCGTCCGACGACGACCTGGCCTTCGAGGCCGGCCGCCGCCAGGGCGAGAAGTGCGGCTTCGAGATGCACCACGGGCATCCTGCTCAGCCACTGGTTCCGCGACCGGGCGATCGGCCGGCACGCCAGCCACGCCATGCTGCTGCCCCGCGACGAGTTGCTCGACCACTACGCCCGCTACGACGCCGACGGCCGCCTCGACCTGGGCAAGGCGACGATCGAGCGCCGGGGCGCGGCGGCGATCGTGACCGCGCGCTACCCGGAAACGCTCAACGCCGAGGACGACAGCACGGTGGCGCCGCTGGAGATCGCCGCCGACCTCGCCCTGCTCGACCCCAAGACCGAGATCTGCGTGCTGCGCGGCGGCCCGGTCGACCACCCGAAATATCCGGGCCGGCGGCTCTACAGCGCGGGGATCAACCTCACCAAGCTCTATTGGGGCGAGGTCTCCTACCTGTTCTACGTGCTCCGCGACCTGGGCTTCACCAACAAGATGTTCCGCGGCCTCGCCCGGCCCGACCGCGACCCGTCCGAGGTCGCCGGCGGCACGCGGGAGAAGATGTGGATCTCGGCGCTGGAAGGCTTCGCGATCGGCGGCGGCTGCCAGCTCCTGCTGGTCAGCGACTATGTGATCGCCGAGGCCGGCGCCTACATGACCCTGCCCGCGCGCAAGGAGGGCATCATCCCCGGCGCGGCCAACATGCGCCTGCCCCGCTTCGTCGGCGACCGTATCGCCCGGCAGGCGATCATGTACGGCCGGCGGCTCGACGCGGACACGCCCGAGGGCCGGCTGATCTGCGACGAGATCGCCCCGGCGGGCGGCATGGACGCGGCGCTGGACACGGTCGTGCGCGGCCTGACCTCGTCGGGCGTGGTCAGCTCCGAAGGCAACCGGCGCACCATGCGCGCGGTCCACGAGCCGCTCGACATGATGATCGACTACTACGCCGCCTATTTCCGGGAGCAGGCCTACTGCCACTTCAGCCCGGCCCTGTCGGCCAACCTGGAGCAGCACTGGAACGCCCACAACCGGAGCGTGGCCTGACGCGAGGACCGGCGCCGCCAACCGCGGCTGGCTCCCCACCCGTCATTCCCGCGCAGGCGGGAATCCAGGCACCTGCACCGAGACTGGATGCCCGCCTGCGCGGGCATGACGGCAAAGGAGGGAGTGTCGCTTTCTACTGGTCCTGAAGAGCGGGCCGAAAGGGCGCTCAGCGCACTCCACCCGCGCGCCGGTCCGCCGACAGGGCGATGATCCGCCGCGTCTCCGCCCACAGGTCGTAGCGGTCGAGGGCGCCGGGGTCGGCCCAGGTCACGTCCCGGGCGTCGTCGCCGGCGACCGGCTCGCCGGCGGTCCAGTCGGCCTCGAAGTCGACCAGGGCGTATTGCAGGATGATCCGGCCGTCGTCGTCGCGGCGGATGGTGTCGACCACGTCGAGCAGCGGGCCCAGCCTGATCTCGATGCCGGTCTCCTCGGCGACCTCGCGGACGGCGGTCTCGCGCGTGGTCTCGCCCAACTCCTGGCGGCCGCCGGGCAGGCTCCAGCGGCCGTCCATCGGCGGCTTGCCGCGGCGGATCAGCAGCACGCGGCCGTCCTTCCAGACGACCACGCCGACGCCGACCATCGGATAGGCGGGATACTCGCGGTCCATGGAGGCTCCGGAACAGGGGAAGGGCGCGCCCAGCCTACACCGGGCCGCGCCCAAACCCCTACTCCCGGAACCCTAGTACATGTGCTGGCCGCCGTTGATCGACATGGTCGAGCCGGTCATGAAGCCGGCGTCGTCCGCGACCAGGTAGAGCACGCCGCGGGCGATGTCCTCGGCGTGGCCGAGCCGGCCGACCGGGATGCGCGCGACGATCTTCTCGAGCACGTTCGGCGGCACCGCACGGACCATGTCGGTGTCGACGTAGCCCGGCGCGATCGCGTTGACCGTGATGCCGTGGCTCGCGCCCTCCTGGGCCAGCGCCTTGGTGAAGCCGTGGATGCCCGACTTGGCCGCGGCGTAGTTGACCTGGCCGTACTGGCCGGCCTGGCCGTTGATCGAGCCGATGTTGACGATGCGGCCGAACTTGCGCGAGCGCATGCCGTCGATCACCGCCCGGCAGGTATTGAAGCACGAGGTCAGGTTGGTGCGGATCACCGCGTCCCAGTCGTCGTAGGACATGCGGTGCAGGGTGCCGTCGCGGGTGATGCCCGCGTTGTTGACCAGCACCTCGATCGGGCCGAGGTCGGCCTCGATCTTGCGGACCCCCGCCTCGACCTCGGCGAAATTGCCGACGTCGAACTTGTAGGCCGCGAATGCCGGTCTCCTCGCTGAACGTCTTGGCGGCCTCGTCGTTGCCGCCGTAGTTCGCCGCCACCGTGTAGCCCGCATCCTTGAGGGCGACCGAAATCGCCTTGCCGATACCGCGCGTGCCGCCGGTGACCAAAGCGACGCGTGCCATGGTCATCCTCCCTGATGAAAACACGTTCGCCGCCGCCACCATGGCGGCAGCGGCGTCACGTTAACCAATTTTTGTGCGCTGCACAATATCTTTTGCACCGCACAATACGTGTATTTCCGATTATGTCGCCCGAGCCGGCGGAAAACAACCGCCGGTGGCCGAATAGGGCGGGATCAGCGCTCCACGCACATGGCGATGCCCATGCCGCCGCCGATGCACAGGGTGGCGAGGCCCTTCTTGGCGTCGCGCTTGGCCATCTCGTGCAGCAGCGTGGTCAGCACCCGCGCGCCCGAGGCGCCGATCGGGTGGCCGAGCGCGATCGCGCCGCCGTTGACGTTGACCTTGTCCGGGTCGAAGCCGAGGTCCTTGGCGACCGCGCAGGACTGGGCGGCGAAGGCCTCGTTGGCCTCGATCAGGTCGAGGTCGGCGACGGTCCAGCCGGCCTTCTCGAGCGCCTTGCGGCTGGCCGGGATCGGGCCCGAGCCCATCATCGCCGGATCGACGCCGGCGGTCGCCCACGACGCGATGCGCGCCATCGGGGTGATGCCGCGCTTGGCCGCCTCGTCGGCCGTCATCAGCACCAGCGCGGCGGCGCCGTCGTTGATGCCCGAGGCGTTGCCCGCGGTCACCGTGCCGTCCTTCTGGAACGACGGGCGCAGCCGCGCCAGCGTCTCGATGTCGGTGCCGTGGCGGGGATACTCGTCGGTGTCGACGACGGTCTCGCCCTTGCGGCCCTTGATCGTCACCGGGGCGATCTCGTCGGCGAAGCGGCCGGCCTTCTGCGCCGCCTCGGCCTTGTGCTGGGAGGCGAGCGCGAATTCGTCCTGCTGCTCGCGGGTGATCTGCCACTTCTCGGCGACGTTCTCCGCGGTCACGCCCATGTGGTAGCCGTTGAAGGCGTCCCACAGGCCGTCCTTGATCATGGTGTCGACCATGTGGACGTCGCCCATCTTGGTGCCGTTGCGCATGTGCACGCCGTGGGGCGACAGGCTCATGCTCTCCTGGCCGCCGGCGACGACGATGCTGCTGTCGCCGACCTGGATCGCCTGCGAGGCGAGCGCGACGGTGCGCAGGCCCGAGCCGCACACCTGGTTGACGACGTAGGCGGTCTTTTCCTGGGGAACGCCGGCCGCCATCGCCGCCTGGCGGGCCGGGTTCTGGCCCGTCGTGGCGGTCAGCACCTGGCCGAGAATGACCTCGTCGACCTCGCCGGCCTCGACCCCGGCGCGCTCCAGCGCCGCGCGGATGGCGACCTCGCCGAGGCTCGACGCGGCGACGGAGCCGAGCGATCCGTTGAACGCGCCGATCGGGGTGCGGGCGGCGCTGGCGATGACGACGTCGGACATGGGGAATCTCCGTGGTTTTTGCCCTGCGGGGGACGCTTCAAGCCGCCGGCCGTGCCGGTGACGTTTGCATCAAGATATATGTTGCAGCGCACAAACGGCAAGCGCGCGAATCGGGGCGCACGCACCAGGCTCGGCAGTCAGAGCGACCGCGCCCAGTCGGCCAGGGGCCGCCAGACCTCGCGCTCGGCCCGGCCGCCGACGATCATGCCGATATGGCCGGTGCGCGCCAGGCGCAGCTCGGCGTTGGGCAACGCCCGGCCCAGCGCCAGCGCCGAGGCCGGCGGCACGATCCGGTCGGCGTCGGGCACCACGACCAGCGCCGGACCGTCGAAGGCGTCGGGGCGGATCGGGCGGCCGCCGACCGTCCAGGCTCCCGTGCCGGGCAGGTTCTCGCCGTACCAGCCGAGGATGGTCTCGCGCGCGACCGGGCCGGCCAGCGGGACGCCGTCGTTGAGCCAGTCCTCGAGCGCGACGAAGCGGCGCGCCGCCACCGAATCCGGGTCGAGGTCGGCGAATTCGACGAACTTGCGGCTGGCCAGGAACGGGTCGAGCGCCGCGAACAGGGTCTGGATGACGTCGACCGGCATGCCGGACTGCTGGAACATCGGCAGCGAGGGCGCGACCACGGCCGACGTGGCCTTGGCCCGCTCCGCCTGTTCGGCGTGGAAGTCCCACGGCGTCGCCAGCAGCGCCAGCCCGGAAACGGCATCCTTCCGGCCGAGCGCCGCGGCCAGGGCGAGCAGCCCGCCCATGCAGTAGCCGACCACGGCGACGGGGCCGCCGGTGGCCTCCGCCGCCCGGTCGATCGCGGTTTCCAAGCGGGCGACGTATTCGGCCAGCCCGAAGTCGCGCTCGGCCGTACCGGGCGCGCCCCAGTCGATCAGGTAGGGCCGCACGCCCGAGCGGGCGAGGAAGCGCGCCAGGCTGCAGTCCGGCGCCAGGTCGAGGATGTAGCCGCGGTTGATCAGCGACGGCGCCAGCAGCACGGCGGGGCCACCCTCGCCGGTGCCCCTCCGGGCCGTACCATATTCGAGCAGCCGGGTGGCGCCGTCCGACCAGGCGACCGGGGCGGTCTCGGCCTCGCGCCGATAGGGATGTTGGTGATAGGCGCGCACGCCGCGCAGGAACGCGTCCATGCGGGTGCGCGCGCTGCGCACCACCGCCGCCTGCAACGCCGCCGGGTCCGCCGCGCCGATCGCGGCGTCGAGCTCAGGATCGACGCTTAGGCCCGCGAGCTTCCAGAGCGGCGACGCGCTCCTCAAGGCTGGCAAGGCGGCGCAGGAGCTCATCAAGCCGGTCATGGTCAGCCACAGGTGCAGCGCCAGCGGTCGCGGCCCCACCCGCGGCGGCCCCTGCTCCGCCTGGTCCGTCCCGCGCGCCCTGTTCCCGGTCTGGTTTCGACTGCTCATGCTGGTCCGTCGATGGGGTCGCAAATCCTGCCGCTGCGCCGGCGGGTCCGAGCGCGCCGAACAGCTTCGACACGAGATCGGCCAGCGCCGGGTTGGCGGCCATCGAGGCCGCCTGCTCCTGCCAGAAATCGAGATAGCGGCTGGCCAGCGCGTCGAGATCGGGGGGATCCGCCATGGCCCGACCATACCGCAGGAAGACGACAACTGCCACCGGCGCATTGCGGTGCAGCGAAAACGGCCGGCTTTGTGCGCAAGAGCAAAAACTTATTGCGCAGCGCAAAAAAATCCGATCAATTCATGTGCTTACACTGCGGCGACTGGGAGAACGCGTTTTGGCCAGCGATCGCACCCGCGGCGATGACACCATTGTCATCAAGAAGTACGCCAACCGCCGCCTCTACAACACGGCGACCAGCAGCTATGTGACCCTCGACGACCTCTGCCACATGGTCAAGGACGGGGCGGAATTCGTCGTCTACGACGCCAAGTCGGGCGAGGACATCACCCGTTCCGTGCTGACGCAGATAATCGTCGAGGAAGAGGCCAAGGGGCAGAACCTGCTGCCGATCAGCTTCCTGCGCCAGCTCATCGGCTTCTACGGCGATTCGCTCCAGGGCCTGGTGCCGAAGTATCTCGAGCAGAGCATGCACAGCTTCGCCGAGAACCAGGTTCAGATGCGGCGCTACCTGTCACAGGCCTTCGACGGCATGTTCCCGTTCGGCTCGATCGAGGACATCAACAAGAAGAACATGGCGCTGTTCGAGCAGACGCTGTCGATGCTCAACCCGTTCCAGCCGGGCGAGCCGGGCGCGGCGCCCGCCGCCAAGGCGCCGGCCAACGGCGACGAAGCGCCCAAGGGCGACGCCGAGGCGAACCCGCTGAACGACCTGCAGAAGAAGATCGACGCGCTCCAGCAGCAGGTCGAGGCGCTGTCCCGCACGGCCGAGCCGGAAACCGCCAAGCCCGGCGGCACCAAGTCGAAGGGCTAGGCCCGACGCGCACCGTCCAGGCCTGACGCACCGTCGAGGCCTGACGCACCGTCGAGGCCTGACGCACCGTCACTTGGGCGGGAACGGCGAAACGCCCCGCCCGCGGTCACGGACGGTGGCTCCAGGACACAGAACAGGATCAGATCAGAGGTTGGCCTGGACCGGCGGCGGCTTGCGGCGCGACCCGTCGGGCTTGGTGTTGGCCTTGTTGTCGGCGGGGGCGTTGTCGGCGACAGCCAGAGGCTTCGGAGCAGCCTTTGCGGCGGCCGCGGTCTTTTTCTTGCCCTTGGGTCCAGGCGACGGGGCCGGCGCGGCGTTACACGGCTGCGCGCCGCGGGGCTCGGCCGTGCCGCTCGGCTCCGGCAGCGTGATCTTCGACGTGTGCCGCCACGGCGTGCCGATCTCGGGCCGGCCGAAATAGTAGCCCTGCAGGTAGTCGACGCCGTGCTCGCGCAGCACGCGGACGTCGTCGCCGGTCTCGACGCATTCGGCCACGGTCTTGAGGCCGAAGCCCTTGGCCAGATCGACCAGCGAGCGCAGGAAGAGCTGGTTGTCCGGGCTGGACGCGATGTTGCGGACGAAGCAGCCGTCGATCTTGACGATGTCGACCTGCAAGGCGCGCAGGTTGCGGAAACTGGTGTTGCCGGCGCCGAAATCGTCCAGCGCGACGCCGCAGCCCAGCTCGCGCAGGGCGTCGACGAAGCGGGCCGACTCGTCGATGTCGCGCAGCGCGACCGTCTCGGTGATCTCGATGGTCATGCGGTTGGCGATGTCCGGCCGCAGCTGGATCAGCTCGACCAAGCGCTGCTGCCAGGCGCGGTCGCCGGCGGTCACCGCCGAGACGTTGACCGCAAGGTGGATCTCGTCGTCGTTGAGCAGCGCCTCGGCCGCCATTTCGAGGACCTTCTGGTCGACCTGGCGGACCATGCCGAGCTCTTCGATCACGGGCACGAAGCTGCCCGCGGCGATGATCTCGCCGCCCTCGCCGATCATCCTGAGCAGGCACTCGTAGTGGACGATGCGGCCGGTCGCGGCCTCGACGATCGGCTGGTAGGCGAGCACCAGGCGGTCGTTCTTGAGCGCGTTGAGCACGCGCTCGGCGATGGCGATGTTTTCCTTCTGGCCGGCGCGCAGCACGTCGGTCGTCTGGTAGCGCAGGAAGGTGTTGCGGCCGGCGAGCTTGGCTTCGCGCAGGGCGACGTCGGCCTTGGCCATGATGTCGTGGGCGCTCTCGCCCTCCTGGCAGAACTCGGCGCAGCCGATCGACGCGGTCACGAAGACCGGTCCGCTCGGCGTGTCGACCGGGGCCGCGCGCATCTCCTCGAGGATGTGCTGGCCGATCTCCTCGACCCGCGCCGGCGGGCAGTCGGCGACGATGATGCCGAAACAGTCGCCCCCGACCCGGCCGATCGCGTCGCCGATCGGCGGCCGCGTGTCCAGGCGGTGCGACAGGTCGACCAGCACCGCGTCGCCGGCCTCATGGCCGAAGGCGTTGTTGATCAGCGACAGGTGGTCGATGCCGATGACGAAATAGGCGCCGCCGCGGGCGTAGCGCTGGTTGAACTGGAGCACGTCGTCGAGCGCCTCGGACAGGCGCAGACGGTTGAACAGCCCGGTCAGCTTGTCGTGCCGGACCTCGTACTTGAGCCGCGCCTCGCTCTCCTTGCGCTGGGTGACCACGCGCAGCGTGCCGGCGAGCCGGACCGGCTTGCCGTTGATCGTGTCGATCGCCGCGCCGCGCTCGTTGATCCACATGGTCCCGCCGTCCTCGCCGGCGATGCGGTACTCGCAGTCGAACGGCTCGCCCGAATCCTTGTGGGCGCTCAACGCGCGGCGGCGGCGGATCAGGTCCTCGGGAACGATATGACGCAGGAAATCGCGGCCCTGGGTGGTCTTGAGGCCGCCGGTGATGGGGTCGAGCACCTCGCTCGCGCCGGACCAGATGACCGCGTCGTTCTGCAGATCCCACAGATACGCGACGTCGCCCGAAGCGTGAACGGCTGCTTGAACCCGCTTCAGGTCGTCCTGGTCTGTCTTCTTGCCGGCACGTGCCGATTTCACTCGTGGCCCCCTGCAACTGATCGTTGTCAGCTGGTGTTAACCTATTTGAGCGTGCCGAACCTATCGCGAGAAGATTAACCAAACCCTAATCGCGAGCGCCCGAATTAAGGCAGCGCCCCGGCTGGCGGGGGATTCAGTCGACCGTGGCGAGGACGTCGCGGAGGGTCTGGACCATGCGGTCGACGTGGGATCGTTCGACGATCAGCGGCGGCGACAGCGCGATGATGTCGCCGGTCACCCGGATCATCAGGCCGGCCTCGAAACAGCGCACGAATGCCTCGTAGGCGCGCGCGCCCGGTGCGCCCGGCCGCGGCTCCAGCTCTATGCCGGCGACGAGGCCGAGGGTGCGCAGGTCGACCACGTGGCGCGTCCCGCGCAGGCCGTGGATCGCGTCGGCCCAATCGTCGGCCAGTCCGGCGGCGCGGCCGGCCAGATCCTCGTCGCGATGGATGTCGAGCGTCGCCAGCGCCGCGGCGCAGGCGACCGGGTGGCCCGAATAGGTATAGCCGTGGAACAGCTCGATCGACCGCTCCGGCCCCGTCATGAAGGAATCGTAAATTTCGCCGCGCACGAGCACCGCGCCCATCGGCACGGTCGAGTTGGTCAGGCCCTTGGCCAGGGTCATGATGTCGGGCGTCACGCCGAAGTAATCGGCCGCGAACATGGCGCCGAGCCGGCCGAAGCCGGTGATGACCTCGTCGAAGATCAGCAGCAGGCCGTGCTTGTCGCACAGCGCGCGCAGCCGTTCGAGGTAGCCCTTGGGCGGGACCAGCACCCCGGTCGAGCCCGCCATCGGCTCGACGATCACCGCGGCAATGGTGTCGGCGCCGTGCAGCGCGACCAGGCTCTCCAGGGCGTCGGCGAACTCGGCGCCGTGTTCCGGCTGGCCACGCGACCAGGCGTTGCGGGCGAGGTCGTGGGTGTGCGGCAGATGATCGACGTGGGGCAGCAGCGCGAACATCTTGCGATTGTTGGTGATGCCGCCGACCGAGATGCCGCCGAAGCCGACCCCGTGATAGCCGCGCTCGCGCCCGATCAGCACGCGCCGCTGCGGCTCGCCCCGGGCGTGGTGGTAGGCGAGCGCGATCTTGAGCGCGGTGTCGCAGGCCTCCGAGCCCGAATTGACGAAGAAGGCGTGGTCGAGCCCCTCGGGGGTCAACGATGTCAGCCGACCCGGCGAGCTCGAAGGCGATCGGATGGCCCATCTGGAACGACGGCGCATAGTCGAGCGCCGCGGCCTGCGCGCCGACCGCCTCGGCGATGGCGCGCCGGTTGTGGCCGGCGTTGACCGACCACAGGCCGGAGGTGCCGTCGAGGACCTCGCGCCCGTCGGCGGCGCGGTAGTACACGCCGTCGGCCGCGACCAGCATCCGCGGGTTCGCCTTGAACTGGCGGTTCGCCGTGAACGGCATCCAGAAGGGTTCGAGGTCGTTGGCCGAAGCGCCGGGATTGTCCATGACGTCGCTGCTCGCCGATGCGGGGGATAACCCGTTATCGCGCCGGCCCCACCTTCGGTCAACGCTGCGTCCCGGCGGCGGTGTTGGCGCGGACGGAGGACGGGCTATATGCTGCGGCCGACTTCTTTCGAACCGGGAACAACCATGACCGAATCCGCGACCTTGTGGGACCTCTTGGCGGCGGGCGCCGACGCCGCGCCCGCCCTGCTGGCCGAGGGGCAGCCGGTGCTGACCTATGCCGGCCTGCGCGAGCAGGTGGCCGAGACCGTGGCGGCGCTGAACGCCCGCGGCATCGGCCGCAACGACCGGGTGGCGATCGTGCTGCCCAACGGGCCGGAGATGGCGCTGTCCTTCGTCGCGGTCGGCGCGGGCGCAACCACGGCGCCGCTCAACCCGGCCTACCGGGCGGAGGAGTTCGAGTTCTACCTGAGCGACCTCGACGCCAAGGCCCTGATCGTCGCCGACGGGCGTCGACACGCCGGCCACCGCCGTGGCCGAGAAGCTCGGCGTGCCGGTGATCACCCTGACGCCGACGCCCGACCGGGGCGCAGGACGGTTCACCCTCGGCGGCGACGCCGCCGGCGCGAGCGGGGGCGCGAGCGGGGACGCCTTCGCCGAGCCGGACGACGTCGCCCTGGTCCTGCACACCTCGGGCACCACCTCGCGGCCCAAGATCGTGCCGCTGACCCATCGCAACGTCTGCACCTCGGCGCGCAACATCGCCACCACCCTGGCGCTGACCCCGGACGACCGCTGCCTCAACGTGATGCCGCTGTTCCACATCCACGGGCTGATCGGGGCGCTGCTGTCGAGCCTGCACGCGGGCGCGAGCGTGTTCGCGTCGCCCGGCTTCAACGCCCTGCGCTTCTTCGCCTGGATGGAGGAGGCCAAGCCGACCTGGTACAGCGCGGTGCCGACCATGCACCAGGCGATCCTCGCGCGGGCGGGCCGAAACCGGGAAACGATAGCCGCCAACCCGCTGCGGCTGATCCGGTCGTCCTCGTCGTCGCTGCCGCCGCAGGTGATGGCGGCGCTGGAGGAGACCTTCGGCTGCCCGGTGATCGAATCCTACGGCATGACCGAGGCGGCCCACCAGATGGCGTCGAACCCGCTGCCGCCCGCAGCGCGCAAGCCCGGATCGGTCGGCGTCGCCGCCGGGCCGGAAGTTTCCGTCCTGAACGAAAAGAACGAACCGGTCGCCGCGGGCGCGATCGGCGAGATCTGCATCAAGGGTCCGAACGTCACCCCCGGTTACGAGAACAACCCGAAGGCCAACGACGAGGCCTTCGCCGGCGGCTGGTTCCACACCGGCGACCAGGGCCGGCTCGACGAGGACGGCTACCTGTTCATCACCGGGCGGATCAAGGAGATCATCAACCGCGGCGGCGAGAAGATCTCGCCCCGCGAGATCGACGAGATCCTGCTCGACCATCCCGCGGTCGACCAGGCGGTGACCTTCGCCCTGCCCCACGACAAGCTGGGCGAGGAGGTCGCCGCGGCGATCGTGCTCAAGGAGGGCCAGAGCGCGACCGAGCGCGAGCTGCGCGACTTCGTCGCCACGCGGGTCGCCGACTTCAAGGTGCCGCGCAAGATCGTGTTCGTGGCCGAGATCCCCAAGGGCGCGACCGGCAAGCTGCAGCGCATCGGCCTGCACGAGAAGCTGACCGCCGAGCTCGGCGCGTAGGGGCGGCCGGATGGGGGCAAGGACGCAATGAAGATCGCGATCTACGGCGCCGGCGCGATCGGCGGCTTTCTCGGCTGCGAGCTGTCGCGCGCCGGCTGCGACGTGACCATGATCGCCCGGCGCCAGACCCTGGCGGCGATCCGCGAGAACGGCCTGACCTTGCAGATCGCCGGCGAGACCCGGACGGCGCGGCCGGCCGCGACCGACGATCCGGCCGAGGCGGGCCCGCAGGACTACGTGATCGTCGCGGTCAAGGCCAACGCCGCCCCGACGATCGCCCGATCGATGGTGCCGCTGCTCGGCCCCGACACCGCCGTGGTCACCGCCACCAACGGCGTGCCCTGGTGGTACTGCTACAAGCAGGGCGGGTCGCTGGACGGGCGCATCCTGGAGACCGTCGACCCCGGCGGCATCCAGTGGAAGACGCTCGGCCCCGAGCGGGCGATCGGCTGTGTCGTCTATCCCGCCGCCGAGGCGGTCGCGCCCGGCGTGATCCGCCACATCTCCGAGGACCGCTTCACCCTCGGCGAGCCGGACGGCACCAAGTCCGACCGGGTCAACGCGCTGGCCGAGGCGCTGCGCGAGGCCGGCTTCACCGCGCCGGTGCGGCCGCACATCCGCAACGAGATCTGGGTCAAGCTGTGGGGCAACCTGTGCTTCAACCCGATCAGCGCGCTGACCCACGCGACCCTGGAGCAGATGGCGAACGATCCCGGCGTCCGCGCCGTCGCCCACGCCATGATGGTCGAGGCCCAGGCGATCGGCGAGGCGATCGGCGTGCGCTTCGCGATCGACGTCGACAAGCGCATCGACGGCGCCGGCGCGATCGGCGCGCACCGCACCTCGATGCTGCAGGACCTGGAGGCGGGCCGGCCGCTGGAGATCGACGCGCTGGTCACCGTGGTCCAGGAGCTCGGCGCGCTGGTCGGGATCGAGACGCCGACGATCGACATCGTCGCGGCGCTGATCCGCCTGCGCGGCCGCGTCGCCGGGCTCTACGGCGGATAGCGCCGGCGCGGCCCGGTGCAGATCGCCCTCGCCTTCCTGGCCGCGCTGCTGCCGGCGGTCGTCTTGCTCGTCGCGGTCTGGGTCTGGTTGTTCCGGCGGCATCGCCCCGGCGTGTTCTGGGCCGCGGTCGGCTTCGGCGTGGTCGCGACCATTGCCGCGCTCATCCTCCAGCTCCCGTTGATCGGGCCGGTCGAACGCTCGGTGCGCTCGGGCAGCCCCTACCTGCTGATCGTGCTGGTCGTCGTCGCGTTGATCGAGGAGGCCTCGAAATACGCCGCCTGGCGCATCTGCCTGGCGATCTTCCGCCGACCGATCATGAGCCGCATCAGCGTGGCCGCCGGCTGCGGCGCGGCGGCGGCGCTGGGGTTCGCCGGCATCGAGAACCTGCTGTTCAACATCGGCATCGCCGCCAACCTGAACCGGGTGAACTGGGACGTGGCCGCGGCCCGGGGCCTGGCCACCGTGCCGCTCCACGCGACCACCGGGTTCATCATCGGCATGCTCGCCTGGCGCATCCATGCGCGCCGGCGCCGCGGGGCCTGGTCATGGGTCGCGCTGATCGGCGTCCCGTTCGCCCTGCACGCGGGCTTCAACCTGATCCAGGCGATCGGCGGCACGCGCCGGCCGCTGGTCATGGGCCTGGGCCGCGACCAGTGGCTCTGGGTCGTGCTGGCGGGCGTGCTGGTCTGGGTCTCGGCGGCGCTGGCGATCCGCTACTTCATCGTCCAGCGGCGCAGGGCCCGGCGCCACCGCGAACCGGCGCGATGATCCGCACGCCGTGCAACAAGGTCTGCCAGCTCGATTTCGAGACGGGCTGGTGTTTCGGCTGCGGCCGGACCGGGCAGGAAATTCAGAATTGGCTGAAGTATACCGACGCCGAGCGCGACGCGGTGATCGCCGACGGCCCCCGCCGGCTGGCGGCGATGGGCCTGCCGCCCGAGGGCGACGTCGAGGAAGCGGAGCGGCGGGCGGCGGCGCAGCGGATGCGGCCGCCGCCCTCTGGCGCCTAGTTCTCGACCGTCTCGAACCGCCACACGTAGTCGCGGTTGAGCGTGTCGTACTGATCCGGCCACTGGACCTTGTCGTAGCCGACATAGCCCAACTCGTAGGCCGCGTGGCGGGTCCAGTACGGGTCGAACAGGTGGGCGCGCGCCAGCACGCAGACGTCGGCGCGGCCGGCGGCCAGGATCGAGTTGACGTCCTCGTAGGAGGAGATGTTGCCGACGGTCATGGTCGGCACGTCGGCCTCGAGCCGGACCTGCTCGGCGAACGGCGTCTGGAACAGGCGGCCGTACTGGGGCTCCTCGTCGGAGACCACCTGGCCGGACGACACGTCGATGATGTCGGCGCCGTGCGCCTTCAGCATCTCGGCCAGCTTGACCGCGTCGGCCGGCAGCGTGCCGCCGTCCTTCCAGTCGTGGCCGGAGATGCGCACCGAGATCGGCTTGCCCTGGGGCCACGCCTTGCGGACCGCATCGAACACCTCGAGCGGGAAGCGGGCGCGGTTCTCCAGCGAGCCGCCGTATTCGTCCTCGCGGATGTTGGTCAGCGGCGAGATGAAGCTCGACAAGAGGTAGCCGTGGGCCATGTGGACCTCGAGCATGTCGAAGCCGGCCCGCTCGGCCATCTCGGTGGCCTGGACGTATTCGGCGACCACCCTGTCCATGTCGGCCCGGTCCATCGCCTTGGGCACCTGGCTGTGCGGCTTGTAGGGCAGCGGCGACGGCGCCAGGATCTCCCAAGCGCCGTCCTCGAGCGGCTCGTCGAAGCCCTCCCAGATCAGCTTGGTCGAGCCCTTGCGCCCGGCATGGCCGAGCTGGAGCGCCATCTTCGACTGGGTGTGGGTGTGGACGTAGTCGACGATCCGCTTCCACGCCGCGACATGCTCTTCCTTGTACATGCCGGTGCAGCCCGGGGAGATGCGGCCCTGGGCGCTGACGTTGGTCATCTCGGCGACGACCAGCCCGGCCCCGCCCATGGCGCGGCTGCCGAGGTGGACGAGGTGCCAGTCGTTGGGCGTGCCGTCCTCGGCCGAATACTGGCACATCGGCGACACGGCGATGCGGTTGGGCAGCACCAGCTCGCGCATCTTGAACGGCGTGAACATCGGCGGCGGCGCCGGGTCCGACGGCACGTTCTGGCCGCTCTGGTTGGCCGCCTCGGCCGCGAACCAGTCGTCGATCGACTGGACGTAGGCCTCGTCGCGCAGGCGCAGGTTGCCGTGGCTGATGCGCAGGCTGCGGGTCAGCAGCGAGAAGCCGAACTGGATCGGCTCCAGCCGGTCGTAGTAGCGCTCCGCCTCCTCGAACCAGCGCTGGGAGACGATGGCCGAGCGTTGCAGGCTCTCGACCTGCGGCTTGTAGGTCTCGACATAGCGCGGCAGGCCGTCCTTGACGCTGCCGGTCTCGATGATCGCGTCATGGAGCGCGATCGCGTCCTCCATCGCCAGCTTGGTGCCCGAGCCGATCGAGAAGTGGGCGGTATGCACGGCGTCGCCGGCGAGCACGACGTTGTCGAAATACCAGTTCTCGCAGGAAATGTTGGGGAACTGCCGCCAGTGCGACTTGTTCTTGATCACCTTGTGCTCGACCGGGATGTAGGGGTCGAGCAGGGCGTGGACGTAGTCGGCGGTGGCGTCCTCGTCGGTCACGCCGAGGCCGGTGTTCTGGTAGGTGTCCTCGGTGCACTCGATGATCAGGGTCGAGCGGTCCTGCTCGTAGCGGTAGCAGTGCGTCCGCCACAGGCCATGCTCGTTCTTGATGAAGTGGAAGGTGAAGGCCGGGAAGTTGTAGTCGCTGCCGAGCCAGACGAAGCGGTTGGGCCGGAAGTCGACGTCGGGGCCGAACTTGTCGGCGTATTTCGTGCGCGTGACGCTGTTGACGCCGTCGGCGGCGTAGAGCAGGTCGCAGTCGCGCACCGTCTCCGGATCGTCGATCAGGTGCTCGAAATGCATGTCGATGCCGAGCTCGCGGCAACGCTCCTGCATCAACAGCAGCATCTTGTGACGCGACATGCCGGCGAAGCCGTGGCCGGTCGACTTCAACACCTCGCCCTTGAAGTGGATGTCGATGTCGTCCCAGTGCTCGAAACTGTCGGTGATCGCCGTATAGGTCGGCTCGTCCGCGTCGCGGAAGCCGAGCATGGTCTTGTCCGAGAAGACCACGCCGAAGCCGAAGGTGTCGTCCGGCTTGTTCTGCTCGTAGATCGTGATGTCGGCGTCCGGGAACGACTTCTTCATCAGGATGGCGAAGTACATGCTCCCCGGTCCGCCGCCCAAACAGTTGATCTTCATGTGTCGTGTCCCTTCGTGTTCCGATGGCGGCGAGCCGCGCCGCGTTTTCCATGCTGCGGCCGCCGCGGACGGTAGTTGATCGCTATTCGACTCAAGATGACCGCCGGAGCCCCGGCATTGATCCAGGTCAGTTGGAGCGGGTCATCCCGCCTTTTGTTCCTCGGCCTGGCGCAGGCGGAAACGCTGCACCTTGCCCGTCTCGGTCCGCGGCAGCTCGTCCACGAACTCGACCGCGCGCGGATACTTGTAGGGCGCGATCTGAGACTTCACGAAGTCCTGCAGGTCCTTGACCATGCCGTCGCCGGCCTCGGACGGATCGCGCAGGACGACGAACGCCTTGACGATGTGGCCGCGGTCGGGATCCGGCGCCCCGATCACCGCGCACTCCTTCACCTTCGGGTGCTCGAGCAGCGCGTCCTCGACCTCCGGCCCGCCGATGTTGTAGCCGGCCGAGATGATCATGTCGTCGGCGCGGGCGACGTACCAGAAATAGCCGTCCTCGTCCTGGCGGTACTGGTCGCCGGGCAGGTTCCAGCCGTTCCTCACGTAGGCGTTCTGGCGCTCGATGTTGTCGAGGTAGCGGCAGCCGGTCGGCCCGCGCACCGCGAGCAGCCCGTCGCAGGGCGGCTCCAGGATGTTGCCGGCCTCGTCCATGATGCAGGCCTCGTAGCCCGGGATCGCCTTGCCGGTCGCGCCCGGCCGGATGGTGTCGCCGGCGGCCGAGACGAAGATGTGGATCATCTCGGTCGAGCCGAGGCCGTCGATGATCTTGATGCCCGTCGCCTCGCGGAACGCCTCGAAGGTCGCGAGCGGCAGGGTCTCGCCGGCGGAGACGCACTGGCTCAGGCTCGACAGGTCGTAGTCGACGCCCTGTTTGATCATGTCGGCCAGCACCCGGTACATGGTCGGCGCGGTGTAGAGCGTCGTGACCCCGTAGTTCTGGATCGTCTCCAACAGCGTCTCGGGCACCGGCGGGCCGGGGAAGTAGACCACCGAGGCGCCGGTCCGCATCGGGAAGCAGAGCTGCGCGCCGAGCCCGAAGGTGAAGGCGACCGGCGGCGAGCCGGTGTACACGTCGTCCGGGCTCGCCGTGTAGACGTAGCGCGGGAAGCAGTCGCACATCGCCATGATGTCGCGATGGAAATGCATCGTGCCCTTGGGCTGGCCCGTGGTGCCCGAGGTGAAGGCGATCAGCGCCATGTCGTCGGCGGCGGTGTCGCAGGCCTCGAAGCCCGCCGGCTTGGTCGCCATCGCCGCGTCGAGGTCGCAGCCGTCGAGGCCGCCCTCGCCTTCCGGCGAGAAATAGCGGACCGTGTCGAGGATCGGCGCGCGCTTCATCGCGTCCCGGGCGTCCTCGGCGAGGCGGATGTCGCACAGGAAATGCTTGATCTGCGCCTTCTCGGCCATGAAGGCGAGCTCGCGCCCGCGCAGCAGCGGCATGGTCGCGACGCAGACGCCGCCGGCCTTGAGGATCGCCAGCCAGCAGGCCGCCATCATCGGGTTGTTCGGCCCGCGCAGCAGCACCCGGTTGCCCGGCACCAGCCCCATGTCCTCGACCAGCACGCGGCAGACCTGGTCGACCTTCCTCTGGAAGTCGGCGTAGGTCCAGGTCAGGTCGGCGTAGCGGATCACCGTCCGGTCGGCCCAGCCGTAGTCGCTGACCGCCTTGTCGAGCAGCTCGACCGCGGCGTTCATCCGGTCGGGATAGGCGGCGAGTTCGGGCACGGTCGAAAAGTCCATGACCGGCCACAATTCCTTGGGCGGCAGGTTGTCCCGCGCGAAGGTATCGACATGCGCCGTCCGGCCGTCCCCCGGGACGAAAGGCGCCTTGGTATCAGACATTTCCATGCTCCTCGTTCTGCGCCATGGGCTCCTCCGGACCCCTGCGAATGCCCGCCGCGGCGCTCATGCGCCCGGGCCCAGCGCCGCGGTCGTTTGACCGGCGATGACCAGTTTCTGTATTTCGCTGGTGCCCTCGTAGATCCGGAGCGCCCGGATCTCGCGGTAAAGCTCCTCGGCCTTGTTGCCAAGCGTGACCCCGAGGCCGCCGAAGATCTGCACCGCCTCGTCGATGACCGACTGGGCCTCGTCGGTGGCGTAGAGCTTGGCCATCGCGGATTCGCGGGTGACCCGGGTCTGCTTGACGTCCTTGGTCCAGGCCGAGCGGTAGATCAGCAGCGCCGCAGCGTCGACCTTGACCGCCATCTCGGCGATCTTGGCCTGGATCAGCTGGAAGTCGGCGAGCCGCGCGCCGAAAGCCTCGCGCTTGTAAGCGTAGGCAATGGCCTCGTCGAGCGCGCGCCGGGCAAGCCCCAAGGCCGCCGCGCCGACGGTGGTGCGGAAGATGTCGAGCGTCGCCATGGCGATCTTGAAGCCCTCGCCCGGCTGGCCCAGGAGCTGCTCGGCGGACACCTTGCAGTCGTCGAACTGAAGCGTCGCCAGCGGGTGCGGCGCGATCACCTCGATCCGCTCGGCGATGTTCAGCCCCGGCGTGTCGGCGTCGACGACGAAGGCCGACAGGCCCTTGGCGCCGGGCGCCTCGCCGGTCCGCGCGAACACGACGTAGTGGTCGGCGATGCCGCCGTTGGAGATCCAGGTCTTGGTGCCGTTGATCACGAAATGGTTGCCGTCGCGGGTCGCCGTCGTGCGCATCGCGGCGACGTCGGAGCCACCCTCGGGCTCGGACAGGGCGAAGGCCGCGATCGCCTCGCCCTTGGCGACCGGCGGCAGATAGCGGTCCTTCAACGCGTCGTGGCCGGCCAGCGTGATCGAGCCGGTGCCGAGCCCCTGCATGGCGAACGAGAAGTCCGCGAGCCCCGTGTAATAGGCCAGGGTCTCGCGCGCGATGGCGAGCGAGCGCACGTCGAGCTGCTCGAACCGGCCGCCGTGCGAGGCGGGCACGGCGTATTCGAGCCAGCCGCCCTCGCCGAGCAGGCGGACCAGCCGGCGGCAGATGTCGTCGATCGCCTGGCGTGGTCGTGCGGCTCCTCGGCGATCGGCCGCACGTTCGCCTCGGCCCAGGCGCGCAGGTCGCGCGCCTGCGTCCGGTGCGCATCGTCGAAGAACGGCCAGTCGAGAAAGGTTGTGTCAGGCATGAAGCGTTAATCCGGATGGCGGCGACAAGGGACGGCGCGGCGCGCTCAGTCGCCTTCGAACACCGGCTTTTCCTTGGCCACGAAGGCCTCGTAGGCGCGGCGGAAGTCGTTGGTCTGCATGCAGATGGCCTGGGCCTGCGCCTCGGCCTCGATGAACTGCTCGATGCCCATGTTCCATTCCATGTCGAGCATCTTCTTGGTCATGGCGTTGCCGAAGGTCGGGCCCGCGGCGATCTTGGCGGCGAAGGCCGTGGTGTCCTCGAGCAGCGAGTCGGCCTCGATGATCCGGTTGAAGAAGCCCCAGCGCTCGCCCTCGTCGGCCTTGAGCGGCCGGCCGGAGAACAAGAGCTCCGCCGCCCGGCCCTGGCCGACGATGCGCGGCAGCATGGCGCAAGCGCCCATGTCGCAGCCGGCCAGCCCGACCCGGTTGAACAGGAACAGGGCCATCGCGTCGGGCGAAGCGTAGCGCATGTCCGACGCCATCGCCACGCAGGCGCCGGCGCCGGCGCAGATGCCGTCGATCGCGGTGATCACGAACTGCGGGCAGGCGCGGATCGCCTTGACCAGGTCGCCGGTCATGCGGGTGAAGTTCAGCAGCGACGGCATGTCCATCGCGACCAGCGGGCCGATGATGTCGTGGACGTCGCCGCCCGAGCTGAAGTTGCCGCCGGCGCCGGTGATGACCACCGCCTTGACGTCCTCGACGTAGACGAGCGCGCGGAAGGTGTCGCGCATCTCGGCATAGCTCTCGAAGGTGATCGGGTTCTTCCGCTCGGGGCGGTTCAAGGTCAGCGTCGCGACCTTGCCCTCGACCTTCCAGCCGAAATGCTCCGGCTTGAAGTCCGCCGCGCGGCGCGGCGAGGTGTCTTTCAGCATCTGCCCGAAGATGGGCCCATGCGTCTCGGCCATCAGTTCTTCTCCCGTCGATCGGCCGCCGTCAGCGGCTTCTTGATACTGTCCTTGAGTTCGCCCAGCAGCGCGTGCAGGCCGCGCAGGTCGGCCCGCGACAGGTTCGCGAACTGCTGCTCGACCAGCGCCTGGTGCTTGGGGATCATCTCGGCGAAGGCGGTCTTGCCGGCCGGGGTCAGCTTGACGAGCTGGGCGCGGCGGTCGTTGGGCGCCGGCTGGCGCTCGACCAGGCCCTCGCCGACCAGCCGGTCGACCATGCCGGTGACGTTGCCGTTGGTGACCATCAGCCGGCGCGACAGCGCGCCCATGGTCAGCCCGTCCGGCGCGCGGTCGAGCTGCGACAGCACGTCGAAGCGCGGCAGGGTGACGCCGAACTCCTGGCGCAGCTCGGAGCGCACCGCCTGCTCGATCCGGTTGGCGCAGCTCAGCAGGCGCAGCCAGACGCGCAGCTCCAGCTTGTCGTCCTTGGTCAGGCCGGTCTCGAAATCGGCGTGGTGCTCGCCGTCCATCACATCACCTCCCCGCCGGCGACCGCGATCGCCTGCCCCGTGATCGAGCTCGATCCCGGCAGCGCCAGCCAGCAGGCCGCGCCGGCGACCTCGTCGGGCTGGATCATCCGCCCCTGGGGGTTGGTCGCGACCAGTTGGGCGCGGGCCTGTTCCTCGGTGGTGCCGGTCTTCTCGACGATGTTGGCGATGGTGTCTGCGGTCATGTCGGTCTCGACATAGCTCGGGCAGACCGCGTTGACCGTCACGCCGGTCTTCGCCGTCTCCAGCGCCAGCGCCTTGGTCAGGCCGATCACCGCGTGCTTGGACGCGACGTAGGCCGAGACGTAGCGGTAGCCGATCAGCCCGGCGGTCGACGCCACGTTGACGATGCGGCCGTAGCCGGCCTCGATCATCGCCGGCAGCGCCGCCTGCGTGCAGGTGAAGACGCTGAGCAGGTTGATGTCGATCATCTTCTGGAAGAAGGCGCGGTCCATCCGCTTGAACGGCACGCTCTCGCCCCGGCCGGCGTTGTTGACCAGGATGGTCGGCGCACCGAACGTCTCGGTCGCAGACGCGATGGCGGCGGCCACCGCGGCCTCGTCGGTGACGTCCGCCGCCGCCGCATGGGCCTCGGCGCCCGCGGCCACCAGCTTGTCACGCTCCGCTTCCAGGGTCGCCAGGGTGCGGCCGACGATGGTCACCTTGGCGCCGCCGCGCGCCAGCGCTTCGGCGATGGCGGCGCCGATGCCACGCCCGCCGCCGGTGACCAGCGCATGCTGACCGGCGAACGGCATTGCTGCCTCCGCCGCGCCCTGTTGGGATACGGATGCGTTCATTCGGTTCCCGGTGCTGGAGCAAGCGCGTGCTTGCCCGCGCCGCACAAATTGTTTTAGACCTAAAATATTCAGACCTAAAAGGTCACCAGTGTCAACCGCGCTGCGGCGCGCGCGAGGGGAACGATAGCATGGAATTCCTGCAACCGCCGGATTGGCCCCGCCCGAAGGGCTATTCCAACGGGGTCGCCGCCAAGGGCACGATGGTCTTCGTCGCCGGCGAGATCGGCTGGAACCCGGTGACCGAGAAGGTCGAGATCGACGACTTCGCCGGCCAGACCCGCCAGGCGCTGGAGAATGTCGTCGCCGTGCTCGCCCAGGCCGGCGCCAAACCCGAACACATCGTGCGGATGACCTGGTACGTCACCGACAAGCAGGAATACCTGTCCAACCTGCGCGGCGTCGGCGAAGCCTACCGCGCGGTGATCGGCAAGCACTTCCCGGTGATGGCGGCGATCGAGATCAAGGGCCTGATGGAGCCCGGCGCCAAGATCGAGATCGAGACGACCGCGGTCATCCCCGACTGAACGGTACGCCGGCGGAGGCGCCCGCGCGGGCGTTGACGCGGGGACGCGCAATCTGGGATTTGTCTTCCTCGCGACACGACGGGAGGACGGCATGAAGAACCACATGGTGCGCATCGGCGCGGGCTGCTCGGTCGACATCACCCTCGCGCTGCCCCAGATGGTCCGCCACGGCGATCTCGACTATCTGGTCATCGACTTCCTCACCGAGGTCGCGATCTCCAAGCTCGCCGCCGAGAAGATCGCCGATCCCGACGCCGGCTTCGCGGCCGGCTTCGCCGGACCCGAGCTCGCCATGGAGCTGCGCCAGATCCTCGACAGCGGCATCAAGGTCGTGACCAACGCCGGCGGGCTCAACCCGCTCGGCTGCGCCGCGGCGGTCGAGGCGATGGCCGCGGAGCTGGGACTGGCGCCCAAGATCGCCGTGGTCCACGGCGACGACGTGCTCGACCAGGTGGATGCGCTGCGCGCGTCCGGCCACAAGAACATGTACACAGGCGAGCCGCTGCCCGCCGACCTGGTCAGCGCCAACGCCTATTTCGGCGCCCGGCCGATCGCCGCCGCCCTGGCCAAGGGCGCCGACATCGTCATCACCGGCCGGGTGGTCGATTTCGGCGCTGAGCCTGGGCCCGCTGATCCACGAGTTCGACTGGCCGATGGACGACCACGACCGGCTCGCCGCCGGCACCCTGACCGGCCACCTGCTCGAATGCGGGCCCCAGCCGGCCGGCGGCATCTTCACCGACTGGCGCGCGGTCGACTGGACCGACTCGAGCTTCCCGATCGCCGAATGCTACGCCGACGGCAGCGCCGTCATGACCAAGGTGCCGGGCACCGGCGGCATGATCTCGGTGGGCACGATCGCCGAACAGATCCTCTACGAGATCGGCGACCCGCAGCGTTATTTCATGCCCGACAACACCTGCGACCTGAGCGGCGTGCGCCTGGAGCCGGACGGCGAGGACCGCATCCGCATCTCGGGCGCGCGCGGCCGGCCGCCGACCGGCACCTACAAGGTCTGCGCCATGGCCCAGGAGGGCTGGCGCGGCGTCACCATGGGCATCACCACCGGGATGGACGCGGCCGAGAAGGCCGAGCGGACCGCCGAGGCCGTGCTCGAACGCAGCCGGCGCCTGCTGCGCGACCGCAACCTCGGCGAGTTCACCGCGACATCGGTCGAGCTGATCGGCGCGGGCGCGAGCGCCGGCGCCCACGCCACGCCGGTCGACACCCGCGAGATGGTCTACCGCATCACCGCCGACCACCCGGACAAGAGCGCGATCGACCTGATGCTCAAGGTCAGCCGCGCGGCGGGGGTGTCGATGGCGCCGGGCACCGTCGGGGCGATCGCCAACTCGGCCGCCCCGCAGATGCGGATGCACGCCTTCCTGATCGAGAAGGACCGCCTGCCGGTCCGGGTCACCGTCGACGGCGAGACCGAGACCATCGAGGTGCCGACCGGCGGCGGCTTCGACACGGCGGCGGTCGAGCCCGTTCCGCCCGTCCCCGAGGCGGCGGCGGCCGGCGAGGCGACCGTGCCGCTGGTCAAGCTGGCCTGGTCGCGCTCCGGCGACAAGGGCGACCTGTCCAATATCGGCGTGATCGCGCGCGAGCCCGAATACCTGCCCCACATCTCGGCGGCGCTGACCGAGGCGGCGGTGGCGCGCTGGTACGCCCACATCTTCGCCGACCCGGACAAGGCCCGGGTCGAACGCTACGCCCTGCCCGGGCTCAACGCCCTCAACTTCCTGCTCTACGACGCGCTCGACAGCGGCGCGGTGTCGTCGCACCGGTTCGACATCATGGGCAAGGGGCTGGGCCAGCAGATCCTGGAATTCCCGGTGCCGGTGCCCGCCGCATTGGCCCGGCGGCTCGGCGAGCCCGGCGCGGCGGCAACATGATCGTCCGGCCGGCGCCGCGGACCAAGACGGCGCTTGCCAATCCTTCGCACCTGCCCCAGACTTTGCCGCTGCCGGTATGGTTACCGCCGACGCCGGGGCACGGACGGGTCCGTGACAGGGAGTGGGGGCCGATGCGCGAAGACGTCGAAGCCGTCCTCGCCGCCAACCGCGAGTTCTATCGCGCCTTTGCGACCCGCGACGCCGTGGCCATGGCCGAGCTGTGGTCGCAGCGCTTTCCCGTTGCGTGCATACACCCGGGTTGGGACGCCCTGATCGACCGCGACCAGGTGATCCGGAGCTGGCAGCAGATCCTGGCCAACCGCGACGCGCCCGAGATCGAATGTCTGAATGTGACCCCCTATGTCATCGGCGAGGCCGCCTTCGTCGTGTGCCACGAGGCGGTCGACGGCAACATGCTGGCGACGACCAACATCTTTCGCCTCGAAGACGGCGACTGGAAGCTGATCCACCACCAGTCGGGCCCGCTCGCCATGCTGCCCGCCGCGGATATGGAAGCGCCCTCCTCCGAACGGCTGCATTGACCGGCCGCACCGCCGGCCGTCCCATCGACTGCCCCAACAACTGCACATGACCGTCGACCAGATCGCCGCCTTCGGCATCCTCGGCGTCGCCCTCGCGCTATTCGTCTGGGGCCGGCTGCGCTACGACCTGGTCGCGGTGGTCGCGCTGCTGGCCGGCGTGTTCGCGGGCATCGTGCCGATGCGCGAAGCCTTCCTGGGCTTCGGCCACCCGGCGGTGGTCACCGTCGCGGCGGTGCTGATCATCAGCCGCGGCCTGACCAACTCCGGCGCGATCGACCTGGTCGCCGCCCACATCGTCCCCAAGAGCAAGAACGACGTCGTCTTCATCGCCAGCTTCTCGGCGGTCGCCGCCGTGCTGTCGGGCTTCATGAACAATGTCGGCGCGCTGGCGCTGCTGATGCCGGTGGCGATCCAGGCGGCGGCGGAGACCAAGCGGTCGCCGGCGATGATCCTGCTGCCGCTGTCCTTCGCGTCGATCCTGGGCGGCCTGTTCACCCTGATCGGCACGCCGCCCAACATCATCGTCGCGACCTTCCGCGCCCGCGCCCTCGACCAGCCGTTCGGCATGTTCGACTTCACCCCGGTCGGCGGCCTGGTCGCGGTGGCCGGCGTGGTCTTCGTCGCGCTGGTCGGCTGGCGGCTGATCCCGCGCGACCGGCTCAAGCGGCGCAAGGACCAGGAAATCGCGGACATCGAGGACTACATCGCCGAGTTCCGGGTGCCCAAGGGCTCCAAGTTCGTCGGCCAGTCGCTCGGCGACATCGAGGCCGCGATCGAGGCGGAAGGCGCCTCCATCGTCGGCCTGACCCGGGCCAAGGAGCGCATCTCGCTCCACCGTCGCCGCCACATGGCGGCCGACGACGTGCTCGTGCTCGAGGCGCCGCCCGACGCGATGAGCCGAATCGGCCACCAGCTCAAGCTGGAACTGACCGCCGGCGGCCTGGCGATCAAGGACCTGACCTCCGAGCACGTCGCCCTGATCGAGGCGGTGGTCACCCAGAACAGCCCGCTGATCGGCAAGACGCCGGACGAGCTCGGCTTCCGCCGGCGCTACCGGATCAACCTGCTGGCGGCCTCCCGCCAGGGCCGGCCCTATCGCGACCGGCTCAAGAACTTCCAGTTCCAGGCCGGTGACGTGCTCCTGCTCCACGGCGACGTCGAGCATTTCCCGGGCGTGCTCAACCGGCTCGGCGCGATGCCGCTGGCCGAGCGCGACCTCGGCATCGTCCGGCCGGCCCGCGCCGGCCTCGCCGCCGCGCTGTTCGTCGGCGCGGTCCTGCTGACCGCGTTCGGCGTGCTGTCGCCGCCGGTCGCCTTCGTCGCGGCGGCGGGCGGGTTGGTGCTGACCCGGATTCTCAGCCTCGACGAGGTCTACGGCGCGGTCGACTGGTCGATCGTCATCCTGCTGGGGGCGCTGATCCCGATCGGCAGCGCACTCGATTCGACAGGGGCGACCAAGCTTCTCGCCGGCGGCATCGTCGGCCTGGCCAGCGACCTGGGGCCCGTCGCCATCCTGGCGCTGGTCATGATCGTGACCATGACCCTGTCGGACATCATCAACAACGCGGCGACCGCTGTGGTGATGGCGCCGATCGCGCTGGGCATCGCCCAGCGGCTCGGGGTCGAACCCGACGCCTTCCTGATGGCGGTGGCGATCGGCGCGTCCTGCGCCTTCCTGACCCCGATCGGCCACCAGAACAACACGCTGGTGATGGGCCCCGGCGGCTACAAGTTCGGCGACTACTGGCGCGTCGGCCTGCCGCTCGAGGCGCTGATCGTGGCGATCTCGGTCCCGCTCCTGCCCTTGATCTTCCCGTTCTAGCCGCCGCGCGAGCAGCCCGGCCGATCAACCCCTTGTCGGGGCAGGCTTTTTGTTATATACAGAGTTGTATAGTTTATGACAGGACGCGGTCATGGCGCGACGCAAGCGCGATCATCTCGTCGAGACGGCGCTCGGCTTGTTCATGCGGGACGGCTATCACGCCACCGGCATCGACCGGATTCTGGCCGAGGCCGGCGTCGCCAAGATGACGCTCTACAACAACTTCCGATCCAAGGAAGCGCTGATCGTCGCCGCGCTCGAGCGGCACGACGCCGCCTTCACCGCATGGTTCGAAGCCCGGGTGGAGGCGCTGGGCGAGACCCCGGCCGACCGGCTGCTGGCGCTGTTCGACGCGCTCGACGAATGGGTCGGCGGCGACGACTTCCACGGCTGCCCGTTCATGAAGGCGTGCAGCGAGTTCGACGACGTCGACGACCCCGTCCACGCCGCGGCGCTGGCCCACAAGCGGCGCATCTTCGTCTACATCCGCGGGCTGGCCGAGGCGGCCGGCGCCGACGATCCGGCCCGGCTCGCGGGCGAGCTGTTCCTGCTGCTCGAAGGCGCGATGATCGTCGCCCAGATGACCCGCGACCGCTCGACCGCCCGCCGCGCCCGCGCCGCCGCGGAGACGCTGGTCGCCGCGACCTTAACCACGCCTTAAGCCGTCGCGCCTAAGCCACACCCCCGCCGAGCCCCAACCGACACGCCGCTTTCGCTTTCCATCGGTGGGGGTAGCTGTAAAATGGCCGCACCTGGGAGTCTGGTTCGCAATATGCGGCCGAACCGTGCGATCGACAGAGCCACGATATCGGGAGCTAGTGATGAGAGGGATGCTTACGATCGTTGCCCTTGCCGTCCCCATGCTGGGCGGCATGATGGCAGGACAGGCCGCGGCAGCGGATACCACGTGCGTCGCAACCCGCGGGCATGGGTTGGCATGCCTGAACGGGGCCGGCGAATGGAAGTTCTTCACCCGCGAAGCGAAGCAGCTGCGGTCGAGCACCGTGCGCGACATGGCGGTGTGCAACGGCAAGATCCTCATCGCCGACGGACGGGCGGTGCTGAGCTACGACGGCGAGAAGCTGGGTGCGCCGAACCCGATGCCGCAAGGCTACATCCGCCGCATCGCCTGCGCCGGCAACGGCTACGTCGTGGTCGGGTCGCGCACGATCGGGCTGTGGAACGGTTCCGGCTGGAAGTTCTGGAGCGCCGAAAACCTGCTCAAGGGCGAGAAGTACAAGTCCGTCTCGGACGCTGCGGTGGACAAGGACGGCGCCATCTGGTTCGTCGCCTTCGGCGGCATCGCCGGCCGCATCAAGGGTGACGACGTCAAGATCTGGAAGCAGGGCCAGGGCTTCGACCGGCGCATGGTGCTCAGCCGGATCATCGCCGACAAGGACGGCAAGATCTATGTCCCGCAGTATCGCGGCCTGTGACGCCGGACGGCGACAACTGGAAGCTGATCGCCGGGCCGGGCGGCAGCAACATCGTCCAGGCCCCGGACGGCGCCCTGTGGCTGACGCGCGGGACGCGGATCAACCGGTTCGAGAACAATAGCTGGAAGACCTTCCGCATCGACCACTCGGTGCGGGACGTCGCCATCAACTCGACGGGCCGGATCTGGGCGGCGACCGAATACGGCCTCGCCGTCGGCAAGGACGGCAAGTGGGAATGGCGGCAGATGCACAACTCGGATCTGACCGACAACTCCCTCGGCCAGGTCGCGGTGCTCGGCAAGGGCGGCGCCCTGCCGGCCCTCAAGGAGCAGAAGCCGGGCTCGTTGCGCGGCCGCATGGAGTGGTACGAGAGCGGCGACCCGGTCAAGGGCGCCACCGTCCAGATCTGCGGCATCTCCAAGGGCCTGTTCAGCAAGTCGCCCTGCGCCGACCAGCCCCACGCCAAGACGGCGACGACCGACGACGAGGGCCGCTTCTCGTTCAAGGACGTGGCCCCGGCGAGCTACCGGATCGTCGCCAAGTTCGGCACCAAGTGGGTGCGCCTGTTCCTCGGCTACAACCGCGCGCACGTCCTGCCCGGGCAGAGCAAGAATACGGGCACCATCCGCGTGCGCGAGCGGTTCAAGCCGAAATAGGCGACCCGGCGGAAGCGTTCGGATGGGGAGACGGCGCCGCCGACCGGCTGCGCCGTCTCTCGTCCGCGGTTGCGGCGGGCGGCCCGTCTAGCGCCGCGGCCAGTGTCGGCGACCAGCCATGCGACTGCGCACACGCTTTCTGACCGCGTTCTTGCCGCCGGCGGGCCTGCTGGCGGCGGCGTTGCTGGCGGCGGGACCGTGCCACGCCGACGACTTCGCTTGCGTCGGCAGCCGCGGCTTCGGCGTCACCTGCACGATCGACAACCGCTGGCGAAACTACACCAAGAAAAGCGGCGAGCTCGCCTCGGACTACGTCTACGACATGGCGGCGTGCGGCGGGAAAATCCTGGTCGCCGCCGCCAACGCCGTCCACGTCTTCGACGGCAAGAGCTGGACCAAGCCCAACCTGCTGCCCAGCGGCCTCGCCCGCCACCTGTCCTGCGATCCGTCGGGCGGCTACTGGGTCGCCTCGGACACCCGCCTGGCCTACTGGAACGGCAAGGCCTGGAAGCTGGTCGACACCGGCACCCTGCTCAACGACCAGACCGACAAATACATCAACGGCCTCGCCGCGGGACCGAACGGGACCGCGTGGATCGTCGCCGGCGGCCGCATGGCGGCGCTCTACAAGGGCGGCCGGTGGACCGTCTATCGCGAGGGCGCCGGCTTCAACCGCCGGCTCTATCTCTCGCGCATCCTGATCGGACGGGCCGGCTTCGTGTGGCTGCCCCATCCCGGCGGCGTGACCTGGCTCGACGGCACCTGGAAGTCCGTCGCCGGGCCGGGCGCCGCCCACGCCGTCGCGCAGAGCCCCAACGGAGCGCTCTGGCTGGCCAACGGCCGGCGGCTGACGCGCTTCAGGGACAAGGCGTGGAAGGTCCTGACCGCGCCGAGCCGGATCAACGCGGTCGCCGCGGGCGCCGACAACCGCGTCTGGGTCGCGACCACCTTCGGCCTGGGCGTCCTCGCCGGGGAGAGCTGGACCTGGCGGCGGATGAACGACTCGGCGCTGACCTCGAACAACCTGTCGGCGGTGGCCGTCGTCGGCAACGGCGGGGTGCTGCCGCCAATGGCGCCGCAATCCCCGGGCTCGCTCACCGGCCGCTTCGAGTGGGACGACGGCAAGCCGGTCGCCGGCGCCAAGGTCCAGATCTGCGGCGCCCCGCCGGCCGCGATCACTGCCGGCGCGCGCACGCCATGCACCGACCGGCCGCTGCTGCGCTCGGCGACCACCGACGAGCAGGGCCGCTTCACCCTGGCGAACGTGCCGCCGGCGACCTATTACATCACGCTGTACCCGAAGGACGGCCGGCGCTGGCTGATCTCCTACAGCATCCGCCGCACCCGGGTCGGCCCGGGACAGAGCCGCGATTCCGGCACCTGGCGCATCCAGTCGCGCGGAAATCGCAGTTAATTTTCTATTTTTCTATTAATAATTGAATAATTGCCCGTATTTCGGGCAATCGCGTTGACTCACGGGCGGAGCCTGCTAGCGTTTTCAGAACGAAGTGAAAAAAAAGGTACCAGGGGGATGAAGCTCACGCCGATCATGCAGAAGTATATTCTGCATTGGGGCGAAATGGGGACACGCTGGGGCGTGAACCGCACGGTCGCCCAAATCCACGCCTTGCTCTATCTGGCCAACCGGCCGCTGCCCGCCGACGAGATCGTCGAGACGCTCTCGGTCGCGCGCTCGAACGTCAGCACCAGCCTGCGCGAGCTGCAGTCCTGGGGGCTGGTCACCATGACCCATGTGATGGGCGACCGGCGCGACCATTTCGAGGCCCACAAGGACCTGTGGGAGATGCTGACGATCATCGTCGAGGAGCGCAAGAAGCGGGAGATCGACCCGACCCTGACGATGCTGCGCCAGTGCCTGATCGACGCCGAGAAGGACCGCGCCACCGAGCCGGAGACGCTGCAGCGCATCCAGGAGATGCACGACTTCGTCCAGACCCTCGCCGACTGGTACGAGGACGTCCGGCAGCTGCCCCGGTCGAGCATCCTGTCGCTGGTCAAGATGGGCAGCAAGGTCACCCGCCTGGTCACCGGCAAGGGCGCCAAGAAGAAGAAGAAGGGCTGAGACCGCACCGCGATGACGCTGATCATCGAGAACGATGGGCCGGTCCGCATCGTCAGCATCGACCGTCCGTCGGCGCGCAATGCCGTCGACCCGGAGACGGCCGCCGGGCTGCGGCGCGCGTTCCGCGCGTTCGATAAGGACGACGACGCCGCGGTCGCGGTGCTGACCGGCACCGGCGACACCTTCTGCGCCGGCTACGACCTCAAGAGCCTGGCCGGCCGCCCGCTCGACGACCTCTACGAGCCGGAGGGCGACGGCCCGATGGGGCCGACCCGGATGCTGCTGTCCAAGCCGGTGATCGCCGCGGTCGAGGGCCATGCCGTCGCCGGCGGGCTCGAGCTCGCCTTGTGGTGCGACCTGCGGGTCGCCGCCGAAGGGGCGGTGTTCGGCGTCTTCTGCCGCCGCTGGGGCGTCCCGCTGATCGACGGCGGCACCGTGCGCCTGCCCCGGTTGATCGGCCAGAGCCGCGCCCTCGACATGATCCTGACCGGGCGGCCGGTCGGCGCCGCCGAGGCGCTCGAGTGGGGCCTGGCCAACCGGGTCGTGCCCGACGGCGAAACGCGCGCCGCCGCGATCGCGCTGGCCTGGGAGATCGCCCGCTTCCCGCAGCTCTGCCTGCGCACCGACCGGCACTCGGCCCATACCCAGTGGGCCCTGCCCCTCGCCAAGGCGCTGAAGGCGGAAGGCCGCGGCGGCCTCGCCCCGCTCCAGGCCGAGGCCCAGGCCGGCGCCGCCCGCTTCGCCGGCGGCAAGGGCCGCGGCGGCGACTTCGACGAAATCTGACGTGCCGCCGAGAACCCGGACCTATCCCATGCGGCGGCGGCTGGGCCACCCGCGCGAGCGGCCGGAGGGCCCGCCGGCCAAGCCGCGCGACGCGGCGACGCTGATCCTGGTGCGGGACAGCGCCGGCGGGCCGCAGGTGCTGATGGGCAAGCGCTCGCGCAAGGCTGCCTTCATCCCCGACGCCTACGTCTTCCCCGGCGGCCGCCACGACCCGGAGGACCAGACGGCGGCGCCGGCGACGCCGCTCGACGCGCCGATCGCCAAGATGGCGGTGCGCGGCAATCGCGCCCGCGCCGAGGGACTGGCGATGACCGCGGTGCGCGAGACCTTCGAGGAAACCGGCCTGCTGCTGGCGCGCCCGGGCGCGGTCGGCGAGGTCGACGACCCGACCTGGCGGGAGTTCCGCGAGATGGCCGTCGCCCCCGACCTCGCCCGGCTGCGCTACGTCGGCCGTGCGATCACCTCGCCCTACAGCCCGATCCGCTTCCACGCCCGCTTCTTCATCGCCCGGGCCGAGCACAGCAGCGGCGCGCTGGGCGGCAGCGGCGAGCTGACCGACCTGCGCTGGGTCGGCATCCGCGAGGCGCTGGAGGAATTGCCGATCGTCGACGTGACCGAGTTCATGCTCGGCGAGCTGGCGCGCCTGCTCGATGCGCCGGCGCGGCACACGCGGACACCCGTATTCGCCTACCGGCTCGACAAGCCGTTCGTGCGCTACGACTGACTGCGGCCGCGTCCGGTGCGGAACCGGCCGGGAACCATTGCCTGCGATTTTCGGGAGACGAGGGTGGGAAGTGGGCCGACCATCTTCGGGGGGAAGACCGTCGGCCCCTCTACGCCTGGTCGCGGGAAGGGGCCTCTCACGACTTGGCGTCCCAAATCCGCAGCACAGCACGGCGGACCACGGCGTTATCGCGCCAAACTCCTAAGATTCGGTAAAACCGTGCCGAATATGTAGGCATCGGCAGCCCAGTCGCCGGGGTTCAGGCGCGCTGGAAGCCGACCTCGACGCCGAGCGGGCCATCGGCGCGGACGACGCCCTTCTCGACCAGCCAGACAAGGTGCGCCAGCACGGACCTGGCCGCGGCCGGGTACATGGCCGGCTCGACGTAGCCCGAATACATCCGCGGCACCATGTCCTCGATCCGCGTCAGGCCGTCGTCCAGGCACGCCAGGATCTGCCGCTCGCGCGCCTCGCGGTGGGCGATCAGGGCGCGGACGTAGTCCTGCGGCGCCTCGATCGGCGCGCCATGGGTCGGCCAATAGATCGCGTCGTCCCGCTCCAGCAGCCGCGACAGGCTCGCCATGTAGTCCTTCATGTCGCCGTCCGGCGGCGAGACGATGGTCGTCGACCAGCCCATGACGTGGTCGCCCGGCAGCAGTGCCTGCTCCTCGCGCAACGCGAAGCAGACGTGGTTGGAGGTGTGGCCGGGGGTGTAGACGCAGTCGACCGACCAGCCGTCGCCCTCGATCACGTCGCCGTCGCGCACCACGCGATCAGGGACGAAGTCCTTGTCGCCGCCGGCCTCGACCACGAAGCCCTGCTCGATCTTGCCCGCGCCGTGGGGGCCGTAGCCGTAGGTCGGCGCCCCGCACCACGCCTTGAGCGGCGCGGCCGCGGGCGAATGGTCGATGTGGGTGTGGGTGACCAGGATGTGGGTGACCTCTTCGCCGTCGACGGCCCGCTTGATCGCGTCGAGATGGCTGTCGATCAGCGGTCCCGGATCGACCACGGCCACCTTGCCCGCGCCGATGATGTAGGTGCCGGTGCCGTAGAAGCTGAACGGCCCGCTGTTCGGCGCGATCACCCGGCGCAGCAACGGCGACACCTGGTCGACGCGGCCGTACTCGAAGTCGAGCTCTCGATTGAACGGGATCGGCGGCGGCTTGTCGGTCATGGGGCTCCCCGGATCGGCGTGCCGAAAAGATAAGACCGGCGCGGGGCGCCGGTCGAGGCTTCAGGCATACGCCGGATCGGCCCGGGTGGGAAGGGCGCGGGCCGCGCCCTCCCCCGCGGGTGCCGGAAAGCGACGCCTAGTACTTCAGCGGATCGAGCGTGCCGCCGGTCTTGATCTCCGGCGCCGACTTGCTGTTGACGACGACGAGGTCGTACTTGAACTTCTTGCCCTTCTTCCACTGGCCGCCGACCAGGGGCGTGCGGCAGGCGTTCTTCACCGGGTTCTTGTTGCCGCCGTACGTCCATCCCACCGGCCCGACGATCGAGTTGTACTTGGTCTCCTGGATCGACTTGAGGATGGCGTTGGGGTCACCCGGGTCGCCGCAGCGCTTGAGCACGTCGATCGCGACCTCGATGTTGGCGTGCTTGAAGCCCATCGGCTGGGTCCACTGCCTGCCGGTCGCCGCCGTGTAGGCCGCGGCGAACTCGGCCGAGGTCTTGCCGGTCAGGCCCGAGCGGAACGGATGCGACGGCGACCACCAGACCTCCGTCGTCAGCCCGTAGCCGCGGTCGCCGAGCGCCTCGACAGCGGCCGGGAACAACAGCGCCTTGGCGATCGTCGCGATCTTGAGCTGCTTGGTCAGGCCCTGCTGCGCCGCCTGGCCCCACATCGTCGAGAAGTCCGGCGGCGTGGCGACGCCCGTGAGGATCTCGACGCCGGCCTTCTTGAACTGGTTGATCTGGGACGAGAAATCGAACGAGCCCGGGTTGAACAGGGACGGCTGGATGTACTTGAAGCCGTTCGCCTCGATCGGCGGGCGGAAACCGCGCTTGGGATCGCCCGCGACGACACCGTCGAAGTCGTTGGCGATGACGCTGCCGATCTCCTTGTTGGTGGCGAGCGACTTCCACATGTTCATGTAGACGCCGAGCATGTCGTCGATGCCCCAGAAGAAGTGGTAGGTCCACTTGAAGCCCTTCTTGGGGTTGCCGCCGCGACCGAAGAACCAGACCTGCCAAGGCGCGTCCGAGGTCACGCACGGCACCTCGTTGGCCTCGCACTGGTCCGACACCGGGTTGACCGTGTCGCCCGAGGACGAGCCGATCATCAGGTTGACCTTTTCCTTGATGATCAGCTCGGCCGCGACTTCGGCGGCGCGGTTCGTGTTGGACTGCGAATCCTTCTCGATGATCTCGACCGGATAGGTCTTGCCGCCGATCTTGATACCGTTCTTGAGGTAGGGCCTGACATTGGCGAGCACGAACTTGTCGGTTTCGCCGAACGGCGCCAGCGGGCCGGTCTGCGGGCTGACGAAGCCGATCTTGACGGCCTTGGCCGCGTGGGCAGCCGGCGCCGCGAGCGTCGAGGCGGCCGCGGCGACCGCGACGCCGCCGCCGTAGCGGAGGACGGTGCGGCGGTCGACCGTGTGCGTGGTCGGTTGTTTCGGTGATTTCTTGGACATGAGCTTCCTCCCGTCGGGAATCGATTTTCGATTGTTGTTGGGCGTTGTGTCTGAAATCGCGTGTACCGGGGTCTAGACGATCGGCGTGTTCGGCTCCTTTCCGAGCAGGATCCGGCCGTAGATCTCCGCACTGGGCTCCATCGCGAGCAGGCCGTGCATGTGGGTCGCATGGAGATTGCGCCAGGCCCGCTGCAACAGGTTGCGCAGCGACAGGCCGGTGGCGCCGCCGCCATGGAACAGCATGTCGACGCCGTCCATCAGGAAGCGGATGCCCTGGGCGAAATCCATGCGCTGCCGGCCGCGGATCAGCAGCGGCATCCGCTCGCCATTGCGGGCGTAGCGGTCGATATCGTCGGCGGCGCGGTAGAGCATCATCTCGCCGGCGTCGATCAGCGCCGCGGCCTTGGCCACGTTGATCTGGGTGCCGATGAACTCGTCATGGATGTGGTCGGTGTACATGATCGGCTTGCCGGCGACGAGGCGGAGATATTCCGGCAGGGCGGCGCGGGCGATGCCGATTGCGGAGCCGCACAGGCACAGTCCCAGCACCGGCACCGCCTCGGCCCGGTAGAGCCAGCCGTCGTAGCCGACGAGGCCGGGCGTATCGAGCTCGATCAGCTTGGGGATCGACAGCCAGCGGTGCGCGGGGATGTGGACGTCCTTGCAGGTCACCGAGTTGCTGCCCGTGCCCTGCATGCCGGCGACGTTCCAGTCGTCCTTGATGGTGACCTGGTCGGTGGGCAGCAGGAAGTCGCCCTGGTCGATCATCTCGCCCGACGGGTCGAAGACCTCGGCGCCGAGGACCAGCCACTTGGCATGCTGACAGCCCGAGGCGAACGGCCAGAAGCCTTCGAGGACGTGGCTGCCGTCGGCCTGCCGGACCGCCTTGCCACGCGGCCCGATCACCGCAGAGACCAGCGTGTCCGGGTCGTCGCCATAGGCGTCCTCGAGCGCCCCGTCGGGAAAGTGGGCGAGCATCCAGCTATGGGCATGGGCGACGCCGGTGACCCACGCGGTCGCGCCGCAGCCCTCGGCGAGGGCCGAAATGACGTCGAGATGAGCGCGCATCGACATCTCGTGGCCGCCCACCCGGCGCGGCTGGATCGTGCGCATCAGCTCCGCCTCGCGAACCAGCTTCATGCTGGCGTCGGGCACCCGGCGCAGCTCGTCGGCCGGGCCGGCATCGTCCTTGATCGCGATCGCGACCTGACGCGCCCGGGCGACGATTTCGTCATGCGTGGGAACCTGGTCGACCGATTGCCTTGGCGACTGTCGTAACCATGTCCAACCTCCCTGGGCGCGGGTGCTGGGCCATTGCGGCGTCGCAGCCGGTCGCGCCATAATTTGTTGCATGTCAACGGTATTTATGAAATGAATATGATTCAATAAGAAATTCTATTCACTTCTGAATGATGCTCGGAATCTTTGAGTCAGGGCCGTTTTCGGCGGCAAGAAAGTACCGTCTCCGCGGTCAATTCATCCCTGAATCAACCCCCCGCGCCGACCACCCGTAACCGCGGCCCACGATGCCCCCATCTTCGCCCACCACCGAGACCCGGACCGAGCGCAAGAAACGGCGCAATCGCGAGCGGCTGATCCGCGCCGCCTATGACCTGGTCGCGGACAAGGGAATCGACGCGACCACGATGCAGGACATCACCGAGCGCGCCGACGTCGGCCTCGGTACGGCGTACAATTATTTCCCGTCCAAGGACATGCTGGTGACGGCGGCGATCGAGCAGGGCATGGAGGGCCTGGCCCGGCGTATCCGCATGGTCACCGAGACCTTCGACGATCCGGCCCAGGTCTATGCCTACGGCTGGCGGACGGTGATGGAGACGGCGACCACAGACCGGCGCTGGCGCTGGCTGATGCAGCGGTCCGAGGTCACGGCCGAGGCCATCTTCCGCTGCTTCGGCCCCTACGCGATGGGCGACCTGGAACGGGCGCGCGAAGCGGGCCGCTACGTTTTCGACGACGTCGAAGTCGTCTGGCGCCAGGCGATCTGGGGGGCGGTCGGCCTGTGTCGCGCCATCAACGACCACGAAGTCTCGGCCGAGTGCATGACCGAAGCGGTCGTCAACCTGCTGGGCATGGTCGGCGTGTCGCGCGCCGAGGCGTGGGAGATCGCCAACCGGCCCCGGCCGCCCCTGCCCGACGACTAGAACGCGCGATCAGGCGGGCGCCGCCGCCGCCGTTTCGACGCCTTCGAGGGCGAGCAGGAACCGCTTGGTCTCGATCCCCCCGCCGAAGCCGGTCAGCGAGCCGTCGCCGCCGATCACCCGATGGCAGGGCACGACGATGGGCAGCGGGTTGGCGCCGTTGGCGGCCCCCACCGCACGGCTCGCCGTCGGCCGGCCGACCCGCCGGGCGAGCACGCCGTAGGACGTCGTCTCGCCATAGGGGATATCGCGCAGCGCCGACCAGACCGACTGCTGGAACGCCGTCCCGGTGAAGTGGAGCGGTAGGTCGAACCGGGTCAACGCGCCGGCGAAATAGGCGTCGAGCTGGGCGCGTGCCGCGTCGAACAGGGTTTCGTCCCGGCGCCAGGTCTCGCGGGGTCGTTCCGCCCGGCTGCCGCTCGGGAAGCCGATCAGGTGCAGCCGGTCGCCGTCGCCCGCGAGCAGCAGCGGGCCGACCGGACTGTCGTGGTAGCCGTAGGCGAGCGTCGCGCTAAACGTGGGCATCGGGTCGCTCCTCCTGGCCCAGGCGCGGACCGGGATGGACCGTCCGCGTGCGGAACCGGGTCGGCGGACAATGATACAGCTCCCGGAAGGCCGCGTTGAACCGGCGCAGGCTGCGGAACCCCGCGCGGAAGGCGACCTCGGTCATCGACAGGTCGGTGCCGTCGAGCAGCCGCCGGGCGCGCTGCAGCCGGATCGTCTTGGCGGTCTGCAGCGGGGTCGCGCCGACGTGGCGCCGGAACAGGCGCGACAGGTGCCGGGCCCCGACCCCGAGCCGGTCCGCCAAGTCCGCCACCGTGCCGGTGTCGAGCGCACCATCCTCGATCAGCTTCAGCGCGCGTTCGACCGTGGTCCGCGTGCCCTTCCAGGCATGGCAGAACGGCACCGTCTCGGGCCGGCAGCGCAGGCATGGCCGGTAACCGGCCTGCTCGGCGGCCGCCGCCGACGGATAGAAGGAGACGTTGCGGGTCAGCGGCTGCTTCACCGGGCAGACCGGCCGGCAATAGATCCCCGTCGTCTTCACCGCCGTGAAGAACAGCCCGTCGTAGGCGGGGTCGCGGCGCAGCCGCGCGGCGTTGCAGGTCTCGAAATCGAGCATGGGTCGAGTCTAGCGCGTCACCGGCCCGACGGCGAGCCAGCCGCGACTACCAGGTCCGAATCCGGCGAGCGCGGGGGCGCGATCCGGCCTATGCCGCCGCGTCGTTCGAACCGGACCGGTGGAACCTGCCATGCGGATGACCCTGCGCGACCTGGCGCTCCTGGCGCTGCTCTCGCTGTTGTGGGGCGGCTCCTTCTTCTTCGCCGCGGTCGCGGTGCGGGAGGTGCCGCCGTTGACCGTCGTGCTGTGCCGGGTCGGCATCGCCGCGGCCGCGCTGCTGCTCGTCCTGCGCGCCCGGGGCGCCACGGTGCCGATCGGCGGCACCGTGGTCGTCACCTTCCTGGTCATGGGACTGCTCAACAACTTCGTCCCGTTCAGCCTGTTCTTCTGGGCGCAGACGTCGATCCCCAGCGGCCTCGCCGCGATCCTCAACGCGACGACGCCGATCTTCTCCATGATCGTCGCCCACCTGCTGCTCACCGACGAGCGGATGAGCGCGCGCAAGGTCGTCGGCGGAACGCTTGGGCTGCTCGGGGTCGTCCTGCTGGTCGGCAGCGATGCGTGGTCGGGATTGAGCCTGTCGACGTTCGCCATGCTGGCCTGCCTCGGCGCGGCCCTGTCCTACGGCTTCGCCGCGGTCTACGGCCGGCGGTTCCGGCAGCTCGAGATCCCGCCGTCGGTCGGCGCGTTCGGCCAGCTCGCCGGCTCCACGGTGATGATGGCGCCGGTCGCGCTGCTGGTCGACCGGCCCTGGACCCTGCCCCTGCCGTCGACCGCCGCGCTGGCGTCGATCGTCGCGCTCGCGCTCGCCTCGACCGCGTTGGCCTATGTCATCTACTTCCGGCTGCTGGCCACCGCGGGCGCGGTCAACGCCTCGCTCGTCACCCTCCTGATCCCGGTCAGCGCGATCCTGCTCGGCGCGATCGTCCTCGGCGAGCGGCTGGCGCTGCGCCACTATGGCGGGCTGGCGCTGATCATGGTCGGCCTGCTCGCGATCGACGGCCGTCTGGCCGCCGCCATCCGCGGGTGGTTCGGGCCCGGCCGGCCCGCGCCCCGGTGAGCCGTCAGTCGGCCGCCAGGTGCCCGGTGCGCAGGTAGAAGACCGCGCCCTGCTCGGAGCGCAGCGGGAAGGACGCGCCGGCCGGCTGGCGCAGCCACGCGCCGGCGTGCATCGCGTCGGTGCCGTCGCTCAGGTCGCCCTCGATGACGAACACCTCCGCGCCGCCGGGATAGACCACCTTGGGCCAGGTCGCGCCGGCGGCGAGCCGGACCAGGCGGATGACCTCGGGGTGGCCCGGTTCGCGGTAGAGGGTCTGGACCTCGATGCCCTGGGCGGGGCCGTGCTCCCACCGCACGGCGCGGGTGTCGTGGCTGATCTGGCGGCGGCCGAGGCCGGGATACTGGCGCAGCTTGACGAACAGGACGCAGCCGCCGGTCGAATGGGGCGCGTGGCTGAAGCCTTCCGGATTGAGCAGGAAGGTGCCAGCCGGGTAGTTGCCGTGCTCGTCGGAGAAGACGCCCTCGAGCACGAAGATCTCCTCGCCGTCGGGGTGGCCATGCTCCGGAAAGCGGCTGTCGGGGTCGTAGCGGACGACCGACGTCACCCGCCCGGCCTCCTTCGGCCCGGCCAGGTCGAGCCGCTTGCGCCAGACCGTCTTGCTCGGGCTCGGCTGCCAGTCCATGGCCGCGGTATCGACCAGGACCCGTTTCGAGAAATCGGCGTTGAGCCCTGCCCCCGTCGACATCGATCACTCTCCCCGTAACGCCGGTTCGTTGATAGGCACGCGTCCGCCCCGGCTGCAGCGCGCGCCTGATTGGACCATTGCACGTGATACGACGCCATCCCCCTAAACGTGGAAAGCGTTAACCATGCTTGTGACCGTCGGTTGCGGTCAGGCCGCGGTCTTGGGAGCGTAATTGAGGTTGGGCGCGAGCCACCGCTCGGCCTCGGCCAGGTCCCAGCCCTTGCGCCGCGCGTAGTCCTGGACCTGGTCGCGCTCGATCTTGCCGACGCCGAAATAGCGGCTCTCGGGATGGCTGAAATAGAAGCCGCTCACCGACGAGGCCGGGGTCATGGCGCAGGAATCGGTCAAGCGGACGCCGACGTTGGCTTCGGCGTTGAGCAGCATGAACAGGGTCCGCTTCTCGGTATGGTCGGGGCAGGCCGGGTAGCCCGGCGCCGGGCGGATGCCCTGGAAGTGCTCGGCGATCAGGTCGGCATTGCTCAGCGCCTCGTCGGGCGCGTAGCCCCACAGCTCCTTGCGCACCCGCTCGTGCAGGCGCTCGGCGAAGGCCTCGGCGAGCCGGTCGCCCAGCGCCTTGACCAGGATCGCGTTGTAGTCGTCGTGCTTTGCCTCGTAGGCGGCGGCGGTCGCCTCGACGCCGGGCCCCGCGGTGACCACGAAGCCGCCGAGCCAGTCGGCTGTGCCCGTCTCCTTGGGCGCGACGAAGTCGGCCAGCGCATAGTTGGGCCGGACGTTGGCGCCGGTGCCGCGGGCCATCTGCTGGCGCAGCGTGTGGACCGTCGCCAGCTTGATCCTGCGGTCGTCGCGGAGATAGACCTCGATGTCGTCGCCGACCGCGTTGGCCGGCCAGAAGCCGGCCACGCCGCACGCCTGGGTCCAGGCCTCCTCGGCGAGTTGCTTCAGCATCGCCTGGGCATCGCGAAACAGGTCGCGCGCCGCTTCGCCCACCGTTGGGTCGTCGAGGATGTCGGGGTACTTGCCGGCCAGCTCCCAGGTGCGGAAGAACGGCGTCCAGTCGATCCGCTCGATCAGCTCGTCGACCGGATAGGCGTCGAACACGCTGATGCCGTTGACCCGCGGCCGCGACGGCGTGAACGCCGACCAGTCGATCTTGGCGCGGTTGTCGCGCGCCGCCTGGATCGCCAGCCGCTTGCCGCCCGAACCCCTGGCGTGGCCCGCGCGCAGCTCGTCGTAGGTCGCGCGCATCTTGGCGACATAAGCATCCTTGTGGTCGTCGGAGATTAGCGACCCGGCGACGCCGACCGCGCGCGAGGCGTCGGTGACGTGGATCACCGGCCCGTCGTAGCTGGGCGCGATCTTGACCGCTGTATGGATGCGGCTGGTGGTGGCGCCGCCGATCAAGAGCGGCAGCGCCAGCTTCTCGCGCGCCATCTCGGTGGCGACGTGGCACATCTCGTCGAGGCTCGGCGTGATCAGGCCGGACAGGCCGATCATGTCGGCCTTCTCCTTCTTCGCCGCGGCGAGGATGTCGTTCGACGGCACCATGACGCCGAGGTCGACGACGTCGAAATTGTTGCAGCGCAGGACCACGCCGACGATGTTCTTGCCGATGTCGTGGACGTCGCCCTTGACCGTCGCCATGACGATCTTGCCCTTGGTCTGGCGCTCGCCGGCCTGCTTGTCGGCCTCCAGATAGGGCTGCAGGTAGGCGACCGCCTTCTTCATCACGCGGGCCGACTTGACCACCTGGGGCAGGAACATCTTGCCGGCGCCGAACAGGTCGCCGACCACGTTCATGCCGTCCATCAGCGGCCCCTCGATCACGTTGAGCGGCCGGCCCAACTGGCGGCGCGCCTCTTCGGCGTCCTGTTCGATGAAGTCGGCGATGCCGTTGACCAGGGCGTGGGTGATCCGCTTCTCGACCGATTCCGCGCGCCAGGCCTGGTCCTTCTTCTCCTCCTTGGCGCCGCCCCGGTACTTCTCGGCGATCTCCAGCAGACGGTCGGTGGCGTCGTCGCGACGGTTGAGGATCGCGTCCTCGGCGGCCTCGCGCAGGTCTTCGGGGATGTCGTCGTAGACCGCGACCTGGCCGGCGTTGAAGATGCGCCATGTCGAGGCCGGCGGGGATCGCGTGGTAGAGGAAGACCGCGTGCATCGCCCGGCGCACGGCCTCGTTGCCGCGGAAGGAGAAGGAGATGTTGGACAGCCCCGCCGTCGTGCGCGCGCCCGGCAGCGTCTCCTTGATCCGGCGGAGCGCCTCGATGAAGGCGACGCCGTAGCCGTTGTGCTCGGCGATGCCGGTGGCGACCGCGAAGACGTTGGGGTCGAAGATGATGTCCTCGGCCGGGAAGCCGACCGTCTCGGTCAGCAGCTTGTAGGCGCGGGCGCAGATATCGACCTTGCGCTCGACCGTCTCGGCCTGGCCGGTCTCGTCGAAGGCCATGACCACGACCGCCGCGCCGTAGCGCAGGATGCGGCGGGCCTGGTCGAGGAACGGCTCCTCGCCCTCCTTGAGGCTGATCGAGTTGACCACGGCCTTGCCCTGGACGTTCTTCAGCCCGGCCTCGATCACCGACCACTTCGACGAATCGATCATGATCGGCACCCGGCTGATGTCCGGCTCCGCGCCAATCAGGCGCAGGAAGCGGACCATCGCCGTCTCGGACTCGAGCATGCCCTCGTCCATGTTGACGTCGATGATCTGGGCGCCGTTCTCGACCTGCTGGCGGGCGACATCGAGCGCGGCCTCGTAGTCGCCCTCGACGATCAGCCGGCAGAACCGTGCCGAGCCGGCGACGTTGGTGCGTTCGCCGATGGTGACGAAGCGCTGGGAAGCGAGAGCGTCCATGCCGCTAGCCCGCCACCGTCAGGGGTTCGAGGCCCGACAGGCGCAGCGCCGGCGCCGCCGCCTCGACCGCACGCGGCGGCACGCCCTCGACGGCCTCGGCGATCGCGCGGATATGGGCCGGGGTGGTGCCGCAGCAACCGCCGACGATGTTGACCAGCCCCTCGCGCGCCCACTCGCCGAGATGGCGGGCCGTGGTCTCGGGGGATTCGTTGTAGCCGCCGAACTCGTTGGGCAGGCCGGCATTGGGATGCGCGCTGACCAGGGTATCGGCGACCCGGGCGAGGTCGGCGATGAAGGGCCGCAGCTGGGCCGCGCCGAGCGCGCAGTTGAGCCCGACCGAAAACGGCCGCGCGTGGCGGACCGAGATCCAGAAGGCCTCGACCGTCTGGCCCGACAGGGTCCGGCCCGAACGGTCGGTGATCGTGCCGGAGATCATCACCGGCAGGCGGACGCCGCGCTTCTCGAACACCTCTTCGAGCGCGTAGAGCGCCGCCTTGGCGTTGAGCGTGTCGAAGATGGTCTCGACCATGAGCAGGTCGGCGCCGCCCTCGATCAGCGCCTCGGCCGCCTCGCCGTAGGCCGCGGCGAGGGTGTCGAAGTCGACGCCGCGAAAGCCGGGGTCGTTGACGTCGGGCGAGATCGAGGCGGTCTGGTTGGTCGGCCCGATCGCGCCGGCGACGACGCACAGGCGGCCGGGCGCCGCCGCCTCGGCCGCGTCGGCGGCCTCCCGCGCGAGGCGGGCGCCGGCCAGGTTGATCTCCCAGGCATGCGCCGACAGGCGATAGTCCGACTGCGAGATCGACGTGGCGTTGAAGGTGTTGGTCGAAATGATGTCCGCGCCGGCCGCGAGATAGGCGTCGTGAATCGTCCGGATGATGTCCGGCCGGGTCAGGTTGAGCAGGTCGTTGTTGCCGCGCAGGTCGCCGTCGTGGTTGGCGAACAGCTCGCCGCGGATATCGCGCTCACCCAGGTCGTGCGTCTGGATCATCGTGCCCATCGCCCCGTCCAGGATCAGGATGCGCTTTTCGGCGAGCGCGGCCAGGGCCGCCGCCCGCTCGCTGGTCTTCTGTTGGGTCATTAGGCCGCCTTGGGAAGGTTCGGTCGTACGCCCAGCCGCCGGCAGATCGCCGTGGTCAGGGCCGGCCGGTTCAGGGTGTAGAAATGGAAGGCGTCGACGCCCTCGGCCTGAAGCCGCTGGCACAGCTCGCTCGCCTGGGTGGCGGCGACCAGGGCGCGGGTCTCGGGATCGTCGTCGAGCCCGTCGTAGAGCTCCGCCATCCACGCCGGGATCGCCGCGCCGCAGGCACCGGCGAATTCGACCGCCCGGGCGAAGTTGGTGATCGGCAGGATGCCCGGCACGATCGGCGCCGTAATCCCCGCCTTGGCCGCGCGCTCACGGAAGCGCAGGAAGGTCTCGGGCTCGAAGAAGAACTGGGTGATCGCCTTGCTCGCCCCGGCGTCGAGCTTGCGCTTGAGGTTGTCGAGGTCGGCTTCGGGAGACGGCGAGTCCGGATGGCGTTCCGGATAGGCTGCGACCGCGACGTCGAAATCGGCGACCGCGCGCAGGCCGCGGACCAGATGGGCCGCGTTGTCGTAGCCGCCGGGGTGCGGCCGGTAGCGGCCGGCCCCGCCCGGTACGTCGCCGCGCAGGGCGACGATATGACGGATGCCGGCGTCCCACCACTCCTCGGCCAGGGCGTCGATGGCATCCCGGGTGGCGCCGACGCAGGTCAGGTGCGCCGCCGGCTCCAGCGCGGTCTCGCGGCGAATGCGGCGGACGATGCGGTCGGTCCGGTTGCGGGTCGAGCCGCCCGCGCCGTAGGTGACCGACACGAAGCGCGGCTCCAGCGGCGCCAGCTTCTCGACGGTCCGCCACAGCGACACGGCGCCGTCCTCGGTCTTCGGCGGGAAGAATTCGAAACTGATCTCGGGCAAGGTCGGCGGTGTCGTCACGATGTCGCCTCCACCAGGGTTGCGGGCCGGCGCCGCGCCGACGCGCGGCTCTTGCGGACACCGGGCCGACGGCCGGCCCACAGGCACACCGTCAGCGGCGAGCCCTCCAGCCGGACCATGTCCTCGGCGACCAGCCCGGCGTCGCGCAGGTAGCGGCGCATGTCGGTGTTGGGGAAGCCGGGCCAGCGGTGGGCGTGCTCGTCGATCAGCGCGGTCATCGCATGGGGCGCGAAATCGACCACGATCATGTGGCCGCCCGGCGCGAGCACCCGCGCCGCCTCGGCGATCGCCCGGCCCGGCTGCTCGGCGTAGTGCAGCACCAGGTGCAGGGTCACCACGTCGAAGCGGCCGTCCTCGAACGGCAGCTGGTACATGTCGGCATGGCGGACCTGGCAATTGCGCAGGCCGGCCTTGTCGAGGTTGGCGCGGGCGACGGCCAGCATCTCGCGCGACAGGTCGACGCCGATCGCGCCGTCGACGTTGGGCGCGGCCAGCTCCAGCACCCGGCCGGTGCCGGTGCCGATATCGAGCAGCTCGTGCACCGGGGCGCGCTCGATCAGCCGGCGCAGCGCCTCGTCGACGTCCTCCATGTCGGCGTGGAGCGCGCGGATCTGGTTCCATTGCGCGGCGTTGCGCCGGAAATAGGCCTCGGCCTCCTGTGCGCGCTCGGCCTTGATGTCCTCCAGCCGCTTGAGATCGAGCGACTGGACGGGATCGTCGGCCGGGATCAGGTCGATCAGCAGACGCGCCAGGTCGTTGTCAGCCGCCCGCTCGGCCAGCCGGTACCAGGCCCAGTTGCCCTCCTGGTTGCGTTCCAGCAGGCCCGCCTCGACCAGCAGCCGCAGGTGCCGCGACACGCGCGGCTGGCTCTGGCCCAGGATGCGCACGAGGTCGCTGACCGTCAGCTCGCCGTGGGCGCACAGCGACAGGATGCGGAGCCGGGTCGGCTCCGCCGCCGCCTTCAGGCCGTGCAGCAGGTTATCCATCAGCAAATGCGTCGTCGGTGTTTCGCCTTAACAACATAAAGATATCCTTATGTTTGGCGAAATTCAAGTGGGATATAGCCCATCGTATCCCACCGATAAAATGATTTTATTACAAAGAATTGGAGACTATTGATTGTGTCGTCGTTCGGAAATTTTTCGAGTGGGCACGGGGATGATGGATTCCGGCCGCCGACAATAGCCTTAACGGAATGTAAACCAAGCTGAGCTAGTGGTTCGTTACGCAGAACCCGATACGACCATCCGGAGCGGGCAAAAAGCCGGACGATGCAGCGAACCTGGTTCCTAAACCTGTCCTCTACGATGCGCGCCGCGATCATCGCCGGCGGGTTGCTCGTGGCTGTCCTGCTCTCGGTGGGGGCGCTGCGCATGGTCTTGGACCTGCCCGCGTTCCTGCCGCATATCCACGATTCCAGCGACTTCTTCGCGAACTGGTGGCGGACCCTGCTCGGCTTCGCCGTCGTCGCCGTCGCGTTCGGCACCCCTCTGTTCCTGGTGATCCTGCGCAACGGCCAGCTCCGTGAAGCCCGAAAGACGGTGCGCGCCCGGGAGGAAGAGTTCCGCGCCTACGCCGAAGCCGGGTCGGACTGGCTGTGGACGACCGACGCCCAGCATCGCATCTCCCGTGTCCTCGGCGGACACTCGGCGAAGGTCTCCGAGGCCAATCAGCATGTCATCGGCAAGACCCTCGCCGAGGTCGTCGGCTCCGACGAGATCATCAAGAACCCGCGGGCCTGGCGACAGTTCTACGCAGACATCGACGCCCACCGCTCGTTCCGCAACTTCGAGGTCGAGACCCGCTCGGCCTCGGGGCGGCGCCATTATCTCAGCCTCAGCGGCGTGCCCACCTTCGACGAGACCGGCGCGTTCACCGGCTATCGCGGCGTCACCACCGACATCACCAAGCGCAAGAACGCCGAGCGCGCCCGCGAGGAAAGCGAGAAGCGCTTCAGCGACTTCGCGTCGTCCGCCTCCGACTGGTTCTGGGAAACCGACGCCGAGCACCGCTTCGTCTTCTCCTCCAATCGGCTGCGGGACACGCTCGGCGTTCCCGCTGAACTTCTCCATGGGCAAGACCCGTCACGAACTGGCGAGTCCCGTCGAGCGCTCGAAGCGTCCGGACGCCTGGCGGCAGCACCTGGACGACCTCGAGAAGTGCCGCCCGTTCCGCAATTTCGAATACGAGATCGAGGTCGGCAACGGCGAGCGCCGAACAATTCTGACCAGCGGCGTCCCGGTGTTCGAGTCGAACGGACGTTTCGTCGGCTACCGCGGCAGCGCGACCGACGTCACCGAGACCCGCCAGACCGAACGCGAATCGCTCGAATACCTGCGTCAGTTCAAGATGCTGGCGGACAACCTGCCGATCCTGATCGCCCATTTCGACGCCGACTGGCGCTTCCTATACGTCAACCGCACCGGCGAGATCTGGTTCGACCGGCCGCGTTCCGAGATGGTGGGCCGGCCGTTCGGCGAGATCGCCGGCAACGAGCTCGAGGCCGCGTCGGTGCCGTCGCGTCAGCAGGTGCTCGCCGGCGAGACCGTCCGGCAGGAGACCGTCACCTGCTACCCCGACGGTAAGACGCGGACCGTGCTGCGCACGCTGCTGCCCGATTTCCAGCCGGGCGAGCCGCCGCGCATCCATGTCATGGCGATCGACGTCACCGAACAACGGCATCTCGAGGAGCAGGTCCGTCAGAACCTGAAGATGGAGGCGCTCGGCAACCTGACCGGCGGCGTCGCGCACGACTTCAACAACCTGCTGCTCGCGATCCAGGGCAACCTCGAATTCCTGCGCGAGGAGCCGCTCGATCCGTCGTTGCAGACCTTCGTCGGCAACGCCCTGCGCGGGGTCGACCGCGCCGCCGACCTGACCCGGCGACTGCTCGCCTTCTCGCGGCAGCAGCCGCTGACGCCGCGCACGGTCGACGTCGGCGACCTGCTCGCCGACATGCAGGGCCTGCTGCGCCGGACACTGGAGGCCTATGTCGAGATCGAGATCGACACCGGCGACGAGTCCGCGTTCGCGCGGGTCGATCCCGGCCAGCTGGAGAACGCCGTCCTCAACCTGGCGATCAACGCCCGCGACGCCATGGCCGGCGGCGGCACGCTGACCCTGCGCGTGCGCGGCGTCGAGGCGGTGGCGCCGACCGACCGGGCGAACGCCAACGCCCCGTCGAGCCCGTTCGTCTGCATCGAGGTAGAGGACACCGGCGCGGGCATGCCCGACAGCATTCGCGAACACGCCTTCGAGCCCTTCTTCACCACCAAGCAGGTCGGCCACGGCACCGGCCTCGGCCTGGCCATGGTCCACGGTTTCGTCACCCAGTCGGGCGGCTTCGCCGAGATCGAGTCGAATCCGGGCACGGGCACGACCGTGCGCCTCTATCTGCCGACCGCCGATGCGACGCCGGTGCCCGAGACGGTGCGACCGGTGCCGACGATTCAGATCACCAGCGGCGGCAGCGCCTTGTTGGTCGAGGACAACGACATGGTCCGCACGGTGACCGCGCGGCACCTGTCCGACCTCGGCTACCAGGTCGTCGCGGTCGCCAGCCCGGACGAAGCGCTGACCGCGCTGGACGGCCCACGGACGTTCGACCTGCTGCTGAGCGGCCTGGTCGCCGCCGGCGGCCTCGACGGGCTCGGCCTCGCCGAGCGGGCCCGCAAGGCCCGGCCGGAGATCGGAGTCGTGCTGATGAGCGGCTATGCCGACTTCGCCGAGAACCGCCCGCGGGCCGAAGCGCTCAACGCGCGCCTGATCGCCAAGCCTTTCAGCCGCGCCCAGCTCGCCGACGCAATCGTCGCCGCCCAGCAGCCCGCGGCCTGCGCCGACCACGCACCGCCGCTGCGCGCCGCCGGGTAGCGGCGGCTAGCGCTTCCCGCCGATCGGGCTGAACGGCGCCGGGATCAGCAGCTTGTTCTCCTGGCGCAGGATCAGGGGCAGGATCTTGGCGATATAGGCCTGCCAGCCCGGGTCGGCGCCCAGCGCCGCGCGGCGCTTCAGGCGGTCCTCGAAGCTGTCATAGCCCCACATGTGGATGATCTGGTTGAGCGGTCCGACCTCGGTCGAGAAATAGCCGACCATGTTGCCGAGGATCCGCTTCTGGATCTCGATGCCGTGCGCTTCGTACAGCTTCAGATATTCGCCGACCTTGCCGGTCTCGATCGTGTAGATACGCTCTTCGACGATCATGGTCCGCCCCCTTTCCTGTGTCGCGACGCCGCGCCGGGGCACGGCGTCGCCGACTATAGCGGGCAAGCGCCCCCGTCACACTGCCGGATCGCCCAGTTGGATCGCCCAGTCGGATCGGCCAGTCGGATCGCCGATCGGTCAGGCCGATCGCTCGGGCCGGTCGCCCAGTCAGGCCGTTCGGTTCAGGCCGTGTGACGGGCGCCCGCCTGGGCCCGGCGGCGGCCGGACATCAGCACACGGAAGGCGCCGGGACCGAGGTCGCCCTCCTTCTCCCGGATGCGCCGGTCGCACAGCTCGGAGACGTGACGCAGCAACTGCCGCCGCGGACGGCTGCTGCGGTCGATCATGATCTCGACCTCCAGCAACTCGCGAATCTCGCGCAGGATCGCCGGATTGGCCTGCTCGATCTGGCAGATCGCCGACACCAGGCGCTGGCAGGCCCGTTCCGCCTCTTCGAGGTGGTCCGCGCTGCCGTTCCGGTCGTTGGCCACGACGCCCATCGGATATCTCCTTTCGTCCAGGGTGGGCCGGAAGGGTGCGCGGAGAATTCGGTTATTTGGCGGCGGCAAGATGGTGGAGCCGGGATTTCGTCATGGCTGGCGCCCGGCAGATTCACACGAACAGTTGATGGCCGATGCCGACGGAAAGAGCCGGGAAACCGCGTTCGACCGACCCGAGTGTCGAGGCGTCGATGCAACCGCCGCATCGCGCGCGACGCCAAACCGTCGTATAGTCAATAACTGCTGCAGAGGGGCGACGCGTATGCAGAAGCGATTTCGGCGCGCGATCGGTGCCGCGGCGATCATCGTGGTCGCCCTCGCCGTCGCCGCCGTGTTCGTATACCGCCCCTTCTCCGACGACGCCGACACGACGCAGACCGCGAAGAAGGCGGCCGACCCGGCCAAGGCCGGTGCCGACCGGCGTCAGCAACGCGGCCCGCGGCGCGGCGGCCGGACGATCCGGGTCGTCGTCGCGCCGGTCGAGATGAAGACGGTCGGCAACCGGGTCGCGGCGGTCGGCACGGGCCGCGCCTTCCGCAGCCTCACCCTGTCGGCCGACGTCTCCGGCGTGGTCGAGGCGGTCCGGTTCGTCTCCGGCCAGAAGGTCAAGGCCGGCGCCCCGCTGGTCGTGCTGGAGGCCGACGCCCAGCGCATCGCGGTCAAGCTGGCCCAGGTCAACGTCGACGAGGCCGCCGCGGCGGTGAAGCGGTACGAGACGCTGACATCGAAAAACGCGGCGTCGAGCGTCCAGCTCGAGCAGGCGCGGACCAAGCTGGCCCAGGCCCGCGCCGAGCTGGAAGCCAAGCAGTACGAGCTCAAGCGGCGCACCATCACCGCCCCCTTCGCCGGCGTGCTGGGCATCACCCGCCTGACCAAGGGCGACTTCGTCAAGGAGGGCACGGCGATCGCGACGATCGACGACACGTCGAAGCTGATCGTCGAGTTCGTCGTCGCCGAGGGCTTCGCGTCGTCGATCCGTCTCGGCCAGAACGTCCGCGCGCTGACCCCGGCGATCCTGGGCGTCGTCTTCCGCGGCAAGGTCTCGGCCAAGGACAGCCGCATCGACGTCGCCTCGCGCACCCTGCGCGTCGAGGCGACCCTGCCGAACGCCGACAACCGGCTGATCCCGGGCATGACCTTCTCGGTCAGCATCACCATCGAGGGCGACAAGCTGCCGACCGTGCCGAGCCTGGCGGTGCGGTGGGACCGCGCCGGCGCCCACGTCTGGTTGGTCGACGCGAACAAGGTGGCGCACCGGGTCGGCGTGCGCATCCGCAGCCGCACCGCCCGGACGGTTTCGATCGAGGGCAAGCTGAAGGCAGGCGACCAAGTTGCGGTCGAGGGCGTCGAGAGCCTGCGCGAAGGCGCCAAGGTGACCGTTGTCCAAGGCGGTTAGGCGGCCCCCCGTGACCGGCGAGGCGCAGCGTTGAGCGACACCCCGCCCCCCGCCGGCGCCGAACGCGCCGCCGCCCCGCGGCCGGAAGCCGCGGGCATGACCGCGCTGTTCATCCGCCGGCCCGTCCTCGCCTTCGTCGTCAACCTGCTGATCGTCATCGCGGGCCTCGCCGCGCTCAGCGGCGTCGAAGTCCGCGAACTGCCCGATGTCGACCGGCCGGTGGTGACGATTCGGGCGACCTACGAGGGCGCGACGCCGGAGACGATCGACGCGCGCATCACCAGCGTGATCGAGAGCGCAATCGCGCGGGTCCAGGGGGTCAACTCGATCTCGTCCCAGTCGCGCTTCGGATCGAGCCGGATCACCATCGAATTCTCGTCGGCGACCAACCTCGACGTCGCGGTCAGCGACGTGCGCAACGCCGTCGCCGGCATCACAAAACGGCTGCCGCAGGGGATCGATCCGCCAACCGTGGTCAAGGCCGACGACGACAGTTCGCCGGTGATCCGGTTGGCGGTGTCGTCGAAGACGCTGAGCATCGAAGAGCTCACCAAGCTCGTCGAAGAGCGGATTCTCGACAAGCTGGCCGCCGTCGACGGCGTTGCCGACGCGTCGGCCTACGGCCTGCGCGCGCCGGTGATCCGCGTCTCCGTCAACCAGGTGGCCCTGGCCAGCCGCGGGCTGACCATGCAGGACGTGGTCACCGCCCTGTCGCGCGCCTCGCTCGACGTGCCCGCCGGCACGCTCGAGAACCGCACACAATCGCTGCTGGTGCGCACCGAGGCGCCGGTGACCAAAGCCGCGGAAGTGGCCGCCCTCTTCATCAACGATACCACCCGCATCTCCGACATCGCCCGGGTGCGCGCGTCGGTCGAGACCGCGACATCGCTGACCCGGATCGACGGCGGCGTCGGCATCGGCATCGGCATCATCCGCCAGGCCCAGTCGAACACCCTGTCGATCTCGCGGCGTATCCACGAGGTGGTCGCGGAGATCCAGCGCACCCTGCCCAAGGGCACGACCATCTCGGTCACGTCCGACGACGGCGTCTTCATCCAGGGCGCGATGGACGAGGTCGTCTCGACCCTGCTGATGTCGACCGGGATCGTCATCCTGATCATCTTCGTGTTCCTGGGCTCGGTCCGCGCCACCCTGATCCCGGCGATCGCGATCCCGATCTCGATCGTCGGCACGATCGCCGGCATCTGGATGGCCGGCTTCTCGATCAACATCCTGACCCTGCTCGCGCTGGTGCTGGCGACCGGCATCGTCGTCGACGACGCCATCGTGGTGATGGAGAACATCCAGCGCCACCGCTCCTTCGGCCTCGGCACGCGCGCGGCCGCGGTGATCGGCACGCGGGAGATCTTCTTCGCGGTGATCTCGACGACCGTGACCCTGGCGGCCGTGTTCATCCCGATCTCCTTCCTGCCCGGCACGGCCGGCGGGCTGTTCGCGGAGTTCGGCTTCGTGCTCGCCTTCGCGGTGTCGATCTCGTCCTTCGTCGCGCTGTCGCTGTGCCCGGTGCTGGCGACCAAGCTGATCAAGGCGGCGCCCAGCGCCAAGACAGGCGCGCCCCGCAATCCGGTCAGCCGCGCCTGGTCGGCGATCGGCACCGGCGCCGCGCGCTTCTACGAGCGCAGCCTGGCCCTGTGCTTGCGCTTTCGCCTCCTGACCATCGTCGCCGCGCTGGCCTTCGCCGCCGGCGCCTACGTCCTCTATCTCACCCTGCCCCAGGAGCTGACCCCGCCGGAGGACCGCGGCACCATGCTGATCGTGGCCCAGGGGCCGCAGGGGGTGAACCTCAACTACATGGCGGCCCAGGTGAAGAAGGCCGAGACGATCCTCGAGGAATACGTCAAGCGCGGCGAGGTGACCAACATCCTGTCGCTGATCGGGCGCGGGTCGACCAACCGGGCCTTCATCATCGTGCGACTGACCCCGTGGGCGAAGCGGTCGCGCAGCCAGCAGCAGATCCAGGCCGAACTGCGCCGCCGCTTCGCCGCGATCCCGGCCCTGCGCATCTTCACCCGCGCGCCCAACAGCCTGGGCATCCGCGGCGCCGGCGAGGGGTTGAGCTTCGCCCTGGTCGGCAACGACTACGACAAGATGGCCGCAGCGTCGGAGAAGCTGGTCCGGGCGCTGTCGGACAACCCCAACTTCACCTTCGTCCGGCCCCGCTACGACACCACCCAGCCGCAGATCAACGTCCGCATCGACCGGTCGGCGGCGAAGAAGCTGGGCATCCCGATCGACGCGATCTCGACCCTGGTGCGGACCATGGTCGACGAATACACCGCGGCGCAGCTCTTCGTCGGCGACCAGATCGTCGACATCAAGCTGACCGCGGGCGCGCGGCCGATCAACGACCCCGGCGACGTCGAGAACCTGTTCATCAAGGCCAAGGACGGCAAGATCATCCCGCTGTCGTCGGTGGTCTCGGTCAAGGAGGTCGCGGTCGCGCCCAGCCTCGGCCGCGAAGGCCAGCGGCGGGCGATCCCGATCCAGGCGAGCCTGGCCGAGGGCTATCCGCTGTCCAAGGCCGTGGCCGACATGCGCGCGATCGCGGCCAAGGTGCTGCCGCCGGGGATGAACACGATCCTGCTCGGCGAAGCGGCGACCCTGCGCGACAGCACGCAGGGAGCCTATCTCGTCTTCGTCTTCGCCATCGTGATCGTGCTGCTGGTGCTGGCCGCCCAGTTCGAGAGCCTGCTGAGCGCCGCGATCATCATGCTGACCGTGCCCTTCGGCATCGCCGCAGCGGTCTACGCCGTGCTGCTGACCGGCGGCTCGGTCAACTACTACAGCCAGATCGGGCTGGTCCTGCTGGTCGGCATCATGGCCAAGAACGGCATCATGATCGTCGAGTTCGCCAACCAGCTCCGCGACCGCGGCCTCGCGGTCGGCGAGGCGGTCCGCGAGGCCGCGCGCATCCGGCTGCGCCCCGTGATGATGACCATGGTCTCGACCGTGCTCGGCGGCCTGCCGCTGGTGCTGGCCTTCGGCGCCGGCGCCGAGGCGCGCGAAGCGCTGGGCTGGATCGTGGTCGGCGGCCTCGGCTTCGCCACCGTCTTCACGCTCTACCTGACCCCGGTCCTGTTCTCGCTGCTCGCCGGCTTCGCCAAGCCGCGCGCGCAGGAGCAGGCCGAGCTCGAAGCCGAGCTCGGCGCGGTGACGTCGATCGAGGGACGGGCCGACGAGCTGCCGCCCGACGCCCACCATATCGAGCCGGGGCGGTAGGACGCCGCCGCGCGGCGCGGCCGCAGCCGATCAGATCGTCGCGCCGATCCGGCTCTCGATGACGGCGCGGTCGACGTCGAGCCAGTCCGCCATCGCGCCGATGTCGCGGAAGGTCCGGGTCTCGGTCGGCTGGTCGCCGGAGAAGGCGCAGAACATCCGGCCGATGCCGAAGGTCAGGTCGTCGGCGGCCAGGATCGCCCGCTTGGCGGCGGAGCCCGCCCGGGCGGCCTTGGCCGAGCTGGCCGCGAGCGACCGCAGCTCGTTGACGTCGAAGTCGATCCGGCACCGTCGGAAATCGCAGATCGCCGTCAGGCCGCGCCGGTCCCGGGCGAGGTCCGCGAGCGTCTCGAAACCGCGCGCGATCTGGTCGGCGGTGACGCTGCCTTGATACACGGTCACGACGACGTTCTGGTCGTCGCAGACATGGGTTTGCTGGGTCATCGAATCGTTCCCCCGGCCGCTGAACGGCCGGGTGCCACTTTCGGAATGGTTGAGAGAAGGTGTTTCCCGGAAACTCGGGCGCAGATACGGTTAATCAAGGTGCGCGATTTAGCGCACCCGTGACGACCGCTGCGCGAAGTCGACGAAGCCGTGGACGAACGCCCGGAGCTGCTCCCGCACCCCGTCGTCGGACAGGGCGCCATCGTCGTCGAACACGCCGCCCGCCCGCGAGACCATCAGCCGGCCCTGCGCCCACAGGTCGACCCCCAGGGTGCGCAACACCGGCAGCCAGGCGCTCTGCCCCAGGATCGTGCCGAAGCCGCCCGGCGAGGCGCCGATCAGCGCGGCCGGCCGGCCCCGGAACACGCGGCCGATGTCGTCCGGCGGCCGCGACAGCCAGTCGATCGCGTTCTTGAACACGCCGGGGATCGAGTTGTTGTATTCGGGCGTGACCAGGAGCAGCCCGTCGGCGCCGGCGATCGCGTCCTTGAGCACCGCGACCGGGTCCGGGATGCCCTCGGCCGCCTCCAGGTCGGCGTCGTACAGCGGGATGCCCCGGATCGACCCGATCTCCAGCCGCGCGCCGTCCGGCGTCAACGCCGCCGCGGCGCGCAGCAGCGCGGTGTTGTAGGAGCCCTGCCGCAGGCTCCCGGAAATGCCGATCAGCGCAACCAAGATGCCCCCCGGATTGCCGCGTCTATACGCCGGGCACCTTGTAGGTCCCAACGCCGATGATGTAGCGGCCGACGCGGATGATATAGCTCATCTTCGGCTGCATGGAACGGGTGCAGGGGCTGTACCAGGCGTAGTGGACCCAGCCCCTGCCCTTGTCGAGCGCGAGCCGGCGCATGCGGGTGAAGATGCCGCCGCCGCGGACGCCGCGCCGGATCACCGCGCTGCCGACCGTCGCCGGCCAGCCGCCGCTGGCGTGCAGCACGCCGTCGAGATCGAACACGAAGACGTAGAGGTCGCCGGCGACGAAGCCGCCGGTGCGGTCGGTGAAGCGTCGGAAGGCGGTCAGCGCGCCCCGGGCGCGCAGGAAGCGGGCGGCCCGCTCCGCCAGCGCCTTGGCCTTCTCCGGGGTCGCGGTCGGGCAGCGCGGGTCGAAGGCATGGGCCGGCTGGCTGCGCGCCAGATGCGGCGCGCCGACCAACAGCAAGATCAGGAATGCCCAAAGCGTGCGTGTCATCCCGGCCACCCAGCCGTCGGCACGATAGCACAAAGCGCGGTCGCGCCCGACGACAATCGTGAGATCCGGGACGGCCGCGTCAGTGCAGACGCGGGAAGCGCATCATCGCGTTGCGGTCCGAGGACTGGATGCGGAGCTCCTTGAGCTCGCCTTCGCGCCAGACGTTGAGGACGACGGTCGAGCCGGCCGGGCCGACCTCCCAGATCGTGCGGAAGAAGTCCGGCAGCCCGCCGACCGGGGCGCCGGCGATGTCGAGCACGACGTCGCCGGGGCGCAGTCCGCCATTGTAGGCCGGGCCGTTCTCGACGACGCCGACGACGACGATCTTCTCCTGGGTCTCGGCGGCGTAGAGGCCGAGCCACGGCCGCGGCGGCGTGCCGGCGTGGCCCTTGGTGACCAGGTCGTCGAGGATCGGCGGCAGCAGGTCGATCGGCACGCTCATGTTGCCCTCGACGTGCTGTTCCCCGCCGCGGGCGTTCTGCACGAACAGCGAGCCGACGCCGCACAGCCGGCCGTCGGGGCCGAGCAGCGCGGTGCCGCCCCAGTTGGGGTGCGCGGGCGTGGTGAACAGCGCGTCGTCGATGACGTATTCCCAGTAACCGGCGAACTCGCGCTTGCCGACCACAATTCCGGAAAGCGCATGGCGGCGACCGCCGTGGCCGGCAACGACGACCGTGCTGCCGACGGGCAGCGTCGTGACCGAGCCGAACTCGAGCGCGGGCAGGTCGAGCGACTCGAGCGCCTGGACCAGGCCGAAGCCGGTCTCGAAGTCGTAGGCGACGACGTGGGCGCGCGCGGCCGAGCCGTTGTGGCCGGACAGCCACACGGACTCCGCTTCCGCGACCAGGTAGCCGATGGTCAGGACCAGGCCGGACTCGTCGATGACGATGCCGTTGCCCGCCCGCTCCGTGCCCAGGATTCCGGCGGTGAACGCCTCCTCCGGGATCTCGGCGCGCAGCGAGACGACCGACGAAATCGCATGGTCGAGATCGAACCCGACCAATTCCGGCCTTGCCCTGGCGGCTTCTGGGAACTCCCACTCCGCTTTTTCACTCACGCGGATTCTCCTCGAATGCCGACTCGGGACTCAACCGGATATGGGCCGGGGATGCAAGCGGAGTCCCGTAAATTGGTTAAGCCGGCACGGCTTGCGCCGCGGTCGGCCCCGTCCTGCCGCCAACGCGGGGCCGAAACGTTCCCCTGCCGGGCAAAACCTTCTAGGGTCCGGGCAATCCCGCCGCAGAAAGGATACGCGCCGATGGCCGGCACCGTTCGCTTCGACACCCAGGACGCAATCGCCACCCTGACCCTCGACAACCCGGCGAAGCGCAACAGCTTCGACCCGACCATGCTCGCCGAGCTCGAGGCGGCGGCGAAATCGATCGCGGCCAATCCGGAGATCGCGGTGGTCATCCTGCAAGGCAGCGGCGACAAGGCTTTCTGCGCGGGCGCCGACTTCGATGCGCTGACCGGCGGCGGCGAGATCACCAAGGGCTTCGGGCGGATGGAAGAGGCCTCGGCCCGCGCTGTCGCCGCGGTCGGGGCGATCGAGGTGCCGATCGTCGCCGCGATCCGCGGCGCGTGCTTCGGCGGCGGCGTCCAGATGGCGCTCCTGGCCGACATCCGCATCGCCGCCGACGACGCCCGCTTCTGCATCCCGGCGGTGGCGCTGGGCATCGTCTACCCGCTCGAAGCGGTCGCCAAAATCACGCAATTGTGCGGCCCCGGCGCGGCCAAGCGGCTGCTGATCGCGGGCGAACGGGTCGACGCCGCCGAGGCGCGGGCGATCGGCCTGGTCGAGGAAGTGGTCGCCGCGGCGGAGCTGGACGACCGGGTCGCCGCCTTCACCGCCCAGATCGCCGGCCAGTCGCGCGCCGCGGCGGAAGCGTACAAGGCGATCGTCGACGGCTTCGCCGCCGGCGAGAAGGCCGAAACGCTGGCCCCGCTCCAGGACGCCGCGCATACCGAGGGCGACCTGATCGCGCGGCTGGAGGAAGTGGCGAAGGCACGGGCAGCGAAGGGGTGAGCCGACCGCGGGCGCAGGCTCGCCGGCCCCTCCGGGACGCCAACGCTCTTGCGGCAAACACGGTGGCCGCTGCTAAAATACGGACCCACGCTCGCCCAACCGAACAGAAATCCGGACGCGTCGTTGGAGCCGGGTGGACCGCCCATTTCCAGTCTGCGAGGCCTGCATGTATCCCAAGAACTGCTGGTATGTCGTCGCGCATGCGCACGAGCTGACCGACCAACTCTTCGCGCGCACGATCCTGAACCAGGCCGTCGTCTTCTGGCGCACCCAGGACGGCGGGATCGCGGCGCTGGAGGACCGGTGCCCGCACCGCCTCGTGCCGCTGTCCACGGGCAAGGCCGTCAACGGCGTCGTCGAGTGCGGCTATCACGGCATCCGGTTCAACGGACAGGGATCGTGCGTCCTCGTGCCGGGGCAGGACACCGCGCCGAAGAGCCCGACCGTCAGGACCTTCCCCGTCGCCGAGCGCCACGCGCTGATCTGGATCTGGATGGGCGCCGCGGACCTCGCCGACGAGCGCCTCATTCCCGACCTGCACTGGCTCGACGCGCCGGGGTGGGCGGCGACGACCGGCTATCTCAACTTCAAGTGCGACTACCGGCTGATCAACGACAACCTGCTCGACCTGTCGCACGAGACCTTCATCCACAAGCACACGATCGGCAACGACTTCGTCGCCGATTCGCCGGCGGTCACGGACATCGTCGACCGCCGCGTGGTGCGGGTGCACCGCGAGATGCCGAACATCGAGCCGCCGCCCTTCTTCGCGCTGTCCCAGGGCCACGACCGGCACATCAATCGGTGGCAGATCGCGATCTACATGGCCCCCGGCTTCAACATGACCGAGGTCGGCTTCCACCCGGTCGACACCGACCGCGTGGCCGGGCACCTGATGATGCGCCCGCTCCACATCATCACGCCGGAGACGGAGCACTCGTCGCACTATATCTGGGCCGTCGCCCGCAACTTCCGCCTCGACGACGACGCGCTGGACGCGGGCCTGTGGAAGGCGATCGACCAGACCTTCAAGGAGGACCGGGAGCTGCTGGAGATCCAGGACAAGCGCCTGCAGGCCGAGGGCATGCCGAAGGTGCCGCAGCTCGCGGCCAAGATCGACGCCGGCCCCGTGGCCGGCCGCCGGCTGCTCGACGCCATGATCCGGAAGGAGGAAGAGGACCCGCGCTATTGCGCGCCGCCGATCCCGCTCGCCGACGACGACGTGGTGACGATGCCCTTCGCGGTGGCGGCCGAATAGCGCCCGCCCGCCGCGGGCCGATGGACGCGGCGAAAACCCGGGGCCTATACTCCAGCGACGCACGCGCCCGACATTCGTGGACGGCTCGCGACGGGCGCGCCGCCCGCATCCCGGCTGCACAGGGGTAGTCCATGGTCCGCCTGATCCTTGCCGTCGCGCTTCTGGCCGTCGGCCTCACCTCCCAGGCCGTCGCCTTCGGGACCATCCACGGCCTCGGCCAGTCGGCGGAGCACGAGAAGATCACGCGCATCGCGCTGGCGCCGTTCGGGCTGGGCCCGAAGACGATGGACGAGATCGCCGGCAAGCGCGGCCGTTTCGGCGCCGTCGGTGCGCCCGACCACCCGGCCCGCGGCCTGCTGACCAAGTCCTACGCCCATTGCGACAACGGCGACTACCTGCCCCGGCCCGGCTATCCGCACAGCCGGGCGGCCGCGGCGGCGATGCTGCAGAGCTGCCGGTCGTGGATCTTCCGGCAGCTGCGCAATGCGGTGATCGCGGCGGGCGCGATCCTCGATCGGAACGGCAAGATTCGCGATTCGCAGATCCCGACGATCGTCTCGTGCACGTTCACCGGCGCGCCGGGGCGGGCCAAGTGTAACGTGATCGAGGACCTCGGCCTCGCCTTCCACGCCGCGCAGGACTTCTATTCGCACACCAACTGGGTCGACGTCCCCCGGCCCGGCCCGATCGGCCTGACGAACCCGCCCGGCCTGCACCACCGCGGCCCCGCCGCGTGGATCGACCCGCGCCGGCGGTCGGCGATGCCGGCGGGCCTGATCAGCGGCTGCTTCGAGGGCATCCCGGAGAGCCGGCACTGCAAGGGCCACGTCCGCCACGCCGACCTCAACAAGGATACCGGCCCGATCAACGTACGCCGCGGCTCGGCGGGCCGCGGAACGACGCCGCGCGGCCGGGTCGACGGCAACTTCGCCCGCGCCGTCGCCGCCGCGGCCGCCGACACCCGCGCCAAGTGGCGCTATTTCCAGGTCACGGTGATCCAGCGCTACGGCCCGCAGCGGGGCCGGCGCATCCTGTGCGCGATCCGCCGGGACAAGCCGAACGGCTGCTGAGCGGCAGACGGGCAGGCGGTCTACCGGAACGGCGGCGCGTAGAGCAGGCCGCCGCGGGTCCACAGCCGGTCGAGGCCGCGGGACAGGCCGAGCGTCGCGATGTTGCGGTCGAACATCTCGGCGTAGTTGCCGGCCGCGCGGATCGCGCGCGCCGCCCAGCGCCGGTCGAGGCCCAGATAGCTGCCGAACCGGCCGTCGACGCCCAGCAGCCGGCGCGTCTCCGGGTCCTTGCTGTCCATCTTCGCGGTGACGTTGGCCGCGGTGATGCCCTTCTCCTCCGCCGTGATCAGCGCGAACAGCACCCACCGGGCGATCTTCCAGAACCGGTCGTCGCCCTGGCGCACCACCGGGCCGGCCGGGTCCTTCGAGATGGTTTCGGGCAGCACGATGTGCGCGTTCGGATCGCGCAGCTTGGTGCGCTGGCCGGCGAGCGCGATGCGCGACGTGGTGTAGGCGTCGCAGCGGCCGGCCTGGTAGGCGGCGAGCGCCTCGGCCGAATTCTCGAAGGCGACGATGCGCAACTTCATGCCGTGGCTGCGGAAATAGTCGGCGGCGTTGCGCTCGGTCGTCGTCCCCGTGGTGGTGCACACCGACGCGCCGGAGAGCTGGCGCACGCTGGTGATGCCGAGCTTCTTGCGCACCATGAAGCCCTGGCCCTCGTAGTAGAGGATGCCGGCGAAGTTGACGCCGAGCCGGGTGTCGCGGGTGAAGGTCCAGCTCGTGTAGCGCGACAGGATGTCGACCACGCCCGACTGCAGCGCGGTGAAGCGCACCTTGGCCGACAGCGGCACGAACTTGACCTTGCGCGCGTCGCCCAGGACGGCGGCGGCCAGCGCCCGGCAGTAGTCGACGTCGATACCGTGCCAGACGCCCTTGTCGTCCGGCGCCGAGATGCCGGGGTAGCCGACGGTGACGCCGCAGCGCAGCTCGCCGTTGCGGCGGATGGTCTGCAGCGTGTCGGCGGCGGCGGGCACGGCGTGGAGCAGCAGCGCCGCGGCCACCGACAAGGCGCCGAGTTCGGCTCGACATGGATAAGGTTCGGATGCCAAGCATGCGGCGGCCTCCCATCGCGCCCGGGTTCGGATCGGGCGCGGAGGTTACCGCAAGCCGGCGCGCGGGCGTCAAGCTTTCCGGCCGAACGCTGTCAGGAAGGCGCGGCCCTTGTCGGTGACGGCGCCCTTGGTCGATGGGCCGCCCCCGGAGCGCCCTACTCCTCCAGCCCGTAGACCTCGCGGGCGGCCTTCTCGGAGATGATGCCGTTGCGGACCTCTTCCTTGAGCCGCGCGCGGTCCCGCTTCTTGGGGTCGCCGTAGCCGCCGCCGCCGCCGGCCGACTGGTAGTAGATCGTGCCCTTGGGCACCCCGGTGATCAGGTCCTTGTTGAGCGGCACCATCTTCTCGCCGTCCGGCTTGGTCAGGGTCAGCGTGTTGAGCGTGCCGTTGCCGCCGCCGAACAGGCCGAAGGCGGGCTCGAAGTCGCCGTCGCCGAAGGTGACGAGCTGGGTATCCTCGGAGCCGATCTCGTAGAGCGTCTCGATGCCGATGCCGCCGCGCCACTGGCCGGGGCCGGCCGAGTCGGTCCAGTACTCGTGCTTGATCAGCCGGTGCGGGGTCTGCTGCTCGAACATCTCGTAGTCCTGGTCGAGCACGCCGCCCGAGGCGTCGATCATGCCGATATGGTCGTAGCCGTCGGTGCCGTTCATCGCACCGGCGCCGCCCTTCATGCCCATGAAGAAGATGTCGACGTAGTTGTCGTCCTTCTCCTCGTCGAAGCCGGTGGTCAGCGACGACAACAGGTTGTTCCAGCCGGCGGTGACCCGGTCCGGGATGGCCGGGGCGAGCGCGCGCTGGATGGCGTCGGCGTTGGGCGGGCACAGATGGTTGCCGAAGGTGGTCGCGGCCGGATAGCCGGCGTTGAGGATGGTGCCCTCGGGGATGATGATCTCCAGCGGCGAGAGCATGCCCTCGTTGTGCGGGATGTCCGGATTGACCATCTGCAGCAGGGTCAGGGCCGTGGCCGAGGCGCTCGACGTGTAGGTGCCGTTGACGAAGCCGTTGGTCCTGGCGTCCGTCTTCGAGTAGTCGAACTTGATGTGCTTGTCCTCGACCGTGATGTCGACGCGGATCGTGTATTTCGAGCCCTTGTTCTTGCCGTCGTAGTAGACGTAGCCCTCGCCCGAATAGTTCCCGTTCGGGATCGAGGCGATCTCCGCCTCCATCATCTTGCGGGTGGCGTCGAACAGGGCCAGCTTGTGCTTCTCGAACACCTCGAGGCCGTACTTCTCCAGGATCGCCACCATGCGCCGCGCGCCGACGTTGGTCGCGCCCATCTGGGAGCGCATGTCCTCCTGGACGATGTCGAAGCGGATGTTGGCGAAGATCAGGTCCCACACGTCCTTGCGGAACACCCCGCCGTCATAGACCTTGACCGGCGGGATGCGGATGCCTTCCTGCCAGACCTCGGTGGCGTTGGGGTTGTAGCCGCCGGCGACGTTGCCGCCGATATCGGCCTGGTGGCCCTTGACCGCGGTCCAGGCGACCAGCTTGTCCTCGAAGAAGACCGGGCGGAACACCGCGACGTCGTTGTTCTGGTTGCCCATCGAGAAGACGTCGTTGTGGAAGATGACGTCGCCCGGCTTAAAGTCGCCGTCGAAATACTCGATGATGTACTTGCACACCGGCGCCAGCGAGAAGGCCAGGATCGGCAGGTTCTCGGTCTGCTCCAGCATGCGGCCTTCGCCGTCGTAGAGGCCGGTGACGAAGTCCTTGGCCTCGCACAGGATCGGCGAGCGCGCGGTCTGCTCGACCGAGATCGACATCTCGTCGGTGATCGACTTGAACGCCCGTGCGAAGACGGACAGCAGGATCGGGTCGATATCGCCTTTGCCGTTGGTTCCGTTGCCGCTGCTCATGACGCTTTCGCCTCCAGGATCGGATTGACCAGCTCCTCGCGTCCCTTCTGGTAGACCGCGAAGGAGCCGTACTGGTCGCACACGCAGTCATAGGACGCGGTGACCAGGATCGACGTGTTCTCTTGCTCGATGATCGCCGGCCCCTTGATCTGGTAGCCGAAGCGGGTGCTGTGGCCGTCGTAGACCGGCACCGCCTTCTTCTCGCCGGTCTCGGGCACGATGATCTCGCGCTCGCCCTTGAGCGCGGGGGTCGGGTCGGTGCCGGCATAGCTCTCGACCGAATAGGCCGGCTTCTCGGTGATGCCGATCGCCTGCAGGCGAACGTTGATGATCTCCACCGGCGTGCCCTGCTCCTCCAGCGAGTAGCCGTAGAGCCGGTTGTGCTCGGCGTGGAACAGCGCCTTGATCGCGTCGGCATCCTTGGCGTCGACCGCCGACAGCGGCGCCTCGAAGGCGACCTCGTGATACTGCTTGGCGTAGCGGCAATCGAGGCGCAGCACGTACTGGCGCTTGTCCTGCGGGATGCTCTCGGTCTCCAGCGACGCGTCGCCCTCGGCCTTCATCTCGGCGATGATGCCCTGCAGCCTGGACCAGTCGATGTCCTCGATCCGGCCGACCCACGAGCGCACGTAGTCGTGCTTCAGGTCCGACATCAGCATGCCGGCGGCGCAGAAGATCGACGATTCGCGCGGCACGATCATCAGCGGGATCTCGAGCTCGAGGCCGATCATGCAGGCGTGGTTCGGGCCGGCGCCGCCGGCGACCACCATCGGGAACTCGCGCGGGTCGAAGCCGCGCTTGATGGTCACCTCGCGCACGCCCTGGGCCATGTTGGTGTTGATCACCCGGTACATGCCCAGCGCGGCCTCCTCGATCGACATGCCGAGCGGCTTGGCGATCTTCTCCTCGATCGCCTTGCGGGCCGCCTCGAGGTCGAGCTTCATCCGCCCGCCGGCGAAGTAGCCGGGCGCCAGGTAGCCGAGCACCAGGTCGGCGTCGGTGCAGGCCGGGTTCTCGCCGCCCTGGCCGTAGCAGACCGGCCCCGGGTCGGCGCCCGCGCTCTGCGGACCCATGCGCAGCAGGCCGCCTTCGTCGATCCAGCCGATCGAGCCGCCGCCCGCGCCGATGGTGACGATGTCGAGCATCGGCAGCGCGATGCGGTAGCGGTTGATCTCGCCCTCGTTGGCGACGATCGGCTCGCCGTCGAGCACCATGGCGGCGTCGAAGCTGGTGCCGCCCATGTCGACGGTGAGGCAGTTGCGCTGGCCGTGCGCCTCGGCGTAGCCCAGGCCCGCGATCGGGCCCGCGGCCGGGCCGGACAGCAAGGTCATCGCCGCCGTCTCCTTGGCGGTCTCGGGCAGCACCACGCCGCCGTTCGACTGCATGATCAGCAGCACGCCCTTGAAGCCGATGTCCTTCAGCCGCTTCTGCAGCGCGTCGATGTAGGCGCGCAGCTTGGGCCCGTTGTAGGAGTTGAGGACGGTGGTCGAGACCCGGTTGTAGAAGCGGATCGACGGCAGCAGATCGGACGAGGCCGTCAGATAGGCGTCGGGCATCTCCTTCTCGACCATCGCGGCGGCGGCGCGCTCGTGTTCGCCATTGGCGAAGGAGTTCATGAAGCAGATCGCGACCGCCTCGACCCCTTCGCTCTTGAACAGGTCGATCGCCGCCTGGACGTCGTCGGCGTTCAGCGCCTCGATCTTGCGGCCCTTGCGGTCGAGGCGCTCGTGCACCGGCCGGCGCAGGTAGCGCGGCACCAGCGGCGGCACGTTGGTGTAGCGGTTGTTGTACTGCTCCTCGCGGATGCCCCGGCGCATCTCCAGCGCGTCGCGCACGCCCTCGGTCGTGATCAGGCCGGTCTTGGCGCCGTTGCGGGTCAGCGTCGCGTTGGTCGTCACCGTCGTGCCGTGGACGATGGTCTCGACCGTCGGCGCGAACTCCTCGAGGGTCTGGCCCTGGGCCTTGGCGATGTCGGTCAGGCCGTTGACCAGGCCGATCGACGGATCCTCCGGCGTCGACAGGGTCTTGAAGATGGTCGGCTCCGCGTCGTCGCGGGTCACCAGGAAGTCGGTGAAGGTTCCACCGACGTCGATTCCGATCTTGATGCTCACACGATCACCTATTTCGCACACGCGACCACGCCGGCGGCGGCGAGGTCGTCGATTTGTGCCTGAGAATAACCGACTTCGGCAAGCACCGCGCGGGTATCTTGTCCGTAGGCGGGCGGCGGGGAGAAGCGGTCCTCGGAGCCCGGCAGGTCGACGCCCTTGGGCTGCAGGTGCACCGTCTTGCCGGACGGCAGCAGCGTCTCGGTCATCTTGGTCCGGATCGCCTCGAGCTGGTGGACCTGGCGGATGTTGTTGATCCCGGTGTGCGGGATCTGGACCTCGGCGAGCACGCCGGCGACCTCGTCCCGGGTGTGCTTGGCCGTGATCTCGCCGATCTCGCGGTAGATGGCCTCCCGGTCGCGATAGCGGGCCTCGGCCGTATTTCGGCTGCCGTCGGCGGCGAGCGAGGCGAACATCGGCGTCCCGGTCAGCCGGTCCCACTGAACGTTGCTGCCGGTCGCGATGTAGATGTAGCCGTCGCTGGTCGGGTAGACGTTGGTCGGGATGAACTTGCGGTGGGCGTTGCCCCAGCGGGTGATCTCCTCGTCGCCGCAGTCGAGATCGACCAGCGGCAAGAGCGTGATCAGCCACGACGCCGCGGCCTGCAGCATCGACACGTCGATCCGCTTGCCCGTGCCCGACTCGGCCTGCTCGGCGAGCGCCAGCATGACGTTGGCGTAGACCTCGTCGCCGGCCTTGAGGTCGATGATCGGCACGCCCATCAGGGTCGGCGGGCCGTCGTCGAAGCCGGTCACCTCCATGTAGCCGACCATCGCCTGGATCACCGGGTCGTAGCCCGCGACCTTGGGATATTTCGGCCCCATCGCCGAGATGCCGGCCCAGATCAGGTCGGGCTTGATCGCCGACAGGGTCTCGTAGTCGATGCCGAGCGATTCGTAGCGGCCCGGGATCGTGTTGCAGGTGAAGACGTCGACGTCGAGCTCCTTGATGAGCCGGTGCAGCGCCGCCTGGCCCTCGGGATCCTTCAGGTTGAGGGCGATCGCCTCCTTGCCGACGTTCGGCCCGAGGAAGTAGGAGCGCGGCTCCAGCCCCTCGACCTCGCTGCCGATATAACGGTTGGGGTCGCCCGGCTGCGGCCCCGACCCGGTCGCTTCGAGCCGGATGACGCGCCACCCGAGATGCACCATGCGGAGCGTGGCGTAAGGCATCGCCAGGGCCTGCTCCATGGATATGACTGTGCGTGGCCGCACGCGACCCCTCCTTCTTGTCCTGAAGAACCCGGCGCCGGCCGGCTCAGATCGTGATCGGCTCCTGGTAGCGGCCGTAGGCGTCGACCAGGCACTCGGTCATCTCGCCGACGGTGGCGTAGGCCTTCACCGCGTCCATGATCGCCGGCATGACGTTGTCGTTCGCCTTGGCCGCGGCGCGCAGCGCCTTGAGCGTGCGGTCGACCTCGTCCTTGTTGCGCTCTTCCTTGACCTTGCGCAGGCTGGCGAGCTGCATGTCGAGGTCTTCCTGCTTCGAGGGGTGGAACTCGACGTCCGGGTTCTCTTCCTCGACCCGGTAGACGTTGACGCCGACCTTGTGGAACTCGCCGCTCTCGAGCGCCTTGTGGTGCTCGAAGGCCTTCTGGGAGACGTAGTCCTGCACCCGGCCCTCGGCGACCGACTTGACGATGCCGCCCTCGTCGTCGACCCGCTTGATCACCGCCTTCATCTTCTCTTCCATCTCGTCGGTCAGCGCCTCGACGAAATAGGAGCCGCCCAGCGGATCGACCGTGTCGCACAGCCCCAGCTCCTCGATCAGGAGCTGCATGGTGCGCAGCGAGATCTGCTGCGCCTTCGGCGACGGGATCGTGTAGGCCTCGTCGTAGCAGCACAGGGCGATGGTCTGCGCGCCCGACAGCACCGCCGACAGGGCGTAGTAGGCGCCGCGCATGATGTTGTTCTCGGGCTGGTCGATGGTCAGGCCGAAGCCGCCGCCGCCCGCGATCATGCGCATCCACATGGTCTTCGGATCCTTGGCGCCGTATTCCTCCTTGAGGATCTTGGCCCACAGCCGCCGGCCGGCCCGGAACTTCGCGACCTCCTCGAACAGCTTGCCGAACACGTTGAAGTTGAACGACAGCCGTCCGGCGAATTCGTCGATGTCGAGGCCGCGCTTGAGCGTCTCCTCGATGTAGGCCTTGGCGATCGAGAAGGCGTAGCCCATCTCCTCGGCCGGGTTCGCGCCCGATTCACGGACGTGGTAGCCGCAGACCGAGACCGGGCTGTAGTTCGGCGCGTGGCGGGCGCAGTATTCGATCGTGTCGCCGACCAGCTTGACCGACGGCTCGACCGGGAAGATCCAGGTGCCGCGGCCGATCATCTCCTTCAGGATGTCGTTCTGCGCGGTGCCGCGCAGGTTCTTGATGTCGAAGCCCCGCTTCTCGGCCATCGCCAGATACATGGCGATCATGATCGCGGCCGAGCCGTTGATGGTCAGCGACACCGTGATCTTGTCGAGGTCGACGCCGTCGAAGGCGACCTCGAAGTCGCGCAGGCTGTCGATCGCCATGCCGACGCGGCCGACCTCGCCCTCGGCGCGGGGATCGTCGCTGTCGAGACCGCACTGGGACGGCAGGTCGAACGCGACGTTCAGGCCGGTGTTGCCGGTCTTGATCAGGTAGTGGAAGCGCTCGTTGGTCGCCTTCGCGTTGCCGAAGCCGGTGTACTGGCGCATCGTCCACGGACGCTTGCGGTACATCTCGGCATGGATGCCGCGGGTGAACGGATACTGGCCGGGCAGCTCGCCTTCGACGCCGTGGCCATTGCCGTTGCCGTTGGTATCGTCGGCCGTGTAGACCGGCTTGATCTCGATGCCCGAGTTGTTGAAGACCGGCTTGACGCCCTTGGGCAGGTCGAACTTGCTCTTCAGTTCCTGGGCCATCGCGAAACGTTCTCCTTGATGTACTGGATGATGTCATCGAGGTGACTGCGGGAGTTGAAGATGGCGTCGACGCCGATGTCCTTCAGCTCCTCGTGATCCTTCTCCGGCACGTTGCCGCCGACCAGCCACATCTTGGTGCCGAGATCGTGGCCGTCCCACAGCTTCTTGAACTTCAGGCATAGCGGAACATGGGAACCGGAGAGGATCGACATGCCGATCACGTCGACGTCCTCGTCGCGGGCGAGGTCGGCGATCTCCTCGGGGGTCTTGCGCAGGCCGGTATAGATCACTTCCATCCCGGCTTCCTTCAGCGCCCGCGCCACGATCTTCGCGCCGACGTCGTGGCCGTCGAGACCGGGCTTGGACACCAATACCTTTATGGGCTTCTCTGTCACAACTCCTCCAGCCGAAGACGGCGCCGCGATAGCGGCGCTTCAACATTGCCGACCGTCAACTTTCGTGCCTTCTTCCACAGGAAAGTTCAACACCGACAGTTGTCGAACCTCGAATGGTGTGGCATTTGACGGAGGGATGTTATAAACAAAACTGTTCGATATCAAACAATTTTTCAGACGGGGCGTTGGCACACCGATGGAAGACCAGAGCCGAGACACCGCCGCTGAAAGCGCCGACGTCGCCGCCGGCACCACGACCGACGCCCGCGGCGTCGAGTTGGGCCTGCTGGCCGACAATCTAGGCTTCCACATCCGCATCGCCAGCATCGCCTTGGAGCGGGCGCTCAAACGGCTGCACGGCGAAGATATCCGGATGGGCTACTTCCCCGTGCTGCTGATCATCAAGCTGAACCCGGAAGCGACCCAGACCGCGATCGCCGAGGCCGTCGGGCTGCGCCGCTCGTCGCTGGTGCCGATCCTCAAGAAGCTGGAGCAGTTCGGCTGGATCGAGCGCACCGGCCACGAGGAGGACAAGCGCGCCAACCGCATCCGCCTGACGGCCAAGGGCGAAGCCGCCTGCGTGGAGATCAGCCAGGACGTCGAGGGCATCGAGGACTCCGCCCGCGCCGCCCTGGGCGGCCGCGCCTATACCCGGCTGGTCGACCTGCTGAAAGAGGTGCAGGTCATCTTCGCTGAGTAGCTGAACCGGCGCGCTCCGGCCCTTCGACTAGCTCAGGAGGCCCCGGGAGAGGGGCGCAGCGCAGCGAAGCCCCATGGCGAAGCGCGCGGCCAGGTGTCGCCGGCTAGCCGCTAAATCGCCGAACACCGCCCGTCGTCCCTGGACCCCGGCTCGAGGCCAGGGTGGCGCCAGGGGATCGCGTCGCCTCACGGCCCCCCGAACGGCAACGGCCGGCCCTTTTGGGGGCCGGCCGCACCGGGAGAGGCGGGAGGTGGGGAGGGAAGGCCAGGCCGGGCAGGGCCTAGTAGTAGTAGTAGCGGATGTAGCAGCGGCGATAGACGCGGTAGCCGTAGCGGAAGTAGTAGCAGCGGTAGCGGTAGAAGTAGCTGGCCTGCTGGGTCGCCGGGACCTTGGGCGCCTGGAAGGTGATGCCGGCGGTGGTGGCCGGGGCGGCGGGCGCGGTGGCGGCCGAGGCGCCGGTGGCGGCGCCGGCGGCGATACCGGTGGCGAGGACGGCGGCGGCGAGCGAGAGCGTGATCTTGTTCATCGGTTGAGTTCCTTTTCCTGATCCTGTTCGGGTCCGGTTGCGGACCCCGTGTTTGTTTGCTGACGATGCGATCATGCCCGCATCCCCGCCACAAAGCGGTGACGCGCGTCACAGGGGCGGAATTTTTTTGGGGAACCGAAAAAAAGGCGCGCGGCATGCAGACGCCTGGACGCGCGAGCCGTGCTCCCGCTTGAAAGTCGGAATATTCTGACTATATTCCTAGATCGATTTCAGGTCGGACCAGCCGGCTGCGGTCGACGGAAGATAACCTTTGATAACCGATGATAACCCTTCGGCGCTTTTCGCATCGGCCGGCGGCAGGCCAATCGCCGGCGCCGGGCCGCGCGCCCCGTCCGCCGCGACCGCGGCTGATCGTCTGCGGACGGGGCCCGGCGCGCGCCGGTTCCGTTAGTTCCCGGTGGCGATCTGCTTGGCGATGACCAGCTTGAGGATCTCGCTGGTGCCGCCGCCGATCAGCAGGAAGCGGACGTCACGCAGGTAGCGCTGGACCGAATATTCCATGGCGAAGCCATAGGAAGCGTAGATGCGCGAGGCGTGCTCGCAGATGCGGGCCGCCGCCTCGGTGGCGAACAGCTTGGCCATCGCCGCTTCCTTGTGATGGGGCTTGCCCTCGTCGCACAGGTTGGCCGCGTGCATGACCAGGTGCCGTGAGGCCTCCAGATCCGTGCCCATCTCGGCGATGCGCATCTGGATCGCCTGGAACCGGTTGATCGGCTTGCCGAACTGCTTGCGCTCGGCGGCGTAGACGACGGCGTCGTCCATCGCCGCGCGGGCGATGCCCAGGCCCATGGCGCCGGTCAGGATGCGGATGCGCGCCAGGATCTTGCGCAGATGGTCCTCGCCCTCGCCGACCTCGCACAGCCGGTGGCTGTCGGGCACGATGCAGTCGTTGAAGGAGAGCTCGCCCGTCGGCAGGCCGCGGGCGCCCAGCTTCTCGATCGACTTGCCGACCTCGAGCCCCTCGAAACCGCGCTCGACCAGGAAGATGGTGATGCCGCCCTCCTCACCCGCCTTGGCGAAGACGGTGAAGAAGTCGGCGTTGGCGGCCTGGGTCACCCACATCTTCTGGCCGTTGAGCTTCCAGCCCTCGTTGGTGCGCTCGGCGCGCGTGGACATGCCGTGCAGGTCGGAGCCGGCGTTGGGCTCGGTCATGCAGATGCCGCCGATCTTCTTGCCGTCCAGCGCCGGCAGCAGCAGCCGCTCCTTGATCTCGTCGCTGGCCAGCTCGTTGAGGAAGTGGGTGCCCATCACCGCCTGCATCGAACAGGCTCCGGCAACCGACATCGAGCCGCGCGCCAGCTCCTCGACCGCCAGGCAGAAGGGCATCAGGCCGAGGCCGAGCCCGCCGACGCTTTCCGGATAGCGCATCCTGAAGAAGCCCAGTTCGCCGATCTCCTCGAACAGATCCCGCGCGAACTCGTGCTTTTCGTCGATCTCCTCGGCCCGCGGCCTGATCCGCTCATCGGAGAACCGGGCGAACATTTCCTGGATGGCGCGGACTTCTTCTGGAAGCTCAGGCACGACTACTCTCCCATCATGGCTTAACGGCGGACTTCGCGCGGCGGCGGACTATAGGGCTCGCTTCGGGAGCGCGCCAGACGGCCGCCTGCACGGCAGGGTTACTCGAACGCGACCGTCGCGGCCATCGCCACGCCGCCCTCGGGGCCGATCGCCTCGACCCGGCAGCCCGACCCGTCCGGGTCCATCGCGCCGACCAGCTCGAAGTCGGCGGTGGCGTAGAGCGGACTCATGGCGCGATAGGCGAAGCTGTGGACGGACCGGTCGGGCGCGCTGTCGCGGACCAGCTCGGCCAGGCAGGTGGCGATCAGCGGGCCGTGGACGAGCAGGCCCGGATAGCCCTCCTCCTGGGTCGTATAGGGGTGGTCGTAGTGGATGCGATGGTTGTTGAAGGTCAGCGCCGAGTAGCGGAACAGCATCACCGGGTTGGGCGAGATGGTCCGGCGCCAGTCGGGGTCGGCGATGTCGCTCGGCACCGGCGCGGGCGCCTGCCCGGTCGGCTCGAGCTCGCGATAGACGACGTCCTGCTCCTCGGTGACCGCGTGGCTGTCGTCCTCGTTGTAGATCTTGAGCACGGTCTTGACGAAGACCAGCGCGCCGGAACGGCCCTGCTTCTCGACGATGCTGGCGATCTCGCCCTCGCGGCGGATCGCGTCGCCCGCGCGCAGCGGCTGGTGATAGGTCGTCTTGGCGCCGGCGAACATGCGGCGCGGCAACGGGATCGGCGGCAGCAGGCCGCCCTTCTCGGGCAGGCCGTCGACGCCCAGCTTGGACAGCGGCGCGAGCATCGGGAAATACATCATGTGCCACATCGGCGGCACCGGGTCGCCCTTCTGGTAGGGCGGGTCACCCCGGTCGAAGGTGTCGGCGAGCCGGTCGAGCGAGGCCAGGGTCACCAGGTCGTGCTCGGTCGACCGGCGGCCGACCCAAGCCTGCATATCGGTCTGCCCGTCCGTGTTCACGGTATCGCTCACGTCTCTCCCTCGTCGCTGTCCGCCCCGAATTCCCGCCGCAGGGCCGCGCCGTGCTGGTCGAGCGCCGGCACCGGTCCGAACCGGTCGCCCTCTCGTCCCGTCGGGCCGCCGAAACGGATCGGCGAGGCGACCATGTCGAGCATCCCGCCCGGCGTGTCGACCGCCGTGCGGCGGAGCTGCGGGTGGGCCGCCAGGTCGGCGGGCGTGTTGACATTACCGAACGCAATTCGGCCCTCGGCGAGGCGTCTTACGACATCGTCGCGGGAGAGCGCAGCAAAAACCGACTCGATCTCGGCGTCGAGCGCCGGCCGGTTGGCGACCCGGGCGCTGTTCGAGGCGAAGCGCGGATCGGTGGCGAGGCCCGGCTTCTCCAGCACCGTTTCGCACAGGCTGGCCCACTCGCGCTCGTTCTGGATGGCGATGACGACCTCCTTGCCGTCGCCGGTCCGATAGACGCCATAGGGCGCGATCGAGGGATGGTTGAGCCCGACCCGCGCCGGCGGCTTGCCGGTGCCCTCCTGCTGGAGCAGCGGCACCGACATCCAGTCGGCCATGCCGTCGAACAGCGAGACCTGGACGCCCCTGCCCCTCCCCGTCCGATCGCGCTCCCGCAGCGCCTCGAGGATGCCGATCACCGCGTACATGCCCGCCGCGATGTCGCACAGCGAGACGCCGACCCGGCCCGGCGCCTCCGGCCCGCCGGTGACCGAGGCGAGCCCGGTCTCGGCCTGGATCAGCAGGTCGTAGGCCTTCATGTCCCGGTACGGCCCGTCCTCGCCGTAGCCCGAGATGTCGCAGGTGATCAGCCTGGGATGGCGCGCCCGCAGGTCCTCCGAGTCGAAGCCCGCCCGCGACGCCGCGCCGGGGGCGAGGTTCTGGATGAACACGTCGGCCCGGGCGATCATGCGGTGGAGCAGCGCCGCGTCGGCCGGGTCCTTGAGGTCGAGGACGATCGATTCCTTGCCCCGGTTGAGCCAGACGAAATAGGCGCTCTGCCCCTTGGCGACGCTGTCGTAGCCGCGGGCGAAGTCGCCGCCCGGCCGCTCGACCTTGATCACCCGCGCGCCGGCGTCGGCCAGCCGCGACGCCGCGAAGGGCGCCGCCACCGCCTGGTCGATCGAGACCACCAGGATGTCGTCGAGGGGCCGCACCGCCGTGCCGCCTCAGTAGGACCGCGGCAGGCCGAGCACGTGCTCGGCGATGTAGGACAGGATCAGGTTGGTCGAGATCGGCGCGACCTGGTAGAGCCGCGCCTCGCGATACTTGCGCTCGACGTCGTATTCCTCGGCGAAGCCGTAGCCGCCGTGGGTCTGCAGGCACATCTCGGCCGCCTGCCACGACGCCTCGGAGGCGAGCAGCTTGGCCATGTTGGCCTCGGGGCCCGGCCGTTCGCCGGCGTCGAAGGCGGCCGCCGCCTTCTCGACCATCAGGTTGGCGGCCTCGGTCGCGGCGTAGGCGCGCGCGATCGGGAACTGGACGCCCTGGTTCTGGCCGATCGGCCGGCCGAACACCGAGCGCTCGCCGGCATAGGCGACCGCCTTGTCGATGAACCAGCGCGCGTCGCCGATGCACTCCGCGGCGATCAGGGTCCGCTCGGCGTTCATGCCGTCGAGGATGTAGGAAAATCCGGCGTCGATCTCGCCGATCAGGTTCTCGGCCGGCACCTCCAGGTCGTCGAAGAAGACCTCGGTCGTGGCGTGGTTGATCATGGTCCGCAGCGGCCGGATGGTCAGCCCGTTGCCGACCGCCTCGCGCATGTCGACCAGGAACACCGACAGGCCGTCCGTGCGCTTGCGCGCTTTCTCCTTCGGCGTGGTGCGGGCGAGCAGGAGCATCAGGTCGGAATGCTCGGCGCGCGAGGTCCACACCTTCTGGCCGTTGACGACGAAGCGGTCGTTGCCGCGCCGCTCGGCAGTGGTCCTGAGCGACAGGGTATCCGTGCCGCTGGTCGGCTCCGACACGCCGAAGGCCTGGAGCCTGAGCGCGCCCGAGGCGATCTGCGGCAGCCAGCGCTCCTTCTGGTCCTCGGAGCCGTGCCGCAGGATCGTGCCCATGATGTACATCTGGGCGTGGCACGCGGCGCCGTTGCCGCCGCTCTTGTGGATCTCCTCCAGGATCGCCGCGGCCGCCTGCAGGCCGAGCCCGCTGCCGCCGTAGCGCTCCGGGATCAGCACGGCGAGGAAGCCCGCTTCGGTCAGCGCCGCGACGAACTCGGCGGGATAGGCGCGCTCCCGGTCCTTCTCCCGCCAGTATTCGCCGGGAAAGCGCGCGCACAGGGCGCGCACCGATTCGCGGATCGCGGCGATGTCGCCGGCCGTGTCCTCGGCGGTGGGGGGAGCGGTGTCGGTCATCGGGCGCGCTGCTGGACCATGGGATCGGCGGCGAGTTTAGGCCGGCGCCGCCGCGCGTCCAACAGCGGCTTGGCCGACATGGACGATCGCGCGGATGCGCACCGGAATCCGATTGACAATTTAGTCTGAACTCGTACTATATTGCCATGCGCGCCGAAACCTATACCCGCGACGTCGGATACCTGCTCAACAAGGCGGCGCGCCGCTGGAACACGATGTTCGTCGAAGCACTCAACGACCGCGGCGTCACCGACGTCCGCCCGAGCTTCGGTGCGGTGCTGGTTCCGCTGTTCCGCGAGGACGGGCTGCGCCTGGGCGAACTGGCCGAGCGCGGCAGCCTGTCGAAGCAGACCGTGACCAGCCTGGTCAAGCGGCTGGAGGACCTCGGCTATGTCGAGCGTCGCCCCGACCCCGAGGACGGCCGGGCGATGCGCATCTCGCTGACCGAAAGCGGCCACCGGATAAAGCAGGCGGTCCGCGAAAGCGTGATCGAGGTAGAGGCGAAGATCGCCGAGCTCGTCGACGCTGAAGAATTCGAAACCACGGTCGGCTGGCTCGGCACGCTGAGCGGCGACAAACGTTGATCCACACGCAATAGATCGAAGCAGAGAGGAAACCAGGATGTCCCAAACCGCGCCCCCAGCGGTTCCCCGAATAGAGGCCTACTACGCGCCGACCTCGCTGGCGGAGGCGGTCACGGAACTGGCCGCCGGCGACGTCGCCGTCGTCGCCGGCGGCACCGACCTGATGGTCACCGCCAACGGCGCGCTGCGCCGGATCGAGCGCGGCCTGATGAACATCCGCAACCTGCCGGACCTCGGCACCATCGCCGAGGCCGGCGGACGCATCCGCATCGGCGCGCTGGCGACGATGACCGACATCCTGGAGAGCGACCTGCTGCGCGCCAAGGCGCCGCTGCTGCCGGCCACCGCCGACCGCTTCGCCAGCGTCCAGATCCGCAACGCGGCGACCCTCGGCGGCAACATCGCCAACGCCTCGCCCGCGGCCGACATGGTCGTACCGCTGCTGTGCCTCGACGCCGAGGTCGAGCTGGCCTCGTGGCAGGACGGCAAGGTCGCGACCCGGCGCCTGCCGATCACCGACTACTTCACCGGCCCCGGCAAGTCCAAGCGCGCGCCGGGCGAGCTGATCACCGCGGTCGAGTTCGACCCGCAGCCCGCCGGCGTCTACAGCGCCTTCTGCAAGTCGGGCCCCCGCCCCGCGCTCGAGATCGCCGTGGTGGCGATGGCCTTCGCGGCCAAGGTCGACGGCGGCACGCTGTCGGACGTCCGCATCGCCTATGGCGCCGTTGCGCCGACGGCGATCCGCGCCACCGCGACCGAGAAGCTGCTCGAAGGCCAGACGCTGGACGACGACCTGATCGCCCGCGCCTGCGAGAGCGCCGAAGCCGAAATCAAACCGATCGACGACGTCCGCGGCACCGTCTGGTACCGCCGCCGCCTCGCCCGGGTCTATCTCGAACAGGAACTCCGCCATGTCCTTGAAGGTTGACATCGAATTCACGCTCAACGGCGCCCCGGCCCGGGCCTCGGTGCCGGCTCACTGGAGCGCGCTGACCGCCCTGCGCCAGGCCTTCGACCTGGCCGGCGCCAAGCTCGCCTGCGGCGAGGGCGAATGCGGATCGTGCACCGTCATCGTCGACGGCACGTCGGTCAATTCCTGCCTGATGCCCGCGGTCGACTTGAACGGCCGCTCGGTGCGCACGGTCGAAGGTCTGTGGACCGAGGACGGCGTCGATCCGGTCCAGGCCGCCTTCATCGAGAAGGGCGCGGTCCAGTGCGGCTTCTGCACGCCGGGCATGATCATGCAGGCGCGCTACCTGCTCGACCGCAATTCCGACATAACCGACGCGGAGATTCGCCGGGGACTGGAAGGCAACGTCTGCCGCTGCACCGGCTATTCCAAGATCGTCGACGCCGTGATCACGGCCGCCCGCGCCGCGGCCTGAGGAGGGTTCCATGAGCAAGATCATCGAGAAGGACATCCTGGTCGGCAAGCGCGTCCCCAAGATGGACGCGCCGGACAAGGCCACCGGCCGGACGCGCTACGTCAACGACATGGTGCTGCCGCGGATGCTGGTGGCCAAGATCCTGCGCACCGACCGGGTCCACGCCAAGATCCTCAAGATCGACACGTCGAAGGCCAAGGCCCTGCCCGGCGTCCACGCCGTCATCACCGCCGAGGACACGCCCCAGTTCGGCATCGGCGTGCTCAAGGACAACCCGCCGCTCAAGAAGGACAAGGTCCGCTGCATCCGCGACGAGATCGCCGCGGTCGCCGCCGAGACCGAGGAAATCTGCGACGAGGCGCTGAGCCTGATCGAGGTCGAGTACGAGGACCTGCCCGCGGTGTTCGACTGCACCGAGGCTCTGGCCGAGGGCGCGCCGGTCATCCACGACGAGCGGCCCGACAACATCGCCCTGGCGTATGAATTCAGCCACGGCGACGTCGCCAAGGCGGAGGCCGAATCCGACCACGTCGTCGAGGGCGACTACAACGTCCATTACGTCACCCACTGCAACATGGGCGTGAGCTGCGCGGTCGCCGACGTCGACCTCGACGGCAAGGTCACGCTCTATTCGCAGACCCAGTATCCGTTCATCATGCGGATGGACATCGCCCCGTCGCTGGGCATCCACCCGGGCGACATCCGGATCATCCAGCCGCCCGTCGGCGGCGCCTTCGGCTCGAAGCTCGACGTCTACCCCTACGAGCCGATCTGCGTGTTCCTGGCCAAGAAGACGCGCCGGCCGGTCAAGCTGATCTTCTCGCGCTCGGAGGAGTTCATCGTCTCGCCGACCCGCCAGCCGGTCGAGTTCAAGATCCGCGCCGGCATGAAGGCCGACGGCACGCTCACCTTCCGCCACATCGACACGCTGTTGAACAACGGCGGTTACACGTCATGGGGCGCGACCACGCCCTACGTGACGATGCGGACCTGCACCTCCCACTACCGCGTGCCACACGTCGACTACCGGGCCCGGGCGGTCTACACCAACAACCCGTTCGCAGGCTCGTTCCGCGGCTACGGCAACGTCCAGGCGACCTGGGCGATCGAGACCCACATGGACCGGATGGCCGAGGTCGCCGGGCTCGACCCGCTCGAGTTCCGGCTCAAGAACGCCAACGAGCCGGGCGACGTCAGCCCCGCAGGGCTCGAAGCTCAACAACATCGATCTGAAGGGCTGTCTGCAGGCCGCCGCCGACAAGTCCGATTTCGTCAAGAAGTGGGCTGAGTACAAGGACGGCTGGGGCAAGCCCGGCCGCTACAAGAAGGGTATCGGCATCGCCGCTTCGCTGCACAACGCCGGCGGCGCCAAGATCCACAAGTCAGACGGCTGCGGCACGATCCTCAAGATGGACGACTACGCCCGCGTCACGGTGATCACCGGCGCGTCGGACATCGGCCAGGGCATCGACACGGTGATCGCCCAGCTGGTCGCCGAGGAGCTCGGCATCCCGGTCCGCGACGTCACCCTGGTGATGAACGATTCGGCGACCGGGCCGTGGGACGTGGGCGTGCACGCCAGCCGCACCACCTACATCGCCGGCAACTCGGCCAAGCGCGCCGCGGTCAAGGCCAAGGAGCAGATCCTGCGCGGCGCGGCCAAGCAGGCCAACGTGCCGTGGGACCAGCTCGACCTGCGCGGCGGCCACGTCGTCCGGGCCGAGGACGGCGAGGCGATCATCCCGCTCGACCGGCTGCTGCGCCAGATGCACTTCGCCGGCCAGGACGCCGAGCTGGTCATGGTCACCGACTATTACGAGCCGCCGTCGGAGCCCGAGGACGAGAACCATATGGGCGACATGTCCGCCTCCTATTCGCACGCGGCGATGGTCGCCGAGGTGACCGTCGACACGTATACCGGCGAGGTCAAGGTCGACCAGATCTGGTGGGCCCAGGACGTCGGCAAGGTCATCAACCTGACCACGCTCGAGGGCCAGATCGAGGGCGGGATCGCGATGGGGCTGGGCTACGGCCTGTCGGAGAACCTCAAGATCGAGAACGGCGTCGTGAAGAACCCGTTCTTCCGGGACTATCATGTCTTCACCGCGCCCGAGATGCCGCCGATCGACATGACCTTGATCGAGACCTTGGACGAGGAAGGCCCGGCCGGCGCCAAGGGCATCGCCGAGTTGCCGACGATCGTGCCCGCGCCCGCCATCGGCAACGCCGTCTACAACGCGACCGGCGTGCGCATCCATCACCCGCCGCTGTCGCCGGAGACGGTCGCCCGCGCGCTCTACGACGCCGAGGCGAACCGGCCGCTCGCCGCCGAATAGCGGCCTGCTCGGAACGGCGGCGCGGGCGCCCTGCGAAGGCTGGCGCCCACGCCGCCGCCCGGCCTATTGTCGCCCTCGATAACGCGACAACAGCGATCGAGTAGGGAGGCATCGTGAAACGGATCACGTTGATCGGACTGGGCGCCGCCGCATTGCTGGTGGCCGGGCCGGCATGGGCGGCGGAAAGCCACGCGCCCAAGGGCAACGCCGAGAAGGGCAAGAAATATTTCGCCCAGTGCGGCGCGTGCCACACGATCAAGAAGGGGCGGAACCGCACCGGCCCGTCGCTGCACTGCATCGTCGGCCGCCCGGCGGCGACCGCGCCGCGCTACAGCTATTCCCGGAGCATGAAGGCGCTGGGCAAGACCGGTCTCAAGTGGACCGAGGAAAACCTGTTCGAATACCTCGAGAACCCGCGCGGCTTCCTGAAGAAAAAGCTGAAGACCAACTCCATCCACAACAAGATGGTCAACCGGTTCAGGCGGAAGAAGTTCCGCCGCGACGTGATCGCCTACCTGAAGGCCGAGGCCTGCAAGGAGCCCTGATCGGGCGCGTCAGGCCAGCGCGGTGTCGCCGACGAAGGGGTTGGTGCGACGCTCGTCGCCGAAGGTCGACAGCGGGCCGTGGCCGGGGATGAAGGTGACGTCCTCGCCCAGCGGCCACAGCCGCTCGCGGATCGAGCGGACCAGGGTGTCGTGGTCGCCGCGCGGCAGGTCCGACCGGCCGATCGACCCCTTGAACAGCACGTCGCCGACGATCGCCAGCTTGGCCTGGACGTGGTGGAACACGACGTGGCCGGGCGTGTGGCCCGGGCAGTGATAGACGTCGAACCGCGCCTCGCCGACCGTCACGGTGTCGCCCTGGTCGAGCCAGCGGCCGGGCTCGAAGGCGCGCGCCGCCGGGAAGCCGAACATGCTGCCCTGCCCCGGCAGGTCGTCGAGCCAGAATCGGTCCTCCGCCTGCGGCCCCTCGATCGGCACGTCGAGCGTCTCGGCCAGCTCGGCGACGCCGCCGGCATGGTCGATATGGCCGTGGGTGACCAGGATCTTCTCGACCGTCACGCCGACCTCGTCGATCGCGCCCCGGATGCGGTCGAGGTCGCCGCCGGGATCGACCACCGCCGCCTGCTTGGTCTTGAGGCACCAGACGATCGAGCAGTTCTGCTGGAACGGGGTCACGGGAATGACGGCGGCGTTGATCTCGGGGTCCATCGGCTCTCGCTGCGGTTCGGGTCGTCGGCAATCAGGTAGGCGCGCGCCGGCGCGGGCTCAATAGGCGATCGGCTCGATGTCGAGGAAGGGAAAGGCGCTGAGCGCCGACGGCGCATGGACCGGCGGCGCGGCGCAGACCTGGCTCCGGTCGAGCTCGGCGAAGCTGCGCGCGCCGAGCAGGCCGAGCGCCGTCCGCACCTCGATCTCCAGGATTTCGAGCACCCGCTCGACCCCGGCGGCGCCGGCCGCCGCCAGGCCATAGCCGTAGAGCCGCCCGATGCCGACCGCGTCGGCGCCCAGCGCGATCGCCTTGACCACGTCGGTGCCGCGCACGAAGCCGCCGTCGACGACCACCGTCGCGCGGCCCGCCACCGCGTCGACCACTTCCGGCAGCACGTCGATCGCGCCGCGGCCGTGATCGAGCTGCCGTCCGCCGTGGTTGGAGACGTAGACGACGTCGACGCCGTGCTCGATGGCGAGGGTCGCGTCCTCGGCGGTGGCGATGCCCTTGATCGCCAGCGGCAGGCCGCAGTTGGCCTTGACCCAGTCGACCAGGTCCCAGGTCAGGCCGGCCTGGAAGTCCATGCCCGCGGCGGTGCGCCGGGCCGGCGGGGCGAAGCGCTTGATGATGTCCCGCTCGCGCCGGCTGTAGATCGCGGTGTCGACGGTCAGGCAGAAGGCCTCGTAGCCGTTGTCGACCGCCCGCCGGACGTAGTCCTCGACCACGCCCAGGTCGCCGCGGACGTAGAGCTGGTACATCTTGGGGTGCGCCGTGCCGGCCGCGACCGCTTCCAGCCCCGGCTGGGTGACCGAGCTCAGGATGCTCATCACGCCGAACGCCTCGGCCGCCTTCGCGGCGGCCAGCGCGCCGTCGGCGTGCAGCGCCTGGAGCGAGCCGATCGGCGCGAGCAGGACGGGCAGGCGCATGCGCTTGCCGAGGAAGGTCGCGGAACAGTCGATCTCGCGCACGTCGCGCAGCACACGCGGCCGGAAGCCCAGGCTGTCGAGCGCCAGCCGGTTGCGGCGCAGCGTGGTCTCGGTCTCGGTGCCGCCGACCAGATAGTCCCAGTCGCCGTCGGACAGCGCCCCGCGCGCCGCCTTGACGATCTCGTGCAGCGTCTCGAACCCGGTTGTCATGCCCCGTTCCCCGCTCGTCCACTTGCCCCTTCGGCGGCCTGTACTAGCGGGATTCGCCCGCCGGTGCCACGCCCCACGCGCCACGAGGCGGTGCCGGACCGTGAGGTGATGTCAGGTCGGGACGCCGCCGGGGCCGTCGGACGGTCAGGAAAAGTAAGGCGACCGCGCGGGGGACCGGGACGGGAATGTAAGGTTATGTCGGGTCGGAGCGCCGGTGCGGCCGTCGGACGGTCAGGAAAAGTAAGGCAGTGGCGCGGGCGATCGGTGCAGGACTGTAGGGTTGTGTCAGGTTGGGGCGCCGGCGCGGGCGTCGGACGGCCAGCAGAAGTAGGGTCGGGGTCGCGCGAGCCCGCGACCGGGCCCCCCGGATGTAAGGTTCTGTAAGGTCGGACCACGGGTGGCGCTCCTTCGGTCAGCAACGGTAAGGGGCGGGTCGCTGCTGGGATACGGTCGGCCCCGGTCGCGGGCAAGGCCCGCATATGGGCGCCGATAGGAAAAAATGCAAGAACCCGCTGCGGCGGCGTTAACCCAAAATTCGGTATTCAACGATAGCTTGTGGCGGATTGCCGGGCTCCGCGCCCGGCGCCACAGCAAGCGGATTGCGGACCATGAAGCTTCGTAACCTTCGACCGTTTCCGGTCGCGGCGCCCGTGGCGGCGCTGGCGGCCTCGATCGCGGCGACGCCGGCCGAGGCCGCGGCCGGCTGCACCCAGGCGGCCCACGCCTATGCGACCCAGGAAATCAGCCTGATCGACCCGCTCAAGACGCTGCAGGGCTGCATCAAGGAGCGGCTCGACAAGGCCAAGGACAAGAACGTCGCCAAGCCGGAGAAGATCAACTGGCAGAACTGCCGGGCGATCGCGGCGCGCTATTCCCACGAGCCCGATGCGGTGACCACCCGGCAATTCGTCGAGCTGGGCGCCTGCGTCGACCGGACGATCAAGGACTTCCACAAGTAGCAGACGAGCACAGGCAGGACGCCGGCGGGCCCGCCTACGGGCCGCCGTGCGACGGGCCCCCGGGCCGGTCCGCCGCATCCTGGACGTCGGCCCGGATTCGCGGCAGGGCCTCCGGGTGTTCGGCCTGGAGCCAGCCGATCATCGCCTCGCGCACCGCGCAACGCAGGTCCCAGGCGTCGGGCGAGGTGCGTGCGCTCATCAGGCCGCGGACCTCGATCGTCCGCTCCTTCGACTCGGTGACCTGAAGATTGCAGACGTCGCCGTCCCACAACGGCGAGGCCTTGACCAGCTCCTCCAGCTTGGCCCGCATCGCGTCGATCGGCACGGTGTAGTCGACGTGCCAGAAGACCGTGCCGATGATCGAGGCCGAGGTGCGGGTCCAGTTCTGGAACGGCTTCTCGATGAAGTAGCTGAGCGGCACGATCAGGCGGCGCCAGTCCCAGATCCGGATGACGACGTAGGTCGTCGTGATCTCCTCGACCCAGCCCCACTCGCCCTCGATGATGACCGCGTCCTCGACGCGGATCGGCTGGGTCAGGGCGAGCTGTATTCCGGCCAGCAGGTTGGACAGCACCGGCCGGGCGGCGATGCCGAGGACGATGCCGGCAATGCCGGCGGACGCGAGCAGGCCGACCCCGATCCGCTGGACCGCCGGGACCGTCATCAGCATCGCGCCGAGCGTGACCAGGACGATGATCGCAATGCTGATCCGCCGCAGCACCTGGATCTGGGTGACCCGCCGGCGCGCTTCGAGATTGTCGGCGACGTCGATCCGGAAGCGGTTTCGCGCGGCGTCCGCCAGGACGTTGACCGCGGTGACCAGGAGCGAGCCGACCGCCGCGATCGACACCATGCGAACGACGATGCCGACCCAGAAATCCGCCCGCGCGCCGAGCGGAACCGCGGGGATCAGGAAGATCAGCAGGATCGCGGCGATCGCGAAGCGCAGCGGCCACCGGAACCGCCTGGAGAGCTGGTCCCGCCGCCGCTCGTCGAGCTTGGCGACCGCCTGGCGCAGCACGACCCGCAGCAGCCGTTCGATCGCGTAGGTCGCCACCAGCGCACCGGCGACGATCACGGAGACGGTCAGCCAGTCGGGCCATTGCGCAAGGAACGTCGACACCGCATCCAGGGTCATCGGTCTCCGCCTTCGGCCTGTCGGGGCGGCGCGGGAGCCACGAGTCCCGGGCCGGGTCTATTCGGGCAGGAAGGCCGCGAACTGTTTCTCGACCGCCTTGGCGTCGGCGGCCAGGCCCTGGGACACGCCCTGGGCCATCTCGCCCGGGTAGACGTCCTCCTGCCCCGCCTCGACCGCGTCGAGCGCGTCCTTGGCCACGACCGGCGGCTTGGTCTCGCCGCCGGGGGTCATGCGCGTGTCGACCGTGCCCGGCATGACGCCGACCACGAGCGTCCCCTGCGCCGCGAGCTGGGCGCGCACGCCCTGGGTCATCGAATATTCCGCCGCCTTCGACGCCGCATAGGAGCCCAGCGCCGGCAGGTTCACCCGGCCGATGATCGAGAGCATGTTGACGATGCAACCGCCGCCGTTGGCCTTGAGCACCGGCGCGAAAGCCCGGATCATCGACAGGGTGCCGAGATAGTTGACCTCGATCTCGGCCCGGGCGTTGGACATGGCGTCCTCCGCGAACAGCGGCGCGTTGAAGTTCATGCCGGCGTTGTTGATCAAGAGCGTGACGTCGCCGCACTGCGCCGCCGCCGCCGCGACCTCGTCGGGCTTGGTCACGTCGAGCTTGATCGGCACCACCTTGTCGGACGCGGTCAGCGACGACGGGTCGCGCGCGGCGGCGTAGATCTTCTCGACCCCGCGCTCGAGCAGTTCGGCGACGAAGGCCTCGCCGATGCCGCGATTGGCGCCGGAGACCAGCGCGATGCTTCCCTTGATGTCCATTCTGAGGTCCTCCCCTGTTTCCACGATCGATGCGGTCCGCAGCCAGTCCGGGTCGACGTCGGGCAGCGGGATGGCGTCGAGCAGCTTGCGCGTGTAGGCGTGCTGCGGCTCCGCGAAGATCTGGGCGCAGCTTCCCGATTCGACCGCCTGGCCGTCAAGCATGACCATGACCCGGTCGCACACGGTGCGGATCACCGACAGGTCGTGGCTGATGAAGATCAGCGCCAGGCCCATGTCGGCGCGCAGGTCGCGCAGCAGCGCGAGGATCTGCGCCTGGCTGGAGACGTCGAGGCCGGAGACGATCTCGTCGGCGACCACCAGGGTCGGCTCCAGCGCGATCGCCCGGGCGATGCCGACCCGCTGGCGCTGGCCGCCCGACAGCTCGTGCGGGTAGCGGTCGGCGTGGGCGGCAGTCAGCGAGACCCGTTCGAGCAGCTCGTCGACCCGGCGCCGCGCCTCGGCCGCGCCGCGCACCATGCCGTAGACGTGGAGCGGCTGGGCGACGATCTCGCGGATCGTCCGGCGCGGGTTCAACGACGACTGCGGGTCCTGGAAGATCATCTGGAAGCGCGGACGCAAGGGGCGCAGCGCTGGCTCGTCCAGGTTCGTGATATCCCGCTCGCCGAGCTTGATGCGCCCGCCGGTCGGCCGGTAGAGGCGGACCAGCGTGCGGCCGAGCGTGGTCTTGCCCGAGCCCGATTCGCCGACGATGCCCAGCGCCTCGCCCGGGAACACCGAGACGTCGACGCCCTTGAGGATATCGACCATCGGCGGCGGCCCGAACAGCGGCTTGCGGCTGTAGTCGGGCAGCGACAGGCGGAGGTTCTCGGCCTCAAGCACGGGTCCGCTCCCCGCCGGCCCGCGCTCCGCCGGCCCGTTCCCGGTCGTAGGCCGCGGCGGCGGCGTTGAGCTCCTGGACCAGCGCCGGCGGCACCGGCTCGAGCAGGTCGCCCGGCCGGTCGTAGCGCGGCGTCGCCTTCATCAGCGCACGGGTATAGGGATGCTCCGGCGCCTCGACCACCCGCTGCGTGGGCCCGTGTTCGAGCACCCGGCCGGCGTGGAGCACGGTGACCCGGTCGCAGATCTTGGCGACCACGCCGAGGTCGTGGGTGACGAACAGGATCGCCGTGCCGGCGTTCTCCTGCATCTCCTTGATCAGGCGCAGCACCTGGCGCTGGACGGTGACGTCGAGCGCCGTGGTCGGCTCGTCGGCGACGATCAGCTTGGGCCGGCAGGCGAAGGCGATCGCGATCAGCACGCGCTGGCGCATGCCGCCGGACAGCTCGTGGGGATACTGGCGCAGCACCCGCTCGGGGTTGCGGATGTGGACGTCCTGCAGCAGGGCCAGCGCCCGCGCGCGCGCCTCGGCCGCGCCCATGCCCAGGTGCAGCTCGAGCACGTCGGTGATCTGGTCGCCGATCCGGTGGGCCGGGTTGAGGGAAGTCATCGGGTCCTGCGGGATCAGCGCCAGTCCGGCGCCCATCAGCGTGCGCCGGCGGCGGTCGGACATATGCGTGATCTCGGCGCCGTCGAAGCGGACCGTGCCGCCGGTGACCTGCGCCGTCGGCGGGGCGATGCCGAGCACGACCTTGCCGACCATGGTCTTGCCCGCGCCCGATTCGCCGACCAGGCCGTGGACCTCGCCCGGCTCGACCCGCAGGTCGACGCCGCGCAGGATGTGGCTGCGCCGCCGCGACGCGACGATGTCGAGATGCAGGCCGGCGATGTCGAGGATCGCGCTCATCGCCGCATCACCGGGTCGAGCGTGTCCTTGAGGCCGTCGCCGAGCGCGTTGAGCGCGAGCACGGTCACGACCACGCAGATGATCGGCAGGATCATCAGCCACGGCGCCTGGTGGACGTACTGCCGGCCGGCGGCGATCATGCCGCCCCAGGTCGGGAAATCGGACGACAGGCTGAGGCCGACATAGCTCAGGATCGCCTCGACGATGACCGCGATGCCCATCTCCAGGGTGAACATGACGATCAGCAGCGGCACCACGTTGGGCAACACCTCGCGCCACAGGATGCGCATGCGCGACAGGCCGATGGTGACCGCCGAGGCGACGTAGTCCTGCTCCTTCTGGGCCATGGTCTCGGCGCGGATGACGCGGCAGAAGCGGGTCCAGTCGATCACCGCGATGGCGACGATCACCGAATAGAGGCCGGTGCCCATCACCGCGACCAGCACGATCGACAGCAGCACCGCCGGGAACGCCATCCAGATGTCGACCAGCCGCGAGATCACCGCGTCGACCCAGCCGCCCAGATAGCCGGCGAGCAGGCCGAGAAGGGTGCCGAGCAGGCCGGCGGCGGTGGCGGCGGTCACCGAGACGACGAGCGCGACCTGGGAGCCGTAGATCAGCCGGGACAGGATATCCCGGCCCAGGTTGTCGGCGCCGAACAGGTAGCCGGGCTCGGCCTTGTCGCCCCAGAAGGGCGGCGCGTACTGCAGCATCAGGTCCTGGTCGAGCGGATTCTGCGGCGCCAGCAGCGGCGCGAACACGGCGATCAAGAGCAGCAACAGGATGAAGCCGCCGCCGAGGACGACCCGGCGGTTGGCGAGCATGCGCCGCCAGGTCGGCAGCGGAGCGGTCGGATCAGCCATGGCGCATCCGCGGATTGAGCAGGGCGTAGCTCATGTCGACCAGCAGGTTGACCACGATGAACAGCACCGCGAAGGTCAGCACCAGCCCCTGGATCAGCGGCAGGTCGCGGTTGATCACCGCGTCGATCGCCATGTTGCCGATGCCGGGATAGGAGAAGATCTTCTCGACCAGCACGGTGCCGCCGACCAGGAAGGTGAACTGGACGCCGGTCAGCGTCACCGTCGGCACCAGCGCGTTGCGCAGCGCCTCGCGGGCGACGATGCGGAAGCGCGAGAAGCCCTTGACCCGCGCCAGCAGGACGTAGTCCTGGGTCATCGCCTCGTTGATCGAGCCCTTGAGCACCCGGGCGATGATCGCCGACAGCGGCAGCGCCAGCGACAGGGCCGGCAGCAGCATGTGGACCAGGACCGAGCCGAACACGTCGAAGCGCAGCCGGACCAGGCTTTCGAGCAGGTAGAAGTTGCTCCAGGGGTCGAAGCGGATCTCGTGGCTGAGCTGCCCCGAGATCGGCAGCCCGGAGAGCGCGAAGATCACCACGAACAGGATGAACAGGAGCGCCCACAGGAAATCGGGGATCGCCAGCATGAAGCCGGAGACGCCGTCGACGCCCGCCTCCGGCCAGCGGCCGCGCCAGTAGGCGCCGGCGATGGCGAGCAGGCCGCCGAGCAGCATGGCCATCACGATCGCGACGAAACACAGCTCGAGCGTCACCGGCAGGCGGCCGAGCACCAGCTCCATCACGTCCTGGCGCAGGCTGATCGACACGCCGAAGTCGCCGTGCAGCATGTCGACGACGTAGAGCACGAACTGGTCGAAGATGCTGCGGTCGAGCCCGTAGATCTGGCGCAGCCGGAGGATGTCGGCCTTGGTCGCGCCCGGCCCGATCAGCATGGCGATCGGGTCGCCGGGAACGACGCGCAGCAGCACGAAGACGATGACCGCCACGCCGACCAGCGTCGGGATGGCGAGCAGCAGGCGTTTGAGCAGGAATCCGAAGGACATCAGGGCGCGTCCGGGTTGGGGCGCCCGAAGGGGCGGGTCCGTGCGGACCCGCCCCGACCGGCTATGGACGTAACCGTGTTCAGGCTTTCGGCTTGATCGTCTGGGGCAGGATGAAGTTGGCGCGGTGCCCGTGGAACACGATGGTGTCCTTGTGCACGACGGGCTGCACCTGCTGATAGAGCGGCAGCACGTAGGCCTTCTCCGCGATGTAGCGGTCGACCTTCTTCCACCCCTCGATCCGCTTCTTCTCGTCCTTCTCGCCCCACAGCGGCGCGATCATGGCGTCCATGTCCTTGGTCTTCCAGGCCGAGTGCGGCGACGGCGAGAACATCGCGTGGCCGACCGACGTGGTCGGATCGCCGATCGAGTTGCCCCAGTTGTAGAAGGCGGCCGGGGCCAGCTTGTGCTGGGCGCGCAGCTCGAAGTGCTTGGCGGCCTCGTAGACCTCGATCTCGGCGGCGATGCCGACCCGACGCCACATGCCGACGATCGCCTGGATCACCTCGTAGTCCTTGGGCAGGTAGCCCCGGGTGGTCTGGATCTTGAAGCGCACCGGCTTCTTCGGCGAGTAGCCCGACTTGGCCAGCAGCGCCCGCGCCTTCTTGGGATCGTAAGGCGTCTTGATGCTCGGGTCGAAGCCGAGATAGTCGGGCGTCAGCAGGGTGTCGATCGGGATGCCGTAGCCGCGCAGCAGCCGGTCGACGATCGCCTTCTTGTTGACCGCGTGGACCGCCGCCTGACGGACGTTGATGTCGAGCATCGGGCCGACGTTGGTGAAGAAGATCATGGCGATGTCGGACACCGGCGTGGTGACGCCGACCAGGCCCTTCTTCTTCTTGAGCCGGTCGTATTCCTCGAACGGGACGTTGAGGGTGAGGTCGGACCGGCCGCTCTCGATCTCGGCGACGCGCGCCGCCGGGTCGGTGACGAACTTGAAGATCACGTTCTCGAACGCCGGCTTGCCGCCCCAATAGTTCGGGTTGGCCTTGAAGCGGACGAAGGAGCCGCGCTGGAACTCCGCGAACATGTAAGGACCGGAGCCCATCGGCTTCTTCTCGAAGCCCGCCTTGCCGACCTTCTGGTAGTAGTGCGGCGGCAGCACGTAGGCGGTCAGGAACGCCATCCACTTGAAGAAGTCGGCCATGTACTGCTTGACGTCGCCGGTGATGACGTTGCCGTTGGCCTTGAGGTTGGCCACCGAGGCCCACACGAAGGAGACCGGGTTGCCGGTCTTCGGGTTGGCGACGCGCTGGAGGTTCCAGATGATGTCCGCGGCGGTGACCGGCTTGCCGTCGTGCCACTTGGCGTCGTCGCGCACGACCATCCGGATCTTGGTCTTGTTGTCGGTCCAGCCCCAGTCCTTGAGCAGGCCCGGCTTGAACGACAGGTCCGGGTTCTGGTCGACATACTGGTCGAACATCGTCTTGTAGATCGACATCAGCTGCGGGTTGACCGCCGAGTAGCCGGTGGTCGGGTCCCAGGCCGGCAGCGACACGTGATAGGCGATGGTCAGCGTCTTGCCCATCTGCGCCGCCGCCTCTTCCGAGAACAACAGCGTGCTCAGCGCGGCCGTCGCCGCCGCGCCGCCGGTCATGTGCAGGAAACCTCTGCGGTCCATTTCAAACATATTGGCTCTCCCTGTCAGGAAATGGGCAGACCGCCGGAGCCGCCGGCGGTCCGCCCCGTTGTCGTTCGATTATTCAGCGGCCTTCGGCGCGCTGTTGGCCCAGTTCTCCATGAGCTCGTTCGAAGGAAGCGTCTCGTCCATGATCTTGTGCGCGGTCTCGGCGCCCGCGACCGGCAGGCCCTTGGGATCGAGCAGGCCGATCTGGACCAGGACCGACGCCTGATCCCAGTAGATGTGCTCGTGATAGAGCTTGTCGCCGCGGAAGTTGATGATGCCGACCAGCGGCACCTCGACCTTCTTGCCGGTCGGCTTGATGCCCGGCAGCAGCCAGTCGATCTCCCGGTCGTGGGTGAACTTGAAGATCATCTCGTCGACCACCCGGTCGGCGCCGACCGTGCGCGACACCGGGATCAGCGCGGTGTCGTCGGGGTTCGCGTTGACGAAGTGGTTGAGATAGAAGCGGTGGAGGTCCTTGTAGCCGACGCCGCCGGTCATGGTCGGCACGTGGTTGACGTAAGGCTCGGCCACCATCGTCGCCATCGTCTTGTCGACGTCGCGCTCGGCGAACTCGTAGAGGATGTGCTTCTCCCACAGGTCCTCGAGGTCGTAGGCCGGGCCCATGACCCCGCGCAGCAGCGCGATCGTCCGCGAATGCGCCATGCCCGCGGCCGACTTGTCGTAGGTGTCGCGGAAGCGGTTGGCGAAGCCGTGGGGGGCGCCCTCGTAGACGTTGACCAGCACGTCGTCGCGGTCGGCGAAGGCGGCCTTGATCTGCTCGACCGCTTCGGCCGGCACGTGCTCGTCGGCGCTGCCGACGTGCATCAGCACCGGGCAGGTGATCTTGTCCTTGACGTCGAGCTGCTTCTCGATGGCGACGCCGTAATAGCAGGCGGCGGCGTCGACGCCGCAATGGGCGGCGGCCTGGTAGGCGAGCGCCCCGCCCAGGCAGTAGCCGAGCGCGGCGACCTGGGTCTGGTGGTTCTTGCCGTGGCCCTTGACCGCGTCCATGCCCTTGAGGTGCTCGACGGTCGCGGTCATGTCCTCGACCGCCTTGGCGAAATCGAACTTGCCGTAAAGCTCGAACGCCTTGCCGAATTCGGCCTCGGTGTAGCCGAGCTCGACCCGCTCCTCGATGCGCCAGAACATGTCGGGCGCGAGCACGACGTAGCCTTCCTCGGCAAAGTAGTCGCAGGTGGCGCGAATGGCTTCGTTCACGCCGAAGATCTCCTGCAGGATCATCAGGCCGGGGCCGGTGCCGCCCGGCGGCAGGGAGAGGTAGCCCTTGAAGGTGCCGCCGTCTTTCGCCTGGATGTCGATAAACTCGCCTGTCATTGATCGCTCCCCATCGCTGCGCGCGCCGCTGTCGCTGGACGCGCCTTCGTGCTGGCCGCTTCGGCGGGACCTTTCGGGTTCGGGATCAAGGCCGAAACGCCGCGGCCGTCATCTGACTAGTACCACTATTGGTCCTTCGGGCTCCATAGCTTACCCTTGCCCGCCTTCTCGTAGGCCATGCCGTGCGGGTAGGAGATCAGCTCCATCTGCAGCCCCCAGGGCGCCAGGAAATAGAGGATCGTCTGTCCGGCGGCCGGCCCGGCATTGACCGAGAAGGGACCGAAGAAGGTCTTCACGCCGTTGTGGCGCAGATAGGCCGCGGCCTTCTTGATATCGTCGACGTAGAAGGCGATGTGGTGCCCGCCCGCGTCGCTGTTGCGCGGCCGGTCCGTCTTCTGGTCCGGCGAATGGTATTCGAGCAGCTCGACGCTGGAGCCGTTGCCGCAGCGGACCAGGGTGATCTTCCTGATCACCGCCCGCGGGTTGACGTTCACCAGCTTCTTCATGAAGTCGCCCTTCGGGTCGCCGAACGGCCCGAACTGGGCCATCGCCTTGCAACCCAGCACCTTCTCGAAGAAATCGACGGCGGGTTTGGTCTCCAGGACCGTGATGCCGATATGGTCGACGCCGCGCATCGTCGGCATCGGGGCACCGTGGGCGATCCCCGCAAAGGCCATCAGGACGATGACCGCAGCTCCCAGGCTCTTCATCTGACCGACTCCCTGAATGCGATCGTTGTTCTTTTTTTCAAGGTGGAAACGCTATGGATTTTAAATTAGAAAATCAATTGTAAAATAAGAGGTGCACTTGATGCGGCCGGCGAGCCGTACTATGGGTGCCCCCGGGAACAATCGGCGCGAACGACGATGACTGAGCTTCCGAACAACAACAGCCATCTCAATGGCCTGACGACGTGGCACCTGGCCCGCGACGCGGAGGAATCCGTGCTCACCGGCTTCGAGTCGAGCCTCGAGCGGGTCATCCACGCCTATCACCGCTGGAAGAGCGAATGCCTCGCCGCGGTCCGCCAGGCCGCGCCGGCCGGCGAGAGCTTCTCGGGCAACGACACCGCGGTGCTCAACATCATCCGGATGAAGGACCGGGCCAAGGGCCTGTCCGAGATCGCCCGGCTGCTCAACCGGGACGACACGCCCAACATCCAGTATTCGATCCGCAAGCTGCTGAAGGCCGGCCTGATCGAGAAGGCCTCGGCGACGTCGCGCAAGAGCACCTCCTATCGCGTGACGGACCAGGGCCGGGCCGTGACCGACGCCTACGCCGACCTGCGCGCGAAACTGCTGCTGTCGCTGCTGCGGTCGATCGAGCAGGGCGCCGAGAACCAGGCGGCGGCGGAACAGTTCCTCAACCTGATGACCGGCATGTACGACCAGGCCGCCAAGCAGGCCGCGGCCCAGCGCTATTAGGCCTTGGGCGCGCCCGCGCCGATCGGGTAGGGTCGGCGGACAATCGCCGAACCGTCAGCCACCGTCCCCCGGGCCGTTCCGATCCAGCGCCTCCTGACCATCGCCGGCAGCCCCTACGTGCTGCTCTCCTTCGCCATCCTGTGCTGGGGCGGCAACTTCGTGGTCGGCCGCTTCGCCCATCTCGACGTGCCGCCGGTGGCGCTGTCCTTCTGGCGGCACCTGCTGGCGACGGCGATGATCCTGCCCTTCGTCGTGCCGGCGCTGCGGCGCGACTGGCCGACGCTCAAGACCCACCTCGGCACCGTCGCCATCCTCAGCGCCCTGTTCGTCGCCGGCAACACGCTGGTCTATTTCGCCGTCCTCAACACCACCATCACCAACGCCGCGCTGATCAACGCCGGGGTGCCGGTCGCCGCGGCCTTCTTCTCCTGGCTGATCCTGCGCGACCTGATCAACCGGTGGCAGGCGCTCGGCATCGCGCTGTGCTTCGTCGGCATCGCCGTCGTGGTCACCCGCGCCAACCTCGGCCTGCTGCTCCGCCTGCAGCTGAGCTGGGGCGACCTGTTCATGCTGCTCGCGGTGCTGTGCTGGGCGCTCTACATGGTGCTGCTCAAGCGCGCCCACATGGGGGTGTCGCCGCTGACCGTGCTGTTCGTGCTCGCCGGCGGCGGCACGCTGTGGCTGGTGCCCGCCTACGGCATCGAGATCTCGACCGGCGCGACCGTGGTCTGGACCGGCCTGACCGCGGCCAGCATCGTCTACGTCGCGCTGTTCAGCACCATCATCGCCTGGGCCTGCTGGAACAGCGGCACCTTGCGCATCGGCCCCAACCGGGCCTCGGCCTTCATGTCGCTGCACCCGGTGTTCGGCGCGGCGCTGGGCATGATCTTCTTCGGCGAGGTGCTGCACCCGTACCACCTCTACGGCACGGCACTGGTGCTGGTCGGCCTGTTCCTGGTCTCCCGCCTCTACCGGTCGAAGGCCCCGGCGTAAGCCCGGCTACATCACCGTGCCGGGATGGTGCGGGTTCTTGCCCAGCTTCTGCCGGATCTGCCCCTTGGCGATCGCCAGCTTGCCGGCGAGGTCGGCCTTCCACGGCGGCTTGCCGGTCGCTTCCGCGATCACCGCCTTGGCCTTGCCCATGTCGTAGAAGGCGTCGGTCAGGGTCGCCGGGTCGTCGAAGTTGTCGCAGAACAGGTTGGCGATCTTCTGCGCCCCGGAGTTGTTGTCGGCCCGGCCGTCGCTGCCGTACTGGGCGATCAGCAACGCCTTGCCCGGGTTGGTGAGCGGCTCCAGCAGCGTGTTGTTGAACTTGTTGACGAAGTTGTGGCGCTGCCAGAACTTCTCGAAGGTCGCCGTCGCCCATTCTTCGTCGAACGGCCCCTCGCCGCGCGCGACGATGCCCTCGCACAGGTTGCGGGCCATCTTGTTGCCGTTGTTGGCGCCCTGGCCGCCGATCGGGTCGAGCGACATGGCGGTGTCGCCGACCGAGAAGACGAGGCGGCCCGACGGCAGCGTGCCGTAGGGCATGCGCACCTCGGGCGTGAACTTGCCGACGAGCCACGAATTCTCGTCGAACAGCTGCATCTCCTTGCACCACTCGTAGTCCCAGGGCGCGATGTCCTTGATCACCTGCTTGGCGATCTCGACGCCCTGGTCGCCGTCGGTGACGCCGTCGAACTTGTCGAGCGGGCCGCCCTCCTTGGCCTCGAACAGCATGCTCCAGCCCTGGCCCTTCTCCTTGTGGTACCAGGGCACCCAGAAGGCCTCGCCGGCCTTGGCGTAGAAGTTGAACTTGACCGGCACGAAATCGATGCCGTCGAAGCCCATGCGCTGGCCGTTGGTGTTGAACATGGCCAATTTTCGCTGAGGCTTGGTGTAGGTCGACCGCGCCTCGTCGCGCGCGAACAGCTTGTGGATGTCGCCGCGGCCGGCGGCGACGATGGTCAGGTCGTGGTCGCCGGCGATCTCGTCGAGCCGCTCGACCGTGACGTTCTCGATCTCGATCTTGCCGCCGCGTTTCTCCAGCTCGTGCATCCAGCGATGGCTCTGCAGGCGCAGGTCGATGGCGTGGAAGTATTTCGAGAAGCGGCCGATCAGGGTGAGCAGCCGGTTGCCGACGTCGGGGCTGAAGGTCAGGTGGATGCCCTCGCCCTTGGGCGCGTCGTCCTCCCAGTAGTTGAGGCCGAGCTCGCGCTCGTAGTCGAGCGACATGTTGAAGCGCGCGGCCGTGCCGGTCGGCCGCGCCTTGGTCAGGAAGTCCTCCGGCGTCTTGTCCGAGAACAGGGTCACGCCGTAGCCGTTGCGGACCAGGTCGTGGGCCACGAGAAGGCCGGCCTGGCCGGCACCGATGATCGCAACATTGGGCATGGTCGTCTCCGGACTGGTTGGTTCGCCGGGCCGCGGTTCTCCTACGGCCGGTAGATCTTGACGGGAGCGTCGGCCTCGAAGGCCTGGGTCTCGTACTCGACCAGCTCGAGCTGGTTGCCCCAGGGATCGAGGACATAGTTGACCTTGAGCCCCGCGCACGGGCCCTCGTCCATGGCGATCGGCCCGTCCATCACCCGGCAGCCGTTGGCGCCGAGATAGTCCTTGGCGGCGTCGAGGTCGGCGACCTTGAAGGCGATGTGATGGCCGCCGTAGTCGCAGTTGCGCGGCGGGGTCGTGCGCCGGTCGGCGGGCGCGTCGTACTGGAACAGCTCCAGCATCAGGTTCGGCCCGATGTGGAGCATCGCGATGGTCAGCCTGGCGCCGGCGACGTTGACGTGGGCCTCGGTCCAGTCGCGGCCGCCGGGCATGCGCGGCATCTCGGCCGCGTCGAACGGGCCGATCCGGTACAGCTCCGTGCCGCCGAACACGTCCGTATAGAAGGCCACGCCCGCGTCGAGGTCGGGAACCGTCAGGCCGACATGATCGACGTGGGAAAGACCGGGAACACCTTTGCTCATCACTCGCTCCTTGAAATCGCGTGTTGCGCCGGTCAGGCCATCAGCTTCGGGATCGCCGGCTCGGCCTGTTCCGGACCCATCGCAGAATAGCCGCCGTCGACCGGGATATCCGCACCCGTTATGAACGACGCGTCGTCCGAGCAGAGAAAGACGACCGTGCGCGCCACCTCCTGCGGGTCGCCGACCCGGCCGAGCAGGTGGTAGGGCGCGGCGACCTTGTCGGTCTTGGCGCGGTCGCCGCCGGTCAGCTCGTTCATGATCGCCGACCAGGTCCAGCCCGGCGAGACCGAGTTGACCCGGATGTTGTCGGCGGCGAGGTCCATCGCCTCGTTGCGGGTGACCTGGAGGATCGCCGCCTTGGAGACCGGATAGAGCCAGCGCCCCGTCTGGGCGACCTTGGCGCTGATGCTGCCGAAGTTGACCACGGCGCCGCCGCCGCGCGCGACCATGTGCGGCCGCACCGCGCGCACCATCATGATGCCGCTGACCAGGTTGACGTCGAGCGCGGTGGCCCAGTCGGCGCGGCCGGACTCGATGCCCTCGTCCAGGTAGGTGCAGGCCAGGTTGACCAGGAAGTCGATGCCGCCGAAGCGCTCGGCGGTGGCGGCGACGAAGCGTTCGAGCCTGGCGTCGTCGGTGATGTCGAGCGGGTCGAACCAGACCCGGTCGCCCAGCCGCTCGGCGAGCGCGCGGCCGCCCGCCTCGTCGATGTCGGCGACGGCGACGTTGGCGCCTTCCTCGACGAACGCCTCGACCACGCCGTTGCCGATCAACGTGGCGCCGCCGGTGACGATCGCGGTCTTTCCCTCGATCCCGCGCATGATCCACTCCCCTGGTTGCCGGTGAACGGCAAATCATACCACGCTCCCGGAGCCATCCGATCATGGCGCGCGAACGCCGCGCTATCCGGCGCTTCCGGCGGCTATCCGAATCTTCCGGAAAATCCGCCCGGCGGTGACAGCTTTTGCGTTCAGTTGAAATCCGCTAGCATTCGCAGTCCGCGTCAACGGGGTGCCGAATGATGGACCGACCCCTGCCGCTGGAGCGGTACCGCGTCATCGAGACGCGGGATCTCGACGAGGCGCGCGAAAGCGTCGCCCGCTATTTCTGGAACCACGGCCTCGTGCTGAACGGCGCGGCCGAACAGCTCGACACGCGCTTCCACCACGCGCCGCTGCGCAACGCGTCGCTCAATTTCGTCCGCTACGGCGCCGACCTCACGGTGGACGCGGGCGAGCCGCCGCAATGCTACATGATCAAGCTGATCCTGCGCGGCGGGCTGACGGTCGACCGCCCCGGCGGCTGCACCTACGACGTCGGCGCGGGCCAGGCCGTGCTGACCGGGCCGGACCAGTATCTCCGGCTGCGCTTCCGCCCCGGCACCGACATCTTCGTGTTCAAGGTGCCCGACGGGGTGATGGACGAACGCGCCGGCCTCCTGCACGGCCTCGACGGACCGCGCCTGCCCGGCTTCCACGATCGCGCCGTCTCGATGAACGGACCGCTGGCCAGCTTCGGCCGCGCCCTGTTCCTGTTGCGCGAGGAGTTCGACGCCGAGGCCTCGCTGGTCGGCACCGACCTCGGCCGCTCGGACTACGAGGAGTTCCTGCTGGCCGCGCTGCTGCGCGCCTGGCCCGGCGTCGACGGCGGCCGCCGCTATGGCCCCCAGCCGCGGGCGGTGCGCCGGGTGATCGACTTCATCTGCGCCAACGCGGACGCGCCGGTCGCGATGGGCGACCTGGTCGCGGTGTCGGGGCTCGGCGCGAGCGCGCTCTACGAGGCGTTCCGCCGCCACGTCGGCTGCACGCCGATGCAGTTCCTGCGCCGCCGCCGGCTGATGGCGGCGCGCCGCGCGCTCGCCGACCCGGCCGACCGGCGCAGCGTGACCGAGATCGCGCTCGCCTACGGCTTCAACCACCTCGGCCGGTTCAGCACGGTCTATCGCGACGCCTTCGGGGAAACGCCGGTCGTCACCCGCCGCCGGGTGCTCCACTAGGCCTGGCGCCGCGCGCGCTCAGGCCGGCAGCGCCTGGGTGATCTTGCGCGAGGCGTCGAGCAGGATCGGCAGCCCCTCCGCCACCAGCCGCCCGCCGCTGTAGCGCATCGAGTGGGCGCCGACGTTGAGCGCGGCGATGCACCGGCCGCTGCGGTCGTAGATCGGCACGGCCAGCGAGCAGACCCCGGCGTCGAGCTCCTGGTCGACCAGGCTGTAGCCGTCGGCCTTGGCCGCGGCCAGGATCCGGCGCAGCGCCGGCTCCTCGGTCTCGGTCCGCTCGGTGTATTTGGTCCGACTCGACTCGGCGAAGTAGCGGTCGAGCTCGGCCGGCGGCAGGTGCGCCAGCAGCATCCGGCCCATCGACGTGCAATGGGCCGGCAGCCGGCTGCCGACGCTGAGATTGACGCTCATGATCCGCCGGGTCGGCACCCGGGCGAGGTAGACGATCTCGTCCCGGTCGAGCACGCTGGCCGAGCAGGATTCGTGGACCTGGGCCGCGACCTCCTCCATGAACGGCTGGGCCACGCGCCACCACGCCACCGACGACAGGTAGGCGTAGCCGAGGCACAGGATCGGCGGGCGCAGGAAGAAGCGCCGCCCGTCGTGGCCGACGAAGCCCAGCGCCTCGAGCGTGTGCAGGAAGCGCCGCGCCGCCGCCCGGCTCAGCCCGGTCGCGGCGGCGACCTCCGACAGGGTCATCGATTCCCGCTCCGCACCGAAGGCCTGGATGATCGACAGGCCGCGGGCGAGCGACTGGACGAACTCGCGTCCCTGCTCCGCCGGCGGGTCGGGCGTGGACATTCAGGCGTCCCCGACGCGGATCGTGGCGCCGTCGATATGGACCGGGACCGGTTTCAGCGCCAGCCCCTGGCACGGCCCTTCGACGCAGTAGCCGTCCTCCAGGCGGAACATGGCGTAGTGCCAGGCGCACATGATCAGGCCGCGGCTGTTGACGAAGGTATCGGGCCGGGCGTTGACCGGCACCTTGAAGTGCGGGCACTGGTTGACGTAGCCCCAGACCGCCGATCCGCGCCGGACCAGCAGCATCTCGAAGGCCTGCTTGCCCTCGCCGAAGCGCAGGCCGAGGCCGCCGGTCTCGGACACCGCGTCGACCCGGCACAGCGCCGTGCCGGGCTCGGGCGCGAACGGCCGTTCGTGCCAGGCGCGGTCAAAGCTGGTCGACATGGGCGCCTCCCGGGCGCGTGCGCCTGGCGGACCGCGCTCGCATCAGCCGTCCTTGGCGGCGCCGGCCTCGACCCTGAGTGTTCGCTGCACCGGGAAGAACTGGATGCCGAACCGGCTCGGCGACCAGCCCCCACAGCCCCTGGGGCGCCTTGAGCATGATCACCACGGCCAGCAAGCCGAGGATCATCAGGTACCAGGTGCCCAGATCGGCGAGGAATTCCCGCAGCACGAAGAAGACCAGCGTGCCGATGATCGGCCCCTCGATCCGGCCGATGCCCCCGATCACCACGATGAAGATCACGTAGGCGGTCCAGTCGGTCAGGCTGAAGGCGGCGTCGGGCGAGATGCGCAGCTTCTGGATGAAGATCAGGGCGCCGATGAAGCCGGTCACCGCCGCGGCGATCACGTAGATCACCAGCTTGGCGTTGAAGTTGTTGACGCCCGCGCTCTCCGAGGCCGGCTCGCTGTCGCGGATCGCGGTCAGCGCCAGGCCGTGGCGCGAGCGCAGGATCCAGTAGACGATGCCGGTCGCGACCACCGCCACGGCGAGGCCGACGTAGAAGATCAGCACCTCGCGCTCGGCCCGGCTGTCGGCGATCGACTTGATCACCGAGATCGGCAGGCTCTTGCCCGAGCCGCCGCCCAGCGCCTGGATCTGGGCGAAGGACAGGCGATAGACCTCGGCCACGACCCAGGTGCCGATCGCGAAATAGGCGCCGCGCAGCCGGAACACGACGAAGGCGGTCGGCAACGCGAACACCGCCGCGGCCACGCCGGACAGCACCATCGCCAGCAGCGGCGGGACGCCCAGGTAGATGGTGAAGACGAACAGCCCGTAGCCGCCGAGCCCGACGAAGGCCTGCTGGCCGACCGAGACCAGCCCGGCGTAGCCGGCGAGCAGGTTCCACATCTGTGCGAGCGCCAGGAAGTAGCAGAACTCGACGATCAGCCGGAGGTCGGCGCGCGAGCCCCACTGGGGCGCCAGCGCGACGAAGACGAGCACGGCCAGGGTGACGAGGCCGGCGATCCGGCTGGTCCGGGTGGCGGTGGTGACGCGGTATTTCACGGGCTCCGCCTCCCTAGTCGACCGCGCGGGGGAACAGGCCCCGCGGCCGCACGATGAGGATGACCAGGAAGGCGATATGCCCGGCGAGGATCTGGACCCCGGGATCGATCCGCGCGCCGACCGATTGGGCGACGCCGAGGATGACGCCGCCGGCGAGCGTGCCCCACAGGCTGCCGAGCCCGCCGATGATCACGGCCTCGAACGCGTAGAGCAGCCGCGCCGGGCCGATCGACGGGTCGAAGTTGGTGCGCATCCCGAGCAGCACGCCGCCGATCGCGACGACGGCGAGCGACACCGCCATGGCCAGGGCGAAGACGTGGCGGTTGTCGATGCCCATCAGCCGCGCGGTGTCGGCGTCGTCGGAGGTCGCGCGGAAGGCGCTGCCGAGCATCGTCCGGTAGAACAGGAACTGGAGCCCGGCGATCACCAAGACGGCGGCCCCGAAGGTCAGCACCGGCAGCACGCCGACCGAGATGCCGCCGAAGATGGTCACGCTCATCGTCTCGATCGCGCCGCCGGCGAGGTGGCGCTGGTCGGCGGTGAAGATCTCGAGCAGCGCGTTCTCGATGATGATCGACAGGCCGAAGGTGACCAGCAGCGGCGGCAGCAGGTCCTTGCCGAGGGTGAAGTTGAGCACGCCGCGCTGGAGCAAATAGCCGGCGCCGAACATCAGCGGGACGACCACGACCAGGGTCACCAGCGGGTGCAGCCCGAAGGCGTGGGCGATCGCCAGCGCCGCGAAGGATGCCACCACGATCAGGTCGCCATGCGCGATGTTGACCAGGCGCATGACCCCGAAGATCAGGGACAGCCCGGTGGCGAACAGCGCATAGAGCCCGCCGAGCAAGACCCCCTGAACAACCGTATCAACCCACTCCACGCCGGTGCCCCCCTACATTCCGAAATAGGCTTCGCGGATCTGGTCGTGCGTCAGGTCCGCCGGCCGCCCTTCCAGCGTCACCCGCCCTTCCTGGAAGCAGTAGACCCGGTCGGACATCGCCATCGCCTGGCGGATGTCCTGCTCGACGATCAGCAGGGTCGTGCCGCCGGCGCAGATCTTGGGCAGGGCGTCGTAGATGTTCTTGATGATCGCCGGCGCGAGGCCGAGGCTGATCTCGTCGCACAGCAGCAGCCGCGGGTTCGACATCAGCGCCCGGCCGATCGCCACCATCTGCTGCTGGCCGCCCGACAGCGCGGTCGCCGGGGCCTTGCGCCGCTCGGCGATGAACGGGAACAGGTCGATCACCCGCTCCACCGTCCACTCGCCGCGGCGGGCGTAGCCGCCGATGCGCAGGTTCTCCTCGACGGTCAGGGACGGGAACAGGCGGCGGCCCTCCGGCACCATGGCCAGGCCCAGCGCGACGATCCGGTTGGCGGGCAGGTCGCCGATCGGCGCGCCGTCCCAGCGGATCGCGTCCGGCTGGTTGGCGATCATGCCGGTCACCGAGCGCAGGAAGGTCGACTTGCCGGCGCCGTTGGAGCCGATGATCGCGACCGTCTCGCCCTGGTCGATGCGGAAGTCGATGCCGAACAGCGCCTGGAAGTCGCCGTAGAAGGCGGTCAGTCCGTTGGTCTCCAGAAGGCTCATTCGGCGCTGATCCCCATGTAGATCTCCTGCACCATCGGGCTCTGCATCACGGTGCGCGGATCGCCGTTGTCGATCAGCTTGCCGAAGTTGATGACGATCAGCCGGTCGACCACCGAGACCAGCGCGTGGACGATGTGCTCGATCCAGATCACCGACATGCCGCCGGCGTGGATCGCGCGGATGGTCTCGACCAGGTCGTGGCATTCGGCCTCGGTCAGGCCGCCGGCGATCTCGTCGAGGAGCAGGACCTTGGGGCGGGACGCCAGCGCCCGGGCCAGTTCGAGCCGCTTGCGCTGGAGCAGGGTCAGGCTGCCGGCGAGCCGGTTGGCCAGGTCGATCAGGCCGGTCTGCTCCAGGATCTCGGCGCACTCGTCGTAGCAGTGCTTCTCCGCCCGGTCGGAGCCGAAACAGGCGCCGACCAGCAGGTTCTCGAACACGGTCATGCCCTCGAACGGGTGCGGGATCTGGTAGGAGCGGCCGATCCCCATCTTGCAGCGGCGGTGCGGCGACAGCGCGGTGATGTCGCGCCCGGCGAAATGGATGGTGCCGGCGTTGGGCCTGAGCCCGCCGGAGATCAGGTTGAACAGCGTCGTCTTGCCGGCGCCGTTCGGGCCGATCACGCCGAGCGCCTCGCCTTCGTCGAGATGCACCGACAGGTCGTCGATCACGACAAGGGAGCCGAACAGCTTGCTCGCGCCCTCGAGCCGCAGAAGTTCACTCATTGGACAATGATCCCCCCGACCGGGCTTACCATAGTCGAAGCCCCGACCGCCAGCGACCGCGGCGGGAAAGCAGGCGGCCGGCCTACAAGGGGCCGGCCGCCCTCACACTTTCCTGACGCGCAGGCGATCGGTCAGCCGATCAGGCCAGCGGCTCCATCTTGCCGCCGACCGGAATGTTCGGGGCGGTCTTGTTGTTCACGACGACCAGGTCGTACTTGTACTTCTTGTCCACGTAGCGCCACTGGCCGCCGACCAGCGGGGTCTTCGAGACGTTCTTGAACGGCCCGCCCTTGGTCCAGTCGACCGGCCCGACGATCGTGTTCATCTTGGTCTTCACGATCGCGTCGAGGATCGACTCGTTGGAGCCGACGTCCTTGGTGCGCTTGAGCACGTCGAACACCACCTCGAACAGGGCGTGGGCGAAGCCGACCGGCTGCGACCACTGGCGGCCCGTCTTGGTCTCGAAGGCCGCGGCGAGCTGGGCGCAGCTCTGGCCGGTCAGCGACGACTTGAACGGATGGTTCGGCGTCCACCAGACCTCGGACGACAGGTTGTGGCCTCCCTTGCCCAGCGCCTCGACCGACGACGGGAACAACAGCGCCTTGCCGACGGTCGCCGCCTTGGGCCGGAACCCCTGCTGGCGCGACTGCTTCCAGAAGGTGGTGAAGTCGGGCGGGATCACCACGCCGGTGACGATCTCGCACTTCGCCTTCTTGAAAGCGGCGATCTGCGCCGAGAAGTCGTCGCTCAGGTTCTGGTAGCGGCCCGGGTCGTGGACGATGTAGCCGCGCTTGGCCAGTGCCGGCGGCAGGCCGAGCTTCTTGTCGCCCCAGGCGTTGCCGTCGCCGTCGTTGGGGAACAAGCCGCCCACCTGCTTGTTGGTGTCGAGCGTGTCCCACATGTTCATGAAGACCGCGATGATGTCCTCGAGGCCCCAGAAGAAGTGGTAGGTCCACTTGAAGCCCTTGCCCGGCTTGCCGCCCCGGGTGAAGAACCAGGGCTGCCACGGCGCCAGGCTGGAGATGCAGGGCACGTCGTTGGCCTCGCACTGGTCGCCGACCGGGTTGGTCGTCTCCGGCGTGTTGCCGACGCACATGATGTTGACCTTGTCCTTCAGGATCAGGTCGGCGGCAACCTCGGCGGCCCGGTTCGGGTTCGACTGGCTGTCCTTCGAGATGATCTCGATCTCGTAGGTCGTGCCACCGATCTTCAGGCCGTTCTTGAACTTCTCGCGCATCACGCCGATGGCGAAGGTATCGGACACCGCGAACGGCGCCAGCGGCCCGGTGCGGGGGCTGACGTGGCCGATCCGGATCTTCTTGGACGCGGCCAGAACGGCGGGCGCGGGCAGCGTCGAGGCAGCGGCGACGCCGACCACGCCGGCGCCGACCTGCATGGCGCGGCGCCGACTGATCGTCGGGGTGCCGCCGGAAGGTTTCTTGACTGTCATAGCGCTTCCTCCTGCAGACTAGTCACTGTTCGCCCCGATGGCCGGCGCCCGTGATAGGCGTCGTCCAGCAGGGCCCGGATCCCCTGTTCTGTTATCTCGCGGGGATTGTAGTACGGGTTCTGGACGGCGAGCGCGGCGGCCCGGTCCAGATCCTCTTCACGCATGCCGATGTCGCGCAGCGCGACCGGCGCCTCGATCGCGACGGCGAGGTCGTACAGCCCTTCGGCCGCGTCGGCGCTGTCCAGCGCGCGGGCGACCCGGGCCATCGCCTCGGGCGCCGCGGCCGTGTTGTAGGCGGCGGCGTGGGGCAGCACGACCGTGTGGGTCGGCGCGTGCGGCAGGTCGAAGCTGCCGCCGAGCGTGTGGCAGAGCTTGTGGTGCAGCGCCATGCCGACCGAGCCCAGCGCGACGCCGCACAGCCACGAGCCGTAGAGGCACAGGCCGCGGCCCTCGATGTCGTCGGGCTTGCGGCAGACCTTGGGCAGGCCCTGGCCGAGCGCCCGGATGCCCTCCTCGGCGATCAGCGAGATGATCGGGTTGGCGTTCTCGGCGTAGAGCGCCTCGACCGAATGGGCGATCGCGTTCATCCCGCTCGGCCCGGAATAGGACGGCGGCAGCGACAGGGTCAGCTCGGGGTCGTAGATCACCGTGCGCGGCAGCATCCGCATGTCGCGCTTCGTCGTCTTGACGCCGCCTTCGGTGAAGCCCTGGATCGGCGTCATCTCGGAGCCGGCGTAGGTGGTCGGCACCGCGATCACCGGCCGCTCGGTCTCCAGCGCGATGCCCTTGCCCAGGCCGATCGTGGTGCCGCCGCCGATCGCGACGTAGCCGTCGGCGTCGAGCTCCTTGGCCAGGCGGCGGGCCGCGTCGACCGTCTCCATCGGCGTGTGCATGACCGCGCCGTCGTGGACCCCGGCCGCCGCGTCGCCGAGCAGCTCGGCGCCCAGCTCGCCGAACTGGCGCTGGTCGGCGGTGCACAGGACCAACGCCCGCTTCACCCCGAGCCGGTCGACCTCCTCACGCAGGGCCGTGCGCCGCCCCGGGCCGAACAGGACCCGGGCGGGCAGCCCCTCGTAGAGGAAGGACTGCATCAGGCATCTCCCGCATGGGCTTTGGCGGTGCGGGCGTTGAGGTCGCGCAGGACCGAGAGCTCGGCTTCGGTGGGCGCGGCGGTCTCGGTGACCGTGTCGGCGACCTTGAGCGGCCAGCCGGTCGCCTCGACCGCCTGCTCGACGGTGCTGCCCTTGTGCAGGGCGACCAGCGTGAACTCGCCGGTCTCGGCATCGGGCTCGAGCACGCCGATGTCGGTGATCAGCTTGGTCGGCCCCTTGCCCGGGACCGTCAGCCCCTCGCGGCGCGGTCCGCCGCCCAGCGAGGTGACGAAGTCGAGATGGTCGACGAAGGCGCGCTTGGACTGGCGCAGGATGACGTAGACCTCGCCGGTGCTGGTGGCGATCTCGGGCGCGCCGCCGCCGCCGGGCAGCCGCACCTTGGGCTTGTCGTAGTCGCCGATCACCGAGGTGTTGATGTTGCCGTACTTGTCGATCTGCGCCGCGCCCAGGAAGCCCACGTCGATGCGGCCGCCCTGCAGCCAGTAGCGGAACATCTCCGGCACCGAGACCACGGTGCGCGCCGTCTCCGCCAGCTCGCCGTCGCCGATCGACAGCGGCAGCACGTCGGGCTTGGTCGCGATCGTGCCCGATTCGTAGATCAGCACGACGTCGGGCGCATGGGTCAGGCGCGCCAGGTTGGCCGCCGCCGAGGGCAGGCCGATGCCGACGAAGCAGACCGTCTCGTTGGTGAGCAGCCGGGCGGCCGCCACCGTCATCATCTCGTCGCTGGTGAAGCCCTGATCCTCAGACATAGCCGTCCGCCTTCAGCTTGGACCAGGTGTCGTCGAAGGTCGCCGCGGCCATGACGTAGCGGTCGATCCAGTCGCGGAAGCCATCCCGGTCGCGGGCGACCTCGTCCCACCGCTTGTAGAACGCGTTGTGCCGCTTGTAGTAGCCGTGGGCGTAGGACGGATGCGCCCCGCGCGGCACCGCGCACACCGCCGAGACGGTCCAGCGCGGCAGGATGGTCGCGTTCATCGCGGCGTCGAACTCGTCGACGATCTCCTCGACCGTGACGATCGAATGCTTGGCGGCGAGCACCGCCTCCTTCTGGACGCCGGTGATGCCCCACAGCAGGACGTTGCCGCGCTTGTCCGCCTGCTGGGCGTGGATCACGGCGACGTCCGGCCGGATCGACGGCACGCAGGCGAGCTCCTCGCCGCTGAAGGGACAGGTGATCCGCTTGATGTCGGGATTGACCTTGTCGTGGTCGGTGCCGAGATAGCCGCGCAGGACGGCGAGCGGCAGGCCCGCGGCGCCGGCTTCGTAGGCGTTGGCCATCGCGGCGTGGGCGTGCTCGACGATCTCCAGCGGTCCCGGCCAGCCGTTCTCGACCGCGTCGCGCAGCCGGTGCAGCGAGCCGACCCCGGGATTGCCGCCCCAGGAGAAGATCAGCTTGCGGGCGCAGCCCGTGCCGATGAGCTGGTCGTAGATGATGTCCGGGGTCATGCGGACCAGGGTGAGGTCGCGCCGGCCCTGGCGGATGACCTCGTGGGCGGCGGCGTGCGGGATGAGGTGCGTGAAGCCCTCCATCGCCACGGTCGCACCATCGTGCACGAAGGCGGCGACCGCCTCCTTGAGCGACATGATCTCTGCCACGGGAGCCGCCTAGCGCGTCGCCGCGGCCGGGCGGCGGCCCGTACCCGCGCCACCCGCCATCGTCGATCCGGAAAGTGCCATCGTGCCGCTGCTCACCCCTGTTCTCTCCACCCGGCCGGCCGCGCCGGCATACCGGCGGCGTCGGGCGGGCAATCCCCTACTCGACCATTCTTGTGTGCGTTCCAGATCTTCTGTGCGTTCCAGACGCCGCGGGCGCAACCCCGTGGTCGGACGGTTGCGCCCGGAACGCCCGCCGGAGCGGAAGGTTCCTAGAACTGGACGGCGACGACCGGGGCTTCGCCCTTCTGGATCATCTCCGGCACCCGCGGCGAGGCGTTCTCCCACACCAGCAGCATCGACCGCTTCGGGCTGTAGCCCGAGTGCCGGATGTCGGCCGGCATGCACGCGACATCGCCCGCCTTCATGACCACCCGGGCGCGCGGCCGGCCGCTCGAGCCGTCCTTGATGTCCCAGGAGATCTCGTCCGAGAGCTGGACGAACCATTCGCAGCGGTCGTTGCCGTGCTCGACCGGGAGGTTGAACTCCTCCGAGGTCGGGCAGAACAGGCTTTCCTTGACGACCGAGCAGACCGACGGGTTCCAGGTCACGTCGGACCGCGACAGGTAGTCGTACAGGTTGAAGGCCGCGACCTCCTTCTCGAAGCCGGGCTCCGCCTCGACCAGCGGCTGGTCGGCAGGGACGTCGGCCAGCATCCGGTTCTTGGGATAGCCGTTCTCGTCGGTCCGGATCACCGCGTCGCCGGGCAGGCCGACCATGCGTTCGGCGGTGACGCGGATGCGATTGACGGCCTCCAGGTTCTCGCCGTTCTTGCGGCCCCAGGGCTTGCCGGCCCGGTCCTCGCCGGGGGCGGCGAACGGGTCGTAGCCCTCGTTGGTCCAGTCCGTGACCATGTCCTTCATGATCTTGAGCAGCTCCTCGGCGCGGAACTGCTCGAGGTGGTCGCGGCCGGCTTCCTTGAACACCTCGTGATAGGTGCCCGCGAACATGTCGACGATGCCGTAGTGGTTGGTCGTGCCGAAGACCTCGTCGAAGGCGATGGTGCCGTAGAAGAAGCCCCAGGCGACGTCGCGCATCAGCGCGCGCATGAAGTCGTCCGCCTTCATCACGTGCGTGCCCTTGGGCCACGAGATGGTGACGAAGTATTCGTCGCGCTTGAACTTGAACGAACCGGCCTCGTACGACTTGTAGCCGGTCTCGTTGGACGACGGGTTGATCTTGAAGTGGCTCTGCAGCGTGCCGGAATTGGCCATTTCGTTCATCTCGAAACCTCCTCTGTCGCGACCGCGCTAGTCGTCGAATTTCATGGGTTCGGACTGGCAGACGTCGGCCCACCGCTCGACGGTGCACGGGCCGAAGATCGTCTGCATCAGAAGGACGCTGGGATCGGCGCTGGCGAACCGGTAGGCCGCGCCCTGCGGCAGCAGCGCCTGGTGGCCGCGATTGAGCACGATGCGGCCCATCTTCTTGCCCTCGGGCATGCCGTCGACCAGGTGCGCGCCCTCGCTGTCGGGCGGGGCGACCGCGTCCGGGTCGTCGAGCTTGACCAGGTGGATCTCGACCTGCCCGTCCATGCACAGGGCGAACTCGTCGTGGGCGGCGGCGTACCAGGGCGATTCGCCCTCGGCGCGGACCACCTCCAGGGCGTATTCCATGTTCTTGCCGACCGCGACCCGCTCATACGGCTCGCTGCGGCTGGCGACATCGAAGACGTTGGAGAAGACGTAGTTCTTGGGGTCGTCGTTGATCGGGTCGACGCCACCCGGGGCGAAGTCGTTGAGACTGCCGTAAACAGTCGTGTAGTCGGACATGATGCGCTGGCTCTTCCCTAGTTGTTCGCAGTGCGAACTTTTGTTCTGATTTCGAACACTATGGCAGTCGCACCTATAGGTGTCAAACCACCAGAGCGCCCGTTTTCAGGTCGTTGCGGGTCCGGCCCGACTGCCGTCCGGCCAGGCCCAAGATCACCCGATAATTGCAGGACAACCTTACCATCGCGACCGTGTCGTTTCCAGTATGGAGCGGCCGCTGCGATCAGCCTTTCAGGCTGCGCCGCACCGCCGCAGCGCCGTCGACCATCGCCTTCAGCTTGGCGAAGGCGACGTCGCGCGACAGGTATTTCATGCCGCAGTCGGGCGCGACGATCAGCCGGTCGGCGGGCACGTGCTCGAGCGCCGCGCGGATGCGCGCCTCGACCATCTCGGGCGTCTCCGGGTCGCTCGATCCCATCGAGATCACCCCGACCATGATCTGCTTCGACGGCAGCGCCTCGGCGATCGAGAGGTCGAGCTGCGGCTCGGCCGCCTCGATCGAGATCTGGTCGGCCAGCGTGCCGTCGAGCTCGGGCAGGAAGGAATAGCCGCTCGGCTTGTCCTTCACCATCTGGGCGTAGCCGAAGCACAGGTGGATCGCGGTCGTGCCGGTGACGCCGTCCAGCGCCCGGTTGATGACCTTGACCGCGAAGTCCTTGGCCTGGTCGTAGCGCGACTGCGCCCACGGCTCGTCGAGCTGGACCACGTCCGCGCCGGCGGCGAACAGCTCGACGATCTCCTCGTTGACGGCGGCGGCGTAGGCCATCGCCATGTCCTCGTCGCTCGGGTAGTGCTCGTTGAGCGACTGCATCGCCATCGTGAACGGGCCCGGGATGGTGATCTTGAGCGCCCGGTCGGTCGCCGCCCGCGCGACGGTGACGTCGCGGACCAGCACGGGCCGGGTCCGGCGGATCGGGCCGATCACCCGCGGCACATAGGTGGTGCGCCCGGTCCGGCCGACCACCTCGCCGGGATTGTCGGCGTCGACGCCGTCGAGCGCCGTGGCGAAGCAGTTGGAATAGCTTTCGCGCCGCTCCTCGCCGTCGGTGACGATGTCGATGCCGGCCCGCTCCATGTCGCGGATCGCCAGCAGGGTGGCGTCGTCCTGGGCTTGTTCCAGATAGGGCTCCTCGACGCGCCAGATGTCGCGCATCCGGATGCGCGGCACCAGGCTGCTCTTCAGCCGGCTGCGGTCGATCAGCCAGTCCGGCTGCGGGTAGCTGCCGACGACCGTGGTCGGCAAGATGTCGAGGTCCATTCCTTCCTCCCGATAACTCTTGGCATGCCGCGCGGCGCGGTCGCGCCGGCGCGCGTCAGGCGGTCGCGCCGCCGTCGATGGGGATCACCGTGCCGGTGATGAAGCTGGAGGCCGGCGAGGCGAGCAGCAGGGCGAGCCCCTTGATCTCGTCGACCTCCGCCAGCCGGCCGAGCGGCACGATCGCGGCGAATTGCTTGGCCACCTCGGGATCGTTGAGCCGGCCGTTGCCGATGTTGGTGCGGAACGGCCCCGGCGCGATCGAGTTGACCATGACGTTGTAGGCGGCGAGCTCCTGCGACGCCTGTCGCACCAGGTTGTTCACCGCCGCCTTGGTCGCGGCGTAGGCGTAGCCGACCATATGCTCGGAGCCGAGCCCGGCGATCGACGAGGTGATGACGATGCGTCCGCTGCGCTGCTTCTTCATGTGGGCGGCGGCGGCGCGGATCGTCTCGAAGATGCTGGTCAGGTTGATGTGCACGACGCGGTTCCAGTCGTCGAGCGAAACCGCGTTCATCTGGCCCTTCTCGGTCCCGTAGCCCGGACCCGCCGAGATGCCGGCGTTGGCGAACGCGACGTCGAGCCGGCCGTGACGCGCGGCGGTGTCGTCGATCGCGGCCGTCAGCGCGTCGAGGTCGGCGACGTCGACCACCGCCTCCTCCACCGCCAGGCCGCGGTCGCGCAGCGTCGCGGCGGCCTTGGCCAGACCCTCGGCGTCGACGTCGGTCATCATGACCTTGGCACCGTTGTCGGCCATCACCTCGGCCATGCCGAAGCCCAGCCCGCTGGCCGCGCCGGTGACGAACACGACCTGGTCCCGGACATTGAACAGCTTGTCGACCTTCATGCTTTCCCCCGTTCTTGCGCCGGTGCCCGGCGTCAGTCGTTGCTGGCCGCGTCCACCTCGGGCGCGACGTGGGCGGCCCAGTCGTAGGCCGCGCGGATACGCTCGTGCCGTTCGTCGAGCCATTCGCGGGTCTCGGCGTGCGGCAGGATGTAGAAGGCCCGGTCGCGGATCGCCCGCAGAACCCACTGGCCGATCGTGTCCGGGGACATGCCCGCCTTGAGCAGGCCGCGCAAGTGCTCGCTGCCGCGGCCGATGTCGGTCGCCCCGCCGAACCGGGCCGGGCGGTCGCGCTCGGGCTTGTAGATCTGGGTGTCGACCGCCGCCGGGCACAGCACCGAGACGCCGATGCCGTGGCGGGCGACGTCGTTGGCCAGCGCCTCGGACAGGCCGACCACGGCGTACTTGGCGGTGACGTAGGCGCCGCGGTGGAAACCCGGGCGAACCTGCATGCCGCCGATCGACGCGGTGTTGACGACGTGGCCGCCTTCGCCGTGCGCCGCGATCAGCGGCACGAACGCCTTGATGCCGTGGATCACGCCGAACAGGTTGACGCCCAGCACCCAGTCCCAGTCGCCGTCGGGGATGTCGTCGACGGGCACGCCCTCGTAGCCGACCCCGGCGTTGTTGCACAGGATGTGCACGCGGCCGAGCCGCGCCTGCACCGTCTCGGCGGCGCGGTAGACCGCCTCGCGGTCGGAGACGTCGAGCGCCAGCGACGAAGCGTCCGCGCCCGCCGCGGCCAACTCGGCCGCCGCCCGCTCGGCCCCCGCCGCATCGAAGTCGGCCAGCACCACCCGGGCGCCCGCTCCTGCCAACGCGCCGGCGATGCCGCGGCCGATGCCCGAGGCCGCGCCGGTGACGACCGCGCCCTTGCCGGCGAAATCGGTGATCGGCTCCAGTTCCATTCTCTATCCTCCCTAGGCGCCGCTAGTCCGCGGCCTTGCCGGCGTGCGCACGCGCGGCGATCAGCAGATCGGCCAGTTCCTGATAGCTGCGGTCGACGTCGGCGTCGGCCACGTCCAGGTCGGCGACCCAGTCCTGGCGGGCGGCCGTGGCCTCGGCCATCAACGGATCGAGCCCGGTGTCGCGCACCGCCTCGGCCGCTTCGCGCATCTCCGCGGCGCGGCGACGGCCGTGCTTGATGACCCGGCCGAGCAGATAGGCCGAGCGATTGGGCCAGTCGATGCCCGGGTAGGTCTCGGCGAGCGAGGCGAGCACCTTTTCCTCGACGCCATACTGCACGGGCGGCGACCAGGCACTCGACCACCAGCGCCTCGATCCCCTTCATCACCACGCTGCGGCACATCTTGGTCGCCGAGGCCGCGCCGATGGCCTCGCCGGCGACCTCGACCTTCATGCCGAGCGGGGTGAGCAGGCCGGCGACCTCGGCCGCGGCCGGACCGGCGACCAGGATCGGCGTCCTGTAGCCGTGGGGCGCGACCGGGCTCATGATCGCGCCCTCGACGTAGCGGCCGCCGGCGGCCTCGACCGGCGCGGCGCCCTTGCGCTTCTCGCCCGGCGAGATCGAGTTGAGATCGACGAAGATCTGGCCCGGCGCCATCGCCGCGGCGGCGTCGGTGGCGACCGCGGTCGCCGCCGCGGCGGTGACGACCGAGAACACGGCCGCCGCGCCGTCGACCAATGCCGCGAGCGTGTCGCAGACCTCGACGCCCAGCTTGTCCGCTGTCGCGCGCAGGGGCGCCGCGTCGGCGCCGCCCTGCAGGCGCAGGTCGAACACGCGCACGGCCGCGCCCGCGGGCGCCAGCCCGGCGGCGAAGGCCTGCCCGGCCTCGCTGAAGCCGACGAAGGCGAGGATCGGACCGGCCGCCGTCACGATCGCCCGCCCCTCATGACCGCGCCCCTCATGACCGCGACTTGGCGATTGCCGCGCGGGCGCCGGCGATCGCCTGGTCGACGAAACGGTCGGCGGCGCCGACATAGTTGGCCGGCGACCGCAGCGAATCCCAGTCGACCGGCGCCTGGGTGCGCTCGCGGAGCACGTCGATCAGGTGTCTGCCGTTCTCGGCGACCGCGACGCAGGCGTCCTTGACCAGCGCCTGCGCCTCCGGCCGGGTCATGTGGTCGGCCAGCGCGAAACTCGCCGCCTCGGCCAGGACCAGGCCGTTGCTGGCCTCGAGGTTGGCGGTCATGCGCGCGGTATCGACGTGCAGCCGCTCGATCAGGCCGGCGGCATGGTTCAGCGCCGCGCCGCAATGGGCCAGCATCGGCGGCAGCGACATCCATTCGAGCTGCCATCCGGCCCCACCGCGCTCGTGCTCCTGGATCTGCGCCTGGTGGACGGCGGCGAGCAGCGTCGCGTTCATTCGCGCCAGCGAGACCAGGGTCTCGGCGGCGACCGGGTTGGCCTTCTGGGGCATGGTGCTCGACCCGCCGCGGCCGCCGCCGTGGTCGCGGACCTCGCCGACCTCGGTCTGGGCGAGCAGCACCAGGTCCTGGCCCATCTTGCCCAGGCTGCCGGTGACCAGCGACAGCCAGTCGGCCAGCTCGGCGATACGGTCGCGCTGGGTGTGCCACGGCAGGTCCGGCGCGGCCAGCCCGAGCTCGGCCGCGAACGCCTGGGCCACGTCGGCGCCGCGGTCGCCCATCGCCGCGAGCGTCCCCGCCGCGCCGCCGAGCTGGACCGCGAACACCCGCCCCCACATCTCGCGCAACCGCTGGTGATGGCGGGCCAGCGGCGACAGCCAGCCCGCGGCCTTGACGCCGAACGTCGTCGGCAGCGCCTGCTGGGAGCGGGTGCGGGCGACCATGATGGTCGCCCGGTGCGCGTCCGCCAGCGCCGCCAGCGCCTCGACCAGCGCGGCGATCCGTCGGGCGAAGGCGTCGACCACGTCGCGGGCCTGCAGGACGAAGGCGGTGTCGACGATGTCCTGGCTGGTTGCGCCCCAGTGGACGAAGGGCGCCGCCTCCTCGCCCGCCGCCTTGCGGAGCTGGGCGACCAGGGCGATGGTCGGCACGCCCGACTTCTCGGTGTCGATGCCGATGGTCACCAGGTCGGGCGTGAAACTCTCGGCCGCGGTCGCGATGCAGTCGGCGGCGAAGGACGGGATCAGGCCCAGCTTCGCCTGGGCCTTGGCCAGCGCCACCTCGGCCGCGACCATCGCCTTGACGGTCGCGACATCGTCGAAGGTGGCGGCGACGAACGGATCGGCGAGAAGCGGACCCAGGATGCGTGAATCGGTGGCGCTGATCGTCATGACCTCGCGGCCGGTCCCTTCCGCGGCGCGCTTCCGCTACACGTCGAAGAAGACCGTCTCGCCGTCCCCTTGCAGCCTGATGTCGAACCGATAGACCTTGCGGCCATGCACCTGGCGGACGTCGCCGATCAGGGTGCCGCGCCGCGCCTCGTCGACCGTGTTGAGCACGGGGTCGATCGAGTTGGCCTCCGCCTCGTCCGAGAAGTAGACGCGGGTATAGGCGTGCACGAGCATGCCGCGGGCGAACACCACGACGTTGACGTGCGGCGCCTGGGGCGCGTTGCCCCGGCCCGGCACCGGCCCCGGCTTGACCGTGTCGAACCAGAAGGCGCCGTTCGCATCGGTGCCCGACCGGCCGAAGCCGGCGAAGGCCTGGTCGGTCGGGACGTCGTCGCGCGGGTCGTCGGGATGGGCGTAGCGGCCGGCGGCGTTGGCCTGCCAGATCTCGACCAGGGCGTCCGGCACCGGCTGGCCCTCGCCGTCGAGCACCCGGCCCTCGATGCGGATGACCTCGCCCTGGGTGTCGTCGCCGACCAGGACGTTGCCGGCGATGCCTTGATGGCCGTAGGGCTCTGGCGTCAGGGCGTAGGCGAAGAACGGGCCGACCGTCTGGGATGGCGTCTGTCCCGACATGCTCAATTCTCCATCGGCGTGGCGTCGCGGCCGCGCAGCACGATATCCCATTCGTAACCGAGCGCCCATTCCGGCTCGGTGATCTCGATCGAGAAGCCGGCGACCAGGCGCGCGCGCGCCTCCGGCGTCGGCACGCCGTTGAAGATCGGGTCGATCGGCTGGAGCGGGTCGCCCGGGAAATACATCTGGGTCACCAGCCGGGTGGCGAAGCTGGGGCCGAACAGCGAGAAGTGGATGTGGTTCGGCCGCCAGGCGTTGTAGTGGTTCTTCCACGGATAGGCGCCGGGCTTGACCGTGATGAAGCGGTAGCGGCCCTCGGCGTCGGTGACGCAGCGGCCGGCCCCGAGGAAGTTGGGGTCGAGCGGCGCGTCGTGCTGGTCGACCACGTGGATGTAGCGGCCGCAGGCGTTGGCCTGCCAGATCTCGATCAGGGTGTCGGGAACGGGCTTGCCGTTCTCGTCGACCACGCGGCCGGTGACGATGATCCGCTCGCCGATCGGCTCGCCGTTGACCGCGGCGTTCTTGGTCAGGTCGGCGTGGAGCGGGCCGATCGCGTCGGCGCTGAAGCGCGGCCCGGTGACCTCGGACAGGGTCTGGTCGAGCTTGACCAGGCCCTGCTTGGGCGACCGCAGCACGGTCGACGCGTAGTCGGCGTGCAGGTAGGGCGGCTGCGCGTCCCAGTCGCGCGGTCGGTAGGTGGCATTCGGCGTCACGGTCGACGTCCTCCTTACGCTTGCTCTTCCATTTCCTTGAAGGTCTGCTTCGCGATCGCGAAGGCCCGGTTCCCGGCGGGGACCCCGGCGTAAGCGGTAACATGCAGCAGCGCTTCGATGATCTCGCCTTTTGTCGCGCCGGTGTTGCGCGAGGCCCGGATGTGCAGGGCGAGCTCCTCGTGGTGGCCGAGCGCGCCGAGGATGCACAGCGTCATCAGGCTGCGCGTGCGCCGGTCGACCCCGGGGCGGGTCCAGATCCGGCCCCAGACGGTCTCGGTGATGTAGCGCTGGAAGTCCTCGTCGAAGTCGGTGATCGCCTTGCTGGCGCGGTCGACATGGGCGTCGCCGAGCACGCCGCGGCGAACCGCCATCCCGTCGTCGTAACGGTCGTCAGACAAGCTCGTTCTCCTCGAGGAAAGCGGTGATCCGGTCGGCGAGCGCCTGGGGCTGCTCGATGCTGGGCAGGTGGCCGGCGCCGTCGATCGCCGCGAAGGCGGCGCCGGGGATCAGCCCGGCGAAGGCCTCGACCATCTCGGGCGGGGTCGCGCCGTCCTGCGCCCCGCAGACGACCAGGGTCGGCACGTCGATCCGGCCGGCGTCGGCGGTAAGGTCGGAATCGCGCAGCGCGGCGCAGACGCCGATATAGCCGTCGAGCGGCGTGCGCGTGAGCATGTTGCCCCAGCCGGCCAGCGCGTCCGGGTCGCCGGTGCGCAGCGCCGGCGCGAACCAGCGCTCGAGGATCGCGTCGGCGATGGACCCGATGCCCCCGGCCTCGAGCGCGGCGATGCGCTGGGCCCACATCTCGTCGGTTCCGATCTTGGCGGCGGTGTCGCACAGGATCAGGCCGCGGATGCGCTTGGTGCCCAGCGCCTTGAGCTGCTGGGCGATCTGGCCGCCGACCGAGACGCCGCACAGGATCACGTCGTCGAAACCGGTCGCGTCCATCAACCGGTCGAGATCGGTGGCGAGCTGGACCATCGAATAGGGCGCCGGCGTGCAGCCGCTCAGCCCATGGCCGCGCTTGTCGTAGCGCAGGAAGCGATAGCCGGGGCCGAGCGCGGCGAGCAGCCCGTCCCAGATGCGCAGGTCGGTGCCGAGCGAATTGACGAAGACGATCGCCGGTCCCCCGCCGTCGCCGTCGACCGCATAGTGGGTGACGATGTCGCCGGTCGGCGCGAAGGTGAGCCCGTTGCCCATGCGCGCCTAGGCGACCCTGCGCTCGTCCGCGGGTGCAGACGCCGCTGCCGCCGCCGCGGCGACCTCGGGCGTGGGCGTGTCCGCGCCGCCGTCCTGCAACTCGGCCAGGGTCTGGGTCAGCGTCTCGCCTTCGGGATCGGCCAGCGCCGCGTCGCGTGCCTTGGCGATCGCCGCGGCCGCCTCGCTCGGCGCGATCTCACCCGAGAGCGCGGGCGCGATCAGCGCCTCGCGGATGCGGGCCATGTTGCCGCTGCCGCGCCGGTGGGTGCTGCCGTAGCCCTTGATCAGCCGGGCGCACTCGGCGATCTCCCGCGCCAGCGCGATGTCGAGCGCCGCCGCCCGGGCGACGTCGTCGAGCCACTGCTCGATCGCCGCCTGTTCGACGCCGTAGCGGTAGGTGCGGCGGCGGATGCGGCGCAGGTTGGCGAGGAAGCGCAGCTTGAGGAAGCCCGAGACGGTGGTCGAATTCGAGCTCCATCGGCCACGACTGGTCATCGAGCCGGCCGTTGCGCTCGGCCTTGGCCAGCCGGCGACGCGCCATGCCGGCCGGCAGGATGTCGCAGACCTCGGCAACGCCCGGCTTGAAGAACTCGGTCACGCGGACGAGGTCGCCCGGGTCGGCCTGGGTCTCGCCGCGGATGCGGGCGAACCGCTCCGGCCGGGTCTTGAGCGCGGCGACCCGGATGATGTCCTCGTAGGACATGCGAACCGCGAGATGACGGGCGACCGCCGCCAACAGGCCCTCGTCCATGTCGCGGAACCGGTCGAGCCGGTCGAGATAGAGCGCGGCGTAGCGCGCGTCCTGATAGTCGGTCTGGCGTGCGACGCCGAGCGAAACGAGATCGCGCACGGCGGCGGGATAGGCCTCGACCCGGCCGGCGAGCGCCGCCGCCGGCGAGGTCGCCGCCTTGCGCTTGGCAGCCTTGGCGGGCGCCTCGGTCTCGGCCCCCTCGCCGCTCACCGCGGCAAAGCCGGAGTCGAACCCCTTCAGGTTGGCCGCGACCGCCTTGCCCTCGGCGCGGATCGCGTCCTCGAACGCCGCGCGCGGGATCGGCAGCGTGCCGGCGCCGGCGACGACGCCGAGCATGACCGCGCTGACCGGCGCGCCGGCCGCGGCGGCCATCACCGCCATGTCGACCAGCTTGTGGTCCTTCGACCGTTCCGCCACCGCCTTGCGCAGGGCGTCCGGGTCGAACTCGCCGTCGCCCATCGCCATCTTTTCCTTGGTGGTCAGGACGCGGCTGGTCGAGGCGATCAGGCGGGTGCGGTCGGGGGTGACGAAGCCGTTGAGGATCGCCCGGGCGGTCTCCATCAGCTCGGACGACACGAACAGGTCGACCTCGCCGGGGGCCGGCGACAGCGACATCACCGGCTTGCGGTCGCCGAGCGCACTGCGCGGCTCGGGCCAGACCTCGACGTAATAGGTGGTCGCGCCGGTGCGCTGGGCGACGCCGGGGATCGAGGTGCTCTGGATGACCAGGTCGCTGGCGCGCGCGGCGGTGACGATCCAGTCGGTCAGCACGCCGCCGCCCTCGCCGCCGAGCGCGGCGATGAGCACGGTGATCGGACGGGTGGTCTCGGTGCCGGTGGTTGGGCTCTGGCTCATCGCGCCGCTCCCCGGCCCTGCATCAGGCCGATCACGCCGTTGCGGATCTGCTGGACCATCCGTTCCATGCCGCCCGGGTTGCGCACCCGCTCGGCCCGGTAGAAGGACGGGCACAGGGTCGCCGCATGGGCGACCTCGCCGCACAGGCCGCAGCCGACGCAGCTCTGGATCACGGTCGCCACCGGGTCTTCGCGCAGCGGATCCGGGCTCGGCTTGACCGTCAGGCTGGGGCAGCCCGACAGGCGGATGCAGGAATGGTCGCCGGTGCAGATCTCGTCGTCGATGCCGAAGCGCGGGATCTCGACCCGCTCCTGGGCCTTGAGCTTCTCGGCATTCTCGGCGCGCAGCCGGCGCTGCCGGGCCAACTGGCACTCGCCCTCGGCGACGATGACCTTGAGGCCCTTCGTCGGCGTGGTCAGCGCCTCGCGCAGGGCCTCGACCATCACCGACACCGAATAGGTGCGTATCCGCTGGATCCAGGGGATGCCGAGGGTCCTGAGCGTCGCCTCGATGTCGGCGCCGGTCGGCTCGCCGTCGCGGCCGCCGGGGCTGTTCGGGATGAACTGCTGGCCGGTCGCCGAGGTGTAGCCGTTCTGCATGATCACCAGGACCGAATCGCCCCGGTTGAGCTGGGCCGAGACCACGCCCGAGACGAGGCCGTTATGCCAGAAGCCGCCGTCGCCCATGATCGAGATCGAGCGGCGTTCCTGGAACGGCGCGACCGCGGCGGCGCTGGCCAGCGACATGCCGTAGCCGAGGATCGAGTTGCCCATCGAGAAGGGCTCGAAGGTGCCGAAGGCGTGGCAGCCGATGTCGGCGGCGATGTGGACCTTGCCGATGTCGCTCTGCAGGATCTTGAGCGCCGAGAACACCGGCCGCTCCGGGCAGCCGGTGCAGAAGGTCGGCGGCCGCGGCGGCAGCGGCCGGCCGATCGCGTCCGCGGCGTCCTCGCGGATGCGCGTGGCCGACGGCAGGCCGTCCAGACCGTCCATGTCGTAGCCCTTGGGCGACACGGCCCGCAGGAAGGCGACGAGTCCTTCTTGGAGCACTTCGGCGGAATACTCGCCCGCCGGCGGCAGCACGTCCTTGCCGAAGACCGGGGTCTGGACGTCGGCCTTGCGCAGGAAGGTGTTGATCTGGTGCTCGATATATTCCGGGTTGCCCTCCTCGAGCACGAGGACGCCGCGCTTGCCGGCGGCGAACTCGACCATCTGCTCGGGCACCAGCGGGTGGGTGACGTTGAGCACCATGAGCGGGATGCGGCTCTGGCCGAAGGCGTCGGCCAGCCCCAGGGTCTGCAGCCGCCGGATCAGGCCGTTGTAGAGCCCGCCCTGGAGGATGATGCCGACGTCGTCGAGATCGCCGTCCATGAATTCGTTGAGCTTGTGCTCGACGATATACTTGCGCGCCGCGGGCAGCCGCTCCTCGACCTTGAGCTTCTCCTGGACGAAGGTCACCGGCGGATGGGCGAGCCGCCCATAGTTGAAAGTGGCCGGGTCGCTGCAGCTTGTGCCGGGTGCTGACCGGCGGCGGCACGTTGTCCTTGGCGGTGAACTCGCCCTGGATGTGGCAGGCACGGATGCGCAGCTCCATGATCACCGGCGTGTTCGACGCCTCGGACAGGGCGAAGGCGTGCTCGACCGTATCGACGATCTTCTGCAGGTCGGGACGCGGGTCGAGCAGCCACATGGTCGACTTCATCGCCATGGCGTGCGTGCGCTCCTGGATCACGCTGGCGCCTTCCCCGGAATCGCCGCCCGAGATGATCAGCGCGCCGCCCATCACGCCCGGCGAGGTCAGGTTCGACAGCGCGTCGGCGGCGACGTTGGTGCCGACGATCGACTTCCAGGTCACCGCGCCGCGCAGCGGATAGTTCAGCGACGCGCCCAGCATCGCCGCCGCCGAAGCCTCGTTGGTGCAGGTCTCGACGTGGATGCCGAGCTCGTCCATCAGCTCGTCGGCGTCGACCAGCACGTCGATCAGGTGCGACACCGGCGCGCCCTGGTAGCCGCCGACATAGGCGACTCCCGACTGCAGCAGCGCCTTGGTCACCGCGAGGATGCCCTCGCCGTGGAACACCTCGCCGTCGCCCAGCCGCAGCCGGCCGATTTCCTTCTTGAACGAACGTTCGGCGCTCATCGGCAGCCCTCCCGTGCTGTTCCGCCCGTCGCCCCGCGCCTTCGGCGGCGCTTTCCCCGGGTCCGGGACCGGTCGGAGCAATTTAGAGTCGCTCCAGACTAATCCAAGACCGCGGGGGGCGTTCAACTATCTTTCGGTAGGCGCCATGCGTTGCCCGCGATCACCGGAACACGACCGTGCGGCTGCCGTTGAGCAGGACGCGACGCTCCAGGTGCCATTTCACGGCGCGGGCCAGCACGGCGCATTCGACGTCGCGGCCCATCGAGACGAAGTCCTCGCCCGACATGGCGTGGTCCACCCGGTCGACGTCCTGCTCGATGATCGGCCCCTCGTCGAGGTCCTCGGTGACGTAGTGCGCGGTGGCGCCGATCAGCTTGACCCCGCGGCCGTGCGCCTGGTGATACGGCCGGGCGCCCTTGAAGCTGGGCAGGAAGGAGTGGTGGATGTTGATCACCCGGCCGGGCAGCCGCCGGCACAGCTCGGGCGACAGCACCTGCATGTAGCGGGCCAGGATCACCAGGTCGACCTGCTCCTGGTCGACCAGGTCGAGCAGCTTGGCCTCCTGCTCGGCCTTGGTGTCCTTGGTCACCGGCAGGTGGACGAAGGGAAGGTCGTAGGAGCCGACCAGCTCCTCGAAGTCGCGGTGGTTGGAGACGACCGCGGGAATTTCCATGCCGAGCGCCCCGATGCGCCAGCGGAACAAGAGGTCGTTGAGGCAGTGGCCGAAGCGCGAGACCATGATCAGCACGCGCGGCCGCTCGCCGACGCGGGTGAAGGCCGAGGTCATGCCGTATTCGGCGGCGATGCCCTGGAACGCCTTCTCGAAGGTCTCGGCGTCGCGGATCTTGCCCTCCGCGCGGAAGCAGACGCGCATGAAGAAGTTGCCGTCGGCGGGATCGCCGAACTGGGCGCTCTCGACGATGTTGCACGCGTTCGAGGTCAGGAACTGCGCGACGTTGGCGACGATGCCGCGCCGGTCCGGGCAACTGAGGGTGAGGATGAAGAGATGATCGATCTCTCCAGTAGCTTCTGCCATGCCTGCCTTCCGTGAATTGTGCCTAGCGGTCCCGATCGTGGTCGCGGCCCTGCGCCGCCTCGACCGCCCAGCGGGCCGTGCGTTCGAGCCCGCCGAAAGAGAAGAAGTGAGCGGAGACCCGCCCGCCGGCAAGGCCGGCCACCGACGCCGCGTCGAGCGCGTCGACGATGCCGTCCGGTGATACGCTGCGGACGAGCTGCGACGCCATCGCGAATTTCTGGCCGATGCCGTCGAGCGGCATGCCGACGCCGCAGCGCAGGGCGTAGCGCACCAGCGCCTTGAGGCTGGCCGGCCCGGCCAGGCCGATGCGCACCGGCACGTCCGGTCGTCGCGCCCGCACGGTGTCGAGCCAGCGCAGGATCGGCGGCGCCTGGAAGCAGAACTGGGTGACGATCTCGACCTCGAAGCCGGCGCGGCCGGCCGCCTCCAGCTTGGCGTCGAGCGCCGCCGCGAGCACGTCGTCGGCGATCTTGGGGTGACCGTCGGGATAGCCGGCGAGCCCGACCCGCTCGATGCCGTAGGCGGACAACACGCCGCTCTCGATCACGTCGAGGCTGGAGGCATAGGGTCCACGCGGCGGATCGAGGTCGCCGCCGATCGCCAGCAGGCGGCGGACGTCGGCCTCGCCGACCGCGCGCTCGACGAAGTCGGCCAGCGCCTTTGCGGTATCGAAATAGCGGGCGGCGAGATGCGGCACCGGCTCCAGGCCGGCAGCGCGCACGCGCCGCGCCGTGTCGATCTGCCGGTCGAGGGTGACGTGCGGCAGGGTGCTGAGGAAGATTTCCGCGCCCGGTGCGAGCAGACCCGCGAGCGCCTCGATCTCCTCCGGCTTGGGCAGGGTCGCTTCGAGCGACCAGCCGCCCATCACCGAGGCGCCCGCCGCCGGCGCGCTGTCCGGCGGCGCGGGCTGGGCCTTAGGTGTGGGCGGCATGGCGCATCGACTGCCCGCTCGCGGCCGCGCCTAGAACGCGGCCTTGAGCTTGTCTGCGATGTCGGTCTTCTCCCAGGAGAAGCCGCCGTCGGCGTCGGGCTTGCGGCCGAAGTGGCCGTAGGCCGCGGTGCGCGCGTAGACCGGCCGGCTCAGACCCAGATGCTCGCGGATGCCCCGCGGGCTCAGGTCGACCAGTTCCTGGAGTACCGCCGACAGCTTCTCCTCGTCGACCCGGCCGGTGCCGTCCAGGTTGACGTAGACCGACAGCGGCTTCGACACGCCGATGGCATAGGCCAGCTGGATCGTGCAGCGCTCGGCCAGCTCCGCCGCGACCACGTTCTTCGCCAGGTAGCGCGCCGCGTAGGCCGCCGAGCGGTCGACCTTGGTCGGGTCCTTGCCCGAGAACGCACCGCCGCCGTGCGGCGCCGCGCCGCCATAGGTGTCGACGATGATCTTGCGGCCCGTCAGGCCGCAGTCGCCGTCCGGGCCGCCGATCACGAACCGGCCCGTCGGGTTGACGTAGAACTCGTCCTCCGGCGGCATCCAGCCCTCCGGCAGCACGTTGGCCACGTGCGGGCGGACGATCTCGCGCACCGCGTCCTGGTCGACGCTCTCCGAGTGCTGGGTCGACACCACCACCGAGGTCGCCCGCACCGGCTTGCCGTTCTCGTACTGCAGCGTCACCTGGCTCTTGGCGTCCGGACCCAGGTCCGGCTCCGCGCCCGAGTGGCGCGCCTCCGCCAGCGACTGCAGGATCTTGTGCGAGAAGTCGATCGGCGCCGGCATCAGGTCCTCGGTCTCCCGGCACGCGAAGCCGAACATCAGGCCCTGGTCGCCCGCGCCCTCGTCCTTGTTGCCCGCCGCGTCGACGCCCATCGCGATGTCCGCCGACTGGCCGTGAAGGTGGATCTGCACCTCCGCGTGCTTCCAGTGGAAGCCGTCCTGCTCGTAGCCGATGTCACGCACCGCGGACCGCGCCACCTCCTCGATGTGCGCCTTGTTCACCGCGCCCGACTTCGCCACCAGCGACTCCGGGCCCCGGACCTCGCCCGCGATCACGATCAGGTTCGTCGTCGTCAGCGTCTCGCACGCCACCCGAGAACCGGGATCGCCGGTCAGAAATGCATCAACCACCGCGTCCGAGATGCGGTCGCAAACCTTGTCCGGATGACCCTCCGATACCGATTCGCTCGTGAAAAGATAAGAACTGGGCATTCCCCGCCCTCCTGTATTCTGATTGTTGGTACCGCCTCGCGCCGCGCGCGCCCGACCCACGTCCGTGCGTGTCAGTCGCGGCGCCGCGAAATCACGTAGGATTCGTCGTAGAACCAGAGCCCGCCATGCTCGTGCAGCACCTCGCGCGTGGCCTCGATGTAGCGGCCGTCGGCGGTCGCCTCCTCGATCCGCTCGTCCTCGACCTGGGCGACGTAGACCGCCGCGTTCCAGGCCGCGAAGGCCGTCGACGTGCCGATCGAGCTGGAGACCTCGTTGGGCAGCGTGTGCATGTCGTAGCGGAAGATCGACCGCTTGTCGGAATAGGCGTTGAAGTTGAGGTCGCGCCCTTCCGCGCCGAGCTCCGCCTTGACCGCCTTGAGGATGGAGTGGCGGTCGGTGATGAACGGGTTCTCGCCCGGCCAGATCTTCTGGATGATCTCGAGCCCCGGATCGCCGCCGTGGGAGTGGATGCCGATCAGCCGGCCGCCGGGGCCGAGCGCGCGGGCCAGCGGGGCGACCACCTTGGCCGCCTTGAACTCGGCCGACGCCCGCGCCCGGTAGGGCTGGGAGGCGACGACGAGGTCGTAGTCCGCTCGGGTCGCGCCGCGCTGCGGGATGACCTGGTCGAGCAGGAACTTGTGGTCCTCGCGGTAGAGCACCAGCACCACGGGCCGGTCGTAGATCGGGTTGCCCGCCTTGCCGATGCGCGCCTGCCAGTTGTCGGCGAGGAAGCCCTGCAGCCCGGCGATCTGCTGCTCGAACTCGTGGGCCGAGTTGCCCTGGAGCGCGCACTCCTTCCACACGAAGCTCGACGCCGCCGTGGTCGACTTGGTCATCAGCCACGGCGCTTCGGAATAATAGAGGTTGGTCAGCACCAGCACCGACGACGGATGCTCGAAGAAGCGGTCGGGCATCTTGTCGAGGGTCAACCGGATGTCTTCGAGGCTGATCTCCTTGCCGACGATGTAGAAGGGCATCGTCGGGTAGCGGTTGTGCATCGCCCGCATCACCCGCGCCAGCACCGTGCCGTCGCCGATGCCGGCGTCGAACAGACGCACCGCCGGCGGCCGCGGGTGGATGTTGCCCAGCTCCAGCGAAACCCGGTCGGCGACCACCCACTTCTCCGAGCAGGTGTTGACGAACATCAGGTATTTCTGCCGGTTGTCGAAGAACCGGAAGTCCTGCTCTGTATCTGCACCTTTCGTGGCGCTCTTGTTCGCCGGAGCGCTCGCGCGGGACGCGGCGGGCCCGGCCCCCGGCCCCGGCCGGAGGATGCCTTTTTCCATGTAAACCTCGGGTGGGTTGTCACGCATGTATGAACGGATGCGGCCCCACGTCTCGACGCTGATCCGCCCGCCGTCGCGAATTCGGCTCACCAATTTGCCGTCGTTGACCGCCTTGCGGCCGAAGGTCGATTCGGCCATGCCCGCCTGCCGGCAGTACTGCGCGATCTCTTTGAGGATATCGGATCTTTCCATCTTGCAGTGTCCTTGGTTCCTCCCTTGCCGCCTTGATATCGCCGCGCGCCGCAAGAGGTGAACCACAAAATTGCCCATCTTATTCGTGGGCAAATAAGTGGGCTTCGATTTTCGGAATGGAAAGGTGTGCCGCCGCGCGCCCGCGGCCGTGATCTGCCCCGCCGCGGCGGCGTGATCGCCCGCCGCGTGCGGCCGTGATTTGCGGACCGCCGCGCATTCGGGATATGACAGGCGACGACCGGTCGCGGATCGGCCCCTTTTCAAGACGGGAGGAATGGATGGCGCGCGGCGTGATTGACTGGGAGGCGCTCAAGAGCCCGGAGATCGTGGCCCTCAAGAATGCGGGGCCGCCGCAGGGGCTGCCGTTCAACATCACCAAGATCGGCCACGTCGTGCTGGTCGTGTCCGACCTCGAACGCTCGGTCGAGTTCTACACCCAGGTCCTCGGCTTCCGCGTCTCGGACGTCTATCCCGACACGATGATGCCCGGCCGCATGGTCTTCATGCGCTGCAACGCCGACCATCACGGCGTCGCCCTGGTCGGCCAGGGCAAGGGCGAGCAATCGCGCCACATCGAGCTCCACCACATGGCCTTCGAGGTCTCCTCGATCGACGAGGTGTTCCGCGCCCGCGAGCACCTGAAGAAGCACAACGTGGAGATCGACTTCGAGGGGCGGCGGCGCGCCGGGGTCCAGGTCGCGGTCGAGTTCCGCGACCCCGACAATCACTGCCTGGAGATCTTCTGGGGCCTCGACCAGGTCGGCAGCGGCGGCCACATCCGCCCGCCCGAGGAATGGCGCGAGGTGTTCTCGCTCGAGGACGCGCTCGACAATGCGCCGCCGGGCCAGGACGTGACGCTGCGCGACAAGAGCCTGCGCAAGAAGTAGCCGCGCGGCGGCGGCTTCCGGCCGGGGCTCAGGCCGCCGCGGTCGCCCGGCCGCTGGCCAGGCCGCCCATCTCGATCACGAAGTCCGCGACCCGCTCGACGCCCTCGCCGGCCTTGATGTTGGTGAAGACGAAGGGCTTGTCGCCGCGCATCCGCCTGGCGTCGCGGTCCATGACGCCGAGGTCGGCGCCGACCAGGGGGGCCAGGTCGATCTTGTTGATGACCAGCAGGTCCGACTTGGTGATGCCCGGCCCGCCCTTGCGCGGGATCTTGTCGCCCGCCGAGACGTCGATGACGTAGAGGGTGATGTCGGCCAGGTCGGGGCTGAAGGTCGCCGCCAGGTTGTCGCCGCCCGATTCGATGATGATCAGGTCGAGCGCCGGATACTCGGCGCGCAGGTCGGCGACCGCGGCGAGGTTGATCGACGCGTCCTCGCGGATCGCCGTGTGCGGGCAGCCGCCGGTCTCGACCCCGCGGATGCGCTCGACCGGCAGCGCGCCGGAGCGGATCAGGAACTCGGCGTCCTCGCGGGTGTAGATGTCGTTGGTGATCACCGCCATGTCCCAGCGGTCGCGCAGGCTGCGGCACAGGGCGTCGGTCAGCGCGGTCTTGCCCGAGCCGACCGGCCCGCCGATGCCGACCCGCAGCGGCCCGTGGGGAGACCGATGACTCGGAGACTTGGTGTCGGGTGCGTCGCTCATGATCGGAACAGCCTCGTGTACTGGGTTTCGTGGCGCATGCCGGCGAGGTCGATGACCGGGGTGGCGGAGCCCATCGTGTCCAGGGCCAGATCGGCCGAGTCGGCGGCGACCTCGGCGATGACCGGTTCGAGCGCGGCGATCGCGCGCTGGCCGTCGCGCTGGCCGAGCGGGATCAGCCGGACGCCGGCCGAGACCAGGTTGGCGGCGTATTCGGTCAGGAAGGCGGCCAGCCCGTCCTCGACCGGGACGCCGTGGCCGGCGCAGGCCGCGCCGGCGGCGACCGGCAGCGGGACGTCGCCCTCGTCCAGCGCCTTGAGCGCCGTGCACGGCCAGGCTTCGCGGGTCGCGTCCAGGAAGGCGCGGCCCTGGGCCAGGGTCTGCAGGCGCAGCTCGGCGGTCGGCGTCAGCGCGCAGCCGAGCCGCATGGCGTCTTCGAGCGCGCCGTCGTCGACCTCCGCCGCCGCGGTCCAGGCGGCGCGGAACAGCACCGCGTCGGTCATGCCCGTTCCGTGGCGCAGCGCCGTGCCGATCCAGGCGACCAGGGCGTCCCGGTCGGTCACCGCGCCGTCGGCGACCGCGGTCTCCAGCCCGTGCGAATAGGAGAAGGAGCCGACCGGATAGGCCGGCGAGAACCAGGTCATCAGGCGATAGAGCGCCGCCGGGGTCATCGGCCGGTCCCCGCCGCGTGGTGGCGCTTGCCGTTGTGGCGGTGATCCGCGCCGCCGTGATCGTGGTCGGCGGGGCCATGATGATGGTCGTGTGCCGCGTGGCGATGGGCCGCGTAGGCGCCGCTCTGCGGGGTGAAGGGCCGCTCGACCGGGGTCACGGCCGCCCCCAGCCCTTCGAGCATCGCCTCGATGACGTGGTCGTGGCGGATGTAGATCGCGTCGGCGGCGATCTCGGTCGGCAGGTGGCGGTTGCCGAGATGCCAGGCGACCACGGCCAGATGGTGCGGGTCGGCGCAATCGACCCGGGTCAGCCGCTCCGGCGCGCCGCGCGCACGGCGATCCAGCGGCCGTCCTCCAGCCGCAGCCCGTCGCCGTCGGCCAGCACCCCCGCCTCCGCCAGGTCGAGCAGGAAGGCGAAGCCGTCGTCGGCGACCAGGCGCATGCGCCGGCGGCAGCGGTTCTCGTAGTCGAGGGTGACCGTGGCGACCGCCCGGTCGTCCGGCCAGTTCCCGCGGCGCGCGGCTTCGGTGGCCCTGTCCATCACGCCGGTGCCATCAGAACAGGAAGTAGCGCTGGGCCATCGGCAGCTCGGCCGCGGGCTCGCAGGTGAGCAGGTCGCCGTCGGCGCGGACCTCGTAGGTCTCGGGATCGACCTCGATCGCCGGCGTCGCGCTGTTGTGGACCATCTGGGCCTTGCCGACGTCGCGGATGCCGGCGACGGCGAGGACGGGGCTGGCCAGGCCGAGCGCGTCGGCCACCCCGGCGTCGAGCCCGGCCTGGGACAGGAAGGTCACCCGGCTCGCCGTCAGCGACCGGCCGAAGCCGCCGAACATGGTGCGGTAGTGGACCGGCTGCGGCGTCGGGATCGAGGCGTTGGGGTCACCCATCGGCGCGGCGGCGATCGTTCCCGCCTTGAGCACCAGATCGGGCTTCACGCCGAAGAAGGCCGGCTTCCACAGGACCAGGTCGGCGAGCTTGCCGACCTCGACCGAGCCGACATGGCCCGCGATGCCGTGGGCCAGCGCCGGGTTGATCGTGTATTTGGCGATGTAGCGCTTGACCCGGAAGTTGTCGTTGCGCGCCGAATCCTCGGGCAGCGCGCCGCGCTGCTTCTTCATCTTGTCGGCGGTCTGCCAGGTCCGGATCACCACCTCGCCGACCCGGCCCATCGCCTGGCTGTCCGAGGCGATCATCGAGAACGCGCCGAGGTCGTGGAGGATGTCCTCGGCCGCGATCGTCTCGCGCCGGATCCGGCTCTCGGCGAAGGCGACGTCCTCCGGGATGTTGGCGTCGAGGTGGTGGCACACCATCAGCATGTCGAGATGCTCGTCGACCGTGTTGACCGTGAACGGCCGGGTCGGGTTGGTCGACGACGGCAGCACGTTGGCCAGCCCGCACACCTTGATGATGTCGGGGGCGTGGCCGCCGCCCGCGCCCTCGGTGTGGAAGGCGTGGATGTTGCGGCCCTTGAACGCCTTGATCGTGTTCTCGACGAAGCCCGATTCGTTGAGCGTGTCGGTGTGGATGGTCACCGCCACGTCACTCTCGTCGGCCACGTTGAGGCAGGTATCGATCGCCGCCGGCGTGGTGCCCCAGTCCTCGTGCAGCTTGAGCCCGCAGGCGCCGGCCGCGACCTGCTCGCGCAGCGCCTCGGGCCGGGTCGCGTTGCCCTTGCCGAACAGGCCGATGTTCATCGGCAGCCCCTCGACCGCCTGGAGCATCCGGCCGATGTGCCAGGCGCCCGGCGTGCAGGTCGTCGCGTTGGTGCCCTCGGCCGGACCGGTGCCGCCGCCCATCATGGTGGTGACGCCGCTCATCAGCGCGTCCTCGGCCTGCTGCGGGCTGATGAAGTGGATGTGCACGTCGAGCCCGCCGGCGGTGAGGATGCGGCCCTCGCCCGCGATCGCCTCGGTGCCCGGGCCGATGACGATGTCGACGCCGGGCTGGACGTCGGGGTTGCCGGCCTTGCCGATGGCGGCGATGCGGCCGTCCTTCAGGCCGACGTCGGCCTTGACGATGCCCCAGTGGTCGACGATCAGCGCGTTGGTGATGACCGTGTCGACCGCGCCGCTCGGCGCGGGTGACCTGGGACTGGCCCATGCCGTCGCGGATGACCTTGCCGCCGCCGAACTTGACCTCCTCGCCATAGACGGTGCGGTCCGCCTCGACCTCGATGATCAGGTCGGTGTCGGCGAGCCGCAGCCGGTCCCCGGTGGTCGGGCCGTACATCGCGGCGTAGGCGTCGCGGGTGATCGAATAGGCCACGCCTCAGCCCTCCAGCGGTCCGTTGACCAGCGCGTTGAAGCCCCAGACGTCGCCCGACCCGGCGTAGCGGACCAGCGTGACCGTACGGGTCTGGCCCGGCTCGAACCGGGTCGCGGTGCCGGCCGGGATGTCCAACCGGAAGCCCTTGGCCTTGTCGCGGTCGAAGGCCAGCGCCTCGTTGGTCTCGAAGAAATGGTAGTGCGAGCCGACCTGGACCGGCCGGTCGCCGGTGTTGGCGACCTCGACCTCGACCGTCTCGCGGCCGGCGTTGAGCTCGATCGCGCCGTCGGCCGGCAGCAGCTCGCCCGGGATCACAGCCCGGCCCCGAACGCGACGGTCGCGGTCGCGGCCACCGCGGTGGCGACGCGCAGTGTGCGGGCCAGCGCCGGCCGCTGCGCCACCCGCGCCAGGCCGATGCCGACCAGGTGCAGGGCGGCGGTGGCCGCGACGAAGCCGGCCACGTACTGCACCGGCGTGGCGCCCGCGATCTCGGTGCCGTGGACGTGGCCGTGCGCCAGCGCGAAGGGGAAGATGATCGCTGCGCCGGCGATGGTCGGCACGTCGAGGGCGAGCGCCGCGGCGATGCCGAGCACGATGACCGACCACACGATGATCGGTTCGGCGGCGGAGAACCGGATCCCCGCCATCGCCAGGCCGAAGCCGGCCAGCATCACGGCGACGAAGGCCGCCGGCCAGACCCACACGGCGCGGCCGCCGCGCAGGGCGGCCCAGACGCCGACGGCGACCATGACGACGAGATGGTCCGCCCCCATCAGCGGGTGCTGCAGGCCGGCCACGAACGACCCGGTCGGGCCGACGCCGACATGGGCGAAGGCGGGCGATGCGATCAGGATGGCAGGAAGGACGAGCGTCAGGCGTTTCACAGCGGATACTCCCTCTCAACGTATCGGTTGGTGGACGGTAACCAGCTTGGTCCCGTCGGGAAAGGTCGCCTCGACCTGGATCTCGTCGATCATCTCGGCGACGCCGTCCATGACCTGGTCGCGGGTCAGCACCGTCGCGCCCGCGCTCATCAGGTCGGCGACCGAACGGCCGTCGCGCGCGCCCTCGACGACGAAGTCGGAGATCAGGGCGACGGCTTCCGGGTAGTTCAGCTTGACGCCGCGCTCGAAGCGCCGGCGCGCGACCATCGCCGCGGTGGCGATCAAGAGCTTGTCCTTTTCGCGGGGGGACAGGTGCATGGCCTCGAACTCAGGTTTGCCAGATCGTGGGGAGGATCGCCGCCCCGAACCCGATGCGGGCGCGGAAGCGGCGCCAGAAGTCGGCGTAGGCGGAGACCAGCCGGGCGGCCTCGCGCCCCAGCCAGCGCAGGACCAGCAGGCCGTCGATCACGGTCGCCCCGGCGACGGTGCCGGCGGCGTCCAGCAGCGACCGGGCCTCGTCGAGCCGCGCGGCGGCGTCGGGGCCGGCATAGACGAGCAGCGCCGTGGCCTCGGCCCCGCCGAAGCCGTTGGGGTCGTCGAGGACGTCGGTCCAGTCGTCGACCCGGGTGCGGTCGATCCAGATTAGCCGGCCGTCGCGGCGGACCGCCCACTCGTCGAACAGGCTGCCCTGGCCGAGCCGCTCGCCGTGGGCGGCGCGGCCGAGGATGGTGACCTCGCCCGCCATCAGACGCGCGTCTCCCGCCACGTCGAGCCGGGTGTGACGGACCAGGTTGGCGCCGTCGAACAGGATCGTCGGCTGGGGCATCCATTCGACCCGGCTGCCCGCCGCCGCCGCGATCGAGGTCTCGACCCGCACCGAGCGGTCGCCGGAGCGGTAAACCTTCTCCGCCGCCTGGCTGGTCGCCAGGGCACGCGTATCGACACCGGCCGTCACCGCGGAGCGGATCGAATCGCCGCCGACCAGGCCGCCGGCGATGTTGATGGCGACCGCCTGGACCGGCTCGTCGTGGGCGACGCGGGGGAACAGCGCCCGGCACGGCGCCTGCTGGTGCAGCCAGCCGATGGCGGTTCCGCCGTCGCGCGCGCGGAAGGTCAGCTCGAGCGCCCCCGCCATCGGCACGCCCGAGCGCCGCGGCTCGGTGGCCGCCGGCTGCGCCAGGACCGGCGCGTCAGACCGTGAGGTGCCGTCGAACATGCTCCTCGTCCATCTGCTCGGCGTCGCCGGCGACGACGACTTCGCCCCGGTCCAAGACGGCATAGTCGGTGGCGAGCCGCTTGGCGAAGTCGAAATACTGCTCGACCAGGACGATCGCCATGTCGCCGCGCCCGGCGAGCAGCTCGATCACGTTCTCGATGTCCTTGATGATCGACGGCTGGATGCCCTCGGTCGGCTCGTCGAGCAGCAACAGCTTGGGCCGCATCACCAGCGCCCGGGCGATGGCGAGCTGCTGCTGCTGGCCGCCGGACAGGTCGCCACCGCGCCGGCGCATCATGTCGGCGAGCACCGGGAACAGGTCGAAGATCTCGTGCGGGATGCTGCGCTCCGACGCCGGCACCGCGGCGAAGCCGGTCTGCAGGTTCTCCTCGACCGTCAGCAGCGGGAAGATCTCGCGCCCCTGGGGCACGATCGCGACCCGGCGGCGCGCCCGCTCGTGGGTCGGCATCCGGGTGATGTCCTCGCCCATCCAGATGATCCTGCCCTTGCGGATCGGCGCCTGGCCGATGATCGCACGCAAGAGGCTGGTCTTGCCGACGCCGTTGCGGCCCAGGATGCTGGTGACCGCGCCGATCGTCGCCGACACCGAGACGCTGCGCAGCGCCTGGCTGCCGCCGTAGAAGAGATCGACGTCTTCGACCTGCAGCATGGTCAGCGCCCCAGGTAGACGTCGATGACGTCCTGGTTGGCCTGGACGGCGTCGATCGAGCCCTCGGCAAGGACGCTGCCCTCGTGCAGGACGGTTACGCGGGTGTCGAGCATGCGGATGAATTCCATGTCGTGTTCGACCACGACCACCGACTTCTCCTTGGCGATCTCCTTGAGCAGCTCGGCGGTGTGCAGGGTCTCGGCGTCGGTCATGCCGGCGGCCGGCTCGTCGACCAGCAGCAGCTCGGGTTCCTGCATCAGCAGCATGCCGATCTCGAGCCACTGCTTCTGGCCGTGGGAAAGGCTGCCCGCGACCACCTGCTTGCGGTCGGTCAGTCCGACCGTGGCCAGCGTCTCGTCGATCCGGTCGGCCTGGGCGCCGGTGAGCCGGTGCAAGAGCGAGGCGACGACGCCGCGGTTGCCGGCCAGCGCCAGCTCGAGGTTCTCGAACACGGTCTGCCGCTCGAACACGGTCGGCTTCTGGAACTTCCGGCCGATGCCGAGGTTGGCGATCTTGGCCTCGTCGAGCTTGGTCAGGTCGGTCCATTCCCGGAAGAATATCTCGCCCGAGTCGGGGCGCGACTTGCCGGTGATGACGTCCATCATCGTGGTCTTGCCGGCGCCGTTCGGACCGATGATCGCGCGCATCTCGCCGGTGGTGAGCACGAAGCTCAGCCCGTTGAGCGCCTTGAAGCCGTCGAAGGAGACGGTGACGCCGTCGAGATAGAGCAGCGTGCCGCCCGCGGGATGGTCCTCGCGGTTGTTGGCGCGCGGCGTGGCCGGCGGCGCTTCGGGCGCGTCGGCGACGATCGAGGTTACCGCGTCATCCATGGTCGGCCCGCCCGGTGATACGCGCGAACAGCCCGTGGGCCTGGTCGGGGCCGCCGCGGCCGGCGATCGACGAGATCGCGCCGACGATGCCCTTGGGCAGGAACACGGTCGTGACGATGAAGACGGCGCCGAGGAAGAACAGCCACAGCTCCGGCACCGCGCCGGTGAAATAGGTCTTGAGGTAGTTGACCAGGATCGCGCCGACGACCGCGCCGTAGAGCGAGCCGCGCCCGCCGAGCGCGACCCAGATCACGATCTCGATCGAGTTGGCCGGCGAGAACTCGCTGGGATTGATGATGCCGACCTGGGGCACGTACAGCGCCCCGGCGATGCCGGCGATCACCGCCGACAGGGTGAACAGGAAGAGCTGGTACTTCTCGACCCGGTAGCCGAGGAAGCGGGTCCGGCTCTCGGCGTCGCGGATGGCGACGGTGACCCGGCCGAACTTGGTCGCGACGATCCACTTGCACAGGATGTAGCCCAGGATCACCGCGATCGCCGAGGCGACGAACAGGCCCACGGTGGTGCCGCTGTCCTTGAGGCTGAAGCCGACGATGTCCTTGAAGTCGGTCAGGCCGTTGTTGCCGCCGAAGCCCATGTCGTTGCGGAAGAAGGCGAGCATCAGCGCGAAGGTCATCGCCTGGGTGATGATCGAGAAATAGACGCCGGTGACGCGCGACCGGAAGGCGAGCCAGCCGAACACGAAGGCGAGCAGCCCCGGCACCAGGAGCACCATCAGCATGGCGAAGGGGAAGCTGTCGAAGCCGTGCCAGTACCAGGGCAGTTCCTTCCAGTTCAGGAACACCATGAAGTCGGGCAGGACCGGGTTCTTGTAGACGCCGCGGTCGCCGATCGCGCGCATCAGGTACATGCCCATGGCGTAGCCGCCGAGGCCGAAGAAGGCGCCGTGGCCGAGGCTCAGGATGCCGCAGAAGCCCCAGATCAGGTCGACCGCCAGCGCCAGCAAGGCGAAGCACAGATACTTGCCGAACAGGCTGACCAGATAGTCGGGGATGTGCAGGCCCGAGCCGGCCGGCGCGACCAGGTTGGCGAGCGGGACGAGCACCGCGGCGGCGACCAGCGCGCCGATCAGGATCTGGCCGCCGCGGTCGCCGAGGAAGGCGCGGGTGATCGGTCCCATGGTCACGGGTTTGGCTGAAGTCATGGGCGCGCCCTCACAGCTCCGCCGCCCGCCCCTTGAGGGCGAACAGGCCGCGCGGGCGCCGCTGGATGAACAGGATGATGAAGACCAGCACCAGGATCTTGCCGAGGACGGCGCCGGCGTAGGGCTCGAGGAACTTGTTGACCACGCCCAGGCTGAGCGCGCCGACCAGGGTCCCCCACAGGTTGCCGACCCCGCCGAACACGACCACCATGAACGAGTCGACGATATAGCTCTGGCCGAGGTTGGGGCTGACGTTGGTGATCTGGCTGAGCGCCACGCCGCCGATCCCGGCGATGCCGGTGCCCAGCCCGAAGGTCATCGCGTTGACCCAGCCGTTGCGGATGCCCATGGCGCTGGCCATGGTGCGGTTCTGGGTCACCGCCCGCATCTTCAGCCCCAGGGTCGAGCGCCGGATGACGAGCTGGAGCATGGCGAAGACCAGCAGCGCGAACAGGATGATCCACAGCCGGTTGTAGGTCAGCGTGATGCCGCCGACGAGATCGAAGCCGCCGCTCATCCACGACGGGTTGCCGACCTCCCGGTTCTGGGCGCCGAAGATCGAGCGCACCGCCTGCTGCAGCACCAGGCTGACGCCCCAGGTCGCGAGCAACGTCTCCAGCGGGCGGCCGTAGAGGAAGCGGATGATGCCCCGCTCGATCGCGATGCCGACCGCGCCGGCGACCATGAAGGCGAGCGGGATCGCCACGATCACCGAGTAATCGAAATAGGCCGGGAAGCTGGCGCGGAACACCTGCTGCACGGTGAAGGTGGTGTAGGCGCCGAGCATGACCATCTCGCCGTGGGCCATGTTGATCACGCCCATCACGCCGAACGTGATGGCCAGCCCGATCGCCGCGAGCAGCAGGACCGAGCCCAGGCTGACGCCGCGGTAGAGGTCGCCGAGGAAGGACCACAGCGCGATCCGTTCCTGGATCTCGCCGAGGACGCGCGTTGCGGCGGCGCGCACCTTGGCGTCCGTCTCGGCCCACTGTCCCTTGCCGTCCTTGCCGGTCAGCGGCCGCAGCAGGGCGACGACATCGGGGCTCGATTCGCCGCTGAGCGCCTTGATCGCCGCGACCCGCTCGGCGGTGTTGGTGCCGTGGGCGATCAGCACCGCGGCGAGCGCGAGCTTGATCTTGGTGCGGATCGTCTTGTGGGTTTCGACGGCGAGCGCCTTGCGCAACAGCGGGCCGAAGCGCGGCGAGCGCACCTTGAACGCCTCGTCGGCGGCGGCGCTGCGCACGTCCGGATCCTTGCTGAACAGGTTGAGCGTGGCGAGCGCGTCGCCGATCGCGCCGCGGACGCGGTTGTTGATCCGCGCCTTGGTCACGGCGTCGGACTTGAGCTTGATCGTGACCTTGGGGTCGAGCGGGTCGACGAAGGTCATCGGATCGCCGTCGGCCTCGAGCAGCCAGGCCCGGCCGTCGGAGTCGCGCCGGTAGAGCGCGCGCTTCATGTAGGCGTTGAGGATGCCGACCGCGCGCGGGTCGCCGGTCGCGGCCAGGTCCATCACGGCCTTGGCCTTCGTCGAATAGCTGCCGTTGACCAGGGCGTCGATCTTGGCTCGGAGCGGGTCGTCGGCCGCCGACGCCGCCGTGGACATCACCGTGGCGCAGGCCGAAGCCAGAAACACTGCCGTGGCGAGGATCAGTCCGATGCGCTTCATGTCGGTGGGGCGGCCCTGCGAAAGGATCAACTGAAACGGGGGGCTGGGGAAGGACCGGGGCCGCGCCGCGCTGGATGCCGCGCGGCCCCGGGGTATTCAGACCGGACGAAGGGTTACTTCACCGGCTGGAAACGCGGCTTCTGGCAGTTGCCGCAGACCCACGGATAGGTCCAGTCCGCGGTCAGCTTGGCGCTGGCCGGGATGTAGTTCGACCACGCGTCGCCCTTGACCGGACCCTTGGTCTGCCAGACGACCTCGAACTGACCGTTGGGCTGGATCTCGCCGATCATCACCGGCTTGGACAGGTGATGATTGGTGTTCATGGTCACGATGTAGCCGCTGAGCGAGCGGACCTTCTGGCCGTACATCGCCTGGATGACGGCGTCGACGTTGGTCGTGTTGGCCTGCTCGACCGCCTGCACCCACATGTTGAAGCCGATGTAGGTCGCTTCCATCGGGTCGTTGGTCACGCGCTTCTTGTTCTTGATGAAGGCGTGCCACTTCTTGATGAAGGCGGCGTTGGTCGGGTTCTTGACCGACATGAAGTAGTTCCACGCCGCCAAGTGGCCGACCAGCGGCTTGGTGTCGATGCCCGACAGCTCCTCCTCGCCGACCGAGAAGGCGATCACGGGAATGTCCGACGCCTTGATCCCCTGGTTGGCGAGCTCCTTGTAGAAGGGCACGTTGGCGTCGCCGTTGATGGTCGAGATCACCGCGGTCTTCTTGCCCTGCGAGGCGAACTTCTTGACCTGCGCGACGATGGTCTGCCAGTCGGACTGACCGAACGGCGTGTAGTTCTCGAAGATGTCCGAGTCCTTGACGCCCTTCGAATGCAGGAAGGCGCGCAGGATCTTGTTGGTCGTGCGCGGATAGACATAGTCGGTGCCGAGCAGGACCCAGCGCTTCACCGAACCGCCGTCCGGGCTCATCAGGTACTCGACCGCCGGGATCGCCTGCTGGTTCGGCGCGGCGCCGGTGTAGAAGACGTTGCGCGAGCTCTCCTCACCCTCGTACTGCACCGGGTAGAAGAGCAGGCCGTTGTACTTCTCGACGACCGGCAGGACCGACTTGCGCGACACCGAGGTCCAGCAGCCGAACACGACGTCGACCTTCTTCTGGACCAACAGCTCCTTCATCTTCTCGGCGAACAGCGGCCAGTTCGAGGCCGGGTCGACCACGACCGGCTCGAGCTTCTTGCCGAGAATGCCGCCCTTCTTGTTCTGCTCGGCGATGAGCATCAGGACCGTGTCCTTCAGCGTCGTCTCGCTGATCGCCATAGTCCCCGACAGCGAATGGAGCACGCCGACCTTGATGGTATCTGCCGCGATCGCCTGCGCCGAAATCAGCGCAGACGCCGCGACCGCTGCGACGCCAACGCGCCGGAGCCACCTGACCTTTGCCATGGATATCTCCCTCTACGAGGTTGTTTGCACCGCAGCGGGATAAGCAAGTTTCGGTCCAACCCGGGCCGGAGCGTCAAATATCGTGTGGATTCAACCTGTTGTGTTCATGCTGCAAATGCGAAGACAGGCACCGGGGATCGATTCGCCTTGGAAACGAAACGGTCATGCTGGCGAATTATTACCCAGCTGTAATATTTGCTGAAATCTTAGGCAGACGCGGCCGGCTTGCGCGTCCGCGGCTTGGCCACGGCGGGGAAGGGGCCTAGGGTGCCGACGGAGGCATTCGTGCCTCTACAAGGTTGTTTGCACCACATCGACCTTGGGGCCCCGCGGCCGCCCGGCCGCGGGGCTTTTTCACGAACCGCGCCGAGGGGCGGGATCGGGCGCCGGCCGTGCCCTAGAAATAGACAAGCGTGCGCATCTCGATGCTTTCCCGCGGCGGCGCGTCGGCCGGCGTGGTCGGGTCGGTGAACGAGCCGTGCGCGGTGAAGCGGGCGCGGCCGTCGGTCATCAAGTCGTAGCACTTGAAGACGATCGCCTCGTTCCGTTCCATGCGCGGGAAATAGAACCAGCGATGATCGGGGTTGTAGGCGATGTGGTAGATCTCGCCGACCCGGTCGGGGTGGCGGCGCTCGGCCGGGATCAGGTCGGCGGGCGCGAGGCTCTGGGCGTCGGCGATCGCCAGCGGGTCGGCCACCACCGGCTTGTCGATCGGCCGCCAGACCTGGACCACGCAGACGCGCCGGCTGAGCAGGTCGGCCGCCTCCTCGGGCGTGTGCAGGTCGCGGACGCGCTGCGGGCCGGACCAGTCGGTGTAGTCGTTGTGGACCACCTGCACCGGCTCGCGCAGCAGGCGTTCCGCCCGCACCGCCTCGTTGCCCGAGCGCAGGGTGTGGTCGAAGACCTCGACGGCGGCGGCGCCCATCTCGGCCTTCACCAGCTCGACGATCTCCGGGTAGTAGACCGCGCGCAGCTCGTCCTCGTCGAGGAAGTCGGTCATGCGCGTGTCGTGGCGGGCCAGCCGGAACCCTTCGCGGTCCAGCGACAGCCGGTCGTTGATCGGCCGCGCGTTGGCGATCCGCATCATGTGCTTGTCGAACGTGCCCTTGCGGAAGCGCAGGCTGCCGCCGGGCCCGGTGGTGCCCGTCACCGGCTTCTCGCCGGTGTCGATGCTGTAGGTCATCTCGGCGTCGACATAGTCGGCGGCCTGATCGAGCTGGCTTGCCTGGGACATGGTGGCGGTCTCGTTGTTGGTCGGCCTGCTCAATCTGGTACCATCCCGGCGAATGGCAATCGGGGAGTGTCGAATGCGCGCCGTCGTCTGCGAAGCCCTGGGGGATCCCCTCACAGTCCGCGAGATCGAGGACCCGCCCGCGCCCGGCGCGGGGCAGGTGCGCATCCGCGTTCACGCCGCCGGGGTGAACTTCCCCGACCTGCTGATGGTCGCCGGCCACTATCAGGAGAAGCCGCCCCTGCCCTTCGTGCCCGGCCTCGAATGCGCCGGCACGGTGATCGACTGCGGCGAGCGCGTCGCCGGCCTCGCCCCCGGCGATCGGGTGATGGCGAGCCTCGACCACGGCGGCTTCGCCGAGCAGGCGCTTGCCGACGCCGCCCGCGTGTTCACGCTGCCCGACGGCATGCCCTTCGACGCGGCGGCGGGTTTCGGCGTGGTCTACCAGTCCGCCTGGATCGGGCTGATCCAGCGCGCGCGGCTGGTGCCGGGCGAGACCCTGCTCGTCCTCGGCGCCGCCGGCGGCATCGGCCTCGCCGCGGTCGAGATCGGCAAGGCGATGGGCGCGACCGTGATCGCCGCGGCGAGCAATGCGGACAAGCTGGCGGTCTGCGCCGAGCACGGCGCCGACGCCGGGGTGGACTACGGCGCGGAGGACCTGCGCGACCGGGTCAAGGCGATCACCGGCGGCAAGGGCGCCGACGTGATCTTCGACCCGGTCGGCGGCGACCTCGCCGACGCGGCGCTGCGCTGCATCGGCTGGGAAGGCCGCTACGCCGTGATCGGCTTCGCCGCCGGCGCGATCCCGCAGTTCCCGGCCAACTATCTGCTGGTCAAGAACGCCGAGGTCGTCGGCGTCCACGGCGGCGCTTACGTCAAGCACGAGCCGGCGGTGGTCGACCGGGGCATGGCCGAGCTGTTCGGCTGGTACGCCGAGGGCCGGCTGAAGCCCCGCATCCACGCCGCCCTGCCGCTGGAGCGGGTCGACGAGGCCTTCGCCCTGCTGTCCGGCCGCAAGGTCGAGGGCAAGGTCGTGCTGACCACCGGCGCGGCCGGCGGCTGAGCGCGGGGCGATCGGCCCCGCCGGTCCGTATGGCCGGCCGGGCCGCGGCGCGTTAGGATCGCCCGAACCTGCGCGCCGACCAGACCTGCGCGCAAACCAGACCGGGGAACACCATGGCGACCGAGCCGGCCGACAAGGCCCGACCCGAACAGACCTTCTTCGAGGATCCGGCGCTCGACCGCGCCTTCGGCATGGTCATGGCGCTGGCGACCGAGGTCTACGTGCTGCGCGACCGGGTCCGCGCGCTGGAAACCGCGCTGGCCAAGTCGGGTGCGATCGATCCGGCGGCGCTGGCGGCGGAGCCGGGGCCGGAAGAGCTCGCCGCCGCGGCGGCCGACCGCGACGCCTTCGTCGCCCACCTGATGGGCAACCTGCTCGGCGAGCAGGTCTCCAAGGGAGCGTCGTGAATGGCGGACCCGACCAAGAGCCCCACTGGCAGCCCCACTGGCAACCCCACTGGCAGCCCGATCGACGGCCGCAGCTTCGCCGCGGCCCAGTCCTTCATCCTCGGCGCCAAGCTCTACTGGACCCGCGAGATCTTCCCTGCCCTGCGCGCCGACTACGAGCGCCGGGCGGCGGCGAAGGGCGTCACGCCCGAGACGGTCGAGGACGTCGCCGCGCTGATCGGCGATACCACGCTCTACCGCTACTTCGCCTGGCTGGAACGGCACCTCCAGCGGTTCAAGTATTCCGGCCGCTACGGGCTGCAGCCCTATCACGCGCAGGACCGGGCGGCGCTGGAGGCTCGGCTCGACCCGGCCGGCCTGCCGCCGGGGCTGCTCGAGCTCGACCCCGACCTCGATCTGCCGAGATACTTCACCAAGCGTCGACATCCACCAGCACCCGGGCGGCATCTGGTCGGACGACATCGCCGGCTACGTCTACGAGCGCGGCGCGCGGACCACGACCCCGCTCGCCGGCGTCAAACACAAGGACCTGCACGACCGGCTGGTCGACGCGGTCGAGGCCCGCGGCGTGCCCGGCCGGCTGCTCGACATGGGCTGCGGCTTCGGCAAGTCGACCGACCCCTTCGCCGAGCGGTTCCGCGAGGCCGAGGTGATCGGCGTCGACATCGCCGCGCCGTGCCTGAAGCTCGCCGCCCGCAACGCGGCCGACAGCCAGCGCCGCAACGTCCGCTACCTCCAGCGCGACGCCACCGCGACCGGGCTGGACGCCGCCAGCGTCGACTGCGTGACCTCGACCATGCTGCTGCACGAGATGCCGCCCAAGGCGATCGAGGCGGCGTTCGACGAGGCGCACCGGGTGCTCAGGCCCGGCGGCCGCATGGTCCATCTCGATTTCTGGGCGCTGCCCGACGCCTTCGCCCGCTTCGTCCACTACGGCCACAGCCGCCGCAACAACGAGCCCTACATGCCGCCCTGGGCGGAGATGGACGTGACCGCGGTGCTGGAGGCGAAGGGCTTCGAAAAGGTCGAGGTCGACGCCGTTCGAGGAAGCCGACGGCGCGCTCGACCCCGCCAACCGGGCGTGGCGCTTTCCCTGGACGCTGATCTCGGCGGTGCGCGCGCCGTAGCGCCGACCGGCCACGGACATGAAAAGGGCCCGGTCATCGACCGGGCCCTCATCTTGCGATCAGAATGGACGCCTACTGGTCGGCTTCGAAGTTGTGGCCGAAATCCTCGGGCACGTTCGGACCCCACAGATAGAGCGAGTCCTCCGCCGGCCAGTCCTTCGGCTGCCAGTCGTAGTCGCCGGGGATGAAGTCGATGTCGGCGAAATACTCGGCCAGGCCGTTCCACGGGTCGCGGATGTAGTGGAAGAAGTTCGACCCGATCACGTGGCGGCCGAAGCCCCAGCCGTCCTTGTAGCCCTTCTCCAGCATCCGCGAGCCGCCCAGGCCGACCTCGTCGACGTTGCCGACCTCGAAGCTGGCGTGATGGAAGCCGGTATGCTCGTGCTGGATCAGCCCGATCACGTGGTGATCGCTGTCGCCCGCGCAGCGCATGAAGGCGATGGCGTCGCCCGAGCGGTCGGACAGGCGCATGCCCAGCACGTTCTCGTAGAAGGAGAAGCGCTGGGTGAAGTCGGTCGTGAAGTGGAGCACGTGGCCGAGCCGGCGCGGCTTGACCGCCGCATCGCGCTCGGGCGCACCGCGGGTGCCTCGGCGGCCATAGTGGCCCGGCTGGTTGATCTTCCACTCGGTCTCGACCGCGGCGTTCGGCCCGCCGAGCGACGGCGCCGGGTCGGAAATGCGGACATTGTAGAGCATGTCCTCGAAGTCCTGGATCCACAGGCCGTCGCCTTGCATCTCCGCGGGCGGGTCGACCAGCGCCGCGGCGTTGCTGGCCTCGACGTTGGCCTTGATCGTGGCGAAGCCTTCTTCGGTGGTGCCGAAGCAGAGATGGTGCAGCCGCCGCTTGCCGCCCTCGAGCAGGACCACCTGGTCCTGGTCGCGGCCGGCGCAGCGCATCACCGCCTTGTTGCCGTTCTCGCCGCCTTCGAGCCCGAAGTCCCGATAGAACTGGACACCGTCCTCGGGCGTCGGAACCTCCAGCGCGTAGTGGGAAAGGTGCGTTACCGCCATCGAACTATCCTCCCTTGGGTTTCCGACCGCCCTGCCGGCGCCGCTTCGGCGCGTGCGACCGGCGGCGGTCGCGACCTGGTGAATCCGTTACCTCTATTCGTACCGCACTTCGCCCGACGATTGAAGGATACGTGCATCGCCGGGTAATCGCGCCGTGCATGACCGGCCGAACCTTGGCGCAGGGCCGGTCACGGCAGTCGCCCTTCGATCTCGGGACCGTCGGCGGCGTAGCGGTAGGACCGGAACACCGCGTTGGCCTTGCCCTCGCTGATCGGGAACGGCCCTTCGAACACCGGATTGACGTAGTCCCACACCGTCTCGCCTTGCGGCGTCACCTCGAACACGCGGCCCCACATCGATTCGCAGATCAGCGTGTTGCCGTTGGGCAGCCGGTTGGCGCCGCTCATCACCGAGGAGTGGAAGGTCCAGCTCCGGTAGTCCTTGTATTCCCAGACCGTCTCTTTGGTCGCCGGATCGATCTCCAGCACCCGCGAATGCTCGGGGATCAGCATGTCGTTGCCGCAGTTGTTGGCGAACAGCATGATGTTGCCGTCGCCGACCGGCTGCGGGTCGTGGGGCCGGCCGAAGGTGAGGTCGCGCATCTCCCAGTCGAACGCGCCGGTCTGGCGGTTGAGGATCGCGATCATGTCCATGTTGCGGTAGCAGAGCAGGATCCGGCCGTCCGGCATCGGGCAGACCGTGTTGCAATGGGCGTAGCCGTAACGCCGCGCGCCGTGCGCGATCGGATAGGCGGCGAAGTCGAGGCTCGACGTCGCCCATTCGAACACGATCTCGCCGTCGGCGGTCGCCTCGCGGATGACGTCCTCGAAGATCGCGCCGCCGTCGTGCTCGGTGCCGGGGATGCCGCCCGCGACCTGGGCCGCGTCCTCGGGCGCCATCTCCCGCCAGGCGATGTAGAGCGTGTTGCCGTTGTCGAGGCGGCGGAAGTCGTGGTGCTGGCCGTGGTCGACATACTCCCAGACCACGTCGCCGTCCCAGTCGAGCTCCATCATCCGGCCGCCCTTGGCCGAGAGCAGCGGCGGCCCCTCCTCCGTCCAGCAGGCAACGGCGAGCCGGCCGCCCGGGCGGAGATAGGCCATCGACGCGAGCATGCCCGGCAGCTCCCAGCGGTGGACGATCTTGCCGCCCATGTCGACCAGGAAGGCGAGGCGCGAGCGGGTCGGCGCGATCAGCGTGTAGCCGGGCTGGGCCCGGTCGCGGTCCCATTTCAGCAGGCCGACCTTCTGGTATTCCATGGTCCGCCTACCCTGCCAGCTTGGCGTGGAGGTCGATCAGCGCCGCGATGCTCTCGGGCGGGCGCCGGCCGAAGCCGCATTCGGTGGCGATGCCGATATCGCCGACATGGCGGTGCGCCGTCTCCAGCCGCCGGAGCGTGCCGGCCTCGCCGTCGGTGTCGTGGATCAGGCCGAGATAGAGCCGCGTCGACGGCTGCAGTTCGAGCTGTTCGAGCGGCGCGAAATAGGCGTCGTCGTCGCGCTCGACCGGCACCGGCATGTGGAACCAGTCGATCGAGCGGCTGATGCCGCGACTGACCGCGTTGGCCAGCCGGACCATCGCGCCGGTGTCCTTGGGTTCGACGAAATGCTTGCCGCCGAAGCTGCCGTAGCAGAGGTGGTAGCCCATTTCGACTTCATGCGGCACCGCTTCGCCCAGGCGGACGAGCCGGTCGACAATGCCCTGGTGCTTGGGCTCGAACCAGGCGTCGCGGGCGTCGTCATAGGCCTGCATGTCGTGCGCGCAGTCCCACTGGATCGCCAGCTGGTCGCGGGGGACCGCCGCCGCGATCACCTCGATCTCGTTGAGGATGCCCTCTTCCCAGCGCGGCTCGATCGCGGCGCGGGAGTCCGGGGCGATATACTGGTTGACCAGGTTGAACGGCGTCGGAATCGCGACCATGAAGCGGCAGTGCGGCTCGATCCGGCCCTCGTTCCGGGCACGCTGGAACGCCTGAAACGACTCGATCGCGTAGCGGGCGTAGCCGATATCGCGGAACACGAGGTCGTCGATGGCGGCCCCGTCCTTGAGCCGGTACCAGGTGGTGTGCTTCCACTTGTCCGGTGCGGTCTCGTTGCGCCAGTCGCCTTCCGACGGCACCGGCTCGAGCATCGGGTGCGCCGCGAGATAGGGCCGCATCCATTCGAGCCAGCCGAGCCGGTCGCCGGTCTCGCCGTCCGGGATGCGCCGAACCGCATGGCCGAGCGCCGGGCCGACCTTGTCGAACACCTCGTCGGCGTCGGCCAGGGCGATGCTGCCGACCAGGAAGAGCTCACGTTGGGCGCTGATGCCCGTCATTCATACCCCCGGATTGTCTGGATGCTGGTGGGTGCGGCCCGGTCCCGGACGGCGGCGGCCGCCCGGGACCGGTACGCCGCAGAGGCTAGTACTTGATCGACGCCGCGATCTTCTGCTCTTCGGCGCGGAAGTAGTCGAACGCCGCCTTGCCGTCGACGCCGAGCTTGTTGGCCTCCTTGATCCAGGCCTGGTGGATCGGGGTCCACGCCTTGCGCAGGGCGGCCGCGAAGGCCGGCGATGCCTCGGTCACCTTGACGCCCTTGGCGCGCAGGTTGTCGGCGCCCTTGATGTCGATCTTGTCCCAGTTGTGGGTCAGCCGGCCGATGTGCTCACCCGACAGCTTCAGGATCGCCGCCTGGTCGGCCTTGGACAGCGACGCCCACTTCTTCGGGTTGATGAACATCGAGAAGGTCGGCGTGAAAACCGAGCCGGGGATGATCGTGCAGCTCTTGGTGTACTGGGCGACGTTGAAGCGGATCGACTCCTGCAGGCCGAGGCCCGAGTAGCCGTCGACGATGCCCTTGGACACGATCGTGTAGATTCGCACCGCCGGCCCCGGCACCACCGCGACGTCGAACAGCTTGAGCGCCTGCGCCGGATAGGACGGCAGCGACCACATCTTCATCGACTTGAGCGTCGCCACCGAATTGATCGGCTTGTCTTCCTTCAGGCTGCACATGTCGCCCGGAGGGCCGCCGAAGAAGCCGAGCAGCTTGACCCCGGCGAACTGGTTCTTCTTCTCGAAGAACTTCTTGTAGGTCCGCCACAGGGCGACAGCGTGGGCCTCGCCGCTGCGGCCCATCAGCGGCAGCAGCGAGAGCTGGACCAGCGACGCGCGCTTGCGCAGGAAGCCGTTGAACTGGACCGCCATGTCGGCCGTCCGGGTGCGCACGATGTCGAACTGGCGCGGCGGCGGCGCGATGCTCTTGGGCGGGATCTGGAAGGTGACCCGGCCGTTGGTGGCCTTCTCGACCTCCTTGACCCACGGCATGGTGATGCCGGTATTCATGATGTGCTTCGGCGGCGCGAAGAAGTTGAACAGGATCTTGTTCGCAGCCTGGGCCGGTCCGGCGAGGCCGGCGGAGACCGCCGTCACGCCCAGCAATGCAATGGTCTTGTTCATGATTTCCTCCCTTGATTGGTTCTTGGAGCTTGGTTCCTGGGACCGGTGAGGCTACCCGATTGCCTCCCCGACAATAGAAATTGCATGTGCTGCCGGCACCGGCCGCTCTCACGCGCGTTGCTCTTCGCGCAGCAGCTTGGCGACCCAGCGCTGGGCCTGGTCGACGCCCTTGTCGATGTGCCAGCGGATCGGCCGGCCCGGCTCGGACGCCTCGTCGAGATATTTCTGCTGGCTCTCGATCACCGACACGTCCTCGAAGAAGGTGTCGCGGTTGGCGGTGAACATGAGGTCGGTGAGATCCTCGTCGTCGAGCTTCGAGTCCCGTTCCAGCGACCAGAAATAGTGTGTGCTCCGCTCGGTCTCCGGCGTCATCGCGTTGAGCACGCGCATGCCGATCGCGTGGTCCGGGTTCGCGGTCGAACTGACCCGCACCTTGATGACGATGTTCGCCGCCGGCGTGAACTCGACCACCTGGTGGTGGTCGACCTTGTCGTTGAACCCGCCCAGCCGCTTGAAGAAGGGCGACGGCTCGATGCCGCGCATGTCGCGGATCACGCGCAGCGCCTTGCCGTCGAACTCGGTCTCGACGGGCACGTCGACCACGGCGTCGGTGGCGAGCGTCTTCCGGTGGACGTAATGGGCGTGCGACAGGTCGAGCAGGTTGTCGCGGACGAGGGTGTAGTTGACGGCCACCGGCAGGGTCTCGCCGCGGCCGGTCCACTCGGGGTCGTCCTTCCAGTGATAGTCGGGCAGCTCGGCCTCGTCGGCCTTGTCGGGATCGCCCATCCAGGCGAACACCCAGCCCCACTTCTCGATCGCCGGATAGGCGCGGGTCGACAGGCCGGCGGGCGTCTTCTCGACGCCGGGCACCTGCGTACAGGCGCCGTCGCCGCCGAAGCGCAGGCCGTGGTAGCCGCACTGGATATCGTCGCCGATGATGCAGCCGGTCGACAGGGGGGCGCCGCGGTGCGGGCAGCGGTCGGCGACCACGGCCGGCGTGCCGTCCTCGCGCCGCCACATCACCAGGGGCTCGCCGAGCAGCCAGCGTTGCAGCGGCTCCCGGCCGATCTCGTGGCTCCAGGCTGCGACGTACCAGTAATTGCGCAGGAACATGGCGCCTCCTCCGGGCCGCATTTGCTTTTCGCAATCGCGTGTTTTAACATGTACTTGCACACATGATTGTATCCCAGTGAGGCGGCGCGATCAATGTGTGCGAGATGCATCGCGTGACGCCCTGCGAAACGGACCGGTTGGAGAGGCCGATGACATGACGGATCTGCCGACGGACTCCACGGACTGGCCCGTCCGGATCATGGCGATCTTGATGCGGCGCCACGTGCGCAACCTGGCCAAGGTGCTGCGCCCCTACGGCCTGACGCCGCCGGTGATGCGCATCCTCAACTTCCTGGTCGAGGTCGACGAGGAAAGCATCAGCGCGATCGCCGACCAGGCGGCCTACGAACGCTCGTATGTCAGCCGGGTGATCGACCAGATGGTCGCCGACGGCTATCTGGAGCGGGTGCCCGTCGCGACCGACAAACGGTACACCCTCGTCCGGCTGACCGACTACGGGTACAAGCGCTGGGAGGAAGCGGTCCCGGCGTTGAGGGCCCTGGTCGGCAAGGCGGTCGCGGGGCTGTCGCCGGACCAGCTCGACGCCTTCGTCTCGGCGCTCCGGACGGTCGAACGCAACGTCCGCGATCCGGACGCCACCAAGATCGGGATCAGGCCGCCGCGCGCGCCCGTGCGCGCCGCGTGATGGGCGCCCGCGGCTCTCCCGGCGACCCGCGGGGCCGGCCGATGCATACACGCCGGTCACAATGTGCTGGGTCGTGATGCACGTATCGCGCTATATCGTCCGTGAACTGCCGTTCGGTCCCGCCCGAACATCCGCGACATTCTCGAAAAGGGGGAAACACCGATGCGAGTCGTAGCATTCAAACAGAAGGGCCAGCGCCGCCTCGGCGTCGAGGTCGAGGACGGTCTGATCGACATGTCGGTGGCCGCGCCGGATCTGCCCAACGATCTCGGCGAGATCATCAAGGCCAACAAGCTGGGCAAGCTGCAGGCCGCGGCGAAGAAGGCCAAGAAGAAGGCCCACGTGAAGATGCCGTCGAAGCTGCTGCCGCCGATCGGGGCGCCCGGCAAGATCATCTGCGTCGGCCTGAACTATATCGACCACGCCGCCGAGGGCGGCTTCGAGAAGCCCAGCTATCCGGTCCTGTTCCTGCGCGTGAACACCACGCTGATCGGCCAGGGCGAAGCGATGATCCGGCCGCGCTGCTCCGAGCAGTACGACTACGAAGGCGAGATGGTCGCCGTGATCGGCAAGAAGGCCAAGCACGTGGCGAAGAGCCGGGCGCTCGACTACATCGCCGGCTATTCGGTGTTCAACGACGGCTCGGTGCGCGACTACCAGTTCAAGTCGCCGCAGTGGACCAGCGGCAAGAACTTCGACGCCTCGGGCGCCTTCGGCCCCGCCTTCGTCACCGCCGACGAGCTGCCCAAGGGCGGCCGCGGCCTGGCGCTCACCACCCGCCTGAACGGCGAGGTGGTGCAGGAGGCCAACACCCGCGACCTGATCTTCCCGGTCGACGAGCTGGTCGCCGTCGCCTCCGAGGTGATGACGCTCGAGCCGGGCGACATCATCGTCACCGGCACGCCGTCGGGCGTCGGCGCCTTCCGCAAGCCGCCGCTGTGGATGAAGGACGGCGACGTCTGCGAGGTCGAGGTCGAGAAGATCGGCGTGCTGCGCAACCCGATCAAGGACGAGAAGGCCCCGAAACGGCCCGCGCCGAAGAAGGCCGCCGCCAAGAAGAAATAGCGCGGACGGCCGCGCACCAACGACCCTTCGATACGCGCTGCTGACGCAGCGCTACTCAGGGTGAGGGAGATGGATATCCTCCAACAAGCGCCTCACCCCGCGTAGCGCGCCTGGCGCGCGTATCGAGGGGCCTGATCTCTCAACCTACGGCGCCACCCGGCCAGCGTGGCAAATTCGTTCAGGTTGGGTTTCGGCTTACGCGCAGTAGACCGCCCGCGGGCCCCGGTCCTGGTGGCGGAGCTGCTCGCGCAGCATCAGCTCCATCAGCTCCCGCTTGGTCTCCTGCGCGCCGGGATCGTTCCACAGGTTGCGCAGCTCGAGCGGGTCGGCCTCGCGGTCGAACAGCTCGCCGAGCGGATCGTGCTCCCAGAAGGTCAGCCGCCAGCGGCCGGTGACCAGCGTGCGCATGCGCATGTAGCGGTCGAGGTTGGCGTTGACCGGGAACTGGTCCTCCTCGACCAGCATCGCCTCGCGCAGCGGCGCGCCATCGCGCAGCGCCGGCATCATGTCGAAGCCCTGGCAGCCGTTGGGCGGGGCGAGGCCGAGGCGCCCGAGCACCGTCGAGCCGATGTCGATCGAGCCCGACAGCAGGTCGGTGCGCCCGGTTGGCCCGCCCTGCGGGTCGGCCCAGATGAACGGCACGCGGATCAGGTTCTCGTATGCGAAGCCGTGCTTCAGCATGAGCCCGTGGTCGCCCATCATGTCGCCGTGGTCGGCGGTGAAGATCAGGATCGTGTCGTCGGCCATGCCCAGCTCCGTCAGCTTGGCGAGCAGCCGGCCGATGGCGTCGTCGATCATCGTGATCATGCCGTAGGTCAGCGCGATCGTCTCCTGCGCCTCGCGCGCGGTGCAGGCGTAGGGATGGACGTGCTCGCGCTTGGCCGTGCCCTCCGCCAGTTCGCGGTGGAAACGCTGCCAGAAGGTCGACGGGTCGACATGCTCGGCCGCGTGCGACTCCGGCACCGGGATGTCGTCCGGGTCGTACATGTCCCAGTACTTGCCCGGCGGCGTGAACGGGTGGTGCGGGTCCGGGAACGAGTACTGCATGAAGAACGGCCGGTCCGGCTCCTGCGCGAACCTCTCCAGCATCTCGACGCCCATCTCCTGGACGAAGGTGGTCGGGTACAGCTCCTCCGGCATCCGCGTGCGCCAGGCCTGGGGCGCGGTGATATTGCCGCGGTCGAGCGCGTTGTCGGGCCCGCGCAGCGAGTCCGGGTCGTTGCTGCGCTGGGCCAGCCAGGCGGTGTAGTGCCCCTGCACGCGGTCGCCGTGCATGTTGGCGAAGCGGACGTGGTCGAAGCCGTAGAAGGGCGTCATCACCTCGCGGTGCGGATCGGCGATCCACAGGTCGGACCGCTCCGCCTCGTATTCCGGGCCGGTGATCTTGCGCTTGAGCGACTCGCGCAACGCCGGCGGCGGCTGGCGGCCCGGCGGCGGGTCCGGGTAGTTCCAGTCCTCGACGTAGGTCGTGACCATATTCTGCAGGTGGCTCTTGCCGACCAGCGCCGTCTGGTAGCCTTCGGCGCGCAGCAGGTCGACGAAAGTGGTCGATTCGATCGGCAGCGGCAGCCCGTTGGTCGGCACGCCGTTGGCGCTCGGCATCTTGCCGGTCATGATCGTCGCCCGGTTGGGCATGCAGATCGGGCTCGATACGTAGAACCGGTCGAAGGCCAGCCCGCGCGCGGCGATGCCGTCGATGTTCGGCGTCTTGACGATCGGGTTGCCGTAGCAGCCGAGATGGTCGGCCCGGTGCTGGTCGGTGATGATGAGAATGAAGTTCGGTTGCCGTGAAGAAGCCATGCTGCGCTCGCCGCCCGTTATCTCGACCGGCGGCTTGATACCAGCGCCGACGCGCCGTGTCGCCCGTCAATAAGCCGGCGCAACGGCGTTATGCATTTCAGAGGCCTCCGGACTTTGGCCTTGCTATCCGGCGCATTGCCACTAAATAGAAGCGATCCGATCTGTTCCCCCGTTTTCCTTTTTTTATTGCTCTTCCTCCGGGAACAAGAGCGGTCCAGCTGAACTGATTTGAGAGTAAGGGAGCGTTGATGCCCACCGCCTCGCGAACTGGGCGCATTCCCAATACGGAATGGCCCACCATCGTCGCCCGCCGCCAGGCCGGCGAGACCTACGCCGCGATCGCCCGCGACTATGACGTGACCGGCCCAGCGATCAAATACATCGTCGACAAGGCCCAGGCGGAAGCCGCGCCGGCAGCGGAGCCCGCGACCGAGCCGGCCCCCGGGGTGGCCGCCGACCTGGACGCCAACGTGGCCGCCGACCCGGCGCCCGAGACACCGCGGAAGAAGACCATCTCCATCGCGAAGGCCGCTCCGCCCGAAAAGGCCGAGGACGCCCCGGCGCCTATCGAAGCCGCCGAGCCGGAAAGGGCCGAGGATCGCGCCGGCGCCGGCAGCGCCCGCATTCGCGGCATCCGCCGACACGCCGCTGGCCCGGCGGTTGATCGAGACCGCCAGCGAATGCGCCGCCCTGATCGCACAGGCCGAGCGCGGCGCCGCGGGCATCGACGAGGACGTCAAGAGCGCCCTGCACCAGGTTCGCCGCGCGGTCGCCGCGATCGAGATCGAGATGAGCCGCGCCCCCGCGCCGCCGCGCCCGATCCCCCAGGGGCGGCGCTCCGCGCCCGTACAGTCCGCGCCGGTCCGCTCCGCACCGCGCCCGTCGGACCTGCCGAACGCGATCGACCGGCCGTCGGCATCGGATATGCCGACCGACGACGGCGGCAGCTTCGGCACCCATATGGTCCAGGGCACGGTCAAGTTCTTCCACGCCGACAAGGGCTTCGGCTTCGTCATCCCGGACGGCGGCGGCAGCGACATCTACGTGCCGCTGAAGGCGCTGCGCGGCTCGGGGCTGAACACGCTCGAGGCCGAGCAGCGCGTCCGCGTCGCGGTCACCCGCGGCGCCAAGGGGCCCGAGGCCAAGGAGATCGAGCCGGTCGCGGCCTGATCCGGCGCGCCGCGTCGGGCGGCCGGGATAACCGAAGATAACCGATGATAACCTTCCGGGCGTCTTTCGCCCGGCTCGACCGTCAGCCCTTTTCGCTGTCGAGCGTCGCCATGCCGTGGGAGTTGTAGCGCTCGCCGGCGACCGCGTCGGCAGGAACCGCCGCTTCGATCCGGGCCAGCAGCTCCGGCGTCAGCGTGACGTCGAGCGCCCCGAGGGTGTCGGACAGCTGTGCTCGGGTGCGGGCGCCCGCCAGCGGCACGATGTCGCCGCCGCGGGACAGCACCCAAGCGAAGGCGAGCTGCGAGGGTGTCGCGCCGATCTCGCCGGCGATCGCCGCCAGCGCCTCGACCAGCGCCATGTTGCGGGCCAGGTTGTCGCCCTGGTAGCGGGGGAAGCGGTGGCGCGCATCGTTCGGCCGGGCGGCGAGGTCCGGCGGCCTCGTGCTGCCGAGTAGGCCCCGCGACAGCACGCCATAGGCGGTCATGCCGATGCCGAGCTCGCGCAGCGTGTCGAGGATGCCGCCCTCGATGCCCCGGCTCATCAGCGAATACTCGATCTGCAGGGCGGTCACCGGGTGGACCGCATGGGCCCGGCGGATCGTCTCGGGGCCCATCTCCGACAAGCCGAGATAGCGGACGTAGCCGGCCTGGACCATGTCGGCGACCGCGCCGACCGTCTCCTCGATCGGCACGTCCGGGTCGACCCGGGCCGGCTGGTAGAGGTCGACATAGTCGGTGCCCAAGCGCTTGAGCGTATAGGCGAGGAAGTTGCGCACCGCCGCCGGGCGGCCGTCATAGCCGACGAAGGCCCCATCGGCGGCGCGCATCGCGCCGAACTTGACCGCGATGAAGGCGCGGTCGCGCGGCCGGCCCTGGAGCGCCCGGCCGATCAGCATCTCGTTGTGACCCATGCCGTAGAAGTCGCCGGTATCGAGCAGGGTGATCCCGGCGTCGAGCGCGGCGTGGATCGTCGCGATGCTCTCCGCGTCGTCGGCGGGGCCGTAGACGTTGGACAGGGCCATGCAGCCGAGCCCGATCGCCGAGACGTCGGGGCCGCTAGTGCCGAGCTGACGGAGGTTCATGGCGCGCATCCTCATCGGGGGTCCGGTCGCCCCACCATAGCGGACGCGCCCGCCGGCGCGCGGGCTATTTGGAGATGCGCAGGTTCGAGAGCGAGGTGCCGATCGTCTGGAACACGGTCTGCAGCGTCGCCGAATTGGGGGCGTACTGGTAGTAGGGCGACCCGGTGCTGCTGGCGACCGCCTTGAGCGTGGCCGCCGCGGCCGAATCGTTGAAGCCGAACTGGATCGTGTAGATCAGGATGCCCTGCTTCTTGATGTTGTCGGCGACGGCGATGGCGCGCTCGTTCATCTTCTGGGTCGAGTACCAGTAACAGCCGCCCCACACCGCCTTGTAGCCGTCGCCGGTGGCGGCGCAGTTGGATCCGTCGGTGAGCAGGACGATGGCGCGGATCAGCGACTTGTTGGGGTCGTCGGCGGTGCCTTCGGTGAACGGCGCCGTGTTCTTCAGCACCCGCCAGGCCCAGGCCAGCCCCTGCGGCAGGTCGGTGTTGCCCGTCGGGGTCTTCAGCTTGGTGAGCGCGTTCGTGATCGTGCTCTTGCTCTGGTTGAGCGGGGTGATGCCATGGTTGAGGCACGGCGAGCAGTTGTTGCAGGTCGTGTCGTACGTGGTGGTGGTCGTGTTTCCGTGGCCGTGGCCGTGGCCATGGCCGTGACCGTGGCCGTTGTTGGTGGTGGTGGTCGTGACTTCCTTGATGCGCGGTTCCCAGCCCTTCCAGCCGTACTGGTCGACGTAGCCGAGCAATGTGTCGGCGTCGTTCAGCGTGTTGTAGTCGTCGAGGTAGCGGGCGTAGACGCAGCCCTTCCAGCTCGCGCCGGGCTTGTCGAGCAGCAGCACCGGCGAGTTGGAGATTTCCCAGACGTAGTCCTGGCTCTGGCCGGTGTTCGGGTTGATGAAGGAGGAGACGTATTTCTTCTTGGTCTGGCTCGGGATGTAGCCGGCCAGGGGGCTGGCGTTGGTGGTGTCGAGCATGACGTTGACGTTGCCGTTCCAGGGCACCAGGCCGATCTTGAGGTTGGCGTTGGTGTCCTGGTCGCCGTAGAGGATGTCGACCAGCGTCTTGGCGGCATCCGTGGCGGCGGTGATCTTCTTCTTGCCGGCGTTCTAGCTCGCCATCGAGCCGGACATGTCGATCGAGAGGACGACGTCCATCGCCGAGTTCTGGCGGGTGACCTCGGATTCGGCGGATACCGTGATGGTCTTGAAGCCGAACAGGTTCATGAAGACGGTCGGCACGGTGGCGGTGGCGCTGACCTTGATCACCGTGCCCAGGGCCGTGGAGCTGACCTTGGTGTAGGTCGGGCCGTCGACGGTGGCGCCGAGATAGCCGGGCGGGAAGTTGGAATGGAAATACTTCTCGATATCGGCGCCGTAGGCCGAGGTCAGGGCGTTCTTGCCGCCGGCCAGCGCGGCGGCGTCGACGCTGGTCGACAGCCGCGCCTTGACCAGGTAGGCGCGCGAGGCGTCGGCCGAGATGCCGAGGAAGCCCACCAGCGGCAGCGCGATGACGGCCGCGAAGGTGTAGAGACTGCCGCGTTGGTCCGCGAGGAAACGACGAAGGAGAGTCAGGCCGAGTCCGCCGCGGCGATGGGGGGTTTTGGGTCCGTCCATGTCGCCCTACCAGCGTTTCTTGCGCGCCCAAACGGCCGGGCCCGCGATTTCCGGTCGTGACCCAGGGGTAGAGGGGTATTGCTAACATTTGGTTAATCGGCCGAGCGATTGTGGCGGATTTGCTCGATTTCGAGGCCACGCCGCCGCCAGGGGCATGCGGGCAGGCCCTTTTCCGACGCGGCAAAAGCGCCTATCACAGCCGGGTCGCGACGCCGAGCCGCGTCGGGCGGCCGGCCGGCACGCGGCCCGACGGACGACCGCAAGGGGAAACGGGAGAGCATGACCGAGACACAGAAGACGGCGCTGGTGGTGAGCGCGCATTCGGCGGACTTCGTATGGCGCTGCGGCGGCGCGATCGCCCTCTATGCCCGCAATGGCTACAAGGTGGTGATCGTCTGCCTGTCCTATGGCGAGCGCGGCGAGTCGGGCAAGCTGTGGAAGCAGGGCAACGTCACCCTCGACCAGGTCAAGGCCGCGCGGCGCGACGAGGCCGAGAAGGCCGCCGCGGTGCTCGGCGGCGAGCCGGTCTTCTTCGACCTGGGCGACTATCCGATGCGGGTCGACGACGAGGCGCTCTACAAGCTGGCCGACCTCTACCGCGAGCTCCGGCCGGAGTTCGTGTTGAGCCACTCGCTCGAGGATCCCTACAACTTCGACCACCCGCTGGCGACCAGGGTCGCCCAGGAGGCGCGCGTGATCGCCCAGGCGCACGGCCACAATCCGGACGTGCCCGTGATCGGCGCGCCGCCGGTGTTCCTGTTCGAGCCGCACCAGCCCGAACAGTGCAACTGGAAGCCGCAGGTGCTGCTCGACATCACCGAGGTGTTCGACGTCAAGCAGAAGGCCTTCGAGGCGATGGCCGCGCAGGAGCACCTCTGGGAATACTACACCCGGGTCGCGCTGCAGCGCGGCGTCCAGGCCAAGCGCAATTCGGGCCGCGACATCAAGTATGCCGAGGGCTACCAGCGCGTGTTCCCGTTCGTCACCGGTGAGCTGATATGAGCGGGGTGGTCGTCCGCAACATCCCGCGCGCCGACGCCGAGACGATCGCGGCGCTGGGCAAGCAGGGCGTCGCCACGGTCCACGAGGCGCAGGGCCGCAAGGGCCTGCTCGCGCCCTACATGCGGCCGATCTATCCGGGCGCGGCAGCGGCCGGCTCGGCGGTGACGGTGCTGGCCGCGCCGGGCGACAACTGGATGCTCCACGTCGCCGTCGAGCAGTGCCGGGCCGGCGACATGCTGGTGGTCGCCACCATGGCCCCCTCCACCGACGGCTATTTCGGCGAGCTGCTGGCGACCTCGCTCCAGGCGCGCGGCGTGGTCGGGCTGGTGATCGACGCCGGCTGCCGCGACGTCGCGGCGCTCAAGGAGATCGGCTTCCCGGTCTGGTCCAAGGCGATCTCGGCCCGGGGCACGGTCAAGGAGACGATCGGCAGCGTCAACGTGCCGGTGGTCTGCGCCGGCGCGGCGATCGAGCCCGGCGACGTGATCGTCGCCGACGACGACGGCGTCGTCGTGGTCAAGCGCGAGGAAGCGCCCGGCGTGGTCGAGGCGGGCCTCAAGCGCGAGGCCAACGAGGCCGACAAGCGCAAGCGCTTCCAGGCCGGCGAGCTCGGCCTCGACATCTACGGCATGCGCGAGCAGCTGGCCGCCAAGGGCCTAAAGTATGTCGACGACGCCGAGGCGCTGAAGAAGGGCTGAGCTCCGCCCTCACGCCGCCAACCGCGTCAGGTCCGGCAGCAGCGGCGAGTTGGCCGGGGTCGCCGCTGGGGATCGCAGCACTCCAGCGGTCGCGGACAAGCGGGAAACAAGGCACAGACAGGCGCGTCCGCGCGCTGGTAAGCTTCGGCCGGGACAGCAACGACCCGGACGGCGATACCGGATGGCGAGTTCAATAGGGACGGACGGCGGTCTCGGCCTGCGCGAGCGCAACAAGCTCGACAAGCGCAGGCGCATCAAGAAGGCCGTGCGGACGCTGGTGGGGCGCAAGGGCTACGACGAGATGACGACGCGGGAGATCGCGCGGCTCGCCGGCGTCGGCCTCGGCACCCTGTTCTCCTATGCCACCAACAAGCGCGACCTGTTGTTCCTGATCTACAACGACGACATCGACATGCTGTTCGACGCCGCCGACGAGGCGGGCGGCGACGGACTACCTCGACCGGTTGATCGGCGTGTTCCGGCCATTCTACGAGCATTTCGCCCGCGACCCGGTATTCGCCCGCTACCTACTGCGCGAGCTGATCTTCTACGAAACCGGCGCGGAGGCGGCCCGCTTCCAGGAGGGCCGGCGCGGCATCGTCGACCGGGTCGAGCAGGCGACGGTGGACGCCCAGGACAAGGGCGCGATCGGCAGCAGCGAGCCGAGCCGCACGATCGCCCGGCTGATCTTCGCGATCTACCAGGCGGAGATCCGGCGCTGGCTGCTCGAGCCCGACCCGGCGCCGGAGGATGGCCTCGCCCGGCTGCGCCACTTGCTGGGGCTGGTCGTCGCGGGGCTCGACCCGCGCGCCAGCGCCATTTGAAGCGCCGGCACGCGACCAACGACATATCGCGTCGTTCGCTACCCTTCGCCGCGTCGACCCTTTAGACTTGCGCCATGGATAAGCCCACGCGACGCCGCCTCGCGGCCATCGTTTCGACGGACGTGGTCGGCTATTCGCGCCTGATGGGTGCGGACGAGGCGGGCACGCTGTCACGAATGAAGGCCTACCGGCAGGAAGTCTGGGACCCGGAGATCAAGAAACACGGCGGCCGCATCGTCGGCACCGCCGGGGATGCGCTGTTGATCGAGTTCGCCAGCGCGGTCTCCGCCGTGGAATGTTCGCTCGCGGTGCAGCAGCAGATGGCCGCGCGTGAGGCCGACCGGTCCGACGATAGCCGCATGCTGCTGCGTATCGGCGTCAACATCGGCGAGGTCGTGGTCGACGACGACGATATCTTCGGCGACGGCGTCAACGTCGCTGCCCGGCTGCAGGCGCTCGCCCCGGCCGGCGGTATCTGCCTCTCCGGCAAGGTGTACGACGAGATCGACGGCAAGATCGCGGCATCGTTCGAGGACGCCGGCGCGCACGAGGTCAAGAATATCGCCCGCCCGGTTCAGGTCCGGCGCTGGACGGCTGACATGACGCCGGCCAAGGACGCGGCAGACGGGGCGCAGCCGTCGGCGCGATTCGACAAGCCCGCCATCGCCGTCCTGCCCTTCGACAACATGTCGGGCGACGCCGAGCAGGAGTATTTCGTCGATGGCATCACCGAGGATTTGATCACCGAATTGTCGAAGTTCCGGTGGCTGGCGGTGATCGCGCGCAATTCCACCTTCGTTTACAAGAAGCAGGCTGTGGACATCCCGCAGGTCGGGCGCGAACTCGGCGTCGGCTACGTGGTGGAAGGCAGCGTGCGGAAGGCCGGTGAGCGGGTCCGCGTCACCGCACAGCTGATCGAAGCGCCGACCAACGAGCACATCTGGGCCGAGCGCTACGACCGCCAACTGGACGATATCTTCGAACTCCAAGACGAGATCACCCGGACCCTCGTTGGCGTGATCGAACCTGAGCTGGCCAATCGCGAACGCGTGCGCAGCCGGAACAAGCCGACCGAGAGCATGACCGCCTGGGACCTATACCAACGCGGGCTGCACCATCGGTGGCGCTTCACCCCGGACGACATCGCCAAGGCGCACGACTATTTCGATCAGGCGATCGCCACCGACCCCAATTTCGCCGCCGCCTACGCGCACCGGGGCTGGACCGGGTATATCGAGATCATGACCAATGCGGTGCCGGACCGGGCCGAAGCGATCGCCGCCAGGATCGCCGACGCGCGCCGCGCCATCGAGCTCGACGATCGCGACTTGCTGGGCTACTGCGCCTACGGCTTCGTTTCGATTGTCGCGCATGACTATGCCAGTGCTGCGCAGCAGTGTCGCCGCGCGATCGAGCTGAACCCGAGTCTCGCCGCGGCTTACTACGGGCAGGCGTTCGCCGATTCGATGCTTCGCGGCCTCGACGCCGTGCAGGATTGCCTGGACGCCCTGGACATGGCGATCAAGCTGAGCCCCAACGACCCGCTGATGTGGGCGTTCCTGAACATGCGGGGGTTGCAGCTGCTGATGTCGGGCAAACCCGAGGCGGCGATCGTAGAATGGCGCCGGGCGAGCCAGTATCCGCATGCGATGTTCTGGGTCCAACTCGGCCTCGCGGCCGCCAGCTGGCAACTTGGCAACGAACAGGAAGCGCGCGCCATCGTCGCGGCGCAGCGGTCCCATGTACCCGGCCTGTCGATCGCGCTGATCAACAATTTCTTCGGTCCGGGCGCCCGCGTGATCGACGCCGCCTTCATAGACCCTCTGCGCGAGGCCGGGCTTCCCACGGAGTAGCCGGCCGACGCCAGGGCCAAATTCTCATGCGCAACCTGTGCGCGTGCCTTGAATTTGTTCCTATCTAGCTAAATATGCAATCCGGACATCAGCGTCGAGGCCAACGCCCGAAAGCCGAATCATGCGCGGGCACGCGCGAACGTCACATCCCGGAGAAGATAACCGAGATAACCGATGATAACCTTCGGCGGTTTTCCCGCCGCGGCGCTACAGGCCCAGCACGCGCTCCGCGTTGGCGTGGAACAGCTTGGCCCGGACCTCGTCGGAATAGCCGAGCTCGTCCCATTCCCGCATGATCCGCTCGTAGGGCATGCTCGGATAGTCGCTGCCGAACATGACCTTGTCCTGCAGCCGCCCGCGGATGTCCTTCTTGAGCAGCTCGGGCAGGTATTTCGGCGCCCAGCCCGACATCTCCCAGTAGACGTTGCCCTTGTGCAGCGCGACCGCGGTGGTCTCGTCGCCCCACGGCCAGCCCGGGTGGGCCATGATGATCTTGAGGTTGGGGAAGTTGGCGGCGAGCTCGTCGATCGACGACGGATGGGCGTGGCGGATCTGCGCGCCCATGCCGCCGGGCATGCCCGCGCCCATGCCGGTGGTGCCGACGTCGATCATCACCGTCGCGCCGAGCCCGTCGATCAGCTCGAACAGCGGGAAGAAGCGCGGGTCGTTGACCGCGAAATGCTGCATGATCGGGTGGAAGTGGAAGCCGATGAAGCCGAGGTCCTCGATCGCGTGGCGGGCCTCCTCCATGACCGTCTCGGTCTTGAACGGATCGAGGGTGCCCCAGCACTGGATGATCCGGTCGGGGTGCCGCTTCCACATGGCGTGGACGTAGTCGTTGGAGCAGGGCGGCGTGCCGACCGTGAGCTCGAGGTCGAGCGCGACCAGGCAGGCCTCGACCCCGGCCTCGGTGAACTCGGCGACGACCGCGTCCTCTTCCTTGGCGGACCAGTCGCGCTTCCAGTATTGGGCCAGCGCCTCGACGTAGGGGCCCTGGCAGTCGATCCAGGTCTGGGTGCCCGGATAGCAGTGCAGGTCGATGATCCGCATGAGTGCCCTTCCCCGCCGGCGCGCCTAGGCGCCCGCCTCCAGCTTCGCCGTGATCATCTCGACCAGGGTCTTCTTCGAGACCTTGCCGAAGGGCGACAAGCGGGAACTCGTCGACGACCTCGAGCCGCTCGGGCAGCTTGAAGCGGGCGACCTCCTGCGCCTCCAGGTGGGCGAGCAGCTCCTCGAAGGTGAGCGGCTCGCCGTCCCTCAGGATGACGTAGGCGCACATCTTCTCGCCCAGGTTCGGGTCCGGCATGGCGACGCAGGCGACGTTCTGCACGGCCGGGTGCATCAGGATCAGGTTCTCGACCTCCTCGGCCGAGATCTTCTCGCCGCCGCGGTTGATGACGTCCTTCTTGCGGCCCTCGACCATGTAGGCGCCGGACGGGTGCTGGCGCATCAGGTCGCCCGAGCGGTAGAAGCCGTCGGCGGTGAAGGCCCGGGCGTTGTGCTCCGGCACGCCGTAGTAACCGCGCAGGGTATAGGGCCCGCGCACGCACAGCTCGCCGACCTCGCCGAAGGGGACCTCCTTGTCGTCGTCGTCGACCAGCCGCACCTCGTCGTCCTCGCAGACCGGAAAGCCGACCGTCTCCATCCGCACCGGCTCGGGATCATCCTTCTTCGCGAACATCAGCGTGCCCTCGGACATGCCGAAATTCTCCTGGACGAAGACCGAGGGGATCAGCTCCTTGGTCCGCTTGCGCACCTCGGGCTGGAGCCGCTGGCCGCCGCTCTGGATGTATTCGCAGGGTCGACAGGTCGTGGTCGGCGATCGCCGGGTCGTTGATCCAGCGGATCAGCAGCGCGGGCACGACGTGGATGTGCGTGACGCCATGCTTCTCGACCAGCGGGAAGATGGTCTCGCCGCGCACCGAGGTGTCGAGCACGACGGTGCCGCCGTGGAGCAGGAAGCCCTGCATCCCCGGGCAGGCGAGCGCCAGGTTGTGCTCGATCGGCAGGATGTCGAGCAGCACCTTGTCCGGCCCGACCTCGGTGACGGCCGAGGCGAGCTTGGAGTTGCAGATATAGTCGTTGTGGGTGCGGGGGATCAGCTTGGGAATGCCGGTGGTGCCGCCCGAGAGCTGGAACACCGCCGGATCCTCCGGGATCGATCTCCAGCGCGGCGATGTCGGCCTCGGTCGCGGTCGGCTCCCGGGTCATCAGCGCATCCATCGATTCGAACCCCGGCCGGCCCTCGCCCAGGATGACGCCGAACTCGAGGCACGGCTGTTCCTGGCGCACCCGCTCGATCATGTCGGCGAAGTCGAAGTCCCTGGCCTTGTCGGGGATGAAGCAGGCGCGCGCCTGGGCGATCTCGGTGAACTGGCTGACCTCGCGATAGCGGTGCGACGGCAGCGCCATGATCGGGATCACGCCGATCTTCTGGAGCGCGAAATAGAGGTAGGCGAATTCGACGACGTTGGGGAACTGGACGATGATCCGATCGAGCGGCCTGAGCCCCATGTCGAGCAGATTGAGCGCGAGCCGGGTCGAGCGTTCGTCGATCTGGCGGTAGGAGACCCGCTGCTCGCCGTCGATGATCGCCGTCTTGTCGCCCCAGCGCGCGAACACGTCGGCGAACTGGCTGGCGATGGTGCGGTCTTCCCAATAGCCCTTGGCGCGGTATTTGGCCGCGTAGTCCGGCGGAAAGCGGACGACTCCCTCGAGCATGCTCCCTCCCAATCTTTGCCGTCGCCCGCGCGTCGGTTGGGGCGGGCTGTTCTTAGACCCTATAGATCAGGTCACGTTGGCGAAGCCGCCGTCGACGATCATCACCTCGCCGGTGACGAACCGGTTGCCCTGGACGAAACCCATCATCGCCTCGGCGACGTCCTCGAAGGTGACGTTGCGCTTGAGCGGGGTCATCTTGGCCCGGCGCTCCATCAGCCGGTCGTAGTTCTCGCCCAGGGTCCGCTCCATCCAGTCGCCGGCGATCCAGCCCGGCGCGACCGCGTTGACGCGGATCTCCGGGCCGAGCGCGCCGCCCAGGGTGCGGGTCAGGTTGGCGACCGCAGCCTTGCTGGCGGCGTAGGCGAGCGGCTGGGCGCCCGGCCGCACGCCCGCGATCGAGCAGGTGTTGACGATGCAGCCCTGCGCCGCGCGCAGCATCGGCGCGGCGGCGCGGGCGACCAGGAACAGGCCGAGCACGTTGACGTCGAACACGCGCCGCCACTGCTCGACGTCGACGCCGTCGAGGTCCTTCGGCACCGTCTCCATCGTGGTGCCCGCGTTGTTGATGAGCACGTCGAGCCGGCCCAAGGCGACCTCGACCTCGTCCAGCATCCGGCGGACCGAGGCGTCGTCGGCGACGTCGGCCTGGACGATCACGGTCTTGGCCCCGGCCGCCTCGCACGCCGCCGCCGTCTCCTGCGCGCCGGCGGCGTTGCCGCCGAAGTTGATCGCCACGTCGTAGCCGGCCTTGGCCAGGGCGATGGCGGCGGCGCGGCCAATGCCGCTGGACGCGCCGGTGACCAGGGCCGCTTTGTCGGAGGATGCGTTCATGGGACCTTCGCTGGATCGCTGCTGCGGCATTTTTCGAACACGTTCGATTTTATGTCAAGCCGAGCCGTGTAGCCGCGCATTATGTCGGTGCCGCAACCCGGCGCCGACCGGAATCCGCTAGTCGACGACGTGAAGGGTCCAGTCGGGGAAGACGGAGAGCTGCTCGAACCCGGTCTCGGTCACCGCGATCTGCTCTTCGGGATTGACCAGCCCGTCGACGCTCTCGATCTTGGGCTCGGGCGTGATGGTCATGCCGACCTCGAGCACGCGGTGGTCGAAGGCGTTCATCGACGGCGGCTCGTTCTCCAGCCCGATGCCGTGGCCGATGCGCTTGGACGGGTGGTCGGAATAGTTGGTCCACTCGGGATGCGCAGCCAGCAGCGACTGGGAGTATTCGAACAGTTCCGTCAGCGCGACACCTGGCTTGATGCGGTCCATCAGCTTGAACAGGATCTCCCACATGCCGTCATGCTCGGCGCGCTGGCGGTCGCTCGGCGGACCGAACACGGCGCGGCGGGTGAAGTCCATCCGGTAGCCCTTGAAGGCCGCGCCGCCGTCGAGATAGAGCACGTCGCCCGCCTGGAAGGTGCCGCCCTCACCGGTCGCGCCGAGCACCGTCGGCGCCGGGCTGTCGAGGTCGCCGCCATTCTCCCAGTAATAGGTGACCACCCGCTGCTGGATCTCGCGTGCAGCGATGCCCGGGTGGAGCTCGCCCAGCACCCGCGCGAAGGCCTTGCCGCCGATCTCGCAGGCCCGGCGTTCGCAGTCGATCTCCCAGGGCGACTTGATCATCCGGCAGCCCCACACGACCGGCCCCGAATCGACGAACCGGACGGCCGGCAACCGCTCCCGGATCAGCTCGAAATCGGCGTGGGGAAGGCCGAGGCAGGTCTCGGCGCCGAGCTCGATGCCGACGGTGGCGGCGCCCAGCCCGCGGTCGGTCAGCGCGTCGACCAGGCCCCAGTCGGTCCGCGGATCGTCGGCATAGGGCACCTCGGGATAGATGCGCCGGTCCTCGACCCAGGACGGGTAGCCCTTGTTGGAGACCCGCGCGAAGGTCTCCGGGCCCGACCAGGCGATCAGCACCGGCGCGCCGTCGAGCGGCAGCACGAAGGCACTGGGCCGCCCGGTGAAACGGGCCGGCATCTTCTGGCCGGTGAAATAGAAGAAGGTCACCGGGTCGGTGACGACCAGTCCGTCGACGCCCTGCGCCTGCATGTGGCGGCGGGCGCTGGCGATCCGGTCTTTCGTATTCGGCGAGGGGAGCCGGCAGCACGGCGGGTGTGGGCGGCGGCCTGTCCATGGCGGGTCAGCCCTCCACCGGCACGACGACCCGCGACCAGCCGAACGGGTCCTCGGCCCGGCCGTACTGGATGTCGGTCAAGGCGCTGCGCAACCGCTCGGCGACGGAGGCCCCGGACGGGGACGGCAACCGGTAGTCGCGCCCCTGCCGGTGGATGCGGCCGACCGGCGAGACCACCGCGGCGGTGCCGGCGGCGAACACCTCGCTGACGCGGCCCGCCTCGATGCCGTCGACCAGTTCGTCGATCGCGATCATGCGTTCCTCGACCGGGACACCCCAGTGACGCAGCAGCGCCAGGATGCTGTCGCGGGTGATCCCGGGCAGGATGTTGCCGTTGAGCGGCGGGGTGACGACCGTGCCGTCGATCACGGCGAACAGGTTCATCAGGCCGGCCTCTTCGACCCAGCGGTGCTCGGCGCCGTCGAGCCAGATCACCTGGTCGAAGCCGCGCTCGTGGGCACGGCGCGACGCCTGGAGGCTCAGCGTGTAGTTGGCCGATGCCTTGGCCGCGCCCATGCCGCTGCCCGGCGCGACCCGCGCCTGCTCCTCCTCGACCACCAGCGAGAGCCCGTCGCCGCCCGGCGCGAAATAGGCGCCCACTGGCGAGCCGATCACCAGGAAGACGAAGCGGTGCGACGGGCGGACGTCGAGGTGCGGCTCGGTGCTGAAGACCAGCGGCCGCAGATAGAGGGCCCGGTCGGGCCCGGCCGGCACCCAGGCGGCGTCGACCCGGAGATAGGCCGCCAGCGCCGCCTCGAACGCGCCGTCGGGCAGCGGCGGGATCGCCAGAAACGCGCACGAGGCCTGCATCCGCCGGGCGTTGAGGTCGGGCCGGAACAGCCGCACCGCGCCTGCGGGGTCGCGATAGGCCTTCAGCCCTTCGAACAGGCTCTGGCTGTAGTGGAAGGTCATCACGCCGGGTTCGAGCGACAGCGGGCCGTACGGGCACCACCGCCGGCTCGCGCCAGGCGCCGTCGTCATAGCTCATCCGGAACATGTGGTCCGTGAAGACGGAGCCGAACGGCACGTCGGCGGTCTCGACCGACGACAGCCGGGTCCCCTGGCCCCGCTCGACGCGCACCGGGCCCAGCACCCCGCCGTCGATCGACGTCTCCCCCGCCCGCGCGGCCATGCCGGCCGGCATCTCGGCCACCGCGTCCGCCTCGATCCGCTCGCTCATCGCCCGTTCTCCACCGTCATCACACCCATCCTACAGCAGCGGCACCGCGACACCGACGCCAGCCGTCCGCGCCCGCCGATAGATCTCCCACCCGACCGCGACGTCGACGCTGGCGACCCCGGTGGGGATCGCCAGGATCCGCTCGTCGCCCGACCGCCGTCCCTCGGCGCCGCCGCCGATCAGCTCGCCGAAGCCGACGATCCGGTCGGGCAGGCGCGCGGTCGGCCGCGCCGACTTGATCAGGTTGTCGAGCCGGGCGCGGCCGTCGGTCGCCAGCAGGTCGAAGCGCCGCAGCGCCGCGTCGTCCCAGGTACCCATCACGTCGTAGGCGATCACCAGACAGCCGGGCTCGAGCCAGTCAGCCTTGCCGGGCTGCTCATCCGTCTGCGGGATCGCGGAAATGACGATGTCGCAGCCGGCCACGGCCGCCTCGATGCTGCCGACCGGCCGCACCGCGCGGCCGGTGCGTGCGGCCATGCGCGCGGCGAAGGCCTCGCGGGTCTCGGCCCGGCGCGACGTGACCACGACCTCCTCGATGGTCGGCGCCATCTCGATCAGCGGCGGCAGGGTCCATTCGGGCAGGCCGCCGCAGCCGACCAGCCCGACCCGCTTCGGGGCCGCCGGCAACAGGGGCCGCGCCGCGACCAGGCCGCAGGCGGCCGTCCGCAGGTTGGTGATCCACATCGCCTCCATCAGCGCCACCGGCGCACCGGTGTCGGGGTCGTTGAGCGCGATCAAGGCCGTTGCGTCGTCGGCGTCGCGCTCCGCGCTCAGGCCGGGATAGTAGGAGACCCACTTCATCCCGACCTCGCGGCTCTCGCCCAGCCACGCGGTCATGATGTGGAAGAAGCTGTCCGGCCGGTCCGAGAAGACGCCGATCTTGGCCGGCGCGTCGACCGCGCCCGCCGCCTGCATCCGATAGGTCGCCTCGACCACCGCCATGACGTCCGCCATGGTGACGCCGAGCCCCTCGATATCGGCTCGGCTCAGGATCAGGGGCGCGATCCGGCTCATGCTACCGCCATGGCGTTCGGCCTTGCATGGGGCGCAGCCCTGTGCCGACCGCGAATCCCTTTGCATCGGTGCGGGCGCGCCAGTAGTCAATCGACGTGCCGCCGGGCCGCGCCGAGCCGGGCGCACCCGCAAGAAAGGTCCCGTCAGGAGGGGAAGAATGGCAATGCCGCAGACCGGAACACGCCCCGTCATCCGTGGCACCCAGGGTGTCGTCACCAGCACCCACTACACCGCCTCGCTGATCGGCTGGGAGATGCTGGCCAAGGGTGGCAACGCCGTCGACGCCGCCTGTGCCGCGGGGTTCGCGATGCAGGTGGTCGAGCCGCACCTGTGCGGGCCGGCGGGCGAGGCGCCGATCCTGATCTACCGGCGGGCCGAGCAACGCGTCCACGTCATCAACGGCCAGGGCAAGGCGCCGATGGCGGCGACCCTGGCGCGGTTCCGCGACCTCGGCCTGACCCTGGTGCCGGGCACCGGGCTGCTGGCGCCGACCGTCCCGGCCGCCTTCCACGCCTGGACCACGGCGCTCGAACAGTTCGGCACCCTGACCCTCGAAGACGTGCTCGCCCCGGCCGTGGCGCTGGCCGAGACCGGCGTGCCGATGCTGCCCGCGATCGCCCAGGTGATCGATTTCGGTCGCCGACACCTTCCGCCAGGACTGGCCGACCTCGGCGGCGGTCTACCTCCCGGACGGGCAGGTTCCGGCGATCGGACGCGTGGTCCGCAACCCCGACTTCGCGGCGACCTACGGACGGCTGATCGAGGCCGAACGCGCCAGCCGCGCCAAGGGCCGCGAGGCGGCGATCGAAGCGGCGCGCGACGCCTTCTACCGAGGCTTCGTCGCCGAGGCGATCGACGCCTTCTGCCGCGAGGCCGAGGTCCGCGACGTGACGGGATCGAGGCACAAGGCGCTGCTGACCGGCGACGACCTGGCCGGGCACGAGACCCCGGTCGAGACGAGCGTGTCGGTCGACTATGCCGGCTACGACGTCCACAAGTGCGGCGTCTGGAGCCAGGGACCGGTGTTCCTGCAGCAGCTTCGCCTGCTCGAAGGCTTCGACCTCGCCGCGATGGGCCACAACTCGGCCGAATACATCCACACGGTGATCGAGGCGGCCAAGCTGGCCTTCGCCGACCGCGACGCCTGGTACGGCGACCCCGAGTTCGCCGACGTGCCGCTCGACACCCTGCTGTCGCGCGCCTATGCCGACGAGCGTCGCCGCCTGATCGACCCCAGCCACGCCTCGCTCGACCAGCGGCCGGGGCAGGTCGACGGCCGCGCGCCCGACCTGCGCCATCTCGACCTCGCCACCCGGGCCGACCTGCCGGCGCCCGAGGCCTCCGGCGCGCGGCCGACCGGCATCGGCGAGCCGGCGACGACGCCACTGGGCGAGTTCCGCGGCGACACCGTCCACGTCGACGTGATCGACCGCGACGGCAACATGGTCGCGGCGACGCCGAGCGGTGGCTGGCTGCAGAGCTCGCCGGTGATCCCGGGCCTCGGCTTCGCGCTCGGCACCCGGGCGCAGATGTTCTGGCTGCTCGACGACCACCCCAACGGCCTGGTGCCGGGCAAGCGGCCGCGCACGACCCTGACGCCGACGATCGTCACCCGCGACGGCGAGCCCTACATGGCCTTCGGCACGCCCGGCGGCGATCAGCAGGAGCAGTGGCCGCTCCACTTCCTGCTCAACCATCTCCACTTCGGCATGACCATCCAGGAAGCGATCGAGGCGCCGGAGTACCAGACGACCCATTTCCCCAGCTCGTTCTACCCGCGCGAGTACGAGCCCGGCGCGCTCGGCATCGAGGCGCGGGTCGGCGCGCCGACGATCGAGGGGCTTCGCCAGCGCGGCCACAAGGTCACGGAGGTCGACGACTGGGGCGCCGGCCGCCACGTCGGCACGCGCATCGATACGACGGAAGGCGTGATCGAAGGCGCCGCGTCGCCGCGGTCGCCCTACGCCTACGCGATCGGGCGCTGACGGGCGCGTCTCAGTCACGCAGCGACGAGGCGATGTGGGCGCGCATCTGGGTGCCGACCCAGTAGGCGTCACCGATCTTGAGCGCCTCGATGATCTCGCGATGGTGCCAGACGCCACGCTCGTTGGCCGGCTCGCTCGGCCACAGGTTCCGCCGCAGCAGGATCAGCGGCAATTGGATCACCGACTGGATCTGGTTGGTCAGGTGCGAGCTGCCGGCGGCTTCGGCGATGCCCATGTGGAAGGCCACGTTCAGATCGGCGAAAGCAATCCGGTCGATCGCCGGCGCGTGGACCACCGTCTCCATATCGGCGGCGATCGACTCCAGCCGCTCGATCTGGTCGGGGGTGATGCGGGTCGCCGCCCGCTCCGCGGCGAAGCCTTCGAGCCGGCAGCGGATCTCGCGGATCACGGCGACGTCGGAGTTGGAGAAGGACGCGACGGCGGCGCCGTTGTTGGGCCCCCGCACGACCAGGCCCTCGGTCTTCAGCCGGCGCAGGGCGTCGCGGATCGGCGTCCGGCTGAGGCCGGTCTCCCGCGAGAGCTGGGTCTCGGTCAGGTGCGTGCCCGGCGCCACCTGGCCGGTGATGATGACCTGCCGGATATAGTGGTAGGCCTTGTCGGCCGACTTGGCCCCCTTGAGGTCGCCGTCGACCGACGCCGGAACATCGAGGGAAACCGCGCCGTCGGAAGCCGGGTTGCGCTCGGAATTGGCCACGAACACCTCTACGCTTTTCTTGCCGCCGGAGCGGGGGTCTGCGATCGTCGGGGCCCGTTAGAGCGGATTCGCCCGCGCCGATCAACGCCGCCCGGCGGCGGACCTCACGCGGCCTGAGGCGGTCCCTCGCCTTCGATCTGGACCCGGAAGCCCGACCGCACGTTGGGCCAATAGTCGAAGATGGCGTGGTGCTGGACGCAGCGATTGTCCCAGAAGGCGATCGAATGCGGCGCCCAGCGGAACCGCATGGTGAACTCCGGCAGGGCGCAGTGATCGTAGAGGAACTCGAGCACGCCGCGGCTCTCCTCCTCCGGCAGCTCGTTGATCCGCTTGGTGAAGCCCCGGTTGACGAAGAGCAGCTTGCGCCCGCTCTCGGGGTGGCGCGCGATCACCGGATGGCTCGCCTTGGGCGTGCCCGGGCCGAACACGTCGTAGGCGTCGTGGACCGCGGTCAGCCCGTCGAGGTAGCGCTTCATGCGCTCGGACAGGCCTTCGTAGGCGGCGTACATGCTGGCGAACAGGGTGTCGCCGCCGCCATAGGGCGGCACGGTGTGGATGTAGAGGATGCTGCCCAGCGGCGGCACCGGCGCGCAGGACTGGTCGGTGTGCCAGACGTCGCCCGACACCTGGCTCGAGTTCTCGTCCGCGTGGAAGATGCGCACCCGCGGGTCGTCGGTGACCTTGCTGTTGGTCTTGCCGCCGACGTGGACGCCCGGCTCGCCCCAGATGCTGGCGAGGCGAAGGTGGTCCTCGTGGGAAATCTGCTGGTCGCGGAAGAACAGCACCTGGTATTCGGTGAAGGCGCGTTTGAGCTCCGCCTCCTGCTCGGCCGAAACGGGCCGGGTCAGGTCGATGTCGCCGATCTCGGCGCCAAGGCGAGGACTGGCGGGCGTCACGGAGATGGTCCGGTACCCGTCCGGCGCGGCCGTTGAGAAGGCGCCGGTCTGCGTCTCCGCGAGCTTGACGACAGCAGTCATGAATTCCTCCCTCTCAGTCGAGCGCGGCCTGCAGGCATCCGAGCGGCAGGCCGGCTGGAACACGGTTCCCCGGGGACCGTGGGCAGAGCCACGGCGCGGTACAGCCACGACATAATGTATACAAATTTTGCAACATCACAACAAATCAGCGCATATCGTGGCGAAAATGAATACATTTTGAGCCACTGCCCATCACGGCACGGCGCCTCAAACCTGCTGACCGGACGCCACGGACGCCTCGGCGATCCGATTGGCCCGAGCCAGGCGCCACTGCCAAACGACGAAGGCCGCGACGACGACCATGCCCGCGACCTTGGCGGGGATCACGGTAACCAGACAGGCGACCCCCGCAGCGCCAAGCAACGCGCGCAGCCAGATCGGGACCTTGGCGACGAAATAGCCCTGCAGCGCGATCCCGATGCCGACGAAGCCGACCACGCAGGACGCGAAGGAGAGCGCGATCATACCCGGCGTGCCGTTCATCAGGAGGGCGCCGTCGGCGACGAAGACGAAGGGGACGATATAGGCGACCATCGCCAGCTTCATCGCGTGGAAGGCCGATTCCATCGGCTTGGCCTTGGCGATCGTCGACGCGACGTAGACCGCGACGCAGACCGGCGGGGTCAGGAAGGACAGGATCGCGAAATAGAAGATGAACAGGTGGGCCGCCATGTCCGGCACCGACGCCTGGGTCAGCGCCGGCGCCGCGAGCACGGCGAGGATGATGTAGGACGCGGTCACCGGCATGCTCATGCCCAGGATGATGCTGGCGAAGGCGGTCAGGATCAGCAGCAGCACCAGGCTGCCGCCGGACACCGACAGCAGCACCTGCGAGATGACCAGGCCGAGGCCGGTCAGGTTGACGACGGCGACGACGAGCGAGGCGACCGCGCCGATCACGCCGATCTGGACCAGGGTCCGCCCGGTATCGTCCAGGGTCGCGATCAGCCGGCGGAGCGTGAACCAGTTCTCGCGCCGCGAGAAGCTGATGGCGATCAGCGCGAGGATCGCGAAGACCGCGGACTTGGACGGGCTCAGGAAGATAATGAACAGGCAGTAGATCAGCAGCGCGAGCGGCAGGATGAAGACCCAGCCGCGGAGCAGGACCCTGCCCAGCTTGGGCAACTGGTCGGCGGCGACGCCACGCAGGTTGGCCTTCGCCGCCAGCAGATCGACCTGGAGGAAGACCGAAATATAGTAGAGCAGCGCCGGCAGCAGCGCCGCGACGACGATGTCCCGGTACGGCACCTTCAGGAAGTCCGCCATGATGAAGGCGGTGGCGCCCATGATCGGCGGCATCAGCCCGCCGCCGCTCGACGCGACCGCTTCGACCGCCGCGGCGACCGACGGCGGATAGCCGATCCGCTTCATCAGCGGGATGGTGATCGAGCCGGTGATGACGACGTTGCTGCTGGCGCTGCCCGACAGCGTGCCGAACAGGCTGCTGGCGACCACCGCGACCTTGGCCGGCCCGCCGCGCCGCTTGCCCATCAGCGCCATGCTGAGGTCGGTGAAGAATTCCGCCCCGCCGGTGACGAACAGCACCTGGCCGAACAGGATGAACGCGAACACCATGCCGAACACCACGGCCGCGATCTGGCCGAGGATGCTGTTGGTGTCGAGGTAGAGGAAGGACGTGATCCGGTCCCACGACGAGCCGCGGCCGCCGAGCGCACCGGGCAGGAGATAGTTGAACTTGGCGTAGAGGATGAAGATCGCCGCCAGGATGACCAGCGGCCAGCCGAAGATCCGGCGGGTCAGCTCGAGCACGATCAGGATCGCGGCGGCGCCGAGCGCGACCCGCGTCGGCGTGACGATGCCGATGGTCTCGACGATCTGCGGGTAGAAGAAGAAGACGTAGAGGCCGACCACGAGCCCGCAGGCGGCGAGGACGTAGTCGTAAACCGGGATGCGGTCGCGCACGCTGCGCTTGGTCGCCGGGAACAGGAAGAAGCCGGTCGAGAAGACCAGGCCGTAGATCAGGCCGAAGAACTGCTCCTTATAGAAGGTGACGTCGAAATAATAGGAGACGTCGAGCACGAAGGAGAGTCCGGCCAGCGATATCAGGATCGCGAAGACGCGCACGAGATTGCTCTCGAACACGCGGCTGAACGTCCGGTTACGCTCGACCTCTTCGACGTCGCTCATTCGCGTCCCGTTGCTGGAGCCAAGGACCACAGGCGCACCGCCGCACGGGCGGGCCGCCCAGGTATCAGGTGTCAGGTATCAGGTGTCAGGTGGCGCATAGCAGGTGGGGCCGGCCCCGACGGTATCGCCGCGGCCGGCCCGGATCCATGACCGCCCGGCCTACTTCTTGCCGAGCAGCTTGTCCTGGTTGGCCTGCATCGCCTTGGTCCAGACGCCCTTCTCCTTGAACAGGCGGATCGCGCCCGCATGGTAGGGCAGGATCGCCTGGTCGCTGGCGAACTCGCTCTTGTCCCAGCTCTTGGTCCGCTTGCTGGCCTTCTTGAGCGCGTCGTTGTGATCCCACAGCGCCTTGACCGTCTGATAGACGACGTCGTCGCTGGTCTTGGTATGGGCGATCACGTAGACGGGCAGCCGGACGAGCCACATATCCTTGCGAATGCCTGGAGGGCCCGCCTTCACCTTCGAGATCACGACCGGATAGACCTTACGCATCCGCGCCAGCGCCGCCGGCGAGTTGTCGACCGGGAGGAACCGGATGCCGATGGTCGAATCGAGCTCGCGGGTGACCCCCGAGCCGACCGACGCATAGAAGACGTCGAGCCGCTTCTCCTTCACGTCGTCGCGCTGGCCGGCATAGAGCGAGGTGCGCGGCACGCACTTGACGTCCTTCCAGCTATAGCCGGGATCGGCGATCTCCGCCGTGGCGTAGACCTGGATCGCCGGCGAGCCCGAATACTTGCAGCCGACGCGCAGGCCCTTGATGTCCTTGCGCGACTTGACCGAGGAATCGTTGCGGACGTAGAGGCCGACGTTGAAGCCGCCGCCGACGAGCACGAGCCGGACGTCGTAGGCCTTCGGGAACGGCTTGCGGCCCTTCCAGGCGAGCCAGCCCTGGTAGTGCGAGACGAGGCCGATGTCGGCCTCCTTGTTCTCCATCATCGGCAGCCACACGCCGGCGCCGGCGACCGACAGCACCTTGCCGGTCTTCTTGGTGTTCTTCGTGAGGACGTCGGCGATCGCGGCGGCATAGGTATAGAAGGACGAGCCCGGCTCCTTGGAGCCGATGACGATGTCGTTCGCCGCGCGGACCGGGCTGACCGCCGACGGCAGTGCAACAACCGCCGCCGCCGCGCCTGCGAGAAGCGCGAGGTTTCTGGCCCGCAGACCCACGGTCCTGACCGATTCTGATCTCCACATTGCTTGTGACCCTCCGTTGGGATTGGCTTTCGGCACGTTCTTATTTTGCCAATCCTGTATACATTCGAGCCCCGGAGTCAATGAAATCGCAATAATTTCCGCGAAAATGAATACAATTTAGAGTTGCCCGGCATTGTGCGACGCAGCAGGTCAGCGGCCGGACCGAGCCGGTCGGCGCGGGTGGCCTCGGGTCCCGGCGTCCGCCCCGCCATGCCGGCACGCGCCCGCGCGCACCCGGCGAATTCGGTGCAGCCGGGGACTGGCTCTCTTTTCGCGGGCGCATCAATATGCTCAAATGTGCCAGGGATTGTTTGTGTACAAAGAATTCCAGCGAGGGTGGGTCCGACGACGCGGGCTAACCGCGACGCGGGCCGAGACGAAAAAAAAGGAGACACACAATGGGTCACTCTGGGAAGCACCGGCCCGTCGCAGCGGGCAAGAAAGTCAGCCGCCGTACCGCCTTGCAGGGCCTCGGCGCCGCGGGCATGGCCGCGGCAGCCACGCCCGGCTTCGTCCGCTACGCGCAGGCCGCGACCTCGGCGCCGATCAAGATCGGCTTCCAGGTCCACCGCACCGGCATCGGCGCCGCCTACGGGCGCTGGTACGAGCGCACCACCAACGCCGCGGTCAAGCTGATCAACGAGAAGGGCGGCATCGCCGGCCGCAAGATCGAGCTGATCGCCGAGGACGACGGCACCGATCCCAAGCGCGGCGCCGAGGTGGTCGAGAAATTCGCCACCCAGCACAAGGTCGACGTCGTGTTCGGCACCCTGTTCAGCCACGTCGTCATCGGCTCGGCCCCGCGCGCGGGTGAGCTCAAGATGCCCTATTTCGTGGTCAGCGAAGGCCACCACGTCGCCTCGGGCAAGCTCAACCGCTACGTCTTCCAGCCGGGCATCACCGACGTGAAGTCGCAGGTCATCTCGATGGCGCCCTGGATCGCGAGCAACCTGGGCAAGAAGGTCACGATGATCTATCCGGACTTCGCGTTCGGCCACGATCACCGCGACTATTTCTCGGCGGCGATCAAGAAGCAGGGCGGCGAGGTGGTCAAGCTCATCCCGATCCCGCCGACCGAGAAGTCGTTCACCCGCTACTTCCCGAAGATCCCGTCCTCGACCGATGTCCTCTACCACGTGATGGTCGGCCCCGCGGTGCTCACCTTCGTCAAGGAGATGGGCGAACATTTCGGCGCGAAGCGGCCGAAGATCTTCGGCTTCATCGACTCGCTCGAGGCGGTCAGCATGAAGAGCCCCGGCCTCGAGTTCCTGGAAGGCACCTATTTCTGGGAGGCCGATCCGCGCTACGCCCAGGCCAACCAGACCGCGGCCGACAAGTTCTACCGCAGCAAGGTCGGCGTCGATAACAACGGCGCCAGCGTCAGCGATTCCAAGGACATCTCGACCTACTCGCACATGTTCGGCTGCTGGGAGACGCTTTACGTCATCAAGCAGGCGATCGAGGCGAGCGGCTACAAGTCCGCCACGATGAAGGACAAGAAGGCCCTGGTCGAGGCGACCGAGGCGCTCAAGGTCTTCAACGAAGGCATGGAGCACCCGCAGGGCAAGAAGATCTTCAACGGCAAGATCCACCAGTCCTTCGGCCACCAGAACATCTCCCAGGTGACCGGCGGCAAGCTCAAGGTCGTACACCGCACCTCGATCGAGGACGGCCTGTACGCGCCGGAGGCCGACTACACCAAGATGCCGCTCTAGCGTATCGGGAGGCCCGCGCGACCGCAGCGGGCCTCCCCTCCTTCCCACGATAGCGGCGGCACGCCGCGCCCCCGGGTCGAGACGATCCGAACGACGAGGTCAGCGCTCCCGTGGACTTCGGGCCCTATCTGTTCCTGGCGTTCCTCGAAGGAACCGTTACCGCCGCCGTGCTCGCGCTGACCGCCGTCGGGCTGTCGCTGGTGTTCGGCGTGATGCGGATCGTCAACGTCGCCCACGGCGAGTTCTTCATGCTCGGCGCGGTCTTCGCCTGGTGGTGCACCAGCCTGATCTCGGGCTATCCGCTGCTGGGCTTCCTCGCGGCGCTGGTGATCAGCCCGCTCTTGGTCGGCGGCATCGCCCTGATCGCCGAGCGGCTCGTGCTCAAGCGCCTCAACTACAATCCCGAGGCCACCATCGTCGCCACCATCGGGCTGCTCTACATCATCCAGCAGCTCGCGCTGATCGGCTACGGCCCCGACGCCCGGCCGGTCCAGGCGCCGATCAGCTTTCGCATCGTCTTCCCCTGGTTCGGCTATTCCGGCTACAAGCTGGTCGTCGTCGGCGCCGCGATCGTGTTGCTGCTGGCGACCTGGTTCGTGCTGACCCGCACCCGGCTCGGCCTGGTGATGCGGGCGACCCAGTACGACCGGGAGACGGCGCTCGCTTTCGCCATCCCGGTCGACCGGGTCTACGCCACCGTCTTCGCGGTCGGCGCCATGCTCGCCGCGGTCGCCGCGGTGCTGATCGTGCCGATCCAGCAGGCCTATTACCTGATGGGCAGCGACCCGCTCTGCTGTCGTTCATCGTCGTCATCATCGGCGGGCTCGGCAGCATCAAGGGCACGGTGCTCGCCGCGGTGATCATCGGCATGAGCGACGGCATCATCTCGGTGTTCATGTCGCCGACCCTGGCCAAGATCATCGCCACCCTGCTGGTCGCGATGGTGCTGGTGTGGCGGCCCCAGGGCCTGTTCGGGCAGACGGCGCGATGACGATGCGCCGGGGGCTCGACCGGCATCCTGATCTCGCACGGCGGCGTGCTCGCGCTGCTGTTCCTGGCCCAGTTCGCGGTCGGCACCTACCACCACCTGGCGCTGACCCGGATCATGGTGCTGGCGACCTTCGCCGTCGGCTACAACGTCCTGTTCGGCTACACCGGCCTGCTCAGCCTCGGCCACGCCATGTTCTTCGCCGCCGGGCTCTACGGCGCCGGGCTGGCGGCGAGCCAGTTCGCCGTCGGCGCGCCCGAGGCCTTCATCATCGGCGTCGCCGTCGGCTTCGTGTTCTCGGCGGCGATCGGCGTGATCGTGCTGCGCACCGCCGGCGTCGCCTTCATGATCGTGACCATGATGTTCGCCCAGGCCGTCTATCTGCTGGTGCTCTATTTCGGCGAATACACCCGCGGCGACGAGGGCTTCACGCTCAAGGGCGCGATCCGACAGGCCGACCTGTTCGGCTTCAGCCTCAACCTGGTCGACCCCACCGTCCGCTACAACCTGGCGTTCGTCCTGCTCGCCGTCTGCGTGGTCGGCTGCATCCTGCTGGTACGGTCGCCGGTCGGCCGGGTGCTGGTCGCGATCCGCGAGAACGAGGAGCGGTCGCGGATGCTCGGCTACGACACCTTCCGCTACAAGCTGACCGCGCTGGTCCTGTCGGGCACGATCTGCGCCGCGGCGGGGGCGGCCTACGCGCTGCTGTTCGCCTACGTCGGCGCGACCTTCGCCTCGATCGAGTATTCGATCCTGCCGTTGCTCTGGGTGCTGATGGGCGGTGCCGGCACGGTGCTGGGGCCGATCGTCGGGACGCTGTTGATGTTCTACCTCAAGGACGTCGCCAGCGAGTACACCTCGGCTTACCTGCTGGTCTTCGGCGTGGCCCTGGTCGTGCTGATCCTGTTCGCCCCGGGCGGCCTGCTCGGCACCCTGCGCGACCGCAAGCTGCCGTGGCTGCCGTGACGCTGTTGTCGACCCGCGGCCTGTCCCGCTACTTCGGCGGCCTGCGCGCGGTCGGCGACGTCGACTTCGACCTGCCGGCCGGCCAGATCCGCGCGATCATCGGGCCCAACGGCGCCGGCAAGACCACCTTCGTCAGCCTGGTCTGCGGCCGCATCGCGCCGTCGGAGGGCACGATCCTGTTCGAGGACCGGGACATCTCGGCGCTGCCGCCCTATCGCCGGGTCGCGCTCGGCATCGCCTATACCTTCCAGATCACCTCGATCTTCGGCAACCTGACCGTGTTCGAGAACGTCGCGCTGGCGGTCCAGAACAGCCTGCAGCGCGAGCGCGGCACCTTCTTCCGCCTCGATGCCGACGATATGGACCGGCGCATCGACGCGGCCCTGACGCAGGTCGGCCTCGCCGACCGCGCGGAGACCAAGGCGGCGACGCTCGCCTACGGCCACCAGCGGCTGCTCGAGGTCGCGATGGGGCTGGCGCTGACGCCCAAGCTGCTGATCCTCGACGAGCCGACCCAGGGCCTGTCCGACCACGAGATCGAGAACTTCTGCGCCCTGACCCGGTCGATCGCCGAGCGCGCGACCATCCTGCTGATCGAGCACAACATGGACGTGGTGATGGCGCTGGCCGAGCGGATCACCGTGTTCAACAACGGCGGCATCCTGGCCGAGGGCACGCCGGCGGAGATCAGCGCCGACGCCCGGGTCCAGGAAGCCTATCTGGGGGCCTGATGCTCGAGGTCCGCGACATCGACTGCTTCTACGGCAACGTCCAGGTACTGCGCGCCCTGTCCTTCTCGGTCGAGGCCGGCGAGGTGCTGTGCCTGCTCGGCCGCAACGGCGCCGGCAAGACCACCGCGTTGAAGGCGATCATGGGGCTGCTCAAGCCGCGCTCGGGCAGCGTCGTCCTCGACGGCGTCGACCTGACCAGGCTGCCCGCCCACCATGTGCCGCGCCAGGGCATCGCCTACGTGCCCCAGGGCCGGCGCCTGTTCGCCGAGCTGACCGTCGCCGAGAACCTGGAGATCGGCCTGATGGCGCGCAAGCGCGGTGCCGGAGACGCTGGAGCGGGCGCTCGACATGTTCCCGGTGCTGCGCGAGCGCAAGCGGCAGCGCTCGGGCACGCTCAGCGGCGGCGAGCAGCAGATGCTGGCGATGGCGCGGGCGCTGTGCCTGGAGCCCAAGGTGCTGCTGCTCGACGAGCCGACCGAGGGGCTGATGCCGTCGATGATCGCGACCATCCGCGACGCCGCGGCGGCGCTGCGCGATCAGGGGGTCGCGGTCGTCCTGGTCGAGCAGCGGGTCGACGCCGTGCTGCCGATCGCCGACCGGGTCGCCTTCATCGAGAACGGCCGCACCCGCGACACCGTGCCGGTCGAGACGCTGCGCGCGGACCCGTCGCTGGTCCACCGCTACATCGGCGTCGGGCACTGAGGCCGGTGGGCCGGCTGCTAAGCCGCCAGCGCGGCAGCCTCGGTCAGGACGACGCCCGCGTCGCGCATCTCCGCCACCGAAGCCGCGAGCGAGCCGTCCAGGTCGATCGCCCGGCAGGCGTCCATCAGCACCGTCGTCTCGAACTCGAGATGGGCGGCGTCGAGCGCCGAATAACCGACGCAGAAATCGGTGGCGAGACCGACCAGCACGACCTTGTCCAACCCGCGTTCGCGCAGGTAGCCGCCGAGCCCGGTCGGCGTGTGCCGGTCGTTCTCGAAGAAGGCGGAGTAGCTGTCGAGCGCGGGACGGAAGCCCTTGCGGATGACCAGCTCCGCCTTGGTCCAGTCGAGGTCGGGATGGAAGTCGGCGCCCCGCGTGCCCTGGACGCAATGGTCCGGCCACAGGGTCTGCGGCCCGTAGTCCATCTCGATGCTGCCGAAGGGCTCCTGGCCCTCGTGGGTCGACGCGAAGCTGGAATGGCCGGGCGGGTGCCAGTCCTGGGTCATCACGACGTGGTCGTAGCGCCGGATCAACTGGTTGACCAGCGGCACCACGGCGTCGCCGTCGGCGACGGCCAGCGCTCCGCCGGGGCAGAAATCGTTCTGGACGTCGACGACGACGAGGACGGTATCGTCTGTTTTATTGGCGGCCATGACGGAAGTCCGATTGCCTGTCTGGGTCGTTGACGAAACGATAGGCGGGGCGGACGGCGGGATCAATGGCCGGCGCGGCACGGAAGACAGTGAGGGAATCGGCGTGAGGGAATGGGCGTGACGGAATGGGCGTGAGGGGGGACGGCATCGGTCGGACGGGCGGCGGCGTGGTCGCGACCGCGCGCCGGCTCGCCGCGCCGGCGCTCGGCGCGGCCGCCACGCTGGCAGCCACCCCGGCGCGGGCGCACAGCGGCTCGCACGCCTTCGTCATGCTGCTGCCAACCCACTACTACCTGATCGGCGGCGCGATCGCCGTCGCCGCCTCGTTTCTCGTGCTCGCCTTCCTGCCGCAGCGACGCAGCGAGGCGCTGGGTGCGGCGCGGGCGCGGCTGCTCACGCTCAGGCCGCCGAGCCCGGTGCCGACCAGCCTGCTGTTCGCCGCGATCTTCGCGGCGCTGATCGTGATCGGCTTCACCGGCAGCACGGACCCGCTCGCCAACCCGCTGCCGCTGACGATCTGGACCCTGTGGTGGGTGGGCTTCACCCTGCTCACCGCGGTGATCGGCAACGTCTGGGCCTACGTGAACCCGTGGGTCGGCCCCTACCGCGTGCTGATGCGGCTGGTCGGGCGGGCCGGCGCGGCGCCGTCGCTCGCCTATCCGCGGTGGCTCGGCTACTGGCCCGCCGTCATCTTCTTCCTCGGCTTCGCCTGGCTCGAGCTGGTCGACCTCTCGCCCAACGACCCGGCGCGCCTCGCCACCATCGCGGCGGTGTACTGGGCGATCGCCTTCGGCGGCACGATCCTGTTCGGCGAGACGTGGCTGGAACGGGCCGAGCCGTTCAGCGTCTTCTTCGGCTTCATCGGCCGCCTGTCGCCCTTGATCTGGGAGCCGGCCGACCCGGCGGACCCGGCACGGCGGCGGCTGTCGCTCGCCATCCCCGGCGCCGCGCTGATCGACCGCGACCCGCTGCCGGTCAGCGGCGTGCTGTTCGTCCTGGTCACCCTGGCGACGGTGTCGTTCGACGGCCTCGACGAGACCTTCTGGTGGCTCGCCCAGAACGGCATCAACCCGCTCGCCTTCCCGGGGCGGTCGGCGATGTTCGTCACCAACACGGCGGGCATCCTGATGATGTGGGCGGTGCTGGCGACCGCCTACCTCGGCGCGGTCTGGCTGGGCTGGTTCCTGTCGGGGCGGACCGTCGCCTTCGGCACCCTGATGGGCGCGCTGGTCTTCTCGATCATCCCGATCTCGCTGGTCTACCACTTCTCCCACTACCTGACCGCGCTGATGGTCGACGGCCAGTACGCGCTCGCGGCGGCGTCGGACCCGTTCGACACCGGCCTCGATCTGCTGGGCATCCACCGCGACCAGGTGACGACGTCCTTCCTCAACACCTACGAGGGGGCTCGGGCGATCTGGAACGCACAGACGGTGGCGATCGTGTTCGGCCACGTGCTCGGCATCACGCTCGCCCACCTGATCGCGGCGCGCCGGGCGACCGGCTATCGCGCGGCGATCATCGGCCAGATCCCGCTCGCGGCGGTGATGGTGCTCTACACCCTGTTCGGCCTGTGGCTTCTGTCGAGCCCGGTGGCGGGCTGAGCCCCGCCGCGAGCGCGCCGGCTCAGCCGTCGGTCGCGAGGTCGAAGTAGAGCGTGCCCAGGTTTTCGCGCTTGAGCAGCGCGTCCGACGTCTCGGCCAGCGCGATGTTCCCCTTGATCATGACGTAGGCGCGACTGGCGAAGGACAGGGCGATGTCGAGCTTCTGCTCGACCAGCAGGATGGTCAGCCCCTCCTGCTTCAGCGACGCGAGCGCGTTCTGGATCTCCGACACGATGATCGGGGCGAGGCCGAGGAACGGCTCGTCGAGCAGCAGCGCGCGCGGCGCCGACATCAACGCCCGGCCGATCGCGACCATCTGCTGCTCGCCGCCCGACAGGGTGCCGGCGAGCTGCCCGGCCCGCTCCTTCAGGCGGGGGAACAGCGAATAGACGTATTCGAACCGCTCGTCGACCGAACGCCCGTCGCCGCGGCGCAGCTTGAGCGCGCCCAGGCGCAGGTTGTCGCGCACCGAGAGCGGCCCGAAGATCAGCCGCCCCTCGGGCACCAGGCGCAGGCCGGCGGCGACGATGCGATGGCTGTCGAGCCGGCCGAGATCGACCCCGTCATGCATGACCTTGCCGCCGCGCCGCCGGATCGTCCCGGTCATCGCGGCGAGCAGGGTCGACTTGCCGGCGCCGTTGGGGCCGAGCAGCGCCACCGTCTCGCCGGTCTCGACCGTCAGGTCGACGCCGTGGATGACCTCGACCGCGCCGTAGCCGGCCGTGAGCCCGGCGACCTCAATCATCGCCGCCTCCGCCATTGGCAGCAGGGCCGGCGCCGACGCCGCCGGCCTCGCCCAGATAGGCGCCGATCACCGCCGGGTCGCTGCGGATCGACGCAGACGTGCCGTCGGCGATCTTGCGGCCGAAGTTGAGCACGATCACCCGGTCGGCCAGCGGCAGCAGGAAGCGCATGTCGTGCTCGATCAGCAGCACCGCGATGCCGCGTTCGGCGATGCCACGGATGATCTCGCCCAGCCGGTCGCACTCGCTCGGCGTCAGGCCGGCCGCGGGCTCGTCGAACAGGATGATGCGCGGCTCGCCGGCGAGCGCCCGCGCCGTCTCGAGCAGCCGGCCCTGGCCGAAGGACAGCGAGGTCACGTCGGTGTCGCGCTCGTCCGACAGGCCGACGAAGTCGATCAGCTCGCTCGCCCGGGCGCGGACGGCCTTCTCCTCCGCCTTGGCCGACGCCGTGCCGAGCAGCACCTTGCCCAGCCCCGCCCGCAAGGTGGTCTGGGCGCCGACCATGACGTTGTCGGCGACCGACATGCCCTCGAACGGCATGTTGTGCTGGAAGGTGCGCATGATCCCGCGCGCAGCGATGCGGTGGGGCGGCAGGCCGAGGATGTCCTCGCCGTCGAGCCGCATCGCGCCCTCGCTCGCCGGATAGGTGCCCGAGATCAGGTTGAAGGTCGTGCTCTTGCCCGCACCGTTGGGGCCGATCAGCCCGAGCACCTCGCCGGCCTGCATGTCGAAGTCGAGGCCGTCGACGGCGGTGAGGCCGCCGAAGCGCTTGGTCAGCCCGCTGACCTCGAGCAGGGGCGTCGTCCCGGTCATGGCGTCGTCCCGGTCATGGCGACGCCTTGCGCCGCGCCGCCGCCCGGCGGGCGCGGAACTGATCCCACATGCCGACCAGGCCCTTGGGCTGGATCAGGATGGCGACGACGACGATGATGCCGAAGCCGAGCGCGTGGTACTCGCCGACGATCGGTTCGAGGAAGTCCTGCGACAGCTTGAGCAGGACGGTGCCGATGACGGCGCCGAGATGGCTGCCGCTGCCGCCGACGATGACCACGAACAGGAGCAGGATCGCGTTGTCGATGCCGAACACCGGCGGGTTCACGGTGTTGTCGAAGAAGGCGTAGACCATGCCCGCCGCGGCGGCCATCACGCTGGTGCCGGTGAAGGCGATGATCTTGGTGCGGGCAACGTCGACGCCCATCGCCGCCGCGGCCTCGCTGTTGTCGCGGATCGCGCGGCAGGCGCGGCCGAACCAGGAGCGATCGATCCGCAGCAGCATCCACAGCGTCCCCAGCAAGACGACGACCATGATGATCGCCTTCCACGCACCGTCGATGGTCGTCCCGAAGATCGGCGGCAGCCTGTAGCTGGTCAGCCCGGTCATGCCGCCGGTCAGCGCGCCGCCCTCGTTGAGCACGACGATCAGCAACTCCGCGAAGGCGAGCGTCGCCAGCGCGAGGTAGAAGCCTTCGAGCCGGGTCGCGGCGAAGGAGACGATGTAGGCGAGCACCGCCGCGAGCGCGAGTGCGAGCAGGATCGCGACCCCGAGCGGCAGACCGGCCTGGGTCATCAGGATGACGACGGCGTAGGCGCCGATCCCGGCGAAAGCGAAGTGCGACAGCGCCATCTGCCCGGCGATGCCGAACAGGAAGTTGTAGCTGAGCGCCAGCGCCACCCAGAACATGAGCTTGCGGTAGAGGTCGAGCTCGTAGGGCTGGAGCAGGAACGGGATCACGCACAGGACCGCCGCCCCGCCGAACCATCGCAGCAGCGCGACCATCAGCCGGCCTCCTTGGCGCGCAGCAGCCCGGTCGGCCGGACCAGCAGGAAGGCGATCAGCAGCACCGGCGTCACCCCCTGTGCGAGCCCGGACGGGATCGGGACGTAGCGCCGGGTGAGGTCTTCGGCGACGGCCAGGATGATGCCCCCGAGCAGCGCGCCCTCGACCCGGTTGCTGCCGCCGATGATCAGTGCCGAGAAGCCCTGCACCGCATAGGGCAGCGCCGTGTTGACCTCGACCGAGCCGCGCGGCCCGTCGAGCAGCCCGGCCATGGCCGCGACCGCCGCGCCGCCGGCGAAGGAAAGCGACATCACTCGGCGCAGGTTGATGCCCATCAGCGCGGCGGCCCGCCGGTTGATCGCCACCGCCTCGAAGCTCTTGCCCCAGACCGTGCGCTCGAAGAACAGCCAGACCGCGACGAAGATGGCGACGGTCATGACGATGATGAAGAAGCTCTGCGACGAGCCGGCGAACGGCCCGAGCTCGACCCGGTTGAAGCCGAACGGCCCGTCGAGAACGTATTGGTCGGCGCCGAACGCCAGCAGCATCGACTGGTGATAGACGACCAGCATGCCGAGCAGCGCCAGGATCGGCGCGAGGTGGCTCGCCCCCCGTTCGACCAGGGGCCGCACGGTGAGCCATTCGGTCGCCCAGCCGATCACGGCGAGCGCCAGCGCCGCTCCCGGGATCGCGACGATCGACGGCAGCCCCAGCGAGCTCGCCAGCAGATAGGCGGCGAACGCCCCCATCATCGCCCATTCGCCCGAGGCGAAATTGACCACGCCGGTCGGCCGCAGCACGAGCTGATAGGCAAGTGCGACGAGGCCGTAGAGGCAACCCGTGGCCACTGAGCTGACGAGGAGTTCGAGGAGGTCGGACATGCGTGGAGGTCTGGTGTCTGGCAGGCGCCGCCTGGACTCTCGCGAGTCCGCCGCGCCGGCCTGGCGGCGATAGGATCAGAAGGGGCGGGACCGGCCGGAACGATGCCAGCCGGCCCCTGAGATCAGGCTATTTCGTGCCGCTCCAGACGACCGGCCCGTGCTTGTTGTTCTTGACGATCCGGACGACGGCGCCCTGCGGGTTGAAGCCCGCGCGGCCCTTGGAGAAGTCGTAGGGCGCGCCCTTCGCACCGAGCGCCCCGACCCACCCCGTCGACGCCTGCAACGCCGCGCAGAGCTTGGCCTTGTCGGTCGAGCCGGCGCGCTTGATCGCCTGGATGACGAAGTTCATGTCGTCCCAACCGTAGGCGGGCAGCGAAAAGGCCTTCTTGCCGTACTCCTTCTTGTAGGCCTTGTAATAGGCCGCCGCCTCCGGCTTGGTCGGATCCACCGCGTCGATGAAGGCGACGCCTTCCATCAGCCCCTTGGCGGTCCGCAGGAAGGCCGGGATCGAAAGGTTGAAGGAGCCGAGGATCGGCTGCTTCAAGCCGAGCTGGTGGTAGGCCCGGAAGAACAGCGTGTTCTCGCGGGCGAGGACGCCGGCGACGAAAATCGCGTCGGTCTTCGCCGCGCGGACCTTCTGCATCTGCGGCAGGACCGACTTCGAGCCGGCGGGGAAGACCTGCTCCACCGCGACCTTAACGCCCGACTTGACCAGGCCGTACTTGAAGTACTTGGCGAGGATTTGCCCCAGTCCCGTGTTGTCGGTGACCAACGCGACCCGCTTGAAGTGCTTCGACCGGGCATAGGCCATCAGCGTGTTGATCTGGATCGAGCCGAGCGGGCCGATCTGGAAGAAGCACTTGTTGTCGATCTTCTTGGTCAGCGTGTCGCTGCCGTTGTGGGTGACCTGCGGGGTCAGCGTCTTGATCGTCGTGTTTTCCGCCTGCAGGGTCGCGGTCGAGCTCGAGTTGCTGATGATCGCAACCACGCCCTCGTCGATCAGCTTCTGCGCCTTCGAGGCCGAGACGTCCGGCTTGTTGCCGTCGTCCTCGATCACGAGCTCGATCTTCTTGCCGAGTACGCCGCCGTTGGCGTTCGCGATCTTCGCCGCCAGCTTGATGCCCTGCAGCACCGGCTCGGCGTAGAAGCGGGCGGTGCCCGTCTTGTCGGTAATGACGCCGATCTTGATGGTGTCGGCGGCATTGGCGGCGCCGGCCGCCAGCGACACCGCCACACCGGCGGCGCCGAGCACGCGGAGACCCGCGCCGGCAAATCTACGTGCTATTCCCATGGTTTCCTCCTCTTGTCTCTTGGGGTGCGTGCGCACCCGCCCGGAACTATACCCGATGCCGGCCGGCGTCGGGATACGGATCGCGATCGGTCACGCCCGGACGAGCGTATCCACCGCGACTAGCTCGAAGCAGAACATGTGCAGGTAGGCTTCAGGCCACTCCCCTTCATCAGCGCCGTGGCGCCTCGCGGCGGCCCGGCTGCCTCGCGCCGCATTATCACGGCGCGATTTTGTTAATTAGTTATCTAAGCAAAGGCTAGTGCAGACGAAGCAGGGTGTCCAGCCTCCGCAGCTTCATTGACAGTGCAAGGCGCCCGGCGATAATTGCATGGACACGCCATCTCCCGACGCCGCGGGTCGGCGGCGTTCAGCGAGAGGATCGGAGCATGACGGCACACACGATCTCCCAAGCCCGTTCCCAGCCGAAGGCATCGCGTCTCGTCACGGTTGCCGTGCTGGCCGGTCTGGGCGTCGCGCTGGTCTTCGTCGCCGGCTTCGCCCAACCGCAGGCGCTGCACAACGCCGCGCACGACTCCCGGCACACCCTCTCCTTCCCCTGCCACTGACGCGCCGTGCTGGCACGCGTCCTGGCGGGCGGGCTCGTCGGCGGGATCCTCGGCGGCGTCCTCGTTGCAGCGATACAAGCGGTCGCCGCCACGCCGCTGATCCTCCAGGCCGAATCCTTCGAAACCGCGCGGGCGCTGGATACGGTCCGGGTCGTCCTGGCCGCGGGCCACGCTCACACCGCGGCCGGCGGGTACGACCTGTCACGCCTGCTGACGGCCTCCGGCGCCACGGTTGCGGTCGCCACCGGCTATGCGCTCCTGCTGCTGAGCGCGATGCTGGCGACCGGCCGCGAGATCACGGGGCGTAGCGTCATCCCCTGGGCGATGGCCGGCTTCTTCGCCACCGGACTGGCGCCGGCCTTCGGCATGGCGCCCGAGCTGCCGGGCTCGGCCGTTGCCGACCTCGGCGCCCGCCAGCTCTGGTGGATCGGCACGGCCGTTGCGACGGCAGCCGGCCTGGCCGCGATCGGCCTCGGCCGGGGCGTGCTCTGGATCGCGGCCGGGCTCGCCCTGATCGCGCTGCCCCATCTGATCGGCGCGCCCGACGCGCCGGCGCCGGCCAGCAAGGTGCCGGCCGAGATCGCCGCCCGCTTCGCCTCTGTCTCCCTGGTGGTCCAGGCGCTGCTCTGGCTGGTCCCGGCCCCGATCGCCGGCATCGCCGTCGCCTGGCTGCAGGGACGCGACGCGGCCGCGACCACGGGCCGGCCATGAAGATCGACGTCCATTCGCACATCCTCGACCGCGACTACGTCGAGGCCCTGGTCGCACTCAAGGGCCTGACCGCGAAGGCCGGCGACCGCGGGCAGACCCTGCTGCGCGAGGGCAACGCGACCTATCTGTGGTACCGCGACGAGATGTTCGACATCGACGACCGGCTGCGCCGGATGGACGCCGCCGGGATCGACGTCCGCCTGCTCTCGCTGAGCACGCCGAGCGTATACGAGTGGCACGGTGCCGAGCAGGTCGCGGCGGCCCGGCACATCAACGACGCGACCGCGCGGGTGGTGCGTGCCCACCCCGACCGCTTCGGCGGCATCGGCACGCTGCCGTGGGGCGGCCGGGCCGAAGACGCCCTGGCCGAGCTGGAGCGCATGTCCGGCGAGCTCGGGCTCGCCGGCGTCGCCGTCGGCTCCAACATCGGCGGGACGACGCTCGACGACCCGGTATTGGAGCCGGTCTGGGCCCGGATCGATGAACTGCGCCTGCCGGTATTCGAACACCCGATGTTCCCGGTCAACACGGCGGGCATGGACGCGTTCGAGCTGCCGCTGCGGGTCGGCTTCGTGTTCGACACAACGCTCGCGCTGACACGGATGATCTATGCCGGGGTGTTCGAGCGCTATCCGAACTTCCCCTATATCGTCGCCCATACCGGCGGCGCGCTGTTGACGATCCTGGAACGGCTGGACAACGGCTACCGGCTGTTCCCGGATTGCCGCGAGAAGATCAGCAAGCTGCCCAGCGAATACGCCCGCAACCTCTACTACGACACCTGTTCCTTCTACGGCCCGGCGCTGCGCATGGCGCTCGAGATCGTCGGCCCCGACCGTCTCTTGTGGGGCTCCGACGATCCGTTCATCGGCGCGGACGACGGCCATGTGCAGGCGCTGGACATCGCCGAGAACGACAAGGCGAAGATCGTCGGCGGAAACGCCGCTGAAATTTTCGGACTGAGTATCTAGCGCGCCGGCAAGCGCCTTCGCATAAAACAGATCGGCTTTGGCCAAAATGGGTAATGCGCTTTCGCGGTCGCCTTTGGGATCGGCCGGCGCCGGCACCGTGACTTGTCCACAATGCCGCGGTCATTCATTTAGCCGATCCGGCGCGCCCGCAATTTCGGGCACGCGACCACGACGAAACGCGCGGGATTACCCGCTTCCCACGAAATAGTCACCGCCCTCAACGGGTTAGCGAAACAAGGTGCAAAGACAACATTCTGCGCGCGCCGGAAAAAGATCGGCGCAAATCAACTACTGGATGTACTATCCAACGGTTCGGCGATAGTTCGCACAATACAATATTAGAACAACGGAATTCGAAAAACCATTTTGGAGCCATTTATTTTATGTTAACGTCTTTTACTGTGTAGTCCGCTACCGATTTAATCTCTCCAGGAGCAAACTGAAGTTGGCCAAGAAAATTCCCGACCTGAAGGAACTCACCAAGGGTGAAATCCGGAAGCTGAACGCGCTGCGCAAGTCCATCGGCGACGACATTGCCCACGAGGCGTTCGCGAAATGGCTCGAGCTGAAGCAGCAGGAAGCGCCGGAAGCGACCGACAAGAATGCCGCCCTTATCAAGGACGCGCTGCAGCCGCTGATCGAGAAGAAGAAGCTCTCGATTCCGCGTGGCGGCTATCTCGTACGGCGCGGCCGCGGGCGCGTCATCATCGAGCGGGCCCAGTCGGAAAGCTGATCCCGACCGGCCGCCGGGATAGCGACGCGTTGGTGAACGTCGTCCTTCCAGATAGCTGATCGCCGCGATCCTTGCAGCGACGCGGGCGGAGCGTTTGCTCCGTCGTTTTATGCCGGCGATCAACCTCGTCGAAAACTCGATCCGCCTGTTTTCGGGCCGTTATCCGGCCGCGTTTCGACGCGGCCGGACGGCTCGTCGTCGACCCGGATCGTGCCGCGGCGCACCGACCTTACCGCTTTCGTTTTCCGGCGCATTGGGAACGACCCTTCGGCAAACAAACCGATGGGACACACACCAATCGCGCCTTGCATAGCCCCTGCTAGGCGAGCGTCGCTTCCCATCGCCCGCCGTCCACGGCGTCACGGACCAGCCCGCGCAACAACTCCGCGATCGCTTCGAAAACGCGGCTCGATTTCTGCGTCGTCAACCGCGCCAGGCACAGGCGTCGCGTGATCACCGGGTCGACGATCGGCCGGGTTACGAGCACCTCGTCGCGCAGAACCGTCTGAACCGTCGCAGGCGGTCCGACGGCGCAACCGAGCCCGGCGACCAGCGCCTTCTTGAGCATGTTGATCGAAATGAGCTCGATCCGCGATTGTTGAACGATCCGGTTCAGGAGCTTCGGATCGTCGATAATCGCGCGCGCGGCGTCGCCGTGCCGCAACATGAGCTGGGGCAGCGCGGCCACCTCCGTGAACGAAATCTCGGCCTTGTCGTGACCGACGATCTCAGGCCGGCCGATACATTGCATCGTCTCGGTCAACAGCGTTTCGACCCGAATGCCCGTATCCTTCGGCGGGTTGTAGAGCAGCGCCAGGTCGACCGCGCCGGACACGAGGCTGCTGAGCGCCTGGCTCGACAGGCTCTCCGCGATCCAGAGCTGGACGCCGGGATAGCTCTCCCGCGCCCGCTCCATCAGGGGCAGGCCGATCATCTCGAGCGCGGTATAGGGCAGGCCGACGGTGACGGTCCCGCTGATCTCGGCCGCCTGCGCCTTCAGGTCGCTCTCCGCATCGGCGATCGCCTTCAGGATCTGGCGGGCGTGGCCGTAGAACCGGTCGCCTTCGACGCTGGGCGCCATGCCGCGCGGGCGCCGCTCGAACAGGGCGACGCCGAGCTGCTCCTCCAGCCGCGCGAGCTGATAGCTCAGCGCCGACTGCGCCACGTGGCAGGCCGACGCGGCGGCGGACAGCGAGCCGGTCTCGTAGATGGCGACGAAGTAGCGAAGCTGGCGCGTTTCCACAAAGACATCTGCATTTTCGAACGATAGCTTCAAAAATATCTAATTTTCCGAAAGCTGTATAGCGGGTAGCCTGAATAGAGGTGCACCCGCTCCCATCACAGGATCCGGCATGTCCCATCCGCTCAGCGGCGTCCGCGTCGTCGAGATCAGCCACATGGTCATGGGGCCGACCTGCGGCCTCTACCTGGCCCAGCTCGGCGCCGAGGTGATCAAGGTCGAGCCGCCGGGCGGCGACAAGACCCGGGCGCTGACCGGCATGGGCTCGGCCTTCTTCCCGGTGTTCAATCGCGGCAAGAAGTCGGTCGTCCTCGACCTGCGCAGCGACGGGGGCCAGGCCGCGCTGCACCGGCTGCTGGAGACCGCCGACGTCTTCGTCGAGAACTTCCGCGACGAGACGCTGGCGAAGATGGGCGTCGACCACGCCGCGCTGCGCGACCGCTATCCGCGCCTGATCACCGCCGCCCACAAGGGTTTCCTCAGCGGACCCTACGCCCACCGCCCGGCCCTCGACGAGGTCGTCCAGATGATGACCGGCATGGCCTATATGACCGGGCCGACCGGCCGGCCGCTGCGCATGGGCTCGTCGGCCAACGACATCATGGGCGGGATGCACGGCGCCATCGGCATCCTCGCGGCGCTGATGGAGCGGGAGCGGACCGGCAAGGGCCAGGACGTGCGCGTCGGCCTGTTCGAGAACTGCCTGTTCCTGGTCGCCCAGCACATGGTCCACTTCGCCCTGGAAGGGGTCGCCGCGCCGCCGATGCCGGAGCGCGATTTCTCCTGGCCGGTCTACGACATCTTCGATACCGCCGACGGCCGGCAGGTCTTCCTGGCGGTGGTCACCGACGGCCATTGGCAGGCCGCGTGCCGGATGTTCGGCCTCGACGACCTGCTCGACGACCCCGGCCTGCAGCAACAGATGGACCGGATCCACGGTCGCGGCCGGTTCCTGCCGCGCTTCGCGGAGGCCATCCGCCAGCACGACATGGACGCACTGTGCGCGATGTTCGACGCGGCCAACCTGCCCTACTCGCCGATCAACCGGCCCCAGGACATGTACGACGACCCGCACGTGCTGCGGCCGGGCGGCCTGGTGCCGTCGGTCAGCGCCGACGGCCGGCCGTTCCGCACCCCGTCGCTGCCGATGGAGTTCGACGGCGCGAGCCTGTCGGAGCCGGTCGACGTGCCCAAGGTCGGCGCGGACACCGAAGCGGTGTTCCGCGACCTCGGCTATTCCGACGAGGAGATCGCCGCGCTGGCGACCCGCCCCGCGGCGGCGGCCTGAAGGAGCGACACGATGACGCCTGAACAGCTCTACCCCGCCGGCCGGATCGCCCTGCGCGAGGTCGGCCTGCGCGACGGCCTGCAACTCACCAAGGTCTATCCCTCGACCGAGGGCAAGACGCGCTGGATCGCCGCCGAGTACGACGCCGGCGTGCGCTATTACGACTGCGGCTCCTTCCTGCCACCGCAGCATTTCCCGCAGTTCGCCGACGTTCGAGAGATCGTGGCGTTCGTGCGCGCGCGGCCCGGCGCGGTCGCCTCGGTCCTGACCCTGAACAAGCGCGCCGCCCACGACGCCTTGGAAAGCGGCGCGCCCCAGTTCGACTGCGTCGTCTCGGCGACCGAATTGCACAGCCGCCGCAACGTCCGCCGGTCGCGCGCGGAGGCGCTGCAGGAGGTCGTCGAGATCTGCCGGCTGCGCGACGCGTCCGAGCACAGGCCCGTGGTCGCGGTCGGGATCTCCAACGCGCTGGGCTGCTCGATCGAGGGCGCGGTCGACCCCGACGAGGTCTACCGGCTGGTCGAGCGCGGCTTCGAGGCCGGCGCCGACATGGTCAGCATCGCCGATACGGTCGGCTACGCCGGCCCCAGCCAGGTCGCCGCGATGATCCGCAAGACCGTGGCGCTGTCGGCCGGCCGGCCGGTCGGCGTCCACCTGCACGACACCCGCGGCCTGGGCATGGCCAACGCGTCGGCCGCGCTCGACGAGGGCGCCACCGTGATCGACGCCTCGCTGGGCGGGCTGGGCGGCTGCCCGGCCGCGCCCAAGGCGACCGGCAACATCGTCTTCGAGGACTTGGCCTTCCTGTGCCAGACCAAGGGTTTCGAGACCGGGATCGACATCGACAAGCTGATCGAGCTGCGCACGATCCAGGCCGAAGAGATGCCGGGCGAGACCTTCTATGGCGCGATCGCCAAGGCGGGCCTGCCGCTCGGCTTCGGCCGGGGCCAGTCCGACGCGGCCCGACCCTTTAACGACAACCAATAACGTGTAGTCCCAAGGAGGAAACGATGAGAAGTCTGACAAGCCTGTTGGCCGGCGCGGCGGTGCTGCCCGCCCTGCTCGCCGCCCCCGCCGCCGGAGCGGCCGTGAAGACGATGCGCTGCAGCCACCAGCTGCCGCCGCGCCACCACGGCGCCAAGCTGATCGCCCGCTGGGCCAAGGAGATCGAGACCCAGTCGAAGGGCACGCTCAAGGTCGAGGTCTACGGCGCCAACTCGCTGCGCAACGCCAAGCAGAACATCCCGTCGGTCGCGCGCGGCAACATCGAGTGCGCCTTCTCGGTCAACTTCCAGTGGGGCAAGACGATCCCGGAGATGAACATCACGCTCCGGCCCTACACCTTCGTCCACAAGGACCAGCTCGCGAACTTCCAGAACTCCAAGGCCGCCAAGATCCTCGAGGCCGCCATGCTCAAGAAGGGCGTGCGCAACGTCGCCTGGATGTTCATCACCCGGATGTCCGCCTACACCTCGAAGGACAAGCCGCTGATCAAGCCGGCCGACTTCAAGGGCGTCAAGATCCGCGGCCTCAACAAGCTGGTCGACAGCGGGTTGCGCGCGCTGGGCGCGGCGCCGTCGGCGATGTCGGGCAGCAAGGTCTACCAGGCGCTCGCCACCGGCGTGATCGACGCCGGCCTGACCGACATCTCGGCGGCCTATTCGCGCAAGTATTACGAGGTCCAGAAATACGTCACCGTCTCGCCGCTGTTCAGCGTGTTCTTCCACGCCTACGTCAATCCGAAATGGTACGACGGGCTGGACGCGACCCAGAAGAAGGCGCTCGCCGTGGCCGGCGCCAAGCTGGCGAAATGGGCGATCGAGGTCTCCGACGCCACCGCCGCCAAGGCGCCGGGCCAGCTCAAGGCCAAGGGCATGATCGTCCACATCCATACCCCGGCCGAGATCGCGGCCATGAAGAAGATCATGGTCCCGGCCTTCGACAAGGCCTTCCTGAGCTCGACCGGCGCGACCGGCAAGGAGCTGATGAAGATCATGGGCAAGTAGGTCCGCCCGGACCGCCTGCCGATGGATAGTTCCGAGCGAGCGGACGGCCCCGCACCCGACCCGTTGGCCGGTGCGGGGCCTTTGCTGCGCGGCCTCGACCGCTGGGTCGGCCGGCTGGCGCGGGCGCTGGTCGTCGTCGGCGTGGCGATCGTCCTGCTGCTGACCGCGCTGACCGGCTACAGCGTGATCTGGCGCTACGTGCTCAACCAGCCGATCACCTGGATCGACGAGCTGTCCGGCTATCTGGTGGTGCTGCTGATCATGGTCGGCGTCGCCGAGGCGCTGCGCCGGGGCGACCATATCAACGTCGACCTGATGACCAGCCGGCTCGGCCGCCGCGGGCGGCGCGCCGTCGCGGTGTGGAGCATGCTCGCCGTCATCGCGGTCGGCGTGGTGCTGCTGATCGACGGCATCAATGCCGTGATCGGCGTCTACACGATGGGCCTCCTGTCCGACGGCTATCTCGAGATGCCGATGTGGATCCCGCAGTCCGCGATCATCCTCGGCTCGGCGATGCTGATCGTCACCGCGCTGGCCGGCCTGATCCGCGCGCTGGCCGGCTACCCCGCCGACGACCGGCCGGAAGGATGATCGAGCTCGCCCTCGTCCTGGGCGGGCTGGTGCTGCTGCTGCTCACCGGCCTGCCCGTCTTCGCCGGGCTCGGCATCGCGGCGACCGTGATCACGTTCATGGTCGAGGGCAGCGTCAACGGCATCGCCGACACCGTCTTCGGCAAGCTCAACATCAACCTGCTGGCGACGATCCCGCTGTTCGCCTTCATGGCCTACATCATGATCCGGGCCCGGATCGTCGACGATCTCTACCAGACCGCCCACACGCTGGTGCGCCACCTGCCCGGCGGGCTGGGCGTGGCGACGGTGCTGTCCTGCACGGTGTTCTCGGCGATCTCCGGCTCGTCGGCGGCGACCGCGCTGACCATCGGCACCAGCGCGATCCCGCAGATGACGCGCTACGGCTATCCGCACCGGGCCGCGCTCGGCGTGGTCGCGGCGGGCGGCACGCTCGGCATCCTGATCCCGCCGTCGGGGCCGATGATCCTCTACGCCATCGTCACCGAGGCCTCGATCGGCGCGCTGTTCGCCGCCGGCATGCTGCCCGGGCTGATCATCGCGACCCTGTTCGCCCTGTGGTGCGTCGCCAGCAACGCCCGGGCGACCCGCGAGCACCGGCCGCCGCGCGCGAGCCTGCGCGAGGCGCTGGGCGCGATCCGGACGTCGTTCTGGGCGCTGGCCATGCCGCCGATGGTGCTGGGCGGCATCTATTTCGGCATCTTCACCGCGTCGGAGGCGGCGGCGGTCGGCGCCATCCTGGCGCTGCTGATCGCCGTTCTGGTCTACCGCAACTTCGGCTGGAAGGATCTCTACGACTGCGCCTACGACACGGTGCGGATCAGCGCGATGCTGTTCATGATCGTCGCCGCGGCGGCGATGTTCGGCCACGCGGTCACGATCCTGCGCCTGCCCAACGAGGTGGTCGAGACCATCGCCGGCGCGGGCCTGAGCCCGACCGAGTTCATCATCGCCGTGATGCTGGTGATCTTCGTCCTGGGCATGTTCCTGGAGACGATCTCGATCATCCTGGTGACCACGCCGATCATCTTCCCGGTGCTCACCGACCTCGGCATCAACCCGGTGTGGTACGGCGTGCTGCTGATGATCAACCTGGAGCTGGCGCTGATCACGCCGCCCGTGGGCATGAACCTGTTCGTCATCCGCGGCATCACCCAGGCGCCGCTGAGCGAGATCATCCGCGGCACCCTGCCCTATGCGCTGATCATGGTCGCCGGCCTGGCCCTGATGCTGCTCGCACCGCCGATCAGCCTGTGGCTGCCCTCGCTGATGGGCTTCGGCCGCTAGGAAGCAGGATGGCGGAGCGGAGGGAACTGGGGTCGAACCTTCTCCACTCGGATACCCGTGTCTTCGGCGCCACCACCGGGGCAGTTCTCATTCGGCGCAGCCCGGTGCGAAGCGAAAAGCGCGCCGAATCCCGAAATCAGGAAAACTGCTTTACGCTATTCAAGTTCGAAGCAAGCCTGCATTTGGTAGCAATCGTTATGCTGCACTGCTCGAAATCAACGCAGCCTATGATTGAGGGGCACGGTGAAATACTGTCCCAGTCGACGCGTGAGCTGAAGATGCTCTGACGTCGGGAGGCCAACCCGAGTTCAGGATAGAGGGAGATCTGCCATCACTGTTGCAAGTGGATCGACGCTGCGTCGTTCATGGCCGACTTGCCATGCGAGAGACCCGGCTGGCCGCGGCTCGTGCTGGTCGTCACGGGCTTCAGATAATGTCCTTCGAGCAGGCGGCCGTCCGGCTTGCCGGCGGCTTCGCCCGGCCGATCGACGACGAGAGCCTGCGCGCCGCCATCCAGGCGGCCCTGCCCGCAACGCCGATGGGCGAGCTGGAGAGCATCAAGGCTCTCCCGGGCATGATCGATGCGGCGGCCGATACGCTGCACAAGGCTTGGCGCGCGGGCATCGATCTCGCGGCGCGCGCGGCCGATCATCCGCGCCTCGACGCCATCGCGCGCCTGGAAGCGGCTGTCCTCGACCAGCTTCCGCCCGGCATGATGCGTCCTGTCGACATCGTCGCCGCAGCGACTGCCCGCATCGGTCATGCGCCGGCGGTGCTCGGACCGATGGAGATCGTCGGTCTCACTGAACTTTCGCCCTGCTGGCGGCCACTGCTCCAGGCCCTCACCGCCCATATCCCCGTGCAATGGACGGCCGGCCCGAGGAGCGTTCCCGCGTGGCTGGACGGCACGGGCGTCACGGTCGTGCGTGCACCGGCGGAAACGCCGGAGATCAGCGCCGTCAGCGCCGCGACGGCCTATCACGAGGCCATCGAGGCGATGCGCTGGGCGCGGAGCCTGCTCGCCTCGGGCGTGTCGCCCTCGGAGATCGCCATCGCGACCGCGTCGCCTGCCGACTATGACGATCATTTCCTGGCCCTGCGCGCCGACGCCAATATCGACCTGCACTTCGTCCACGGCGTCCGGACCGTCACCACCCGCGAGGGTCAGGCGGCCGCGGCGCTGGCCGACATCGTGGTCCGCGGCCTGTCGCAGTCGCGGCTGCGGCGCCTCGCGGCGCTGTGCCGGGACAGCGGGCCTTTCGAGACCCTGCCCGAAGGCTGGCTGCGGGTCCTGCCGACCGATGCGCCGCTCTCGACGCCGACGCCTGGAACCGTCTGCTGGCCCGGTTGACGCCGGAAGACTGGCCCGACGGCGTGGACCACGCGCCGCGCTGCGCGCAGCGGTCGAACTGCTGGCGAAAGGACCGGATGCCGCCAGCGAGATCGGTGAAGCCTTCCTCAAGGGCCGAGCGCTCGCGATCTGGCGCAAGGCGCTGCTCGCCGGCCCCGCCGCCTCGATCGACGCGACGCTGGAAACCCTGAAGCAGGACGACGGACTGGAAGCGTGCGTCTCCGTCGCCTGGATGCCGGCCAGCGCGCTCGCGGCGTCGCCCCGCCGCTTCGTGCGGCTGCTCGGGCTCAATTCCTCGCGCTGGCCGCGCGGGATCGCCGAGGATCGGCTGATCCCGGACCACATCATTCCGACCCCGATACTCGATCCGCTGCCGGTGAATCTCGCCGACCGCCGCGATTTCGAGACGATCCTCGCCACGACGGCCGGCGACGTCGTTCTCTCGCGCGCCCGGCGCGACAGCGACGGGCGTCTCCTGGGTCGCAGCCCCCTGCTCGCCGGGCATGGCGATGAAACCTACCTGCGCCGCAACGCGATGCCGGCGCACGCCTTCAGCGAAACCGACCGCCTGATGGCCCGGCCCGCAGGAGTTCGCCGCCGATCCGCAAGCGGTCAGCGCGCAGGGCTGCTGGCGCGACTGGCGGCAGCGCCGAGATCACCCCCCATGACGGGCTCGTGCGGGCGGATCATCCGCTCGTTCTCGCCATCCTCGGCCGCACCCAGTCGGCCAGTTCGCTGCGCCGCCTGCTGCGCAATCCGCTCAGCTTCGTGTGGGTCTATGCGTTCGGATGGCGCGAACCGCAGAGCAGCGCCGAACCGCTCGTGCTCGACGCGCTCGGCGATCGGCGATCTCGTCCACATGGTTCTCGACCGCGCTTTGCGCGATCTCGAAGCCGGAGGCGGTCTTGCGTCCGCCGACGCGGAGACCGTCGAAGCGGCGGTGGCCCGGGCCGCGCAAGCTGTCGCCGCCGATTGGGAAAGCGAGCGTCCGGTTCCGCCGGCCGTCATCTGGGGGCGCACCCTCGACGACGCCCGCGTGATGGCGGGCCGCGCCCTGTCCTATGGCGATGACGTTCTGCCCGGCGCCCGCTCCTACGGCGAGGTGCCCTTCGGCGGCTCGGAGCCGAAATCCGACGCGGAGACGCCTTGGGATGCGAGCGCGCCGGTCACGATTCCCGACACGGGCTTCAACATCGCCGGCTATATCGACCGGCTCGACATCTCGGGCGACGGCAAGCGCGCGCTGGTGCGCGACTACAAGACCGGCCGCCCGCCGCGAGGCGACATCCGGCTGAACGGCGGCCGCGAGCTTCAGCGCTGCCTCTATGCCTTCGCGGTCAAGGCGCTGCTCGGCGACGACGTCGCGATCAGCGCCTCGCTGCTTTACCCGCGCGAGCCGCGTCGATCTTCAGCTCGACGATCCCGAGGCCGTGCTCGCGGAGATCACGGGCTATCTCCGCGCGGCAAGGACCAGTCTCGCCGGCGGCGCGGCGCTGCTCTGGCCCGGATACCGGCGGCGACTATGACGACCTCGCCTTCGCCCTGCCGGCCAACGCCAGCGCCACCTATTGCAAACGCAAAATGCCGGCCGCGACGGAGCGGCTCGGCGAAGCCGCTCAGGTCTGGGAGGCGGAATGATGAGCAGCGTGTCCAAGGTGCTGAAGGACGACGGCGCGCGCCGCGACGCGATCAGCCTCCATGATCGCTCGATCCTGGTCGAGGCCGGCGCGGGTTCGGGCAAGACCGCCGTCATGGCCGGCCGCATCGCCGTGATGCTGGCCGAAGGCGTCGCGCCGCGCTCCATCGCCGCCGTCACCTTCACCGAACTCGCCGCCAGCGAGCTGCTGTCCGCGTGTCCGCGAGTTCGTCGCCGACCTCTCGGTCGGCACGATCGCGGCCGAACTGCGCGTGGCGCTGCCCGACGGGCTGTCCCAGGCCCATCGCGACAATCTCGCCGCCGCCAGCGCCGCGATCGACGAAATCACCTGCTCGACCATCCACGGCTTCTGCCAGCGCCTGATCAAGCCCTATCCGGCGGAGGCCGACATCGATCCCGGCGCCGGCGTCATGGATCGCAACCAGGCCGATCTCACCTTCCTCGAAATCGTCGATGGCTGGCTGCGCGAGCGCCTGTCCGGCGATCAGGGCGGCATCCTCGCCGAAATGGTGCTGCACAGCCCCGGCGAGACCGTGGCGCTGATCCACAAGATCGCCGAGAATCTGCGCCGTCGCCGCACGCTCGTCGGCGCCGCCGGTGTCTCCGCTTGACGGCCATCTGCGAGCGTTCCGGCAGGCTACGGCGGATTTCGCGGACTTCATGCGACGGCGCGGCGGCGGCCGAGCCGGAAACGGCGGCGATCGTCGAGCGGCTGGCCGAGATGGCGACCGCGCTTGGCGACGGTCCCGATCCCGCGACGCCGGCGGGCCTGGTCCGGCTCCTGACCTCGCGGCCCCACCCGGACCTTTGCACCAAGGCAGGCGCGTTCGCTCTCCTATCGCAAAAAGGGCAAATGGGCGGCCGCGGCAAAGCAGGCCGGCCTCTCCAAGGCCGACGGCGACCGGCTGAACGACGGCGGCCGAGAGCCACTACGCGGCGTGCTGTGCGGCCTGGGTTGCGCTGCTGCAAGCCGCCGCCAGCCATGTTCTTGCGGCGCTGATCGACGAGGCGCGTCCGATCCTGGAACGCTATCGCGACCACAAGCGCGCCAGCGCTCAGCTCGATTTCGACGATCTGATTTTCGCCGCGCGCGATCTGCTGCGCGACCACGACGATGTCGCGGCGCGCGCTGGGGCAGCGCTTCGCCCATGTCCTGGTCGATGAGTTCCAGGACACCGATCCCCTGCAAACCGAGATCTTCTGGCGACTGTGCGGCGAGCCCGGTCGACGGCGACGACGACTGGACGCGGTTCCAAATCCGTCCCGGCGCGCTATTCCTGGTCGGCGACCCCAAGCAGGCGATCTATCGCTTCCGCGGCGCCGATGTCGGCGCCTATGTGCAGGCACGCGACGCCTTCCGCGCCCAGGATCCCGACAGCGTCCTGTCGATCTCGACCAATTTCCGCTCCTGCGCCTCGATCCTCACCTACGTCAACGAGCGCTTCGAGGCGGTGCTGTCGGCCGACGGCCAGCCCGGCTTCACTGCGCTCGACCCGTTCCACGACGATCGCGGCGACGGCCTGTGCGTCGCGGCCCTCGACGTCGCCGTTGCCGACGAAAACGGCAAAGCCAGCGCCGAACAGCAGCGCGACGCCGAAGCCGAAGCCGTCGCCGAGCTGTGCGCGCGCCTGATCGGCAGCGAAATGATCCTCGATCGTCGCAGCGGGCGGAGACGCGCCCTGCCGACCCGGCGACATCGCCTTGCTGGCGCCGACCGGCAGCGGAGCTGTGGCGCTACGAAGAGGCGCTGGAGCGCCGCGGCATTCCGGTGGCGACCCAGGCCGGCAAAGGTCTGTTTCGCCGCCAGGAAATCCAGGATCTGATCGCGCTGACCCGCGTCCTGGCCGATCGGCGCGACACGCTCGCGCTCGGCGCGCTGCTGCGCGGACCTCTGGTCGGCCTCACCGAGGAAGAGCTGCTGGACATCGTCTGGGCGCTCCCGCGCTCCGAGGAGGAGCCCGGACGCGATTCCGCGCCTCGACCTCGGCGTGGACCTGCCAGCGATCGCCCATCCGCTCGCGCGCGAGATCATCGAGAAGCTGCAAGCGCTCTATCGGCAGAGGCAACAGCACCACGCCGCATGACCTGCTGTCGCAGGCGGTGGACGTGATGCGGGTTCGTCCGATCCTGCTCGCAGCGCCATCGCGGCCAGGCCGAGCGGGCACTCGCCAATGTCGATCTCTATCTCAGCCTGTCGACCGGCTACGCCGTGCGCGGTCTGCGCGCCTTCGCCGAGGCGATGACCGCGGCATGGACCGACGAGGCCCGCGCCGTCGAGGGCCGGCCCGACGCCCAGGAAGAAGCCGTCGCGCTGTTCACCATGCACGCGGCCAAGGGCCTTGAATGGCCGATCGTCATGCCCGTCAACACCATGACCGGCATTATGGCGCCCGATAGCGCGGTCATCGACCGCGAGAGCGACACCTTCTATTGCCCGGTCTTCGGCGTGTAGCCCGACGGCTATGACGCAGCGCGCGACGCAGAAAAGGCCGAGCTCGATCGCGAGCGCATTCGACTCTGGTATGTCGCGGCTACGCGCGCGCGCGAACTGCTCGTCCTGCCGCGGCTCGACACGACGCCATCGAAGTCGGCATGGATTGGTCTGCTCGATCTGTCGCTCGCCGATCTCCCGCGCCTTGACGTCTCGCATCTGCCTGCCGGCGTCGCAGCGCAGGCTGCGGGGCGCTGGACAACGCCCAGACGCGCGAGAGCTTCGCCGCGGAAGCGGCAGCCATCGCTGCGCAGCAGACGCGACTGCGCTGGCTTGCGCCCAGCCGTGACGAAAACGCAGCTGGGACCGGTGTTCCGGAGGAGGATGCTGGCATCTGGACGGATCGGCCGACGATGAGCCGCCGCGAGCTGGAAGCGCTGCCGTTCGGTTCAAGGGGCCGCGAACGCGGGCTGATCCTGCACAAGCTCATGGAAGAGGTACTGACCGGCGAAACTCGCGGGCGGCAGAGCAGCCCTTACCGAACGGGCGGCCGAACTGATCCGTGCCCTCGGCCGGACTCCGGTCGCCGATCCGGCGACGGGCTATCGGCCGAGGAACTTGCGGGCTGCATCGTCCGAACGCTTGCGTTGCCGGAGATCGCAGCACTTGCGGCCGGAGCTCTGTGGCCGAGTTTCCGGTCTATGCCGCTGCATACGGTAGACGGAGCAGTAATCGCAACGGCAGGCATCGCCGATGCGATGACTTTGACGGCCGAAGGCGTCCGGCTGTAGTCATCGACTGGAAGAGCGATGTGGATCCCGACGCTGAGACGCTCGAACACTACCGCGCGCAGGTTCGCGCTTATCTCGACGTGACCGGCGCCGAGCGCGGGCTGATCGTGCTGATGACCACCGGCGCAGTAATATCCGTCCAACCGGCGATGCCCTGAACTCGGCTACCCAGGGACGCGGCCGCGCTACCATCAAAGACGTAGAGCTCGACTAACGGATTGATCGCGGCACAGCCTATAGTTGGTGTCATTCGCCAGATCACCTCCGTCCGAGTATTTGACGTCCCAAGCACCTAACCTGCGAACCAGTTTTAGACAGGGGAGGTCTGAAGCCGGATGTCATTGGTTGAGCATAGCCGTAGTTTCTCGTTCACGGACAAGGCGCTGGTCGAGACGGTCGGGGACCGGCAGTTCATCTATGGTCGCTGGGGCCGGGGTTTCGGGGTCTGGTATCGACACGCCCCGGCCATGGCGGCGAGACGGGCCATTCCTGAATGGCCATTGTTCGACGACGACGGAAGCCTGACCTTCTACTATGACGCAATTAGAGAAGATCTCTCCTGC